>NZ_CP151474.1:0-3902894 GCF_048756585.1 Curtobacterium sp. L3-7 | reverse complement strand
CTCAACGTAAGAAGATGTGGCCATCGGCCCTCCATCGAGAACTCGCAGGGGAGACCCTCGTTCTCGTGGAGGCCGGTGGCCATTTCTGTTTGTGCCGTGCACACGACGGCTCGACGCAGGGCCCGGTTCGTGATGGACTGGGGTCGCTCGACGCCACGGACGGCGCACCAACACAACGACACAGCGGACGACAGCCGGCGCGAGAGCTCCGGCACGCAACGAGGAGCACAACGGTGGCGAACGACGACGAACGGCGGAACGACCGCGACGACGAGCGTGGCGGACGCCCGCCCCGAGACGGCGACCGATTCCCGCGTCGCGACGGCACTCCTCGCCGTCACGACCGTGGTGGCAGCCGCGGCGGATGGTCGTCCGGGCCCCGTGAGTTCGAGCGCCGTGAAGGCGACCGGCGTGATCGTCCGCAGCGCGATGGTGACCGCCCCTTCCGCGGTGATCGGGGACCGCGCGACAGCACGAGCGGCCGTGGCTTCCGCGAGGGTGGTCAGCGTTCCGATCGTTCGGCGTGGCGGGGTGACCGCGACTCCTCGGAGCGACCGCCGCGGACCGGTGGGCCCCGTGGGGATCGTCCGTTCAACTCCGACCGTCCGCGTCGCGACGGGGATCGTCCGTTCAACTCCGACCGTCCGCGTCGTGACGGCGATCGTCCGTACAACTCGGATCGTCCGCGTCGCGATGGGGATCGTCCGTTCAACTCCGACCGTCCCCGCCGTGACGGTGACCGTCCGTTCCGTGGTGGCAGCGATCGTCCGCGGCGTGACGGGGATCGTCCCTACAACTCGGATCGTCCCCGCCGTGACGGGGATCGTCCCTACAACTCCGATCGTCCTCGTCGTGACGGCGATCGTCCGTACAACTCCGACCGTCCTCGTCGTGATGGAGATCGTCCGTTCAACTCCGACCGTCCCCGCCGTGACGGTGACCGTCCGTTCCGTGGTGGCAGCGATCGTCCGCGGCGTGACGGGGATCGTCCCTACAACTCCGACCGTCCCCGCCGTGACGGCGATCGGCCGTTCCGCGGCGGCAGCGATCGTCCGCGTCGCGACGGAGACCGTCCGTTCAACTCGGATCGTCCGCGGCGTGACGGGGATCGTCCCGAGCGCGGACAGTTCGGCGCCCGCGGGGGCGACGAGCGTCGGCGCTTCGGCGACGGCACCCGTGGTCCGGGCGCCCGTTTCGGCGAGGCAGCGCGCGACGACTTCGAGGATCGCGACCCGTACGGCACGAAGTCGATCCGCCCGCGTCACGAGGACCCGGAGATCCCCGAGGACGTGCAGGCGCGTGATCTCCACCCGCAGGCCCGCGCGGAGCTGAAGACGCTCAGCAAGGACAACGCCGACTGGGTTGCGCGGCACCTCGTGACGGCGGCGCTGCTCGTGGACGAGGATCCAGAGCTCGCGAACCAGCACGCGCTGAGTGCTGCGCGCCGTGCCGGTCGCGTTGCGGTGGTCCGTGAGACCGCTGCGATCACGGCCTACCGACTCGGTGACTTCGGCACGGCGTTGCGCGAGCTGCGGACGTACCGTCGGATCTCCGGGCGCAACGACCAGTTGCCGATGATGGTCGACTGTGAGCGCGGCCTCGGCCGTCCAGAGCGTGCGCTGGAGCTGGGCCGTTCGACGGACCGCGCGTCGCTCGAGCCGGGCGTCCAGGTCGAGCTCGCGATCGCCATGTCCGGCGCGCGGATCGACCTCGGGAATCCCACAGCTGCCCTCGGCGAGCTGGAGATTCCACAGCTCGACCCGTCGACGGCGTACAGCTGGTCGCCCGCGCTCTACAGTGCTTACGCGGCCACGCTCGAGGAGCTCGGTCGCCAGGACGAGGCCGACGAGTGGTGGGCCCGTGTCGACCGCGCGGCGGAGGCCCTCGCGGAAGCCGCCGATGAAGACTCTTGGGAGACAGTTGATGTGGTCGAGGAAGCGTTCGAAGTCGAAGAACTCGGAGACGAGCCCGAGCGACTCGATGAACCCGTCGACGACGAACCCGTCGACGACGAACCCGTCGACGACGAACCCGGAGAGCCCGACCAGCTCGAGCCGCTCGACGAGCCCGCAGCGGACGAGCCCGACGACGACCTCGGGGAGATCGACGACGACAACCCCCGCGACGTCGACGGCTCCGCAGCCGACTGACACCCCGCGTCCACCGACGGACGGCGTCGACCTGGTCCTCACCGACCTCGACGGCGTCGTCTACCGCGGGCGGAACGCGATCCCGCACGCGGTCGAGTCGCTGACGCGGGCGTCGCTCACGGCTCGGGTCGGGTACATCACGAACAACGCTTCCCGTCGGCCGTCCGACGTCGCCGAGCACCTCGAGCGCTACGGGCTCGAAGTCACGCCCGACGACGTCGTCACGAGCTCACAGGCCGGTGTCCGGCTCCTGTCGACGCTCGTCCCCGAGGGCTCCACGGTCCTCGTGATCGGCGGCATCGGACTGACGAGCATCGTCGAGCAGGCCGGGTTCACCGTGACGTCGAGCGCCGAGGACTCCCCGGCGGCCGTCATCCAGGGCTTCTCGCCCGACCTCGGGTGGCAGCAGCTGGCAGAGGCCTCGTTCGCGCTCGCGGACCCGGAGATCCCATGGGTCGCGACGAACATGGACTGGTCGATCCCGGTCGAACGCGGCATCGCTCCCGGCAACGGCACACTCGTGGCAGCGGTCCACCAGGCCGTCGGACGGATGCCGGTCGTCGCCGGCAAGCCCGAGCGTCCGATCTTCGACGCAGCCCTCGCGCGGTTCGGTGGCGAGCGGCCACTGTTCATCGGGGATCGACTCGACACCGACATCAAGGGTGCGAACGACGCCGGCATCCCGAGCGTGCTCGTGCTCACCGGCATCGACCAGGCGAAGCAGGTGCTCGCGGCTGATCAGCGCTCGCGTCCGACGTTCGTCCTGCAGGACCTCCGTGGGCTCTCGGAGCCCTACCCGGTGACCCACCGGCACGAAGCCGAGGACGGCACCCGGTTCGTGAGCGTCGGTGACGCCACCGTCCGGATGCGCCAGCACGTAGTCCGGGTGGAGCGGGCAGGAGCGGACCCCATGGACCTGCTGCGCGCCGGGGCGACCGCGATCTGGGACTCCGGGTTGGCGATCTACGGGCTCGACGTCGACCCCCTGCTCTACGGCGGCGAGTAGCGTGGACGTCGTGTCGAACGACTCCGGGGAACCACAGTACGACGAGCAGGAGCAGCCGTCCGTGACCGACGTCGCGCGCCGTGCACGTGCGGCTGAGGACCTCCCGCTGCCGGATCGCGCCGATGCCTTCTCCGGCCTGCACGACGAGCTGCGCACGCGGCTCGAGAGCGGTGGCACCGCGAGTGCCTGACCCCGACGTGTCGACCCAGACCGTGTCCGTTCCCGCGCGCCTGGACGCGACCGTGGCCGCTCGTGGGCTCGCCAAGTCCCGGACCGCCGCCGCCAAGCTCATCCAGGGCGGCCGTGTCAGCGTGGACGGCACTGCGGTCGTCAAGCCGTCGACCCCGGTGCTCCCGGACGCGGCCATCGTGGTGGACGCCGGGGACGAGTGGGTCTCCCGCGCTGCACTGAAGCTCGTCGGAGCGCTCGACACGTTCGGCGTCGACCCGAGCGGTCGTGTGGCGCTCGACGTGGGTGCGAGCACGGGTGGGTTCACGCAGGTGCTCCTCGCCCGCGGTGCCCGCCGGGTGGTGGCGCTCGACGTCGGGCACGGGCAGCTGGACCCCGTCATCGCGATGGATGACCGCGTTGCCGTGGTCGAAGGGCTGAACGCGCGGAACCTCACCGCTGACGACTACCTGGCGCTCGACGCCTCAGCGTCGCAGACCAGCCTCGTGGTCGGGGACCTGTCGTTCATCAGCCTCCGGATCGTGCTCCCGGCGCTCGTCGCATCCGTGCCCGCCGACGAGTTCGTCCTGCTGGTGAAGCCGCAGTTCGAGGTCGGCCGTGGCGGTGTCCGTGAAGGCATCGTGCACGACGCCGACCTCCGGAACGACGCACTGATGAACGTCCTGTGGGCGGCGTGGGACCTCGGTCTCGGCACTGCGGGGCTCGCAGCGTCCCCGATCATCGGCACCCACGGCAACCACGAGTACCTCGCGCGTCTCCAGCGGGGCGCAGGGTCGAATCCGACAGAATGGATCGACCGGGCGACGGAACTGGCGGAAGGAACCCCATGAGCGACGAACGGCACATCCTGCTCGTGTCGCACACGGGTCGCCGCGACTCGATCGACGCCGCGGTCGAAGTCTGCGACCTCCTGCACGCGGCCGGTCTCGTCCCCGTGATGCCCTTCGACGAGTACGCCGACATCCGCCGCGCGGAAGCGTCCGTCGGCCAGGTCGACATCCTCGGTGTCGACGTGCAGGCCCAGGACCTCGAGATCGTCATCGTCCTCGGCGGCGACGGCACGATCCTCCGCGCGGCGGAGCTGGTGCGCGGGACCGGCACGCCCCTCGTCGGTGTGAACCTCGGCCACGTCGGGTTCCTCGCCGAGAGTGAGCGCGACGGCCTCTCCGAGACGGTCGAGCGTGCCCTGTCCGGTGAGTACCACGTCGAGGAACGCGTGGCCCTGCAGGTCGACGTCGTCGTCGGGCACGAGGTCGTCTACTCGTCGTGGGCCCTGAACGAGGCCACCATCGAGAAGGCCTCCCGCGAGCGCATGCTCGAGGTCGTCACCGAGGTGGACGGGCGTCCGCTGTCCTCGTTCGGGTGCGACGGCGTCGTCATCTCCACGCCGACCGGTTCGACGGCGTACTCCTTCTCCGGCGGCGGTCCGATCGTCTGGCCGGACGTCGACGCGCTCATCATGGTGCCGCTGAGCGCCCATGCGCTCTTCTCGAAGCCGATCGTCGTCGGACCCGACTGCGTGCTCGCCGTCGAGGTGCTCCGGCGGACGAGCGGCGTCGGCGTGCTCTGGTGCGACGGCCGACGTACCCACGACCTCCCCCCTGGAGCGCGCATCGAGGTCAGCCGGTCGCCGGAACCGGTCCGGGTCGCACGGCTCAAGGACGCCCCGTTCACGGACCGCCTGGTGGCGAAGTTCCAGTTGCCCGTCGCCGGGTGGCGCGGGCCGCAGCACGACGACGAGGACCGCCTGTGATCCAGGAGATCTCCATCAACGACCTCGGGGTCATCGGTGACGCGACCCTCGAGCTCGGCCCCGGGTTCACCGTCGTCACGGGTGAGACTGGTGCCGGCAAGACGATGATCGTCACGGCGCTCGGGCTGTTGCTCGGCGCGCGGGCTGACGCGGGCTCGGTCCGTCGGGGTGCGTCGAGCGCCGTCGTCGAGGGCCGCTGGGACATCCCGGACCACGCCACCGTCGCGGAGCGCGTCGAGGACGCCGGGGGAGCGGTCGAGGACGGCGAGCTGATCCTGACCCGCACGGTCTCGGCCGAGGGGCGCAGCCGCGCCACGGTCGGCGGACGCGGGGCACCGGTCGCGGTGCTCGGTGAACTCGCGGACCAACTCGTCACGGTGCACGGGCAGTCCGACCAGATCCGCCTGACCTCGTCGACCGCGCAGCGCGCCGCCCTGGACGGCTTCGGTGGCGCGGCGGTCGAGAAGGCCCTCGGCAGGTACGTCGCCGCGTACGACGCGTGGCAGCAGCACGCCGCCGACCTCGAGACGCTCACGCGCGACCAGGACGACCGGTTGGCCGAAGCCGCTCGCCTGCGCGAGGCCTCCGACGAGATCGAGGCGGCGGATCCGCAGCCCGGCGAGGACGCCGAGCTCCAGGAGCGTTCGGATCGCCTCGGGAACCTCGAGGAACTCCGCCTGTCCGCGGGCCTCGCACACGAAGCCATCTCGTCCGAGTCCCTCGACGGCACCGACGTCATCGGCCTGGTCGAGGCCGCTCGCCGTGCGGTCGAGCGGGTGGCCGGCGCGGACAGCACGCTGCAGCCGGTGCTCGAACAGCTCACGGAGCTGGGCATCCAGGCGAGCGAGGCATCCGCCAGCCTGTCGAGCTACCTCGGTTCGCTCGAACCCGACGCGGGGCACGACCTCGAGCTCATCAACGAGCGCCGAGCACTCCTCGCCGGGCTCACGCGCAAGTACGGCGAGACGATCGACGACGTCATCGCGTTCGGCCAGCGCGCGAGCGATCGGCTCCTCGAGCTCGACGGCGACGACGACCGGATCGTCGCCCTGCAGGAAGCAGTCGCGCAGGACGAGCAGGCGCTCGAACAGGCGGCGACGACCCTGACCCAGGCACGCACGAAGGCGGCAGCAGACCTCGCGAAGCGCGTGACGACGGAGCTGAAGACCCTCGCGATGGCCGGCGCGACGCTCGTGGTCGAGGTCACCGACGCCGGCGAGTACCGGCGGCACGGGCGCGATCAGGTCGCGATCCTGCTGCAGCCGCACTCGGGGACGGACCCGCGGCCGATCGGCAAGGGGGCGTCGGGCGGCGAGCTCTCCCGCGTCATGCTCGCGATCGAGGTCGTCATGGCCGGGTCGACGACGGTCCCCACGTTCGTGTTCGACGAGGTCGACGCCGGGGTCGGTGGCGCCGCGGCGATCGAGATCGGTCGGCGCCTGGCGAAGCTCGCCGAGCGCACGCAGGTCATCGTCGTCACGCACCTGGCCCAGGTCGCGGCGTTCGCGACGAACCACCTCAACGTCGTGAAGGACGCCAGCGGCGCGGTGACGTCGTCGAGCGTGCGCCGGCTCGAGGGCGACGAACGGCTGCAGGAGATGGCCCGTCTGCTCTCCGGGCTCGGCGACAGCGCGAGCGGCATGGAGCACGCGCGCGAGCTGCTCGACGTCGCCGCCCAGTCCGCCTGACGGACGCACGCCGCAGTGGCGGGCGCGAGCGGGGCCGTGGACCCGGCCACGCGTCCGGGCGACACGCGCCAGGCGAACGCGGGTCGCGCCTCCCGGCAGTTCTGACGTACGATGGAACCCCGTGGCGGACACTTTCAGCAGCGGTACCCAGGCAAGCTCCCCGACCCCGAAGGTGACGAAGCAGATCTTCGTGACCGGCGGGGTCGTCTCGTCTCTCGGCAAGGGCCTGACGGCGGCCAGCCTCGGCAACCTGCTCACGGCACGCGGCCTCAAGGTCGTCATGCAGAAGCTCGACCCGTACCTCAACGTGGACCCGGGCACGATGAACCCGTTCCAGCACGGCGAGGTCTTCGTGACCGACGACGGCGCCGAGACGGATCTCGACATCGGGCACTACGAGCGCTTCCTCGACATCAACCTGTCGCAGTCGGCCAACGTCACGACCGGGCAGGTCTACTCGACGGTCATCGCCAAGGAGCGTCGCGGCGAGTACCTCGGTGACACCGTGCAGGTGATCCCGCACATCACCGACGAGATCAAGCGACGGATGCGCGAGCAGGCGTCGAACGACCCGCAGCCCGACGTCATCATCACCGAGGTCGGCGGAACGGTCGGCGACATCGAGTCCCAGCCCTTCATCGAGTCGGCGCGTCAGGTGCGGCACGAGCTCGGCCGCAACAACGTGTTCTTCGTGCACGTCTCGCTCGTGCCGTTCATGAACGCGTCCGGTGAGCAGAAGACCAAGCCGACGCAGCACTCCGTCGCCGCGCTCCGCTCGATCGGCATCCAGCCCGATGCACTCGTGCTCCGCAGCGACCGGCCCGTCTCGGACTCGAACAAGCGCAAGATCGCGCTGATGTGCGACGTCGACGAGGACGCCGTGGTGAACGCGGTCGACGTCCCGTCGATCTACGACCTCCCGACGCTCCTCAACGCGCAGGGGCTCGACCGGGTCATCGTCGACGCACTGCACCTCGAGGCGAACGAGGTCGACTGGACCTCGTGGAACCCGGTGCTCCGCGCCGTGCACGAGCCGAAGAAGGACGTCACCATCGCCCTGGTCGGCAAGTACATCGACCTGCCGGACGCGTACCTGTCCGTCACCGAGGCGCTCCGTGCCGGTGGCTTCGCGCACAACGCGAAGGTCACGCTGAAGTGGGTCGTCTCGGACGACTGCACCACGCCAGAGGGTGCGGCGAAGCAGCTCGGCGACGTCGACGGCATCTGCGTCCCCGGCGGGTTCGGCGTGCGCGGCATCGAGGGCAAGCTCGGTGCGCTGAAGTTCGCGCGCGAGAACCACATCCCCACGCTCGGCCTGTGCCTCGGCCTGCAGTGCATGGTCATCGAGTACGCCCGCCACGAGGCCGGACTGCACGACGCGTCGAGCTCCGAGTTCGACCCGGAGACCCCGACCCCGGTCATCGCCACGATGGCGGAGCAGGTGGACATCATCGCCGGCGGCGACATGGGCGGCACGATGCGGCTGGGCCTCTACCCGGCGACGTTCACGTCCGGGTCGCTCGCGGAGTCGCTGTACGGCGCGTCGGAAGCGTCCGAGCGGCACCGTCACCGCTACGAGGTGAACAACAAGTACCGCCAGCAGATCGCGGACGCCGGGCTGGTGTTCTCGGGCACCTCGCCCGACGGCAACCTGGTCGAGTACGTCGAGCTGGACCGTGCACAGCACCCGTTCTACATCGGCACGCAGGCGCACCCGGAGCTGCGGTCGCGTCCGAACGACGCGCACCCGCTGTTCGCGGGGCTCGTCGAGGCGGCGATCGCGCGCAACGAGTCGACCCGGCTCTTCGACCCGGAGAGCGAGCAGGTCGCGTCGTAACGCACCCACGATCGGACGGGCGCGTCCCGCTCAGCAGTGACGCGCCAGCGGCACGCGGGGCGCGCCGACCGAGCCTGCGAGGGAGGGGTGCCAGCTGGCACCGTGCCTCCCGTCTGTGGCCGGGCGTCGAGCACGGAAGACGGTTTCGTCCGGCGGTCATGGCGGACGCTGGTTGGATGGACGGGTGACCGACGCACCCATCTCCGACGAGCCAGCATCCTTCGACGTGACCGACTCGACCCTCGTGTACGACGGCGCCGTCTGGGACGTCCGGCGTGACACCGTGGCGTACGGCGACGGCAGCATGGTGCGCGAGTACATCGACCACACCGGGGCCGTCGCGGTCTACGCCGAGGACGACGAGGGCCGCGTGCTCGTCATCCAGCAGTACCGTCACCCCGTGCACCTGCGCGACTGGGAGCTGCCGGCCGGGCTGCTCGACATCTCCGGTGAGGACGAGCTCGTCGCCGCGCAGCGGGAGCTCGCCGAGGAAGCCGACGTCGAGGCCGACGACTGGGAGCCCCTGGTGCGGTACAACACCTCTGCTGGCGGCAGCAACGAGTTCATCCAGATCTACCGGGCACGCGGTGTCAGAGCGACGGCATCGGCGTTCGACCGCTCCGACGAGGAAGCGGACATCGTGAAGCGCTGGGTGCCGCGGTCGGAGATCGTCGCGGGGATCCTGGAGGGGCGACTTCGGAACTCGGCGCTCATCGTGGCGGCGCTCGCCGTGGACGCGGCGTCGCGCCGGTAGCCTTCGGGGATGGTCTCGCTCGCTGCCGCCACCGAGACGTACCTGCGGCACGTCGCGATCGAGCGGGGTCTGTCGCAGCACACGCTGTCGGCGTACCGGCGGGACCTCGCGACGTTCGCCACGTGGGTCGGCACCCAGCCGGTGGTCGACTCCGAGGGAGCCGATCGGGCCGGGGGTGCGTCGGTCGTCGACGACGTCGCTCGACTGACGCGAGCGGATCTCGCGGGGTTCGTTTCGCATCTGGCCACGCGAGCAGCATCGCCGCTGGCGCCACGGTCCGTCGCCCGCATGCTCAGTTCTGTGCGGTCCTTCGCGACGTTCGCCGCTGGGGAGGGATGGCTGCCACTCGACCCCGGCGCGTCCGTCCGCCCACCGAAGGCCCCGATGCGGCTCCCGAAGGCGATCTCGGTCGACGACATGGACCGGCTGCTGCAGGCCGTCGACGGTGACGATCCCGTACAGCTGCGCGACCGGGCGCTCCTGGAACTCCTGTACGCCACCGGGGCGCGCATCTCCGAGGCCGTCGGGCTCTCGGTCGACGACGTGACGGACGACCCGGACGGGACCGGGGTCTCGGTCGTGAAGGTCACCGGCAAGGGGAACAAGCAGCGGATCGTGCCGCTCGGCAGCTACGCGCGGGCCGCGATCGAGGCGTACCTGGTCCGTGCGCGACCGGTCTTCGCCGCGCGGGGGCCGTCGACACCGGCGCTCTTCCTCGGGGCCCGCGGGGCACGGCTGTCACGGCAGAGCGCGTGGCTCGTGATCCAGGCCGCGGCCGACCGGGCAGACCTGTCCGCCCACGTGTCGCCGCACACGTTCCGGCACTCGTTCGCGACGCACCTGCTCGAGGGTGGTGCGGACGTCCGGGTCGTGCAGGAGCTCCTCGGGCACGCGAGTGTCGCGACGACGCAGATCTACACGATGGTCACGGCGGACATGCTCCGCGACGTGTACCAGACGGCGCACCCGCGGGCCCGGCGCTGACGGGGACGGGGCGGTCGCGCCGGCCGATCGAGTGCGCGGAAAAGGGGTTCCGCGGGTCAGATATCCCCCATCTTCTGCGCACTCGATCGCGGGGAAGCGAGGGAGCGAGGGAACACAGGAGAAGGGGGAGCGGGGGAGCGCGAGAGGGGTCGTGCGGGATCAGGTCATCGGGAAGTGGACGTCGGCGGCGATGATGCCCGTCGCGACGGCGAGGACCAGCGCTGACGCGGCCAGGCTCCGAGCGAGGACCCGCCACCGGCCCGTCGCAGCGGGGCGGACGATCCCGATCACGCCCGCGACCACAGCGAGGACGCTGAAGACGCCGTAGGGGTTCAGCAGCAGGGACGCGACGGCGAGCAGCACCGCGGAGATCGCGAACGCGCAGAGCTTCCGGGACGTGCTCGCGCCGTACGCCCACGCACGGTGTTCGACGGTGCCGGTCCGTACCGAGAAGGCCGGGCCCGTCGGCGCCACGACGATCGGCAGCACCGGCTCGACGTGGCGGGTCGGAACCGCGCGCGTCGCCTCACCCCAGGCGTGGCCGTCCCACCAACGGAGACGACCGGCATCCCGGGGGTCCGGGAACCAGCCAGCGGCCGGCAGCGTCACGAGGTGCTCCTGAGAACGGGGGATGGTGCGCTCCGACGCTACGTGCCGCCGTGCGCCCTCCCCAGTCCCAACCCGGGTGTCGGCAGGAAGGGGGACGTCTACGCGTGTGTCGGCGCGGCGTCCACCTCGGCGAAGACGTCCTTCACCGCCGCGAGGAGCCGGGCGTTGAAGTCCACGCCGAGCTGGTTCGGCACGGTGACGAGCACGGTGTCGGCAGCGCGGACCGCCTGGTCCGCCGCGAGCTCCTCGACGAGCGACTCCGGAGACCCGATGTAGGACCGCCCGAAGCGGGCGAGGCCACCGTCGAGGTACCCGACCTGGTCGGCTCCCTCGACCTGCGCGCGGACGCCGAAGTAGTGCCGGGACTCGTCGTCGATGATCGGGATGATGCTGCGCGACACGGAGACCCGGGGCTCACGGTCCCAGCCCGACTCGGCCCAGACCCGCCGGAAGCGCTCGATCTGCTCGGCCTGCAGCTCGTCGAAGGGCACGCCGGTGTCCTCGGTCAAGAGCGTCGACGACATCAGGTTCATGCCCTGCTCGGCGGTCCACTCGGCGGTGGCGCGGGTTCCGGCACCCCACCAGATGCGGTCGGGGAGCGTGTCGGACAGCGGGAAGACAGGCAACGACCCCGCGGCACCGGTCATCTGCGGGTTCGCGTTCGCCATCGGCTCGCCGGCGATCGCGCGGCGGAACACGCTCGTGTGCGCACGGGCGAGGTCGGCGCCGTTCGGGTCTGAGGCGTCGGGCACGTACCCGAACTGCTGGTAACCGGCCTGAGCGGTCTCGGGTGATCCCCGCGAGACGCCGAGTGCAGTCGCCCGCCGGAGATCAGGTCGGTCGCTGCCGCCTCCTCCGCCATGTAGAGCGGGTTCTCGTAGCGCATGTCGATCACGCCGGTGCCGATCTCGATGCGGCTCGTCTTCGCGGCGATGGCGGAGAGCAGCGGGAACGGTGCGGCCTGCTGCGGGGCGAAGTGGTGCACGCGGAAGTACGCGCCGTCGACGCCCGCTTCCTCGGCCGCCACCGCGAGGTCGATCGCCTGCACGAGGGCCTCGCGGCCGCTGCGCACCTTCGATCCGGGGACGTCACGCCAGTGTCCGAACGACAGGAACCCGATCTTGGTCATGTCCATGCGAACGCATTCGAGAGGTCGCGCATTCCGTCGGACTAGGTTCGGGGAGCATGGACGATCCACGTGCGGCACTGAGCGCGGAGCGAGCGCGGGCGACGAAGCTCATCGCTGACGTCGAGCGGAGCATGCGCGACGTCAGCGACGCCCGCGACGGTGCGAACACGGACGACGAGCACGACCCCGAGGGAGCGACGCTGGCCTGGGAGCGCGGATCGCTCGGCGCGGTCCGAGACGACGCACGGCGCCGCATCGAACAGGTCGACGCAGCGCTCGCGCGGCTGGACAAGGGGACCTACGGGACGTGCGTCGTCGGCGGCGAACCGATCCCGGAGGCACGACTGGCGGCAGTCCCGTGGGCCGCGACCTGCGTCGCGCACGCGTGACGAGCCTCCCGTCCGACTGCCGGGTATCCGTGCACCGCGCGCGCCGCGGATTCCCAGCCGCGCGCCCTACCGTTTCGGCATGGACGGCGACCCGAACCACCGACCCGCGGAAGCGGACTCCGGTGAGTCCGCGCTGCGGCACCGCTTCCGCTGGTTCCACCAGGCCCGGGAGTGGATCCACGCCCGCCCGCACCTGCACCTCTTCTACAAGGTCGTCGTGGGCATCGTCGGCGGGCTGGTCGTCATCGTCGGGCTGATCCTCGTGCCGTTGCCCGGGCCCGGGTGGCTCGTGGTGTTCATCGGCCTGACGATCCTGGCGAGCGAGTTCCACTTCTTCCACAAGATCATCACGTGGCTCAAGGCGCAGCTGCACCGGTTCTGGGACTGGGCGAAAGCGCACGGGCCGCAGTGGCTCCGGAACATCGCCGATCGCGGGAAGGCTGACGTCGACGCGGCGCACGACGACGCACACCGGAGCATCGCCCGGCGCCCTGCTCGCCCTGGGCACTGAGCTCCCGGCGCTTCTGACCCGGCGCTTCTGACCCCGCGCTCCTGACCCACAACGTGCGCGATGAGAAGCGGAATCGCGCGTAAGCGGTCGGAAATCCGGGCCACCTACGCGCGATTCGACCTCCTACGCGCGAATCGACCCGCCGCGGCCGGGCGGCTCAGTCCGCGGCGGGGGCCGGGCACGCCTGGACGCGGACCGAGCCCGTCGCGATGCGCTCGGATGCCTGCTCCTCGACCTCGGCGGCGTCGCGCGACACGAGCTGCAGCACGAGGGCGACCGCCGCGGCGAGCACGATGAACGCGCCGTACCCGGCGATGACCGGCACGAGGCCGACCGTCGGCTCGAGCAGGCCGCCGATGACCGCGGGGACACCGAAGGCCAGGTAGCTCACGACGTAGATCGTCGAGAGGAGTCCCGCGCGGTGCGTGGGTGCAGCGGTGGCGAGCAGCATCCGGAGCGGCGCCTGGAAGCCGGCGCCGAAGCCGACCCCGGCGATCGCGCTGCCGACGACGAGCCCCGGCAGGGAGTGTGCGACGACGAACGCGACGGTGACGACCGGCCCGAGGATCAGCGCGACGAGTCCGATGAGCACGCCGATGCGGGCGTCGAGCCGCTGGATCGCCAACCCGGTGAGCGCTCCGACGCCGGTGACGACGGCGATGAGTGCTCCGGCCGCGAAGTGGTTCGTGATCCCGAACACCGCCCCGAGCGCCGACGGTACGAGCGACAGGAACATCCCGCCGAGCGCCCAGCTGGCGATGAGCGAGCCGGCGACGCCGCGGAACAGCCGGCGCGAGGACCGGGGCACGGAGATCGTCGGCCGGAGGGAACGGAGGGCTCCCGGACGGCGGGTGACCCGCTCGGGGACGACCACGAGCGCGATCACCATGAGGACGAGCAGCACCCCGAAGAGCACGTACACGAGCTGTTCCGGCGCCGGACCCCACTCGACGAGGGCACCGCTCGACAGGGCTCCGGTGGCGAGGGCGATCGGCGGGATCACACCGTTCAGGACGCCGGCGAGGGACGGGTGTGCCTCGAGCGAGTTGTCGATCAGCGCAGCGCCGAGGGCACCGATGAGCAGCCCGACGGAGACGCCCTGCACGATGCGGTCGACGATCAGCGCGCCCAGGCCGTCCGCGATCGAGAACAGCCCGAGCGAGAGTGCGACGCCGAGCCCACCGACGACGAGCACCGGCTTCCGCCCGACGTGGTCGGACAGTCGTCCGGCGACGAGCAGGCTGCTGAGGAGCCCCGCGACGTAGATCGCGAACACCCCGGTGAGCATGAGCGGCGTCAGGTGCCACTCCGCCGCGTACACGGGGTAGATCGGCGACGGCACGGCGGACGACGCGACCGAGACGAGCAGCATGGCCGCGAGGATCCAGAACCCGGCGACCGAGCGAGCTGACTGCATGGGTGCCCCTTCGATGACGAACAGTACGAGGAAAGTCGTACCGTACTCCGCTGTACGACGCAAGTCGTACTGGGAGGTGAACGGTGGTAGCGTCCCGTCCATGCCCGAGCGCACCGTTGCCCCCGAACGGCTCCCGCAGCCGACGGTGGCCGAGATGGACCTCCCCGTCGTGATGGACGCCCTGTCGGACCCGATCCGCCTGGCGATCCTGCACCGGTACCTCGTCGACGCCGCCGGCGGGATCCGCAGCTGCGGCTGGGTCGGCATCGACCGGCCGAAGTCGACGCTGACGCACCACTTCCGTGTCCTGCGCGAGGCCGGCCTGCTCGAGCAGCACCAGGAAGGACTCACCCGCAGCAGCCGTGCTCGCGTCGAGGACGTCCAGCAGCGGTTCCCCGGCCTCCTCGACCTCGTGCTCGACTGGACGGTGCCCGCCAGCCTGATGCGCGACGAGGTCCCCGCGTGACCGCTGGCACCCACACGCTGCCCACCGTCGTCGCCGACCCGGCCGTCACCACGGCGCTCGCCGCGGACCTCGACGCCGCCGGGTTCTCCGTCGAGGGCGTCGACGCGCTCTGGGGGGTCGACGCCGCGGCCGCGCTGCACCGTGGGAACCGCGTTGCCGCCGTCCGTGCGCTCGACGCCCGTCCGACGACGCCGCTGACGACGCTCGCGATGCTCTTCGTCCTCGGGCTCACCGTGCCCCGCACCGACGCCGAGCAGGCGTTCTCGACGGCCGGGCTCGACGCGGTCGTGGCCGCCGGCTTGCTCCGCGTCGACGACGACCGCGCGCTCCCGACGGTGGACCTCCGCCCGTACGCGTTCGTCGACGACGCCGGCGCCGGCAGCTGGTGGATCGTCTCCGACCTCGGGGAACTCGCCCTCGGCAGCGCGCTCGACGAGGAACACGTGCTCGGCATCGGCGGGGCCACCACCACGCTGAGCGGCCTGCAGGTGCCCGTGCCCGTCCACCGGGTGCTCGACCTCGGGACCGGCTGCGGCATCCAGGCCATGCACGCCAGGCGCTTCGCCGACGAGGTCGTCGCCACCGACATCTCCCGCCGCGCCCTGGACATCGCACGGTTCAACGCGCAGCTGAACGGCATCGACGGCATCGACTTCCGCTTCGGGTCGCTGTTCGAGCCCGTCGTCGGGGAGCGCTTCGACCGCATCGTGTCGAATCCGCCATTCGTGATCACCCCACGCACCGAAGGCGTCCCGTCCTACGAGTACCGCGACGGCGGGATGGTCGGCGACGCCCTCGTCGAGACGGTCCTCCGTGGCCTGGCCGAGCACCTCGAACCCGGCGGGACCGCGCAGCTCCTCGGCAACTGGGAGTACCACTGGGGCGTCGACGGGCTCGACCGCGTCCGCGCCTGGTTCGAGGGGACCGACCTCGACGCATGGGTGGTCGAGCGCGAGCGGCAGGACCCGAACGCCTACGCCGAGACCTGGATCCGCGACGGCGGGACCAAGCCGGGCACGGCCGCGTTCGACCAGCTGGTCGGCGCGTGGCTCGACGACTTCCGGGAGCGCAAGGTCGTCGGCGTCGGCTTCGGCTACGTCGTGGTCCGCAGGGCACAGACGGGAGGCTCGGTGCAGCTCCGGCGCTTCGAGCGCGTCCCCGAGACGCTCGGCTCCAACCCCGCGGGGCTCGGCGCCACGGTGGCCCGCGTCCTCGACGCGGCCGCCTGGCTGGCAGCGCACGACGACGTCGCACTCGCGGCCGCGCACCTGACGGTCGCCGGCGACGTCACCGAGGAGCGGTACTACTGGCCGGGCAACGACGACCCCACGGTCATGACGCTCGTGCAGGGCGGCGGGTTCGGCCGGCGGGTCGACGCGGACACCGCGCTCGCCGCGTTCGTGGGCGCGTGCGACGGCGAACTCTCCGTCGCGGCGATCATCGGTGCGCTCGCGCAGATCACGGGCGTCGACGAGCAGGTGCTCGCCGCCGACCTGCTGCCGACCGCCCGTGACCTGGTGCTCGACGGGCTGCTCACCCCGGCCTGACGCGGCCCGATGTGATGCAGCCCGCCGTGCCGGTGCTGCTCAGGACCGGTGGTCGCGCCAGCTGTGCTGCGGGTCGTAGCCGAGGAGCTCGCGGGCCTTCTCCGACGACAGCAGCGAGCTGACGCCGTCGATGTCCGCACGACGCTCGATGTCCGGCACGTACCGTTCGACGAGCTCGATGGTCGGAGTGTCCATCACGGTGTCGGGGCTCGCGATGACGAACGCCTCGAAGCCGGTCAGGTCCGCCTCGAGCGCCTTGCGCACGGCCTGGGCACCGTCGCGGGAGTCGATGTAGGACCACAGGTTGAACGTCTTCGCCTCGGGGGTGGCGTCCCACGGGTACGACGGGTAGTCGGTCTCGTCCATGACGTTCGAGAACCGCAGGCCGATCATCTTCAGCGTCGGGTCCCAGCGGGTGAAGTGCCGCGCCATCTCCTCTTCCACGGCCTTGCCGAGCGAGTACGAGGACTGCGGGCGCACCGGGAACTCCTCGTCCACGGGCAGGTAGGGCGGGTGGTGCTCGCCCATCGGGATGCCGAGCAGGGTCTCGCTCGACGCCCACACCACGTTCGTGATCTTCGCGGCGCGTGCGGCGTGGAAGACGTTGATGGACGCGGTCACGTTGTTCGTGATGAGCGCGACGTCGGGGACCTGCCCGGGGGCCGGCACCGCCGCGAGGTGCACGACGGCGTCGACGTGGTCGTACCGGTCGTCGATGCCGAGCAGGGCGTTCACCACCTGCCCGTAGTCGGTGAGGTCGATCCGCACGAACTGCACGCGCTCGGGCTTGTCGGGAGACGGGACGCGGTCGAGGAGGACCACGTCGTACCCGTGTTCGTCGAGGTCACGCACCACCGCTCGTCCGAGCTTGCCGCTGCCGCCGGTCACCACTACGCGCGTCATCGCGCCTCCGCTCATCGTCGAGTCGTGCTGTCGGTGTCCATCCTGCACTGCCGGGACCGCCGCAACCAGGCACCAGCGGTACCTGTCCGCGGAGCGCGTGTCAGACGGAGGGGACCGCCTGGGCCACCGCCAGGCGCACGACGAGCTCGACGTGTGCGGCCATGTCGCGCGCGGGGTCGAACAGCCACTGGATCTGCATGCCGTCGGACACCGCGAGCAGCACGCTCGTCAGCTCCTCCGCGTCGACGTCGGCGCGGAGCCGGCCGTCCTGCTGCATCGCCCGGAAGTCCGCGGCCATCGTGCGTCGGGAGTTCTCGTAGCGCTGCCGGAAGTACTCGTGCGCGGGGTGGTCCGGGTCGGTCGCGGCCGCGGCGGAGAGGTTCACGAACATCTGGACGAGCCCCGGGACCTCGGCGTTGTGCCGGACGATCGCGGCGAGGAGCTCACCGGGGTCGTTCGCGTGCCAGTCTGCTGCGTTGTCGATCTCGTCGCGGCGCCGGAGGATCTCGACCCAGAGCTCGTCCTTCGAGTCGAAGTAGTGCAGCAGTCCGGCCTGCGTCAGCCCGACCGCGTCGGCGATGTCCTTGATGCTCGTGCGCCGGAACCCCTGTTGGGCGACGAGGTCCAGGGCGACGGTGAGGATCTCCTCGCGCTTCGCGATGCCCTTCGCGTACGAACCCCGTCGTGTCATGGCGAGACTGTACCGCTCCTGGGCGATCCCAGAAAACCTAGCGTCAATAGGTTTTGGTGGTACGGTGGCACGAGCCGCCGACGAAGGCGTGCGAGTCGCCGACGCCGGCGGCGCACCCGATGGAGGTTGCAGTGGCGAACGATGCCCTGACCGTTTCCGACACCCCGACCGCAGTCGCACCCACGCGCGGTCGAGGCAGCTCGCTCATGTACACGCTCGGCATGCCGATCGCGATGCTCGGCCTGTACATCGCCCTCCTCCCACCCGTGCTGGTGGCGATGGCGCTGAAGGTCGCGGAGATCGCGCCGGACGACCAGGCGGGCGTGCTCGGCCTGGCGCTCGGCGTCGGCGCATTCGCGGCGATGGTCGCCAATCCCTTGGCCGGTCGCTTCAGCGACCGCACGGCCGGGAGGCTCGGCATGCGTCGTCCGTGGATCATCGGTGGCACCGTGGTCGGGTTCGCCGGCCTCGTGGTCGTCGCGACGACGTCCTCCACAGTGGTCCTGGTGCTCGCCTGGGGCGTCACGCAGATCGCGTACAACGCCACGATCGCGGCGCTGACCGCCGTCATGCCGGACCACGTCACGCGGTCCCAGCGCGGACGGGTCGCGGCGCTGCTCGGGCTCGCGCAGAACCTCGCGCTGGTCGGCGGCACGTTCCTCGTGCAGCTCTTCTCGACGTCGGCGACGCAGATGCTCGTCCCCGGCGCGATCGGGTCGGCCGTGGTCGTCCTCTACGCGCTGCTCTTCCGCGACCGCGTGCTCACCGAACGGCCGTCGACGCGCCTCGGCATCGGGCAGCTCTTCGGGTCGTTCGTGTTCAACCCCGTGAAGCACCCCGACCTCGGCTGGGCCTGGCTCACCCGGTTCATGATGGTCGCCGCGCAGTACACCGCCGTGAGCTACCTCACCTACTTCCTCCGCGACGACATCGGGGTCGAGCCCGCCCACGTGGCGAACGCCGTCTTCCAGGGCACGCTCTGGAACGTCGTCGGCATCGTCCTCACCTCGCTCATCGCCGGGTGGTTGTCCGACAGGCTCGGGCGCCGCAAGCTCTTCGTGGCGGTCGCCGGGATCGTCGGCGTCGTCGGCCTCGTGCTCATCGCCACCGCGCCGTCGCTCGGCACGGTGCTGGTCGGCGAGTTCGTGATGGGTGCCGGCATGGGTGTCTTCTACGCCGTCGACCTCGCGCTGATCACGGACGTGCTGCCGTCCGACGAGGACAATGCGAAGGACCTCGGCGTCGTGAACATCGCGCAGGCCCTGCCCCAGTCGATCGTGCCAGCGGCGGCCCCCGGCGTGATCGCCCTCACCGGCGGCTACAGCGGCTTCTTCATCACCGGCGCAGTCGTCGGACTGCTCGGGATCGCCTCGGTCTCGCGCATCCGCGGCGTCCGCTGACCGACTCCTCCTGGCTCTGAACGAAAGGAACGACCATCGTGACCACCGTGAACGACGCGCGCACAGCCTCCGGTGCGGCCCCGCTGGACGAGCGCATCGGCGCGCTCGTCGACCAGCTGACCACCGAAGAGAAGGTGCAGCTGCTCACCGGACGAGACTTCTGGACGACCTGGCCGATCGAGAAGATCGGGTTGCGGCGCATCCTGATGTCGGACGGCCCCTCCGGGGTCCGTGGCGAGGTCTGGGACGAGCGCGACCCGTCGCTCAACCTGCCGTCCGCGACCGCCCTGAGCGCGTCGTGGGACCGTGCGATCGCGAAGCGCTACGGCGCCGCCGCTGCCGTCGAGGCCCGCCGCAAGGGCGTCGACGTCGTCCTCGGCCCGACCATCAACCTGCACCGCTCGCCCCTCGGCGGTCGGCACTTCGAGGCGTTCAGCGAGGACCCGGTGCTCACCGGCGACCTCGCGGCGTCGTACGTCGAGGGCGTGCAGGAGAACGGCGTCGCCGCGACCCCGAAGCACTACATCGCGAACGACTACGAGACCGACCGCTTCACCGCGTCGACCGAGGTGTCCGACCGTGCGCTCCGCGAGCTCTACCTGCTCGCGTTCGAGAAGGCCGTCACCGAGGCGCACGCCTGGGCGATCATGTCGTCGTACAACTCGATCAACGGCGTCACCGCATCCGAGAACGAGCTGCTCGAGACGCCGCTGAACTCCGAGTGGGGCTTCGACGGCATCGTCGTGTCCGACTGGACCGGCGTCCGCTCGGTCGACTCGGCGAAGGCGTCGCAGGACGTCGCGATGCCCGGACCGAACCAGTGGTGGAGCGAGGGGCCGCTGCTGGCCGCCGTCGAGTCCGGCGAGGTCCCGATCGAGGCGATCGACCGCAAGGTCCGTCGCATCCTGACCCTCGCCGCCCGCGTCGGAGCGCTGTCCGGGTTCGATGCCGTCGCGGCGGAGCCCGTGCACGTCGAGGACGGCATCGCGTTCGTCCGTGAGGCCGAGGCCGAGGGGACCGTCCTCGTCCGGAACACCGGGATCCTGCCGCTCGACGCGCCCGCGCTCGCCCGGATCGCCGTCATCGGCCACAACGCCGACCAGGCCCGTACGCAGGGTGGCGGCTCGGCCACCGTCGTGCCCTCGCAGGTCGTCTCGCCGCTCGACGGCATCCGCGCGGCGTTCCCGTCCGCGACCGTCGACTACGCGATCGGCGCCGTCGTGCAGGAGGGCATCGCGGAGTTCCCGCTGTCCACCATCACGAACCCGGCCACCGGGCAGCCAGGCGCCCGCGTCGCGTTCGTCAAGGACGGTGAGGAGCTGTACGTGGAGGACCGCCGCGCGACGGCCCTCTTCTGGTTCGGCGGCGACGCCCCCACGCGTGAGGCCGACCGGCTCGACATCACCACGACCTACACGGCACCGACGACCGGCACCGTCCGGATCGGCATCGGCGCTGCTGGTCGATCGCGGATGTGGATCGACGGGTCGCTCGTCCTGGACGAGGACGTGCCGTTCGAGGGCGACCAGCTCGGCGCGGCGTTCCTCAACCCGCCGGCGCGCTCCGTGCCCGTCTCGGTGACGTCCGGCCAGCAGGTCGCGATCCGCATCGAGTACGACGTCATCCAGGACGAGACGCTGGGCGGGGTGCTCGCGTACCAGTTCGGCACCGAGCCCTCCGACGAGGACCCGTCGGTGCTCATCGCCTCCGCCGTCGATGCCGCTCGTGGCGCCGACGTCGCCGTGGTCGTGGTCGGGACGAACTCCAAGGTCGAGTCCGAGGGCTACGACCGCTCGTCCCTGGCGCTCCCCGGGCACCAGGACGAGCTCGTCGCGGCCGTCGCCGCCGTGAACCCGAACACGATCGTGCTCGTCAACGCCGGCTCCCCGGTCGAGATGCCGTGGCGGAACGACGTCGCCGCGGTCCTCCTCTCGTGGTTCGGCGGGCAGGAGTACGGCAACGCGGTCGCCGACGTGCTCACCGGCGCGTCGGAGCCGGGCGGACGCCTCCCCACGACGTGGCCGGTCGCCATGTCGGACGTCCCCGTGCTCGACGTCACACCGGTCGACGGTGTCGTCCGCTACGACGAGGGCGTGCACATCGGCTACCGGGCCTGGCTCCGCGCCGGGGTACAGCCCGCGTACCCGTTCGGCCACGGCCTGGGGTACACGACCTGGACGATCGACGGCATCGCGGGATCGCCCGTCGTCCGCGCGGGTGACACGGCCATCGTCACGGCGACCGTCACGAACACCGGATCGCGCGCAGGCAAGCACGTCGTGCAGGTCTACGCCTCGCGGGAGACGTCCGCGATCGACCGTCCGGTCCGCTGGCTCGTGGGGTTCGCCCCGGTGCGCCTGGGAGCGGGGGAGTCGACCGAGGTCTCGATCGAGGTGCCGGCGAGGGCGTTCGCGCACTGGGACGGCGCGTGGGCGTACGAACCGGGCACCTTCACCCTGCACGTCGGCGCGTCGGTCGCAGATGCGGCAGGAACGGTGGCCCTCGAACTGGAGTGAGCCCGGTCGCATCCGGTTTCCGCGCATCGGTCAGGTGTGTTCAGTAGCATGGGAGAAGCGTTAGGCGGCTGGTTACCGTCGACGCGCGCACCGACATGGGATCGCCGCGTGAGCGACGCGGCCTCCTGATCCGGCCGATGGAGCCCCGGCGGTCCCGGTGCGTCATGGTGCGCCCCCGCTTCTGCGGGGGCGCATCTCTTCCTCCACGCGGAGGTTTTTCCGTATGCGGAATATGTCGTGACGAATCATCACGATTCGCTGAATCGGGGCGTCCGAGTTGTGACAAACAACGCGGATGGTGGAACGATGAGTGCACCATCCCGTACGGATCAGGGACGAGATGGTCATCCGGCGGGAGCCCCGAGACTCACCAACTCGTGCTGGGCTCCGCCGGATGCCTCAGATCCATTTCGTCGTCCGTCGGCTCGTGGGTTCAGCCCAGGTGCGGGGCGATCTGTTCGGCGATGACCGTCAGGATCCGCTCGTGCGACGCGGCGTCGCCGTTCGCCGGCAGGGTGATCACGAGTTCGTCGGTCGCGGCCACGGCGGGGTCGGCGCGCAGGGCCTCGACGATCGCCGCCGGATCGCCGGACAGCACCTTGCTGAACCGGAACGGCGGGTTGCCGGACAGCGGCCGTCCCTCGTCGTCCATCCCCGACGCGTAGCCGGTGAGGAACTCCTCGTGCACGGCACGGTCGTGGTCGTCGAGGAGCGGGACGACGATGCGGCCGACGGCGACCTTCGGCGTGCGATCGGGGTGCAGCTCGGCGAAGCGCTCCCGGTACGCTGCGATCTGCGCGGCCTGCGCGACGGCGAAGGGCTCGCCGGTGTCCTCGGTGTTCAGGGTCGAGCAGTGCAGCAGGAGCCCCTTCTCGGCCGTCCGGACCGCGGTGCCCATGCTGCCGCCACCCCACCACACACGGCTCCGCAGTTCCGGGCTGAGCGGTTGCAGCGTCAGGTCCGTGTCGGCAGGGATGCTCTCGTACCCCTTGCCCGAGGTGCCGAGGGGCTCTCCATCCAGGACCTCGAGCAGCCGAGCCGCGCGGGCTTCGGCCTCGTCGCGGAAGCCCCGCTCGGTCGCGCCGAACACCGGGTCCAGGATCGGGCCGTACCCGGCGATCCCCGTGCTGATCCCGAGCTGCACGCGGCCGCCGCTGAGCAGGTCGACGGTGCTGGCGTCCTCGGCGAGACGCACCGGGTCCTCGTAGCGCATCCCGAGCACCGCCGTGCCGAAGCCGATCGTGCTGGTCCGCTGCGCGGCCGCGGCGAAGAAGGTCATCGGGCTCGTCAGGAACGGCTCGAAGTGCCGTCCGCGTACCCACCCCGTGCCGTACCCCAGGCGTTCGGCGGTCTCGAAGAGCCGCAGGCCGTCCTCGAGGGCGGCGGCAGCACCGGCCGGACCATCGTGGTTCGGGACGAAGGAGAGGAAGCCGAGTTCGCGCACGACGTGAGTCTATGCGCGCGTATCGAGCCGAGCCTCCCGGACCGTCGCCACGCCACCATGCTGGGAGGATGGGGGCATGACCGACGTCACCGTCCACGCCCCGCTCGTCGCCGCGATCCCTGCGGCCGTCGGCGGCGCCGTCGACCCCGACGCCGTCTACGAGGCCTTCGCGGACTGGGCCGCCAGCGGCGGCCGCCCGCTGTACCCGGCGCAGGACGAGGCCGTCATCGAACTCGTGTCCGGCGCGAACGTGATCCTCAGCACCCCGACCGGCACCGGGAAGTCCCTCGTGGCCGCCGGCGCACACTTCGCGGCGCTCGCCGAGGGCAAGCGGAGCTACTACACGGCACCGATCAAGGCCCTGGTGTCCGAGAAGTTCTTCCAGCTCGTGGACCTGTTCGGCGCCCAGAACGTCGGCATGGTCACCGGTGACTCCAGCGTCAACGCCGACGCCCCGATCGTGTGCTGCACGGCCGAGATCCTCGCGAACCTCGCCCTGCGACAGGGGCCGGACGCCGACGTCGACGTCGTGGTGATGGACGAGTTCCACTTCTACGGCGACGCCGACCGCGGCTGGGCCTGGCAGGTGCCGCTCCTGGTGCTCGAGCGGGCGCAGTTCCTGCTGATGTCGGCGACCCTCGGCGACGTGACGACCATCGCGGACGACCTCTCGCGGCGCACCGGGCGGCCGACCGCTCGCGTCACCGGGGTGTCCCGTCCGGTCCCGCTGTCCTACGAGTACGTGGTGACGCCGGTGCAGGAGACCGTCGAACGCCTGCTCGAGGAGGGCAAGGCGCCGGTCTACATCGTGCACTTCGCGCAGGCAGCGGCGCTCGAGCGGGCGCAGGCGCTGATGTCGGTGCGCGTTGCCGATCGTGCGCGGCGGGACGCCATCGCGGAGGCGATCGCCGGGTTCCGCTTCAGCGCCGGGTTCGGGCAGACGCTCTCCCGGCTGATCCGCGCCGGGATCGGGGTGCACCACGCGGGCATGCTGCCGAAGTACCGCCGGCTCGTGGAGCAGCTCGCCCAGCGCGGGCTCCTGCCGGTGATCTGCGGCACCGACACCCTCGGCGTCGGCATCAACGTCCCGATCCGCACGGTGCTGCTGACCGGGCTCACGAAGTTCGACGGCACGAAGATGCGGCAGCTGTCCGCGCGGGAGTTCCACCAGATCGCCGGACGGGCCGGACGGGCCGGGTACGACACCGAGGGCGACGTCGTCGCGGAGGCGCCCGAGCACGACATCGAGAACGCCCGCGCGGTCGCCAAGGCCGGGGACGACCCGAAGAAGAAGAACAAGGTCAAGAAGAAGAAGGCCCCGGACGGGTTCGTCTCGTGGGGGCAGGCGTCCTTCGAGCGGCTCATCCAGGCCGAGCCCGAGCCGATGGTGTCCAGGATGCGGATCACCCACGCCATGGTGCTGTCCGTCGTCGCCCGCGGTGGCTCGGCCTTCGACGAGGTCCGGTCGCTGGTGTTCGACAACCACGAGCCCCGTGCCAGGCAGCTCGCGATGGCCAGGCGTGCGCTGACGATCGCCAGGACGTTGATCAACGCCGGCGTGATCGAGAAGGTCGAGGACACCTACCGGCTGACGGTGGACCTGCAGGCGAACTTCGCCCTCAACCAGCCCCTGTCGCCGTTCGCGCTGGCCGCCTTCGAGTTGCTCGACCCGGAGTCGCCCACGTACGCCCTCGACATGGTGTCCATCGTCGAGGCCACCCTCGACGACCCGCGCGCGATCCTGTCGCAGCAGCAGTTCAAGGAGCGCGGCGAGGCGGTCGCGCGGATGAAGCAGGAGGGCATCGAGTACGAGGAACGCATGGAGCTCCTCGAGGAGGTCACCTGGCCGCGTCCGCTGTCCGAGCTGCTGGAAGCGGCGTACGAGGCCTACGCGGCCGAGCAACCGTGGGTGCTCGACTTCACGCTGTCGCCGAAGGCCGTCGTCCGCGACATGTACGAACGGGCGATGACCTTCGGGGACTTCGTGCGGTTCTACCAGCTCACCCGCTCCGAGGGGCTCGTGCTGCGGTACCTCTCCGACGCCTACCGGACGATGCGGCAGACGATCTCCGACGAGCAGCGGACCGACGAGCTCGACGACCTGATCGAGTGGCTCGGCGAGCTCGTCCGACAGGTGGACTCATCGCTCGTCGACGAATGGGAGGCGCTGGTCAACGGGGATCTGTCGCTCGCGGCGGCGGAGCACGAGGAGATCGCCCCGCCGCAGCCCGCCCGGCTCACCGGCAACGTGCGGGCCTTCCGGGTCCTGGTGCGCAACGCCCTGTTCCAGCGGGTACTCCTCGCCGCGCGGGACGACGTCGAGGGGCTCGGGGCGCTCGACGGCGCCGCCGGGTTCGACGCCGACGCGTGGGACGCCGTGCTCGAGGAGTACTACGAGGCGCACGACGACGTCGGGACGGACGCTGACGCGCGGTCGATGCAGTACCTGGTGCTGTCCGAACAGGGCCGGACGTGGCGCGCTCGACAGATCTTCGCCGACCCCTCCGGTGACAAGGACTTCGGGTTCTCGGCGACGATCGACCTCGACGCGTCCGACGAGGCGGGCGAGGCCGTCGTGCGGGTCACCGAGATCGGGCGGTTCGACGGGTGGGCCGAGGTCGACGTCGACTGAGGCTCTGATGATCCCCGGTGCGCAGCAGCGGCCGGGCGGTGTCGCTTCCGGGTAGCGTCTCGTGGACCACCATCGAGAGGAACGCGCCATGCGCATCGGATCCAGCATCGCCCTGATCGTCATCGGCGCGATCGTCGCCTTCGCGCTGAACATCCAGCTGGCCGGGGTGGACCTCCGGCTCATCGGCTACATCCTGATGGCCGCAGGGGTCGTCCTGCTGATCATCAGCCTCGCGGTGGCGTTCGGGGGGCGTCGGACGACGACCACCACGCGCTCCGGGGTCGACCCGGCGTCCGGCGAGCAGATCACGCGTCAGGACCGGCGCGACGGGACCTACTGACCGGTGGCTTGCGTCGCGGCGGTCGCGGCTCCGGTGCGCTGCGCGAGGCTGCGTCCTGCGTCCGCGATGGCCTCGTGCGCGTCCCGCGGCGTCCAGCCCAGCACCGTGCGTGCCCGCTCGTTCGACGTCCGCTTGGCGTAGCCGAGATCGGGGACCATCGCGCGGAACTGCGGCTGGGTCTCCGCCAGCGCGCGCACGGCGTCGTCGGGGAGGACCTCCGTCGGGACCTTCGCCGCGTCGTCGCCGAGGTGTTCGCGGAGCGTGGTCGCGATCTCGTGCAGCTCGAGTGCCGGTCCGTTCGACAGCAGGAACCGCTTGCCGGCGGCGTCCTGGGCGTCGACGGCGCTGACGTGTGCGGCGGCGACGTCACGCACGTCGACGATCGGGATGAACAGGCGCGGCGTCGCCGGCATCGAACCGTTCAGCATCGACTGCAGGATGTGGTTCGCCCCGGACACGGTGCCACCCATCGCCGGACCCATCACCGCGACGGGCAGCATCGTGACGAGTTCCACGTCGGTTCCCTCGACGAGATCCCACGCGGCGCGCTCGGCCAGGGTCTTGCTCCTGCCGTAGGCGTCGACTCCGGGGCCGTCGAGCACGGTCCAGTCGGACTCGGTGAACACGTGGTCGGTGTGCGGGTGACCCCAGCTGACCGCGTGGAACGCCGACGTCAGCACCACGCGGCGGACCCCGGCGGTCCGCGCGGCGCTGAGCACGCGGGTCGTCCCCTCGACAGCGGGGCGGATCACCGCGTCCTCGTCCTCCACGTGCCCGGGCATCACCGGGGACGCCACGTGCAGGACGGTGTCGACGTCGCTGGTCGCGGCGGCCCAACCGTCGTCGGCGGTGAGGTCGGCTGCGACGAACTCGAGTCGGTCGCCCGCCGTCATGCCGGCGTCGGTCAGGAGCGCGCGAACCGCAGCTTCCTTGTCGAGTGAGCGGATCGTCGTGCGGACGTCGTACCCGGCGTCGAGGAGCTGCAGGATGCAGTGGCCGGCGATGAAGCCGGATCCGCCGGTGACGAGGACGCGTGTGCTGGTGCTGGGAGTCGTGGACATGGGTCCCACCCTCGCGCGGCACCGTCGGGTGTTCCAGACCGCTCCGCTCCTGGTAGCGGGACGACCAGGCAGTGACGACGGCATCCGGCCTAGCGTGGGAGCCATGACCGACGCGACCAACCCCCTCGGCGAGTTCCTGCGCGCCAGGCGCGAGCTCGTGACCCCGGAGCAGGCCGGCATCCCGGTCGTCGGAGTTCGCCGGGTCGCCGGGCTCCGTCGCGAGGAGGTCGCGATGCTGTCGGGGATCAGCAGCGAGTACTACCTGCGGCTCGAGCAGGGGCGCTACCGGAACCCGTCCGTGCAGGTGCTCGAGGCGATCGCGCGGGTGCTGCAGCTCGACGAGGAGACCACCGCGTACCTGATGGGGCTCGTCGTGGCGCAGCCGCACGTCGCACGCCGGCGCCGTCCCGCTCGGGAGACCGTTCCCGGGAGCCTCCGGGCGTTCGTCGACGGCCTCGGCACGCCCGCGTTCATCGAGGGGCGCTACCTCGACGTACTCGCCGCGAACCCGCTCGCCGCGGCATTGTCACCGCGCCTGGTCGTCGGGGCGAACCGGCTCCGCGACGTGTTCCTCGACGCGGAGGAGCGGGCGCTGTTCGTGGACTGGGAGGCCGCGACCGAGGGGCTCGTCGCGTCGTTCCGGCAGTCCGTCGGCACCTCCATCGACGACCCCCGGTGCGTCGAGCTCGTCGGGCAGCTGTCCATCGCGAGTCCACGGTTCCAGCGGCTCTGGGGACGACACGACATCGGCGGGCGCCGCGGTGCGCTGATGCGGTTCGACCACCCGGTCGTCGGCGAGATCAGCCTGCACCGGGAGAAGCTCGTGCCCGCCGAGGCGCAGAACCTCACCGTGGCGATCTACCACGCCGACGCGGGCGGCCCTGATGCCGACAAGCTGGCGCTCCTCGCTGCTTCCGTCAAGGCGGTCGTCGGGTCCTGATCAGGCCTGCTCGGCGAGGTACTCG
The DNA here is from genome assembly GCF_048756585.1 of Curtobacterium sp. L3-7. Taxonomy (NCBI): domain Bacteria; kingdom Bacillati; phylum Actinomycetota; class Actinomycetes; order Micrococcales; family Microbacteriaceae; genus Curtobacterium; species Curtobacterium sp. L3-7. The sequence goes on along the minus strand of NZ_CP151474.1, from coordinate 3,874,513 downwards.
TGCCGGAACTCGTCCACGCTCGCTGCGATGTGCTCGTAGTCACGATCAGCGCTCAGGACAGTCGCCCCGTTGCGGACCGCGTACGCCGCGATGTGCACGTCGACCGGGCCAGCGCCCCGCACGAAGCCGTTGCTCCACAGTGCGCTCTGGATGGCGGTCACATCGTCGACGTCGGGGTGGATCGACGCTTCGAGGAAGGCTTCCATGTCGGCGCAGTGGTCGCCGTGATCCGCGCTCGATCGCGCCGAGTGGCAGTACTCCAAGACCTGCGGCGGGCAGGTCACGATCAGGTCCTGCGTCGCGATCGCGCGGAGACGCTCAGCGATGACCGGCGAGCGCCCTGCTTTCCACCAGACGGAGTTGTCGACGATGTAGGTCGCCATCAGGGGTGGAGTTCGTCCGCCGCGGTGGGGTCTTCCGCGAAGTCCCGGGCGATGATGCGCTCGACTGCTGCAGGCTGACGACGGACCGCGATGAGCGTCTCGAGTGCACGTTGGACGACTTCTCGGTTGGAGCGAGCGCCTGTCAGCTGCTTGGCGTCGTCGAGCAGGGGTTGGTCCAGATCGATCGTGGTGACTGCCATGATGAGCTCCTCGCCGTTTGTATAAGCGAGTATATAGACGGGGCCGTGATCAGAACAGGGTCGCCGGCGGGGTCGCCTCGGGCAGCGGAGCCGGCTCGGTGACCTCGACGCCGGGCCACCCCGGCCCGTGCGGGACCTCGGTGCGGTTCTGGTAGGCGGTCGCTGCGCCACGAGCACGGACGTCGGCGGCCTCGTTCATCTCGTGACCGACGTGGCCGCGCACCCACTCGAACGTGACCTTGCGGCCCTGGAGTTCCTCGTCGAGCTCCTTGATGATCTCCACGTTCATCACGGGCTTGCCGTCGGCCTTCCGCCAGCCCTTCCGCTTCCACCCGGCGAGCCACTCAGTGCAGGCCTTGATCGCGTACTGACTGTCGCAGAGGATGTGCAGCGGTTCGTCGGTGCCCTTCGTGGCGCGGAGCAGCTGGAGCACGGCGGTGAGCTCACCGATGTTGTTCGTGGCCTTCGGCCAGCCTCCGGCGGCCCACCGATCGTCATCGACGTACCAGGCCCAGCCGGCTGGGCCGGGGTTGCCGAGGGCTGAGCCGTCAGCGGCAGCGACGATCGTCAAGGGGGTACCTCCTGTGGTGGGGCGAGTTCGAGGTCAACCGTAACGGAGCGCTGCGACACGGCCAGCATCGCTGAGTACGGTGCTCTGCATGCCGATCCCATGGATGGAACGCACTGGTCGGACTCCCGGAGGAGTCATCGGAGCATGGTTCAACGTCGTCGTGTGCGCCGGTCTGGTGGTGGCGCTCCCCGTGATCACCGTGACGCAAGGTCACGACCTCGCACACATCGCGTTCGCGGTGTTCCTCACGGCGATTGCGGTCACCCTCGAGGTCGTGTTCATCCGGAACCTGCGGCAGCAGCTCGCCAGGAGGCGCGCTCGATGACCCCGGCGACCTGGTTCGGCATCGGGGCGGTCGTGGTCGCACTCTGGGGCATCACGATCGCGGTGTTCAACCGTTGGGCGCAGTCCATCGGCGGCGACGAGTTCATGAACGGCCGACCGATCACGCCGCGGTTCGTGCGGGTCATCGGCATCTTCCTCGCCGTCCTCGGGACGGTCATCGCGGTCCTGGCGTTCTCCGGCGTGCTGCCCGAGCGCTGATCCCTGCCGAGCAGCCCGCCAGGTACCGCGGGCTACCGTCACGGACATGAGCAACGACGACACCGCGTACAGCCCGTCGAGCGAGCGCGAGACCGAGGCGTCGCAGCACCTGCAGCGCGACGACGACGACCTGCGCGCGGACGGTATCGACCCCTCGAAGGTCACCGCGGCTCCGGGCACCGGCGGTGCGGACGACGCCGGCGACGTCGAGCCGGCACCAGAGGACCTGCACCTGCCGTGGCAGTCCGAGGACGACCGCCGCGGCTAGGACACCGAGTCGGGGTGCGACCCCGTCCGCTCGCCCGACTCCAGCCCGGCGATCGCCGCGAGGTCGTCGTCCGTCAGTGCGAAGCCGTCCACGTCGATGTTCGACGCGATGCGCGACGGCGTGACCGACTTCGGCAGCACCACGACGGACTGCTGCACGTTCCACCGCACGAGCACCTGCGCCACGCTCACCCCGTGCGTCGCCGCGATCCGCGCGAGCACCGGTTCGTCCATGAGTCGCCCACGACCGAGCGGCGACCACGCTTCCGTCACGATGCCGTGCTGCTCGTGGAAGGCGATGAGCTCCCGCTGCGGCAGCCACGGGTGTCGTTCGACCTGGTTCACCGCCGGGACCTCACCGGTCTCCGCGATGATCCGCTCCAGATGGGGCACCTGGAAGTTCGAGACCCCGACGCTGCGCGCCCGCCCGGACTCCCGTAGCTCGACCAGTGTCCGCCAGGTCTCGACGTAGCGGTCGTTCGCCGCGGCCGGCCAGTGGATCAGGTACAGGTCCACCGCGTCGAGCCCGAGCCGGTCGAGGCTGGCGTCGAACGCGCGCAAGGTCGCGTCGCGCCCGTGGTTGCTGTTCCACACCTTGGTGGTCACGAAGACGTCGTCACGGTCCAGCCGGGAGGCCCGGATCGCCTTCCCGACGCCCGTCTCGTTGCCGTACATCTCGGCGGTGTCGACGTGGCGGTATCCGCTGTCCAATGCGGTTCCGACCGCGGTCTCGGCTTCGGCGTTGTCGACCTTGTACACGCCGAACCCGATGGCGGGAACGGAACGACCGTCGCGGAGGGGGATGGAGGTGACCATGCGTCCATCCTGCCGGTCGAGGCGGGGCCGAGCCGAGCCTCCAGTCCGTTCCGTGGAGAACCGGACCGGCGCGCATCGCTGTGGAGGACGCTCGTTCCGACCCACGACGCTCGCAATAGGAGGTCGAATCGTGCGTAGGAGGTCGGAAGTTCCGACCGACTACGCGCGATTCCGCTTCCTACGCGCGAAACGGCCATCGCCCTACGTCGGGATGTTCACCGGCTCGGTGTCGGGGATGGGGCTCGCGTCACGACCACGCAGGTCGGGGAGCCACCGCTTCGCGAACAGCGGCAGCAGCACGCCCACGAACGCCGCAGCAGCCCCGACGAGCATGCCGCCCGTCGCACCGTGCAGGTCGATGAGGAACCCGGCCACCGCGGAACCGAGCGCAGCGCCGATGAGCTGCCCCGTCCCCATCCAGCCGTAGGCCTCTGCCGTGTCGGAGAACTTCACCGTCGCCGACACCGAGCCGAACATCACCGCGAGTGCGGGCGCGATCCCACCACCCGCGATGAGGAGCGCGAACGACAGCCACCAGAACCCGGTGCCGAACGTGGCGAGCCCCAGGCCGATGAAGACGATGAGCATGCGGGTCCACAGCGTGTTCGGCGAGATCGGACGGTGGCCGAACGCCAGACCGCCGACCAGGGAGCCGATCGCGAAGATCGCCAGGACGATGCCGGCGTTCGGGCTGCCCTCGCCGAACGCGCTGGTGACACCGGCCTCGACCGCGGCGCACGCACCGATGAGGAGCATGCCGGTCAGGGTGGCGACCACGACGGACGGGCGCTTGAGGACCACGCCGAACGCGCGCTTCGAGCGGGGGATGCGGACGCGGCCGAGCTCGGGGGAGGCGATGAACCACACGCCGCCGACGACGAGGAACACCATCGCGAGGACGATCGCCTCGACCGTGCCGATCTGCGTCGCGACGAACGTGGTGATGACCGGGCCGGCGACCCAGATGAGTTCCTGTGCGCTCGCGTCGAGGGAGAAGAGGGGTGTCAGTTGCGTCGACGTGACCATCTTCGGGTAGATGGTGCGGACGGCCGGCTGCACGGGTGGGACGGCCAGGCCGCCGATGAACCCGATCACGACGTAGGCCCACAGCGGCATCAGCACGAATGCGATGACGCCCATGCTGGCGAGTGCGACGAGGCTCGTGAGGATGAGCACGGGGCGCATGCCCCAGCTGCCCATCCACCGGCTGGTGAGCGGGCCGGCGATGGCCTGCCCGACGCTCGTCGTCGCGAGCACGAGACCAGCGGATCCGTACGAGTGGAACACGTGCTCGACGTGCAGCAGGTAGGCGAGCGAGAGCATCCCGAACGGGAACCTCGCCGTGAGCTGCGCAGCGATCACTCGGCCGACACCGGGGGTCTTCAGCAGGTTGCCGTACGCGCTCACGGGTCGAGTGTACGGACCGGACGGGAGGTCCGTGGGTCGGGTGTCACCCGTCCGGGGGAGGCGTCGGCCGCGACCCCGATCCGGCACGACGGCGACACGCCGATGTGCTCATTCCACACATGTGGATCGAGGCTGTCCACGGGTGTGGGGAAATGTCGGTGGTCGGCCGCAGACTGGCGGAATCACGGGGCTCGCGGGAATCCACAGACTGTGGAGGGCGTTGTGGAGAACTACACGGCTGTAACACTTCCTCTTGTGGTCGGTGCCGTGGTCGGCCACTAGATGTAGTGTGGAGTCCATCGCAGCGGCCCCTTCCCGGACACGTCTGCGCACAGGCATCAGCACCACCTCCACAGCACGAAACAACCAGCAAGAACCAGGGGAGATCATGGCCGTCACCGTCTACACCAAGCCGTCCTGCGTCCAGTGCACCGCGACGTACCGAGCCCTCGACAACAAGGGCATCCAGTACGAAGTGCACGACGTCTCGACGGACGAAGCAGCGCTCGAGCACGTCAAGAGCCTCGGCTACCTGCAGGCCCCCGTCGTCGTCACGGACGACGACCACTGGTCGGGCTTCCGTCCCGACAAGATCGCGACCCTCAGCGCCGAACTGGCGTAGTCCGCCGGGTGGTCGATCCGAGCCCGCTCAGGAGGCTCGGATCACCACCCGCAGACACCCTCCGGTCCGTCAGCCACGCACCTTGTCGTAAGGAGCGAACCATGAGCCGACTCGTCTACTTCTCGAGCGTGTCCGGGTACACCGCACGCTTCATCGAGAAGCTCGGTCGCGATGCTGACCGGATCCCGCTCTACCCGAGCGAACCGTTCCTCCACGTGGACGAACCGTACGTCCTCGTGCTGCCCACCTACGGCGGCGGCAACGGCGACGGGGCGGTCCCCAAGCAGGTCATCAAGTTCCTCAACGACGAACGCAACCGGTCACTGATCCGGGGAGTCATCGTCGGCGGCAACACGAACTTCGGCGAGGCGTACGGCCTCGCAGGGGACGTCATCGCACAGAAGTGCCACGTCCCCGTGCTCTATCGATTCGAACTCTTCGGAACGCCTGACGACGTGCAGGCGGTCAACTCAGGATTGGATGCATTTTGGACGCAGCAGTTGCAGACGTCGATCTGACGTCGCCGACGACGGGGATGGACTACCACTCCCTCAACGCGATGCTCAACCTCTACGACGCGGACGGCAACATCCAGTTCGACAAGGACCGGGAAGCCGCCAAGCAGTTCTTCCTGCAGCACGTCAACCAGAACACCGTCTTCTTCCACAACCTGAAGGAGCGGCTGGACTACCTGGTCGAGAACGAGTACTACGAGCAGGCGACGATCGACCAGTACTCGCTGGACTTCATCCAGAAGCTGAACGACCTGGCCTACTCGAAGAAGTTCCGGTTCCAGACCTTCCTCGGTGCGTTCAAGTACTACACGAGCTACACGCTGAAGACCTTCGACGGCAAGCGCTACCTGGAGCGCTTCGAGGACCGCGTCGTGATGACCGCCCTCGGCCTCGCACAGGGCAACGAGCAGCTCGCGATCGACCTCGTCGAGGAGATCATCGCCGGCCGCTTCCAGCCAGCGACCCCGACGTTCCTCAACACCGCGAAGGCGCAGCGCGGCGAGCTCGTGTCCTGCTTCCTCCTCCGCATCGAGGACAACATGGAGTCGATCTCGCGCGGCATCAACTCCTCGCTGCAGCTCTCGAAGCGCGGCGGCGGCGTGGCCCTGCTGCTCTCCAACATCCGCGAGGCCGGTGCCCCGATCAAGCAGATCGAGAACCAGTCCTCGGGCATCATCCCCGTGATGAAGCTGCTGGAAGACTCCTTCTCGTACGCCAACCAGCTCGGTGCCCGCCAGGGTGCCGGTGCCGTGTACCTGTCGGCGCACCACCCGGACATCATGCGGTTCCTCGACACCAAGCGCGAGAACGCCGACGAGAAGATCCGCATCAAGACCCTGTCCCTCGGCGTCGTCGTGCCGGACATCACGTTCGAGCTCGCGAAGAACAACGAGGACATGTACCTCTTCTCGCCGTACGACGTCGAGAAGGTCTACGGCGTGCCCTTCGGTGACGTCCCGATCTCCGAGAAGTACCGCGAGATGGTCGACGACTCGCGCATCAAGAAGACGAAGATCAAGGCGCGCGACTTCTTCCAGACCATCGCGGAGATCCAGTTCGAGTCGGGCTACCCGTACATCGTGTTCGAGGACACGGTGAACAAGGCCAACCCGATCAAGGGCCGGATCAACATGTCCAACCTGTGCTCCGAGATCCTGCAGGTCAACACCCCGACGACCTTCAACGAGGACCTCTCCTACAAGGAGATCGGCAAGGACATCTCCTGCAACCTCGGCTCGCTGAACATCGCGCTGACGATGGACTCGCCGGACTTCGGCAAGACCATCGAGACCGCCATCCGCGGCCTGACCTCGGTCTCGCAGATGTCGCACATCAACTCGGTGCGCAGCGTCGAGGACGGCAACGACAAGTCGCACGCCATCGGCCTCGGCCAGATGAACCTGCACGGGTACCTCGCTCGTGAGCGCGTGTACTACGGCTCCGAAGAGGGCATCGACTTCACGAACATCTACTTCTACACGGTGCTGTTCCACGCCCTGCGCGCCTCGAACAACATCGCGATCGAGACCGGGGAGACCTTCGACGGTTTCCGCGACTCGAAGTACGCGTCGGGTGAGTTCTTCGACAAGTACACCGACGCCGTCTGGGCACCCGCGACCTCGCGCGTCGAGTCGCTGTTCGCTGGCGCCGGCATCGCGATCCCCACGCAGGACGACTGGAAGGCGCTGAAGGCGTCCATCCAGGAGCACGGCATCTACAACCAGAACCTGCAGGCCGTCCCGCCGACCGGTTCGATCTCGTACATCAACCACTCGACGTCCTCGATCCACCCGATCGCGTCGAAGATCGAGATCCGCAAGGAGGGCAAGCTCGGTCGCGTCTACTACCCGGCGCCGTTCATGACGAACGACAACCTGGACTACTACCAGGACGCGTACGAGATCGGTGCCGAGAAGATCATCGACACGTACGCCGCGGCGACGCAGCACGTGGACCAGGGCCTGTCCCTGACGCTGTTCTTCAAGGACACCGCCACCACGCGTGACATCAACAAGGCGCAGATCTACGCATGGCGCAAGGGCATCAAGACGATCTACTACATCCGTCTCCGCCAGCTCGCGCTCGAGGGCACCGAGGTCGAGGGCTGCGTTTCCTGCATGCTCTGATCGCTGACGCGATCATCTTCCGGACTGGAGGCTCGTGGCGAGCCCGCCACGAGCCTCCAGTCCGCTCCGTTGTTCCACACCACATCCCGGGAAGCACGCAATGACAGTCACCGATCCGGTCCACGCAACCGGCAAGGCCGTTCCCCTGATCCGCGCGGTCAGCGCGATCAACTGGAACCGAATCCAGGACGACAAGGACGTCGAGGTCTGGAACCGCCTCGTCAACAACTTCTGGCTGCCCGAGAAGGTGCCGCTGTCGAACGACGTGCAGTCGTGGAACACGCTCACGCCGGAAGAGCAGCAGCTCACCATGCGGGTGTTCACCGGCCTGACGCTCCTCGACACGATCCAGGGCACCGTCGGCGCGATCAGCCTGATCCCCGACGCGATCACCCCGCACGAAGAAGCGGTCTACACGAACATCGCGTTCATGGAGTCCGTGCACGCGAAGAGTTACTCGTCGATCTTCTCGACCCTGGCGTCGACGCCCGAGATCGACGACGCGTTCCGCTGGTCCGTCGAGAACCCGAACCTGCAGAAGAAGGCGCAGATCGTCCTCGACTACTACACCGGTGACGACCCCCTGAAGCGCAAGGTCGCCTCGACGCTGCTCGAGTCGTTCCTGTTCTACTCGGGCTTCTACCTGCCGATGTACTGGTCCTCGCGCGCCAAGCTCACCAACACTGCTGACCTCATCCGCCTGATCATCCGTGACGAAGCCGTCCACGGGTACTACATCGGGTACAAGTTCCAGAAGGGCCTCGAGGGCCTTTCCGAGGAGCGCAAGCAGGAGATCAAGGACTACACGTTCAACCTGCTGTTCGAGCTCTACGAGAACGAGGTGCAGTACACGCAGGACCTTTACGACCAGGTCGGGCTGACCGAGGACGTCAAGAAGTTCCTGCACTACAACGCGAACAAGGCCCTGATGAACCTCGGGTACGAGCCGATGTTCCCGAAGGAGGCCACGGACGTGAACCCGGCGATCCTGTCGGCGCTGTCGCCCAACGCGGACGAGAACCACGACTTCTTCTCGGGGTCGGGGTCGTCGTACGTGATCGGCAAGGCGGAGAGCACGGAGGACGAGGACTGGGACTTCTGAGTCTGGTCTGACCCGCGAGAGCGCCCCGCTGGCTTCGGCCGGTGGGGCGCTTTCCGTGTCCGTGTGTGTGTCAGATCGCAGCCTTGGCTGGGCTTCGTCAACCGGAATTGCTCGTCCGGCTGATCTCGGTACCCAAGGTTGTGCGCGTCATCCGACCTTGGGCGCCGACTCGCTCTCGCACCCTGCTCATGCGGAGACAGCGGCGTGGACACCTTGTTTGGCAGTACGGACGGGCCACGTTGACTAGGGGTTGGCTCAGCGTTCGTGCGCCGCGAGGGATTCGTATGGCGTGCGTGAACTGAGATAGTTTGCGGACCACCTATGTGCGACGGCCTCGCGCCGGAGTAGGGACGTAGGAGTCTGGGGCCGTCCGCGCGGACGGGGTTTCATTGGAGGACCGGCCATCGGGCAGGAGCGGAGGGCTCCCGAAGGGGCATCCGCCTGATCTTCTACCGGCGGTCGGGCTTCTGACCGGTCATGGATGCCCGGGTAGCCTACGCGCATGACGTCCTGGTGGGATCGCACCGATCCAACTGACCGCCCAGAACTCACGAACCATGCTCCCGCGGGGCTCCTCGCATCATGGTGGAATGTCATCGCCGGGGCCGCGTTGCTCGTCGGCTTGCCGGTGATCGTGCTCAGCGGCGGCTTGAGCCCAGCGCACATCGCTTTCGCCCTGTTCGGCCTGGCGGTGATGGTGGCGATCGAGCTCGTCTTCTTACGGAAACTTCTACAGCGGATCGCGGGGAGGCGAGCCCTTCGAGCGGAGCGCGCCGACGAGGAGTGAGCGCGATGCCCGATGGCCGATCGACGACCGGACGATGATCGGGGTGGATAGCGTCATGTCGTGATCACGATCGAGACCGTCGCTCCGACCGCCGCCCTAGCAGCTGACATCGTTCGGGAGTACATGGCCGACGTCGCGGCACGGTGGTACCAGCGGACGGCGACAGACGACGAGCTGAGCCAGGCACTCGAAGACGAGCCCTACGGCGATCTGCAAGGGCCCACCGGCGTGCTGCTCGTCGCCGTCGAAAGCGGGCAACCCGTCGGCTGCGCCGGTGTTCGCTTCCTCGGCAGCGTGGCCGAACTCACCAAGGTCTTCACGGTGCCGTCGCATCGAGGGCAAGGAATCGGCTCGCAGCTGCTGAGCGCGGCCGAGCAGGTCTGTCAACAGCGATCAATGGGTACGGTCCGGCTCGACACCCGCGGGGCCCTCGCGGAGGCGTGCGCAATGTACGAACGGAACGGCTACGAGCGGGTCGCGCCCTTCAATGACGAGCCGTACTCCGACCGTTGGTACAGCAAGACCGTTTCTGCGGGTGTCCTATAGCCGATCGGCTATCGAGACTCAGCAGCACCCGCGAAGACATGTGCTCCGCGGGTGCGATCGGTTGAGGGTTAGAGGGTGACGGTCTCGAACTCGAGGAGTTCCGCACCGGTGGCAACGGGGTTGCTGCCGCCGTGGTGCGCGCCGGCCTGGCCGCCACGCCACGCCTGGTAGGAGTCCTCGTCGGCCCAGGTGGAGACGACGAAGTAGCGGGCGCCGCCTGCGGTGGGGCGGAGGAGCTGGAAGCTCTCGAAGCCGGGCTGCCGCTCGACGTCATGGTTCCGGCCGACGAAGTGCGCTTCGAGGTCGGCGCCCTTGCCCTCCGGGACGGTGATGGCGTTGATCTTCACGACGGACATTGCGTTCCTCTCGATGGTGGTCAGTGCTGATGTGCGTGTCCGGCGGGGGTGACGGTGAACTCATCGACGTTGCCCATCGCTTCGTGCACGTGCTCGGCGGCGTGCTCGGCGATGTGCTCGGCGTCATGCAAGGACGCTGCGGTGACCTCGACCGTGGCGGACCCGGTGAGGCGGTGGCCGACCCAACGGAGGCGGAGGTCCCGGACCGTCTCGACGCCGGCGGTGTGTTCGAGGGCGTGCTCGGCCTTGCCCAGGAGGGCGGGGTCGATGGCGTCCATGAGGCGCGCGCCGATGGACTTCACCGTCCCCCAGAGCAGGACCATGATCGAGACCGAGATGAGCAGTCCGATGATCGGGTCCGCGATCAGGAACCCGAGCAAGACGCCGATCGCGCCGAGGACGACCGACAGCGACGTGAACCCGTCGAGGCGGGCGTGCACACCGTCCGCCACGAGCGCGGCCGAGCCAATCTTCTGGCCAACGCGGATCCGGTAGATCGCCACCGCCTCGTTGCCGGCGAAACCGATCAGGCCCGCCAGCACCAGCAGCCACGGATTCTCGATCGGCCGCGGGTTGATGAACCGGTCGATGGCCTGCCACCCGGCGACAACGGCGGAGAGGGCGACGACGAACACGATGAACATGCCCGCGAGGTCCTCGGCACGGCCGTACCCGTAGGTGTACCGGCGGTTCGCAACCCTGCGGCCGAGGACGAACGCGATCCACAGCGGCACCGCGGTCAGGGCGTCTGCGAAGTTGTGGATCGTATCCGCGAGTAGCGCGATCGACCCGGTGAAAGCGACGATCACCGCCTGCAACACCGTCGTGGCCAAGAGAATGAACAGGCTGATCTTCAACGCGCGGACACCGGCGGTGCTGGCCTCCATCGCGTCGTCGATCGAGTCCGCCGAGTCGTGCGTGTGCGGCACGAACAGGTCGTACAAGAAGCCCTTCACCCCGCCGTGCGGATGCGAATGCTCGTGCTCACCGTGGTCGTGGTCGTGGTCGTGACCGTGACCGTGACCGTGACCGTGACCGTGACCGTGACCGTGGGGATGGTCGTGGTCAGCGGGGACCGGCGCGTGCTCGTGGCCGGTCATGCGCTCTCCCGCTCCCCGCGGTGGTGCGGTGCCGCGCCGACGACGTGCTCGGCCTGCTTCACGGCATCGATCACTAGTTCGGACGCGTGCTCGTCAGTCAGCCGGTAGTAGACGGTGGTCCCCTCCCGGCGAGTCGACACCATCCGTGCGAGACGGAGCTTGGCCAGGTGCTGCGAGACGCCCGCAGCGCTCTTGTCAACGACCTCGGCCAGCCGGTTCACGGACAGCTCCTCAGCGCTACGCAGCGCGAGGATGATCTTCACACGGGTGGCATCCGCAAGCATCGCGAATACCTCCACCGCGAGCTCGACGTACTCGGATTCCGGACTCAATCCGCAGGGCTGCTTGTCTACGTGCACACGCAGATAGTACACAAGCATTGGACCGACCGCAGGGTCTCGATAGCCGATCCTCATAAGAGGCGTGCTGGTTACTCTTGAGCAGGTCAGCTCAGCTGTGAAGCGTTAGCGTGACTCCTGTCGTGAGGAGATCGGGTGGACGACGAGGCGAGAGAGCTGTTTCGTCTTGCGACGGCTGACCTGCGCGAAGTGGGTGCGGCCCTCGTACTAGGCCTCTGCAGTAGCAGCGACGTCATCGCGCTAGCGGCGGATTTCGTCGCGGAAGGACAGAACAGCCCGTCGCTGCTCGCCCTCGCCTCCCTCTATGCAAGCGCGACTTCTGCGGATGTCGTCGACCTCAGTTCAAGGGTCCTCACCGAAGCCGGCGTCCCACCGCTTGACCGAGATGGTGAGGAGATCCCGCTTCTCGCCCTGCGGGTCGCGTGCCGGCGCTTCCTGGACGGCGAGCTCGGCCTACGCGAGTTCTCCTCCTGGGCTCACAACAGCATCGGACACGATGGTCCCGAAGCGGCGCAGGCCCTCGTCGAAGTCGACGACGTGCTCGACGATTTGTACGCGACGCAGGGAATCACGGGCAGCTCCCAGCACCGCGCAGTCGAACGCCGCTACCGCGAGGAGGTCGCCCAGCTCGCTGCCACCTACCTTGCATCGACAGCCCCACGGCCGAAGCATGACCGGTGGCTGCGCTCTCCGTTCAACGATCCTCGGCTGAGACGAAGCCCGAGTCGCCCGCAGCGGCTTGAGCGGCGCGCTCCGTAGGGTTTTCGGATGCGCCGAGCTTGTCCAGCGTCGCACCCCGCGCAGGCGGGGCCAATCTGCAGGTGGAGCCCGGGCTGAGCTTGTCTGCGTCGACGAATCCGAGTGCGGTGGTTCATCGACCGTGTCGCTCGCGTCTCGAACGCTCCTCGCAAGTCGGTCGAGCTCCGCGATGTCGAGTGTGCCTCCAACGGGAAAGGAGGCGACGGCTTGGCGGATCCCGGACCGCGATCGGTTGATGCCGGTCGGCCGTGGTCTGTGCGGCTGTCGGGCGGGAGGACCCCGAGGTGAGGGCTCGATGCGCTGCGCGGTGAGGCTTTGTTCGTACGCGGAGGCACGGGCGTGCCCGACGAGCAGAGCGTTCCTGGCGCGAAGACCCGCCCACGGTGCGTCCGACGGGTCAGACCTCCCCGAGCACCTTCCGCCAGGCCGCCGTGAGCGTGGCGAACTCATCGTCGGAGACGAGATCACGCACCCCGGTCGCGAGCACCGCGGACCGCACGGCTTCCTCGGCGCCAGCGCGGTCGCGCAGGTGCGCGTCCGAGTGCCGCACCGCGCGTCCGGCCTCTTGCGCGGCGTCGATCTCCTCGACGCGTCCCGCAGCGCCAGCGGCTTCGAGCGCGTGCTGCCACGCGGCGACGAGGTCGGCGTTCGTGACCATCCGTCCGTCCGCCCCTCCCTGGATCGCGAGCGATGCGCTCGGTTCCGGCAGCAAGATCCCCTCGTCGGCCTTCCAAGTGACGTCGAGCGCCTCTGCCTCTTCGGCGGTGATCTGCCCGGCGCGGGCGATCATCGCCTGCAGTCCGGCGTTGCTGGTGGTGTCCGTCACGGTGCCCTCTCTGACCGACGCGTCCGCGTGGTCCCGTTCATCTTCCTGGACGCCTCGCTTCCGGCGTTCAGCGATCACACATCGCGGCGTGGGGGCTGAGGCGTGTCGACCGCGTCGCCCGATGCTCGGCGCACGGCCCTGTGTGCCGCTGGGATGGACAGGAGGGCTCCGCCCACGAGCAGGACCGAGGCGACGATCACCGACGACGGCGTACGAAGCGGGGTGATGAGGATGCTCAGCACGCACCAGGCGACGGTGATCATCCCGGAGATCAGCGTCGGACGCAGCGCGGCACGGTGCCCTGTCCGCCAGGCCCGGTCGCTGGACATCGTGATCCCGGTCCGGACCCCGGCGAACCCGTTCCGACCCAGCGATCCGACTGCCGCTCGCCACGTGACCCAGGCGACGAGTACTGCTGCGCCGATCTCGGCCATCAATGCGAACACCATTGCTCCCGACACGGCGCCGACGCTAGCGTGCTGGAGTGTGAACGGCAAAGTACCGGGCGGCCTGTGGCGAGGGAGTCTTCGTACAACTGGTGGCTGGCGAACCGTCAGAGCGCCCCGAGGGCCCTACGCTGACGCATCGTTGCTCGAGTGGGGCAGCATCACGAAAGGGCTCGTCGGGACGACAGCTTCGATCACCCTCGAGGTCGAGCGACCGGTCGCGGACTACCTCCCCGCTGTGCCCGATGCCGCGATGACCGTCGCCGACCTCGTCCACCACACCTCCGGGCTGCCACGGGTGCCGGCAACGATCCGGGACAGTCTCTTCCGCGACCCGTACCGCTCGGCCGTGGGTGTTCCGCTGGACCTGGCAGCCGCGCTCCCGGTCTCGCCTCGAGGGCAGTACGTGTACTCGAATCTCGGGTACGCGCTCCTGGGTGCCGTCCTCGACGAGGTGCACGGGGACTGGTTCGCCGCAGTGCGGGAACACGTCCTGCGGCCGGCCGGCATCACGTCGGCCGCGCTCGAGCCCGATCCGTCGGATCGCGTCATGCCGAGACTCCTCGGTCGCGCGATACGGCCGTGGGTGCTCAGTGCGGGGTCGTTCGCAGCGGCAGGTGGGGTGTGGTCGACGTTCGACGACCTCTGCCGCTACGCCGACTGGGCGCTCGAACCAGGCGCTCCGCGTTCTCGCACGGTGAGTTGGCAGCGCGCAGGCGCGTCCGTCTGGATCAACGGTGAGGTTCGAGCCGCGGGGGCGGTGATCGCCAGTGCGGGTGGTGTCACCGCCGTGGTCCACGCGCTCGCGAAGGCTCCTGGCGCGGCTGATCGGATCGCCGCGACGCTCGTGGAGCAGGAGGTGCGGCGGACGCCTGAGGGATGACCAGGAGACCAACGCGGCCCACCTGGCGGAGTCGAGTCGAGCCTCCAGGTCGGATCTGGAGCCCGGCCGAGGTGGGGAGCTTCGTCACGCCGGCGGCGTCGTTCCCGCGCCCTCGGTGTCGTCCGCGCCCGCCGGACCGGTACCGGCCTGGTCGAGGTTCTCGTGCGGATCGCCCATGTCGCCTGTTGCCTTGCCTGCGGGGGACAGCCCGAAGTGCTTGCGGACGGCGTTTTCCTCGGCGAGGGACAGGGTGTTCCCGGCTCCGGGGGAGGGCGCGCCCTTGACCGCGCTCTTCGCGTACCCGACGTGCAGGTCGGTGCCGTCGAACGTGGCGTCCTCGACCGGGACGAGCGTGGTGTGACCCCCGAAGATCCCGGTCGCGACGCTCACGAACGCAGCGCTGCCGTCCGAGTCGGAAGGGAACACCTGCGCGACCTTGCCGACCGATGCGCCGTCGCGGTCCCGGACGGTCGCGTTCTCGATCTCGTGGATCGTGCTCTTGGTGATCATGGGCGTAGTCAACGCCCTGTGCCCGCGGTAGCCGGTCAGATTGCGATGTGCGTCACGGGGCTGTCGGGGTCATCGTCGTCGTGCCGCGACGGCGAAGACCGCGGCTGCGATGCCGAGCACGACCAGGACCGACAGCCACGCGAGGCCGGGCAGGTCGAACAGGAGGATCGCCAGCGCGATGGCGATCAGCACGACGGGTGTTGCGAACCACAGCGCGGTCCGGGTGTTGGCGTTCATCTGGTCTCCCTGTGTCGCACGGACGCAGACGATGACCGACCTGGCGTCCGAGTTGGCTTCGGAGCGGATCGTTCGAACTCTAGCCGCATCCGCCCGGACGGCGGTCTCGGCTCGTCGGTAGGCGAGCCCCGTACCAACGCGATGCGGAGGCCGAACGCCCTGCGCCTGGCGCTTCGCGCATGTGCACCAGCGACGCGACGCGATCGACGACTGCTGCGACAGCGGAACGTTGCTCGTGCGCTCAGACCGAAGCGGCAGCGAGCAGCGCATCGGCCTCCCGTCGCGCGTCGTCGACGGCGTCGGCCACGAGCCCGCACGCACGCAGGCACGCGCCCGTGATCGCCTCACGCGCCTGCTCGTCGACCTCCGCGGTGCGGCGCAACTGGATGACGGTCTCCGCGAGCTGGATGAGGATGCCGCCCATGAGCTCGGGCGGTACCGCTCCACGGATGTCGTCCGTCGCGGCCAGGGCACCGAGCCGTCCGTACGCGTCCCGGAGCTCCTGGCGGTCGGCACGGAAGCCCTCGTACCGGTCGCCCTGCACCTCCGGCAGCAGGTAGAGCGTCCCGATGTTGTGGGGCGTACGGGCGAGTGTGTCGATGTCGATGAGGACGAGTGCGGCGAGGGCACCCGCGGCGGAGACGGAGCCGGGGACACGCTCTTCGAGGCCGCGCACCACGTCGAGGCTCGGGCGGACCGAGGTCGCGAGCAGCTCGACGAGCACCTCGTCCTTACCGGCGAAGTGGTGGTACAGCGACGCCTGTCGGATCCCGACGCGCTCGGCGATCGCCCGGGTCGAGGTGGCGCTGAAGCCGTTCTCGACGAAGAGGGCCGCGGCGGCGTCGAGGATCTGGTCGCGAGGGCTCAGTCCGGACGCCGTGTCCGGGACGACACGGGGTCTGCCGATACGGGCGGGCCGGTCGTCGGAGGACATGCCACCATCCTCACATCCGAGCGTCAAACGTGCTCCCGAGCAGCGTGCCGGTAGGCACGCCAGCCGCCGTGGTGCGTGATGTCCTCGGCGCCCTCGACGGCGTGCGCCTCGACGGTGAACCCGGTGACCGTGGTCCCGTCGTCGAGCGTCACCGAACCGATCGCCATCGGCGCGGGGAGCGCCGCGACGAAGGTCCCGAATCCGGCGGCAGGGAGCCGCCACACCTCACCGACGATCGGGCCGGGATCGGAGGCCGACGCCGCCGACGCGACCGGACCCGACCGGACCAGCCCCGGCTTGGGCGGCACCGTGTCGAGTGCGTACAGCCGGTAGTCGGAGGCGGTGCGTGCCTCCCGGACGAACGTGCCGCCCGCGGCGACGAGCTGCCCGTTCAGCGGCTGGTCCCGCAGGTGTGCGCCGACGACGAGCAGGTCGATCGTCGGCGCGGCGAAGGCCGCGGCCAGCGCGGCGAGGCGGCGGTCGCTGAACGCGGGCCCGGTGAGCATGACGCCGAACGGCAGCCCGTCGACGAAGCCGGCCGGTACCGCGAGCGACGCCATGTCGAGCAGGTTCGCGAAGTTCGTGTACCGCCCCATCCGGCTGTTCGCGCCGATCGGGTCGGCAGTGACCTCGTCCAGGGTCGGGTGCCACGTCGTGGTGGGGGTGAGGAGCGCGGTGGTGCCGTCGAGGGCCGCGCGACCGGCAGCGCCGAACGCGTCGAGCCGCTCCTGGTCGGCGAAGAGCTCCGCGGCGGTGGGGGCCGCTCCGCCGAGGACGATCGCGGCGACCGTCGGGTCGAGGTCGTCGCCGATCTCGTCGCGGTGCGCCTCGATGTGGGCGCCGACCGCCGCGTACCGCTCGGCGACGAACGCGCCGTCGTAGAGGAGCGTCGCGGCGTCGAGCAGCGGCGCGATGTCGACCTCGACGATCTCGTGGCCGAGGGCGCGGAACCGGTTCACCGCGCGCTCGAAGGCCTCGCTCCAGCCTGCCGCGAGCCCGTCGAGCTGCGACGGCAGCGGGACCGCGATGCGCGGCACGGCGGGAAGGACGACGAGGGAGCCGTCGGTCAGGGCGGCGTCCGTCCGGGCGAGCGGGTCGACGCCGTCGGGCCCGGCCATCAGCTCGGTGGCCGTCCGGGCGAGGTCGAGGGACCGGGCGAAGACCGTCACGCAGTCCTGCGACCGGCAGGCCGGGACCACACCGGTGTTCGGCACGAGCCCCTTGCTGGGCTTCACGCCGATGAGGTGGTTCAGCGCCGCCGGGACGCGTCCGGACCCGGCGGTGTCGGTGCCGAGTGCGAAGTCGACGATGCCCAGGGCGACGGCCGTCGCGCTGCCGCTCGAGGAACCTCCGGAGATGCGGGAGGCGTCCCAGGCGTTCCGGACGGCGCCGAAGGGGGAGCGGGTGCCGACCAGACCGGTGGCGAACTGGTCGAGGTTCGTCTTCCCGACGACGACCGCGCCCGCGGCACGGAGCCGGGCGACCGCGGTCGCGTCGGCCGTCGGCGTGTACGTGTACGACCGGGCGGCCGCGGTGGTGGGCAGCCCGGCGACGTCGATGTTGTCCTTCACCGCGAAGAGGAGCCCGGCGAGGGGCAGCGACCGGTCGACGGACTCGGCCTCCGCCAGGACGGCGGCGCGGTCGCGCAGCGTGATCCAGACCTCGGGTCGGTCCACGGCGTCGATCCGGTCGAAGGCGGCGTGGACGCGCTCCGCGGCCGTGCCGGGTTCGCCGACGACCCCGTTCACGCGGCACTCCCGATCGCTGCCAGGACCTGTCCTGGTGCGACCTGGTCGCCTGGCTTGATGTAGATCTCCAACACGTGTCCTTCCACGGGTGCGTGCACCATCGATTCCATCTTCATCGCCTCCACTGCCAGCAGCCGCTGTCCTTCGTCCACGCGGTCGCCCGGTCGGACGTCCACCTGCCACACGGTCGAGGTGAACGGCGCGGTCACCGCGGTCGCGCCGGCGGGCAGGACCACCTCGTCGGGTACGACCACGGCCGGTTCGTCGCGGACGTCGAACTCGCCCGAGGCCCGCCACCGGTCCTTCTCCTCGTCGAACGCCCGGGTCTGCTGCGCCCGGAAGTCCGCGATCGAGGCGGCGTTGTCGCTGAGGAACCGGTTGTACGACGCGATCGAGAACTCGCCGTCGACGGTCTCGAAGGCCCCCCGGCCGGCGTCGGTCTCGGCGCGCAGTTCGAGCAGCTCCTCCGCGCCGACCGGGTACCACTCGATGCGGTCGAAGAACCGCAGCGCCCACGGGTCCTCCTGGAACAGGCCGCCGCGGCGGAACCGGTTCCAGATCTGCACGGTGCGGCCGACGAACTGGTAGCCGCCCGGTCCTTCCATGCCGTAGATGCAGAGGTAGGCGCCGCCGATGCCGACCGAGTTCTCGGCCGTCCAGGTACGAGCCGGGTTGTACTTCGTCGTGACGAGGCGGTGCCGCGGGTCGAGTGGTGTGGCGACCGGTGCGCCGAGGTACACGTCGCCCAGGCCGAGCACGAGGTAGCTCGCATCGAACACGGTGCGGAAGACGTCGTCCACGCTGTCGAGGCCGTTGACCCGACGGATGAACTCGATGTTCCACGGCGTCCACGGGGCGTCGTCCCGGACACCGGCCATGTACCGCTCGATCGCGAGCCGGGTGGCCGGGTCGTCCCAGGACAGCGGCAGCTTGACGGTGCGCGACGGCACGACGAGCTGGTCGGTCGGCGGGATCTCGTCCTCGAGCTCGCGGAGGAGTCCGGCCATCGTGCTCGCCTTCAGCACCGAGGCGTCGGTGTGCACCTGCAGCGAGCGGATGCCGGGGGTGACGTCGAGGATCCCCGCCGGCGCCTCCTCCTGCAGCTTCGTCATGAGGGCGTGGACACGCATCCGCAGCGCGATGTCGAGGGTCATGTCGCCGTACTCGACGAGCACGTTGTCGTCGCCGTCACGCCGGTACGCGACGCCCGGTCGGGCGGGTGTCGCGTCCAGGCGCGCGATCACCCCGTCGTCGCCGTCACCTCCGGTGCGCGGCACCGACCTGGAGGCTCGGTTCGCCTCGAGCGCGGCGGCGTCGGCTTCGCGGACGGGGACGAACCGGACCGTGTCGCCCGGCCGGAGCTGGCCGAGCTTCCACAGGTCGCCGCTGGCGACCACCGCCGGACAGACGAAGCCGCCGAGCGAGGGCCCGTCCGGGCCGAGGATGATCGGGGTGTCGCCCGTGAAGTCGATCGCGCCGACCGCGTACGGGGTGTCGTGGATGTTCGAGGGGTGCAGGCCCGCCTCGCCGCCGTCGGTCCGCGCCCAGCCAGGCCGGGGCCCGATGAGCCGGATCCCGGTGCGGGCGGAGTTGTGGTGCACGGCGTAGTCGGTGGCGTAGAAGACGTCGAGGTCGGCGCGGGTGAAGAAGTCCGGCGCCGCGTGCGGCCCCTCGGTGACGGCGATCTCCCACGTGTCGGTGAGTGCGGTGCGTCGTTCGGCGGGAGTCGGGCCGCTGACCAGCCCGAGCCTCGTGCCGGCGGGGAAGGCGGGGTGCGGCGCGTCCGAGTCCGGTGACCCCGGTCGCAGGACGTCGCCGGCGAGCAGCGCCCGACCGGCGTGGCCGCCGAAGCCGCCGAGCGTGAACGTCGCGGCCGAGCCGAGGTACGTCGGGACGTCGAAGCCGCCGCGGACCGCCAGGTAGCTGCGGAGCCCGGGCCCCGTGGCCGTGCCGACCGTGAGGGTCTGCCCTGCGCCGACCTCGACCGGCTCCCAGAGCGACAGCGGCTCGCCGTCGAGGGCGGCTGGCACCGGAGCGCCGGTGAGGGCGATCACACCGGCGGTCGAGAAGCGCAGGGTCGGGCCGGTCGCCGTGATCTCCAGGGCTGGAGCGCCGTCCGGGTTGCCCACGGCACGGTTCGCCTCCGCGAACGACGCGGCGTCGAAGGGTCCGCTCGGTGGGACACCGACCTGCCAGTACCCGACCCGACCCGGGAGGTCCTGGATCGTCGTCATGGTGCCGGCCACCACGACGTCGATGCGCGGATCCGGATCGTCGGTCGCGTCGAGCGTCGAGGTGGAGTGCGTGGCGGTCCGCAGCTCGAGGTCGTCGGTCAGGGAGCGCAGGAGCCCGGCGTTCGTGACGATGCCGTCGACGCGGGTGTCGGCGAGGGCGTCCCGGAGGAGGTCGAGGGCGTCGTCCCTGGTCTCCCCGGTGGCGATCACCTTGGCGAGCATCGGGTCGTAGAACGCGGACACCTCGGAGCCCGTCTCGACCCAGCCGTCGACGCGGACGCCGGCGCGCTCGGGGAACATCGCCTGGGTGACGAGGCCGCTCGAGGGGAGTGATCCCTTCGCCGGGTCCTCGGCGTAGAGCCGGGCCTCGACGGCGTGCCCGATCGGGGTCCAGCTGCGCGTGAAGACATCGGGTTCGATGCCGGTGGCGCCGTCGCGGGCCAGGCGGAGCATGAGCTCGACGAGGTCGACGCCGAAGACCTCCTCGGTCACCGGGTGCTCGACCTGCAGCCGGGTGTTCACCTCGAGGAAGGACGCTTCTTCGCGGACCGGGTCGTAGACGAACTCGACGGTGCCGGCGCTGCGGTATCCGACGCTCTCGGCGAGCCGACGGGCGGACGTGTGCAGGGCCTCCCGGACGTGTCGGGGGAGTGCCGGGGCCGGGGCCTCCTCGATCACCTTCTGGTTGCGGCGCTGGAGCGAGCAGTCGCGGTCGCCGATCACGGCGACGCGGCCCTCGCCGTCGCCGAAGAGCTGGACCTCGACGTGGCGCGCCGGTCGGACGAGCCGCTCGAGGAAGATGCCGGCGGACCCGAACGCGGCGGAGGCGGTGCGCTCGACGCTCGCGTACGCCTGTCGGACCTCGTCGAGCGTCGCGCATGCCTGCATGCCGATGCCGCCGCCGCCCCCTGTGGCCTTGAGCATGACGGGCAGGCCGATGCGCTCGGCCTGGGCGACCGCTTCGTCGACGTCCGCGAGGAGGCCGGTCCCCGCGAGCATCGGCACCCCGGCCGCTGCGGCGAGCTCGCGGGCGGTGTGCTTCGCGCCGAACTGCACGATCTGGTCGGCCGTCGGGCCGACGAACCGGATGCCGGCGTCCTCGCACGCGCGGGCGAACGCGGTGTTCTCGGACAGGAAGCCGTACCCGGGGTGCACGAGACCGGCGCCGGTGTCCGTCGCGGCGCGCACCACGGCGTCGATGTCCAGGTACGAGTCGCGTGCGGGCGCCGGACCGAGGCGGACGGCGACGTCGGCCTCGCGGACGTGCGGTGCTGCACGGTCGGCGTCCGAGAAGACGGCGACGGTGCGCATGCCGAGTGCCTTCGCGGAGCGGATCACGCGACGGGCGATCTCACCACGGTTGGCGACGAGCACGGTGTTCGGATCACGTTCCACGGTGTCGCTCCCGGTGGGGTCGAGCGCGGCGGTCACGGCTGGACCACGATCATGCGGAGCGGGGTGCAGGAGAAGTCGTTGCACGGGTTGTTCATCTGCGGGCAGTTCGACACGATCACCAGGACGTCCCGCTCGGCGCGGACGGCGACCCGCTTGCCCGGGGCGCTCATGCCGTTGACGATGCCGAGTGCGCCGTCGGCCTCGACCGGCACGTTCATGAACCAGTTGAGGTTCGACACGATGTCCCGGACGCCGAGTCCGTGCCGCCCGGCCTCGGCGAGGAAGTTCTCGCGGCAGCCGTGCTGGTACTGGGTGTGGTGACCGTAGCGGAGCGTGTTCGACTCCTTCGAGCACGCGCCGCCGATGGTGTCCTGGCGGTCGATCTCGTTCGCGACGACGGTCATCAACGGACGGCCCTCGTTCGACATGAGCACGGTGCCGGTCCGGACGTAGGCGTTGCCCTGGGCCGCCAGCGTGTCGGGCACGCTGTAGCGCTCTTCGGGGTCGTGCGCGTCGTAGACCAGGCAGTCGGCGCTCTGGTTGCCGCCGACGTCGACGATGGTGAGCACCTCGCCCGCCCGCACCACGGCGGACCACGGCGCGAGCGGGGCGACCCGGTCGTCGCGGACCACGACCCCTGGTACGAGCGACTCGCCCCAGTCGAGCGGGACGTCGGGTGCGTGGACGGCCCCGACGGGGACCGTGGACGTGAGCGTGTCGGTCATCAGCAGCCTCGTGCTTCCGCGTGGTCGATCGAGTTCAGGTAGGCGCGGGTGAGTTCCGGCGACGCGCTGAAGCGGTCGTCGTCGGCCGTGGTCGGGGCGCCGCGCCAGGCGTGCACACGCAGGGGACCGACCGCGTACTCGGGGCTGGGGTCGATCGGGTGGGCGACGTTCGCGACGAGGACGAGCAGCGGCAGCTCGGCGACCAACGTGACGTGGTGCCCGGGGCCGGCCGACCCGGTGAACTCCATTGCGCCGTCCGGGTCGATGTGCACGCCCTGGAAGAACGAGACGCTCGGCGGCAGGTCCCGCTTCGTGAGCCCGTGCTTCGCCGCGGCCTTCGCGAAGAGCGATCGTCCGCTCGGCGTCGGTCCCTCTGGTGCAGCGCCGCCGTACTTGCGCTCGTTCCACGCGTCGGTGGATGTGCCGCAGAACGCGTCGTGGTGGCCGGACGTGTCCTCGACCACCGTCGCGAGTGCCCGGCCGTCGCCGCTGAGCAGGGGCGAACCCTGGCCGAGGTACGCCTGCCACGGGATCTTCTGGGTGTCGGCGACGTTCAACCGCTCCCACGGTTCGAGGGCGTTGAACACCAGCAGGTGGGCGCAGGCCGCACCGGTCGGGTCGTCGAACCGGATCCGGGACCCCCGGGTGAGCACCTTGTGGGTGTACCCGCCCGGGGCGACCGTCTCGGCCCAGACCAGGTCGGCCGGATCAACACCCTCTGGGGCGAACGGGGACGACGACGCGGGGAGGTACGGCATCCAGTCGGACGTGGCGCCGCCCTGGGCGCGGGCGTCCGAGCGCGAGGCGGTCACGCTGTCGGTCTGGTGCAGGTCACGCACGGTGGTTCCTTCCGGTGGTCCTGGCGGTCGAGGAGGACGACGGGGTCATGCCTCGACGGGGGTGGGGGCGGTGTGTGGGACCTCGGCGAGGGTGATCGGACCGTGCGCGCGGTGCCGCCACGACGACCATGCCCAGCCGACGAGCAGCACGGCGCCGATGAACAGCAGCGCGCTGTACTGCAGCCACCAGGAGTGGCCGGTCAGGTCGTAGATCTCCGGACGGGGCCAGATGAGGTTCACGGCCATGCCGATCTGGAACGCGACGGCCAGGGCGTTGAGCGGGATCCCCCAGCGGCCGAGGGTGAAGAGCGGCCTGCCGTCCTCGTCGACGCCCGTCGTCAGCCCCGTCCGGCGACGGCGGACGCGCTCGACGAGCAGAGGGCCGGTGACGCCGAGGTACGCCAGGTAGAGCATCGCGATGCACAGGCTGGAGAGCGCCGTGAAGATGGCCGACTGACCGATGTTCACGGCGAGGGCCAGGCCGGCGCCGACCCCCACGACGACCGAGGCGGCGATCGGGGTGCCGGTGCGGGGTGAGACGCGGGCGAGGGTGCGGTGGAAGGGCAGTGCCTTCTCGCGGGCCATCGAGTAGACCATCCGCGCCCCGGCGGTCTGCACCGCGAGCGTGCAGGCGAACACCGCGACCGCGACGGTGCAGAGCAGCAGGCGTCCTGGGACCTCGCCGAGCGCGGACGTGATCACCCACGCCAGGCCCTCGGTCGCGAGCCTGCCGTCGGTCAGGCTCGGGGCGGCGACGAGGGCGCCGATGATGAGCAGCCCGCCGCCGAGGCCGGAGACGGTGAGCGCGCGGACGATCGTCTTCGGGGTGGTCCGCCGCGGGTTGTGCGTCTCCTCGGCGAGCTCACCCGCGGAGTCGAATCCGACCATCACGTACGCGGCCATCAGGGACGACGCCAGGAACGCCCAGACGTACGGCTCGGTGCTCGTCGACCCCGTGGTCGAGAACACCACCGCGGCCGAACGGTGCGGCAGCAGGAACAGGGCGGCGATCAGGACGACGACGCCGACGATCTCGACGAGGACGCCGAAGCTGGTCACGCGGGCCATGAACCGGACGCTCACGATGTTGACCACCGTCGTCACGGCGAGCATCACCAGTCCGAGGACCACCGCGTTCGCGGCGCCCGTCGGTGAGGCGACGGAGGGATCTGCACCGGGCCCGCCGACGAGCTGGAAGCCGGCCCAGATCGTCGGCAGGACCGCCTGGACGGCGATCGCCGCGACCGCGACGGTGAGGATCTGCCCGATGATCATCGTCCAGCCGGTGAACCAGCCGAACCGGGGCCCGGCGAGCCGGCTCGACCACTGGAAGATCGCACCGGAGATCGGCCAGCGCGCGGCGAGCTGCGCGAAGTTCAGCGCCACGAGGAGCTGGCCCCCGAAGACCAGCGGCCACGCCCAGAAGAACGCCGCGCCGCCGAGTCCGAAGCCGAGACCGAAGAGCTGGAACACGGTGGTGAGGATGGAGACGAAGGAGAAGCCGGCAGCGAACGACGAGAAGGACCCGACCCCGCGGTGGAGTTCCTGCTCGTAGCCGAGACGGGCGAGCCCCTGGGCGTCGACCTCGGATGTGGCGCGGGGTGCGTGGAGCGGTGCTTCGGGAGAGCGCATGGCTGCAGACCTTTCGCGGAGTACCTGTCGGGTGACAGGTAGTGCGACCAGTGTCGTGCGGGGCTGTGTCGCCGTCGTTGCCCGCCTGTTTCGTGCTCGTGTCGGGAGGTGTCCGCGTGTAAACGTTCGGGGTCGGCATCACTGATCGGTGACACCGTCGGACAAGAAGGATCCAAACCGATGTAGATTGGATCCGTCAAGTCCACCGCGACGAAAGGTCTCCGTGATCCAGACCGTCCTCGGCGCCGTCGCCGCGTCCGGGATCGGCACCGTCTCGATGCACGAGCACCTCCTCACCGACGCGAGCGCCCTCCAGCGCCCTGGAGTCGAGGCCCTCGAGCCGAGCCTGGCCGTGACCGCCGACCTCGCCTCGGCCCTGCGCTGGAGCCAGCTCGCCCTCGCCGACAACCTCCGGCTCGACGACCTCGACCTGCTCGCCGACGAACTCCGCATCGCCGGAGCCGCTGGCCTCGGGCTCGCGGTCGACCTGAGTTCGCTCGGCTTCGGTCCGGACCACCCCAGGCTCCCCGAGCTCGCCAGGTCCGCCGGTGTGGGCATCGTCGCCGGCTACGGTGCCTACCTGCCGCGGCTGCTGCCCAGCTGGTACCTCGAGCTGGACACGGACGGTCGACAACGACTCTTCGAACGGGCACTGACCGAAGCGGTACCCGGTGCGGCCTACCGCGCGGGCATCCTCGGACTGATGGGCACGACCACCGCGTTCGGCACGCCCGACGGAGTCGAGGAGCGGACGAGCCTGACGGCAGCGGCCCGGGCGGCGGTGACCACCGGCGCGTCCGTGGTGGTCCGGCTCGCCGCCGACGCTCGGAACGGCCTCGAGGTACTGGAGCACGTCGTCGCCGAGGGCGTCGACCCGACGCGCGTGGTGTTCTCCACCGTCGACGAGTTCCTCGACCTGCCCTACCTGCGCGACCTCGGGCAGGCCGGAGCCGTCCTCGAACTCTGCTTCGGCAACGAGGGCTCGCACGTCGGCCGGATCCGGAACGCGAGCGACCCGCAGCGCCTCGACGCCTTCCTCGCCCTGCGCGAGAGCGCGCCGGACACCCGATGGGTGTTCGGTCACGCGACGTGGACCAAGGGACAACTCCGCCGCCACGGTGGGCACGGCCTCGACCACCTGACCGCCCGCGTCGTGCCGGGGCTCCGCGCCCTCGGCGTCCCCGACGACGTCCTCACCCGCATCACGGTCGACGAGCCCGCACGCCTGCTCGACCGCCCATGACCCCGCACCGCCCACACGGAGGATCCGCCTTGAGAGACACGCTCGCACCCCTCGCCCCGCTCGAGCCGTTCCTGGTCGACGGCAGCTGGACCGCCCCCGACGGTGCCGAACTCCTCGACGTGTTCGACCCGGCGACCGAGGTCCTGCTCACCCGTGTGCCGCAGGCCGGTCCTGCCGAGATCGACGCGGCCGTCGCCGCCGCTCGCCGAGCGCACGAGGACCGCAGGTGGAGTGGGATGAGCCCGCACGACCGCAGCCGGATCCTGGGCCGCGTCGCCGACCTCATCGAGGAGCGGCTCGAGGAGCTCGCGGTGCTCGAGACGCGCGACAACGGCAAGCCGATCGAGCGCTCCCGTGCCGACACCGCGACCTCGGCTCGGGTCTTCCGCTACTACGCCGGTGCCCCGTCCCGCCTGACCGGCACCGTGGTGCCGGTCGACGGCGGCCAGCACCACGTCTACACCACGCTCGAGCCGGTCGGCGTCGCGGCGCTCATCCTGCCCTGGAACTTCCCGATCATGACCGGCGCGTTCAAGCTCGCGCCGGCGCTCGCCGCCGGCTGCACGGTCGTCGTGAAGCCCGCCGAGCAGACGCCGCTCACGATGCTCCGCATCGCGGCGATCTGCGAGGAGGCCGGTGTCCCTGCCGGCGTCGTCAACGTGCTGACGGGTGACGGCCGGGTCGGCGCTGCGCTCACCGCGCATCCCGGGGTCGACAAGGTGTCGTTCACCGGCAGCACCGAGGTCGGTCGGAAGGTGATGACCGCCGCGAGTGCCGACTTCAAGCGCCTGACGCTCGAGCTCGGTGGCAAGAGCCCGAACATCGTCTTCGAGGACGCCGACCTCGACGCGGTCGTGGTCACCGCGATGCGTGCGTCGTTCGGCCACTCGGGTCAGATGTGCACCGCCGGCAGTCGCCTGCTCGTCCAGCGGTCGGTCCTCGACGAGGTCACCGAGCGCCTCGTCGCCGCGGTCCGGAAGGTACCGGTCGGCGACGGTCTCGACGGGGGGATCACCGTCGGACCGCTCGTGTCCGAGGAGCAGCGGCAGCAGGTCCTCGGGTACATCGAGCAGGGGAAGGCCGAGGGTGCCACGGTCGCGGTCGGCGGCGGCGTCCCGGAGCGCCCCGGGTACTACGTCGAGCCCACGCTCTTCACCGGTGTCTCGAACACGATGACCATCGCGCGCGAGGAGATCTTCGGACCCGTCGTCGGGGTCATCCCGTTCGACGACGAGGACGAGGCGATCGCCATCGCGAACGACCAGACCTACGGCCTCGCGGCCGGTGTCTGGACGAAGGACCTCGCGCGGGCGCACCGGATGGGACAGCGACTGCACGCGGGGACGGTGTGGGTGAACACCTACAACCTGTTCGACCCGGCGCTGTCGTTCGGTGGCGTCGGCGAGTCCGGTCTCGGCCGGGACCTCGGCGAGGAGGCGCTCCGGGCGTTCTGCGAGTCGAAGAGCGTCGTCATCGCCCTCTGAGATCGCGGGCGGCTCGGCGGTCGCCGTCGTGCCGCCCCAGCGCCGGCACCGCCGCGAGCTGCAGCGCCGCGAGTGCGACGAGCGCCCATCCGGACCCGATCGCCGAGACGAGCACGCCGCCGAGCAGTGACCCGACGGCGTAGCCCGCGCTCGTGACCGCGGAGAAGACGCCGACGCCCGTGGCCCTGGTGTGCTCGTCGAGCGTCGTCGTGGCGAGGACGGTCAGCGTCGGGAACAGCGGCGAGTACCCGACGCCGACGAGCACGGCACCCGCTGCGGCGGTCGGGAAATCGTGCGCGACAGCGAGCACGACGAGGCCGGTGGCGAGGACGATCATCGCGACGCGGGCGGTCCGGACGGGCCCCACTCGGTCGGGCAGGCCGCCGAGGAGCAGACGCACGCCGACGACGCTCGCGGCGAAGACCGTGAAGACGTTCGCGGCGCCGGTCAGTCCCTGCGCGCCGACGCCCTGTCCGACGAGGTGCTGGATGAGGAACGCGATCATGAACCCCTCGGCGGCCCACGCGGCCAACCCGGCTGGTCCCGGGCGCACCACTGCGCGGAGCGCGACGGCGAGACCGGCGCCGACCGGGCGCGGTGACCTTCGGCGTGCGGGTACGGAGCCGCCGCGTGCGACGAGCGCCACGACGAGACCCGCCAACTGGATGCCGACGGCGACGATCCAGACCGTACGGTGTCCGGCCGTCTGGTAGAGGTTCTCGCCGAGCACGGGGCCGAGGGCCAGTCCGACCCACACCGCGAGGCCGAACAGCCCGAGGGCACGCCCACGCTGGGCCACCGGGATCTCTGCGACGACCCAGGCGGTGAGGGCGGTCGCGGTGGCGGCGTTGCCGGCACCGAACACGACGCGGCTGACGGCGAGCCCGGGGATGCTGAGCGCCGCGAGGGCGACGGCGAGGCCGGCGGCGGCGAGCAGCCCGGCGACGACCAGCACGCGCCGCGGGCCGACCCGGTCGCTCAGGACCCCGGCCACCGGCATCGCGCCGATCGCGACGAAGCCGGCGAGCGAGACGAGCAGGCCACCGACCGCTGGGTCCGTCCCGAGCTGGTCGGCGGCGATCCGCGGCACGACCGGGGCGCTCGCGCCGTTCACGACGTACCCGGCCGTCGAGGCCAGGACGAGCAGCCAGAACGCGGTGCCGCGGGTCCCCGCCTCGGCGAGCGACCTCACGCGGTGGTGCTGCCCGGACGGCACTCCAGGCTCAGCCACAGCTCGAAGCACGCGCTCCGGGACAGGGCGGTGGCGCCGATGGACGCGCGGCCCATCCTGCCGACGTCCGGACCGAAGACCTCGAAGAGCAGGTCGCTCGCCGCGTTCGACACCTGGTTGAGCTGTTCGAATCCGGGCGGGCAGAGCACGAAGCACAGCCCACGGGAGAGCGCGGCGACCTCGTCGAGCGACCCGAGTGCGTACCGGATCATCCCGAGGGCGTTCACCGCCGTGTACCGCGCGGCCTCCTGCGCTTGTCCGAGGGTGATGTCGACGCCGACGGCACCGGGGTGCAGCATCGTGCCGTCCCGCGACTCGGGCGTCATGCCGCTGAGCTCCAGCAGGTCGCCGGTCCGGTGGAACGCGCGGAGCGAACTGCCGTACCGCCCGCCGTACGGCGGGTTCGCGTAGTCCGGGATGGCGAGACCGAGTTCCTGTGCGCGCGCTTCAGCAGAGTGCTCCATACCGCCACAGTATCCGGCGGTGGTGGTAATGGATACAACCTGTTTATGATGGGATACATTCAGCGTCCGGGGGTGACGCCAAGAGGGAGGACCCGCCACATGACGATCGGTCTGCAGGACGGCACGCGCGCCGACCCGGCAACGAGGGTGATCGACGTGGCCGCCGAGCGGTCACGCACCGCCGGCACCGCGGGTCGCCACTACTTCAACGCGGCAGGTGCCGGCCTGGTCAGCGACGGCGTCCTGGAGGCAGTGGTCGCCCACCTGCGTCGCGAACAGCGGGTGGGCGGCTACGAAGCGGCGAACGAGGCCGCCGACGACGTCGCCGCGGTGTACACGTCGGCCGCGGCGTTGCTCGGAGCGCGAGCGGACGAGATCGCGCTCTTCGACAGCGCGACGAGCGGACTCCGCGGCGTCTTCGACGCGCTCCGGCTCGGGGCCGGCGACACCGTCATCGCACCACGGTCGAGCTACGTGAGCCAAGCGCTCCGGCTGCTCGCCATGCAACGGCACGACGACGTCCGACTCGTGGTCGTCCCGAACGACGCCAGCGGTGCGATGGACCTCGAGGTGCTCGAACGCGCCGTCGCCGGGGCGTCCGGCCGGGTCGTGGTGAGTGCCGTGCACGTGCCCACGTCCTCCGGTCTCGTCGAGCCCATCGCCGAGGTGTCCGCCATCGCCCGCCGTCACGGTGCCTGGACGGTCGTCGACGCCACGCAGTCTGTCGGGCAGATCGACATCGACGTCACGGCCGTCGACTGCGACGCCCTCGTCACCACCGGCCGCAAGTTCCTGCGCGGGCCGCGGGGGACCGGACTGGCCTACCTGCGCCGCGGAACGCTCGAGGGGCTCGGCGCATGGGCCCCCGATGTCCGCGGCGCGGTCTGGACCGGCGAAGATGAGTGGACGATGGACGGCACCGCGCGACAGCTCGAGACCTGGGAGTGCTCCGTCGCGTCGCGGCTCGGGCTGGGTGTGGCGCTCCGGGAAGCGCTCGACAGGGGCCCCGCGGCCACCGAGGCCCATCTCGTCGCGCTCGGCTCCCGGATCCGGGCGGCGCTCGCCGAGATCGACGGCGTCACCGTCGCGGACCCGCCGGCGTCCCCGTCCGCGATCGTCACCTTCACGGTGGACGGCCTCGTGGGCAAGGAGGTGTCCACCAGGCTCCGGACGCGGCGCATCGACTCGATCGCGGTCCCGGCGAGCCACGCCCAGTGGGACCTCGGCACGCGCGGGCTGCCGAGCGTCGTGCGGGTCTCCCCGCACGTCTACAACGACGACGAGGACGTCAGGGTGCTGCTCGACGGCGTGGCCGAGGTCGCCACGGAGGCCCGTTCGTGACCCCGGTGCGCGACGTCGTCGTCCTCGGACTCGGCATCCACGGGTCCGCCACCACGTACGAGCTCGCGCGCCGCGGCCTCGACGTCGTCGCCGTCGACCGGTTCGCGCCCGGGCACGCGCGCGGCTCCTCGCACGGCGCGACCCGCATGGTCCGCCGCGCCTACCCGAGCCCGGTGTGGAACACCCTCGTGGACCGCGCGTACCGCGGCTGGGACCGCTGGGCGGCCGCAGCCGGCGCACCCTTCCTGCACACGACGGGCGGACTGTACGCCCACCGGGGCGAGCCGACGCTGCAGGGTGGGTCGAGCCTCCCGGTCGACCGTGCCGACTGGTCGACGCTGGCGCCCTCGCTGCGCCCGCCCGAGGCGTACGGCGCCGTCCACGACCCGGGCGCCGGCGTGCTCGAAGCCGCACGGGCCCTCGCCTTCGCGCAGTCGGCCGCGTCGGCGGCCGGCGCCGAGCTCCGCCACGGTGAGACCGTGCAGGACTGGCGTGTCGACGACGGCGTCGTGACGGTCCGGACCGACGCGGGAGAGCTCCGCGCCCGCCGTCTCGTGCTCGCGGGCGGTGCCTGGGCGTCACGGCTGATCCCCGCCGCCGCCGGGTTCTTCGAGGTCTGGCGCATCCTGACCCTCACCGTGCCGACCGGACAGGTGCTCGCGCAGCCACCTGCCCTCGGCTGCTTCTCCGTCGACCTGCCGGAGGGCCTCGTCTTCGGCCTGCCCGAGGCCGCCGGATCCGGCGCGAAGATCGGCATCGACGCCGGCCCCGTCTGGGACCCGGAGGTCCCGGTCGCCCCGCCGACCCGTGACGAGATCGCACACCTCGCCGACTTGTTCCAGCGCTTCGTCCCAGGGATCACGACCGACGGTGGCGACGCCGTCGCCTGCCTGTACACGATGACGCCGGACAAGCGCTTCGTCGTCGGTGCGCTCCCGGACCACCCCGAGGTGCTCGTCGCGGCCGCGTGCTCGGGGCACGGCTTCAAGTTCGGCCCGGCCGTCGGCGAGGCGCTCGCCGACCTCGTCCAGGGCGTCGCACGCCCCGACCTCGAGTTCCTCAGCCCGGCCCGGATGGTGACCACAGCATGACCGACCCCGCCACAACGTCCGCTCGACGGATCGCCGTCGCCGCGCCGCACCCCGCCGCGCTCGACGCGGCTGCCGAGGCCGTCGCAGCCGGCGGTGACGCCGTCGACGCAGCCCTCGCGGCAGCGGCGGCACTGACCGTCGTCTACCCGCACCAGTGCAGCATCGGCGGCGACCTCGTCGCACTCGTCCGGCGTCCGGGGCAACCCGTCACCGCCGTCGTCTCGGCGGGCGCGGCACCCGCCGGGATCGACGTCGCGGCGCTGGCGCGCGAGGAGCGCATGCCGCGGCAGGGTGCGCAGACCGTGACGGTGCCCGGTGTGGTGGCCGGTTGGCGTGCCATCGACGCGCTCGGCGGCCGGCTCGGGCTCGCCGCACCGTTGACCCACGCCGCGCGACTCGCGTCGGACGGCGTCCCCGTGTCCGCCGGGCTCGCCAGGACCATCGACGTCCGGAGCGCAGAGCTGCACGCCGACCCCGGGATGGTGGGGGTGTTCGGCGACGGCGACGGCGGACTGCTGGGCGAGGGCGACCCGCTCGTGCAACCCGCACTCGCAGCGACCCTGACCGAGCTCGCCGAGGACCCCGGCGCGATGTACTCCGGCCGGATCCCCGCATCGATCGCCGCGCGCCTCCGGGAACTCGGCGGCGCCCACACCGCGGACGACTTCACCGCGCACCGTGCCGAGACCGTCGCCCCGCAGGAGTCCACGGTCGGCGGGGTGCGGTGGTGGGTCGCCCCGCCGCCGACGCAGGGCGTCGTGCTGCTCGGCATCCTGCCCGAGGCACTCGCTGCCGACGCGCCGGACCGCACCGCGGAGCTCGTCGACGCGGTGCACCGCGCCGCGCTCGTCCGGCAGGCCGAGCTCGGCGACCCGCGCGGGGGTGCCGTCGATGTCGGCGCGATGCTGGCCCCCCGCGGTCCCGGTCGTGTGGGAGCGCTGCCCCGGGCCGGACGGGCGCTCGGCGACACCGTGGCCGTCACCGCCGCGGACGACGACGGCACGGTCGTCACGCTGATCCAGAGCGTCTACCAGCTGTTCGGCTCCGGGATCCTGGACCCGGGCACGGGGATCGTGCTGCACAACCGCGGGTCGGCGTTCAGCACGGACCCCGCGCACCCTGGTCACATCGGCCCGGGACTCCGGCCGCCGCACACGCTGCTGCCCGTCATCGCCGAGACCGACGACCTCGTGCTCGGTCTCGGTTGCCAGGGCGGGAGCGCCCAGCCGTGGATCCTGGCGCAGGTCGCCCGTGACCTCATCGGCCCGGACGCCGACCCCGCCGAGGTGCTCGGTCGACCGCGCTTCGTCGTCGGTGCCCGCGACCTCGGGCACGAGGCGATGACGCTCGTCGCCGAACCGGGGTCCGACGACGCCGTGGCCGCGGCGAGCCTGCTCGGACTGCCCGTGGCCCGGACCGACGGGCCCGTCGACGAAGCCGGGCACGTCCAGACCGTGCGCCTGCACGCCGACGGTCGGCTCGACGCCGCGAGTGACCCCCGCGCCGATGGTCGCGCCGTCGTCCTCGACGCCCCCTGACCGTCACCCGCCCCCGATCTCCCACGCCCCCTGACCGTCACCCGCCCCCGATCTCCCACGCCCCACGCCTCACCCGTCAGAAGGAACGCCATGAGCAGCACCGTCCACGTCCTCGACCCGCTGACCTCCGCCGAGATCGCCTCCTTCGTCCAGGCCGTCCGCGACTCCGGCCGGATCGGCGCCCGTCCGCGGTTCTGGGGGATCGCCCTCGACGAGGAGAAGGCGCGCGGCTCGGTGGCCGGCGGTGCGCGTCCGGTCCGGCTCGTCGTGATGGACCCGGACGCGCACGCCGCGTGGGAGGTCAGGGGGTGGACCGCCGGCCCGGACTCGCCCGCCATCGTGGAGCTGTGGACGGACGTCGACCACCGTCGCCCCGGCGTCTCGAGCGACGAGGCGCGGCTCATCGCGCAGGCCGCCCGGAACTCCCCGCTCATCGTCGAGGCGCTCGCGAAGCGCGGCATCACGGACACCTCGCTCGTCTGGGTCGACCCGGAGTCGATCACGGGCTTCGTCCCGGAGGACCTCGCCGACCGCCGGCTCAGCTGGGGCACCGTCTGGTACCGCGAGTTCCCCGAGGACAACGGCTACGCCCGGCCGGTCGCCGGGCTCGTGCCGATCCTCGACCTGGACACGCTCGAGGTCGTCCGCATCGAGGACCACGGTGTCGTCCCGATGGCGAGTGAGACCGGCGTCTACACGTCGGGCACGTGGGGCCCCGACCGCGAGGTCTCCGCGCTCGACATCGTGCAGCCGGGCGGCCCCGGCTTCGCCATCGAGGGCCACGAGGTCCGCTGGCAGAACTGGACCTTCCGCGTCGGGTTCTCGCATCGCGAGGGTCTCGTCCTGCACGACCTGACCTACCGCGACGGCGAGGCCGAGCGCTCGGTACTGCGTCGCGCCGCCGTGAACGAGATGTACGTGCCGTACCTCGACAGCGACCCGACGGCGTACCGCAAGAACTTCTTCGACTGGGGCGAGTACGGCGCAGGTCCCCTCACCGCGAGCCTCGAGCTCGGGTGCGACTGCCTCGGCGAGATCCGCTACTTCGACGTCGACTTCCTGGACGGCCACGGTGAACCGCAGACCATCGTGAACGGGATCTGCCTGCACGAGGAGGACGACTCGATCCTCTGGAAGCACGTCAACACCCGGACCGGCAGCGCCGAGGTCCGCCGCAGTCGGCGGCTCGTCATCTCGAGCTTCGCGACCGTGGCGAACTACGACTACGGCTTCTACTGGTCGCTGTACCAGGACGGCTCGATCGAGCTCGAGGTCAAGCTCACCGGCATCATGTCCGTGTCCGGGATCGCCGACGGGGAGCAGCCGCGGTCCGGCCGGATGGTCGCCCCGAACGTGCAGGCCCCGACCCACCAGCACTACTTCGCCGTGCGGCTGGACACCGCCGTGGACGGCCCGCTGAACCGGCTCGTCGAGGTGCACGCCGAGCCGGAGCCGGACGAGGCACTGAACCCCTACGGCAACGCCTGCATCGCCGTCGAGACGCCCATCGCGTCCGAGTCCTCCGCCGCCCGCACCACAGACCCCGCACGTGCCCTGCACTGGCGGATCGAGAGCGAGTCGGCGCAGAACCGCTTCGGCGAGGCGACCGCGTACCGCCTGGCGATCAAGGACACCGCGCAGCTGCACGCCCGGCCGGGCAGCATCGTCGAGCGGAAGGCGCCGTTCGTCGCCAAGCACCTGTGGGCGAGCGCGTTCGACGCCGAGGAACGCTTCATCGCCGGTGAGTACCCCAACCAGGGCGAACTCGGGGACGACGGCGTGCACGTCTGGCAGCGGGCGGACCGCTCGTTGGAGGACGAGCGTCTGGTGCTCTGGCCGGTCCTCGGTGTGCACCACTTCCCGCGCCCGGAGCAGTGGCCGATCATGCCGGTCGACCGGATCGGGTTCCGGCTCGAACCGGACGGCTTCTTCGACCGGAACCCCTCGCTCGACGTCCCGCCGTCCGCGACCGACCACTGCGCCCCGGGCGCAGGCCACGGCCACGGCCACGGCCACGACACCCACGCCGCGCACGACGGGCACGTCCCCGCCGAGCAGCAGCACGACCACGAGGGTGGCCGCTGATGACGCACCGCGACGACGCCCCCGACCACCTCGCCGACTGGTCCGCCGTCCGCCTGGCCGACGCCGTCGCGGCCAGGGAGGTGTCGGCGGTGGAGGTGATGCGCGCCCACCTGGACCGGATCGAGGAACGCAACCCGCGCCTCCAGGCCGTCGTCTCCCAGCAGCCGGACTCGGTCTCGCTCGCCGCGGCCGAGGCAGCCGACCGCCGCACCGCCGAAGCCCGCGCCGCCGGCGAGCCGCTCCCGCCGCTGCACGGCCTGCCCACTGCGGTGAAGGACCTGATGGACGTCGCCGGGTTCCCGACCACGAACGGGTCGGCCGCGTTCGCGGGCGCGCGCCCCGCACAGCACGACAGCGTGCTCGCGACCCTGCTCCGTGACGCCGGTGCGATCATCGTCGGCAAGACGAACACCCCGGAGATGGGGCAGGGCGTCCTGACGTTCAACCCCGTCTTCGGCACGACGGTCAACCCGTGGGATCCGTCGCGGCACGCGGGCGGGTCGAGCGGTGGCGCCGGCGCTGCGCTCGCCGCGCGCATGCTGCCGATCGCCGACGGCTCGGACAGTGGCGGGAGCCTGCGCTACCCGGCCGCGTTCTGCAACGTCGTCGGCGTCCGTCCGAGCCCCGGCCGGGTACCGAGCGGCCGGACCGGCAACGCGTGGACGCCGCACGGTGTGACCGGGCCGATGGCCCGCGACTCCGCCGACGCGGCGCGCTTCCTCCAGGCACTCGCGGTCGAGAAGACCGTCTGGCCGATGTCCGCGATGCCCGTGCACCCCGTTCGGCCCGTCCAGGTCGACGGCCTGCGGATCGCGTGGAGCGACGATGCCGGCGGCCTGCCCATCGATCCCGCCGTGCGGGCCGTGCACCG
Source organism: Curtobacterium sp. L3-7 (assembly GCF_048756585.1). NCBI lineage: Bacteria > Bacillati > Actinomycetota > Actinomycetes > Micrococcales > Microbacteriaceae > Curtobacterium > Curtobacterium sp. L3-7. The sequence goes on along the minus strand of NZ_CP151474.1, from coordinate 3,838,297 downwards.
CGCGTTCGCCGAACAGCTCGCCGGGCTCGGTGCCGTCGTCGAGGCGGACGAGCCCGACTTCACGGGCGCGGACGAAGCGTGGGAGACCATCGAGACGTTCGAGTTCTTCCTCGGCGGTCGGCACGCGGTCGACGCCGGTGCGCATGGATTCCGGCCCGACTACGTCCGGAACGTCGAACAGGGTCGGGCGATGACGGCGACCCAGCTCGCGGACGCGTACGAGCGACGGACACGCATGTACCGGGACACTGCGGCGGTCCTCGACCGGCACGACGTCCTGGTGCTGCCGGCCACGCCGGTCGCTGCGCCGCCGGCCGACGTCGAGTGGGTCGACGAGGTCGACGGGCACCGGTTCGAGCGGTACTTCACCTGGCAGATGCTCGCCAACCGGCTGACGCTCGCGGCGCACCCGGTGGTGGTCACGTCGGCGGGCTTCACGGCCGAGGGATTGCCCGTGGGCGTGCAGGTGGTCGGCCGGTACGGGCGCGAGGAGCAGCTGCTCGCGGTCACGCGCGCCATCGAGGAGGCGACCGGCTGGATCCGGCGGGTGCCGACCTTCCGGTAGACCGGAGGCTGCGTCAGCCCGGAGGCTGCGTCAGCCCGTGAAGACCGTGGAGGAGCGGCGCTCGTACCAGTGCGCCAGGTGCTCACCCGCGCGCAGGACGTGCTCGCGCATGAGGCCGGCGGCGCGGTCGTGGTCCCCGGCGACGAACGCCTCGACGATCTCCTCGTGCTCCCGGAAGTTCTCCTCGCGGTGGCGGGAGTTCTCACGGAGCACGAGTCCGGAGACGTTGCGAGGGAACGCGTCGTTGATCTCGACGAGCATGCGCGTCAGCCGGGTGTTCCCCGACGCGCCGTAGATCAGCCCGTGGAACTGGTCGTTGTCGACGCCTTCGCGCTGCTTCGGCTGCTCGCCCGCGGCCGCGCCCGCGGTCGCGCCTTCGGTCGCGCCTTCGGCGGCGGCGAGCGATCGCTCGTACATCGCCTGGTTCACCGAGCGGAGCTGGCCGATGGTGGCGTCGTCGAGCCGGTCGACGGCGCGACGGGCCGCGAGCGACTCGAGCTCGGCGCGGACCTCGTAGGCCTCGCGGACCTCCCACGGCACGGGGACGCGGACGACGGCACCACGATTCGGGACGACCTCGATGAGCCCGCCGGTCTGCAGCTGCCGGAGCGCCTCGCGCACCGGAGTCCGGCTGATGCCGAACTGGGCGGCGAGATCAGCCTGTCGGAGCGGTGCGCCGATCGGGATCTCGCCGGACATGATCTTGGCGCGGATGCGAGCAGCGAGGTCGTCGACGAGTGCGTTGCCGTCGGTTGTTGTCACGTCGTGGTCTCCCTCGGTGCGTCGTCGCGGCGGGCGCCGCTGGCGGCGGGCGCCGCTGGCGGCGGGCGCCGCTCGCGGTCTGCGCCGCTGCGGGTCCAATCCTGCCAGGTGGTGTACCCCATTGCCGTATCCGACTCGCCCATGATTGGATCCAATCATGCTCGCCCTGCTCACCATCACCATCGGGGCGGCCGTGGTCGCGCTCGTGCTCGGTGTCGTCGGGATGCGCCGGGTGGGACGGTTCACCCTCGTGGCCGAGGTCGCCATGCTCGTGGCGATGGTCGACGTCCACGTGCCGGGGCTCGGCGTGGTGCCTGCCCCCTTCTGGGCGCTCGCGCTCGGGGGATGCGCCCTCGGCACCGCGCTGGTCGACCGCCTGCGCCGTGCGTCCAGGCCGGACGCGGACCACCTGCACGCGCTCGGCATGCTGCTCGGAGCGGGGTTCGTCCTGCTCGACGGCACGGCGTCGCACGGGGTGGTTGCGTCCGGCGCAACGCACGTCCACGGCGTCGTCGCCCACGGTGCCGTGGTGCTGCTGCCGCTGGCGGTCGCCGTCGTGGTGCACGCCGGGATCGTCGCGCACGGACTGCTCGGCCGTCGACTGCCGTGCGTCGAGGCTGCTCGCCGCGCGGCGTCGCTCGCGAGCCTCCTCACGATGGGGGCGATGGTCGTGGTGCACTGAGCGCCTCTCGACCGATCGCTCGCAAATTGGATCCAATTCTGGCAGTATCGGATGTCATGTGGGCGATCACGGCCCACCGCCGCCGACGAGGAGACGCCCACGATGATCATCGACGCCTACAACACCACGCAGGACCGCCGCGGTCGCAGCGACTACCTCAGCGGTGTGCGACCCGGCGAGGAGCCCCCGGCGTACACACCCTTCGACGCGACGCGCATCATCGACCGCATGGACGCGGCCGGCGTCGACCGGGCCATGGTCTGCTCGCTCGCCCAGGGCATCGAGAACGACTTCCTGATGGACCTCGTGGCCGCGCACCCCGACCGCCTGTTCGGCTTCGGTCAGGTCATGCCGCAGTGGGAGAACGCCACGGACGAGATCCGCCGCTTCGCGGAGGGCGGGCTGGTCGGCCTGAAGCTGCACCCGAGCCTGCACGGCTACCACGTCGCCGACCACGGCCTGCTCGACCCGCTCTTCGAGGTCTGCGCCGAGCTCGGCCTCCCCGTGCTGATCAACGCCCTCGACGACGCGTTCTGTGCACCGTTCGCCATCGAGGAGATCGCCAAGGGGCACCCGACCGTGCCGACGATCATCGCCCACATGGGGGCGGTGTGGAACGTGCCGGAGGCGATCATCGTCGCGGAGCGGAACCCGCACGTGTACCTCGAGACCTCGGCCACCCTGATGTCCGACGTGAAGCGGGCCTACGCCAGGCTCGGCGCGGAGAAGATCCTGCTCGGCTCGGAGTGGCCGGGCAGTGACTTCGACCTCGAGCGCATGAAGATCGCCAAGGCCATCCCGGACGAGGCCGACCGGGCCCTCGTCGAGGGCGGGAACATGGCGCGCATCATGGGCTGGTCGTGACCGACGGCTCCGCGTCGTCCGTGTCGTCCGTGTCGGACCGGCCGGTGCTGCACGGGCCGCCGACCGGGATGGACGACGGCGACCGCGAGCTCCTCGAGGCCGCGACGACCGTGCTGTCCGACCGGTACCGCGTCGGCGTGCACGAGGTCGCGGCGGCGCTCCGGTTGGCCGACGGGAGCGTCGTGACCGGCCTGCACGTCGAGGCGTCCGCCGGCCGGGCGTCGGTCTGCGCCGAGTCCGCAGCCCTCAGCGCGGCGATCATCGTCGGCCAGCCCGTCGTGTCGGTCGTCGGTGTGCTCCGGCGACCCGCTGGGAGCCTGCACCTGATCGAGCCGTGCGGCGTGTGCGCGGAACTCCTCGCCGACCATGCGCCCGATGCCCGCGTGTGGGTGGCGGTCGAGGACGGCTTCGGGCCGGTCGCCGTCGCCGACCTGCTGCCGTTCCGCCGTCGCCGTTCGGCCCGCTCGGCGACACCCGAGGTTTAACACTCCTGAAACGCCCCTGACCCGTGCGGTGTCCGAGCGCATCGGAGGATGACGACGACGGCGAGCACCGGTCCCCACCCGAGCGCCACCCGTCACGGAAGGAACCACCCATGCTCGCCGTCTCCGGCAACCCCGTCCTCGTCGTCGTGGACATCCAGGGAGGCGCCGCCTCGACGATGCCGACACCAGGCATCCCGGTCATGAGCGGCCGCGCCGAGCGCGCCCCACGCGTGCGCGAACTCATCGAACACTGCCGCACCGTCGGCGTCCCGGTCGTGTTCATCCAGGAGGTGCACAAGCCGGACCTCGTGGACATCGGCCGCGAGCTCGACGGCGCCGAGGGTCCGCACTGCATCGAGGGGGACGAGCAGACCGACCTCGCCTCCTGGCTGGATCCCCGCCCCGAGGAGTTCGTGATCCGCAAGCGCCGGTACTCGGCGTTCTTCGGCACCGAACTCGAGATCGTCCTGAAGGCCTACCGTGCAGGCACGCTCCTGCTGGTCGGCGGCCTCACCGACGTGTGCATCCACTACACCGCGGCCGACGCCCACCAGCACGACTACGCGGTCCGGGTCCTGACCGACTGCGTCGCGGGGTCGAGCGAGCGGGCGCACGATGCCACCCTCGAGGCGATCCGGTACCTGCAGCGCGACGCCCTCGTGACCGCGGCCGACGTGCACACCTGGCTCGACGAACGGGAGCCCGTCGGTGTCTGACACCGCGGCGGCCCGGATCGTGGTGGGGACCGTCCGGACGATGGACCCCGAACGTCCCACGGCCGAGGCGATGCTCGTCGTGGCCGGCCGGATCGCGGCGGTCGGCTCCGTCGCCGAGGTACGTTCCGCCGCACCGGTCGACGTGGTCGAGGACCATGTCGACGGGACCGTCCTCCCGGGCTTCACGGACGCCCACTCCCATGCACAGCGCGCCGGCCTGAAGGCCATCCAGCTCATCGATGCCGGCGCGGACGCGGAGGCCTTCTCCGCCGCCATGCTCGCCGACGGGGACGCTGATCCCGATGCCCCCGACTGGCTCGGCGAGACGCCCCCGACCATCGACGACCGGCTCGCAGCGATCGTCAGGGTCCAGCCGCTCCTGCACGCGATGGGCTTCACCGGCGTCGTGGACCCGGCCGTCACGCTCCCGGAGCTCGAGGGGTACCGCGAGGCGCACCGCCGTGGACTCCTGACGATGCGGGTGGTCGCGATGCCCTACCCGGAGCTGGGCAGCCCTGACGTCCCCGACGTCGACGCGGCCCTCGCGCTGCTCGCCACCATCGACGGCGTGACCGGCGACGGTGACGATCGGCTGCGGCTCGGACCGATCAAGGTCTACTACGACGGTGAGGGCATGAAGGGGCAGGCGTTGCTGGAGACGCCCTGGTCCGGCGACGACCACGGCGTCCAACGCATCTCGGCCGACGACTTCGCATCGCTCGCCGAGGGGTGCGTCGCGTCCGGATGGGGACTCGGCGTGCACGCGGTCGGCAGTCGCGCGGTCGCCGAGGTGCTCGACGGCCTCGAGAGGGCCGAGCAGCGCACCGGTCGCCCGGTCGGACCCCTCCGGTGCCAGCTCATCCACGCCTACCTCGAGCCGAGTCCGGAGAGCACGGCTCGCGCCGCCCGTCTCGGTGTCGTCGCGTCGCTGCAGCCCTCCATCGCGTGGAAGAACGCGGCGGGGCTGCGTCGACGGCTCGGCGACCGGGTGGACACGGTGAACCCGGTGCGGTCCTGGCTCGACGCGGGTGCGGTCGTGGCGATGGGGTCCGACGCGCCGTACTTCCCGTTCGACCCACGGGAAGTCGTCCCGATGGCGTCGGCTCGACGCATGCGGGGCTCCGACGAGCCGGTCGGACCAGAGCAGGCGATCTCGGTCCTGGAGGCGGTCGCGGCGTACACCCGTGGATCCGCTCATGCCGCCTTCGCCGAGGACCGGCGAGGGACCCTTCGGCCAGGTGCGCTCGCCGACTGGGTGCTGCTCGACGTCGATCCGGCCTCGTGCTCGCCCGAGGCCTTCGCCGAGGCCCGTGTCCTCCGGACGGAGGTCGGTGGCGAGACCGTTCATCGCGCGCAGATGTAATCCACACGAAACATAGTTGGATGCGTATTGTCCTAGATTGGATCCAAGTTGGACCCGACCCCTGGGACTGACCCCCTGGCATCACCCCGAATCCCATTGGAGGACAGCACCATGGTGAGGAAGCGCATCCTCGTCGGCGTCGCAGTGGCGACCGCCGTCGGCCTCTCCCTGAGCGCGTGCACCGCGTCCGGCAACGCCGGCACCGGCGGCTCGTCGACCACCGACACGATCAACGCCGAGCTCTGGTACGCACCGGCGACCTTCGACCCCGCGAAGGCCTCTGCCAGCTCGGACGTCACCGTCGCGCGGCTCGGCTTCGACACCCTGCTCCGCCAGGGCGAAGGAGACGACGGTGGGTACATCGGCGGTCTCGCGACCAAGTGGGACGCCGAGTCGGCGTCGAAGTACGAGTTCACCATCCGCAAGGGCGCGACCTGCTCCGACGGCACGGCGATCACGCCGTCCGTCGTCGCGAAGTCCTTCGAGTACCTCGTGGGTCTCGACGACTCCGGCGCCCAGACGTGGAAGAACCAGGCGTTCGGCTCGGGCGAACCGACCTTCACGCCCGACGATTCAGCAGGCACCCTCTCGATCTCGCTGAGCGCGCCGTACTCGCAGCTGCTCGGCGGCATGACGCGCCCCGGCACCGGCATCATCTGCCCGGCCGGCCTCGCCGACCCGAAGGGGCTCGCCGCCGGCACCGTGAAGGGCGCCTGGTCGGGCCCGTACACGCTCGCGAAGTCGTCGGCGGGCAAGAGCGTGCAGTACTCGCTCCGCAGCGACTACGACGCGTGGCCGGCATGGAAGGACGTCTCGGGCAAGCCCGCCAAGACGATCAACATGACGGTCCAGGCCGACTCGAACACGAGCGCCAACCTGCTGCAGTCCGGCGGTGTCGACGTCGCGCGCTTCTACGACTCGAACGCCGAACGGTTCGAGAAGGGCGACTACTCGACGGTCAAGTTCGCCAGCTCCGCCTACAACCTCGTCTTCAACGAGGCCGAGGGCTCCGGATCGGTGTTCGCGGACAACCAGCCACTGCGCGCGGCCGTCGCCCAGGCGATCGACACCAAGGGCTTCAACGACGCCGGGCTCGACGGTCTCGGCGTCAAGCAGACGACCGTGAACGCCGCGAGCTACCGCTGCGCCGTGGACGGCTCGTCCCTCGTGCAGTCGTACGACCCGAAGGCCGCCGCCAAGGAGCTGAAGGGCAAGACCATCCGTCTCCTCATGATGTCGAACTGGGACCCGGCTGCCGACTTCCTCGCGGAGTCGCTGCGGAACGCCGGTGCGACCGTGACGGTGTCCGCCCCCGACCCGGCCGACTGGACGAAGCAGATGCGGACCGAACCCAAGACGTGGGACGTCGCGATCGCAGCCGAGGACGCGCAGGTCGGCCTGATCAACCTGTCGATCGCCCGGTACCTCGGCGCGACCTACCCCGACGGTGGCACGAACGTCTCGTCGAGCGACAACCCCGATGGCGTGAAGGCGTACCAGGCAGCCATGGCGACCACCGATGCCGACCAGCAGTGCACCGACTTCGAGACCGCCCAGAAGTCGATCCTCGAGCGCGTCGACATGACCCCGCTCATCACGGACACGCACCGCTACGTCGCCCGGAAGGGCTTCGCGACGCACGTCTTCTCGGGCTACTGGGACCCGTCGGCGATGCGGATCGTCGGCTGACCCACTGACCGCACGCTTCACCAGCACCACCCATCACAGCCCGGACCGGAGCACCTGGAGGACCCACGATGAGCACCACCACCGTCGACCATCCCCCCGTGCCCGGTCCGGGCGACCCCGTTGCAGCGGCTCCCCGAGCGGCCGGCCTCGGGAGCGCCTGGCGGCGGTTCCTGCTCCGTCGCGCCGTCGGCCTCGTCGTCAACCTCGCGCTGCTCGTCCTCGTGACCTTCCTGATCGTGCAGCTCATCCCCGGCGACCCGGCCACGGCCATCGCCGGTGACACCGCGACGCTCGCGCAGGTCGAGCTCGTCCGGCACCAGCTCGGCCTCGACCAGCCGATCCCGGTCCAGCTCTGGCACTACGTCGCCGGTGTGGTGCATGGCGACTTCGGCGACTCGTACAAGTACCGGATCCCGGCGATGGACGTCGTGATGACGGCGGTGCCCTACACGCTCACCATCACGATCTCGGCCGTCCTGCTCCTCCTGGTGCTCGGACTGGCGCTCGGGATGACGGTCGGGGTGCTGACCCGCGGTGACCGCCACCGCTGGCTCGACGTGTCGTTCACGGCCGTGACGGGGCTCATCTCCTCGATCCCGGTCTACGTCCTCGCCACCGGGTTCGTGGTCGTGTTCGCGGTCCTGCTCCACGTCCTGCCGCCGGCGTACTCACCGGCCTACGACTTCGGGGCGGCCGCCGTCCTGCCGATCGCCTCGCTGACCATCGGCGGCACCTGTTCCGTCGCGCGCATCGTGCGGCGCGAGACCGCGGTCATCCTCGAGCAGGACTACATGCGGACCGCGCGCGGCTGGCGACTGCCCGCACTGTCGATCTACGCGAAGCACATGCTGCCGAACCTGCTCACCACCGCGCTGACGCTCTCCGGCATCATCCTGACCGCGCTGCTCGGCTCCGCACTCATCACCGAGGCGGTGTTCGCCTGGCCCGGCCTCGGCGGCGTGATCGTCCAGGCGATCGCCGTCGACAAGGACTACCCGGTGATCCGTGCGGCGGTCTTCGTGATCGGTCTGATCTCCCTCGTGATCACACTCGTGATCGACATCATCCTGGGTCTCATCGACCCGCGCACCCTCGGAGGGAAGCGTGGCTGACACCATCACCACCGTCCGTGCCGCGACCGTCGACCAGCCGGCACGACCCAGGGCGTTCAACTGGAACGCCGGTCTCGTCGTCGGTCTCGTCATGTTCGGACTGATCCTGCTCATCGCGGTCGTCGCACCCTTCGTGTTCGGGTCCCAGGCGAGGGGCATCGGCGGCACGGCCGGCCTCGGCTCGACCGCGGAGCACCCCCTCGGCACCGACACCCTCGGTCGCGACATGCTCGCCCGCACCCTCGTGGCCACTCGCGCGACGGTCGTCATGGCGCTCGCAGCCACGGCGCTCTCCGCGATCGTCGGCATCGCGCTCGGCATCGGCGTCTGGCTCGCGCCGACGCGGCTCCGCGAGTTCGGGCTCCGCGCGATCGAGTTCGCCGTCAGCTACCCGACGATGCTGGTCGCCATCATCGTCGCCGCGATCCTCGGTCAGGGGATGGTGCAGGTGGTGGTCGCGATCGCCGTCGCCAACATCGCCGGGTTCGCCCGGCTCACGGCGAACCTCGCGGCGAAGATCTCCGTCAGCGAGTACGTCACGACCGCTCGTCTGATGGGCGTGCCTGCGCACCGGGTGGCGGCCCGCCACGTGCTCCCGAACATGGCTGAGCCCACCCTGATCCTGATCGCCGGCGCGTTCTCCGGATCGCTCGTGGAGATCTCCGGGCTGTCCTTCATCGGCCTCGGTGCACAGACCCCCGCGTTCGACTGGGGCACCCTGCTCAACGACGGTCTCGATCGCATCGCGGTGAACCCGGTCGTCATCGTCGGCCCGGCGGTCGCCCTGACCTTCGCGTCACTCGCCGCCCTGCTCGTCGGGGACGGCCTCGCCGCAGCGGCGAACCCGCGTTCGAACACGACGCGTGCCCGGACCACGCGTGCTCCTGAGGCGTCCACACTCGCGGTGGAGGACGACGCCGTGCTCGTCGCCGACGGCATCACCGTGCTGCACGGCGCGAGCGGTCGTCCGCTCGTGGACGACGTGTCGTTCACGATCCGACGCGGCGAGGTGCTCGGGATCGTCGGCGAGTCCGGTTCCGGCAAGTCGCTCACCGCGTCCGTCGTCGCCAAGCTCCTCAGCGAGGGGCTCGAGGCGTCGGCGCGCCGGCTCGAACTGGGCGGGGTCGACCTGCTCGGCCGCGTGCCCGACCGCGTGCTCGCCTCGCGGATCGGCCTGGTCTACCAGGACCCGGGCACCGCCCTGAACCCGGCGATGGTGCTCGGCATCCAGCTCTCCGACGTGCTGCGGATGCGGTTGCGCCACAGCCGGCGCGATGCCATGCGCCTGCTGTCCCAGGGGTTCCGAGCCGTCAAGCTCACCGACCCCGACGGGCGACTCCGGCAGTACCCCCACCAGCTCTCCGGCGGGATGAAGCAGCGCGCGATGATCGCCTCGGCGATGAGCACGAAGCCGGACCTGCTCATCGCCGACGAGCCGACCACCGCGCTCGACGTGACCGTCCAGCGCGAGGTCCTCACCGTGCTGAAGCGCATGAACGAGGAGTCCGGGACCGCCGTGCTCTTCATCTCGCACGACCTCGGGGTCGTCCGCGCGCTGTGCGACCGGGTCCTCGTGATGCGGAACGGCAGCATCGTCGAGCGCATCGACGACGTCGCCGGCCTGTCGCCGGAGACGGTCGACCACCCCTACACGAAGCAGCTGCTCGCGGCCACGCCGGTCGTGACGGTCCCCTCGGAGCAGACGGAGGCGCACGCGTGACCGACACCACCACCACGACGACCCGCCGACCGGCCGCGACCGATGCCGACCTGATGATCGACGTCCGCGGCCTCGACGTCGCGTTCGGGTCGACGACCGTCCTGCACGGCGTCGACCTGCGCCTCGACCGCGGCCGCACCGTCGGCATCGTCGGCGAGTCCGGCTCCGGCAAGTCCACGCTCGCCAAGGTCCTCGTGGGCACGGTGAAGCCCGCCGCCGGGAGTGTGACGGTCGACGGCGTCGACCTCGGCTCGGCGCACCGATCCGCCCTGCACGCCGCCAGGCGCCGCATCCAGATGGTCCCGCAGGACCCCTACTCGTCGCTCTCCCCGCGGCGCACCGTGGCGCAGACCCTGGCCGAGGCGATCGACCCGATCCGTCCGCGCGTGGCGACCCACGAGGAGCGCATCGGCGGCTGGCTCGAGCGCGTCGGGCTCTCGCCGGACATGATGCACCGCTACCCCCACGAGTTCTCCGGCGGCCAACGGCAGCGCATCGCGATCGCCCGCGGGCTGATCATCGATCCGCACCTCGTGATCGCCGACGAGATCACCTCAGCACTCGACGTCTCGGTGCAGGCGCAGATCCTCGACCTGCTCGCCGACATCAAGGAGTCCCTCGGGTTGACGATGGTGTTCATCTCGCACAACCTCGCCGTCGTGCAGCGCGTGAGTGACGAGGTCGTGGTGCTGTACCAGGGCGAGGTCGTCGAGTCCGGGCCCGTGGAGCAGATCTACGCCGACCCGCAGCACTGGTACACGCGCCGGCTGCTCGACGCCGACCCCGGCTCCGCCCGCTTCAGCCTGACCGGCTGACCGATCACGGAAGGTCGCGACAGTGGCGGCACGACTCCCGACGACCCCGCACGCCCTCGGTGCGCTCCGACTGGTCGGCGCGACCCTCGTCGACGGCACCGGTGCGCCGCCGCGCGCCGACACCGAGGTCGAGCTTCGGGACGGCGTCATCACCTACGCCGGTCCGCGACGCGCTCCGGTCCCGGGCGTCCCGGTCGCGGACCTCACCGGCACCTGGCTGCTCCCCGGCTTCATCGATGCGCACGTGCACCTCAGCATGGTGCCGACCGCCCCGGAGGAGCAGCGTGCGCGGTTCCCCGAGGAGGACGTGCTCGAGGTCGCCGTGATGCTGCGTTCCACGCTGCACGCCGGCGTCACCACCGCACGGGACCTCGACGGCCTCACCCCCGGGTACCGGAACGCCGTCGCCCGCGGCACGGTGCTCGGCCCGCGACTCCACCTCGCCATCGCGATGCTCTCGCCCACCGGCGGGCACGCCGACCCCGTCCGGCCGAACGGCTCGCTGCCGGCATGGGCGGTGCGGTCCGGGATGCCCGAACCCGGCGTCGTCGACACCGACGAGGACGTCGTCCGCACCGTTCGCACCCTGCTCCGCACGGGCGCCGACGCGATCAAGGTCTCGACGTCCGGCGGGGTCGGGTCGCCGACGGACGACCCGGACGACGTCGGGATCACCGAGGAACAGGTCCGCCTGGTCGTCCGCCTCGTGGGCGAACGCGGTGGGCGGCCCGTCACCGCGCACGCCCTGACCGACGCCGCCGCACGAGCCGCCGTGCTCGGTGGCGCGTCGAGCATCGAGCACGGGTACGACCTCAGCGACGAGACCATCGCGCTCATGGTCGAGCGCGGGACCGCGCTGGTCCCCACCCTCAGCACGCTGCTCCGCGAGCTCGACCCGGCCACCGCCTCCGAGGCGCGCCTGCGCCAGCGCGCCGCCCTGCACGAGCGCGGGCTCGACAGCGTCCGCCGCGCCGTCGCCGCCGGGGTCCCCGTCGCACTCGGCACCGACGCCGGCGTCCACCCGCACGGCCGCAACCTGGCGGAGCTCGCACGGCTGGTGCAGGTCGGTCTGACGCCGCTCGCCGCCGTCACGGCCGGCACCCTGCAAGGGGCGCGGCTCCTCGGACTGGAGGACCGGCTCGGCTCCGTCGAGCCCGGCAAGGTGGGCGATCTGGTCGTCTCCCGCGTCGACCCGCTCATCGACGTCCGCGCGCTCGCCGACGCTGCCAGCGTGCGCGCGGTCCTGCAGTCCGGACGCGTGGTCAAGGACCTCGACGGTCTGGTGACCACGGCCTCCTGACCGTGGCCACCGCCGGATCGTGCTCAGGCGACCGCGGCGATCGCGCGTTCGATGACTGCGACGACCCGCTCGGGCGCCGCGTGGGCCACCGCGTGGCTGGTGTCGACCTCCTCGGCGTCCGCGCCCATGCGCGCGACGAACTCGCGCTGGATCGCCGGCAGCAGGTGGCGGTCACTCGACGCGACCAGGTACCAGCTCGGCCGCGTCGCCCACGCGGGCTCGCCCGTCGGCTGCTGGAACGCGGCGTCCGCGGTCACGCGACGCTCGTAGCGTGCTGCGCGCAGGACGTCGTCGGGGACGTCCCACGCGAGCGCCGCCCGGGACTCCTCGTCGTCGCGGGTGACCCACTCGCCGTCCGGGCCGCGGTCCGTGTACCGCGAGACGAGGGCGGGTTCGCTGCGTTCGACGATCGCGGAGACGGACTCGCCGGCGTCCGGTGCGAACGCCGCGACGTAGACCAGACCGACCACGCGCTCGTGCGTACCGGCGTTCGTGATCACGGCGCCGCCGTACGAGTGCCCGACGAGCAGGACCGGACCGTCGACCGCGTCGACGAGTGCGCGCACCGATGCCTCGTCGTCCCGCAGTGACGTCAGGGCGTTGTCGGCGAGCGTGTAGGCGATGCCGCGAGCACGCAGGAGCGGCGTGACGGAGGACCACGCCGACGGTGACCCACCGGCACCGTGGACCAGGACGACGTGCACCCTCGAGGTGCTCACGCGCCGACCGCCGCGACGAGGGGGAGCAGGACGGTCGGGGCCGGCGCGGCCTCGCGTCCGGCGAACGGCACCGGCTGGCAGACCATGAGGTAGTCGCCCGGCTCGACATCGGACAGGTCCGCGTTCTCGAGGATCACGATGCCCGCCCCGCAGAGCGCGACGTGTGTCGGCCAGGCCTCGGTGCGGGCCGGGGCCTCCATCGTCATGTAGTCGATGCCGGCGAACCGCACCCCGTGCTCGACGAGCCACGCGGCGCCGCTCGGCCCGAGGCCGACCCACGTGTCGGAGCGCACGTTCCGCGTCAGCGCGTCGGTCGAGTTGCGGGTGCGGAAGAGCACACGTTCGGCCCCGACCGCTCCGGCGTCGGCCAGGTCCTCGCCCGTGATCTCCTCGGCGACGTGGCGGAGGTCCAGGACCCGGGCCGGTCCGACGACGCTGTCCAACGCGATCTCGTCGACCGTCGTCGCCCCGGGGACGAAGTGCGACGGGGCGTCGACGTGGGTGCCGGTGTGGGCACCGATCAGCCACCGCGAGACGTCCGACGGGAACCCGTCGGCGATCTGCTCCACCATCTCGTAGGTCGGACGGCGACCCCAGTGCAGCATCTCGGTGTGGATCGGGATGTTGATGTCGATCGCGTCGGTCATGAGGTCCCTCCGGGAACTGCGGCACAATGGATTCGGTTCTGTATAGATTGTATCCAATCTGAGTCGAGGAGCAAGCATGGTCCGAACGGTCCGCGACCTGGGTGTGGATGAGCTCGCGCTCGCGGGGCGACCGCGTCGGCTCGTTCCGCTCGTACTCGGATGGGAGCCCATCCCGGAGTCGGTCTCGCTCCGCGGCGGAGACCCGGCCCGGTTCCTCCTCGAACCGGTGACCGCCGCCGCGGTCGTGTTCGACGAGGGTTGGGTGCTCGTCGACGGCGGCTTCGACCTCGACCGCGTCCGGGACCCGGATCAGCGGGCGGCCCACTACGACCATGCGAACTACACGGCCGTCGTGCCGCCGGGTGATGCCCTCGCGGAGGGGATCGCCATCGCGGGCCTGGCGTGGCGGGCGCTGGCGGCGTGCGTGCTCTCCCACGTGCACCTCGACCACACCGGTGGCCTCCGCCTCGTGCCGCCAGGCACGCCCGTCGTGCTGCAGCGTCGCGAGTGGGAGTGGCTCCGGAGCGGGATCGGACGCCGGGAGACCGTCGTGGCCGACGACGTCCTCGGCGCCGACGTCGAGGTGCTGCTGGTCGACGGGGACACCGACCTCGCGCCCGGGCTCGGCGTGCTCGACACCCGTGGGCACACGCCCGGTCATCAGTCGGTGCGGGTCGACATGCCGGGCCGCGCGGTGGTGCTCGCGTGCGACGCCGCCGACCTCGAACGGAACCTCACCGAGCGGACGCCGTGTGGATGGGTCGGGATCAGGGGCGACGAGCCCGACGCCCAGCGGTCCGTCGACCGGCTGGCCGACCTGGCCGGACTGCCGGGCGTCGAGGTGTGGCCGGGACACGACCCCGCGTGGGGGCCGTGGATGCGACCTCTGGACGATTGACGGCTCGCCTCCGTTCGGAGGCGAGCCGTCGTGCAGTTCGCAGTGGTCAGTGCGCCACAGGTGCGGCGACGGTCGCGAGCTCGGCCCGGACGATGTCCGCTCCAGCAGAGAGCGCGCCCAGCTTGTCCAGCGCTGCCCCTCGCGCGAGCGGCGCCATCCCGCAGTTGGAGCTCGGGATGAGCTTGTCGGCGTCGACGAAGTCGAGTGCGCGACGGAGTACCTCCGCGACCTCCTCCGGCGTCTCGACGGTCTCGGTCGCGACGTCGATCGCGCCGAGCATGACCTTCTTCCCGCGGATGAGCTCGACGAGGTCGAGCGGGACGTGGGAGTGGATGCACTCGAGCGACACGATGTCGATCGAGGACTGTTGCAGCAGCGGGAAGGACTGCTCGTACTGGCGCCACTCCGCGCCGAGCGTCTCCTTCCACTTGTTGTTCGCCTCGATGCCGTACCCGTAACAGATGTGCACGGCGGTCTCGGCACGGAGGCCCTCGGCTGCGCGCTCGAGCGCGGCGACACCCCAGTCCTGCACCGCGTCGTGGAAGACGGTGAACGCGGGCTCGTCGAACTGGATGATGTCGACGCCGGCCGCTTCGAGCTCCCGGGCCTCCTGGTTGAGGATCGTGGCGAACTCCCACGCCAGCTTCTCGCGGCTCTTGTAGTGCTGGTCGGAGAGCGTGTCGATCATGGTCATCGGGCCGGGGAGGGCCCACTTGATCGGGCGGTCGGTCTGGGCGCGCAGGAACTTCGCGTCCTCGACGAAGACCGGCTTCCGGCGGCTGACGGCACCGACGACGGTCGGGACGGCGGCGTCGTACCGGTCGCGGATGCGGACGGTCTCCTTGCGGTCGAGGTCGACGCCGTCGAGGTGCTCGATGAACGTCGTGACGAAGTGCTGGCGGGTCTGCTCGCCGTCGCTGACGATGTCGATGCCGGCGCGCTCCTGCTCGTGGACGGCGGCCCGGAGTGCGTCCTGCTTGCCCTCGGTCAGCGCTGCCCCTTCGAGCTGCCAGGGGGACCAGAGCTTCTCGGGCTCGGCGAGCCAGGACGGCTTCGGCAGGCTGCCGACGATGGCGGTGGGCAGAAGGGTGCTCATGCTCGTGGAGTTCCTCACGGTTCAGTGGGTCAGGGCGGCGGGGTTCGTTGCCCACCGCTCGAGGAGTGTTCGGTGCGGCTTCACGAGGTGCTCCTCGGTGTAGCGGCCCTGCGTGACGCCGAGGCGGCTGCGTTCCTCGCGGTCGTAGGCGACTCCGGTCGAGGAGAAGTCCGTGTGCTCGAGGGTCGGACGGTAGGTGCTCGGCGCGGGCGTGTTCGCGTTGTAGATCTCCGGCCGGTAGATCTTCTGGAACGTCTCCATGGTGCTGATCGTGCCGATGAGCTGCAGGTCCGTGTAGTCGCCCAGCAGGTCACCACGCGTGTAGAACGCGAGCGGAGCCTTCCCGCCGGCGGGCATGAAGTAGCGCACCTGCATCCCCATGCGGCCGAAGTAGTCGTCGGTGAGCGACGAGTGCTCGTGCAGGTACTCGGCACCGAGGACCGGGTGCACGGTGCCCGACTGCTGGTAGGTCTGGCTCGTCGAGACGCTGATGCAGACGACGGGCTCGGCGTCGAAGTGGTCCTGGAACGCAGGAGACTCCAGGAAGCGCTGGAAGAGCTGGCCGTGCAGGTACCCGAAGTGCTCGGGGATGCCGGCGCTCTTGTCGAGGGTGGGCAGCAGCACGGAGAAGTCGTAGTCGCGGAGGTACGAGGAGAAGTTGTTGCCGAGGATCCCCTGGTGGCGCTCGCCGGTGTGCTGGTCCACGATCGTGACGTCGAGCATCTCGAGCAGGGGGAACTGCTCGTCCGAACCCCCGTCGACGAAGTGTGCGGCGACCGAGACGATGTCGAGCTCGACCCGGTACCGGTCGCTCGAGGGGTCGCCCGCAGCGAGGTCGTTGCAGCGGCGATCGATCATGGCGATCGCGCGGCGGAGGTTCTGCTGGCGCTGCTCCCCGCGCGCGAGGTTGGCGAAGTTCGTGGTCAGGCGCGAACTGTCGGCGGGGGAGTAGTCCTCGTCGAAGCGGGTCCTGGTGATGCTGAAGGTGAGGTCGTTCGCCATGGTCGGCAGTCCGTACGTCGAGCGCCCGGAGGCGCTGGGGAAGGGGTACCTCGATGATGTCGCGATTAGGAGGCCATCGGGTAATCCCCAAACGCTATGCGCTGGTATAGCCTCCGCCTATGGCTCGTGTCTCGAACGACATCACCCTGCAGCAGCTCCGCTACTTCATCGAGGTCGCGACGGAGGGCTCGATCAGCGCGGCGGCCGACCTGCTCTACGTCGCGCAGCCGACCCTGTCGGCCGCCATGAAGGACCTGGAGGCTCGGATCGGCCGGGCGCTCTTCGTGCGTTCGGCGCGTGGTGTCGTCCTCACCGTCGACGGCGTCGAGTTCCTGGGGTACGCCCGCCAGGTGGTCGAGCAGGTCTCCCTGCTCGAGCAGCGCTACGTCGGCGGGCAGCCGTCGCGTCGGCTGCTCGGGGTCTCCGCCCAGCACTACTCGTTCGCGGTGGAGGCGTTCGTCCGGATGGTGGAGGGTGCCGCCGCGGACGAGTACGAGTTCTCGCTCCGGGAGACGCGCACGTGGGACATCATCGAGGACGTCCGCACGCTGCGGAGCGAGGTGGGCATCCTCTACCGCAACGACTTCAACCGGCAGGTCCTCGGGAAGCTGCTCCGGGACGCCGGAGTCGTGTTCACGCCGCTGTTCGTCGCGGAGCCGCACATCTTCGTGTCCCGGCGGAACCCGATCGCGTCCCAGGCGCGTGCGACGCTCGCCGACCTCGCCGACCTCCCTCGGCTGACGTTCGACCAGGGTGCGAACAACTCCTTCTACCTGGCGGAGGAGATCCTGTCGACGATGTCCAGCAAGCGGGAGATCCGGGTGTCCGACCGGGCGACGATCTTCAACCTGATGATCGGCCTCGGCGGGTACACGATCTCGACCGGGCTCATCAGTGACGACCTCGACCCCGAGATCGTCGCCATCCCGCTCGACGTCGACGAACGCATCGAGATCGGCTGGATCGCGCACGCGTCGGTTCCGCTCACGGTGCAGGCGCAGACGTACCTGGACGAGTTGCGGGCGGTGGTGACCGATTACGGGGTGGAGCCGCTCGGGTGAGCGCTACCGCGATGTAGGTTCCGAGCATGGAACCAGCTCCGGACGACCGCACGGAACGCGCGGACGGGGCCCGTTGGTGGGTCCCGTGGCTCGTGGGCTTCGTCGCGAGCATGGCGGCACTCATCGCCCTCAGCGAGGTGTTCCCCGTCGCCATGGCAGTGCTCGCCGGCTACGGATCGAGCGTCGGCGCCGCGTGGAGGGGCCGCGGGCAAACGGCCGGTCGGGCGACCCGCGGGCACTGGGTCGCGGCCGGATGCTCCGTCGCCCTGTTCGTGGGAATCGGGCTGCTCCTCGGGGCTGCCGGGCTGTCCTTCAGTGACGACCAACGGGGGAACGCGGCCGCCGGTGCCGTGGTCGGCGGGGTCCTGCTCGCCGTCAGCGGTGGTGCGCTGCTCGCGATGATCCTTGCCGTCCGACGACGACGGCCCCGGCGCGGCGCCTTGAACCGACGGCGGTCTTGACGCGGCGTGGACTCGAGTGTCTGTCTCGCCTCAACGCGGACACCACGACCGCGTCGCCGGTTCTTCTTCGCTCAGTTACCGACCCGCCATCGGGACGCTGCTCGTTGGGTCGCTTCAGCTGCTGAGGAGCTCGTCCGAGACGGTCCAGAGCCGCCCCGGTCTTCCGGATGGACGAAGTCGGCGGGGTCAAGGCCGATGAACCGCTGGAACCGCTTCTCTGGCGGGTAGTCGAGCGCCTTCATGATCGCGCCGTGGATCGCGTCCGAGAGAGCGGCACGGTGTGCGTCGAGGGACGCGCGGAGGGCGAAGACGACGACTTGTGCCACGACGGAATGCTATCGAGCGCGCGGAACGCCGGGCCCCGTCCGCTGCGGGGCCCGGTCGCAGGATTGTCGCTGGCCGCCCGTATCCTTGCCACTCGGGCGCCGAGCCGACTCCCCTCGGTCCGGAGCCCACGGAAGGAACAGCCATGAGCATGGAAGGCGCGGCCTGGAGCTCGCTGTACAAGATCTCGACCGCCAGGGACGGCAAGCACGGCATCTCCCGTGAGTCCGTCCCGCGGATCATGACGTTCGCCGTGCCGTACCGGGCCAAGTTGGTGGTCTTCATCCTGCTGTCCGTCGTCGGGGCGTTCCTGGCAGTCGCGACGCCGGTGCTCGCAGGCCAGGTCGTCGACGTCATCGCTGCCAAAGGGGCGGTCGGCACGATCATCTGGCTCGCCGTCGTCATCGCCCTGGTCGCCGTCGCCGACGCCGCCGCGTCGCTCGTGACCCGCTGGTACTCGGCACGGATCGGCGAGGGTGTGATCCTCGACCTCCGCACCGCCGTCTTCAACCACGTGCAGAAGATGCCGATCGCCTTCTTCACCCGGACACGGACGGGTGCGCTCGTCAGCCGTCTCAACAACGACGTGATCGGCGCGCAGCAGGCCTTCAGCGGCACGCTGTCCGGCGTGGTCACGAACATCGTGGCGCTGATCCTCACCCTCGCCGTCATGCTCAGCACGTCGTGGCTCGTGACCGTGCTCGCGGTGGTCATGCTCCCGATCTTCCTCATCCCAGCACGCCGGATGGGCAGCCGGCTCGCTGCGCTCCGCCGCGAGGCCGCTGATCACAACGCAGCGATGAGCACGCAGATGACCGAGCGGTTCTCGGCGCCAGGCGCCACGCTCGTCAAGCTGTTCGGTCGCCCCGACGAAGAGGCCGAGGAGTTCCGGGTGCGCGCCGCCCGCGTCCGCGACATCGGTGTCCGGAGCGCCCTGCTGCAGTTCGTCTTCGTCACCGCGCTCACGCTCGTCTCCGCGCTCGCGCTCGCGCTCGTCTACGGGGTCGGCGGTTCCCTTGCACTCGGTGGGCAGCTGAACACCGGTGACGTGGTGACGCTCGCCCTGCTGCTCACCCGGCTCTACGCCCCGCTGACCAGCCTGGCGAACGCGCGGGTGGAGATCATGAGCGCTGTGGTCAGCTTCGAGCGGGTCTTCGAAGTGCTGGACCTCGAACCGCTCATCCAGGAGAAGCCCGACGCGGGCACCGTCCCGGACGGCCCGGTGTCGGTGGAGTTCGACGACGTCCGCTTCGCGTACCCGTCGGCGGACAAGGTGTCGCTCGCCTCACTCGAAGAGGTGTCGACGCTCGACACCCGCGGTGGCGAAGAGGTCCTGCACGGTGTCTCCTTCCGCATCGAGCCAGGGCAGACCGTCGCGCTCGTCGGGACCTCCGGCGCCGGCAAGTCCACGATCGCGCAGCTCCTGTCGCGGCTGTACGACGTCGACAGCGGCGCGGTACGGCTGGCCGGGAAGGACGTCCGCGACGTCACCTTCGCGTCGATGCGGCACTCCCTCGGCATGGTGACGCAGGACGGCCACCTGTTCCACGAGACCATCCGCTCCAACCTGCGCCTCGCCCGCCCGGAGGCATCCGACGACGAGGTCTGGGACGCCGTCCGCCGTGCTCGGCTCGAGCCGCTCATCCGGTCCCTGCCCGATCAGCTGGACACGATGGTGGGGGAGCGCGGCTACCGGCTGTCCGGTGGTGAACGCCAGCGGATGACCATCGCGCGGCTGCTGCTCGCGCAGCCGCGTGTCGTCATCCTCGACGAGGCGACGGCGGCGCTCGACTCGACGTCCGAGGCCGCGGTGCAGGCAGCACTGAGCGAGGCGCTGGAGGGACGGACCGCGATGGTCATCGCACACCGTCTGTCGACCATCCGCAGCGCTGACTTGATCCTCGTGGTCGAGGACGGGTCGATCGTGGAGCGCGGCACGCACGAGGAACTGTTGGCTGCCGGCGGCCGGTACGAGGAACTGCACCGCACGCAGTTCGCGGTGCAGAAGAACCTGGCTGTCGAGGAGAACCTGCGCTGACGACCCCGGACAGGAGGCGCGGTGCGGGCTGCCACCGTGCCTCCTGTCCGGCCGTTGCCGGGTCAAGCACCGCTGGTCAGGTCGTACATCGTGACGCCACCGACGGTCTGCGCGTCGAAGTTCGCGGCGACCCACGCCGCGATCTTCGTGGCGGCATCGCTCCCGCTACTGCCGCTCGTGTTCGTGGAGCTGCCGATGAACCAGTGCACTCTCCCTTCAGCGACCAAGGTCGTGAACTCCGACAGCGTCGGCGACGGATCGGTGCCGTTGTAGCCGCCGATCGCCATGACCGGGTCGCCCGTCGCGAGCTGGTAGGTGGCGGCGCTGTTCGAGCCGACGGTCGCTGCCGCCCAGGTGTAGTCGTCGGCGTCGGCGGAGAGCGCCGCCACGACCTTCTCCGACACCTCCGTCGAACCACCGAGCAGGTTCGTGCCACCACCGGCACCCCCAGCGGTGCCATCACCCTGGAGCTGGCCGGGAGCCTGACCGCCGGGTGCCTGACCACCGGGTGCCTGACCACCGGGTGCCTGCTGCTGCCCGGGTTGCCCGCCGCCGGCACCCCCGGGCCTACCAATGCCGCCGCCTGGACCCGCCGACGTCACGCTCGGGCCGGCGGAGGGAAGTGCGCCGGTATGCCCCACCGTGGTGGTCTGTACCGAGAACGCCGTCGGCCCGAGCAGTGCCGCGACGAGCACCACCGCGATCGTGGCCGACGCCACACGCCGGCCTCGCGGGGGCACCAGAACCAGCACCGCCCCGACCACCGTCGCGGCCAACACCACCCAGCGGATCCACGGCTGCCACGACGACGCCTGGGTCAGCAGCGCGAAGGACCAGGCCCCGGAGACGGCCACGATCACGGACGTCGCGATCCGCCAGGCGAGCACCGCCCGGCGCTGCCACAAGAGTCCTGCACCGATGCCCACCAGGCCGGCGATGTAGGGGGCGAGAGCGACGGTGTAGTACGGGTGGAAGATCCCGCCCATGAAGCTGAAGACCGCTCCGGTGACGAGCAGCGAACTGCCGAGCACCAGCACGGTCGCCTGGCGTGGGTCGCTGCGGCGCCGGGCGCCGACGGCGACGAGCGACACGACGAGCAACAGCAGCGCGGTCGGTAGGAGCCACGTGACCTGGGTGCCGAACTCCGAGCCGAACAGCCGCGTCAGGCCGGTCGAGCCCCAGGAGCCCGCGCCGGTGGTCCCTCCGGGGACGACGCTGCCGGTCTCGTCGCCGGTGACCCGACCGAGGCCGTTGTAGCCGAAGGTCAGCTCCAGGAAGCTGTTCGTCTGTGACCCGCCGATGTACGGGCGGGCCGACGCCGGGACGAGCTCGACGATCGCGACCCACCATCCGGCGGACACGACGATCGCGGCGGCAGCGGCCGCCAGGTGGCCGAGCCGGCGGAGCACCGGACGGGGCGACGCGACGAGGTAGACGCCGACCAGGGGTGGCAGCACGAGGAACGCCTGCAGCTGCTTCGTCAGGAAGCCGAGTCCGACGAGCACGCCGGCCCACACGACCCAGCGCATCCGCCCGGACTCGATGCCGCGCAGGGTCAGGGCGATCGCTCCGACCGTGAGCAGGACGAGCAGCGCGTCCGGGTTGTCGTAGCGGAACATCAGTGTCGCGACCGGTGTGGTGGCGAGCACCGCGCCGGCGACGAGTGCCGCACCGGCCGAGAACCGGCGACGCACGATCCGGTACAGGATGGCCACCGACGCGACCCCCATCAGCGCCTGGGGAAGCAGGATCGCCCACGAGTTCAGCCCGAACAGTCGGACCGAGATCCCGATCACCCAGAGGAAGGCGGGCGGCTTGTCCACGGTGATGGCGTTCGCGGCGTCGGACGATCCGTAGAAGAACGCCTCCCAGCTCTGGCTTCCGGCCTGCACCGCCGCGGAGTAGAAGGCGTTCGCCCAGCCGTTCACGTCGAGGTTCACGACGTAGAGCACACCCGTCGCCAGCAGCAGGCCGAGCAACGCCGGACGCTCCCACCGGGCGGCATCACCCCGGCCGCGGACCAGTCGTCGCAGTCGATCGCTGACCGTGGGTCGGGCAGCGCTGGCTGCGGCCCTCGCCGACGGTGGGGGCGGCGCGGTGACGTCGGGTGCGTGGGTGGTCATGACGACGATCGTCAGCGACCGTCATCGGCCGCCCATGAGCCACGGCTGCGGTCTTGGTAAGTCGTGTGCAGTCGAGCGGCGTCGACGTCACGACCGAGGGCAGGCGGCCGTGCGCGCCGTGTGCCAGCGCCTCACCAAGAGCTGGGTGCGTAGTCCTTCAAGAAGACGCCGAACACGTCGTCGCCCGCCTCGCCGCGGACGATCGGGTCGTAGACACGGGCAGCCCCGTCGACCAGGTCGAGCGGAGCATGGAAGCCCTCTTCCGCCAGACGGACCTTCGTGGGGTGCGGCCGCTCGTCGGTGATCCACCCGGTGTCGACGCTCGTCATCAGGATGCCGTCGGTCTCGAACATCTCCTGGGCACTCGTGCGCGTCAGCATGTTGACCGCGGCCTTCGCCATGTTCGTGTGCGGGTGCCCTGGCCCCTTGTAGGCGCGGCCGAACACGCCTTCCATGGCGCTGACGTTCACCACGTAGGTGCGCTTCGACTCGCTCGCCGCCATGGACGGGCGGAGCTTCGAGATCAGGATGAACGGCGCGGTGGTGTTGGCCAGCTGCACCTCGAGCATCTCCAGCGGGTCGACCTCGTCGACGTGCTGCGTCCACGAGTTCACGTCGTGCAGGTCCGGGACGAGACCACCGGCGTCGATCGCGGTCCCCATCGCGAGCCGTTCGAGCGAGCTCGAGCCAGGGGCCATGGCCTGCTCGGTGAGTTCATCGGCGCGGGCAGCAGCGGCCGCGAGGATCGGGTGCGCCGTGACGGAGCGGGCGAGTGCCTGCGGGTGCTGGTCGTTCGTGTGCCCGAACGTCACGAGCTCGGGCAGCGGCCCGTCGGGGAGTGGCGCGAGTTCGGCGTCGACGAGGGGCTGGTACGCACCGGTCGACCGGCGCACGGTCTGCGTGGCGTTGTTGATCAGGATGTCGAGGGGCCCAGCGGCGGCGACGTCCTCGGCGAGGCCGATCACCTGGGCGGGGTCGCGCAGGTCGATGCCGACGACCTTGAGGCGCGAGATCCACTCGGCGGAGTCGGGGAGGCTCGAGAACCGGCGCACCGCATCGCGGGGGAATCGCGTCGTGATGGTGGTGTGGGCCCCGTCGCGGAGGAGTCGGAGTGCGATGTACATGCCGATCTTCGCGCGTCCGCCCGTGAGCAGTGCCCGCTTGCCCGTCAGGTCGGTCCGGGCGTCGCGTTTGGCGTGGCTCATCGCGGCGCACGAGGGGCAGAGCTGGTGGTAGAACGCGTCGACCACCGTGTAGTGCTGCTTGCACATGTAGCACGGGCGGGACTTCAGGAGGGTGCCGGCGGTCGAGGCACTGGTCGAGGCGCCGATCGGGATGCCGCGGGTCTCGTCGTCGATGCGGTCGGCGGCGCCGGTCGCGGTCGCGGCGATCACCAAGCGGTCGGCCTCCGCGATGACCGCGCGCTTCTCGAGCCGGTGGGCCCGCTTCACGGCCTTGAACATCTTTGCCGTGGCCTGACGAACCCGCACGAAGTCGGGGTGCCGCTCGTCGATCGACGGTAGCTGCTCGAGGACCCGGAGGGTGGCGTGGAGGTCCTCGGGGAGGATGCCGCTGGGCTCGGGATGCTCGGAGATCACACGGGATTCTACGTTGCGGTGCGGCCGGCGCGCAGTCCGTCCACGACGAGGTCGAGCAGGTGCGGTGCCCGGTCGGCGGCCGACGGCCCGAGCTGCCAGAGGAACGCGACGAGCGCGAGCAGGTCGGGTGGTGACACGTCCGGACGGAGGACGTCGGCGCGCACTCCGGCGTCGAGCAGCGTGGCGATCGCGTCGACGATCTCGTCGTACTGCTCGTCGTGCAGCTGCTGACGGGTGGCCGCGTCCAGGACGTCGGCCAGTGCGTGCTTCTGGTACCCGAAGGCGGCGAGCTCGTCGAGCCAGGACCGGAGTGCCGTCCGCTGGTCGGGCGATCCTGCCGAGGCGCGTGCGGACGCGACCAGTCCCTGGAAGTCCTCGCGGTAGACCTCGGCGAGCAGGGCCTCCCGGCTGGGGAAATGGCGGTAGATGGTTCCCTGACCGACGCCGGCGAGTCGCGCCACGGACTGCATGGTCGTCGCTGGTTCGACGCGCAGCGCCTCCCGCGCGACGTCGACGAGTCGCGCGCGGTTGCGTTCCGCATCGGCGCGGCGGACCGATTGCGAAGCGGACATGTGTCCGGTAGCCTCCCTCGATGAAGCGGACGAGCGTCCGCTTTACTCTAGCGAAAGGAAGACCATGGAGGGGATCCAGGGCAAGGTCGTCGCCGTCACCGGAGCGTCGAGCGGCATCGGCGAGGCGACAGCGCTCCGCCTCGCCGCATCTGGCGCGAAGGTCGTGCTCGGCGCCCGCCGGGTCGACCGGCTCGCGTCCGTCGTCGAACGGATCACCGCTGCCGGCGGCGAAGCCGTCGCGGTCGAGACCGACGTCCGCAGCCGGGAGGCGCTGCACGCGTTGGTCGCGTCGGCTCGGTCCCGATTCGGTCGCCTCGACGTGCTCCACCAGAACGCCGGCAGCATGGCGGTCTCCCCGTTCGACGCCCTCGACGTCGACGGCTGGCAGCAGATGGTCGACGTCAACCTGGTCGGGGTCCTCAACGGGATCGCCGCAGCGCTGCCGGTGTTCCGCGAGCAGGGGTTCGGGCACTTCGTGCACACGGCCTCGACATCGGCGCACCGCATCGTGCCGGCGCAGGGTGTGTACGCGGCGACCAAGACCGCGGTGCGGGTCCTCAGTGAAGCGCTGCGACAAGAGGCCGGCCCCGGCCTCCGGGTCACGGTCGTCTCGCCCGGCTTCACCGCCACCGAGGGCGTCACGAAGACGGACGACCCCGAGCAGCGCGCCGCGCTCGAGGCCCGGATGGCCGCGATCGCCATGCCCGCCGATGCGGTGGCGGCTGCCGTCGCCTACGCGATCGCCCAGCCGGCGGGTGTCGACGTCGGCGAGGTGATCATCCGACCCACGGCGCAGGACTGATCGGCGACGCTGTCAGCCGAGCTCCCGCGTGAGGGCCGCCACGAAGGCGTCGATGTCCTGCTCCGAGGTGTCGAACGAGCACATCCACCGCACCTCGTTCCGGCTGGCGTCCCAGTCGTAGAACCGGAAGTGCTCGCGGAGCCGATCGGCCACGCCTGCCGGCAGCGTCGCGAACACCCCGTTCGACTGCGTCTCCTGGCTGAACCCGACGCCCTGGATGCTGCCGTCGGCGATCCCGGCCTCGAGTGCGCCACGGAGCCGCTGCGCCATGGCGTTCGCGTGCGAGGCCGAGCGGAGGTAGAGGTCGTCGGTGAGGAGCGCGATGAGCTGCGCCGACACGAACCGCATCTTCGACGAGAGCTGCATGTTCATCTTGCGGAGGTACTGCAGCCCCTCGGACGCGGCGGGGTTCAGCACGACGATCGCCTCGCCGTAGAGCATCCCGTTCTTGGTGCCGCCGAAGCTCAGCACGTCGACGCCGGCGTCGGTGGTGAAGTCGCGGAGGGGGAGCCCGAGGGTCGCGGCGGCGTTGGAGATGCGGGCGCCGTCCATGTGCAGCGTCATGCCGAGCGGGTGGACGTGGTCTGCGATCGCCCGGATCTCCTCGACGGTGTACGCGGTGCCGAGTTCGGTGGTCTGGGTGATCGACACGACGAGCGGCTGGGCACGGTGTTCGTCGCCCCAGCCCCATGCCTCGCGGTCGATCAGCTCGGGCGTGAGCTTGCCGTCCGGGGCGTCGACGGTGAGGAGCTTCATGCCGCCGACCCGTTCCGGCGCGCCTGCCTCGTCGGTGTGGATGTGGGCGGTCGACGTGCACACGACGGCGCCCCACCGCGGCAGCATCGACTGCAGTCCGACGACGTTCGCACCGGTGCCGTTGAACACCGGGAACGCCTCTGCCTGCGCCCCGAAGTGCTGCCGGATCACGTCGTTGAGCCGCGCCGTGTAGACGTCCTCGCCGTAGGCGATCTGGTGGCCCTGGTTGGCCGCGGCGATCGCGTCGAGGATCTCGGGGTGGACGCCGGCGTAGTTGTCGGAGGCGAAGCCCCGCAGGTCCAGGTCGTGGAGTTGGAGGGTCACTGGTTCATCCTAGGGAGCGGGGCGGCAGGAGGCTGGGCCGACGGGGAGATGGGGAGTCGAGCGCCGTTCACGTCGGCGGGCGCGGCAGACCAGAGCCGGACGACCTCGTCGCCGAGCCGTTCCTCGAGTCCGTCGAGCGCACGGACGACGAAGATCGCGGCTGCGGCCTGCGGCGCGCGCTTCCGGAAGCCCTGGGCCACGGCACGCACCCAGGCGTCGGCCGCGGCCTTGGCGGCGGCGTAGTTCGCGCCGCCGGCGGTGGGGGAGTCGACCGCGGTGGACGACACGATCGCGAGCCGACCGGCCGGCGACGCGACGAGGTCGTCGTCGAACACCCTGGTCGTGTTCCGCAGGGTCCGGAAGCCCCGGTCGAAGAAGTCCCAGTCCTCGTCGGACTGGCCCGCGAGGCCACCGCTACCGCGCCAGCCGCCGACGAGGTGGACCAGGCCGTCGACCGGACCGACGGAGTCGTGGATCGCGGCGGCCAACGAGATGACCGCACCGTGGTCCGAGAGGTCGCACGTGTGGGTGGTGACGCCCGGGACGGACGTGCGCAGTGCCTCCAGTGCGTCGGATCGGGTGCCGACGGCGACGACGCCCGCACCGGCGGAGGTGAGTGCGCGCGCGACGGCCGCGCCGCTGGCGCTGGTCGCTCCTGCGATCAGCACCACGCGGCCGGCCATGGGCCCAGCGCTCACGCGGCGTCCGCGACGTCGGCGGGTGCGACGGACGAAGCGCCGGTGATGCCGGCCGTCGACGCGATGACCGCGGCCATCTTCTTGTTGAGCGCCTCGTAGAACATGGACAGCGGGAACTCGTCGTCGAGCACCGCGTCGGTGTAGCCCTTCGGCGGTCCGGCGAGCGTCTCGGCGGGCAGCCCCTGCGCCCAGCGGGAGGCCGGGTGCGGCGTGAGCGTCCGGGTCAGCATCTCGTAGGCGGCGAGCCAGTGCGCCGACTTCGGCCGATCGATGGAGCGCCAGTACAGCTCGTTGATCTGGTCGCTGAGCGCGATGATGACGTCCGGCACCTCGTCCCAGTCGATCGTGAGCTGCGTGTCCGTCCAGTGCAGGACGTCGTGCTGGTGCATCCACGCGAAGAGCAGCTGGCCGCCGAGTCCGTCGTAGTTCCGGACGCGGCTGCCGGTGATCGCGAACCGGAAGATGCGGTCGAAGACCACGGCGTACTGCACGAGCCGCGCATGGTCGCGGATTGCGAGTTCTGCGCTGCTGAGTTCTGGGCGCGCGGAGAGTTCCCGATCCAGCCGCACCGATTCACGGAATGCGGTCAGATCGCACCGGAGTTCTTCGAGCGAGTAGAGGAAGAACGGCATCCGCTGCTTGATCATGAACGGGTCGAACGGCAGATCGCCGCGCATGTGGGAACGGTCGTGGATGATGTCCCACATCACGAAGACGCGCTCCGTGAGTTCTTGGTCGTCGAGCATCGCGGCTGCTTCGGCGGGCAGCTCGAGTTTGGTGATGTCCGCTGCGGCGCGGACGACCCGCCGGTAGCGCGCGGCTTCGCGGTCCTGGAAGATCGCGCCCCACGTGAACGCCGGGATCTCCCGCATCGCCACGGTCTCCGGGAACAGCACCGCGGAGTTCGTGTCGTAGCCGGGGGTGAAGTCGACGAAGCGGAGTGCGACGAAGAGTGCGTTGTCGTAGTCGCCGGCTTCCAGCTCCGCGATGAACTCGGGCCAGATGACCTCGACCAGGACGGCTTCGACGAGCCGCGAGGAACTGCCGTTCTGCGTCACCATCGGGAACACGACGAGGTGGCCGAGTCCGTCCACCCGGTGCTGTTGCGGCTGGAACGCGTTCAGGGAGTCCAGGAAGTCCGGGACGCCGAATCCCTCCTGTTCCCACCGCGAGAAGTCGCGCTGCAATGCAGCGAGGTACGCCGCATCGTGCGGAAAGTGCGGTGCCAGTTCGGCGACGGCCGGGAGGATCGTGGCCAGGTACCCGGACGCGGTCCGGTGATCCGACGGGTCGGGTATCGAGCCGTCCTGCGTCTGCAGGGATCGGAACGACACGACGGCGTCCTTGAGGCGGTGCCACGCGGGAAGTGCTGCGACCTCGCGCACGTCCAGGCGGTCCTCGACGACCTCGGGCTCACCGACGATGGCGTCCTGCGTGAACCTCTGGACGAATTGCGACATGTCGAACCTCCCGTCATCGGGTCGGCCGCTGCGGTGCGGCGTGGAACGTGCTTTTTCTGAGCCTAGGGAAAAGCGGCGGACGGAAAGTTGCCCATCTCCGGCGGATTCGTGCGCATTCCGCGGCGTCGCGCGCGGTATCGCGGCTCCCGCGCAACGTTCTGCCATCGGGGTCCTACTCTGTGGGGGTGGGGACGCTGCGAGCGGTCGGGTTCGACCTGGACGGGACGCTCTTCGACCACCGCGGTTCGGCACGTGCCGGCGCGTCTGCATTCCTCGGAGGGCTCGGGCTGGACGTCACCGAGGCGGTACTCGACGCGTGGTGCGCTGCCGAGGACGAGCAGTTCGAGCGGTGGCGTTCGGGGGAGATCAGCTTCCAGGAGCAGCGTCGGGAGCGTCTCCGGAGCGTGCTGCCACCGCTCGGCATCGACGTTCCGGACGATGACGTCGGGCTGGACGCGCTGTTCGAGGACTACGTGCGCGCGTACCGGGCCTCCTGGCGGGCGTTCCCTGATGCACTGCCGCTGCTGCACCGACTGCGGTCCCGCGGGTTCCGGCTCGGCGTCCTGACCAACGGGACGGAGGAGCAGCAGCGCGACAAGCTGGCACGCACCGGCTTGGACGGCGCGTTCGACGTCGTCTGCACCTCGGAGCGCATCGGGTTCCAGAAGCCGGACGAGCGGGCGTTCCTGACGCTGGCCGGCGAGTTGGGGGTGGCCCCTGCCGACTGCCTCTTCGTCGGGGACGACCCCGCGCACGACATCGCCGGCGCGCGTGCTGCCGGGATGTGGGCGGTGCTGGTCGACCCTGCTGCGGGTCTGCGCGACGTCGTCCTAGAAGAGGTGGCCCGCACTCGCGGTGTGCGTCACGACCTCGGCCGCGAGGAACGTGACGACCACGCCGGCGAGTGTGCCCAGCCCGACGAGTGACGTCGCTCGTCCGCGGACCCGGCGGGCGACGGCCCAGCAGGTCCCGAGGACGAGGACGAGCACGGTCACGGTCGGGTGCCAGACGAGCACGGCGCTGCCCGCGCGGTAGTCACACCCCGGGGACGGCATCGCGCAGGCGTCGAAGGCCATCTGGCTGATGACCACGGCGAACCACGCTGCCGGCGCGGCGAGGTAGCTCACCGCGAGGGCAGCGATCGTCACGGTGAGGTCGACCGCGCCCGGCTTCCGCTGTGCTCGTGCGGGACGGAGCGCCAGGTCATCGCCGGGGTCGTCAAACGCGCTCAGTCGTTCCCCCATCCGCCCACGATAGGGCCTCACGAGCCAGTCAGGCGAGGAGCTGCTCCGTGAGCGTCCACAGCCGCCGGGCGTCGTCGGGGTCGAGCATCGCCGAGTTGGCGTCCGCTGGGATGCTGTCGGCGGTGAGTGGTCGGACCTCGTCGTCGATCACGGCGACGTCGCCGTCCTTCAGGTAGACCCCGCCGATGCCGTCGAGCAACGGGCTCGCGGCGCCGAGCACGAGCGTCGCCGCGCCCTGCTCGATCGTCTTCTTGCCGTTCGACGGGTCGACGATCGTCGCGCCGTGCTCGTCGACGAGCCCCTGCTGGCGGTAGGACGCGATGCGGCTCGGGTCGTGCGGGCCCGGTCCGATGATCACGCCGGGGTGCGCGGCGAGGGCCCTGATGCCCTGGCCGGCGTACCGCCGGTCGAGTTCGACCGTGAAGAGCACGTTCGCCCGCTTCGCCTGCCCGTAGGCGGCGCCTGCGTCGTACCCGCTGGCGAACGCCAGGTCGTCCCAGCGGATCTGCCCGTTCCGAGCCGCGCCGGACGTGACGGTGAGGACCCGCGCACCACGAGCCTCCAGGAGGGCGGGGAGGAGTGCCCGCGTGAGCTGGAAGTGCCCCAGGTGCGCCGTCGAGAACGAGCGCTCGTTCCCGCGCGCGTCGAGCTGGCGGTCCGGGGTGAAGAGTGTCGAGGCGTTGTTCACCAGCGCGTGGAGCGGGCGGCCGGAGGCCGACCACCGTGTGGCGAAGGCGTCGATCGACGCCGGGTCGGTGAGGTCGAGCTGTTCCACTCTGACGCCGGGGATGTCGGCGACCGCTGCGGAAGCGCGATCGGTGTCCCGTGCGGCGACGGTCACGGACGCTCCCGCCGCGGCGAGTGCGCGGCTGGTCTCGTGACCGAGTCGGCCGTGGCCGCCCGTGACGACGACGTTGCGGCCGGCGAGGTCGATGCCCGCGAGGACCTCGTCCGCGGTGGTCGCGGCCGTGAAGCCGGTGCCGATGGGGTGCTGATCGGTGATCATGACGGTCCTTCCCGGAGGCTGTGGTCGCCGAAACGGAGCGACGTTCCGGAACAATACGGAACGTTGATCCGGATTGCAAGCGGAAACGGAGCGATGTTCCGTTCTCCGGCGCGGGCATGCGATGATCGAGTGGTGAGCACGACGCCGACCGGGGATGACGCGCCTCGGCGTCGGCGCGATGTCGAGCGGAACGAGCGGGCGATCCTGGACGCCGCTGGCGGGGTGTTCGCTGCATCAGGCGTCGGCGCTCCCGTGCGCGAGGTCGCTGCGGCGGCCGGCGTCGGCGTGGGGACGCTCTACCGGCACTTCCCGACCCGTTCCGACCTGGTCGTCGCGGTCTACCGGCACCAGATCGTCGCCTGCGCCGAAGCCGGGCCGGCGCTGCTCGCGTCAGAGCCGACGCCGTTCGTGGCGGTCCTCCGCTGGGTGCACCAGTTCGTCGACTTCCTCGGGACGAAGCACGGGCTGGCGCGGGTGTGGGAGGGCGACACCGACGGGTTCACCGCGCTGCACTCGCTGTTCATCGACGAGCTCGTACCGGTGCTCGGCCGGCTGCTCGACGCCGCTCGGGACTCGGGGGAGGTGGTCGCGTCGATCGCGCCGTACCAGCTGCTCCGTGCCGTGGGCGATCTCGTCGCGTGGAGCCCGCGGGACCCGGACTACGACGTCCGGACGAGCGTGACGCTCCTGGTGACGGGGTTGCGGCAGCCGCAGCCCGAGGCCCCGTAGCGCAACTGCATCGCGTGGCGATCGGGGTACGCGTCATCCCGTTCGGCTGACGACGGGTGGGGCGGACGGGCCTACCGTGGGGTCGTCATGGCAGCCGAACACCGCAAACCCGTCGAGCCCGATGCGGCTCCCAGCGTCGAACACCACGGCGCGCACCACGTAGCGACCTCCGATGCGCCGTCGAGCGGGTCGCCCGATCCGCGCGCCACGCCGGCGGACTCCGGCGACCAGCCGGACCCGAACCGCTGGAAGGCGCTCGTCATCTGCCTCCTCGGCGGCGGCATCGTCCTGCTCGACGTGTCGATCGTCAACGTCGCGCTGCAGTCCATCTCGACCGGTCTCCCGGGAGCGACCCCAGAGGCCGTCCAGTGGATCCTGTCCGGGTACGCGCTGTCGTTCGGCCTGTTGCTCGTCCCCGGTGGGCGTCTCGGGGACGCGACCGGACGCCGTCGCATGTTCGTCATCGGCGTCGGGCTGTTCACGCTCGCGAGCGCCCTCTGCGGCTTCGCCCCGAACGGCATCGTCCTGGTGATCGCACGCCTGGTGCAGGGTCTCGCGGGCGGCCTCCTCACGCCACAGGTCACCGCCCTCATCCAGCAGCTGTTCCGCGGCAAGGAGCGCGGCACCGCGTTCGGGCTGTTCGGTGCGACCGTGGGCATCGCCACCGCGATCGGCCCGCTCGTCGGTGGCCTGCTCATCACCGCGTTCGGCACCGAGAACGGCTGGCGGTTCGTCTTCTTCGTGAACCTGCCGTTCGGGCTCGTCACGATCCTGCTGGCGATGCGGTACCTCCCCGCGGCCAGTGCGCACGAGCGTGGGAAGAAGCACGACTTCGACCCGGTCGGCATCGCACTGCTCGGTGCCGCGGTGGTCGCCCTGCTGCTGCCGTTCGTGCAGTCGCAGGAGTGGAAGGGCAACGCGAAGTGGTGGCTCGTGGTGGTCGCCGTCGTGCTCGCCGTGCTGTTCGTCCTCTGGGAGCGGCACTACGGCCGGACGAAGGAACCGGTGGTCGACCTCGCGCTCTTCCGGCGCCGGTCGTTCTCGCTCGGTGTGGGGCTCGCGACGCTCTACTTCGCCGGGTTCACCCCGCTGTTCTTCGTCCTCACGCTCGCACTGCAGTCGGGACTGCAATACTCGGCGCTGCTGGCGGGGCTGTCATCGGTGCCGTTCGCGATCGGCTCCGGCATCGCGTCGACGATCGGCGGACGGATCGTGCACCGGTTCGGCCGTCAGCTCATCGTGATCGGGACGATCCTCGTGCTCATCGGCCTCGGTGCGGTGATCTGGGTCGTCGCGAACCACTACCGGTCGGACCTCGGCTGGTGGCTGGTCCTGCCGCTGCTGATCGCGGGCATCGGCTCCGGGCTCACGATCTCCCCGAACCAGACCCTGACGCTGTCCGAGGTCCCGGTCGAGCAGGGCGGCTCCGCCGGCGGGCTCATCCAGGTCGGCGCCCGGGTGGGGTCGGCGATCGGCATCGCGGCGGTCGGCAGCGTGTTCTACTCGGCGCTCGCGAGCTCGCGCGGTGACTACGCGAACGGGCTGCCGCTCGGACTCGGCGTGGCGCTCGGGTTCGTCGGCGCGGCGCTCCTCGCCGGCATCGTCGACGTCGTGATCGGGAGGGTGCGGGGCACGGAGGCGACGGTCTGAGCCGGACGGCCGCGGCTCAGGAGCACTGTTCCAACGCGAACGACGCGTCCGCCTGCGACAGCCACGGTGACCCGGACGACGAGGCGAACGTCGACCCCCAGCGTTGGACGACCCGACATCCGAGTGCCGCGGTCGCCTGACGCACCGGGTCGGTGGACGCCGTCCCGTTCGCGACGACGAAGAGCCGCTCCTTCCCCGAGTGGATCATCGACTCGATCTGCGCCGTCGTGAACACCGGGACCCGGCCGGAGAACCCGCCGTCGGTCAGCACTTCGTCGCCGGTGTCCCCGATGACGTCGGCGGCGATCCGCCACGAGTCCGTCAGGAACAGCGGGGCACCGTCCTTCCCGCCACCGTGCCGTTCGGCGTCCGCGACGAGCGCGGCTTCCGAGGCGTCGAGACGGGTGTGGCCACCGATGACGTCGGGCGCCGAGATCCGGAAGGCCGTCGAGGTGTCGCCGGTCCTGTCGCGCGACGGTGACCTGCCGAACGCGAACGCACGGGTGGGGAGGTGCCCGGCACCCGCGAAGGCGCCGGTGGCGATCCCCACCGAGGCGTCGCCGCCGCTGCCGTCTCGTGCCGCGTCGAGCGCCTGCAGGGAGAAGCACGCGGGGCCGAGCACCACTGCAGCGACCAGCAGTCCTGCAGCCGTCCGGCGTCCTCGACCCGGATCGACCCGGAACGTCGATCGACGGCGCGCGAGCAGCGCGACCAGGGCCGCGACGGTCACACCGACCGCGATGGTCGAGAGCACCGCCGGTTCGGCGGAGGACCGTGCGAGCCAGATCCACCACCCGCCCTGCACGACGAGCAGTCCCGTCGGGACGAGTCGGAGCCGGCGGTCGGGAGCGTCGACCAGTGCGGCTGCGCCCCACCACCCGAGCGCGCCGAGGGCCGCGAGCTGGACGCCGATGCCGGCGACGTACGCGGTGTGCGGGAGCCGCAGGACGGACAGGACCGCGACCGCCGTCGCCAGCCAGACGACCAGGGTGAGGAAGACGGCGGAGGCGGGGCGAGCCTCCCGGCCGGACCGGCCCGGCCACCAACGGACCGCGCCGATCCCGATGCCGGTGAGCGCAGCGGGCCAGGTCCACCCGACCTGCGACGCGTAGCGCGGCGAGAAGAGCTGGAGGACGGAGTGGCCGCCGCGACCCGCTCCGCCGGCCGAGTGGAAGAGGTCGGCGACGTGTGTGCCGGCGTGTCCGACGGCTGCGCCGATCGCGCCGACCGCTCCCGGCCACAGGCCGGGCAGGAACCGGTCGACGCCGTTGTAGCCGAGGACCATCGCGAAGACGCTGTCGTCGGTGGACCCGTCGATGTAGGGGTGGTCGGACGAGGGGAGCAGGGAGACGACCACGGACCAGCCGAGGCTCGCCACCAGCGTCGCGCCGACGAGCGCCGCCGAGTGCGCGACGGCCCGACGCCACCGGCCCCCACCACCGCTGCTCGCTGCGACGACCGTTCCGACGACGAGCGCCGGCAGGATCAGCCAGGCCTGCAGCATCTTCGCCTGGAACCCGACCCCGACGAAGGCGCCGGCGACGAGCAGCGGCCACCACGCACCGGTGAGCGCGGCCCGCTGCCACCAGACGAGCGCGACGGCGAGGGCCATGGTGAGGAGCCCGTCCTCCATCGGGTGCCCGAACATCGACACGAAGATCGGCGTTCCGGCGGCGAGGGCCGCGGCGACGAGCCCGGCTCGGGCACCGAGCCACCGCAGCGCCACCACGGCGACCGCGACGGTCGTGACGGCACCCTCGATGACCTGCGGCAGCGCGAGCGAGGCGGTGGACATGCCGAACAGGTGGACGCTGATCGCCTGGGGTGCGGCGAAGCCGGCGAGCTTGTCGAGCGTCACGGTCGCGCCGGGATCGAACGACCCGGACAGGAACGCCGGCAGGGACTCGGACATCGAGCGGGCCGCCGCGGCGTAGAACTCGGAGTCGCCGCCACGGGCGAGGTTCCAACTGGTCAGCACCGCTCCGAGCAGCACGATCCCGGCGAGGGTGGCCTGCTGTCCGCGGGACTGGTGGAGCCAGCGAGCGGGGCGGCGCTCGACACGGTCGTTCGTGGTCATGTCGGGAATGTCCCGCTGCCGTCGATGAGGAAGCCGTGGAGCGCGGGGGCGCGGGCCTCCGGTTCGCTCAGGAGCGGGTCCAGGAACGTCGGCGCGACGTGTACGGCTGGTTGCGCTCCTGGTGTCGCCCGTTCGGCTGTGGGAGGCTCGGATCGACGAGTCGGGAGGGGACCGTGGTGGACGAGGCACTGGTGTACGACCTCTGCAGCCGAGCGAGGCTCCTGCAGGTCCGCTTCGGCGGGTCCGACGCGGGACTCCGCGGGCTGACGGACTTCATCGCTGCCGTCGGAGAGACCGGTGACCGGTACTCCCACGAGCAGCTGCTCCAGCTCGTGCAGGCAGCGCCACGACCCATCGGGTTCCGGTACGGCTTCCGTCGGCTGGAGCGCATCGCGACGATCAGGACCACGGCACCCGACGACCTCTCCGGTGAGGAACGCACCGAGTACGAGGCTGCGCAGGACGCCATGCGCCGGGCCGTCGGCCGCGACTCCGGCGAACCGACGACCGGGGTCGTCGGCGTCGTCCGGAACGTCGTCGAGCAGTTCGCTCTCCGCTGGTTCTGATTCCCGAGGTCAGAGCCAGGCCGCGACGCCCCCGTGTGACGAGCAGGTTCCTCGCCGGGACTGGCTGAAGCTGTACGTTCCGTCGCCGCATTTCGCGGTCGCGCCGCTCGGGGCGGTCGTCGACACCTCCGGTCGGCAGACCGTGTTGCCCGCGGTGTTGACGTACGTGCCGTTCGTGCAGGTCGGCGCCGCGGGTGGTGGCGGCGCGACGTAGGTCCCGACGGTCGTGACCTGCGTGACCGGCTGCGTCGTGGTGACGTCGCTCGCGAGCGTCCGCCCCGTCTCGACGCCGTCGGTGAAGGACACCGTCCACGTCTTGGTCTCGACGCCGTCCACGCCGGCTGTCGTGACCGACGACGTTCCGCTCGCAAGGGTCGCGCTCTCGACCGTGCTCGTCGTGAACGGGATCGGCAGTGTCTCGGTGACGGTCTTCGTGGTGAGTACCGGCGTTGGCGTGGGCGTCGGCGTCGGCGTCGCAGTCCGGTGCGGTGTCGCGGTCGTATGTGCCGCTGCGGGTGCTGATGCGAACGAGATCGGTCGGGTTTGCGTCGTCACCTCGGGGTGCGTTGCACCGTACGCCGACGTCGAGCCGATCAGGACTGCGAACGCGACCGCTGCACCGATCCCGGCGGCGGCGCGCTTCCGGGGGAGGCGGAGCCACGTCGTCCGGCGGAAGAGCGCGCCGTAGACCGCGGTGAGCAGGACCACGATCGACGCCATGAGCACCATCGTCCAGACGCCGCCGGAGGCGAGTCCGATGAGCGCCACGAGCGCGGTTCCGATGATGCCCACCCAGGTCGAAACGGGCAGGCGGTGGCCCTTGCGGGACTGTGGGCGCTCGGACTGGGGGCGGGGCATGCGACTCCTTGGAACTTGAGAACCGCACAAGTCTGGCGAAGCTCGCGCTCGAGGCACAGCCCCCACTTCGAGTGGAGCGGCTGTCAGAAGCGGGTCGAGCCGCGGAGCCGACGCGGACGCCCGTCCGGGTCGACCGCGAGCCGCGCCGCCGGCCGCGCCCACAGACGTTGCAGCGCCGACACCGGCTCGGGCTCGTGCCGACGGATCCGGCCAGGAGGTCGTTCGCCGGGACGGCCGTCCTCCTGCCAGTGGTCGAGCGCGCGGGCTCGGGCTCGCCACAGCGCCAGGAGTTCGGCACCGGAGCCGACGAGGCGCGGGTCGTCCGGTGTCGTCGCGAGGTGTTCGGCCCAGAGCTGCAGCCGGAGGTCCCGGGCGAGGGAGCCGTCGCCAGTCGAGGCGTCAACGACGGCACAGGTGAGTTCGCTGTCGGACGTCCACGACCGGCGGTTGAAGTTGTCCGAACCGATCGTGAACCACTGGTCGTCGACGACGCAGATCTTCGCGTGGATGTAGATCGGTCGGCCGTCCTCGTGCTCGAGGTCGAACACGCCGACCCGGTCCGGTGCGCTCCGGCGGAGGGAGCGCAACGCCTCGATCTGCCCGAGCCGGCTGGGCGGGCCACCGAGCGGGCCGTCGGAGTTCGGGTACCGCGGCACGAGGATGATCACCCGGAGGTCCCGGTTCCGCTCGAGGGCCTCGGCGATCCCCGACGCGACCTCGCGGGACCAGAGGTACTGGTCCTCGATGTACAGCAGGGACTCCGCCTTCGAGAACGCCTTCGCGTAGGCGCGGGCGATGCTGCGCTCACCCTCCGGCGCGAAGGGGAAGGGCGGGCGCTTCACCCCGTAGGTGCGCAGCAGCTGTACGGCGTGGTCACCGGCACGGGGTGGCGGGGGCGTGCGCTCGGGCAGCGGCTCCGGCCGACGGGGCATGTGCGTGAGGCGCTGCAGCAGCATCCGGTACGGCAGGCTGCGGTCGAGCGGGTGCGGGTCGTCCCACCGCTCCGCGAACACCGCGAGCACGTCGGCGACGACCGGCCCGCGGAGCTCCATCGAGGCGTCGTGCCACGCCGGGCGCTCGCCGTACCGGCCGTCGATCGACACGGGCTGCGGGTCGCCCTGGTGTGCGGCGTCGTCGCGGCGGCTGTGGCAGAGGTCGATCCCGCCGACGAACGCCACGTCCCGCGAGGGGTCGCCCCGGTGCTGGATCACGAAGAACTTCTGGTGGTGCGACCCGAAGACGCGGACACGCTGGTCGAGGAGGACCTCGCCGCCTGCGTCGTTGATCTTCCGGCCGAGCAGCTCGTTCGAGCGCGCGCTGATCGATGCCGAGACGCGTTCGCCGTGGGAGCGCCAGATCAGGCCGCGGACCTCGATGCCGTCCCGTGCGCGTTCGGCGAGCAGGTCGCCGATGGTCGGGCCGTCCGGCAGGAGCCGCTCGTCCGCGTCGCCGCGCCAGTCCGTGAACCACACCCGGTCTCCCGGTTGCAGCGCGCACAGCTCCGCGTGGATGCGCTCGAAGTACGGGGCGCCGTGGACGAGCGGTCGCACCGCGTTGCCCTCGGACCACGGTGCGGCGTCGTCCCCGCCGGCGTGCACGTCGGTGGCGAGGTTGCCGCGTTCGTCGCGAGCGAGGAACCAGTGACGTGGGTCGGTGGGCACACCCGAACACTACGGGCGGCGGCACGTCGTCGGTACATCGAGTGCGCAGACGTGGGGGAGTGCTCGCGTCGCACGTCCCCATTTCTGCGCACTCGATCTCCTCGCGCGGGGCCAGCCGAGGCCGGGGCCGGGGCCGGGGCCGGGGCCGCCCGCCGCCCGCGGGCCGCCGTCAGAGGTACTTGACCGCCGACAGGATGATGCCGGCGATGGCGACGACCCACACGTACGGCAGCACACGGAGCATCACTGCCTGCGGTGAGACGCCCGCGTACTGCGACGCCCACACCGTCTGGGTGCTCGTCGGGTCCGCGACACCGAACACCTGGTTGTACGAGGTCATCAGCCCGAGGACGGCCATCGGCGAGTAGAAGCCGATGGCGGTCATCGCGCCGGCGATCCCGGCACCGAGGCCGAAGATGTTGAGCGGGCCGCGGTACAGGCACAGCGGGACGAGCACCGAGAACACGATCACGTACAGCCAGATGTTCGTCGGCGCGACGGCCTCGACGATCGGACGCAGGGCGGCGACCGACCCCGGCAGGCCCACGGCGGCGAGGAGCATGCCGATCGCGATGAACAGCGTGATCGGCGGAGCGGCGACCTTGAACCCGTCGTAGAGCGACCGCAGCATCGTGGTGCCCCAGAGCGCCGGTCGGGTCGTCGTGACGACGGCGAACAGCACGCCCGCGAGGAGCGACGGGATGATCGGCACCTGCAGCACGAGCGCCAGGACGATCGGTACGAGCGGGGTCAGCAGCGCGAACCACGGCGCATCACCGAGTCGTCGACGCCGGCTCGTGACGACGCGGGTTCCGTCGGCCGGGGCCGCGAGGGACCAGGCGTGCACGGTGCCGCGTCGCCGGGTCTCGACGATGACGTAGGCGACGGCGGCTGCGGCGGCGAACGGGAACAGCAGGATCATGAACGAGCGCACCTGCGGGATGGGGAGGTGCAGCGCGGTCGAGAAGAACTGCCAGACCGGCAGCTCGAACGGCACCCCGGCACCGATGCCCATCAGGATGGTGCCGGCAGCGGTGACCTTCGGGACACCCACGGCGATCATGGCGGGGATGCCGATCACGCCGGCGAGCAGGGCAGCGGGAGCCGAGCCGGTCACCGCGCCGCACAGTGCCGAGATGACCAGCACACCGAGCGCGATCACGACGGGACGGTCACCGCCGAACTCGACGGTCTTGCGGACCAGGGTCGAGGCGATCGCGGTGTCCCGCATCAGCGAGCCGAGCCACGAGCCCAGCAGGATGGCCACCATCGTGGACGCGAGCGTGATCGCCCCGTTCTGGACCACGGTGGTCAGCACACTGTTCTCGGCGCCGACGAACGAGGCACCACCCGCGAGCGCGATCGCCACCGCGAGCAGCACGAGGGCGAACGCCGTGGGGAGTTTGCCGGTGAGGATCAGGGCGACCCCGATCGCCATGATGACGATGATTGCGATGCCCATTGGTCAGTTCTCCTTCGGGTTCGAAGCGGAGCGCGCATCGTTGCGCGTCCGGATCGCGGCCGTCGCCGCTCGGGTGAGGAGGAGCGGGGACCGGGTGAGTCCGAGGCTCCTGGCGGCGAACGCGTGTGCGGCCACCTCGTCGGTGCCGGCGATGTAGGCGAGCCGGTGGAAGCGTCCGAGGCGGAAGACCTGGTGGTCGAGCGCCGCACGGAGGCCACGGGAGCGGTCGGCCGTGACGAGGTGGTGCGCGCGCTCGTGCTCGACGGCCGCTGCACGCACCGAGCCGACCGGGAACAGGTGTCGCCACCCGAGCTCGTCGACGAGCCGCTCGCAGAACGCGATCGTGTCGGTGAACAGGTCGATCCGGTGGTGCCTGGAGTCGTACT
Organism: Curtobacterium sp. L3-7; assembly: GCF_048756585.1. Taxonomy (NCBI): domain Bacteria; kingdom Bacillati; phylum Actinomycetota; class Actinomycetes; order Micrococcales; family Microbacteriaceae; genus Curtobacterium; species Curtobacterium sp. L3-7. The sequence goes on along the minus strand of NZ_CP151474.1, from coordinate 3,798,006 downwards.
GCGCGAGCAGCGCGGCGTCGAGCCCGCCGTCGTGCTCGACGATCGCCGGCGTCGAGCCGGCCGTCGAGCCGGCCGGCGGACCGGACGGTGTCGAACCAGCCGTCGAACCGGCCAGCTCCGCGCCGAACGCCGTCGCCCTGGCCGCGTGCCGCAGCAGTTCCTCGTCGCTGCGGAGCTCGTTCGTCGGCACGCCACGGAGCAGCTGCGCGCCGAGCTCGGCGTCGTCCAGGTCCTCGAGCGCGCGCATCGCCGCCGCCTCGGCCACGACGGTCACGACCGGACCTCGAGCACGGCCACGAGCGACTCCGCCCGGTCGTGCCCCTCGACCTCGGTGCGCGCGAGCGACACGAGCTGCGACTCGTCGAGCACCCCGGACAGGTCGGCGATCCGTGGCCCGACGAGCAGCTGGAGCGCCGGCGCACGGGATCCACCGTCACCGTAGGAGGTGTGCTCGGTGATGAGCCGGGGGATCGCCTCGGCACCGGCACCCGCCGTGGTCTGGTCCACCAGCGCGTCACCCGACGCGAAGCGGATGACGCCGTCGCGGTCGAGCACGCGCACCGGGTGCTTCGGCTTCCGGAGGAACCGGCGCTCCTCCGGCGACCCGAACACGACGTGGCTGTCGGTCGCCGCGAGGACGGTCAGCGCTCGTGCATCGACGCCCAGGCTCCCAGCGGCGACCGCGCGGAGGTCGTCCTCGGTGAGCCGTGCCGTGCGGTCCTGCGTGCGGAGCTCGGTGGCGCCCGTCGCGACGGCACGGACGGTGTTCGACTGCGGGTCGACCGTGACGTCGACGGAGACCTCGGCCGGGGCGGCTCCCTGCTTGATGACGGCCTGCTCGGCCTCGCGACGGACCGCGAGGATCTGCTCGTCGGTCGCACCGGGGATCACCCGCTCGACCTGCTCGCGGATGAGGGCGAGCGCGACGCCGATTGGGCTGATCACCTCGCTGTGGTCGGCGATCCGCCACGGCTTGCCCGCTCGTTCCCCGGTGTGCGGCGTGACCGAGGCAGCCCCACCGCCACCGCCGACGAGCTGCACCGTCTCCTCGGGGATCCGGTAGTCCTCGACCATGCGCTCGACGACGGCACGGACCGGTGCGACACCGGCATCGAGGACGGCACGTGCGGCACCGTCGACGTCGGTGCCGAGCGCGCTCGCGAGCGGTGCGAGGGCGGCGCGAGCGACCGCCTGGTCGGCGTGCGCGTAGTCGGTGTCCGGCACCAGACCGAGGGCGTTCGCGGCGCACGTCATCGTGATCGCGAAGCGGCCACCGGCCGCGTCGACCACGGCGTGGTCGGCCGGGTCGCCGTCGACCGGCGCGACCGTGGACAGCGTGGCGCCGTCGAGGTCGGCGAGCGTCGCGAAGCACGCGTAGGGGAGTCCCGCGATGTGCGCGCTGCGTGGGCCGACGTGCGTGACCTGCGCCGAGCCTCCTGTCCGGATCCGGACCATGGACCCGCCACCGACGCCGACGGTGCGGACGTCGAGCGCCGACAGGTAGGTGGAGCTGCCGCCGAACTCGGTGTACTGCACCGCGACCTTGCCGCGGCGGATGACCGAGATGTCGGTCGAGGTCCCGCCGGTCTCCAGGAAGACGCCGTCGGAGAGCTTCTCCTGCATGAGTGCCCCGGCGACGCCGGCGGCCGGGCCGGACAGCACCGTGAGCAGCGGCCGCCGCCGCATCTCGTCGAGCGACATCACGCCGCCGTCGCACCGCATCACCATCAGCGGGGCGGTGATCCCCGCCGCGTCGATGCTCGATTGCACCAGGTCGGCGGTCGCGAACATCCGCGGCAGGATGACCGCGTTGAGCACCGCCGTCCGCGTCCGCTTGCTCAGGCCGTAGAGCGAGCTGATGTCGTGCGTCGCGGTGACGAGGAAGCCGCGGGCGCGCGCTCGTGCGGTGATGTGTTCCTCGCCGATGGGGTCGTCGACGGAGAACGGCTCGGTGACGACGATCGAGCGGATCCCGGCCTGCTCGAAGCGGTCGAGGACACCGTCGACGTGCCGGTCGTCGTCGGCGCGCGGGACGTGCTCGTACGCGACGGGGAGCTTCTTGCCGTCCGCGATCTCGATCTTCGCGAGCCGTCGGAGCCGCTTCGCGAAGAAGCCGGCAGGACCGGTCCCGACGCCGATGAGGCCGACCGGGTCGACGTCGCCCTCGAGCAGGGCGTTCGTCGCCTGGGTGGTGCCGTGCGCCAGGAACACGACGTCCTCGGCGGAACGGCCGATCCGTTCGAGCAGCTGGTGGAGCGCCTCGACGATGCCGTGTGCGACGCCGTCGGGGTGGTCGTGGCTGGTCGGGACCTTGGCCTGCCCGATGAGCTGCAGGGTGGGGGCGTCGATGGCGACCGCGTCGGTGAACGTGCCACCGACGTCGATGCCGATGCGCAGTGCGTTGGGTTTCACGTCGTTGTGACCTTTCGGGTGAGGTGGAGCGTCAGTAGCCCTGGACCGCTGGCCAGCGCCGCTCGACGCCGTCGCGGTCGAGACCGGCGGCGAAGGCGGCGAAGCGGTCGTCGTCGGCCTGGACGGACTGGGGGGTGGAGCCGGTCGCGATGCAGTGGGCCGCGAGTGCGCCGGCGACCTCGCCGACGTTCCACTCGACGGGGTGCAGCCGGTAGCAGCCGTTGGTGATGTGGGTGGTGCCGATGTCCTTGCCGGCAGGCAGCAGGTTCGTCACACGCTGCGGGACGAGCGCGCCGAGCGGGATCTCGAACGGGACGCTCGCGATGTCGACGTAGTTGTCGCCACCGGTGGACGGGTGCAGGTCGAGCCGGTAGCTGCCGACGCCGACCGAGTCGCGGTAGCGCGTCCGGCCGGTCACGCCGACGACCTCGGCGGAGACGTCTTGCTCGACGATCGTGGTCACCGCACGGATCCGGCGGGACTCGCGGATGTAGGCGGCCTTGGCGAGACCGTCCTCGCTGCCGGTGACGTCGCCGCGCAGTCGGAGACCGGGGAAGCCTGCTCCGCCATCGGGCCGGGGTGCCTCGGTCTGCAACCAGTACAGGACCGAGAGCGAGAGCTGCCGTGCTTCGTACAGCGCCTGCCTGGTGGTCTCCGCGTCGGCTCCGGCGTCCCCGGAGGTCCCGATCACGGGCTTCAGCCAGTAGTCGTTGAGCGGCCAGTTGACGAGGCAGATGTCGGACTCGAACGCCCCGTCCGCGAACAGCTTCCGCGCGACGATCCGCCGGAAGCCCCACAGCTCCTTGTCGCCGGCGTCGGCACTCTGGTCGGCGCTGACGGCGAGGGGGTCGGTGTCGGGGTTCGGCTCGAAGGTGCGCGGGTGTGCCTCGAGCGTGCGCGGGTCCGGTGCGAGGAACCCGATGAGCGGCGCCGGCCAGAAGTCCGGCTGGTACGAGCGCCAGAAGTCGTACATCTCGGGGCGCTCGATGGTGTGGTCCTCGCCCTCGTGGTGCGACACGGCGAAGCAGAACGTGATGCCCTGCTGGTTCGCGGGGTCGGCGACCTCCGGTGCGTGCGGCTCGCCGTGCTCGTCGCGCGACTCGGCGCCGACGACGTGCTCGACGCCGGCGAGCGGCAGGACGTCGCCGGTCTCGGTCGCGTCGAGGACGAACGCGCCACGGAGCTCGGTCCGGCGGCCGTCGGTCCGTTCGACGGTGACGCTCGTGACCCGGGCCCCGTCGGTCGTCGCGGCGACGGGTCGGTGCTCGAGCAGGACCGTCAGGAGTCCGGCGGTGCGGTACGGCTGGAGCATCTCCTCGATCACCGCGAGTGCGACGCGCGGTTCGTGGCAGAGCTTGCTCACGCGGCCGGCACCGGGGTTCAGGTCGGTGAGCGCGGCTGCCTCGGCGCGGAGCGGGTACGCCCGGCGGTAGTGGTCGCGGATGCCGTCGCGCAGGGCGCGGTAGCTCCGGGTGACGCCGAACTGCTCGACCCACGGGTGCTCGTCCGGCGGCACGGCCTGGCTGGTCAGCTGTCCGCCGAGCCAGTCCGTCTCCTCGGTGAGGACGGCGCGTCGACCCGCCCGGCAGACGGCGAGTGCGGCAGCGACGCCGCCGAGGCCGCCGCCGATGACGACGACGTCGGTCGTGACGGCGTCCGTGGTGGCACCGACGGTCGGGGCCGGTGTTGGGGTGGTTCCGGGCATGGTGGAGCGACTCCTGACGGATCGGGGCGGTTCGGGGAGTGAGCGGGGTCGGACGGGATCGGGTGCGCGCGGGCGGCCGCGTCGGCGTGCGGTCGGGCGCGTTCGGCTCAGCGCGGCGGCGGGCCGAGTGTGGTGCCGGCGACGAGTGTGCAGGCGAGGAGCTCCTGCACCGGATCCGGGGCATCGCCGCGTTGGACGGCGGCGATGCGCTCGGTGAGCGCGGCGACGGCGCGGGCACCGAGTTCGGTCCGTGGCGCGCTGAGCCGCGTGACGTCCGTCCCGCGGTCGCGGTGACGGGTGTGCTCACCGAGCACGACGACCGACACCCTGGCAGGGACGTCGTCGGCGAGCAGTTCGAGCAGCTCCTCGCCGTCATCCGGGTCCTCGACGAGGACGACGGTCGGACGGGAGGCTCGGATCGCCTCCCACGCGTCGGCCACCGTCCGGTGATCGGTCACGGCGGTCTCCACAAGTGCGTCCGCCGTGTCGAGCCCGGCTCCGGAGAGGGCGTCGACGATGCCGGCACGCCGGTCGCGGGACGACTCGGCGCCGAGTGGCAGGCGCAGCAGGCCGAACCGGGCGTGCCCGAGGTCGAGCGCACGCCGGACGAGCGCCTGCGTCGCGGCCGCGTAGTCGACACCGATGTAGGGCACCCGGCCACCGGCGGCGTCGCGACGGCCGATGGCCACGAACGGGTAGTCCGTGTCCAGCAGCCGTTCGAGCTCGTCGGCGTCCATCTCGCGGCCGAGCAGGATGCAGCCGTCCGCGAGCCGCAGGCGGTTCGACTCGTGGAACAGCCGCCGCCTGCCGTTCACGACGGGGGTGCTCGTGAACACGAGCAGGTCGGCCCTGACGTGTTCGGCGGCGCTCTCGATGCCGGTGAGCAACGGCGTGTAGAAGTCCGACGAGCGGTTCGGGAACGCCGGCTCGTACGTGAAGACGCCGATGAGGTCGTTCGTCGCGCCGACGAGGCTCCGTGCGACCGGGTTCGCGACGTAGGTGGTCTCGCGGATGACGTCGAGCACGCGGTCCCGGGTCGCCGCCGGGATCCGACGGGTCTCGTCCGCCTTGCCGTTCAGCACGAGCGACACGGTGGACTGACTCACGCCGGCGATGTCGGCGATCATGCGCTGTGTGACGCGTGCGTGGGGTGCTGGCATGGGGTCTGCTCCGGGGCTGTCGACCTCGTCGATGAGGTAATACGGATGACCGTACGCGATATCACCCGTTCATACGTATGAGCAGCGAAATATCTTGAAAATGATCTCCCCGCCGGTTCAGGAGGTCCGGAACCGGGCCACGAACGACCTCCCCGCTGCGCCGCCGACCGGGATCGCGATCTGCAGCCGCGGGCTCGTCGAGACCACGCGGACCTCGGTGTCGCCCGGATCCGCCGGGTCGCGCTCGAGCACGGCGCTGTCGAGTGTGACGACGACCTCGCCGGTGACGCGCTGGGTCGGGTCACTGACGGCGACGGACAGCTGGTCGCCCTGTCGGCTGAGCACCACGGACGCCCGCTGGTCGACCTGGATGCCGGCGGCCTTCGGTGGCGTGGCGGCCTTCCAGAAGTTCGCCATCGTGACGTGGTCGGTGCTCGTGGCCGCGCCGGTCTTCCTGGTGACGGCCTGCACGTCGTCGGTGTTCGCGGCGATGGTCACGTCGGCCATCGTGGCTGCGGCCCCGGCGACCTGCGCCTGGGTCGCGCCGGGGAGCTGGATGTACGCGTACTGGGCGTCCGTCGGGTCGGTGCCGTGGTCGATCCAGAACCCGATGAACCGCCGCGAGTACGTCGTGCCGTCCTCGTACGTGCCACGGTCGTCCATGTCCGTCCACTTGCCGGTGCGGTCCTCACGCACGACCTGCACCGTGGTGCCGTCCTGCGGGAAGAGGTACCCGCAGGTGCTCGGGATGTACGCCCACTTCGGTGTGAACGCGGTCGGGGCGCTCCGGACGGTGTCGAAGGTCGCGCCGTCGATGATCGGCGCGGTGCGCCCGGACGGTCCGACGTTGCGCTGTTCGACGATCGTCTGGACGACGTTGCCGTCGCTGCTCGTGATCCCCGCGCCGAGGCAGACGACCGCGTCGCCGATGCAGAACCACGACTTCCGCGCACGGAGCGGCTGCGTCTTGAACGACAGGCCCATGCCGATCGCCGCGTCGCCGTCGAGCACCGCGCCGCCGGCCCAGGTGTTCGCGACGGTGGAGCGGACGCCGACGCCGACGGTCGGGGTCTTCTGGACGACCGTCGTCCCGGGGATGCGGGTCTTGTCCGCGGTGGGCCACCACTCGTTCGCCCAGTGCCCGAGCTGGTTCGGCAGGTACAGGTAGACCGCGCCCTCGCCCTGGTACCAGCCCATCCGGTTCTCGCCGTTCGCGCACTCGTACGGCTTGATCGCGGTGGTCTCCATCGCGAACCCCATCGCGAACCCCGGTCGGCGGTGCACCGCTCGTGCCATCGAGGTCGCGACGACGGTCCTGGTCGACTCGTCGCCGACCGGCACAGCCGTGTCGGCCATCAGCGCGCGCCCGAGGACCACCGACGTGAGCAGGACCTGCTGGATCGGTACGGGGTCGTACGTGAAGAACCCCGGCTGGCGTTCCCCCGGCGTGCTCCCGGCGAACGTGTACGAGTCGTAGGCCGTGAGCCACCCCTTGACCTGGGACCGGAGCTGCTGTGCTCCCGTCGTGGGGAACACGGCGGCGAGCTGGAGCAGGACGCCGAGAACGAGCCTGCCCTGCCGGCGGTCGGTCTCGTAGAACCGGGAGATCCCGCGACCGTGGTTCATGTCCATGAAGCCGCCGCCGTAGACCCACGGGGCGAAGTTGTCCTGCGTCCAGTCGAACACCTCGGCGACCTGTGCGGTCGAGAACGTCCACGGGGTGCCGAGCGACGCGACCATCATCGAACTGAGGACCTGCAGCAGGGACAGGCCGTACCCCGCGGTGTACGCGTACGTCACGTGCTGGACGAAGCCGCCGTCCGTGTACATCCCGTCGCCCGACGTCGCGTACGGGAAGATCGTCTCGAGGTCCTGTCGTGCACCGTCGATGACCGCCTGGTCGCCGCTGATCGCGCCGCGCAGCATCGTCACCGCGCAGGCCCAGTTGCGGTTCGCGCCGGTCGAGGTCGCGCCGCCGGTGACCTTCGGGTCGGGTTCGTAGTGCTCGATCGCGGCCATCGCCGTGCTGATCTGCGCGGCGGACAGGTCGTCGTACATGAGCACGACGAAGTCGTTCAGCGCCAGTGGGGTCCCGATCTGCCAGTCCCACCAGTTGTCGTAGTACGACGTCGCGTCGTACTTGTGTGCGAGGAACCAGTCGAGCGCCGAGACGAGGTCGGCGCGCAGGGCGGTGTTGCCGGAAAGGCTCGAGCCGGGGGAGCGCAGCGCCAGTGCCAGCTGCCGCAGTCGGTTGGCGGTGCTCGTCACGGTCGACGAGGTGGTGGGGCTCGCCAGATCGGCCCAGAGCGTCGTGCGGTTCGCCGAGGTGTCGAGCGGCGTCGCGCCGTGCCAGAACACGTTCGCTGCCGTGGCGGTGTCCTGCACGTAGGCGACGAGGACGGGGTCGGATGCGTCGTAGTCCGCGATCAGCGTGCCCAGCCACTGCGACCGGTACCGCGCGAAGTCCGTGGGAGCTGCGGCCGCTGCTCGCCAGGGGCCCACGACGGTGTCGGCGGTCGCGAGTGCGGCGACGGCAGAGGCACCGACGATCAGGGACCGGCGGGAGAGACCGAACGAGGTGGATCGTGCAGGCATTGCGTCCTCCGGGGATCGTTCCGTGGCGGGCGGCGTTGCCCGTCACGGACCCGATGATCGACGCCTCGATGTGCTCCGGTCAAGGTGCTCATACCTATTACTCCTGCTCATCAAGATGACCGCGTCGTCGGCGCGGCGATCAGTGCGTCCGGTGTCCTCGTGCCGCACGTCGCGGGAGCCCGGCGACGTACGCTCGGAGGATCGACCCCTCGTCCACGGGGGCCACGGCGGCCGTGCGGTACAGCAGGAGTGCGTCGACGAGCCCGACGAGATCGATGGCGCACCGCTCCGGTGCGACGACGTCGATCCGCTCCAGCAGGGTTCGCGCCGTGTCGATGAGCGCTGCCCGGACCGGGTCGGCCCCGGTGAGGGGTGCGCGGAGTTCCTCGTCGTCCCGGAGTTCGAGGAGCAACGCCAGCCGGACGGACTGTGCGACATGACGGGCAGTGAGGTGCTCGAGGAACCCCACCGCGATCGAGACCACCGCGTCCTCGTCGACCTGCTCGGGGATCTGCAGGGCGACGACGTCCTCGGCGAGTTGCGACGTGATCCGGGCGACCACGAGCGCGGTGAGTTCGCGTCGTGTCGACGCGTAGTAGGACGTCGATCCCGACGGCACGCCGGCTTCTGCGTCCACCGCCCGGTGGGTGAGTGCCCTGGTTCCCCCTCGTGCCGTCAGCCGCACCCCGGCGTCGGCGAGGTCCTCGCGTCGTCCCATCACTTCCCTCCCCGTCTCTACCATCGTAGTGTTCTCTACATGTGTAGAGAACGGACGGCGTCATGCGTGCGGTAGTGGTCGGAGGAGGCGTCTCCGGGAAGGCGATCGCTGATGCGGTGGCGGCCCGGGGGTGCACGGTGACGCAGCTGTCCCGGTCGACGGGGTTCGACGTCGTGCGCGACGACGTCGACGCTGCCCTGGGGGATGCGGAGGTGGTCGTCGAGGCCACCGGGCTGTTCACGACGAGCCGGAGGCGTGCGACGGACTTCTTCACCCGGTCGACGCGAGCCATCGGTGCCGCGACCGCCCGACGCGGCGCGCGGCACGTGCTGCTCTCGATCGTCAACTGCACGCGACCCGAGGTGCAGGGGTACGGGTACTTCGCGGGCAAGACGGCGCAGGAGCAGGCGGCAGCCGCGGTCAGCCCCCTGCTCACCGTGCTCCGGTCGACGCAGTGGTTCGAGTTCGCGCGGCAGAACACCGAGCGGATGCGGTTCGGGCCGTTCGTGCTCGTCCCGGGCATGACGATCGCTCCCGTCTCCCTCGACGCGGTCGCCGGGGTGATCGCGGACGTCGTGGTCGGCGCGCGGACGGCCCCGGTCGTGGAGGTCGCGGGTCCCGAGACCACGACGCTGTGGGAGATGACGCGAGCCATGCGCCTTCCCGGGCTCGTGCCGGTACCACTCCGGATCCCCGGACGGACCGGTCGGGCGTTCCGTGCGGGCGCCCTGGTGCCGGAGCGTCACATCGAGGTGGTCGGCCCCCGGTTCAGCGAGTGGCTCCCGTCCGCACGGTGACGTCCGTACCCGCGGCCGTCCGGAGCGTCCGCTCCGCGTCGTCGAGGTAGTCGGTCAGCAGCGCTGCCGCAGCCGAGGCGTCCCCGGCACGGAGCGCCGCGACGATCGCGGCGTTGCGTTCCACGAACCCGGCGTGGAACGACGCGGGGTCGTCGGTCGTCAGGAACGCGAGCCGCATCTCTGCGAGCAACGAGTCCATCAGCGCGTGGACCCGGGTGCTCGGCACGGCCCGGACGAGCGCCGAGTGGAACGCGATGTCCGCGGTGCCGACGGCGCGCCAGTCTCCGGTTGATGCTGCTGCGTGCGCGGCGTCGACGGCGTCAGCGGCCGATACCAGCGCGGGGGAGTCCGGCAGGATCGCGCGGACCGCCGCGTCCTCGAGCACCCGTCGGGCGGCGTAGAGGTCGGAGACGTCGTCCGCGGAGAGTCGGCGGACGAACACCCCGCGGTTGAACACGTGCTCCACGAGACGATCCCTCGCGAGGAGCCGGAACGCCTCGCGCAGGGTGTTCCGCGAGACCCCGAGCTGCTCGCTCAGCCGTTCCTCGGACAGCTGCGCGCCGGGGGAGAACTCCCCGGCGGCGATGGCGGAACGGAGCCGGCCGGCGACGGACTCGGCGCTGCCGACGGTTCGGGTCATGCCGACGATCCTGGCACGATCCCTCCACAGGTCAGGCGTGTGACCGTGGTGTTACAGATCTCGACAGGGTCTTGCGATTGTTGAACAATTCCGTCCAGACTGTCCCGCATGTTCGTCCTCATCGGCGTCGCCGTCGTCATCGTCGGGTTCGCGTTGCGTGTCAACGCGCTGCTCGTCGTGACCGTCGCGGGCATCGTCACCGCGGCCATCGGCGGGATCGGTCCCGTCGGCATCCTCGACGCGTTCGGCAACGGGTTCGCCTCCAGCCGGTCCGTCACCACCTTCGCGTTGGTCCTGCCGGTGATCGGCCTGATCGAGCGCTACGGCCTGCAGGACCAGGCCAAGCGCCTCATCGCGAAGCTCGACAAGCTCACGACCGGCCGGATCCTGGCGGGCTACCTGGCGGTCCGGCAGATCACCGCGGCCGTCGGCCTGACGAGCATCGGCGGTCCGGCACAGACCGTCCGTCCGCTCGTGCACCCGATGGCAGAAGGCGCGGCGACGAAGAAGTACGGCCGGATCGACGAGCGGATGCGCGAGAAGATCAAGGGCTACTCGGCGTCCTCGGACACCGTCGGGGTGTTCTTCGGCGAGGACGTCTTCGTCGCGGTCGGTTCCATCCTGCTCATCACGACCTTCGTCGACGCGACGTACGGGCTGTCGCTCGAGCCGATCGACCTGGCGCTGTGGGCGATCCCGACGGGCATCGCCGCGCTCCTGGTGCACGGCACACGGCTGCTGCTGTTCGACCGGAAGCTCGACCGGATGGCCGCGGACATGCGGAACTCGGACACCTCGGCGAGCATCGGAGCGACCGCGTGATCACCAGCGAATGGCTCTACTGGCTCATCGGGGCCTTCTTCATCGCCGTCGCGGTCCTGATCGTGACGGACACCACGCACGCCAAGCGTCTCGGCAACGCCGGCTTCTGGGGCGTCCTCGGCCTGTCGTTCTTCTACGGCACGTTCGTCACGGCGAAGACGGCGCCGGCGTGGGTGCTGGGGATCGCGGTCCTCGTGATGGTCGCGCTCGCCGGCCTCGGCTTCACCGGCACCACGGCGCGAGGCGGCCGGCCGAGCCGCACCCGGGTCGCGACCGTTCCCGGAGCGGGTGCGGGGGCGGAGACGGGACCCGCGGAACCCACCGGCGTGACCGTTCGCCCGAGCAGCGCGACGGGCGTGCTCGCCACCACCAGCTCGGCGGAACGCGCGACCCTCGCCGCGCGGTACGGCAACCGGCTCTTCGTGCCGGCGCTGGTCGTGCCGGTCGTGGCGGTGCTCGTCGCGACGCTCGGCCCCCTCGTGTCGATCGGGGGAAAGCCGCTCCTCGCCGAGGGCAGCGCGACCCTGACCGGACTCGGCATCGGGTCGGTGCTGGCGGTCGTCGTCGCGGTGTTCATCCTGCGACCGCCGAAGGTCGCGACGCCGTTGCGCGAGGGCGGCCGCCTGCTGCAGGCCATCGGCTGGGCAGCGCTCCTGCCGCAGATGCTCTCCACGCTCGGCATCGTCTTCACCCAGGCCGGGGTCGGCGACGCCGTCGGGACGATCATCAAGACGATCCTGCCCGGCGGCTCGCTGATCGCCGCGGTGGTGGTCTACTGCCTCGGCATGGCGCTGTTCACGATCATCATGGGCAACGCGTTCGCCGCGTTCCCGATCATGACCGCCGCCATCGGTTGGCCGGTGCTCGTGCAGGGCTTCGACGGCAACCCGGCCGCGATCTTCGCGATCGGCATGCTCGCCGGCTTCTGCGGCACCCTCGTCACCCCGATGGCCGCGAACTTCAACCTCGTCCCCGCTGCCCTGCTCGAGATGCGGGACAAGTACGGGCCGATCAAGGCACAGATCCCGACCGCCGCCATCCTGCTCATCGTCAACATGGGAGTCATGTACCTTGTCGCATTCTGATCTGGTCCGCGCCGCCTGGGCCGACCGCTTCGCGGCCGTCGCCGTGGAGAACACCACCCGTGAGTACCCCTACGCGGCGCACCACACGACGTCCGGTCCGGACGACCGGGCACTGCCCGTCGAGCTGCACCCCGCCTTCGCCACGTCGTACGACTGGCACTCGTCCGTGCACATGCACTGGCTCGCCGCGCGCCTGGTCGCGTTCGGCCTGCCGGCCGGACTGGAGGCACGGCTCACCTCCGTCCTGCAGGCCCACCTCGGCGCGGATCACCTCGCGACGGAAGCGGCGTACCTCCGCGGGACGCCACACTACGAGCGCCCGTACGGATGGGCCTGGCTGATGCGGCTCGCCGCAGAGATCGGCGCATCAGAGGTCCCAGCGATCCGGTCCCTCGCGCCCGGGTTCGTCCCGCTGGTCGACGTCGTCGAGGAGCTCGTCACGAACTGGGTCGACGGTGCTGCCCACCCGGTGCGCCACGGCGTGCACGCGAACTCCGCGTTCGGGCTGCTGCTCGTGCTGGAGGCGGCACGGTCCCTCGGGCGCGACGAACTCGCGGCGACGTGCGAGCGCGCTGCGCGGGAGTGGTTCGGCGACGACGCCGGGTGGCCGTTCGCCTGGGAGCGCAGCGGGCACGACTTCCTGTCCGCGGGAATGGCCGAGGCGGACCTCATGCGTGCGGTGCTGCCGGCGGCGGAGTTCGCGCCGTGGGCCCGTGCGTTCCTGTCCGAGGTGCAGCCGGGCGACGCGATCCTCACCCCGACGACCGTCCGCGACGAGAACGACCCGCAGCAGGTGCACCTGTTCGGGCTCGACCTGTCGCGTGCCGGATCGGCCCGTCGCATCGCAGACACGTTGGGTGACGGCGAGCCGCTCGCTGCGGTGCTCGACGACGCGGCGGATCGGCTCCTCGCGTCGGGGTTGGCCGCAAGCGTCGGCGAGGAGTACTACTCCACCCACTGGCTCGCGAGCTTCGCCTGGGACGCCATGGAAGCGCGGGAGCACGCGGCCCGCTGACGACCCGGGCGGCGTGCGTCCCGACGGGGTCACGACGACGCCGGAGGAACCGCACCCGCCATCTCGACCTTGCCGGCTGCGGTGTCCCACGTGAAGGTGGCGTCCGCGGTGCCCGACGGGTTCGCGTTCGCGTCCGTCTGCTTCGCATACCGGTAGGTGACCGCGATCGAGGTCTCGGACTTCCGGGTGACCGTCGGCTCGAACGGGTACTGCACCTTGGTGGCGGTGCCGAGGTACTTGCCGTCGTGGAACAGCAGGATGGCGTTCGGGGAGCTCGGCGTCCCGTCGGCCACCGAGACGACGGACCACGCGAGCGCGGCGCACGGGTCGTACCCGGAGGTGTCCGCGTGCGATGCGTCCCACGTCGCGTCCGGCAGGTTCGGGACCGGGCGGGGCAGGGTCGCGACCGCCTGCTGCACGGCCGTCGCAGCGGACTCTGTCCCGCACGACCCCTGTGCCGTTCCCGTTGCCGACGGCGACGGCGACGGGGACGTCGGGGGAGTCGCGTGCTGCGTGGCGGTCGTGGTCGTGGCGTCGGCGGTCGACGTGGCGGTCGGGGACGCTGTCGGGGTGCCGGTGCCCGAGCAGGCGGAGAGTGCCGCCAGGGTTGCGGTGGCGGCGAGGAGACTGAGACCGATCCGGATGGTGCGCATGTGTCCACGGTGCGCGTCCCGGCGGCCTCGCGTTCCTCCCTTCGTCGGAATCACCGCGGTTCGCGGTCAGCCCGATGGTGGAACCGGCTCGCCGGTGCTCGGATCCGTGAAGCCCGTCGCGAATGCGAACACCACCGCCTGCACGCGGGTCTTCGTGCCCGTCTTCGCGAAGACGCTCGAGATGTGGCTCTTCACGGTCGCGGTGCTGAGGAACATCTCGCTGGCGATCTCCCCGTTGCTCAGGCCGCGGGCGACGGCGCTGAGGACGTCACGTTCGCGGTCACTGAGCGACGCCAGAGCGGCTTGCTGGACCGCGTCGGCCCGCCGAGCCGGAGCGGGGGCGATCGACTGAGCGATCAGCGCACGCGTCATCGCCGGGTCGATGAGGGAGTCCCCGCGGGCGGCGGCGCGGACGGCGGCGCCGATGAGGTCCGGTCCGGAGTCCTTCAGCAGGAACCCGGACGCTCCGGCTGCGATGCCGTCGAACAGGTACTGGTCGTCGTCGAAGGTCGTGATGAGGACGACCGCGCAGGCCTGTGCGCCGAGGATCTGCCGTGTCGCACCGATGCCGTCGAGGCCGGGCATCCTGATGTCCATCACGATGACGTCCGGTTCGGTCGCGCGAGCCGTCCGCACCGCGCTCTCGCCGTCGTGCGCCTGGCCGACGACGTCGATGTCGTCCTCGGCGTCGAGCATCGTCGCGAGGCCTGCCCGTGCGATCGCCTGGTCGTCCACGACGAGTACCCGCAGCGTCATCTGGTCGTCTCCTTCTTCGAGGGGGTGAGCATGGGGATCGTGGCGGACACCGACCACCCGGAACCGTCCTCGGTCGGGCCGGCGACCAAGGTGCCGCCGAAGGTGCCGACGCGTTCCCGCATCGATGGGATCCCCGAGCCACCGCGGGGCACGGTCGGGAACCGCTCCTGCTTCGGACCCGGGTCGGTCACGTCGATGGTCCACGACCACTGCTGCTCCTGCACCGTGATGCAGATGGTCCGCGCGGACGAGTGCAGCATCACGTTGGTCAGACTCTCCTGGACGATGCCGAGGACGGCGGTGCGTTCGCGTTCGGGGACCTCTCCGCGGACGGTCACGGTGCTGTCCACGTCGTACCCGATGGCGCGGATGCGCTCGGCGAGGGCGAGGAGCTCGTCGGCGAGGCTGCCGAGGACCGGTGCCGTCTCCGGGGGCACCCGCAGGACCCGGACGACCGAGCGGATGCGGGCGAGGACGTCCTGACCCCCCTCGGCGACGACCCGCATGGCGTCGACGAGCTGCCCGGGGTCGCGGTCGGCGATCCGCAGGGAGGACTGGGCGTGGATGACGAGTGCCGCGACGTGGTGCGCCACCTCGTCGTGCACCTCCCGGGCGACGCGGGTGCGTTCGCGTTCGGCGGCGTGCGCGATCGTGGCGGCCTGCAGCCGAGTCAGCTCGCGGTTCTGCTCGGCGAGCTGCGCGGTGACCCGCCGCTGCCGTCGGAGCATCACGGCGACCAGCACCACGAGTGCGCAGCCGATCAGTTCGCCCAGCAGCACCGACCGGTCCGTCCCGGAGTCGATGAGGGCGGCTTCGGACCACGGACGGCGTTCTGCGACCAGCTGCACGACGTCCTTCCAGGGGACGATCGTCAGGACCGACAGCGTGCCGAACGTGGCAGCGGGCGCAAACACCGGGCCACCGTTCGAGATCATCAGGAACGTGACGAGCGCGAGCGGGACGAGCGCCTCCGGCGGGCGGACGTACAACCCGTACATCTCCTCGGGCAGCGGAGCGAGGCAGACGTACGCCGTGAACGCCGTGAGGTTCGTCAACGTCTCCAACGGCCACCGCACACAGGTCGCGGCGGCGACGGCGGCGGCGACCCCGAAGAACACGTACCCGGGGAGCCCCTGCGGGTACCAGGCCAGGTGCAGCGCCACGGCGAGTCCGACGAAGTACGCAGCGGCGCCCGCCGCGATGACGACCAACCGTCGCCGCGAGGGCCCTCGGAGCCAGGCCATCGGTTCGCGTCGCCGTTGCACGGGTCTCACGCTAGTGCCGGGTGCGAGCGTCCCCGCAGTCGGGAGCGCGCGTCGGCGAGGAGGTGGTGCAGCGCCTCGTCGGACGGGACGCCGGAGGGTGGCTCCGGGATCGGGGTCGGATCGAGGCACCGTTCGAGGAGGGACGCCACGACGGCCGCTCGTCGCGTGATGTCCGCCCCGTCCAGCATGCCGGGCAGGATCCGGATCTCGATGGTGTCACGGGGCGGGGTGTCGGTCAGGAGCGCGGTGAGGTTCACGTCGAGGTACTTCGTGAGGCCGAGCTCCCGGACCGCTTCCTGCAGACGCGGCCACTCCGCGCCGGACCGCGACTCGGTGTCGACCACCGTCGTGAGGGCTTCGGGGAGCGCGCCGGTCCGGACACAGTGCGGGTTCGTCCCGAGGACGGCGTGCAGCCCGCTGCGGTACGCGGTGAACAACCGGACGACGTTCGCGAACGCCGGGGAGTTCCGGAACGGACCGGCATCGAGGTGCAGGTGCACGGCTGCTTCGACCGGCACCCGGAAGCCGAGCGCCCGCGCCGGTCCGAGCAGCGCTTCGAGCGCCTCGGTGTGCCCGGAACGGATCGGCGGCGTCACGATCTCGCACGGTCGTTCGCGCCCCGGTGCGAGGGCGGCCGCCATGGCGATGCTCGCCCCGGTGTGGTCGCGGACCCGTCGAACGGCGCCGATCGTCTCGACCTCGACGCCGAACACGTTCGCGATGCCGTCCAACGCGTGCCGGAACGAGGTCTGCTCGCCGGTGGTGTCCCCGGCGAGCCGGAGGAGTCGGAGGTCGTCGGACAGGATCCGGAAGGCGTCGGGGTCCGGGTCCGGTCGGCAGAGCCGACACCCTCGGTGTTCGGGGCCCCCGCACCGCGCGGCGAGCTGGTCGCGTCGGATGTCCTCGACGATGGTGATGTCGTCGACCAGGGTGGCCAGCTCGTTGCCCGCGGCGTCGTCGATCCGGTACCCGGGGGTCAGGTGCCAGAACTGGCCCATTCCCGGCACGAGCGACGGCTCCGAGTCGACGTGGAGCACCCGGTGGACGCTGCCGCCGTGCTCGAGGGCGATCCGCTCGGCCAACGCGCGGCGACTGCTGCCGGCGGGGGCGAGCAGCTCGACCTCGAAACCGACCCGCGCGGTGAGGGGCTCCGTGGTCGGCACGATCAGAGCGGCAGCGTGGCGCCGGCGAGGAGCGCCTTCCCCGCCGTGACCTCGGCGCTGTAGGTCGAAGGACTCTGCCAGAGGGCGGCGAGTCGGGCGCCGTCGCCGTCGTCGTACCCGCTCGCGGTGAACGCCCGCGCGTACTCGGCATCGGTGTACGTCGTCGGCGGTGCCGGCATGGGTCGGTGGGCGATCACCCCAGCTCCGAGTTTCGTCTTCACGGTGTCGACGTCGGGCACGCCCCAGGCGACGGCGAGCCCCAGAGCCTGCTGGAAGTCCCCGTACCCGAGGAAGAAGGCGTTGCGCTGCTGCTCCTGCGTGAACGGGTAGCTGGCGGCGTCCCCGGCGGCGAACGGCAGCGCGGTCCCGGCTCGCAGATCGGCGCCCGCTCGACCCTTCGCCGTCGTGACGTCGGTGTTCCACGCCGCGGCCAGTGCGACCGCGTCGTCCGCGTACGGCGATGCCTGGAACCGCGCGATGTCCGCATCGCCGTACTGCACCTTCGGCACGGGCGTCGGCTGGGCGGTCGGAGTCGAGCCGTGCGCCGAGGTGCGTTCCGGTGCGGCGAGGGCGCCGACGGAACCGAGACCGACGAGCGATCCGGCCACGGCGCAGGCGACCGCCACGGTGGCGGCAGAGCGACGGAACGCGGCTCCGGTGGTCCGGGGGTCGGTCTCGCGGTTCGACATGCAACGCTCCTCGTCCGCTCGACGGCTCGTCCGCCAGCGACACGTCGACACTACGAGCGCCGTCGCGGGCCGGCAACGCGGACGGACCGATTCAGACCATCGGTGCCCGATCGTCGACCAAAGGATGATCCGGCGTCCGCGGGCACTGGTCGAGACTGACGACATGCACGATGAGGGGTTCGCAACGGGGACGGTCCGGTGACGCGCGGTGGGGTACCCGCTGCGCGACACGGTCGGCAGCGTCGACACGGCACGCTCGGTCCGGCGGTCAAGGCCGTCGCCGCGGTCGCCGCGATCGGGTTGGTGAGCGTCGGTTCCGTCGCCGCGATCGCGTCGTGGCAGGTGGTGCGTGATGCGAAGCCGACGGTCTCGCTCGCGATGCCGGGCAGTCACTCGAGCGCCGCACCGCAGCTGACGGCCGCGACCGGCGAGGTGAACATGCTGCTCGTCGCGACGGACACCCGCGAGGGGCAGGGTGCCGGCTTCGACGACGCGGCGAACCTCCGTGCGAGCTCCGGCGTCGGGCACAACGACTCGAACCTGCTGGTGCACATCTCCGCGGACCACACCAACATGGCGGTCGTCAGCTTCCCGCGCGACCTCGTCGTCCCGATCCCCGCGTGCGAGAACGACCAGGGCACGGTCGTGCCCGCGGTGCCGGCAGCGATGCTCAACACCGCGCTCGGCCGAGGGGGCGAGCAACACGGGCTCGCCTGTGTCGCGAAGACGATCGACCAACTCACCGGACTCCAGATCGGCTACGCCGGCATGATCACCTTCGACGGCGTCGTGGCGATGGCGGACGCCGTCGGTGGGGTCGAGGTGTGTCTCGCGACCCCGATCCACGACACCGACGTCACCCCGGCGCTCGACCTGCAGGCGGGCGACCGGAAGCTGTCCGGAGCGGAGGCGGCCGCGTTCCTCCGGTCTCGGTACGGCGTCGGGGACTCCAGCGACCTCGCCCGGATCAGCAACCAGCAGACCTTCATGGCGGCGCTCGCGCGGCAGACGGTGTCCGCCCGCACGCTCACCGACCCGGGGAAGGTGCTGCGGCTGGCCACGACGGCGTCGAAGCACATGACCCTCTCGGACACGCTCGCGGACCCGACCACCCTCGCTCGGCTGGCGCTCGCGGTGAACTCCGTCGGGCTGGCGAACATGACCTTCGTCCAGTACCCGGTCGTCGACGACCCGACGGACCCCGCGCGGGTCCTGGTCGCCGAGGGTCCGGCGAGCGCCCTGAACGCCGTGCTGCAGCAGGACCAGCCGGTGGTGCTCGGAGCGGAGAGCCTCGGTCGCTCCGCAGTCCGCGACCCGTCGGCCCCGCCGTCAGGAGCACCAGACGGGTCGGCCGCACCGGGGGGAGCAACCGCACCGGGGGGATCGGCACAAGGGGGATCGGCACAAGGGGGATCGGCTCCGCCCACGTCGTCGCCGCTCCCGGCCGACGTCTCCGGCCAGAGCGCGGCCACCGTCACCTGTGCGGCGAAGCGCTGACGCGAGTCGGTAGCGTGGTGGCCATGGCCGCCTTCACGCCCCCGCCCGCCGACGCCGTCCGGGCACGACTCCTGCTCGCCGGGCGCGACGAGTTCGCGGCCGTCGGGCTCGCGGCGTCCCGGATCGAGCGCATCTCGGCGGCGTCGTCGAGCAACAAGGCGCAGATCTTCCACTACTTCGGGAGCAAGGAGGGGTTGTTCGACGCGGTCGTCGCGCAGTCCGTCGCGGAGACGCTCCAGGACGTGCCGCTCGACACGGACGACCTCCCGGAGTACGCCGGGCGACTGCACGAAAGCTACGCCCGTCGCCCCTGGGCACTGCGGCTGGCGACCTGGTACCGCCTGGAACGCCAGGACGCCAGTCCCGTCGAGGACGTCGTCGTCGCCAACGAGGCCGTCGTGTCGGCGATCGAGCACGCGCAGCGCGCCGGCGTCGTCCCGCGGAGCTACCGGCCGGCCGTCCTCCTCGCGCTCGTCCTCACCACGGCGGCGATGTGGAGCACGACACCGGCAGGGTTCGAGCCACTCGTCCGAGCGGTCACCCCGGCACGGCGGCGGCAGATCGTCGTCGACGCCGTCGCCGCGCTCATCCGCTGACGCGGAAGCGGACCGTGTCGCCCGGTCGGAGCTGTGCCGCACGGTCGACGGACCCCGGCGTGAGGACCGCGACGACCGGGTAGCCGCCGGTCAGCGGGTGGTCGGCGAGGAACAGCACGGGGAAGCCCGCCGGTGGGACCTGCAGCGAGCCGGTCTCGACGCCTTCGCTCGGGAGCTCGTGCGTGACCGCCCGGACCAACGGTTCGGCGGCGGTCGTCCGGACCCCCACACGGTCGCTGTCCTGCGTGACGTGGTGGTCCTGGCCGGTCAGCGTCGTCCGCCACCCGGGCGTGAACCAGTCGTCGCGCGGACCCGGCACGACGTCGAGCACGACGGACTCCCACGGCCACGGCCCGAGCGGCGGGGCGACGGCGTCGACGACGGGCCACGCGTCCGCGGCGTTCCCGATGTCGAGCACGTCGCCGGCAACCAGGGGCGCCGGACCGAGCTGCGCGAGCGAATCCCACGACCGGCTCCCGAGGACCGGTGCGACCGCGAACCCGCCACGGACCGCGACGTACGTGCGCAGCCCGGTGTCCGGCACGCCGATGTCGAGCGTGTCGCCGGGGTCGAGCGTGACGATCTCGTACGCGGCCGCGCCGCGGACCGAGCCGTCCGCCCGCGTGACGTGGACAGGGGGAGCCGCTCCGGTGACGGCGGCGACCACGTGCGAATCGGCGCGGAGCGTGACGGAGCCGAGCAGGGCCTCCAGGACGGCCGCGTCCGGACGGTTGCCGACCACGCGGTTGGCCAGCGCAGCAGACCCGCGATCGGCGGCGCCGGCAGCGCCGAGGCCCATGTCGCTGAGACCGGGACGGCCGAGGTCCTGGGTCGTGACGCCGAAGCCGACGCGCAGGACGGTGAGCGTGCTCACGAGTCGGCCCGCACGAAGCGGATCCGGGTGCCCGCGGGGGCGAGCGCCGGTGGGTCGCGGTCGACCGACCACATCGGGACGTCGGTGCGGCCGATGAGCTGCCAGCCCCCGGGCGAGACCCGCGGGTAGACCGCGCTGAACTCGCCCGCGAGGGCGACGGCCCCGCTCGGGACGGCGGTGCGCGCGGTGTCGCGACGCGGGAGGTCCAACGCGGGCGACGTGCCGGTGAGGTAGCTGAAACCCGGGGCGAAGCCGCAGAACGCGCTCGTCCAGACCTGATCCGTGTGCCACGCGACGAGCTCGTCGCGCGTCATGCCCGTGATGGCGCCGACCGCGTCGAGATCGTCGCCGTCGTAGGTGACGGGGATGACGAGCGGGTCGGTGTCGCCGGCCCGCTCCGCGTCCGCGGGCTCGACGCGCGCGAGGTCGGCGCGGAGCCGTCCGGCATCCGTCCTGGCCGGGTCGAACCGGACGAGGAGCGTGCGGGCGCCGGACACGACCTCGGTCACGCCGGGCAGCACCGCGGCGGTGATCCCCGCGCGGAACGCCACGACCTCGGCCAGGGACCCGAACGTGACGAGCAGGGCGGTGCCACCCGCTGGTCGGACGTCCGGTGTGACGGCGTCGGGCGTCACGGCGCCGGGGTGAACGGCGCGATCGTGATGCCCTGCTCGGTGAGCAGCGCACGGATCGCGCGGGCCATCGCGACGGCGTCCGGTGAGTCACCGTGGACGCAGACCGAGTCGGCGCGCACCGGGATGTCCGAGCCGTCGACGGCGGTGGCGACGCCCTCGGTGACCATCCGGAGCACGCGGGCCGCCACGACGTCCGGGTCGTGCAGCACCGCGCCCGCCGTGCTCCTCGACACCAGCGACCCGTCCGGTTCGTACGCGCGGTCCGCGAAGGACTCGGTGACCGCGCGCAGGCCGTGGCGTTCGGCGGCACGGAGGAGTTCGGACCCCGGCAGCGCGAGCACGGCCAGGGACGGGTCGACGTCGGTGACTGCCCTGGTCACCGCGTCGGCCTGCACCGGGTCTGCGCACGCGGTGTTGTACAGCGCGCCGTGCGGCTTCACGTAGGTCACGGTCGTGCCGGCGACCCGCGCGGTGGCCGCCATCGCGCCGAGCTGGTGGACGACGTCGGCGTGCAGTTCGTCCGGCGTGACCTGGACCGGACGACGACCGAAGCCCACGAGGTCGCGGTAGGCCACGTGCGCCCCGACCGCGACCCCGCGCGATGCCGCGGCGCGGGCCGTGGCGAGCATGATCGTCGGGTCGCCGGCATGGAAGCCGCAGGCGACGTTCGCGCTCGAGACGACGTCGAGCATCGCGGTGTCGTCACCCATCGTCCAGGCGCCGTAGCCCTCGCCGAGGTCGCTGTTCAGGTCGATCGTCGTCACGCGTACCCCTGTCGTCGCCGAAGTTGTTCAACAATCTAGCGGCCAACCACGTCGACCGCACTCGTTGACATCGGTCAACGATGTGTGATGATTGACGTCTGTCAACTTTTCGGATGCAGCGTGGCATCCCGTTCCACCGAGGGAGCCCGATGTCACACACCCCACCAGCAGCCGTGCACGACCAGGAGTCTGCAGCACCCGCGATGTCGCACCGTCAGGTGCTCGAGGCGCTGTCCGGTCTGCTGCTCGGCATGTTCGTCGCGATCCTCGCGTCGACGGTCGTCAGCACGTCGCTCCCGCGCATCATCGGTGACCTCGGCGGTGGGGAGAGTGCCTACACGTGGGTCGTGACCTCGACGCTGCTCGCGACGACCGTGTCCACCCCGGTCTGGGGCAAGCTCGCCGACCTCTTCAACCGCAAGCTCCTCATCCAGCTGTCGCTCGTGATCTTCGTGCTCGGCTCGGCGCTGGCCGGCTTCTCGGAGAACCCCGGCACGCTCATCACCTTCCGAGTGGTGCAGGGCCTCGGGGCCGGTGGACTCACCGCCCTCAGCCAGATCATCCTGGCGGACATCATCAGTCCCCGTGAGCGCGGGCGCTACGGCGGCTACTTCGGCGCCGTCATGGCGGTCGGCACCGTCGGTGGCCCGCTGTTCGGCGGCCTGCTGACGGACAGCCTCGGATGGCGCTGGAACTTCTTCGTCGGCGTCCCGTTCGCGATCGCCGCGATCATCCTGCTCCAGCTCACCCTGAAGCTGCGTGCCCTGCCGAAGCGCAAGGTCTCGATCGACTACCTCGGCATCGCGTTCATCGCGGGCGGCGTCTCGCTGCTGCTGATCTGGGTCACGCTCGCCGGCAAGAACTTCGACTGGGTGTCGCCCACGTCCTTCGTCATGGTGATCGGCGCGGTCGTCCTGCTCGTCGCCACGGTGTTCGTCGAGCTCCGCGCCAAGGAGCCGGTCATCCCGATGACCCTCTTCCGGAACCGCACCTTCACGATGGCCGTGATCGGCTCGATCGCCGTCGGCATCGCCATGTTCGGCGCGACGGTCTACCTGGCGCAGTACATGCAGCTGGCCCGCGGAGCGACCCCGACGCAGTCCGGCCTGCTGACCATCCCGATGATCGGCGGTCTGCTCATCGCCTCGACCGTCGGCGGCATGCTCGTCACGAAGACGGGCAAGTGGAAGCCGATCATGACGATCGGGTCGATCGCACTCGTGGTCGGTCTCGCACTGATGGGCACGATCCAGTACGACACCCCGTACGTCGTCGTCGCGGTCTACATGTTCGTCATGGGCGCCGGTGTCGGGTCGGTCATGCAGAACCTCGTCCTCGTCGTGCAGAACACCACTGAGCCGAAGAACATCGGTGCGGCGTCCGCCGGTGTCGCGTTCTTCCGGTCCCTCGGTGGTGCGCTCGGCGTCTCCGTCCTCGGGACCGTCCTCGGCACCCGGGTCTCGGACCTGATCGGTGACAAGCAGGCGGAGCTCGGCAAGGCGATCGCGGCACTCGGCGAGAAGGGCGCGGCCGTCGCCAAGGAGCTCGCCTCCGGCAGCATCCCGGCCGTCAGCCAGCTGCCGCACGGCGTCCGCGAGATCATCGAGTCCGCCTACGGCCAGGCGGTCGCGAACATCTTCCTCATCGCCGCGCCGATCGCGATCCTCCTCGTCCTGGCGATCGTCTTCATGCCGAACAAGCCGCTCACCACGAAGACCGTCGCCGAGCGCTCCACCGACCAGGGGCCGCTCGCGGGATCCGCCGAGGACTTCGCCGGTGTCGGGACCGTCACGGGTTCGAACCCGGTGATCGAGACCAGCGGTTCGCAGGGCGGTGGCAGGGCGCATGGTCGACACTCGTGAGGTGACCAAGCCCACGGAATCGGCCGGGCCCGGGGTCCCCGACGGGATCGCGACCCGCATCGACACGCTCGAACGGCAGTTCGCCGCGCTGTACAACGCGTACCGCCAGCAGATGCGACAGCGCTCAGACGACATCGATCCGGCCCTGCAGCCGTCTGGGTACCGGACACTGGTGGAGCTCGTCGTCGGTGGTCCGACGGGTGCGCGCGACCTCGCCGAGGCCCTCGGGTTCGACAAGAGCGTGCTCAGCCGGCAGCTCCACCAGCTCGAGGAGCTCGGGCTCGTGTCCCGGTCGACCGATCCGACGGATCGGCGGGCGATCATCGTCGCGGCCACCGCGGACGCGATCGAGCGGATGGAACGCACGCGGAGCACGGCTCGGGACGAGTTCCGGGGCGCGCTCTCGCGGTGGTCCGAGCACGACCTCGACGAGCTCGCACGGTTGCTCCGGCAGCTCTGATCGTCCCGTAGTCTTCGGCGGTGGATGCAGTGCTGCCCTCGGGGACGACCAGGCGTCGCGTCGAGCTCCGGATCGTGAAGCCCGCGGTCGCGTGGTTCGCCCGGCCGACCGTGACGATCGACGGCGTCGGACACCCGGCGCAGTGGGGGACGGGCACGTGGGCGGTCCCCGACGAGGGCACGACGGTCCTCGGTGTCTACCTGTTCAACCGGGCGTGGCGGTTCGGTGCTGCGTCGATGACCGTCACCGCGTCCGTCGGCGTCCTCGAGTACCGCGGCGGGCTGCTCCCGGTCGGGCCCGGCCGTCTCCGCAGCGTCTGAGGGGTCGTCGACCAGTCGCGGTGCCGGGCCACCGCCGCAGCGCCCCGGGTCACTGCCCGTCGGCGTGCAGCGCCGCCGTCAGCTTGTCGAGCGCGGCGGCGGCCTGCGCGAGGACCGCTCGCTCGGACGGTGTCAGCGAACGTTCGGCGGCCGCGAGGATCCGCGTCGACCGGCGGATGCGCGAGGACGCGATCACCTCCCGCCCCGTGTCGGTCAGCGCGACGAGCACGCCCCTGGCATCGGCCGGGTCCGGGGTCCGCGCCACGAGTCCCTGCTCCTCGAGGTCCGCCACCGTCACCCGCATCGTCTGGTGGCGCACCCGTCGCAGCCGTGCGAGCGCCGCGATGCTGTACGCGCCGTCCCGGGCGAGGAACCCGAGTACCTCGATCTGCCCCTCCGGCGTGGTCTCCGTCCGGCGGATCGCGCGCACGCTCTCGCCGATCGCCCGTCGGAGTTCGTTCGCGTCGTCGAGCGTGAACGTCTGCTCATCGATGCCCATGCGAAAACTGTACAGGCAGCCTGTACAGTTACGGACATGGAACTCACGAAGTACACCCACGCCACCGTCGTGCTCACCAAGGGCGAGCACACCCTCGTGATCGATCCGGGCGCCTACACGCCGAACTCCGCGGAACTCGTCGCGCACACCACCGCGGTGCTCGTCACCCACGACCACCCCGACCACTTCGACGCCGCGATCCTGGGTGCGGCGCTCGACGCCCAGCCCGACCTCCGCGTCTGGGCTCCGGCGAACGTCGCTGCCGAGCTCGGCGACCGGGACGGCCGCGTGACGACGGTCACCGCAGGCGACGCGTTCGAGGCCGCCGGCTTCGCCGTGCAGGTCGTCGGTGGTGACCACGCCGTCATCCACGCGGACATCCCGCTCATGCGCAACGTCGGCTACGTCGTCGACGGCAACGTGTACCACCCGGGCGACGCGTACTTCGTGCCCGAGGAATCGGTCCAGACGCTCCTCGTCCCGACCTCCGGTCCGTGGGCGAAGCTCGGCGAGCTGGTCGACTTCGTGCGCGCCGTGCACCCCGCCCGTGCCGTGCAGATCCACGACCTCATGCTCAGCGACGCCGGCAAGGGCTCCTTCGCGCAGTTCACGGGGCAGCTGACGGGTGTCGAGCTGGTCACCGTCCCGGACGGCGAGACCATCACGGTCTGACGCGGGTGCGCGCAGACAGGAGGCTCGGTGCCAGCTGGCACCGAGCCTCCTGTCCGTCTGTCCTGACGACGCCGACGAGCGTCGCGAGGAGAGCAGGACCGAGACGGCGGCGGGGGTTCGTCAGAGCACGCGCTCCAGCAGCCGCAGTGTCCCTGCGATGTCGACGCTGCGGTCCAGCAGCCACTGGACCTGGAGGCCGTCGAACGCGGCGATGATGAGCGACGCGACCTGGTCGAGATCGGCATCGGAGTGTCGACCGGACGCCTGCAGCTCGTCGCGCAGCTGCGCGGCGAGGTCCGCGCGGGCGATCTCGAACCGCTCCGCGAAGAAGGCGCGGGAGGTCTCGTTGCCCGGTTCCACCGACGTCGCGAGGAGCGTCGTGTACATCGTCACGAGCCCGGGCACGCTGACGTTGTGGTCCGCCGCGCCGGCCATCCGGTTCAGGACGCCGTCGACACCGTCGAGCCGACGGGTCGACTCGGCGTCGCGCTCCCGCAGGACCTCGAGGAGCAGTGCCTCACGCGAGTCGAAGTAGTGCCGCAGTGCCGCGTGGGAGACGCCGATCGCCTCGCCGATCGCCCGCAACGAGGTGCCGTCGATGCCCTTCGACGCCACGACGTCGAGCGTCCGGTCGAGGATCTCCTTCCGACGCTGCACGCCCTTGGCGTAGGGGCCTCGCGTGCCGGATCCGTCGCTGGAGCTCACCGTCGAAGGCTACCGCGGACGGCCGCGCCGTCTCGGTGACACCTGTTGCTCGGAGCAACTGCTATGGAATCGTCGCGCAATACTTCCGCGCGGATGTTTTCGGTGCTACTGTCCCTCAAAACCTAGCGCGGCTAGGAATCCAGGAGGGCATCTGCCCCTGATGGCTCGAGGAGGAGTCATGTCGACACCGACGTCGAAGGAAGAACCGCAGTCCGGCCTCGCCGGGACCGCAACCCCGCCGGTCACCGCCGCCGCAGGCGCGACGAGCACGGATCCGGCAGCGGCATCCCGTGCGTTCTCGGTCGAGGGCCTCACGCAGTCCGTCAGCACCGTGCGTGTCGGGCGGAAGTACATGTGGGCGCTCAGCCTCGCGCAGTTCGGGCTCTTCGCCGCACTGCTCACCCCGGTGTTCGTCGGGATGACCATCAAGGCGACCGAGCTGAACCCCGCGAGCCCCGAGACGATCGTCGGCTCCGTGCTGCCGTTCGGTGCCCTCGGTGCACTCTTCGCGAACCCGCTCGTCGGCGCGTTCTCGGACCGCACCCGCACCCGATGGGGTCGTCGGCGCCCGTGGATGGTCGGCGGCATCGTGGTCTTCGTCGTCGCGCTCGCCTGGATCGCCTTCGCGCCGAACGTGCCCCAGCTGACGGTGGCCTGGGTCCTGGCGCAGGTGTCCGCGAACGCCGTGCTGGCTGCGCTGACCGCGAGCTTCGCCGACAACGTGCCCGAGTTCCAGCGCGGCAAGGCGTCGAGTGTCATCGCCCTCGCGCAGAACCTCGCGATCCTCGCCGGCCTGTACCTCGCCGTCTACCTGGTGGGCAACCTCCCGCTGCTCTTCATCGCACCGGGCGTCCTGGCGATCGCCCTGATCCTCGTCTACTCGTTCGTCGCCCGTGACGACCTGCCGACGAGCACGATCAAGCCGTTCAGCTGGATCAACCTGATCTCGTCGTTCTGGACCAACCCGATCAAGCACCCCGACTTCGGGCTCGCCTGGTGGGGCCGCTTCCTGATCACCTTCGGCACGTTCATGTTCACGACCTACCGGCTGCTGTACATGGAGGACCGCGTCGGGCTCCCGCAGGCCGAGGCGGTCGGGGTCGTCGCGTTCGGTGTGCTCCTCTACACGGTGGCACTGCTCGTCAGCGCATCGGTCTCCGGCTGGGTGTCCGACCGCGTCCGCCGCCGCAAGGTGTTCGTGTGGAGCTCCACCGCGCTCACCGCGGTCGGTCTCGTCATCCTCGCGCACGTCGACAGCGTCGGCGGGTTCTACTTCGCCGAGATCGTGATGGGCTTCGCCTACGGCATCTACGCCGCCATCGACACCGCACTGGTCGTCGACGTGCTGCCGGACCCGGAGCGCCCCGGCAAGGACCTCGGCGTCATCAACATCGCCAACGCGCTGCCGCAGTCGCTCGCCCCGGCGGTCGGCCTGTTCCTCCTCGGCATCGGCGGCGGACAGAACTACACGCTCATGCTCTGGGGCGCCGGTGTCGCCGTGCTCCTCGGTGCGCTCGTCATCCTCCCGATCAAGTCGGTCCGCTAGCCGGTCCTGGCGCCAACGAAAGGACTCCCCATGGCACCCGCCATCTCGCTGCAGCTCTACACGGTGAACGCCGCGCTGGAGCCGGACCTCGACGCCGGGGTCGCACGGCTCGCCGCGATCGGCTTCGACACCGTCGAGGCATTCGCCTTCGTCGGTCGTTCCACGGAGCTGAAGTCGGCGTTCGACGCCCACGGCATCACCGCCACGACCGGCCACGCGTTCCTCGTCCAGCAGGAGATCCCCCTGCCGGACGGCACGACGATGACCGCACCGTCGCACGCCGACACGTTCGCCGCGGCGAAGGAGCTCGGCCTCCAGATCGTCATCGACCCGTTCGTCGGACCCGACGAGTGGACCACCCGCGAGGGCGTCGAGCGCGTCGCAGCGCGTCTCAACGCCGCAGCGGACGAGGCGGCCGAGCACGGCCTGCGCGTCGGCTACCACAACCACGACCACGAGCTCCGGCCGCACATCGACGGCAAGCCCGCACTGCAGGTGCTCGCCGAACTCCTCGACCCCCGCGTCGTGCTCGAGCTCGACCTGTACTGGGCGTCGGCCGCCGGCGTCGACGTCGTCGCCTTCGTCCAGGAGCTCGGTGACCGCATCGTCGCCGTGCACGTCAAGGACGGCCCGATGCGTTCCGGCATCTCCACCGCCGAGATCCCGCAGGACCAGACCCCGGCCGGACAGGGCGACGTGCCGATCGCCGAGGTCCTCGCCGCGGCACCAGCCCTCGAGTACGCCGTGATCGAGTTCGACCACTCGGAGCTGGACGTCTTCGACGCAGTCGAGCAGTCCTACCGGTGGCTCGCCGCGACGCTGGACAAGGAAGCGGTGTCGGCATGACGCGCACGGGCAGGGTCGGCATCGGGTTCATCGGTGCCGGCATGATCAGCGAGCAGTACCTGACGAACCTCACGACGTTCCCGGACGTCGAGGTCGTCCGGCTCGGCGACATCGACACCGAGCGCGCCGCAGCGTCGGCAGCGAAGTGGGGCGTCCCCGCGTGGGGCACCGGTGACGAGGTCCTCGCCGACCCCGACGTCGAGATCGTCATCAACCTGACACTCCCCGCCACCCACGTCGAGGTCTCGACCGCGGCGCTCCGCGCGGGCAAGCACGTCTGGAGCGAGAAGCCGATCGGGGTCGACCGGGCATCAGCCGCGGGCCTCGTCGCCCTGGCGGACGAACTCGGGCTGCAGCTCGGCATCGCGCCGGACACCGTGCTCGGCCCCGGATGGCAGACCGCCAAGCGCGCGATCGAGTCCGGCGCGATCGGCACCCCGCTGACCGCCGTGACGAGCATGCAGTGGCAGGGACCCGACGTGTTCCACCCGAACGCGTCGTTCCTCTACGCCAAGGGTGCAGGCCCGCTGTTCGACATCGGTCCGTACTACTTCACGGCGCTCGTGCACCTGCTCGGCCCGGTGGCGTCCGTCGTCGCGACCGGTTCGAAGTCCCGGGAGACCAGGGACCTGGTGGTCGGGCCGAACGCCGGGCAGTCCTTCCCGGTCGAGGTCCCGACGCACGTGTCCGTGCTGACGGCCTTCGAGCAGGGCGGTCAGGCGCAGTCGCTGCTGTCCTTCGACACCCCGCTGTTCAGGCACGGCGTGTTCGAGGTGAACGGCACCGAGGGCACGATCGTGCTGCCGGATCCGAACACGTTCGGCGGTGGGCACCCGATCCGCATCGCGCGGCCGCTGACGAAGGACGCGACGTTCCCGTTCGAGCAGTCCTTCGAGACGCTCCTCGACGAGGAGCCGACGGTCGGTCGAGGTCTCGGCGTCCTCGACATGGCGCGGGCGATCCGCGGTGGTGGCTCGCACATCGCCACCGGCGAGGTCGGGTACCACGTGCTCGACACGATGGTGGCTGTGGAGGAGTCGATCGCCGCGCGGTCCTTCGTCGAGGTCGAGTCGACGGTGGAGCCGATCGCCTCGCTCCCCGAGGACTTCGACCCGTTCGCCGCGACGCTCGCGACCGTCGCGGTCTGACCGGACTACCGGGGCCCGCCCACGGCGGTGACCCCGGTGGTCCGTCGGCCGCGTCGCCAGACGGCGGCCGTCAGCGGCGTGCCGATCCGGTACGGGATGTGCGCGGCCGTCGGCGCGTCGATCACCTGGAGGTCGGCCGGCCCGCCGACGTGGATGCGGCCGACGGCGTCCGTGCCGGTGTCGAGGCCGAGCGCGGCCGCACCGCCGAGGGTCGCCGCACCGAGCGCCTCCTCGAGCGTGAGCCGCTGCTGGAGCACCGCGGTGGCGACCTGGAACTGCATCGACGACGTGAAGGACGTGCCCGGGTTGCAGTTCGACGCGAGCGCGATCCGGGCTCCGGCGTCGACCAGTGTTCGGGCCGGCGCGAACGGCGCCCTGGTCGACAGGTCGCACGCCGGCAGCAGCGTGGCGATCGTGTCGGACCCCGCGAGCGCGGCGACGTCGGCGGCCGACAGGTGGTTGCAGTGGTCGACGCTCGCTGCGCCGAGCTCGACGGCCAGTGCGACGCCGCCGGTCTCGCCGAGCTGGTTGCCGTGCACCCGGAGCCCGAGCCCCGCTGCGCGGCCGGCGAGGAGCACGGCGCGCGACTCGTCGGGGGAGAACGCCCCCGATTCGCAGAAGACGTCGATGAACCCGACGTGGGGGCGGACGGCGTCGAGCATCGGGCCGGTGACGAGGTCGAGGTACGTCCGTCGATCGACTCCCGTCGGCACCACGTGCGCGCCGAGGAAGGTCACGACGTCCGCGACCTGCGCGGCGATCCTGGCGAGCCGGAGTTCGGTGTCGACGTCCAGGCCGTAGCCCGTCTTCGCCTCGATCGTCGTCGTGCCCTGTGCGACGGCCTCGTCGACGAGGGCCGCGGCCCTCCGGCTGAGCTCCTGGTCCGTCGCGTCCCGGGTCGCCGCGACCGTGGTCATGATCCCGCCCGCTTCGTAGGGGCGCCCGGCCATCCGGTCCACGAACTCGGTCGCGCGGTCACCGGCGAAGACGAGGTGCGTGTGCGAGTCGACCCAGCCGGGCAGGCAGGCGCGGCCACCGACGCTCGTGCGGTGGTCGGCGGCGGGCGCGTCGGCGGCCGGGCCGATCCACGCGACGCGGCCGTCCTCGACGACGACGGCCTGGTCGTGACGGACGACGGACGCGGCGGCCGCGTCGGAGCCGTCGGCGTCCGCGGGGTCCATCGTGCGGAGTTCGCCGATGTCCGTGATGAGTTCGCTCGTCATGCGCGCGGTCCGTTCGTCGAGGCGGATTCGGTCGGTCCGGCAGCGCCGATCACGTGGATCACGTCGATCGCATCGTGGAGCAGCGCGGCGGGGGAGCGGCCGTCGACGAGCACGCCGCGGTCGGCGACGACCCGGCCAGCGACGACCACCCGGAGCACGTCGGACGCCGTCGCCGTGAGGAGGAGCTGCTCCGGCCGGGCGCCGATGGTGCGGACGGTCGCGGAGTCGATCTCGACGAGGTCGCACACGGCGCCGACGCCGATGCCCCCGGTGACGCCCAGGGCTCGGTAGCCGGCGGTGGACCGTGCGGCATCGAGCTCCCGCGGGGAGAAGACCCCGCGCTGTCGGGCGTGGAGGCGTTCGCCCGCCTCGAGTCCGCGGACCTCGAGGAACGGGTCGACGACGGCGTTCTGGTCGGACCCGAGCGCGATGGTCGCACCGGCGTCGGCGAGTCGCCCGGCCGGACCGATGCCGTCGCCGAGGTCCGCCTCGGTCGTGGGGCAGATCACCGCGGAGACCCCGGCGTTCCCCAGCTGGACGATCTCGTCGTCGGTCAGGTGCGTGGCGTGCACGACGCTCAGCCGAGGACCGAGCGCCCCGGCGTCGGCGAGCACCCGCGTCGGCCGGACGCCGTACGCGGCGAGGCTCTGCTCGTTCTCGGCGGGCTGCTCGGACAGGTGCACGTGGAGCGGGACGTCGTCGGCGAGCCCGCTCGCGATCACCGCGACGTCGGAGGGCGCGACCGCACGGACGGAGTGCACCGCGGCGCCGACCGTCACGAGCGGGTCGTCGCCGAGCGCGGCTCGGAGGGCGTGCCAGCGCTCGAGCCATGCCGCTGCCGACCCGTCGCCGAACCGGCGTTGCTCCGCCGCGAGGGGCTGCCCCGGCGCTCCGGTGAGGTAGCAGGTGTCGAGCAGGGTCAGGCGGATGCCGACCTCGCGCGCGGCGTCGGCGATGGCGAGGCCGACGGCGTTCGGGTCGTCGTACCGGGACCCGTCCGGGCGGTGGTGCACGTAGTGGAACTCCCCGACGGCGGTCCAGCCGGCGGCGAGCATCTCCCCGAAGACGCCGACCGCGAGCTGGCGGTACGTGTCCGGGTCGAGGGCTGCGGCGGCTCGGTACATCGCGGTGCGCCACTGCCAGAAGTCGCCGCCGTCCGCGTGGGTCCGCCCACGGAGCACCCGGTGGAACGCGTGCGAGTGGGCGTTGCCCGATCCGGCGAGGACGGTGCCGAGCCGCAGGTCCCCGGCGCGCGGCGAGACGCCGACCGTCACGGCGGTGATCCGACCGGCTCCGTCGAGGTCGAGGCGAACGTCGGACCGTGCGACGCCGTCGACGACCGCGGTCGCGCAGTGCACCGCGGTCGCGCAGTGCACCGCGGTCGCGCAGTGCACCGCGGTCGCACCGGCAGCGCCGCCGGTCACGTCGACGCCCGCATCACGGTCGTGAGCGCCTCGACCCCGGCGGCGCAGTCGTCGGCGTCCGACCACTCTTCCGGCGCGTGCGAGACGCCGGTGGGGTTCCGGACGAAGAGCATCGCGGACGGGACGTTCGTGGAGAGGACCCCGGCGTCGTGCCCCGCGCCCGTCGGCAGCACGGGCACGTCGCCCTCGAGCACGCGGTCGATCGCCGCCCGCGGTCCCTCCGGGAAGTCGACACGGCTCGACCAGGACTCCTCGGTCACCTCGAGCGCGCAGCCGTTCGCGGCGGCGGCGTCCTCGGCCGCGGCGACGATCGCCCCGACGACGTTGCGGGTCACGGCGTCCTCGCCGGCCCGGGCGTCGAGCCAGAACTCCGCGGTCGACGCGATCACGTTCGTCCCGCCGGGGACCGCTCGGAGCCGTCCGACCGTCGCCCGGGCGTCCGCTGCCGAACGAGCGATCCCGGGCACGGCGGCGATGGCTGCAGCGGCCGCGACGACCGGGTCGCGCCGGTCGGTCATGCGTGTCGCGCCGGCGTGGTTGCCCTGCCCGGAGAACCGGAAGCGCCAGCGGCCGTGCCCGAGGATGCTCGACGCGAGCGCGACGGGCGACCCGAGGTCGACGAGTCCGCGCCCCTGCTCGACGTGCAGTTCGACGAACGTGCCGATGCCGGCCAGGCGATCCGGATCCGGGCCGACGGCGGACGGGTCGATGCCGGCGGAGGTGAGCACTGCCTCCAGGCTGGTGCCGCCCGCGTCGGTCAACGCGAGCGCTCGTTCCGGGCTGATGGCGCCGCTCAGCAGGCGCGACCCGAGGCAGGCGACGCCGAAGCGCGAGCCCTCCTCCTCGGCGAAGACGGCGATCGCCGTCGGTCGCGACGGGCGGTGCCCCTCCTGCTGCAGACGTGCGACGGCGTCGAGTGCCGAGACGACGCCGAGCGGGCCGTCGAAGGCGCCGCCGCCGGGGACCGAGTCGAGGTGGGATCCCGTGACGAACGCATCGGGCCCCGGTGCGCCCCACCATGCCCAGGTGTTGCCGTTCCGGTCGCGCTCGACGTCGAGACCGAGGCGCTCCGCACGCTCGACGAACCAGTCGCGGAGGTCGCGCTCGGCGTCGTCCAGCAGGTGCCTGGAGTACCCGCCGCGGACGGTGTCCCGCCCGACCTCGGCGATCTCGGCCAGCCCCGGGAGGACCGTCGCGCCCGAGTCGGTCATGCTCAGACCTCCCACATGGGGACGCGGAGGCCACGTTCGCGGGCGACCTCCTCGGCACGCTCGTAGCCCGCGTCCACGTGGCGCATGACACCGGTGCCCGGGTCGTTCACGAGCACGCGGGCGATCTTCTCGGCGGCGAGGTCCGTGCCGTCGGCGACGACGACCTGGCCGGCGTGGATGGAGCGGCCGATACCGACGCCGCCGCCGTGGTGGATGGACACCCAGGTCGCGCCGGACGCGGTGTTGAGCAGGGCGTTCAGGAGCGGCCAGTCGGCGATCGCGTCCGAGCCGTCCTGCATGGACTCGGTCTCGCGGTACGGGGACGCGACCGACCCGGAGTCCAGGTGGTCGCGGCCGATCACGATCGGCGCGGAGATCGTGCCGTCCGCGACGAGCTCGTTGAACCGCAGGCCGGCGAGGTGGCGCTCCTGGTACCCGAGCCAGCAGATGCGCGCCGGGAGCCCCTCGAACTGCACCTTCTCGGACGCCGAGGTGATCCAGCGGCGGAGCTTCTCGTCCTCGGGGAAGAGCTCGAGGATCGCCCGGTCCGTCGCCGCGATGTCGGCGGGGTCGCCGGACAGGGCGGCCCAGCGGAACGGGCCCTTGCCCTCGGCGAAGAGCGGGCGGATGTACGCGGGCACGAAGCCGGGGAACGCGAACGCCCGGTCGTAGCCGGCGAGCTCGGCCTCGCGGCGGATGGAGTTGCCGTAGTCGAACACCTCGGCGCCCGCGTCCATGAACCCGACCATCGCCTCGACCTGCTTGGCCATGGACCGGCGCGAGTCGTCGATGAACGTGTCGCGCTCCTGCTCGGCGCGGTCGTGCCACGTCTGGACGTCGTAGCCCTCCGGCAGGTAGCTCAGCGGGTCGTGCGCGCTGGTCTGGTCGGTGACGACGTCGATCGCGACGCCGCGCCGGAGGAGCTCGGGGAACACCGTGGCCGCGTTGCCGACGAGCCCGACCGAGAGCGCCCGTCGCTCCGCCTTCGCGCGGGTGACCCGCTCGATCGCGTCGTCGATGTCGTCCGTCATCTCGTCGAGGTACCGGTGCTCGACACGGCGCTGCAGACGGCTCGCGTCCACGTCGACGACCAGGGCGACACCGCCGTTGAGCGTCACCGCGAGCGGCTGCGCGCCGCCCATGCCCCCGCAGCCGCCGGTGAGCGTGATCGTGCCGGCGAGGGTACCCCCGAACCGCTTGTCGGCGACGGCGGCGAAGGTCTCGTAGGTGCCCTGCAGGATGCCCTGCGTGCCGATGTAGATCCACGACCCGGCGGTCATCTGCCCGTACATCGTCAGGCCCTCCGCCTCGAGCTTGCGGAACTCGGGCCACGTCGCCCAGTCGCCGACGAGGTTCGAGTTCGCGATGAGCACCCGCGGCGCCCACTCGTGCGTGCGGAAGATCCCGACGGGCTTGCCGGACTGCACCAGGAGCGTCTCGTCCGACTCCAGGTCGCGGAGTGCGTGCACGATCGCGTCGAACGCCTCCCAGCTGCGGGCGGCGCGGCCGGTGCCGCCGTAGACGACGAGGTCGTCCGGGCGCTCGGCGACCTCCGGGTCGAGGTTGTTCATCAGCATCCGCAGCGGCGCCTCGGTCTGCCAGCTCTTCGCGCTGATCTCCGTGCCGCGCGCCGCTCGGACGGGGCGTGCGCCCACCGTGCTCGGGGTGGACTGTCCGGTGCGGGTCATGGTGCTCCTTCTCGGGCCGTGCGTCGTCGCGTCGTGGCTGGGGGCCGCGGCCGGGGCGTGTGGTGGCCGGGCTGCCACGTCCATCCGACACGAACGCCGCGGTCCGCAGGGTGCTCCACGGCAGGTAGTGTCCGGGATACCGGACACGAAACACGGCGGCGACAGGAGGACCGTGCCCAAGGCCCCTGCAGCGGACTCGACGCTGCGCATCCTGACCGTGCTGGGCTCCCAGCGTGGTCCGATGGCGGCGGCCGCCATCGCGACGCGGCTCGGACTCCCGCGCTCCACCGTCTACCAACTCCTGTCCACGCTGGTCGACCACGGGTTCGTGATCCACCTCCCCGAGAGCCGGCGGTACGCGCTCGGGCTCGCGTCGTTCGAGCTCGGGTCCGGGTTCACGCGCCAGCAGCCGCTGTCGTTGCTCGGCGCACCGCTGCTCGCGACCCTGGTGGACCGGACCGGGGAGAGTGCGCACCTGGCGGTCATGCACGGCGCTGAGGTCGTGTACGTCGTCGAGGAGCGTGCGCGGCACCGGCCGACGCTCGTCACCGAGGTCGGGGTCCGGCTGCCGGCGCACCTCACCGCGAGCGGTAAGGCGATGCTCGCCGCGCTGCCGCCGGCGCAGCTCCGTGCGCTGTACCCGTCCGACTCGGCGTTCGTGTCGCGGACCGGCACCGGGCCGTCCGACGGTCGCGCGCTCCGGGCCGAGCTGGCCGTGATCCGGGAGGCAGGGGTCGCCACCGAGGTCGGCGCCGTCACGCAGGGACTCGCCTCCGTCGGCGTCGCGGTGCTCGACGGGAGCGGGTGGCCGGTGGCGAGCGTGGCGTGCACGTACCGGTCCGATGACGACGGCGCGGCCCCGGATGGTCTTGTGCAGGAGGTCACGCGCGTCGCGGGGGAGCTGTCACGGCGGATCGGCGGCGCCGACGCTCCGCCGCAGAAGTGAGCGATCCGATTTAATCCGCTCGAAACGACAACTGCTACCCAGTGGCAGCGCGTTTGCATAGGGTGACAGCATGGAGCAAGAACCCACCGGCGGGCCCGGCATGCGGACGATCGACCGAGCGCTCCGGCTGCTCGGGCTGGTGTGCGACGCCGACGGACTCACCCTCACCGAGGTCGCACGGCGCGCCGACCTGTCCGCGAGCACGGCGCTCCGACTGCTCCGTTCGCTCGAGTCGCACGAGTTCGTCCGCCGCGACGAGGACGGGCTGTTCACCGCAGGCCCCCACCTGGTGCAGCTCGGCGCCGCAGCACTCTCGAACACGGCCCTGGTCGTCCAGGCCCGCGATGCGATGCGACGCGTCGCGGACGGCACGACCGAGTCCTGCTACCTCAGCGTCTTCGGGACGGGGAACACCGCGGTGCACCTCGCGATCGCGGAGGGCACGCAGTCCATCCGCCACGTCGGCTGGGTCGGACGCGCCATCCCCGTGGAGGACACGGCGGTCGGCAGGGTCCTGCTCGGTGACGTCGGGCCCGACGGGTACGTCGTGGTCGTCGAGGGCGCCGAGAAGGACGTCACCGCGGTCTCCGTGCCGATCTCCGCCGGCAGCCGCGTCGTCGCCGCGATGTCCTGCCTGGTCCCGAGCTACCGACTGACCACCACCGACGACGTCGCCCGGATCGGCGGCTGGCTCGTCCGTGAAGCGGCGTCGGTGTACGAACCCCCCCGCTGAACCCCTCCGTCCAGCAGGAAGGAACGACGTCCGATGCAGCCCACCGACGTGCACCTCGACGACGCGCAACTGTCGATCGAGCAGGTCGTCGCCGTCGCCAGGCACGGCGCCGCGGTCTCGTTCTCGGCCGCGTACGAAGCCCGGGTCCACGCCGCGGCGGCACTCGTGACGAAGTTCGTCGCCGACCGGCGCGTGGTCTACGGCGTCACGACCGGGTTCGGCGACAACTACACCGAGACGATCTCCCCCGAGGACACCCGGCGGCTCCAGGAGAACATCATCGTGTCCCACGCCGTGTCCGTCGGCGCGCCGATCCCCGACGAACAGGTCAGGGCGATCCTCGTCACGATGCTCGGACACCTCGGTCGCGGGTACTCCGGCACACGCCTGCAGACCCTCGAACTCGTCCGCGAGCTGCTGAACCGCGGCGTCACGCCGGTCGTGCCCGGTTCCGGTTCCCTCGGCTACCTCGCGCTCGAGGCGCACATCGCCCTCGTCCTGATCGGTCGCGGGCGCGCCCGGGTCGCCGGCGTGGTGCTCCCGGGGGCGGACGCGCTGCACGCCGCGGGGCTGTCGCCCATCCGGCTCGAGGCCAAGGAGGGGCTGACGCTCCTCAACGGCATCATGAGCGTCACCGGCATCGCCGCCCTGGCCGTGCACGACGCCACGAGCGCACTGCGGCACGCTGACGTGATCGGCGCGCTGTCGTTCGAGGCGCTCCGCGGCACGACCAGGGCCCTCGACCCGCGCCTGCACGCGCTCCGCCGCGCCCCCGAGCAGCAGCGGTCGGCCAGCACCATCGCGCGGCTGCTCGACGGCAGTGCCCTCGCCGAGCGGCACCGGGACCACCGCGTGCAGGATCCGTACCTGATCCGCGCGATGCCCCAGCTGCACGGGTCCGTCGCACGAGCCTTCGGCGATGCCGCGACGATCGTCGACGAGGCCCTCGGATCCCTCGGCGACAACCCGGTGCTGTTCGGCGACGGCAGTGGTGACGGTGACGCGGTGATGGGCGGGAACTTCGACGCGACGTCGATCGGCCTCGCGATGGACTCGCTCAAGGCCGCGGCGGCGGTCCTCGCCCACCACAGCGAACGTCGGGTCGACCGCATGGTGAACAGCACGGTCAGCGAACTGCCACCGTTCCTGGCCAGGACCCCCGGGCTCGACAACGGCCTGATGATCCCGCAGTACACCGCCGCCGCCCTCGTGATGGAGATCCGCGGCGAGGCATCCCCGGCGACGATCGACTCGATCCCCACCTCGGCCGGGCAGGAGGACCCGATCAGCAACGCGTACCTCGCCACCCAGCAGGCGACCCGTACCGTGGAGCGGCTCCGGTACGTGCTCGCGATCGAGTTGCTCACCGCCGCACAGGCCACCGACCTGCTCGACTCGATCGACGCGAGCTCCCCGGCGCTCGCCGCCGTCCGGACCCGCGTCCGCCGTGACGTCCCCTTCGCCGGACACGACCGTGCCTTCGGCGAGGACATCGAGACCCTCTACACCCTGGTCTGCTCGGACGAGCTCCTCGAGATCACGGGAACACCGACCATCGGAGCACCATGACATCGTCCTCGACCGGCACCCCCGCGGTGCACCAGGACCGTCCCGAGAAGCTCAGCCGCTTCCACCTCCGCATCACCGCGCTCACCTTCGGTGCGAACTTCTCGGACGGCTACGCCCTCGGCAGCATCGGGATCGCACTGACCCTCATCGGCTCCGGCATGCACGTCGACGCCCTGTGGTCGGGCCTCATCGCGAGCTCGGTGCTCATCGGCATCTTCGTCGGCAGCATCACGTGCGGGTGGCTCGGCGACCTGTTCGGCCGTCGGCTCATCTACATGCTCGACTTCGTGCTCATCGTCGTCGCGTCGGCAGCGCAGTTCTTCGTGCACGAACCCGTGTCGCTGTTCGTGCTTCGCCTGCTCATCGGCTTCGGCGTCGGCGCGGACTACGCGCTCGGGCCGACCCTCGTCGCCGAGTTCGTGCCGGCTCGCTTCCGCGGCGGCCTCCTCGCCTCGCTCACGGTCGCGTGGACGGTCGGGTACACGGCGGCCTACTTCATCGGTACCTGGATCAGCACGATCCCGTCCGACCTCGGCTGGCGCTTCCTGCTCGCGAGCGGCGCGATCCCGGCCATCGTCGTGCTGATCCTGCGGGTCGGCACGCCGGAGTCGCCGCGGTGGTTGATCACGAAGGGCCGCATCGAGGAAGCCCGCGCGATCGTCGCGGAGTACCTGCCGGGACAGCTCGACGTCGACACGGTGGCGGCGACGCACTCGACCGCACGTCCCGGTCGCTACCGGGACCTCTTCACCGGTCGGAACCTGCGGCGGACCGTCTTCGGCACGGTGTTCTACAACGCGCAGGTGATCCCGTACTTCGCGATCTACACGTTCCTGCCCGTCATCCTGCTGAGCCTCGGGATGGACGCCGACGGGTTCTCGTCGGGCCTGCTGCTCAACGTGTTCCTGCTGCTCGGTGGGATCGCGGGACTCTGGGCGGTCGCCAAGATCGGCCGCCGTCCGCTCGTCATCTGGACGTTCGGCATCATGGCCGTCGCGCTCGCCGCCGTCGCACTCGGCAGTCACGCACCCGTCTGGGTGGTGCTGCCGCCGTTCCTGATCTTCACGTTCGTGATGTCGGGCAGCTCGAACCTCGACCAGGTGTACCCGCCGGAGCTCTTCCCGACGAACGTCCGCGCCGCCGGCGTCGGCCTCCTCAACGGGGTGAGCCGCATCGGATCGGCGATCGGCACGTTCCTGTTGCCCATCACGCTCGCCGGGTGGGGGATCAGCGCGACGCTGCTCGCCCTGGCCGCCGTGCTCGTCGTCGGCATGGTCGTGTCCATCCTCCTCGCGCCGGAGACCGCGCACGTGTCGCTCGACGACGAGGGGGTCGCGTGAGGCTCGTCCGGTTCGACGAGACGCCGCCCACCCGGTGGGCGAACGGGCTCGGGGAGACCGTGGAGCTCTGGCGAACGCCGTCGGCGGGGGACTTCGACGTGCGGCTCAGCATCGCGACGGTGGGCTCGTCGGCGCCGTTCTCCCCGCTCCCAGGCGTGGACCGCGTGCTCCTGGCGCTCGGCGTGCACGGGATCGAGCTCGACGTGGACGAGGTGCGCGCGGTGCTCGGGCAGTACGACGGCATCGCCTTCGCGGGGGAGTCGGCGGTCGCCGCAGTCGGGGTGTCCGAGTCCTCCCACGATCTCAACCTCATGGTCCGCCGCGGGGTGGGCAGACCCGACCTGCGCGTCGAGCGCGTCGCCGGGTCGTCCGTGCCGGGCGCCGACGCGCTCGCCGTGGTCCTGCTCGACGGCGACGTCCGGTGCGACGGGCGACCGCTCGCGTTCGGGGACACGTGCATCGGTCCGGGAACGCTGACGGGCTCCGGCCGGGTCGCGGTGGCCCGGACGTCCTGAGCAGGCGCTACCGCTTGTCGGTGCGTGGACGTATCCTGGGCACAGGAAGCAACGGCGGTTCCCATCCCTGCACGCCGACCCGAAGCCCCTTCTGTGACCGAACACATCATCGAGTACGTCGCCCGCGACCGAACGGGCATCACCGCCGTCGTCACCACGACGAGCGTCATCGACGTGGACACGGTGATCCGCAACATCCGCTCCGGGCACTCCGGGTACGTCGTCCGCGCGGGCGAGTGGCACCGGGCACGGGTCCGCAGCCTGTCGATGATCGGCGGCTCGTACCTCTTCGCCAACTGGGACGGCTCCAAGCGCAACAACCTGCACGACGTCGCCTTCCAGGCACCGCAGCGCGTCGCCCGTCCGGCGAAGCCGTCCGGTGGCCTCCGCGCGGTCGTGCGGTCCCTCTTCCGCCGCACCGCGCGCTGATCGCGACCTCCTGACGGACAGGAGGCACGGTGCCAGCTGGCACCGGGCCTCCCGTCCATGCGCGCCCGGGTCGCTGACCGGGATCGCGCCCCGCTGCGGACATCGCGCCTGCATGCGACGGGGCGCGATGTCCGCACGGGGGCGCGACCTGGGACGGCAGCCCAGGACCGGTCGGGAAACAATCAGTACTCGGTGTTGCTATGTACTGGTAGTCAGTGATACTTTCTACCGGTAGTCATCATCACTGAGTAGCAGGAGGGGTCATGGGCAAGCCGGACACCGAGATGCTCAAGGGCGTCCTCGAGGGCATCGTCCTCGCCGTCGTCGCATCCACACCGTCGCACGGAGCCGACATCACCGCGTGGTTGCGGGACCAGGGCTTCAGCGACATCGCCGAGGGCACCGTCTACGCGCTCCTCGTCCGCGTCGAACAGCGCGGCCTGGTCGACGTCGAGAAGGTGCCGTCGGAGAAGGGCCCGCCGCGGAAGGTGTACTCCATCACCGACCAGGGACGGGACCGTCTCACCGAGTTCTGGAGGACCTGGAGCTTCCTCGCAGAACGACTCGAACAGCTCCGCACACAGACCACGCAGGGGAACTGACATGTCCATCATCACCAAGCTCATCGGCGACAAGCGCGAGTGGCGCGAGTACAAGGCCCGCGTCAAGGCACTCCCGGCCGGCTACGGCACCGCGGTCGAGGGCATCGAGCGCTACCTCATGCACACCGGCCCGAGCGACGCAGAGCGCCTCATGCGGATGCTCGACGACCTCGCGGACCTCTTCGAGCGCGCGGCCGCGGACCGTACCCCCGTCGCGAGCGTCGTCGGGGACGACCCGATCGAGTTCGCCGAGGAGTTCAAGCGCAACTACGGCCTCGGTTCATGGCTCAGCAAGGAGCAGCGGCGGCTGCAGGACGCCATCGCCCAGGCGACCGAGGAACAGGCGGCGGAGTCGTGACCGCCCGGGACACCGCCGTCGCGGCGATCGCCGTCCGGGGCCTCGAGAAGTCCTTCGGCAGCCTCCACGTCCTCCGTGGCGTCGACCTCGAGGTGCAGCGGGGCAGCATCACCGCCCTGCTCGGGTCGAACGGCGCAGGCAAGACGACGGTGGTGCGGATCCTCGCCACGTTGGCCAAGCCGGACGGCGGCACCGCGAGCGTGCAGGGGCACGACGTCGTGACCCGTGCGTCGGACGTCCGCCAGGCGATCAGCCTCACGGGGCAGTTCACCGCGGTGGACGGCGTCCTGTCCGGCCGCGAGAACCTCGTCCTGATGGCGCGGCTCCGGCACCTCGCCGATCCCGGCGAGGTCGCGGACCGCCTGCTCGCCCGGTTCGACCTCGTCGATGCCGGACCACGGCGTGCGGGCACGTACTCCGGCGGGATGCGGCGTCGACTCGACATCGCGATGAGCCTGATCGGGGAACCCGCGGTCGTGTTCCTCGACGAGCCGACCACCGGCCTCGACCCCCAGGCCCGCATCGAGGTCTGGGCGGCGGTCCGTGAGCTCGCCGCCGGCGGCACGACGGTGCTCCTCACGACGCAGTACCTCGACGAGGCCGAACAGCTCGCCGACCACATCGCGGTCCTGCACGAGGGCCGGATCATCGCCGACGGCACCCTCGCCGACCTGCGGCGACTGCTGCCGCCGGCGCGTGTGGAGTACGTCGAGAAGCAGCCCACCCTCGAGGAGGTCTTCCTGGCGATCACGACCGGGACGAATACCAGGAGCGCAGCATGAGCACCCATGTCATCGCCGACACCACAGCACTGACCGGCCGGTCGCTGCGGCACGTGCTCAGGAGCCCGGACACGATCATCACGACCGCGGTGATGCCGATCGCGTTCCTGCTGTTGTTCACGTACGTGTTCGGCGGCGCGATCGACGCCGGCACGAGGTCCTACGTCGACTACCTGCTGCCGGGGATCCTCCTGATCACGGTGGCATCGGGCATCGCGTACACGTCCTACCGCCTGTTCCTCGACATGCAGAAGGGCATCGTCGAGCGGTTCCAGTCGATGCCGATCGCCCGGTCGAGTGCGCTGTGGGGGCACGTCCTGACGTCGATGGTCGCGAACACGGTCTCGCTCGTCGTGGTCGTCGGCGTCGCGTTCGCCATGGGCTTCCGCACCGGTGCGGGTGTCGGAGCATGGCTCGCGATCGCTGGGATCCTGTTGCTCTTCACGCTCGCGCTGACCTGGGTCGCGGTGATCGCCGGCCTGTCCGCCAAGACGGTCGACGGCGCGAGCGCCTTCAGCTACCCGCTGGTCTTCCTGCCGTTCATCAGCTCGGCGTTCGTCCCGACGGACACCATGCCGGGGCCGGTCCGATGGTTCGCCGAGCACCAGCCCGTGACGTCGATCGTCGACACGATCCGCGCCCTCTTCGCGGAGCAGTCGGTCGGATCCGACATCTGGGTGGCGCTCGCCTGGCTCGTCGGGATCCTCGTGGTCGCGACGGTCGTCGCGACCCTGCAGTACCGACGCAAGGTCGGCTGAGCGCCGGCACCCACCGGACCGGAGGCTCGGTGCCAGCTGGCACCGAGCCTCCCGTCCGTCAGCCCCACCGGAGGGCGGCGCGGTCGGCGCGCGCTGCCGGTCGGCGAGTCGGGCAGTCTCGTACGCGGCATCCGATCGCGCCGCGTCCCATCCGCGTGCCCGATGCTCGAACGCTCCCGCGTGCACTGGCCGCCCCCCACGACCGGTCAGTGCACGCGAGGCGGGTCATCCCCAGACCTGTTCCTGCACGGCCTGCAGGAGGCCGTTCGTCGCCACGTTCGTCTGGTTGATCTCGACCCAGGTGGTGCCCTTGATGAAGAAGGTCGTCGTGGTGTCGACGGGATAGGGGACCGCCTGCTGCGTCCGCTGGCAGAACCTGCCGCCGTCATGCGTGGAGCAGACCCAGCCGTCCTGCTCGAGCAGGGTGGTGTCGGCGTGGACGTTCTCGGCGGTCGACTTGCCGACCTTGATGTCCAGACCGGTGACGTCGGCCCTGGGGTCCTTCCAGATGCACCACAGGTCCGGCGCGGGGAATCCCGTGTCGTCCCCCCACTCGCTGCCGGCCGGATCCTGGAGGGGGATCGTCCCGAAGAACCGGTCGTAGTCGTCCGCCGGGACGAGCGCGCGGCAGTCCGACGGGATCACGCCGTCGGCCTGCGCCGGTGTGGGTGTGGTGGTGGGTTCGTTGACGACGGGTGCGGAGGACTTCGTCGGGGTCTGGGTCGGTTCGGTGACGGTCGGGCTGGGTGCTGGTGCTGCGGTGAAGGGTTGGGGGACCATGCCGAGTGCGACGGCGCCACTGCCGACGCCGATGCCGAGGACGGCGATGATGCCGATCACGATGCCGGCGCGGTGTCCGCGGCGTCCGGGTGCTGGTCGGTCGAGTTCGGCGCGGGCGAGCACGTTGTGCTTCATCGTGACGAGC
Source organism: Curtobacterium sp. L3-7 (assembly GCF_048756585.1). Taxonomy (NCBI): domain Bacteria; kingdom Bacillati; phylum Actinomycetota; class Actinomycetes; order Micrococcales; family Microbacteriaceae; genus Curtobacterium; species Curtobacterium sp. L3-7. The sequence continues at coordinate 3,753,604 of NZ_CP151474.1, read as the reverse complement.
ATCTGCTGGAGGTCGTCTCCCTGGGGAGGTTCAGTGTTCATCGTGCGTCACCGCCTTCCTGAGTCGTGCGCGTGAGCGTGAGACGCGTTGGGTGACCGCGCCGACGCTCAGGCCGAGCATCGTGGCGGCTTCGGAGTAGGTGTGCCCCTGGAGGAGGCAGAGTTCGCAGATCTTCCGGTCGACTTCGGGGAGCGCGGCGATCTCGTCGCGGACCCAGCGGAGGCGTTCGCGGGCGTCGTCGGCGTCGGCGGGTGCTGCGAGTTCCGGCGGGAGTTCGTCGCCGGCGTTCTTCGCGATGCGGCGGGCCTGGTTCTTGGCGTGGTTGCGGCAGACGACGAGCAGCCAGGGCAGGAGTGTGCCGGTGGGCAGGTCGATCGATGCGGCTTTCTGCCAGAGCGTGAGCATCGTGTCCTGGACGAGTTCTTCGACGTCCTGCTTGCTTCCCGCCAGGGCCCATGCGTAGCGGGTCAGTGTCGGTGCGAAGCGGTCGAACGCCTCGGCCAGTGCGGCGGTGTCGCCGAGTGCCATGCGCCGCGCGAGTGCGGCGTCGGCGTCGGTGGGTTGGTCCACGGTGCCCCCTCTCACCCCAGAAGTGTCGAGCAATCCGCGAACCTGACGCGTCGTGACCGATCCGTGACCATCCGGGTCGGGAACGCGTCAGATCCGTCCGCGGTTGCGTCGGCGGATCTCCTTGGGAGCCCGGCCCGCGAGGAACGACCGAGCGGGATCGACGACGAACCCCTGTCGTAGTGCCTCCCTGCCGATGAGCATCCGGAAGCCCATCTGGTCGCGGTTGCTCAACGTGACCTCGGCGTCCACGGAGCGACCGGCGAGCTCGATCGCCATGCGCACGACGATGCGCTCCTGCGTGTGTCCGGAGGAACTGCGGATCACGCGGCGGTCGTGGACGTCGCACTCGACGGTCTGCGGGTCGGCGTCGGAGTCCTGCCACGGGTGCACCGAGAAGCGGACCCGATCGCCCGGGAGCTCTTCGAGGTCGAACGCGTGCAGGGCCGAGGTCCGCGCGCCGGTGTCGAGCTTGACCTTGATCCACGGGATGTCGAGGTCCGGCAGTGCCGCCCACTCACGCCACCCGGAGACGATCGGCCCGCGACGGGCGGGCTTCGGGTCGTCGGCCATGTCCCCATCCTGGCAGGACGGCGCGCGGAGCGTGTGCTCCGTCTGACAGCATGGAGCGTCGCCGTCGCCACCCCAGAACCCGCGGAGCCTCCTCGATGAAACTCGCCATCCTCTCGCGCGCCCCGCAGGCGTACTCGACGCAGCGGCTCCGGGCGGCAGCGCTCGACCGAGGGCACGAGGTGAAGGTCCTCAACACCCTGCGCTTCGCGATCGACCTGACCGGGGACGCCCCGGACCTGCAGTACCGCGGCAAGCTGCTCTCGGACTACGACGCGATCCTGCCCCGCATCGGGAACTCGATCACCTACTACGGCACCGCGGTCGTCCGGCAGTTCGAGCAGATGGACGTGTACACGCCGAACACCGCGAACGGCATCACGAACTCCCGCGACAAGCTCCGCGCGAACCAGATCCTGTCCCGCCACGACATCGGTATGCCGGCCACCACGTTCGTCGCCGGTCGGGCCGACGTCCGCGGGGCGATCGAGCGCGTCGGTGGAGCGCCCGTCGTGATCAAGCTCCTCGAGGGCACGCAGGGCATCGGCGTCATCCTGGCGCCGGAGGCGAAGGTCGCCGAGTCGATCGTCGAGACGCTGCACTCCACGAAGCAGAACGTCCTCATCCAGAGCTTCATCTCGGAGAGCCGCGGCAAGGACATCCGCGCGCTCGTCGTCGGCGACCGGGTCGTGGCCGCGATGCGCCGGAGTGCGAGCGGCGACGAGTTCCGGTCGAACGTGCACCGTGGGGGCACCGTCGAGCAGGTCACGCTGACCCCGGAGTACGAAGAGGCGGCGGTCCGCTCGGCGCAGATCATGGGACTCCGCGTCGCCGGCGTCGACATGCTCGAGGGCAACGACGGGCCCCTCGTGATGGAGGTCAACTCGTCTCCGGGGCTCGAGGGCATCGAGCGGGCGACCGGGCTGGACATCGCCGGCGCGATCATCGACTTCATCGCCAACCAGGTCGCCTTCCCCGAGATCGACGTCCGGCAGCGGCTGTCGGTGTCGACCGGCTACGGCGTTGCCGAACTCCTCGTGCACACCAATGCCGACCTGGTGGGCAAGACCATCAAGGACTCCGGGCTCTGGGACCGCGACATCACGGTCCTCACCCTGCACCGTGGGTCGAACGTCATCCCGAACCCGCGCAGCGGCGTCGCACTCGAGCCGGGCGACCGGTTGCTCTGCTTCGGCAAGCTCGAGGAGATGCGGTCGATGATCCCCGAGCGCCGGAAGCGTCGCGCCAAGCTCCGGAAGCTCCCGAAGGAGCCCCTGCCCGAGCAGTGACCCTGAGCCGGGCGGGAAGCGCCCCCCCATGAACGCTTCCCGCCCGGATCAGGTCAGATGTCGCACTTCGCGGTCGGACGATTCCAGTTCGCGCTGACCCACACCGAGTTGACGTGGTCGCCGTCGTTGCCGATCTGGAACCGGAGGGTCCCATCGGCGACGTCGGTCTCCCACATCGACCAGGGCCCCGTCAGGTCCGACGACTGCACGAGGTCCGGATACGCGGCACGAAGGTCCTCGAACGTCGACCCCACTCCGATCCCCGCTGCGGTGGTCGGACCGGGTACCAGAGAGTCCGGCGTGGTGTCTCCCGGCGGCTGGACCTCGACACCGACCACCCGACCGTCTTCTGAAGCGACGTGGATCGTGGCGCTGCCGTCCCTCGCCCAGGTCCCCGGCAGCGTGCAGCTGCTCTCGGGCGAGGGGAGCAATCGGTACGCCGACTTCAGGTCGTCGCTCTCCGCATCGTCGTCGCCGCCGACGGCGACCGGCCCCACTTCGTTGCCGCTGATCGTCCAGGTGGATGGATCGTCGAGCGCGAAGGGCTTGCGGGTCGGTGTCGGTGTGGGTGTGGTGGTGGGTTCGTTGACGACGGGTGCGGAGGACTTCGTCGGGGTCTGGGTCGGTTCGGTGACGGTCGGGCTGGGTGCTGGTGCTGCGGTGAAGGGTTGGGGGACCATGCCGAGTGCGACGGCGCCACTGCCGACGCCGATGCCGAGGACGGCGATGATGCCGATCACGATGCCGGCGCGGTGTCCGCGGCGTCCGGGTGCTGGTCGGTCGAGTTCGGCGCGGGCGAGCACGTTGTGCTTCATCGTGACGAGCATCTGCTGGAGGTCGTCTCCCTGGGGAGGTTCAGTGTTCATCGTGCGTCACCGCCTTCCTGAGTCGTGCGCGTGAGCGTGAGACGCGTTGGGTGACCGCGCCGACGCTCAGGCCGAGCATCGTGGCGGCTTCGGAGTAGGTGTGCCCCTGGAGGAGGCAGAGTTCGCAGATCTTCCGGTCGATCTCGGGGAGCGCGGCGATCTCGTCGCGGACCCAGCGGAGGCGTTCGCGGGCGTCGTCGGCGTCGGCGGGTGCTGCGAGTTCCGGCGGGAGTTCGTCGCCGGCGTTCTTCGCGATGCGGCGGGCCTGGTTCTTGGCGTGGTTGCGGCAGACGACGAGCAGCCAGGGCAGGAGTGTGCCGGTGGGCAGGTCGATCGATGCGGCTTTCTGCCAGAGCGTGAGCATCGTGTCCTGGACGAGTTCTTCGACGTCCTGTTTGCTTCCCGCCAGGGCCCATGCGTAGCGGGTCAGTGTCGGTGCGAAGCGGTCGAACGCGTCGGCCAGTGCGGCGGTGTCGCCGAGTGCCATGCGCCGCGCGAGTGCGGCGTCGGCGTCGGTGGGTTGGTCCACGGTGCCCCCTCTCACCCCAGAAGTGTCGAGCAATCCGCGAACCTGACAGCGGCCGCACGACTCCGGCGTGTCGTTCGTGTCACCGCCGGTGCAGGATCGAGGGGTGACCGACCTCCCCGCCCCGCTCCGCACCCCCGTGCACGTCGCCCCGATGGCGGGCGGTCCGACGACCCCGGCGCTGGTGGTCGCCGCCGCCCGTGCCGGTCACTTCGCGCAGCTCGCCGCCGGGTACCGCACCGTCGACGACCTCGCCGCGCAGATCGCCGAGGTCCGGGACGCCACCGAGCACTTCGGCGTGAACCTCTTCGCGCCGAACCCGGTGCGGATCACCGACGCGGCGTACGACCGGTACCGCGATGCCCTCGGGGTCGAGGGCCTGTCGGACAAGCGCGAGGACGACGACGCCTGGGCGGACAAGGTGGCGCTGCTCCTCGACGATCCGGTGCCGGTCGTGTCGTTCACGTTCGGGCTGCCGGACGCCGACCTGGTGTGGGAGTTCCGGAAGCGCGAGACCATCACGATGCAGTCCGTGACGAACCGGGCCGAGGCACTCGCCGCTGCGGAACGGGGTGTCGACGTCCTGGTCGTGCAGGGCGAGGCAGCCGGCGGACACTCCGCCGTGCTCGACCCGGCCGCCGAGCCGCTGTGGGAACCGCTGCCGGAGCTGGTCCGTGCCGTCCGTCGAGCGGTCGACCCGCCCGTCATCGCTGCGGGCGGCATCGGGGGAGCGGCCGACGTCGAGGCCGTACGACTCGCCGGGGCAGGTGCGGCGATGGTCGGCACCCTCGTGCTCCGCGCCGACGAGGCAGGCACGAACCGGACGCACCGCGAGGCCCTCGCCGACCCGGTCTTCGACCGGACCGCGCTGACCAGGGCGTTCACCGGACGTCCGGCACGGGCACTCGTGAACCGCTTCGTCCGCGAGCACGAGGACGCGCCGCTCGGGTACCCGGCACTGCACCACCTCACGAAGCCGATCCGGACGGCGGCGGCCGCCGCGGGCGATCCGCATGCGCTCCACCTGTGGGCGGGTCGGTCCTGGCGGGCGGCGGCCGACCGGCCGGTCGCGGACATCCTGGAGGCCCTGCTCACGTGAGCCGCGCCGGTCACCCGACCCGGGCCTCCCGTCGTTCTCCACAGGCCTGACCGCGCGGTGCACGCGCCGTCCCGGAGCGCACTACGCTCGGATGCGGCCCGCGTCGCAGCGTTGCGGAGGTCTGCGGACCGTTCCAGTTCATGCGCTCAGGAGGAATCCGTGACCGAATCCGCACCCGTCGACCCCACGACGACCGAAGGCTGGAAGACGCTCGCCGGCATCGCCGACGGCTTCTCGCCGGATCTGCGAGGGTGGTTCGACAGCGACCCGGGCCGGGCCGAGCAGTACACGTTCCAGGCGGGCGACCTCACCGTCGACCTGTCCAAGGGTCTGATGACCGAGGAGATCCTCGCGGCGCTCCTCCAGGTCGCCGAGGCCACCGGGGTCGCCGAGCGCTACCAGGCGATGATCTCCGGCGAGCACGTCAACCCGACCGAGGACCGTGCCGTGCTGCACACCGCGCTCCGTCGTCCGAAGGGTGGCGACCTCACCCCGGCCGCGCCGTTCGTCGTGGACGGCCAGGACGTCGACGCCGACGTGCACGCCACGCTCGACAAGGTCTACGCCTTCGCGGAGCAGGTCCGCTCCGGCGCCTGGAAGGGCGTCACCGGCAAGCGCATCGAGACCGTCGTGAACATCGGCATCGGCGGGTCGGACCTCGGCCCCGTCATGGTCTATGAGGCGCTCAAGCCCTACGTGCAGGCCGGCATCGAGGCACGCTTCGTCTCGAACATCGACCCGGCCGACATCTACGAGAAGACCGCTGACCTCGACCCCGAGACCACGCTCTTCATCGTCGCGTCGAAGACCTTCGGCACCCTCGAGACCCTGACGAACGCCCGCCTGGCGCGGCAGTGGCTCTGGGAGAAGCTCGGCCTCACCGACGCCGGCGACGACGCGAAGAACGACGCCGTCGCCAAGCACTTCGTGGCCGTGTCGACCGCGCTCGACAAGGTCGCAGCGTTCGGCATCGACCCCGAGAACGCGTTCGGTTTCTGGGACTGGGTGGGCGGCCGCTACTCGGTCGACTCGGCCATCGGCACGAGCGTGATCATCGCGATCGGCAAGGAGAACTGGCAGGACTTCCTCGCCGGCTTCCACACCATCGACGAGCACATGCGCACCACCCCGCTCGCGCAGAACGTGCCGGTCCTGATGGGCCTGCTCAACGTCTGGTACTCGAACTTCCTCGGTGCCCAGAGCCACGCGGTCCTGCCCTACACGCAGTACCTGCACCGCTTCGCCGCGTACCTGCAGCAGCTCACCATGGAGTCGAACGGCAAGCGCGTCCGCTGGGACGGCTCGCCCGTCACGACCGACACCGGCGAGGTCTTCTGGGGCGAGCCCGGCACGAACGGCCAGCACGCGTTCTACCAGCTCATCCACCAGGGCACCCGCCTGATCCCCGCCGACTTCATCGCGGTGGCGAACCCGGCCCGTCCGCTCAAGGACGAGACCGGCGACGGCAAGGCCGTGGAGCCCGGTCAGGACGTCCACAACCTGTTCCTCGCGAACTTCTTCGCGCAGACCAAGGCGCTGGCGTTCGGCAAGACCGCGGACGAGGTCCGGGCAGAGGGCACCACCGACGAAGCGATCGTCGCGGCGCGCACGTTCACGGGCAACAAGCCGTCGACGTCGATCCTCGCGCCGGCGCTCACGCCGAGCGTCGTCGGGCAGCTCATCGCGCTGTACGAGCACATCGTCTTCACCGAGGGCACCATCTGGGGCATCGACTCGTTCGACCAGTGGGGCGTCGAGCTCGGCAAGCAGCTCGCACTGCAGATCGCTCCCGCGGTCGACGGTGACGCCGACGCGCTGGCGTCGCAGGACTCCTCGACGAAGGCCCTCATCGCGAAGTACCTCGAGCTGCGCAAGTAGCACCCAGGCGGAGACACCCCGTCGCCCTCGGGCGGCGGGGTGTCGTCGTGTCCGGGGTGTCGTCGTGTCCGGGTGTCGTCGTGTCCGGGGTGTCGTCGTGTCGTCGTGTCCGGGGTCCGACGCGCCGCGAACGGTCACGACACCCCGTGTGCCTCACGTCGAGTGGTCGCATTCCGTCGAGGGCGCGGCGCGTGACCGACGGGATGCGACCGCTCGACGATCGTGAGCGGGGTGTCGCGACCAGTCGCCGGGCGGCGGGCGTCAGCGTCAGCGTCAGCGTCGGAGCGGGTCGAGGTTGAGGGTCGTGCCCTCGTAGAGGTACTGCTGCTGGCCGTACACCTGCATGCCGTCGTTGAGCCAGATGAGCGCCTCGACGGTGATCCCGAACCGGGCGGCGACGTCCCCGATCAGGTCGCCCGGCGCGATCACGTAGGACGCCGGTGCGCCGGACGCCGTCGTCGCGGACACCGTCCCGCTCGCGTTCGCCGTCGCGCCGCCGTCCGCCGGGTGCACGTTCGTCGTCCTGGCGGGCACCGACCACGCGACCTTCGTCACCGCGAGCACCTTGTCCGGGCCGATCTCGACCGGCAGCGCCGGATCCGCGGTCGCCGACGAGTACGTCACCAGGGAACCGAGCCACGACGGGTCGGAGCCAGCGTCGTCGATCGGCACCGAGACAGCGGCCGACGGCGTGGTCGTGGCACCGCCGAGCTGGTCGTCGCCGATGCCGTGGTAGGTCAGCCCGTCGCCGACGGCGGGAGGGTCCTCGAGGAACGTCGCACTCACCGGGACCGGGAGCGTGGACGTGAACCCGGAGTACTGCACGACGAAGTGGCCATCGGCACCCGCGACCACCCGGTAGTGGAAGTGGACGCTGCCCTTCGGTGAGGCGACGTCGCCCTCGGTGACGACCGTGCCCGCCTGGATGGTCGAGATCGTCGGCGCGGGTGCTGACGCCTGCGACGGTTCCGGCGTCGGCGGGCGTGGCGACGACGACTCGCGCAGCAGGTCCGCGGCCGAGCCGCCCGCATCGGCCGACGTCGACGGGGTCGGCGTCGGTGACGCGGAGATCGATCGGGTGGGGGCAGGCAGATCCCCACCGCCACCCCGTAGCAGTGAGCACCCGCCGAGGCTCGCGGCGACGACGACGACCACACCGATCACGGCGATCGCGTTCTTCCTGGCGTGCACGGTTCCCCCTCGCCGAGGGATCGTATCCGACGGATCGTCGCGGCACAGGTCCGTCTCCAAAGCCTGTGTCGAACGACCCACGTGGACGGCGTCCCCCACCGCTCAGCGCATCCGGATCGCGCATCCAGCCCAGATGCGGAAGTATGTATCGGTGACGATCATGACGGAACGGCCGGTGGACCAGGCGACGAGCAGTGAACCGGAGCGGCCCGGCAATGCCACGGCCAAGCACGACAACGTCGCTCTGCTGTCCGTCGCGACCACTGTTGCTGAGCGTGTGACCACCTCGGCGGACATCGAGGAGCGTCTCCGCGGGGTGCTCCGGCGCCTCCGCCTGCCGATGGGTCTGCTCGAGCGGGTCGCCGGGGTCAAGGAGCGTCGCAACTGGGGCGACGGCCAGACCTTCCAGGACGCCGCGATCGACGCCGGACGTCGTGCGATGGCCGAGGCCGGCATCCGCCCGGAGGACGTCGGACTCCTCATCAACACCTCGGTGACCCGGCCGCACCTCGAGCCGAGCGTCGCCGTGCGCCTGCACCACGGACTCGGGCTGCCCTCGTCGGCGATCAACTTCGACATCGCGAACGCCTGCCTGGGCTTCGTCAACGCGATGAGCGTGGCCGCAGGCATGATCGACTCCGGCCAGATCAAGTACGCGCTCGTCGTCGACGGCGAGGACGCCGACCAGGTGCAGCTCAACACGATCGCCCGCCTGAACCAGGGTGGCCGGAACCGCAAGGACTTCATGAGCGAGTTCGCCAGCCTGACGCTCGGCTCCGGTGCCGCCGCCGCCGTGCTCGGCCCGGCGGACATGCACCCGGGCGGACACCGGATCGTCGGTGGCGTCACCCGCGCGGCGACGCAGTGGTACGACCTCTGCGTCGGCAGCGTCGACGGCATGTTCACCGACGCGAAGATGCTGCTCAAGGGCGGCATGGAGCTCGTCGTGGCCGCCTGGAACGAGGCGCGCTCGCACTTCGACTGGGCCGACATGGACCGCTACGTCCTGCACCAGGTCTCCGACGTGCACACCAACGCCTTCGTCGAGGCGATCGGCGTCCCGCGCGACAAGGTCCCCACCACCTACGAGCGCTTCGGCAACGTCGGCCCGGCGTCGATCCCGATCACCCTGGCCGACGAGGCCGCGAACGGGCGGATCCGCCCCGGTGACCGCGTCTTCCTCGGCGGTGTCGGCTCCGGCATCAACACGGCGATGATGGAACTCCGCTGGTGACATCCGGGCTGCCCCGCGTGGCCGCGAGCACCGCTCCGGCCACGCAGCCGCCCTCCCTGCCCGGACTCGACCCCGCGTGGTCCCGTCTGGTGACCGTCCCCGCGTGGTCGGATGGACGCTCGGGAGGCTCGGATCGCGCCGCGCGCACCTGGCACCTCCTCGACTCGGCCGGGTCCCTGGCCGCGCTCGGCGTGGAACCGGTCGGCACGCTGCTGTGCGTGCACGGCAACCCGACGTGGTCGTACCTGTGGCGGTCGGTGCTCCGCACCTCGCTCGAGGCCGCCGCGGCCGGCGGACCCGCGTGGCGCGTGATCGCCGTCGACCAGCTCGACATGGGCTTCTCGGAGCGCACCGGGCTCGAGCGGGGGCTGCCCCAGCGCGTCGCCGACCTCAGCGCCCTGACCGATGAACTCGGCCTCACCGGACCCGTGGTGACCCTCGGGCACGACTGGGGCGGTGTGGTGTCGCTCGGCTGGGCGGTCGACCACCCCGACCTCGTGGTCGGCGTGACGACGTGCAACACCGCCGTGCACCAGCCGGACGACGCCCCGATCCCCGCTCCGCTGCGTCTGGCGCTCCGACCGGGTCTCCTCGGTCGTGCGACCGTGGTGACGCCGGCGTTCCTCGAGACGACCCTCGCGATCGCGCACCCGAAGCTCGAGCGCCCCGTCGCCGACGCCTTCCGTGCGCCGTACCGGGGTGCTGCGCGTCGCGGTGGCATCGGCGGCTTCGTGGCGGACATCCCCGTTGACGCCGGGCACCCGAGCGCGAGGGAGCTCGACCGGATCTCGTCGGGCGTCGCTGCGCTCGACGTCCCCGCACTGCTCATGTGGGGGCCTCGCGACCCCGTGTTCCTGGAGCGCTACCTCGACGACCTCGCGGAGCGACTCCCGCACGCGGACGTGCACCGGTTCGAAGGTGCAGGGCACCTGCTGCCGGAGGACGCGGACGTCGCCGGGACGGTCTTCGACTGGCTGGGTGACCGCCTGCCGGACGGTCGCGTGCCCGCCGAGGGCGAGCCAAGCCTCTCCCCACCGGCACGGCCGGACCGCCGCTGGCGCGTCGCTCCGGAACCGGCGGCGTGGGCCCAGACCGACGCACCCGAGGCGGCCGCGAGCCGCCCGCTCTGGGCCGCACTCGACGAGCTGCGCGACTCGGACGAGCCGGCGCTCGTCGAGATGGCGGCACCCGGCGGGACCCGGACGATCAGCTGGCGGCTCCTCGCCCGCCGGGTCGACGAGGTCGCCGCGGGGCTCCTCGACGTCGGCGTCCGCCCTGGTGACCGCGTCTCGTTGCTCGTCACCCCCGGAGCCGACCTCACGGCGGCGCTCTACGCCTGTGTCCGCGTCGGCGCGACGGTCGTCGTCGCCGATGCCGGACTCGGGCTCCGTGGCCTCACCCGTGCCGTGAAGGGCGCACGGCCGGACTGGATCATCGGTGCGCTGCCCGGCCTCGCCGCGGCGCGTGCGCTCGGCTGGCCGGGACGGCGGATCGCGACCGTGGCGCTTCCGGCTCTGGCACGTGCTGCGCTGCGAGTCGAGCACACGCTGGCGTCGGTCGCACGTCGCGGAGCGCGTCGTCTCGCGGCGGGCACGGCGCTGCCGGACGCACCGCCGTCCGACGCACCGGCGGCCGTGCTCTTCACCTCGGGGTCGACCGGTCCGGCGAAGGGCGTCGTGTACACGCACGGACAGCTCGGCGCCGTCCGGGACGTCCTGTCGGCGCAGTACGACGTCGGGATCGGCACCGGCCTCGTCGCTGGGTTCGCGCCGTTCGCGCTCCTCGGTCCGGCGCTCGGTGCGCGGTCCGTCGCGCCCGACATGGACGTCACCGCGCCCAGGACCCTCACGGCGAAGGCGGTGGCGGACTCCGTCGCCGCGGCCGACGCGACCGTGGTGTTCCTGTCGCCGGCGGCCATCGCGAACGTCGTGGCGACAGCGTCCGCGTTGACCGATGCCGATCGTGCCGCGCTCGGCCGCGTCCGCCTGTTCCTGTCGGCGGGCGCTCCCGTCTCGGCCGCGCTGCTGACGGCCGCGACCGAGCTGATGCCGAACGCGAGTGCGCACACCCCCTACGGCATGACCGAGGGGCTGCTCATGACGGACGTGGACCTCGACGGCATCCGTGGGGCCGCTGCGACGTCCTCGGGCGCGGGTGGGGTGTGCGTCGGACGACCGGCCGCCGGCGTCTCCGTCCGCGTCGCACCCCTGTCGCCGTCCGGAGCGCCGACGGGCGAGCTCACGGACGAGCCCGACGTCACGGGGGAGATCGTCGTCGTCGCCCCGCACGTCCGCGACCACTACGACCGGCTCTGGCGGACGAACCGTGCCGCGCGGCTGGGCATCACCGATCCCCGCGGGCACCGCACCGGTGACGTCGGCCACCTGGACGCCTCCGGGCAGCTCTGGGTCGAGGGACGGCTCCAGCACGTGATCACGACGCCGGCCGAGGTGCTCACACCGGTCGGTCCCGAGCAGCGCATCGAGGGCGTGACCGGCGTGGGGCGTGCGGGTGTCGCCGGTGTCGGCCCTGCGGGGACGCAGCAGGTCGTCGCCGTCGTGGAGGCGGTCCCGCCGGTGCGACGTCCCGGGCTGGCCCCGTCCGCGCTGGCCGCGTCGATCCGTGCCGCTGCGGGGGTGCCGATCGCCGCGGTGCTCGTCGTGCCCGTGCTGCCGACGGACATCCGGCACAACTCGAAGGTCGACCGCACACGACTCGCGCGCTGGGCGGCATCGGTCCTCGCTGGCGGACGGATGGTGCGCCCGTGACGGTCCTGGTCACCGGCGCGAGCGGGTTCCTCGGCCGAGCGGTCGCCGCCGCCGTGCGGGACGCCGGGCACGAGGTGCGCACGTTCCAGCGCCGTCCGTCCGGTGTGGCCGGTGTCGACGGCGGGGCCGCGGTCTCCGACGTGCTCGGGACGATGACGGACCCGGCTGCGGTCGCCCGTGCCGTCGAGGGCGTCGACGCGGTCGTGCACCTCGCCGCCAAGGTCTCGCTCGCCGGCGACCCCGCCGACTTCACCCGGGTGAACGTCGAGGGCACGCAGACGCTCATCGACGCCGCACGCGCGGCCGGCGTCTCACGGTTCGTGTTCGTGTCGTCGCCGTCGGTGGCACACACCGGGTCCTCGATCGCCGGCGCCGGCGCGTCCCCTGCTTCGCCGGACGGTGCGCGGGGGGACTACGCCAGGACCAAGGCGGCCGCCGAACTCCTGGCGCTCGCCGCGGACGCACCCGGGTTCGCCGTCGTCGCCGTCCGCCCGCACCTGGTGTGGGGACCCGGCGACACGCAGCTCGTCGGCCGCATCGTCGACCGGGCCCGTCGCGGCCGGCTGCCGTTGCTCGACTCCGGCGCTGCACTCATCGACTCCTGCTACGTCGACAACGCGGCGTCGGCGATGGTCGCGGCGCTGACCCACGCTGCCGACGAGGACGTCCACGGGAACGCGTACGTGGTCACCAACGGCGAACCACGGCCCGTCGCGGACCTGCTCGACGGGATCTGCCGGGCATCAGGTGTGCCGACGCCGAGGTGGCACGTCCCAGCGCGTGTGGCCCGTGCGGCCGGGTCCCTCGTCGAAGCGGTCTGGCGGGTCCGGCCGGGGGTGGACGAGCCGCCGATGACGCGGTTCCTGGCCGAACAGCTGTCGACGTCGCACTGGTTCGACCAGCGACGCACCCGGCACGACCTGCAGTGGGAGCCCGCGGTGTCGATCGACGAGGGGCTGCGGCGCCTGGCGGGCTGAGCGCCCGTCGTCCCCCGCCTGAGCCCGCGTGGGCACCGCGTCCGTACTGTCGGGAACATGACCACCACCGTCCTCGTCGCCGGCGCGACCGGAGACCTCGGCGGGCGCATCGTCCGCGAGCTCCTCGCCCGTGACACCAGCGTCCGCGTCCTCACCCGACCCGGCAGCACGACCGCCGCCGAGCGCTTCGGCGGGGACGACCGCGTCGAGGTCGTCGTGGCGGCGTACACCGACGGCACTGCGCTCCGAGCGGCACTGACCGGCGTCGAGGTCGTCGTCTCCGCCGTCAGCGGCACCCGCTCCGTGATCGTCGACGCGCAGCGGGCACTGCTCGCCGCCGCAGTCGACGCCGGTGTCGAGCGCTTCGTCCCGTCGGACTACTCGGCCGACTACCGACGGACCACGCCGGGCACGAACCGGAACTTCGAGCTCCGGCGGGAGTTCGCCGCGGACCTCGACGCCGCGCGGATCCGGGGCACGTCGGTGCTCAACGGCGCGTTCACGGACATGCTCACCGGACAGGCGCCGATGATCCTGTTCGACCGGCAGCGGGTGCTGTTCTGGTCGTCCGCGGACCAGGTGCTCGACTTCACCACGAAGGACGACACCGCACGGGTGACGGCGGAGGTCGCCCTCGACCCGTCGGCCCCACGGGTCGTCGAGGTCGCCGGGGACCGGGTGACCGCGCGTGAGATCGCGGACACGATGTCGCGGCTCACGGGCACCGTTTTCCGGCTGCAGTGGGCCGGGACCGCTGGGACGCTCTCCGCGATGGCGCGGGTCGGGCGCCGGGTGTCGCGGGACACGGGCGAGCCGTTCCCCGCGTGGCAGGGGATGCAGTACTTCGTGACGATGTTCAGCGGGGAGGGTGAGCTGCGCCACGTCGACAACGCCCCGTTCGGTGACGCGTGGACGAGCGTGCGGGACGTCCTCGCCGAGCACGTCGGCTCAGCGCCGGAGTGACCTGCTCCGCTCTTCGTCGTTCGTGACCCCCACCCCGAGCACGACGAGGTCGGTGATGTCGATCGGCGCTGTCGGTGGCAGGTGCAGGTCGGCCGGGTCGATGCGGTGGTGCGAGTTCATGGTCCCCTTCTTCCACGACGGCGTGTCCGGCAATACAACAGCACCTGGCCGCTGGAATGCAAGCGCCCCGTTCCGTGGTGTCACAGGCGGGGGGTACCGTCGTCGCATGGACAGGTCGGAGATCCTCGCAGCAGCCGCGGCCGCGCACGCCGCACGAATCGCAGCGGCCGGCGGTGACGACACCGACGCCCGGGCGCGTGCCGCGGGTGTCGCGGGCGCGCAGCACGACCGCGCGACCGATCGAGACCGCGAACGGGCTCGCGCGGCGGAGTCGGACCGCGCGGCCGACCGGACCGAAGGGGCGCTGTCCGACTGGCACCGGATGGGCACCCGTCGCGGGGTCACCCCGGACGAGCAGGTGCGTTCCGCCTGGTCGATCGCCGGTGTCCCGGATCCCGGTGCCGGTCGTGCCCTGGCCAACGTCCTGCTGTCGACGGCTGGTCACGCGGGTCGCGTCGCCGATGCCGCACGTCGCAACCAGGCGCTCTCGGGGGCGGCCCGTGCCGCGGCACGTCGCACGGTCCGCAGGTACACGGACCACGGCGCGGACATGTCGTCGCTCGGCGACGTGCTCGGAGAGCAGGGCCGAGGGGACCGATCGTGACCAGGGCTTTCGATGGACCGATCCAATCGACCTGACATGAGAATGTGTGGTTGACAGGACAAAGTACTCGGCTACGATCGACCCCAGCAAGGGCGCACGATCACTGACGAAGGAGTCCCCGATGGTCGACATCAAACCGACAGCCACGAGCACGCTTCCACCGCTCGGCACCGGCCCGTACCGCAAGCGTCTCGGTGTGCTGGCACTCGTCGCCACCTTCGGCGGCCTGCTCTTCGGGTACGACACCGGCGTGATCAACGGTGCCCTGCTCCCGATGAAGCAGGAGCTCGGCCTGACGAACCTCACCGAGGGTGTCGTCACCAGCTCCCTGTTGTTCGGCGCCGCGATCGGCGCGATGCTCGGCGGTCGGATCGCCGACGGATGGGGACGCCGCAAGACGATCATCCTGCTCGCGGTGACCTTCTTCGTCGGCACGCTGACGTGCGTCTTCGCCCCGGCCTTCGGCGTGATGGTGGTCGGCCGTGTGCTCCTCGGGCTGGCGGTCGGTGGTGCCTCGACGGTGGTGCCGGTGTTCCTCGCCGAACTCGCCCCGTACGAGATCCGTGGGTCCCTGTCCGGTCGGAACGAGCTCATGATCGTGATCGGTCAGCTCGCGGCCTTCGTCGTGAACGCGATCATCGGCACCCTCTGGGGTGAAGGGAACGGCGTCTGGCGCGTCATGCTCGCCGTGTGTGCGCTCCCCGCGATCGCGTTGTTCATCGGCATGCTCCGCGTCCCGGAGTCGCCGCGGTGGTTGGCGTCGAAGGGCCGGAACGACGAGGCGCTCGATGTGCTCGGACAGATCCGCTCGAAGGAGCGCGCGGTCGCCGAGCTCGACGACATCAAGCGGACGAACGACCTCGAAGCGAAGATCCAGCGCGTCAGCGGCTGGCGCACCCTGCTCGGCAACAAGTGGCTGATCCGCATCGTGCTCATCGGCGCCGGCATCGGTGTCGCGCAGCAGCTCACCGGCATCAACTCGATCATGTACTACGGCCAGACCGTGCTCATCGAGTCCGGCTTCCAGCAGTCGGCGGCGCTCATCGCCAACATCGCGCCCGGGGTCATCGCGGTGATCGGCGGCGTGATCGCGATCGCGAACATGGAGCGGATCAACCGCCGGACGACGCTCATCCTCGGGTACTCGCTGACGACCGTGTGCCACTTCCTCATCGGCATCGCGTCGATCACCCTCCCCGCCGGCAACCCGGCCCGTCCCTGGGTGATCCTGTTCCTCGTCGTCGCCTTCGTCGGCTCGATGCAGACCTTCCTCAACATCGCCACGTGGGTGATCCTGTCCGAGATCTTCCCGACGCAGATCCGTGCGCTCGGGATGGGCATCGCGGTGTTCTGCCTCTGGATCGCGAACGCGTTCCTCGGGCTGTACTTCCCGTCGATCGTCGCTGCGACCGGCATCACCGGGACGTTCTTCGGGTTCGCCATCGTCGGTGTGCTGGCGCTGTTCTTCATCTGGAAGTTCGTGCCGGAGAGCCGCGGCCGCACCCTCGAGGAGGTCGAGGAAGGCGTCACGACCGGCAACATCTTCACGGTCCCGGACAAGAAGGCCCGCCGCTGACCCGTGCCACCGGAGCCGACCACGCCACCGGGCGTGGTCGGCTCCGCGCGTTCGTGGCGCAAGCGACCTCCACTGCAGGCGGCCTGCGAAGATGGGGTCATGGCTGACACCGCGCCCAGGGGTACCGACGAGCTCCTCGCCGCGTCACGGGGGCTGCTCGGCGTGGTGGCCCGGTCCCTGGCGCCGGCGCTCGAGGACGTCACCGTCCCGCAGTTCCGACTGATCGTCCTCGTGTCGACACTCGGTCCGACCCGCGCCGGTGATCTTGCCGAACGATTGGCGGTCGGTCCGTCGACGTTGACCAGGAACGTCGACCGTCTGGTCGCGGGCGGCTGGGTCGAACGTCGATCGAGCGAGGAGAACCGACGAGAGGTCCTCGTCGTCGCGACCGACCGGGGCAGGGAGCTGGTCGACGAGGTGAGCGAGCGGCGTCGTCAGGAGCTCGCGGCGATCCTGGCGCGGATCCCAGAGGGCGACCGTAACGCGGTCGTCGCGGGCATGGGCGCGCTCCGACGGGCGATGGGGGAGCCACTGCCGGAGGAGATCTCGGCGTTCGGCGGCTGACGAGGCGTCCCGGAACCGCGGAGCGGATCCAGATTCATTGCATGAGTACAATCATTGTGTCCATGCAACTCACTCTGGAGGACCGTGTCCACACACGCCGTCACCCGCCCACACCTCCACCGCGCCGGAACGCGCTTCGGCGGTGCCGCCGTCCGGCTCGCGATTCCCGCCCTCGTCGTCGGAGCCGGGGCCGGCGTGGCTGCCGTCGTCTTCCGATGGCTCATCGAGCACGCCACGTGGGTCTTCAGCGGCCACGCCGACTACTCCGCCACGCACGGGAACCCCGCGAACCAGTGGGTGCCGTGGCTCGGGGCCGGCTTCGTCGTCCTCGCGCCGGCCGTCGGCGGTCTGCTCTACGGGCCGCTGATCCAGCGCTTCGCCCGTGAGGCGCGCGGCCACGGCGTCCCTGAGGTGATGTTCGCCGTCGCCAGGAACGGTGGCAGGATCCGCGGGAGCGTCGCGGTCGTGAAGGCCGTCGCGAGCGCGATCTGCATCGGGGCCGGCGGCTCGGTGGGTCGTGAGGGGCCGATCATCCAGATCGGTTCGGCGCTCGGTTCCACGATCGGCCGCTGGATGCGGATGCCAGAGGTCCGGCTGCGGACGCTCGTGGCGTGCGGGGCGGCCGGGGGGATCTCGGCGACGTTCAACGCCCCCGTCGCCGGGGTCTTCTTCGCCCTCGAGCTCCTGCTCCGCGACTTCACGCCGACCTCGTTCGGCGCCGTCGCCATCGCGAGCGTCACGGCAGCGCTCATCGGCCGTGCGGCGTTCGGCGACACCGCGTTCCTGCACCTGCCCGCGATCGGGTCCATCACCCCGCCCGAGTACTTGCTCTTCGCGCTGCTCGGGCTCCTCGCGGGCGCGATCGGCATCGGCTTCGCGCGGGTGCTGTACCTCGTCGAGGACCTCTGCGACGTGCTCTGGCGGGCCACGAAGGGGCCAGAGTGGCTCCGGCCGGTCGCTGGCGGTCTGCTGCTCGGGCTCCTGCTCCTCGTCCTGCCGCAGATGTACGGCGTCGGCTACCCGGTGCTCGAGCGGGGCGTCGGCGGCGAGTACGCGATCGGGTTCCTGGCGGTGCTCGTGATCGGGAAGGTGTTGGCGACGTCACTGACCCTCGGCATCGGCGGGTCGGGAGGCGTGTTCGCGCCGTCGCTCTTCGTCGGCGCGATGACGGGGGCCGCCTTCGGCGAAGTGGTCGCGATGGTCGATCCGTCCATGCGCGGGCAGGTGGCGGCCTTCGCCGTGGTCGGCATGGCTGCGGTCTTCGCCGGGTCGACCCGTGCGCCGATCACCGCCGGCATCATGCTGTTCGAGCTGACCGGTGACTACGCGCTGATCCTGCCCGTGTTCGTCGCGATCGTGATCGCCACCGCCGTGTCGCGGGCGCTCTCGCGCGACACGATCTACACGCTCAAGCTCAGTCGACGCGGGGTGGACCTGACGGACTCGGCGGTGGAGCCTCCTCGGCGTTCGGGGACGACGGCCGGGTCGTCGGCGCGGCCGCTCGGCGACGTGCTGACGACCGAGGCGACCGCCGCGCAGGCGCTCGAGGTGCTGGAGGGTTCCGGCGGCAACCCGGTCGTGGTCGTCGGTGTCGACGGGCAGTTCGCCGGGGTGGTCTCAGCGAGCTCCGTCGGGGACGCCGTGCTGGGGGACGTCGGCTTCGCCTCGCGCTCGGTCGTCGACGTGGTCGCCGACGTCCGCGCGGTCCCCGCGGACTCCGCGCTCGAGGCCGTCGTCACCGATGTCGTCGACGCCACCGAGACGGTCGGGCTGCCGGTGGTCGACGGATCCGGGCGGCCGGTCGGCTGGCTCGGAGCGTCGGACGCGCTGCGCGCCCTGGTGCCCGACAGTCGGACGAATCGCGCGTAGGAAGACGAAACGCGACCAGACGACGGACGGGAGGCACGGTGCCAGCTGGCACCCCTCCCTCGCAGGCTCGGTCGGCGCGCCCCGCGCAACGCTTCGCGTTGCCGCCAAGCGGGGCGCGCCCGCCCGTCCTGTGCTCGCGTTACGGGCGCAACAGGACCTTGCCGACGCGGCCGGCGGTGTCCGAGGCGCGGACCGCGTCCTGGACGTCCTCGAACGCGAAGGTCTCCGCGACGGGGAGCGTCAACGAGCCGTCGAGCACCCGCGTGATGAGCTCGCCGAAGAGCTGCTGCTTCGTCTCGGCGGGCATCGTGCGTGAGACCACGCTGCCCCAGAAGCCCTTGACGGTGAGCTGGCCGAAGATGACCTTGCCCGACGGGATCTCGAGCGTCGGCGACGCCATCGCGCCGAAGACGACGAGCGTGGCGTCCTCGCCGAGGACGGACGCGATGTCACCGGCGGCCTTGCCGCCGACCGACTCGACGCCCGCGACGATCGGAGCGCCACCGGTGATCGCGGTGACCTGGTCCTTCCAGTCCTCCGCGTCCGTGGCGACGATGCGCTCGATGCCCTGTGCACGGAGCTCCTCGACACCGGCGGCGCGACGCACCAGACCGATGACGTTGATCCCGCGCGCCTTGCCGAGCTGCGCGACCATGCGGCCGACGGCACCGTTCGCGGCGTTCTGGATGAGCCAGTCACCCTCGTGCAGGTCGAGGGAGTGCAGCAGGCTGATCGCGCTGAACGGCATCGAGACGAGCTGTGCCGCGGCTTCGTCCGTCATCGCGTCGGGCACCGGGACGAGCCCGGCGGCCTTGGCGGTGTAGTACTCCGCCCAGACGCCGAACGCGCCGCCGGCGACGCGCTGGCCGACCTGCAGGTTCGTCACGCCGTCGCCGAGGGCCTCCACGACGCCGAGGGCTTCGGTGCCGGATGCAGCGGGCAGCTCCGGCTTGAAGCCGTAGGTACCGCGGACGGTCCAGAGGTCGTGGTTGTGGATCGGGGAGAGGACCGTGCGGACGAGGACCTCGCCGGCGCCGGGCGTGGGGACCGGACGCTCCTCGACGTGGAGGACCTCGGCGGGTTCGGCGAAGGTGTCGTGGACGACGGCGCGCATGGTGGTGTCGGTCATGGACTAGTCCTCCGAGACCGTGATCGTGACGTCGATGTTGCCGCGCGTCGCGTTCGAGTACGGGCACACCTGGTGTGCGGCGTCGGCGAGGGCCTGGGCCTGGTCGTGGTCCATGCCGGGGATGACGACCTCGAGCATGACGGCGAGCTGGTAGCCGCCCTGGCCGTTCGGGCCGATCTGCACGCGACCGCCGACGGACGAGTCGGTGATCTTCACCTTCTGCGCGCGGGCGACACCCTGCAGTGCGGAGTGGAAGCACGCGCTGTAGCCGGCGGCGAACAGCTGCTCGGGGTTCGCGCCGTTGCCGGAGCCGCCCATCTCCTTCGGGATGGCGAGGTCGAAGTCGACCGTGCCGTCGCTGGTGGTCACGTGGCCGTTGCGGCCTTCGCCGGTGGCGAGGGCCTCTGCGGTGTAGAGGACGTCCATGTGGTTCCTTTCCTTCGTGAGGTCAGTGGTCCGCGGGAGCGGTCGCCGTAGGGCTGGCGACCGCGTGCATCGTCTCGGTGAGGCGCTGCAGGGTGCGGATGAGGTCGGTGGCGGCGTCGGCGTCGGTGAGTCCCATGCCGGCGGCGATGCGCCCGGGGACGTCGGCGAGCTCGGCGCGGATCGACCGGCCGCGTTCGCCGGTGGTCACGGTCACGACGCGCTCGTCGCTGCTGTGGCGCTCACGACGCACCAGGTCGGACTGCTCCATGCGACGGAGCAGCGGCGACAGTGTGCCGGAGTCGAGCTGCAGGTGGTCGCCGAGGGTCGAGACGGTCTGGTCGCCCTCCACCCAGAGGGTCACGAGGACGAGGTACTGCGGATACGTCAGGCCCCACGGCTCGAGCATCGTGCGGTACGCCTGGGTCGTCGCCCGGGTCGCCGCGTAGAGCGAGAAGCACACCATCTCGTCGGTCACCGGCATACCCCAAGCATTGCACGCAACCGAGTTGTGCACAACCTTTCCGATGTGACGGCGCAACGCGGCGCTCCGTCGCGGTCACCCTCGGGCGCGGACGACCGTCTCCTCGATCAGCGTGGCGCACGTCGCGGCCTGGTCTTCGACCAGCATGTGGCCGGTGTCGGGCACGATCACGAGCCGGGAGCCCGGGATCGCCTCGTGGATCGCCCGTGTGTGCTCCGGCCGGACGACGTCGTCCTCCCCGGCGGCGACGAGCACCGGGGCCGTGATCCGTGCGACGTCCTCGGCGGTCATGCGGGGCTCGGTCAACCACAGCTCGACGGTCTTCGCGGCGATGACCGGGAAGTACGAGCGGTCCTGCGGGGCGATCGCCGCCCAGTCGTCCCCGATCGCCTCGTCGAGCTCCTCGGCCGTGACCGAACCCGGCTGGTACCCGGACGGATCGAGGTTGCCGGAGAACGCTGAGACCGACGCGACCAGGTCCGGTCGGGCGATCGCGAGCAGCAGTGCCGTGTTCGCGCCGTCGCTGTGCCCGACCACGTGGACGGGGCCTCCGATGCGGTCGTCGATAAGGGTCGCCGCTTCGGACACCATCGAGGCGAAGCCGAGCGGCTCGTCGGTGTCCGGCGTCCGTCCGTGCCCCCGTCGGTCGTACGTCCAGACCGCGAACGACGGGTCGAGGCGAGCGAGGATCGGGTCGAACACCCGACCGTCCGAGACGCCGCCGTGCAGGAAGACGAGCTTCGGTGCGGACGGCCCCGAACCGGCTCGCGTGCGGAACCACACGGGGACACCGTCGATGTCGTGCGTGCCGGTCTCGAAGTCGTCCACCGGATCAGCGTAGGGCCGTCGCTGAGCGGAATGACACGAACGACGATTAGGCTGGCCACACCAACGATGACCAGCAACCACCCAGCCACAGCACGAACAACGACGCCTCGAGTCGGATCGTCGTCGTCCCACGGCAAGACGATCTTGATCGGCGAGCACGCCGTGGTCTACGGCGCACCCGCGCTCGTGCTGCCGGCGAACGACGTGCTGGTCACGGCGACCGTGACGCCGATCCCGCGCGGCACCGGACACCACCTCGAGTCAGCGGTGCACACCGGCCCCCTGGACCTCGCTCCGGCCGCCGTCATGCCGACCGTGACGGCCGTGACCGCCACGCTGCGACACCTCGGCGAGACCGGACAGCAGTTCCACGTCCGGGTGGACAGCGACGTCCCGACGGCCCGGGGCATGGGGTCGAGCGCCGCGGTCGCCGCCGCCGTGACCGCAGCGGTCGCCGATGCCCTCGGCGTCGTCCTCGACCAGGAGACGCACCACGAACTCATCCAGGAGTGCGAGCGCGTCGCCCACGGCCGACCGTCCGGGCTCGACGCGCGAGGTGTCGTCGCGGACGTCCCGGTCTGGTTCGAGGGCGGCCGCATCGAGCCGGTCGAGGTGACCGGTGAGTTCGTCTTCGTGATCGCCGACACGGGTGTGCCCGGCCACACGCGCGAGGCCGTGACGTCGGTCCGCGAGCGGCACGACCGCGACCCCGGAGCGGTGGACGCGGTCATCGAGCAGATCGGCGAGCTGTCGCGACGGGCCCGGGGGACACTCGGGGATGGCGACGCACAGGCACTCGGTGCCACGATGGACGCCGCGCACGAACTGCTCACCACCCTCGACGTGTCGAGTGATGACCTCGACCGGCTCGTCGGCGCCGCGCGCAGCGCGGACGCCCTCGGCGCGAAGCTCACCGGCGGTGGGCGGGGCGGTTGCGTCCTCGCACTCGCCGCGGACGGCGAGCACGCGGACCGCATCGCGGTCGCGCTCCGCGGCAGCGGCGCCGCCGCCACCTGGACCACTCGGATCGGAGACCGCGCTTGAGCACTGCCACCGCCGTCGCGCACCCCAATATCGCACTCGTGAAGTACTGGGGCAAGGCGGACGCCGACCTCGCGCTGCCCGCGACGGGCAGCGTCTCGATGGGCCTCGACGTCTTCCCGACGACCACCACGGTCACGCTGGTGGACGGGAAGGAGGCTCGTGATGCGTTCGTCCTGAACGGTCACGTCGCCGACGACGGGGCGTTGACGCGCGTCCAGCGCTTCCTCGAGATCGTCCGGCAGCTGGCGGGCAGCGATGCTCGCGCGCTCGTCGAGTCGACGAACGAGGTCCCGACCGGTGCCGGCCTGGCGTCGAGCGCGTCCGGCTTCGCCGCGCTCGCGACCGCAGCCGCCGCCGCGTACGGCCTCGACCTGTCCGAGCGTGACCTGTCCCGCCTCGCGCGCCGTGGATCGGGATCGGCGACGCGCTCGATCCCCGGAGGCGTGTCGGTCTGGCACGCCGGCGACGACCAGGGGTCGTACGCGGAGACGATCCCGGCGCCGCCGATGGCGATGGTCGTCGTGACGATCGACGCCGGGCCGAAGGAGATCGGTTCGCGCGAGGCGATGCGCCGGACGATCGCGACGTCGCCGTTCTACCCGGCATGGGTGACGTCGACGACGGAGACGGTCGGTGACATGCTCGACGCCTGCGCCGCCGGGGACTTCACCCGGGTCGGCGAGCTCACCGAGAGCAACGCGCTCCGGATGCACGCGACGATCGAGGGCTCGTTCCCCCCGATCCGCTACCTGAACGCCCGCAGCGTCGCCGTGTTCGACGCCGTCGCCGAGCTCCGCGCCGCCGGCACCGAGGCGTACGCCACGGCCGACGCCGGGCCGAACGTCGTCGTGCTCACGAAGCCGGAGGACCGCGGTGCCGTCGCCGGTGCGCTCGCGGGCTTCGGGGACGTCATCGAGTCCGGCACCGGACCAGCCGCTCACGTCGTCCGCTCCGAAGGAACGGGGAGCCACCCCGACCAGAAGGAGTCCGCCGAGTGATCGAGTTCCGTGCCCACGGCAAGCTGTTCGTCGCGGGGGAGTACGCCGTCGTCGAGCCGGGGCAGCCCTCCGTCATCATCGCCCTCGACCGCGCCATCACGGCCCGTGTCGCCGAGGGACACGGTGCCGGCAGCGTGCACTCGGAGGAGTACGGGCACCTGCCGCTGACGTGGACCCGCGCCGAGGACGGCATCGCGCTGGACCGGGAACACCACCCGTACGACTACGTGATGGCGACGATCGACCTCGTCGAGAAGCTCCGCGGGGAGCTCGGCATCGAACCGCGCTTCCACGACCTCCGCATCTCCAGTCAGCTCGACGACGCCAGCGGCCGGAAGTTCGGGCTCGGCTCGTCCGCAGCCGTGACCGTCGCCACCATCGGCGCACTCGACCGCTTCTACGGCCTGGGGCTCTCGCAGCGCCAGCGCTTCCAGGTCGCCATGCTCGCGACCATCCGGGTGAACCCCCGCGCGTCCGGCGGGGACCTGGCCGCCAGCACGTTCGGCGGGTGGCTCCGCTACAGCGCCCCCGACCGCGAACGTCTGGCATCGCAGCTCGACGTGCGCACCGTGTCGGAGATCCTGCACGACGCGGAAGCCTGGGACGGCTTCGACGTCCAGCGCCTGCCTGCTCCCGAGAACCTGCGCCTGCTCGTCGGCTGGACCGGTTCGCCGGCGTCCACCACGAAGCTCGTGGGCGTGGTGCGGCGACACCGGAACGGCGGGTACCAGGCGTTCCTCGACGACAGCCGGGCCTGCGTGGACGACCTGACCACGGGCCTCCAGACCGGCGACGCCGCGCGCACACTGGACGCCCTGCGGCGCGCCCGCGGCCTGATGCAGCGCCTCGGCGACTCCGTCGGGTCCAGCATCGAGACCGAGCGCCTGACCACCCTGTGCGACGTCGTCGAGCGTGCCGGCGGGGCGGCGAAGCCGTCAGGAGCCGGCGGCGGCGACTGCGGCATCGCCCTCGTCCCCACGACGAGCGACACCGCGGAGCGCGACACCGCCGGGATCCTCCGCGAGTGGGAGGCGCACGACATCCGGCACCTCACCGTCGCCGTGCAACCCCCGGAAGGCCCGATCGAATGAGCACCGTCGAATGAGCGACAAGACCATCACGCAGACCCCGATCCCCACACGCTGGGTCGGTCCGCTCCGGGTGAGCGGCAACGCCGTCGAGGGCGAGCACGAGGTGCCCCTCGCGACGTACGAGTCGCCGCTGTGGCCGTCCGTCGGCCGCGGGGCCCGGATCTCGCGCATGGTCGAGGGCGGCATCGTCTCGACCGTCGTCGACGAGCGCATGACCCGCTCCGTCGTCGTGCGTGCCACGAGCGCCGCCGCCGCACACATCGCGGCCGGACAGATCCTCGCGCGGCAGCCGGAACTCGAGGCGGTCGTCACCGGGCAGAGCCGCTTCGCGAAGCTCATCGAGGTGCACCCGGAGATCGTCGGGGACCTGCTCTTCCTGCGCTTCGCGTTCACCACGGGTGACGCCTCCGGCCACAACATGGTCACGCAGGCCGCCGACACGCTGCTGCCGACGATCCTCGGCTGGCACCCCGAGCTGTCCTACGTGTCGATCTCCGGCAACTTCTGCTCCGACAAGAAGGCGACGGCGGTGAACGGCATCCGTGGCCGCGGGCGGAACACGATCGCCGAGATCGTCCTGCCAGGCATGGTCGTCGAGCGGTTCCTGAAGTCCTCGACCGAGCGGATCGTCGAGCTGAACACGGCGAAGAACCTGGTCGGCTCCACGATCGCCGGTGCACTGCGCTCCGCCAACGCCCACTACGCGAACATGCTCCTCGGGTTCTACCTGGCGACGGGACAGGACGCCGCGAACATCGTCGAGGGCTCCCAGGGCATCACGTTCGCCGAGGCCCGCGGCGACGACCTGTACTTCTCGTGCTCGCTGCCGCACCTCATCGTCGGGACGGTCGGCAACGGCAAGGGCAACGACCTGCCCGTGGTCGAGGACGCCCTGGTGCGCCTCGGCTGCCGCGAGGACCGCGAACCCGGCGCGAACGCCCGACGGCTCGCCGGCCTCTGCGCCGCGACCGTCCTCTGCGGCGAGCTCTCCCTGCTCGCCGCACAGACCAACCCCGGTGAGCTCATGGCGGCCCACGTCGCCATGGAGCGGGGTACTGCTCGGAGAGAAGAGACGGCATGACCGGCATCGGCATCCACGACATCGCGGTCGCGACCGGGCACCACGTGCTCGAACTCGACGACCTGGCCGTGCAGCTCGGCGTGGACCCGGCGAAGTACCACGTCGGTATCGGCCAGGACGCCTTCAGCGTGCCCGCTCCGGACGAGGACATCGTCACGATGGGGGCGGCCGCTGCGAAGCAGGTCGTCGACCGGCACGGTTCGGAGGGCATCCGCACGGTGCTCTTCGCCACGGAGTCCGGCATCGACCAGTCGAAGGCCGCCGGCGTGTTCGTGCACGGACTGCTCGGGCTCCCGACGAACGCCCGCGTGGTCGAGCTGAAGCAGGCCTGCTACGGCGGGACCGCCGCGCTGCAGCTCGCACTCGGCATCGTCGCGCGGGACCCCCGCGAGCGCGTCCTCGTGATCGCCGCGGACGTCGCCCGCTACGACGTCGACACCGCCGCCGAGCCCACGCAGGGCGCAGGCGCGGTCGCGATCCTCGTCGCCGCCGACCCCGACCTGATCGAGATCGAGCCGCTGTCCGGGGTGTTCACCGCCGACGTCGACGACTTCTGGCGTCCGAACGACCGCTCGACCGCCCTGGTCGACGGCCGCCTGTCGGTCAGTGCCTACGTGGACGCCTTCATCGGCGCCTGGGACGACCTGGCGGCACGCGGCGGCCCGGCGTTCGACGACATCGACCGGTTCGTGCACCACCAGCCGTTCACGAAGATGGCGCTCAAGGCACACCGGAAGCTCACGCAGCACGTCGGCGCGGATTTCGACGAGTCCGAGCTGGTGACGGGCTTCACGTACAACAGGCAGGTCGGCAACACGTACACGGCCTCGCTCTGGATCGCGCTCGCCGCCCTCCTCGACCTCGACGACGACCTCGCCGGCAAGCGGATCGGCATGTTCAGCTACGGCTCCGGCAGTGTCGGCGAGATGCTGACCGGCATCGTCCGCCCCGAGTACCGGCAGCACCGCCGTGACGGCTCCGTGCGTGCGGCGCTGGACGCGCGCGTCCCGCTGTCGGTCGCGGAGTACCGGGCCCTGCACGCGACGGGCGCCGCGACGAGCGACGACGTCGAGCGTCCGCGCGTGACCACCGCCCCGTTCCGGTTCGCCGGCGTGCTCGGCGGCGCGCGGCACTACGAGGCGCGCAGCTGACCGCCACCCGTCCGGCCCGCGGTGTAGACAGACCCATGGGCCAACTGATCTACGCGGGCGAGACGCTCGACCTGCACGTCGACGACCGTGCCCTCACGCACCTGCAGGTCGTCATCGTGAACATGCTCCGGCGTGACCACCGCTTCGTGTTCTCGTGGAAGGACGACGCACTGCACGGCGACGGCCGGTCGAGCATCTGGCTCCACCCGAACGCCAGCCTCCACTTCAAGTTCGCCGGCAGCCGGGCGCCGTCCATCAACCGGTCGTGGCTCGAGGAGCTGTACACCTCGGCGTCCTCCGGGTCCGGGCTGGTGCTCACCCCGGAGCCGCCGGACACCGCGTCGGGCGACGACTCGCCGTGGTCGCGTGCCGTGGTCCCCGGGGACGCTTAGCATTCCGATCGGTACGAGTCAACGGGTACCACCCACAGGTGAACCCCAGTACGGTGCAGGAACCGCTCGATGTTCCCGTCGTCGTCGGCTCAGGGCGCCGTGACGACGGGGGAGACCCGGATCAGGGGGCTCCCCGCAGGCGCCGGGCGGTCGGGGTCGCCGTCCCGCCCGAGGATTCGGGTTCCGAAGGCCGGGACGGCGGCCCCGCTCAGTACACGTCGCGGACGTACCGCTTCGCGCGACGCAGGTCGGCGAGGTACTCGGCGGCGTCGTCGTCGCCCTTGCCGCGTTCGGTCGCGATGACCTGCAGCAGGGCCGTCTCGACGTCCTTCGCCATCCGTGACGCGTCGCCGCACACGGTGAACGTCGCACCGTCCTCGAGCCACGCGTAGAGCTCCCTGGACTGCTCGTGCATCCGGGTCTGCACGTAGACCTTCTCTGCCTGGTCGCGCGAGAACGCCAGGTCCATGCGGGTGAGGACGCCCTGCTCCTGCAGCGCCGTGAGCTCGTCCCGGTACACGAAGTCGGTGTCGCGGTGCTGGTCGCCGAAGAACAGCCAGTTGCGCCCGGTGGCACCGCTGGCGGCCCGCTCGTGGAGGAACCCGCGGAACGGCGCGATGCCGGTCCCTGGGCCGACCATGATGAGCGGTGCGGCGTCGTCGGCGGGAACGCTGAACGCGGCGTTCGGCTGCAGGTACACACCGACCTCGTCGCCGACCGCCACCCGGTCGGCCAGGTGCGTGGACGCGACGCCGGAGTGCCGTCGGTTCACGTCGCCGTACCGGACGGAGGCGATCGTCAGGTGGATCCGGCCCGGGTGCGCGAGCGGGCTCGACGAGATCGAGTACTGGCGGGCCTGGAGCGGCCGGAGGAACGGCAGGAGCTCGTCCAACCCGGGTGCAGCAGGGCCGGCGTCACGGAGCAGGTCGAGCACGTCACGGCCCCAGAGCCAGCGGTCCAGCTCGTGCTTGTCGCCGTGCGCGACGACCGCCGCGAGCTCGCTGGCCGGGGCACGCTGCACGAGGTCAGCGACGAGGTCCTTCGACGGCGTCCGGATCTCCCGGTCGTCGCGGAGCACGTCGACGACGGCCCGACCGTCGAACCGCTCGTCGCCGGTGGCGCCGAGGTGGTCCAGCAGCTCCGACACGAGGGCGTCGTCGTTGCGCGGCACGACGGCGAGCGCGTCTCCTGCGGCGTACGTGATGCCGCTGTCGCCGAGGTCGAACTCGTAGTGGCGGATCTCCTTCGCGCTGCGCGGGTCGGAGAGCAGCCGGTTCTCCACCAGGCGAGCACGGTACGGGTTGCGCTTGTTCCACTGGGAACCCGGCCTGGAGGCTCGGCTCGCGCCCGCCCCGCCGGCTGCGGTCGCGCCCGGTGCCCCGTCCGCGCCGGTCTGGGCCTGGATGCGGTCGAGGACGCCGGCGGTCCAGAGGGCCGCGGGGTCCTCGAAGTCCACGTCGCAGTCGACGCGGTCGTGGATCCTGGTGGCACCGAGCTGCTCGAACCTGGTGTCGAGGAGCTTGCCGGCCTGGCAGAACTCGTCGTACCCGCTGTCGCCGAGCCCGAGGACCGCGAACTGCAGTCCCTCCAGCCGCGGGGTGGCGTCGGACTGGATCGCGTCCCAGAACAGGCCGGCGTTGTCGGGCATCTCGCCCTCGCCGTACGTCGAGGTGACGACGAGCACGTGCGACATCCCGGCGAGCTGCTCGGTGGAGACGTCGTCGAGCGCCGTGGTCCGGCCACCGAGTCCGCGGGCACGCGCACCGGCGACGAGCTGGTCGGCCAGGAACTCGGCGTTGCCGGTCTGGGTGCCGAACAGCACGTCGACCGTGGTGGTCGGCGCCGGTGCCTGGGACTTCTTGCCTGCGGCGGCGATCCCCGCGATGAACCCGGCGAGCCAGGACTCCTGGGCAGCGGAGAACGGGGCGTCGACCGGGATCAGCGAGCCGGTCGGGGGCAGCAGCGTCACGCGGTCACCGCCTCGGCAGGGGCCTCGGGAGCGCGGCGGGCGATGTCCTCGAGCGCCGCGGTGGCGAGCAGCTCGTCGAAGCGTGCCGCGCGGACGCGTCCGTCGTTCTTGGCGTTCTGGTGCATGATCCAGCCGGTCGTTCCCGGTGCGTCCATGCTGCGGTTGTTCCGCTGCGTGAGCGCACGCTTGTAGTCGTCGAGTCGCTTGATCGCGATGAGGGTGGCGAGCTCGTCGTCCGCGAACTTCTCGAGCGTGCCGCGCAGGTACTTCACGACGCGCTGCTTCACGAAGAAGTCCTCGGTCAGGACGAGGTTCTTGACGGCCTCGGCGACGCGGGGGTCGTTCGGGTCCGTCGCGCCGGGGACCCGTTCGAGCGCGATGTCCTGCGCGGCGCCGAGCACCGTGTACGACGACAGCAGCGAGAACATGTCGTCGCCCTGGTCGCCGAGCGCCGGGGCACGGCCGTCGAGCACGGTGCGGCGGTCGCGGTAGTCGACCTTGAACGCGCGGAGCTTGTCCGTCGCGGTCGACGTGGCGAGCTCGTCGAGCAGTTCGTTCCTCGTCGCGGCCGCCAGGATCGCCTCGGCGTCCTGCGTGAGCAGGAGCGCACGGGGCATGCCGACGAACACGTGCGTGCGGGTCGTGTCCCAGTCGGCCAGCAGCCGGCTCGCGAGCTCGGAGCCGGTCGCCTCGAGGTGCCACGCGAGGAGCAGTCGTGCCGCGTCCTCGTGGAACGCGCCGCGCTCGGTGTCGGTGACGGGGAAGACCAGGAGCGAGTCGGTGCTGGCGCGCTCGGTGACCTGGCCGGACGGGTCGTACTGGTAGAGGAAGCCGCCGGACATGCCGTTCCCGAGCCCCTTGCCGAAGCCGCCGAGGTTGAACACCGCGCCGCCCGTCATGTACTCGCAGCCGAAGTCGCCGAGGCCCTCGACCACCGCGGTCGCGCCGGAGTTCCGGACGGCGAACCGGTCGCCGGCCTCGCCCTCGACGAACGTGCGCCCGCCGGTGGCGCCGAACAGCGCGAAGTTGCCGATGAGGACGTTCCCACCGCGTTCGGCGCTGCCGCCGCCCGGCGCGCGCACGACGATGCGGCCGCCGCTCTGGCTCTTGCCGACACCGTCGTTCGCCGTGCCGGTGTGCTCCAGCAGGACGCCGTCGTTGTTGAAGACGCCGTAGGACTGCCCGGCGGCGCCGCTCGTGCGGATCGTCACGGCACCGTCGACCAGGCGACGGCGACCGCGGTCGTCCGTGGTGACGGCGGGGACGTCCTCGAACGACGCGTCGCGGAGCTCGTGGTTGAGGATCCGCTCGACGTCGATGCCGAACTGGCCGCCGACCGACTTGTCGGCGTTGCCGAGGAGCACGCCGTCGATGGTGACGGAGTGCTCGTGGTGGGTCAGGAGCGCCGTGCGGACCCGTTCGATGAGCGCGTCGTCGGTGCGGAAGTCCTTCTCCAGGTACTCGGGGTCGGTGACGACCTTCTCGGGCACCTGCGCGAGCAGGTTCCGCACGTCCAGCCGTCCCACGCTCGCCGGGTGGTCGAGGAGCTGCAGCAGATCCGTACGACCGCGGGCCTCGCGCAGGGAGCGCAAGCCGAGGCGGGCGAGGATCTGCCGGACGTCGTGCGCGATGTTCAGCAGGTACTGCGCGAGCGCGCGGGGGTCCCCCTCGAACGCCTCGGCGTTCGTGGTGAGACCGGCAGGGCACTTCACGTTGCAGTTCTTCGCCATCACGCAGCCGAGCATCATCAGCGCGGTGGTGCCGAACTCGAAGCTGTCGCCGCCGAGGAGCGCGCTCGTGACGACGTCGCTGCCGGTCTGGTGCGCGCCGGAGCAGCGGAGCGTGACCTTCTGCCGGAGGCCGTTCGCGACGAGTGCCTGGTGGACCTCGGCCACGCCGATCTCCGCGGAGCGGCCCGCGTACTTCAGGCTCGTGACGGCAGCGGCCCCCGTGCCGCCGGTGTTCCCGGCGACGTTGATGACGTCGGCGCCGGCCTTCGCGACACCCACGGCGATGGTGCCGATGCCCTCGGAGGACACCAGCTTCACGATCACCCGGACACGGGCGGCCTTGCAGTCGTGGATGAGCTGCGCGAGGTCCTCGATCGAGTACGTGTCGTGGTGCGGCGGCGGCGAGATGAGCTCGACGCCGGGGGTGCCACCACGGGCAGCGGCGATGTCGACCGTGACCTTCGGCGCCGGCAGCTGGCCGCCTTCGCCGGGCTTGGCACCCTGGCCGATCTTGATCTCGAGCTCCTCGAGCATGGGGTCGGCGAGGTAGCCCGCCCAGATGCCGAAGCGACCGGAGGCGAACTGCTTGATGCGGGAGCCGCGGATGGTGCCGTAGCGGGAGTGGTGCTCGCCGCCCTCACCGCTGTTCGACATGCCGCCGACCATGTTCGTGCCGTGCGCGACCGCCTCGTGCGCGGTGGCGACGAGCGCCCCATGGCTCATCGCACCCGACGCCAGCGTCCTGGTGATCTCGTGCGCCGGCTGGACGTCGTCGAGCTCGACGCTCTCCGGCGCGCTCTCCAGGAGTCCGAGGAGGTCGACCGCGAACCCGGTGGCGCGGAGCGTCACCTGGGTGTCGTCGACGTCGTCGACGTCGACCTGGCCGGGGAAGAGCAGGGCGAGGCCCGCTGCGAGAGCCGTGTGGCGATCTGCACCCGACGGTCCGGCGGACGTGAGCCGCAGACGGAACCGATCCGGGCCTCCCGGCGCGGCGTCGCCGACCCGTGAGCCGAGCAGACCGCGCACCGTGACGCTGCTGTTGCCGGTCAGCGAGAAGCGGCCGAGTTCGCGGGCGAAGTCCTCTGCCGTGTCGATGCCGGTCACGTCGGCGGGGAGCGCGAGCACGTCGCGGAGCGCGCTCGGGCGGCGGGAACGCTCCTCGTGCGTGGTCTGCAGGAACGTCCGGTAGCCAGGAGTCGTGCGGAAGGCGTCGATCTCGGCGTCGCTCAGCCGGTCGTAGCCGGTGTTCCGGTACGCGGCGTCTGAGATGCCGAACGCGTCGTCGAGCTGCCCGAGCGTCAGGAGCCGGAGCGCTTCCGAGTCGCCGGAGCGCTCGAAGGACGGGCGCTCCTCGGTCATACCGCCGAAGCCGCGCACGCTCGCGACGCCGAACGAGTGCCCGGCACCGTCGGAACGTTCCTTGAAGAGCCCGAGGAGCGGGACCTGGGCGTCGCCCTGCACGCTCCGCGCGCGCTCGTGCCAGTCCGTCGCCGCCTGGGCGATGCGGGCGAACCCGACACCACCGACCGGGGCGTCCATGTGCGGGAAGACCCGGGCGAACAGGTCGTCGCGGGTGTCGAGGTAGTTCGGTTCGAAGAACTCGCCACCGATGTAGCTCTCGGCGGTGCAGAGTCCCACTCGGCCCATCGTCTTCGCGAGGGCCTTCTCGGCTGCCTTCCTGAACTGCTTCAGCGCCTGGTCGGTGGCGGTGAGCTCGCCGGCCGGTGCCGGGGCTGCCGGGTACTTCTCCTCGGCACGGAGCCGCGCGGACAGGCTGTACACCGCTGCTGCGCCGAAGCCCAGCACCGTCGCCACGTGGTGGGACGAGGGGAGCTGACCGCTCTCCGCGACGACCGAGACGCGCAGGCGCAGGCCCGTCTCGATGAGGCGCTGGTTCACCGCCGCGACGGCGAGGATCACGGGGAGCGCGGCGGAGGTGCTCGAGACACTGCGGTCGGTCAGCACCGCGATCCCGCCCCGCTGCTCGGCGAACGCCACGACCGCGTCGGCGAGCCGCTCGGTCGCGGTGCGCACCGCGTCGGCGTTGGCCTGCTCGTCACCGAGGACGGGGACGTAGAGCATGTCGAAGCGCTCGAGCGGCACGATGTCCTGGTCGCGGAGCCGCACCATGTCGAGGTGCCCGAGGATCGGGGACTGCACGACGAGCTGCCGGGTCTGCGCGCCCGTGCCGTCCGGCTTGGCTCCGAGGGCGACGCGCATGCTCATGCCGTCGGCCTCGCGGATGGAGTCCAGCGGCGGGTTCGTCACCTGGGCGAAGCGCTGCGAGAAGTACTTCGCCATGCCGCCCTCGGTGTCGCTGAGGGCGTTGATGGCGTTGCCGTAGCCCATCGCCGAGATCCGTTCCGAGCCGTTCTGCAGCATCGGGTCGAGCATGAACCGGAAGCTCTCCTGGTTCAGCGAGTACGCCACGTAGCGGCCCTGCAGCGACAGGTCGCCGTCGTAGCCGAGGGTGTTCGTGGTGCGGTCGTAGTCCGGCGCGGGCAGGTCGTCCAGGTTCACCCGGGCGTCGTCGAGCAGCGTGCCGTAGTCGCGGCGGGCGGCGAGCATCTCGAGGACCTCGCCGGTGCGCATCTGCGTGCCGGTGCGGTGGTCGACGACGAGCATGCCGCCGGCCTCGATGCGGCCACGGTGCACGACCTCGTCGTCCGGGAACGTGACCTGACCGGCCTCGGACGACACCATCAGGTACTCGGCCGTCTCGACCGTGCGCAGCGGGCGGAGTCCCAGGCGGTCGAGTCGGGCACCGACGACGTCGCCGTCGCTGAAGATCACGGCGGCGGGCCCGTCGTTCTTCTCCTCGTACAGCGAGAAGTACTCGAGCATCGCCCGGACGTCGTCCGTCAGCGTGCGGTCGTTCTCCCACGCCGGCGGCATGAGCGACACCACGGCCTCGACGATCTCCAGGCCGTCGTCGAACACGCGGCTCTGCAGGGTCTGGTCGAGGCGGCTCGAGTCGGACTGTCCTGGTGGACGGACGATGCTGCGCGTGCGTGCTCGGGCGAGCGCCTCGTCGGAGAGGCGGTTCTTCCGGTCGGTGTTGAGCTCGCCGTTGTGTGCCATCAGGCGGAACGGCTGCGCCATCGTCGGGTGCGGCTCGGTGTTCGTCGAGAAGCGGGTGTGGAAGTACAGCGTCCGGACGGAGTGCCGGGGGTCACTGAGGTCGGTGAAGTACCCGATGACCTCGCCGGAGTTCAGGCGGCCCTTGAGCACCTGCGTGCGGGCGCTCAGGGACAGCGGCGACAGGGCGGCGTGCTCGAGGTGCTGCTCGGCCGCCTCGCCGTAGGAGATCGCCTCGATCGCGAGCAGGGCGCGGTTGGCGGCGGCGTCGACGGCGTCGCGGGACCAGTCCTCCGGAGCACGGAAGACCCACTGCACGATGGGCAGCTGGTACTGCTCGGCCTCAGGACGGGCGACGGAGTGGTCCACCGGGACGTCGCGGACGAGGAGGAGCTCGAAGCCCTGCTGCTCGATCTGCTCGGTGACCGTGCGGCCCGCGCGGTCGCGCTCGTCGGGACGGCTCGGCACGAAGCAGTTCGCGACGCCGAAGTGGCCTGCGCGGAGCTCCTCGCCGGTGAGCGCGCTGAAGAACTCCACGGACAGGTCGATGCTGACGCCGGCGCCGTCGCCGACCCCCTCGGAGGACTTGCCGCCGCGGTGCGGGATCGCACAGAGCGCTTCGTCGCCCTTCACGATGACGTCGTGGCTCGGGGTGCCGTCGAGACGGGTGATGAAGCCGACGCCGCAATCGGAGTTCTCGCGGGCAGGGTCGTACAGACCGAAGGGGGAGGGGTTCACGTGCGGGTCCTGAGGAGCGAGTGCCGGCAGCGGACGGACGGAGGCTGCAACGGTGGAGCGCTCGCCGCGGGCGGACCGGTGGTGTCGGTCGGGCCCTGTGGGGTCGTGGTGCGGTGAGGCGATGCTAAGCGTTGGTATACCGACAGCGCAACACCGCTGCTCCGGTAGTGCTCAGCGCGTCGTCGGGGCGGTGCGCGTCGTGGCGTCCGTCACGGGCAGCGCCTCGGTCGTGGCCTCGGCGGCGGGGGTGGTGCCGGCGCGGATGACCTCCGGACGACGACGCGTGCGGAACACCCACGCCTTGAAGAGCACGAAGCGGACCAGGGTCGCGAGCAGGTTCGCCCCCGTCAGCACCGCGATCTCCGCGCCGTGCGACGACCCGGGCGCCGTCGCGTGCAGCACGACGAGGGACCCCGACGTGATCGCCCACGCGATGCCGAACACGACGAGCCCCTGCACGTGGTGGCGTCCGGCGCCGGACCGACCGCGCACGCCGAACGTGAACCGTCGGTTCAGCGCGGTGTTCCCGATCGCGGTGACGAGGAGCGCGAGGAAGTCGGCGGTCTGTGCGCCGATCGCCGGGCGGAACAGCGCGTACAGCACCGCGAAGGCGATCGTCGACACGACACCGATCGCACCGAACCGGAGCACCTGTCCCACGATGCCCACGTGCGGCGTCGTGAACGGCTGGCGGCCGATCGCCTCGTAGACCGGCGCGACGGGGATCCGCCCGGTCGCCAGGCCGCGCGACACCCGCCACATGCCCTTGAGGTCCTCGGTCGCGGTCGACGCGATGTCCACGGACGAGTTCACGTCGTCGACCCAGTCGACCGGGACCTCGTGCACGCGCAGGCCAGCGTGTTCGGCGATCACGAGCAGCTCCGTGTCGAAGAACCACGCGTCGTCCTCGCAGAGGGGCAGGACGTGCTCCGCCGCCTGCCGGGTGATCGCCTTGAAGCCGCACTGGGCGTCGGAGAACGAGACGCCCATCGTGGTCCGGAGCAGCAGGTTGTAGGAGCGCGAGATGAACTCGCGCTTGCTGCCCCGCACCACCCGCGACGAACCGGCCAGCCGGGTGCCGATCGCCAGGTCCGAGTGGCCGGAGAGCAGCGGTGCCACGAGCGGCTCGAGCGCTGCGAGGTCGGTGGAGAGGTCCTCGTCGACGTACACGAGCACCCGGGCGTCGGACGCGCCCCACACGGCCTTGAGCGCCCGACCGCGGCCCTTCTCGGGCAGGTGCACCGCGTGGACCCCGTCGAGCATCGCGGCGAGGTCGTCGGCGATGCGGGCGGTGTCGTCGGTCGAGGCGTTGTCCGCGATCGTGATCCGCCACGTGTGGGCCAGCGACGTCCGGCAGAACGTGTGCAGGCGCCGGACGTGGGCCGCGAGCGTGTCCTGCTCGTTGTAGCAGGGGACGACGATGTCGATGTCGAGGGTGGGGTTCGTCTCCGTCATACCGCTGATGCTCGGCAGTGCCCCTACGGGAACCGGAGCACGGCCCTGTGTCGACGGTAAGAACCCGTGTCGGTCCGAGGGGGCGAGGCGCCTCAGGGCCGCAGCGAGACCGTGAACGCCGTCCGCCCCGGCTCCGACACCACCCGCACCGTGCCGCCGTGCGCGTCCACGACCCCGCGCACGATGGCCAGCCCGAGCCCGCTCGTCCCGTGCTCCCGGGAGCGAGAGGCCTCACCACGGGTGAACCGGTCGAACAGCGTCGACAGCACCTCGGCCGGGATCGGCGGCCCGTCGTTCGCCACGACGAACCGTACCTCGCCGGGCTCCGTCCCGGCCACGCGCTGCAACGAGACCACGACCGCGGTCCCCGCTGGTGTGTGCGTCCGCGCGTTCGCCAGCAGGTTCGTCACCACCCGGCGCAGCTGACCCTCGTCCCCGGACACGACGATCGGCTCGTCGTCGACCTGCAGCGTCCACCGGTGTGACGGAGCGGTTGCGCGGGCGTCCATCGTCGCCTCGACGACCAGCGACGTGAGGTCGACGGGGTCGGCGGCACGGACGACCGTCCCGGAGGACGCCGCGTCGAGCCGGGCGAGCAGCAGCAGCTCGTCGACCAGCGACCCCATGCGGACGGCTTCGCGTCCGATCCGGTCGACGTTCTGGTGGAGCGCGTCCACGTCCGACGACGAGGAGGACAGTTCGGCGTACGCCCGCACGGTCGCGATCGGGGTGCGGAGCTCGTGCGACGCGTCGGCGATGAAGGTGCGCATGCCGGCTTCGGCATCGCGTCGCACGGTGAGCGCGCGGGCCACGTGCCCGAGGAGACGGTTGAGTGCCGAACCAACAGCGCCGACCTCGCGGTTCTGCGCGAGGTCCACGTCGGCGACCCGCACGGGGATGTCGGTGTCGCCCCGCTCCAGGTCGAGCCCGGTGACGCTCGATGCGACCTCGGCCACGCGTTCGAGCGGACGCAGGGAGCGGCGGACGAGCATCGCGCCGGCCCACACGGCGACGAGGAGCCCGACGAGTGTGACGCTGCCGATCACGATGACGAGCCGGACCACGGACGCACGCAGGTCGTCGAGGGGCAGCGCGGTGACGTAGACGTCGCCGGACGACCCGATCGCCTGCGCGCGGTAGGTGCCGAGTGACCCGAGCGACACGGTCACCTGGGCGCCGTCGGCGTCGACGGATGACAGCGTGGACTCCTGCGCCGACGTCAGTCCGTGCTGCTGGCCGCTGCTGTCGGTGTACCCGGCGAGCACGGAGGAGCCGTCGCGGTAGATCGCCACGACCGTCCCTGCGGCCTGTCCGGGAGCGCCGATGAACGCGTTCCCCGGGTCCGGGCGGTCACCGGAGTCCGCACCGGGAGGCGGCGACGGGGACCCACCGGGCCCGAGCGTCCGGTTCGCCGCCGTGGACAGCTCCGCGTCGAGCCGCCCCACGAGGTACCCGCGGTAGGCGACGACGGTCACGACGCCGACGACGAGGTTCGTCGCCACGAGCAGCAACGCCACGGCACCCACGAGCCGCCACCGCAGCGACGGCACCCGCCGAGCGCGAGCGCTCACGGCCGCAACACGTACCCGGCGCCGCGTACGGTCTGCACGAGCGGCGAGCGCCCGACGTCGAGCTTCTTCCGCAGGTACGACACGTACATGTCCACGAGGTTCGACGACGACCCGAAGTCCATGCCCCACACGTTCGTCAGGATGTGCTCCCGCGACAGCACCCGGTTCGCGTTCCGCGCGAGGTACCGCAGCAGTTCGAACTCGGTCGGGGTCAGCTCGATCGGGGAGCCGGACCGGGTCACGGTCCTGGCGTCCTCGTCGAGCACCATGTCGCCCACGACGATGCCGGACGGAGCGGATGCCACCCGCGCCGAGGTCCGTGCCAGGATCCGCGCTCGGACGAGGAGCTCCGCCACCCCGAACGGCTTCGTGAGGTAGTCGTCGCCGCCCCGGGTGAGCCCGGCGAGCCGGTCCTCGGACGAGTCCCTGGCGGTGAGGAACAGCACGCGGACGTCGTCGCGGGCGTCCCGGAGCCTGTCGAGCACCTGGAACCCGTCGATGTCCGGCAGCATCACGTCGAGCACGATCACGTCCGGCTGGAAGTCCCGCGCGGCGAAGAGCACGTCGCGGCCGCGGTGCACGGCGTGCACGGACCAGCCGTCCGCCTCGAACGCGAGGCGGACGGCATCGGCGAGCGCGTGCTCGTCGTCCACGACGAGGGCACGGACGGGGCTCCCGTCGGTGCGCTGCAGCAGTCGGTCGGCCATCGGGCCGAGCCTACTTCCCGCTCGTCAGGTCGTAGACGGTCTGTCCGCCGACGGTGGTGGACTCGTAGTTCGCCGCGACCCACTCCTGGATGGCGCTGGCCGTGGACGATCCGCCGCCCATGCCGCCGCCGTTCCCGGACGCGATGTAGTACGCGATCTTCCCGTCGGCGACGGACGCCTTGAACTCGGCGAGCGTCGGTGTCGGGTCGCTGGACCAGCCGCCGATCGCCATCACCGCGGTGTCGGTGTCGAGCTCCAGCTGCGCGGCGGACTGCGACCCGTTCACGGCGGCGGCCCACTTCGTGTCCGTCGCTTCGAGCAGCTTCCGCAGTGCCGACGACGTCGATGCGCCCTCGCCTCCGCCACCGGTCGCGCCGCCGGTCGCGTCACCGGACGGGAGGCTCGTCCCCGATCCCGCATCGCCCGTCCCGTCTCCGGAACCCTCCTGGGTCCCGCCCGGCGCGGTCCCGGCGTCCCCGCCCGGCATCTCGCCGGAGGAACCGCTCGGCGGTTCCGGCATCTCGCCGGACGTGCCGCCGGGGGGCGTCCCACCTGGTCCACCCGTGCCTCCCGGGATGCCCCCGCCGCCCATCCCGCCGCTGGACGATCCCGACGGACCGACGCTCGGGATCGAGCCGGAGTGCGCCACCGTGGTGGTGGCCAGCGCGTAGGCGGTCGTGCCGGTGAGTCCGAAGAGCGTCCCGGCGAGGACGCCGACGGCGACCAGCTTGCGCAGCGATGGGACGCTGCCGACGACGATCGCGACGGCCGACAGCAGGCCGCCGGCGAGCACCACCCAGCGGAGCCACGGCAACCACGTCGGGTTCTCGTTCAGCAGGCACCAGCCCCAGAACGCCGTGATGCCGACCATGCCCGCGAGGCCCAGGCGTCCGGTCATCCGGTTCCTGGCGTTCCAGAGCAGCGCGCCGCCGGTGCCGACGAGGCCCGCGATCGCCGGGGTGAGCGCGACCGTGTAGTACGGGTGGATCGTGCCGGACATGTACGAGAACACGAGCCCGGTGACGATGAGCCATCCGCCCCAGAGCACGAGACCGGCACGGACGGGGTCGCCGATCGTCCGGCGTCCGACCACGACCAGGCCGAGCACGAGGGCGATGAGCGCGGCGGGGAGCAGCCAGGAGATCTCGAGGCCCATCTCCGACGAGAACAGCCGGTCCAGGCCGGTCGACCCACCGAACGACGAGCCTGCGGTACCGCCGGTCATCCCGCCGCCACCACCGCCGTTGCCCGAGCCGCCGAAGATGCGGCCGAGCCCGTTGTAGCCGAAGACCAGGTCCAGGACGGTGTTGTTCGTGGAGCCGCCGATGTAGGGGCGGGAGTCGGCGGGCCACAGCCACACCGCGACGACCCACCAGCCGGCGGCGACGACCAGGGACCCGGCCGCGATGAGGAGGCCGACGATGCGCTTCGGCCACGTGGTCCGTGCGGCGATCAGGTACACGAGCCCGAACGCCGGAAGGACGAGGAGCCCCTGCAGCATCTTCGTCAGGAACGCGAAGCCGAGGGCGACACCGGCGAGCGCGATCCACCTCCAGCTGCCCGTCGGGAGCGCTCGGACGGTGCAGTACGCGCCGGCGGTCATGAGCAGCACGAGGAGTGCGTCCGGGTTGTCGAAGCGGAACATCAGCGCAGCGGCCGGTGTGGCCGCGACGACGAACCCGGCGAGCAGCGCGCCGACGTTCGCGGTCGTCGACCCCAGACGGGTCAGGGTCCGCCGGACCGTGCCCCACACCAGCGCGACGGACCCGACGGCCATCAGGGCCTGGGGGAGCAGGAGGCTGAAGGACGAGAAGCCGAAGAGCCTCGCGGACAGGACCATCACCCAGAGCGACGCCGGCGGCTTGTCCACGGTGATGAAGTTCGACGAGTCGAGGGAGCCGAAGAAGAACGCCTCCCACGACTTCGTGCCGGCCTGCACGGCTGCGGCGTAGAACGAGTTCGCGTACCCGGATTCGCTGAGGTTCCAGAGGTACACGACGGCGGTCACGACGAGGAGCGCCCAGAAGGCCGGCCGGAGCCAGCGGGCATCCTCGCGCTCGCCGAGGAAGAGGCGGGCGACGGCTCTCCGACGTGTCTGCGCACCCGAGTGCGCACGGTCGCGTCGATCGGTCACGGGGATCGGGTACGTGGTCATGTCCATGAGCATCCGGGGCGTTCCCCGAACACCCCCATGCGTGACCTGTGCGCCGGGTAAGGACCCGTCAGGCGTACCGGGCCGCGGCCCGGAGCGTGGCGGAC
Organism: Curtobacterium sp. L3-7; assembly: GCF_048756585.1. NCBI lineage: Bacteria > Bacillati > Actinomycetota > Actinomycetes > Micrococcales > Microbacteriaceae > Curtobacterium > Curtobacterium sp. L3-7. The sequence goes on along the minus strand of NZ_CP151474.1, from coordinate 3,712,815 downwards.
CTGTACGACCCGCCGAACAGGAACACGTGCAGGAGCAGCGGGGCGAGCTGGTGGAGCTCGACGCGCTCCTGCCACCCAGGGGCCAGCTGCGACTCGGCGTCGTACCCCGCCAGGACCGTCTCGAGCCGCGGCAGTCCGAACAGCCCGAGGAGCGCGAGGTCCGTCTCCGCGTGCCCGCCGTGCGGGTTCGCGTCGATGAGCACGGCCCCCGTCGGCTCGGAGTCGTCCGTCGGCCAGAGCACGTTCCCCGCCCAGAGGTCGCCGTGCAGCCGCGCGGGCCGCTCACCGACGAGCGCCGGCTGGGGCGATGAGAACTGCCCGTCCTGGACGCGTTGCGCGACCCGCTCGAGCAGCGCAGCCTCGCCCGCGTCGAATCCGCCCCGGTCGACGATCCGCCGGACGAAGTCGCGGATGCGGTACTCCGCGAAGAACTCGCCCCACGTGGCCGGGGCATCGGCGGCGGCGACGAACGGCGTGCCGGACCGACCCATCCGCAGCGGTCCACCGGACGGGAACCCGGGTGACGGCGCTCCCCAGTGCGGTGCACCGGACGCGTGCGTGTGCGCGAGCGAGCGGCCGAAGCGTTCCGCCTGCGCCGTCGTCGGGGAGCCGTCGGAGATCAGCTCCAGGTCGAGCACCGTCGGGCTCGGCCGGTCGAGGACCCGGGCGATGCGGGTACCGCCGGACTCCTCTGCCGCGGCGAGCCACTCGAGCCCCGCGGCTTCTGCTGCTGCCTCGTTCGGATCGGTGAAGGTCTTCACGTGCATCTCAGCCATCGATCCATCTTCCCAGCGTCGGCCGCAGGAAGATTCAGACCGCGTCGACGAGGGCCCTCGCCAGCGGGTGCCACGGCCGGGACGACGGACCGCTCAGCACCAGCGTCCGCTCGAGCCTCGGCGTCGTCGGCACCATCACGAGGTCGTCCGGCAGCATCACCCTCCCGAGCGTCGGGACGACGGACACGCCCTCGCCGCGCTGGATCATGCCGAACATCGTGCTCATCTCCCGCACCCGGTGGGCGTAGCGGAACGGCTGCCCGGCGATCTCGTGCATCCGCTGGATCTGGTGCTCGCACCCGCCGCCGCCGGCGACCAGGCCGTCCTCGTGCAGGTCGTCGAGCGTCAGGGCCGCTGCGTCGGCGAGGGGGTGGTCACGTCGGATCACGGCGGCCATCTCGTCGCGCGCGACGACGACCGCGCCGTCGGGCACGGACGCCGGGTCGACGAGCACGGCGGCGTCGACGGTGCCCGCCTCGAGCCACTCCGGCATCTCGTCGTCGTCGCCCTCGTAGACCTGGACGTCGACGTCCGGCAGGGTCACCGCCCACAGGTCGCGGAGCCGCGGCAGCAGGCCCTGGCAGACGGTGGGGACGGCCGCGAGGCGCACGGTGCCGCGCGCCGTACCGGGCCGGACCACTGCCTCCAGTGCGTCGACGGAGGCGAGCACGCTGCGGGCGTGACCGATCAGTCGTTCCCCGAGCGGTGTGGGTGCGGCCGCGCCGCCGCGACGGAGAACCTGACCGCCGACCTCGCGCTCCAGACCGGCAACGGCGTGCGAGACGGCGGACTGGCCGATCCCGAGCGTCGCGGCGGCGAGGGTGAACGATCCGCGGTCGACCGTGGCGACGAGCGCGCGGAGCTGGGCGAGGGTGATGTTCATGTGCTTCCTTCATGCCTGCATGAACCCGATGCGTTTGCTTCATGTCGGCGGCTGGCTCGACACTAGCGGCATGAACGGCATCCTGTTCGTGCTCGTCGCACTCACCTGGGGATCGAGCTTCCTCTTCATGAAGATCGGGCTCGAAGGGCTCTCGCCGCAGCAGGTCGCGCTCGGACGGGTGCTCCTCGGTGCCGTGACGCTCGTCGTGATCCTCCTCGCCACTCGTCGTCGCTGGCCGCGGTCGCCCCGGCTCTGGGGCCACCTGCTCGTGGTCGCGGTGTTCCTCAACGCGATCCCGTCGTCCCTGGTGGCGTGGGCGGAGCAGACGGTGCCGAGCGGGCTCGCGAGCATCTACAACGCGACGACGCCGATCATGGTGCTGCTCGCGATGCCGTTGCTGCTGCCGTCCGAACGGCTCCGTGGCAAGCAGCTCGTCGGGGTGCTGCTCGGGATCGTCGGTGTGCTCGTGCTCGTCGGGCCGTGGGACCTCATCGGCGACCCGGCGGTCCTTGCGACGGTGCCGGCCCAGATCGCCCTGCTCGGGATGACCGCCTGCTACGGCTTCGGGCTGTCCTACATGCGCCGGTTCGTCGCGGGCAGCGGCCACGACGCGATCACCCTCACGACCGTGCAGCTCACGCTGGGTGCGGGGCTGATGCTGCTGGTCGCGCCGTTCACGGCGCTCTCGCCGGTGCAGCTGGACTGGAGGATCGTGGCCGCGATGGTCGCACTGGGGTGCGTCGGCACGGGGCTGGCCTACATGTGGAACACCGGGCTCGTGCAGGCATGGGGCGCCGCCAGGGCGTCCACGGTCACGTACCTGACGCCCGTGGTCGGGGTGATGCTCGGCGTCCTCGTGCTGGGGGAGCGGATCCGGTGGAACGAGCCCGTCGGTGGCGTCGTCATCCTGCTCGGCATCGCCCTGGCGTCCGGGGTCGTGCGGTGGCGACGGCCGGTCCGGACACCGCAGCACGCATAGGCTGCAGGGGTGAGCGCGCGGACCGAACTCGCAGGGGTCGCACGGCAGGACGTCGCCGCGGCGCCCGCGGACGGCAGTACCGCGTTCCGACGTGCAGCGGTGCTCATCCTCTTCGGCGTCCTCGACCGGGTGCCGAGCACCAGCACCGCGCGGGACGCCGCCGTGTCTCGAGACCTCGACGTGCTGCTGCTCGCCAGGGCCACGACGCTCCGTGCGCATCCGGGGCAGGTGGCGTTCCCCGGTGGACGCGTCGACCCCGGTGACCGTGACGCCGTGGCCGCTGCCCTCCGCGAAGCCCAGGAGGAGACGGGGCTCGACCCGTCCGGCGTCGAGGTCCTCGGTACCCTGCCCGCGCAGCCGCTGGACTTCTCGCGGCACCTGGTCACCCCGGTCATCGGGTGGTGGCGGGACCCGTCTCCGGTCCGGGTCGTCGACGTCGCGGAGTCCGCAGCGGTGTTCCGGGTCCCGGTCGCGGACCTGCTCGACCCGGCACACCGCGGTGTCACGGTGATCCGCCGCGACGGGCGCGAGTGGCGTGGGCCGGCCTTCAGCGTCGACACCGATTCGGGGACCCACGTGGTGTGGGGGTTCACCGCGATGCTGCTCGACGCGCTGTTCGACCGGCTCGGGTGGACGGAACCGTGGGACAGGGAACGGGTCGTCGCACTCCCGCCCACCTAGGCTGACCGCATGACCTCCACGGCGCGGTTGCTCCTGGCCTCGTCGCACCCCGGCCCGACGCTCACCGTCACGGTGCTCGCGGCGGTCATCGCGAGTGCCGTGGGCCACCCGGCGTGGCTCGTCGTCCTCGTCGCCGCGGCCGTGGTCGCCGGGCAGCTGTCGATCGGCCTGGCCAACGACTGGATCGACGCCGACCGGGACCGCAGTGTCGGGCGGTCGGACAAACCCGTCGCGCAGGGTCTGGTGGCCGTGTCGACCGTCCGGACCGCGGCGTTCGTCACCGCCGGGGTCGCCGTGGTGCTCTCGCTGTTCCTCGGCCCTGTCGCAGCGGTCGCGCACCTCGTGCTCGTCGGAGCTGGATGGGCCTACGACGCCGGCCTGAAGCGGTCGGTCTGGTCGGTCGCGCCGTTCGTCGTCGCGTTCGGGCTGCTCCCCGTCGTGGCGGTCGCGGCCGGTCCCGCCGCGCAGCTCCCGGCACCGTGGGCGATCGCCACCGGGGCGGTGTTCGGCATCGCGATCCACTGCACGAACGTGTTGCCCGACCTGGTGGACGACGCGGCGACGGGGGTCAGGGGCTTCCCGCACCGGCTCGGGCTGCACGCCGCCGGGGCGCTCGCCTTCGCATCGCTGGTCGTGGCCGCCGGGCTGGTGTTCGTCGGGCAGCTCGGTGGGGACGATCCCGTGCGCGGTGTCGGGGTCGTGCTCGCGCTCATCGGCACGGTGGCCGTGGTCGTCCTCGCCGTGGTCGGGATCCGGCTCGTCCTCACCAGCCCACCGACCCGGACGCTCTTCCGGCTGGTGATCGTCTCCTCACTGGTGCTCGTCGTGGAGCTCGGGTTCGCGGGCGCGCGACTGGTCGCCTGACGCGGTCAGGACCACCGCATCGCGTAGACGCGGGCGAGCAGGTGCGCTGACGGGAGGCCGAGGGCCGTCCGCAGCATAACTTCACGTGCCAGCGCCGTCGGCCCCGTCGCCGGTCGTCCGAGCGCCATGTTCGCCTCGGCCTGGCGGGCGGCACGCCGAGCGACCGCCTGGCGGCGGGCGGCGTACTCCGGCCAGGGTCCGGCCGCGCCGGTGCGGACCGCCTCCGTCAGCAGGGGAGCGAGTGCGGCGGCGTCGAGCCACCCGAGGTTCATGCCCTGGCCGCCGATGGGGCTGATCTCGTGCGCGGCGTCCCCGATCAGGAGCGCACGTCCCACACCGATCCGCTCTGCCTCGGTGCGCCGCACCCGGAAGCCGGCGAGCATCGAACAGGTGTCGGCGTCCACGGCGGCGTCCGTCCGCTCCCGGACGGCACGGACGAGCGTCGCGGCGCTGACCGCGTCGGTGCTGATCTCCTCGGTGCTGATCTCCTCGGTGCTGACCTGCTCGGTGGTGCTCGCGCCGCGACCGGTGAGCACGACGTACCGGCGACGCGCCCCGGGCAGCGGGAAGGACTCGACGACGCCGTCCGGTCCGACGTCGACCAGGGCGGAGCTCCTCGCCGTGTCCGGTTCCGGATCGGCGAAGTCGCCCATGACGTACTGCTCGGGGTACTCGCGACCGGTCGTCCCGATCCCGAGGAGCCTGCGGACCGTGCTCCTGGCGCCGTCCGCCCCGACGACGAACGCGGCACGGAGCCCGATCGGCCCGTCCTCCCCGGTGCCGATCGCGTCGACGTGGTCTGCGTGCCGTGTCATTGCCGTCAGCCGGGTGCCGGTGCGGAGCGCGTCGGGAGCCACGGCGGCGAGCCTCGCGCGGAGGATCGCCTCGGTGCGGTGCTGGTCGAGGGTGGCGACGTACGGGTGCGTGGCCGAGGCGAGTGCGAACGACAGGGTGCCGAGGGTCCGCCCGCGACTCCTGGCGACGCCGGTCCGGACCAGGCAGGCCTCGTCGAGCACCGGCCGCGCGGCGCCGATCGTGCCGAGCGCGTCGAGCGACGGCGGGTGGATGCCGATCGCCCGCGAGCCCGACGGTGCCGAGGACCGCGCCTCCCACACCTGCACGTCGACGCCCGCGTGCGCCAGGAGTGCGCCGAGGAACAGTCCGACGGGCCCACCGCCGGCCACCAGGACTCCGGTTCGCGGGGCGGTCACGGGCCGAGCCTACGGAGCGGTGCGTGTCCGGGGGTTCAGCCGCCCGTCTGCGCAGCGGCACGCTCCGCTGCCAACAGGCGCCGAGCCTCCCGGAAGCGGCGGCGGAGCCGCTCGACCGGCACCTCGACGGCGTAGGCCGCACCGACGGCGACCAGGATCGCCCCGGCCATCAGCCACATCCAGTCGAAGGCTCCGAAGGCGCTCGCCGCGACGGTCCCGAGCAGGGCGATCACGAGCGGGTGCCAGAGGTACGCGGAGTACGAGACGCGCCGACCGAACCAGGCCACCGGGGTCCACGACAGCGCGGTCGACAGGGGGCTCCTGACCGACACGAGGCCGCCGATGAGCACGGCGGACACGACGCCCGTCCCCGGCAGGAGCAGGCCGAACGTCCACGCGTGCTGCGTCCAGTCGTCATCCATCCAGTACTGCACGCCGACGAGCAGGGCGATCCCGACCCAGGTGCCGAGATGTCCGGCGAGACCGCCTGCCCACGCTCGGACCCGCTCGTCGTCGAGCAGGATCGCCAAGAGGCACCCGGTCGCCAGGGGCACGAGTCCGAGCACGGGGGAGAAGTACACGTCCGGCGTCGAGCCGCCGCTCGGCGTCCGATAGCTCAGCCACGATGCCGTCGCGCCACCGGCGATCGCGACGCCGAGCCCGGTCAGCAGCAGGCGACGGCGTGCACGGAGTGCGAACAGCGCGACCAGCACCACCGGCCACACCAGGTAGAACTGCTCCTCCATCGACAGGCTCCAGGTGTGCGCGAAGACGCCCTGCGTCGTGTTCCAGAACGCCCGGAAGAGGTTGCCCGTGTACGTCAGGGCGATCACGGCGGCCTCACCGGCGGAGAACGACGCGCCCTTGTAGTCGCCGACCCACGACCAGAGTGCGAGGCCCGCGGCGACGAGCACCAGGAGGGCCGGGTAGAGCCGCAGCATCCGCTTCAGCCAGAACGCGCCGAGCCGGACGCGCCCGGTGCGCCGGTGCTCGCCGAGGAGCAGCGTCGTGATGAGGAAGCCGGAGAGCACGAAGAAGACGGTGACGCCGATGAAGCCGCCCTCGAAGCCGGGGACGTGCAGGTGGTAGAGCATCACGGCCAGGATCGCGACCGTGCGGAGGCCGTCGAGTGCGGTGGCACGGTGTGCGAGGGGGCCGTGGGTGTCCGCTCGGGTCCGGGCGGGCGCGGCCACGGGCGTCCGCTCGAGCGTGGTGGTCGACACATCGCCTCCTCGACAGGATCGGGTTCGCTGACCCGTGCCAGGATGCCCCGCTCGGCCAAGAACGACCTCAGAGCGCGGTGGCGGTCACCATGCTCGTCAGGGCGTCGAGTCGTTCCCGGGCGATGTCGGCGAACGGACGGACCTCCTCCTCGGCGATCCACTGCTGGAACGACAGGTGGAACACCGTCACCCCGGTCTCCGCAGCGAGCGTCGCCGCCGGTTCGCCGATCCCGCGGTCGCGCAGGACCTCGCCGAGCCGGACCTTGAGTGTTGCCAGCTTGGCGAGCTCGCGTTCGCCCAGTGACGGTTCGGAGTCGATGATCGTCTGCCGGATCCGCGAGAACGGACGGCGCTCCTCGGGGAAGAAGTGCCCGGCCGAGTCGAGGGACCGGGCGATCAGGGCGAACGGCGGCGCATCGGCGGGGGCGTCGGCGATCGGGTCGATGAACATCGCGAGGAAGTCGTCCTGCCCGGCGAAGATCACCTCGCGCTTGTCCGCGAAGTGCCGGAAGAACGTGCGCTCGGTGACGTCGGCGGCCGCGGCGATCTCCGCGACCGTCGTCCGGTCGTACCCCTGTCCCTGGAACAGCCGCAGTGCCGTCGCCTGCAGCCGTTCACGCGTTCCGGGTTGCCATCGAGCCATGGGTGCGAGTCTACTGATGACAGCGCATGACATCGAGGTGTACGGTTTCTGATGTCAGTCAATGACATCACTGTTCTGGAAGGGCACACCATGCGCGTATTCGTCACCGGAGCCTCCGGTTGGATCGGCTCCGCCACCGTCGACGAGCTCGTCGCCGCCGGCCACCAGGTCGTCGGCCTCGCCCGGTCCGACGCCTCCGTCGCCCGCGTCGAGGCGGCGGGCGCCACCGCACTCCGCGGCGACCTCGACGACCTCGACGCCATCCGCCGCGGCGCCTCCGAGTCAGACGGCGTCGTCCACCTCGCCAACAAGCACGACTGGGCGAACCCGGTCGCGACGAACGCGGCCGAGCGCGCCGTCGTCGAGACCATCGGCACGGCGCTCGCCGGCAGCGACCGGCCGTTCATCGTGGCGTCGGGCATCGCGGGGCTCGCCTCCGACCGTCCGGCGACCGAGGCGGACCCGAACCCGTTCGTCGGCCCGGACTCGATGCGCGGCGGGAGCGAGAACCGCGGCTTCGACTTCGTCGACCAGGGGGTCCGTACCATCGCCGCGCGCTTCGCGCCCACCGTGCACGGCATCGGCGACCACGGGTTCATCGCGGCGATCGTCGCAGCCGCCGAGCAGCAGGGCGTCTCGGGCTACATCGGCGACGGGACGAACAACTGGTCGGCCGTGCACCGCTCCGACGCGGCCCGGCTCGTGCGCCTCGGGCTCGAGAGCGCCCCGGCCGGCACCCGACTGCACGCCGTCGCGGAGCCCGTCGTCTCCACGCGCTCGATCGCCGAGGCCATCGGCGAGGGACTCGGGCTGCCGGTGACCTCGATCGACCCGGCGGACGCGGAGTCGCACTTCGGGTTCATCGGACGGTTCTTCGGGCTCGAGATGTCCGCGACGTCGACCGAGACGCAGGAGCGCTTCGGCTGGACCCCGACGGGCCCGACCCTCGCCGAGGACATCGCCGCGGGCGCGTACTTCGACGTGCGGGTCTCGTAGCGGGGCGGTCCGTCTGCCGACCCGGAACGACAGCCTCGTCGTCGTACGACAGCGATCCTGTCGCTCCTTGCACGCGCGGGCATCCGCACGCCGGTAGGAACGACGAAGTCGCTGTCGTACGACAGCGACTTCGTCGTTCCGAGTCGGAGCCCGCCGGACGCCCGCCCCGCGCCCGCGCTACTCGGCCTTCTGCATCTGCCAGGGCTCGGGTTCGCGGTCGCCGTTCGGGCGCACCGGGCGGACGTCGCCGACGATGGGGATCGCCCGCTTGCGCATGAACCACAGGTAGCGGACGAAGAAGTGCGACAGCGTCGAGAGACGGTTCCCGTTCCCGAGCAGCGACGCGATGTGCACGACGACCCACGCGGCCCAGGCCACCGGCCCGACCATCGTGATCCCGCCGCGGAGCTGGGCGACGGCGGCGTTCGTGCCGATCGTCGCCATGGTGCCCTTGTCGAAGTACTTGAAGTGCTCGGTCGGCTTGCCCTCGAGCGAGCGGACGATCTGCCGCGCGATGTGCTTCCCGCCCTGCAGCGCCGGCTGGGCGAGCTGCGCGAGGGCGTCGTCCTGCGCGGCGATGTCACCCGCCGCCCAGATCCCGTCGACGCCCTGCACGCTGAGGTCGTCGTCCACCTTGATCCGACCGCCGTGCGTCTGCGGCATGTTCCAGTTGGACACTTCCTTGTGGGCGGCGACCCCGGTGGCCCAGATGACCTGCGACGCGGGGATGAACTCGCCCTCGGCGGTCTTCACCCCGTCGGGCAGGACCTCGGCCACGCCGGTGTTCAGGCGGAGGATGACCCCGCGCTTCCGGAGCACCTTCGCTGCGTACCGACGGAGCCGCGGCGCGAACGGCTTCAGCAGCTCACCGCTCCGGTGCACGAGGGTGATCGTGATGTTGCCCGGGAGGATCTCCGGGTAGGCGCCCTCGAGCGCCTGGTCGCGGAGCTCGGCGAGGGCACCGGCCATCTCGACGCCGGTCGCGCCGCCACCGACGATGACGATCTTGATCTCGTCGGGGCCCTGGTTCGCCGCCGCTTCCTCGAGCCGGGTGAAGAGCTCGTCGCGGATGCGGAGCGCCTGCGAGCGTGAGTACATCGAGTACGCGTACTCGTACGCACCCGGGGTCCCGAAGTAGCTGGTGTTCACGCCGTTGGCCAGGATGAGCTGGTCGTAGTGCAGGTGCTCGCCGTCGGACATCTCGGCGACCTTGCCGACCGGGTCGATGCCGGTGAGGAGCCCGTGCCGGAACTCGGCGTTGTCCTGCTTCGCGCGGAGGCTCCGCAGGAAGTACGTCACGTCCCCGGCGTTGAGCCCGCCAGTCGCCACCTGGTACATGAGCGGCTGGAACATGTTGTAGACGTGTCGGTCGACGAGTGTCACCCGGACCGGTGCGTCCGCGAGCTCGCGCATGGCGGCGACGCCGGCGAATCCACCGCCGACGATGACGACGTGCGGGCGGGTGTCCTGCGGCATGTGTGCTCCGGGGGTGATGCGGTCAACGGCACCGTCAACGGTACGCCGGTTCTCACCTCTCCCGGTTCACGGTCGGGAGGCTCGGATCGCCGCCGTCAGACCGCCAGCGGCGCGTAGGTGCTCACCACGTTGCCCTTGCTCGTCACGGTGCTGTCGACCAGACGCAGGCGCGTGGCCGGGTCGGTCGGCTCGAAGAGCTTCCGCCCGCGTCCGGCGATCGCCGGGTGCACCATGAGCTGCAGCTCGTCGAGGAGCCCCGCGAACAACAGGCTCCTGACGAGCGTGACGCTGCCGCACACCGCGATGTGGTCGCCGTCACGCTGCTTGAGGTCCCGCACGAACTCGTGCACGTCGCCCTGGATGCGCGTCGAGTTCTGCCACGCCAGGTCGTCGCCGAGCGTGGTCGACGCGACGTACTTCTCGATCGGGTTGATCCACTGCCCGAAGGGGTCCTCCGGGTGGGCCGGCCACCACTCTGACCACTCCGCGTAGCTGTTGCGACCGAGCAGGACCGTGTCGGTGCGGGCCATGAACGACCCCATCCCGGCGCCGAGCTCGTCGTCGAAGCTGTCGTACTGGAACTCGTACGGGTCCTGCACGACGCCGTCGACCGACGTGAACAGCCCTGCCGTGACCTTCCGCATGGTCGGAGCGTAGTCCTCAGCTGCCCTGCCCGGGGAACTGGTTCGTCCCGCCGTCGGTCCCACCGGGGAACCCGTTCGAGCCCTGCCCGGGGACCTGCGTGGTCGACGACCGCGACTGGTGTTCGCCGATCGCGTGGCCGATCGCGAAACCAGCACCGCCGCCGACCAGGAGTGCCGCCACACCGATCACGATCGCGAGCACCGGCCAGAACCACGGCGGCCGTGGCGTGCCGGAGCGCTGTCCACCCGGTGCAGCAGCGCCGTACCAGGCGGTCGGGCCGACGGGACCCGGTCCCTGCCCGTACCAGCCGTTCGGTTCCGCGCGGTACGGCTGCTGGGGGTCGACCGTCGAGGTCGGCGCCGGTGCCGCGCTCCAGTCTGCGGCCCGTTCGGCCGGTGCGTTCTCGTGCTGCTCGTCCATGTCGGCATTCCACGCCCGTCGGCTATCAGTGTCCGATGATCGCGCTGCCGTGCGCCTGCGAATCGAGCGGTGCGTACTGTCGGTCGGGTGACGGACGAGGTGAGTGCCCGCGGAGGTGAGCCGCCGCTGACGGACCGACCCGTGCCTCCCGGCCCTGGGCTGGCGCAGCGCGCGGGGTGGGCCGTCCTCGACTGGATCTACGCGGCCAGGTGGCAGATCAGCAGCCTCGGGCCGACCACGGCGGACGACTACCGCGACGGCGACCAGAGCGCCGTCGTCGTGATCCCCGGTGTGTACGAGACGTGGCACTTCATGCGCCCGCTCATGGACGCCCTGCACGACCGGGGACACCCCGTGCACGTCGTCGCGGTGCTGCGGCACAACGTGCGGCCGGTGCCGGTCTCGGCAGCGGACGTGATGGCGTACCTCGTCGAGCACGACCTCCGGGACGTCGTGATCGTCGCCCACAGCAAGGGCGGCCTGATCGGCAAGTACGCGATGACCGAGCTCGACGGCGACGGACGCATCGACCGCATGGTCGCGGTGTCGACGCCGTTCGCGGGGTCGGTGCTGGCTGACCTCGCGCCGGTGCCGCACCTCCGGGTGTTCCGGGCGACGGACCCCGTCCTCGCTGGTCTGGCGCAGCAGCTCGAGACGAACTCCCGGATCACATCGGTCTACGGGGTGTTCGACACGCTCATCCCGGGTGGCAGCGAACTGACGGGAGCCCGCAACGTCCGAGTGCCCGTCGGTGGGCACTTCCGGATCCTCGGCGACCCGAGCACCCGCGACGTGGTCCTCGACGCCGTCGCGGACTGACTCCGCTGCGCGTCCGGTCGGGCGTGCGTCACGCGCCCGGCAGGAACAGGCAGAACGGGTGACCGTCCGGGTCGAGCATCACCCGGACGTCGTCCTGCGGCTGGTACTCCGCCTGGGTCGCGCCGAGTGTCTCGGCACGTTCGACCGCCGCGGGCAGGTCCTCCACCTGGAAGTCGAGGTGCAGCTGCATCCCGGGAGCGTCCTTCGTGCCCGGCCAGGTCGGCGGGACCCACTCGGGTTCGAACTGCACGGACAGCCCAGGGCCGTCCTCGGGGCGGATGCGTGCCCAGGTGGGGTCGTCCTCGTACACGGTCCAGCCCGTCAACGCCCCGTAGAACCGGGCGAGCACGAGCGGCTCGGGGGACTGCAGGACGGTTGCGGCGAGGGTCGGCATCGACGCGTCGGCGGAGGTCATGGCGCGGAGCGTACGCTCTGGCGCTCGACGATGCGGTGCGGGATCACCACCGTGGCTGGTGGGGCGTCGCGGTCGGCGATGCGTGCGGTGAGCAGGTCGAGCGCGGCGTCGGCGAAGGCCCTGCGGTCGAAGGACACCGTCGTGAGTGCCGGGATCGCGTAGGCGGCGCCGTCGATGTCGTCGAACCCGATCACGCTGACCTGGTCCGGCACGCGGATGCCCCGCGCGGCCAGGACGTGCAGCACGCCGAACGCGATCGAGTCCGTGAACGCGAAGACCGCGTCGGGCAGCGGGTGCTCGTCGAGCCACGCGGCGAACGCGGTGGCAGCGTCGGAGGTCGACCACGACGACAGCGGGACCCGCAGTGACGGGTCCGGCGTGACCCCGGCGGCCGTCAGGGCGGCTTCGTACCCGCTCACGCGCAGTTCGCTCGTCGCGGTGATCCTGGTGTGGTCGGCCGTGGGCTCTGGGGCGCCGACCGCGGCGATCCGCCGGTGCCCGCGGTCGAGCAGGTACTGCGTGACCTCGGTCGCGGCCGCGACGCTGTCCACGTGCACCTGGTCGACGTGTTCCGGCTCGACCTCGCCGATGACGACGGTCGGCGGGAGCCCGGCGGTCGACGCGAGGACACTGGCGCTCAGCGTCACGGGGTTCAGGATCAGGCCGTCGACGAGGTGCGCCCTGGCGCGGGACACGAGTTCGCGCTCACGCTCGGGGTCGTTCGCGGTCTGGTCGAGCTGCACGACCCAGTCGCGGTCGCGTGCGAGTTCGACGAACCACCGAGCGAGCTCGGCGGAGTACGCGCTGCTCATCTCGGGCAGCGTCAACGCGATCGCGCCCGAGCGTCCGTTGCGCAGGCCCCTGGCGGAGAGGTTCGGCACGTAGTCGAGCTGCGCGAGGGCCTGCTCCACCCGCTCCCGGGTCTCCGGGCGGACGACGACGCCGCCGTTGATGACGTTGGAGACGGTCTTCGGCGAGACCCCGGCGAGGGCCGCGACGTCCCGCACGGTCGCACGCATGGTGCAACCGTAGCGCCAGACGACGGCGATCCCGGTTCAGGGACGGACGTACCGGTGCACGTGGGTGACGTACGGGACCGCGATCGTGGCCCGTCCGGCTGTCGCCGGGTCGGTGTCGAGCAGGCCGGCCACGTCCCGGAGCAGGCCGTCACGCTCGGCCGCGGGGAGCACGATCACGTAGCTCCGCGAGGCCACCATGTCGAGGAAGTCCGACCGGGACTGCTCGTGCACCCAGGTGAACGCCCGGTACTCGCCGTCGTGGAACGGCGCTCCGACGGTCGGTCGGTCGTACTCCGTCACGCGGGTCTCCGGGCGCCTGACGATTTCTCCGAGCCGCTCCGACCAGGGTTCCGACTCGTCCCGCACGTTCCAGATCAGCCCGAGGACCCCGCCGGGGCGCAGCACGCGGGTCACCTCGGCCGCGCCGGCGACGGGGTCCACCCAGTGCCACGACTGCGCGAACGTCACGAGGTCGGCGCCGCCGTCCGGGAGCGGGATCGCCTCACCCGTGCCCTCGAGCACCTCGAGGCCTGGGACCACGGCCGACAGGCGTTCCCGCATCGCCGCGTCGGGTTCCACCGCGGTGACCGAGGCCGCGCGGGGCAGCAGCGTCGCGGTGAACTTCCCGGTGCCGGCTCCCACGTCGACTGCTCGTGCGACCCGATCCGGGGCGAGCCACTCGGCGACCGACCCCGGGTACCCGGGCCGACCGCGCTCGTAGGCGTCGGCGGCGGCTCCGAACGAGTGCGCGTGCTGCTCGAAGGTCATGCCGCCAGCCTGCCACTCCCGTGCGGGTGAGCGATCACTGGACCGTTACAACGATGGAAACGTTTGGCAACGAGTTGCCGCAACGTTGCCGCGACCGACAGGGTCACCTCAGGAATCCAATGGAGGAGGCCAGGAGTGACGAAGCTCGACGACCGCGTGCAACCCGCGGCAGGGACCAGACGGACGGCGCCGCCCCCGGCACCCGTCCGGCGGCGACGGAACACGTGGGAGCGCATCAAGCGGGACAAGGTGCTGCTCCTGATGGGGCTGCCGGGCGTCGCGCTGCTGCTCGGCTTCCACTACCTGCCCCTGCTCGGCAACCTCATCGCGTTCCAGGAGTACCTGCCGTTCGTCCCGCTCGGACGCAGCCCATGGGTCGGGTTCGAGAACTTCGCGGTGATCGTCAACGGCGACCCGGAGTTCCTCGGCGCGCTGCGGAACACGCTCGTCATCACCCTCGTGCAGGTCGTCTTCGTGTTCCCGGCGCCGATCGTCCTGGCGCTGATGCTGAACTCGTTGCTGTCGGAGCGCATCAAGAAGATCGTGCAGTCGGTCCTCTACCTGCCCCACTTCCTGTCCTGGGTGATCGTCGTCGCGGTGTTCCAGCAGATCCTCGGCGGGTCCGGCCTCGTGAACAACGCCATCCGGGCAGCCGGCGGCGACGCGATCGACTTCCTCGGCAACCCGCACGGGTTCATCGCCCTGCTGACCAGCCAGGTGATCTGGAAGGACACCGGCTGGGCCACGATCCTGTTCCTCGCGGTGCTCTCGCAGATCGACTCGAGCCTGTACGAGGCCGCGAAGATGGACGGCGCGAGTCGCATGCGGCAGCTCTGGCACGTCACCCTGCCCGGCATGCGGGGGATCATCATCCTGCTGCTCATCCTGCGGCTCGGTGACTCGCTCACCGTCGGGTTCGAGCAGATCCTCCTCCAGCAGGCCGCCGTGGGACGGTCCGCGAGCGAGGTCCTCGACACCTACGTCTACAACAACGGCGTGCTCGGCGGGCAGTGGGGCGTCGCCGCAGCCGTCGGACTCGTCAAGGGCGTCGTCGGCGTGCTGCTCGTGCTCGGCGCCAACAAGCTCGCCCATGTCTTCGGTGAGTCGGGCGTCTACCAGAAGGAGTCCCGATGAGCGCCACGCGCAGCGTCACCGTCCCGCGGAACACCAACCGGAAGCGACTCGACGCCCCGCCGCTGCCCGGCCGCATGCTGACCGGCTTCGTGCTGTTCGTCATCTGCCTCGTCGTGCTGCTGCCGTTCCTCGGCATCGTGTCGACGTCCGTCGCCCCGACCAGCCAGGTGAACGACGCCGGCGGGTTCGTGATGTGGCCGAAGGGGCTCGACTTCGGCGCGTACGAGAGCATCTTCGCCGGCGGCGTCGTCACACGGGCGCTGCTCGTCAGCGTCGGGATCACCGTGGTCGGGACGGTGATCAGCCTGTTCGTGAGTGCGATGCTCGCGTACGCGCTCAGCCGACCGGGTTCCTACGGATCCGGGTTCATCCTGAGCCTGGTGCTCGTCAGCCTGCTGTTCGCACCCGGGCTCATCCCGAACTACCTCGTCGTGAAGCAGTTCGGCCTGCTCGACTCGTACTGGGCACTCATCCTGCCGACGGCCCTCAGCGCGTTCAACGTCATCGTGATGCGGTCGTTCTTCATGAACATCCCGAAGGAGCTCATCGAGAGCGCCAGGATCGACGGCGCCGGGGACTTCGGGGTCTTCCTGCGCATCGTGCTCCCGCTGTCGAAGGCCGTCCTCGCGGTGATCGGACTGTTCTACGCGGTCGGCTACTGGAACGCCTTCTTCAACGCGCTGCTCTACATCAACGACACCGCGAAGTGGCCCCTGCAGCTCGTCCTCCGCACCTACGTGATCAACAACGCACAGCTCGGCGGCGCCGACCTCGGCACGAGCTCCGACGCACTGCCCCCGCAGGCGTCCATCCAGATGGCGATCCTCGTCGTGTCGATCGTCCCCATCCTCATCGTCTACCCGTTCCTGCAGCGGCACTTCGCCAAGGGTGTCCTGACCGGCGCGGTGAAGGGCTGACCAGCGTGACGAACAACGGAATCACCCGCCGCGCACTGTTCGCAGGCGGGCTCGGGATCGCGGCCACTGGTCTCCTGGCCAGCTGCTCCACCGTGACCCGCTCCACCGACGTCAAGGCGATCAACAAGGCGGTCGCACTGCCGGATTACGTCCCGTGGACGGACGGACCGGAACCCGTCCTGCCGAAGACGAGCGCGCTCATGCCGAGCGCGTTCCGACGGATCCCGGACAGGCTCGTCCCGACCACCCACAAGCCGGGCGACGGCTCGACCGTGCACGGCAGCGTCCCGACGAACTCGCCCGTCCCGCCGACCAAGGGCAGCAACCCGTACTGGCAGGGCCTCGACGAGCGGATGGGGATCGACCTCGACCTGACGATCACCCCGAACGCGGACTTCGGCAACAAGTTCGCCACGCAGGTCGCCGGCGACACGCTCGGCGACGTGTTCACGGTGTTCGGGTCGTTCCCGTACCTGCCGCAGTTCCTCGAGGCGAAGGCCCAGAACCTCACCGAACACCTCTCCGGCAGCGGTGTGCGGGACTTCCCGTACCTGGCGAACCTCCCGACGGCGTCCTGGCGCGGGACCGTGTTCTCCGGCGGCATCTACGCCGTGCCGGTGCCCCGCGGTCCGCTCACGTCGCAGGTGCTCTACCGGCGGCAGGACCTGTTCGAGGGGCTCGGCGTCGACCCGTCGTTCAGCAGTCTCGACGAGTTCGTCCAGCTCTGCCGTGAGGTGTCGGATCCGCACGCGAACCGCTGGGCTCTCGCCTCGGTGCCGACGAGCATCCTCGCGCCGATGCTCGACCTGCCGAACCAGTGGGAGCACAGCGGCGGCAGGCTCACCCACATGTACGAGCTCGATGCGTACCAGGACCTCCTCGACGTGTCGCGCCGGCTCATCGCCGAGGACCTCGTGCACCCGGACAGCATCACGGCCTACAACGGCAAGGTCTGGCTCGTGCAGGGCTCCGCGCTGATGCTGTCGGACACGTACAGCGCCATCCCCGGCATCGTCCAGCAGGCGACCCCCGGCAGCGGCTTCGACCTGACGACGGCGCCGTTTGTCGGGCCGTCCGGTGCGAAGGCCAAGCCGTGGCTCGGCGATCCGAACAACGCGATCACGGCGCTCGCCGCAGCGCCGGACGACCGCGTCCGCACCCTGCTCGAGGTCCTCAACTGGTGCGCGTCACCGTTCGGGACCGAGGCCTGGATGTACCGCAAGTTCGGCATCGAGGGACGGGACTACGAGATGCAGGACGGGTCGCCGACGCTCACGAAGACGGGCAACAGCGAGACGGCGTTCGGCGAGTTCCCGCTGCAGTACTTCACCGAGTGCCCGCTGCCGCTCTTCTACTCGGGCCGCCCCGGCATGACGGACACCGTCTACGAGTCCTTGGCGTCGTGGCTCGACGACGGGCTGCCGAACCCGACCTACGGGCTCTACTCGCCGACGAACTCCACGAAGGGGCCAGCGGTCGGCACGTACGCCACCAACGCGATCAACGACATCCTGCTCGGCCGCGCGCCGGTCTCGTCCTGGAAGGGCGTCGTCCGCGACTGGCGCCGCCGCGGCGGCGACGCGATGCGCGCGGAGTACGAGGAAGCCCTGCAGGCGCGCGCCGGGTCCTGATCCGGACCGGCCACCGGACGGGAGGCTCGGTGCGAGCTGGCACCGAGCCTCCCGTCCGCCTTGGGTCGCGTCTCGGATCCGGCACCTTCCGGGCCGACGTCAGTCCGCGAGCCAGGACGGTTCGGCGAGCAGACGCTCGACGTCGGTGATCAGGCGGGTCGTGTGGAAGCCGTCGGCGGCCGCGTGGTGGATCTGCACCGCGAGCGGCATCAGGGTGCGGCCGTCACGCTCGTGGTACCTGCCGATCGTGAAGATCGGGAGCAGGTGGTCCCAGCCGTCCCGGACCTGGATCGTGAAGCCGGAGAACGACCGCCACGGCAGGCTCGAGACGTCGAAGAGGTTCGCCGGGCGGGGCTTCTGCGGGAACATCGTCGTCGCCGTCCGGTACGTCGCCAGTGCATCGACCGCGGCGTCGTGGAACGTCCCGAAGTCGTCGTCGTACGGCACCCACACCGCACTGAACGTCTCACGCTCGGGGTTGAACACCGTGAAGACCGGGTGCACGACGTCCCAGATCGCAGGGGAGCGGTCGGGTTGCAGCGTCATCCGGAACTCCCGGTGCCGGTTCACCGCGGTCGCGAGCGCCCAGATCTGCGCCGGGTAGGTCTTCCGGCCGGTGTCGCCGAGTGCTCGCACGAAGTCGGTGACGTCCACGTCGACGGTCATCGCGTAGGTGCACGGCACGGTGTCGCGGTAGTGCTCGAAGTGCTCCCGTCGCGGCCAGGTGTCGAGGTCGATCGGCGTCGGTGCCGGGGTCATCGCGTCCATGGCACCACTCTGGCCCAGATCCCTAGGCTGGCGGTGTGCCGATCCTGCAGCGTCTCCCCGTCCTCCAAGCCGTCGACCTGCTCGCCGTGCCCGTGGCGCAGGCGATCGCAGCGCTCCCGGCCGACCTCGTGAGCGGGATCGAAGCCGCCGCGATCGATCCGGAGCTGGCCGACACCGCGGCGTTCTCCGAGGCGTACGGGTTCCCACTGGCCGGCGGAGCGAACTGCATCGTCGTGACCGGCAAGCGCGGGAGCGACGTCACCTTCGCCGCGTGCATCGTGCTCGCGTCGACCCGGCTCGACGTCAACCGCACCGTCAAGCAGCTGCTCGGCGCTCGGAAGGCCAGCTTCGCGCCGATGGACGAGGCGGTTGCGCGCACCGGGATGGAGTACGGCGGGATCACACCGATCGGGCTGCCCGCGGAGTGGCCCGTGTACGTGGACTCACGCGTGTCGGAGGTCCCGGATGCGGTCATCGGTGCCGGGGTCCGCGGTGCGAAGGTGTTCCTCCCCGGCTCCGTGCTCGCCGCGCTGCCGCACGTCGAGGTGGTCGAGGGGCTCGCGAACCCCGTCGAGGCCTGATCGTGGCGGCGACCATCGCACTGCTGAGCGGAGCACCGGGCAGCGGCAAGAGCACGCTCGCCCGAGCGCTCGCCGCAGAACTCGGGTGGCCGCGCGTGCACCGGGACGAGCTCTACGCGGGACTGATGGCCGGCGGGGTGATGTCGCGCGACGAGGTCGTCCCACACGGGATCCGGCTGTTCTGGACGGCGACGGCCGGGTACGCGGCGGCCGGGTGCAGCGTCATCGCCGATGCGACGCTCTACCGCGACCAGTCCGAGTCGGACGTGCGCGAGTTCCTGGCGCCCGTCGGGGTCGTGCGCAACGTGCACTGTCGGTCGGACGTGGCGTACGAGCGGTTCGTCGCACGCGGTCACGACGAGGCGCTGAACGCCCGGGTTGCCGGCAACTTGCCGCTGGTGGCCGAACCGCTGGACCTCGGGGTGCCGGTGCTCGAGGTCGACACGACCGATGGGTACGACCCGGTGCTCGCGGAGGTCATCACCTGGGTGACAGGACCCCCTGCGCGCTGAGCGCCGTCCGGAGACCGTCGACCCCGGTGAAGTGGTGCGTCACCATGCCGAGCTCGGCGGCACCCGTGAGCTTGCGCTCCGAGTCGTCGGTGAAGAAGACCTCGGATCCGTCGAGGCCGACGGCGTCGAGCACGTGCCGGAAGGCCCGGACGTCGGGTTTCACGAACCCGATGTCGGCGGAGTTGAACACCGCGTCGACGTGGTCGAGCAGCTCGAACGAGGCGACCTCGTCCGGTACGGTGTCCGTCCCGTTCGTCAGGACCGCGACGCCGTGGCCAGCGCTGCGGAGCTCGTCGAGGAGGTCCAGCACGTCCGGGTCGGCGCGGAACGGCTGCCGTCCCCACGCATCGGCCGCGGCTGCGTCGTCGATGTGGTCGCCGATCGCGGCGATCCAGTCGGCGCGGCGGATCCGTCCGGTCGTCACGTCGTCGATGAGCGGCGGCGAGAACGCGAACGCCTCGATCGACCCGGCCGCCAATCCGTGGCGGCGCTCGATCGTGGCGACGTGGTCCGGGTCGAAGTGACGGATCACCCCGTCGAGGTCGAGCAGCACCGTCCGGATCACGCGCTCGAGCCTACGAGGAGCGATCGAACAGGTCGAGCGTGCGGGCGCACGCGTCGTCGAACTGCTCGATCGTCCGGTGCTCGGCCCACCACGCGAGGTTGTTGACGCTCACGGCGACGAGGCAGGTGGTGAAGACGCCGTTCCCCGCGATCGCCCGAGCTTCGCCGGCGAGCACGGCTTCGGCCTCGGTCGAGTCCCACGTCGCGAGGGCGCACTGGCGGAGCAGGTCGGCGAGGTCGCGGACACGGGTGCCACGTCCGACCGTCTCGGTGTCGACGAACCGGATCCGCCCGGTCGGGTCCAGGAGCAGGTTGGACGCGCTCAGGTCCCCGTGCACGACGTCATCGCTGGGCAACGTCTCCGATCCGCGGGTACGGATCAGCTGGTCACCACGATCGACGACTGCTCTGCCAGCGCTCGACCGGTCGGCGACCGCAGAACGCCAGGGATGGCTGCGAGTGACGGCGAGCAGCTGCGCGGAGTCGTCGAACGCCGCATCGGGCCCGATCCCGCGCTGCGTCCGATTCGCTCGGACGACCGCCTCAGCCGCCGAGCGGTCGATGGTCGTGAGCGGCTCTCCGTCGACGAACTCCTGGACGACGTACGCGGTCCCGTTCGGCAGCCGCCCGGTCCGGAGCCAGGCTGCGGCGGGCCATCCACGAGACACCGCATCCCGCATCACCGGTTCGGCCGCGAGGAGCCGTGCGGACTTCCAGGGCACCGACTGCAGCGTGACGACGAGTGGCAGACCGTCCGCGTCCTCCACGAGGAGCGCGCCGCCCTGCTCACCGCCCTGGAGCGGGCGGACGAGCCGGAGTCGGATGCCGGCGGCGGTCCCGACGGCCTCGATGGCGTCGCGCACTCAGTCGTTCGGGACGATCAGGCAGAACGGGTGGCCGGCGGGGTCGAGGTACACCCGGAAGCCGTCGGACCCCTCGCCCGTGGCGGTCGCGCCGATCGCCAGGACCGCTGCTTCGCCGGCATCCATGTCCTCGACCTTCACGTCGAGGTGGATCTGCTGCGGGACGACCTGGCCGGGCCACTCCGGCGCGCGGTAGTCGTCGACGTGCTGGAAGGCGAGGAGCGGGCGGCTGCCCTCGATCGGCAGGACCACCTCGGCCCAGTCGTCGCCGAACTGCACGATCTCGCCGCCGAGGACCTCGGCCCAGAACCGCGCGAGCGCGCGGGTGTCCGGGCAGTCGAGCACGACCACGTCGAGCGAGCCGATTACAGGAGTGCTCCCGTCGTGACGATGGTGAAGGTGAAGATGACCCAGTCGTTGAGGATGTGTGCACCGGTGCTCACCGCGATGTTCTTCGTCCGGATGTACGCCAGCGTCAGTACGAGGCGAGCGACACCGATCACGAGGAGCGCCTGTGCGACGTTCCACCCGTACGTCGGCAGGTGCGCGGCCCCGAACCAGATCGCGGTCGCGAGCCACGCGACGAGGATCGCCTGCTTGCGCGTCAGCCCGAGCCGGTGGCAGAGCGCCATGACGGCGAGGAAGGGTAAGATCGTGAACAGCTCCTCGCCGAACAGCTGGATCGCGGTTCCGACGTAGAACGAGATCAGCTCGGCGGCCCCGTGGATGCCGTTCGCCGCGGTGTTCGCCGTCGCGCCGAACACCGTCTTCACGATGACTCCGACGATGAACGTGACGATGATGTTCGCGATCGCGAACAGGACCATCGTCAGGAAGTCCCGGCCGGTCGTCCGCTGGAAGATCCGCGACCAGCGACCTCGGGTGAAGGCGATGAACACGGCGAGGGGGATCGCGGTGAACAGGAAGCGGGGCACGAGGGACTGCACGTTGTCGTGCGCCGGGTACCAGCTCAGGACGTTGATCGCGACGACACACGCGAGGACGATCACCACCCACTGCCACGCGCGCAGGGCGAGCGGATTGCCGTCCCAGAACGGGAAGTCCCGCCCGTCCGCTCGCTCGATCGCCCTGCCGTACCGGTCTGCGCGTTCCGCCATGGAGTCCCCTTGCCTCAGGGGAGAACCTACCGGTCAGGCGGAGGCGGCGGACAGTGCCTTCGTGATGCGCTGCAGCGAGACCGTCTCGGCGGTCCCGAGCTCCTGCGCGAAGAGGCTGAGACGGAACTCCTCGAGCATCCACCTGGCGTGCACGAGTTCCGGGTGCGCACCGACGGCTGGCGGGAACGTCCCCCCGGCGTCTTCGTACCGGCCGGTCGCAGCCGAGACCTCACGCATCCAGGTCGCATCCCTGCCCGGGTTCTGCAGGAGTTTCGTCACGCGGGCCTCCACGCCCTGCAGGTACGCGCGGATCCGGCGGAGGCGGTCGAGCCCGGCCACGGACACGAATCCGGGGAACACCAGGCGCTCCAGCTGCTGGCGCATGTCGTTCAGCGCCGGCAGCAGGGACATGTTCGTCGCCTGCTTGAGGGCTCGCTCCGCGGACCGCTGGGCGGCGAGCACCGTGGCGACCTCGGACACGGCGGTGAACATCGTGTCGACGACGGATGCGGACACGGCATTCCGGACGGCCTCGAACTCGGCCTTCGTGAAGAGCAGCCCGTCCGGGTGCGCTCGCCGGATGCCGGCGTCCACCACGGCCGCGAGCACGTCGTCGAAGAGCGCGTTCGTCGACGGGTACGGGCTGGCGGCGAGCGCGAGCTTCTCCTGCGAGGTGAGGTGCGACTGGATGTACGACACCGGTGACGGCACCGCGAGCATCACGAGCCGTCGAACGCCAGCCGGCATCTGCACGGCGCGGTCGGACTGGTTCGCGAGCAGCTGCACGCCGACGGTCGCCTTCGGACCGGAGCCCTCTTCGACGAGCGCCGGGTACGCGCGGATCACGCCGCCCGCCTGCTTCGTGTCCAGGATCTCCGGCAGGTCCGTGTCGGGCCAGGCCACGAGCCCCGAACGCTCCACCTGACGGCCGGAGGACGCCTCGGCGACCCGCGCCGAGCCTCCTGGGCGACCCTGACGCTGCGTCGCGGCGGCGACGCTCTGTTGCGTCCTGTCCTTCAGCTTCGTCTGCAGCGCGGAGAGGTCCTTGCCGGCCTCGACGCGACGGCCGCGTTCGTCGACGACCGCGTAGGTCGGCAACAGATGTGCGGGGACGCGGGACATGTCGAAGTCGCGCTCGGAGACCTGCACGTAGGTCATGCGCTGGATCGTCTTCGCGAGGGTCGCGCGGAAGCTCTCCGTCGGGGTCGTGGGTGCGTCGTCGGGGAGTTCCTCGACGATCTTCTCCGCCCAGTCGGCCGCGGGGACGACGTTCTTCCGGATCTGCTTCGGCAGGGCCTTGATGAGCGCGGTCACGAGTTCCTTGCGGAGACCGCGGACCTGCCAGTCGAAGCCCTCCTCGCGCATACGGGGGAGCAGCGCCAGCGGGACCTGGACGCTGACGCCGTCGTCCGCGGCACCGGGCTCGAACCGGTACTTGACCGCGAGGCGCTGGTCGCCTGACCGCCACTGCGTCGGGTACTCCTGCTCGTCCTGTGCTGCTTCGGCGGCGTCTTCGTCGAGGAGGTCTTCCCTCCGCATCGTCAGCAGCTCGGGCTCGTCCCGGCGGATCCGTCGCCACCAGCCCTCGAAGTCGCGCGTCGTGGCGACCTCTGCGGGGATCCTGGCGTCGTAGAACTCGTAGACGGTCTCGTCGTCGAGCAGGATGTCGCGTCGGCGGGTGCGTTCCTCGAGCTGTTCGAGTTCCTTGCGGAGCTTCCGGTTCGCACGGTCGAACGCCTGTTGCGATTCCCACTCGCCCTCGACCAGGGCGTGCCGGATGAAGAGCTCCCGCGAGTGCACGGGGTCGATCCGGGCGTACTGCACGCGGCGGCGCTGCACGATCGGGACACCGAACAGCGTCACGCGCTCGTAGGCGACGACGGCCCCCTGCTTCTTCTCCCAGTGCGGCTCGCCGTAGGTGCGCTTGAGGAGGTCGCCGGCGAGCTGCTCCGTCCACGCCGGGTCGATCCGGGCGGCGGTGCGGGCGAACAGGCGGCTCGTCTCGACGAGTTCGGCGGCCATCACCGCGTCCGGCTGCTTCTTCGCCAGGACGCTGCCAGGGAAGAGCACGAACCGGGTGTTCCGCGATCCGAGGTAGTCGCGCTTCTCGCGGTCGCGCAGGCCGATCTGGCTGAGGAGTCCGGCGAGCAGCGATCGGTGCACGGCGTCGGGGTCGTCCTTGCGCTCCTTCCCGACGTGGATCCCGACCTGCTTCGCCGCCCGAGACAGCTGGCGGTACAGGTCCTGCCACTCACGGATGCGGAGGTAGTTCAGGAACTCGGCCTTGCACAGCCGTCGGAACGCACTCGACGACAGCTCGTCCTGCTTGTCCTCGATGTAGTTCCACAGGCCGAGCAGGGTCAGGAAGTCGCTCGTCGGGTCAGCGAAGCGCGCGTGCAGCTGATCGGCGTGCGCGCGCTTCTCGAGGGGGCGCTCCCGGGGGTCCTGGATGCTCAGCGCGGAGACGACCGCGATGACCTCTCGCCCGACGCCCTGCCGACCGGCCTCGAGCACCATCCGTCCGAGCCGCGGGTCGATCGGCAGACGGGTCAGTTGCCGGCCTGACTTCGTGATCGCGCCGTCCTTGTCGACGGCACGGAGTTCGCGGAGCAGGTCCAGGCCGTCCTTCACGCCACGGGAGTCCGGCGGCTGCAGGAACGGGAAGGACTCGATGTCGCCGAACCCGAGCGAGATCATCTGCAGGATGACGGCGGCGAGGTTCGTGCGGAGGATCTCGGGGTCGGTGAACTCGGGACGCCGCTCGAAGTCGTCCTCGGAGTACAGCCGGATGGCGATACCGGCGCTCGTGCGTCCAGCGCGGCCGGACCGCTGGTTCGCGCTGGCCTGCGAGATCGCCTCGATCGGGAGCCGCTGGACCTTCGCGCGGGGCGAGTACCGGGAGATGCGGGCGGTCCCGGTGTCGATGACGTACTTGATGCCGGGCACGGTCAGCGAGGTCTCGGCGACGTTCGTCGCGAGCACGACTCGCCGTCGGACACCCGGGGTCGCGCTGCGCTGGAACACCCGGTGCTGGTCGGCCGCTGACAACCGGCCGTAGAGCGGGAGGACCTCGGTGCCCGGGTAGTGCTTGCCCTCGATCGCGTCCTGGGCGTCGCGGATCTCGTTCTCGCCGGACAGGAACACGAGGACGTCGCCCGGGTCTTCGCGCGCGAGTTCGTCGAGCGCGTCGGTGAT
This sequence comes from Curtobacterium sp. L3-7, assembly GCF_048756585.1. NCBI lineage: Bacteria > Bacillati > Actinomycetota > Actinomycetes > Micrococcales > Microbacteriaceae > Curtobacterium > Curtobacterium sp. L3-7. The sequence continues at coordinate 3,687,714 of NZ_CP151474.1, read as the reverse complement.
GCCGGTGAGTGCGTCGCGGTCGTCGGCTCCGTTGCCGGCGTCGGCGGTGCGCGAATCGGTGTCGTCGTCCCCGTCGTCGTCCGGGTCTTCCGCGACGAGTGCGCGGTAGCGGATCTCCACCGGGTAGGTGCGGCCGGACACCTCGATGATCGGGGCGTCGCCGAAGTGCTTCGAGAAGGACTCCGGGTCGATCGTCGCGCTCGTGATGATGAGCTTGAGGTCGGGCCGGCGGGGGAGCAGTCGCTTGAGGTACCCGAGGAGGAAGTCGATCGTCAGGGAGCGCTCGTGTGCCTCGTCGATGATGATCGTGTCGTAGCGCTTCAGGTCGCGGTCGAAGTGGATCTCGTTCAGCAGGATCCCGTCGGTCATGAGCTTGACCCGGGTGTTCGCGCTGACCTTGTCGGTGAAGCGGACCTGGTACCCGACGAGGTCGCCGAGCTCGCCACCGAGTTCTTCGGAGACGCGCTCCGCGATGGTGCGCGCGGCGATGCGTCGGGGCTGGGTGTGCCCGATGTTCTCGCGCCCGAGCTCGAGGCAGATCTTCGGCAGCTGCGTTGTCTTGCCGGACCCCGTCGCTCCGGCGACGATCACGACCTGGTTGTCGCGGATGGCGGCGGCGATGTCGTCCCGCCGCTGCGAGACCGGCAGCTCGGGCGGGTAGGTGATGACGGGCGGCGTGGGAGACATGAGCATTCCAGGATACCGCCCGAGCTCACGCAGACGTGAGCTGGGCGGCGAGTTCGTCCGCGTCGCGGGCTGGCAGGGCGCACACACGGTCGTGGCAGACGTACGCGGCGGGGTCGAGCGCGTCGCGTGACTCGAGGAGTGCGAAGCCCGCTGTGGCCCACGCGCGCGCCTGTTCCGGTGTCACGAGGACCGTCACCGTGCCCGGACGCCGCTCGGTCACCGCGGCGCGCCGCATCGCGACGGCTGACCCGACCGCCCCCGGCGACTCCGTCGACGTCACGACGACGACTTCCCGCGAGGGCCGCTGCAGCGCCAGCGCGACGCCGAGCGCGTCCGCGTGCCCGAGCGGTCGACCGACACCGGTGCGCGCGCGGTCCGCGATGAGGGACGCAGCAGCGGTCCGGTAGTCCTCGACGCCGGTCAGGGCCGCGAGGGTCAGCGCCGCGTTCGCCAGCGCCACGGTGCCCGATCGCATCGCCGTCTGCGGCTGCTCCCCGGTCGCGGTGCCGGAAGCGGCCAGCACCGGGTCGACGGCCAGCGTCCCCGAGAGCCCGTCGTCGACGAGGGTCCTCGCCGTCTCCGCGTAGGCGACCTCGCCGGTGACCACCGCCAGTTCCAGGAGGCCTTCGGCGAAGAGCCCGATGTCCTCGATCGTGGGCGGTGCGGACGAGGAACCCCGCGGGGTGCTGGAACGCACCGCGACGTGTCCGTCCCGCAGGTGCCCGGCGATCAGGGCGTCGGCGGCGGATCGCGCGAGGGCGATCATCTCGTCGTCCCCGTGCCGCGCGCCGGCGATCGCGAGACCGCGGATCGCGAGCCCGTTCCACCCGGTCAGCACCTGGTCGTCCAGGGGTGGTGGAGCGAGCGCGACCCGGTCCGCGAGCGGGCGGCGGTACCACTCGCCTTCGACGCGGCGCCCGTCGATCGTGGACTCGCTGTCCTGTGCCGCGACGAACGCGCCGTCCGGCCGGCGGAGGGTGTCGCGCAGGAAGTCCGCGATGCCCCGTGCCTGGTCCCGAGGTGTGATCGCCAGCAGCCCCGCGTTGTCGTAGAGCATGCGCTCGTAGTGCGGCACGCCCCAGTCTCGCTGGGTCGCGTACCGGAACACTCCACCGTCGGCATCGGTCAGCTCGGAGGACGCGATCACCCGGAGCGAGCGTTCGAGCAGGGGATGCGCGGCTGCGACGCCGTCCGCCCCGGCATCGGCGAGGAACTCCAAGAGTGGTGCCGAGGGGAACTTCGGTGCGCCGCCGAAACCACCGTAGACGGTGTCCTCTGCTTGCAGCAGGGTGTCGACGACGCCGTGGACCGCGTCGACGGACGGGAGGCCCTGGTCGGCTCCGGCGCCGTCGGCACCTTCCGGAGTCGCCGCGTCCATGGCGCCCTGGCGGATGGCCCCGGCGAGTGCGGTCGCGTTGGCGTCCACCTCAGCACGACGGTCGTGCCAGGCATCGACGACCGCGGCGAGCACCTGCCGGAACGACGGGTGACCCCCGACGGGGGTCGGCGGGGAGTACGTGCCCGCGAAGAAGACGTGGGCGTCGGGGGTCATGAAGGCGGTCAACGGCCATCCGAGTTGTTCGGTGAACGCCGCGGCGGCCGCCATGGTGCTCGCGTCGACGTCCGGCCGTTCTTCACGGTCGACCTTCACGGCGACGAAGTCCCGCCGCAACAGCTCGGCGATCTCCGGATCGGCGAAGCTCTCACGTGCCATGACGTGGCACCAGTGGCAGGTCGCGTAGCCGATCGACACCAGGACCGGGACATCGCGCTCGCGCGCTTCCTCGAATGCCGCCGGACCCCACTCCCGCCAGTCCACCGGGTTGTCGGCGTGCAGTCGGAGGTAGGGGCTGACGGCGGTGCCGAGCCGGTTGTCGTTCATGTGTCCAGCGTGCACGGTCGGCGCTGAACGGGACGGGCGGCGGAACGATCTGTGGATGGATCGTCCGTCTCTACAGGGCTCAGGCGGGAAGCCACCCGGTCAAGGACGCGAGCCGACGTGCCACGTCGGCCGGGGCCATGGCGTCCGTGTCGATCCGGGTGACCCGATCTGCGGAAGCCGAGTCGAGCCTCCCGGCGGTCCGTGTCGAGTGCGCGAGCTGCGCCACCGGGAGCTCGCCGCCCGCCCGCCGCTGCAACCGGGACGCCGTCGTCTCGTCCCCGGCCCGGAGCAGCACGGCGACCACGACCGGGTCGTCGCCCATCGCGGCGGCCAGGCGGTCTGCTTCGAGGACGGACACGGTGTTCGTGTACACGAGACGGTGGTGCCCGAGCGCGCGGTAGTTCGCCCACATCGCCGCGAGGTTGCGTTCCGTGAGCCGCGCCTCCGGGTGCTCGACGTGCGGAGCGGGGTGGGCGAGGTCGAGCACGTCGCCCTCGATCACAGCGTGCCGGACGTCCGCGTCCGTGAGCAGGTCGTGCAGTGCCTCGGCCGCTGTCGACTTGCCGACACCGGACCGGCCGCCGATGAAGAGCACCTCGGAGCGCGGCACCGATCAGCCGCCGATCGAGAGGAGGACGAGTGCGGCGTCCTCCGGGCCGTAGTCGAACATCCGGTCCCAGAACGGGTCGGACGCCCATGGGACGTCACCGTCCGCAGGGGTGCGGTGCGCCGTCTCGACGAGCCAGTCGAGTTCCGGGAGGACAGCCGCGGCGAAGCGGGGCGGCTCCCATCCGAGCGACCTGGCCGCGGTGGTGTCGAGGACGAACGGCGACGGGGACGACCACGGGGTCACCCCGACGAACGCCGGCGCGTCGGCGTCGAGCAGGACCTCGTCGAACCGGTGGTCGAGGTGGCCGGCGATCGTCCGGACGATCTCGAGCGCCGACGGGGCCGTCGCATCGGCGACGTTGAGGATCCGGCGGTCGGGGGCGTCGGCGACGAGCCGGACCAGCGAACCGATGCCACTGGCCGCCGTGGTGTGGTCGACCCCGCGCCCGCCGTCGGCGAGGAGGACACGCTCGCGGCCGTCGAGGACCCGGCGCACGACGAACCACTCGCGGGGACGGCCGACTCCGACCCCGTAGACCTTCGACGGGCGGAGCACCGTGACGGGAGCGCCGTGGTCGAGCAGCAGCTGTTCGGCTGCGACCTTCGCCGCGGCGTACCCGTCGCGACTCGTCGGGTCGGCGTCCGCCGCGGTCACCGTCGGCTGGAGCTCGGTGACCGGACCGCCGAACACGGGCTTGTCGAGCGAGTTGGCGTGCCGTCCCTGCTCGTCGACGTAGACCGCCTTCGACGAGACGAACACGGTCGAGCCGACGTCGCCCAGGAACGGCAGGAGCTGTGCTGCGTCGTCACGGGTCGCGCCGACGGTGTCCACGAGCAGGTCCGCACCGGGGCGCAGGAGGTCGCGGAGCACGGTCGAGTCGCGGCGGTCGCCGGGGACGAACGTCGCGCCGTCCCTCGTGAGCGTGTCCGCGATCGCACCTCCTCGGCGTGCGACGACGTCGACCTGCCAGTCGTCACCGCCGCGGCCGGAGGTGTCGAGGAGCTCGCGCGCGACGGCGGAGCCGATCCCGCCCGTTCCGCCGAGGATGACTGCACGTCTGGAGCTCATGACGGCAACGCTAGTGCCGCACGGGTGCGTGTGTGGTCGGGTCTCAGGACGCGAGTTCGGGTCTCAGGACGCGAGTTCGGGTTCGCGGCGCCACCAGTCGGCGAGGGAGCCGTCGTACACCTGCACCCGGTCGTGTCCGAGCACGGTGAGCGCGAGGGCGTCGACGCACGCGGCGCTGCCGACACCGCAGTAGGTCACGATCTCGTCCGCGTCGAACACCGGGGCGAACGCGTCCGCCAGCGCAGCCGGCCGCCGCAGCGTGTTCGAGTCCTGGTCGACGATGCGCCGCAGTGCGATCGGGGTGGTGCCGGGGACGACCGGGGCGTGCCCGTCACCGAGGACGGTCTCGTCCGCGGCCAGGACCAGCGCGGCCGGCTGCGTGCCGTCCACCGCGCGTTCGACCCGGTCGCGGTCGGCCCAGAGCGGCCGTTCCTCGCCCGCGAGGAATGCGTGCTGCGTGTCGCTGTCGTCCGCGCGGGTGGTCAGCGCGCCGACCCGGACCGGGCGTCCTTCGTCCCGCCACTTCACGAACCCGCCGTCGAGCACGGCGACGTCGTCGAACCCGAACGACCGGAAGATCCACCAGAGTCGTGCTGACCATTCGCCGACACTGTCGTCGTAGACCACGACGGTCGACGTGTTCGTGATGCCGAGTGCCCGGGCCGCCTGCTCGAACCGCTCGGCACCGGGACGCGTGAACGGGAGGTCGGAGTCGGGCGCCGAGAAGTCGTGGAGGAGGTCGGCGTAGCGGGCACCGGGCACGTGTCCGTGCTGTTCGTAGGCGTCGCCGGCGGCGTGCCAGGTCGTCCCGAGGCCGACACCGGACGTGTGCACGGAGGCGTCGAGGACGACGAGCTCATCGGCACCGAGGTGGTCGGCGAGCCACTGCGTGGACACGAGTGGCGAGGTCAGGACGGGGGCCATGGCGCACACGATAATGCCGACCCCTGACGTCTGACAGGAAAATCGCAACAGTGCGCAATCGGGGCCGATGCGGGTGGTGTGTCGCCGAAGGAACGTCGCTTCGATGGGCTCCGAACGACAAATTCGACGTCGTACGACAGCGACTTCGTCGTTCGGAGTCGACCACCCCGCGCCCGCCCCGCCCGCCCCGCTCCTGCACGACGCCCGGAACACGGAAGGCCCGCCCGACCGGAGTCGAGCGGGCCTTCCGCGTGTGTCGTCTTCGCGTCAGTGCGCGGCGGCCGGGATGCTGCCCGTCGCGTTGGCGCTGAGGTGCTCGAGCTTGGCCAGTCGCACGGACTGCCGGTTGATGAGCAGCCCACTGGCGATCGCGACGACGACCAGTACGCCGGCCGAGATCGCGAAGGCGACGTGGTAGCCGTCGAGCGTGGCCTGCGCCTGCTGGAGCTTCGTCGGCGCCGCGGACAGCCCCGAGAGGCTGTTCTTGACGACGTCCGCGAAGATCGTCGACAGGAGCGCGGTACCGATCGACCCGCCGATCTGCTGCATGGTGTTCACCGTCGCCGACGCGACACCGGCATCCGCACGGGCGACCCCGGTCGTCGCGGTGTTCATCGCGGACGAGAAGATCGTGCCCATGCCGAGACCGATGACGATGAGCGCCGGCAGGACCGTGCCCGCGTAGGAGCTGTCGAGGTCGGTGCGCAGCAGCAGGAGCAGACCGGCTGCGGCGACGAGCGCGCCGGCGAAGATCAGGACCTTCGGGCCGATGCGGGGCAGGAGTCGGCCACCGATCTGCGTGGCGGAGATCATGATCGACAGCGGCATCGGCAGGAACGCCAGGCCGGTCTGCAGCGCGGAGAACCCGAGGGTCTGCTCGAGGTAGTAGGTCAGGAACAGGAAGATCCCGAACATGCCGATCGCGACGAGGCCGATGGCGATGAACGAGCCACCGCGGTCACGGTCGAGCACGACGCGCAGGGGGAGCAGCGGGTGCGCCACGCGGGTCTCGATGAACACGAAGGCGGCGATGAGCACGACACCGACCGCGAGCATGACGATCGTCAGCGGGTCGTCCCAGCCGTTGGTCTCGGCGTTGGAGAAGCCGTAGACGACCCCGACCAGGCCGAGCGTGATCGTGAGGACCCCGGCGACGTCGATGCGCGGACGCTCGACCTTCGGCGGCTTCGCCATGAAGACCAGCGCACCGATCACGCCGAGGACGGCGAAGACGACGTTGACGTAGAGGCACCAGCGCCACGACGCGTACTCGGTGAGCACGCCGCCGAGGAGGAGGCCGATCGCAGCACCCGAGCCGGCGATCGACCCGAAGATGCCGAACGCACGACCGCGCTCCTTCGGGTCGCGGAAGGTCGTGGTCAGCATGCCCAGCGCGGACGGGGCGAGCAGCGCGCCGAACGCCCCCTGCAGTGCGCGGGCCGCGACGAGCAGGCCGAACGAGTCCGCCAGGCCGCCGAGCACCGAGGCGACGGCGAAGCCGACGAGCCCGATGATGAAGGTGTTCTTGCGGCCGAAGAGGTCACCGAGGCGACCACCGAGCAGCAGCAGGGATCCGAACGCCAGCGAGTACGCCGTGACGATCCACTGGCGCTGGTCGGTGCCGAATCCGAGGTCCTGCTGCGCCGAGGGCAGCGCGATGTTCACGATGGTGGCGTCGAGCACCACCATGAGCTGAGCGAGGGCGATCACCGCGAGGGCGATCCAGCGGTGGTCCTTGCGGGGTGCGGAGCCCGCGGTCGTGGGTGCCGAGCCGGTGGGCGCGGGCGCAGTTTGTTCTGCCGTCACGGCAGGCCTCCTTGAGAAGGATGGAACGGTGTCGAAGCACGCGCCGTCGAGCACTTCAGGTCGGGGAGGAGAAAGCGGATGCGATGCATCCGGTTCGCACCAGTGTAAGCCCAAACGGACGCGTTGCATCCGCTTATTCCCAGAAAGTTCAACTACGTTTGCGAGCGTGACCACGATCGACCAGCACGCGGAGCTCGAGCGGCCCCTCCGCGCCGACGCCGCCCGCAACCGCGAGTTGATCCTGCAGACCGCGCGCAAGTGCTTCGCGGAGCGCGGGCTCTCGGTCACCCTGAACGACATCGCGCACGAAGCCGGGGTCGGCGTCGGGACGGTCTACCGCCGGTTCGCCGACAAGGACTCGCTGATCGAAGCGCTGCTCGCGACCAAGTTCGACGCGATGAACGCCGCCGCCGAGCGTGCTGCCGAGGAGATCGACCCGCGCGAGTCGCTCCGGCTGTACCTGATGGGCGTGTTCGAGTTCCGCGCCAGGGACCGCGCACTCGCCGATGCGATCGTCCGGGCGGGCAAGGGACGCCCCTCGATCGTGCAGGAGCGCGACCGCCTCGAGAGCCAGGTGTCCGAGATCATCCGTCGCGCGCACGACGCCGGCGTGGTGCGGGTCGGGTTCGACTACCGCGATCTCCCGATGCTCACGACCATGGTGGGTGCGGTCGCGGACGCCACCCGCGCGCACGACCCGAACGCGTGGCGCCGCTACGCCGAGGTCCTGATCGAGGGCGTGCTGCCGCAGCACGTCGACGACCACCGGATGCTCGGCGAGCCGCTCGACCGCGAGTCGATCGAGCGCGCGCTGCACGCCCAGTCCTGACCCACCGCGCAGGGGGCAGGCCCGTGGCGGGTCACGACACCCCGCTCAGTTCCGCCGAGCGGTCACAACGCGTCGGCTGAGTTCTTCCGAGCCGACAGATCGTGACCCGTCGACCCGCACTGCGCGGCGAGTCGTGACCGGTCGGCGATGCGCGACACCCGCGCCGCCGCAGCGCACGCAGCGCGACGCGCACGCAGCGCGCAGCGCTACAACCAGCTCGGCAGCCAGTAGTGCGACCGCACGAAGTCCCACGGCACCTGCATGGCGGTCCACATCGGGTACCAGTACGCACTCGCGAGCAGCACCACGACGAGGTACACACCGACCCACACGATCGCCTTCGTCCGACGGGGCCGTGGATCGTCGCGGGAGCCCAGCACGAGCCCGATCGCCGCGGCCAACGCCATCACCATGAAGGGCTCGAACGCGATCGTGTAGAACTGGAAGACCGTCCGGTTCACGTACAGCAGCCAGGGCAGGTACCCCGCTGCGACGCCCATCACGACGAAGCCGTACTCCCACCGGCGACGCAGGAAGAACAGCACGAGCAGCGCCACGACCGCGACGACCGATGCGTACCAGATGAACGGGTTCGCGACGCCCGTGATCGCAGCACCGCACCGCACCGCCGCGCAGCCGTCCTGCCCGGCGTTCGTGCCGACGTAGTACATCGACGTCGGGCGCTGCATGAGCATCCAGAGCAGCGGGTTCGCCTGGTACGAGTGCGGCGTGTGCAGGCCGATGTTGAAGCCGTAGATCTCGGACTGGTAGTGCCACCAGTTCTGCACGCTGTCCGGCACCCACGACAGGATTCCGCTCCAGCGCTGCCCGCCGGAGGCGATCCAGTTCCGGTCCCATCCGTCCTTCGACACGAACCACCCGGTCCAGGACGCCAGGTAGGTGGCGGCGGCGATCGGCACCGTGAGCAGGAACGTCACCGGTGCCTGCTGCAGGAACGCGCTCGACGACCAGAACTCGATGCCGGCGCGCTTCCGCAGCATCATGTCGGTCAGCACCGAGTACACGGCGAAGAACGCCAGGAAGTACATCCCGGACCACTTCGTGCTCGTCGCGAGCCCGAGCGCCAGTCCCATCGCGAGCAGCCACGGCCGCCACCACAACACCGGGCCCCAGAGGGTGTCCCGTCCGGCAGCGACCCGGCGCGCGACCCACGCGTCGAGCCGACGCTCGGTCCAGCGGCGGTCGAGCAGCAGCGCGCCGAACCCGAGCACGACGAAGAACGTGACGATCCCGTCGAGCAGCGTGACGCGGGACATCACGATCGCCTGGCCGTCGACCGCCAGGAACCCGCCGGCGAGCGTGCCGATGAGGGTCGAGCGGAACAGCGACCGGGCGATCACGGCGACGAGGAACACCGTCGCGATACCGAGCACCGCGACCGCGAACCGCCAGCCGAACGAGTTGTCCGGCCCGAACAGCAGCATCCCGAGGCCGATGAGGTACTTGCCGAGCGGCGGGTGCGCGATGAACTCCGCGGCACTGGTGAACAGGTTCGTCTGGCCGTCCGCGAACCGTTCGTCGGTCGTCGGGAGCGAGTCGTCCGTGGGGTTCGCCGGCCAGGTGCCCTCGTACCCGAGGTGGACGATCGACCATCCGTCCTTGACGTAGTAGGTCTCGTCGAACACCAGTGAGTGCGGTCGTCCCAGGTCGACGAGCCGCAACAGTGCCGCGAGCACGGTGACCGCGATCGGCCCCGCCCAGCGCCAGGTGGCGACCCGCCAACCGACCGACATGACGCGCACCCACCAGTCGTCGAGGCGCGACCCACGGGGCACTTCGGGCGCAGAGGGGAGTGCGTCGGCCAGGTCCGTGGTCACCCGCAGCATCCTACGGATGCGGCGCAGTGATCCGCTGCGTCCACAATGGGGCGTGTGATCGTCCTCGCAGCAACTCCCATCGGCAACCTCGGCGACGCGTCGCGCCGACTCGTCGAGACACTCTCCAACGCGACGGTCGTGGCTGCGGAGGACACCCGCACCGCGATCCACCTGATGCGAGCGCTCGGGATCGAGAACCGCCCGCGGCTCATCGCCCTGCACGAGCACAACGAACGGGCGAAGGCCGCGGAGGTCGTCGAGCTCGCCCAAGACGAGGACGTCGTCGTGCTGACCGACGCTGGCATGCCCGCGATCAGCGACCCCGGCTTCCCGCTCGTCGAGGCCGCAGCGGCCGCCGGGGTCACCGTGACGGCGCTCCCGGGGCCGTCAGCGGTGCTGATGGCGCTCGCCGTGTCCGGGTTGCCGACGGACCGGTTCACGTTCGAGGGGTTCCCGACCCGGAAGCCGGGGGAGCGTCGACGCACGTTCGAGGCGCTCGCCGGCGAGCAGCGGACGATGGTGTTCTTCGAGTCGCCGCACCGGCTGGCGGACACGCTGACCGACATGGCGGCGGGGTTCGGGGACGCGCGCCGAGCGGTGGTCTGCCGAGAACTCACGAAGCTGTACGAAGAGGTCCGCCGGGGATCACTCGTCGAGCTCGCCGCGTGGGCCGCCGACGGGGTCAAGGGCGAGATCTGCATCGTCGTCGCGGGGGCGTCCGGATCGGTGGACGAGGTCTCGCTCGACGAGGGCGTCCGGCTGGTGCTCGAGCGCGTGGCCGCCGGTACCCGCATGAAGGAGGCGTCGGCCGCCGTCGCGGACGCGACGGGGCTGTCGAAACGGGACCTGTACGAGGGCGCGCTGGCGGCGCGGTGACCCCGCTGATCGGCGGACGGGAGGCTCGTGGCGGCCCCGTCACGAGCCTCCAGTCCGGGTTTTCCACAGACCGTCGGTGGGCGCGTCATGCGGTCGCCGCGCGCCCGTAGGATGGTCCGCATGTCCGACGGCTCCTCGTTCAGCATCACCACGCCGATCTTCTACGTGAACGACGTGCCCCACATCGGGCACGCCTACACCGAGGTCGCCGCGGACTTCATGGCGCGCTGGCACCGTCAGCGTGGCGACGACACCTGGCTGCTCACCGGCACGGACGAGCACGGGCAGAAGATCCTGCGCACCGCCTCGGCGAACGACGTCTCCCCGAAGGAGTGGGCGGACCGGCTCGTCACCGACGCGTGGAAGCCGCTGCTCGACACCGTCGACGTCCGGAACGACGACTTCATCCGCACCACCGACGAACGGCACGAGCGCGGCGTGACCGCGTTCCTGCAGAAGCTCTACGACGACGGCTACATCTACGCCGGCGAGTTCGAGGGGTTCTACTGCGTGGGCTGCGAGGAGTACAAGCAGCCGAGTGACCTCGTCCCCGGCACCGGCGCGTACGAAGGCCAGCAGGTCTGCGCGATCCACTCGATCCCGGTCGAGGTCCTGTCCGAGCGCAACTACTTCTTCCGGATGTCCGACTTCGAGCAGCGCCTGCTCGACCTCTACGAGTCGAACCCGGAGTTCATCCAGCCGGAGAGCGTCCGCAACGAGATCGTCTCCTTCGTCAAGCAGGGCCTGCGCGACCTGTCGATCTCGCGGTCGAGCTTCGACTGGGGCATCACGATCCCGTGGGACCACGACCACGTGCTCTACGTGTGGTTCGACGCGCTCCTCAACTACGTCACCGCACTCGGCTACGGCAGCGACGACGACGAAGCGTTCCAGCGCCTCTGGCCGAGTGTGCACATCGTCGGCAAGGACATCGCCCGGTTCCACGCGGTGATCTGGCCCGCCATGCTCATGGCCGCGGGGCTGCCGGTCCCGAAGCGCGTGTTCGGGCACGGCTGGCTGCTCGTCGGCGGCGAGAAGATGTCCAAGTCGAAGCTCACCGGTATCGCGCCGTCGGAGATCACCGACACGTTCGGGTCGGACGCCTTCCGGTACTACTTCCTCCGCGCGATCACCTTCGGGCAGGACGGCAACTTCAGCTGGGAAGACATCTCGGCGCGGTACCAGGCCGAACTCGCGAACGGCTTCGGCAACCTGGCGTCCCGCATCCTCGCGATGCTCGACAAGTACTTCGACGGTGCCGTGCCGACTCGTGGCGAACTGTCCACGTCCGACCGGGCGATCGACGACCTCGCAGTGGACGTCACGACGCGCGCCGACGCCGCGATCGCCGCCTTCGCGCCACACGACGCCATCACGACCACGTGGGAGCTCGTCGACGCGCTGAACGGGTACATCACCGAGCAGCAGCCGTGGGCTCTCGCGAAGGACGACGCCCAGCGCGAGCGCCTCGGGACCGTGCTCGCGACGGCGCTGCGCGGCCTCGGCACCGTGGCGGTGCTCGCATCGCCGGCCATGCCGAAGGCGACCGAGAAGCTCTGGGCCTCGATCGGTGCCGGCGGCTCCATCGCTGAGCAGCGTGTGGACCGTGCGTGGGAGTGGCAGGGTGCGACCCGGATCACGTCGCTGGAGTCCGGCCTGTTCCCGCGTGTCGAACAGGCAGAACAGGGCGCAGCGTGACCGACGCCCATCTCCGCTCCCGGTCCGGCGACGGTGGCGGGTCCAAGCGTGACCTGACGTACCCGCCGCTGCCGGAGGCGCTCGTCGTGCCGGTGTACGACAACCACACCCACATGGAGATCGCCGACGGTGGCGACGACGGCGCGCTCGACTACCGGGAGCACCTCGACCGTGCGTCGAGCGTCGGCGTGCGTGGTGTCGTGCAGGTCGGCACCGACCTCGCGACCTCGGAGTGGTCCGCTGAGATCGCCGCGCGGGAGCCCCGGGTCCTCGCCGCCGTGGCCCTGCACCCGAACGAGGCGCCCGTCCTCGACGCCGCCGGGCTGCTCGACGAGCACCTGGCGGGCATCGAGCGGCTCGCGGCGCTGCCCCGTGTCCGCGCGATCGGTGAGACCGGGCTCGACTTCTTCCGCACCGGTGACGACGGCCGCGATGCCCAGATCCGGTCCTTCGAGGAACACATCCGGATCGCCAAGGACCACGACCTCGCGCTGACGATCCACGACCGCGACGCGCACGACGCCGTCGTCGAGGTGCTCGACCGTGTCGGTGCCCCGGAGAAGACCGTGTTCCACTGCTTCTCCGGCGGGCCGGACCTCGCCAGGCTCTGTGCCGAACGGGGCTGGTACATGTCGTTCGCGGGCACGGTCACGTTCAAGAACGCCCAGTCGCTCCGGGACGCCCTGCACGTGGCGCCGCGGCACCTCATCATGATCGAGACGGATGCGCCGTACCTCACGCCGACGCCGTTCCGTGGTCGTCCGAACGCGCCGTACCTCATCCCGTTGACGCTCCGGTCGATGGCCGAGACGCTCGGCACCGATCCGTCGATGCTCGCGGCGCAGATCGCCTCGAACACCGAGCTCGTCTACGGCGCGTGGGACGCCGAACCCGTGACGGTGTCCGAGTGAGCGCGCTGCTCGGCCCCGCTGAGATCCGCGACCTCGCCGCGCAACTCGACGTCACCCCCACCAAGAAACTCGGCCAGAACTTCGTGCACGACGCGAACACCGTGCGGCGCATCGTCGCATCCGGTGGCGTGACGGCTGAGTCCCGCGTGCTCGAGGTCGGACCGGGCCTCGGTTCCCTGACCCTCGGGCTCACCGAGACCGGCGCTCCCGTCACCGCCGTCGAGATCGACGCACGGCTCGCAGCGCAACTCCCGGCGACGGTGTCCGCGATGCAACCGGCCGCGCAGCTGACCGTGGTGCACCAGGACGCCCTCAAGGTCTCCGCGGACGACCTCCCGGTCGCGCCGACGCACCTCGTCGCGAACCTGCCGTACAACGTGTCCGTGCCGGTGCTCCTCCACCTGCTCGCGACCTTCCCGTCGATCGAACGCTCGCTCGTCATGGTGCAGGCCGAGGTCGGGTACCGTCTGGCCGCCGACCCGGGCAGCAAGGTCTACGGGTCGCCGAGCGTCAAGGCCGCCTGGTACGGCGACTGGCGGATCGCCGGGCAGGTGAGCCGTCAGGTGTTCTGGCCGGTGCCGAACGTCGACAGTGTCCTCGTCGGGTTCGTACGGAAGGACCCGCCGGGCGACGAACTCCTGCGCTCCCGCGTGTTCGCGCTCGTCGACGCTGCCTTCCAGCAGCGTCGGAAGATGCTCCGCCAGGCCCTGTCCGGGATCCTCGGCGGCAGTGCGCACGCGTCGGAGGTACTCGAGGCATCGGGCATCGCGCCGACCGCCCGCGGCGAGGAACTCGACGTCGATGACTTCGTACGCCTCGGCCGGACGGTGCTCGCCGCCGCGAGCTGAGGGATTCCGGCTGTGTGGCTGCCGGCTAGTCCGCGGCGACCTGCACGGTCTCCCCGTCGGTCAGCGCGACCAGCTGGTCGAACGTCAACGGCATGACGGAGTTCGCGGTCCCCGCAGCCGACCACACCGGGTCGTAGTCGGCCAGCGCGGTGTCGACGACCGTGCGGATCGGTGCCGGGTGACCAACAGGGGAGACCCCTCCGATCGGTTGGCCCGTGACCTCGCGCACCTGCTTCGCGGTCGCCATCGTGAGCTCCTCGACACCGAGGCTGCTGGCGAGCAGCCCCGTGTCGACGCGGTGGCGCCCTGACGTCATCACCAGGAGCGGCTCGCCGTCCGCCAGGAACAGCAGGCTGCTGGCGATCGCCCCCGGCTCGGTGCCGAGCGCCGCCGCTGCCTGCGCCGCCGTGTGCGTGGAGTCGGGGAGTTCGCGTGCCGTCGTGTCCACGCCGGCCTCGGCGACGATCCGCTGGATCTCCTGCATGCGTGCGTTCATCGGTGCTCCGTCCGTGTCTCGGTGCTGGTGATCGTGGCGCCGTGCCCGGCGAGTGCGGCGATGAGTCGTTCGGGGTCGCCGCACCGGAAGGACAGGTCGCGCTTGCCCGTGATCGACAGCCGGACGCCCGGCCCGTTGTCCATCAGGACCACCGTGCCACGACCCGTGCCGAAGCGGACGCCCCACCCGCCGACGTCCATCCCCCGCAGTTCGATCGGGGTCGCCGAAGTGAGCGTCTGCGGGTCGATGGTGCGCCGGTACCAGAACGGGGTCAGTCGGACCGAGAGTCGGTCGTCCAGCTCGACCGTGAGTCGCGTCAGCGCAAGGACGACGCCGAGCCCTGCGATCACGACGAGCGCGACGCTGCTGATCACGAGGTCCGACATGGATGGTTCCTTGCCGGGGGACGGCGGCACGAGGGCGATCGTCGTGGCGATCGCGACGCTGCCGAGCGCCGTCGCGATCCCGAGCACCCGGAAGAGCGTCGACGTGCTGCTGGTCTCGGTGTACCCCTCGTTCCCCATGCACCCATCCTGCCGGACCCGAAAGCGGCGGTCTATTTGCATGTTGTATTTCGATTCCTTGCGGAGGCTGATCCGACGCTCCTACCGTGCAACATCCGACGAAAGGAGCACCCCATGACCATGATCAGCACCGACCAGCATCGCTACCATTCGGACGACGTCCCGATCCGTCTCCTGACGGCCGCGGAGATCGACGCAGGCCGCAACCACCCGGTCGGAACGCCCGAGGACCGTGCGAGAGAGGTCGCAGAGATCCTCAGCCGCTCCACGTTCACGGATTCCAAGCGGCTGGATCGACGTCCTGCCTGGTACCTCTGACGTGCATGCGCTTCCCGGTGGGGCATCCTGCGATCTCGGGGTCGAGGCGATGGAGGACTGTCAACAGCTCCCGGCTGGGGTCGTGCTCGAGACGGGGTTCGTCGTGAGCGCGCTCGAGGGGTCGGATCCTCATCACCGAGCGTGCTCGGCCTTCCTCGAGCGGATCGTCCGCGCGCGCACCGCGCTCTTCTACAACGACCTCTTCGAGCTCGAGCTCCACGAGAGGGCGTTCGAACTCGGCACTCGGGAGGTCCGACGTCGGACCGGACCGCCGTCCGGTGCGGTGCGATACACGAATCCCGAGGTCCGTTCGCTCGCCGGGGACCTGCTGGATCGGTGGCACGCGGTCGTGGTTCGCGCAGACGCCGTGCACGTCGAACTGCCCAACATGCTGGAGGATGTTCGGTACTTCATGGAACGAGCCGGCCTGTCCGCGGCGCACGCCGTGCAGGCCGGCATGGTGGTCGCATCCGGGGCGGACGGCATCGCGACTGTGGAGGACCGGTTCGGCGCGGTCGACGAGACATTGGTCCGCATGTACACGCCGCAACGACTCGTCAGGAGGAGTCGCTCGCGTCGCCCGACTGCTCGGGTGACCATGTGATCGTGCGTCCCGTCGCTCAGGATGACGCCTGAGCGACGGGACCATGCGGCTGACGTCCCAGAGCGACCGCAGTCGTCGTTCGGGCGATGTGGCCGGCCGCTCAGTGCCTGCTCGACGCCAGCGCGGTGATCAGCTGCTGCTGGTTCCCGTCGCGCTCTGCCCACCGGAGCGGCAGGACGTTCTCGACGAGGATCTCGGGCGATGCGCCGGCCGACACGAGCGAGACGACCTCGGTCAGGAACGCGTCGAGCGGCATCCCGCCGAAGTCCACGCCCTCGCCCATCAGGTCGGTCGCGACGGCCGGCGGCGCGAGTTCGAGTACCGACACCGGGGAGCCGATGAGCTGCTGTCGGAGCGACAGTGTGTACGAGTGCACCGCGGCCTTCGTCGCGCTGTAGGTCGGCGTCGCGGCCAGCGGGGTGAACGCGAGGCCGGACGACACCGTGATGATCGTCGACGCCGGCTGCGCGAGCAGGTGCGGCAGGAACGCGTCGATCAGCCGGATGGTGCCGAGCAGGTTCGTCTCGATCGTGGCGACGGCGTCGTCCTGGTGCGATGCCGAGCGGAGGTCCTCGGCGCGCATGATGCCGGACATGGTGATGATCGTGTCAAGCGACGGGTACGAGGCGGTCACGGTGGCCGCCGCAGCGGTGATCGACGCCGGGTCGGTGACGTCGAGCTCGACGGTGCCGAAGCCGTGCTCGGCGGCGAGCGCGTCGAGGAGGGCGCGGCGACGTCCGCCGATGACGACGGTGCTGCCGGCCTGCTGCAGGCGGAGGGCGAGACCGAGGCCGATGCCCGAGGTCGCGCCGGGGATGAAGACGGTGGCGTTCGTGATGTTCATGCCGTCCACGATCGGGCCACCGGCGAACCCCGACCAGAGTCCGGTCATCGGGGGACCGCCGATCCCTGGCAACCGTCGCCCGGCGGGCAGCAGACTGGACACCATGGACCGCCCAGCGCTCGCCGACTTCCTCCGCCGTCGCCGCGAACTCCTGCGCCCGGAGGACGTCGGCCTCGGCACCGGTGCCAGGCGCCGGACGCCGGGGCTCCGTCGCGAGGAGGTCGCCGCACTCGCCGGGATGTCCGCCGATTACTACACGCGCCTCGAGCAGCAGCGCGGTCCGCAGCCCTCCGAGCAGATGGTGCAGGCGATCGCCAGGGCCCTGCGCTGCAGCCTCGACGAGCGCGACCACCTGTTCCGTCTGGCCGGGCACAACGCTCCCGCGCGGGTGCACCGCTCCGACCACGTCGACCCGGCGATCCTCCGCGTGCTCGACCGGCTGGATG
This sequence comes from Curtobacterium sp. L3-7, assembly GCF_048756585.1. NCBI lineage: Bacteria > Bacillati > Actinomycetota > Actinomycetes > Micrococcales > Microbacteriaceae > Curtobacterium > Curtobacterium sp. L3-7. The sequence continues at coordinate 3,670,505 of NZ_CP151474.1, read as the reverse complement.
ACACCCCGGCGATCGTGGTCAGCGACCTCGGCGAGACCCTGGTCGAGAACCGGCTGGCCGTCGCACTCCTCGGCAGTGGCGTCGGACTGACGGGCAACGAGCGGTACCAGCCGTGGCGCTGGTTCATGACCGAATCCGAACGCGCCAAGTACGCGCCGGAGCAACACGAGCGACTGGCGCGGTCACAGGTCGCTGCACTCCGGGCGGCGGTCGGAGCAGCCGGACCGAGCGACTCGCGGGCGGTCGAGCTCATCGCGGACCTCGAGGCGAACAGCGAGGCGTTCCGGTCGATCTGGTCGCTGCACGAGGTCGCCAGCAGGTGGGAGGACCACAAGACCTTCGTGCACCAGGAGCTCGGCCGGATCACCGTCGACTGCCAGGTGCTGCACACCACGAGCCAGACCCAGGCGCTGCTGCTCTTCACGGCACCAGCCGGCAGCGAGGACGCGCAGAAGCTCGAGCTCCTCGGCGTGGTCGGCCAGCAGGTGTTCAGCCGCTAGCCGTGGCCGATCAGAACGGCTAGTATGTCCCATGCAGGACGCTTCGAGCCTCCCGCACCCAGCCAACGCCCCGCCCACGAGCGGGGCGTTGTGTCGTCAGGGCGGCCAGATGTACTCCTTGCACGTGATGGAACGGATCCGGCCCACGATGTCAGCCATCGCCTTCTTCGATCGCGGATCGGTCTCCGTGATGGTGTGCGATCGGTTCAGGAAGTACGTTGCGACGTCGGCGGCCTGCAGCATCCGGCTCTCGTGCGACGGGGGCGCGTGACCTCGGTACCGTGCCCGGTGCGCTTCGAGGTCGATGCCGCGGAAGACGATCGCGGCCGACGAGCGTGCGACGACCTTGGCGACGAGTCACCGAGCCGTACGGCGAGCAACACCGCGTCACACACCTGGCAACCCCTCCGACGCCGTGCCTAGGGTGGGGTCGTGAGCACTCCGCGCGTGTACGTCATCCACGAGAACCCCGAGTGGTTCCCGCCGCTCGCCGCTGCCTTCGAGGCCGAGGGCGTGCCGGTCCAGGAGATCCTCCTCACCGAGGGGCAGGTCGACCTGGCCTCCGAGCCGGAACCGGGCGTGTACTGGTCCCGGATGTCGGCCAGCTCCCACACCCGCGGCCACGAGCACGCGAAGGAGTACACCCGCGCACTCCTCGGGCACCTGGAGCGCGCCGGCCGGCAGGTCGTCGGCGGCAGTCACGTGCTCGAGCTCGAGGTGTCGAAGGTCGCACAGCACGGGCTGCTCCAGCGGGCCGGGTTCGACGTGCCCCGCACGACCGCGGTGTTCGGCACGGCACCGCTGAAGGACGCCGCCCGCACCTTCACGGACGGCCAGGACGTCCCCTTCATCACGAAGCACAACCAGGGCGGCAAGGGCCTCGGCGTCCGTCGCTTCGATTCGCTCGCGGAGTTCGACGCCTACGTCGACAGCCCCGAGTTCGAGGAGCCCGTCGACGGCATCACGCTCCTGCAGGAGTACCTGACGGCCCGCGAGCCGTTCATCACGCGCGTCGAGTTCGTCGGCGGCGAGTTCGTCTACGCCGTCCGGGTCGACACGAGCGCCGGCAGCTTCGAGCTCTGCCCCGCGGACGCGTGCGCCGTCCCGTCTGGAGAGAACAGCCCCCAGGTCATCGCCGGCGCGGTCTGCGAGGTCCCCGGTACCGGTCAGCAGAGCGCGTTCTCCGTCCGCACCGAGGTCACAGCGCAGCACCCGCTCGTCCAGCAGCTCCGGACGTTCCTCGCCGACCAGCGAATCCAGATCGCGGGCGTCGAGTTCATGGAGACGACGGACGGCCGCACGGTCGTCTACGACATCAACACGAACACGAACTACAACCCCGCCGTCGAGGAGACCGCGCCGGCCTCCGGCCCGCGCTCCATCGCCCGCTACCTCGGCGGCCTGCTGGACGCGGAGTACGCGACCGCACCGGCGCGCGCCTGACCTGACCACCCACCGGACGGGAGGCTCGGCTCGCCACCGGCACCGAGCCTCCCGTCCGTCTCCGCTCACCACCTGAGGAACCCACCACCGTGCGATTCGGATACTGGACCCCGCTCTTCGGCGGCTGGCTGCGCAACGTCGACGACGAGCACATGCCGGTCACCTTCGACTACGTGAAGCGGTTGGCGCAGCGCGCCGAGCGCATCGGCTTCGACCTGACGCTCGTGCCGGAGCTGAACCTCAACGACATCAAGGGCGTCGCGGCACCCTCACTCGAGGCATGGGCGCTCGCCGCGGCCATCGCGGCGACGACCGAGCGCCTGGAGATCATGGCGGCGATGCGGCCCGGGTACCACCTGCCGGCCGTCACAGCGAAGCAGGCGGCGACGATCGACGACATCTCCGGCGGGCGCTTCACCTTCAACGTGGTGAGCGCGTGGTGGGCAGAGGAGGCGCGCCAGTACGGCGGCATCTTCTCGGAGCACGACGACCGCTACAAGCGCACGGCGGAGTTCGTCGAGATCATGAAGGGCCTGTGGCGCGAGACCCCGTACTCGTTCCACGGGGAGTACTACGACATCGAGAACGCCCACCTGGAACCGAAGCCGCGCATCACGCCGCGCATCTACGCGGGCGGCGAGAGCGAGGCGGGCAAGGCGAGCATCACGCACTACGCGGACGCCTACGTGACGCACGGTGGCACCGTCGAGGAGCTCCGGACGAAGATCGCGGAGATGCGTCGTCGTCGCGAGGACGCCGGGCTGCCGCCCTTCGAGGCGTTCGGCATGGCCGCGTACGCGATCGTCCGGGAGACCGAGGAGGAGGCGCAGGCCGAGCTGGCGCGGATCACCGACGTGCAGCACGGCAAGGCCTACGAGTCCTACCAGGACTTCATCTCGAAGTCGCAGCTCGAGCACGTGCCGTCGCTCGAGGACTACTCGGTGTCGAACCGTGGTCTGCGGCCGCAGTTCGTCGGGACCCCTGCGCAGGTGGCGGCACGCATCCGCGAGTACGAGGACGCCGGCGTCGACACGCTGCTGCTGCAGTTCTCGCCGCAGCTCGAGGAGATGGAGCGCTTCGGCGAGCAGGTCATCCCACTGGTCCGCGCGTCGGTTCCTGCCTGATGGGGACGACGGAGGAGGACTGGGCGTTCGAGACCCGGCAGATCCGCGCCGGCTTCAAGGCCGATCCCGGGTTCGGCGGGAACGTGCCGCCGATCGCGCAGAGCGCCGCGTTCGTGTACCCGTCGTCGGAGGAGGCAGCGGGGCGCTTCATGCTCGACGTCCCCGGCCACACCTACTCGCGCGTCAACAACCCGTCGGCGGCAGCGCTCGAACGACGGATCGCGGACCTCGAAGGCGGTGTCGGTGCGGTGGCGACCGCCTCGGGTCAGGCGGCGACCACTCTGGCGATCCTCGGGGTCGCCCGTGCCGGCGCGCACGTGGTCTCGAGTGCGTCGCTGTACGGCGCCACGTACACGCTGTTCGCCTCGACGCTCCGTGACCTCGGCATCGAGTTCACCTTCGTGCAGGACCCGACGGACCTCGACGAGTGGGCGGCGGCCGTCCGTCCGGAGACCCGCGCGTTCTTCGGCGAGTCGATCCCGAACCCGCGCGGCGACGTCCTCGACTTCGCGGGCGTGGCCGGTGTCGCGCACGACGCCGGTGTCCCGCTCATCGTCGACAACACGATCGCCACGCCCTACCTCGTCCGGCCGTTCGAGCACGGCGCGGACATCGTCGTCCACTCGGCGACGAAGTACCTCGCCGGACACGGCAGTGCGATCGCCGGGCTGCTGGTCGACGGCGGCACGTTCGACTGGGCGGCGCACGCCGAGAAGTACCCGCAGCTGACGACGCTCGACTCCGGCTTCGCGGGGACCAACTTCGCCGAGCGGTTCGGGAACCGTGCGTTCATCATGCGCACCAGGACGAAGGTCGCCGCCGACCTCGGTCCCGCGATCGCCCCGTTCAGCGCGTTCCTCGTGCTGCAGGGCATCCAGACCCTGTCGCTCCGGATGGACCGGCACGTGTCGAACGCGGCGACGGTGGCGACGTGGCTGGACGCACACGACCAGGTGGACCGCGTGCACTACGCCGGGCTGCCCGACTCGCCGTGGCACCACCTGCAGCAGCGCTACGTCCCGGCAGGGCCGTCGGCGGTGATGGCGTTCGACCTCGCCGGCGGAGTCGAGGCCGGTCGGCGCTTCGTCGGTGCCCTCGAGCTGTTCGACCACGTGTCGAACATCGGCGACGTCCGGTCGCTCGTCGTGCACCCCGCGTCGACGACCCACGTGCAGATGACGACCGAGCAGCGGGCGGCAGCGGGGGTCGGCGACGGGCTGATCCGGCTGTCGATCGGCCTGGAGCACCCGGACGACATCCTGGCCGACCTGGAGCGGGGTTTCAGCGCAGCGCGCGCGGGATAGGTTGGTCGTATGACCTCGCTGGCCGCACCGACCCGCGTGCGGACGCGCGCTCCCGGCAAGATCAACGTCTTCCTGTCGGTCGGCGCCCTGCAGGACGACGGCTACCACGACGTGGCGACGGCCTACCAGGCGGTGTCGCTGTTCGAGGATGTCGTCGCCGAACCCGCCGATGACTTCTCGGTGCGGTTCACCGGACCCATCGACACGTCGGCGGTGCCCGTGGACGACACGAACCTCGCGATCCGTGCTGCCCGGCTCGTGGCCGAGTCGGCGGGGTACCAGGGCGGCGTCCGGCTGACGATCGACAAGCAGGTCCCGGTCGCGGGCGGCATGGGTGGCGGGTCGGCGGACGCTGCCGCGACGCTCCTCGCCGTCGACACGCTCTGGGGCACCGCGCTCGGGCGTGACGAACTCCTGCGCCTCGCCGCCGAGCTGGGGGCCGACGTGCCGTTCGCCTTCGTGGGCGGGACCGCAGTGGGGACCGGCCGCGGCGACGAGCTCAGCCCGGCGCTGGCGAAGGGCGAGTTCCACTGGGTCCTCGGGCTGAGCGACGACGGGCTCTCCACGCCGGCCGTGTACCGTGCGCTCGACGAGCACCGCGAGCGCTACCGGGCCGACATCGCGCCGGCCCCGTCGAACCCCGTGGTCGAGGCGAACGTGCTGCAGGCGCTGCGCGCGGGGGACCCCGACCTGCTCGCGGACTGTCTGCACAACGACCTGCAGGCACCGGCGATGCGACTGCAGCCCGCGCTCGCGAAGACCCTGGAGCTCGGGGAGAAGTCGGGAGCGCTCGCCGGGATCGTCTCCGGCAGCGGGCCGACCGTGGCGTTCCTCGTCGCGGACACCGACACCGCGCTCGAGGTCCAGGTCGCCCTGAGCGCCATCGGCATGATCGCGGTCCGCGCCACCGGCCCGGTGCACGGCGCACGCGTCGTGCACTGAGCCGCGGACCGGGACTGACGGTCCGGCGGTCAGTCGGTCAGTCGGTCAGTCGGACAGGCGCTGGAACAGGACGTGGTCCTGCCACTCGCCGGCGATCCTGAGGTAGCGCGGCGCGTAGCCGTACCGCTCGAAGCCGTTCTTCTCGAGGACCCGCTGCGACCGTGCGTTGTGCGGCAGCGTCCCCGCCTCGACCCGGTGCAGCCCGAGCTGGTCGAAGGCACGGCGGACCGCGAGCCCCACGGCCGCGGTGGCGGCCCCGTGTCCGGCGGATGCCTCGGCGACCCAGTACCCGAGCGTCCCCGACATGAACGCGCCGAGGACGATCGAGTTGATGTTCAGGCGCCCCACGACGACGCCGTCGGTGGTGATCACCAGCGGCAGCATCTGGCCCCGCTCGCGGCGTCGGACGCACGCGAGGATCTCGGCGCGCTGCCCGTCGGCGGTGAAGAACGTGTCCGGGCGCACCGGGTCCCACGGGGCGAGGTACGCGCGGTTCTCGACGAGGAGCTCGGCGAGCCGGTCGGCGTCGGCCAGTTCGATCGGTCGGACGTCGTGGCGCATCCCGGCAGCATCCCACACCGGGCAGCCGGCCGGGTTCGTGTCAGGAGGCGCGGACGTACTCGGTCATGATCACGTTGCCGGTCTTCCAGTGCTCGCGGGCGGCGAACCCGTGCTCGGCGAGGACGGACGCCGCCTCGGGCTCGGTGTTCCGCGACGTACCGCCGACGAACCACACGGTGTCGATGTCGTCGAGCCGCGCCGGGATCGTCGTGGCGAGGTCCCCGTTCTGGTTCCACAGGACGCCGGACTCCGCGCCGTTCTTCCGGACGCCGAGGTCGGTCATGCCGGTGAACGCCCACGGGTACGACACCCGGATGATGTCGGCCGTGGTCCCCGGGTGGCCGTAGACGCTCCCGAAGACCACGCCCTCGTCCGCGTCGGGTCGAGCGTCCCGGGTCGCGGCGATGATCGACGCGGCCTTCGCCCACGTCGAGTCCTGCTTGGACGTCGGTGTCTTGACGTCGTACGCGGTCGGGATCGACAGGACGAGGAGTGCTGCGACCGCCCCTGCGAGCCACACCCGCGGGCGGATCGCGGTCAGCGCCAGGGCGATCAGGACGGCGACGAACGGCAGGCTCAGGCTCGCGTACTTCGGGGAGTACAGGTGCTCACCGAGCGCGGTCGCGCCTACCAGAACGATGGTCGGGACGAGCGCCAGGGGGAGTGCGACCCGCACGGTCTGTGCACGGAACAGGTCACGGACGGCAGGAGATGTCCGGCGTGCCCGCACCAGCGCGGTGACGACGCCGACGGCCATCAGCGCCCAGGCGACCGTCGCGTAGACGTTGTCGCCACCGAACCACGCGGTGGCGAAGACCTGGGCGGCGGTCCGCGAGGTGATGCCGGCGATCCAGGCGACCTGCTTCGACTGCGACGCGACCTCGATCACCAAGGGCGACACCACGACGGCCGCGGCCACCCCGGCGATCACCCAGCGGACGAGTGCGCGCCGTGTGACCAGCGGTGCGGCCACCGTGCCACCGCGGTCCGAGAGCGCGGATCGACGGACGGCGGACCTGCGGGCCACGAGGGTCCAGAGCAGGACGACCGCGTGCGCGACGACCGCGAGCGCGAGGTAGACGTTGAGCGTCACGGCGACGACGGCGAGCGCGCCGTACGCGATCCACCACTGGACGGGGTGCCGTCCGTTCGCCCGGGTCCGTCGCACCGCCGTGAGCCCGACGAGTGTCAGACAGACCGAGAGCGCGGTGACGGTCGCGTAGGGTCGGCCTTCGCTGCCGGCCCACTGCACGCGGGGGAGTGCGATGAACACCAGGCCCGCGACGATCCCGAGTCGTCTGCCACCGAGCCGGCGGCCGAGGGCGACGACGAGTCCGGCGGCGACGCCGATGGCGAGGGCGCTCGGGAAGCGGAGGGTGAACGGCGTGTACCCGACGAGCCAGAACCACACGTGCATGAGCGCGTAGTAGAGCCCGTGCACGGCGTCCACGGAGTGCAGTTCGGCCCAGAGCTGCGGCCAGGAGCGCTGGGCACTGGTGACGGTCGCGGCTTCGTCGTACCAGAGCGACGGCACCCAGGCGAAGGCCGCCGAGACCAGCGCACCGATCGCACCGACGGACAGCTCCGGCGTCCGGACGACCGACAGGCCGAGCGCTCCGGCGGCGCCGCGCAGCCGCGAACGGACCACGGGTGCGTCGATCGGACGGGGCACCCGGATGCTGCCGGTGCGGGGGGAACTCACGCGCTCGACGGTAGCGACGGCCCCTGGGCGGGCCCCTGGGGAATCGGCGTGCCTGGCTGTGAATGTCACATTCGGATTCGGAGCCCTCACAGGAACCGACGGGTCGTGGGGACGGGTTAGGGTCTGGGCATGAGCCGCTTGCGCATCAAGGACGCCGCCCGTTACCTCGGCGTGAGCGACGACACGGTCCGGCGGCTCGTCGACAACGGGACCTTCTCGCGACTCGCCGACGACGCCGGTCGCGCGGTGGTCGACGGGCGCGAGCTCGCCACCTACGCCAAGGCCCACGGGGCGTCGCTGCCCGATCCGGCTGCACCGGTGCGGAGCTCGGCGCGCAACCGTTTCGTCGGCATCGTGACGGACCTCGTCGTCGACACCGTCATGGCCCAGGTCGAGTTGCAGTGCGGTCCGCACCGGGTCGTCTCGCTGATGAGCGCAGAGGCCGTCCGCGACCTGGGGCTCGAGATCGGGTCGGTCGCCGTCGCATCGGTGAAGGCGACGATGGTCACCGTGGAGACACCGGATGCCGACGACTGACCAGCACGAGCACCTGACCCCTGGCCGCCGTCGCCTCGGGTCCCGTACCGCAGCGCTCGACGCCGGCGGTGATCCCGTCCTCGAACGCCTGGCGTCCGCCCGTGTGCTCGTCGTCGGTGCCGGTGGACTCGGCGCCCCGGTCGTGGCGTACCTGGCCGGGAGCGGCATCGCCCGGTTGACGATCGTCGATCCCGACGTCGTCGACGCGTCGAACCTCGCCAGGCAGACGCTCTTCGGCACCGCGGACATCGGGGTGCCGAAAGCCGAGGTCGCAGCGGCCCGTGTCCGCGCCGTCGACCCCGAGTGCCTGGTCGACGCCGTCGTCGGGTCCTTCCACGCGGACCTCGTCGCCGGGCACGACGTCGTGGTCGACGCCGCGGACTCGGTCGTCGTCACGCGTGCGGTCTCGGACGCGTGCGCACGGCACGGCGTCCCGTTCGTGTGGGGAACGGCGCTCGGCTACGACGGCCAGGTCTCCGTGTTCGACGACCGCGTGGTGGACTTCCACGACCTGCATCCAGAGGTGCGACCGGACGAGGGCTCGTGCGCACTCGACGGGGTCCTGCCGGCGCTCTGCGGTGCGGTGGGCTCGGTGATGGCAGCACAGGTGACCGCGCTCGTCGCCGGGCTCGGGGAACCGCTGCTCGGTCGGGTGCTGAGCGTCGACGCCCGGCGGTGGCGATGGACCGAGAGTCCGCTCCGGCGAGGCCCTGGGTCGCGACGACCGGACGCTCCCGAGGCCGCATCCGGGAACCGCATCTCGCCGTCGGCCCTCGCTGCACGCGTCGCGGACGCCGCCGATCCCGTGGTGGTCGTCGACGTCCGAACCCCGGCCGAGCGCGCCGGTGGCATCATCGCCGGGGCGGTCCCGCCGGAGGACCTGCCGGACGACGGCGGCCCGGTGGTCGTCGTGTGCGCCCGGGGCCCGCGAGCGGTCGCCTGGGCAGCGACCGCCGATCGGCCGACGACGATCCTCGACGGAGGCATGCAAGCGTGGGTCCGCGAGGGACTCCCCACTGTGTGAACGCATCTGCGGATAGGCTGGCTCGGTCGATCCGCGGATGCGGTCAAAAGATGGGAAATCGAATGCGTACCAAGACCATCGCCGCCGCCGTCACGGCCGCTGTCGTCGCCGTCGTCCTGGCCGGGTGCAGCACGGGCAGCGCCGGCACCGACACAGCCACCGGCACCGCGAAGGACAGCAGCAGTGCGAGCGCTGTCCCGACCGGCACGATCACGGTGTTCGCTGCCGCTTCGCTGCAGAAGACGTTCACCGAGCTGGGGTCGGACTACGAGGACGCGCACCCCGGCACGACGGTGAAGTTCTCGTTCGCCGGCTCGAGCGACCTCGTCACGCAGATCCAGAACGGTGCGCCGGCCGACGTGTTCGCGAGCGCCGACGAGGCGAACATGACGAAGCTCACCAAGGCCGGCCTGATCAGCGGCAGCACCCCGGCGTTCGCCACCAACGTGCTGGAGATCGCCGTCGCCCCGGGGAACCCGAAGAAGATCACGAACCTCGACGACCTCACCGCCTCCGGTCTGCAGGTCGTCACGTGCGCGGCCCCGGTGCCGTGCGGCGCGGCGACCGAGCAGGTCGAGCAGGCTGCCGGCGTCACCCTGCACCCGGTCAGCGAGGAACAGTCCGTCACGGACGTCCTCGGCAAGGTCGAGTCGGGACAGGCCGACGCCGGGCTCGTCTACGTCACGGACGTCAAGGGCGCGGGCGACAAGGTGGACGGGGTGTCGTTCGACGAGTCGAAGAGCGCCGTGAACACGTACCCGATCGGCGTCGTGCGGGGTTCGTCGAACGTCGCGCTCGCGAAGTCGTTCAGCGCGTACGTCCGCTCGGCCGAGGGCGAGAAGGTGCTCACGACGGCGGGCTTCGGCGCACCGTGACGAGCAGGTCGGGCACGGCGGCACCGTGGTGGTTGCCGGTCCCGGCCGTGCTCGGGGGGCTGTTCGTCGTCGTCCCGGTGCTCGCGATGGTCGGCCGGGTGGACTGGACGTCCTTCGTCGCGCTCGTCACCGCACCGTCGTCCCTCACCGCACTGGGGTTGAGCCTCGGCACGGCCGCGGCCGCGACCGGCATCGCGTTCGTCCTCGGGCTCCCGCTCGCCGTCGTCTTCTCCCGCGTCCGCTCCCGCTGGGTCGGTGTCGCGCGCGCCGTCGTGCTCCTGCCCCTCGTCCTGCCACCCGTCGTCGGCGGACTCGCCCTCCTCGCAGCGTTCGGCCGGATCGGGCCCGTCGGTGGCTTCCTCGCCGACCACGGCGTCCGCATCGCGTTCACCACGGCGGCGGTCGTGATGGCGCAGACGTTCGTCGCGATGCCGTTCCTCGTGTCGGCGATCGAGGGCTCGCTCCGGATCGGCGGCGACCGGCTGGAGCGCATCGCGTCCACGCTCGGTGCCGGTCCGACGCGGGTGCTGTTCACCGTGACGATCCCGCGTGCCCTGCCCGGCATCGCGTCCGGCCTGGTGCTCTGCTTCGCCAGGGCCCTCGGTGAGTTCGGTGCGACGCTGACCTTCGCCGGCAGCCTGGAGGGCGTCACCCGCACCCTGCCGCTGGAGATCTACCTGCAGCGGGAGGTCGACCCGGACACGGCCGTCGCGCTGGCACTCGTGCTCGTCGTGGTCGCGGTCGTCGTGATCGGGCTGACCTCGATCCGTACCGGAGCCCGGGCGGCCTGGTCGTGAGCGGGCTCCGCGCGCACGTGGTCCTGCGGGACCGCGACGTCGATGTGGTCGTCGAGGTGGGACCGGAGGAGTGCGTCGCGGTCATCGGGCCGAACGGCGCCGGCAAGTCGTCGATCGTCGAGGCCGTCGCCGGCCTGCTCGCACTCGATGCCGGGTCGATCGACATCGACGGCAGGGCGCTCGACGGCGGCCGTCGACCCGTGCCACCGCACCGACGGCGGGTCGGACTGGTCGCGCAGCGCTCCGACCTGTTCCCGAACCTGTCGGTGGCGGGCAACGTCGGCTACGGTCCGCGGTCCACCGGAAGGCGCGGACGGGAGGCACGGGTCGCCTCCGACAGGGCCCTGGCACTCGTCGACGCGGTCGGGTTGGCCGACCGCGACCCCGCGACCCTGTCCGGCGGGCAGGCGCAGCGCGTCGCGATCGCCCGAGCACTCGCCGCCGACCCCGCCGTGCTCCTGCTCGACGAGCCCACCTCCGCGCTCGACGTCGAGGCGCGGGGCAGCGTGCGTGCGGCCCTGGCGACCGCGATCGCCGGGCGCCCGAGCCTGCTCGTCACGCACGACCCGATCGAGGTCGTCACGCTCGCGACCCGGGTGCTCGTCGTCGACCGTGGTCGGGTCGTCGAGTCCGGCACGACCGCCGAGGTCCTCGGGCGTCCGACGAGCGACTTCGGTGCCGCGTTCTCCGGACTGGTGCTGCTCGCCGGGACCGCCACCGCTGGTGGGATCGCGCTCGACGGCGGCGGCGAGCTGACGGGACGGACGCGGGTCGAGCCTCCAGGCCGCCGGTGTCTGGTGGCCTACCACCCGACGGCCGCGGTCGTCGGCCCTGACGGCACCGGGCTGCTGCGGACCGTCACGGCGCTCGAGCCGCGGGACGGACTCGTGCGCATCCATGCGCAGGAGCTGGTCGCGGACGTGACCGCGTCGGCCGCCAGCAGGCTCGGGCTCGCGGTCGGTGACGACGTCCGGATCGCGGTGCCGGTCGGCGAAGTGGACGTGTACGAACCGCGACGGTGACAGGATTGCCCGGTGACGAGGATCCTCCGGGCGTGGCCCATCGCAGTGCCCGTGATCGCCGCGATCGTGCTCGTGGTCTCCTTCGGCCGGCACGACCTCGGGACGGCGGTCGTCGTCCTCGTCGCGGTCGTCCTCGCCGGCACGGTGCTCGCGGCCGTGCACCACGCGGAGGTCGTGGCGCACCGCGTCGGCGAACCGTTCGGGTCGCTCGTGCTCGCCGTCGCCGTGACGATCATCGAGGTCGCCCTCATCATCGCGCTCTCCAGCTCTGGCGGAGCCAAGGCCGAGACACTGGCACGGGACACGGTCTTCTCCGCGGTGATGATCACGATGAACGGGCTCGTCGGGCTCGCGATCCTGATCGGCACCCTGCGGCACAACACCGTGCGGTTCAACCAGGAGGGCGCCTCCGCCGCGACCATGACCGTCGCCGCGCTCGCGGTGCTGACGCTGGTGCTGCCGACGTTCACCACCGGCACCTCCGACTCGTCGTTCACCGCGGTCCAACTCGTGTTCGTGGCGGTGGCGTCCCTCGCGCTCTACGGGTTGTTCGTCGTCACCCAGACCGTGGCGCACCGCGACTTCTTTCTGCCGGTGAACCGGTCGGGCGGGGTCCTCGAGGAATCCGAGGACACCCACGCCGACCGTCCAGCCGGACGCGCGACGCTGATCTCGCTCGGGCTGCTGCTCCTGGCGCTCGTGACCGTGGTCGGCCTGGCGAAGGTGGAGTCGCCCGCGATCGAGGCCGGTGTCGCCGCGGTCGGGTTCCCGCCGTCGTTCGTCGGTGTCGTGATCGCGCTGCTCATCCTGCTGCCGGAGGGCATCGCGGCGTCGAAGGCCGCTGCACGCAACCGGATCCAGACGAGCCTGAACCTCGCGATGGGATCGGCGATGGCGTCGATCGGGTTGACGATCCCGGCGATCGCGATCGCCTCGTTCTTCACCGACGGGGTGCTGCTGCTCGGCCTCGGGTCGGCGCAGATCGTGCTGCTCGCGCTGACCATCGTCGCCGCGGTGCTCACGGTGCTGCCCGGACGAGCGACGCGGCTGCAGGGCGGGGTCCACCTGGTGATCTTCGCCGCGTTCATCGTCCTGTCGGTCAGCCCGTAGCGCGCTGCCCTGCCCAGCGGGTCAGCCGTCGGCGGGTCAGCCGTCGGCGGGTCAGCCGCCGGCGAAGGGCGGCATCACGTCGACCAGTGCGACACCGGTGAGCGGGGTCGACCGGTCGCGGGTGCTCACGCCGTCGACCAGGTACGAGCACCGCTCCTGCAGGGCCGTCCAGCGCTCGGGGTCGTCGGCCCGCACGGCGCGCAGGGCGTCGTCGAGCGTGTGGGCGTCCGTCGTGGTCTCGTCGAGGCCGACGGCAGCGCGCGCCGCGGCGAAGAACCGGATCGTCGTCACCTCAGCCGCCGATCGCGCTCATGCCACGGGACGGGTGCACCATGCCGTCGGCGTCGTCCCCGTGGTCCCGCGGCTTCGCCCACATCGCACGCCGCCACAGGTCGAGCACGTCGGCGTCCGACGCGCCAGCGCGCATCGGGCCGAGGAGGTCTGACTCGTCGTCGGAGAACAGGCAGCTGCGGACGTGGCCCTCGGCGGTCAGGCGGGTGCGGGTGCAGTCGGCGCAGAACGACTCGGTGACGCTCGCGATGACGCCGACGGTGCCGAGTTCGTCGCCCGTGGACCGTGCGACGACGCGGAACCGTTCGGCGGGGGCACCGTCCCGCGGGGCGTCGTGCGGCGTCAGCACGAAGCGGTCGCCGAGCAGCGCACGGGTCTCGGCAGCGGTGACCATGTCGTCGCCGTCCCAGGCGTGTCCGGGGTCGAGCGGCATCTGCTCGATGAAGCGGAGCTCGTGGCCGCGGTCCAGGCACCAGGCGAGCAGGTCGGGTGCGAGGTGGTCGTTCACCCCGCGGAGCAGGACGGCGTTGATCTTCACGCCGAGTCCGGCGTCGTCCGCGGCGGCGATCCCGTCGAGGACACGGTCGAGGAACGGCCGACGGGTGACCTCCGCGAACACGTCGGGGTCGACGGTGTCCAGCGAGACGTTGATCCGGTCGAGTCCGGCGGCCCGCAGATCGGCGGCGCGTGCGGCGAGCCCGATCGCGTTGGTCGTCAGCGAGACCTCCACCCCGAGCGCAGCGGTCCGGGCGATGACGTCCGCCAGGTCACGGCGGAGCAGCGGTTCGCCGCCCGTGAAGCGGACCTTGCGGATGCCGAGGTGCGCTGCGCCCAGACGGACGAGCCGTTCGATCTCCGCGGCGGTCATGAGCGATTCGTTCGGGATGACCGGGAGCCCCTGCTCCGGCATGCAGTACGTGCAGCGGAGGTTGCACCGCTCGGTGAGGGACACACGGAGGTCGACCGCCCGTCGGCCGAACCGGTCGAGCAGGCCGTCGTCGTCCGGCCGGTCGGGGAGCCGCGCGGACGGCTGCCGGACGCGACGGAGCAGTCCCGTCGACGGGAGCATGCGAGCCGTCATGGCAGCGATGATACGGCGGGTCGCCGGTCGCGCACCGGGAGCAGGCGCCGGTCGCGCCCAGGGATGAGCCGGTCGCGCCAGCGGATCCAGTCCGACCGGTCCGTCCGGATGAGCGTCACCACCACGATGACCAGGATCGCTGCGCCGAGCCACCAGCGGTACGCGTCCACCGACGGCCACACACCACGCAGGGCGATCGCGAGCGCGATGGACATCCACTCCCACCGGCCCGAGAGCACCACGAACGGGACCAGGAGCAGCGCGTACCAGGGGTAGCGCGGCGTCACCGCGAGGAAGGTCACGCCGATCATCAGGACCTCGCCTGACCACGGTCGGCTCGGGTCCGAGAGCCGCCACGCGAGCACCGCCGCGACGAGGGCGACGAGCGCGACGATCACCGTGCCGAGGTCGCCCTTCGCGACGAGCGACACGAGGGCGAAGCGGGAGCCGTCCTCGTACCCTTCCTCGGTCAGGTAGCCGGGCAGGTACCCGAGCACCTTCGCTCCGGTCGACGCGACGTAGGGGACGTAGAGCAACCCGAACACGGCGATGCCGACGGGCACCGCCCACCAGTTCCGCCACCGGCCGAGCAGCGCCGGGTAGACGATCGCCGGGATGAGCTTCGTGCACGTCGCGGCGCCGAGCATGACCCCGCCCCAGATCGGCCGGCCGAACGCGACCAGCACGGCGCCGGCGGTCGCGAGGGCCGCGCCGACGACGTCGACGTGGGAGTTCGTGACGGCCTCGGACGCCACGAGCGGGCACCACGCCCAGAGCGCCGCCCACCAGGCCGGACGGCCGATGCGGCGCAGGACGACGAGGAGTCCGACGGTGACGCCGAGCGAGACGAGCAGCCCGGCGAGCTGGAACGGCCAGTACTGCACGGTGGCCGGCACGGCGAAGCGCACGAGCGCGAACCACAGCTCGGCCATCGGCGGGTAGATCGTCGGCACGTCGGGGCGATTGATCGCCGTGCAGTGGCCGGCTGCACCGTCCCCGAGCCCGCGGTACCGCGGCTGGAGCGGCTCGCACGTGCCGTTCACCTTGTCCGGGAACAACCACTCCGGACGGAGGCCGTACAGCGCGGTCGACTGCGGCGTGTGCGCGTACGGCGAGACCCCGGCGTGCTGGACGATGCCGTCCCAGGCGTAGCGAGCAGAGTCGGTGCTGGTGTTCGGCTGACCGACCATGGCGGCGAGCCCCACGACCACGGCGCCGCCGAGGACGATGATGGTGACCAGACGAGCCGGGACGAACCGGAGCCCGACGACCGCGACGACGAACACCGCCCAAGCGATCAGGGTCCACGCAACGAATGGTTGTCGATGACCGGACCGGAGGAACCCCAGATGCGTGACCCCGAAGGCGATGACGCCCGCCAGGGCCAGCACACCGAGGACGGCGAGCACGGTCGGGAGCAGGGTGCCGGGACGCAGACGCATGGTCCGTCGAGGCTACCGACGTTCATCCGGCAGGGCCTCCACGATGCCCGGTCCGCGATGGCCTCCCCGAACCGGAACGCCCGATCGGCGGTCGTCATCGGACGGCTGCTCGGCATCGCGTTCCTGATCTGCTTCGGGACCGGCGTCTACAGCCACCTGCTGCAGGACCCGCTGCCCGGGATGCGCTTCCCGACCAGGCCCGTGCAGCTCTACCAGTTCACGCAGGGGCTCCACATCACGGCGGGGATCGCGATCATCCCGCTGCTCCTCGCGAAGCTCAACACCGTGATGCCCGCGTTGGCCCAGGACCCGCCGGTGCGGAACGTCCTGCACTTCCTCGAGCGTGCGTCGATCGCGGTGTTCGTCGCGGCGTCGATCGTGCAGGTCGCGACCGGGCTCGTGAACACGTTCCAGTGGTACCCGTGGCCGTTCCCGTTCCGGCAGGTGCACTACGCGCTGGCGTACGTCATCATCGGGTCGCTCGTGATCCACATCGGCGCGAAGCTCCGGGTGATCAGCCGCTACTGGCGGAAGCGGGACTCCTACGACGCGGACGGCCGCTTCGTGCACGACGACACCGTCGGCAGCGAGCTGCCGGCGTACGACGCCACCGCGGCGTACCCGCGGGGGATCACCGGCCGCGTGATGCGGTGGGCCGACGGGGCGGAGCCGAACCGAGCCTCCCATCCGGAACCGACCGCCGGTCGACGTGAGCGGATCGCACGTCGCGGCTTCTTCACGGGCATCGCGGCCGCGACCGCCGGCGTCGTGGTGCTCACCGCCGGCCAGTCCTCGAAGCTCGCCGAGCCGTTCAACGTCTTCGCGCCCCGCAAGCGGCACATCGGTCCCAACGGGCTCCCGGTGAACCGGACCGCGCGGGCAGCTGGCGTCCTGGCGACCGCGACCGCAGCGGACTGGTCGCTCACGGTGGCCGGTCCCGCGGTGACGAGGATGTTCTCCCGCGCCGAGCTCGTCGCGCTCGGGACCACCGAGGCGGCGTTGCCGATCTCGTGCGTCGAGGGATGGAGTCAAATGGCGACCTGGAAGGGAGTCCGGATGCGTGACCTGCTCCGAGCGGTGCAGGCCGACCCGTCCTCGCACGTGCGGGTGACCAGCCTGGAGCGCCACGGCGGCTACCGGATCATGGACATGGGGCCGGAGTACGCGTCCGACCCGACGACCCTCGTGGCGCTCGAGCTGAACGGTGCGACGCTCGATCTCGACCACGGATTCCCCGCGCGGATCATCGCGCCCGGGCGGCCCGGCGTGCTGCAGACGAAGTGGATCGCGAAGATCGAGGTGCTCTCGTGAAGGCCGCGCGGATCGTGCTCGTCGTCGTCGGGGTCCTCGTGATCGCGTTCGGCGCGTACGTCATGGTCACCACCGTCCGTCCGAACCGCATCGGGGGCCTCGCGACCTGGCTCCTCGGCGCGGTGATCCTGCACGACGCGATCCTGTCGCCGTTCGTGGTCCTCGTCGGTCTCGGACTCCGCCGGGCCGGCCGTGCGCTCCGTCTGTGGGTCCTCGTGGTGGTGCAGGCGGCCGTCGTGCTCGGGAGCGTGCTGGCGCTGGTCGTCCTGCCGGAGATCGCCGCGAAGCACCACGGTGCGAAGAACCCCACGGTGGTGCCGTTCGACTACACCACGCGGTTGCTCGTCGTCGAGGGTGCGCTGCTCCTCGTGGTCGTCGCCGTGCTGGTCGTGGGGTGGCTGACAGCGCGACGGAACTCCAGGGTGGTTGAAACGACAACCATTTCGTAGGATGGGAGCATGACCGACGAGACCCCCTGGCTGACGCGCGAGCAGCTGCGTGCCTGGATGAAGCTCGTCGCGGTGATGGAACTCCTGCCGGCAGCGCTCGACCAGCAGCTCCAGCGGGACGCCGACCTGACCCACTTCGACTACATGGTCATCGCCATGCTGTCCGAGACCGAGGAGCGCACCCTCCGGATGTCCGCCCTCGCATCGGCGACGAACGCGTCGCTCCCGCGGCTGTCGCACGTGGTGTCCCGGCTCGAGAAGCGCGGGCTGGTGGCGCGCTGTCCGTCCGCCGACGACCGCCGCGCGACCGACGTGCGGCTCACGGACGCCGGGTACGCGACGATCGTGGAGGCAGCGCCCGACCACGTCCGCACCGCCCGTCGCTTCGTGATCGACGCGCTGACCGACGAGCAGGTCGCCCAGCTCGACGGCATCGCGAGGTCGCTGCTCACCACGCTCGACCCCGACGGGCGCTTCGCGGCGCTGACCTACCCCCGGGACGACGACGACGCGGCCATCTGCGAGGCGCGGCTGACCGGTACTGCGGCCGACTGACGCGGCCGTGGCGGCGCGGACGGGTGCAATAGGCTCGGCGACATGAGCCAGCCCGACGCAGCGTCCGACACGTACAGCTACCTCGGACCCGCCGGCACCTTCACCGAGGCGGCGCTCAAGCTCGTCGACGCGGCTGCCGGCAAGCCATGGCGGAGCGTCAACAACGTCGGAGAAGCGCTCGACGACGTGATGTCCGGCCGCTCCGTCGGTGCCGTCATCGCGATCGAGAACAGCGTCGACGGCGGCGTCAGCGCCACGCAGGACGCCCTCGCCCGGATCCCCGGCGTGCGGATCGTGGGGGAGTACCTCGTCCCCGTCGACTTCGTGCTCGTCGCCCGGCACGGCACCGCGCTCGCCGACGTCCGCACCGTGAACGCGCACCCCGTCGCCTACGCCCAGACCCATCGCTGGCTCGAGACCAACGTCCCCGGGCACG
This sequence comes from Curtobacterium sp. L3-7, assembly GCF_048756585.1. Lineage (NCBI taxonomy): Bacteria > Bacillati > Actinomycetota > Actinomycetes > Micrococcales > Microbacteriaceae > Curtobacterium > Curtobacterium sp. L3-7. The sequence goes on along the minus strand of NZ_CP151474.1, from coordinate 3,651,999 downwards.
GCCACATCCCGGCCTCGTCGAACGTCGCCGCCGCCGTCGCCCTGCTCGACGAACACCCCACGGCCGACGCAGCCGTCGCCCCGCCGGGGATCACCGACCACCACGACCTCGCCGTGCTGGCGAGCTCGATCGGCGACAACGCCAGCGCCGTCACCCGCTTCGTGCTCGTCTCGAAGACGCTGAGCATCCCGGAGCGCACCGGATCGGACAAGACGAGCGTCATCGTCGAACTGCCCGCAGACCACCCCGGTGCGCTCGTCGACATGCTCGAGCAGTTCGCCACGAGGGGCATCAACATGGGGTTGCTGTCCTCGCGGCCGATCGGGGACGAGCTCGGCCGCTACCGGTTCGTCATCGACCTCGACGGGCACGTCGAGGACGAGCGAGTCGCCGATGCCCTGCTCGGCCTGCGTCGGTTCAGCCCGCGCGTGACGTTCCTCGGGTCCTACCCGCGTGCGGATCGGCTGGAGTCCGAGGTGCCACTGCGCTACTCCGACGAGGCGTTCGTCGAGGCACGGGACTGGCTCCGCGCGATCGTCTCCGGCGAGCCCGACCCGCGCTAGGAGCGCTTGCGCGCGGCGCGGCCGGTCGGCTCCGCGGGCTCCGGCACGCGGACACGGAGCGACCCCGGGTCGATCCGCGCCCGGAACGCCGAGATCTCGCCGACGGGGTCGCCGTCGATCTCGAACTCGTCCGGCTTCTCGAGCCGCAGCACGAACTCCTCACCGCGCAGGTAGCGCAGCGGCCGTTCCTGCTTGGCGCGGGTGATGATCCGACGCCCGACGAACGTGTTGCCGAGCGTCGAGCGGCGGAACCACCGGAGGATCGCGTTCTCCCAGAAGATCCGCGCACCGATCCGCACCCAGCCGAAGAACCCCCGGGGACGCATGACCACGATGTCGAAGACCCCGTCGTCGATCTCGGCCTCCGGCAGGAGCATCGCGTTCGCCTGGAGCATCCCGCAGTTGCCGACGATGACCGAGTGCCCGCGGACGGACTTCGTCGTGGACTCGTCGAGCCGGTACCGGAAGTCGAACCCGTCGATGTCGCGCACGGACCGGAACAGCGAGTCGACGTAGGCGAGCCACCCGACGCGCTTCTTGAGCCCGGGGCGGGTGTTCGCGAGCATCCGGGCATCGAGCCCGAGCCCCGCCATCACCAGGAAGCCGTACTGCTCGCGGTTACCGTCCGGACGCTCGAGTCCGAGGATCCCGAAGTCGATCGGCCGGTCGGTCCCGTGGAAGATCGCGTGGGTGCTGGCGTCCAGGTCGTCGAGGGGCAGCTTCATGTTGCGGGCGAGCAGGTTGCCCGTGCCGCTCGGCAGCAGCGCGAGGGAAGCATCCGAGCCGTGCACGACCTCGCCCACCGCACGCACGGTCCCGTCCCCGCCGGCAGCGGCGATCACGTCGGCGCCGGCATCGAGGGCTTCACGGGCCATCCCTCCGCCCGGGTCCTCCTCCGTGGTCTCGAACCAGAGGGTGGTGTTCCAGCCGGCTTCCTGTTCGTACTTGGCCACCGTCTCCTTGAGGGTCGGCAGGTGCACCTTGACCGGGTTGTAGACCACGGCCGCAGTGCGGTGCTCGGTGGCGAGGGCGTCCGACTGCGCGGGCGCGGTCTCCGAGGGCGATGACATGGCTCAACGGTACCGGCGGGGCCTGCGTGTCGCGCCACGCGCTCTGGTCGCGACCACAACCGGACGGGAGGCTCGTGGCCGTGTCCGCCACGATCCTCCCGTCCATCCCGGTCTGGCTAGGATGAACGCCGGAATCGACGCTGCATTGACCCCCGGCTGCGCACACCGGAGTCGCAATCGTGTCTGGCTAGGATGAACCGGTGATTGACCCACAGCTGCTGCGCGACGATCCCGATGTCATCAAGGCCTCACAGGCTGCGCGCGGCGCCTCCGTCGACGTCGTCGACAAGGCGGTCGCCGCGGACGCCGCCAGGCGGAGCGCGATCTCTTCGTTCGAGGCCCTGCGTGCCGAGCAGAACGCCTTCGGCAAGACCGTCGCGAAGGCGCCCAAAGACGAGAAGGCCGCGCTCGTGCAGCAGGCCCAGGCGCTCGCCGCCGGCGTGAAGGAAGCACAGGCCGCCGTCACCGCCGCCGAGGAGACGTTCAACCGCGTCGTCCGGTCGATCCCGAACGTCGTGCTGCCCGGCGTGCCCGCCGGTGGCGAGGACGACTTCGTCACGATCAAGACCGTCGGCACCAAGCCCTCGTTCGACTTCGCACCGCGCGACCACGCCGACCTCGGCGAGCTCCTCGACATCATTGACATCCCCCGCGGCGTCAAGGTGTCCGGCTCGCGCTTCTACTTCCTCAAGGGCCTCGGCGCCCGCCTCGAGATCGCGCTGATGTCACTCGGGCTCGACCGAGCGATCCAGCACGGCTTCACGCCCCTCATCACGCCGACGCTTGTGCGTCCCGAGACCATGGCCGGCACCGGGTTCCTCGGCGAGCACGCGGCCGAGGTGTACCGGCTCGAGGCCGACGACCTGTACCTGACCGGCACCAGCGAGGTCGCCCTCGCGGGGTACCACGCGGACGAGATCCTCGCGTTCGACGCCGAGGACCCGGCCCTCCGCTACGCCGGCTGGTCGACCTGCTACCGGCGCGAGGCCGGCTCGGCGGGCAAGGACAACCGCGGCATCCTCCGCGTGCACCAGTTCAACAAGCTCGAGATGTTCTCCTACGTCCACCCGGACCAGGCGGACGCCGAGCACGCAAAGCTCATGGCGTACCAGGAATCGATGCTGCAGGACCTCGGGCTGCACTACCGCGTGATCGAGACCGCAGCCGGTGACCTCGGCACGTCGGCCGCGCGGAAGTACGACCTCGAGGCGTGGGTCCCGACGCAGGGCACCTTCCGCGAGCTCACCTCGACCTCGAACTGCACCACGTTCCAGGCCCGTCGCCTCGACATCCGCTACCGCACCGACTCGGGCAAGACCGCGCCGGTCGCCACGCTCAACGGCACGCTCGCCACCACCCGCTGGCTCGTCGCGATCCTCGAGACGCACCAGCAGGCCGACGGCTCGGTCGTGGTTCCCGAGGTCCTCCGGCCGTTCCTCGGCGGCGTCGAGGTGATCGAACCCCGATGAACGACGCCCACGGCACGGCCGCGACCCGCGTGAAGCGCTGGCTCGTCGCCCTCGACATCGACGGCACCGTGATGCGCGAGGACGGTGTCGTGACGTCCACCACCGTCGAGGCGATCAAGTCCGCCGCCGCTGCCGGGCACGAGGTCATGCTCTCCACCGGTCGCAGCGAGGGCATGACCGTTCCCGTGCTGCAGACGCTCGGCATCGAACCGGAGTACCTCGTGTGCGCGAACGGCGCGGTGACCCTTCGTCGCTCGGACGCCCCGCACGCGATCAACGGCTACGTGCGGGTGCACGTCGAGACCTTCGACCCGACCGACGTCCTGCAGACGATCCGCGGTGCGCTGTCGAACGCGGCGTACGGGGTGGAGTCCCCCGACGGGCGCTACCTGCTCTCCGGTGAGTTCCCCGACGACGCCATGACGAAGCACGGGTCCCACGTCGACTTCTCGCAGCTGCTCGGCGTGCAGGCCACCCGTGTCGTGGTCATCTCGCCGGAGCACGGGCTCGAGGAGTTCCTGGCGATCGTCGACCGGATGGGGCTGCACAAGGTCTCGTACAACGTCGGGTGGACGGCGTGGCTCGACATCGCACCAGAAGGCGTGACGAAGGCGACGGCGATGGAGCGCGTGCGTGAGTGGTTCGACATCCCGCGCTCACGGGTCTTCGCCGCGGGGGACGGACGCAACGACATCGACATGCTGCGGTGGGCATCCACCTCTGGCCGCGGCGTCGCCATGGGACAGGCCCCGGAGGACGTGGTCGACGCTGCGAGCGAGATCACCGGCGGCGTGACGGACGACGGGCTCGCCGCGGCCCTGGACACCCTGCCCCGCTGACAGCCCCGCTCGTCGCCTGAGCGACCACGAACAACGCCGAAGGGCACCGCATCTGCGGTGCCCTTCGGCGTTGCTGCGTCACCACGCCGCATCTCGGATGATATGTGAATGTTGCATGTTCACCTTCGTATTGATATATTTCAATACGAGAGTCTTCGGGCCGTGTCACGGCGCCACCTCTCGAACCCCGAATCGATCAGAGAGGTCCCATGTCGTCCCCGTCGCCCAAATCCCAACTCATGCGCCGTCGCCCGGTCGTGCGTGTCGTGCTCGTCGTCGTGTCGCTCATCGCGGCGTGGCACATCTTCGCCCAGCTGCTCTGGATCGCCCCGTACTCGGCGTCCATGCGCTCGATCGTCCCGGGCAACTTCCTGACCAGCTGGCAGATCCCGTTCTTCGGGCAGAGCTGGTCCGTCTTCGCTCCTGATCCCATCAACGGCAACTACCACTTCTACGTCCGGGCGGTCGAGACCGTCGACGGCAAGCAGCAGAACAGCGAATGGATCGACGCCACCGAGGCTGAGCTCAAGCTCTCCCGCCACAACCTGCTTCCCCCGCGTGCCGCTGGCCTCGCCAACGAACAGGCCAGCAAGTACCGCGACGCCTACAACAAGCTCAACGAGAAGCAGCAGGAAGTCGTCCAGGCGAACTACTACACCGGTGCCGACTGGAAGACCCGGTTCGAGACCGCCCTGTACCGGGCATCAGGCAACGACGCGACGGCCAGGACGAACGCCGGATCGTTCATCACCCAGCACGCCTACACGAGCGCGTACGCCACCCAGGTCGCCAAGACCATGTGGGGCGAGGACGTCACGACCATCCGCTTCGCCATCTCCCGCCAGAACGCGGTGCCCTTCGACCAGCGGAACAACCCTGACGCGAAGGAAGAACCGGAGCAGTGGTCCCCGACAGGCTGGCGCGGCGCCTTCCTGATGCCCGGGCAGTCCCACGAGGACTTCGCCGACACCTTCAAGAAGCTCGCAGAGGAGAAGTGACCATGGGCAACATCATCACCACCGAGGCCACCCGCCTCGGCCGCATGCTCAAGGACCTCGCGTGCGCGGGTCGCGCCGGAGCCGCGACGCTCGCCAGCCGAGGCGCCACCTTCTCCGAGGACTGGCTCCTCGGCAAGAAGCGGGCCCTGTACGGCCTCGCCGTCTTCCGCATCCTGATCGGCGTGATGGGGATGGGCATCCTCGCCGCGAACTGGTCGACCCGCCTCTACGCGTACGGCGCCGGCTCCGCGTGGACCGGTCAGCACCTCTACCCGGGCAGCGACTTCGAGAAGATCTGGCTGTTCAAGTGGTTCAACTTCGTCGGCCCCGACAACGTCGGCTTCACGCTGAGCTACATCGGCCTGTTCGTCATCGCCTTCCTGGTGGCGATCGGGTGGCGCACGAAGTTCGTCCTGCCGGTGTACCTGATCTTCTACGTGTCGTTCATCGAGATGAACGACCTGCTGAGCGACCAGAGCGACAACCTCCTGCGCATGGTCATGATCTACATGCTCTTCGCGGACACCTCGGCCCGACTCTCGCTCGACGCTCGCCGCCACGCGAAGTCGCACGACGCCCTGCGCCGTTTCGACCGCCGCAGCCGCATGGTCCGCCCCTACAGTGCGATGTTCCACAACCTGGCGATCGTCGTCACCACCATGCACGTCGGCTTCGTCTACATGTCCGGCGCGCTCTACAAGGCACAGGGCGGAACCTGGGGCGCTGGCACCGCGGTCTACGGCCCGCTCATGGTCGACCGGTTCTCCACCTGGCCGGAGATCGCCAAGCTCGTCACCACCTGGGGCCCCATGGTCGCCGCGTTCTCGTGGGGCACGATCATCCTGCAGATGATGTTCCTGCCGATGCTGCTCAACCGCATCACCCGCATCATCGTCCTGATCGGCATCATGTCGTTCCACGTCGGCATCGGCGTCCTGATGGGCCTGCCGTTCTTCTCCATGGCGATGATCGCCGTCGACGCGATCTTCGTCCGCGACCACACCTGGCGCGCCATGGGCCGCGGCCTCAAGCGAGCTTGGGTGAACGCGGCGCGGCGCTCGCCCGGGGTCACCCTGGCGGAGCGGCGCACGACGGCGGCCACCGTCGCAGCCACCCCGGTGGACGACGCGTGGTCCGGTGCGGCTCCCGTCTCGCCGGTGGTCGCCACTGACGACCTGGAGGCCGGGGTCGCCCCCGTCGCGACCGCGACGGACATCGACGTGGTCACCACGGCTCCGGAGCCGGCCACCCTGTGGACGCGACGCCCTGCCGAGAGCGCGAGCCGTGCCTCCAGTCCGGACGACGCGGAAGCGGACGCGACCGACCGTCGCGACGACTCCGTGGTGGTCTGAGCGTGCGGGCCGTCGTCGTCGGCAGCGGGCCCAACGGGCTCGCCGGCGCGATCCGGCTGGCGCAGGCCGGCGCGAGCGTCACCGTGCTCGAGTCGCACTGGCGGGTCGGGGGAGCGGTCGGTTCCGCGGAACTGACCGCCCCCGGTCTGGTCCACGACCTCGGAGCGTCGTTCATGCCGCTCGCCGCCGCATCGCCGTTCCTCCGTTCCCTCGAGCTCGAGCGGTACGGCGTGCACTGGGACGAGGCGCCCGCCGCGCTCGCCCACCCGCTCGACGACGGCAGCGCCGGCCTGCTGTACCGCGACATCGCGGCGACGGCCGAGGGCATGGGCGTCGACGGGTCCACCTGGCGCAACCTCTTCGAGCCCTTCGCCGAGCGGTTCGACGACCTGACCGCCGATGCCCTGCAGCCCCTGGCGCGCATGCCGCGGCACGCGGCACTGATGGCGCGGTTCGGGGCACTGGCCGCGCAGCCTGCGCTGCGGCTCGCCGGCTCCTTCCGTGAGGAACGGCACCGCGCGCTGTTCGCCGGCATCGCCGCGCACGCGTTCGGACGGCTCGACACGACGTTCTCCTCCGCCATCGGTGTGATGCTCGCATCCGCCGGGCACGCGGTCGGCTGGCCGGTCGTCCGGAGTGGTGCGCAGGTGCTGGCCGACGCCCTGGTCGCGGAGCTCGAGTCGCTCGGCGGGCACGTCGAGACCGGCCGCACCGTCACGGACATCCGCGAGCTCGGGGACGCCGAGGTCGTGCTCCTCGACGTGGCACCGAGCGCCGCCGTCGAGATCCTGCACCACCGGATCCCCGAGCGCTCCCGCCGGGCGTTCACCGAGTACGCGCACGGTCCCGCCGCCTACAAGGTGGACTTCGCGATCGACGGCGACATCCCGTGGACCGCAGCCGAGTGCCAGGAAGCCGGCGTCGTGCACCTCGGCGGCACCGCGGACGAGGTCGCTGCTGCAGAGGCCCAGGTCGTCGGTGGCAAGTCCTCGCGGGCGCCGTTCACCCTGGTCGGCCAGCAGTGGAAGGCCGATCCGACGCGGTCCGCGGGCGGACTCAACCCCGTCTGGGCGTACGCCCACGTGCCGTACGGGTCCACCGTCGCCGCGGAGAACCGGATCACCAGCCAGATCGAGCGGTTCGCGCCCGGCTTCCGGGAGCGCATCGTGTCCACCCGCGTCACCAGTGCGATGGGGTTGGCGGCGGCGAACTCGAACTTCGTCGGGGGTGACATCAACACCGGCGCGAACACCTTCCGGCAGCTGATCGCCCGGCCGACGTTCGGCCCGAACCCCTACCGGACGGGCGTGCCCGGCGTGTACCTCTGCTCCGCTGCCACCCCGCCGGGGCCTGGGGTGCACGGCATGAGCGGTGTCAACGCGGCGAACCGGGCACTCAACGCCGCATGAACGACTTCCGGCCCGGGTGCCATCGCCCGGGCCGGGCTCGACCGGAGCATCCCCCATGTGCGCCGGCCGGGGACCCCTGCACGTGATGAGCGTGTGCAGGGATCAACCAGGAGCTGCCGGCAACGGTGCTCCACTACAGAAAGAAACCAATCACATGAGCAAGCACAAGCGCTCTTCCACACGCAAGATCGTCGCAGCGTCGACGATCGGTGCGCTCGCGGCATCCGGTGCCGCGTTCGGCGTCGTGACCTCTGCCAGCGCCGACGCGGATGTCGAGGTTCGTTCGACTCAAGCGGCTCCGGCGGCGAGCACCACTCTTTCTGGCCCCCTGGTCCTGAGAGCCGGCAGTGGGTCGTCTCAGCCCTTCTACCGAATCACGGGTGCGCTTGGCGCGGGAGGCAGCCATCTGGCGGGGGGAATGGCGGGCTTCGATTCTGTGGAGGCCGCGTACAAGGCAGATCTCCCCACCTTCACGATTCCCAGCCCCGGCAACACTGGTGTCATCAAGGACAATGCATCTGGCCTGTGCATCAACGTCTACAACCAGCCGAACCGTCCAGTAAACGGCTTCAACCTGATCTCCAGCAGGATGGGTAGTTGTGGCGTGCGTGAGAACGGATTCGACAACAAGTTCGCGAACGTCAACGGCGCAATTCGTATCGAGAAGCAGCAAGCGGCATACACCTCTGGTGCCGTTGGCCAGGCGTGGATGGTGGTTGGCGGGACGCCTGCTAGGTACTGGGGTGCAAGGCCCGAACCGGCTCCCATCGAGGAGGCTCCCCGGACGAATGCGAATGCTGCGGCGTCGGCTGCGGCTTCGGCGCGTGCTGATGGGAACAACAATCCGGCGGCGGTTGCTGCTGCGCAGGCGGCTGCGAATGATGATGCGACGTCGGTTGCTGATGCTGCGTCGGACATTACCGGGAAGTCGGCGGCGAAGGCTGCGGGTAATCAGGTGACGACTGCGGCGGCGGATGCGGCGCAGAATGTGTCGTCGGATCCTGCTGCTGCTGGTTCGGTGGCCGCGAAGGGTGCGGCTCTGGCGGACAACAGTTCGAAGTCGAATGGTGCTGGGTCGGTTGCGGCGAATGCGTCGCCGAACTCGGCGTCGAAGGGTGCTGCCATCGGCAACTCTTCGAAGGATGCTTCGGTGGAGGCGAACGGGAACCGGAACGCCGCTGCTTCGGCGTCGGCGTCGGCGGATGCCGATGGGAACAATAACCCGGCGGCGGTCGCTGCGGCGCAGGCGGCTGCGAACGCTGATGGGACGTCTGCGGCGTCGGCTGCTGCGGACATTTCGGCGAGGGCTGCTGCGCAGATCGCGGGTAACCAGTTGACGACGGCGTCGTCGAACGTGACGCAGAACGCGGACACGGATCCGGGGAGCTCGTCGAAGGCTGCGGCGCGGGCGGCGGCGAAGGCCGACAACTCGACGAAGGCGAACGGTGCCGGGTCGATCGTTGGGACGGCGAACCCGGCGGCTGCGTCGCAGGGTGCGTCGATCGCGTCGTCGTCCTCGGATGCTTCGTCCGAGGCTGCTGGTGATGTCGACGGTAGCGAAGACGGCACTCCGGAGGGTACGAACGAGGGCACGCCGGAGGGTACGAACGAGGGCACGCCGGAGGGTACGAACGAGGGCACGCCGGAGGGTAACGAAGACGGCACGCCGGATTCGAACGTTGACGGCACGCCTGATGGCACCCCGGAAGGCAACGTCGATGGCACGCCGGACAGCAACGTCGATGGCACCCCGGAGGGTAACGAAGACGGCACGCCGGATTCGAACGTTGACGGCACGCCTGATGGCACCCCGGAGGGTAACGAAGACGGCACGCCGGATTCGAACGTTGACGGCACGCCTGATGGCACCCCGGAGGGTACGGACGACGGCACGCCGGACAGCAATGTCGATGGCACGCCGGATTCGAACGTTGACGGCACGCCTGATGGCACCCCGGAGGGTACGGACGACGGCACGCCGGACAGCGATGTCGATGGCACGCCGGACTCGAACGTTGATGGCACGCCGGATTCGAACGTTGACGGGACGCCTGATGGCACCCCGGAAGGTACGGACGACGGCACGCCGGACAGCAATGTCGATGGCACGCCGGACTCGAACGTTGACGGCACGCCTGATGGCACCCCGGAAGGCAACGAAGACGGCACCCCGGAGGGTACGGACGACGGCACGCCGGACAGCAATGTCGATGGCACGCCGGACAGCAATGTCGATGGCACGCCGGACTCGAACGTTGACGGGACGCCTGATGGCACCCCGGAAGGTACGGACGACGGCACGCCGGACAGCAATGTCGATGGCACGCCGGACTCGAACGTTGACGGCACGCCTGATGGCACCCCGGAAGGCAACGAAGACGGCACCCCGGAGGGTACGGACGACGGCACGCCGGACAGCAATGTCGATGGCACGCCGGACAGCAATGTCGATGGCACGCCGGACTCGAACGTTGACGGGACGCCGGATGGCAACCCTGAGGGCTCGAACGAGGGCACCCCGGAGGGCACTGACGAGGGCACGCCGGAGGGGACCGTTGACGGGACTCCGGATGGCAACCCTGAGGGCTCGAACGAGGGCACCCCGGAGGGCAACGTCGATGGCACGCCGGACTCGAACGTTGACGGGACGCCGGATGGCAACCCTGAGGGCTCGAACGAGGGCACCCCGGAGGGCACTGACGAGGGCACGCCGGAGGGGACCGTTGACGGGACTCCGGATGGCAACCCTGAGGGCTCGAACGAGGGCACCCCGGAGGGCAACGTCGATGGCACGCCGGACAGCAATGTCGATGGCACGCCGGACTCGAACGTTGACGGGACGCCGGATGGCAACCCTGAGGGCTCGAACGAGGGCACCCCGGAGGGCACTGACGAGGGCACGCCGGAGGGGACCGTTGACGGGACTCCGGATGGCAACCCTGAGGGCTCGAACGAGGGCACCCCGGAGGGCAACGTCGATGGCACGCCGGACAGCAATGTCGATGGCACGCCGGACTCGAACGTTGACGGGACGCCGGATGGCAACCCTGAGGGCTCGAACGAGGGCACCCCGGAGGGCACTGACGAGGGCACGCCGGAGGGGACCGTTGACGGGACTCCGGATGGCAACCCTGAGGGCTCGAACGAGGGCACCCCGGAGGGCAACGTCGATGGCACGCCGGACAGCAATGTCGATGGCACGCCGGACTCGAACGTTGACGGGACGCCGGATGGCAACCCTGAGGGCTCGAACGAGGGCACCCCGGAGGGCACTGACGAGGGCACGCCGGAGGGGACCGTTGACGGGACTCCGGATGGCAACCCTGAGGGCTCGAACGAGGGCACCCCGGAGGGCAACGTCGATGGCACGCCGGACAGCAATGTCGATGGCACGCCGGACAGCAATGTCGATGGCACGCCGGACTCGAACGTTGACGGGACGCCGGATGGCACCCCGGAGGGCAACGTCGATGGCACCCCGGAGGGCAACGTGGACGGCACGCCGGACAGCAATGTCGATGGCACGCCGGACAGCAACGTGGACGGCACGCCGGAGGGCAATGTCGATGGCACGCCGGAGGGGACCGTTGACGGGACCCCTGAGGGTGGTGTTGACGGTGATCCGGGTGCGAATGTGAACGCGGGTGCGTCGGTGTCGGCGTCGGCTGATGCTGATGGGGACAACAACCCGGCTGCGAAGGCGGCGTCGGAGGCGGCTGCGAACAATGACGGCACGTCGGCGGCGTCGGCTGCTGCGGACATCTCGGCGAAGGCTGCTGCGCAGGTGGCTGGGAACCAGAAGACGACGGCGTCGGCGAATGCGTCCAAGGACGCCAAGACGAAGACGAATGCGTCGTCGAAGGTTGCGGCGAAGGCTGCTGCTGAGGCGGACAACTCCTCCAACACCAATGGTGGGGCCTCGGTCGAGGCATCGTCCAAGACGCAGGCGTCGTCGAAGTCCGCAGCGATCGCGGATGCGTCCAAGGACGCGTCCCAGGACGCTGCTGGTGACGTGACCGGTGATCCGGGTGCGAATGTGAACGCGGGTGCGTCGGTGTCGGCGTCGGCGGATGCTGATGGGGACAACAACCCGGCTGCGAAGGCGGCGTCGGAGGCGGCTGCGAACAACGACGGTACGTCGGCGGCGTCGGCTGCTGCGGACATCTCGGCGAAGGCGGCCGCGCAGGTGGCTGGGAACCAGAAGACGACTGCGTCGGCGGATGCGTCCAAGGACGCGGACTCGACTCCGAATGCGTCGTCGAAGGTCGCGGCGAAGGCTGCTGCTGAGGCGGACAACTCCTCCAACACCAATGGTGGGGCGTCGGTCGAGGCGTCGTCCAAGACGCAGGCGTCGTCGAAGTCTGCTGCGATCGCGGACGCGTCCAAGGACGCATCCCAGGACGCTGCTGGTGACGTGACCGGTGATCCGGGTGCGAACGTGAGTGCTGGTGCGTCGGTGTCGGCGTCGGCGGATGCTGATGGGGACAACAACCCGGCTGCGAAGGCGGCGTCGGAGGCGGCTGCGAACAACGACGGTACGTCGGCGGCGTCGGCTGCTGCGGACATCTCGGCGAAGGCTGCTGCGCAGATCGCTGGTAACCAGAAGACGACGGCGTCGGCGGATGCGTCCAAGGACGCGGACTCGACTCCGAATGCGTCGTCGAAGGTCGCGGCGAAGGCTGCTGCTGAGGCGGACAACTCCTCCAACACCAATGGTGGGGCGTCGGTTGCGGCGTCGTCCAAGACGCAGGCGTCCTCGAAGTCTGCTGCGATCGCGGACGCGTCCAAGGACGCATCCCAGGACGCTGCTGGTGACGTGACCGGTGATCCGGGTGCGAACGTGAGTGCTGGTGCGTCGGTGTCGGCGTCGGCTGATGCTGATGGGGACAACAACCCGGCTGCGAAGGCGGCGTCGGAGGCGGCTGCGAACAATGACGGCACGTCGGCGGCGTCGGCTGCTGCGGACATCTCGGCGAAGGCTGCTGCGCAGGTGGCTGGGAACCAGAAGACGACGGCGTCGGCGAATGCGTCCAAGGACGCCAAGTCGAAGGCGAATGCGTCGTCGAAGGTTGCGGCGAAGGCTGCTGCTGAGGCGGACAACTCCTCCAACACCAATGGTGGGGCCTCGGTCGAGGCATCGTCCAAGACGCAGGCGTCGTCGAAGTCCGCTGCGATCGCGGATGCGTCCAAGGACGCGTCCCAGGATGCTGGCGCGAACGTCAACGTGAACGGCACGCCGAACTCGTCGGCGTCGTCGAACCCCGGGGCGAACGGTTCGCCGAACTCCAGCGCGAACCCGAACACGAACGCGTCGGCGTCGGCGGGTGCGTCGGTCGATGCGGACGGGAACAACAACCCGGCTGCGAAGGCGGCTGCGGTGGCGGCTGCGAACAACGACGCCACCTCGCAGGCGTCGGCTGCGACGGATGTGACGGCGAAGGCTGCTGCGAAGACCGCGGGCAACATGGTCACGACCGCCTCGGCGAACGCGACCCAGAACGTGGCTGCGGACAAGAACGCGTCGGCGAGTGTCGCGGCGAAGGCGGCGGCGAACGCGGACAACTCGTCCTCGACCCGTGCGCAGGCGTCGGCTGCGAAGAACGGCAACGCGAGTGCGGCTGCGTCCTCGGCGGCGACGGCGGATTCGTCCTCGAACGCGTCGGGCGCGGCTGCTGGTAACGCGGACGGGCAGAAGGGCGAGCTCGCGTTCACGGGCTCGGACGTCCTCCCGGTCGTGGCACCGCTCGCGGGCCTGCTGGTCCTGCTCGGCGGCGCGGTGCTCTTCATCGCCAAGCGCCGCAAGGCCACCGACAAGGCCACCGATAAGGCCTGACCCCAGGTGGGGAGTCCGCGCACTGCGGGCTCCCCACTGCCATGCCCTGGTGGGGACCACTGATCACCGCAGCGGTTCCCACCAGCGCACCCCCAGCCTCCCGGCTCGCACATGCGATACTTGAAATATATAAATATCAACGATATTCTGTGACGGCACCTCGATGCTCCCGAGCAACCGCTCGCGTGCGAGCTGACGGATGCGGTGCCCACTGGCTGACGGCTGGTCGGCATCTTCCCGATCTGCCGATCCACCCTTCCCACCTCTGCATCGAACTCCGAAAGTGACGACATGAAACACAAGGCACCCCCTGGCGCGCGGCGCAAGGGAATCCTCCTCGCGAGCGGCGCGCTCGGCCTGACGACCGCGCTGCTCGGCACGGTCGCGGTGTCGGCTGCGCCGCAGCCGACTGCCGATTCCGGACGGGAGGCTCGACCCGCCTCCGCAGCGTCGGCCGACGTCACGGCACGCGACCCTGAGCTGCTCCTCGTCGAGGACTTCGAGAACGGGAACTGGACCGCCGCCAAGCTCGTCAGCGAGTACGTCGGTGCCGCCGGTGAGACCTACACGGGTGACCCGGTGTGGATCAACGGTGCACGATGCAACGGCATCGTGACGAGTCAGTCGAGCGCCTCACTGGCTGCGTGCGACTCCGCGGGCAACACCGGCCTGAAGTTGATCGCGAACGCCCTCGGACAGATCACCGGCACGAACCCAGCGACCAACCACATCGTCAGCGCCTACACGCAGGGTGGGGACCCCGGCGCGAACAAGATCCAGCTCGAGTCGGTGAAGCCGTTCGAATTGCCACAGACCGGGCGTTTCGTGTCGTTCGGCGTCAGCGGCGCCGCGGTCAACTGCAGCGCGAACCACCCGCTCCTCGACTTCTCACTCGTCGACGGCGACCAAGAGCACAAGATCGCGGACACCCCGATCGACCCCTGCACCGACCGCGGTTCCCAGGAGTACGTGGTGTCCGGGACGACGGTCAAGGGCGGCGAGTTCGTCTCGAAGGGCGGGCTGCTCTTCGACGGCGACACCGTGCGCTGGATCATGCGCAACCAGCAGGCGTCCGGCGCCGGGAACGACGGCGCGGTGGACCGCGTGTCGATCGTCGACTCGACGCCGACGATGACGCAGTCGCTGTCGGGGACTCCGATCGTGGGGGACACCGCGCGGTTGACGTACCGCGTGATCAACACGACCGAGCACGGGCAGAAGCCTGGTTGGTCGTTCGCCGCTGACCTGCCCGACGGGCTCTCCGTCGCGCAGACGCCGAACACGTCCACGACGTGTGCGTCGCCCGACGTGACCGCAGCCGCGGGCGCGACGTCCGTGACCGTGGACGGCGACCTGGCCGAGGGCGCCGCGGACTGCACGATCTCGGTGGACGTCACGACCACGACGCCCGGGACGTACTCGGTCGACACCGACCTGGTGACGTCGCACAAGGGGCTCGACCTCGCCGGGACGGACTCGGTGGAGTTCGCTCCGGAGCGCAACGCACTCACCGTGACCGGCACCCCGGTCATCACCGGTGGTAACGGCGACGCGGTGGCGGACCTCGGCGAGCAGATCGCGTTCCGCTACGACGTGCGGAACGACGGCAACGTCGCGGTCCACGACCTGACGCTCGGCGAGTCGGCCGACTCGTGCGCTGCGACCGACATCGCGGCCGGCGCCACGGTGTCGTGCACCACGCCCGCCCGTGACGTCACCCAGGACGACGTCGATGCCGGCAGCATCGACGACTCGGTGACGATCTCCTCGCTCTCCCGGCTGGGCGTTCCCGTTCCGGGCTCCGGTTCCGCCACGGTGAGCACCAGCGAGCAGAACGCCGGCGCGGGGCTCTCCCTCGCACCGGTCGTGAAGACCACCGGCGACCCAGGCGCCGGCGACACGGTCACGTTGAGTGTCCGCGCCTCGAACACCGGGAACGTCACGCTCCGCGACACGAGCATCGTCATCGACGGTGATCGCGGGATGACCGTCACGTGCCCTGCGACCATCGCACCGGGGAAGTCGATCGACTGTGACATCGAGGGTTCCTACACCGTGACGCAGGCGGACGTGGACCACGGATCGGTCGAGTTCGCGGCCACCGCGACGAGCACCGCTCCGAAGGGTGTCGAGGTCGAGGCGAAGGCCACGACCACGCAAGCGACCGTTGCACAGACCCCCGAGGTGTCCGCGACCTTCTCCGGCGCGATCGCCGGCAAGGCCCCGAAGGCCGGGGACAAGGTCTCCTTCACCGGGTCCGTCCGGAACAGCGGCAACGTGACGCTGCACGGTGTGACCGCTGCCGTCCCGGGCTTCGACGGCCTCACCGTCGCCGTCGCCGACGACGAGCTCGCCCCTGGCGCGTCGACTGCGGTGTCGGTGTCGGACTACACCCTGACCCAGGCGGACGTCGACGCGGGCGCACTGCGCGTCCCGATGCACGTCGCCGCGATCGGTCCGAAGGACCAGCAGGTCGAGGACGACGCACGGGCCGATCTCGAGATCGAGCAGCGCAGTGCCCTCACGTCGCGGTTCGGAGCGTCCCTCGACGTCGACAGCACGCCGAAGGCCGGTGACACCGTCTCCCTCACGGGCACGCTGACGAACAGCGGTACCGTGACCCTGTCCGACATCGCGGCGTCGATGCTCGGCCGCGACGACATCGCCGTCGAGGTGCCGTCCGGTGCGCTCGCACCGGGAGCGGTTGTGCCGGTGACGATCGCCGCCTACCCGCTGACGCAGGACGACATCGACGAGGGTTCCGTCGCGTTCACCATGCGTGGTGAGTCGCACGGGCCGAAGGGTCAGATCGCCAACAGCGAGGCCGGCGCGAGCCTGGATCTCGAGCAGGCTGCCGGTGCGGGGCTCGCCCTGGCGCCGGTCGTGAAGACCACGTCGGACCCGGGCGTCGGCGACAAGGTCTCGCTCGGTGTGATCGCTTCCAACACGGGCAACGTCACGATCCGCGACACGACGATCGTCATCGACGGTGAGCGTGGCATGACCGTCACCTGCCCCGCGAACATCGCGCCCGGCAAGTCCGTCGAGTGCGCGGTCGAGGGCTCCTACAAGGTGACGCAGGCCGACGTGGACCGTGGTTCGATCACGTTCGACGCGACTGCAACGAGCACGGCGCCCAAGGGTGTCGAGGTGACGGCGTCTGCCAAGGCGACGCAGGCGACGATCGCGCAGGCTCCGGCCGTATCGACGAAGTTCAGCAGCGAGCTGGACGGCAAGAAGGCCCCCAAGGCCGGCGACACCGTGTCCTTCACCGGCTCGATCCGGAACAGCGGCAACGTCACCCTGCACGATGTGACCGCCGCCGTCCCCGGCTTCGACGGGCTTCGGGTCTCCGTTGCTGAGGAGCGTCTTGCTCCCGGTGCCTCCACCGCTGTGTCGGTGTCGGACTACACGCTGACGCAGGCGGACATCGACGCGGGCACGCTGAGCGTTCCGATGCAGGTCGCCGCCGTTGGTCCGAAGGACCAGCAGGTCCGTGACGACGCCGAGACCGTGCTCGAGTTCGAGCAGCAGGCGACGATGAGCGCGCGCTTCGGCGCCGTGCTCGACGCGAAGGGCGCTCCGAACGCGGGCGACACCGTCACGCTCACGGGGACGCTGGCGAACACCGGCACCGTGACCCTCGCCGACGTGCAGGTTTCCCTGCCCGGCCACGAGGACCTGACGGTCGAGGCGCCGGAGACGGTCGCTCCGGGCGCCACGGCGAAGCTCGCGATTGCGGGCTACACGCTGTCCCAGGGGGACGTCGACGCCGGCACGGTGCGCTTCTCGCTCGCCGCTGCCGCGACGGGGCCGAAGGGGCAGACGCCCTCGGCGGACGAGTCCGCTGACGTCGCGCTGCTGCAGGAACCGCAGCTGCAGTCCGTGCTCTCGGCGCACCTCGCCGAGACCGAGCACGGTTCTGCTCCGCGGGTCGGGGACGAGGTGCTGCTGTCCGCGACCGTCTCGAACGCGGGTAACGTGACGCTCGAGGGCCTGGAGTCCGTGGTGTCGGACGGCGACCCCGAGCAGGTCGGCGAGGGCACCCTGGCCCCTGGGACCGACGTCGTCACCGAGCTGGCGCCGTACGCCCTGACCCAGCAGGACATCGACCGCGGGAGGGTCGGGTTCGACCTGACCACCGCGGGCACGTCGCCCACGGGTGACTCGGTGTCCTCCGGTGACCACCGCGACGTCTCGCTGGAGTCCTCTGCCAGCATCGACATCAGCGGCGAGTACACCGCGTCGAGCTCGGCGGACGTGCTCCGTCCCGGCGACGTCGTCACCGGCTCGTTCCGGTTCGCGAACACCGGCAACCGGACTCTCGACCGCGCCGAAGTGGAGCAGCAGGTCGGATCGTCGATCTCCTGCGAGATCGAGGCACTCCAGCCCGGGCAGGTGGAGTCCTGCGAGACCAGCTACACCGTCTCGGAGGCCGACGTCGCGGCCGGTTCGCTGACGTTCACCGCGAAGGCGAAGGGTCAGTACACGGTCGCCGAAGAGGTGGACACCACCACTCGGGCTCGCGCGGCAGCTCCGCAGAAGACGGTGTGGGTGTTCTCGAAGGAGATCACGAAGAAGTTCACCGTCGAGGCGGCTCCGCAGGAGCTGGCGTTCACCGGCACGAACATCGTCATGATCGGTGTCCCGGCAGCGATCGTCGTGCTGCTACTCGGCCTCGTCCTGCTCCTCGCCGCGCAGCGCGCGCGCCGGCGCCAGGACGACCGTCCGCAGGCCTGACCTGACAGGCCCGGCCTGACGTCGACACGACGACCCCCGATCGCTCCGATCGGGGGTCGTCGTGTTCCAGGTCCCGGCCTGGAGGCTCGGCTAGACTCCTCGGGACGCGGTCACGTCTCGCCACGTGGCCGCGTCGTGGAGGGTTGTCCGAGTGGCCGATGGAGCCTGTCTTGAAAACAGGTGGGCAGCGATGTCTCGTGGGTTCGAATCCCACACCCTCCGCTCGATCCACGTCCGTGTCGCGGTCACCCGGCGCTGAGGCGGTCCGCGTAGCGTCGTTGCAATGAGCGACATCATCATCTTCGGCGGCCACGGCAAGGTCGCGCTCCCCGCGACGCGCATCCTCAGCGAGCGCGGCCACCACGTCACGTCCGTCATCCGGAACCCCGACCAGGCCGACGAGATCCGTTCCCACGGCGGCGACCCGAAGGTGGCCGACATCCAGGAGCTGACGCTGTCGGGCTTCGAGGACCTGGTCCGCGGGCAGGACGCCGTGGTGTGGTCCGCCGGTGCCGGCGGGGGATCGGTCGACCGGACCTGGGCGATCGACCGCGATGCGGCAGTGCTGTCCGTGCAGGCTGCCAAGCGCGCGGGTGTCGAACGCTACGTGATGGTCTCGTGGGCAGGTTCCGTGCTCGACCACGGGGTGCCGCAGGACAACGACTTCTTCGCGTACGCGCAGTCCAAGATGATCGCCGACGCGGTGGTCCGTGACTCCGGACTCGAGTGGACGATCGTCGCGCCGAGCACGCTCACCGACGACGAGCCGACCGGTCGCATCGACTGGGACGGCGAGTCGTCGAAGGTGTCGCGTGGCGACGTCGCGCAGGTCGTCGCGGACGTCCTCGACAACGGTGGGACGGCCGGCAGCACCTACCGCTTCAACAGCGGCGCGACCGCCATCGCGGAGTTCCTGCACGCCGACCAGGCCTGACGGCCGGGAGCGCTCCCGCCGGTCGGTACGGTGGACCGGTGGGAGATGCGGCAGGCCAGGGGCGACGTGCGCTGATCGTCGAAGCCGCCGCCGGTGAGTTCGATCGCGACGGGTACGAGACGGCCAGCATCGCCGGGATCGCTCGTGCGGCCGGAGTCGGTCAGGGCACGCTCCACCACCACTTCCCGACGAAGCTGTCGATCGCCCGCGCGGTCATCGACGAGCAGAACGCCCGGACCTTCGCGGCGATGGACTTCACCGACGTGTCGCCGGTCGGATCACTCGTCCGGGCGTCCCGAGCGATCGCCGACCTGCTCATGCACGACCTGGTCGTCCGCGCGGGGATCCGGCTGTCGCTGGAGCACGGTGTACTGGCCGGTGCGACCTCGAGCTTCTACGAGCAATGGATCGCCGGCGTCGTCGACGTCTTCCGCCTCGGGGTCGCGAGCGGTGAGGTCGGGCAGGAGCTCTCGCCGGAACAGCTCGGCGCGACCGTGGTGCCGTACTTCACCGGCGTGCAGCTCGTCGCGAACGTCCGCTCCGGTCGGCAGGACCTGCTCCCTGCGGTGGCGACGATGTGGCAGGTGCTCGTCCTCGCGTCAGTGGAGCGGGCGCACCGGGAGCGGCTGCTGGCCCTCGTCGACGAGTCGTTCGCCTGACCGCTCAGACGTCGTGCAGCTCGCGATCTCGGAACCACTTCAGGAGCCACGCCGCGCTCGTCCGGTCGAACGACCGCGGGAAGTCCGTCGTCCCGCTCAGGAACGGGCTGAACCCCGCTTCCGCAGCCAGGTCGTCGTCGTCGAGTCCGCGGTAGGCCATCGACCACCCGTCGAACCGACGGCTCTCGATGTCCTCCCGGATCAGCGAGGTCACCTCGTGGTGCCGCGGGTCCTTCGCGATGACCGAGAACCGGTCGTCGACGCTCCACGCCGGGCCTTCGAGCAACTGCATGAAGCGGCCACCCTTCGCGACGAGCAGCCCGGAGACGCCGAGCGCCTCGTTGTGGAGCCGAGCCTCCCGGAGCAGCGCAGTCATCGCCGCGTCGTCGAACTCCTCGACGGCGCGACTCATGTAGACGATCGAGACGAGCACCCGACCATCATCTCGGGTCAGACGGGGCGTCGCCCGACGGACGACTGAAACCGGATGAGGTACCCGTCCGGATCGGTGACCAGGAACTGCCGGACGCCGGCTTCCTCGGCCCCGTCGACCCGGTACCACTTGATCTCCGGCTCCATGAAGAGGGCGAAGCCCGCCGCCCGCAACTCCGAGGCGATCACGTCGCTGTCAGGGACCGTGATCTGGAAGTTGATCCCGCGGCCGAAGGGCTGTTCCAGTGGCCCGGTCACCCAGTTCCGCCCCACCCCGGCCTGCTCGAGCATCAGGTGCGCCGAACCGAGCACGATGTACGCGAAGCGTTCGTCCGGCCGGTCGTACGACACGGTGAAGCCGCAGCTGCCGACCCAGAACGCAAGGCTCGCATCGAGGTCGGAGACGAGCAGTTCGGGAACCAGTGCGGGTGCGAGGTCGGGGACGGACACGGGTCCAGCCTAGGATCGAGCCCATGGCGACCGTCCTCCTCGTCCGGCACGGACGCACCACCGCGAACGCGACCGGCCTCCTCGCCGGCCGCACCGCCGGCATCGCACTCGACAGCGTCGGCAAGCGCCAGGCGGCGACGACCGCCGAGCGCATCGCCGCCGTCCCCCTCGCAGCGGTGGTGTCCAGCCCGCTGGAGCGCTGCCGGCAGACGGCGCGGGCGATCACGGCGTTCCAGGACGGCGACCCCGAGCAGCGCATCGAACGCGGCATCACCGAGTGCGACTACGGCGAGTGGCAGAACCGGAAGCTCGCCGACCTCGCGAAGGAGCCACTCTGGCGCACGGTGCAGGCGAACCCGAGCGCCGTGGTGTTCCCCGGCGGCGAGTCGATGCAGACCATGCAGTCCCGGGCGGTGTCCGCGATCCGCCGGCTCGACGGGGAGATCGAGGCGGCGCACGGCCCGAACGCGGTCTGGGTCGCGGTGAGCCACGGCGACATCATCAAGTCGATCCTGGCGGATGCGTTGGGCATGCACCTCGACCTGTTCCAGCGGATCACGGTCGGCCCAGCGTCGGTGTCGGTGGTGCGGTACGGCGAGCACCGACCGGAGGTCGCGGCGACGAACACCGAGTCGGGCGACCTGTCGTGGCTCGCGAAAGCGCAGGCGCCAACCGGCGACGCCGCAGTCGGCGGCGGTGCGGGCAACGCAACAGACCAGACGGGTACTGACAGACCCTGAACGGACGCAGCCGGTCGCTCCTACAATGCGGGTATGCCCCCCATCGTCCACGGCTTCGACTGGCCGGATCGTCTCGTCGTCGGCACCATCGGGCGCCCCGGTGAGCGGACCTTCTACCTGCAGGCGCGCGACGGCCGCCGGGTGGTGAGCGTCGCGCTCGAGAAGGAGCAGTCCGCGGTCCTCGCGGAGAAGCTCGACGAACTCCTCGACGAGGTCGCCACGGTGGAGGAGAACCGCTTCAGCGTCCCGCCGTCGGTGCCGCGTGAGCTGTACGACGTCGACCCGCTCGACCAGCCGGTGGAGCCCGAGTTCCGTGCGGGTGCCCTCAGCCTGGGGTTCGACCCGGCGACGGCCCAGGTGGTCATCGAGGCGTACCCGATCGAGGACGAGCTGGAGATCCTGTCCGAGGAGTCCGACGAGGACGGTGAGATCGAGGCGGTCGTGGAGATGCCCGAGCCGAGCGAGCTGCTCCAGGTGAAGATCCCGGTCGGCACCGCGCGCGCGTTCGTGGAGCGCACGCGCGAGGTCGTGGCCGCCGGACGGCCGCCCGGCGACGCATGAGCGAAGCCGAACCCAGCGGCTTGCAGCTCACCGCACGAATCCGCGAGGCATCGAACGCCACCTTCCTGGCGGACCTCGACGGCGAGCAGGTCGTGTACAAGCCGATCGCCGGCGAGAAGCCGCTGTGGGACTTCCCCGACGGCACCCTCGCTGGCCGCGAGTACTCGGCGTTCCTGGTGTCCGAGGCGTTCGGCTGGCGCGTCGTCCCGCCGACGTGGCTCGGTGAGGGTCCGCTCGGCCGCGGGATGATCCAGCGCTGGCAGGAGATCGACCCGGACCAGGACGCGGTGGACGTCATCCCCACGGACGAGGCCGAGCAGCCCGACCAGCCGATGCTGACCGTGCTCGAGGCGATCGATGAGCACGACAACCCGGTCACGCTCGTGCACGAGGACTCCGCGGCGCTCCGTCGGATGGCCGTCTTCGACGTCGTGGTGAACAACGCGGACCGCAAGGGTGGCCACGTGCTCGCGATGCCGGACGGGCACCGGCACGGCGTCGACCACGGCCTGACCTTCCACGTCGAGCACAAGCTCCGGACGGTGCTGTGGGGCTGGATCGACGAGCCGCTCAAGGATGACGAGCTCGCGGGGATCGACCGCGTGGTGTCGGCGCTGCACGGCGATCTGGGCGCGCAGCTCGAGGAGCACCTGACGGTCGACGAGATCGACAACCTCGAGGCGCGGTGCGCCGCCCTGGCGGCCGTCGGCCGCTTCCCGCCACCGGCCGGGTACGGTCCGGCGGTTCCCTGGCCGTTGTTCTAGACGCACCACGAGACGGACTGGGCCCACGCCGCCGGTTCCGGACCGACGCGCCAGCGGCGGGCCGGCCGTGCCGGTGGGGGGAGGCTCGGTACCAGCTGCCACTGAGCCTCCCGTCCGGTGGATGGTTCCGTCAGCCGAACCGGCCGAACCCGCCCCAGTCGTCGTCGCGGAAGAGCGCGCCGCCGCGCCGCGAGCCGAGGTACGAGCCGACCACCGCGACACCCAGGTCGTCGTTCTCCGGCGCCGTGACCGTCCCGTCGACCCGCCGGGCCATGCCGTCGATGAACCGGGCGAGCCCCGGGTCGTCGCCGAGGCGGAAGAACGTCGTCTGCGCACCGAGCCGGTGTGCGTTCTCGAGTTCACGCACGCTCAGCGCGATCGTCATCGGGTCGGGCGGGTAGCTGAAGTACACCTGCCCGTTCGGCTCCAGGTGCGACGTGGGCTCGCCGTCGGTGACGATGAGCAGCACGGGCTGCGCGGTCGGGTGCTTCCGGAAGTGCCGGTTCGCCAGCAGGAGGGCGTGGTGCAGGTTCGTGCCCTTGTCCCACATCGCGTCGAGGCCGACGAGCTGTTCGACGTCCATCACCTCGGCCTCGCGACCGAAGGCGATCAGCTGCAGGTCGTCCCCGCGGAACCGTGTGGAGATCAGCGTGTGCAGGGCGAGGGCGGTGCGCTTCATCGGGACCCAGCGGTCCTCCATCGCCATCGAGAACGACGTGTCGACGAGGAGCGCCACGCAGGCCTGGGTGCGGGCCTCGGTCTCCTGCACCTCGACGTCGTCGATGGTGAGGCGGACGCCGGCCCCGGTGCGTCCCGTCGCGGCCGTGCGGGTGACGGCGTTCGTGATCGTCCGCGGGATGTCCCACGGCTCGGTGTCCCCGAACGCCCACTGCCGGCTCGCTCCGGACGGTTCGCCAGAGGCTCCCGACCGCCGCAGGTCCCGTGCGCCCTGCCGGCCGGACATCTTCTGCGCGACGTCCTTCAGCAGGCTCTTGCCGAGCTGCCGCATGGCCTTCGGGGTGAGTTTGTACTGGCCGTCGGCACCGCGGCGCATGGTGCCGGAGTTCCGCAGGGCCTTCTCGAGCTGCTGGAGCGTGCGCGCGTCGACGGCGGCCTCGGAGCCGAGTTGGCGTGCCAGGGACTCCAGGTCGAGGTCGTCGAGGTCGGATCCGGGGCTCGACTGCGCCAGTTGTTCAGCCAGGGAGTCCAGGTCGGCGATGTCCTGGAACACGCCGGTGCCGTCGCCGAGCCCGAGACCCTGCTCGCCCTCCATCCGCTCGGAGCCGCCCCAGTCCTCGCCCGGGCGGAGCGCACGCAGGTTCCCGTCGAGTTGGGACAATGCGCCCATCAGGTCGGGGGAACCGAACGCCTGCTGCGCGAGAGCGTCGAGCTCGTCGCGCTGCTCCTGCGTCATCGAGTTCCGCATCCGCTGGGCTGCGGCGGAGCGGGCGGCGAGGTCGTCGAGCAGCTCGTCGACGTTCTGCGGGTTCGACGGGAAGTACTCGCCGTGCTTCGCCATGAACTCGTCGAACTGCTCCTGCGAGTCGGTGCCGGCGCGGTGGTCCTCGAGCAGCTGGTTGAGGTCCTGCATCATCGCCTGGACGTCGGCGCGGTCCTCGTCGCTGGCGTTCTCGAGCGCCTGCTTCATGCCCGCGAAGCGCTGGTCGAGCATCTCGCGGCCGAGCAGGTCCTTGATCTCCTCGTACTTCTGGCGTGCCGCGGGGCTCTTCCAGTCGTAGCTGCCGAGCTCGCTCACTGCGGCCGCCGGCGAGGGCGGCAGGCTGTCGAGCTGCATCTCGGCGAGGGCGCGGTCGCCGTCGTCCATCTCGGTGTCGCGCGCCAGCTGCCCGCGCTCGGCGAGCAGGGCCTCGTCGAGCAGCTGCTTGACCTGCTGCAGCGTGCCGTCGAGGTTGTTCTTCGCGGTGAGTTCGCGGCGCTTCTCGGCGACCCGGCGAGCGAGGTCGTCGAGGCCGCGCTGGTCCCGCCCGCCGCGACGCAGGAACTCCCGCATCGCACGCTCGGGGGAGTACCCCGCCATGACTTCCTGGCCGATGGCGTCGAGTGCCTCGGAGAGGTCCGCCGGCGGGGCGAGCGGGTCGGGGCCGCCCTCGTACCGGCCGTACCGGGTGTCACGGGTCAGCCGGCGGTTCTGCCGACTAGCCATGCTGTTCACATCCCATACGCTGCTTCGCCCCCGCCCGACTCCTTGCTGATCTTCCGCGCGAGGAAGAGCCCCTCGAGCGCGAGCTCGATCGCGCCGGCGCGCTCGCCGTCGTTCGTGGCACCGAGTCGCTCGCAGATCTGGTCGTACAGGTCGGACTCGCCGAGGGACGGCAGCCCCTCGAGGAAAGCCCGGGCGGCGACCTGCTCGCCGGTGGTCACCATCGTGCCGCCGTCGAGCGCCTCCACGAGCTGTCCGAGGTCGAGGCCGCGGAGCCGGGAGCGCACCGTCTCGGCGGTGGCGGTCCGGAGCAGGTGCTCGAGGACCTCGTCGGCACGGTCCTCTTCCCCGGACTCGAACTCGATCTTGCCGCCGAGGACGTCGACCGCGGTCTCCAGGTCGATCGGCCGTGCTACGGCTTCGGTCTCGCCCTGTCGCGCGGCGCGGTGGACGGCAGCGGCGGAGACGGTCTCGGCTCCGGCGATCGAGAACCGTGCGCTGACACCGCTGCGCTGGTCGACGGCGCTGGACTCGCGCAGTGCCCGAGTGAAGCGGGCGAGGATCTCGACCAGTGCGTCCGGCACGTCGGCGGTGAGGTGCGCCTCTTGCCGGATGACGGCGATCTCGTCGTCGAGCTCGATCGGGTAGTGCGTACGGATCTCGGCGCCGAAGCGGTCCTTCAGTGGCGTGATGATGCGGCCGCGGTTCGTGTAGTCCTCGGGGTTCGCGCTCGCGACGACGAGGACGTCGAGCGGGAGCCGCAGCACGTAGCCGCGGATCTGCACGTCGCGCTCCTCCATCACGTTGAGCATCGCGACCTGGATGCGCTCGGCGAGGTCGGGCAGCTCGTTGATCGCGACGATGCCGCGGTGCGCCCGGGGGATCAAGCCGAAGTGGATGGTCTCGGGGTCACCGAGGCTGCGGCCCTCGGCGACCTTCATCGGGTCGACGTCGCCGATCAGGTCGGCCACGGAGGTGTCGGGCGTCGCGAGCTTCTCGACGTAGCGGCCGTCGCGGTGCCACCAGTCGATGGGCATCGCGTCGCCGAGGTCTTCTGCGCGCCGTCTGCTGGCGGCGGTGATCGGTTCGAAGGGGTGCTCGCCGAGCTCGGAGCCGGCGATCACCGGGGTCCACTCGTCGAGCAGGCCCTGCAGGGTGCGCAGCAGTCGGGTCTTGCCCTGGCCGCGTTCGCCGAGCAGGACGACGTCGTGGCCGGCGATGAGGGCTCGTTCGAGCTGCGGGATGACGGTGGTCTCGAAGCCGTGGAGGCCGGGCCACGGATCGGTGCCCTCACGGAGGGCGCTCAGCAGGTTGTCGCGGATCTCGGCGCGGACCGTCTTCTGGACGTGACCAGAGGTGCGGAGCTCGCCGACCGTTCGGATGTCGGGTCGGGTCACCTCGTCGAGGGTACGCCTGCTCCAGGGGCATCGGACTGGAGGCTCGGTGCCAGCTGGCCACGAGCCTCCCGTCCGGCGGTCCGCTTGTGAGTATTCATAGCGATTGCAATGATTGTCCTTCCGGCGTCGGAGCCGGATTCGAATAGGGGGATCCGGCTCCGCGCCCGGATCGCCGTTCGTTCCGGGGCCGAACAACCGCCGCGTTCTCGGCGTACGGTTCCCCTTCGTGAGCAGCGCGAACCCCTCCGGAACGATCACGAGCCTGGTACCGGCCAGGATGGACAGACTCCCGTGGACACGGTTCCACTGGAGTGTCGTGGTGGGCCTCGGGGTCTCCTGGGTCCTCGACGGCCTCGAGATCCAGATCGTCTCGAACGCCGGGTTCCAGGCGGACTTGAACCTCTCCACGCAGCAGGTGACCTCGCTCGGCACGATCTACCTGGTCGGCCAGGTGGTCGGAGCGCTGGTGTTCGGGCGGATGTCCGACCGACTCGGCCGGCGGAAGCTCTTCATCCTGACGCTCGCGATCTACCTCATCGGCTCCGGTATCGCCGGCTTCGCGCAGGACTTCTGGTTCCTCGCGGCCTTCCGGTTCGTGGCGGGACTCGGGATCGGCGGCGAGTACGCCGCGATCAACTCCGCGATCGACGAGCTCATCCCGTCGAAGTACCGCGGCCACGTCGACATCGCCATCAACGGCACCTACTGGGGCGGTGCGGCCCTCGGCGCCTTCGCGAACATCTACCTGCTCGACCCGTCGCTCTTCGCAGAGAACATCGGTTGGCGCATCGGGTTCTTCCTCGGCCCGGTGCTCGGTATCGCGATCATCTTCCTACGGCGACACATCCCGGAGAGTCCGCGGTGGTTGATGACCCACGGGCGGGAAGAGGAGGCGGACGCCACGCTGACGCGGATCGAGGAGTCGGTCGAGCGCAGCACGGGACAGAAGCTGCCGGAGGTCGACCGTTCCAAGGCGATGTCGGTCACGCCGATGGACCGCGTCCGGTTCACGACGATCGTGAAGGTGCTCTTCCGGCAGTACCCGACACGCACGCTGGTCGGTGCGACGATGATGATCACGCAGGCGTTCCTCTACAACGCGATCTTCTTCACCTACGCGCTGGTGCTCACGAACTTCTTCGGCCTGAAGACGTCGCAGACGGCGGTCTACTTCTTCCCCTTCGCGATCGGCAACCTGCTCGGACCGCTGATCCTCGGGCGGCTGTTCGACACGTGGGGCCGTCGGCAGATGATCTTCAGCACCTACTTGGTCTCCGGACTCGTGCTCGCGGTGTCGGCGTTCCTCTTCCGCGCCGACGCGATCTCGGCGACCGTGCAGGTGATCTTCTGGTGCATCTCGTTCTTCTTCGCCTCGGCCGGGGCGTCGAGTGCGTACCTCACCGTGAGCGAGATCTTCCCGCTCGAACTGCGGTCGCAGGCGATCTCGTACTTCTTCGCGCTCGCGCAGATCTTCGGTGCGATCGCGCCGGCGATCTACGGCGCGTTCATCGGGGACGGGTCGTCGCGTGAGCCGCTGTTCTGGGGGTACCTGCTCGGCGCCGGGGTGATGATCGCCGGCGGGGTGGTCGCGCTCATCTTCGGCGTGGACGCCGCGCGGAAGGGGCTCGAGGACGTGACTCAGCCGCTGTCGGTGATCGCAGCGGAGGAAGAGGAGAAGTCCCGCAAGTGATACACGGAATCCGGAATGTTTAGCGCCTGATCCGCACCCCTGCCATCGTCATCCCAGCGACCCCAGCCCGGGGTCTCGGAGACATGGGAGTGCTGTGATGCAAGACGAGGTGATCGGGAGCCGTGCCCTCCACAGCCTGGTGGTCGGTGGGTCGCTCCACCGATCGGGGCCGCTGATCGCTGGTGGTGTCGTCCGTGCGTGAAGGTCGTCGCATGGGGTACGACGAACATCCGGTTGCGCGTGTGCAGAGCGGTTCACTCGATCCGCTCGGCGTCCCGCGCAGCCTGCTCCGCGATGCCGTGTTCCTGCGGCTGATGGACCGGATCCTGCGTGGTGAGTACCGGCGTGGGCAGCGTCTGCGGCTCGACAACCTGGCCGACGACATGCACGTCTCCCGGACGCCGGTGCGCGAAGCGCTCGTCCCGCTCGAAGCGCTGCGGCTGGTGTCCGTCCAGCGGTACGTGGGTGTCGTCATCGCGCAGTGGTCGCTCGACCAGATGAAGGAACGGATCCGCGTCACGTGCACGATGCTCGCCGAGCCGCCGTCGGTGGCCGATGCCACGACCGAGCGGTTCGACCCGTTCTGGATCCGCGACTGCATGACCGAGGCGGGATCGTTCGTCGAGCTCGCCGCGTGGTTGCTCCGCCGTGCCGGGTCGTCGGTCAGTGCGGACTGGGTGGCGGCGCAGCGCCCGGTGCTCGACATGTTCTACACGGACGACGTCGCCCTGGCGAACGGCATCGACGCCGTGGTGGACCGACGACATCGGCAGGGGCTCGTCGATGCCGCCCGGGTCGCTGCGGGGCGGGAAGACCTCGAGGAGTGCACTCGTCTCGTCTGCGAGCTCGGGGGGTGTCTCATCACGCTGCCCGATCGGTTCCGCGCAGCGGTTCCCGCATGATCGGTCTCGCTGCTGTCGGGCTCGGTGTCGGCGTGCGTCGTGCTCGGTGTGGTCGGACTCCGGGGGTGCGGCACGCCGTGACCCCCGAACGAGGCACGCCGAGCCGATCCGCCTCCGCGGCGGGGTGACCCGGCTCGGGTATCGTCCCCCGGCGAGCGGCCTGGACCCGAGGCTGCTCGGAGGGAGTCCGCCCGTGACCGATCCCGATGGTCCCGACGCCGCTCGCGTGCGGTTCGACGACGTGCTCGACGCGCGTCGGCGCCCCAGCGTGCTGTCCGGCCCCGGGTACCGCGTGAGCGGTGCCCGACACGGGCGCCGTCCACGTGACCTCGGTGTCGCACGGCTGCTCTCCGGTGTCGGCATCGCTGTCGCCGTCGCACTGGTGAGCGCGACCTCGCTCTCGGCGTACGCCGCGTACGACGTCGGCCACGGGTTCCTGCAGCGCGCGGTCGACGTCGGCGGTGACGGTGGGTCGACCGACGGGGCCTTCAACGTGCTGGCGATCGGCGCCGACAACGACCCGGCGCAGGGGACGGCGTACGGCGAACGCGGTGCGACGCTCAACGACTCGAACGTCCTGCTCCACGTCTCGGCCGACCACACTCAGGCGGTCGCCGTGAGCTTCCCCCGTGACCTCGTCGTCGACCAGCCCGCGTGCGGCGGATCCCCGGCCGTCGAGGACACCCCGATCAACCAGGCGTACGGCCGGGGTGGGATGCAGTGCGTCGTGCAGACGGTCGAGCAGGTCACCGGCATGGAGATCCCGTACGCGGCCCAGGTGAGCTTCGCCGGCGTGATCCGGATGTCCGACGCCGTCGGCGGGGTCCCGGTGTGCGTGACGGACGCGGTCGACGATCCCTACACGGGGTTGCAGCTCTCGGCGGGGGAGCACACGGTGTCGGGCAAGACGGCACTCGCGTTCCTGCGCGACCGGCACGGCGTCGGTGACGGGAGCGACCTCGCACGGATCTCGAGCCTGCAGCAGTTCCTGTCGTCCCTGATGCGCAAGGTGAAGAGCGAGGGCACGCTCGGGGACCCGTCGAAGCTCTACGGCCTCGCGAAGACCGCGTCGAAGAACATCACCCTGTCCACCTCGCTCGCGAAGCCCTCGACGATGGTCGACATGGCCGGAGCGTTCGAGGGGATCGGGCTCGACCGGATCACCTTCGTGCAGTACCCCGGCAGCGTCGACGACCCGTCGTTCCCCGGCAAGGTCGTCCCCGAGCAGGCCACGGCCGACCGCCTGATGCGAGCCGTCCGCGCTGACCGGCCGTTCCGGCTGGACGCCGGTTCCACGGGGCGCGGTGCGACGGACCGCGACGCATCCGCGAGTGCTGCTGCTCCCGCCGTCGACCAGTCGTCGGCGAAGGAATCGTCGGCGCCCCAGGACATGCCGGGTGTCACCGGGCAGACGGCGAAGCAGAAGACCTGCGCGGTCGCGGCCGGCGGCTGACCCACGAAGACGGGCTTCACCGAGGATTCGCGCTGGTTGCACACTGAAACGTCAGGCGGTCCTGTGGCAGCCTTGACCGGTTGCCGTCCCCGCGCCCCCGACCAGACTCGGTCCGGCGCCGTGCGGGGACACCGTGGCGTCGATCAGGACGGCGCCGCCATCGTGTCCGCCGACGACAGGAGTGCCCGTGAACGACGTTCGTGATCGATCCCACCGACTCAACCGAGCCAGCGGGATCGCCCGTCACGGACGTCTGCGTCGCCGTTCCCCGTTCGGCACGGTCGCCAAGGTCCTCTCCGGGGTGGTCGCGGTCGCCCTCATCAGTTCCGCGTCGGTCGCGGCCATCGCGGCGAAGCAGGTCACCGACGACTTCGGCGAGGGCGTGCAGATCCAGGGGCAGCCCGTTGCCGAGGCGAAGAGCGGCGGCGACGCGCTCAGCGCCTACAAGGGTGGCTTCAACATGCTGGTGGTCGGCACCGACAACGACCCGGAGCAGGGAACCCAGTACGGCGAGCGGGACGCGACCCTCAACGACGTCAACATCCTGCTGCACGTCTCCGCGGACCACACGAACGCGACGGCGGTGAGCATCCCGCGTGACCTCATCACGCCGATCCCGGCGTGCGAGAAGCCAGACGGCTCCGGTTCGACGCCGGCGATGGCCGCGCAGCCGATCAACAGCGCGTGGGGTGAAGGGGGCCTGAACTGCGTCGTGCAGACGGTGCAGGGCCTGACCGGGCTCGACGTGCAGTACTCCGCAGCGGTGTCCTTCAACGGCGTCATCGAGATGTCCAACGCCATCGGCGGCGTGCCGGTGTGTGTGGCGTCGCCGATCCACGACCGCTACACCGGGCTCGACCTGCCGGCCGGGACCACCACCCTGCAGGGCTCCCAGGCGCTCGAGTTCCTCCGCACGCGGCACGGTGTCGGCGACGGCTCCGACCTCGGTCGCATCAGCTCGCAGCAGGTGTTCCTGTCGTCGCTCCTGCGGACGGTGAAGTCGAACCAGACCCTGACCTCGCCCGCGACGCTGTACAAGCTCGCGCGGGCGGCGGCGTCCAACATGCAGCTCTCGCAGAGTCTCAACGACGCCGGGACGATGGTGCAGATG
Organism: Curtobacterium sp. L3-7; assembly: GCF_048756585.1. NCBI lineage: Bacteria > Bacillati > Actinomycetota > Actinomycetes > Micrococcales > Microbacteriaceae > Curtobacterium > Curtobacterium sp. L3-7. The sequence continues at coordinate 3,620,472 of NZ_CP151474.1, read as the reverse complement.
GGGCGGGCGCTGCAGGACCTGCCCCTCGACCAGGTGAACTTCGTGCAGTACCCGGGGACGACCGGTGGCACGGGCGTCTACGCGGGGAAGGTGCAGCCGACGAAGTACCTCGCCGACCAGCTGTTCGAGAAGATCAAGGCCGATCAGTCGTTCTCGCTCGGTGCCGGCAGCACGGGCATCGGGTCCGAGGCGGACCCGAGCGCCGCCGCGACCCCCTCGACCCCTGCGGCGGACCCGTCGGCTCTCACAGCCGATCCTACGACGCCCGCGACCGACGCCGGTTCGGATTCCGCTTCGCCCGCGACCCCGTCCGCTCCCGCGACGTCCGACACGATCGACGGGTTGCAGGGCCAGTCCGCCGATCAGCAGACCTGCTCGAAGGCTTTCGGGTCCTAACCGGCCTGCCTGCGCCCCCGAGTCTCGCGCTCTCCGCCCCGAGTCTCGTGTTGGCCGACAGCTCTCGCGCGGCCGAGCCCGAGAACTGTCGCTCAGCGCGAGACTCGGGCCGCGGCGACCGGCGCCCGCGCACGAAAAAGCGGGGACGTGACCGTGGTCACGCCCCCGCGGAGTCGCTCCTCGGCGGACGCCGATCATCGGGCGAGCCGGGCCCAGGCCAGGGAGCGACGCTGGGTGCTGTGTCGCGACAACGGGGACGAGCCCCGGAACGTGATCGCCGCGTCCCGATGAGACTAGTGACCGGGGTACACGGAGACAACCCCCGGGTGTCCCCACTTCGGGGGACCATGAGCGGACACCCCGACGCGCCCGCCGGGAAACACCGGGTCGAGACCGCCCCGGTCCTCCTGTATGGTGGTGCGTGCGTCCGCAAGGGCGCATGGAGACGTCGCATAGTCCGGCCGAGTGCACCACCCTGCTAAGGTGGAGTCCCCTTTGAGGGGACCGAGGGTTCAAATCCCTCCGTCTCCGCACACGGACAGAAGCCCCGCCGATCGGCGGGGCTTCTTCGCTGTCCGGGTGGGTTCAGGCCGCGTCGGTGGAGTCGAGCCAGCGCATCCAGCCCTCGAGCTGCGCCTTCGCGCTGTCGAGTGTGCTGTGCTGCCCGTGGACCTCGCCGCCGGAGGACCGGACCGCGTACCCGTCGTGCCAGGAGATGACACCCATGAGCGTCGACCCGGAGCACCCCTCCCAGTGGCCAGCGTGCGTCTCGGTCCAGAGCATGCCTTCTCGCGCAGTCATCGACACGGCCCGCCCCCGCGCGTCGTCGGGGACGCGCTGTCGAGGAGGGCGGTTCTTGTGAGCGGTGGATGCATGACGGCTTCCGGTCGGCTGTGGATCGATCCGGCGGCCGGGGGCTGGGTCACCTGCCGGTGACGGTAGTCGCGTCGGCTGGGCGTTGGTCCCGTGACCGGCAGACGGACTGGAGGCTCGGTGCGGGCGTGCACCGAGCCTCCAGTCCGTCACCTGGTCGCGGTTCAGCCGACGGTGCTGATGCTCCCGGTCCGCACGGGGCGTGCGGCGCCGCCGCGGCGCGCTGCGCCGGCGGGCACCGCCACGAGCGCGAGCCCGGCCAGGGTGATGGCGGCGCCTGCCCAGATGGGCGAGGTGTAGCCGAGGCCGGCGGCGATCGTCAATCCGCCGATCCAGGCGCCGAACGCGTTGCCGAGGTTGAACGCGGCGATGTTCGCGCCGCTCGCCAGGGTCGGGGCGTGGTCCGCGTAGTGCATCACGCGGGTCTGCAGCGCCGGCACGGTGGCGAAACCGAACGCACCCATGAGCACGAGGGCAACGACGGTGAGCACGGGGTTCGTGGCGACGACGGCGAAGAGCGCGAGGACGACCGTCAGGCTCGCGAGCACGACGAGGAGCGTCCGGTCGATCGACTTCGCGGCGAGGCGGCCGCCGGCCCAGTTGCCGACGAACAGGCCCAGACCGAAGACGACGAGCAGCCACGGGACCGCGGCCGACGCGAAGCCCGAGACGGCGGTGAGCGTGTACGCGATGTAGGTGAAGGCGCCGAACATGCCGCCGTACCCGAGCACGGTGACGCCGAGCGACAGCCACACCTGGCCGGAGCGGAACGCGCCGAGTTCGCGGACGAGTGACGGCGCCGCGTCCTGTTTCGTGGCGGGCACGAGCAGGGCGACTCCGACGAGGGCGACGACGCCGATCGCGGCGATCGCCCAGAAGGTGGCGCGCCAGCCCATCGCCTGACCGAGGAACGTGCCGAAGGGGACGCCGAGCACGTTCGACGCGGTGAGCCCGGTGAACATGAGTGCGACGGCGGAGGCCCGCTTCTCGCGCGCGACCATGTTCGACGCGACGACGGAGCCGATGCCGAAGAACGCGCCGTGGCAGAGCGCGGCGACGACACGGCCGGTCATCATCACGCCGTACGTCGGTGCGAGTGCCGACAGGGTGTTGCCGATGACGAACAGCACGAGGAGTCCGATGAGCACGGGCTTCCGGGGGAGCCTGGTGGTGGCGGCGGTCAGGCCGAGCGCGCCGACGATGACCGCGAGCGCGTAGCCCGTGACGAGCCAGCCGGCCGTGGTCTCGGTGACGCCGAAGTCCGCCGCGACCTCCGGCAGCAGTCCGGTGATGACGAACTCGGTCAGTCCGATGCCGAAGCCGCCGAGCGCGAGTGCGATGAGTCCAGCAGGCATGCGTGGTCCTCTCCTGTTGTCCGCCGCGGGCATGCCGCGTACGCTGGTAGTTGCGAGCGCGGGATAAATAGTTGCACACGCTAGGTGTGTGCGCAAGCAACTATCTGCGCGTGCAACGACTTGGGAGGTCCTCATGAGCATCGACGACACGGCGATCGCGGTCCGCGCACACGGTTGGCGCACCCTCGGCGCGCTGCACAGCCTGATCGAGTCGCACCTCGAGCAGGCACTGCGCGAGGTCGACCTGTCCGTCGTGGAGTTCACGGTGCTCGATGCGCTCCGGCGACAGGACGGCTTCCACATGCGGATGCAGCAGCTCGCGCGCGCCGCGGCGCTCAGCCCGAGTGCGACGACGCGGCTCGTGAACCGGCTCGAGGAACGTGCCCTGCTGACCCGGGTGCTCTGCGCGGACGACCGTCGAGGGCTCTACACGGAGTTGACGCATGCCGGCTCCGCGCTCTTCGATCGTGCGGCACCGATCCACGCCGCCGCGCTCGAGGCAGCGCTGACCGAGGCGCACGGCGTGCCGGAACTCGACGAGCTCGCGACGGCGGTCGAACGCCTGGAGTACGAGCGCGTCTGACCCGCTACCGTGACCGGGTGGTTCGTCGTGCGGGTGTCGTGGTGGCCGTCCTCGTGTCGGGGCTGGTGCTCGCCGGGTGCGCATCCGGTTCGGGGCTCGAGGTCGAGGCGTACGTCGAACCCGGCGGGACCGCGGTGGACCGTGTCACCGACGCCGTCCCGCTCGCGACGACGATCGGGGTCGACGGTGTCACGGTCGCGGACGACGGCTCGCGCCTGAACGAGGCTCCCGCCGGACTGGCCGGACTGGCGTCGGCCGCGGGTGGTTCGGCCGAGCTCCTCGTGAGCAACTACTCGTCGACGATCGGTGACTTCTCGCCGCAGGCCGGCACGGCGCTGCTGTCCTCCGCGGAGAACCGCGGTCGTGTCGCCCGCCAGGTGGCCCGCGCCGCCGACGACGCCGGGATGCAGGGCGTGCAGATCGACCTCGAGTCGCTGCGGGCCCGGGACCGAGCGGGGCTCGTCGCGTTCGCCGCCGCGGTCCGGGACGCCGTGCACGATCAGCTCGGCGACGACGCGCGGGTCTCGATGGCGGTGATGGCATCGACGTCGGCGGCCGGGTTCCGGGCGACCGGGTACGACCTGCGCGGACTCTCGGAGCACGTGGACCGGTTCGTGCTCATGACGTACGACCAGCACGGTCCGTGGAGCGGGCCCGGCACGGTGGGGGCGCTGCCCTGGGCGACCCGGGTGGTGCACGCTGCCGAGGCGCAGGGGCTCCGCGCGGACCGCATCGACCTCGGGATCGCGTCGTACGGGTACGCATGGGGTCCCGGTGCGGGTGACGCGCCGCTGGGGCCGGGAGCTGCACGGCGTCTGGCGGGGGACGCGGCAGTCTGGTCGGACCGCGACGGGGAGTGGTCGGCGGAGCTCGACGACGGACGCGAGCTGCACTGGTCGGATGCCCGCTCGTACCGCGCGCGGACGGCGCTCGCGCGGGAGCTCGGGCTGCACGGTGTCGCGATGTGGTCCCTGAACTCGATGTCCTTGCCGCGCTGACGGGGTGGCCGGTGCCGGTGGGCGTCGGTGGGATCGAGTGCGCGGAAACGGGGACGTCCGGCGGGCGAGGATCCCCGTTTCTGCGCACTCGATCGCTGGGGCGCTACGCCCGCGGGGGAGCGGTGGTGCTGCGGACGACCAGGGTGGGCGTCACGAGGTCACGCGTCGGTGCCGGGCGCGACGAGTCCCCGATGAGGGTGATCAGCCGGGCGGCCGCGAGCCGTCCGACCTCGTCGTTGTGCGGGTCGACCGTCGTGAGCTGCAGCAGGGGCGACGCCGCGAGCGGGGTCTCGTCGTGGCCGATGACCGACAGGTCCTCCGGCACGCGCAGCCCGGCCTGTCGCGCAGCGGCGATCGCTCCCATCGCCATCACGTCGTTCGCCGCGAACAGTGCGGTCAGGGACGGGTGCACGGCCAGAGCTGCCCGCGCGGCGTCGAACCCGGTCTGCTCGGACGTCGGCCCCTCCCCGAGGACCAGGGGCTCGACGCCGGACGACGTCATCCGGGCGACGGTCGACACGCGCCGCGCTGCTGCCGAACCACCGGCGCCGGTCAGGTGCGCGATGTGCCGGTGCCCGAGCCCGACGAGGTGGTCGACGGCGATGCGTGCGCCGGCGGCCTCGTCCGACGCCACCACGTCCAGCCCGGGCGGGACGGACGCGCGCTCGCCGGCGACGACCACGGGGGTGTCGTCGGGGACGAGGAGGTCGACCGAGCTCTCGGCCCCGAGGATGACGCCGTCGACCCGGAGCGACACGAGGTCGTCGAACGGGGAGCTGCCGAGGTGCGCGTTCGCCACGGCGTCGGCGAGCGTCAGACGCAACCCGTGTGGTGCGAGCGTCGACCGGATGCCGTCGAGCATCGGCACGTACCAGGGGTTGCGGAAGTCGTCGACGACGACGCCGATCGTGCGGGTCCTGGTGCCGGCGAGGATCGCGGCGGCACGGTTCGGCCGGTACCCGAGCGACGCGGCGGCGGCGAGGACGGCCGCGCGACGGCTGTCGGAGACGCCGGGGTCGTCGCGCATCACCATCGAGACCAGCGACTTCGAGACGCCCGCGAGTGCTGCGACGTCGATGATCGTCGGCGGACGGCGGTTCGACACGGTCGCTCCTTGACAGGACATGGGGAGGTGGGTCTACAGTCTACCGACCCCTTCTGGAACGTTCCAGAACCGAACGGACCGGTCCCCGACGGACCAGGACCGGAAGAACCAGCTCGAAGGAGAGCACATGCGCGAGAGCATCGGCGTCGCCGTCATCGGCGCGGGCATGGCGGGCAAGGCCCACATGGCCGCGTGGCGGAACGCCCCGTCCCTGTTCGCTCCGACGCTGCCGCCCGTGCGGCTCGTCTCGATCGGGGACGTGTACGAGCCCCTCGCCGCCGAGGCCGCGCAGCGCTTCGGGTTCGAGCGGCACGACACCGACTGGCGGGCGATCGCGGCCGCCGACGACATCGACGTGGTGAGCGTCGTCGTCGCGAACCGCCTGCACCGCGAGATCGTCGAGGGGCTTCTCGCCGCCGGCAAGCACGTGCTGTGCGAGAAGCCGTTGGCCGACTCGCTCGAGGACGCCCGCGCGATGGCCGACGCCGCCCGTGCCGCCGAGGCACAGGGCACGATCGCCCGCGTCGGCTTCACCTACCGACGCGCACCGGGCATCGCGGCGATCCGCGAGCTGATCGAGGACGGCACCCTCGGGAAGGTCCTGCACCTCTCCGGCCGCTACTGGACCGACTACGGATCCTCGCCGGACGTCCCGTTCTCGTGGCGCTACGCCGGCGCTCCCGGAACGGGCGCGCTCGCCGACGTCGGCTCGCACCTGACGTACATCGCGGAGTTCCTCGCCGGAGACGTCCGGAGCGTCACCGGCGGGCTCTTCACCACGACGATCACCGAACGACCCGTCGCCGCCGGACACGCACTCCGGGGTGCGGCAGTCGAACTGACCGGCGAGACGCAGGCCGTCGAGAACGACGACTACGCCACCTTCAGCGCTCGTTTCGGCGACGGTGCCGCGGTCGGCTCGCTCGAGGTGTCCCGCGTCGCGACGGCCCATCCGAACGGTCTGGTGATCGAGGTCTTCTGCGAGGGCGGCGCCGCGCGCTGGGACCAGGAGCGGCCGTCGGAGATCGGCCTCGCCCTGCAGTCCGACGGCTCCCGCCTCGGTGGGTACCGCCAGGTCGTCCTCGGGCCGGACCACCCCTACGTGGCCGGCGGTATGGCGATGGACGCACCCGGCGTCGGCTGGGGCCAGAACCAGATGTTCGAGTACCAGGCGCGCGCGTTCCTCGACGAGGTCGCCGGCGTCGCCGATCCGCTTCCGCGCAACGCCACGTTCGACGACGGCGTGCACAACATGGAGGTCCTCGACGCGGTGGTCCGGTCCGCGCAGGCGGACGGGGCCGCAGTGACGACGAAGCAGGAGCAGCACGCATGAGGCTCGGTCTGTACAACGCGATCTTCCACGACCGCTCCCTCGCGGACGCCCTGCGCGCCATCGCGGAGAACGGTCTCACCGGCATCGAACTGAACACCGGCGGGTTCCTGCCCCCGGTGCACGTGCCGGACATCGACGCCATCCTGGACGACGACCAGGCACGGGACGCCTTCCTCGCCCGGTTCGACGGCACCGGGGTGTCCATCGCCGGCCTGAACTGCAACGGGAACCCGTTGCACCCCGACCGCACGATCGGGGACGCCCACGCCGAGGACATCCGGCGCAGCATCCGGCTCGCCGCCCGCCTCGGCCAGGACCGCGTCGTCACGATGTCGGGCCTGCCGGCGGGGGAGCCCGGTGGCGTCCGCCCGAACTGGATCGTGAACGCCTGGAACTCCGCCGCACTCGACGTCCTCGAGTACCAGTGGAGCGTCGCCGTCCCGTTCTGGCAGGAGATCGACGCCCTCGCCCGCGAGCACGGCGTCAAGGTCGCGCTCGAGTTGCACCCGCAGAACGTCGTCTTCAACCCGGCGACGATCCGCGAGCTCGTCGAGCGGGGCGGGTTGACGAACGTCGGCGTCGAGCTCGATGCGTCGCACCTCTTCTGGCAGCAGATGGACCCGGTGGCGGTCGTCCGCGACCTCGGTCCGCTCGTCTTCCACGCCGCGGCGAAGGACGTCAGGATCAACCCGCACGCGGCGATCAACGGCGTCCTCGACAACTCGTTCCGCCGACTGTCCCCGGACGAGCCCCGCACGAACCTCGGTGGCGACGAGTGGGCGAACGAATGGCCGAAGCCCTCCGCCTGGGACTTCGTCGCGCTCGGCAAGGGCCACGACGAGGCGTACTGGTCCGCGTTCCTCGAGGCACTCCACGAGGTGGACCCCGAGATGTGGGTGAACATCGAGCACGAGGACACCGAGCTCGGGCGCGAAGCAGGCGTCGCCGTGGCGGCGCGCGTGCTGCGTGCGGCGGACGAAGCGCTGGCGGCGCGCGTCGGCTGAGCGGGGCACCAGACTGGAGGCTCGACCAGCGTCTGCCGACCGGCGGACGCTGGTCGAGCCTCCAGTGTGTCCCCGGACGCGGTCGGTGACACATCCTCCGGTCGCTGTCACCGGGCCGATGTAGCATGCGCGGACCACTGTCCCCACCCCCTGAGGAGACCTGCGTGCCGGACGCCCCCGACCTCGCCATCCCCGTCGACCAGGTCCGTGACGCGGGTGCGGCGATCATGTCCGCCGTCGCCACGGTGGTCGACGGCAAGACCGACGCGATCCGCACGGCGCTGACGGTCATGCTCGCAGAGGGACACCTGCTGGTGGAGGACGTCCCAGGGGTCGGCAAGACCGTGCTCGCGAAGGCGCTCGGCGCATCGGTGGGCGGGTCGGTGAACCGCATCCAGTTCACCTCGGACATGCTGCCGTCGGACGTCACCGGCGTGAACATCTTCGACCAGTCCTCCGGCACGTTCCGGTTCTCGCCCGGCCCCGTGTTCGCGAACGTCGTCATCGGTGACGAGATCAACCGGACCAGCCCGAAGACCCAGTCCGCGCTGCTCGAGGCGATGGCCGAGTCCCAGGTCACGGTCGACGGCGTCACCCGCGTGCTGGAGTCGCCGTTCATGATCGTCGCGACGCAGAACCCCGTGGACATGGAGGGGACGTACCCGCTGCCAGAGGCGCAGCGCGACCGGTTCATGGCGCGCATCGCGATGGGGTACCCCAGCGTCGAGGCCGAACGTCGGATGCTCACCAACCGCGGCGGACGCGACCCGCTGACGTCGCTCCGTCCGATCGTGGACGTCGGCACCCTCCGCGCGATGGTCGCGTCGGTGCGCCAAGTGCACGTCGCTCCCGACGTCGAGGCCTACGTCATCGCCATCGTCCGTGCCACCAGGACCCACCCCGACCTGGTGCTCGGCGCCAGCCCGCGCGCCACCCTGCACCTCGCGCAGGCCGCACGCGCCCACGCCGCCCTGCAGGGCCGCTCGTTCGTCACCCCGGACGACGTCGCGGAGCTCGCGCCGATCGTCCTCGCGCACCGGCTCGTCCCGGTCGCCCGCGGGCTCGGTGGCACGGCCGAGGACACCGCGCGCGAGATCGTCGTGCGCGTCGTCTCGGAGACCGCGGTGCCGTTCACCGCGGCGCCAGTCCGGTCCTGATGTCCCAGCCGCCCGGCACCTCGACGCTGCTCCGCCGTGCAGGGGCGGCGCGGTCGGTCCTGGACCGGTGGGCGAAGCGTGCGGCGGCGATGGCCCGTCGGACCCCGTTCCCCCGGCCGACCGCCCGCGGCTGGTCGGTCATCGCGGTCGGGATCGGCCTGATCGGCGGCGGACTCGTCGCGACCACGAGCGTCGCCGTGTCCGCCGGGCTCCTGCTCCTGGTGCTCGTCGTGCTCGGGATCGCGATGGCCTTCGTCGTCGCGGCGCCGCTGCGGGGATCCCGTGCGGCCCCACGCGCGATGGTGCAGGTCGGCGAGGTGTACCGCGAGCGGATCACCCTGCGCGGGACGACGATGCCGATCGGGCCGCGCTCCACCCTGCTCGTGCGCGAACAGCTCGAGGACGCGTTCGCGAGCGTGTCCGACGCCGAGGCCCTCGTCGAGATCGGGCCGTCGGTGCCACCAGCGGTGTTCGACGTCGAGGCGCTCGCGATGCACCGAGGCCGGACGGTCGTCGGGCCGGTGACCATCCGTGTCGAGGACCCGTTCGGCCTGCTGCGCATCGACCGTCCCGTGGTCGCCCCGGAGGAAGTGGTGGTGGTCCCGGCTTCGACGGCCCTCTCCGCCATGGACACGGGAGCACTCGCGGGCGCGGTGTCCGCCGACGAAGGACGTGTCGGTCAGGGCGGTTCGGCGGACGACAGCGAACTCCGCCCGTACCGTCCAGGCGACCCGATCCGCCGCGTGCACTGGGCGCAGAGTGCCCGTCGTGGCGAACTCCACGTCCGCCAGACCACCCAGGCGCAGCCGCCGGAAGCGGTGATCGCCCTGGACGTCCGCCGCGAGTCGTACCAGCAGCTCGGGCGGGACGACCTGGCGGAGCTCGCCGACCTCGGTGGCGACGCCGCGTTCGAGCACGCGGTCGTCGTCGCTGCGAGCGTCGCGCGGGCCCTCGCCGCACGGACCTCGCGCGTGGTGCTCGTCACCGACGACATCGGCGGTGACACCCGGCACACCGGAGACGCCGGCGGGCTGACCGACGTGCTCGTCGGGTTGGCGGACGTCCGTGTCCGCGGCGACGCCCGTCGGGTGACGGACGTGCTGCCCGACGTCCGTGGTCGCGACGTGCACGGCATGACCGCCGTCGTCACCGGACACTGCACCGCCGAGCAGGCCGCCGAACTCGTGTCGTCGACGAGCGGTTCCAGCCGCGGGATCCTGGCGACGATCGTGCCGCCGGACCCGGTGGTGCGGGGGATCCTCGACCGCGGCGGGTGGCGGACGCTCGTCGTGCCGGTCGCCGGCGCAGGAGCACTGCGGTGACCGCGCAGGACACCCGCCCCGCCAGCAGGGGCCGGGCCGACGTCCGCGAGATCCTCGACCGCGAGGACGACCGCGCCGCACCGTCGCCGTGGGTGATCGCCCTCGCGCCCGTCCCCGTCCTGCTCGCCGCGCTGGCCTTCCGCCCGCTCGTGCAGGGCATCGCCTGGTGGACGTCCGCCCTCGCCATCGTCGTGGTCCTCGTCGGCGTCGTGCTGGCCGTCCGCCGTCGGTCGCCCGGCGTCCGCTTCGTCGCCCTGGTCGCGACGCTCATCGCGTGTTCGTGCGCCGCAGCACTCGTCAACGACATCCAACCGCTCGGGTGGATCGACGGGAACGGAGCCCTCGGGCAGACGATCGCGGCGATCCGGCTCAACCCGGCACCGCTCCCGCAGACCGATCCGATCCGGCTCGTCGTCACGGTCGCGATCGCCTGGGTCGCGGCTGCGTCGCTGTTCCTCGCGACGGTCGCACCCGCAGCGGCGCTCGCCGCGGCTCCGGCACTCGTGATCCTCATCGTGCCGGGCGTCGTCACCGGGACACCCGCGAGCACCGGGCTCGTCGTCGTCACCGGACTGGCGTTCCTCGCGCTGCTGTGGCTCTCGGTCCGTCCGGTGCAGCGGGCGTTCCCGGCGACGCTGATCGGCGCCGTCGCGCTCGTGGTCGCCGTGGGGCTGCCGACGATCATCCCGCTCAACGCCAGCTGGCTGTCCGGTGTCACCGGGGCGATCCAGGCGCCGATCCAACCGGGGCGACCGGGCACGCTGCTCAACCTCGGGCAGGACCTCCGTCGGCCCAGCGAGCTCGAGGTGTTCCGGTACCGCTCGTCCGACGGGCAGCCGGAGTACCTCAAGCTCGCCGACCTCGACGAGTTCGGGACGGGGGACTGGGTCCCGACCGTCACCGACGTCAGCGACGCCCAGACCGCCGACCAGCAGCAGTGGGCCGTCGGGATCAACCCCCGGTTGGCGAGCCGCGGCGACGTCACCGTCCGCATCACCGGTCTGTCGAGCAACTACCTCCCCGTGCCGTCCGGGGCGGTCTCCATCCAGTCGCAGTCCACGAACCTCGAGCTCGACCAGTGGCGGTGGATGGGCGACTCGAACACCGTGCGCTCCACGGGTCCGGCGACCCGACGCGGGGCGACGTACGAGGTCTACGGCGCCTCGACCTTCGCGAACGCCTACCTCGACGCCATCGACGCCGCCGGACGGCTCGACCGGTTCGACGGGCGTGGCTACCCGACGCCGTCCAGTGCACAACTGCGGACCGACCTCGCCCTGCCGAAGGACCTGCCCAAGAGCATCTCGACCACGGCCGCCCGTGTCGCCGGCAGTGCCGAGACGGACTACGAGAAGGCCAGGACCCTCGAGGAGTGGTTCCGCAGCGACCTCTTCACCTACTCCGAGACCGCCCCCGTCGAGCAGGGCTACGACGGCGACAGCATGGACGTCGTCGCGAAGTTCCTGCAGGTACGGGAGGGGTACTGCGTGCACTTCTCCTCCGCTATGGCCGTGATGGCCCGCACGCTCGGCATCCCGTCGCGGATCGCGGTCGGGTACCGGGCGGGCGGGACGCAGGAGGACGGCGAGTACACGGTCTCGAACCGGCAGCTGCACTCGTGGCCGGAGCTGTACATCAAGGGCGCCGGCTGGGTCGCCTTCGAACCGACCCCGGACTCCGACTCGGCGGCGACGTCGTCCACGGAGCCGACGACGACGCCGAGCGCGGCCGACCCCGCCACGCCGCTGCCGGAACCGAACGCGTCGAACGAGCCGTCCACGTCCGCGAGCCCGACGCCGAGCGCCTCGGCCGCCCCCGGGGCCGCGGGGTCGACCGGCGGCTCGGGCAACGGGCCGTGGGGCCTCGCGGTCGGCATCCTGATCGCGTTGGCGGTGCTGGTCGCACCGGCGACCGTGCGGGCGGTCCGCCGTCGATCCCGGCTCGCCGCGGTGGCCGACGGCCGGTCGCCAGCGGTCTCGGCCTGGCGTGAGCTCCTCGACGACGTCGCCGACCACGGGTACGCGCCCGGCCTCGCACCGCCCGGTGACGCCGCGGCGGTGGCACGGACCGCGCGCGCCGTGCTCGGGCGACTCCGGTCGTCGGTGCCGTCGTCGGTGCTGCCGTTCCTGGAGTCGGCGGTCGACGCGGTCGACCAGGAGCGCTACGCGCCGGCGGGTTCGGTCGACGGGGCAGCGCTCGTCGCGACCGTCCGGGAGGCACGGGTCGCCCTGGACGCGTCCGTCCGGCTCCCGCAGCGGCTCCGGTCGCGCCTGCTGCCGCCCAGCCTGACGCCGTCGTCCGCCTGGTCGCACGACGGCCCGCGCCGCCGGCGTCCCGCGTAGCGCCGCCGGCGTCCCGCGGGGTCTTCGGCGAGCCGAGACTCGGGCTGAGCGACACGTCTTGCGGGATCCGCCGCGAGGAGTGTCGCTGAACGCGAGACTCGGGGGCGACGGCGCGAGACTCGGGTCAGCGCGGGCGGATGACGGCCTCGACGAGGGTGGCGACGACCTCGCCGGGGTTCACGCCGTCGAGCGCGGGGGAGTCGAACACGATGCCGACGTTCGCGCCGATGAGCGCGGTCGAGAAGACGTCGAGCGGCATCCCCGGGTCGATCTCCGGGTGCGCGCCGAACCACAGCAGCACGAGTCGGTGCACGCCGTCCTGGAGCACCCGGCGCTGCCGGACGAACTCGGGCATGAGCTCCGGGCGGCGGATCGCGAAGCCGCGGAACTCGGACAGCAGGGCGAACTGCGCGCTCTGGTCGTGGCGGCCGAACGCTGCCCGGACGATGTCACCGATGTCGGCGGCGGCGATGTCCTCGCGCACGAGTTCGTCGAGCGAGCCGAGCACCAGGTTCGTCGCGCGCTGCATCACCTGCGCGACGAGGTCCTCCTTCGAGGAGAAGTTCGAGTAGACCGCACCCTTGCTGAACCCGGCGCGGGCGGCGACGTCGTCGAGTCGCGCTTCGTGCACGCCCTGTTCGGCGAAGACCTCGGCACCGGCGGTGAGCAGGCGCTCGCGCACCTCGGCTCTCGGGGTCCTGGCCGAGGTCTGGCGGTCGTCGGGAGAAGCAGCGTCGCTCATCTGTTCCTGGTTCAGACGGAGCCCGGTGGCACCGGGCAGACGTGGAGGTCGTACCCGTCCATTCTGCTGATCGCGCGTGGGCCGGGGGACCTGGCGCGCCGTGCATCCGATCACGCGCGACCACGGGTGGTTCCGGCGCGTTCGGGTCGCGTCGGTCCCCATCCGTGCGCTGCACGTGCCCGGCCGTCCGACCGGGGTGTGTGTGCCGGGTCCGATACCCGGCGGGATCGATGCTACGCCCGAGGGGCCGGACGCGGAACCGCTCAGTCCGCGTCGTCGTCCTCGGTGTGCACGCTCCCAGGGCCCCGGCGGCGTCCCGGCCGACGGAGCAGACGGATCGCATCCGGACGGATCCCCTTGCCCCGACGCAGCAGGGACGCCAGCGTCGACTGCGGCTGCCAGTCGCGACCGTTCGGCAGCCCCCAGCCCCACCGCACGGCGCCCCACCGGAGCACGAGGGAGAGCACCACGGCGGCGACGATCCCGATGGTCGGGGAGCCGAGTGCCGAGGCGACGACCATCACCGCCGAGGCGGCGACCGCCACGGAGGCGTAGAGGGCGTTGCCGCCGAACACCGCGGGCACGCGCCGGAGCAGCAGGTCCCGGCCGACACCGCCGCCGACCGCGGTGATCGTGCCCATGATGATCGCCGCGGGCCACTCGAGTCCGGCGTCGAAGGTCCGTTGCACGCCGACCACCGCCCAGAACCCGATCACGGCGGCGTCGAGGAACGTGAACAGTCGGTCCCAGCCACGCTCGGAGAACGACACGAAGAAGGCGACGAGCGCACCGGCGACCGCGATCGGCACGTACAGCGGGTCGGTGAGCGCGACCGGTGGGCCGTTCTGCAGCAGCACGTCGCGCAACATGCCGCCACCGAGCCCCGAGACGAACCCGACGACCAGGAACCCGAACAGGTCGAGCCCCATCGTCCGGGCGACCGCTCCGCCGAGGAGCGCGGACGCGAAGACCCCGGCGAGGTCGAGCACGTTCGTCACGGCGGCGAGGCCGTCGGCGGAGAGCAGGTTCATGAGAACCATCAAACCCCACGCCGAAGTGGTAGCCGGGAGGGGTGAGGTAAGGCTAACCTTGCCTTCGCCATGCTCGCCACCCTCGTCATCGGTCTCCGTGAAGGCCTCGAAGCCACGCTCATCGTCGGCATCATCGCTGCCTTCCTGCGCCGCAACCGTGTCCCGCTCGCGCCGATGTGGCTCGGGGTCGGGGTCGCCGTGCTGCTCAGCGTGGCCGTCGGCTTCGGCCTGCAGATCGTCGAGCAGGCCCTCCCGCAGGCCCAGCAGGAGGGCATGGAAGCGGTCATCGGCATCGTCGCGGTCGTCTTCGTCACCGGGATGATCGTCTGGATGCGCACCCACGCGCGGACCCTGACGACGGAGCTCGAGGCGAGCGCGACACAGGCGATGGGCCGCGGGACCGCGTGGGCGCTCGCAGGCATGGCCTTCCTCGCCGTCCTCAAGGAGGGCTTCGAGACGGCGGTGTTCCTCCTCGCGACCTTCCAGGCGTCGTCGGACACCGGGCTCGCCGCACTCGGCGCCCTGATCGGCATCGCGGCCGCGGTCCTCATCGGCTACGGCATCTACACCGGCGGCGTCCGGCTGAACCTGTCGAAGTTCTTCACCGGCACCGGCGTCTTCCTGGTGTTCGTCGCCGGCGGGCTCGTCCTCACGGTGCTCCGACGCGCGCACGAGGCCGGCTGGATCGTCATCGGCCAGCAACGCACCGTCGACCTGAGCTGGCTCGCGCCGAACGGCTCCGTGCAGGGCGCCCTCGTCACCGGCGTCCTCGGGATCCCGCCGGACCCCCGCGTGACCGAGGTCCTCGGGTGGGTCCTCTACGTGGTCCCGGTCCTCGCGATCTCGCTCTGGCCACGTGCCTGGCGGCCGGCGGCGGCACGGGTCCCCGTGGTCCGCACCGGCATCGCCAGCACCCTGGCCGTCGCTGCGATCGCACTCGCGATCGCCGTGCCGTCCGGCGGCGTGCACGTCCCGTCGACCGTCGCGACGACCGGCGACCAGACCTCGGTGTCCGCAGAGGTGCACGGTGCGTCGGCGGTGCTGCGGACCACGGGCAACGGCAGCCAGACCCGCGTGGACTTCCCGGCGTCGACCCACCGCACGGTCATCCGAGCGGGGCTGACCGCCGACCGCTGGCGGTCGACCACCACGGGCGGTGGGACCCCGACCAGCGACGACGAACCGACGACCCTCACGCTGGACGACCTCGTCGGGATCTTCGGCCGGGTGCCCGTCGGCATCTCGCCGTCGACGAACCCCGGCCCGTTCCGGGCGGAGTGGGCCGTCTCCGAGACGACCACGCTCTGGACCGTCGCAGGCGGCGTCCTGGACGCGACCAGCTCGGAACGTTCGGTGCTCACCCTGAGCGGTGGGGGCCTCCCGTCCGCTCGCACCACCACGATCGACCGCAGCGCCTTCGCGGTCCCCGACTCCCGCGTCCAGCGGACCGCCACGACCGTGGCGGCCGCACAGACGCGGGCCGCTGAGCTCGCGCTCTGGAAGGCATGGCTGCCGATCGCCCTCGGCATCGCAGCTGCCGCACAGTTCGCCCTCGCACTCCGTGACCGCCGTCGTCAGACGGCGCTCGCCGACCACACCCCCGAAACCGTCCCCGCACGCGGCCCGCCCGCCGGGGACCCTGCAAGGAGTCCCGACTATGCCGTTCGGTAAGCACACCGTCCGACCCCTCACCACCCTCGGCGCGCTCGGTGTCGTCACCGCGCTCGCCCTCACCGGGTGTGCGGCCACGTCGTCGTCCGCGACGGACGACTCCACGGACTCCGGGAAGGTCTCCCGCGTCTCCATCACGCTGACGAACGACGGCTCGGACAAGTGCGCCGTGTCGACCACGAAGGTCCCGGCCGGGCCCGTGACGTTCACCGTGAAGAACGAGTCGTCGACCGCCATCACCGAGGTCGAGCTCCTGCAGGACCAGCGGATCTTCGGCGAGAAGGAGAACCTCGCACCAGGGCTCGACGCCGTGCGGTTCACCGCGACGCTCGGCGGCGGGAAGTACCAGGTGTACTGCCCCGGTGCGGACAAGGAACTCACCGACTTCACGGTCACCGGCAAGGTCGCCTCCACCGCGAACAGCAGCGCCGCGTCGCTCCTGAAGTCCGGCGCGACGGGGTACTCGAAGTACGTCGACGCCCAGGTGAGCGACATGGTCACCGCGGTCAAGCAGCTGCAGACGGACATCGACGCGGGGAACCTCGAGGCCGCGAAGAAGGACTACGCCGACGCCCGCCCGTACTACGAGCACGTCGAGAGCGACGTCGACGGTTTCGTGAAGAAGGGCTTCAAGGCGACCGACAACGCCGGCAACCTGGACTACCTGATCGACATGCGGGCGTCGAACCTCGACGACGCCGTCGGCTGGAGCGGCTTCCACGCGGTCGAGCGCGACCTCTTCGAGACGGGTGCCATCGGCGACGGGACGAAGCAGTACGCGGCAGACCTGACCACCAACGTGACGCTGCTCGCGAAGCTCGTCCCGACGCTCGACTACAAGCCCGAGGACCTGGCGAACGGTGCGGCCGGGCTGCTCGAGGAGGTCCAGTCGAACAAGATCACCGGCGAGGAAGAGGCGTACAGCCACATCGACCTCGTCGACCTCGCTGCGAACGTCGAGGGTGCCCGTCAGGCCTTCGCGTACCTGAAGCCGGGCCTGACCAAGCTCGACCCGACGCTGACGAAGCAGATCGCCACGCAGTTCGACAAGACGAACAGCATGATGGACGGCTTCCGCAACGCCGACGACCTCGGCGGGTTCGACAGCTGGGACGACGCCGCCAAGTCCGCGCACGCCAACGAGATCTCGCAGCGCGTCCAGGCACTGCAGGACCCGCTGTCGCGGCTGGCCGAGAAGGTCGCCACGGCGTGACGGACGGTCCTGCCCCGCTCTCCCGCCGCGGGCTGTTCGGCGCCGGCGTGGCCGCCGGTGCCGGGCTGGCCGCTGCCGGAGCCGGCGTCGGCGCGGCAGCCGGGATCGCCGGCGCGACCATCGCCACCGGCGTCAACCCGTTCGCCGCCGCGACCAACGGCGACGAGTCCATCGACCTGTCCCTGAGCCACCCCTTCTACGCGACAGCCGCCCGGCAGCCGCAGGGCGGGATCCGCACCACACCCCAGCGCTACTGCGTCTTCATGACGTTCGACATGTCGTCGTCGGTCGCGACGGACCTGCAGGTGCTGCTCGCCCGGTGGTCCGCGTCGATCGCGCAGCTGCAGGCGGGCAAGACCGTCGGCTCCGTCGAACCCGCCCACGGCGACGGCGTCGGTGCGGACACGGGTGAGGCGCTCGACCTCGGCCCGGCGTCCCTGACGGTCACCGTCGGGCTCGGGCCGGGGATCTTCGACGAGCGCTTCGGGCTCGCGTCACGACGCCCGGACGCGCTCCGGCAGATCCCGACCCTGCCGAGCGACCGGCTGCAGGAGGGCCTGAGCGGCGGGGACCTGTCGCTGCAGGCGTGCGCCGACGATCCCCAGGTGGCGTACCACGCGATCCGCGACCTGGCCAGGATGGCCCGCGGCACCGCGACGGTGCGCTGGACCGTCCTCGGCTTCGGTCGGGCGTCCGCTGGGCCGTCGCAGACCACGCCGCGGAACCTGATGGGGTTCAAGGACGGCACCAGGAACGTCACCACCGACGAGGAGTACGACCGGTTCGTCTGGGTCGACCCAGACGGCGAGGCCGACGGGTGGATGGCCGGTGGCACCTACCAGGTCATCCGGAAGATCCAGATGAACATCGAGATCTGGGACGCGGACGTCGTCAGCGATCAACAGCGGGTGTTCGGCCGCACCAAGGTCGAGGGCGCGCCCCTGTCCGGCGGCACGGAGCACACGACGCCCGACTTCCACGCGCGCACGGCATCGGGCGACCGCAAGATCGACGAGAGATCGCACGTGGCGCTCGCGGCGCACGAGAACAACGACGGCGTGAAGATCCTCCGACGCCCGTACAACTACACGGACGGACTGAACCAGTACGGCCAGCTCGACGCCGGCCTGCTGTTCGCGGCGTACGTGAACGACCCGGAGCACTTCACCCGGATCCAGCGCCGACTCGGCGCGGTCGACCGGCTCAACGAGTACATCGCCCACATCGGTTCCGCGGTGTTCGCCATCCCGCCGGCCCCGAAGAAGGGCTCGTACATCGGCGAGCAGCTGTTCCGCTAGCGGCACCGAGTGGTGAGTGGGTGCCCTCCGTCGTTTCCCTGGAGACGGAGGACACCCGCGCCACGGGGTCTCGCCGGGCGGAACCACCGTCCGGGATGAGAGGCGACCCAGCGCGGCGCGTCGCTGTGCGACAAGGCAGAGAGTACCGCGCCGTTCTGCGGATGCACAGTGATCTGCTGATCGAGGACACGGAAAACGGGCCGTCTCACCTGGATGAGACGACCCGTTCGGCGCACTGGAGGCTCGGTGTCAGTCCGCCTGCACGCTCGCCTGCGCCTGTGCGCGCTTCCGGCGGGCGATCACCATCGCCGTGAGGCCCGCCAGGAGCAGCAGGCCGGCGGTGACCGCCGGGGCCGCCAGTTCGGCACCCGTGTAGGCGAGGGCTCCTGTTCCGCTGCCCGATGCGGTCGGGTTGCCGGCCACGTCGGTACCGGTACCCGTCCCACCCGCGCCGGTGCCGTCACCCGTGCCGCCGCCGGCTCCAGGCGTGCCCGGGTCCGTCGGGTCGGTCGGGTCGGTGGCGACCGGGACCGGGACGGTCGCGGCGAGGGTGATCTGCTGGCCGTTCGGCAGCGTCACGACGAGTGGCTCCTCGGTCGTGGCGGCGGGGGTGACCGCTGCCGCGAGCGTGACGGCACCAGGAGCTCGTGCCGCCGCCGGTGTGGCTGCCGCTCCGCCGGGGACCGGGAAGGTCAGCGTCGCGCGACCCTGTTCGTCCGTGGTGTCGATGATCGTCGTGTCGATGTCGGCGCTCGCGAGCTCCTGCCCACCGGCGCTGACCGAGACGGTGCCGCCCTGGTCCGCCGCGTTGCTGAACGTCAGGGAGGTCAGACCGACCGTGACCTCGTCGCCGGCCCGGAAGCCGCCGTCGGGGGTCGGGGTGACCGTGACGCCCACGGCACCCTGGTCGTCGTTCACGACGACGTCGGGGGTGGCCGTGAAGTAGTCCACCTGGGCCTGCAGGTCGACGGTGCCGCTGTCGGCCTTCGCCGATGCCTCGTTGAACGCGCCGAAGTTGTCGCCACCCGATGCGAGGAACGAGTTCACCGTCACCTTGTACGTCGTGCCGGCCTCGATCGGTGTGCCGTCGAGCTGCATCTCGGTGATCTTCGAACCGACCGCTGCCGTCGGGTCGTAGGTGTACGAGAAGCCCTTCGACGTGCCGAGCTTCAGGAACGGACGGCTGGACCCGGTGGGCTGCCACTGCTGTTCGAGCGCGCGACGGATCTGGTCGCCGGTCAGGTCGAGGACGACCAGGGTGTTCGCGAACGGCTGGACGCCGGCGGCCTCCTGGTAGGTGACCTCACCGTCCTGCTCGCCGTTCCCCGAGGCCTTGTACGTCATGTCGGTACGGAGGCCGCCCGGGTTCATGAAGGCGATCTGGGAGCCGTTGCGCTCGGTCTGCTTGCGCTGGACCTCGGCGATGAAGTTGCCGAGCGTGGATTCGCCACCGCGGTTCTCCGAGCCGTCGGTCTGCTTGGCGCGGAGCATGTCCTGGTCGATCGTGCCGAGGACCACCTTGCCCTTCACGTCGGCGACGGCCTTCGCGTCGCTGACGAGCTTCGTGATCTCCGGGTCCGCGGGGTAGGCGCCCGTCGTCAGGGAGATGTTCTCCGCGGTGGCGGCCGTCACCTTCTTGGTCGCGGGGTCGATCGTGAGCTTCGCGTGCCCGAGGTACCCGCCGTAGGAGCCCGTCTGGATCACCGGACGCGCGGTGGTGCCGTCGGTCGGGACGATCGCGTGGTTGTAGAGCTGGTGCGTGTGGCCGGAGAAGATCACGGACACCTTCGCGGTGACGTCCTTCGCGATGTGGCCGAAGTCGTTGTCACCCGTCGCGCTCGCGAGGGTCGCGTCGGCCGCGCCCTCGTGCACGAGCAGGACGAGGGCATCGGCCTCGCCGTTCGACTCGTCGCCGTCGGTGAGCTGGTCGGCGTATTTGTTGACCGAGTCCACGATGTCGGCCATCTCGAGACCCTCGATGCCGGCGGGGGAGACGAGCTCGGGGATCAGCTCCGTGGTCGCCCCGATGAACCCGACGCGGACGCCGCCGATCTCCTCGATCTCGTACGGGTCGAACGCGGGCGTGCCGTCCGACTTCTTCACCAGGTTCGCCGAGACGTGGTCGTACTTCGCGTTCCGGGCGTCGTCGGGGCCGATGATCCGGTCGCGGAGGTCGTCCTGCCCCTTGTCCAGCTCGTGGTTGCCGATCGCGCTGACGCTCAGGCCGATCGCGTTGAGGGCGTCGATGGTGGGCTGGTCGTCCTGCACGAACGAGGTGAAGGTCGAGGCGCCGACGTTGTCGCCGGCGCTGACGAAGGCCGACGCCGGGTTCGCGGTGCGCAGCTGCTCGACGGCGCCGGCGAGGACCGCGGCGCCGGCGATGCCGCTGCCGGATTCGATGCGACCGTGGAAGTCGTTGACGTCGTAGATGTCGATCGACGACGCGACCTCGTCGGCGGCGACCGCTGCGGACGGGACGGAGAGGGCGACGAGGACACCGGCGGTCGCGAGGGCAGCGCCGGTGAGGACGCCCCGCCTCCGCCGAGTGCTCGGGGTTCCGGGAAGGTGGGAAGTGTTCATCGGCGATGAACCTATGAGGACGTACAGCGGGCGCGCCAGCCCTCGGCGCAACTCGTCACATGAAGTTCACACAGGCAACACCTGTGGTGTGGTCGGTGCTCCTCGGCGGTCAGTGCTCTTCGGCGATCAGTGCTCCTCGGCGATCAGGGGGCGGAGCGTGCGGTGTGCGATCCTGAGGCCCTCCAGCACCCGGTCGTCGGTGCCGCCCCACAGCGGGTCCTCGTGCTCGACGCTCAGCGTGCCGTCGAACCCCGCCTCGTAGAGCCGGTCCACGACGTGCGGCCAGTCCACGACACCACGGCCCGGGACCCGGAAGCGCCACCAGCCCATGTCCCATGGGTCGTCCCCCTTGTCGACCTTGCCGAAGAAGCCGTACTCGTTCCGCTTCGCGGGGAAGAGCTCGACGTCCTTCGCCTGCGCGTGCACGATGTGCTCGGCGAACGGCAGGATCGTCTCGACCGGGTCGATGCCGATCCAGGTCAGGTGCGACGGGTCCCAGTTCAGGCCGAAGCCGAGCCCCGTGACCCACCCCCAGAGCTCGGGGGAGTACGCGATGTTCCCAGGGGAGCCGTCGGGGTGCCAGCCCTCCATGACGCAGTTCTCGATGATCAGGCGCACCCCGCGTTCGCCGGCGTGGTCGACGAGTTCGGGCAGCACCCGGTCGCCGAGTCGCATGTTCTCGCGGACGGACAGCGTGTTGTCCCGACCGATGAACGTGCCGACGTACGGCACCCCGAGCATCGCCGCGGCGTCGACGGCGTGGAACAGGTGCGCGCGGATCTCGGCGCGACGGACTGGGTCGTGGTGGAGGTTGTTCTCGTAGTAGGCGAACGCGCTGATCTCCAGCCCGGTGCGGTCGAGCAGCTCCCGGGTCTGCGCTGCGTCGGACTCCGTGAAGGTCGCGACCGGCAGGTGCGCTGCCTCGAAGTCCCGGCCGCCCGTGCCCGGCCAGACGCCGACCTCCAGCCGCTCGTAGCCCTGCTCCGCGGCGAACTCCGCGATGCGGTCGAGCGACCAACCGGGCAGGCACGCGGTGAGCA
The DNA here is from genome assembly GCF_048756585.1 of Curtobacterium sp. L3-7. Classification (NCBI taxonomy): domain Bacteria; kingdom Bacillati; phylum Actinomycetota; class Actinomycetes; order Micrococcales; family Microbacteriaceae; genus Curtobacterium; species Curtobacterium sp. L3-7. The sequence goes on along the minus strand of NZ_CP151474.1, from coordinate 3,598,429 downwards.
TCCCGAGCTTCATGCGATCTCCTTCCACGCGTCGTCACCGGCGCTGGCGACGACCGCGTCGATGATGCGGGCGGACCGTGCCCCGTCGGCGAAGGTCGGCAGGCCGTCGGGGGCGTCGCCGGTGCGCACCGCGGTGTACGTGTCCGCGACGAAGGCCGAGAAGGCGTCGAGGTAGCCCTGCGGGTGCCCGGACGGCACGATCGCCAGGCGTCGCTGGTCCGGCGACCCCTGGGCCGGGTCCCTGACCAGGATCTGCGCCCCGGTCTCGTTGCCGAACCACGCCGACTCCGGCTGCTCCTGGTCGAACGCCGCGCTGCCGCGGGTCCCGTCGACCTCGAACCACAGCCGGTTCTTGCGTCCAGCTGCGACCTGCGAGATCACCACGTTGCCGATGCGACCGGAGCCGGTCCGGAACGTCGCGACGGCGGTGTCCTCGGTGGTGACCTCGGCGCGCGTCGACGCGTCGGCGAGGGGATCCGGGTCCGGGGAACCCGAGAAGGACGGACCCGACGCGGCCGGTCGGGTCGGGTAGACGATGTCGGTCACGGCGTTCACCGACCCGAAGCGCTCGCCGGTGACGAACTCGACCAGGTCGCACCAGTGCGAGCCGATGTCCGCGAACGCCCGCGACAGTCCACCGGCGCCCGCGTCGACGCGCCACGACGATGAGTCCTCGTCGAGCATCCAGTCCTGCAGGTAGTGGCCGTGGACGGCGAGCACGCGGCCGAGGTCCCCGTCGGCGATCTTCGCCCTGATCTCGCGCACCATCGGGTGGAAGCGGTAGACGAACGGGATCGTCGCCACGACGCCGGCCTCGGCTGCCGCGCGTTCGAGTTCCACCGCCTGCTCACTCGACACCGCGAGCGGCTTCTCGCACACCACGTTGATGCCGGCCCGGATCACCGCGAGCGCCTGGGGGTGGTGTTGGTCGTTCGGGGTGCACACGTGGACGACGTCCGGCCGGTCCGCGATCACCTCGTCGAGGGAGCCGTACCCCTTCGGCAGGTCCAGCTGCGCGGCCACCTGCGCGGAGCGCTCCGCGTTCCTGCCCAGGACCCCGAGCACGTCCGCTCCGGCCGCCCTGGCGGCACGGACGTGCACCGCCGCGATCATCCCGGTGCCGACGACGACCACTCGCAGTCGTCGTCCGGTGTCCTCGTTCGTCATGGTGCTCCTTCGCGCCGTTCCCTCCACCGTATTCGAGCGAGCCGACCATGCGCCGGAACCGATGGGTACGTTCTGAGGCATGGCGAGCCTCCAGACCACACTGCTCATCCTCGGAGCGAGCGGCGACCTGTCCAAACGACTGCTGCTGCCGGGTCTCGCGACCCTGCTCGAGGTCAAGACGGACTGGGACATCCAGCTGGTCGGTGCCGGCGTTGAGGACATCTCGGACGCCGACTGGAAGCAGCTCGTGCACGAGTCGTTCGAGAACGCGCAGGCATCGAAGGACGAGGACGAGGGCGCCGAGGGCACGGCGAAGCTCCCCGAGCGGCTGCAGTCCGTCGTCGACGCGTCGAGCTACCGCAAGGCCGACGTCACGGACGCCGACGACCTGAAGGCACTGCTCGCGGCATGCCAGCACGACCCGGCCGTGTACTTCGCGCTGCCGCCCGCCGTCACCGAGAAGAGCTGCGAGGTGCTCAAGGGACTCGACCTGCCGGAGGGGACCCGGCTCGCGCTCGAGAAGCCGTTCGGTACCGACGCCGCCAGCGCCGAGCACCTCAACGACGTCCTGCACTCGTTCCTGCCCGAGGAACGCATCCACCGCGTCGACCACTTCCTCGGCAGGTCCACGGTCCTCAACCTCCTCGGCCTGCGGTTCGCGAACCGCATCGTCGAACCGCTGCTGTCGAGCGTCCACGTCGACCGGGTCGACATCGTCTACGACGAGACCCTCGGGCTCGAGGGACGCGCTCGGTACTACGACAAGGCAGGCGCGCTGGTCGACATGATCCAGAGCCACCTGCTCCAGGTGATGGCCGTGGTGGCGATGGAAGCACCGGCGTCCATCGACGCCGACGACCTGCGCACCCAGAAGGAACTCGTGCTCCGTGCCGTCCGGCCGTGGGGCGGTGACCCGCTCACCGCCGGGAAGCGCGGGCGGTACACCGCGGGGACGATCGGGGAGCGGTCCCTGCCCTCCTACGTCGACGAGGACGGGGTGGACCCGCAGATCGGCACCGAGACCCTCGCGCAGATCACCCTCGAGATCGCGAACTGGCGCTGGGCGGGCGTGCCGTTCACGCTCCGCTCGGGCAAGGCGCTCGGAGCGCAGCGCCGGGAGATCGTCATCACGTTCAAGGACTCCCCGCACGTGCCCGACGGGCTCACCGGCGTGCAGCGCCCCGACCGGCTCCGCATCTGGATCGCCCCCGACCAGATGCAGCTCGAGCTCAACGTCAACGGACCGGGCGACCCCTACACGATCGACCACACCGCACTCGAGGTCAGCTTCAACCCCGGACGCCTGAGCGCCTACGGGGAGGTCCTCGCCGGTGTCCTCGAAGGCGATGCCGCCCTGTCTGTCCGCGGCGACAGCGCCGTGCAGGGCTGGAAGGTCGTCGAGCCGTTCCTCACCGCGTGGCAGGCCGGCAAGGTCCCGCTCGACGACTACCCCGCAGGCTCCGAGGGACCCGAGGGCTGGGACAACATCCAGGCGTAGCGTCCGGAGACGTGACCACGATCGACGACGTCCTGCAGACCGTTCCCGAACCAGCCGGATCCGACATCACCGTCGAACCCGTGCACTACGAACACGAGGGCACGGCGCTCGCCGGCGTCCTGGCGAAGGACGCCGCGGTGTCCGGCCCGCGCCCCGCGGTCCTCGTCGTCCACGACTGGCACGGCGTCAACGAGCACGTCGAGGCACGCGTGACGATGCTCGCGCGTCTCGGCTACGTCGCGTTCGGTGCCGACGTCTACGGCGCGGACGTCCGACCGGGTGACGACACCGCCGGGCAGGTGGCGTCGTCGTACTACCAGGACCTGCCGCTCATGCGTGCCCGGGTGCAGGCCGGACTCGACCGGCTCCGCGAGGACCCCGACGTCGACCACTCCCGCATCGTCGTGATGGGCTACTGCTTCGGCGGGTCTGCCGCACTCGAGCTCGCCCGCACCGGCGCCGACCTCGCCGGCGCCGTGTCCTTCCACGGCAACCTGCTGACGCACGAGCCCTCCGACGCCGGAGCGATCCGCGCCCCGCTCCTGGTGCTGACCGGCGCGGCCGACCCGGTGGTCCCCGACGCCAAGGTCGCCGCGTGGCAGGACGAGATGCGTGCGGCACCAGGTGTCGACTGGCAGGTCGTCACGTACGCGGGTGCGATGCACGCGTTCGCGGTGCCCGGGACGGACGCGCCCGACCACGGGGCGCAGTACCAAGCGCTGGCCGATCGACGGTCGTGGCAGGCCCTCGAGGTCTTCCTCGCAGAGGTGTTCGGCGAGGAGCTCGCCGGCCTCTGACCGGCGACACGCCGAACACCGGCCCGTGGTCTGCTCGATTGGCGCTCCGGCCTGCACCTGTTGTAGAGTCTTCCACGGCCGCTTCGGCAGCCACGCGCTCGTAGCTCAATGGATAGAGCATCTGACTACGGATCAGAAGGTTGGGGGTTCGAGTCCCTTCGAGCGCACGGTACCCCCGGTGACGGGTACGACACCGAACAACAGCAGGCCCCGGCGGATCCCGCCGGGGCCTGCTGCGTTGTCGGGCGAGGCCGCCCGGCGGCTACGGCCGCTCCGTGTCGTCCAACGCCCCGCCGTTCAGCACCGACAGGCGCTCGAGTCCGGCTTCGGCGACGAGCTGCCGAGCGAGCGGGCGGGCCCGTGCGACGGCCTCGTGCACGTCGACGCGGGTCACCTCACCGTGCTCGAGGCTCAGCGACCCGTCCACCCACACGTCCTCGATCTCCCGACTGCCCGCCACGAAGACCACGGCCTGGTAGGGGTCGTGGACGTTCGCGAGCGTCGGGCTCTCCCCGTCGAACACGACGACGTCCGCACGCTTCCCTGGTTCGAGCGACCCGATGGAGTCCTCCATCCGGAGCGCAGCGGCACCGCCGATGGTGGCCATCTCGAACGCCTCGCGCGCACTCATCGCGGTGGCCTGCAGGTCACGGATGCGGGCGAGGAGTGCAGCGGTCTTCATCGCCTGCAGGAAGTCCTGCGAGTCGTTCGAGGCCGGGCCGTCGACCCCGATGCCGACGGGCACGCCGAGCGCGCGGAGTTCCGCGACGGGTGCGATGCCGCTGGCGAGGATGCCGTTCGCGACGGGGTTGTGCGCGACGCCGACCCCGTTCGCGGCGTAGCGCTCGCGGTCGTCGCGGTCCATCCACACGCTGTGTGCGGCGATCACGGGCACCTGGAACATCCCGGTGGCCTCGGCGTGCCCGACGACGGTGCGGCCGGTGCGCTGGCGGGCGGCGGTGACCTCCTCGCGGACCTCGTGGACGTGGACGTGGATGCCGTGGCCGCCCGCGACGGCGTACTCGATGTGCGACTCCCACGCCGCGTCGGTGTACCGCCCGATGGAGGACATGCCGACCCGGAAGGTGCTGTAGCGACTGGCGTCGGCGGTCTCGCGGAGCGCGTCGAACTCCTCCAGGATCGGGCCGGGTCCGAAGCCGCGGTCGACGTCGCCCGACCCGAACGAGACGACGCCGCGGAGCCCGAGTTCCTCGAGCGCCCGGACGACACCGAGGGTGGCCGGTTCGCCGGGGATCGGGTCCGAGCAGAACATGTCGTTCGCGGTGGTGACGCCGCTGCGCAGCATCTGGATGCCCTGGAGCATCGTGCCGGCGTACGCCTTGTCGCGCGTCATCACGGGGTTGACGTGCGAGATGAGCTCCTGTAGCCACTCCCACAGCGTGTACTGCGAGCCGATCCCGGTGATGAGCCCCTCGCTGAAGTGCCCGTGCGTGTTCACGAAGCCGGGCGTCACGATGTCGTTCGAGCCGCCGCGGACCGTCGCAGAGGGGTGCGCCGCGCTCAGTTCTGCAAAGGTCCCGACCGCGGCGATGCGGTCGCCGTCGAGCAGGACCGCACCGTCGCGGATCGCGGCCGGGGTGTCGCTGTGGTCGGGGGCGGCGGTGAGGACCCATCCGCCGCGGATCAGGATCTGGGACATGCTCCGACGGTATTGAGCGCGTGTCACGAGGGTGTTTCCGCACGGTCACCAACAGCCGCGCGGGCAGGCCCCCGGAACGCCGGGGCGTGGATCGGCCCCGCGCCGTCGACGAGTGGCCGACCGGATGCACCGGTGCGCACCGCGATCACCTCGGCCATGATCGAGATCGCCATCTCGGCAGGGGTCGTGGCGCCGATGTCGAGTCCGATGGGGGAGCGCAGTCGGTCGAGGTCCGGGGTCCCGAGCTCGTGGAGCGCGGACAGCCGGCGGGCGTGCGTCGCGCGGGAGCCCATCGCGCCGACGTACCCGGCCCCGCGTCGGAGTGCGAGGTCGATCACGGCGGCGTCGAACCGGTCGTCGTGCGAGAGCAGCACCACGGCGGTCCGCTCGTCGATCGGCAGGTCGGCCAGCACCCGCGGCGGCCAGCCGACGATGCGCTCCCGGGCGGCGGGGAACCGTTCGTCGGTCAGGAACACCGGACGCGGGTCGACCACGGTGACGGCGTGGCCGAGCATCGCCGCCGTGTTGGTGACGGCGACCGCGAACTCGACGGCACCGACGACGATGCACCGCGCGCGCACGTCGGCGTGCTCGGTGAAGACGCGTCCGTCGCAGCGGTCGGCGACAGCGAGCGTGTCGGGCTCGAGCGACAGTCCCATGGACACGGGGTCCCCGGCAGCAGCCGCGCGGAGTGCTCGGACGACGACCCGGTCCGACGGATCGATGCGGTGCACGAGCACCTCGACCCGTCCGCCGCACCGCAGCCCCGGGGCCCAGACCGCGTCGGCGGGGTCCTCGAACCCGAACCGTTCGAGCACCGGCTCCCCGGTCGACATGACCTCCTCGGCGGTCAGGAACAGCGACCCCTCGATGCACCCGCCGGAGATCGTCCCGACGACCTGTCCGTCGGGGAGCAGCGCCATCGAGGTGCCCGCCCCGCTGGGCGCACTGCCCGTGACGTCGACGGCGGTCGCGACGACGACGGGGTCGCCGCCGTCGAGCACGGCCAGGAGGCGCGGTGCGAGTTCGAACATCACGCACCTCCGTCGGTGGGCCGTCCGGCGCCCGTGGCGAGCGCCCAGATCCGGTCGCGGGTCATGGGCAGCCGGTACGGGCGGACGCCGATGGCATCCCGCACGGCGTTCGCGATCGCCGGCGCCACGGGGTTGTACGGCGCCTCGCTCATCGACTTCGCCCCGAGTGGTCCGAGCGGGTCGTGGGTCGCGGCGAAGCGCACCTCCGTCCGCGGCACGTCGGAGATCTTCGGGACGCGGTACGCGCGGAAGCTGTCTGTCGTCACCCGGCCGGTGTCGTCGAGGACCACTTCTTCGTAGAGCGTGGACCCGATCGCCTGCGCCGAACCGCCCTCGACCTGGCCGCGGAGCTGCTCGGGGTTCAGCACGGTGCCCGCGTCGACGGCCTGCACGCTCTGCAGCACCCGGACCTCGCCGGTGGGCCGGTGCACCGCGACCCGGGCGCCGTGCACCGTGAAGGCCAGCGACCGCGGGGTCCCGTCGTGCGTGCCGTGCGCGACGAGCGGACCGTGCGCCAGCAGTTCGTCGACCGTGACACGTTCGTCGCCGACCCGGACCCCGTCGGGCTCGATCGCCACGGCAGGACCGAGCACCCCGCTGGCGGTCCTGGGCGTCCGCGCGGCGACGAGCTCGAGCGCCCGCGCGGTCATGTCCTCCCGGAGCGCCTGCGCGGCCGCGTACAGGGCTCGGCCGGCGACGACGACGCCCGCCGATCCGAACGCCCCGGTGTCGTAGCGCGCTGCGTCGGTGTCGGACTGGTGGACGTCGACCCGGTCCGGGGTGGTCCCGAGCGCGGTGGCGACGAGCTGCGTGTGCACGGTCGTCGTCCCGTTGCCGAACTCGGCCGTCCCGACGCCGATCCGGTAGCGACCACCCGCGGTGAGTTCGACGGAGGTGTGGGCGTGGTGGCCACGTGGCGGCATCGTCGCGATGGCGGCGAGCGCGATGCCCGTGCCGGTCGCCCAGTCCGGGGAGTCGTCGAGCGGTGGCCCGTCCATCGCGGGTGCCTCGGTGACGGGTCCGCCGGCGAGTGCGTCCTCGACGAGGTCCAGGCACTGGTCGAGCCCGTAGCTGCCCTCCCACCGCAGGTCGGACTCCTCGTGCGGGTCGGTCACGACGAGCGGGTCGCCCGGCACGATCACGTTGCGCCGACGGAGCTCGATCGGGTCGATGCCGAGCTCGTGCGCCAGGTCGTCCATCGCCGACTCGATCGCGAACACGACCTGCCCGAGCCCGTAGCCGCGGAACGCCCCAGACGGCAGGTTGTTCGTGTACACCGACTCGGCGTCGACGCGCTTCACCGGGCAGCGGTAGACCGCGACGGACTCGCTCACGGAGTGGAACATCACGCCGACGCCGTGGTTGCCGTACGCGCCCGTGTCCATCGTCTGGTCGACGTGCATCGCCGTCAGCGTGCCGTCCGCCGTCGCGCCGAGCCGGACCCGGACGCGCATCGGGTGCCGGGTCGGGGCGATCGTGAACTCGTCGCGCCGGCTGAACTCGTACTGCACGCTGCGACCGGTGCGGAGCACCGCGAGGGTGACGAGGTCCTCGGTGAGCATCTCCTGCTTGCCGCCGAACCCGCCGCCGACACGCTTCGCGACCACGCGGACACGGTCCGGGTCCAGACCGAAGACCCGCGCCACTTCGTCCCGGACCAGGAACGGGACCTGCGTGGCGGTCCGCAGCACGAGCCTCCCGTCCGCGTCGACGGAACCGCGCGTCGCGTGCGTCTCGAGCGCGGCGTGCGAGACGCGACCCGTCGTCCACGTGCCGTCGACGGTCGCGGCGGAGTCCGCGAGCGCGCGCTCGACGTCCCCGGTCTCGCCGTGCAGCGCGGCGACGACGTTGCGGGCGGGTTCTGCGATGCGGTGCTCGACCGTCGTCTTGTCTGCGTGCAGGAGCGGCGCACCAGGAGCGCGCGCGGCGTCGGGGTCGTGCACGCTCGGCAGGACCTCGTACTCGACGCGGACGAGCGCGCACGCCTGCTCGGCGATCCGGACGCTGTCCGCGACGACGGCTGCGACGCGCTGGCCACGGAAGCGCAGCACCTCGTCGAACACCAGCGTGTCGTCGGGGTCGTCGAGGCGGGACTCGTGCCGGCCGGTGGAGAACAGCACGCCGGGGTCGTCGTGATGGGTGAGCACCGTGTGGACGCCGTCGAGCGCCTCGGCCTCGGTGGTGTCGATCGACACGATGCGGGCGTGCGGGTGCGGGCTGCCGAGGACGGCGAGGTGGAGCAGCGCCTCGGTCTTCCTGACGTCGAGCGTGTACTCCTCGTTCCCGGTGACGATGCGCATCGCTGCAGGGGCGGCGACGGACTGCCCGACCGCTGCTCCGGCGCCGGCGCACACCGTGTTGCGGACGCCGTCCAGGGCGTCGGAGATCGCGCGGTACCCGGTGCACCGGCAGAGGTTCCCCTTGAGCTTCCGGTGGCGGTCGTCGAGGTCGTCGGCGTCGAGCGTCGATGCGGTCACGACGTAGCCCGCGGTGCAGAACCCGCACTGGAACGCCGCGGCGTCGGCGAACGCGCGCTGCACCGGGTGCGGCTGCTCCGGCGTGCCGAGTCCGGCGGCCGTGGTGACGGTGCGCCCCTCGAGGCGGTGCGCAGGGGTGATGCACGAGTGCACCGGGGTCCCGTCGACGAGCACCGAGCACGCGCCGCAGTCGCCGGAGTCGCAGCCCTTCTTCACCGAGGTGACCCCGTGCTCGCGGAGGAGCGTCCGCAGCACCTGCCCCGGTTCGGGCGTGACGTCGAGCCGGGTGCCGTCGACCTCGAACCTCACGACGCACCTCCCGCGCTCGCCGCGTCGTCCAGGAGCTCGTGTGCGAACCGGGTGCTGACCGCTCGACGCCAGTCGGGGGAGCCGTGCGGGTCGTCGTACCAGTCGTCGTGCGCGGCCATCGCGGCGTCGAGTTCGGCCGCGGACGGGACCGTCGTGGAACGGAACACGAGCGGACGGGGCGTGGCGGCGGTGACGACGAGCACGAACCCGCTCGCGTCCCACCGGGCGGTCACGAGCGCCCCTGACCTGCCGTGCGGGCTGAGGGCGACCCGGCGGTACCCGGTCGTGGCACGGAGCGCAGCGGTCGGTACCTCGAACGCCCGGATCACCTCGCCGGGTCCGAGGTCCAGCGTCCTGACCCCTCGCACCAGCTCCGCGACCGGCAGTCGCCGCGAGCCACCGGACGGCGTCCAGACCACGGCGATCGCGTCGAGGGTGCAGAGCAGCGCGGTCATCGCCCCGGCGGGGAGCCCGACGGCGACGTTCCCGCCGACCGTCGCGGCGTTCCAGACCTTGAACGAGGCCAGGAGGGCGTTCGCGCACTGGTCGACGAGCGGCCAGGCGCGCCAGTCGTCGTCTGGTGCGAACCGCAGGAGCGATGCGATCGTGCACGTCGCCGCGATCGTGAGCGTTCCGGGGGACCGCTCGACGTCGGGCCAGCCGAGCGTCGTGAGGTCGACGAGGCCGGTCAGCCCCGGTTGCTCCTCGGAGAAGAGCCAGGTGCCGCCGGCGAGCGGCCGCTCACCTGGTTCGAGTGCGAGTTCGTCGCGGTGCGACGGCGTCCGCACGGTGCGGACGGTGACGAGGTCCATGGACGGGTCCGATCTGGGCGTGGAGGAACAGGGCGTCTGCGCTGATCGGCTGTCGGCCGTGCGCGATCATGCCCCGGTTCCAGGCCATCGCTGATCTCCTCGATCGGTGGTGTCGTGGGCGCCACACTAGGAAACGAGTGTTTCGGCCCCGTTTCCGGCGCGGAACGTCTCGTGACGACGGGTTCGCCTCGTGACGACGGGGTCGCCTCGTGATGGCTGGCATGCTCGGGGTATGCAGACCCGGACCGTCGGACTCGTCCTCGCCGCCGGCGCTGGCACGCGCATGGGCCGGCCGAAGGCGCTCGTCCGTGACGACGCCGGCCGACCGTGGCTGGAACTGGCCGTCGGGGCACTGCTCGACGGCGGCTGTGACGGCGTCGTCGTCGTCCTCGGTGCCGCCGCCGACGAGGCCCACGCGCTCGTCCCCGCACGGACAGCGGTCAGCGTGACCGTCGCAGAGCGGTGGCGGGACGGGCTCGGTGCCTCCCTCGACGCCGGCCTCACCGCGCTCGAGGTGGACCAGGCGGTCGATGCCGCCCTGGTCACCCTGGTCGACCTGCCCGGGCTCCCGGCCGATGCGGTCCGCCGGGTACTGGGGCCGAGACCCCGCGTGGACACGCTCCGCCAGGCCGTCCACGACGGCCGTCCGGGGCACCCCGTCCTCCTCGGTCGCGCGCACTGGCCCGCTGTCCGCGCCGAACTCGACGGGGATCGGGGCGCCGGCGCGTACCTGCGCCGGAACGGCGCAGATCGTGTCGAGTGCGCCGACCTGTGGGACGGCTCTGACCAGGACCGACCGGCGCCGTGACGGACGGGAGGCCCGTGGCGATCCCGCCACGGGCCTCCCGTCGGTCCTGCTGCCCGGTTGCTACGCGGTGGCCGTCGCGCGCGACTCGGCGAGCGTCGGGTAGTCGGTGTAGCCCTCGGCGCCCTGGCCGTAGAACAGCTCGGGGCGGGGATCGTTGAGCTCGGCGTCGTGCTCCCAGCGGTGCGCGAGGTCCGGGTTCGCGATCGCGGCGCGTCCGGCTGCGACGGCGTCCGCGTGGTCGCCGTCGACCAGGGCGATCGCCTCGTCGCGGGTGGTCAGCGCGCTGAAGCCCGAGTTCACGATGAACGGGGCGCCCGCCGTGCGACGGATGTGCTGCACGAGCTCGCCGGTCGGCTCGGCGTGCAGGACGTCGACGAACGCCAGGCCGAGCGGTGCGAGACCCTCGGCGAGGGCGGTGTAGGTCGCCAGCACGTCCGCCGGGTCGTTCTCGATGACGCCCTGGATGCCGTGCTCCGGCGACAGGCGGATGCCGGTGCGGTCCGCGCCGATCGCCTCCGCGATCGCGGTGGTGACCTCGATCGCGAAGCGGGCACGGTTCTCCGGGGAGCCGCCGTACTGGTCGGTGCGGGTGTTCGACGTGCTCGACATGAACTCGTGCACGAGGTACCCGTTCGCTCCGTGCACCTCGACGCCGTCGAGGCCGGCGGCGATCGCGTTGCGGGCGGCCTGCACGAAGCCCTGCACGGCGTCCTGCACCTCGGCGGTGGTCAGCTCGTGCGGGACCGGCATGTCGGCCTTCGAGCCGTCGGCCAGGTGGGTCTGTCCCGGTGCTGCGACGGCGGACGGTCCGACGATGCGGGGCGTGCCGGCGATCGACGGGTGCGAGACCCGGCCGCCGTGCATGAGCTGCATGACGATGGTGCCGCCGGCCGCGTGCACGGCGTCGGACACGCGACGCCATCCGGCGATCTGCTCGTCGGTCTCGATGCCGGGCTGGCCGGGGTACGAGCGGCCTTCCTGGACGGGCCAGGTGCCCTCGGTGACGATGAGACCGAGGCTCGCACGCTGCGCGTAGTGCTCGACGAGCAGGTCGTTCGGGACGCCGTGCTGGCCGGCGCGCGTGCGGGTCAGCGGGGCCATGACGATGCGGTTCGACAGGGGGAGTGCGCCGAAGGTGGCGGGTTCGAAGAGCTTCACGACGAGGTGGAACGTCGTGTTGCTCGGTGCAATTCCGGCACGGGGTCGATTCCCAGTTCCAGGGCGACGCAGTCCCGTCTGGCCCGGTCTTGGTGGGCTCAGTCGCGTGGGCAGACCAGCGTGGAGGACCGGACCTGCCCCTCCGGCCGGATCACCTGGTGTCGCGAGAGCGCCGCGCCGCACATCGGGCACGGGCGGTCGATGCTGCGGTCGTCGACGCCTTCCGGGTGCCCTGCACCGATCTGCGACGGACCCATCTTGCGGATGAGCGTGCTGTTCCAGCGTTCGTACCAGCTGCCGAAGCGTCCCACGATGGTCCTTTCATTCGTGCACTCATCATTATGGCACGAACGAATGCGGATCACACGGTGTCGACGAGTTCAAGGAGTTCCGTCAGCTCGTCCTTGAGTCGTTCGAGTCGGTCGAGCGGCCACCCGAGCCGGTCCGCGACGGCGATCGGCACCGAGCGGGCGCGCTCGCGGAGTGCTCGTCCGGCGGTCGTCAGGGAGACCTCGAGCTGTCGTTCGTCGCTGCTGCTCCTGGTGCGCTTGACGTACCCGGAGGCCTCGAGCCGCTTGAGCAGCGGGCTGAGCGTCGCGGACTCGAGGCGGAGTTCGCCGGCGATCTCGCGCACCGAGCGGGGGTCGTGCTCCCACAGGGCGAGCATCACGAGGTACTGGGGGTGCGTGAGGCCCATCGGTTCGAGCAGGTCGCGGTACAGCCCGATGACGCTGCGGCTCGTGGCCGCGAGCGCGAAGCAGAGCTGTCGGTCGAGGGCGAGGGGGTCGATCTCGGTCTGCGCCATGCGCCCAGCGTACCGTTCGTGTACGAACGATCGCGCGCATCGGGTGCTCGTGCGGGTGGTTGCGCGTGCAAGGGGCGACAGGACCGCTGTCGTACGACAGCGACGGTGTCGTTCCGAGTCGGCAGCGCGGGCGGGCGCGGCGGGCAGCGCGGGGTGGGCGCACGGACAGGAGGCCCGGTGCCGGTCCGACGGACCGGCACCGGGCCTCCAGGCTGGTGCGTCGCTACGCGCGGTGCGCCGGCGGGTGACCGGACTCGTGCGCGTTCGCGTCGGGCTCGACGGGGAGCGCGTGCGAACCGGTGTGGGTGTCGTCGTGCCCGGCGACCGGGTGGGAGCGCTCGAGCTTCGCGCCCTCCACGTCGACGTCCGGCACGATGCGGTCGAGCCACTTCGGGAACCACCACGCGCTCTGGCCGAGCAGGTGCATCGCCGCCGGGATGAGCAGCATGCGGACGACGAACGCGTCGACCAGCACACCGAACGCCAGGCCGAAGCCGATGGGCTTGATCGTGGAGGAGTCCGAGAAGATGAACCCCGCGAACACCGAGATCATGATGATCGCCGCCGCCGTGACCACCGCCCGACCGGCATGCAGACCACGCTGGACGGCGACCTTCGCCGATGCGCCGTGGGCGTACGCCTCCCGCATGCCGGACACCAGGAACAGCTGGTAGTCCATCGCGAGCCCGAACAGGATGCCGATTTCGATGATGGGCAGGAAGCTCAGGATCGGTGCGGGGTCGTGCACCCCGAACACGCTGCCGAGCCAGCCGAACTGGTAGATGGCGGTCAGGCCACCGAAGGACGCCAGGACCGACAGGATGAAGCCCGCCGTCGCCGTGATCGGGACCAGGAAGGACCGGAACACGATGATCAGGATGATGAGCGACAGGCCGACGACCACCACGAGGTAGAGCGGCAGGACGTTCGCGAGCTTCTCGGACACGTCGATGTTGGCCGATGCGTTGCCCGCGACGCCGAGCGATGCCTTGCCGTCGTCGACGGTCACGTTCTGCGCGCGGAGGTCCTTGACGAGGTTCTCCGTGGAGACGCTGTCCGGGCCGCCGTTCGGCTTCACCTGGAAGGCGATGATCGAGCGGTCCTTCGACGCGCCGATCGGCAGGACGGCGTCGACGTCGTCGTTCTTCGCGATGGCCTCGCCGATGGTGACCTCGGTCGCCGTGACGTCGTCCTCGTCGATGGCCTTCGGCAGGGTCGCGACGACGAGGAGCGGTCCGTTCTGACCGGCGCCGAACTCCTTGTCGAGGGTCTTGTAGGCCTTGTACTGGCTGGATTCGACGGCCTCGGACGAGCCGCTCGGCAGGCCGAGGCGCATCTGCGCCGCAGGCAGCGCGATGGTCCCGAGCACGGCGACCCCCGCCACCAGGGTGATGATCGCGCGCCAGGTCGACATCGGCTTGTTCGGGACCCGCGTCGAGCCCGTGTTGCCGATGCGTGCGCGTTCCTTCTTCCGCAGGATCCGCATGCCGATGAGCGAGAGCAGTGCCGGTGTGAACGACGTCGCGATGCAGATCGCGAAGAAGACCGCGACCGCGCCGACCGTGCCCATCAGGCCGAGGAACGGGATGCCGGTGATGTTCAGCGCGAGCAGGGCGACGATGACGGTCGCGCCCGCGAACACCACGGCGTTCCCGGAGGTGCCGTTGGCGAGCCCGATGGACTCGTGCACCTGCATGCCCTGCTTCAGCTGGGTCCGGTGTCGGTTCAGGATGAACAGCGAGTAGTCGATGCCGACCGCCAGGCCCAGCATCACCCCCAGCACCGGCGTCACCGAGATGAACTCGACGAGGCTCGAGAAGGACAGTGCGGCGAGCGATGCCACGCCGACGCCGAGCAGCGCGCTGACGAGCGGGACCGCGGCGCCGATGACCGTGCGGAGCATGAAGAACAGCACGAGCGCGGCGATGATGACACCGGCGATCTCACCCGGGCCGAGGATGGACGGCACGCCCTGGGCGATGTCGTTCGACACGTAGACGTTCACGCCGCTGATGCCGGCGGAGTCGGCCTTGTCGGAGATGGCCGTCTTCGTGGTCTGCGGGACCTCGTACGTGGACTTCGTGAACTGGACGGTGCCGATCGCGGCGCTGCCGTCCTTCGAGACGAAGCGGATGTCCTTCGACAGGTCGAGGAGCTTCGTGCCCTGCTGCAGCTCCTGCTCGCTGTCGTCGAGCTTCTGCGTGTTCGCGTCGATCGTCTTCTGTGCGTCGGCGATCTGCTGCTCACCGGCGGTGATCTGCTGCTGCTGGGCGTCGATCTGCGCCTGTGCCTGCGCGAGCTGGGCCTCGGCGGCGGCTGCCGCGGCGCCACCGGCCGCCGCTGCCTGCTGCTTCTGCGTGTCGAGCTGCGCCTGGGCGGCGGCGATCTTCGTCTTGCCGTCCTCGATTTGCTGCTTCTGCGCGTCGAGCTGCTGCTGCCCGTCGGTGATCTTCGTGCGGCCGTCGTCGATCTGCTGCTGCCCGTCGACGAGCTTCTGGCGCTGGTCGTCGAGCTGCTGCTGGGTGTCGAATCCGCTGGTCGCGCCCTTGACGCCCTTCAGGTCCTCGAGGTCCTTCATGAAGTCCGCGATGTCGGTCTTCTGCGCGTCGGTGAACGCGTCGCCGCTCTTTGTCTCGAAGACCAGCGTGCCGTTGCCGCCGTTCGCGCTCGGGAACTTGTCCGCGAGTTCGTCCTGCACCTGGGACGTCTTGGTGCCGGGGATGGTGATCGACGACGAGATGGACCCGGCGAACAGTGCGTACGTGCCGCCCGCGATCCCCATGATCACGATCCAGGAGACGATCACGAGCCAATGCCGCCGAGCGGAGAATCGTCCGAGGCGGTAGAGCAGACCGGCCATGCGGTGCCCCGTTCCTTTCGTTGTGGTGGTGCTGGTTGGGCGGGGCACGCCGGTGGACCCCTGGAGGTGCAGTCTCAGTGCGCGGGCATGTACCCGCTGCGGACGCTGTGCACGAGCCTGCCGAGCAGGGCATCCCAGTCGTCGAGCGCTTCTTGGTCGAGGCGCGGGCCGGTCGTCCGCAGCCAGTGTTCGGCGATCACGACGATCCCGCTCATCAGGGACTCGACGAGCAGCCACGCGTCGAGCTCGTCGGCGCCGGGGTAGCGGCGGGCGACCTCGATCCGGAGGCGCTCGGTGACCCTGGTGAACGCCGTCTGGATGAGCACGGCGGCCTTCTGGTTCTCCTTCTCGGGATCGCCGAGGATCCGGTACATGCTCGCGATCGCCGGTGCGATGTCCGCCCCGCGTGCGGCTGACTCGAGCTCGTCGAACATCGATGCCCGGCTGCCGTCGCCGACCGGGGTGTTCGCGACGTCGCTCAGGAACCGGTCGATGATCACCGAGAGTTCCTGCTCGCAGACCGCCAACAGGACCTCGTCGAGGGACCCGAAGTGGTTGAAGACCGTGCGGCGGGCGATGTCCGCACGGGTGGCGAGGTCGTCGACGCTGAAGTCGCGATCGCCACGTTCCTCGACGAGGTCGCGAGCGGCCTGGAGGATCGCCGCGCGGTGCTTCGCCTTGAGGGCGGCACGACGGTCGATCGAGAGGGTCACATCGAAGACACTAAGTGCATCGATGCACTGAGTGCACCAATGTGGAGTGGATCTTCAGACACGTACCCCATGCGGAACAGGTGTTCTGCACACGTGTGCTCGTGGTTGACTGGCGGTTGCCCCGACCGCCGTACGAAGGAGTACCGATGTCCGTCCGCCTGTCCCCGGAGACCCTCGACGAGATCGCGGCGAGCGGGATCGCCGTCCCCACCTACGACCGTGCCGGGATCACCGCCGGCATCGTCCACTTCGGCGTCGGGGGCTTCCACCGCGCGCACCAGGCGATGGTGATCGACCGGCTGCTGCAGCAGGGGGAGGCCCGCGAGTACGGCATCTGCGGCGTCGGGGTCCTCGAGCAGGACCGCAGGATGGCCACCGCGATGGCCGACCAGGGCGGCCTGTACACGCTGGTCCTCAAGCACCCGGACGGCTCGCTCGAGACCCGCGTGATCGGCAGCATCGTCGACTACATGCTCGCCGTGGACGACCCGGACGCCGTCGTCGAGAAGATGGCGAACCCGGAGACGAAGATCGTCAGCCTCACCATCACCGAGGGTGGCTACAACTTCGACCACGTCACGGGGGAGTTCGTCGCCGACGAACCGGGCGTCGTCGCCGACCTCCGCGGGGACCAGCCGCCGCACACCGTCTTCGGCCTCGTCGTCGAGGCGCTCCGCCGCAGGCGCGATCGTGGCGAGCAGCCGTTCACCGTCATGTCGTGCGACAACATCCTGGGCAACGGGCACGTCGCCCGGGACATGTTCACCGCCTACGCCCGCCTGCAGGACCCGGCGTTCGCGGACTGGATGGACGAGCACGTGTCGTTCCCGAACTCGATGGTCGACCGGATCACGCCCGTGACGACCGACGACGACCGGGCGATGGTGCGCGACGACCTGGGGATCGAGGACGCCTGGCCCGTCGTCGCCGAGCCGTTCTTCCAGTGGGTGCTCGAGGACGACCACCCGGCTGGTCGCCCGCCGTACCAGGACGCCGACGTGCAGATCGTCGAGGACGTCGAGCCGTACGAACTCATGAAGCTCCGGCTCCTCAACGCGTCGCACCAGGGCCTCTGCTACTTCGGCTACCTCTCCGGGTACCGCTACGCGCACGAGGCGACGCAGGACCCCGCCATCGCGACGTTCCTGCGCCGCTACATGGACGAGGAAGCGACCCCGACGCTGCACCCCGTGCCCGGCATCGACCTCGAGGACTACAAGTCGACGCTGATCGAACGCTTCCAGAACCCCGAGGTGCGGGACACCCTCGCGCGCCTCTGCGCCGAGTCGAGCGACCGCATCCCGAAGTGGCTGCTGCCCGTCGTCCGCGACAACCTCGCGTCCGGCGGTCCGGTCACGCTGTCCGCCGGCATCGTCGCGTCGTGGGCGAGGTACGACGAGGGAACCGACGAGTCCGGCGAGCCGATCCAGATCGTCGACCGGCTCGCCGAGTCCCTCAACCGGATCGCCATCACGCAGCGGGACGACCGGCTCGCCTTCATCGCGAACCGGCAGGTCTTCGGCGACCTCGTCGACGACGAGCGCTTCGTCGCGGCCTACCGCGACGCCCTCGACGGACTCATCGCCGACGGCGCGCACGCCACGGTGGAGCGCTTGTCGCGTTCCTGACGCGGGTCGCGCCCTGCGCGTGACCGGAAGACGGACGGGAGGCTCGTGGCGGACTCCGCCACGAGCCTCCCGTCCGTGTCGTACCGGGGTACCACGCCGCGCGCGGTGAGATCGGCGGCGACGACGATGTGGGGCGGTGGCTTCCGTTCGTAGCGTTGCCCGCATGATCGAGATCCAGAACCTGACCAAGCGCTACGGCGAGAAGGTCGCCGTCGACGACGTGTCGTTCACCGTGCGCCCCGGTGTCGTGACCGGCTTCCTCGGCCCGAACGGTGCCGGCAAGTCCACGACCATGCGTGCCGTGATGGGCCTGGACAGCCCCACGTCCGGCAGTGCCGTGGTCGACGGACGCCCGTACCGGGAGCTCCGCGACCCACTGCGCCGCGTCGGCGCCCTGCTCGAGGCGAAGGCGGTGCACCGGGGCCGGAGCGCCCACGACCACCTGCTCGCCCTCGCTGCGACGCACCGCATTCCCAAGGCACGGGTCGACGAGGTCATCGGCATGACCGGTCTCGAGCAGGTCGCGAAGAAGCGTGTCGGCGGGTTCTCGCTCGGCATGGGCCAGCGACTCGGCATCGCCGCGGCGCTCCTCGGCGACCCGCAGACGCTCATCCTCGACGAACCCGTCAACGGGCTCGACCCAGAGGGCGTCGTGTGGGTCAGACAGCTCGCCAGGAGCCTCGCCGCCGAGGGGCGCGCGGTGTTCATCTCCAGCCACCTCATGAGCGAGATGGCGCTGACCGCCGACCGGATCGTGGTGATGGGCCGCGGGCGCGTCCTCGCGGACACCGACCTCGCCGACCTGGTCGCCGCGTCCACCGAGCGGTCCGTGTCGGTCCGGACGCCGGAGCCTGACCGGCTCATGGCGGCCATCGCCGGCCCCGACGTCGTGATCACGTACGACGATGACGGCTCGCTGCACGTCCGTGGGCTCGGAGCCGAGCAGATCGGCGAGGCAGCGGCGCGGACCGGTGTCGTCCTGCACCGACTCGCGTCGACCGAGGCGAGTCTCGAACAGGCCTACCTCGAGCTCACGCACGACGAGGTCGAGTACCGATCGGAGGTGGCCCGATGAGCGCCACGATGACAGCAGGGGCCACCAGGACCCTGCACCAGCACGACGCGGCACGGCTGCACTTCAGTGGTGTCCTGCGCTCGGAGTGGATCAAGATGCGGTCGCTCCGATCGACGATCTGGAGCCTCGTGGTCCTCGTCGTCCTGCCCGTCGGCATCGGCGTCCTGCTGGCGTCGCTGGCGAACGACGACGGCCGGAGCTTCACGGGTGACGCCGCCAGGAACGCCCTCGTGCAGTACAGCACGGTCGGCACGACGATCTCGGTCCTCGTCGTCGCGGTGATCGGCGCCCTCGTGGTCACGGGCGAGTACGGCACCGGCATGATCCGGTCGACGTTCGCCGCGGTTCCCCGCCGGTGGGAGGCGCTCGCCGCGAAGGGCATCGTCCTCGCCGTCACGATCTTCGTCGCGAGCGCGATCAGCGTCTGGGCGACGGCCTTCGTGACGGTTCCGATCGCGAACGCGAACCACGTCGAGGCGTCCCTCGACGGCAGCGTCGCGATGCCGCTGCTCGGTGCGTCGGTGTACGTGACGCTCATCGGTCTGCTCGCCTTCGCGGTCGGCGTCATCGTGCGCTCCACCGCGGGGGCGATCGCCAGCGTGCTCGGGCTCATGCTCGTCGCACCCGTCATCGTGCAGCTCGTGCAGGGGTTCACGAACGCGAAGTGGCTCGGCACGCTGAACAACCTCCTCCCGCAGAACGCCGGGCAGCCCCTGATGCAGTTCGGGACGAAGGACACCTCTGGCTGGCACGACGGGGTCCTAGCCTTGGGAGGGTGGAGCGGCTTCGCGGTGCTGACGGCCTGGGTGGTCGTCGCGATGGTGACGGCACTCGTCCTCGCGCAGAAGCGGGACGCGTGAGGCGACCCCGATCCGTCCCCGGTGCCGCCACTCACGGCGACACCGGGGACCTCACGCTGCCCGTCGCCCCCGGACCGCTCCGCCGGCTGTGGGCGGAGCACCCGCGGGTGGCCGACGTGTCGCTCATGGTCTTCTGGGGAGCGCCGGAGGTCGTGTTCGCGATCGCCGGGCTCTGGCGTGCGAACTCGTCGGTCACGGACACGGTCGTCGTCATCTGCCTCGTCCTCGTCGCCGTCGCCGGCATCCCCTTCCGCCGAACCCGTCCGCAGATCACCGTCGTCGCAGCTCTGGCATCGGTGGTCGCGATGGCGTGGACCGAGGCGGGCTACTCGCCGATGTTGTTCGCCGCCTTCGCCGCGTGCGTGTGGTGGTCGCGCGCGGCCGGGTGGTGGAGCATCGCCGTCGCGTCGGTGCTCGGCGCCGCGGCCACCGCCGTCCGGGTGTGGTTCGTGGCCCCCGGCTCCGGAGGGCTCGCCGAGGTGTTCGCACCAGCGCTGCCGGCGTTCCTGGTGATCGCCGTGCTCATCGGCACCACGGTCGGGGATCGCCGTCGCTACACCGCGGCGCTCATCGACCGCGCGCACCAACTCGCACGCGAGCGGGACCAGCAGGCGCAGCTCGCCGCCGCGGCCGAACGTGCCCGGATCGCCCGCGAGATGCACGACATCGTGTCGCACTCGGTCACCGTGATGGTCCGGCTCGCTGAGGGCGCTGCCGCGAGCATCCCCGCATCGGAGCCGTCGGCAGCGGCGATGCGCGGGGTCGCCGAGGTCGGCCGGAGCGCCATGACCGACATGCGCCGCATGCTCGGCGTCCTGACCGACGCGGACCAGGACTCGGCAGCAGGGCCGGACGAACGGGCGCCCCAGCCGGTGCTCCGTGACCTCCCCGAACTCGTCGACGGGTTCCGTGCGCTCGGCACCCCGGTCACGCTCGAGGTCGCCGGGGCATCACCGGCCGACGAGACGCTGCAGCTCACCGTCTACCGGATCGTCCAGGAGGGCCTGACGAACGCCGTCCGCTACGCACCCGACGCCCGTACGGTGTCGGCGGGCGTGGTGAGCACCGCCCACGAGGTCCTGGTCACCGTGACCGACGACGGGCGCACGGAACGACCGTCCACGCCGATCGGGTCCGGCCGTGGACTCGTCGGCGTCCGGGAGCGGGCCCACGCGCTCGGCGGCACCGTCGACGCCGGGCCGCGCCCCGACGGCGGGTGGGAGGTCCGGGCGTCGATCCCGATCCGGATGGGCGAGCCGTGATCCGCGTCGCGATCGTCGACGATCAGCAGCTGATCCGCACCGGGTTCCGCCTGCTCCTCGATGCCCAACCCGACATCGAGGTGGTCGGGGAGGCCGAGGACGGCGCCGCCGGGGTGCAGCTCGCACGCGCACACCGCCCGGACGTTGTGCTCATGGACGTCAGGATGCCCCGGGTGGACGGCGTGACGGCGACGGCGGCGATCGTCGAGCAGGTCCCGGAGTCGCGCGTGCTCGTCCTCACGACCTTCGACCTGGACGAGTACGCCTTCGGAGGACTGCGGGCCGGTGCGAGCGGATTCCTGCTCAAGGACATCAGCTCGGCGCAGCTCCTCGACGCCATCCGTGCCGTCGCGTCGGGCGAGGCGGTCGTGTCACCGCGTGTGACGCAGCGGATGCTCGAACTGTTCGGCACCCGGCTGCCGGACCCCGACCAGCACACGGGTGACGCGGCGGCGGCGTTGACGCCCCGGGAACGAGACGTGCTGCTCGCCATGGCCGGCGGGCTGTCGAATCCTGAGATCGCCGCGACGCTGCACACGAGCGAGTCGACCGTGAAGACGCACGTGGGGCGGGTGCTCGCGAAGTTGGAGCTGCGGGACAGGGTGCACGCCGTGATCTTCGCGTACGAGCACGGGCTGGTGCGCGACGGTCGCTGACGCGACCGTGACGGGGAGCTGGTCGGGTGACGGTCGCGGCGGCGGACGGGAGGCTCGTGGCGGCGTCGTCACGAGCCTCCCGTCCGGCACGGATCACGTAACGAGTGCGCGGACCCTGGCCGCCAGGGTCCGCTGCGCCGGGTCGGCGCGGACCGCAGCATCGACGACTGCGTCGACCCGCTCCACCAACGATCCGGTCGGGGGAGCGGCGCCGAGTCGCGCCGCTCCTCGTGCCAGGAGCCCGTCGACGTCGCCGCGTCCACGGCCGACCGCCTTGACCGCGGCAACCGCGTTCATGAGTGCGCTCTCGGCCGGCGACCACGGACGGGCCCACGACGGGGCCGTGTCGCCGAACACGCCGCCCACCTCGAGGTCGACGCGCTCGAAGAGCGACCAGTCGGTGAACCGGACGAAGACGAGTCGCCGGCCTCGTTCCTCGTCCGGATCGAGGCGCAGTGACTCCACCGTGCCGATCGTGCCGAGCGCCGACGGGAGGGACTCGAGCGCCTGGTCGCCGATCGTGCCGACGCCCCACCGGAGGTCGATGTCACTGAACTCGTCCTCGGTGCCCGCTGCCCGCGATCCACGGAGTGTCACGACGCTCCCCGGGGCCGCGTGGGCCAGCGCGGTCGTGAGGGCGCGGATCCGGTCGTCGGCGCTGACGGAGAGACCCATGCCGCGAGGCTAGCCGCCGCACTGCCGTATGGTCCTGGTGTGAACCGGACGGACCGCCTGTACGCGTTGGTCGAGGAGCTCCGTGCCGCTGCGCCGGCCCGTCGGAGTGCGACACGGCTGGCAGAGCGGTTCGGCGTCAGCACGCGGACGGTCGAGCGGGACCTCCGCGCACTGCAGGAGTCGGGCGTCCCGATCTGGGCGGACGCCGGGCGGACCGGCGGTTACACGATCGACGCTCGCGCGACGCTCCCGCCGCTCGGACTCACGGTGGACGAGGCACTCGCCGTGTCGATCGGGCTCGGCGCGCTCGCTGGGAGTCCGTTCCGGGACGCCGCGGCGTCTGCTGCACGCAAGGTGACGGCGGTCCTGACGGAGGACGACGCGGCGCGGACGGCGCGGCTCGCGAGCAGGGTGCACCTGTTGGAATCGGGTGACCGTGCTGCGCCGCCGACGGGGCTCGCGCGCGCACTCACCGACGGGCGGGTGCTGCGGATGACCTACCGGGACGCACACGGGGCCGCGTCCGAACGCCTCGTCGAGCCCCTCGGGTACATCGGCAAGGGCGAGGACTGGTACCTCGTCGCGTGGTGCCGCCTGCGCGATGGCGTCCGGGTGTTCCGCGGCGATCGGGTGCTGCACGTCGAGGAGACCGGGGAGCGCTCGCCGGCCCGGACGATCGCGGTCGAGGATCTCGACATCCCGCACGGGGTGCTCCGGCCGGTGCTCGGTCGTCCGGGTTCCTGAAGCGCCGGTTCTTGAAACACCGACAAGACGGTGTCGCCGCGGTGGAGGATGCTCGGGACGTCGGTCACCGCGGCCGACGGAGAGGCCACCATGTCTGGCGAATTTGCGGGCACGGATGGTGACCATGGAGCCGGATGGAAGGTGCCGTCACAGGTGCTCGCCGACGGGCAAATGTATGCATGGAACGTTCAGGTCGCGGCTCCGACTCAACCTGGCTTGGGGGCGGGATATAGCGCTTCCAGCGCTCCCGCCGTTGTTCGATCATCTGATGCGCTCTTGCCCGATTCCTTGCCCGCGCCTGACGAAAGCGCGGTAGAGGGCACGGAAGCGACTAGTTCCGGCAGTGGCAGCGCCAAGCGGGCGACGGCACTGGAGGTACGTGCCTCTTTCATTGGTAGCGATAAGCCGCATTACTCGGGTGGGGATATGTCCGTGCACAGGTGGTGGACAAATGTGGGCTGCAAGTATTCAGCGAAGGCCGCCGTCACAGCAGTCTTGCAGCGAAAGACCAATGGATGCTGGTCCAAAATCGGCAAAGGGGAGACGCTCAAGAACCCGGCCTCTGGTGGCGGCCCGGGGAAGCGTGCAGCGGCATGCTGCACCTGCAGTGGCAGTACTAAATGGGATTGGCGACCCTACGTCACGGTTGACGTATATACGGTCAAAGAAACAGTCCCTGGAGCACATGGGCAGACGGTGACGCAGGCAGGCAAAAGTAGTATGGTCAGAGATATGGATACCGAGATCATCGACGTAGCCGGCGAGCGGTTTGAGATAAAACGCGACGCCAGTGGGCGGCTAGATATTACGTGGGTATCGGGGCCAAATGAGAATTACGGGTTTTCTATGACGGAAGTCGGAAACTCGAGCGGCCATCCGATCGGCAATCGTTCTACCGTCGAATCCGAAATTCGTTCCTTCCTCGCGGACATCGATCCTGCTACTGGCTTCTTGTTCGACTGAGTAACTTATTCGGTTCCTGTCGACTTCCGTCCGTCGCATGCCCGCATGCCCGCATGCCTGCATGACGGACGGGGGCTTCGGCTTCGCATCAACCGAGCCCCGCTGCGGGATCGGCTATTGAGACGGGCCGCCGCCGGCCGGGTGACTACTCAAAACGGCTTCGACGATCGAGCACACCAGGCCAACCGCAAGTTCGTCACGGACGCGGGGTGGAGGCGGTGCTCTTCGTGACGGCGAGGTAGCCGTAGGTGGTGTCGAAGGCAGCCTTGGTGCTGCGATCGCCGGTGCCTTCCACGGCGAACTCGACATCCCGCACGGGGTGCTCCGACCGGTGCTGCGGCAGGCGTATTGAACCGCACTCCTGAAACACCGACATGACGGTGTCGCCACGGTGGAGCATGCTCGGGACGTCGGTCACCGCGGCCGACGGAGAGGCCACCATGCAGTTCGCATCCATCCGCATCATCACCGACGACCTCGACCGCATGACCGCGTTCTACGAGCGCGTCACGGGGACGACCGCGAGCCGCCCGGCTCCGGTGTTCGCGGAGGTCGTCACCGGCGGCCTGGTCCTCGCGTTGGCGTCCCCGGCGACCGTCGCGATGCTGGCGAGCGACGCGCCGATCGCGCAGTCGAACGGCAGCGTGGTCGTCGAGTTCCTGGTGGACGACGTCGACGCCGCGTTCGACGCGCTGCAGGCAGACCTCGACGACGTGGTGCTGCCGCCGACGACGATGCCGTGGGGCAACCGGTCGACGCTGTTCCGGGACCCCGACGGCAACCTCGTGAACCTGTTCTCCCGCCCGGCCGCCTGAGCCTCTGACAGCCTGAGCGGCGTCGGCCCTCACCGCGGGTCGCGGAGCCGGTCGTGCAGCTCGCGGGCTGCCGCGCCCAGGGCTGCTTCCGCAGCCGGCTGGGTGCCCGCGGCCACCTCGGACGCACTCAGCGCCGCGACGGCGAACCGGGAGCCGTCGGCGTGCTCGACCACGCCGATCTCGTGCCGGAGGTTCAGGAGCGTCCCCGTCTTGGACGCCCAGGTCGAGGCGTCCGACGCGAAGTCGGGGGCGATTCGGTGCCGGATGACGTTGCCGTGCAGGTGCTCGCGGAGCCGGTGCGCGACGGCGGGTCGGACGCCCCGTTCGTTCCAGATCGCGGCGAGCAGGTCGACCCACGCACGTGCCGTACCGGTGTTGGTCCGCGCGACGTCGAGCTGCCGGACGGGGTGCCCGTGCGCCGGTGTCGACCCGCGGATCGCGAGCGTGTGGGCGAGGTGTGCCTCGTCGGGCGCGAACCGTTCGAGCGGTGTGTCGGACAGGTCGCGGAACGGGTGGCGGACGGCGATGCCGGTGAGGTGCAGCGCGGTGAGGTCCGCCGTCACGTCGGCGGGCGGGACGAGCTCGAGCAGGGCGTCCGCCGCGCCGTTGTCGCTGATCGTCAGCGCGAGGGACACGAGGTCGTCGACGGCGATCACGGCCGCGTGCCGGAACCGTCCGGTGCCCGGGGTCCCCTCGGTCGGGTTCCCGGCGGGCACGGTCACCGCCTGCGCGCCGTCGAGCCTGCCGTCCTCGACGCGGTCCAGCACGGCGAGGGCGATCGGCAGCTTCGTCAGCGAGGCGGCGGGGAGGGGCACGTCCGCGTCGAGCGCGATCTCGTGACCGGTGTCGAGGTCGCGGACGAGGATCGACGCGCGGAGCCCCGCCGCCCGGAGCTCGTCACGGACCCCGGCGAGGAACCGTTCATCCGACATCGGGCACCCCCAGCGCGACGGCCAGTTCGTCGGCGACCGCCCGCTGCACCGCGTCGGCGTCGAGCTCGCTCTCCGCGAGGACGGCGTACCCGCGTGCGAGCTCCGTGCCGACGAACGGTCGCCAGTGCAACCCGTACGCCACGGACTCCGCCTCCGAGCACAGCAGCAGGTCCCCGTCGGCGAGGACCGCGGCGAGCGAGGACGTCGTCGTCGCGTCCGTCGGCAGCTGGGACGGCAGGAGTCCAGCGGCTTCCGCCGCCCGGTCGAGGACGTCGCGGACGTGGGGCACGTCGTCCTCCGGTCCGATGCGGAGGCGACTGCCGTGGTCGTCGTCGTGCTGACGGATCGTGCGACGGGTGCGCAGCCCCTCCAGCCGGAGCGGGCGGTCGTTGTGGCGTCGGCCGGCTGCGCCGAGCGGGACCCGCCACCGTGCGCCGGCGGCCGGGACGGCGACGATCGACACCCGCACCGTCCGCGCAGCCGCGAGCTCGGCCCGGCGTGCCGGCGGTTCCCGACGCAGGTCGAGCCGCACGCCGGCTCCGCGCGCCGTGGCTTCGGCGACCGCGAGGTCCCTGGTCGTGCAGGTCTCCGGTACGGCGATCGACACCGGTCGGAGCCGGGCGCGGTCGGCGTCGAGCTCGAGTTCGTCCGCGAGTCGGACGAGCCGGCGGGCGGACGGCACGAGGTCCTTGCCGAACGGGGTCAGCACCGCGCTCCTGGAGCTCCGTTCGAGCAGGGGGCCGCCGAGGTGTCGTTCGAGGGCGTCGATGCGGCGGCTCGCGACCGACTGCGCGATGTCGAGCGCCGCGGCCGCGCGGGTGACGCCACCGCGTTCCTCCACCTCGACGAGCACGCGGCAGGCGGCGACGAGGTCCATGCCGTGCACCCTAATCCATGCCGATGTGGCATGGAACGGCGCCGTTCGGTCTTCGACAGCATGGGATCGAGGCACGATGCTGGGGACATGCGGACCAGGAACAGCACGGCTGTCGGAGCGATCGTCCTCGCAGCGGCCATCGCACTCACCGGGTGCAGTACGTCACCGGCGCCCGCCGCCTCCGCGTCCGCGTCGGTCTCCACACACTCCACCGACCGCGCGTTCGCGGTGCTCGAGCACCAGCACGACGCCCGACTCGGCGTCACCGCGATCGACACGGCGTCCGGGCACCGGGTGTCGTACCGGTCGGACGAACGCTTCCCGTTCGCGTCGACCAACAAGACGTTCATCGTCGCGGCGGTGCTCGCCCACGACTCGGACGCCGACCTCGACACGCTCGTGCACTACGACCGCAGCGACCTGCTCGAGTACGCGCCGATCACCAGCCGGTTCGTGGACACCGGCATGACCGTCCGCGAGCTGATCGACGCCGCGATGCGGTTCAGCGACAACACCGCGGCGAACCTGCTCGTCGAACGCGTCGGCGGCCCGGACGCCGTCGAGCGGTACCTCCGCGGCATCGGCGACCGCACCACGAACGTCGACCGCGTCGAGCCGGACCTGAACGAGGCAACCCCAGGCGACGACCGCGACACCACGACCCCTGCGCAGTTCGCGTCCGACCTGCGGCGGGTCCTGCTGGGGAAGACGCTCGACACCACCGACCGGACCCTCCTCCGCGACACGATGCTCGACAACACCACCGGGGCTGGCACGGTCCGCGCCGGGGTCGACCCCGCGTGGCCGGTCGCCGACAAGACCGGCACGGGGGAGTACGGCGTCCGGAACGACATCGCGGTGGTCTACCCGACCGGCCGTGCACCGATCGTCGTCGTGGTGATGACGGCAACGGACCGGTCGGACGCGAAGGCCGACGACCCACTGGTCGCTGCGGCGACGAAGCAGGCGGTCGCCGCTCTGCGGTGACGAGCGACCGGCGCGAACGGTGTGCCGACACTCACCCGAGCGTCGCGGCCCACCGCCCGATCGTGTCGTAGGCGCGCTCGCGGACCGGCTCCGTGGACAGCACGACGTCGTGCAACGCTCCCCGGAGCCGCCGCACGGTCACCTCCTCGCCGAGGGAGAGCGCCCGCCGTGCCACGACGTCGACGTTCAGTGCGACGTCCGCGTGCGCCATGCCGTCGTCCCACCGTGGCTGCAGCATGCTCTTGTCGCTGAGCATCACGAGGGCGGGGACCTCGAGGCCGAGGCCGCGCTCGACGGTGGCCTGCCCCTCGAAGACGGCGTCGAGCCAGCCCGGGTGCAGCGCGAACCCCCGCTCCGGCCGCCACCGCTGGTCGTACGTCCAGTTCCCCTCGCCGGACGCCGAGACGGTCCGCGTGTAGAACCCGGGGTCGACGGCGGGCAGCGGCGCGAGTGGGTTCCGCCGGGCGCCGAGCTTGACGAGCGGTGCGATGAACGCCCGCACGGCGGAGTCGGCCTGGAACTCGAGCCACGGGCTGTTGAGGATCAACCCGGACACGAGCTCCGCGTGCCGTGCCGCCCACAGCGACAGCGTGAGCCCGCCCGTCGAGTGGCCCATCGGCACCAGTCGGCGCTCGCCGCGGTGCTCCGACGCGATCGCGTCGAGGGCGGCGCCGATGTCCTCGTCGTACGTGGCGAGGTCCCCGATGTGGCCCGGTGTCTGGTGCGGACGCAGACTCCTGCCGTACTTCCGCAGGTCCAGTGCGTGGAACCGGGCGCCGAGCCGCTCGATGCGTTCGGCGAGTTCGGTCTGGAAGAAGTAGTCCGACCAGCCGTGGACGTAGAGCACGTCGACCCCGTGCAGCGGCCCGCGGGCGTGGAGCAGGTCGGCGGGTGATCGTCGCCGACGGACGAGGGTCGCGACGACCGGTCCCTCGAGGTCCTCGCCGAGCGGGAGCTCGAGCCGTTCGTACGGCGCGCCGAGGACGTCCTCGGTCCACCCGCCCTGCGTCATCCCTCGTTCCTACCGGTCCCCGGCACGGAGCGCACGGTGTCGGTCGGTCGACGGGCAGGTCAGCAGGCGGGGAGCGGCTGGCAGCGCGGACACCACCATGCCCGCCGCGGTGGAGAACCGGCGACGTCGACGTGGTCAGCGGCCTGCACGGCGGTCGCGCACCGGAGACACGGCCGTCCGGCACGACCGACGACCCAGTGCCGTTGCCCCTTCCCGCGGCGGCCCGTCGTCGTCTGGTAGGCGTCGGGCGTGGTCGCGGAGTGCCACAGCATCCGCCGCGCGAGGGCGAGGAGCGGCTCACCGTCGGCCGCCGAGACGGGGGTGGCCGGATGCAGCCCGCGGAGGAAGCACAGCTCGTTCACCCAGAGGTTGCCGAGCCCCGCGACGACCCGCTGGTCGAGGAGTGCTTCCCGGATCGTCGGCGCCGTCGAGGCGCGCAACCGGTCTGCGGCCGCGTGCACGTCGAACCCGTCGTGCAGGAGGTCGGGGCCGAGGTGCCCGAGGACGAGGGGTTCGTCCGCGGTGCGGAGGTGCTCGACCACCGGCAGGTCGAGCCCCCAGACCGTGCGCCCGTCGTCGAGGCCCATCCGGACCCGAGCACCCCGTGCGGCGCTGGCCGGGAGTCGTCGGCCGGCGCCGGTGATCGTCCACGAACCCTGCATGCGCATGTGCGTGTGCAGGGTCGAGCCGTCGTCGAACCGCGTCAGGAGGTGCTTGCCGTGCGTGGCGTGCCCCACGACCCGTCGCCCGTCGAGGCGCAGCCCGGCCGCGCGGCCGCCGCGGATCTCGCCCTGGTGGACGACGGCCCCGTCGACCTGCCGCAACCGGACCGCGAGGCGGAACACGGAGTCACCCTCGGGCATGGCAGCACGCTACCCGTGACCCCCGACGCCGTCGACGGACGAAGGCGGCCGCACCGACGGGGTCGGTGCGGCCGCCTTCCGCGGATCGAGTCCGGACGATCAGTGTCCGGTGTCGTCCTTGGCCTTCTCCGTCTGCAGGCGGTCCTCGGCCTTGCCCTGGTCGAACTGGCCCTGCTGGGTGAGCTCGGCGTCGTCGGTGTGCTTGCCGACGGCTTCCTCGGCCTTGCCGACGACCTTCTGCGTGACGTCCTTCGCCTTGTCTCCGAGTGACATGGTTCGATCCCTTCCTCGCGTGCTGGAGTTCTTCGGTGGAGCCGACGGTATGCCGACGTGCTCGGTGCGCTCTCGGGGTCCGGGGGACGGCGAGCGGGACACAGCGATCGGGGCACAGCGCAGCCGCACCACGTACGCTCACGGGCATGGCTGACTTCACCGAGGCGCAGGCCGCCGTCGTCCGCATCGAACGAGCAGAGCCGGGTCGCTGGGACCTCTCCGTCATCAGCGACAGCGGGGTGACGATGGGGCACGGCGTGTACCTGTTCGAGCCGGACCGCGATGACGCCCAGGACGAGATCGCCGGTGCGGCCGAGTTCGTCCGCGACTACGGGTTCCGCTTCGAGGCGGACGCCGTCGTCGCCGACGGCCCCGATGCGTTCTGGGCCCCGCTGCTCCCGCTGGACTGACGGCTCGCGATCGCGCCGAGACGGACGGGAGGCACGGTGCCAGCTGGCACCGTGCCTCCCGTCCGCGCGCGCTCGCGTTCTAGGACAGCTTCTTGCTGTCCGACAGCCACCCGGCCAGGTCCGTCATGTAGTCGGCCTGCGAGGCGTAGTCGAGCGCCGGGAAGGTCCAGCTGTGCACCTGACCGGCCACGAGCGCCTTGTTGTCCGCGAACGTCGGCTGCTTCTCGAGGTCCGCGACCTGGTAGCCCTGCTGCGAGAGCAGGATCACGTCGCCGGTGATCTGGCCCGCGTTCTCCCAGCTGTAGATGCCCCAGTAGAAGCCCTTCGGCTTCGGGTTCACCAGGTCGACGCCGAAGTCGGTGTACATCTGCAGCGTCGGCTCGTCGGCCGGGCGGGTGACGTACGCGCCGTCGCCGTCGGCGTACATCGACACGACCGTGAGGTCGCTCTCCTTCGCCGCGGTCTCGAGCTTCGTCTTCGCGGTGTCGAACCGCTTCTCGGCGGCGTCGACCTTCGACTGCTCGGCCCCGAGGGATTCGGCGAGGCCCGTGATGTCCTTGATGACGTCGAGGCCCTTGCCGCCCCACTTCACCTGCGCGACCGGCGCGATGGCCTGGATCTGCTTCTGCTGTGCCGTGTCCTTGAAGCCGTAGCCGGGCTCCGAGGAGTCGAGCGTGCCCTGCTCGTCCTTCGGGTAGACCGACGTGACGACGAGGTCGGGCTTGAGCGCGGCGAGCTTCTCGAGGTCGATGTCGCCGTACGCCGTGCCGAGCTGCGTGATGCCGTCGGTGTCGAGCCCGTCGAACCGCTTGTCCTGCGTCATCGGGATCTGGCCGAAAGTGCCGACCGGGTGCAGGCCGTACTCGACGAACGAGATCGCGATGTCGTTCAGCACGACGACGCGCTTCGGCGTGTGGTCGACCTTCACGGTGGTGCCGGTGGCGTCCTTGTACGACCACGCACCCCCGTCGGCCGCGGAGCTGGAGCCGGAGCCCGCGGAGTCGGAGGCGCCCGTGGACGAGCAGCCGGCGAGGAGCAGGGCCGACGCGGCCACTGCGCTGAGGAGAACGGTACGGAGCTTCACGTTAGGAGAGGCTAACCTAAGTTCGCGTTGGCCGCGAGTCCTGAGACGTCGTGCTCGTCCGCCTCGGGCACGACCATCGGCGCGCCGGTCACCGGATCGGGGACGACCCGCGCGTGCAGCCCGAACGCCGACTGCAGGACCTCGGGGGTGAGCACGTCGACCGGGGAGCCGTCCGCGACCACGCCGCCGTCGTGCAGGACGACCAGCCGGTCCGAGTACCTGGCTGCGAGCGACAGGTCGTGCAGGACCATCACGACCGTCGATCCCTGGTCGCGGTTGATCCGCCGGACCAGGCGCAGGACGTCGAGCTGGTGCGCGAGGTCGAGGTACGTCGTCGGTTCGTCGAGCAGCAGGGTGTCGGCGCGCTGGGCGAGCACGAGCGCGATCCAGGCCCGCTGCCGCTGCCCGCCGGACAGGCTCGCGACGTCGCGGTGCGCCACCTCGGTCAAGCCGGTCGCGGCGATCGCCTCCTCGGCGACACCGGCGTCCTCTGCGGTCCACGGGCGTGCCCAGGACTGGTGCGGGTTCCGGCCGCGCATCACGAGGTCGAGCACGCTCGTGCCGGCCGGGGCGGCGGGGGACTGCGGCAGGATCGCGAGCTTCCGGGCGACGGCGCGGTTCGGCTCCTTGCGGATCGGGACGCCGTCGAGGTGGACCTCGCCCGCGATCGGCTTGAGGACCCGCCCGAACGCCTTCAGGAGCGTCGACTTGCCGCAGCCGTTCGCGCCGAGGAACGTCGTCACGGTGCCGCGCTCGATGCGCAGGTCGAGGTCGCTGAGGACGGCGCGGCGGTCGTAGCCGACGGACAGGCCGCGCGCCTCCAGGACGGGCGGTGTCGCGACGGCGCTGGCGTGCGGTGCAGTCGTCGTGGTGTCGTGCAGTGTCGTCATCGGGACATCTCCTTGCGGTGACGGATGAGGAGCCAGATCAGGTACGGAGCGCCGATCACGGTCGTGACGATGCCGACCGGCACCTGCCAGGGGAACGCCGAGCGGGCGAGCAGGTCGGCGGCGAGGACGAGCACCGCGCCGAGCGCCGCGGAGAGCAGCAGCGGCGGACGGTTCGTGCCGGCGAGGCGCAGGGCGATCTGCGGCACGACGAACGCGACGAAGCCGACCGGGCCCGCGGCGGCGACGGCGGCGGCGGTGAGGACGACCGCGAGCGCGATCACGAGCAGGCGGTGTCGCTGGATCGCGAGTCCGACGCCGACGGCGACCTCGTCCCCGAGCTGCCCGATGCCGAGGGAGGCGCTCGTGGCCAGCGCGATCGGGACCGCCACCGCGGCGACGATCAGCAGCGGCCAGACGCTCGCCCACGAGGTGCTCGACAGGCTCCCCACGAGCCACTGCGACGCCGCAGCCGCCTGGGTGATCTGCGCGCGGACGAGCAGGTAGCTCGTGACCGCGTCGAGTGTGGCGCTCACCCCGATGCCGACCAGGACGAGCCGGTAGCTCTGCACGCCGCCGCGCCACCCGAGCCCGTACACGACGGCCGCCGCGATGAGCGCGCCGATCGTGGCGGCGACGGGGATGCCGCTGCCGAGGACCACGGCACCGACGGCGTAGGTGCCACCGCCGATGACGACCGCGGCCACGGCACCGACGCTCGCCCCGGAGGTCACGCCGATGATGTCCGGCGTGCCGAGCGGGTTGCGCGTGAACGTCTGGGTGAGCGCACCGGCGACCGCGAGGGTCAGCCCGACGAGCGCGCCGGTGAGGACCCGGGGAAGCCGGAGCGTCTGGACGATGAAGGCATCAGGACCGGTGCCCAGCCCGAGCAGCGACCGGACGACCGTGCCCGGTGCGATCCACGTCGAGCCGATCGCGACGCCGAGGACCACGAGCAGCAGCGCGGCGGCGACGGCGGCGATCGTCAGCCAGAACACCCGGGGGCGCCAGGCGAGCCCGACGGGCCCGATGCTGATGCCCTGGCGCGTGGCGCGCACCGTGTCGGCGGTGTCGGCCGCTCGAGTGGTGTCGACGGCGCGCGCGGTGTTGACGGCGCTCACAGCGACACCAGCGATCGGCGGCGGGCGACCGCGACGAAGACCGGACCGCCGATGACGGCGAGGACGATCCCCACCTCGACCTCGGCGAAGCCCCCGACGAGCCGGCCGATGACGTCGGCGAGCAGCACGAGCGCCGCCCCG
Organism: Curtobacterium sp. L3-7; assembly: GCF_048756585.1. NCBI lineage: Bacteria > Bacillati > Actinomycetota > Actinomycetes > Micrococcales > Microbacteriaceae > Curtobacterium > Curtobacterium sp. L3-7. Next base: position 3,565,066 of record NZ_CP151474.1, on the reverse strand, counting down.
AGCAGTGCGGATGCGGGGAGCGCCCAGCGGTGCCCGGTGCCGACGAGCGCCCGCGCGACGTGCGGCACCGTGAGGCCGACGAACCCGATCGGCCCGGCGGCGGCGGTGGCCCCTGCGGCGAGCAGCGTGATCCCGCCGAGTCCGACGAGCCGGGCGACGAGCACGTTCTCGCCGAGCCCCTTCGCGAGGTCCGCTCCGAGCCCGAGCGCGTCGAGCGACCGGACGTTCAGGACGGCGAGCACCAGCCCGGCGACGAGGAACGGCCACACGGCCTGGAGCACGTCGATCTGGCGGCCGGAGAGCGAGCCGACGACCCACAGTCGGTAGGCGTCGAGGGAGTCGCGGTCGGTGAGGACCAGGAACGAGGTCAGTGCGCCGAGCAGTGCCGAGACCGCGGCGCCGGCCAGGGCTAGCGGCACGGGACTGGCGGTCCCGCTACCCGCGATCGTCACCGAGAACACGACGACGCTCGCCACGACGGCGCCTGCGAGCGCGAACCACACGGTGACGCCGGTGTTCGTGATCCCGAAGACGTAGACACCGATCACGACGGCGAGACCGGCGCCGGCGGAGACCCCGAACAGGCCGGGGTCGGCGAGCGGGTTCCTGGTGTGCCCCTGCATCAGCAGTCCGGCGATCCCGAGCGCCGCACCGACCGCGGCGCCGATCGCGGTGCGCGGGATCCTCGACCCCCAGACGATGGCGTCGTCGGTGCTCGACCCCGTGTGCATCAGCCCGGCGAGGACACGGTCGACACCGATCCGGTTGCTGCCGAGCAGCATGCTGGCGACGACGACGAGCGCGAGCGCGACGACCATGCCGAGGACGATCGTGGTCCGCCGCCTGGTCGTCGTCCGGTGGACACCGGCGGCACCGACGCCGGGGTCGCGCGGGCCGCGGACCGGGGCGGCGAGAGCGGGGGTGGGGGCTGGCACGCGGACCATCTTAGGTTAGCCTTGCCTCATGGCGAAGAACCCGCGGCTCCTGCCCGTGAACCCCCGGCTCTTCCGTGCCCGGGTCGTCCGGACCGAGCGCGTGACGCCGTCGATGCACCGCGTCACGGTCACCGGTGACGACCTGCACGAGTTCGGGTACCTCGGGTTCGACCACTGGTTCCGCCTGTTCATGCAGCACCCCCACCAGGACGCGTTCCGCCTGCCGGAGCTCGACGGCACGAAGTGGTGGCCGACCTTCCTCGCCATCCCCGAGGAGACCCGCCCGCACTGCGCGAACTACACCGTCGCCGCCTTCCGCCCGGCGACCGCGGTCACCCAGGCCGAGCTGGACATCGACTTCGTCGTGCACACGAGCGGGGACGGGTCGCTCGAGGGCCGTGCGGCGATCTGGGCGTGTTCTGCCCGTCCCGGTCAGGAACTGGCCATGCTCGACCAGGGCTGCATCTTCGACTGCCCGGACGACGCGAGCGAGGTCCTCGTCGTCGCCGAGGAGACGGGCTTGCCCGGCGTGGTCGGCATCGCGGCGTCGCTGCCGCGGGACGCGGTCGGTCGGATCATCCAAGAGGTCCCGGTCGCGGCGGACGTCCGCCCGCTCGACGCACCGGCGGGGGTCACCGTCACGTGGCTCGTCCGCGACGACGTCCACGCGGTCCCCGGAGCCGCGGCGCTCGAGGAACTCCGGCGTCACACGCCCACCGACGAGCACGCCTACGCGTTCGTCGTGGGGGAGTCCACCCTCGCGACCGAGGGTCGTCGCCACCTGCACCGCTCGGGGCTGCCGAAGTCCCGCATCACGTTCTCCGGGTTCTGGAAGCGCGAGGCGAAGGAGCCGGTCCCGGCCTGACCCGGCCGGATCGTGCCAGGCTGTGCGCATGGGGACGGTGCGGGGAACAGTGGTGGTCGGTGTGTTCGTGGCAGCGGTCCTGCTCGTGAGCGGGTGCGCGCAGGCATCAGGCCAGCCCGACGTGGCCCCGGCGACGCGGACGCCGTCGCCGGCCAAGACCCTGACGCCCACTCCGACCCCCACCCCGACGGCGACGACGCCGGCGATCGCGCAGGCCCTCCCGGACACCGTCGACGCCGGGACGGTCTCCGGCGGCGTATCCGCGACCGCATCGGGGACCGGGTCGTCGAACGTGGCCTTCCACGCCGACGGTGACTTCGCCGTGGTGGTCGAGCTCGACTGCTCGTCCTGCACGGGCACCGCGACCGTCACCGCCCCTGGTCGGATGTCGCCGTTCGGACGCGCGACCGCGCCGCTGCGGGGATCGTTCCTGACCGGCGTCCTGCAGAGCGACTCCCCGGACCAGACGATCATCGTCGAGGCCGACGGCCCGTGGACGGTGACCCTGCGCAGCTGGAACGACCTGCCGTACGTGTCCGGGTCGCAGTCGGGGTCCGGACCCGCGGTGCTCTTCTTCTCCGACGACGTCTCGCACGTGACGGTGGACTACCGGCCGAGCGGACCGGACGACTCGTTCTCCGGCCGGGTGTTCACGACGTCCGCCAACCCGCAGCTGTTCGGGAACACCGGGGCGTTCACCGAGTCATTCGACGTCGACCTGCCCGGCGTGATGGCCATCCAGACCAACGGGACCTGGACGGTCACCCCCACCCCCTGAGGGTCTGACCCTTCCCACAACGCTCGTCATGGAAGGTCGAATCGCGCGTAGGGGGCCGGAAAAAACGACCACCTACGCGCGATTCGACCGCCGACGCGCGTTTCCGCCCGCCCTGGGTCGCGTCAGCCCTTGAGGCCGGAACCCGTCACGCCCTCCACGATCTGCCGCTGGAAGATCAGGTAGAGGATGATCAGCGGCAACGCCGCCAGGATGGCGCCGGCCTGGATGTCGGCGTAGCGCTGGCCGAAGCTGCCCTGGACCGTCGCCAGACCGACCGGGACGGTCATGAGGTCCGGGTTGGACAGGACGAACAGCGGCAGGAGCAGGTTGTTCCAGACCCCGACGAACGTCAGGATCGTCACCGCCGCGATCACCGGTCGCGACAGCGGCAGGATGACCGACCAGTAGACCTTCCAGATGTTCGCGCCGTCGATGCGGGCGGCCTCTTCGAGTTCACGCGGGATGCCGTCGAAGAACTGCTTGAAGATGAACACCGCGATCACGGCCGGCACCTGCGGGAAGATCACCGACCAGTAGGTGTTCAGCAGGTTGACGGCGTTGAGCTCCTGGAAGATCGGGATGATCAGCACCTGGGTGGGGATCATGATCCCGAGGATGATGAGCAGGAACGCGAGGTTCCGGCCGCGGAACACCAGCCGGGACAGGGCGAACGCAGCCATCGACGCGAACAGCACCGTGAGGAGCGCCGTGACGACGCTCGTGATGCCGCTCGCGAGGTACCAGTTCCAGATGTCGCCGGCTTGGAAGAGTGCCGCGTAGGAGTGCAGCGTCGGGTTCCAGTTCGACAGGATCGAGTTCGCGCCGAGTGCTGCGACGCCGTTGTCCGACAACGAGGTCTTCAGCGCGAACAGGCTCGGGATCAGCCAGATGATCGCGAACACCGTCAGGATGATCGCGGCCGTGATGTTGAACCCCTTGCCGCTGACACCGATCTTCGCGGCGTTCGCGGGTGCGGCGGCCGAGACACCGGAACGGAGCTTCGGCCGGCTGGTGGTGATGCTCTCGGTGGCGGTCATGTCAGGCCCCGATCTCTCGCTTGGCGGCAGCGCGTTCGACGATCTGCCGGATGACCGCGATCGCGACGATCACGATGAACAGGAGCACCGACGCGGCCGATGCCGCGCCGAGTCGGTTGTCGGTGAAGCCGACGCCGGTGATGAGCTGCAGCGAGACCTGGGTCGAGATGCCGGGCCCGCCGTTCGTCATCAGGTACACCTGGTCGAAGATCTTCAGGCTCGCGATGATCTGCAGCAGGATGACGAGCGTCGTCGTCCGGCCGAGGAGCGGCAGCGTGATCGACTTGATCTGCTGCCAGCTGGACGCACCGTCGACGGCGGCGGCCTCGTACAGCTCGCGGGGGATCTCCTGCAGCCCCGCCAGGTACAGCACGAAGTTGAACCCGAGGGTCCACCAGACCGTGGCGATCGCGACGCCGATCATGGCGGTGTTCGGGCTCGCCAGCACACCGGCACCAGGGGTCATCCCGAGCAGGGACTGGACGCTCGCCCACAGGCCGGTGCTCGGCGTGAAGATGAACACCCAGATGAGCGAGATGGTCGCCGACGGCAGGATGAAGGGCAGGAAGAACGCCAGTCGGAAGAACCACTGACCGCGGTTCATCCGGTTGGTCAGCACGGCGAAGACGAACGCCAGGATGACGAGCGGCGGCGTCGTGTAGAGCGTGAACTGCAGGGTGTGCCAGAGCGACGACCAGAAGTCGGCGCGCCCGAGCATCTCCGCGTAGTTCGCGAACCCGGCGAAGCTGCCGAGGCCCGTGCGGACGGTCGAGGTGTTGAAGAAGCTCGTGACGATCATCCAGATCGTCGGACCGAGCAGGAAGGCCAGGTAGAACAGGCCGAACGGGGCGAGGAAGAGCCAGCCGCTGCGGCCCTGGCCGCGGGTGAGGCTGGTGCGGTAGGTGCGGACTCGACGGGGAGCGGTGGCCGCTCCCGTGGGACGGGTGAGGACTGGTGCTGCAGTCACGTCATCGTGCCTTTCGCGGGGTGTTCACGTCGCCGCTCACAGCGGGCTCGGGGTGTTGAGGTAGGTCGACAGTTGCGACTTGATCGCGCTCATGGCGGCGGCGGGGGAGCTCGAGCCCTGCTGGACGAGTGCGAGCTGTGCGCCGACGGTGTTCTCGAACGTGGAACCGGATCCGCCGTACCAGGCGGCGTCGTCGAACACGGCGGTCTCGGCAGCGGATGCGTAGTTCGACTGCGGCGTGAGCTCCTTGTACGCGGAGCTGTCGTAGGTCGGCAGGTACGCGGGGACGTGGCCGCCCTGCGCCCACGTCATGCTCTGCTCGAGCATCTGCTTGATGAACAGCATCGCCGCCTTCTTCTGCTCCGGTGTGCGGTCCTTCCGCGGCAGGATGAAGGTGTGCGAGTCGGCCTGGGTGGCCGGCTTGTCGAAGAGCTGCGGGATCGGCGCCATGCCGAACTTCAGGCCCTTGATCGACTGCGCCGTGCTGATCTCCCACTCTCCCTGCATGAAGAAGCCGGCCTTGCCGGTGAACATCAGGGTCTGGGCGGTGGCGTAGTCGAGGCCCTTGTTCAGCCAGCCGTTCTTCACCCACTTCTGGGTCATCTCGGTGACCTTCGTGTACGCGTCCTCGTTGACGGTCAGCTTCGCGCCGCCGTCGCTGATGAACGGCGTCGCGCCCTCGATCTGGTTGTACATCGTCCAGAAGAAGCGCCACGGGGTCGCGATCTCGCTGACGTTCGCGACGTTGAGTGCGGTGCCGCCCGTCACCTTCGCGACCGCGGCGAGGGCACTCTCGAACGCCTCCAGCCCGGTGAGGTCCTTGAGCTTGCCGTCACCGTCGAGCAGGCCGGCCTTCTGGCACACGTCAACGTTGTAGAAGAGCACGAAGGGGTGGGTGTCGAGCGGCACGCAGATGTTCTTGCCGTCGGTCTTCTGCGCTGTCCATGCCTTCTGGTTGAAGTCGCTCGCAGCGAGGCCGACGCCGGCGAGGTCGTCGGACGTGATCGGGTCGAGCAGGTCGCCGTCCCAGAGCGGCTTCGCACGCGTCAGGTGGGAGATCGCGACGTCCGGCGGCTTGTTCCCGACGGTGGCGAGCGTGACCTTCGAGTAGTACGGGTTGCCCCACGCGAACGTCGTCGCCTGGAGCGAGCTGGATCCGCCGTGCTGCTTGGCGTACCCGCGTTCCATCTCCTGCATGCGGGCGCCGTCACCGCCACCGAAGAGGTTCCAGAACACGAGGGTCTCGGGGTTGAGCGCGCTGCCGGCGAGGCCTGCGGCGATCGGGCTGGAGCACGCGGCGAGGGGGAGCACGGTGGCCGCTGCGGCACCGGCTGCGAGGAGGCTCCGCCGGGTGAAGGCGCCGCCTCGCAACTGTGGGACGGGTGGGACGGGTCGGTTCGGCATGGCATCACTCCATCGGGATGGGCCGGGCTGAGAACACCAGGGCAGGTGCTCCGTGAGCGCTCACATTAGCCCGCGACTCGATGATGCGCCAGCCCTTTCGCACTGCCGTGGATACCGGTAGCGTTACGGATGGGTGAGCGCTCACTTTCGAGTCGGGCCGCCACTGCACGCCTGATGCCCAGCAGATCGAAGGAGATCCATGCCCCGCACACACCTCGTCCTCGACTCCGCGTTCACGGTGGGGCCCGTGCGCCGCCGGCTCTTCGGTGGCTTCGTCGAGCACCTCGGACGCCACGTCTACGACGGCATCCACGAACCCGCGCACGAGAGCGCCGACGAGCACGGCTTCCGCAAGGACGTCATCGAGCTCGTCAAGGAGCTCGGCGTCACCACGATCCGCTACCCCGGCGGCAACTTCGTCTCCGGCTACAAGTGGGAGGACGGCGTCGGCCCGGTCGACGAGCGCCCCCGTCGCCTCGACCTCGCCTGGCACTCCACCGAGACGAACGAGGTCGGCCTCCACGAGTTCCAGCAGTGGCTCGACTCCGTCGGGTCGGAGATGATGCTCGCCGTCAACCTCGGCACCCGCGGCACCGAGGCGGCCATCGAGCTGCTCGAGTACGCGAACATCCCCGGCGGGACCGCCCGTTCCGAGGAGCGCAAGCGCAACGGCCGCGAGGAACCGTTCGGCGTCACGATGTGGTGCCTCGGCAACGAGATGGACGGGCCATGGCAGCTCGGCCACAAGAACGCCGACGACTACGGCAAGCTCGCAGCGATGACGGCGAAGGGCATGCGCCAGATCCAGCCGGACCTCGAGCTCGTCATCTGCGGGTCGTCCGGTGCGTCGATGCCGACGTTCGGGGAGTGGGAGCGCACCGTCCTCGAGCACGCCTACGACGACGTCGACTACATCTCCGCGCACGCGTACTACGAAGAGGGCGACGACCTCGCCACCTTCCTGGCGTCCGGCGTGAACATGGACCGCTTCATCGACACGGTCACGACCGCAGCCGACCACGTGCAGGCGCACAAGAAGTCCGACAAGCGCATCGACATCTCGTTCGACGAGTGGAACGTCTGGTCCATCTCGAAGTGGAACGAGATGCAGAAGGAGTTCACCCTCGACGAGTGGCCGGTCGCACCGCGCCTGCTCGAGGACGTCTACACGGTGGCGGACGCCGTCGTGGTCGGTGGCCTGCTCATCTCGCTGCTGCGCCACGCGGACCGTGTCGCATCGGCGTCGATCGCCCAGCTCGTCAACGTGATCGGCCCGATCATGACCGAGCCCGGTGGCGAGGCGTGGCGACAGACCACCTTCTTCCCGTTCTCGCTCACGTCGAGGCTCGCCCACGGCACCTCGCTGCAGGTCATCGCGTCGGGCGACACCGTCGACGGCGGCACGTACGGGCAGGTCCCGGTGGTCGACTCCGCGGCGACGATCGAGGACGGCAAGGCGGCGGTGTTCCTCGTCAACCGTCACCCCTCGGAGAGCACGACGGTCACGATCGACCTGTCCGGGCTCGACGTCACGGGTGACGTCCACGCTGAGGGCGTCTGGGACGACGACCTGCACGCGGTCAACGACCTGGCGAACACGTCGCGGGTCGGACTCCGGACGAACGAGACGGCTCGCCGCGAGGGTGACACCGTCACGATCGAGCTCCCCCCGGTGAGCTGGACGGCGCTCTCGATCGGGTAGCGCGCGCTGGCGTGCGCTTCCGCGCGTCGGAAGTCGAAACGCGCGTAGGAGGTCGGTTCTTCCGGCCCCCTACGCGCGTTTCCGCTTTCCCGGTCGCGCGTGATGGGCCAGGTCGCGCGTGATGGGCCAGGTCGCGCGTGATGGGCAGGAACGCGCGCGCCGCCGGACGGGAGGCTCGGTGCCGGACTGCCACGAGCCTCCCGTCCGGAGCGGGTACCGTCCATGGCATGCGCGGCGTCGGACTGATCGATGAAGCCGGCCGGATGCGGCTGGTCGGCTCCGGCGTGGCCGGAGCGGCGTTCGCCGTCGTGCTCGTGATGCTCCTGGTGTCGCCGTGGGCCGGTGCGACGACGGGGGTGCTCGTCGCCGTCGCGATCCCCGTCGGTGCCGCCGGTGCAGCGATCGGGGCCTTCCTGACCGTGCGCTCGTGGCGGCTCGGAGGCGGGTACGAGCGCGTCGTCGCGGTGCAGCGGTGGGTGGCAGAGGGCGAGGTGCCCGCCGGTGTTCCCGCCTCGGTGTGGATCCCGCTCGTCCAGGCCGAGGCCGACAAGCAGGTCGCGGGCTGGGGGAAGATCGTGCTCGCGGTGTGCTGGGGAGCGATGACGTGGTCGATGCGTGACCAGCAACCGCCGGTGCTGACGGCGATCCTGCTCGCGCTGTGGGCGGGGCTCGCGACGTGGAGCGCGGTGTGGGTGATCCCGCGGGCGCGTGCCGCGCGGGACGTGCTTCGGCGGGGCGTCGCGACGCTCGAGTGACCGGCCGTCCGTCGATCAGCTCGGCGGGGCCGCCGTGCTCGCGCGCTCGACCAGGCGTACGGGGACGAGATCGGTGCCCGCGTCCGCGGTGTCGCCGGAGATCTGGGCGAGCAGGGTGCTCACCGCGAGCCGGCCGACCTCGTCGAAGGACTGGTGCACCGTGGTGAGTGGCGGCCAGAACGAGTCGGACTCCGGCGAGTCGTCGAAGCCGACCACGCTGAGCGACTCCGGGACCGCGCGACCCTGTTCGTGGCACGCGCGCAGGATGCCGAGCGCGGTCTGGTCGTTCGCCGCGAACACGGCGGTGATCTCCGGGCGACGGGCGATCTCGAGCCCGGCGCGGTAGCCGGACGCCGTGCCCCAGTCGCCCTCGAACACCGGGGGGACCGTGCGCCCCGCTGCTTCGAGGGTGCCCCGCCATGCGGCGAGGCGTCGTGCGGCGGAGTACGACGAGGCCGGGCCGGCGACGTGCCAGACCGTGTCGTGCCCGAGGTCGAGGAGGTGCTGCGTCGCCAGGCGGGCACCATCGGCCTGGTCGGTGTCGATCGCGGGGTGGTTCGTGGTGCCGGTGGAGTCGACGACCACGACGGGTACACCGTCGGGCAGCGCGACCTCCGCGGTGTCGATGACGTGCGACTCGATGATGATCACGACCCCGTCGACCGCCTGCTCGTGGAGTCGAGAGAACGCCGAGCGCACGCCTTCTTCCGTCCGCGACGCCATCGGCAGCAGCGTGATCGTGAAGTCGGCGGCACCGGCGGCGTCGGCGATCGCTTCGAGGGTGCGCATGTTGCCGAAGGACGCGAGCGTGAACATGATCACGCCGATCGTCCGGAAGCGCCCGGAGCGCAGGGCCCGAGCGGCTCGGTTCGGCCGGTAGCCGAGATCGGTCATCGCACGCTGGACGCGGTCGCGGGTCTCGGGGCTGACGTTGTCGAAGCCGCGGGCGACGCGGGAGACGGTCTGCATCGAGACGCCTGCCGCATCGGCGACCGCGGCCATCGAGGGCGCCCGACGCACGCTCGGGTCGATGTCCGTGGTCACGCCGTTCCCCTCGTCCAGACGACGCGGATCGCGACCGTCAGACCCGAACGCTAGCGCATGTTGACGTTGCCATGCTATCGTCGCGTCGGTCGATGTTGACGTCAACATCACGTACCCGAACGCAGCAGACGAAGGAGTCACATGAGCACGCTCGCAGCGCGCCCGGCAGCGGCGACCGCGCCGGCATCGCCACCGCGACGTCGACCGAAGGCCCGCGGCCGTTACACGGGCTGGCTGTTCGTCGGCCCGTTCGTCGCCGTCCTGGTCCTCATGCTCATCGTCCCGATCGGGTACGCGCTCTGGCTCAGCCTGTTCCGCGACCAGCTCGTCGGCGGCAACCAGTTCGTCTGGTTCGCCAACTACGTCCAGCTCTTCCAGGACTCGCAGTTCTGGACCGGCTTCGGACGCGTCGGGATCTTCCTCGTGATCCAGGTGCCGATCATGCTCGGACTCGCCCTCGTCGCGGCGCTCGCCCTCGACAGCGCCCGGCTCTGGGGCACGTCCTTCTTCCGCATCGCGGTGTTCCTGCCGTACGCGGTGCCCGGGGTCGTCGCAGCACTCATCTGGGGTTTCATCTACGGCAACCAGTTCGGCCTGACCGGAGCGGCGAACCACGCACTCGGCATCGACCTGCTGCAGCCGTTCAGCCCGACCTGGGTCCTCACGTCGATCGGGAACGTCGTCACGTGGGAGTTCCTCGGCTACAACATGCTGATCTTCTACGCGGCCCTCCGCACCGTCCCCGGCGAGCTCTACGAGGCAGCCGAGCTCGACGGTGCCGGGCCCTTGCGAACCGTGTTCTCGATCAAGCTGCCCGCGCTCCGCGGCCCGATGGTCATCGCCACGATCTTCTCGATCATCGGCAGCTTCCAGCTCTTCAACGAGCCGAACCTGCTGAAGACCCTCGCCCCGAACGTCATCGGCTCGTCCTTCACGCCGAACATGTACGCCTACTCGCTGTCCTTCAGCGGCCAGCAGTTCAACTACTCCGCCACCGTCGCGATCGTGATGGGCGTGATCACCGCGGTGATCGCCTACGTCGTCCAGGTCCGCGGTACCCGACAGGAGAACCGATGAGCACCCTGCAGCACCCCGCCACCGGTCCCGCCCAGCCGGCCACGGTGACCGAGGCGACCACGACGCTCCGCGACGGACGCGCCGGCGCTGGACGAGCCTCCAGGAAGACGAAGCAGCCCGTCGACGGACGCAAGCCGAAGCGATCGGGGCTCCTGACCGCGGTCATGATCGTCTTCGTCGTCTACTCGTTCGCGCCGCTGTTCTACCTGCTCGTGAACAGCACGAAGACGCAGTCGTCGCTGCTGTCGACCTTCGGACTCTGGTTCGGCGGCGACTTCAACCTCTGGCAGAACATCGTCGACACGCTGACGTACAACGACGGCATCTTCCTGCAGTGGTTCGGCAACACGCTCCTCTACGTCGTCGTCGGGGCCGGTGGTGCGACCCTCCTCGCGACGGTCGCGGGCTACGGCATGGCGAAGTTCCAGTTCCCCGGCCGTCGCGCGGTCTTCGCCGTCGTCCTCGGCGCGATCGCAGTGCCGGGTACCGCGCTGGCCGTCCCGACGTTCCTGCTGTTCTCGCAGGTCGGGCTCACGAACACCCCGTGGGCGATCATCCTGCCGTCGCTGATCAGCCCGTTCGGCATGTACCTGATCTGGACCTACGCGGTCGACGCGATCCCGGCCGAGCTCCTCGAAGCCGCCCGCATGGACGGCGCCGGGGAGTTCCGGATCTTCTTCACGATCGCGCTCCGACTCCTCGCACCAGGTGTCGTCACCGTCCTGCTGTTCGCGGTCGTGGCGACCTGGAACAACTACTTCCTGCCGCTCATCATGCTGAGCGACCCGAAGTGGTACCCGCTCACCGTCGGGCTGAACCAGTGGAACGCGCAGGCCACCGGCTCCGGTGCGCAGCCGATCTACAACCTCGTCGTCACCGGATCGCTCCTCACGATCATCCCGATCGTGGTCGCGTTCCTCTTCCTCCAGCGCTTCTGGCAGTCCGGCCTGGCGGCCGGGTCCGTCAAGGCCTGAGCAGCACCCACCACAGCAGCACCACCCCCACCACGAAGAAGTGAAAGGCATCCGCATGCACAAGCGCATCCGGCGCGGGCTGAGCGCCCTCGCCATCGGCGTCACCGCCGCCATCGCCCTGGCGGCCTGCGCCTCCGGCGGTTCCTCCGCCGGCGGGTCGTCGTCGGACATCGACTCGGCGCTCGCGAAGGGCGGGACGCTGACCTACTGGTCGTGGACCCCGTCCGCGAAGGCCCAGGTCGCCGCCTTCGAGAAGCAGTACCCCAAGGTGACGGTCAAGCTCGTGAACGCCGGCACCGGTGCCGACCAGTACACGAAGCTGCAGAACACGATCAAGGCAGGCTCCGGTGCCCCCGACGTCGCGCAGGTCGAGTACTACGCCATCCCGCAGTTCTCGCTGTCGGACTCGCTCCTCGACCTGTCGGGCTACGGCTTCGGTGACCTGAAGAGCAAGTTCGCGGCCAGCACGTGGAGCTCGGTCACCAGCGGCGACAAGGTCTACGGCCTCCCGCAGGACTCCGGGCCCATGGCGTTGTTCTACAACAAGAAGGTGTTCGACGAGCACGGCATCGCCGTGCCGAAGACCTGGGACGAGTACGTCGCCGCGGCCGAGAAGCTGCACGCCGCCGACCCGAACGCCTACATCACCGCGGACTCCGGCGACGCCGGCTTCACCACGAGCATGATCGCCCAGGCCGGTGGCACGCCGTTCACCACGAAGGGCGACAAGGTCACGATCGACCTCGCCGACGCCGGGACGAAGAAGTGGACGAGCACCTGGAACGAGCTCGTCGAGAAGGGCTTGCTGTCGAAGACGGTCGGCTGGACCGACGACTGGTACAAGCAGCTCGGCAACGGGCAGATCGCCACGCTCATCACGGGCGCGTGGATGCCGGGCAACCTCGAGGCGAGCGTCGCCGACGCGTCCGGTGACTGGCGTGTGGCTCCGATGCCGACGTACGACGGCTCGAAGGCCGTCACGGCGAACAACGGTGGCAGCGCCGAGGTCGTCATGAAGCAGTCGAAGAACCCGGCCCTCGCAGCAGGGTTCCTGAAGTGGCTGAACTCGTCCAAGGAGTCCACGAAGGTCTTCATGGAGTCCGGTGGCTTCCCGTCGACCACCGCCGACCTGGAGTCGTCGTCGTTCCTCAACGAGGAGCCGTCCTACTTCGGCGGGCAGAAGATCAACGAGGTCCTGGTGGACGCGTCGAAGTCGTCCGACAACGACTTCACCTACCTGCCGTACCAGGTGTACGCGAACAGCGTCTACGCGGACACCGTCGGTCAGTCGTACGAGAAGGGCACGTCCCTCGAGTCCGGGCTGCAGGCCTGGCAGGATGCGCTCGTGAAGTACGGCAAGCAGCAGGGCTTCACGGTCTCGACCAAGTAGCGCCAGCAACCCCCACCCGGGGCCGCGCGGACAGCCGTCCGCGCGGCCCCGCTCTCTGAAGGAGTCACACCATGCGCTTCGCCATCGGCGACACCGACTTCCTGCTCGACGGCGAGCCGCACCGGGTCCTCTCCGGCGCGATCCACTACTTCCGCGTGCACCCCGACCTGTGGGCGGACCGGATCCACAAGGCCAGGCTGATGGGCCTCAACACCATCGAGACCTACGTCGCCTGGAACGCGCACGCACCGTCACCCGACGTCTTCGACCTGACCGGCGGACTCGACCTCGGCCGGTTCCTCGACCTCGTCGCCGCCGAGGGCATGCACGCCATCGTCCGCCCGGGCCCGTACATCTGCGCCGAGTGGACCAACGGCGGCCTGCCGTACTGGCTGTTCACCGACGGCACCGTCGGCGTCCGCCGTGACGAGCCGCAGTTCCTCACGGCGGTGCAGGACTACCTCGACGCCCTCGCTCCGGTGCTCGTGCCCCGCCAGATCGACCACGGCGGGCCGATCGTGCTCGTGCAGGTCGAGAACGAGTACGGCGCCTACGGGTCCGATCCCGTCTACCTGACGAAGCTCGAGCAGATGCACCGCGACATCGGGCTCACCGTCCCGTTCACGAGCGTCGACCAGCCGATGGGCACCATGCTCGAGGACGGGTCGCTGCCGTCGCTGCACAAGACCGGCTCGTTCGGATCCCGCTCGGCGTCGCGCCTGGAACGGCTCCGGCAGGCCCAGCCGACCGGGCCGCTGATGTGCTCCGAGTTCTGGGACGGCTGGTTCGACAGCTGGGGTGAGCACCACCACACGACCTCCGCCGCCGCGAGCGCCGAGGACCTCGACGTGCTCCTCGCCGCTGGCGGCTCGGTGAACATCTACATGTTCCACGGCGGCACGAACTTCGGCTTCACGAACGGCGCGAACGACAAGGGCGTGTACCGGCCGATCGCGACGTCCTACGACTACGACGCGCCGCTCGACGAGGCCGGGCGACCGACGTCGAAGTTCCACGCCTTCCGCGCGGTCATCGAGCGTTACGCGCCCGTCCCGGAGCTGCCGGAGTGGATGCAGCCGGGGGGATCCGGCCTGGAGGCTCGGCGCACCCCCGCCACGGACGTCGCCGTCCGACTCGATCGGTCCACCGCCATGGGGACGCTGCTGCCGCACCTCGCGTCGTGGACCACGCACGACACCCCTCCCACGTTCGACGCACTCGGTGCCGCCTCGGGTTTCGTGCTGTACCGGACCGAGGTCGACCTGCCAGCCGGCGGTGTGCTCACCGTCGGGGAGGAGGTGCGCGACCGCGTCATCGTGCGCATCGCCGGTCGTCCGGTCGGTGTCCTGGAACGCGAGCACCACGACCGCGCCATCGCGCTGCCGCCCGGTACCGGGACGCTCGAGCTGCTCGTCGAGGACCAGGGCCGCGTCGACTACGGGCCGCGCATCGGCGAGCCGAAGGGCCTGATCGGGGGCGTGCGCATCGACGGTGCCCTCCTGGAACGCTGGACGGCGTCGCCGCTCGCGCTCGACCCGCTCCCGGACGCCGCGCTCGAGGCGCTGCGCGCGATCCGGCCGACGGACGAGGGGGCGCCCGACGGCGACCTGCTCGCTGGGCCGGTGTTCGCGCACGCGACGTTCGACCTCGCCGAGGCGGGGGACCGGTACCTGTCGCTCCCCGGGTTCCGGAAGGGCGTGGCGTGGGTGAACGGGTTCTGCCTCGGCCGGTACTGGTCCCGCGGCCCGCAGCACACGCTCGCCGTACCAGGGCCCGTGCTGCGTGCCGGTCGGAACGAGGTCGTCGTGTTCGAGTTGCACGCGGCCGCGTCGCGCTCGGTCTGCCTGCGCGTCGAGCCGGATCTCGGCCACACCGAGGCCTGAGTTCCCGCCCGGACCGGGCGAGCGCAGGTTCGGACTGCGCGTGCGCCCGGTCAGACCGCGCGAGCACCCGCCCAGTCGCGGACGTGCAGCAGGGCCTCGCGCCGCCAGCGCCAGTACCGTGCGAACACCGTGCCGTCGTCCCGGTAGGCAGCGGTGAGCAGCCAGAGCTGTCGACGGTGTCCGGCCCCGGCGGCGTCGTGCCACTCGACGAAGGCGTCGTCGAGCACGGTGGTGATGCCGGCTCGGGGCGCGCGCCACGAGACGAGGAAGCCGACGTAGCGGAGTTCGTCCTCGGACAGGTGGATCGCGACGCGGGGCAGGCGGATCGTGACCCAGGCGCCGGCCACCACGAACACGGCGCCCAGGACGAACACGAACACCCGGGCCGAGGCTCCGGGCACGAACGCGACGGCGGCCACGGCGATCCCGGTGCCGATGACCACCGGCCCGAACACGATCAGGTTGAGGACACGGTCGAGCCGCGGCGGGCGGATCGTCGTCACGGCTGCATACGGTCGAGTTCGGCGAGTGCCCGTTCGGCGTCCGCGATCCGGTCGGCCTCCTGGCGCTCCCACCATTCCGGCCCGCGTTCACCGAGGCCGTGCTTGGCGATGCCGTTCCGGTGCCGAGCGGCTGCGAGCGCGTCGTCGTCTCCGGACCGCTTCGCCTGCTTGACGGCGTTCCGCCCACGACCCAGGTGCGAGCGGAGCGCCGCCGCGACGTCCTCGGGGAGCGCCGGGTCCGTCCGGCGCCAGCGTCGGCCGTCGATGACGAAGAAGTGCTCGTCGGGTTCGCTCATGCCCCGAGTCTGCACCGTCGGGGGTCTCCGGTAGACAGGGTGCGATGACCGCTCCCCGTGCACGCCCGCTGCTCGACGTCCGACGGATCTACGCCGAGCCCGCTGCCCTCGAACTGCCCCGCGGCGCCGAGGTCGTCGGCCGCTGGCCCGATGCCGAGATCGTCCCGGTGGCCTCGCACTGGAACATCCCCGAGGTGCACGGCGACGAACGCAACGTGCAGCGCTGGGTGCGCATCAAGACCGAGGCGCTCGTGCTCGGCGTGAAGAAGTCGCTCGTCACCCGTCCGAACGGGCGCTCCGCGGACTTCATCGCCCCGTCCACGGCGAACGGCTGCGCGATGGCGTGCTCGTACTGCTACGTCCCGCGGCGCAAGGGGTACAGCAACCCGGTCACCGTCTTCGCGAACATCGAGCAGATCACGAAGCACGTCGCGCGGCACGTCCACAAGCAGGGGCCGAAGACCGAGCCGAACCAGTGCGACGCCGATGCGTGGGTCTACGACATCGGTGAGAACAGCGACTGTTCCGTCGACGCCCTGATCGGCGACAACGTGCGGGACCTCTGCGACCTGTTCCGGATGACGCCGACGGCGAAGGCGTCCTTCGCGACGAAGTACGTGAACCGCGAGCTGCTCGACTGGGACCCGATGGGGCGCACCCGGATCCGGTTCTCGCTCATGCCGCACGACACCGCGAAGCTCGTCGACATCCGCACGTCGCCGGTGTCCGAACGGATCCGCGCGGTCGACGACTTCGTCGACGCCGGGTACGAGGTCCACCTCAACTTCTCGCCGGTCATCGTCACCCCGACGTGGGAGCAGGACTGGGCGGCACTCCTGCGCGAGGTCGACGACGTCCTGTCCCCGCGGGCCAAGGCGCAGCTCGCGGCCGAGGTGATCTTCCTGACCCACAACGAGCAGCTCCACGAAGTCAACCTCGGGTGGCACCCGAAGGGCGAGGAACTCCTGTGGCGCCCGGACCTGCAGGAGTCCAAGGTGTCGCAGAACGGTGCCGTGAACGTCCGCTACCGGTCCGGCACGAAGGTGCAGCTCGTCGAGCGCTTCCGGGAACTCGTCGCCGAGCACCTGCCGTCGTGCCGGATCCGGTACGCGTTCTGACGCGGGTCGGCGCTCCGCGGGCTGGTCAGGGGATCAGTCGCTCGGCGCGGTAGCGGGCGAAGAGGTCCGCGAACGCCCGCTCGGTGCGGCGGTAGGCGGTGAACCCGGCCTCGCGGCTCTTGCCCATGTCGGTGACGACCTCCATCGCGCGGCCGAGGTCGGCGTCGGTGTGCCACCACGAGGCGAGTCGCGAGATGTCGGGTTCCACGAGGCCGTGCCGCTCGGCGATGCCCGCCCACGACGACTCGTACGGCGCCATCTGCTGTTCGAGCGGTCGCGGCGCGTCCTCGTAGCCGACGACCCGCGCCGGGTCCACCCCGAGGTGTTCCGCGAGCCGCGGCCACATCCACCGCCACCGGAAGACGTCGCCGTTGACGATGTTGAACGCCTCGTCGGCACCCGCGGGATCCGTCGACGCCCAGACCATCTGCTCGGCGAGGACACCAGCGTCGGTCATGTCGGTGAGGCCGTTCCACTGCGCCTCGCTGCCGGGGAACACGAAGTCGAGGTCGAGCTCCTTCGCGATGGTCGCCTGGACCGCCAGCGTGAGCCCCATGTTCATCGCGTTGCCGACCGCGTGGCCGATGACGGTGTGCGAACGGTGCACGGACCAGGTGAAGCCCTGCCGCTCGGCCGCTGCGAAGAGTTCGTCCTCTTGCGCGTAGTAGAAGTTCGGGGTGTCGAGGCGCGGCTCCTCCTCGTGGAAGGGCGTGTCGGGCATCGCACCAGCGGCGTAGGCCTCGAACGGGCCGAGGTAGTGCTTCAGCCCGGTGACCAGGGCGACGTGTTCGAGCGGGGCGTGGTCGAGCGCGGCGAGCAGGTCACGGACCATGCCACCGTTGACCGCGATGTTCTCCGCCTCGGTCGCCTGCCGTTGCCACGCGGTGAAGAACACGTGCGTCGGACGTTCGTCGGCGAGCGCAGCACGCAGGGCATCCGCGTCACGGAGGTCGGCGGCGACACCGCGGATCCCGTCACGAGTGCCGGCTCGCCGCGAGAGCGCGGCGACGTCCCACCCTTCGCGGGTGAGCTGCGCGACGAGGGCGGAGCCGGTGATGCCGCTCGCCCCCACGACGAGTGCGCGGCGGTGGTCGGTGGACGGTGTGGTCTCGACGGAAGTCATCGTCGTCGCCAACAGCTGTCGGGTTGCCGGTGTTCCCTCATCGCGGACGACGGATCCGGATCGGCCCCTTCGCCGTCGACGGATCCACGACGTTCCCGCCCTGGGTGATCTCGACCTCGCCCCTCGCCACCATGCGACGAGCCGCCCGACGTGCCGGCTCCATCAGGTCGCGCCAGTCGTCCGGGTCGAGGGAGCGGGCCACCTCCGACGGGCAGATGCTCGACGTCCGGGCCCGGGCGGCGAGCAGCTCGTCGATGCGTTGCTCGAGTGCGCGGTCGGTGGCGTCGACGCCGTGCTTCCGGCAGGCAGCCGAGCACCACTTCGCCTCGGGCGCCGCGGACGAGGGCATCCGACGGCCGCATGCGGCGCAGGTCTTCTCCGCCTGTGCCGACTCCACCCGATCGGCGTCCGCCGCGGTCCTGATCGCTCGTCCCATGCCAGCCATCCTCGTCCCCGTGTCCAGTCCGGTACACAGCACAGGTCCGGCTGGCACGATCGTGGCGGTGAGCACCGACACCGTCCCGTCCCTCCCGCCCGAGCCGGACTGGGTCGCGCACGTCATGTGGTGGCACGTCTACCCGCTCGGCTTCGTGGGAGCGGACGTCCGCCCGGAGACGCCCGTGGCCGACCGCCCCGTGGACCACCGGCTCGACCGGATCACGGCCTGGCTCGACCACGTGGTCGGTCTCGGGCTGAACGGACTGCTGCTCGGCCCGGTGTTCCAGAGCTCGACGCACGGCTACGACACCGTGGACCACTTCCGGATCGACCCGAGACTCGGCGACGACGACTTCGACCGGCTGGTGTCCGCTGCGCACGAGCGCGGGATCCGGGTCCTGCTCGACGGGGTGTTCAACCACGTGGGACGGGACCACCCCGCCTTCCGGGCGATCGAGGCGGACGGTCCCGCTGCGGAGTCGGCATCGCTGTTCGGGATCGACTGGACCGGGTGGAACCCCGGCGACCCGGTGCCGGTGGGGCTCTTCGAGGGGCACGACATCCTCGTCGCACTCGACCACGGCAGCCGCGAGACCGAGGACCTCGTCGTCGAGGTGATGGCGCACTGGCTCGGCCGCGGGGTCGACGGGTGGCGGCTCGACGCGGCGTACGCGGTGCCGCCGGAGTTCTGGGCGCGGGTCCTGCCGCGCGTGCGGGAGCGCTTCCCGGAGGCGTGGTTCAGCGGTGAGGTGATCCACGGCGACGCGGCGGCGATCGTCCGCGCGTCGACGATGGACTCCACCACGCAGTACGAGCTCTGGCAGGGCATCTGGCACGGCATCGCCGACCGGAACTGCCACGAGCTGGCGCACGCACTCGAACGACACGTCGCGCTCCTCGAGACCTTCGTCCCGACCACCTTCGTCGGCAACCACGACGTCACGCGCATCGCGAGCGCCGTGGGGGACCGGTTCGTCGGGCACGCCGCTGCGGTCCTGTTCACGGTGGCGGGCACGCCGATCGTCTGGGCGGGCGACGAGTACGGGTGGACCGGGGTGAAGGAGGAACGGGTCGGCGGCGACGATGCCGTCCGCCCGGCGTTCCCCGACGCCCCGCCGGCACCGGACGCGACGACGCACACGTACGAGGCCCTCGTCGCCCTCCGGCGTCGGAACCCCTGGCTGCACCGGGCGCACACCGACGTCGTGCACCTGACGAACACCGCTCTCGTGCTCCGCACGGCGACGGCGGACGCCGTCGTGGTGACCGCCCTGAACCTGTCGGACGACCCCGTCGAGCTGCCCGTGGCCGACGCGACGCAGGTGGAGGCGGGCGGTGGTGCCGTGGCGGACGGGACCGTGCGCCTCCCGTCCGCCGGCTGGGCCGTCCTGACCCGCGCCTGAACGCAACGAGACTCGGGCTGGGCGACGGTTCTCGCGCTCCGGAACGCGTGATGTGTCGCTCAGCCCGAGTCTCGGGTCGGCGCTCGGCGCCGCTACTTGCGCGCGGACGCGGCCCGGCGCTTGTTGAACACGTCGAACGCGACGGCGGCGAGCAGCACCAGGCCCTTGATGAGCGACTGGAACTCCGTCCCGACGCCGAGGATCGACATGCCGTTGTTCAGGATCCCGATGATGAGACCACCGACGATGGCGCCGGGCACGGTGCCGATACCGCCCGTGACCGCCGCGCCACCGATGAACACCGCGGCGATGGCGTCGAGCTCGAAGCCGTTGCCGGCGCTCGGCGACGCCAGGTTGAGCTGCCCCGTGAACACCACGCCCGCGAGCGCCGAGATCACGCCCATGTTGACGAACAGCAGGAAGGTCACGCGCTTCGTCTTCACACCGGACAGCTGCGCGGCGAGGGCGTTGCCGCCGATCGCGTAGATGTGCCGGCCGAACACCGCGCTCCGCATCACGAGCGAGTACACGACGACGAGCACACCGAGGATGACGAGCACGATCGGGGTGCCGTTGTAGCTCGCGAGGAGCAGCGCGACGTACATGACGAGCGCGACCGTGAACACGAGCTTCGTCAGGAACCAGGCGAACGGCTCGTCCTCGAGCTGGTACTTGCGACGCGTCGCCCGACCGCGGAACGCCGTGAGGACGAGGACCGCGGCGGCGACGATGCCGAGGATCATCGTCAGCGGTTCGTAGCCGGAGCTGCCGAACGCCGGCAGGAAGCCGGAGCCGAGTGAGCGGAAGCCCTCGGGGAACGGCGAGATCTGCTGGTTCTGCAGGGCGATCTGCGCGGCACCGCGGAACGCGAGCATGCCGGCGAGCGTGACGATGAACGCCGGGATCCCGAAGTACGCGATCCAGAACCCCTGCCACGCGCCGACGAGGGCGCCGATGACCAGGCAGAGGACGACCGCGACGGGCCACGGCACGTGCCACTGCGTGATCATGACGCCGGCCATCGCCCCGGTGAAGGCGACGACGGACCCGACGGACAGGTCGATGTGGCCGGCGATGATGACCATCACCATGCCGATCGCGAGGATCAGGATGTAGCTGTTCTGGACGATCAGGTTCGAGACGTTGATCGGGGCGAGGGTGATCCCGCCCGTCGTCACCTGGAAGAAGATGACGATGACGATCAGCGCGATGAACAGGCCGATCTGTCGGAGCTGCCCGGTGAGGTAGCCGGCGGCGGACTTAAGCGCGTTCATTGACAGGGGTCTCCCGTTCCTGGGTCATGTACTGCATGAGGACCTCCGGCGTCGCCTCCGCGCGGGGGACGTCGGCCGTGATGGTGCCCTCGGAGAGCGTGTAGATGCGGTCGCAGATGCCGAGCAGTTCCGGGAGCTCGGAGGAGATCACGATGATCCCCTTGCCCTGGTCCGCGAGCGCGTTGATGATCGTGTAGATCTCGTACTTCGCGCCGACGTCGATGCCTCGGGTCGGCTCGTCGAGGATGAGCACGTCGGGGTCGGCGTACATCCACTTCGACAGGACGACCTTCTGCTGGTTCCCGCCGGAGAGCTTGCCCGTGACGACGTTGACGTTCGGCGCCTTGATGTTCAGGTTCTTCAGGAACTGCCGGGCGACCGTGGTCTCCTGCGAGCCGTTCACGAAGCCCCACTCGGCGAGCTTGCCGAGCGCGGAGCCGGAGATGTTCCGCTTGATGTCGTCGAGCAGGTTCAGGCCGTAGCGTTTCCGGTCCTCGGTTGCGTAGGCGATGCCGTGGTCGATCGCCTGCGACACCGTGTGGGTCTTGATCGGTTCGCCGCGCTTGTACACGGTGCCGCTGATCCCGGTGCCGTACGAGTGGCCGAAGACGCTCATCGCGAGCTCGGTCCGCCCGGCACCCATGAGTCCGGCGATGCCGACGATCTCGCCCTCGCGGACGTTGAGGCTCGCCTGGTGGATGATCTCGCGGGACGCGTCGAGCGGGTGGTGGACGGTCCAGTCCTCGATCCGCAGGAGCTCCTCGCCGACGTGCGACTCGTGCTCCGGGTAGCGGTTCGACAGGTCGCGACCGACCATGCCGCGGATGATCCGGTCCTCGGAGACCTCGCCTCCGTGCATGTCGAGCGTCTCGATCGTCTGGCCGTCGCGGATGATCGTGACCTTGTCCGCGATCGCCTTGATCTCGTTGAGCTTGTGGCTGATGATGATCGCCGTCATGCCCTCGGCCTGCAGTGACCGGATGAGGTCGAGCAGGTGCGCCGAGTCGTCGTCGTTGAGCGCCGCGGTCGGCTCGTCGAGGATGAGCAGCTTCACGCGCTTCGAGAGCGCCTTCGCGATCTCGACGAGCTGCTGCTTGCCGACGCCGATGTCGACGATCTTCGTGACCGGGTTGTCCTTCAGCCCGACGCGCTCCAGGAGCGCGGCGGCCTCGAGGTTCGTCTTGTTCCAGTCGATGAAACCGCCTGACGACCGCTCGTTGCCGAGGAAGATGTTCTCCGCGATCGACAGGAACGGGCTGAGCGCGAGTTCCTGGTGGATGATCACGACGCCCGATGCCTCGGAGTCGTTGATGCTCGAGAACGACACGGGGGACCCGTCGAGCAGGATGTCGCCCTCGAACGTGCCTGCGGGGTAGACCCCGGACAGGACCTTCATGAGCGTGGACTTGCCGGCGCCGTTCTCGCCGCAGATCGCGTGGACCTGGCCGCGCTCGACCTCGATCGAGACCCCCTGCAGGGCCTTGACGCCGGGGAACGTCTTGGTGATGTCACGCATCTCGAGGATGGTGTCCGTCACGTCGACCGCCTTCCGTAGTGCGCGCGGTGCGCGCGAGTGGAGACGGACAGGAGGCTCGGCGCGGTCTGGCACCGAGCCTCCTGTCCGTCAGATGGTCGCTACCTACTTGAGGTCGGCTTCGGAGTAGTACCCCGAGTCGACGAGGACCTTCTGGTAGTTCTCCTTGGTCACCACGGTCGGCTGGAAGAGGAAGGTCGGGACGACCTTCACCTTGTTGTCGTACGTCGTCGTGTCGTTGACCTTCGGCTTCTTGCCGGAGAGCAGGTCCTCGGCCATCGACGCCGACTTCTCGGCGAGCTGGCGGGTGTCCTTGTAGATCGTCGAGTACTGCTGACCGGCGATGATCGACTTCACCGACGCCTGTTCGGCGTCCTGCCCGGTGATGGTCGGGAGCGGACGGTCGGACGTGCCGTAGCCGGCGCCCTGGAGCGCCGAGATGATGCCGATCGACATGCCGTCGTACGGGGAGAGCACGCCGTTCAGCGTGGTGCCGCCCGAGTACGACTTCGCGATGAGGTTCTGCATGCGGGCCTTGGCGGTCGCCGGGTCCCACTGCAGCGTGGCGGCCTGCGTGAAGCCGTCCTGGCCGGAGCCGATCTTCAGCGTGCCGTCGTCGAGGTACGGCTTGAGGGTCTTCATCGCGCCGTTGAAGAAGAACGTGGCGTTGTTGTCGTCGGGCGAACCGGCGAAGACCTCGATGTTGAACGGACCCTTCTCGCCGGTCTTCTTGCCGTCGGCGTCGAGGACACCGAGGCCGGTCAGCAGCGAGTTCGCCTGGTCGACACCGACCTTCTCGTTGTCGAACGACACGTAGTAGTCGACGTTCTTGTTGCCGGTGAGCAGGCGGTCGTA
The DNA here is from genome assembly GCF_048756585.1 of Curtobacterium sp. L3-7. Classification (NCBI taxonomy): domain Bacteria; kingdom Bacillati; phylum Actinomycetota; class Actinomycetes; order Micrococcales; family Microbacteriaceae; genus Curtobacterium; species Curtobacterium sp. L3-7. The sequence goes on along the minus strand of NZ_CP151474.1, from coordinate 3,541,711 downwards.
CGAGATCACCTTGATGCCGGCCTTCGCGGCGGCGTCGAGCTGGTCGGAGAGCGACCCGCCGTCGATGGACGCGACGATGAGGACCTTCGCGCCCTTCGTGATCATGTTGCTGACCTGCTGGACCTGCTGCGGGATCTTGTTGTCCGCGTACTCCAGGTCGACCTTGTAGCCGGCCTTCTCCAGGTCGGCCTTGACGGCGTTCCCGTCCTTGATCCAGCGCTCGGAGACCTTGGTCGGCATGGCGACGCCGACGAGGGCGCCCTTGTTGTCGCTGCTGCTGCCCCCGTTGTCGGTGGAGGCGCGTCCGCCGGCCGAGCAACCGGCCAGGGCGATGGCGATGCCGAGGGCTGCGACGCCCGCGACGATCCTGCGCTTCATCATCGAAGTACCTCTTGTTCCTCTCGCGTCGTCATCGACGCGCTCGGTGTGCCACACGGCTGCACTGCCGGTGTCTGCTCTGAGTGAGCGCTCACATACTGGGCGTTGTGTACCGCCCTGTCAACTCTTCGTGACCGATTCGCGATGTGGTCGTGATCGCCGCACTGCGCGGTACGGTGTCCGGGTGACGACCACCACGGCCGCGAGCGGCAAGGGGCGCAAGGCCCCGACGATCTTCGACGTCGCCGAGCGCGCAGGGGTCTCACACCAGACCGTCTCCCGGGTGATCAACGGTGATCCGACCGTCCGTGACGGCTTCCGGTCCCGTGTGACCACGGCCATCGCCGAGCTCGGGTACCGCCCGCGTGCTGCGGCTCGCGCGCTCGCCGGCGGGCGCAGCAAGGCCCTCGGACTGGTGACGGCGGGCGACGCGCTCTACGGACCGTCGAGCACCGCGATCGGCTTCGAGCGCGCGGCCCGGCACGCCGGCTACCACGTGCTGCTCTCCACCCTGCCGGAGGACCCACGGCCGTCCGACCTGTCGGGGGCGCTCGCGACGCTCCTGGCGCAGGACGTCGCCGCGATCGTGCTCGTCGCCGCCGACAACCGGGTGCTCGACGCCCTCGCGTCGCTGGCCGTCCCGGTCCCCGTGCCGGTCGTCGTCTCGAACGCCGTCCAGCGTGACGCGCCGACGGTCGGCCCCATGACCGCTGCCGTCGCCGCGGTCGCGATCGACCAGGTCGCCGGTGCCTCGATGGCGATGCAGCACCTGTTCGACCGGGGACACCGACGGATCGTGCACATCACGGGACCGACCGTCTCGCAAGAAGCCCAGGTGCGCCGCGCGACCTACGTGCGCCTGATGGAGTCGGCCGGTCTCGACCCGGTCGTCCTCGACGGCGACTGGACCCCGGCGAGCGGGTTCGCGGCCGCGCGGTCCCTCGACACGACGGCCGTCGACGCGGTGTTCTGCGGGAACGACCAGATGGCGCTCGGCGTCCTGCACGCGTTCGCCGACGACGGGCTCCGGGTGCCGGACGACATCGCCGTCGTGGGCTTCGACGACATCCCGGAGGCGGCACACTTCACGCCGCCGCTGACCACCGTGCGGCAGGACTTCCGGGCGATGGGGGAGCAGGTGCTGGCGACCGTCAGGTCCCTGGTGGAGGGCGAGCCGCTCGACGAGATCCTGCTCCAGCCGTCGCTGGTGGTGCGCAGGAGCGCCTGAGCCGTGCGGCTCCGCCCGGCCCGCCAGGGATCTAGCCCTTGAGCGCTCCTGACGACAGGCCGGCGACGTAGAACCGCTGCAGGCCGACGTAGAGCGCGATGCACGGGATCATCGCCACGACCGACCCCGCCACGAGGTTGCCGTACGACACCTGCCCGTAGGCACCCGTCTGCAGGTTGAGCAGTGCGACGGGCAGCGTGTACAGCGAGTCCTTGGTGAGGAACGTCAGCGCACCGAGGAACTCCGTCCACGACGCCAGGAACGCGTACAGCGCCGCGGTCGCCGCCCCGGGGAGGAGCAGCGGACGGAGCACCGACACGACGACCCGGAAGCGGGACGCCCCGTCGACGAACGCGGAGTCCTCGAGGTCCGGCGGGATCGACTCGAACGCGTTGCGCATCACGAAGACCCCGAACGGCAGGTTCACCGTCGTGTAGAACAGCACCAGCCCGAGCAGCGAGTTGGTCAGCCCCATCGCGTTCATCTCGAGGTACAGCGGCGTCAGGATGGCCTGGAACGGCACCATCATCGTCAGGAGCACCAGGCCGAACACCAGGCCGGACCCGCGGAACCGGAAGCGTGCGAACCCGTAGCCGGCCATCGTCGCGAGCACGGCGGTCAGGACGGCCGTGCACACCGACACGATCACCGAGTTCAGCAGGCCGGTCAGCAGGTGGGACGACGACCCGAACACGGCCGCGAAGTTCTCCCAGCCGAGCCGGAAGAACGTGGCGGGGTCTGGGGCCGAGGTGATCACGGCCTCGGACTGGAACGCCCGGAGGATCGACCAGATGAGCGGGACACCGAACACCAGTGCGGAGCCGATGCCCGCGATGGCGTAGAGCGTCCGCTTCACCGCGGTGTCACGGGGGTGCTGCACGCTGCCCTGGTGGTGTCGACGGCGTCCGCCGGGGGTCGTGGTCAGCGTGCGGGTCGACAGGTCGGGACCGGGAGCGGCCGCACGGGTGGTCGTGGTGCTCATGGCGTCAGTCCTTCTCTCGGAGTGCCCAGAACTGGAACAGCGTGACGGCCGCGATGACGACCACCAGTGCGATCGACTCCGCGGTCGCGGCGCCGAGCTGCAGGTTCACGAACCCGCGGTTGTAGATGGCGTTGACGATGGTCGTGGTCTCGGTGCCGGGGCCGCCCTGCGTCAGGATGTAGAACTGGTTGAACGCGAGCAGGGACCCGATGACCGAGATGATCACGCTCAGCGCGACCGTCGGCCGGATCATCGGGAACGTGATCATCCGTTCGGTCTGCCACCACGACGCACCCTCGAGCTGCGCCGACTCGTAGACCTCGTCCGGGACGCCCTGCATGGCCGACATCAGCAGCACCATCGTCAGGCCGGAGACCGCCCAGACGACGAGCACGCAGATGAGCACCGTCGCGAGCGGGCCGTTCACCAGCCAGGCGGTCGTGCCGTCGGTGATGTGCAGCCAGCGCAGGACCATGTTGACGGCGCCGGAGGTCGGCTGCGCCTCGAGCACGAGCATGAAGCTCAGGGTCGTCAGCCCGACCACGTACGGCAGGAAGAACACGGTCCGCAGCACCGTCGAGCCACGACGCCGTGCGCGGACGAGCACCGCGAGGAAGTACCCGAGCACCAGGATCGGCACGGTGACGATCGCCGTGTACAGCAGCGTGTAGCCGATCGCGTGCACGAACGTCGGGTCCTGGAACAGCGTCGCGTAGTTCTGCAGGCCGATGAACCGGTACGGGCCGATCAGCGGCCAGTTCGTGAACGAGATGTAGAGCGCGAAGAGCAGTGGCGCCAGCACGAACACGGCGACGAACGCGATCGCCGGCGTGACGAGCAGCGCGCCCGTGCGTGGCGGGTGGGTGAGCGAGTTCCGGGACGGGGCACGGCCCCGGCCGATCGGGCGGCGTCCGACGGACGAACGCCGAGCGGAGATGGTCGACATGGCATGCACCTCACTGTGCAGAGCGGAGCAGGACGGAGCGGAGCGGGACGGAGAAGGGGCGGTCAGGCCTGGACCTGGTCGAGGATGCGCTGGTAGTCGGACTGCGCGGTCCGCATCGCAGCCGAGACGCCGGCGCCGAACACGGCCTCGCGGAACATCGCGAAGTACGGCGACGACGGCTGGTTGACGAGCAGGTTGTAGGCGAGGGTCTGCGGTGCGTAGCCCTTGTCGATGGCGTCGAGCGGACCGTACGCCAGCGGGAACTGCTTCCGGTACGCGGGCGTCGCGGCGTCCGCCCTGGTGGGGAAGTACCCGCCGTTCGGCAGCAGCTGCTGCTGCTCGAGCGAGTTCGCGTACTGCATGAACGCCCAGCCGCCCGACGGGTTCGCGGCGCCGTTCGGGATGCACATGTTGTCGCCGCCGTCGAAGAACGACCGCCGGCCGTCGGCGCTCGGGATGAGCACCGTCTGCATCTTCGCGCGCATCGCCTTCGTCGCCGCTGGCACGGCCGCACCGTACGAGGTCGGCATGATCCCGACCTTGCCCGCCCGGAAGTCAGCGCCCCACGTGGTCCCCGCGTCGGAGTACGTCGCGCGGCTGAGCACGCCGTCCTTCCAGAGCTGCCGGTAGAACTCGAGCATCTGCTCGAGGGCGGTGTTGCCCGTGATGTTCGCCTGCTGCTTCCCGACCTCGCCGGACATCATGTCGACGCCGGTGGCCCAGACGTGCGGCTGCGTGACGAACCCGATGATCCCGGCGGCGTTGCCGGAGATCGTCCACCCGTAGACGTCGTCGCCGAGCTTCCGGAGGCGCTTCGCCGCGTCGAGCAGGGTGGCGAGGTCCTTCGTGGACTCCTCCACGTCGAGCCCGGCGCGGTCGAACAGCCCGGTGTTCACGAACAGCTGCGAGTTGTCCGCCAGGTACGGCAGTCCGTAGAGCCGGTCGCGGTACTCCAGCAGACGGAGGTGCCCGGTCGAGAGCTCGTCGTAGTAGTCGAGCCCCTTGACGACGTCGGTCAGGTCGGCGAACGCCTCGCGGAAGATGAACAGCTGCGAGTTGATGTCGTCGAGGTCGACGACGTCCGGCGGCTCGCCGCCGCGGATGGCGGTCGCGAGCTTCGTCACGTACTGGCCGTCCGGCACCGGGGTCAGTTCGACCTGCAGGTCCGGGTGGCTCTTGTTGAAGCCGGCGACCGCACTGGTCAGGCCGGCCTGGGTCGCGGCGCGACACCAGACGTGGACGGTGCCCGTCGCCTTCTGGCCGAAGCCGGCGACCTGGGCGTCGACCTTCGGCAGGGTGCCGGAGCACCCAGCCAGGGCGAGTGCGGCCCCGCCGGCGAGGCCGCCGACGAGGAACCCTCTGCGGTCCACGACGTCACCGGGCGTTCAGCGGGAGCCACACCCGCATCGGGACGGCGCCGCGGTTGGCCCAGGCGTAGTACGGGATGGCGACGGCCGTCACGGCCGTCACGGACGTGTCGGATGCGTCGGATGCGTCGGACGGGAGGCCGGGGTCGGCCCCGCCGCCGGCCGTCGCGTCGTCGACGCTGGTCGCGGTGCGGGCCGCATCCGGGCCTCCCGACCGGGTCGCGGTGTCGAGACGGCGGTAGGGCCAGGCTGCCTGCGCGTGCTCCGCCGGCGCGTGCGCCGGGATGCGCAGCGTGACGATCCCGTCGAGGAGGTCGTCGCGCCGGTCCTCGGTGATCGCGGCGTCGGCGTCGATCGTCAGGTCGTCGACGGTGAAGCCGTCCTGGTCGGGCTGCTCGACCGCGTAGACGAGCGGGCCCCGCTCGATGGCGACCTGTCCGCGTGCCGCGTCGATGCGCGCGTCGGCGACGAAGCGGTGCGGGGTCATGTCGAAGGCGATCTCGACGGTGTCGCCCGCGTGCCACGCGCGCTCGATCGTGTGCAGGGTCCCGGGCTCCGGGTGCTGCGTCTCGCCGTCGACGGCGACCGTCGTCGTGTCGGACCACGCCGGGATCCGCAGACCGAGGGCGAGCGGGCCGTCCTCGGTCACGGTGACGCGGACGGCTCCGTCGTGCGGGTACCCGGTCTCGATCGTGACCGGGCCGAGGTCGGCGGTCGCGTACTGGTGCACCTGCAGGCCGCCCTCGGTCGCCGTCGCCAGGTACCCGTCGAGGCTCGCGAACGTCCGCATGATGTTCGGCGGGCAGCACGCGCAGTCGAACCAGCCACGGCGGCCGTGCGCGGGGGAGCGGTTCTCGTCCGCGTGCGCGTGGTCCCGGTGCTGGAGTGGGTTGACGTAGAAGTACTCGGTGCCCGCGAGGCTCACACCGGGCAGGAACGCGTTGTACAGCAGGCGCTCGACGGCGTCCGCGTACTCGGGCTTGCCGGTCGCGAGGAGCAGCCGCCATGCCCACTGGATCCCGCCGATCGCCGCGCAGGTCTCGGCGTAGCCGCGGTCGGTGGGGAGCTCGTACGGGTCGCCGAACGCCTCCCAGTCCCACCGGGCACCGAGGCCGCCCGTGATGAACGCCTTCGTCGCCATCATGTCCGCGAACTGGCGTTCGCTCGCGGCGAGGAGCTCGGCGTCGCCGGTCTCGATCGCGACGTCCACGGCGCCGGCGGCCAGGTACACGGCGCGGACGGCGTGCCCCTCCACCGTGGTGGCCGTCCGGCTCGGGACCCGGTCGGAGAAGTACGTCGGCTCGCCGCCTGCTCGCTCGATGATGCCGTGCCCGCGGGCGTCGACGAACCAGTGCGCCAGGTCCAGGTATGCGCGGGTGCCGGTCTCGCGGTACAGCTCGACGAGCCCCATCTCGACGACGGGGTGGCCGTCGATGTCGCGTGCCTGACCGTCCCCGTCGCCGAACGTCCGCACGAGGTGGTCGGCGTTCTTCGTCGCGACGTCGAGCAGCGCGGTGTCGCCCGTCGCGCGCGACTGCGCGACCGCTGCCTGCATGAGGTGCCCGGCGCAGTACATCTCGTGGCTCCACTTGAGGTCCGTGTAGCGGGCGCCGTCGAAGCGGACCTGCTGGACGGAGTCGATGTAGCCGTCGTCCGCCTGGGCCGCTGCGACGAGCGCGGTGACCTCCTGCTGCAGGGCTCTGAGGTCCTCGGCGGGGGCTCGACCGAGCTCCCACGCCACCGCCTCGAGCCACTTGTAGACGTCCGAGTCCATGAAGATCGGGCCGACGACGTCGCCGGACTCCGTCCCCGCGGCGATGCGGAGGTTCCGGAAGTTCCCGGCTGCCTCGAGCTGGCGGTACCCGTCGCGGATGGCGTCGGCGCCGTTCCGCTCCTGCCGGAGCGCCCAGAAGCCCCCGGTGATCCGGGCGTCGCCGGACGGCAGCGGGCGGAAGGCGAGGTGCGCGTCGGCGGTCGGGAGGACCGGGGTCGCGGTGCGTGCGCGGTGCTCGGTCGCGAGCGTTGTGGTCATGTCGTCTCCTGGTGGTCATCGTCGACATCGTGCGGAAAACGGTTTCTGGAGCGTGACGCTACGACAGGTCCCGGCGGTGCGCAAGACCGACTTGCTGAGATGATCGTATGATCGTGATCTCGCTGCCGATCCGGAAAGGGGATTGCCGTGACACTGGAACGTCCTGCGCGGATCACCGATGTCGCGGCGCTCGCCGGGGTGTCGATCGGCACCGCGTCGAAGGCCCTCAACGGGACCGGGCAGCTGCGCGACTCCACCCGAGAACGGGTGAAGGAAGCCGCCGACAAGCTCGGGTTCGTCGGGGACGCCCGGGCGCGGGCGCTCTCCTCGGGGCGGACCTACACCGTCGGGATGATCACCACGGACTCGTTCGGCCGGTTCTCGATCCCGGTGCTCCTCGGTGCCGAGGACGTCCTCTCCGCCGGGCAGATGGCCGTGCTGCTCTGTGACACCCGTGACGACCACGTCCGGGAGTCGCACTACCTCCGCTCGCTCGTCGCGCGGGGCGTCGACGGCATCATCGTGACCGGGCGCTCGGCCGACGCGCGGCCCCCGATCGACGTGTCGATCCCCGTCGTCTACGCGTTCACCCCGTCGACCGACCCGGCTGACGTGTCCGTGACGGTCGACGACGCGCACGGTGCCGGACTCGTCGCGTCCCACCTCGTGACGATCGGCCGCCGGCGGGTCGCGATCGTCACCGGTCCGGCGCGACACCACTCGGCGTCGAGTCGTGTCTCCGGGGCGTCGGAAGTGCTCGGCTCCCGGCTCGTGGTGCCGCCGATGTACGGCGAGTGGTCCGAGCGCTGGGGACGCCAGGCCGCCGACGTCCTGCTCCGCGGGGACGACGACGTCGACGCGATCGTGTGCGGCAGCGACCAGATCGCGCGGGGCGTGTGCGATCGGCTGCGCGAGGCCGGGCGGTCCGTGCCCGACCACGTCGCCGTCACCGGGTTCGACGACTGGGACGTGATGGCGCTCGCGAGTCGTCCGCCGCTGACGACGGTGGACCTGCGCCTCGAGGAGCTCGGTCGGGTCGCCGGGCGGTCACTGCTCGACCTGATCGACGGCGCCGCGCCGGAGTCCGCCGTCGTGATCCCGTCCCTCGTCCTCCGCGAGAGCACCCTCGGCGCCTGACGCGCGCGCGCCGCGCCTGCCGCGCCCGCGCCCGTCGGCACCCGCCCGCGCGCCCGCGCCGCGCCCGCGCGCCCGCGCCGCGCCCGCGCGCCCGCGCCGCGCCCGCGCGCCCGCGCCGCGCCCGCGCGCCCGCGCCGCGCCCGCGCGCCCGCGCGCCCGCGCGCCCGCGCCGCGCCCGCGCCCCGCCCCGCCCGCCGCGCCTGATGCGCCCGCCGCGCCCGGCCCCGGCCTCCCGTCTCGTTGGCGACCGGCCACGACACCCCGCTCAGTTCTGCCGAATGGTCGCAACACGTCGGATGGATCACCGCCGAGCGACAGATCTCCGCCAGTCGGCGTGCCACGGGCGGGGTGTTGTGACCAGTCGGGCGGCAGGCGGGCGAGGGGGCGGCAGGGGGCGAGGGGGCGGAGGGGGGCAAGGGCGGCAGTGGGGCAGGGGCGGCAGGGGGGTAGGGGGCGGCAGGGGCGTGCCGGGGCGTCGGGGAAGGGCGGCGAGAGCGCGCACGGCATGACGGGATTGCGAGAGTGAGCGCTCACGTGCCAGGATGTGAGCGCTCACGAACGGACGACGAGGTCTCGGGAGGGAACCATGAGCGACGACCGCAGACACCAGGTCCAGGACGGGCGCACCACGCTCGGGATCGAGTTCGGATCGACCCGCATCAAGGCGTGCCTGATCGACGAGGACCTCGTCCCCATCGCCAGCGGCGACCACGAGTGGGAGAACGCCTTCGTCGACGGCCGCTGGACCTACTCCCTCGACGACGTCGAGACCGGACTCCGCGCCGCCTACGCCGCCCTGGTCTCCGACGTCGAGGAACGGTTCGGCGTCCGGCCCACCACCTTCCGTGCCCTCGGGGTGTCCGCGATGATGCACGGCTACCTGGCGTTCGACGCGTCCGGGGAGCTCCTCGTGCCGTTCCGCACGTGGCGCAACACCTCGACCGGCCCGGCGGCCGCCGCGCTCAGCGAAGCACTGTCGTTCACCATCCCGCTCCGCTGGTCGGTCGCGCACCTGTACCAGGCGGTCCTCGACGAGGAGCCCCACGTCGCCGAGGTCGCCGGCATCACCACCCTCTCCGGGTACGTCCACCGCCGGCTGACCGGACGGAACGTGCTCGGCGTCGGTGACGCGTCCGGAATGTTCCCGATAGACACTGCCCCCATCGACCCGGCGACCAGGGACTACGACGCCGCCATGCTCCGCACCGCTGACGGACTCATCGGCCGGGACGTCCGGGCGCTCCTCCCCGAGGTCCTCGTCGCCGGGCAGGACGCCGGCAGGCTCACCCCCGAGGGCGCCGCGTGGCTCGACCCGACCGGCACGCTCGAGCCCGGCGTCCCGCTCTGCCCGCCGGAGGGCGACGCCGGCACCGGCATGGTCGCGACGAACGCCGTCGCACCCCGGACCGGCAACGTCAGCGTCGGCACGAGCATCTTCTCGATGGTCGTCCTCGAGCACGCGATGACGACCCCGCACGAGGAGATCGACGTCGTCACGACCCCCGCGGGTGACGCCGTCGCGATGGTGCACTGCAACAACGGTGCGAGCGAGATCGCCGCGTGGGCCAGGGTGTTCGGCCGGTTCGCCGAGGCCGCGGGCAGCCCGCTCGACATCGACCACGTCTACGCGACGCTGCTCGCCGAGGCCGAGGGGGCGGACCCGGACGCCGGCGGGCTGCTGTCCTACAACTACCTGGCGGGTGAACCCGTCACACACGTCGAGGACGGTCGTCCGCTCCTGGTCCGTGGTGCCGGCAGTGCGTTCACGCTCGGCAACCTCGTCCGCGCCGAGGTGCAGGGCGCCTTCGCCACCCTCGCGATCGGCATGGACGTGCTCGCGGGCGAGGACGTCCGCGTCGACCGGATGACCGCACACGGCGGCCTCTTCCGGACCCCTGGCGCCCCACAGCGACTGCTCGCCGCCGCACTCCGCGTGCCGATCGCGCTCGAGGAGACCGCTGGCGAGGGCGGCGCGTGGGGGATCGCGGTCCTCGCGGCGTACCTGGAGCACGCCTCGGACGCCGACCTGACCGAGTACCTGCAGGAGCGGGTCTTCGCCGGGGACGCCGTGCACGTGGCGGACCCCGACGAGCGGGACGTCGATGGCTTCCGTGCCTACCTCGGGCGTTTCCGGTCCGGGCTGCTCCTGCAGGCCGCGGCCGTCGCAGCCACCACCCGCGACGACGACGCGACCACAGACGAACTCGAGACGACGGCCGGAACCGAGCCGAGCCTCCAGGCAGAGGAAGTGACCCGATGACGGAAGCAAGCGTCCACGACAGCGCCGTCCAGGAGGCCGTGGCCGCGACGCGTGCGCGCGTCGCCTCCCTGCACGGCGAGTTGGTCCGATACGGACTCGTGATCTGGACCGGCGGCAACGTCTCCGAACGCGTGCCGGGCACCGACCTCTTCGTGATCAAGCCGAGCGGGGTGTCGAGCGACGACCTGACGCCCGAGAACCAGGTCGTCTGCACCCTCGACGGCGTGCCGGCGGACGGCTGGGGCAACGCGCACGGGCCGAGCTCGGACACCGCGGCCCACGCGTTCGTGTACCGGAACATGCCGGAGGTCGGCGGCGTCGTGCACACCCACTCCACCTACGCGACCGCATGGGCGGCGAGGGCAGAACCCATCCCCTGCGTCATCACCGCGATGGCGGACGAGTTCGGCGGACCGATCCCGGTCGGCCCGTTCGCGATCATCGGCGACGACTCCATCGGACGCGGCATCGTCGACACGCTCAGCGGTCACCGGAGCCGTGCGGTCCTCATGCAGAACCACGGCGTGTTCACGATCGGCCGCGACGCGAAGGACGCCGTCAAGGCAGCCGTCATGTGCGAGGACGTCGCCCGGACCGTGCACATCGCGAAGCAGGGCGGCGAGGTCGTGCCGATCGCCCCGGACGACATCGATCGACTCTTCGACCGATACCAGAACGTCTACGGACAGAACCCAGAAGGAGCACTGCGATGACGCACATCGACCCCACCGAGACCCTGGCGGGCTACGAGGTCTGGTTCCTCACCGGTTCGCAGGGCCTGTACGGCGAGGAGACCCTCCGCCAGGTCGAGGAGCAGAGCCGCGCCGTGCACGCCGAACTGACACCGCACGTGCCGGTGACGCTCGTCTGGAAGCCGGTCCTCAAGGACGCCGACGGCATCCGCCGCGCCCTGATCGAGGCCAGCGCGGATGACCGGGTGATCGGCGTCACCGCCTGGATGCACACCTTCAGCCCCGCGAAGATGTGGATCGGTGGCCTCAACGCGCTGACGAAGCCCCTGCTCCACCTGCACACCCAGGCGAACGTCGCGCTGCCGTGGGCGGACATCGACTTCGACTTCATGAACCTCAACCAGGCGGCGCACGGCGACCGCGAGTTCGGCTACGCCCTGGCGCGGATGGGTGTCCGGCACGCGACCGCGATCGGCCACGTGTCCGACGAGCGCGTGCAGCAGCGCGTGTCCGACTGGTCCCGTGCCGCCGCCGGCGCAGCCGCGATCCGCACGCTGAAGCTCACCCGCTTCGGGGACAACATGCGCTACGTCGCCGTCACCGAGGGCGACAAGACCGAGGCGGAGATCGAGCTCGGCGTGCAGGTCAACACCTGGGCGGTGAACGAGCTGGCCGCAGCCGTGGAGGCCGTCAGCGAGCAGGACGTCGACGCGCTCGTCGCCGTGTACGACGAGCACTACGACGTGGTCGACGAGCTCCGCGACGGTGGCGCGCGCCGCGCCGCGCTGCGGGACGGCGCCGCGATCGAGCTCGGCCTGCGGACGATGCTCGAGCGGAACGACAGCGCCGCGTTCACCACGAACTTCGAGGACCTCGGCACCCTCAAGCAGCTCCCCGGTCTCGCCGTGCAGCGCCTGATGGCCGACGGCTACGGCTTCGGTGCCGAGGGGGACTGGAAGACGGCCGTGCTGGTCCGCGCGATGAACGTCGCGGGTGCGGGGCTGCCGGGCGGCGCCTCCCTGATGGAGGACTACACGTACGACCTCACCCCCGGCGCGGAGAAGATCCTCGGTGCGCACATGCTCGAGGTCTCGCCGACGCTCACGTCGTCGCGTCCGACGCTCGAGATCCACCCGCTCGGCATCGGCGGCAAGGACGACCCGGTGCGTCTGGTCTTCACGGCCGACTCCGGCGAGGCCGTGGTGGTCGCGCTGTCGGACACCCGCGACGGGTTCCGCCTCACCGCGAACGTCGTCGACGTGGTCCCGCCGACCGAGGCGCTGCCGAAGCTCCCCGTCGGCCGTGCCGTCTGGGAGCCCCGTCCCTCGTTCCCCGTCGCCGCCGAGGCCTGGCTCACCGCCGGCGCCGCCCACCACACCGTCATGACGACGGCCGTGGGGCTGCAGGTCGTCGAGGACCTCGCCACGATCCTCGGCACCGAGTTCCTGGTCATCGACGAGCAGACGACCTCCCGCGGGTTCCGCGACGAGGTGCGCGGGCAGCAGACCTGGCACCGTCTCGACCGCGGGTTTTGATGGCTACCATGGGCGACGTGATCGCGACGGAGCGCACCAACTGGGCCGGTAACGTGACCTACCGTGCGGCGTCGTTGGCGCGACCGTCGTCCGTGTCCGAGGTCCGTGCGCTCGTCGCGTCGACGCCGCGCCTGACGGCGCTCGGCTCGACGCACTCCTTCAACGAGATCGCGGACACCGACGCCGTCCAGGTCACGCTCGCCGGCCTGCCGCCGGTGCTGGAGATCGACACCGCCCGACGCGTGGTCCTGGTCGCAGCCGGCATGACGCACGCGCAGGTCGCATCCGGCCTGGAGGCTCGTGGCTGGGCACTCGCGAACCTCGCGTCCCTGCCGCACATCTCCACTGCAGGGGCCGTCGCCACCGGCACGCACGGCTCCGGTGTGCGGAACCCCTCGCTGGCGCAGGCGGTGGTCGGGCTGGACGTGGTCCGTGCGTCCGGCGACGTGGTCCACGTGGCAGGAGACGGGCCAGACGCCGAGCTCGACGCGCACCGGGTCGCGCTCGGGGCACTCGGGATCGTGACCGCCGTCGAGCTCGCGATCGAGCCCACGTTCCAGGTGGCCACGACGGTGCACCTCGACCTGCCGTGGGACGCCGTCGAGTCGCAGTTCGACGCGGTGATGTCGGACGCCTACTCGGTGTCGATGTTCACGTCGTTCGACGATCGTGGCGCGCGACAGGTCTGGACGAAGCACCGTATCGACGAGCCGGCACCGACGATCGACCTCGTCGCACTCGGTGCCAGGCCCGCGACCGGGCCCGTCCACCCCGGGGAGAACGACCCGGCCGGCGTCACCGAGCAGGGCGGCGTCCCCGGCCCGTGGTCCGAGCGGCTGCCGCACTTCCGGTCGTCGTTCACCCCGTCCACCGGGGCCGAGATCCAGGCGGAGTACCTGCTGCCCGCCGCGTCGGCGCTCCCCGCGCTCCGGGCCCTGCGTCCGCTCGCGGCCCTGTTCGCGCCGATCCTGATCGCGGCCGAGGTCAGGACGATCGCACCCGACACCGCGTGGCTCGCACCGTCGTCCGAGCGGCAGTCGGTCGGCGTGCACTTCACGTTCCGCCGAGACGTCGAGGCCGTCGCCGCCGCGGTCGAGCGGATCGAGGACGTCCTCGCCCCGTTCGACCCGCGCCCGCACTGGGGGAAGGTCTCGGCCGCCTCGCCGGAGCGCCTGCACGAGGCGTACCCCCACCTGGCGCGGTTCGCCGCGCTCGCCCGCGAACTCGACCCGGCGGGCCGGTTCCGCAACCCGTTCCTGGAGCGCGTGCTGGCCTGACGGACCCGAGCCGGGCCTCCCGTCCGGTCCCGCGCGGGGCGGACGACGGCAGCAGCGGGCGGACTACGGCAGCAGGGGCGGGCGGTTGCCTCGCGCGATCTCGCGCGCCGCGAGTGTCCGCATCTCGTCGTGCACCAGTTCCAGGAGCCGGTCGGCCGCGACGAGTCCGTCGTGCTGCCGACGGAGCACTGAGAGTGGCGTGGTGGCGTGCTCGTCCGTCACCGGGACGTAGCTGACCCCGTCGAACGCGTGCAGTGTCGACACGTACGGCATGAGCGACACCCCGAGGCCACACGCGATCGAGGAGAGCATCGCGACGTCGTCGAGCGAGTACGTCCGGATCTGCGGTGAGAACCCGGCCCGCACGCAGGCGCTGACGATGGCGTCGTAGCCCGGGATCCCCTCGTCGCGGTGGAACAGCACGAACGGGTCGTCCCGGAGTTCCACGAGGTCGATGCGATCGCGGGTGGCGAGCGGGTGCGTCGAGGGCACGGCGGCGACGAGCGGCTCGTGCGCGACGAACGAGAAGTCGACACCCTCCGGTGCCTCGGAGAGTCGTCCGAACGCGAAGTCCACGCGGTGCTCGAGGACCGCACGGGTCACGTGGGTGTCGAACACGCTCATCAGCGAGACGCGGACGTCGGGCAGGGCTGCGCGGAGTCGCGGCACGACGCGGGGGACCAGTCCGGCGAACGTCGACGAGATCGAGGAGACCTTGAGCGGCACGGTGGCCGTCGGTTCGTCCACGACCGAGGCCTCGACCTGTTCGGCGTGGTCGAGGAGTGCCTTCGCCTGGGCGGCGAGGACGCGTCCCTGTGGGGTGAGCTCCGGCGCGCGCCGCTGCCCGCGCTCGAACAGCGACACCCCGAGTTCCCGCTCGAACCGCGAGACGGACTGGCTGAGCGCTGACTGGCTCATGCCGAGCCGGGCGGCGGCGTCCTTGAAGGAGAGGTCCTCGGCGACCGCCGTGAACGCTCGGAGATCGCGCAGTTCCATGTCCTGATCGTCGCACGGTAGTTCGAAGGACTTGCGATACGACGCCGTAAAGGTCGTGTTACTAAATTATTTCCGAACGTTTTTCGACCGCTTGCGTCGCTTACGGTGATTTTGCCCGCACCACCCACCCTCCCCAGCACAGGAGTCACCATGCGACGCACCCACTCCAAGGCCGCCGCGGTCGCCGTCATCGCGGCCCTCGCCGTCGGGCTCACGGCCTGCTCCACGACCTCCTCCGCCTCGACGTCCACCTCGTCGAAGGACTACGGCACCCTGACCGCCGGCACGCTGAAGATCGGCACGCTGAGCGACGCCAAGCCCTACGCCTACACCGAGAACGGGAAGCTCACGGGCTTCGAGGTCGACATGGCCACCGCGATCGCGAAGCACTTGGACCTCAAGCCGGTGTTCGTGCAGCAGGAGTTCTCGACGCTGCTGCCGGCCGTCGCCGCGGGGTCGCTCGACGTCGCCGCCGCGAGCACGTCGGTCACCCCAGAGCGCAAGAAGTCGGTCGACTTCTCGAACACCTACTTCATCGGGTACATCTCGATCATCACGCCCTCGGGGTCGACGATCACCAAGAAGGCGTCATCGCTCAAGGGCAAGCGCCTCGGGCTGATGCAGGGAACGCTCGAGGACCAGTACGCGCAGGACCACTTCCCCGGCGTCCAGATCGTCCGGTACCCGGACAACAACGCCGCGAAGGCCGCGATGCAGGCCGGCAGCATCGACGCCGTGTTCCTGGACTACCCGATCGGGCAGGACTTCGTCGACAAGGACGACAGCATCCAGATGCCGATCAACATCGAGCTCCCCGAGTACCCCGTGGCGATGAGCATGCACAAGGACAAGCCCGCGCTGAAGAAGGGCATCAACAAGGCTATCAAGGAGATCATCGCCTCGGGCGAGTGGTTGGAGATCGAGAAGAAGTACTACCCGGACGCTCCGGTGCCGGACCAGTTCCAGCCGACCGACAAGTAGGCCGCGACCATGGACCAGCTCCAGACGCTCCTGCAGTCGTTCTTCAACGTCCCGGACATGCTCGTCGTCCTGCCCGACATCCTCGGGTACGGCCTCTGGAACACCCTGCTGCTGGCCGCCGCTGCGACCGTCGTCGGCATCGTCATCGGCCTGGGCCTCGCGGCGCTCGCCGTGTCCCGCAGCCGGACCCTCCGGGTGCTGTCTGGCATCTACACGGACGTGTTCCGCGGCCTGCCGGCGATCCTCACGATCCTGGTGCTCGGGCAGGGGCTCGCGCCGCTGTTCAACCCGATCACCAAGGGCAACCCGTACCCGCTCGGCATCCTCGCCCTCGGCCTGATCGCCGGCGCCTACATCGGGGAGATCTTCCGGTCCGGCATCCAGTCGATCGACAAGGGGCAGCTCGAAGCGGCCAGGGCGCTCGGCATGGGCTATGGCCCCGCCATGCGGCTGATCGTCATCCCGCAGGGCATCAGGCGGGTGCTGCCGGCGCTCGTGAACCAGTTCATCGCGATCGTCAAGGACTCGTCGCTGGTGTACTTCCTCGGCCTGGTGACCTCGCAGCGTGAACTCTTCCGGGTCGGTCAGGACGCCGCCGTGACGTACGCGAACCTCTCGCCACTCGTCACCGCCGGGATCTTCTACCTGCTCATCACGGTGCCGCTCACCCACCTGGTGAACGTCATCGACCGCCGGCTCCGCACCGGCCGCGCCGCGGTCGACGCCGGTGACGCCGGCGGCCCCGGCCAGTCGACGGCCGCACCAGCAACCGCCCCCGCAGGGGCCGTCTCGATCGGACAGGACGGATGACCATGACCACGCCCACCGACGGCACCACCACGCCGGGCGTCGACACCGGGGTGACCGACCTCGTCGGCGACATCCGCGGCGCCGGACTCGAACTCCGGGGGATCACGAAGCGGTTCGGCGCCAACGAGGTGCTGCACGGCGTCGACCTCGCCGTCCGACCAGGACACACCGTCTGCATCATCGGGCCGTCGGGCTCCGGCAAGTCGACGCTGCTGCGCTGTGTCAACCGGCTCGAGGAACCCACCGCCGGCACGATCCTGCTCGACGGCGACGACATGACGACGGGGGACCCGGATCGTCTCCGGAGCCGTGTCGGCATGGTGTTCCAGCACTTCAACCTGTTCCCGCACAAGACCGTCCTCGACAACATCGTGCTGCCGCTCCGGAAGGTGCGCGGACTCGGCGTCGAGGAAGCCAGGGACCGGGCGGTGCGCTCGCTGGCGGACGTGGGACTCGCCCACAAGCGGGACTTCCGCCCGGCGAGCCTGTCCGGCGGGCAGCAGCAGCGCGTCGCGATCGCCAGGGCGCTGGCGATGCGACCCGAGGTGATGCTCTTCGACGAGGCCACGAGCGCCCTCGACCCCGAGCTCGTCAAGGAGGTCCTCGACCTGATGACGGGCCTCGCGAGGGCCGGCATGACGATGCTCGTCGTCACGCACGAGATGGGGTTCGCGCGCCGGGCTGCCGACCACGTCGTCTTCATGGACCAGGGGCGGATCGTCGAACAGGGCGAGGCCGCGACGATGTTCGAACACCCCGAGTCCGAGCGGCTCGCCGGGTTCCTGTCGAAGGTCCTCTGATGCCGGGCGGACCCCGCGTCGCCGTCGTCGGGACGGGCACCATGGGCGCGATGACGCTCTGGCAGCTCGCCAGGCGCGGGGTCGACGCCGTCGGCTTCGACCGCTGGGCACCAGGGCACGCCTTCGGCGCGGCCGGCGGCGAGACCCGGCTCTTCCGCAGCGCCTACGCCGAGGGGCCGGAGTACGTCCCGCTCCTCGCCGAGTCACTCCTCGAGTGGCGCGCGCTCGAAGCGGAGACCGGTCTCGACCTGCTCACCCTCACGCGCGGCCTGATGATCGGCCGGCCCGGGTCCGCATTCATGCGGGGCGTCGTCGCCTCCGTCACCGAGAACGTCCTGCCGCACGAGGTGCTGACCGCCCTGGAGGCTCGTGGCCGGTTCCCCGAGACCGTCATGGACGACGACGAGATCGCCGTCCTCGACGAGCGGTCCGGCGTGATCCGAGCGGAGGTGTCCGTCTCCGCCGCGGCGCGCGCCGCGACCGACCGCGGGGCCGCGGTCAGCGTCGGGGACGCGGTCGTGGCCGTGGAACCGGGCCTCACCGAGGTGACCGTCGTGACGGAGGGCGGGGCGCGCCTCCCGTTCGACCGTGTGGTGGTGGCCGCCGGCGCCTGGTCGAACCGGATCCGCGGCATCGAGCTGCCGCGGCTCGACGTCCAGTCGATCGCCGTGCACTGGTACCCGGTCCGCCACCCCGACCGGTTCGCGGCCGAGCGGTTCCCGTTCGTGTGCCGTGACGCCGGCGTCGACTTCTGCATCTGGCCGACCACCGACGGGGCGACCGTCAAGGTCGGGCTCGCGGCGGGGCTCGACCACCTCGGGAACGCCGACGACCTCGACCAACGCATGCCGGACGAGCTGGTCCCCGTCGTCGACGAGTACGTCCGTCGCTACGTGCCCGACGCCGTCCCCGCAGCGGTCCGGCATGCCGTGCAGGTCGACGCGTGGACCGCCGACCACGACTTCATCGTGGACACCGCCGGTGACGACCGCATCGTCGTGCTGGCCGGGTTCTCCGGGCACGGCTTCAAGATGTCGCCGGTGATCGGCCGCGCCGCCGCCGACCTCGCGCTCACCGGGGAGACCGCGCTGCCGGTCGGCCGGTTCCGCGCAGACCGCTTCGCACGGAACCCGACGCTCCGATGAGCCGGTTCGATGCGGAGGTCGGCGTCGTCGGCGTCGGCACCATGGGGGCGCAGACGATGTGGCAACTGGCCAGGCGCGGCGTCTCCGCGATCGGGTTCGAGCAGTTCGCGCCCGGACACGACCGGTCCGGTGCCGGTGGCGAGTCCCGGCTGTTCCGGACCGCGTACCTCGAGGGCAGTCACTACGTGCCGCTCCTGCGCCGGTCCCGCGCCGAGTGGGAGCGACTCGGTGCCGACACCGGCGTGCGACTGCTGCACATGACCGGCGGGCTGATGATCGGGACGGACGGCTCCACGTTCCTGGAGTCGGTCGGCCGCTCGATCGCCGAGCACGGCATCGACCACGAGTTCCTCGACACGGACGCCCTCCGGAGCCGGTACCCGCAGCACGCGGTCCGTGCCGGGGACGTCGCGTACCTCGACCACGAGTCGGGGTACCTGCGTCCGGAGGTCGCCGTCGCGCTCGCCGCGTCCGAGGCCGAGCGACTCGGCGGCGTCGTCCACCGACGGGCCCGCGTGACGGAGATCCGGATGACCGACGCCGCGGTCGAGGTGCACACCGACGAACGGGTGTTCCGCTTCCCGCGTCTCGTCGTCTCGGCCGGCGTCTGGACGTCGCAGCTCCTGCCGGGGATCACGCCGCTGCACGAGGTCATCCGCATCGTGATGACCTGGTTCCCGACGGCGACGCCCGAGCGGTTCACCGAGGACGTGTTCCCGATCTTCGTCCGCCAGTCCGACGGCTTCGACATCTCCGGCTGGCCGTCCATCGACGGTGCCACCGTGAAGATCGGCCTGAACAACGGGTGGGACCGGGTCGCGGATCCCGACCTCCTCGACCGCACACCCCCCGATGCGCTGTTCGACGAGGTCCGGGACGCGGTCCGCGCCCTCGTCCCCGGCGTCGTCCCCGAGGTGGTCCGTGCCGGCGTGTACATGGACGGCTACACCGCGGACCACGACGCGTTCGTCGGACCGCTCGGGTGGGACGACCGCGTGACCGTCCTCGGCGGGTTCTCCGGGCACGGCTTCAAGCTCGCCCCCGCGATGGGCATCGTCGCCGCCGACCTCGCGACGGCGGGGGCCACCGACCTGCCCGCCGCCTTCCTCGACCCCTCCCGCTTCTCCGTCAACGTCACCGCGGCCGATCGCCTGCGGTTCGGCCGCCGCGTCAGTCGCTGATCCAGCACCCCCTCGAAAGGAACCCCATGGAGACCATCACCACCGACGTCGTCGTCGTCGGACTCGGCGCGTTCGGATCAGCGGCACTGTGGCGTCTCGCCGCACGTGGCGTGGACGTCGTCGGCGTCGACCGGTACGGACTCGGACACCACATGGGCTCCTCGCACGGCGCCACCCGGCTGTTCCGCATCGCCTGCCAGGAGCACCCCGGCCTGACCCCGATCGCGCAGAAGTCCCTCGAGCTCTGGACCGCCCTCGGCGAGACCACCGGCGAGACCTACGTTCGCCAGACCGGCTGTCTGTCGACCGGCTCGCCGTCGTCCCGTCCGGTGTCCGGCGTCACGGCCGCCGCGGCACGCGCCGACCTCGACGTCACGCACCTCGACCACGACGAACTGCTCCGCGACTTCCCGCAGTACGGCGGCACTGCCGAGGACACCGTCGGCGTGCTCGACCCCGGTGCTGGCATCTGCTACCCGGAGAAGAACGTCCGTGCGCAGGGCGAAGCGGCGATCGCGCTCGGTGCCCGGGTGTTCACCGACACCCGCGTCACCGCGGTCGAACTCGTCGACGGCGGGGTGCGGGTCACGACCCCGACCGTCGTGATCGAGGCGGCGCAAGCGGTGGTCGCGGCCGGGGCGTGGAACGGCAAGCTCGTCCCCGGTCTGCCCCTCCGCCCACGTCGCACCCCGCTGTACTGGTTCAAGCCGAAGGACGACGCGTCGGTGTCGTTCTCGCTCGACGCGTTCCCGGCCTTCATCCACGAGCTGCCCGACGGTCGACACCTGTGGGGGCACGGCTCGGACGAGGACTACCTGGTGAAGATCGGGATGGAGGACTCCGGCGCGAACTTCGCCGACACCGACGCCGACACCGTCGACCGGTACATCCACCCCCGCGACGACATCGAGCAGCTGTCGTCGTGGGTCGCCGACGCGTTCCCGGAGCTCGACCCGGTGCCGGTCAAGGCCATCCCGTGCATGGTGACGAACTCGCCGGACGGACAGTTCCTGGTCGGACGGCCGAACGGGGACCAGCGCCTCGTCATCGCGGGCGGCGACCACGGGCACGGCTTCAAGCACGCCGCCGGGGTGGGGGAGCTCCTCGCCCAGATCACCGTGGGGGAGACCCCCTACACGGTGATCGACTTCCTCGACCCGGACCGGTTCGCGAACGGGGCACCGGTCGACGCCGGCACCGTCCACGCCGGCTCCGTCGCCGCGGTCGGAGCGTGACGCGTCCGGTCGCGCTCGTCACGGGTGCGTCGCGGGGCATCGGCCTCGCGATCGCTCGCGACCTGGCGCGCACCCACACCGTCATCGTCGGCGCCCGGTCGGCCGGAGCGCTCGCCGCTCTCGTCGACGAGCTGCCGGACGTCGTCCCGTTCGTCTGCGACGTGGGCGACGCGGACTCGGTGGCCGCCGCGGTCTCCACGCTCGGGGTCGACCGGCTCGACGTCCTCGTGCACTCGGCGGGCATCGCCGACGAACGACGGTTCGACACCTTCACGCGCGACGACTGGCGCCGGTCGTTCGAGGTCAACGTGTTCGGCGTCGCTGACCTGACCGCGCGGCTGCTCCCGGCGCTCCGCGCGGCGCACGGCACCGTCGTGTTCCTCAACTCCGGGTCGGGGATGTTCTCCTACCCGGACGGCGCCGTGTACTCGGGGACGAAGTTCGCGCTCCGCACGATGGCCGACTGCCTCCGGGAGGAGGAACGGTCGCACGGCGTGCGGGTCGTGTCCGTGCACCCCGGCTTCGTCGACACCGAGATGGCGCGGACGATCCGGCGCGAGTCGGGGCGGGAGGGACCCGACGAGTCGTACGTGCAGCCGTCGACGATCGCCGCCGGGGTGCGGGTCGCGGTCGACGCTCCGCACGAGGCGCAGTTCGAGACCATCTCGATCCGTCCGACGCTGCGCGCCTGAGTGGGTACCCGCGAGAGGCGACCGCGCGGACGGGAGGCGAGCCGTGCCTCCCGTCCGGTGGCCGCACTCAGCGTGACCAGCACTGGGGTCTGTGCGCCCACCTGCTGCGGCCGTACGCTGCCGAGCAGGCAACGAGGGGAGCACAGTGACGCTGCCGATCGCCGGGTGGTACCCGGACCCGCAGGACCCGAGTCGGACCAGGTGGTGGGACGGCGCCAGGTGGGGGCAGCTCGCCCCAGCGCCGCAGCTCGCGACGGCCGCTGCGCCCGTCTACGAGGCCCCGCCACGCCCACCCGCACCGTCCGAGTACCGGCAGCAGGCCGCCTGGAACGACGAACCCGTGCTGCGGGGTCGGAAGGCCCGGATCGCGAAGGACCGGGCGACGCGGGCGGCGAACCCCTTCGGGTACGCCGGCCTCGTCCTGGCGCTGATCGCGTTCCTCTTCAACGTGTTCGCGATCCCCGGCATCCTCGGCATCGTCTTCGGCGCGATCGGTCTCGCGCGCGCCGGACAGCTCACGGGATCGCGCATCACGGGCTTCGGCGTCTCGCTGGCAGCGATCATCCTCGGACTCGCCGCCTCCGGAGCGTTCCTGGCTCGGGCGGCGCAACTGCTCGGCTGAGCCGGCCACGGCCGGGCGGGGCTACGTCACCCGGGTGAGTGCCTGACCGAGGTCGCTCCGGTAGTACAGGACGGCGCGACCGTAGCGCGTCCGGTTGAGCAGGCCGCTGCGCTCGAGCACGCGGAGGTGCTGGTTGACGGCGGAGGTCGAGACACCGAACCGCATGGCGAGATCGGTCGACGAGGCCGGTTCGCCGAGCGCCTGCAGGAGCCCGGCGCGCGTCGAGCCGAGCAGATCGCGGACGGCGCTCTGGTCGGGGTGCGAGGTGGTGGACCACATCGCACCCTGCCCGCGCGCCGGGTACATGATCGTCGGGGGCAGGTCGTCATCGATCGGGGTGGACGCCCGGACGACGAAGATCGACGGAACCAGGGTGACGCCCTCGCCGTGCACCGGGCGGTCGCGGGCGATCGGGCTCGAGAGCCGCACGTCGAGGTTCCGGCCGTCGAAGCGCACCGAGTCGGAGAGCCCGCGGAGGACGGCGCCGACACCCTCGTGCGCCGCGATGCGTCCGCGGTGCGTGATGTCGGACTGCATCACCGCGCGCATGCGGAGCCAGTACGGCGCGAAGCAGAGCCGCCAGGCGTCGGACAGGGCGTGCTGGAGGCGTGCGACGACGGCGTCGTGCCGGCCGGTGAACACCGTCGGGACCGTCCCGTGCACCCGCTCCAGGTCGTCGTGCATGCGCTTCCGGCTGAGCCGACCGAGCGCGACGAGCTCGTCGTCGAACGACGTCAGGGGCGACTCCGGGCGCGGGTTCACGAAGTCGGCCACCCACCGCCGCTCGTCGACGAGGCCGAGCAGGACCTCGTCGTCGAGGAGCGGTCGGACGGCGGCGATGCCGTCGAGCCACGGCCGCTGCAGCGGGTAGCGCTCGGGTGCCCGGAACGCGCGCAACCCGAGTCCGACCTCGGACAGCGGGGAGATCCCGAATCGGATCGTCGACACGTCGCTCGCCTCGAGCTGGTACCGGATCATGAAGCCCCACGCTACATCGATTTGTTCGGCTGTCCGGATCGGCCAGAAAGGATCCGTGAGCACCAGCACGGCAGTCCCCGAGGTCCCGATCCGCACCCTCGTCCGGCAGGACGCGACCCTCCGACGCCTGCTCACCGTGACCCTCGTCGACACCGTCGGCCGCGGGGCGTTCTTCACCCTGACCTCGCTCTACCTCACCACGATCGTCGGGATCCCCGCGGTCGCGGTCGGCCTGGGGCTCACCGTCGCGGGTGCGGTCGGGGTCCTCAGCTCGCTCGGGTTCGGACACCTCGCGGACCGGTGGAGCGCGCGACGGATGCTCGTCTGGCTGCACCTGGTCCAGGGGCTCGCGCTCATCGGGTACGTCCTCGTGCACGACCTGGCGTCCCTCGTCGTCACGGCCTCGATCGTCACGCTGGCCCAGCAGGGTGGCTCGTCCGTGCGCTCAGCCGCGATCGGTCGCGCCTTCCCCGGCGGCGAGCGCGTCCGCGTCCGCGCGACCATGCGCACCGTCACGAACATCGGCATCGCTGCGGGGACGGCCCTCGCGGCGATCCCGCTCGCGGTCGGCACCGGTGCCGCGTACCGGGTGACGATGGTCGCGGCCGGTGTGCTGTTCGTGGCGTCGGCCTTCATGCTGCTCGGGTTGTCGCGAGCCCGGGTCGACGTGCCGGCGGCCGAGCGGACCGAGACCGGGTCGATCGTGCAACCGGTCCGCGACGGGCGCTCGCCGTACCGTGACGTCCGGTTCCTCGGCGTGACCGCGCTGACCGGGGTGTTCGGCATCCAGTTCGGCCTGTTCGAGGTCGCCGTGCCGCTCTGGGTCGTCGGGCACACCGTCGCGCCCGACGTGCTGGTCTCGCCGCTGCTGCTCGTGAACACCGCGGTCGTCATCGCCCTGCAGGTCCGCATGAGCCGGGGGACGGGCACGATCGCGGGCGCCGGTCGGTCGATGGTGCACGCCGGATGGCTGATGGCGGTGGCGTGCGGACTGTGGGCGGCAGCCGGGTGGGTCACCGGTGATGACTGGCTGCCAGCGGCGATCGCCGGCGCGGTGCTCGTCGTCGCGGCGCTCGTGCACTCGCTGGCGGAGATCACCTCGAGTGCGGCGGGGTGGAGCCTGAGTTTCGAGATGGCGCCCGCGGATCGGGTCGGCGCGTACCAGGGTGTGTACGGAACCGGGTACGCGGTGGGTGCGATGGTCGCTCCGGCCGTGGTGACCCTGACTGCCATCGACCTCGGTACCGTCGGGTGGGCGGTGCTCGCGGCGATGTTCCTGGCCTCGGCACTCGGGACCGCCGCGATCGCCCGGCGTGCCGTCCGCGCATCGGCCTGATCGGCGAGGAGCGGCCGCGCCGCTGGCTGCGGCGCGGCCACCCGTGTCACTGGCCCCTGCGGGAGACGTCGTACAGGAACCTGGCGAGGGTCACGAGCAAGCTCGCGATCCCCAACCACGGGACCTGACGTCTGGGCCGGCGCTCGTCGTCGGTCGACATCGAGTACCTCCTGGTGTCGTCGCCGGCGGACACGAGGAGCAATGGGCCAGGGGTGCGGAGCCGACCGGGGTCGGCTACACTGGAGCCCGAGCGTTTGACTCGGGGATCCTGGTGTCCCCTGGCCCTCCACTCGGAGAGCGAATCGAAGCCCGGGCCTGTTGCTGCAGTCCCGGGCTTCACGCATTCGCCCTGGGCCAGCGATCCGGCGGTGTCACGGGCCCACGGAGCAGCCTACCGAAACTGGAGTATCAGTTCGGCTGTGCCGGATCGGGAATGCCCTGCCGTAACAGACGACTTGGATTGTTTCGTCGTGCGTCATGCCGACGTACCGGGTGCCCCCGCCCGGTGTCAGGATGGACGCCGCCGCCGGGGCCCTACGGCTCGGCGGCACCGCAGCACCGCAGCACCAACCCCCACGAGGAGCACCACCGTCATGAGACGCCCGAAGCGCCTGACCATCACCGCGGCCGTGGCCGCAGCCGCAGCCCTGGTCCTCACCGGCTGCTCGGGCGGGGGCGCCTCGGACGACGCGTCGGCCGGCACCAGCAAGGGCGGCACGCTCAACATCCTCACGACGGCGACCGCGGTGCACCTCGACCCCGCGACGAGCCAGAACCTCAACATCACCACGCTCGGCCTGGTGCTCCGTCGCCTGACGGCGTGGGACGTCCAGCCCGGCAAGACCGCCAAGGTGGTCCCGGACCTCGCGACGAACACCGGCGACTCGAGCGACGGCGGCAAGACCTGGACGTACCACCTCAAGAAGGGGCTGGAGTTCCAGGACGGGACGCCGATCACCACGAAGGACATCAAGTGGGGCATCGAGCGTTCCTTCGCGCCGACGCTCACCGGAGGTCTGAGCTACCACAAGTCGCTCCTGGTCGGCGGCTCCGACTACTCGGGTCCGTTCGACGGCAAGAGCCTCGACAGCATCGAGACGCCCGACGACTCCACGATCGTGTTCAAGCTGAACGCGGCCTACGGCGACTGGCCGTGGCTCGTGTCGATGCCGGCGTTCGCCCCGGTCCCCGAGGGTGACGGCACCGACACCGGCGCGTACGACGCCAAGCCGGTCGCCAGCGGCCCGTACCAGGTCGAGTCGAACCAGCAGGGCTCGCAGATCACGCTGGTCCGGAACAAGTCCTGGAGCGCGAAGACCGACGACGTCCGCACCGCGGGTCCGTCGAAGGTCGTGTTCAAGGAGAGCCAGGACCCGTCGACGGTCACCCAGACACTCATCGCCGACAACGGCGACGCGAAGGACTCCTTCGGTGCGACCTACCTCGGTGCGGCCGAGCTGAACCAGGTCCGGTCGAACCCTGCTGCACAGGACCGTCTGGCGACGTCGAAGGCCGGCCCGATCAACTACATGGCGATCAACACGCAGAAGGACTCCCTCAAGGACCTCCAGGTGCGCAAGGCGCTGCAGTACGCGGTGGACAAGAAGTCGTACCGGATCGCGGCGGGTGGCGCGCTCGCCGGTACCTACGCGTCGACCCTCATCACGCCTGGTATCGCCGGGCGGCAGGACTACGACCTGTACAAGCCGGGTCCGACGGGTGACGTCGCCAAGGCGAAGAAGCTCCTCGCCGACGCCGGTGTCACGGACCTGAAGCTCACGCTCGTGACGCAGAACGACTCGTCGAACCTCGCCGAGGCGCAGGCGCTACAGGCTGGCCTCAAGCGGGCAGGCATCACCGTGACGCTCAAGCCGCTCGACATCGACTCGTTCTACACGGCGACGACCGACGGCAGCGACTTCGACCTCGCGCTGTTCAGCTGGCAGCCCGACTTCCCGAGCGCGAACGCCAACATCCAGCCGCTCTACGCATCGTCGGAGATCGGCGACGGCGGCTACAACGTCTCGAAGTACAGCAACCCCGAGGTCGACGCCCTCATCGAGAAGGCCACGGGCACGATCGACCAGAAGGCGGCGCAGAAGCTCTGGGCCGAGGCGGACCGGAAGATCATGGCCGACGCCCCGATCGTCCCGCTGACCTATGCGAAGCAGTCGTTCCTCGCCGGATCGAACGTGCAGAACTTCCAGATCGCGGACTTCCCGGCGTACCCGAACTACCTCAAGGTCTCGCTCGGCAAGTGACCGATCCGATCCTGCAGGTCGAGGGGCTCCACGTCGCGTTCGGCGACGCGGAGCCCGTCGTCCGTGACGTCTCCTTCGACCTGACACCCGGTCGGGTGCTCGCCCTCGTGGGCGAGTCCGGTTCGGGCAAGTCCGTCAGCGCCATGAGCGTGCTCGGCCTCCTGCCGCCGCAGGCACGGGTGTCCGGCAGCATCCGCTTCCGCGGTGCCGAGCTCGTCGGCGCATCCGTCGACGAGCTCCGCGCCGTTCGCGGCGCCGGCATCGGCGTGGTGTTCCAGGAGCCGATGAACTCCTTCACCCCGGTCCTGTCGATCGGCACGCAGATCGCCGAAGCGGTCAGGGCGCACCCACGTGGGCTCGACCGCGCCGCGGTCTCGGGACGCATCGACGAGCTGCTCCGGTCCGCCGGGCTCGCCGACCCGGAGCGGATCCGGAGGGCGTACCCGCACGAGCTCTCCGGTGGGCAGCTGCAGCGCGCGATGATCGCGATGGCGCTCGCGGGTGACCCGGTGGCACTCATCGCGGACGAACCGACGACGGCGCTCGACGTCACGGTGCAGGCGGGCATCCTCGACCTGCTCCGGACGCTCTGCCGCGAGCGCGAGCTGGCCGTGCTGCTGATCACGCACGACATGGGCGTGGTCGCGGACGTCGCCGACGAGGTCCTCGTGATGCGACGCGGCGAGCCCGTCGAGCACGGCGCGGTGGACGCGCTGTTCCGCGCGCCGCAGGCCGCGTACACGCGCGCCCTGTTGGCAGCGGTCCCCAGCCTGGAGGGTCGTCCCGCGTCCGCCCCGACGCCTGCGGACGGGACCGACGGGGCGGAGGCGAGCCGAGCCTCCCGTCCGGTGGTCGCGCGGATGCGCGACGTCGCGGTCCGTTACGACCGCCGGGGTGCGCCGACGGTCTCCGGGATCGACCTCGAACTGCGCGCGGGCGGGACGCTGGGCCTCGTCGGGGAGTCCGGTTCCGGCAAGTCGACCATCGGGCGAGCCCTCGCCGGGCTCGTGCCCGTCGTCTCCGGCGCCGTCGAGGTGGACGGCAGCGACCTCCGCACGGCACGTGGCCGCCGGCTGCGCGAGATCCGGAGCCGTGTCGGGATCGTGTTCCAGGACCCGGCATCGTCGCTCAACCCGCGGCAGACCATCGGGTGGAGCATCGCCGAGCCGCTGCTCGTGCACGGCGTCTCCGCGGCGGACCGGACGAGTCGGGTCCATGACCTCCTCGTCGCGGTGCAGCTCGACCCGTCGTGGGCGGAGCGCTTCCCGCACGAACTCTCCGGGGGCCAGCGGCAGCGTGTCGCCGTCGCCCGAGCACTCGCGCTGCGTCCGGCGCTCGTGATCGCCGACGAGCCGACCTCGGCGCTCGACGTGACCGTGCAGGCCGCCGTGCTCGAGCTGCTCTGGTCGCTGCAGGACGAGTTCGGCTTCGGGATGCTGCTCGTCAGTCACGACCTCGCGGTGGTGCGGCAGCTCGCGGACGAGGTCGTCGTACTCCACGACGGCCGCATCGTCGAACGCGGCGACACGTCGACCGTGCTGGACGACCCACAGGAGGAGTACACCCGCATGCTGCTCGCCGCCGCGCCCGTGGCCGACCCCGCACGTCAGGCCGCCCGGCGCGAGGCGTGGCGTGCGCTGACCGGAGGTGTCGCATGACCGCGAACGTCGTCGACCGGCCAGTCGCCACGTCCGGCGCCCGTTCGACCGGGTTCCGTGCGGTGGTCCGTCGTGTCCGCCGGGACCGCTGGGCCGTCGCATCGGCGATCGTCATCGTGGTGTTCCTCGTCGTCGCCGTGTTCGCTCCGGTGATCGCCGCGATCAGCGGGCAGGACCCGTACTCCTACAACATCATTGCGCTCAACTCGTTCGGTGCGCCCCGCGGGGCGCTCGGCGGTGTGAGCGGCACGCACTGGTTCGGCGTCGAGCCGTTGACCGGGCGGGACCTGTTCGCGATCGTGACGTACGGTGCGCGGACCTCGCTCGGGATCGGGCTCGCAGCGACGGCCATGTCGCTGGTCATCGGGGTGCTGGTCGGTGTCACGACCGGGTTCTTCGGCGGCTGGTACGACCGGGTGCTCTCCCGCGTGGTCGACGTCATGTTCGGGTTCCCGTCCCTGGTCTTCATGATCGCCCTCACCGCGATCGTGCCGACCTCGTTCCCGAAACCCGTGCTCGTCGTGCTCGTCATCGGGTTCTTCGGCTGGCCGTCCGTCGCGCGTGTGATCCGCGGGCAGACGATGTCGCTCCGCACCCGCAACTACGTCGTCGCGTCCACCGCGCTCGGAGCCGGCCGCTGGCACGTGATCCGGACGCAGCTCCTGCCGAACCTCGCCGCGACGATCACCGTCTACGCGACGATCTCGATCCCCTCGATGATCGGTGCGGAGGCAGCGCTGTCCTTCCTCGCCGTCGGGGTCACCCCGCCGACGCCGTCGTGGGGGCGCAGCATCGGTGACGCGATCGGGTGGGTGCAGACCGACCCGATGTACCTCGTGTTCCCCGGTGCCGCACTGTTCCTCATCACCCTGGCGTTCAACGTCCTCGGCGACGCGCTCCGTGACGCCCTCGACCCGCGGGGAGGCACGAGATGACCACCTTCCGCTTCGTCCTCGTCCGGGTGCTCGGCGCCGTCGTGGTGCTGCTCGTCGTCGCCGCGGTGACCTACGCGCTGTTCATGCTGCTGCCGACGAACCCGGCACGCGCGATCTGCGACAAGCCCTGCACGCCCGACCGTCTGCGCGAGGTGCAGGCGTTCCTCGGGACCGACAAGCCGTGGATCGCACAGTTCCTGGCGTACCTCGGCGGCATCTTCACCGGGCGCACGTTCGGCACCGGCGCCTCGGTGATCCACTGTGCGGCACCCTGCTTCGGGTACTCGTTCCAGCTCCACGACAGCGTGACGTCGCTCATCGTGACCCGCCTGCCCGTCACCGCGTCGATCGCCGTCGGTGCCGCGGTGCTGTGGCTCGTCGCGGGCGTCGCCGGGGGAGCGGTCTCGGCGCTCCGCCGCGGGTCCGCCCTGGACCGCACGGTCATGGGGATCGCGGTTGCGGGGGTGTCCGCACCGTCGTACCTGGTCGGCCTGCTGGCGATCCTGTTGTTCGGGTTCGTCCTCGGGGTCCTGCCAACGAGTGGCTACGTGGCGTTCACCGACGATCCGGTGGGGTGGTTCACGCACCTGGTACTGCCGTGGTGCGTGCTCGCGTTCATCAGCGCGGCGATCTACGCCAGGCTGACGCGGGGCGAGATGCTCGAGTCGATGTCGCAGGACTTCGTCCGGACGGCCCGCGCGAAGGGCATCCGCGAACGTCAGGTCGTCGTGCGGCACGGACTCCGGACCGCGATCCTGCCCGTGGTGACACTGTTCGGTCTCGACCTCGGCTCGCTGCTCGGCGGTGCGGTCATCACCGAGAAGGTCTTCTCGATGCAGGGGCTCGGTGCGCTGCTCATCGACGCGGTGCACACGCTCGACCTGCAGGTGGTCGTCGGGTTCACGCTGTTCTCGGCGTTCCTGGTGGTGACGGCGAACGTCATCGTCGACGTGGTCTACGCGTTCGTGGACCCGCGGGTGCGGCGCCGGGCGTAGTCACGGGCGGCGCCGTTCGCGCCGTCCTCGCTGAGACTCCGCACACGTTCGCACGGCCGCGCCGCACCAGCATCGGGATCGTCGTCGGAGTCCGCCGAACGGAGGACTTGTCGCTCGCTTCGAGGCGGGTGAACAGTTCGAACGTGAACATCACACAGGGGGGCCGCGACACCACGTCGCGGCCGGTCCGTACCCGGACCAGGAACACGTTCATCACGGTCGCGGTCGCCGCGATCGCCGTGGTCGCCACGATCGGGACCGCAGCTCCCGCGCTCGCCGGGCAGCCAGGGCTCAACACCGGCGGAGGGCCGTCCGCACAGGCGAACAGCGCCATCGCCTACGCCGAGAGCATGTGGAGCACGAGCAACGGCGGGAAGAACCCGAACACGTACTACGCGCTCGGCGGCAACGGGCCGGACGCGTGGGACTGCTCAGGACTCGTCTGGAA
Organism: Curtobacterium sp. L3-7; assembly: GCF_048756585.1. Lineage (NCBI taxonomy): Bacteria > Bacillati > Actinomycetota > Actinomycetes > Micrococcales > Microbacteriaceae > Curtobacterium > Curtobacterium sp. L3-7. Next base: position 3,510,804 of record NZ_CP151474.1, on the reverse strand, counting down.
GGCGTACCTGCAGGCCGGCATCGACCTGTCGGGCGGCGCGTCGCGGCCCGTCGTCGGTGACGAGTACAACGCGCTGAAGAGCCACATGGTGTCGCGGTCGAACGCGCAGCCCGGGGACATCCTGTTCTGGACGAGCAACGGCTCGACGAGCGGGAACTTCCTCCACGACGGGATCTACCTCGGTGGCGGGTACATGGTGGCAGCGGCCGCACCCGGTGAAGGGGTGAAGGAACAGACGCTCTGGTCGGAGCCCGGTGAGGAACTCCTCGACGTCGTCGGGCGCCCGACCGGTTCGTTGACCGGCGTGGGGTCAGGCGGCGGGACGGTGACGAACTCGTCCTACGTGACCGCGGCCCAGGTCAACACGGGCAAGCTGTGGAGCATCACGGCGAAGAAGGCCGCGACCGCCTACGACGTCGGCGTCGCAGCCGGCACGAGCCCGGCGATCGCGGCGCTGCCCGGTGGCAAGTACGTCAGCGCGTTCCAGGCCCAGGGCGGCAGCCTGTGGACGATCACCTCGGACGGCGCAGCGACCTCGTTCCCCGTCGGGATGAAGGCCGGGACGAGCCCGTCGATCATCTCGACCGCTGGTGGCGGGTACGTCGTCGCGGTCCAGACGAACACGGGCAAGCTCTGGACGATCACGAACACCAAGGCAGCGACCGCGTTCGACATCGGCATGAAGGCCGGGACGAGCCCGTCCATCGCCGCGGTCGGGAGCGGCTACGTGGTGGCGGTGCAGACCAACACGGGCGACCTGTGGAGCGTGACGAACACGAACGCGGCGACGTCGTTCGGCGTCGGCATGATGGCGGGCACCAGCCCGGCGATCACGGCGACCAGCAACGGCGGCTACGTCATCGCTGCACAGACCAACACCGGTGATCTGTGGAGCGTGACGAACACCAAGGCGGCGACGTCGTTCGGCGTCGGCATGAAGACGGGCACGAGCCCGGCGATCCTGCCGATCTCCAGCGGTGGCTACGTCATCGCGGTGCAGACGAACACCGGGAAGCTCTGGACGATCACGAACGGGAAGGCGGCGACCGCGTTCGACATCGGCATGGAGGCGGGCACCAGCCCGTCGATCGCCGCGGTCGGCAGTGGGTACGTCGTGGCCGTCGAGACGAATACGGATGCCCTGTGGACGGTCACCAACGACAACGCCGCGACGGCGTTCCCCGTGGGCATGAAGGCGGGGACGAGCCCGGCCATCCTCGCCCAGTGAGGTTGCTCGGCTGACGCGGGGGCCTGTCGCACGACAGGTCCTCGCACAACCGAAAGCAGTCCGCACCACGTGTTCGCGTGGTGCGGACTGCTTTCGGTTGTGTGGGAGCGAAACGCGCCGCGGCGCGCCCGCGTCAGAAGTACGTGATGCCGTGGGGTGTGCGCGGCGGCAGGAGCATCGCACGGAGGAGCACCGGCACGGCCGGGTCCGACGCGCGCAGGAGCCCGGCGGCGGCGAGCGTCACCGGGTTCACCGACCCGATGAGCAGCGCCCCGAGGTCGGCCACGTCGAGCGCGACGTCGACGTCGGACCCAGCGGCGGCGGAGAGCCGCGTCACGGTCCCGACCCCACTGGACACGTCGAGCCGGTACGTCCCGGCCGCGAACCCGAGCGAGTCGGTGACCGCGAGCGTGACCGAGCCGTCGGCAGCGTACGGCCGGGATGTCAGGGACGCGGCGACGTCGAGGACACGCAGCCAGACGTGGTCTTCCTCGTGGTCGACGTCGTACGCCCGGTTGTCGCCGAGCGCGGCGACGATCGGGTCGTCGAGGCGCGACCGGTTGTACTTCACGACGTCGTTGAGGTCGATCGAGAGCAGGAACTCCCAGAGCGACAGGTAGGCCTCGTCGGTCGCGTACACCAGGTCGACGATCTCGACCGCGGTGTCCTTGCCGGACTCCTTCACGCGCCAGGTGACGTACCCGTCGACGTCGTCGGAACCGTCCGCCCGGTGCACGGCAGCCCTGACGTCCTTCGCCTTCTCGCCGTCCCCGGTCAGCTCGCCGAAGACGACCGGCCAGGTCCCCGTGTTGCGCACCATCGAGCCGGGCGTCCGGGCGTCGAAGCGCGCGAAGACGTCCTGACCGACACCGTCCGCGAGCCACGAGAGCGGCACGACGGACACGGTCCCCGTGGTCGGCACGAGGAAGGGGAGCGCCCGGTTGCGTCGGACGCTGACGGCGCGCTCACGGATTGCGCAGCCGAAGCCGAAACGCCTGTAGATCGTCCCCTCAGAGGCGGTGAGCGACGCCATCGCGTAGCCCCCCTCGACCCCGCGGCGGAGGGCGTGGGTCATCATCGCGCGGAGGATGCCCCGTCGGCGCTCGGTGGGCCGCACGGTCACCGCGGAGATCGCCTGCGTGTCGACGGAGCTGCCGTCGCCCCACGAGAGTGCCTTCCGGAACCAGGTGAAGGTGCCGGCCGGCCAGGTCTCGTCCACGGACCCGGGGAAGGGCTCCCGGACGTAGACGCCGAGGAACGTCTCCTGGTCGGCGATGAAGTGGGACGCCATGCGCGCGGCGGTCTCCGGCGACGGGTCCGCCTCGTGGAAGCCCATCCCCACGGACCGCATCCAGTCCGCGGTGCGCTCGTCGGGCGCGCCGGAGTCGTCGGTGGCAGGGGTGAACTCCCGCAGGTCGAAGCGGGCGTCGAATTCGTCGTTGATCGGCACGAGCCGACCCTATCGGTGCCCGGTGACCGCCAGGGGTCAGTCCGTCGCGCCCGCTGGCGGATCGACGAGCAGCCCGACCCGGTCGGCGAGGTACTCGGCGAGTGGCACGGCCGTGTCGGCTGCCGGCGACCAGCGGACGAGGGGCTCGTCGTCCTGCACGAACAACGCGCCGTCGGCACCGATCAGGTGCTCGTCGAGCGGGATCGGCTCCGCGCCGTGGTTGACGGTGTCGCCCGCGCGGAAGTGCCCGCGCGCGGCCGCAGCCCGGTACGCCCGACGGACCTCGGCCGACACCGACTGGAACTGGGACCGGCCGGGCTCGGTGACCCGGGTGATCGTCCCCGTCGCCCACACCCGACCACCGGTCTCGAGCGACGACCCGATGAGCAGCGCCCCCACCCGCCAGACCCGTCCGAGCGGACGCATCGTCGGTTCTCGGCGGATCCCGAGCACCGCCTTCGGCTCGACGTACTCGCCGAGCGCCTCGTCCGGCACGTCCGCGTCGCGGAGGCGTCGTGCGGCCTCGTCGAGCAGTTCGCGTGCGCGCATCACTCCGTCCGTCACGTCACCCGAGCCTAGACGTGGCGCCCACGACCTCCGCGCGATCGACGTCGGCGGCGGACCGATGACGTCACCCCGATGGTGATCATGGCCGCGCTGTAGGCCAGCAGGATGCCGGCGACGACGGGGATCAGCCAGCCACGGGACCCGTTGACCAGCTGGTTGACGTACCCGACCTCGGGGATGCTGTACCAGACGACACCGCGGACCTGGGCGGCCGTCACCGGCGAGGGGTCCGGCTCGGCGTTGTTGTCGCCCTTGAGCACGAACGTGCGGGCGCCGTCGGAGGACGACTCGACGGCGACCACGCGGTGGCTGATCACGGCCGGCTGCCCGGAGACGATCTGGTACGTGACGACGTCGCCGATCCGGATGTCCTCGAGCGGGGTGGGCTTCACGACGAGGAGCGTCCCGGGCGGCAGCGTCGGTTCCATCGACTGGGTCAGGACCGTGAGCGGGGTCGAGCCCGTCGCCTTCGGGATGACGATGAGGACGACGGCGAGTCCCGCCACGATGACGAGCATCCCGGTGCTGAGGCCGAGCGCGACGGCGTGCAGGACCGCTCGCCATCCGGTGCGCTCCCGCATCCTGTTCAGGCGCCGCATCGGATCGCCGGCCCGTCGTTCTGGGTGAACAGCGTCACGGAGCCGCTCCCGGCGACGGTGCTCGTCGGCTTCCCCGCGCTGTCGAGCACCTTGACGTCGACGGTCTGCGTGCCGCTCGTGGCGACGCTCGCCGGGACGTCCGACGGCGCGATCGTGATGAACCCCGAGTAGTCCTGCGCCTTCTGTCCGACCTGGGTGTCCTTCACGAAGGCGGCGTAGAAGGTGTCCGTCGGACGCGACGACGCCGGCCACCGGACGTCGACGTAGTTCCCGCTGTGGTCCGTGCAGGTGAGGGCGGGGGAGGCCGTCGACGCCGCGGACGTGTTCATGTAGAAGCCGCCCTGGACCGAGGTGGACGTCCACGTCCCCGCGACGACCGTCAGCGCGATGTTCACGTTCGTCGTGGTCGATGCGGGAGCGGACGAGGTCGGTGTGCTCCGGACGCACCACACGGCTGCGGCGCCGGCAGCGAGGTCCGAGGTCATGCTCGGCAGGGACGCCCACGTGCCGCTCACCGATCCCGTGCCCACCGCCGTGGACGCGGTGCACGCCGTCGTCGACGCGACCGGCCACGCGACGACGGAGATCGCCTGCGCCAGCGCGGTCGAGCTCCCGGCGACGACGGACACCGTCGTGGCGGTCGTCCCGGCGATCGATCCCGAGTTCGTGAGCGTGACCGGCTTGGTCACAGAGGTCACCGTCGACGAGAACGTCGTGGTCATGTCGCTCGTGCCGCTGATCGACGCGGACATCTTGCCGATCGTCGTGCTCGACGACGTGGTCCCGCTGGTGGTCCAGAGTGCCCAGGCGGCGGTCGAGCCACCGACGACGAACACGACGGCGAGCAGCGCTGCGAGCACCACGCGGAACCGGCGGCTCACGGCGCCACCTGCGTTCCCGTGACGGTGAGCGTGAAGTCCGTCACCGCTCCGGCGACGGACTGCGGTGCGTCGGAGCCGAGGCCGACCTGGACGCACGCGATGCCGGTCGCTCCGACGGGGAGGGTGTAGTAGCCGCTCCCGGTGTCGAAGGTGGCGATCGGGCCGCTCGCGCCGGACAGGCCGGCGCGGCAGTCGGCTGCGGTGTTCACCGAGGCCAGCCGGAGCGTCTGCGCGCCGAGGACCGTGGCGTCGGACGCGCTCGCGTACGAGACCTTGGTGGCGGTCGTCGCGACGCGGATCGAGAGCGGCACCGATCCGGTGTTCTTCACGGTGAGCGTCCCGGTCGTGCTGCGACCGGGCGCGAGCACCGATGTGTTCATCGGGCTGAGCGCACCGACCGTGACGGTGGCGGTGCCGGACTTGACGCTCGATGCGTTCGTGCTCGCCGAGGCGTTCCAGAGGGCGTAGGTGCCGCCGGTGCCGAGCAGCGTCGTCACCACGGCGACCGCCAGGACGAGGGCGGCGAGCCATGCCCAGGCGTGGAAGCGCAGGCGAGCGCGCGGGGCACGGTGGCGCCCCGTCGGTGCGTTCCTCATGCGCGTCTCCCCGCTGGTCGTGGAGGGAGCGGCGTGGTCGGCGGATCAGGGGCCGACCACGCCGCAGATCAGGAGCCGATCGCGGTCTGCGTCAGCGTGAAGGCGAGTGCACCGACGTTCACGGTGCCGTTCTGGCCCGTCGTCGCCGAGGACGGCAGCTCGATCGTGAAGACGACCTTGACGGGGGAGGTGGTGCTCGACGGCGACACCACGAAGGTGTTCGCGTTCGAGGTCGACTGCACGACCGACGCGCTCGTCGAGGTCACGGCGAGCGTCTTCGTGGTCGCGGCGACCAGGGCCGAGTCGCCCGTGATGCTCTGGCTCGCGTAGGTCAGGTTGGCCTTGAGGTCCTGACCGGTCGCGCCGATGTTCAGCGTCTGCGTGAACTGGTACTTGTTGCCGGGCACCATGAGGACGTTCGCCGGGTTGATGGTCGTCGAGCGACCGTTGGTGATGTCGGTCCAGACGCCGTCGTTCGCCGCGCTGAGCGTGAGCGTGCCCGAGCTGACAGCGCTGGCGGCGGTGGAGGCACTGGCGTTCCAGAGGGCGAAGGTGCCCGCTCCGCCGAGGAGGAGCGCGACGCCGGCGGCGCCGGCGATGGCACCGGTGACGATCTTGTGCATGAGGAGTCCGTTTCTGCGCACACAGGGGCGCGGAAGGCCACCGGCACGCGGGTTCGGGTTGGCGCGCCGGCAGGACGGTGTCATCGGCCCCGGGGATCGGGGGCCGCGGCTGACCTGTGCCGAGAGCGGATCGCCGGGCTCCGGGGTCGTGAGCGACTGCTGACGACCCGGGCGGGCAGGATTCGTTCCGGTATCGAAACTACCCGTCCCCCAAAGTGCGGACAAGAGGAATCATGCGTCTGAATGCACCCAATCCGGGGGCCATTCTTGTCCCCGAGACAGCGGACACTGTTTGTACCCCGATCACGGACGACAAGCACAGGAATGCGCACGGCCCCAATACGGTTGCACGGACCGGAAACGAGGAGGGCCCATGGGCATCGTGCGCTGGCTGTTCGACGCGCAGATCGTCATCGGCGACCAGACCGTGCTCTGGCGCGAGGTGATCGGCAACGTCTTCGGGCTGCTCAGCGCCCTCGGCGGCATGCGCCGCAAGGTGTGGGCGTGGCCCGTCGGCATCGTCGGCAACGTCCTGCTCTTCACGGTCTTCATGGGTGCGCTCTTCGACACCCCGAACCCGGTCAACCTGCTCGGCCAGGCCGGACGCCAGGTGATGTTCATCATCGTCAGCGTCTACGGCTGGTACCGCTGGACCCATCGCCCCGCCGAGTCGACGACCGTCATCGACCCGAAGTGGGCGTCGTGGCGGACCCGTGGACTGCTCGTCGTCGGCATGGTCGGCGGGACGCTCGTGCTCACCCCGGTCTTCCGCGCGCTGGGGTCGTACGAGCCGGTGTGGAGCGACGCCTGGATCTTCGTCGGATCCCTGCTCGCGACCTACGGCATGGCGAAGGGCTGGGTCGAGTTCTGGCTCATCTGGGTCGCCGTGGACCTGGTCGGCGTCCCGCTGCTGTTCTCCGCCGGGTACTACGCGTCCGGGCTGATGTACGTCTTCTACGGCGTCTTCACCCTGACCGGCTTCTTCGTCTGGACGCGGCAGCGCACGAAGCCACCCGCGGCTCCCGTCACCGTCGGCTGAGCGCCACCGGGGACCGGACGGCATGCTGGGAGCATGAGCGACGGCGCGTTCCTGACCGGCCTGCGGGTGTTCCGTGCCAGGCGGCACGAGTTCCTCGAGCCGAGGCGCACCCGACGTCGGACGATCGTCTGTGGTTCCGTCGCCGTCATCGTCGGTGCGGCGTCGATCGTGTCGGACGGGCTGACCGGATGGCTCGGGACGCCCCTTCTGCAGACGATCGTCTCGGCGGTCGCCTTCGCGGTGGCGATCGGGTGCTTCGCCGCGCTGTTCTTCCGGACCGCACGGAAGCTCCAGCCCCAGCGGTGGCAGCCGTACCCCGGCGGATGGCGACGGCACGAGCGCATCGGGCAGCAGTTCGCGGCCCGACCGCCGGAGCTCCTCCCCGAGGACCGCGACGAGGTCCTCGCCCGGGCGACCGATACGATCGAGCCCGCGATCGCGAGCGCGGATCGGTTGCGCTGGATCCCGTTCGGGTGGCTCGCGACATGGATCGGCGCGCTCGCCAGCGGGCTGGCGTCCACGGAGAGTCTCGTCGTCCTGCTCATGCCACCGGTGTTCCTGTTCCTGCAGGGTGGGAGCGTCGTCGCGACGGTCGTGTGGCTCGGGCGGGCGGAGCTGACCCGGCGGCGGGTCGAGGCGACCCCGCCCTGGACGCCACCGGCGGGACCAGCGGCGCGCAACCCCGACCCTCGCGGGTCGAAGCTCGGGTTGCCAGGCGACTGAGCGCACGGCCCCCGGTCTGGGACGGCCCCCGGTCTGGGACACGACAGGTCCTCGTCGATGCGATGGGATGTCCGGGTGGAGACACTGACTGACGACACGATCGTCGACGAACAGACGATCGCGGAGCGCCTCATCCGGGCGGCCATCCGCGCCTACCGCCTGCACCCGTTCACCGAGGTCGACGCGGCGGTCGTCGCGGACATCGCCGGTGTGCCGCTCGACGCCGTCGCCCGGGCGTTCCCGACGTGGGACGCCCTGCTGCTGGTCACCTACGACGCGTGGACCGACCTCCGCGGATCGACCAGACGCCAGAAGCCGGCGACGACGATCGACTACGTCAGGATGACCCTCGCCGAGGACGTCGCCGACCCGGGTCTCGTCCGGGTCCTCGCCGGCGTGATCAACATCGCGGGCGCTGACACCACCTTCGCGGAGCTGTTCCGGAAGCGGTACGCCGAGTACGTCGGTGCGCTGACGGCGGGGTTCCAGCGTGACTTCGACGCGGGCAGCGAGGACGCGGTGGTCTCCGCCGAGCACGCGGCCACGCAGCTGCTCGCCCTGTACCAGGGACTCCAGATCCAGCTCCTCGTGCGACCGGGCCTCGACGCACTCGCCGAGTACGACCACGCGGTCCGCGCGCTCCGCGCGGGCTGGCGGCACCGTCACGTCCCGGAGTGGGACCTCGACGGTGTCCCGACGTCACCCGTCCTGCCTGCCGGCTGACGTCCTGGACGCACCCCGTGACGGACGGGAAGCACGGTGCCTGCCCGCACCGTGCCTCCTGTCTGTCGCCTGCTCGCGCTAGGCGCGCAACCAGGCGGTCCCCACGCCCGTCAGGGCGCCGTCTGCCACCGGCGCCGAGGCGAGCAGCAGCGCACCCGCGGGGAGTTCGTACGGCTCGTCTCCGAACACCGTGACGTTGGTCCAGCCGTTCGGCCGGCGGAACGCGAGCACGTCGTCGCGACCGGTGTCGAGCCACTCGAGGCGCTCCTCGGACTGCAGCTGTCCACGGAGGCCGAGCGCCTTCCGGTAGAGGTTCAGCGTGGAGTCGGGGTCGTCGTCCTCCGCCTCGACCGAGAACCCGCCGAACCACGCCGGCTGCGGCAGGTGCGAGCCACCTGAGCCGAAGCCGAACGACGACCCGTCCCTGGTCCACGGGATCGGGACGCGGCACCCGTCACGGCCGACGTCGACGCCCGGGTTCCGGAAGAACGCCGGGTCCTGACGGTCGGCGGCGGGGATGTCGCCGACCTCCTGCAGGCCGAGCTCCTCGCCCTGGTACATGTACGCCGATCCCGGCAGCGCGAGCTCCAGCAGCGTCGCCGCCTGCGCGCGCCGGAGCCCGAGCTCCTGGTCGAGTGCGTCCGGCGAGCCGCCGGCGAGCAGCCACGCGCCGCCCTGCTTCTCGGTCGCACCGTTCCGCGGCGGCAGTGCGTAGCGGGTGGCGTGCCGGACGACGTCGTGGTTCGAGAACACCCACGTGGTCGATGAGCCGGACTGCTCGGCGAGACCGAGGTTGAACTCGATGATCGACCGGAACGACGGCGCGTCGAAGTCGGCTTCGAGCAGGTCGAAGTTGAACGCCTGCCCCAGCCCGTCGGCGCTCGCGTAGCGGGCACGACGGTCGGCGGCGACCCACGCCTCGGCGACCGCGGTGCGTGCCGGGGTGTACTCGTCGAAGACCTTTCGCCACTCCGCGTAGATCTCGTGGACGTCGTCACGGTCCCAGAGCGGGTGCGTGCCGTCCTTCGGCATGGCGGAGAGTTCGGCCCAGGTCGGCAGGACCTCGCCGAGGTCCTTCGAGAGCCCGTGTGCCACGTCGATGCGGAAGCCGTCGACCCCGCGGTCGGACCAGAAGCGCAGGGTGTGCAGGAAGTCGTCCCGGACCTCCCGGTTCGCCCAGTTCAGGTCGGGCTGCTCCTTCGCGAAGCTGTGCAGGTACCACTGGCCGTCGCCCGCTGCGGTCCAGGCCGGGCCGCCGAAGATCGAGACCCAGTCGGCCGGTGGGTTCTCGGCGGCGGGACCGGTGCCGTCGCGGAACACGTAGCGGTCGCGGGCCGGGCTGCCGGCGGGCGCGGCGAGGGCCTCGCGGAACCACTCGTGCCGGTCGCTCGTGTGGTTCGGGACGATGTCGACGATCACCCGGATCCCGGCGCCGTGCAGGGCGGCCACCATCGCATCGAAGTCCTCGAGCGTGCCGAGCTTCGGGTCGACGTCGCGGTAGTCGTCCACGTCGTAGCCGCCGTCGGCGAGTGCCGACGGGTAGAAGGGGCTGAGCCAGACGGCCTCGACGCCGAGCGACGCCAGGTAGGGCACGCGCTCGGTGATGCCGGCGAGGTCGCCGATCCCGTCGCCGTTCGCGTCCGCGAAGGACCGCGGGTAGATCTGGTAGACGCTCGCCTGGCGCCACCAGGTCTCGTCGGTGGCCGTCGGGTCCTGTGCGGTCAGCACATCGGTCATGAGGGGTGGTGTCCTTTCGGTGGTGCTCGTGTCGGTCACTTGATGGCGCCCTGCGTCACACCGGACATCACCCATCGCTGGGTGAGGACGTACACGATGATGGACGGCGCCATCGCCATGAGGTACGAGGCGAACGAGACGTTGTAGTTGTTGCTGAACTGGCTCTGGAAGATCTGCTGCAGCACCGGGAGGGTCTGCAGCGCCGGATCGGCCGTGATGAGCGCCGGCATCATGTAGTCGTTCCAGGACGCCAGGAACGCGAAGATGCCGACGGTCGCGCTCATCGGTGCCAGGAGCGGGAACAGCAGCCGCCAGAACACCTGGCCCACGCTCGCGCCGTCGATGCGGGCGCTCTCCTCGAGCTCACCGGGGATCGAGCGGAGGAACGCGGTGAAGAGCAGCACGCTGAAGGACAGCTGGAACATGATGTGCAGGATCGCGACGCCGATCGGGTTGTCGAGACCGACCATGCCGGTGAGCTTGACCTGCGACAGCGCCAGGACCGGGAACGGCAGGAACATCGCGGCCAGCAGGTAGAAGAACGACCAGCGGAACAGCCGGTGCTGCCAGTTGTGCGAGATCGCGTAGGCGGCGAACGACGCAAGGAGGATCGTCCCGGTGACGGAGATCGCGGCGACGAGCACAGAGACGCCGAACGCCCGCGGGAAGTCGGTCAGCTCCCAGGCCCGGACGAACCCGTCCATGCTGAACGGTGCCGGCAGCGAGAACGCGTTGCCGTCGAGCGCCTGGCTCGTGGTCTTGAACGCCATCACGACCGTGACGTACAGCGGGACGAAGACCGTCAGCGAGCAGATCGCCAGGATGATCGTCAGCGGCCAGTTCCAGCCGCTCTTCGATCGACGGCCGCGGGCGGCGTCCGCGTCGATCGACCGCATGCTGCCGGTGCGGGTGGTGGACGGCTGGAGCGGTGCAGGGAGCGTCATGAGAAGAGGGCCTTCCCGCGGCTGAGCCGCAGCTGGACGAGCGCGAGGATGACGGTGATGACGAAGAAGATCGTCGCGTTCGCCATCTGGTAGGAGTAGTCGCCGCTGTTGAACCCGTTGAAGATCGACATCGCGACACTCGTGGTCGCGGTCCCCGGGCCTCCGGCGGTGAGACCGACGATCACGTCGTAGGCGTTGAGGAAGTTCTTGAAGCCGAGGATCAGGTTGATGACGATGTAGCCAGCGGTGAGCGGCATCGTGATCGAGACGAGCTGCCGCCACGACGACGCGCCGTCGATGGCCGCGGCCTCGTACACCTCGCCGGGGATCGCGAGGACCCCCGCGATGTAGATGAGCAGCGTGCCGGGGATCGCCTGCCACGTCGTGACCACGACGATCGCGATCCAGGCGAGGTCGGGGTTCGCGAGGATGCTCGTCTCGAGCGGCGCGATCCCGAGCGTCGTCGCGAGCTCGGGCAGGCTGTTCGAGAAGAGGAACGAGAACACGTACGCGATGACGATGCCCGAGATGACCATCGGCAGCACGAACACCGCGCGGAGGGCGACCTTGGCACGGATGCGGCTCGTCAGGGCGATCGCCAGCAGGAGCGCCAGCGCGTTCACGACGAGCACGGTGACCAGCGAGAAGCCCATCGTGAACAGGTAGGCGTGCAGGATCGCCGGGTCGGAGAAGATCGCGAGGTAGTTCGTCAGGCCGGTGAACCCGAACTCCCCGAATCCGACCGAGTCGGTGAAGCTCAGGACGATGCCCATCACGGCTGGGACCGTGATCGCCAGTGTGAAGACGACGAGCGTGGGCAGGAGGAAGGCGAGGAAGACCGGCTGGATGCGGTGCACCCGGGACCGTGCGGTTCGTGGTGCTCGGCCGCTCGCGGTGGGGGAGCCGCCCCGGTCGGGATCGGGGCTGTCGGTGGGGCTGTTCCGGCGGCTGCCGCCGGAGGACGTCGTGGCGATTGCCATGGTGATCGTCTCCTCGGTCCGAGACCGGGTCAGGCCTTCCGGCGCGCCACGCGCGCCCAGTCGGCATCGAGTGTGCGGAGCTGCGGAGCCGGGTCGCCACCGAGGGCGATGGACTGCGCGTAGTTGGCCACGGGGATCTCGGCCGGCACGAGCTGCGACGGGCCGAGGTAGAAGGCCGCGTCGTCGTAGTACTGCTGCATGCCCTTGAGTGTCGGGTTGGCGACCGGGGGCGAGTCCTTGCGGGTGCCGAACCCGTTGTTGTCCGCGTTGTACTTGTCCGCGACGTCGGGGGACATCAGGAAGCGGAGGAACTCGCGCGCTGCTTCCTGCTTCTTCGACGCCTTCGGGATCCAGAGCGCCAGGTCGACGTTGACCCGGACCTTCAGGTCGGCAGGGTCGTCGGTCGCGGGCATCGGGAACGTGCCGAGGTCCATGTCCGGGTTCGTCTTCGCGATCTCGATGAGCGCCCACGGACCCTGCAGGTACATCGCCGACTCGCCCTTCGCGAACGCGAGGTTGCCGTCGCCGTACGCACGGCTCGCGGCGTTCTTGTTCGACCACTTCGCGAGCTGCGCCATCCGGTCCATCGGCGGTGCGAAGTCCTTCGAGAACGACACGGGGGACGACGGCGTGAGCGACGTGCCCTCCTTCTCGAGCGCCGAGAAGGTCTTCCCGACGTCGAGCATGCCGCCGATCGAGTAGTCGAACATCCCCTGGGCGAGCGTCCACGTGTCCTTGTAGGTGTTGTAGAACGGCGTGACGTCGGCGGCGAGGAGCTTCTCGCAGACCGCCTCCAGCTCGGACCAGGTGGTCGGGATCTCGATGCCCTGCTGGGCGAAGATCTCCTTGTTGTAGATCACCGACGCGGCGGTGACCGAGTACGGCAGCGCGTTCCGCTCGCCCGGGTAGGACGCCGTCTGTTCCATGAGTGTCCAGAGGTCCGGGTTGATGGCCTTGGCCTCGTCCATGTCGGACAGGTCGGTCAAGGCGCCGTGCTCGACGAACGACACCATCGCGTAGTTGTAGTTCAGGCAGCCGAGGTCCGGCGGCGAGCTCCGCACGAAGTCGGCCGGCAGCGACGACGTCGAGTCACGGATGACCCGGATCTTCGACTGGCTGTCGTGGAACTTCGCGATGACGTCGTCGAAGTAGCCGATGACCTCGGGCTTCGAGACGTAGAACGTGATCGTCTCCCGACCGGAACCCGACGAGGCGGGAGCGCACCCGGCGAGGGCCAGGCTCGCGCCGACTGCGCCGGTGCCGAGGAGGAAGGACCGACGACTGAGCGCCGATCGGCTCAGCGGTGAAGCGGTTCGTGCGTGCACGTGAACTCCGTCCGACGGGTCTCGGCGCCCTTGCCGTCCCGTCCCCCCGACTGCTCCGATGCGGTCGGTGCACATAATCTAGCGAGAATATTTAGGAAAGCAAGGAACTCGTGACGCGGTATCTTCAGCCAGTGACCATGCTCCCCGACCTGCTGCGACGCTCGAGCCTCGAGACGGTGCTCGACGTGGCGTTCGCCGAGCAGGCGTTCACCGCGAGCACGGTGATGGCACGGACCGGGCACACGCGGTCGACCGTGCTGACGGCGTGCGACGAGCTCGTCCGGCTCGGGTGGATCGCGGAGCTCGACGACGCCAGGGCCGCGGGGGAGTACCGGATGGGTCGCCCGGCGAAGCGCTACGAACTACGGAGGACCGCCGGCGTGGTCGTCGGGGCCGACGTCGGGCAGTCACGCGTCGAGGCGGTCGTCGCTGACCTTCGGGGAGCCGTCCTCGCCCACGCGGAGGAGCCCGTCCGACCCGACTTCGACGACGCCGACCGTGATGCGCGTGATCGTCGCGCCGCGGTCCTCCGGTGCGTCACGCGCGCACTCGCCGACGCCGGGCACGCCGCCTCGGACGTGCTCGTCACGACGATCGGCGTCGCGGCGCCGGTCGACGCGCACGGGCGGTCCCCGAACGAGGACGACGGGTTCTGGCACCGCATGAACCCCGGCTTCGAGGACGTCCTCGCCGGTCACGGGGCGATCGTCGTCGAGAACGACGCGAACCTCGCCGCGATCGCGGAGCGTGCCAGGGGTGCTGGTGACTCGTTCGCCGCACTGCTGTCCGGGGAGCGCTTCGGCACCGGCCTCATCGTCGACGGGGTCCTGCTGCGCGGCGCACACGGCGGTGCCGGCGAGATGCGCGTCCTCGCCCTGGTCGAGGGCGTCGGGACACCGGAGGGCATCGGCGCTGCGTGCCGGACGCTCGCGGCCGAGGCACTCGCCGTCGGGCGGATCGCGCCGGGTTCGGTGCTCGCCGAGATCGCGGCACGGCGTGCGCTCGACGCCCAGGCGGTGTTCGCGGCTGCTCGGGACGGGGACGAGGTCGCCCTGCAGATCGTCGACCAGCTCGGTGAACGGCTGGCGAAGGCGACCGTCGTGCTCGCGAGCCTGCTCGACATCGAGCGCGTGTACGTCGCCGGGGCGATCGCGCAGCCGGCGGCCGCGGTCATCGCGCGCGCGAACGCCGTCCTCGGCAGCGGTGCGTTCCGTCCGGTGCCGGAGGTCGTCGCGTCCGCGCTCGGGCCCGACGTCGTCCTCATCGGGGCCGCGCAGCGTGGGCTCGACCTCGTCCGGGCGAACCCGCTGGCGTTGTCCCTGACGGGGCGGTCGGTCAGCGCGTCCTGACCTCGGCGGACGTCGGCCACCCCGGGAAGATCCGTTCCCCAGCCCGACGGGCGAGCAGGGTGACGGCGAGCAACGGCAGGCTCAGCGCCGCCAGCGAGCTCGCCCACAAGACGAACGCACCGTGGAACACGAGTGGGGTCACGGCCATGACGGCGATCCACGTGAGCGCCGCCCAGCCGCGAGCGGGGTGTCCGATCGCCCACCGCGTGTCCCGCGAGCTCAGGGCGATCGCCACGATCATGAGCGAGCTGATCGGCCCGGGGGACTCGGAGAGCGCGATGTCGTCGACAGTCGACCGCAGGATGCCGAACCCGATCACGAGCACCGCGAACGACACCGTGACCGTCCGGGCGACGGCGAGTGCGACCAGGGTGCCCGCGCCGACGTCCTGCCGTTCGCGGGTGCTCGTGTCGATCACGACCGCACGATAGCGCTCGGCGGACGGTGTGGGAATCGCGAGTGCCGTGAGATCACCGGGCCCGCCGCCAGGAGAGGATCTGCCGGACCGTCACCTTCGACCCGTACTGCGCGACCGAGTGCCGGAACAGGTACTGCGCGAACCACAGCAGCAGCCCCGCGACGACGAACACCTCGACGATGCAGACCACCGACTCGAGCGGCGACAGCGACCCGACGGCGTTCCGGACCATCGCGGTGATCGGGGTGAACGTCGGGAAGTACGTGAAGACCGCGACGACGGGCGACGAGGGGCTCGTCATCACGAAGAACGCCGCGTAGATCGGGATGATCAGCGAGAAGATCGCCGCGGACTGCAGCGCCGAGGCGTCCTTGATCGTCGGGACGGCGGCACCGACGGCGACGAACAGCGCCGACGCGAGCAGCACCCCGCCGACGAGCAGCAGGGCGCCGACCACCATCCGCCACGGATCGACGACCACGTGCCCGACCCGGCTCGCGACCAGCGGGATGACGACGACGAGCGACAGCAGCCCCGGCACCAGGAACACCCCGATCTGCACGAGGCCGACGAGCAGCATCGCGATGACCTTGCCACGGATGAGGTCCCCAGCCGTCACCGTCGTCAGGATCATCTCGGAGATCCGGTTCTCCTTCTCCTCGACGACCACGGTGACCATGCGCGCGGCGAGCAGCAGCACGAGCCCGAAGAACGCCGCCAGGTAGACCATCGGCGGCAGGATCGACAGCCACCCCGGCGCGACCTTCCCGTCGGCGTAGGCCGTGACGTCCGCTGCGGGCGGCGACCGCAGGATGTGCACCGCCTCCGCGTCGTCCACGTTCGCCGCGACGCTCTGTTCGAGCACCCGCTCGGCGAGCGACGAGTACCCGCCGTTCTCGAAGAGCCCCTTGTCCTTGGCGGTGACCTCGATCGGGTCCTCGGACGGGGACTCCGGGAACACGACGAGCGCGTCGAGCCGTCCGGCGACGACGTCGGCACGGTCGGCAGCCTCGTCCGTGGACGGCGTCCCACCCCAGCGCGCCGCCACGGACTCGGAGACGAGCCCGGAGCGGTCGACGTAGTGGAACGGCGTCCTCTCGGCGGACGAGCTCGACACGACCGAGTTCGTCCCCGCCGCCTGCCCGACCCCGACGAGCAGGGACACCACCACGATGACGAAGGGCAGCGCGAGGGTGCCGATCCAGAACGCGGGCTTCTTCACCGCGCGGACGAACTCGAACCGGATGACGGTTCCCAGACGGCTCATCGCGTTCCCCCTGCAGCGCGTTCGTCCGCGCCGGCGTCGTGGCCGTACACCTGCACGAAGATCTCGTCGAGCGGGATCCTCCGCATCTCGAAGCCCGTGACGTGCACGCCGGCTCCGACGAGCGACGACAGGATGTCCGACCCGTCCGTGGCTGCCGAGGACGACGGCACCAGGTACGCGACGTGGCCCTCGTGCCGTGCGAGCTTGTAGAGCGGCGACGTCGGCACCGCTCCGTCGAGCGACACCTTCGCGACGGCGCCCCCGAAGGCGTCCTGCACCTCGGGGATCGTGCCGTACGCGGCCGCGGTGCCGTCCTTCAGGAGCAGGATCCGGTCGCAGAGCCGTTCGACCTCGTCCATGTGGTGCGTGACCAGGATCACGGTGGCGCCGTCGGCCTTCCGCTCGTCGACCAGGTCGAGCAGGAGCCTGCGGTTCACCGGGTCGAGGCCCTTGGTCGGCTCGTCGAGGATGAGCAGCCGCGGACGGTCCATGATCGTGATCCCGAGCTGGACCTTCTGCTGCTGGCCGCCGGAGAGCTTGTCGATCCGGAGCTTCGCCTTGTCCGCGAGCCCGACCCGCGCCAGGTACTCCATCGACCACGCGGTGGACGCCGAGCGTGCCATGCCACGGAGTGCCGCGAAGTACGTCATCACGTCGATGACGGACTCCTTCCGGTACAGCCCACGCTCCTCGGGCAGGTACCCGATGCCGCCGGTCGCCGGCCGGTACTGCCGTCCGTCGATCGTCAGGGTGCCCGCGGACGGCGACGTGATGCCGAGCAGTGCCCTGATCGTCGTCGTCTTGCCGGAACCGTTGCTGCCGAGGAGCCCGAAGGTCTCCCCGGGTGCGACGTCGAACGACAACCCGTCCACGACGGTACGGTCCCCGAAGCGCATGACGAAGTCCTGCACGCTGATGCTCGCCCCGGCCATGCAGCCCCCTTCTCGTGCCGCCGACCCTACCGGGAGGCGATGTGCCCCGACCTCACAGCAGCACGCTGCCCGGTGCGGGCATCTTGGACTGGATCGAGGGAGACCCATGGAACGCTTCCGGAAGTCGTCGCTGCCGGTGCTGCTGCCCGTCCTGTTCGTCCTGCTCGCGGTGCTGTGGTTCGGCATCCAGTTCGTCACGCGGCCCGCGCGCCAAGACGTCGGTGCCTTCGTGATCGGGTCCGTCGTGTACGCGGGCCTCATGACCGCCTTCTTCGGGATCGGCATCGCGCGGACGCGACGTCGTGCCGGCGGAGCGGACGAGGTGAGCCGGATCCGTCGTGCCGTCAAGACCGGCGTGGTGCCCCCCGGCGTCGACCCGGCGACCTGGACACCCGAGCTGGAGCGGGCCCGACGTCAGTACCGCCGCAACCGGTGGTTCGGGCCAGTGGTCTTCGTGCTCGCCACCGCGCTCGGAGTCTGGCTCGCTGTGACGGACGGGCCGGTCTGGTGGGTGTTCGTCGCCCTGTTCGTGGGGTTCCTGGCCGTGAGCCTCGTCGACACCCAACGGAGCCTGCGCCGGCTCACGCCGATGCTCGAGGACCTCCGGCAGCGGCCACAGCGGGCGGCGGACGGCCCGGCGCCGACGCCCGGCGCGACGTGGACGCTGCCGGACGCCCCCAGCTAGGGGCGAGCGACCGGCGCCAGGCGCGCGAGCTGCGTGACGTGACCTGGTTCGAGCTCGTCGAGCGACGTGACCCCGAGCAACCGCATGGTGCGCTCGATCTGCTCGGACAGGATCTGGATCATCCGGTCGACCCCGGCCTCGCCCCCGGCCATCAGCCCGTAGAGGTACGCCCGACCGACCATCGTGAACTTCGCCCCGAGCGCGGCGGCCGCGACGATGTCCGCGCCGGACATGATGCCCGTGTCGAGGTGCACCTCGGTGTCGTTCCCGACCTCCTTGACCACCGAGGGCAGCAAGTGGAACGGGATCGGGGCACGGTCGAGCTGGCGTCCGCCGTGGTTCGACAGGGTGATCCCGTCGACGCCCATGGACGCCAGGCGCTTCGCGTCCGCCAGGGACTGCACGCCCTTGACGACGACCTTGCCCTTCCACTGGTCGCGGATCCACGCCAGGTCCTCGTAGGTGACGGTCGGGTCGAACATGTGGTCGAGGAGCTCCCCGACGGTGCCGGACCAGCGGTCGAGGGACGCGAACGCCAGGGGCTCGGTCGTGAGGAAGTCGAACCACCACCACGGCCGCGGGATCGCGTTGACCACCGTGCGAGCGCTCAGCTGCGGCGGGATCGAGAACCCGTTGCGCTTGTCCCGGAGCCGCGCACCCGCGACGGGGACGTCCACGGTGACGAGCAGCGTGTCGAACCCGGCCTTCTCGGCGCGGGACACCAGCGCCATCGACTTCTCGCGGTCCTTCCACATGTACAGCTGGAACCAGTTGCGCCCGTGGGGGTTGGCGTCGCGGACGTCCTCGATCGCGGTGGTGCCCATCGTGGACAGCGAGAACGGGATCCCGGCGCGTCCGGCGGCCCTGGCCCCCGCGCGCTCGCCCTCGGTCTGCATCATCCGGGTGAACCCCGTCGGTGCGATGCCGAACGGGTACGACACCGGGGCGCCGAGCACCTCGCGCGCCGTCGACACGGTGGAGACATCCCGGAGGATTGACGGCGTGAACTCGATGTCCTCGAACGCCTGCCGTGCCCGCGCCAGCGAGATCTCGGCCTCGGCGGCACCCTCCGTGTAGTCGAACGCGGCACGAGGGGTCCGGCGGGCGGCGATGTCCCGGAGGTCCCAGATCGTCAGCGCCTGCTCCAGCCGACGCCGCCGGGCGTTGAGGTCGGGCTTCTTGAACTGCATCAGGGGCGCCAGGTCGTGCACGGTCGGCAGCTGCCGCCGCATCCTGGTCCGCGCCGACGACGCGGCTCCCGCGGTCGGTGCCGGTGCGCCCGTCGCCGGGTCGACACGTCGCTGGTCATCGGTCGAGGTCATACAGACATCCTACGTCTCGGGGTGGATGGGGTGGTGGTTCGTTCCGTCGTCGGGGTGTACCGGACGGGTTCGACCGTGCGCGCGACCACGGTTCGCAGTGCCTCGAGGGACGCGCCGTCGAGGCCGGCAAGCCCGGCAGCCCGGGCCTGCACCAGGATGTTGCCGAGTGCGGTCGCCTCGACCGGACCCGCCAGGACCGGTAGTCCGGTCCGATCGGCCGTCAGCTGGCACAGCAGTCGGTTCTGGGACCCGCCCCCGACGATGTGGACCTGTCGGATGTCCTTGCCGGTGATCGTGGCGATCGTCGCCAGCGTCGCGGCGTAGGCAGCGGCCAACGACTCCAGGATCGACCGGACGAACTCCGCCCGCGTCGCGGGTGCCGAGCGTCCGTGCTCGGCGCACCAGGAGGCGATGCGGGCGGGCATGTCGCCAGGCGGCGTGAACGACTCGTCCGCGACGTCGAAGAGGGGAACCGGGGCGGTGACGGCCGCTGCGGAGGCGAGCAGGGCCTCCAGGTCGATCCGGTCGCCACCACGTTCCCAGGTCCGGACGCTCTCGGAGAGCAACCACAGTCCTGACACGTTCTTGAGGAACCGGACCCGGCCGTCCACACCACCCTCGTTGGTGCAGTTCGCGTCGCGGGCCGCGTCCGACAGGACGGGGGCCTCGAGCTCGACGCCGACGAGCGACCACGTGCCGCTCGAGATGTAGGCGAAGTCGCCGGTCGTCGCGGGGACCGCGACCACGGCCGAGGCCGTGTCGTGCGACCCGACCAGCGTGATCGGTGCGCTGCCGCCGACCAGGTCGGCGACGGCCGGCAGCAGGGGACCGAGTCGGTCTCCCGGGTCGCGGAGCGTTGGCAGCAGTCCGGACGGGAGGCCCGCGGCAGCCCGCAGCGCCGGGTCCCACCCACGGGTGGTCGCGTTGAGTGCCCCGGTCGTCGAGGCGTTGGTCCGCTCGGCCGCCTCGACGCCGGTGAGCCAGTAGCCGAGCAGGTCCGGGACGAGCAGGGCGCGATCGGCGAGGTGCAGCGTCGGGTCCGCCGCCCACTGGAACAGCGTGTTGAAGGGGAGGTGCTGCAGCCCGTTCCTGCTGTACAGCTCGGCGGCGTCGAGCCGTGCGTGCACCTGGGCGACGCCGTGCTCGTGCCGGTCGTCCCGGTAGTGGGACGGCAGGCCGAGCAGGCGCCCGTCGCGGAGGAGCCCGTAGTCGACCGCCCAGGAGTCGATCCCGATGCTGGCGAGGTCGGGATGCCGCCCGAACGCGTCCCGGAGTCCGTCCGTCACGTTCCGGTACAGCTCGACGACGTCCCAGTGCAGGGCCTCGCGATCGTGCTCGTGGAGCGCGACCGGGCCGTTCGGGAACCGGGAGACGTGCTCCATCCGCACGCCGTCGGTGTCGACGTGCCCGACGACGACCCGGCCACTCGTGGCGCCGAGGTCGACCGCGGCGACGCTGCCGCTGGTGTGCATGCTGCTGCCTCTCGTCTCAGCGCAGGAACGCCGCGGCGACGCCGGCGTCGACCGGCACGTGCAGTCCGGTGGTGTGCGAGAAGTCGTCCGTGCAGATGGCGTAGACGGCGTTCGCCACGTTCTCCGGCACGACCTCGCGCTTCAGGATCGTGCGCTGGGCATAGAACTTCCCGAGGTCTTGCTCGTCGATGCCGTACGTCTTCGCGCGGTTCGCACCCCAGCCGGACGCGAAGATGCCCGAGCCGCGGACGACGCCGTCCGGGTTGATGCCGTTCACCCGGACGCCGTGTTCGCCGAGCTCGGCCGCCAGCAGCCGCACCTGGTGGGCCTGGTCGGCCTTCGTGGCGGAGTAGGCGATGTTGTTCGGGCCGGCGAACACCGAGTTCTTGCTCGAGATGTACACGATGTCGCCGCCGAGGCCCTGCTCGATGAGGACCTTCGCCGCGGCCTTCGACACCAGGAACGAGCCCTTCGCCATGACGTCGTGCTGGAGGTCCCAGTCCTGCTCGGTGGTCTCGAGCAGCGACTTGCTCAGGCTCAGCCCGGCGTTGTTGACGACGAGGTCGAGGCCGCCGAAGTGCAGGAGGGTCTCCTGGACGGCGCGCGCGATGTCCTCGGCGGAGGTCACGTTCGCCGCGACGCCGATCGCCCGGTCGGTGTCCCCGATCTCGGCGGCGGCCTCCTGCGCCTTCGTCTCGTCGAGGTCGGCGATGACGACCGCGGCGCCCTCCGATGCCAGTCGCTTCGCGATCGCCTTGCCGATGCCGGACGCGGCCCCGGTGACGAGGGCGATGCGGGTCGCGAGCTTCTTCGGGGCGGGCATCCGCTGGAGCTTGGCTTCTTCGAGGGCCCAGTACTCGATGCGGAACTTCTCGGCCTCGTCGATCGGGGCGTAGGTGGAGAGTGCTTCGGCGCCGCGCATGACGTTGATCGCGTTGACGTAGAACTCGCCGGCGACGCGGGCGGTCTGGGCGTCCTTGCCGTACGAGAACATGCCGACGCCGGGCACGAGCACGATGAGCGGGTCGGCGCCGCGGATCGCGGGGGACTCGGGCGTCGCGTGCCGGTCGTAGTACGCCTGGTAGTCCTCGCGGTAGGACGCGTGCAGCTCGTGCAGGCGTGCGATCTGCTCCTCGACGGTGGCCGTCGCGGGCAGGTCGAGGACGAGCGGCTGCACCTTGGTGCGGAGGAAGTGGTCCGGGCAGCTGGTGCCGAGCGCCGCGAGTTCCGGCGCCTTCTCGCTCGCGAGGAAGTCGAGCACCACGTCGCTGTCGGTGACGTGCCCCACGACCGGCTTGTCGTGCCCCGCGATCCCACGGATCGTCGGGACGAGGGCGGCGGCGCGGGCTCGTCGTTCGTCGGAGGCGAGCGCCTCGAAGCCCGGGCGGACGGGGCCGAACGGGTCGGGCTTGCCGTTCGCAGCGATGTACTGCTCGGCCGTGTCGATGATCCAGCGGGAGTTCGCCTCGGCCTCGTCGCTGGTGGCCCCCCACGCGGTGATGCCGTGCCCGCCGAGGATCGTGCCGATCGCCTCGGGGTGGTCCCGCTTGATCGCGGCGATGTCGAGGCCGAGCTGGAACCCGGGTCGGCGCCACGGCACCCACACGACCTTCCCGCCGAAGACCCGCTCCGTCAGGGCCGGGCCGTCCGCCGCCGTCGCGAGGGCGATGCCGGCGTCCGGGTGCAGGTGGTCCACGTGCGGGGCGTCGACGAGTGCGTGCATGGCCGTGTCGATACTCGGAGCTGCTCCGCCCTTGCCGTGCAGGCAGTAGTCGAACGCGGCGACCATCTCGTCCTCGCGGTCGACGCCCGGGTAGACCTGCGCCAACGCCCGGACTCGGTCGACCCGCAGTACTGCGAGCCCGGCCGGTGTCAGGGTGCCGAGGTCGCCCCCGGATCCCTTCACCCAGAGCAGTTCCACCGGTTCGCCGGTCACCGGATCGGTCGCGGCGCCCTTCGCCGAGGTGTTGCCCCCGGCGTAGTTCGTGATCCGCGGGTCCGAGCCGAGCGCGTTGGAACGTGCGATGAGGTCGGCGACCACCTGTCCAGCGGTCGTCTGCGTTGCGGGGTCCACCCGGGCCTCCAGGTCGTTGATCGTCATCTGTCTACGCGCCCCAGCCGGCCTGGACGCCGCCGACGCGGTCCTCGGCGATCGAGCGCTGGTACCCGGAGTCCAGGTACGCGCGCATCGGGTCGGCCGGGAGGCCGCGCGATTCGCGCCAGGCGGCGAGGTCCTTCCTGACGTCGGTCTGGTACGCGTCCATGAAGATCTCGTTCGCGCCCAGGACGTCGTGCGCTTCCTGCGCCGCCGTCAGCGCCACGCGGTCCAGGAGCAGCGCGCGGGCCGTCATCTCCTGCACGTTCAGCACCGAGCGGATCTGCCCGGGGATCTTGTCCTCGATGTTGTGGCACTGGTCGAGCATGAACGCCACGTCGGGGTTGTCGTAGCCGCCGCCGCGGATGACCTCGACCAGGATGCGGAACAGCTGGAACGGGTCGGCTGCGCCCACGATGAGGTCGTCGTCGGCGTAGAAGCGCGAGTTGAAGTCGAAGCTCCCCAGTTTGCCGAGGCGCAGCAGCTGCATGACGATGAACTCGATGTTCGTGCCGGGTGCGTGGTGGCCGGTGTCGAGGCAGACCATCGCCTTGTCGCCGAGGGCGCTCGTCTGCACGTAGCTGGTGCCCCAGTCGGGGACGTCCGTGTGGTAGAACGACGGCTCGAAGAACTTGTACTCCAGGACCAGGCGCTGGTCGTTCCCGAGCCGGTCGTAGATCGTCGTCAGGCTGTCGTGGAGGCGGTCCTGGCGGGAGCGCATGTCCTCCTGCCCCGGGTAGTTCGAGCCCTCGGCGAGCCAGATCTTCAGGTCGCGGCTGCCGGTGGCGTCCATGACGTCGATGCAGCGCAGGTGGTGGTCGATCGCCTTCTGCCGGATCGTCTCGTCGACGTGGGTCAGTGCACCGAACTTGTAGTCGTCGTCCTGGAACGTGTTCGAGTTCACGGTGCCCAGGCGGACGCCGTGCTCCTCGGCGTGGCGGCGGAGGTCGGCGAAGTCGTCGACGAGGTCCCACGGGATGTGGAGTGCCACCGTGGGGGCCAGCCCCGTGTACTTGTTGACCTGGGCCGCGTCGGCGATCTTCTCGTACGGGTCTCGGGGCGTTCCTGGCGTGCTGAACACCTTGAAACGCGTGCCGGAGTTGCCGAACGCCCAGGACGGGAGCTCGATCGCCTGCCGTGCCAGTTGGTCGCCGATCGAACTGAAGCTTGCTGATGTCATCGTGTCACTTCCTCGTGGTCGATTGAATCGTTTCATAGGCTAGTCCGCGGCGACGCGTCGCGCAACCGGTGTTCCCGGCTCACTGCCGCACAGCCGGTGCGGATCGCTCCCGCACAACCGAAAGCAGTTCGCGCCGCGCGATCCCGTGGTGCGCTTTGCTTTCGGTTGTGCGGCGGCGCGGCTATGCCGCGGGCACCGCGGCCGGCGCGCGCAGCTCGTGCGTGCCGGCAGCGACGCGCTGCTCCGGGAGGCCCGGCAGGCGCACCACCGCGCTGACCCCGTCCGGCACGGTCGCCCGGACGAGCAGCTCCCCGTCGACGAGCTCCCACCGCACGGCGACGTGCCCGTGCACGGTGTCGAGCGAGGTGGACGCCCAGGTCAGGCCTCCGCCGGGCTGCGGTGCGATGAGCACGGACTCGTACCCGGGCGTCAGCGGCGCGAGACCACCCACGACCCGGTGCATCCAGTCCGCCACGGCACCGAGCGCGTAGTGGTTGAACGAGGTCATCTCGCCCGGGTTGATGGTGCCGTCCGGCAGCATCGAGTCCCAGCGCTCCCACACCGTGGTCGCCCCCATCGTCACCGGGTACAGCCACGACGGGCACTCCGTCTGCAGCAGCAGCCGGTACGCGTCGTCGAGGTGCCCCGTCTGCGTGAGCGCGTCCGTGATGAAGGGCGTGCCGGCGAAGCCCGTCGAGATCCGGTAGCCGGACTCGGCAGCGAGCTCGGCGAGCCGGTCGCCGGCCTTCGCGGTGTCCTCGTCGGACAGGATCCCGAACACGATGGCGAGCGCGTAGACGGTGGCGCAGTCGCTGCGGATCCGTCCGTCCGTCACGTAGTGCTCCCGGAACGCGGCCTGGAGGCTCGTGGCCAGTTCCTCGGCTTCGCTCGCCTCCGCCTCGTGGCCGGTCAAGCGCGCCGCCTCGGCGACGAGCGTCGCCGACCGGTAGGCGCACGCCGTGGCGACGACGCCCGGGTCGGCCTTCGCCTTCGCGGCGTCCTCCGGCGGGGCATCCGGGTCGAGCCAGTCGCCGAACTGGAACACCGTGTCCCAGAGGCCCTGGGGCGACAGGTGGTCGCGGATCCGACGGAGGTGCGCGACCATCGACGGCAGTTGTTCCTCGAGCACCGCGGTGTCGCCGTAGGCCTGGTAGAGCGTCCACGGCACCCAGACCCCGGCGTCCGACCAGATCGCGGTGGCGTCGGGCTTCCCGAAGTCCTCGGCGGGGGAGTACTTCAGCACGTCGGGCACCACGAACGGGATCACCCCGTCGGCGTGCTGCTGCTCGAGCCACACGTCGCGGAGCCAGTCGCCGAGGAACGCCCTGGTGTCGAACAGGTACGAGGCCGTCGGGGCGAACGCCGCGATGTCGCCCGTCCACCCGAGTCGCTCGTCGCGCTGCGGGCAGTCCGTCGGGACGCTGAGGAAGTTGCCCTGCATGCCCCGGACCACGTTGTCGTGGAAGGTGTTGAGCAGCTCGTGGCTCGACTCGAACGTGCCCGTGCGGGTCAGGTCGCTGCCGACCTGCACCGCGGTGAGCGCCGTCCGGAGTTCGTCCAGCGTGCCGGGCCACCCCTCGACGGCCGCGTACCGGAAGCCGTGGAAGGTGAAGCGCGGCTCGAACGTGTCCGCGCCGTCGCCGCTCAGGGTGAAGTGGTCCGTCGCCTTCGCGGTCCGGAGCGGACGGGTGCCGAGCTCGTCGTGCTCGAGCACCTCGGCGTGCCGGATCGTCAGGACCGTGCCGGCCGGGCCGGAGGCGACGACGCGGAGCCAGCCGACCAGGTTCACGCCGAAGTCGACCAGCGTCGCGCCCGACGGGCTCGTCCAGACGTCGACCGGGGCGATCTCGGCGAGCGGCCGGACCGGCGGGACGGTGTCGGTGACGAGCTCGCGGTCGCCGAGGTCGACGGTGTGGACGCCGACCGACCGACCGGGGTGTCCGTCGGTACTCGGGATCGTCGGCGTCCCCGGCTGCAGGAACGACCCGTCGCGGAGCCGGGCGTCGATGTCCTCGCCGTCGTAGAGCTGGTCGGCGGTGATCGCACTGGACAACGCCTGCCAGTCGGTGTCGGTGGCGACGGTCTGGACGTGGCCGTCCTCGAACTCGATGCGGAGCTCGGCGAACCCGGCACGTTCGTCCGTGTACCAGCCGCCGCCGCCGCCCCACGCCAGGCGTCCGGCCGCCCAGCCGTTGCCGATGACCAGGGCGAGCACGGCGGCGTCCCCGGGAGCGGTCGAGCTCAGGTGCGACAGGACGTCGTGCGACGCGACGCGGATGCGCCACTCGTAGCTCGTCCAGCCCGGTTCGAGCAGGTGGTCCGAGACTCGAGAGCCTGCGAGCCACGCCTCGACCACGCCGAGGGCGCTGACGTCGAGGGTGGCCCGGCGGACGGCACCGTGGCCGTCGTCGATGGTGAACTCCCGGCGCAGGATCGGCGCGCTGCCGAGGTCGGTGTCGCTCGCGATGAACGATGCGGTCCAGGTGGTCATGGTGTCCTTCCGGCGGCCGTCGTCGTCGACGGCCGCGTCGTTGGTCGGTGGGACTGCCGGACGGAGGCCGACCTGCCGGTGGCGGGTCGGGCCTCCAGTCCGGGTCGGGCGTCAGCCCTTGACGGCGCCGCTGGTCATGCCGGCGACGATCTGACGGTTGAAGAAGATGTAGAGGATGAGCGGGGGGATCGTGATGAGCAGGACGTCCGTGAACAGCAGGTTGAGCTGGCTGACGGACTGGCTCTGGAACGCGTACAGCGTCTGCTGCACGGTGGCGTTCTCCGAGCCGGGGAGGAAGTACAGCGGGTTCGCGAAGTCGTTGAACACGGCGACCGACTGGACGAGCACGACGGTGATGATGACGGGCTTCAGCAGCGGCAGGACGACCCCGAAGAACAGGCGGATCGGCCCGGCACCGTCGAGCACGGCGGCTTCGTCCAGCTCCTTGGGGATCGTCGCGACGAACGCCCGGAACAGCAGGATGCAGAACGACAGGCCGAAGGTGGCCTCGATGAGGATCATCCCGCCCATGGTCTTGAACAGGTTGAGGCCCTGCAGCACCCAGATCGTCGGGACGATCGCCGGCGGGACGATCAGGCCGGCGAGGACGAAGAAGTTGATGACCCCGTTCCACCGGCCGGGTCGACGCTGCAGGACGTAGCCGACCATGGCGGAGAACACGACCATGATGACCACGCTGCCCACCGTCAGCACGGCGCTGTTGACGAACGCCCGGACGATGCCGGACTCGCCGGTCTGGAACACCGCCTGCAGGTTCTGCCACAGCTGCCACTGGGTGGGCAGGGTGAAGCCGAGCTGGTTCGCCTCGGCCGGTGACTTCGCCGCCTGGAGCAGGACGAAGACGAACGGCACGAGGAAGACCACGAACGACACCACGATGGCGACGATGCCGATGATCCACTTGCGGATGGTGCCCGGGTGGCGGCGGCGCGGGGTCGTGCTGATGGCGGTCACAGTTCCGGCTCCTTCCGGTTGATGAGCCAGGAGACCGGGACCATGATCGCCGTGACGACGACGAACAACACGACGTTGCCGGCCGTCGACAGGCCGTAGAAGCCCGCCTGGTACTGCTTGTAGATCACACTCGCGATGACGTCGCTGGTGAACCCCGGTCCACCGCCGGTCATCGCCCAGATCAGGTCGAACGACCGCAGGCCGCCGATGAGCGACAGGATGATGACCGTGCCCATCGCGGGGCGGGACAGCGGCAGCGTGATGTTCCGGAAGATCGTCCAGGCGCTCGCGCCGTCGACGCGGGCGGCCTCGAAGTACTCCTGCGGGATCGCCACGATGCCGGCGATGAAGATGAGCGTCGCGATGCCCACGCCCTTCCAGATGTCCACCGCCGCCACGCTCCAGAGTGCGAGGGCCGGGTCGGTCAGCCACCCCGGTGTCGGGAGGCCGAGTCCTCCCAACACGGAGTTGATGATCCCGTGGAAGGGATCCAGCAACGCCTTGAACGTGATGCCGATGCCGATCGTCGACACGAGCACCGGGAAGAACACGACCGCCCGGAGGTACCCGCGCCCGAGCACGGGGGACGTGAGGAGCAGGGCGAGGGCGAGTCCGAGGACCACCTTCGCCGCGCTCGTCACGAACCCGTACTCGAACGTGTGGATGAAGCCCGAGACGAGCTGCGGGTCCTGGAAGAACCGGACGAAGTTGTCGAAACCGATGAAGGTCTGGTCGAACAGCGTCCAGCGGGTGAGCGAGAAGTAGAACCCGGCGAAGGTGGGAACCGCGAAGAACACGACGTAGAGCGCGATCGCGGGGATGAAGAACCACGCGGGGTAGAACGAACGCATCCGCTTGCGGGCAGGACCCGGCCCGGCCTTCGTGGTCTGCGGCGGGGCGACCGCCGTCGTGAGCGTCGCGGTCACCGACTCACCAGCCCTTCAGGCCGAGCTGCTGGGCCTGCTGCACGACGTCCTGGTCGTACTGCTTGGCGCCGACCGCTGCGGTGGAGATCCCGGAGCCGACCTGCACGCAGATCTTCTCGAGGTTCGGGCCCTTGATGGGGGAGAGGAACTCGAGCGCCGGCGTCGCCTTGCCGTCGTCGATGTACTTCTGCAGGTCGCCGAGCATCGTCGGCACGGAGTCCGGGAGCTTGCACGTCGAGATGACGTACGGGCCGCCGGGTGTCCCGGTGTCGTTCTGCACCTTGCAGCCGTCGGACGAGTTGGCGAACGCGATGAACTTCTTCGCCGCCGCGAGCTTGTCGCCCGTGGTCGTCTTCGGGATGTAGAGGCCGTTCGGCTCCCAGATCGTCAGGTTCGTGTCGTCCGCGTTCTGTGCCGGCAGGGCGAAGGCACCGATGTCGTTCACCGCGTCCGGGCTGTCCTGCTGCAGGGTCGAGATCGCGTTCGTGAGCATCGGGTACTGCGCTCCGGTGCCGTCGGCGAGCATCTTCAGGCCGTTCGCCTGCGTCGCCGACGCGAAGTCCTCGTTCAGGAGGCCCTTGTCCTTGACCTCGGCGAGGTGCTCGAAGCCGGCGAACGCCGGGTCCTTCGCGTAGGACTCCTTGTGCGCGGTGTACTTCGTCGCCCAGTCGGCCTGCTGCGCCGTGATGTTGGCGAAGTCGCCGAGTACGAAGAGCTGGCTGGTCCAGGTGTCGCCGTAGGTCTGGATGATCGGCGCGACCTTGCCGGCGTCCTTGATCTTCTCGCTGTTGCTGATGAACTCGTCCCAGGTGGTGGGGACCTTCAGGCCGAGGTCGGCGTAGACCTTCTTGTTGTACATGACGCCGCCGCCGAAGCTCGTGCCGAAGGGTGCGCCGTACATGCCCTTGTCGGTGCTGACGACCTTCGTGAACTGCTTGTCGACGTCCTTCGCCCAGCTCTGGTCGGACAGGTCGACGAGCGTGTTGTCCGGGTTGAGCGCCTGCATGAGCGACCCGGAGTTGTAGTTGAAGACGTCGTCCATCTCACCGGTGGACAACCGCGTCTTGACCAGGTTGTCGCCGTCGGTGCCCTGCGGCTTCGTGTCGACCTTCACCGTGATGTCGGGGTTGGCCTTCTCGAACGCCGCGACGAGTGCCTTCGTCGTGACGGCGGTCGCCGTGGAGTTGTCGACCAGGTAGCTGATCTGGACCTTGCCGCCGCCGCTGCCCGTGTCGGCGGAGCCGCCGGACGAACAGGCGGCGAGGCCGCCGATGAGGACCGTGGCGCCGCCGATGGCGAGCAGCCGGGTGGTCAGGGAACGTGCTGACATCCTTACCTCCTCGTAAGGCCCGGGTTGGGGAGACCCGGGTGAAACGGACCCGGACACCGCGTCGTCGTGGTGGCCGGTCGTGCTGTTTAGAACGTTTCAATCGGAATGGAACCATGCGGATTGAAGCGTGTCAATCACCGATTCTGATTCGTTACGCGCTGGCGCGCTCCAAGTTCCGTCGGGTGCGGTTCGGTGGTGCGCACGTGCCGTGCCTGCGATGCGCCTGCGTTTCGTCGAGGCGCCGCCAGGTCGTCGAAGCGCGCCGGATTCCGGCGGTGTCTCGGGCTTCTGGGGGTGCTTCGGCGCGTTGGGACCGCCGGGGCGAGGCCGTGCGCCGGGTCAGGCCTCGGTGCGGCGGGGATCCTCGGGAGTGCCACGTCGCGCGGCGGCCGCACCCTCGCGGCCGAGCGTGCTCTCACGCGGCACGAGTTCGGTGTCGAGCACGACCGTCCGGTGCACGTGCTCGTCCGGCGGGTCCAGCAGCTCCGCGAGCAGCAGGTCGACCGCCCGCGCACCCATCTCAGCGCCGTGCATCGTCACCGAGGTCAGGGGGACGGCTCCGCCCCACGCAACAGAGTTGTGGTCGCAGCCCGAGACGGGGATGTCCTCCGGTACGCGGATCCCGGCGGCGCGCAGCTCGGTGACGACGGCCATCGCGAGCAGGTCCGTCACGCCGAGGACCCCGTCTGGTCGCTCGGACGCGGGCATGCCGGCGATGCGGACCCCGGCGTCGGTGCCCCCTGGCGGGTCGATGTCGCCGGCGTCCACGTCGACGAGGCGCACCCCTGGGTGTTCGGCGATCGCGCGGAGCACGCCGGCACGACGGCGGTGCACGGGCTGGAGTTCCTGTCGTGCACTCACGAAGCCGATGCGTCGGCACCCCCGTTCGATGAGGTGCGTCGTCGCGATGTACCCGGCCCGCTCGTTGTCCACCACGACCGAGCAGGCGTCGACCTCGGCCGGCTCGTAGTTCACGTAGACGACCGGGTGACCGTGCCGGCGGGTGAGCTCGACCTGGTCACGGGACTCCTCCATCGTCGCGAGGAGGATGCCGGAGACCCGGGTGCTCTCGAGGAAGGCCAGGTGGTCGGCCTGCGCGCGCGGGTCGTTCTCGCTGCTGGCGATGAGCAGGGCGAACTCCCGTTCCCGGGCGGCGACCTGGGCGCCGTTGAGCATGTCGCTGAACAGGGAGTTCTGCAGCGACGACACGACGAGCCCGATCGACCGGCTCCTGCCGGATGCGAGTGCACGGGCGTTCCGGTTCGGCGTGTACCCGAGGTCTGCGATGGCGGCGTGGACCCTGGCCGCTGTCGCCTCTCGGACGCGCTCTGGGTGGTTCAGGACGTTCGACACCGTCGCGAGCGACACACCCGCCCGCGCGGCGACGTGGTGCACGCTCGGCGGCCCGTCGCGTCGAGGGGGCTGCACCATCCCTCGATCGTAGACCGGCGATGCGTCACCGATCGCGGACGGTGGACTGGCGGACGACCAGCTCCGGGGTGAACTCGACCCGTTCGAGCTCGACGTCCTGTCCGTGCTCGACCTGGTGCACGAGGAGCTCGATCGCCTGCCGCCCGAGGTCCTGCGCCGGCTGCCGGACGCTCGTGAGCGGCACGACGGCGGCCTCGGCGAACGCGATGTCGTCGTAGCCCACGATCGCGATCTCGTCGGGGACGGACACCGAGCCGCGCATGATGAACGCCTGCTCGAGCCCGACGGCGATGAGGTCGTTCGCCGCGAACACCGCGTCCGGCCGCTCCGACGCCGGGCGACGCTGGATCTCCTCGCCGATGCGCCGGCCCTCGAGCACGGACAGCGACGACGTCTGCAGAACCTCGAGCGAGGCGCCGGCGGCCGTGGCGGCACCGAGAGCTCCCGCGTGTCGATCAGCGACCTGCCGGATGCCGAACGGGCCGCCGACGAAGGCGATGCGCCGTCGGCCGATGTCCACGAGGTGCTCGACGGCGATCCGGCCGCCTGCCACGTCGTCGACGGACACGGAGGCGAAGTGCTCGTCGTCCGCGCGACGGTCCACGAGCACGACGGCGGTGCCTTGGTCGCGGAGTCTGACCAGCCGCTCGAGGTCGTCGCCGGCGGGGGAGATGAGCAGGCCGGCGACGCGGCGCTCCTCGAACAGGTCGATGTAGGTGCGCTCGCGCTCGGTCGACTCGTCCGAGTTGCCGATGAGGACCGCAAGACCCTTCGACATCGCGGCGTCCTCCGCACCGCGGGCGACGTCGGTGAAGAACGGGTTGCCGCCGTCCAGCACGACGAGCCCGACGGTGGAGCTGCGACCCGCGCGGAGTTGGCGTGCCGAGTCGTTCCGCACGAACCCGAGCTCGGCGATGGCGTTCTGCACGCGCTCGACCGTCGAGGGGGCCACCTTCTCGGGTCGGTTCAACACGTTGGAGACCGTGCCGAGCGACACGCCCGCGAGAGCCGCGACCTCCCGAACGCTCACCGTCATGCGGTCATCCTGGCATCCCGATCGTCGTTCGCGGTCGTGTGGGGCGTGGTGTCGCGGTCGCGCGCCGCGTGAAAGCGCCCAGAACGCCCGCGATGGGAAGCGGGTTCGCGCGTTGGAGGTCGGAAATCCCGGCCTCCTACGCGCGATTCGACCTCCTACGCGCGAAACGACATGCAACGCGCGAAACGACACCCGACGCGGAACGACACCCTACGCGCGGAACGGCCCCACTTGCAGGACCCCGATCACCGGGCGTATCTTCTTCGCTGCACCGTTGAAACGATTCACCGACGAACACGCACGAACGGAGGACCAATGGCGGTCCGTATCGGAGCCAGCAACACGACCGGCTGGAAGGCCACCATCTCGGTGGCCATGTCGAACTACATCGAGTCGGGCTCGATCATCGCGATCGCGACGAGCCTGGCGTTCTGGCAGGCCCAGTTCCACATCGGCGACCTCGGCGTCGGCCTGCTCGCGAGCCTCTCCTCGAACGCGTTCGGCGCTGCCATCGGCGCCGCGATCGGTGGCCCCCTGTGCGACCGCTACGGCCGGAAGTTCATCTACACGTACGACCTGCTGCTGTACATGCTCGGGGTCGTCCTCGCGGTGTTCGCCGGCAACTACGGCATGCTCCTCACGGGCTTCATCCTGTGCGGCATCGCGGTCGGTGCCGGTGTCCCCGCCAGCTGGACCTACATCGCCGAACAGGCACCGGCTGGCAGGCGTGCCGCACACGTCGGCACCGCGCAGCTCGCGTGGTCGATCGGCCCGATGGTCGGCTTCGCGCTGGCGATCGCCGCTGCCCCGCTCGGACTCCTCGGCAGCCGGCTCATCTTCGCGCACCTGTTCGTCGTCGCCGCGGTGGTGTGGTGGCTCCGCCGTGGGCTGCCGGAGTCGAACATCTGGAAGGACGAGCGCGCAGCAACCGGCACGGTGAGCTTCTTCCACGGCGTCGGCCAGCTGTTCTCGAAGAAGATCAACCTCGTCGCGATGCTGTTCCTGTTCGGCGTCTACGCGATGTGGAACACCGTCGCAGGACAGGCCGGCATCTTCCAACCGCGCATCTACGCCGCGACCGGGGTGACGAGCGTCATCGAGCAGGACGCCCTGCAGGTCCTCGTGTGGTTCTGCACCGTGCTCACGACGTACTTCGTGTTCATGCGGTACGGGGACCGGATCAGCAGACGGGTGCTCTTCGCGATCGGTGCCGCGCTGGCGATCGTCGTCTGGGCCGTCCTCATCTACGGCCCGGCGAACACCGGCACACTGCTCTTCTTCGCGATCGGCTGGGGCATCTCGTCCGGCATCGGCGCGCAGGCGTTCTACGGCCTCTGGACGAGCGAGCTCTTCGCCACCAGGTACCGTGCAAGCGCGCAGGGCGTGCTGTTCCTCGCCGCCCGGGTCACGGTCGGACTCCTCAGCATGTGGTTCCCCGTGCTCCTCACCGACATCGGCCTCCGCCCCCTCGGCGGGCTCATCATCGGGCTCCTCGCCGTCTCGTTCCTGGTGGGCACGATCTGGGCACCGGAGACCCGTGGGAAGTCCCTCGAGGAAATCGAGGCCGAGCGGTACGGCACGGTGACGAGCGTCACCGGCACCGTCCGAACGATCGACGAGCATGAGGAACGAGCGCGAGCGGCGCGCGAACCGGCGCGCCGCTCGCGAGGCGAGCGGACACCCAGGTGAGCGGGCCCACCGGACCGGCACCGGGCCTCCCGTCCGCCCAGCCGCACCGGACTGGAGGCTCGGATCGCGTCACGCGCGTCTGCTTCCGACTGCAGGTGGCTGCGGAGCACATGGACGCGTACCGCGAGCGGCACGCCGCGGTCTGGCCGGCGATGCTCCGGGCCATCGCGGGGGCCGGTCGACGGAACTACTCCCTGTTCCTCGACGACGACGGGCTGCTGATCGGCTACTACGAGACCGAGTCCGTCGCCGGTGCGGACGCGGCCCTCGCGGCCAGCGAGGTCGCGTCCGCGTGGGAGGCCCACATGCAGGACCTCTTCGACGGGACCACCGGTCGGGCAGACCAGACGGCGCGGATCCTGCCGGAGG
This sequence comes from Curtobacterium sp. L3-7, assembly GCF_048756585.1. Lineage (NCBI taxonomy): Bacteria > Bacillati > Actinomycetota > Actinomycetes > Micrococcales > Microbacteriaceae > Curtobacterium > Curtobacterium sp. L3-7. The sequence continues at coordinate 3,476,422 of NZ_CP151474.1, read as the reverse complement.
TGTTCAACCTCGAGGACCAGCTCGCCGCGGCGGGGGAGTAGGTGCGGTCAGGAACTGCGCAGGGTGTCGTCCGAGTCGGACGACACCGGCTCCTTCGACGTCCAGCCGTACCAACGGCCGTCGATCTCGGCCGTGATCCGTCCGTCGCCGCACGTGATCAGGTCGCTCGTGGGCAGGGACCTCGGCAGGAAGTCGGCCGTCATCGCCGGGCCGCCGTGGCTGCCGTCGACGGGCTCGCACGCCGCCGTGTCGACTCCGGTCGCGGAGTCGAAGGCGATGACGTACCCGGGGTTGCTCGTGTCCAGGCGCACGTCGATGTCCTTCGCGTCATCCGGCACCCACTTCGGCATGAACCAGGCCGTGTCCTCCGAGTTCGCCGACGACGGGGCATCGCGGTAGGTGTCGTAGTGGCGGTGCTGCTGCGGGAGCGACTGCTCGATCATGCTGCAGCCGGTCAGGGTGGCGACGACGAGACCCATGCCGACGACGGCGAAGACGGAGGTGACGGCGGATCGTTCGGAGCGTGACGTGTTCATGGATCCATCGTCGTTCCGCGCGGTCGGCGGGACGATCCGGCGGTCCTCCGGATCCGGGGTGGGGGTAACCCCCGGACCTGGACCGGGTGTGGTGCCGGGGCGGGTACGGTGCCCGGCATGGCCGACGTGACCCACGCCTCCGACCTCGGCATCGACCTGTCGGACGGCAAACCCCAGCAGCTGTACCGGTGGTTCCTCGCGAGCATGCTGTTCGGCAGGCCGATCCGGCAGGAGCAGGCGGCCGAGACGTACCGCGTGCTGATCGACCACGGGTTCACGAGCCCCGGGAAGTTCGCCGGGGCCGGACGGGAGCAGCTCCGCAAGGTCCTCGACGAGGGCGGCTACGGACGGTTCGACTACCAGATGACGGACGCGCTGCACGAGACGATGCACACGCTCGACGCCGACGAGGGCTCGGTGTCGCACCTCGTGAAGAGCGCGTCGTCTCGGCAGGAGCTGCGTGACCGGCTCGGAGCGCTGCACGGGGTCGGCCCGAAGACGATCGAGATCTTCCTGCGCGACGTCCCCGACGCGGTCCTGCCCGACTGAGGCGCGTCGCGGCGATCGCACGCCCGACTGATACGCGAGAGCGACACGTGCGCGGCGCATCACGCGGACCGCACCGCGAAAGCGACAGTTTCCCGCGCGGATCTCGCGGTGAACTGTCGCTTTCGCGGGCGCTCTCGTGGGCGCTCTCGTGGGACGTGTCCGATGGACCGGCACCGCCGCGCCGGGTCACGCGTCGAACGGCACCGCCGACTCCCACGTGCCGTGCGAGAGCTCGACGGGCTCCGCGCCGGGGAGGTCGAGCACCGCCGTCGCACCGACCGGCACCGTGACGGTGACCGACAGCGTGCCGTCGGACACCGACCAGTCGATCGCGGCCTGGCCCCGTGGGGTGTCGAGCGTCGCCCCGGCACTCGTCAGCCCGCCGCCGGGCCTCGGCGCGAACCGGATCGCTGCATACCCGGGGGCAGCGGGGGCGATGCCGGCGACGACCCGGTGCATGAAGTCGGCGACGGACCCGAGTGCGTAGTGGTTGAACGACGTCATCCCGCCCGAGTTCACCCGGCCATCAGGCAGCAGCGAGTCCCAGCGCTCCCAGATCGTCGTCGCGCCCTGCGTGAGCGGGTAGAGCCACGACGGGCACTCGTCCTGCAGGAGCATCGCGTACGCGTCGTCGAGGTGCCCGGCGAGGAGCAGCGCGTCGCAGACCACCGGCGTCCCGGCGAACCCGGTCCCGATGCGGTGCCCGTTCTCCCGCACGAGTTCCGACAGCCGTGCCCCGACCGGGCCGTCCGCGTCGACAAGCCCGAACACGATCGCGATCGCCGACGACGCCTGCGAGTCGTCGATGACGGTGCCGGACGGCGTCAGGAACCGTGCCTGCCACGACGCCTTGATCCGCGCCGCGGTCTCCGCGTACGACCGAGCGTCATCGGTGCGTCCGAGCTCGGCCGCCCACGCCGCCAGCACCGATGTCGACCGGTACGAGTACGCCGTCGCCAGGCAGTACTTGTCGGCCTTGGCTGCCGCAGCGTCCTCCGGCGGCGCGAGCGGGTCGAGCCAGTCGCCGAACTCGAAGCCGTCGACCCGGACGAGGTCCTCGTCCCCGGAAGCGAGGACCCCGTCGACCCACGCCTTCGCCGATGCCCACTGGTCCTCGAGGAGCCCGCGGTCGCCGAACGCCTGGAACAACCCCCACGGCGTGAGGGTGGCCGCGTCGCCCCAGACCGCCGCGTGGTGCCCGGCCGGGTCGGAGTCGGGGAGCGTCGGCACGAAGAACGGCACGCCGCCGTCCGGACGCTGCTCGAGCGCCAGGTCCCTGAGCCACGAGCGGAGCACCCCGGCGCAGTCGTAGAGGAACGCAGCCGTCGGCGTGAACACCTGCAGGTCGCCGGTCCACCCGAGTCGCTCGTCACGCTGCGGGCAGTCGGTCGGGACGTCGACGAAGTTGCCGCGCATCGACCAGACGACGTTCTCGTGCAGCTGCTCGAGTCGCGGGTCCGAGCAGCGGAACCAGCCGGTGCGCCGCATGTCGGTGTGCACCACCTGCGCGACGACGTCCCCGGGCTCGAAGGAGGACACGGGCCAGCCCTCGACCTCGGCGTAGCGGAACCCGTGCACCGTGAAGCGCGGCTCCCACGACCCCTCGCCGTCGTCTCCCGGCCCCGAGTAGAACACGTCGGTGGCCTTCGCGGTGCGCAGTGGGCGGGTCGCGAGTTCGTCGTCCTGCATCACCTCGGCGTGCCGCAGCGTGACGCCGAACGGCCCGACGGGGTGGTTGCGGATCTTCAGCCGACCGGGGACGTTCTGGCCGAAGTCGAGCTGGATCGCCCCGGCGTCCCAGCGGCGCGACCACACCGGTTCGATCTCCTCGACCACGCGCACCACGGGGCCGTCGAAGGGGACGAGTGCCGCGGCGGGAGCGTCGAGCACCTCGACCGCGTCCCATGCGGCGTCGTCGAACCCGACGGTCTGCCAACCGTCGGGTTCGACCCTGCCGTCCCACTTCTCTCCGTCGTAGAGTCCGGAGAGCAGGATCCCGCCGCGCGCGGCGCGCCAGGAGTCATCGGTGCCGAAGGTCTCCGTGGAGCCGTCGGCGTACTCGACCTCGAGCTGGGCGATGAGCGCCAGCCGGTCGCCGTACACGTTGCGGACGCGGTCGTCCCAGGTGATCCTGCCGCGGTACCAGCCGTCGGCGAGACGAGCGCCGAGTGCGACCGTCCGCGGACCGCCGGCCAGGTGCTCGGTCGCGTCGTGCACCAGGTAGCGGACCCGGTGTCCGAACGAGGTCCATCCAGGTGCGAGCTCCGCGTCGCCGACGCGGACGCCATCGACGGTGACCTCGTGGAGGCCGAGGCTCGCCACCGCGAGCCGGGCGCGGACGACGTCGCCGCGCAGTGTGACCTCGCGCCGCAGGATCGGCGGTGCCTGGTCGACGCGGGTGTTCTCCCGCCACGGCGCGGCGACGAACGAGGCGGTCCAGTCGGTGTCGGACAGGAGGCCCGCCTCGACCTCCAGGGGCTCGCTCCAGTCCGTCACGGAGCCGTCGACGGCCGTGGTCCGCACCCGCCACACGGCGCGCTCGCGAGAGGCCAGCGGGGCGAACGGCCACGGGACGAGGACCCCGGACGCGTCCACCTCGGCGACGGCGCCGGCGTCGGTGCCGGCCGAGCGGTCGACGAGTTCGACCTCGGCGAGCCCTGGTTCCCAGCCGGGTCCGGCCTCGGGGAGGTGCCACGAGAGCCGTGGCTCGGCCGTGCCGATCCCGAGCGGTTCGCGGAGGTGTTCGACGCGGAGCCCGGTCGGGGCGAGCGGTCCCGTGGGAGCCGAGCCGAGCCTCCCGTCAGTCTCGGAACCAGCCACGCGGCGGGCGGATGCGGTCGTCGAGTCGGTCATGGTGGTCCTTTCGGTCAGTCCTTGATCCCGGACATCGTGATCCCTTGAATGAACGTCTTCTGGGCGAAGAAGAACAGGACCACGATGGGGATGAGGATGATGGTCGAGACGGCCATCAGCGGGCCGGTGGCGGTGTCGCCCTGCGCTCCCTGGAAGAACGTCAGGCCGAGCGACAGCGTGTACTGGCTCGACTTCGTGAGGTACAGCAGCGGCCCGAGCAGGTCGCTCCACGAGGCGAGGAACTGGAAGAGCATCACCGCGGCGAGTGCCGGCTTGCAGAGCGGCAGGATCACCTGGACGAAGATGCGGAGCTCCCCGGCGCCGTCGATCCTCGCGGCGTCGGTGAGGGCATCCGGGATGCCGAGGAAGAACTGTCGCATCAGGAAGATGAAGAACGGGATGCCGAAGAACGTCGGGACGATGAGCGGCAGGTACGTGCCCGTCCAGCCGACGTCGCGGTAGGCCACGAACAGCGGGACCATCGTCACGTAGAACGGCACCATCATCGTCGCGATGAGGATCGTGAAGATCCCGTTCCGCCACGGCCACCGGATGCGGGAGACGCCGTAGCCGACCATCGCGCTCGACAGCGCGGCGCCGATCATCGACGGCACGCAGATCACGAGGGTGTTCCAGAAGTACTGCAGCAGCGGGAACGCCTGGAGGCCGTACGTGTAGTTGCCCGTCGTGATGGTGTCCGGGAACCACTTCACCGGGAACGCGCCGATGTCCGCCTGGGTCTTGAACGACCCGGTGACCATCCAGATCAGCGGCATCAGGAACACGACGCTGAGGACGATGAGGACGGCGTGCTTCGCGATGGCCTCGGCGATGCGGGGCCACGTGAGCTTGCGGTGCTTCGGGACGGCGCGGGTCGGGTTGACCGACCCGCGCGGTTCGCCGGCGACGGCAGCGGCCGCCGTGGGGTTCTCGATCGCGGTCATCGTGCTTCGCCTCCGTAGTACACGCGGCGGCCCATGATGCGGTACGCCAGGATCGAGACGATGGCGATGATCACGAAGAGCACCCATCCGACCGCGCTCGAGTAGCCGAGTTGGTAGTGGTAGAACGCCGACTGGTACAGGTACACGCCGGACACGAGCGTGGAGCCCGCCGGGTCGCCGTAGCCGCCGGTCATCACGAACGCCTGGGTGAAGTACTGGAACCCGGCGATCAGTCCGGTGATCGTCGCGAACAGCAGCTGCGGGCTGATGAACGGCACGGTCACGTTCCGGAACTTCTGCCAGGCGCCGGCACCGTCGAGGGACGCCTGTTCGAGGAGGTCCTGCGGGACGCCCTGCAGCCCCGCGAGGAGGATCACCATGAGGTTCCCGACGCCCCACAGGCCGAACAGGATGAGCGCCGGCTTCGACCACGCGGGGTCGGAGAGCCAGCCGGGGCCCTGGATGCCGAAGATGCTCAGGACGTTGTTGATCACGCCGTACTGCGGGTTGAGGACGTACGCCCAGATGACCGCGCTGGCGACGATCGGGACGATGGACGGGATGAAGAAGATCACCCGGTAGATGCCGAGGCCCTTCACCCGGAGGTTGAGCAGCAGCGCGAGGCCGAGGGCGACCGCGATGCCGAGGGGCACCGAGATCACCGTGAGGAACAGGGTGTTCCCGAGGGACAACCACCACTGGTCGTCGGCGAAGAGCTGCGTGTAGTTCTGCCACCCGATCCACTGCTTCGTGCCGCCGAGCAGGTTCGCGTTCGTGAAGCTGTTGACGGCGCTCGTGATGATCGGACCGCCGGTGAAGACGACGAGGCCGATGATCGCCGGTGCGGTGAAGAACAGCCCCCACCCGAAGGTGGCGCGCTGCCGCTTCGTCCGGGGGATCCAGTGCGTGAGCCATGACGTCCCGCGGGGCTTCGGACCCCGTGTCGTGATGCTCCGTGTGACGCTCACGAGTTCTCCTTCCGGAATTCGTCGAACGCGGCGTTGACCGAGGCCTTGACCTTGGCCAGGGCGCGCTCCGGGGTGATCTGGCCGTAGATGGCCGAGCTCACCTGGACGTCGAGCGCGGTCGCGTAGGTGCTGGCGACGGGGATCGTCGGGCGGATGTTCTTCGCGGTGAGGAGGCCCTCGCGGTAGACGGCGATGTTCGGGTCCTTCTGGAACTCCGCCAGGACGGGGGAGTCGGACCAGCCGGGGAGCAGGGTGCCGTACGTGAAGTTCGACTGCGTGCCCGCGTCCGAGACGGTCGCGAACTGCAGGAAGTCCCACGCGGAGTCGTGCTCCTTGGAGTCCTTCGGGATGAAGAGGTCGTAGCCGCCGAGCCAGGTCGCGCTCCCAGGGGAGCCGAGCCCCTCCGCGTAGGGGAAGAGCGTCGCGCCGAGTTCGACCTTCGCCTTGTCCCCGCTCCGGTAGACGTTCTGCGCGTCCGTCGTCGTCATCGGCGCCATGCCGACGTTGCCGCTCGCGATCGTTGGCAGGGTCTGCGACGGGCTGGTGACGGACAGGTGGCTCGCGCCGCCGACCTTCTTCGCGTAGTCGACCATCCACTGGAGCGCCTGGACGATGTTCGGGTCGTCGGGGGTGGCCTCCATGTTGTCGTCGCTCATGAACTTCCCGCCGAAGGCGAAGCCGAACGTGAACATCGAGTTGCTGAAGCCGTAGTAGTCCCACGGCACGGTCCCGATCCGGGTGACCTGGTTGCCGCGCTTCTGCAGGATCTTGTCCGAGAACGTCTCGAGCTCGTCGATGGTCTTCGGCGGGGTCTCGGGGTCGAGGCCGGCTGACGCGAAGACCTTCTTGTTCCAGAACATCGGGAAGTTCACGTCGACGAGCACCGGCATCGCGTAGATGTCGTCCGTGGCCGTCATCTGCTTCCACACCGCCGGTGCGAAGTTGGCCGCACCGAGGCCGGCGGCCGCGATCCGGGCACCGAGTGGCTCGACGACGCCGTAGCCCGCGAACTGCGGGTACTCCTCGGGGGTGCAGAACGCCAGGTCCGGCGGGGTGCCCGCGGCGATGGCGGTCTGCAGACGGATCTGCGTGTTGCCGGACAGTGGCGCGTAGGTGACCCGGACGCCGGTGTGCGACTGCGACTTCTCGTAGAGGTCGGCGAGCTCGACCCAGGCGTTGCCGAGCGTGCCGCCCCAGATGTTGTACATCTCGACGACGTGCGCGCGGCCCGGTGCCGGGTCCTTGCTGAGCCTGAGGCCCCGCTGGTCGTTCGCGACGGCGCCGCCGGAGATCACGGTGCAGCCGGCGAGGCCGATCGTCGCGGTGCCTGCCGCGATGGCTGCGAGGAACGCCCGTCTCGACACGTCGCGTGCCGCGGGCCTGGTGGGCGGGTGTGGTGGTCGGCTCGTCATCGAGTACCTCCGGTCGTCGTCGTTGAAGATCGGGAACCACGAGTACTGAATCGTTTCAGAATCGGTGGTTGGCGATGAATGTACGCCATTCGTCGTCGTGAGCGCCAGGGTTACATCAGAATGATGGAGAAATTGAAGCGCGATCGGTTTTCACGAGCACGGTGCCCGCCTCGTACGTCGCCACGGGGTTCGCGAACGGCATCGGCCGGAGCTGTTCGGCGTCGACGAGCTGCAGGTCGGGGGCGCCGGTGATCAGCTGCGTGATCGCCTCCCGGATCTCGGCGCGCGCGAGTTGCTGGCCGATGCAGCCGTGTGGTCCGTACCCGAACCCGAGGTGCCCGAAGGCGTCCCGCTCGACGTCGAAGCGCTCGGGGGCCTCGAAGTGCCGTGGGTCCCGGTTCGCCCCGACCGGTGACACGGAGACGGTCTGCCCGGCGGCGACGGTCACCCCCTCGATCTCGACGTCCTCGGTCGCGGTGCGCGGGAACAGCGTGAGGAACATCGCACCGGTCCGCATGAACTCCTCGATCGCCGGCCCCACCCGCTCCGGGTCGGCTCGGAGCCGTGCGAGCTGTTCCGGGTTCGTCAGCAGTGCCACCGTCGCGGTGGCGATGAGGTACGCCACGGAGTCGTGCCCGGCGCTCATCAGCTGGAAGACGAGCCCCTCGACCTCGACGCGCGAGAAGTCCGAGGCGAGCAGGTCGGTGATGACGTCCTCGCCCGGCTCCGCCGCGCGGGCGTCGACCACGGAGCGGATGTAGTCGAACTTGGTCTGCGTGCTCGAACCCCGGACGAAGTGCTCGACGAACTCGGGCACGCGGTCCTCGTGCACGCCGATCACGCTGCAGTGGGTCTCGGCGGCGATCGGCTGCGCGTACTCGGAGAAGAGGTCGACCGGTCCGTCGTGGGCGAGCAGCCGGTGCAGGTGCCTCGCGACGCGATCGTGTACCTCGGGGCCGCGCTGGCGCACCTGCTTGACCGAGAACCGCCCGGTGACGCCGCGGCGCATGCGCTGGTGCACGGCGCCGTCGAGTGCGAGCAGGTTCGCGGCGTCGATCGACCGCCGGGCGTCGTCGTCGAGCGGATCCGGGGTCCGTGGGGCCGGGACGGCGGCCCCGGTGGTGGCGGCCCCGTCGACTGCGTCGTGATGGTGCGCTGGTCCGCGCGGCATCCGGTGCGGCACCTGACTGAACCGCGGGTCGGCCAGGATCGCCCGGGCGGCGTCGTAGCGGGTGACGATGAGCCCGACGTGCCCGTCGTCGTACGCGAGCGGCACGGCTGGTGCCTGGTCGCGCCACTCGGCGAAGTCGGGCGACGGGGCGAGCGGTGTGCTGTCGCCGGGGAGGGTGACGGTGTGGAAGGGGCATCCGGACATGGAGGTCTCCGAGAGTCAGGCGTGGACCGGGACGGTTCGGGCGAGTTCGGCGCGGGCTCGGCGGAAGGCACGGGGTGCGCCCCAGCCGACGACGCCGGTGGTGGCCGCCCCGTCGTGTTGGACGAGCACGTCGCTGTCCTCCGGCCACGGGTCCAGCGGGCGTGCGGGGTCGAACGTGCCGACGGCCTGGATGCGGATGCCGTGCACCTCCGACCAGAAGAACGGGATCGGCGCGGGGAGCGGTTCCGCCCCGGTGATCGTCGCGGCGACCGACAGTGCTTGCTCGATGGCGTTCGTCTGGTGCTCGACGCGCGTCGACCGGCCGGTCGCGGGGTCCGTCCAGCGTGCGACGTCGCCGATCGCGTACACGTCGGGTGCGGCCCTGCCGTGGTCGTCGCAGCACACCCCGTCCCGCACGGTGAGCCCCGATGCGGCGAGCCACGATGTCCTGGGGCGTCCGCCGGTGGCCGCCACGACGAGATCCGCTCGGAGGACGGAGCCGTCGCCGAGGACCAGGCCGTCGGTCGTGACCCCCAGCGCGCCGGCATCGGGGCGCAGGTCGACCCCGTTGTCGCGGTGCAGCTCGGCGAGCCGTTCGGACAGCAGCGTGCCGACGGTGCCGAACGACAGCCGGCCGCTCCGACCGACGAGCGCGACCTCGTGGCCATGGTGTCGGGCTGCGGACGCGATCTCGGACCCGAGCACGCCCGTCCCCGTGACGACGACACGCTCGGCGCGCGCCCATGCGGACCGCAGCGCGACGGCGTCGTCGAGGGTCCGCAGGACGAACGCGTGCTCGATCCCCGGCAGCTCGGGCCGGACCGGCTCGACACCGGTCGCGATGACGAGGGCGTCGTAGTGCAGTCGGGCTCCGTCGACGGTCACGACGTGCGCCTCCGGATCGAGTGCGGTCGCTGTGGCGCCGGAGCGGAGCGTGACGTCGAGACCGTCGAGTTCCGCGACCGTCCGGAGCACGGAGCGCGAGGGGTGCCACGAGCCGTCGAGGACCTGCTTCGAGAGTGGCGGACGGGCGTACGGGGCATGCGGTTCGGCGCCGACGAGGGTGATCGGCCCGTCGTGTCCCGCCGCTCGGAGTGCCTCGGCGCAGGTCACCCCGGCGACACCGGCACCGACCACGACGACGTGCACCCTCACTCCTCGATCGTGATGGCACGCGCCGGGCAGAGCGCAGCCGCCCGACGTGCTGCCGGCTCGTCCGCGGCGTCCGGCACGTCGACGAGGAGCTCGACGATGCCGTCGTCGTCCTGGTCGAAGAGCTCGCCGGCGACGAGGGCGCACTGCCCCGCTCCGACGCATGCACTGGTGTCGGCGATGATGCGCATCGTGTCTCCTGTCGTCGTCCGGTCCACATCGACCGGTGCACCCGACGCTAGGGCTCGCCGGGTGGTGCGCGGCATGGGCGCGATCCGCAGAACATGGACATCTCGGTCAGGGGTACCGCCCAATACGCTCGACGTATGGACACAACGACCGAGGGTCCCGTGGTGGTCGCCGCAAACTGGTACCGCTTCCGCGCCGGTGAGCGGATCCGGCACGAGCGCGTGATGAGCGTCTGCTTCCTCTGGGTGCTCGCCGGGACGGGTGCGGTGCGCTCGTGCGGCGACCGGTTCACGCTGACGTCGGGATCCGTGCTGCGGCTGCCGTGGGGCCACGACGTCGAGTACCTCGCCGACGACCGAGCGCCGTTCCGCCTGGGGACCGTGCACGTCGTCCCACGGCACGACCGGTCGACCCCGGTGCTGCCGGCGGTCGCGCACCAACCGGGTGACCCGCTCCACGACGCCGGCGATCGTCGCGGCGACCCCGGCCGACCGCGGCAGTCCGCGGCGACCACGTCCACGGCACGACGGATCGCGTCGCTCGGCGGGTACACGGTCGAGCGGTTCGGTGACGGTCCCTTCGACGAGGGGGTGTCACGTGCACTCGGCGCGCTCTTCGTCGCCGAGGACGGGCTCGACGCAGCCGGGGGCACGGCGGTGCCGGCAGCGCTCGAGCTGATGACCGCCCACGTCCGTCGGAACCTCGACCGGCCGCTCCCCGTCGCCGAGATCGCGGCGGCCGGCGGGTGCAGCGTGTCCACCGCCGGTCGGCTGTTCGCCGCGCACTTCGGGACGTCCGCGAGCGCCTGGGTCCGCTCGGTGCGGATGCGGGAGGCGGCCGAGATGCTGCGGTCGAGCGGACTCCGGGTCGGCGAGGTCGCCCGTGCCGTCGGGTTCGAGGACCAGCTCTACTTCTCGCGGGTGTTCCGTGCCACGTTCGGCACACCGCCCAGCCGGTACGGGCTCGAACAGATCCGTCCGTGACGCTTGACAACGCGGTCGCCTTCCGTGAATCGTTTCAGGCGCTGAGCGCACCGCGGCGCCGGCGGATGGAGGAGCGATGGAGCCCCTGGCGACCGAGGTCGACGGACGTGTCCGGTTCACCTGGCCCGTCACGACCCCGCAGACGGCGTTCCGTCTCGTGGTCCGGGACGGCGACGCGGTCGTCTGGGACTCCGGCCGCATCCGGAGCGTCCAACCGTGGGTCACGTCGCCGACCGGTCTCCGGTTCGCACCGTGGCGGGAACACGATTGGGAGGCTCGGATCGAGTCGGGCGCGACGGTCACCACCGAGCACGGCCGGTTCACCCCCACACCCGTCGACGACGGCGCGTGGCGTGGTGCCGCGTGGGTCACGGCGCCCGGCGTCGAGGACGCCGGGCCGGCGCCCCGCGAGCGATGCCACGACGGGGCACTCGCCGCCCCGGTGCTCGAGGCCCGGGTGCACGCGGCTGCCCCGGTCCGCCGAGCGCTCCTGGCGGTGGCCGCCGGCGGGCACGTCGACGTCCGGATCGACGGACGCCTGGCGTCCGACGAGGTCCTCTCACCCACCACGACGCACTGGGACCGCCGCGTGCAGGTCGTCGTGCACGACGTCACCGCCGAGCTCGCCGACGGGGCGGAACACCTGCTCGGCCTCGAACTGGGCCGCGGGTTCTACGGGATGACCAACGCGAACGTCTGGGCGTGGGAGCGCGCACCGTGGCACGCGGAGCCGCGTGTCCGCGCGGTCCTGCGGCTGGAACGCGAGGACGGGGCGGTGGACGTGATCCGCACCGGGCCGGACTGGACCGCCCGGCGCGGGACGATCCTCCTGGACGACCTGTACGGCGGTGAGGTGCACGACCTGCGCCGACGCCCCGGCCGACCGCTCGCCGCAGCCGCGTTCCCCGCCGTCGTCGTGACGGGTCCAACCGGCGCGCTCGAGGCACGAGCCGAGCAACCGATCCGGGTCGTCGAGGAGCTCCAGCCGACCGACGTGACCCAGGCGGCTCCGGGGGAGTGGGTCGTCACGTTCCCCCGGGTCGTCGCCGGCTGGGTGCAGCTGCGGCTGCCCGCCGGAGCCGCTGGCGCAACGGTGCGGATCCGGTACGGCGAGCGGCTGCGTCCGGACGGCCTGCCGAACGCCGATGACGAGAAGCACTACTTCGCCGACGGCTTCCAGACCGACGAGGTGACGCTCGATGAGGACGCGGCCTCGTGGGAGCCGCGGTTCTCCTACAAGGGGTTCCGGTACGTGCAGCTGTCCGGATGGCCGGAGCCGCTCGGGCCGACCGTCGCGGACGTCACCGCCCGGGTGGTCCGCACCGACGCCGAGGTCACGAGCACCTTCTCCGTCGACGACGACCTGCTGCAGTGGATCCACGACGCGACCCTGCGGACGATGGAGAACAACCTGCACGGGTACCCGACCGACACCCCCAAGTACGAGAAGAACGGCTGGACGGGCGACGCTGCGGTCGGCGCGGACATGTTCCTGACGAACCTCGACGCCGCCGACGTGCTCACGAAGTGGGTCGGTGACCTCGCGGAGACGACCTCGCCCGGGCATCCGCCGGCGCTCATCGCCCCGAACGCCGGGGTGTTCGGCGTGGACGAGCGGGCTCCGGTGTGGCACTCGGCGCTGGTGACCGTGCCGTGGGACGTGTACCGGCACACCGGCGACGTCTCGGTGCTCGAGCGCCACGTCGAGGCGATGGAGGCCTACGCGCGTCTCGAGGTCGACCGGTCGCCGGACGGCATCGCGGACACGATCCTCGGTGACTGGGTCGCCCCGGGCACGGACCCCGGTGGCGGCAACCCACCGGAGGACTCCCGGGTGCCGGCGACGGCGTTCCTTGTCCGGATCCTCGACACCGTCGCGCGGGTGGACGAGGTGCTCGGGCGGGACGCGTCGTGGGCGCGTGCTGCTGCCGCGCGTGTGCGGGACGCGTTCGTTGCCCGGTTCCTGGTCGACGGTGCCGTCCGGGGTCCGGGCGACGAGGGCTTCCGGCAGTCGCACCAGGTGCTGGCGCTGGCGTTCGACCTGGTGCCCTCGTCCGCTCGCCCGGCGGTCGCGGCGGCACTGGCCGCTGATGTCCGCGCGCGTGGCGACCATCTCGACACCGGGGCGATCGGCACGAAGTGGCTGCTGCCCGTGCTCACCGACGCCGGGTACGCGTCCTTGGCGCTCGCCGTGGCGCGACAGACGACGGTGCCGTCGTGGGGTGCGTGGCGGGAAGCAGGAGCGACGTCGACGTTCGAGCACTGGGACCTGGCGGCGCGGTCGCACGGGCACTACTTCCTCGGGACGGTCGACGACTGGCTGACCGGGTACGTCGGCGGGATCCGGCCGCTCGAGCCGGGGTGGCGTCGGTTCCTCGTCGCGCCGGCGGTGTGCGGGCCGGTGGGGTCGGCGTCGTGCTCGGTGCGGACGCCGTACGGCGGGGCTGCTGTCCGGTGGACGGTGGCCGGTGGATCCGTGTCGTTGTCGGTCACGGTGCCCCCGGGGACGGAGGCCGAGGTCCGGCTGCCGGACGGCCGGGCCGAGGCGCTCGGGGTGGGGACGCACGCACTGACGAGCACACTCTGAGCGTGCGCGTCCCGTGCAGGCGTTGACAGTCACCGACTCCGGCGTGCAACATGTGGAACATCACTGATCCGAGGAGGACGACGATGTTCACGAAGACCCTGACCGCCGGTGCCGTACTGACCGTGCTCGCGGGTGCGCTGCTCACCGCGGCTCCGGCGCACGCGGATCCGGACGAACCGGGCTGCACGGTGCTCGACGCCACAGCCGACCACGTGCACGGCCTCGTCGTGTTCGACCTGACGTGTTCCGAGCCGCGCGACGTCGTCGTTGATGCGACGGCATGGCACGGGTCCGCGGACGACCACGAGCGCGTCGACGGACAGACCGTGTCGAAGCACGTGGGAGCAGGAGAGCGGTGGAGCTCGGCGCTCTCGTTCGCGACCGACACCACGCCGTCGACCGACATGATCAGCGCACAGGTGCTCTCGTGGGTCGACCAGGGGGACACCCAGGAGCGCCCGGCGATCCTCGCCACCGTCGCCGGGTGATCCGCCGGCGGCGCGAATAGGGTCGGTTGCATGCAGACACCCGCTCCCGGCACGCTCCGCGTCCTGCACCTGTCCGACACCCACCTCACCGGGGACGGAGCGCTGCACCAGGGCACCGTCGACACGACGGCCGCGCTCGACGCCCTGCTCGAACGGCTCGACGTCGTCGAAGGCGTCGGCCTCGTGGTCGTCTCCGGAGACGTCTCCGAGGACGGGACCCCCGAGTCCTACGCGGCCCTGCTCGAACGCGCGGGCGGCTGGGCGGAGCGTCACGGTGCCGCGCTCGTCACGGTGCCCGGCAACCACGACCAGCGCGGGGGGTTCCGGCAGGTCCTCGCCAACGGGCACGTCCTCGGCGAGGGCGGCCGCCCGCTCATGCACACGATGGAGTACCACCCGCCGACGGTCCCGGTGTTCGGGCAGTCGCTCGTGGCCGGCCGGCGGATCGTCACGGTGGACACGAGCGTCCCCGGTGCCGGGTACGGCGAGGTCAGCGAGGAGTCACGCACCCGACTCCGGTCGGCGCTCGCCGAGGAGTCCGGCGCCCCGCACGGCTCGGTCGTCGTGCTGCACCATCCGCCGCTCCCGGCCCCGACCGCGCTGCACGAGGCACTCCGGCTGCAGAACCCCGAGGCGCTCGCGGACGTCATCCGCGGCACCGACGTGCGCGTCGTGCTCGCCGGGCACTACCACCACCACTTCGCGGGGAGCGTCGGCGGCGTGCCGGTGCTCGTCGCGCCGGGTGTCGCGAACGACACCGACGTCATCGGGGCGTACGGCGAGGAGTCGGCGTACGTCGGCACCGGTGCGCTCGTCGTGGACATCGCCGAGGACGGGTCGCTGTGGTCGACGCCCGTGCGTGTGCCCGTCGCCGGGGCCGACCAGGTCGCGGTGCACCACGACGCCGACGCGGTCGCGCGCATCGTGGCCGCCGCCGGCAAGCGCTGACGCGCGGGGCGCCGCCGCGCGCCGCGCACCGCGCGTGCGCGAGTCTCGGCCTGGGCGACCGAACTCGGCCGGGACGTCGCGAGAAGTGTCGCCCAGCCCGAGTCTCGGATGCCGCACCCGCCGCACCGGCGGGACGGGCGTGCACCGAGCCTCCAGTACCCCGGACGTTCGGGAACCTCCGCGTCAGCCGGAGTATGCCGGTGCGACAACGTCCGAAGGAGCGCGTCATGCGAACCGGCAGTGCAGTGCAGTACGACCGCTACGGCGGCTTCGACGTGGTCGAGCTCGTCGACCAGGAACGGCCGGAGCCGGGCCCCGGCGACGTGGTGGTCGAGGTCTCGGTCGCGGGCCTGAACCACATCGAGCGGTTCCTCCGTGAGGGCCGCCTGAAGGAGTTCATCGACCTCGAGTTCCCGGCACACCAGGGCGTCGACTTCGCCGGCGTGGTCCGATCCCGCGGTGCCGAGGTCCGCGACCTGCACGTCGGTGACGAGGTGATGGGCCACGCGCCGCACGGCGGAGCGCACGCGACCTGGGTCACCGTGCCCCGCGGCGCGGTGGTCAAGAAGCCCGCGACGATGACGTTCGAGGTGGCCGGGAGCCTCTACCTCGCCGGCTGCACGGCGCTGTCCGTCGTGCGGGGCCTGCGGCTCGGGCCCGACGACACCGTCGTGATCAGTGCGGCTGCCGGTGGCGTCGGTCACATCGAGTGCCAGCTCGCGCGCGACGCCGGTGCGACCGTCATCGGGCTCGGCAGCCCGCGCAACCACGACGCCCTGCGGCAGATCGGCGTGCTCCCGGTGGCCTACGGCGACGGTGAGGAAGGTCGCATCACCGAGATCGCCGAGGGGCGGCCGATCACCGCCTTCATCGACAACCTCGACGGAGGGGACAACGCCGGGCTCGCGGAGCGACTCGGTGTCGCGGAGAACCGGTTCGTGTCCAGCGAGGACCGGCGAGACCTCGAGATCCGGTTCCTCCGTGCACCGGGCGACGACTCCGAGGCGGCCGAGATGCTCACGACGCTCGGCGACTTGGTCGAACGACACAAGGTGCAGTTCATCATCTCCGGGTACTACCCGTTCGAGTACATCGTCGACGCGTACGAGGACCTCGCCGAGATGCACTCCCGCGGCAAGGTCGTCGTCGGCATGCAGCCCGTGGAGACCGGGTCGCGGCTGCACTGGTACAAGTCCGAGAAGTCCCGCGACCTGCGGGACCCCGTCCCGCGGTCGGAGGCCAGCTGATCAGCTGAGGACGTCCTTCGTGGCGAACCGGCCGTACGCCAGCGTGCCGAACACCGCGACGTAGCCGAGCTGCAGCAGGGCGTTGCTGCCGAACGAGTCGAAGGCGATCGGGTCGCGCAGCAGGTCGCCGAACCCGAGCCACTGGTGTGAGAACAGGTACGGGTGCAGCCAGTCGAGCTGCGGGAGCTGGTCGAGGACCTGGGAGACGCCGGCGAGGACGACGGTCGAGGCCATCGCACCGACCGGGACGTTCGTCAGCGTGGACGCGAAGAGCCCGATCGCGGACAGCCCGAGCATCGACAACGTCACGTAGAGCGCGAGCAGCAGCGCCCGACCCGCGTACGACCATCCGTCGACCTGTGTGCCGGACAGCAGCGTCACCGGTCCGATCGGGAACAGCACGGCACCGATCGCCGCGCCGACGATGACGATCAGCAGCGTCGCCGCGAGGCAGAACGCGACCGCTCCGGCGTACTTCACGAGGATGAACCGCAGGCGTCCGGTGGGGGCGACGAGCAGGTACCGGATCGTGCCGTGGCTCGCCTCGCCCGCGACGGTGTCGCCGGCGACGACGCCCACGGTCAGCGGCAGGAACAGCGGGATCGACACCGTGAGCGCTGTGAACGACACGAACAGGCCGTTGTTCGTGATGTCACCGAGGAACGCCGGACCGCCGGAGTCGTCGCCGGTCGTCAGTCGCACGGCGACGGCGATGAGGATCGGGACCAGCGCCAGTGCGCCGAGCATCGCCCAGGTGCGGCGGCGCCGGAACACGAGTGCCAGTTCGGAGCCGAGCAACGCGAACGGACGAGACGTCGGGGCAGGTGCGGTCGCGACGGTCTCAGGCTGCGACATCGAAGCCCTCCCCGGTGAGCGCGACGAAGAGGTCCTCGAGCGTGCCGCCACCGACCGCGAGGCCGCGGATCCGGACATCGGCACGGACGAGTTCGGTCGCGATCGTCTCCGGCAGGACCTCGTGCGGCAGGTCGGCGACGAGGACGTCTGCTCCGCCCTCGTGCCGCGGGGTGAGCCCGAGCCGGGTGAGGACCGACCCCGCCTGACCCAGGTCGGGCGTGCGGACGGTCACCGTGCGGGCGCCGGCGGAGCGGAGCTCGTCGAGGGTGCCCTGCGCGACGAGCTTGCCGGTGCGCATCACCCCGGCGTGCGTGCAGACCTGCTCGATCTCGGCCAGCAGGTGGCTCGACACGAACACCGTCGTGCCGTCGTCCGCCAGGGATCGGATGAGGTTCCGGACCTCTCGCGTGCCCTGCGGGTCGAGGCCGTTCGTCGGTTCGTCGAGCACCAGGAGTTCACGGGGCGAGAGCAGCGCGTTCGCCAACCCGAGCCGCTGCTTCATGCCGAGCGAGTACGCGTGCGCCTTCTTGTCCGCGGCGTGCGACAACCCGACGCGGTCGAGTGCGCCGGCGACGCGGGCCTTGCGGGTGCGCGGGTCGGACGTCGGGTCGGCGGCGTCGAAGCGGCTGAGGTTCGCCCGGCCGGACAGGTACGGGTAGAACGCCGGTCCCTCGACAAGCGCGCCGACGCGCGGTAGCACCGTGTGCAACGCCCGGGGCATCGGCTCGCCGAGGACCTCGATGCTCCCCGCGGTCGCGGACGACAGCCCGAGGAGCATCCGGATGGTGGTCGTCTTGCCGGATCCGTTCGGCCCGAGGAACCCGAACACGGATCCACGGGGGACGGCGAGGTCGATGCCGTCGACCGCACGCTGCTTGCGGAAGACCTTCTGGAGGCCCGTGGTGCGGATCGCGAGGTCCGCTGCGGTCGTCTGGTCGACCGGGTCCACCGCCGTGGGCTCGGTCGTGCTCACTTCGCGGCGGCGACCAGGGAGGACACCGGCACGGCGCCCGCGAGGACGCGGCCGTCATCCGTGAGGTAGACCGACACGAGCGAGGTCTGGATCGCCCGGCCACCGTCGACCGCCTTGGTCAGCTGGTCGAGGAGTGCGGTCGTGTCAGCGCCGGCGGACGACGTGTCCGCAGTGCCCGCCGGGAGTTCGGCGATGGTGTCCCAGCCCGAACCCGAGAAGGTCGGTGCGTCCGCGCGGTCGAACGCGTGCTCGCCCGTGCCCGCGTGGTCCGCCGGCACGTCGGAGAGGTCCTTCGTGGTGACCTTCGCGTTCGACGGCGGGGTGAAGTCGAAGAGCCGGGCCGCCGGGGCGCCGTACTGCAGGCTCGTGAAGCGCACCTGGAACGCCGGGTCGGACTGTCCCTTCGCCTGCACCGTCGCGCGGAGCGGCAGGCCGGTCTGCTTGTCCACGGCGAGCTGCACGCTGCCGACGAGGGTGTCGGACGACTTCGGGGAGAGGACGAGCTGCCAGGCGTCGTGTCCGGCCACCGTCGTCGAGGTCGGCTTCGCGACCTTCGTGCTCGGGCTGATCGCGTCGACGGCCTGCTTCGCGATGTCGGAGGGCGTCGTCGTGCCGTCCTCGAACGACTTCCGCGCGTCGGACGGCAGGGTCACGTGCGTGGCTTCGCGCTGCTTCGAGTCCCAGGTCCACACGTCGCTGCCGTTGCGGATCAGGTCCTGCTCGGCGAGCTGCTCGGTGACCTGCACGCGCTGCTTCGTCGCACCGTCGGCGTACACGCGGGCGGTGTGCGATGACGTCAGCATGCTGATCGCGTCGGAGGCGTTGCCTTCGAGGGACGATCCGCCGGAGCCGGTGGGGAGCTCGGGGAGTCCGAGGTCGCTCGTCTGCGAGAGCTTGCCGGAGTACTGCGCGTCTGCGGACTTCGCGACGCTGGCGATCACCTCGGCGGCGGTCGGGTTCGATCCGGCGAGCGGGGTGCTCGCGGCGTTCGCGAGGGCGGGAGCGGCGATGGCGCCGGCGACGACCACCGGAGCGATGACGGCTGGCAGCCAGGCGGACTTCTTCATCGGTGGTTCCCTCTCCTCGGATGGCGCGTTCGAGTCGTCAGCACACTAGGTCCGGCAACCGACAGTCCGCTGTGCACCTGGCGCTCCGCGGATCGTTCGTAGACTCGGAGCTGACCGGGCGACGGTCGATGGCGGCGAAGGAGGCGGCATGCGGGCGGTGCTCGGTCTGGACATCGGGACGTCGAGCACGAAGGCACTGCTCGTGCGGGTCGACGGCACCGTGATCGCCGAGGTCGGCCGCCACCACGACGTCGACCGACCCGAGCAGGGACTCGTCGAGATGGACCCAGCCGTCTGGTGGGACGAGTTCCGCGACCTGACCCGGGAGCTCCTCACGCTGGCACCCGACGCAGTCGTCGAGTCCGTCGGGGTCAGCGGTATCGGCCCGTGCGTGCTCCTCACCGACGACGCCGGCGACCCGCTCCGCCCGGCGATCCTCTACGGCGTCGACACCCGGACGTCCGGGATGCTCGACGACCTGACGGCGGAGCTCGGCGGCGAGGACGTCGTCCGTGCACGCTGCGGATCGGCCCTCAGTACCCAGGCGGCCGGCGCGAAGCTCGCCTGGGTCGCGCGGAACGAACCCGAGGTGTGGGCGAGGTCCGCGCGCTTCACGATGCCCTCGTCCCGGATGGTCGAACTGCTCACGGGGGAGTACGTCCTCGACCACCACTCGGCGAGCCAGACGACCCCGCTCTACGACGTCCACACGAACGAGTGGATCCCCGAGTGGTGCGCACGGATCGCACCCGACCTGCCCATGCCCCGACTGCTCTGGTCCGGTGACGCCGCCGGGACGGTGACCGACGAGGCGGCCGCGGCCACGGGCCTCCCGGCCGGGATCCCCGTGACCGCGGGGACCATCGACGCATGGGCCGAGGGCGTGAGCGTCGGTGAGTCCGTCCCCGGTCGGATGTTCCTGCAGTACGGCACCACGATGTTCATGATCGTCCCGACCGACGCGCCCACGTCGGTGCCGGGGATGTGGACGACGGTCGGGACGCATCCCGGCCAGCCGTCGGTGTCCGGGGGGATGGCGACCTCGGGTGCGATCACGGAGTGGCTCCGCAAGCTCGTGGACGGCGACTGGCCGTCCATGCTGGGCGAGGCCGACGCTGCCGGGATCGGGGCGAACGGGTTGCTCATGCTGCCGTACTTCGCGGGGGAGCGGACGCCGATCGCGGACCCGGACGCGCGGGGTGTGATCGCGGGACTGACCGTGCGGCACACCCGTGGCGACCTGTACCGGGCGACGCTCGAGGCGACGGCGTACGCGGTGCGGCACAACGTCGAGGTGCTGCGGGACGCTGGGGTGCCGGTGCGCGAGCTGGTCGGGGCGGGCGGGGGACTGCTCGGGCGGCTCTGGCCGACGATCGTCAGTGACGTGACGGGTCTGCCGCAGACGATCCCGTCGGTGACCGTGGGGGCGTCCTACGGGTCCGCGTTCCTGGCGGCGGCGCTCGTGGCGGACGTCGACATCCGGCGGTGGAACCCGCCGGTGACGGTCATCGAGCCCGACCCCGACGCGCACGCGGCGTACGGGCCCGGCTACCGGGACTACCGCGAGCTCTACGAGGCGACGAAGTCGGTCGTGCACCGCCTGGCCGCGCGCGGCTGAGGCGGCCCGCACAATGATCGCGCCCCGTTGCGAACACCGCGCCCGCGTGTGACGGGGCGCGATGTCCGCGACGGGGCGCGATCGGCTCGATCGGGCGGTTACGCGGTCGCGTCGACGCCGGCGGGGGCGCTGCCGTCGTACTCGCAGATCGCGGCGACCTTCGACGCGCTGGCGGAAGCGGGGTCGAACTCGTAGCCCAACCACTCACGAGCGAGGCGCCGTGCGAGCTCCACGCCGATGACCCGCTGCCCCATGCAGAGGACCTGGGCGTCGTTTGACAGGACCGAACGCTCGACGCTGAACGAGTCGTGCGCGGTGACGGCCCGGATCCCGGGGACCTTGTTCGCGCTGATCGCGACGCCGAGCCCGGTGCCGCAGATCAGGATGGCGCGGTCGGCCTCACCGTTCGCCACCATCCGGGCAGCGTCCACGGCGACGTGCGGGTAGGCGGTGTGCCCGTCCGCGTCCACTCCGACGTCGGTGACGTCCGAGACCCGGTCGTCGGCCAGCAGGTCCTGCTTGATGATCTCCTTGTAGTCGAATCCGGCGTCGTCCGAGCCGATCACGAGACGGTACGTCATGCGTTCGTTCCTTCCTTGTCTGCACTACGCGTAGCGAGGACCTCGCCGACACGCGTCAGGATCATCCCCATCGAGGTGGCACCCGCGTCGGGTGTCCCCAGGCTCTTCTCCGCCAGCGGTCGGGCACGCCCGACCTTCGGCGTGAGGTCGGCGGTCGCCGCGGCTTCCGACACCGCGACCTGGGCGGCAGCCTTCCACGCCTCGGTGAGCGAGTCCCCGGCATCGACCGAGGACCGCAGCGCATCCACGAACGGCAGCAATGCGTCGAGGAGCGTCTTGTCCCCTCGCGACGCCCCGCCGAGGTGCACGATCGAGTCCGCGAAGGCCTGCGCGGCGGCCACGACGTCCGACGCCTCGTACGCGTCCCGGTCGTCGCCGAGCGAGCGGCCGAAGGCCTCGAGCGCCGCACCCCACAGGACCCCGGAGGTGCCGCCTGCGAACTCGGCCCACGCGTCACCGGCGCGTCCGAGGACGAAGGCGACCCCTGCCTCCTGTCCGACCCGGTCGACCGCCTTGCGGGCGGCACCGATCCCCTTGACCATGCCGCGACCGTGGTCGCCGTCACCGGCGACCGCGTCGATCCGGCCGAGTTCCTCCTCGTGCTCACGGAGGAGCGCGTCGATCGCCTCGACCGCGCTGCGCACCGTCTGCGCCGCCTGCCTGGAGGCATCGGTCGCCTCCGGCACGACGGTCGCCGCCTCCTCGGCGTCGGCCACCGCCTCGGCCGGCACGAGCGCGCTGACCGGCGCCGCCACCTTGCGGTACGCGGGTGTGTAGGCATCGGCGCGCCACAGCGCTTCGAGCTCGTCGTCGAGCCACTGCAGCGTGAGGGAGCAGCCGCCCATGTCGAGGCTCGTCACGAGTTCGCCGACCTCGGGTTCGACGACCTCGATGCCGGCGTCCCGGAGCAGCGGGAGCACCCGGCCCCAGAGCAGGAACAGTTCTTCGTACTTCGTGTCGCCGAGGCCGTTCAGGATGGGCGCGACGCGCGTGCCGGCTCCGGCGGGGCGGTCGTCGAGCAGCCGCGACACCAGCAGGGACGCGAGCTCGGTCGCGCGGAGGAGTGGGACGTCCTCGATGCCGGGTTCGCCGTGGATACCGAGTCCGAGGCCGAGGTGACCGTCCGGCACGGTGAACAGCGGCTCGGTCGCGCCCGGCATGGTGCAGCCGGAGAACGCGACGCCGATCGTGCGGGTCGCCGCATTGGACGCGTTCCCGATGCGCTCGACCTCGTCGAGGGTGGCGCCGGAGGCGGCGGCCGCGCCCATCGCCTTGAACACCGAGAAGTCCCCGGCGATCCCGCGGCGCTTCGACTCCTCGTCCGCGCTCGCGATGTCGTCGGTGACGATCACGATCCGCGTGTCGATGCCCTCGGCGTTCAACCGCTCGGCGGCGAGCCCGAAGTTCATCGTGTCGCCGGCGTAGTTGCCGAACGACAGCACGACGCCCTTGCCCTGGTCGGCGGCCTTGGCGACCGCGTAGACCTGGGCGGTCGACGGCGAGGTGAAGATGTTGCCGACGACGGCGCCGGTGGCGAAGCCGGGGCCGACGACGCCGCAGAACGCGGGGTAGTGACCGGATCCGCCGCCGACGACGACCGCGACCTGCGGATCCGCCCCCTCGGTCGGCAGGGCGACGACGCCGCCGTGGACACCGCGCACCCGGTCGGCGTACAGCGCGAGCCAGCCGGCGAGCTGGTCCTCCGCGAACTCGTCCGGGTCGTCGTGGATCGTGGTCATGTGGTGCTGTCCTTCGTGTGGAGGTGGATGGTGCACCGGGCGACGACGGGACGGCCGCCGTCGCCCGGAACTCAGTGTGCGCTCGTGGCCTGGGACGACGTTCGACCGTGCGCGCCCGTCTCGCCCTGCGGGACCTTCAGGAAGTGGATCATCACGAACGCGCAGGCGTAGAGGCCGACGAACGTCCACGTGACGGCCTGGCCGCCACCGCCGAGGGCGAGGACCGCGGCCACGACACCGGTGCCGAGGAACGCCGCGCCGCCGGCAGCCGTGGTGTACATCGCCATCGCTGCGCCCTTGTGCTCCGGGGCGAGCGCCGGCATGATCGCGCCCATCGGGACGAAGCCGGCGAGCAGGCAGCCGAACACGCACCCGGCGATCACGGAGAGCACGTAGCCCCAGGTCGAGCCGGCGGGGACGAGCTGCGGGACGTACCACCAGGCGACGAGGCCGATCGCGGAGCCCATGATGCCGAACCACTTGACGGTGCGCTGCCAGCCGATCTTGTCGCCGACCCAGCCGAACAGGGCGTTCACGAGGATGTTCGTCGCGTAGACGCACACCGTCATGAGCAACCACCGGCTCTGTCCCCAGCCGCGCTCGTTCGCGATGACGGCGGGCAGGACGACGAACATGCCGAACTCGGGCGCGGTGTTGATGAGGCGGACGAGGAAGCCCATCAGGATCTTCGGGCGGGTGGCGGTCAGCCGGATGCCGCTCGTCAGCACGCGCCAGGCGCTCTCGCCCTCCGGTGCGATCCGCGAGAACCCGTTCGGCAGCCGGACGCCGAACAGCAGGATCAGGAACCCGATCACGACCAGGCCGATCGAGGCGACCATCGCGCCGGTCTCGCCGACCGTGCCGCCGCCGAAGACCGGGATGGCGCCGATCGCGAAGAGCGACCCGAGCGTGGGCAGGCCGCCGGTGAAGGCGACGTAGAACCAGCCGACGGCCGAGCCGTTGCGCTCCACCGGCGTGGTGATGTTCACCCACACCAGGAAGGCGAAGGCGAAGAGCGGGTACCCGAAGCCGCGGATCGCGTAGGTGACGGCGGCGAAGGGCACGCTGCCGAGGCCGAGCGCGATGAGGAACAGGACCTCGAACACCACCCAGACCGCGAACCCGATGATCATCACCTTGCGCGGCCCGATCAGGTCGGCGAGGGCGCCGGAGATGTAGCTGCCGACCAGCGCGGCGAGGCTGTAGAACGTCACGATGGTCGCGACGGTGGCCTCGGGGGAACCGAGGACCGCGACCATGTGCGGCGTGATGAAGTTCGACTCGACGCCGTTCCCTGTCATGAAGACCAGGACGGCGAGGAAGCCGAGGGCGAGCGGGCGCGGGATGCCCATCTTGTCGAGGCGGCCCTCGACCCGGGGTGCGGTGGGCGCGCCGGTGGCGCGCTGTGTCGTCGTTGACATCTGGGTTGACTCCTGTGGTCGCGTGGGGCTCAGGCCTGCAGGGACGGGATGATCGACACCTTGACGCTGGCGCCGGCGGAGTCGCCGACCAGGTCGAGGGCCTCCTGGAAGCGCTCGAGCGGGAACTGGTGCGTGCAGATCTCCGACATCGGCAGCGTCTCGGTCTCGAGCAGCTTGATCGCCGCCGGCCAGGTGTGCGGGCCGAGGTGGGCACCGCGGATGTCGAGCTCCTTGTCGTCGGAGATGATCGACCAGTCGACGGAGACGTTGTCCTTGAAGACCGAGTACTCGACGAACGTGCCGAGCTTGCGGAGCAGGTTGAGTCCCTGCGGCACCGCGGACGGGTGGCCGGTCGCCTCGATGTAGACGTCGGCGCCGTAGCCGTCGGTGAGTTCCTTGACGCGGGCGACGGCGTCCTCGTTCGCGATGTTGATCGTCAGGTCGGCGCCGACCTTGCGGGCGAGCTCCAGCTTGGCGTCGACGACGTCGAGCGCGATGATGCGCAGCGGGTTCTTCTGACGGGCACCGGCGATGGCGGACAGGCCGATCGGGCCGGCGCCGGCGATCACGACGGTGTCGCCGAACTTGATGTCGCCGCGCTCGACGGCGTGGAAGGCGCACGAGAGGGGCTCGGCGAAGGCGGCGACCTGGCCGGGCAGGGCGTGCGACACCGGGTGCGTCAGTGCCTTGGCCGGGACGAGGACGTACTCGGCCATCGCGCCGTCGTAGCCCTTGAAGCCGAACATGTCGTGCACGTTGCACATCCAGTACGCGCCCTCGAGGCAGTACTTGCACTCCCAGCACGGCACGATCTGCTCGCAGGCGATGCGGTCGCCGATCGTGACCTTGCGCTTGGCAAGCGTCTCGTCGTCGCCGGCGACGATCGTGCCGACGAACTCGTGCCCCGGGATGCGGTCCTTCTCGGCCCACGCCGGGCGGTTCTCGTCGCCCCAGAACTTCGCGGCGCCGTGGTAGCACTTCAGGTCGCTCGCGCAGATGCCGACGGCGTCCGTGCGGAGCAGGAGCTCTCCGGGGCCGGGTGTCGGCACGGGGCGGGTCTCGAGGCGGTAGTCGCCAGGGCCGTGGACGACGACGGCACGCATCGTCGTCGGGATGGTCGTGTCGGCCGTGGTGCTGGCCGTGGTCTGCGTCGTCGTCGACATCAGCTGCTCCTTCGTTGGGTCGCTTCGGCGTCGACTGTACACCCCTCGGAACGTTTGTCCAGAACACAATTTCTGATAGGTTCGGCACAGCGGCACCGCAGCCGCACCGTGATCGCAAGGGAGCGCACCATGACCACCGACTTCGCCACGGCACTCCGCCCCGGTCCGGACACCGTCGACCTGACGAACGACTTCACCGGTCGCACCGCGATCGTCACTGGTGGTGCATCGGGGATCGGCAACGCCATCGCCAGGGCGCTCGCCGAACGAGGCGCCCGCGTCGCGATCGTCGACGTCCGGTCCGACGGTGCATCGGATGCCGCCGCTGCACTGACCGGAGACCACCACGCCGGATTCGGGTGCGACGTCACCGACGAGACCTCCGTCGCACGCACGATCGCCGACGTCGTCGACGGCTTCGGGCGCATCGACGTCCTCGTGAACTGCGCCGGCATCGTCGCGCTCGCCCCGGCCGAGGACCTCGAGCCGGGCGCGTGGGCGAAGACCATCGACGTCAACCTCACCGGCACCTACCGCGTCGCCCAGGCTGCTGGGCGTCACATGCTCGCCGCCGGGTACGGCCGCATCGTGAACATCGCCTCGCAGGCGGCACACGTCGGCATCGACGGGCACGCCGCGTACTGCGCGTCGAAGGCCGGCGTCATCGGCATGACCCGAGTCCTCGCCCTCGAGTGGGGCGGACGCGGTGTCACCGTGAACACCGTGTCGCCGACCGTCGTGCTGACGGACCTCGGCAAGGCAGCCTGGGCGAACGAGAACGGCATCAGGCACCAGGACGAGATCCCGACCGGACGCTTCGCGACCCCGGACGAGATCGCCGCGGCCGTGGTGTTCCTCGCCGGGGAGTCGAGCGCGATGGTGAACGGTGCCGACCTCCGCGTGGACGGCGGGTTCACGATCCGGTGACCCGCGCCGGGACTACGATCACGGTGTCCATCCGCGACGCCCGACACGTGGTCGGCGTCCACCCCGAGGGAAGGTCCCGCTCCATGTCCGCCGAGTCATCTCCCACGGACGCCGGGCGCAGCCGATTCCCGCTCGACACGGTGTACCAGGCCGCGCGGATGTACTACCTCGAGGACGCCACGCAGGTCGAGATCGCCTCGCGCCTCGGCGTCTCCCGGCCGACGGTCTCCCGACTGGTCGCCGAGGCCAGGCGGGCGGGACTCGTCCGCATCGAGGTCGTCGACCCGTTCCAGGACGAGACCGTCGCGCTCGCCGAGCGGCTCCAGGTGGTCCTCGGGCTCCGCGCCGTGCACCTCGCCGCGGTGACGCACACGGCGACGCTCGGTGCCGACCTCGCCGCCCCGCTCGCGGCAGCCGTCGACGGGATGGCGCTCGTCCCTGGTGACGCCGTCCTGATGTCGTCCGGCCGCACGGTCTACGACGTCGCCCACGCCGGCATGCCACCGCTCGCCGGTGTGCAGCTCGTCCCGACGGTGGGTGGTCAGGCGGACCCGATGCCGTGGTTCCAGACGAACGAGATCACCCGGACCGCGGCCGAGCGCTCCGGTGCGATCCCGGCGTTCCTGTTCGCGCAGGCGCTGCCGTCCGAGGCGATGCGCGCCTCCCTCGACGAGGACCCGGCGTTCCAGCACGTCATCGGGCTGTGGAGCCGGGCGAAGGGCGCGATCCTCGGCATCGGCGCACCGACCCCGACACGCGACGCACTCGCGCGGGGCGTCCCGGTCGAGGACCAGGCCTTCGACCGAGCGGCCGGTGACGTCTGCCTGAACTTCTACGCGCCGGACGGGTCGGCGATCGAGTTCCCCGGCAGCGACCGGATGGTGCGGACGTCGCGCGAGGTGCTCGCCGCGGTCCCGCACGCCGTGGGCATGGCGGTCGGGGAGTCGAAGGTGCCGAGCATCATCGGCGCCGTCCGCGGCGGCCTGGTCAACGAGCTGGTGACGGACGCCGCGACGGCGCGCGCCCTGCTCGACGCGTTGGCCTGATCTACCCACCGGACGGGAGGCTCGTGGCGGCCCCGCCACGAGCCTCCCGTCCGCCCTGGACGCGCGTTCGCACCCATCGCACCCGCCCTGGACGGCGGAAACGCGCGTCGGTGGGCGGAAAAACCGACCTCCGACGTGCGATTCGACCTCCTACGCGCGGTTGCGCCGCACGTCCCAGAGGTGGTGCACCGGGTCGTGCGCGTAGTACGTCGCGAGGCTCGCGACCGTGAACGCACTGCCGTCGGATCGCAGCCCCGTGCGGGAGAGCTGGTCGTCCCGGACCTCGTCGAACGCCCGCGCCGCACGGTGTGCGGCCTCGCCGAGCTCCCGCGCCACGACCGTCGGGTCCTGCTCGCCGTAGCGATCGACCTCGGCGGTGGCGTCCTGGTCCCAGTTCGGGAAGGTCGGGGCGTCCTCGGCGAGCATGAGCTCCAGCCGTTCGGTCATCTTCCGGTGCACGTCGCGGACGTGGGCGCCGTACTCGAGTGGCGACCAGGTGTGGTCGTCCGGGCGGTCACGGGCGCCGTCGCGCGCGAGTTCCGCTGGCCAGCCGGTGGTGTTCGCCTCGATGATCCCCGGCACGTCGCGGATCGTCACCGTGCTGCCGTCGTAGCCGCACTCCGGGCACGCGGCCTCGATGACCCAGGTCCAGTTCTTCGTGTCCGGTTCGATCGCCATGACGCGATGTTATGACCTCGTTACGCGGGTCTGTGGTTCCCCATGGACACGCGGAAGCGCGGTGACCCCCGTCCGGGTGACACGCCGCTGCCTGTGAATCACCGGCCAATGACATTTCGGTTGCTCGGTAACGTTCGACGCCGTTCACGACCGGTTGCCCGAACCGGTCGAGCCCGGCGAACCGGCCGGGCGATGACCCGAGGAG
This sequence comes from Curtobacterium sp. L3-7, assembly GCF_048756585.1. Classification (NCBI taxonomy): domain Bacteria; kingdom Bacillati; phylum Actinomycetota; class Actinomycetes; order Micrococcales; family Microbacteriaceae; genus Curtobacterium; species Curtobacterium sp. L3-7. Next base: position 3,447,918 of record NZ_CP151474.1, on the reverse strand, counting down.
CAGTGCATGGGTTCCGACCCCAGTAGTACCCCCACCCGACCGCGTCGACGGCTCCGCCAGAGCGACGTCACGGTGGTCGACAAGAGCATGATGCGCAAGGCCGTCGGCGGCATGGTCGTCGGCAACACGATGGAGTGGTACGACGTCGGCGTCTACGGCTACCTCGCCGTCACGATGGGGCGGGTCTTCCTGCCGACCGCCGAACCAGCGGTCCAGATCCTGTTCAGTCTCGGTGTCTTCGCCGCGACGTACATCGCCCGGCCGCTCGGGGGGATCGTCTTCGGGCGCCTCGGCGACAAGATCGGACGGCAGAAGGTCCTCGCGACCACGCTGATCATGATGGCGGCGTCGACGTTCCTCATCGGAGCGCTGCCGGACTTCGCGCTGATCGGTGCCGCCGCGCCCGTGCTGCTCGTCGTGCTCAAGCTGCTGCAGGGCTTCTCGACCGGCGGTGAGTACGCCGGTGCCACGACCTTCATCACCGAGTACGCGCCCGATCGTCGTCGCGGGTTCTTCGCGAGCTTCCTCGACTTCGGGAGCTACATGGGCTTCGCGCTCGGTGCGGCGGTCGTGTCCGTGCTCCAGGTCTCGCTGGGTGAGGAGACCATGACCGCGTGGGGGTGGCGTCTGCCGTTCCTCCTCGCCGGCGTGATCGGCACCGTCGCGATCTACTTCCGCCTGCGCATCGAGGAGTCGCCGGTGTTCCAGGCGACCCAGGCCGCGCAGGCCGCTGCGACCGACGCGATCGCGGAGGCCCAGGGCCGCCCGCGCAACGTCGTCGTGATGGTCAAGGAGCACTGGCGTCCGATCGTCATCGCCGTGATGCTCGTCGCGGCGTCGAACACCGTCGGCTACGCGCTGACCTCGTACATGCCGACCTACCTCACCGACTCGCTCGGGTACTCCGCACTCGACGGCACGCTGCTCACGATCCCGGTGCTCGTGCTCCTCGCCGTGATGCTGCCGATGACCGGCAAGCTGTCCGACAACCTCGGCCGTCGCATCGTGATGTGGATCGGTGCGGCGACGACCGTCGTGCTCGTCATCCCGGCGTTCATGCTCATCGGACACGGTGCGCAGTGGTCGACGCTGCTCGGTCTCGGGCTGCTCGCGCTGATGACCGCGCTGTGGGTGTCGAACCAGGCCGCGTCGCTGCCGGCGCTCTTCCCGACGAACACGCGCTACGGCGGCATGGGCTTCGCGTACAACATCGCGATCGCCGTGTTCGGTGGGACGACGCCGCTCATCGTGCAGGCGCTCCTGACGTGGACCGGCGACGAGCTGGCACCGGCGTACTTCCTCATGGCGATGAGCGTCATCGGCGCGGTCGGGGTGTTCTGCATGAAGGAGTCCTCGCGGCGCCCGCTGCCCGGGTCGATGCCGGCGGTGGAGTCCGACGACGAGGCCCGCGAGCTCGTGCTCACCCAGGACACGAACCCGAACCTCGACCTCGGCGACCTGCCGTTCGCGGCCGAGGACGCCGCCCGCGAGGCGCGCGTCGGCGCGCGCTGAGGGCGCGCCGCGCGCGTCGGCTTGGCTGATCGCGCCCCGGCGTGGACATCGCGCCCCGTGGTGACGGGACGCGATGTCCGAAGCGGGGCGCGATCCCAGCGCGACCACCGACGGGAGGCGCGGTGCGAGTCCGACTCGCACCGCGCCTCCCGTCGGTGCGCGCGTCGTTCGTGGCGGGCCCGTGCTCCCCGACTCGGAACGACAGAACCGCTGTCGTGCGACGACGGTACTGTCGCCGCTTGCGTGCGCGGACTGTTGCGGGCGCTGGGGAGCGACAGAACCGCTGTCGTACGACGGCGCCCTTGTCGTTCCGAGTCGGTGTTGGCCGACGGGGGCTGCACGGCGCACGCACGGCGCCGGCGCACGCGCGGCGCCCCGTCAGTCGCGCCCGTGCTCGTGGTCGAGCGCCGGCCACGCGGGGAACGGATCCGCCCACGTGCGCCAGAGGTCCGGCCCCGCGAGCAGCTCGTCCGGCGTGAGCAGCGCCCCGTCGAGTGCGCGCTCGATGCCCGGGACGTCGAGCCGCTCCCCGACGAACCAGATCGCCTGCCCGATCGGGGCGTCCTCGTCCCACGACGGGTTCGCGGTGGGGTCGAGCGCGAGCATCGCCCCGAAGCTCGCCCACGACCCGACGTGATCGGGACGAGATGCCAGGCGGAAGAACCCCCGGGAACGCAGCACCCGGCCGTTCACCCCGGCGGCGAGGTCGTCCTCGATCACGGTCGCCAGCCGCCCGGGGTGGAACGGCAGCGGCTCCCGGTAGCGCAGCGTGACGAGGTCGTCCCGCGTGCCCCGACCGAGGTCCGCCCCGCTCGACAGCGCCCGCATCCACCCGGCTCCCGTCGCGAGGAGCCGCGCAGCACCCCCGTTCGACGCCGGCAGGTCAGCGGCGGAGTGCACCCGGTCGAGTGCCACGATCACGGCGTGCGGTGCCATCCGGTGCAGCAGCGCCACCAGTGCACGACGTCGACGCCCGGTCAGTCCCGCGAACCGGTCCAGGGCGATCACGGTCGAGTACTCCACGAGTGCGGCGACGCGGTCGGCCGCCACGAACGCGTCGTCCACGTCGGACCAGAGCAGGTGTGCGACGTCGTCGGCGCGCAGCACGGCCACGGCGTGCCGGAGGACCCGGTCGTCGCCGTGCTCGCTCCTGGCCGCGTTCGCGAGGAGCATCCCCACCGCGCGGGTGTCCGCTCCAGGGGCGAGGGTCACGACGAGGTCGTGATCGGCATCAGGGCCGCACATCCGGTCGAGCTGGTCGGTCCTCGCGGCGATCGCCCGTGCCGCCGCGAAGGCACTCCCGGTGACGTGCATCCGGTGCCCCCGCTGCCTGCCCGGTGCACCGGACGGGGTCGTCAGTCGGGCGGCGACGCGGTCGGCGTCGACCTCGTGGAGGGCGGACACGAGCGTGATGACGGCTGGTCGCATGTCAGCTAATGTACATGAAAACCGTTATCAACAAGGAGGTCACCGTGAAGGTCCGTAACTCGCTCAAGGCGCTCAAGAGGATCCCCGGCTCGCAGGTCGTCCGACGTCGCGGCCGGGTCTACGTCATCAACAAGCAGAACCCGCGGTGGAACACGCGACAGGGCTGATCGTCCGGGTTCCGTAGGGTGGCAGCATGCGATTGCTGCTCATCCGACACGGCCAGACCCCCGCGAACGTGAACGGCGTCCTCGACGCCGAGGTCCCCGGGCCCGGGCTGACGGAGCTCGGGCAGCAGCAGGCCGCTGCGCTGCCGGAGGCCCTGGCGGACCGTGGCATCGAGAAGCTCTTCGTGTCGAGCATGATCCGGACCCACGCCACCGCCGCACCCCTGGCCGCGTCGCTCGGCATCGACCCCGTGGCGCTCCCCGGTCTCCGCGAGATCGAAGCCGGCGACCTGCAGGGTGCTCGGGACGAGACCTCCGTGCAGCGCTACCTCGCCGCCTGCTACGCGTGGGCGTCGGGGGAGCGCGAGGCCCGGATGCCGGGAGCCGAGACCGGCGAGGACTTCTTCGACCGCTACGACGACGCGATCCGGCAGATCGAGGACACCGGCGTCGCCGTCGCCGCGGCGTTCAGCCACGGTGCGGCGATCCGGATCTGGTCGGCCGTGACGGCACAGAACACGCCGAACGATCTCGGTGCGAGCCGACACCTGGAGAACACCGGGGTCGTCGAGCTCGAGGGATCCACCGCCGACGGCTGGCGCCTGGTCGACTGGGCGGGCGAGCCGATGGGCGGCGACGACCTCATCGACCGGACCGCGCAGGACCCGACCGGCGAGCGGTTCTAGGTCGCGCCCACAGAACCGACCTCGCAGGCTCGGTCGGCGCTGGCGCCGCGCGCCGCTGGCGCGTCGCAACACGCGGAGCGCGCGCAGACAGGAGGCTCGGTGCCAGCTGGCACCGAGCCTCCCGTCCGTCTGTCGGCGCGTCTACGCGCGCGCCGGCGCCGCGGTCAGCGGCACGATCACACCGTGCGACTCGCGCAGCACGTCGAGGGTGCGCTGGACCTCGTCCGCACGCTCCTCCGTCGTCCAGCCGAGCACCCCGGCGAGCACGTCGGCGAGCTCGTCGAGCAGGTCGATCGTGACGCCACCGACGAACGCGAGGTTCGTGCGGCGGAGCACCACGTCGACCAGGTGCACGGCGTGCTCGTGCTCGGCGAAGTACGCGACCTCTGCCCGGGTGAGGGCCGGGTCGGACTCGAGCGGCTCGACCGGCCCGTCGGTGAGGACGTCGACGACCTCGGCCGCGCGGGTGCCGTAGCGCTCGAGCAGTCCGTCGACCAGCCCGGCGTCGAGCCCGTCGCGGTGCGACTTGATCCACAGCGCACGCTGGGCGTCGGTGGTCGGGAACTCCTTGCCGCCGCCGATCGCCATGCCGGTCGTGTCGACCTTGCGGGCGACGCCGAGCTTCGTGGTGGCCTCGGTCGACAGGTGCGCGGCGAGGGCGCGGAAGGTCGTCCACTTGCCGCCGACGAGCGACAGCACGGTGCTCTTCGGGAGTCCGGCGATCGGGGTGTCCACGATCCGGTAGTCACGGGAGACGAAGCCGGGGGCGGTGTCCTCGTGGCGGGGGAGCGGGCGGATGCCGGAGTAGCTGTAGACGATGTGGTCGCGCGTGACCTCGATCTGCGGGAACACGTGCTTGACGAGCCCGAAGAAGTAGTCGATCTCCTCGTCCGTCGTCGTGACCGGCTTCGAGGGGTCGGCGTCGATGTCCGTCGTGCCGATGAGCACCCGGCCCTTGAGCGGGTAGATCAGCACGATGCGGCCGTCGTCGTTCTCGAAGAACAGTTCACGACCCTTCGTGGCCTCGAGCAGCTCGTCGTTGTGCACGACGATGTGCGAGCCCTTCGTGCCGCCCATGAACTTGGTCTCGCCACCGAAGGCGCCGTTGGTCAGGTCGGTCCAGGGGCCGGACGCGTTGATCACGACGTCGGCCGTGAACACGAACTCCTCGCCGGTCTCGCGGTCGCGGAGCAGGACGCCGCCGTCGCGGGTGCCGGCTGCCTCGACGTAGTTGGTCGCGCGGGCGGTCGCGGCGGAGCCGGTCCCGCTGCCTGCGGCCAGGCCGTCCTTGAGCACGTCGAGCGCCAGACGCTCCGGCTCGTGCACGGAGGCGTCGTAGTAGGTCCCGGTGTACTTCAGGTCCTTGTTGAGGGCCGGCATGTCCTCGAGCGCCGCCTTCTTGGTGCGGAAGACGTGCTTCGGGACCGAGCCGCCGTCGCGCGAGAAGGAGTCGTAGATCGTCATGCCGATCTTGATGAGCATCGCGCCGCGCTCCTTGGTGGAGCGCTGCTTGTGCGTCAGCATGCGCAGCGGGGCGTTCATGATGCCGGAGAACGTCGAGAAGATCGGCATCGTCGTCTGCAGCGGCTTGACGTAGTGCGGGGCGATGCGGATCAGGCCGTTGCGCTCCTGCACGCTCTCGCGCACCAGGCGGAACTCGCCGTTCTCGAGGTAGCGGATGCCACCGTGGATCATGTGGCTCGACGCCGCTGAGGCGCCGGAGGCGTAGTCGCCGCGCTCGACGAGCGCGACGTCGACGCCCTGCAGGGCGAGGTCGCGGAAGGTGGCGATGCCGTTGATGCCGCCACCGACGATGAGGACCTGTGCGTTCGGGCGCTCGGTGAGCGATGTCACCGTGCGTCGGGGCTGCGTCGTCTTCGACATGTGCGTACGCGTCGCTTTCTGGGGTCGGTTCGCTGGGTTCGAGATCGATCGTGCGCCTTCGTGAACGGTCGGGCAACTTGCGTGCACGAACGTGCAGAACACCTGTGGTCCGGCCCGGAACGGGGGACGGGAGGCTCGACCGGGCTTGCAGACGCCGTGCACGTCCGTGCATGGTTGGCTCCATGAGCGATGCCGCCCAACCGATGCGCACCCAGCAGGCGCTGCGCGCCGCACACCTGTACTACCTGCAGGACCTGACGATGGACGCCATCGCCGACGAACTCGGCACGTCCCGCTCGTCGGTGTCCCGGTTGCTGAAGCACGCCAGGGACACCGGGCTCGTCGACATCCAGATCCGGTCGCCGCTCGACCAGGCCGCCGCGCTGAGCCGGAACATCCGTGCACGGTTCGGGGTGCACGCGCACGTGGTCCCGGTGCCCGACCACACGAGCGACGTCGACCGGCTCGAGCGGGTGGCGCTGTCCGCGGCGAGGATCCTGACGCAGTACATCGAGTCGAACATGGTGATCGGGCTGTCGTGGGGTTCGACGGTGAGCGCCGTCAGCCGGTACCTCGTGCCGAAGACCACGCACGGCTCCACCGTCGTGCAGGTGAACGGCGCGGCGAACACCCGCACCACCGGCATCGTCTACGCGTCCGAGATCCTCCGGCGCTTCGGTGAGGCCTACGGTGCGCTCGTGCAGCAGTTCCCCGTCCCGGCGTTCTTCGACGACCCGGCGACGAAGGAGGCCCTGTTCCGCGAGCGTTCGATCCGGCGCGTGCTCGACCTGCACGAGCGGATGGACGTCGTCGTGTTCGGTGTCGGTGCGCCGCAGGCCCCGGTTCCCTCGCACGTGTACTCCGGCGGCTACCTCGACCCGGCCGACCGCGAGGAACTGACGAAGGCGAAGGTCGTCGGGGACGTCTCGACCGTGTTCTACCGCGCGGACGGGTCGTGGCGGGACATCGGCGTGAACGCCCGCGCCGGCGGCCCGGACCTCGACACCATCAAGCGGGCTCCCCGGCGCATCTGCGTGGTGGCGGGGCGCGGCAAGGCGGCGTCGCTCAAGGGCGCGCTCGCGGCGGGGCTCATCACGGACCTGATCCTCGACGAGAGCATCGGGCAGGCCATCCTGCAGCCCTGACGATCCACGAGTGTCGGTGGTCGTGCGTATCCTCGCCGCCATGGATGATCGTCAGGGTTCTCGGTGGTTCCGGCGGCTCGCCGGCACCGACGTCGATGATGCGATCGCGTTCTTCTCGGTCGACTACGACCTCCGCACGCCGACGGTCCGTCGCACGTCGCCGAAGACCAAGTGGGACTTCGCCGGCGTGGGGGACGATCGGATGTCCCTGCGGACGGCACGCTTCGGCGTCGACCTGCGGAGCGAGAGCTTCGTCGCGGACGAGTTCATCGTCGCGTGGGTCCGCGGTGGCACGAGCACGATGACGGCCGGCGGCGAGAGCCTCGACCTCGAACCAGGGGTCCCCGTGGTCCTGCCCGTGGAGACCGCGTACGAAGTCCACCAGCGGGACATCGCACTCAGCATGGTGCACCTCGACCGGGCCTTCGTGACCGGACTGACCGGCGACCCCGCGTTCGCGTTCGAGCCGCTCCGCGCGCCGACCGCAGAGGGCATGCGGCTGTGGCGGTCGATCGTGCAACAGCACTCGTCCACCTGGCTCGACATGGAGCAGGATCTCGACGAGGTCGCCCGGCGGGACATCGCCGAGGCGTTCTCGGTCGCCGCGCTGCGGGCGTTCCCCCAGCGCGCGAGCTGGCGGGCGACGGTCGCCGGCAACGGTCCGGAGCACGAGCGACTCCGCCGTGCGCTCGAGTACGTCCACGCGCACGCCCACGAGCCCATCGGCACCTCGGAGATCGCCGACGCGGCCGGGCTCAGCCCGCGTGGGCTGCAGCAGTCGCTGCGTCGCCACCTCGACCAGACCCCGGGGGAGCTCCTCCGGGAAGTCCGACTCGAAGGCGCGCACAACGACCTGCGTCGCGCCGACCGCGACGAGCTCTCGGTCGCCGAGATCGCCAGGTCGTGGGGCTTCGGCCACCTCGGCCGGTTCTCCGCCGCGTACCGGGCTCGTTTCGGGGAACTCCCGAGCGAGTCGCTCCGCAGTCGCGGCTGACGGCGTCGCGGCTCGACTCGGTAGCGTTGCCCGCATGGACACCGTCGTCGCCAGACTCCGTTCCGCCCTCGACGACCCGGACGGGCTGATCGTGCGGGACGACGCCGACGCACTGGACGCCACGAGGACCGACAAGTCCGGCTGGGTCGCGACCGGACGCCCGGCAGCACTCGTCGAGGCGCGCACCGTCGCCCACGTGCAAGCGACGCTCCGCACGTGCAACGAGCTCGGGGTGGGTGTCGTCCCCCGAGGCGCAGGAACCGGGCTCGCCGGTGGGGCGAACGGCACGGACGGGTCGGTGGTACTGAGTGTCGCGCTGATGGACCGCATCGTCGAGGTCTCGGCCGACGACGAGCTCGCCGTGGTCGAGCCGGGCGTGCTGAACGGTGCCCTGAACGCCGCGGTGCTGCCGCTCGGACTCCGGTTCGCTCCGGACCCGGCCAGTGCGGCGATCTCGAGCATCGGCGGGAACATCGCCACGAACGCCGGGGGCCTCCGATGCGTGAAGTACGGGGTGACGCGCGAAGCCGTCCTCGGGCTCGACGTCGTGCTCGCGGACGGGCGCCTGGTCTCCACCGGCCACCGCACCGTGAAGGGCGTCACCGGCCTCGACCTCACCGCGCTCATGGTCGGCTCCGAGGGCACCCTCGGGGTGATCGTCGGGGCGACCGTCCGGCTCGTCCCGGTGCCGTCGGGGGAGCCCGCGACGCTCGGCGCGGTCTTCCCGGACGTCCGAGCAGCGGCAGCAGCAGCAGCCGACGTCGTGCACGGGCCGGAACGGCCGTCGACCGTCGAACTGCTCGATGCCGCAGCGCTCGCCGGGATCGCGGCCTACCTGGGACCGGACGTGATCGCCGAGTCCGTGGGAGCGGTTCCCGCCGGCGGGGCGTTCCTGCTCGTCGAGTTCGACGGCGTGGGCGGGACGGAAGCGGCGCGCGGAGCCGAGCCGGTCCTCCAGGCCGCCGGCGGAACCGTCCGCCGGGCGGTCGACGGCGACGAACGCGAGCGCCTGCTGACCATCCGCCGGTCGTTCCACCCGGCCATGGAGGCGCGCGGCCAGGTGCTCATCGAGGACGTCGCGGTCCCGCGCAGCCGACTCGCGGACATGTTCGACCGGGTGGCGGCGATCGGCCACGAGCACGGCGTCGCGATCCCGACCGTCGCCCACGCCGGGGACGGCAACCTGCACCCGAACTTCGTGTTCGACGGCGACGAGGTCCCGCAGCACGTCTGGGACGCGGCAGACGCGCTGTTCCGAGCGGCGATCGAGCTCGGCGGCACGTTGACCGGTGAACACGGGGTCGGCGTCCTGAAGCGACGGTGGATCGGGGACGAGCTCGGCGACGACCTGGTGACGCTGCAGCGGGGGATCCGGCGGGTGTTCGATCCGAACGGGATCCTGAACCCGGGCAAGGTGCTCTGAAGCCGAATTCCGTGACACGGATTCGGTGCTGACTGTCCGGATGTTCGGCTGTAACACGACGGACACGCGCGAGTGGCTGGATGGTGGGCGACCGAGCCACGTCGCCCACGAAGGAGTCCGCCATGCTGATCGGCGTCCCCACCGAGATCAAGAACAACGAGTTCCGTGTCGCCGCCACCCCGGCCGGCGTCGCCGAACTCACGATGCACGGGCACGAGGTCCTCGTGCAGGCCGGAGCCGGAACCGGGTCGTCGTTCCCGGACGACGAGTACGCCGCCGCCGGTGCGACGATCGTCCCCACCGCCGACGACGTGTGGGCGCGGGCCGAGCTGGTGCTGAAGGTCAAGGAGCCCGTCGCGTCCGAGTACCCGTCGATCCGACCCGGGCAGGTGCTCTTCACCTACCTGCACCTCGCCGCTGACCGGCCGCTCACCGATGCCCTCGTGGCTTCCGGTGCGACGGCCATCGCGTACGAGACCGTGCAGCTGCCCGACCGGTCGCTGCCGCTGCTGTCCCCGATGTCGGAGATCGCCGGACGTCTGTCCGCCCAGGTCGGCGCGAACCACCTGATGGCGGCGAACGGCGGCCGTGGGCTGCTCCTCGGTGGCGTCCCCGGCACACCGAAGGGCCGCGTCGTGGTGATCGGCGGCGGCGTCGCCGGTGAGCACGCGGCGACGATCGCCCTCGGGATGGGTGCGGACGTCACCGTGTTCGACATCAGCCTGCCGCGACTCCGTGCGCTCGACGCGCGGTTCGACGGACGCATCACGACGCTCCGCTCGTCGACCCACGCGATCGCGACGGCGCTGCAGGACGCGGACCTCGTCATCGGGTCGGTGCTCATCCCCGGGGCCTCGGCGCCGAAGCTCGTGACCGACGCCATGGTCGCCGACATGCGCCCGGGATCGGTGCTCGTGGACATCGCGATCGACCAGGGCGGCTGCTTCGAGGGCTCGCACCCGACGACGCACGACGACCCGACGTTCCGCGTGCACGACGCGGTCTACTACTGCGTGGCGAACATGCCGGGTGCCGTCCCGCGCACGTCGACGATCGCGCTCACGAACGCGACGCTGCCCTACGCCCTGGCGATCGCGAACCAGGGCTGGGAAGCGGCGCTCGAGTCCGACGCCGCCCTGGCGAAGGGCCTCAACGTGCACGCCGGCCGCGTCACGAACGAGGCCGTGGCCGCTGCCCACGGCCTGGTCGCGTCCGCGGCCTGACGCGGCTGCGGGGCGCCGCGCGTCCGGCGTCGGGTGCCCTCTGCCCCTTCCGCGAAAGCGACAGTTCCCCGCCGAACTCCGGCGGGGAACTGTCGCTTTCGCGGTAGGGAGCGGGCGGCCTGGCGGCACGATGTCGCCAGCAGCACGACGGAGGGCACGGGCTACGCGGCGCGCGCGGACCGGGCGGCGGACCAGCCCGCGCGGGTCCGCACGGCGAGGGTGACCACCACGGCGACGACGACGGCGAGGAGCGCAGCGACCGCCGTGGGCACCGACACCAGCGGGCCGTCGAGTCGTGCGACCGCGACCCACGCCAGGCCCCACCCCAGCGAGACCGTCGGAGCGAGGCGCCCGCTGCCGCTCACGGCCAGCAGGACCCCGACCGCCCCGGCGACGAGTGCCACGACGACCCCCCAGACGTCCTGCGACAGCCCGAAGCCCCGGAAGCCGGCGGCCGTCAGCACCGCTGCCGTGTTCGCCGCCGTCGCGACGCACACCCAGCCGAGGTAGAGCCCGAACGTGCCGTCGGTGACGATCGCCTCCACCGTGCCGGACGGCCGCGTGCGTCGCAGGATCACGAACGTCCACGCGAGCACCGCGAGCAGGGCGACGATGATCGGCTCGCTCAGCCAGAGCAGCCCGAACTGCACGGACAGGATCCAGGCGGCGTTGAGCAGCAGGGACAGCGTCGCGGGCACGGCGATGCGGTCGTGCCGGGCCTCGTCGCCACGGCGGGGCAGGAACTGCCAGACGGCGAAGGCGATGAGCCCCACGTAGATGACGCTCCAGATGCCGAACGCGGGCCCGGCCGGCGCGATGGTCGTCGACGAGGCCGACAACGCCCCGCCCGCGGCGTCCTGGATCGGCGTGCCACCTGCAGCGCCCGACCCGATGAACGAGCCGACCACGGCGACGACGGCGCTCGCCGCGATCACGATCTTCCGGAACCACCGCATGACTCATCCCTTCGTCAGCATGCTGATGATCTGCACGGTAGGCGGTCGCCACGCCACGGTGCGCAGGCGCCGTTCAGCGGATGGGGGACGTGCGTAGGTTGGGCACGTGACCGTCGAGCTCAACACCGCCTACATCGACCGCATCGCACCGATCGCGAGTCCGACGCTCGACGACTCCTTCCGCATGATGGAGGACCAGGACGCCAGCGCCTGCATCGTCCTGTACCAACCCGACGCCGAGGAGCTCGGGGACGTCGCGGTGGCGCTCGGTCTGCACGAGCTCGCGGTGGAGGACTCCGCCGAGGGGCACCAGCGGCCGAAGCTCGAGCGGTACGGCTCGACCCTCTTCGCGGTGCTGAAGCCAGCGCTGTACAACGACCAGCTGGAGGAGGTCGAGTTCGGCGAGGTGCACGCGTTCGTCGGCGAGCAGTTCTTCCTGGCCGTCGTGAAGGCCGATCCGCGTGGCCGGAACGTCGTGCCGCGGGCGCTGCAGCGGATGAGCGGCAAGCCCGGACTCGTGACGGCGGGACCGCAGGCACAGCTCTGGGCGCTGATGGACTCGATCGTGGACGACTACATCCCGGTGATCGACGGGCTCGAGGAGGACATCAACCAGATCGAGGACCAGCTCTTCGCCGGTGTCCCCGGGGTCTCCCGACGCATCTACGAGCTCTTCGGCGAGGTGGTCGACTTCCAGCGGGCAGCGCGTCCGCTGGTCCACATGATCGAGAACATCCACCGCGGCGCCGAGAAGTACCACCTGCCGGTCGAGATGCAGCGACGCTTCCGCGACGTCCTCGACCACGCCATCCGGACCATCGAGCGCATCGACACCTTCCGGCAGCTCCTGCAGAACGCGCTGACGGTCGACGCGACCCTGGCGGCGCAGAAGCAGAACGACGACACGAAGAAGATCTCCGGCTGGGCGGCCATCCTCTTCGCGCCGACCCTCATCGCGGCCATCTACGGCATGAACTTCACCCACATGCCCGAGCTCTCGTGGACGTGGGGGTACCCGCTGTCGATCATCGCGATGGTGGCCTTCGCCGCGATCCTCTTCGTCGTCTTCAAGGTGAAGCGCTGGTTCTGACGAGTCCCTCTGACATACTTGCAGGACAAAAGTAACGCAGACCTGGAGCTTCGATGACGCACTCCCTCGTCCACCTGTCCACCGCCGGGGTCTCCCTCGTGCTCGACTGCACCGAGGGGCGCCTGCCGTCGGTGGTGCACTGGGGTGCGGCCCTCGGGGAACAGTCCACCGCTGACCTCCAGGCACTCGTGCTGGCCGGGCGGGAGCCGGTCGTGTCGAACGCCGTCGACGAGCCGATCCGACTGGCGATCCTGCCGGAACCGCACGCCGGGTGGTCGGGCAAGCCCGGCATCAGCGGTCACCGGGACGGCCACGACTGGTCGCCGAAGTTCACGACGACGAGCATCGACGTGATCGGCGAAGCCCACGAGACCGCGCCGAGCGCGGCGCACGGGAGCGCACCCAGCACGGACGACGAGCCCGCGCGCATCGACGCCGGCCCGGCCCTGGTCGTCGTCGAGGCCGCTGACGGGCACGCCGGCCTCGCCGTCCGCCTCGAGATCGAGCTCCTCGCAACCGGACTGATCCGCACCCGCGCAGCAGTCACGAACACCGGCGACGCGACCGACGACGAACGCCCGTACACCGTGGACGACGTCACGGTCGCCCTGCCGATCCCGACCAGGGCCCGCGAGATCCTGGACTTCGCCGGCCGCTGGGGCAAGGAGCGCACCCCGCAGCGCAGCGAACTCGTCGTCGGCATCCACGAGCGCGAGGGGCGCAAGGGCCGTACCGGCGCCGACGCCGCGACGGTCCTGAGCGTCGGCGTCCCCGGGTTCGGCTTCGCCCGCGGCGAGGTCTGGGGCGTCCACACCGCGTGGAGCGGCAACCACCGCCACCACGCCGAGCGCCTGTTCAACGGCAAGCAGGTCATCGGCGGCGGCGAGCTGCTGCTGCCGGGCGAGGTCCGCCTCGGCACAGGCGAGACGTACCAGGGCCCGTGGGTCTACGGCGCCTACGCGGACGGCCTCGACGCCCAGGCCCGCCGGTTCCACGACCACCTGCGGAGCCGCCCGCAGCACCCGACGAGCCCCCGCCCGATGACGATCAACGTGTGGGAGGCGGTCTACTTCGACCACGATCTCGCGCGTCTCAAGGACCTCGCGGACCGCTCCGCCCGGCTCGGCGTCGAGCGCTTCGTCCTCGACGACGGCTGGTTCCGGCACCGCCGCAACGACTTCGCGGGACTCGGGGACTGGTTCGTCGACGACGACGTGTGGCCCGACGGTCTGACCCCGCTCGTCGACCACGTGCGGGCCGCCGGCATGCAGTTCGGCCTGTGGTTCGAGCCCGAGATGATCAACGAGGACAGCGACCTCGCCCGTGCACACCCGGAGTGGATCATGCAGGCCGACGGTCGCCTGCCGATCCGGTCCCGGCACCAGCAGGTCCTGAACCTCGCGATCCCCGAGGCGTACGAGTACGTGCTCGACCGGATGACGGCGATCATCGACGAGTACCGGGTCGACTACGTCAAGTGGGACCACAACCGCGACCTGGTGGAGGCGGGGTACCGTGACGGCGGCGCGGCGGTGCACGAGCAGACCCTCGCCGCGTACCGGCTGATGGCCGCGCTCAAGGACCGGTTCCCCGGGTTCGAGATCGAGTCGTGCTCGTCCGGCGGGGCCCGCGTGGACCTGGGGGTCATCGAGCGCACCGACCGCGTCTGGGTCTCGGACTGCATCGACCCGCTCGAGCGCCAGCAGATGAACCGCTGGACGATGCAGCTCCTGCCGCCGGAGCTGCTCGGCTCGCACATCGCCAGTGGCGTGAACCACACGACGGGGCGCTGGCACGACCTGTCGTTCCGCGCGGGGACGGCGCTCTTCGGGCACCTCGGCATCGAGTGGGACCTGTCGAAGGCGACCGAGGCCGAGGAACGCGACCTCGCCGAGTGGATCGCCCTCTACAAGGACACCCGCGCGCTCCTGCACGGCGGCGACCTGGTGCGCGTCGACCAGGTCGACGACTCCCTGAACGTCTACGGCACGGTCGCACCCGACCGGAAGCAGGCGATGTTCTTCCTGGCGTCGCTCACGGCACCCGAGGTCAGCCTCCGAGGACGCATCACCTTCCGCGACCTCGACCCGGACACCCGCTACCGCGTCGACCCGGTGCTCATCGGCAGCGGCGCCGACGGCGTCCGCGCACCCGTCTGGTGGGAGGGGGAGCGCGTCTTCACCGGACGGGTCCTCGAGACGGTGGGGCTGGAAGCCCCGTCCACCTCCGCGGAGCGGGTCGTCCCGTTCCGGCTCACCGCGCTCTGATCGCGCGTTCCTGACGGACGGGAGGCTCGTGGTGACGTCACCACGGGCCTCCTGTCCGTCATGTGTGCACAAAGCCCTTGACAACCGCTTTCTTTTGCAGCGACACTAAACCCGATCCGGGACTGCCACCCGGACGGAACCGCGTTGACGAAGGAGTCACGATGGCCACCGAAACACCCCTGACGGCGCCAGCCGTCCGGCGGGGCCGGCCCGCCCGAGCCGCGGAGGCGGCCGGATCCAGGACCGCAGCACCGCGCCGACGTCGCCCCAGGAACGACCTCTGGCTCGCCCTCGTCTTCATCGCCCCCGCGGCGATCGGGTTCGCCGTGTTCCTGCTCTGGCCGACCATCCGCGGGATCTACCTGAGCTTCACCTCGTACAACCTGCTCACCCCGCCGGTGTTCACCGGCCTGCAGAACTACGAGCGGCTCGTGCAGGACTCGATCTTCTGGCACTCGATGGCCGTCACGGTCGAGTACGTGCTGCTGAACATCGGGTTCCAGACGGTCCTGGCGCTCTTCATCGCCGTGATGATGCACCGCCTGACCAAGTCCACGTTCGTCCGCGGGATCGTGCTCGCGCCCTACCTGGTGTCGAACGTCGTCGCAGCGCTCATCTGGCTCTGGATCCTCGACACGCAGCTCGGCATCGGCAACGAGGTCCTGTCCGCACTCGGCGTCGGCCGTATCCCGTTCCTGCAGAGCGACTTCTGGGGCATCCCGACGATCGCGTTCATCAACGTCTGGCGGAACGTCGGCTACACGGCGCTCCTGATCTTCGCGGGCCTCCAGGCGCTGCCTGAGCAGGTCTACGAGGCCGGCCGCATCGACGGGGCGAGCGAGTGGAAGATTTTCTGGCGCATCACCGTGCCGCTCCTCCGGCCGATCCTGTCGCTCGTGCTCATCATCACGATCATCGGGTCGTTCCAGGTGTTCGACACCGTCGCGGTGACGACCCAGGGCGGCCCGGCGAACGCCACGAACGTCGTGCAGAACTACATCTACAACCTGGCGTTCGGCCGGTTCCAGTTCGGGTACGCGTCCGCCGTCTCGGTGGCCCTCCTCGTCGTCCTCAGCATCATCACCTTCATCCAGTACCGACTCTCGCGCTCCGGCGAGAGCGACCTGGACTGACCCGGATCAGGAGAGCGTCGACGATGACCAGCACCCTGCCACCGGTGGTCGAGCCCACGACCACCCGCGCCGTCACCACGCGAGGCGCGAAGCCCCAGCGACCGAAGCCGTCCGTCGGCCGCGTGTTCGCCTGGATCGCGATGATCGCCGTGATCGTCGTGACCCTGTTCCCCTTCTACTGGATCCTCCGGACGGCGTTGTCGTCGAACGGTGCGATCTCCGCCGACCCCACCTCGCTGCTGCCGACCGGGTTCAGCCTCGGCGGGTTCGAGCGGGTGTTCGGCCTGCAGTCCACGAAGGAGGCGCTCGCACAGGGCGGCTCCGGTGCGGCGATCAACTTCTGGCAGTACCTGCTCAACTCGGTGATCACCGCGACGATGATCACCGTGGGCCAGGTGTTCTTCTCCGCCGGCGCCGCCTACGCCTTCGCCCGGCTGCGCTGGCCGGGACGCGACAAGGTGTTCGCGGTGTTCCTCGCCGGGCTCATGGTCCCGACGATCTTCACGCTGCTGCCGAACTTCGCCCTGATCAAGTCGCTCGGCCTCGTCGACACCCTGCTCGGGATCTCGCTGCCGTCGATGCTGATGACCCCGTTCGCGGTGTTCTTCCTGCGCCAGTTCTTCCTCGGCATCTCCCGCGAGGTCGAGGAGGCGGCGCTCATCGACGGCGCCGGAAAGGTCCGGGTGTTCTTCCGGCTCATCCTGCCGATGGCCGCCGCACCGATCGCGACGCTCGCCGTCCTGACGTACATCACCGCGTGGAACGACTACTTCTGGCCGCTCATGGTGTCGTACACCGACAGCTCGCGGGTGCTCACGGTGGCGCTCGGCGTCTTCAAGTCCCAGTCGCCGCAGTCCGGCACCGACTGGGCAGGACTCATGGCCGCGACCCTCGTCGCGGCGCTCCCGATGATCGTGCTGTTCGGCCTCTTCGCCAAGCGCATCGTCAACTCCATCGGCTTCTCCGGCATCAAGTAGGTCCAGCTCATGACGAACCCCATCACCCGCCGCGCGCTCTTCGCCGGCGGAGCATCAGCCCTCGCCCTCGGTGCGCTCGCCGCGTGCTCGTCGCCCGGCCGCTCGTCGGGCCGAGCGACCGGCGGCGCCACCGGCACCGTGTCCTACTGGCTGTGGGACTCGAACCAGCTGCCCGCCTACCAGGCCGTCGCGAAGGCCTTCGAACAGCAGAACCCCGGCATCACGATCAAGATCACCCAGCTCGGTTGGAACGACTACTGGACGAAGCTCACCGCCGGGTTCATCGCCGGGACCGCGCCGGACGTGTTCACCGACCACCTGACGAAGTTCCCGCAGTACTCCGACCTCGACGTGCTCTACGAGCTCGACGAACTCGAGGCCACCGCCTCCATCGAGGACGCCGACTACCAGTCCGGCCTCGCCCAGCTCTGGAAGGGGCAGGACGGTCACCGCTACGGGTCCCCGAAGGACTGGGACACCATCGCGATGTTCTACGACAAGAAGGCGATGACGAAGGCCGGGGTCACCCCCGAGCAGCTGGCGTCGCTCGAGTGGAACCCCGACGACGGCGGCTCCTTCGAGAAGATGGTCGCCCACCTGACCGTCGACGGGAAGGGCAGGCGCGGCGACGAGTCCGGCTTCGACAAGAACGACGTCGCGGTCTACGGCATCAGCGCGAACGGCAGCGGCGGCGACGGGTTCGGGCAGACGCAGTGGTCGCCGTTCACCGGGTCGACCGACTGGTTCTACACGAACAAGAACCCGTGGGGGAACCGGTTCCGGTACGACGACGCCGGCTTCCAGAAGACGATGTCCTGGTACTACGGCCTCGCCGAGAAGGGCTACATGCCGAAGTACGGCGTCTTCTCCACGACCACCGGTCCGGACGTGCAGCTGGGCGCGAAGAAGGTCGCGCTGTCGTTCAACGGCTCGTGGATGATCGGCACCTACGCCAACCTGCCGGGGCTCGACATCGGCATCGCGCCGACGCCGGTCGGACCGGTCGGGCACCGCGCGTCGATGTTCAACGGACTCGGCGACTCGATCACGAAGCAGGCGAAGAACCCGGAGGCAGCGGCGAAGTGGGTCGCGTTCCTCGGTGGTTCCACGGCGCAGCAGATCGTCGGTCGTGCCGGCATCGTGTTCCCGGCCCGCCCGGAGGGCACCGACGCCGCCGTCGCCGCGTTCGAGAAGCGCGGGCTCGACGTGTCGGCGTTCACCCGGCAGGTGGAGGACAAGACCACCTTCCTGTTCCCCGTCACGCGGAACCCGGCAGACGTGCAGGCGCTCGTGCAGCCGGCGTTCGACGACATCTACGCGAACGGCAAGCCGGTCAGCACGCTGACCGCGGTGAACGACCAGGTGAACACGCTCCTGCAGCTCACCTGACGCGCCCATCGCGTTCCGTACCGGACGGGAGGCTCGGTGCCAGCTGGCACCGGGCCTCCCGTCTGAGCGCCCCGCGGCGGCGGCGCCGTCCGGGTCAGGCGCCCAGGGCGTGCATCTGGATGGCCACCGCGGCTGCTCCGCGGGCCCACTCGTTGAACCGGAACGGCTGCGCGATCACCGTCGGGGTCGGCGTGGACCAGTGCCGAGCGGCCTCGACCGAGCGGTCGAGCGCTGTCCGGCCGACCTCGGCGACCCCGACGAGTTCGCCGGAGAGCAGGACGACCTCGGGATCGACGACGTTCACGACGTCCGCGACGAGGAGCCCGAGGGCCTCGGCAGCCGTGTCGACGACGGCGCGCGCAGCGTGGTCGCCGCCCCGAGCCGCGTCGAGGAGTTCGGCCGCGGACACCGGACGGCCGAGTGCCTCGGTGCCCGCGAGCGAGATCGCCCGCGCGCTGAGCACGGCGCGGGCGCACCCGCGGTGGCCGAACTCACATCGGAGGTCGGACGTGCTCACCGCACCGCCGAGCCGCTGGTGCCCGATGCTGCCGGCGGTCGAGTGCGCGCCGGAGAGCACCGTGCCGGCGACGACCAGGCCGAGCCCGATGCCGGCGCCGATCGTCAGGAGCGCGAAGGAGCGGTGGTCGCGGCCCTCGCCGAACCAGTGCTCGGCGTGCGTGAGTGCCCGCACGTCGTTCTCGACCGAGCACGGCAGCCCGGTCGCCGCGCCGAGCAGCGAGGCGAGCGGGACGTCCTCCCAGCCGAGGAACGGCGCGCGACGGACCTCGCGCCGGTCGATCGTCGCGCCGCCGAGCGCGACACAGACCCCGCGGACGCGGTCGTCCGCGGCCGTGATCGCGGCGACGACCTCCGCGATCCGGGCGACCACGGCGGGTACGTCCGTGTCCGTCAGTGGCTCCTCGCGCTCCGTCAGCACCCGGCCGCGGTGGTCGGTGGAGACGGCGAACAGGCTGTCCCCGGTGAGCTTCACGCCGACGAAGTGGTGTGCGTCCGCGTCGATGTCGAGCGGGATCGACGGGCGACCGGTCGTGGTCTGCTGCACCCCGTCACGTTCGACGAGGATCCCGGCCTCGAGCAGCGGCCTCGTGATGCGCGACAGGCTCGGGCCGGACAGGCCGAGGCGTTCGGCGAGCTCGGTGCGCGGGCGGGGGCCGGCCCGGAGCACCTCGAGGACGACGGACTGCGCACTGCCGACGAGCGGCTCCCAGCCGTGCTCCGCTGTGCCTCGGGTCTCGGTCACGTCGTCAGCCTAGGGCGCGGGCGACGGGTGTCGGACGGCGGACACTCCGGTGATCCACAGGGGTCCTCCAGGGGCTTGGCACTGATGGCACACACGGGGCCGACAGGATCGGGCGCAGTGCGCATCGTGCGCCGATCGGAAGGACCTCCTCATGCAGTGCCCCAACGACCAGGCCACCCTCGTGATGTCGGAGCGGTCCGGCATCGAGATCGACTACTGCCCGGAGTGCCGCGGCGTGTGGCTCGACCGCGGCGAGCTCGACAAGATCATCGACCGGGCCGCGCCTGGTTCGTCGGCAGCTCCTGGTCCGCAGGCGGTCCCCGGTGTGCCCGCTGCCCCCGCCTACGGTTCCGTCCCCGGGTACGCGCCCGGGATGGCGGTGCCGCGGAACGGGTACGCGTCGCCGGGTTCGCCCGGGTCGCCCGGGTCGTGGGACAAGGGCCGCCGAGGTGGCTACGGCCAGTACGGGCAGCCCAGGTACGGGCAGCAGCCGGGATACGGGCAGCAGCAGTACGGCAAGAAGCGCCGCGGGAACTGGCTCAGCGAGCTCTTCGACTGAGCGTCAGGGCTCGTAGCGGAGCCAGATCAGCACGATCGGCTCGTCGTCGGGGACGACCACGCCCTCGGTCCGCAGCCAGAAGCGGCGGTGCTGTGTCCGCCAGTCCTCGATGTCGGTGAAGCCCTCGCCCTCGGCGTCCGCGAACGCCCACGGCACCTCGGTGAACGGCACGATCTCGACCGCCGTGATGACGACCGTCCCCATCGGGCGATCGTCGTCGTCGAGCAGGACCAAGCGCTCGCCGACGTGTTCGAGCTCCTCGCCCTCGTCGTCGTACTCGGAGAGCCGTCCGGCAGTGGCCGTCTTGGTGCCGTCGGCGACCAGCGATGTCAACCGCTGGCGGAGCGGCCCAGGGTCGCCGAGCTCGAGGCCGCGGAGTTCGCCGAGGCCGGGGACGTCGATGCGGGGGAACACCAGGTCACCGTAGCGTGGCCGAGGGCAGGTCCGGGTGGCCGATAGGGTTTCCGACATGTCGCACACCGCCCACACGACACCCGCGTGGGTGATGAAACTCGTCGTCGTCACCGGGCTCGTCGGCGTCGCGGGCGGGATCGCCGGCATCGCGGTCTGGCTCGCCCTGCAGCTCATCCAGTTCGTCGCGTTCGGGTACCCGTTCGGCGGCCACCTCGAGGCCGCGGACGCTCCGTCGGGCCTGAACCGCTTCCTGGCGCTCGTCGCCGCGGGTGTGCTGACGGGCGTCGCCTGGTGGGCGATCCGCCGCTGGGGTCGACCCGTCGTGTCCGTCCCCGCCGCCGTCGGTGGCAAGCGGATGCCGTCCCTCGCCACGGTCGGCAACGCCGGCATCCAGATCCTCGCGGTCGGACTGGGTGCCTCCATCGGCAAGGAGGTCGCACCGCGGGAGATCGGCGCGTGGCTGTCCCAGCTCATCACCGCCAGGGCCGGCTTGACGAGGCGGGAGACCAAGATCCTCGTCGCCTGCGGCGCCGCGGCCGGTCTCGCCGCCGTCTACGACGTCCCGCTCGGCGGTGCGCTCTTCGCGGTGGAGGTCCTGCTCGGCGAGCTGACGTTCGCCACCGCGCTGCCGGCGTTCGCGACGAGTGCCATCGCGGCCTTCGTCGCCCGGCTCGCCATCCCGGACGAGGTGCTCTACCACGTGCCCACGACGCACCTCACGCCGTCGCTGCTCGTGTGGGCCGTGATCGTCGGACCGGTGCTCGGCTTCGCCGGTGTCGGGTTCGTGAAGCTCACGAACCGACTGCAGGGCCTCGCTCCGAAGGGCTGGCACCTCCTCGTGATGCTGCCGCTCGTCTTCGCCATGGTCGGTCTCATCGCCATCCCGTTCCCCGAGATCCTCGGCAACGGCCGCGCGCTCGGGCTCGACGCGATGAACACGTCGATGAACAGCGCCACGATGCTCGGGATGGCCCCGATCGTCGGCCTCCTCGTCCTCGGCATCATCCGCACGATCACCACCTCGGCGACGATCGGTGCCGGTGCCGTCGGCGGCACGCTGACCCCGTCCATCGCGATCGGCTCCGCGTTCGGTGGCTTTCTCGGCGGCGCGTGGATGCTGATGTGGCCGGCGGACGGCCCGAACCTGGTGTCGTTCGCGTTCATCGGTGCGGCCGCGTTCCTCGCGACGACCATGCGGGCGCCGTTCACCGCACTCGTGCTCGTCGTCGAGTTCACCCAGCAGGGGACCGACATCCTCATCCCCTCGTTGCTCGCCGTGTCGGGTTCGGTCGCCGTCGGCTACGTGCTCGCCCGCCGCCGCAGCGCCCAGATGACCTGACCGGTACGTCCGCGCCCGCTTGTCTCCGCCCGCTTGTCTCCGCCGGCTTGTCTCCGCCGGCTTGTCTCCGCGAAAGCGACAGGCTGCTGCCGAGTCCCGCCGGGAAACTGTCGCTTTGCCGGAAGAGACCGCATGCCGGCGCTGCAGACTGTCGCTCTGCCGGACGGCTCCCGCAGCATCGGCATACCATCGGCGGCAACACGCGGGGCGCACGGCTCCGCGCCGAACGTCAGGAGCAGACGATGGCCGGGTTCGACGACATCACGAAGAAGGCGCAGGACTTCCTCAAGGACAACAAGGTCCAGGACGCCCTGAAGAGCGAGCAGGCCGAAGGGATCAGCGACAAGATCCTCGACGGTGTCGCCGACGCCGTGAAGAAGGCCACCGGCGGCAAGTACGACGACAAGATCGACGGCGCGCGCGACACCGCCGACAAGCACGTCGGCAACGAGTAGCGCGAACCACGGTCGGACGGCCCTGCGGCGAACGGCCCTGGGCCGTCCGGCTGGACTCCTGGCGGAACAACGAGGACGATGGAGCGGTTGTCCCCGATGACAGCAGGAGGATCAAGCGCAGTGACGATCGTGGCACCGAACCAGCCGCTCACCGACGACCAGGTCGAGCGGATCAAGGCCGACTTCCCGATCCTGCAGCAGCAGGTGAACGGGAGGCCACTGGCGTACCTCGACTCCGGGGCCACCGCGGAACGGCCACGACA
The DNA here is from genome assembly GCF_048756585.1 of Curtobacterium sp. L3-7. Taxonomy (NCBI): domain Bacteria; kingdom Bacillati; phylum Actinomycetota; class Actinomycetes; order Micrococcales; family Microbacteriaceae; genus Curtobacterium; species Curtobacterium sp. L3-7. The sequence goes on along the minus strand of NZ_CP151474.1, from coordinate 3,425,356 downwards.
GGTGCTCGACGCCGAGCGGCGGTTCCTCGAACACGACAACGCCGCCGTGCACCGCGGGGCGCACACCCTCGCCGCGCTGAGCACCGATGCGTACGAGGACGCCCGCGCGACGGTCGCCGGGTTCGTGGGCGCCGCGAGCCCGAGTGAGATCGTCTGGACGTCGAACGCCACCGACGCGCTCAACCTCGTCGCGTACGGCATCGCGAACGCCAGCCGCGGACGCGGGGGAGCGGACGCCGAGCGCTTCCGGATCGGTCCCGGCGACGAGATCCTCGTGACCGAGGCCGAGCACCACGCGAACCTCGTCCCGTGGCAGGAGACCGCCCTCGCGACCGGAGCGACCCTGCGCTGGGTGCCCGTCGACGACCAGGGGTGCTGGACCGCTGCCGACGCGCTCGCGCTGATCACCGAGCACACGAAGGTCGTCGCGTTCGCGCACGTGTCGAACGTCACCGGCATGATCGCCCCCGTCGCCGAGGTCGTCGAGGCGGCACACGCCCACGGCGCGCTCGTCGTCCTGGACGCCTGCCAGTCCGCGCCGCACCGTCCCCTCGACGTGCAGGCGCTCGACGTCGACTTCGCGGCCTTCTCCGGCCACAAGATGCTCGGCCCGAACGGCATCGGCGTGCTCTGGGGACGCGGTGAGCTGCTCGACGCGCTCCCGCCGTTCCGCACCGGTGGCTCGATGATCACCACGGTGACGATGGAACACACCGACTTCATGCCGGCCCCCGAGCGGTTCGAGGCCGGGACCCAGCCCGTGTCGCAGGCCGTCGCACTCGCCGAGGCCGTCCGCTACCTGCAGGCGATCGGCATGGAGCAGGTCCGCGCGCACGAGGAGCACCTCGCCCAGCGCATGCTCGACGGCCTCGCCGCCGTCCCCGGGATCTCGGTCGTCGGCCCCGCTGCCGGTGTGCCGCGCTCCGGGCTCGTGTCGTTCGACGTCGACGGGGTGCACGCGCACGACGTCGCGCAGTACCTCGACGCGCAGGGCATCGCCGTCCGTTCGGGGCACCACTGCGCGCAGCCCCTGCACCGTCGACTCGGGCTCACCGCGACGAGCCGCGCGAGCACCTACGTCTACACGACCGACGAGGACGTGGACCGCTTCGTCCAGGCCGTCAGCGAGATCCGTGGGTACTTCGGAGCAGCGGGGGTGGACGCGTGAACACCCTCGACTCCCTGTACCAGCAGGTCATCCTCGACCACGCGAAGGCCCGGCACGGCGATGGCGAACTGCCGGACGCCGACGCGTCGCACTTCGAGCGGAACCCGACGTGCGGCGACGAGATCACCGTCAGCGTGCGGCTCGAACCGGGGTCCGACCGGATCGCCGGACTCGGATGGCAGGGCGACGGCTGCTCGATCTCGATGGCCTCGGCTTCGGTGCTCACGGACATGGCCGTCGGCCGGACCGTCCCGGAGTTCCTCGCGCTCACCGAGGAGTTCCGGACGATGATGCGCTCCCGTGGCGCCGGCAAGCCCGACGAGGACGTCCTCGAGGACCTGATCGCCTTCCACGGTGTCTCGAAGTTCGTCATGCGCGTGAAGTGCGGCATGCTCGCCTGGGTTGCGGCGGAAGCCGCCGCGCGCGAGGCGACCGCGGCCCGGTAGTCCACCAGAGATCGGACTGGAGGCTCGTGGCGGGGCCGCCACGAGCCTCCAGTCCGCATCATCGGTCGCGTCACGACAGGACGATCACCTTGCCGGCGATCCGGCCGGCCGCGCCCTCGGCGTGGAGCGCCGGCAGCTCGGCGAGCGCGATGCGCCGTGTGACCTCGACGGTCAGCGCACCCTGGTCGACGAGGGTCACCAGTTCGGCCAGCCGCTCCCGGTTCGGTTGGACGAAGACGGTCGCGGCGCGCACGCCACGGGACTCGTCACCCGGCGTGGCGATGAACGCGGTCGTGCTCACGACGATGCCACCGTCGTGGACCGCTGCGACGTCAGCCGCGAACTGCTCCGGATCGAGGGGCGCGAGGTTCAGCAGGACGTCCACCTGCCCGTCGAGTGCGCCGAGGACGTCGGCCTCGGTGTGGTTGACGACCTGATCGGCTCCGGCTGCCCGGACGTCGTCGGCGCTGCGCGGGCTCGCGGTCGCGATGACGTGGACGCCGGCGCGCTTCGCGAGCTGGATCGCGTACTTGCCGACGACGCCGCCGGCGCCGACGATCAGCAGTCGCTGCCCGGCGGTGAGCTGGCCGTCGTCGAAGAGCGCCTGCCACGCGGTGAGTGCCACGGACGGCAGCGCGGCTGCGTCGGCCAGGGGGATGCTCGTCGGTGCTGGCACCCATGACTCCGCCGGAGCGACGACGTACTCCGCTGCTCCGCCGTCGGCCTCCATCGGGAGGAACCCGATGACCGCGTCGCCGACGGCCAGTCCGGTCACTCCGTCACCGAGTGCGTCGACGGTCCCGGAGACGTCGTACCCGGGGATGTGCGGGAGCTGGATCGGGATGGGGAGGAACCCGGCCCGCATGCCGTTGTCGGCTGCGTTGTACGCGGATGCCGCGACCCGCACGCGCACCTGCCCGGCGGCGGGGGTGGGCTGCTCGACCTCGCCGTACCGGAGGACCTCGGGCCCGCCGACCTCGGAGAACTGGACTGCCTGCATGATCGTGCCTTTCGTCATGTGCTTCGAATTCGAAGTTGTTCGTAACGTAGCACTGCTTCGAATTCGAATCAACAGGTAGGATCGGACCATGACGGAATCGCCTGCCGCCCTCACGCCGACGCAACTCAGCGCCTACCTCGCCTTCACCGAGGTCGGAGCGCTGCTGCGCCCCGCGGTGGAGCGGCAGCTGAAGGACGTCGGGCAGCTCAGCTACGTGCAGTTCCAGCTCCTCGCACGGCTCGGCGACGCGCCGGACGGGCACCTGCGCATGACGGACCTGGCGGACGGCGTCGTCTACAGCCGGAGCGGGTTGACGTACCAGGCGCAGTTGCTCGAGCAGCGCGGGCTCGTCACCCGCGGACCGTCCCCGGATGACGAGCGCAGCACCGTCGTGACGCTCACGGCGGCCGGCCGCGATGTCCTCGCAGCGGTCTTCCCGGGGCACATCGCCACGGTGCACGGGCTGCTCTTCGCACACCTCACGGATGATGACGCCGCCGAGCTCGGCAGGATCCTCGGACGGGTCAGCGAGGAGCTCCGGGCGGCGCCGCCGCGGTCGGCGGTTCGACGCCGGGGGCGTTGACGCTCGGCTCGTCCCCCCCCCCCCCCCTCGTCCGGGGGACATGGCTGGTCCTCGATTCGTCCGACTGTCTGAGCGGACGAACAGGTCTAGCTTCTGTTGCGTGCGGCAACGTCGCCGCACATCGACGAATCGAGCATCATGCAACGACGGATGAAGCAGCTCGTCGCGATCGCCCTGAGCGCCGGTGTCGTGGGGGCACTGGCTCCGGCGATCTCGGCTCAGGCGGTCACCACGAGCGACACCCCCGACTTCGGGAGCAGCGTCAAGGTCTACGACCCCTCGGTGCCGGCATCGACCATCCAGGCCGACGTCGACGCCGCCTTCAACGCCCAGCTCCGCAACCCGAGCGCGCAGTTCGGATCGCAGCGGTACGCGTTCCTCTTCAAGCCCGGCAGCTACGGGCGTGTCTGGGCGAACCTCGGGTTCTACACCTCGGTCGCCGGGCTCGGGAAGAACCCCGACGACGTCACCATCAACGGCGCGGTCAACGTCGACTCCGGGTGGAACGCCGGCGACGAGAAGAACGCGACGCAGAACTTCTGGCGATCGGTCGAGAACGTGAAGATCGCACCGGAGGGCGGCACCGACCGGTGGGCGGTGTCGCAGGCCGCGCCGATGCGTCGCGTCCACATCGCGGGCAACCTGACGATGGGGCCGTCGAACCAGGACGGCGGACAGGGGTACTCCTCCGGCGGGTACATCGCCGACTCGAAGGTCGACGGCACCGTCACGAGCGGGTCGCAGCAGCAGTGGTACACCCGGAACTCCACGATCGGGTCGTGGCAGGGCGGCAACTGGAACATGACGTTCTCGGGCGTGAACGGCGCCCCGGCGAACGACTTCTCGAAGAGCTACACGACCCTCGCGACGACGCCGACCACGCGCGAGAAGCCCTACCTGTACGTGGACTCCTCGAACAAGTACCACGTGTTCGTGCCGTCGCTCCGGCAGAACTCCTCGGGTGTGACCTGGCCGAACACCGCGGGCACCGACATCCCGATGCGGAACTTCTACGTCGCGCACCCCGGTGACTCCGCGGCGACGATCAACAGCGCGCTGTCCCAGGGGCTCAACCTGTTCTTCACGCCGGGCACCTACCAGCTCGACGCGCCGATCAGTGTGACGCGGGCGGACACCGTCGTGACGGGCATCGGGTTCCCGACGCTCGTGCCGACGAAGGGCAACGCCGTCCTGACCTCGACGGACGTCGCGGGAGTGAACGTCTCGAACCTCGTCGTCGACGCCGGCACGCAGAACAGTGCCCAGCTCGTCCGGCTGGGCACCTCCGGCTCGCACGTCGACCACGCCGGCGATCCGCAGAGCATCCAGGACGTGTTCTTCCGCGTCGGGTCGAGCATCCAGGGGAAGGCCTCGACCACGCTGCAGGTGAACGCCGACGACACCCTCGTCGACCACATCTGGGCGTGGCGGGCCGACCACGGCGGCGCGGCGACCGGTTGGACGGTGAACACCGGCGCGACGGGCGTCGAGGTCAACGGCGACGACGTCCTCGCCACCGGGCTCTTCGTCGAGCACTACCAGCAGTACGAAGTCCAGTGGAACGGCAACAACGGGAAGACCATCTTCTTCCAGAACGAGATGCCGTACGACGTGCCGGACAACGCGTCGTGGCAGAGCCCGACCGGAGCCGGGTACGCCGCGTACAAGGTGGCGTCGACCGTCACGAATCACGAGATCTGGGGCGGCGGCGTCTACTGCTTCTTCAACACGAACCCGGCCGTGCACGCCGATCGTGCGTTCGAGGTCCCGCAGACGTCCGGCGTCCGTGCGCACGGACTGGTGACGGTCTCCCTCGGCGACACCGGCACCATCTCGAGCGTCATCAACGGCGTCGGGGGAGCGGTCCCGACATCGGCGGGCAACACGGCGCCCAACCGACTGGCGTCGTACAACTGAGGAGGTCCGAGGACATGACACGCAACAGGAAGCGCCGGACGGTCGCACTCGTGCTCGCAGGGACGGCCGCGGTCGCGCTCGGCGTCACACCCGCCGTCACCGCGAGCGGCCCGGCGAGCGCCGCGAACGGTGACGTCATCTGGTCGCAGGACTTCGACGGCGCTGCCGGGAGCGCACCGGACCGTTCGGTCTGGACGAACGAGACGGGAGGCGGTGGCTGGGGCAACAACGAGCTCGAGAACTACACGGACTCACGCGACAACTCGGCGCTCGACGGCCAGGGCAACCTCGTCATCACGGCGAAGCGCGAGGCCGACGGGTCCTACACGAGCGCGCGGTTGTCCACGCAGGGGAAGTACACACCCCGGTACGGCCGGATCGAGGCGTGCATCCAGATCCCGCGCGGGCAGGGCATCTGGCCGGCGTTCTGGATGCTCGGCTCGGACCTGCCCCAGGTCGGGTGGCCGAACTCCGGCGAGATCGACGTCATGGAGAACGTCGGCTACGAACCGGCGACCGTGCACGGCACGATCCACGGGCCCGGGTACTCCGGCGGGCAGGGGATCACGTCGAGCTACCAGCACCCGCAGGGGTGGTCGTTCGCGGACACCTTCCACACGTTCGCGGTCGACTGGAAGCCTGGATCGATCACCTGGTCCGTCGACGGAATCGACTACAAGACGGTGACGACGGCGGACACCGGCAGCAACCCGTGGGTGTTCGACAAGCCGTTCTTCATCGTGCTGAACCTGGCGGTCGGCGGGAACTGGCCGGGGTACCCCGACGGGTCCACGCAGTTCCCGCAGCAGATGAAGGTCGACTTCGTCCGCGTGATCGACAACTCCTGAGCAGTGGTCCGGCGGCGATGAGCGGTCGCCGCCGGACCCGCTCCGGCTGCGTCAGGCGGCGTGGCGGCCCAGGGTGATCCGCTCCTCCGGCAGATCGTGCAGGTCCCGCCCGCGGAACCACCGGAGCAGCCAGTCGGCGGGGGAGCCGGCCAGGTCGGCCGGCAGCGGTGAGCGGTCCGCGAGGAAGGTGCTGAACCCCGGTTCGTCCCGGACGTCGGAGTCGGACGGTGCGGCGAACGCCATGGCCCAGCCGTCGAAGCGGCGCGCGGTGACGGTTTCACGCGAGAGGGTCTTGACCTCGCGGTGCCGGGGGTCACGCTCGATCGCACGGAAGCGGTCCTCGACACTCCACGCCGGGCCCTCGAGGACCTGCAGGAACCGACCACCCTTCGCGAGCAGCAGACCGGAGACGCCGAGTGCATCGTTCCGCAGGCGTGCTTCCCGGAGCATCGCGACCAGGTCGGCATCGGTCATCTCGTCGGCGGCGACGGACATGTACACGAGTGAGGTCAGTGCAGTCATCACCACGAGTCTGTGTCCGGGAGCGCGCCGGTGCAACAATCGGCCGGATCGCGCGTTCGAGTGCGGACCCGGTGCCCCGACGCGGTGCGCCCGTCAGGTCAACGCCGTGAAGGACGCGTCCCGGACCAGGACGGACCCGGCCCCGTCGTCGACCTGCTGGTCGGGGTCGCTCGAGAGGCCGAGGGACCACGTCCCGCCACCGGGCTTCTCCGGCAGCGTGAACTCGACGGTCGTCTCCGAGGCGTTCAACAGCACCGCCACCGCGTCCGCCCCGTGCTCGAGCACGAGCATGACGGCCCGGTTGCCGGGGTCAGCCCAGTCGGCGTCCTCGAAGCCGGCGTTGTCCGCACGCAGGACCGAGACGGTCGAATCGGAATCGCCGGGTGCCGTGCGGTACCACTCGGGGCGCAGCGCGGCGTGCTGCTTGCGGAACGCGATCGCCGAGCGGGTGAAGGCCAGCAGGTCCCGGTCCGCCGCGGTCCAGTCGAACCACGAGATCTCGTCGTCGTGGCAGTACGCGTTGTTGTTGCCGCCCTGCGACCGGGCGATCTCGTCGCCGCCCAGGATCATCGGGACCCCGGCCGACAGCAGGAGCGTGCCGAGGAAGTTCCGGCGCTGCCGGTCGCGGTAGTCGTTCACCGCGCCGTCGTCGGTCGGCCCCTCGATGCCGCCGTTGAACGAGGTGTTGTTGCTCTCGCCGTCCTCGTTGTCCTCGCCGTTGGCCTCGTTGTGCTTCTCGGCGTACATCGTCAGGTCGGCGAGGGTGAAGCCGTCGTGCGCGGTCACGAAGTCGACCGAGCACACCGGTGCCCGCCGCGAGCCCTCGTACACGTCCGGGCTGCCCAGGAAGCGCTGGACCGCGTCACCGAGGACGCCCTCGTCGCCGCGCCAGAACGCGCGCATGTCGTCGCGGTACTTGCCGTTCCACTCCGACCACTCGGCCGGGAACCCGCCGACCTGGTACCCGGCGGTGTCCCACGGCTCGGCGATCATCTTCACCCCGCGGAGCACCGGGTCCTGGTGGATGATGTCGAGGAACGCGGAGCGGCGGCTCGCCTCGTTGTCCTGGCGGGTCAGCGTCGTCGCGAGGTCGAAGCGGAAGCCGTCGACGTGCATCTCCTCGACCCAGTAGCGGAGCGAGTCCGCGATCAGTCCGAGCGCGGCGGGGTGTGCGACGTTGAGCGAGTTGCCGGTGCCGGTGGTGTCGAAGTAGCTCGAGCCGTCGTCCTCGACCAGGCGGTAGTACGACGGGTTGTCGATGCCCTTGAACGACAGCGTCGGGCCCATGTGGTTGCCCTCGGCGGTGTGGTTGTAGACGACGTCCATGATGACCTCGAGACCCGCGGCGTGCATGGCCTTGACCATCTGCTTGAACTCCGCGACCTGCTGTCCGGCCGTACCCGAGGACGCGTACTCGTCGTGCGGCGCGAAAAAGCCGATCGAGTTGTAGCCCCAGTAGTTGCGCAGCCCCTTGTCGGCGAGCGTCGAGTCCTGCACGAACTGCTGCGTCGGCAGGAGCTCGACGGCCGTCACGCCCAGGTCGACCAGGTGCTTGATCGCCGCCGGGTGCGCCATGCCGGCGTAGGTGCCGCGGATGTCCTCGGGGACGTCGGGGTGCTGCTGCGTGAACCCCTTCACGTGCACCTCGTACACCACGGTGTCGGACAGGTGCGTGTCGGGACGGGTGTCGTCGCCCCAGTCGAACGTGCGGTCGGCGACCACGGACTTCGGCATCGCGCTCGCCGAGTCGGTCTCGTCGATCTGGTCCGGGTGCTCCATGTCGTGCCCGAACAGCGCCTGACCCCACTCGTAGGAGCCGTCGATCGCCGTGGCGTACGGGTCGAGCAGGAGCTTGGCGGGGTTGTGCCGCAGACCGTTCGCCGGGTCCCAGGGGCCGTGCACGCGGAAGCCGTAGCGGGTGCCGACGGTCACGTCCGGCACGATGTCGTGGAAGGTGTACCCGGTGCGGTGGGTGAGCTCGGTGCGGTGCTCGGTCCCGTCGTCGTCGAAGTGGCAGAACTCGACACGGTCTGCGGTGGTCGAGAACAGGGCGACGTTGGCGCCGCCGTCGACGAGCGTGACGCCGAGCGGTGAGCGCGAGGAACTGGTCATGGTGCAAGTTGTACCGGTACCCCGCTGAGCCCTGCGCGGATCCACGTACCCCGAGCCGGTCACCCGGATCGATCCGTCAGACACCGGACGGGAGGCTCGTGGCGGACACGGCCACGAGCCTCCCGTCCGGTGGCGGGTCAGGCGATGCGCACCACGAAGCCCACGGCGCTCCCCGCTCCGACCGGCCGATGGCGGAGTGACGACACCGAACGCGAGCGCGCCGACCCCGGGACGGCGACCAAGCCCGGATCCGTGGGCGCGTCGGACTGGACGAATTCGGCCGTGATCCGTTCGATGCGCTCGACCGTTCCGCTGATCCGGACCCACGACGGGTCATCGGGGGCTCGCGTGGCGTCCGCGTAGGTGTCGAGGGCGAGCGGGATCCGACGTCCGTCGGCGAAGAGCTCGGTGACCCATTCCTCGTCCATCGGGATCGTGTCCCACGCCACTCGCTCGCCGATGGTGAGGTCGAGGTGGTCCTCCTCGACCTGCCACCCGACCAGCCAGACGTCAGTCTGCGGCATCGCCCGACCGACGGCTCAGGAGGAGCGAGCGGAGGAACGCGACCACCGATGCGACGAGGGAGAGGCCGGCGACGACCACGGCGACCCGCGCGATCGAGCGTGCAGCGATCGCCGTGTCCCACTGGCTCTTCGTGGCGACGTAGGAGAAGTCTCCCTGGTGGAGCCACGGGAACGCGGGGGCCATCGGCCACGCGATGTGATCCGCGACGACGGCGACCAGCACCGCGACGCCGGCCGCGAGGAGGAGCACGAGTGCCGGGGCCTGGGGTCGGAGGCGCGCGAGCATGGGGAGACGCTACCGTTCCTGCTCGGTGAGTCGGCGGAGCAGTCGGAGGAGCGTCGTCCGCTCGTCGGTGTCGAGCGGTGCGAACAGCTCGTCGAGGACCCCTGCGGCACGATCCCGTCCGCCCTCGAGCGCTGCCCGACCTGTGTCGGTGAGCGAGTGCTCGATCCGGCGGCCACGGCCGGCGGTTCGGGCGATCAGCCCGCGTTCCACCATCCGCGCCGCGAGGGTGCCGAACGCCTGGTCGCTCTGGAACGTCTCCGTGGCGAGGTCGTGTCCCGATGCTCCCGGCAGCCGGTCGATCGCGCGCAGGGCGTCCCACTGCACGAGGCTCACGCCGACGTCCCGCAGTGCGGCGTCCATGGTGCGGTGGTTGCGGTACTGCGCCCGTTTGACCGCCTGCCCGAGCGCTTCCAGATCCGTCATCACGGTGTTACTGTATCAACATCCGTAGATAAACATGTTGAGATAGGCATCTGATGACCACTGGACAAACCGAAACCATCGCGCTCGTGCTCCACGGCGGCGGTGGTCCGCAGACAGTCGTCCCGATCGTCGACCACCTCGCCGCGACCATGCAGGTCCTCGCGCCGACCCACCCCGGCTGGAACGGCACCGTGCTCCCGGACGACGTGACCTCCGTCGCCGACCTGGCCGGCGTGTACCTGGAGCAACTGGTCATCAGCGGCGCCCGCGGGGTCGTGGTGGTCGGCTCGTCGATCGGCGGGTGGCTCGCGCTCGAGATGGCGATCGCGGCGGCGGGCAGCGAACGGTACGCGGGAGTGATCGGCGCCGTGGTGGACATCGACGGCGTCGGAGCCGTCGTCGACGGTGAGCCGATCGCGGACTTCTTCGCGCTGGACGCCCGCGGGCTCGCCGAGGCGGCGTGGCACGACCCGGAGCGGGGGTACGTCGACCCCGCCGGTCTGACAGCGGAGCAGCGAGCCGTGCAGCAGTCGAACGGACGCACGATGGCTGTCCTCGCGGGCCGCGGGATGGGCGACCCGACCCTCCTTGACCGCGCTGCGACGATCACCGTGCCGACGCTCGTCGTCTTCGGCGAGAGCGACCGCATCGTGACGCCGTCGTACGGTCGCGCCGTCGCCCGCGTGATCCCCGGTGCGGAGTTCGCGGAGGTCCACGCAGCCGGCCACCTCCCGCACCTCGAAGCCCCGGATCCGACCTGGGCGGCCGTCGACCCCTTCGTGGAACGGGTGCGCTGACCCGCTCGCTCCGACGACCGCTGTTCTGCCAAGGTGATCGCATGGCAGACCCCGTCGGCACGGACCCGGGTCCGGACCGGCACGCGGTTCCGATCCGCTGGTACCGAGCTGTGCCGGGCGTCGGGACGCCAGGCGGGCCGACGCTGCTCTGGCTGCACGGGGGCGGGTTCTTCCGGGGCGGCCTCGACCAACCCGAGGCACACGACGTCGCGCGGTCCCTGGCCGCGCAGGGCGTGACCGTCGCCACCGTCGACTACCGTCTGGCGCCGGTGCCGGGTACCGGGTGGGCGACGTCGCGGCCGCGCTACCCGGCGCCTCTCGACGACGTGCTCGCTGCGTACCACGAGGTGCACGCCGCATCACCCGGCGGCGTGGTCCTCGGCGGAGCGAGCGCCGGTGCGTGCCTCGCGGCGGCTGCGACACTCCGCGCGACGGACGAGGGCGTGCCTCCGGTGGGAGCCGTCTTCGCGTACGGCTTCTTCCACGCCACCCACCCCAGGAGCCGAGACACCCGCCTGCGGTCTCGTCGGCACCGCCGGATCACCCACGCGCCGTGGGCGCTGGACGTGATGAACCGCAACTACGCGGGGTCGAGGGGTGCGCTCGCCGATCGTCTCGCGTTCCCCGGCGGGCACGAGGTCGGAGCGTTCCCACGGACGCTCGTCGTCAACGCCGAGCACGACAACATGCGGGCGTCCGGTGACCTGTTCGCGGCGGAGCTCGCTGCCGCGGGGATCGACGTCGAGCACCACGTCCTCGCCGGGACGCGCCACGCGTTCCTGAACCGCCCGGGGCTCGAGGCCTTCGGCACGACGATCGCGTTGACCGCCGCCTGGTGTCAGCGGGGAACCGTCAGGTGAACCGGATCACCACGTCATCGTTCGTCACCTTGCGTGACGGTCAGACCTCCGGTCCGTAACGTCGCGATCGTGACGGACTCGACGAACCCGACCAGGCAGATCCGCTTCAACGCGTTCGACATGAACTGCGTCGCGCACCAGTCCTCCGGGCTGTGGCGCCACCCGCGCGACCGCTCCCGGAACTACCGCGACCTGTCGTACTGGACCGACCTCGCCAAGACGCTGGAGGGTGGCGCCTTCGACGGCATCTTCATCGCCGACGTCCTCGGCACGTACGACGTGTACGGCGACTCGAACGAGGCAGCGCTCCGGACGGGGTCGCAGGTCCCGGTGAACGACCCGATCCTCCTCGTCTCCGCCATGGCGTCGGTGACCGAGCACCTCGGGTTCGGGATCACCGCGGGGACCGCCTACGAGCACCCGTACCCCTTCGCCCGCCGCGTCTCGACGCTCGACCACCTCACGAAGGGCCGCGTCGGCTGGAACGTCGTCACCGGGTACCTGCCGAGTGCCGCGCGGAACATGGGGCAGACCGACCAGCTCAGCCACGACGACCGGTACGACGTCGCCGACGAGTACCTCGAGGTCCTCTACAAGCTGTGGGAGGGGTCGTGGGAAGAGGACGCGGTCGTCGAGGACCGCGCGACCGGGGTCTTCACCGACCCGGCGAAGGTGCACCCGATCGAGCACCACGGCAAGCACTTCGACGTCCCGGGCATCCACCTGTCGGAGCCGTCGGTGCAGCGCACGCCGGTGATCTACCAGGCCGGGGCATCACCCCGCGGGATCGCGTTCGCCGCCGAGAACGCCGAGGCGATCTTCGTCGGTGCACCGACCATCCCGCAGCTCGCCGCGACGGTGACGAAGATCCGCGACGCACTCGAAGCAGCCGGCCGCGACCGGTACGCCGCGAAGATCTACACGCTGCTGACGATCATCACCGACGTCACCGACGAGCTGGCGCAGGCGAAGTACGAGGACTACCTGTCCTACGCATCGGAGCTCGGTGCGCTGGTGCTCAACTCGGGCTGGATGGGCGTCGACCTGTCGCAGTGGGACCTCGACGAGCCGCTCGGCGACGTCGAGTCGAACGCCATCCAGTCGGCGGCTGCGAACATCTCCGCCGCGACCGGGTCCGACGGGTCGAAGTGGACGATCCGCGACCTCGCGCGGCACACGGCGATCGGCGGGCTCGGCCCGGTCGCGGTCGGCGGGGGAGCGACGATCGCGACGCAGCTGCAGGAGATCCAGGAGCAGACGGACGTCGACGGCTTCAACCTCGCCTACGCGGTCACACCGGGCACCTGGGAGGACGTCATCGAGTTCGTCGTCCCGGAACTCCGCGCGCGCGGCGCCTACCCGGAGGGCTACGAGGCCGGGTCGCTCCGGCACAAGTTGCACGGGCGCGGTGACCGTCTGCCGGAGGAGCACCGCGGTGCCGGCTACCGGATCGGAAGCGACGCGGTCGTAGGCTGACCGGGTGATCGAGTCCTCCGCCCTCGTCCGCGAAGCGAGGTCCGCGGAGATCGACGACTGCGTCGAGCTCTGGGTCGCGGCGGTCGCCCACCGTGACGGACGAACCGCGCCCGCCACGGTCGACCTCGACCCCGTCCTGGTCGCGGTCCGTGCCCGCGCCGAGGAGAAGTTCCGCGCGCCACGGGTCGCGTGCCTGGTGGTCCCCGGCGACGACGGGCGACCGGACGGCTTCGCCCTGCTCACCGCGCCCGGCACCGGCCGTCCGACGGACCCCGCCGACGCGGTGTACCTCTCGCTCCTCGCGGTGCGCCCCGGCGTGCAGGCCCGCGGCGTCGGACGAGCGCTCCTCACCGCCACCGTGCGAGCGGCTGCGGCGGCCGGGCACTCCCGGGTCGCCCTGCACGTGCTCGCCGACAACGACCGTGCGGTGCGGCTGTACGAGGCCGGCGGCTTCCGCCCGACCGGGACGGAGTTCCCGCACGCCGTGACCGGCATCGTCACCCGCACCTACGTCACCGAGCGGCACTGACGGAGCCATCCCGCGCACGTTCCTTCCCATGGCGAGCCGAATGGGAAGCGGAATCACGCGTTGGTGGCGGGAAGATCCGACCTCCTACGCGCGATCCGACCCCCGACGCGCGATTCCGCCTCCCACACACACCCGGGGTCAAGCCCGCCACTTCGGGCGCGGCGCGTGCTCCTCGTACGGCTGCGTCGTCGGGTAGGTGATCAGCTCCAGCGTCGACCCCCACGGCGTCCCGACGTACACGAACCGGTTCCCGTGACCGCTCTCGACCCCGCCGAGGTCCCGCGGCGCGGAGTAGCGGTGCCCGCCGGCCGTCTCCAGGCGCACCAGCGCGTGGTCGAGGTCGTCGACGTAGAACGCGACGTGCTGCCAGCCGAGGTCGCTGGCGCGGGCCGCCGGTCGCTGATCGGGCCCGTGGTACTCGAAGAGCTCCAGCCCCGGCCCGTTCGGCAACGCGAGCATCCGGAGCGCCCCCTGCGCCATCGTGTGCGGGATCCCGAGCCGCTGCTGGACGTCGGCGCCGACTCGGACGGGTTCGGCCCGCAGGAACCGGTCGTAGAGGACGGTCGCGTCGAGTCCGCACACGAAGAAGCCCGTGGCCTCGTCGATGTCGGGCACGGTCAGGCCGACGTGGTCGATCCCGCGGACGGACGGGATGACGGTGGCGTGGTCGGCACGTCGGCTGGCGGACGTGCGGGTGCGTGCGCGTGGTGCGGTGGTCGTCATCTGGCCGTCTCCCTTGCCATCGGCGGAACCTGCAAGCACCCAGCGGAGCCGCCACGGCCCGTCGCGACAAGCCGCAGTGAGCAGGGTTGCGGGTTCCCGCGTGGATCCTGCGGACGGGAGGCGCGGTGCGGGCCGGCACCGCGCCTCCCGTCCGGCGGTCGGCGCCACGCGCCGGGGGCGACGCGTCAGGCGTCGCGCTGATCGGGTTCCGGGACCGCGACGATCCGGTTCTGGTAGGCCCAGACGACGGCCTGCAGCCGCGACTGGACACCGAGCTTCGGGAGCATCCGCGCCAGGTGCGACTTCACGGTGGACACCTCGACGACCAGTGCCGTGGCGATGTCCTCGTTCGACATCCCCTGAGCGAGCAGCAGCAGGACGTCCCGCTCCCGAGCGGTGAGGACCTCGTCCGCGCGGTCGCCCGTGACGGGCTGCAGCCGGCGACGGGAGACGAACTCCCGGAGGACGCGGCGGGTCAGCGCCTGGTCGAGCGTCCCGTTCCCGGCCGCCACCTGCCGCACGGCGCCGACGATGACGTCCGGTTCGGCGTCCTTGAGCAGGAAGCCGCTCGCACCGGCCTCGAGCGCGCCGAACACGTAGTCGTCCAGGTCGAACGTGGTGAGCACGAGCACCGGGATGACGGGGTCTGCGCCGGGGCCGCAGAGTTCCCGCGCCACCGTGATGCCGTCGTGGACGGGCATCCGGATGTCCAGGCACGCCACGTCCGGTGCGGTGGTCCTGGCGAGTTCGAGTGCTTCGGCGCCGTCGGAGGCGACCGCGACGACCTCGATGTCGGGTTCGGCGTCGAGGAGCGCGGAGACACCGGCGCGCACGAGGGGCTGGTCGTCGGCGACGAGGACGCGGATCACCTCGCTCACCTGGTCTCCCGATCGAGTCCCAGCACGACGAGCCAGCCGCCGTCGTCGGACGGGCCGACCTGCAGGCGTGCACCGACGAGCTCCGCCCGTTCCCGCATGCCGCGCAGGCCGTTCCCGCCGGCGGCCGAGCTGTCCGGGACGCGGGCCGTCGCCGGGCCGTTCTCGATGCGGATCGTGAGGTGGTCGGCTGTCCGGTCGTCGATCCGGACGGTGCAGGGCGCGCCCGGGGCGTGCATGGCCGCGTTCGCGAGGGCCTCCTGCACCGTGCGGTACGCGGCGAGCTGCGCCAGAGGACCGACGCCGTCACCGAGGGGCCGACGGTCGGAGCCGGCGCGGACGTCGAGCTCGACGGTGCGGCGGTGCCGGGACCGTTCGACCAGGTCGACGATCCCGGGGACCGTCTCGACGAGCCGTTCGGCCGGGGCGTCCTCGCGGAGGAGCCCGACGAGCCGCCGCAGGTCGTCGAGCACCGCGGTACTCTGCGCCCGCACCTGCCTGACGCCCTCGTGGGCGCGCTCCGGGTCGCTGTCGATCTGCCGGTCGATCGCAGCGGACATGAGCGCGATGCCGGAGAGGTGGTGGGCGGCGATGTCGTGGAGTTCCCGTGCCATCGCCGCGCGCTCCCGGGCGATGGCCGCGTCGACCTGCGCGTCCTGCTGCCGGTCGACCGCGGTGGCCTCCGCGGTGCGGGCCGCACGGACGTCCCGGCGGGAGCGGACCACCAGCACGACGAGCATCGGCAGCCCGATCGCGCCGACTGCCTGCAGGACGCCCATGGCGATCCCGGTGGCCAGTCCGGTCGCCACGCTCGCCCGTCCGGCGCCGAGCACCGAGAACGCGAAGACCGTCTGCGTGACGACGATCGGTACGACGGTGGCGACGAGCGTCGGCCAGAGCCGGGCGAGCGGGACCCGGAGCCCTGCGAGGACCACGGCGACGACGATGGGCAGCATCGCGAGACCGGACAGGGTGCTCGGTGCGATCAGGACGAGGACGGCGGGCAGGACCGCGGTGACCAGCAGCGTGGTGCGTGGTGCGCGACGGGCGCGGAGCACGACGGCGGACTGCACGAGCATCCCGACCGCGAGCACGATCCACGGCCAGCTGAGGACGTCCGGGTAGCGGTACCCGGTGCCGTCCGGATCGGCACGGTCGAGGGGTGGGAGCCCGAACTGCAGTCCGATCGCGAGGGCTGCCGTGCCCACCGCGATCAGGACGTCCGTCCGCCGTGCGCGGGCCTCAGCGGGTGCCATCGTTCGATCCTACGAGGGCGGCGTCGCGCGCGGGGGCTTCGGTCGGCTCGGCGTCCGGGCGTCGTCGCGGGAGGCCGAGCCGGCCGCGGGTGGTGACGAGGATCGCGACGGCGGCGATCGTGGACAGGATCGTCAGGCCGGCCATCATCGTCCCGGCGGTCATGCCCGGGTACATGTCGGCCCACAGTGTGCTGATCGTGTTGTTCACGCCGACGTGCAGGAGCAGTGCGAGCGGCAGGCTCTCGCCCGTCCGGTTGAACACCCAGATCATCACGACGTTGAAGGTGATCGTGAAGGCCGCGAAGACGAGCGGCTCCGTCCAGTGCGCGTTCGGCCAGCCGCCCCAGTCGCTGAGGTACAGCGGCATGTGCCAGAGCGCCCACACCGGCCCGAGGACCGCTGCGGCTCCCAGCGGACCCACCTTCGACTGCAGCCGGGGGAGCGCGAAGTCGCGCCAGCCCGGTTCCTCGGAGAGTCCGGTCGTGAACAGCTGGATGACGAGGCCCGGCACCAGCATCGCCACGGCCGTCCACGAGGGCGCCTGGACCTGGCCGCCGGAGAACAGCAGGCCGGACGCGACGATCACGGCAGGGACACCGACGAGCGCCAGGGCGTACCAGGGCCACGCGACCCGCCACCGCCAGAGCCGCCCGACCCAGCGGCGGAGTCCGGCGCGGCCGTCGGCGAGCGCCGTGACCAGGAAGGCGCTGCCGAGCGGGCCGAGCAGTGCGCCCGGGAGCACCCCGGTGAACTGGGCGGTGCCGAGGAACTCCGGGAAGTGGAGGTCCCAGACGCCGAGCCCGTGCGGGGACAGGATGTACGGGATCCACGCGAGCCAGCTGAGGGCGAGCGCGAGGGTGAAGAACGTGCGGATCGGGTACCGGGCGACGACGCCGCGGATGCCCTGGACTTGGGTGTTCGTCATGCCCTCGACGCTAGGAATCGCGGGAGCGCCGGACGACCCGCAGAGGGAGGGTCCTGCCGGACTTGCATCGAAGGGTGCAAGCGGGTGGGCCCCTAGCGCACCGGCGTCCAGTCCGGGAACGTCGCGGATCGCCCGTCGCCCGACGACCGCCGGGTCACGCGCCGCTGCACCCAGGGCAGGACGTGCTCGCGGTAGTAGCGGAGTTCCTCGGCGAGGCGTTTCGGTCCGGTCCGCGCCGGTGCGGGCTCGGTCGGTGCCGGGCCGTCCTCGATCGCGTGCAGGGCGAGTTCGGCGACGCGCTGGTGTCCGGACGGGTTCATGTGCAGCCGGTCGGCGGACCAGAACTCGGCACGCTTCAGGTGCGGGTCACGGGAGACGTCGACGAAGGGCAGGCCGTGACGGTCGGCGAGGTCGGCGACGGCATCGGCCCACGCGTCGCCGCGGAAGTTGATGAGGTGCCCGAGGGGGAGCCCGGCGCTCGGGTCCGCCGGGCTCAGGAGCGCGAGACGGATGCCCCGGTCGCGGACCTTCGCCGCGGCGCGCTCGAGGGGGTCGATGAGCGTCCGGACGTCGAACCGCGGGCGCAGCAGGTCGTTGCCGCCGGCGCAGAACGTGATGAGCGTCGGCGCCGGGTCGAGCGCGAGTGCGACGTCGAGCTGCCCGTCGAGGACCCCGGCGAGCAGCCGTCCGCGCACGGCGAGGTTGGCGTAGGAGACGTCCGCGTCGAGCTCCCGGGCCATGCCGCTCGCGAGTCGGCCGGTCCAGCCCGGGAACGGGACGGCACCGTCGTCGCCGATCCCCTCGGAGAAGCTGTCGCCGATGGCGACGTACCGGATCGCGTCATGCATGTCGCCATCTTCCTGCACACTCCTGTGCAGGTTCCTGGCGCTGGAACGGGCGTTTCAGGACCGGTGTCGCGTCACACGGTCGTTACACGGGGGAAACGGTGGGGACGAACGCGGTCCGTAGCTTTCTGCACAAGCAAGCACCGCCCCCGCTTCCCACTCCCATCGGAGGACGCCATGGCAACAGAGACCGCGGCACCCGTCGCAGCGCCCCACGCCCCCGTCACGTCGGATGCCCTCGCCGGCGCCGGCGTCATCAAGCCCGGGTACGACCCCGCCCTCACCAACGAGGACCTCGCTCCGCTCCGCAAGCAGTCGTGGACGAGCTACAACATCTTCGCGTTCTGGATGTCCGACGTGCACTCGGTCGGCGGGTACGTCACCGCCGGCTCGCTCTTCGCACTCGGCATCGCCAGCTGGCAGGTGCTCATCGCCCTCGTCGTCGGCATCCTCGTGGTGCAGGTCTTCGCGAACCTGGTGGCGAAGCCGTCCCAGCGCACCGGTGTCCCGTACCCGGTGATCAACCGCGCGGTGTTCGGCGTCCTCGGGGCGAACGTCCCCGCCATCATCCGCGGCCTCATCGCGATGGCCTGGTACGGCGTGCAGACGTTCCTGGCCGCGCAGTCGCTCAACATCATCTTCCTCAAGTTCATCCCCGCGTCGGCCGGCCTGCTGGAGCACTCGTTCCTCGGCCTCTCGGCGCTCGGGTGGATCTCGTACGCGATCCTCTGGGTGGCGCAGGCGGCCCTGTTCTCGATGGGCATGGAGGCGATCAAGAAGTTCATCGACTGGGCCGGCCCGGCGGTGTACGTGGTGATGATCGCGCTGGCGATCTACCTGGTGAGCCGTGCGGGCATCGGGAACATCTCGCTGAACCTCTCAGCAGGGGAGCCGCTGTCGTTCGGCGCGAGCATCCCGGTGATGCTGTCGGCGATCGCGATCGTGGTGAGCTACTTCTCCGGCCCGATGCTGAACTTCGGCGACTTCTCCCGGTACGGCAAGTCGTTCCAGGCGGTCAAGCGCGGCAACATGTGGGGGCTGCCCGTCAACTTCCTGTTCTTCTCGATCCTCACCGTGCTGTGCGCCAGCGCGACCGTCCCGGTGTTCGGCAAGCTCATCACCGACCCGATCGAGACCGTCCAGGCGATCGACGCCCCGTTCGCGATCCTGCTCGGCGGCCTCACGTTCGTCACGGCGACGGTCGGCATCAACATCGTCGCGAACTTCATCAGCCCCGCGTTCGACTTCTCGAACGTCGCCCCGCGGAAGATCAGCTGGCGGATGGGCGGCATGATCGCCGCCGTCGGCTCCGTGCTCCTCACCCCGTGGAACTGGTACGGCAACGACCAGGCGATCCTCTACACGCTCGGCGTGCTGGGCGCCCTGATCGGCCCGTTGTTCGGCATCCTCATCGCCGGGTACTACCTGGTGTCGAAGCAGCGCGTGGCCGTCGACGACATGTACACGAAGGACACCGCTGCACGGTACTGGTACCGCGGGGGCTTCAACCCGAACGCCATCTGGACGCTCGTCGGCACCGGCGTGGTCTCGGTCGCCAGCGCGGTGCTGCCGCCGGCCCTCGGCGTCCTGCCGTGGCTGAGCAACTACAGCTGGTTCATCGGCTGCGGCCTGGGTCTCGTGGTCTTCTGGGCACTCGAGCGTGCTCGGCCGAGCATGCCGGTCCTGGACGCCGACGACCCCACGGTCGACGACGGCGCCGCCATCGGCCGAGCCTGAACCGCGGCACCACAGCACCACAGAACCACCGCTCCACCCGCTCCACTGCTCCACCGGAAGGACCTCGATGCGCATCCGCGTCGTCAACCCGAACACCACCACCTCGATGACCCGGACGGTCGGCGCTGCCGCGTCGGCCGTCGCGGGCCCCGGGACCATCGTCGAGGCGGTGAACCCGACGATGGGGCCCGCCTCGATCGAGAGCCACTACGAGGAGGCGCTCGCGGTCCCCGGCCTCCTCGAGCAGATCGCGATCGGGGAGTCGGACGGGGTGGACGCGTACGTCGTCGCCTGCTTCGGTGACCCGGGGCTCGACGCGGCACGGGAACTCGCCACGGGCCCGGTGGTCGGGATCGCCGAGGCCGGCTTCCACGCCGCCGCGATGCTCGGTCGTCGGTTCGGGGTCGTGACGACGCTCGGGCGGACGGTCGGTCGGGCGCACGAGCTGGCGGACCGCTACGGGTTCGCCCCGCTCGTCACCGAGATCCGTGCGTGCGAGGTCCCGGTGCTCGAGCTCGACGACCCCGCGTCCGGTGCCCGTGCGCTCGTCGTCGAGGAGTGCCGGGCGGTGATCGCCGGCGGTGCCGACGCGGTCGTGCTCGGCTGTGCCGGGATGGCGGACTTCTGTTCCGAGGTCTCGCGGGCGATCGGCGCCCCGGTGGTCGACGGGGTCACCGCGGCGACGGTGCTCGCCGAGTCGCTCGTGCGGCTCGGCCTGTCGACGGGCAAGCACGGCGAGTACGCGTCGCCGCCCCGCAAGGCCTTCACCGGCCTGCTGCAGGACTTCGGAGCCGTCGCGTGACCGGCACCGTGTTCCGGGCGCAGCACGCGTGGATCGACGGCGCGTTCCGAACCGCGACGGTCGTCGTCGAGGACGGCCGGATCGCGGACGTCCTGCCCGGTGACGCCGCAACACCCGCCGACGCGGACGTGCAGGTCGTCCCGGACGGGCACGTGCTGCTCCCCGGGCTCGTCGACACGCACGTGCACGTCAACGAGCCGGGGCGCACCGAGTGGGAGGGCTTCGCGTCCGCAACCCGTGCGGCAGCGCTCGGCGGGGTGACGACGATCATCGACATGCCGCTCAACTCGATCCCCGCGACGACCACGGTCGAGGCACTCGCCACGAAGCGTGCGAGCGCCGAGGGGCGGGTCGCCGTCGACGTCGGGTTCTGGGGCGGTGCCGTGCCCGACAGTCTCGGGAGCCTCGACGCGATGCACCAGCAGGGCGTCTTCGGGTTCAAGTGCTTCACGGCGCCGTCCGGCGTCGACGAGTTCCCGCACCTCGAACCGGCACTGCTCCGTGCCGCGATCGAGGAGGTCGCAGGCATCGACGCGCTCCTCATCGTGCACGCCGAGGACCCCGCACACCTCGTCCCGCACGAGGCGCTCGGCGGGCACTACGAGGACTTCCTCGCGACCCGTCCGGCCGCCGCCGAGGAGTCCGCGATCGCCCAGGTGATCGACGGCGCTCGGGCGACCGGGGCGCGGGTGCACGTCCTGCACCTGTCCGACGCCGGCGCGTTGCCGATGATCCGCGCCGCGAAGGACGACGGCGTGCGGATCACGGTCGAGACCTGCCCGCACTACCTGGCCTTCGAGGCGTCGACCATCCCCGACGGCGCGACCGAGTTCAAGTGCTGCCCGCCGATCCGCGACGACGCCAACCGCGACGCGCTCTGGCAGGGCCTCGTCGACGGCACGATCGACATGGTGGTGTCCGACCACTCGCCGTCCACCGCCGACCTCAAGACCGACGACTGGGGCCTCGCCTGGGGCGGGATCGCCGGCCTGCAGGTCGGGTTCCGCGCCGTCTGGACCGAGGCACTGCGCCGCGGTCTGTCGCTCGAGACGATCCTGCCGTGGTTCACGACGGGGCCGGCTGCGCTCGCCGGCTTCGCCGACCGCGGCCGCATCGCGCCGGGCGCGCTCGCCCACCTCGCCGTGTTCGACCCGTCCGCCACCGAGGTGATCGAGGTGGCCGGCCTGGCACACCGGAACCCGGTCTCCGCGTTCGCCGGCCTGGAGGCTCGGGGCCGGGTGACCGAGACCTGGTTGCGCGGCCAGCGGGTCACCGCCACGTCCGTGGCCGGGCAGCTGGTGACCCGTGGCTGAGGCGCGACTCGGGTCGACACCGGAGGACGTCCTGTGGGGGCGGCTGCCGTCGCGCACGGACGTGCCGGCGCTGACCGTCGCGCCCGGGTCCGTGGTGACGGTCGACACCGTCTCGCACGAGGGCATCCTGCCCGACCAGGGGCAGGACCCGCTCGCGTACTTCGGTCGGCACGGGGTGGACGCCGGTGACGTGCTCGCGGACGCCGTGGACATCGCCAGGACCCTGACGCGCGACCCCGCCGACGGCCCGCACGTGGTCTCCCGACCGATCGCGGTGGCCGGCGCGGAACCGGGCGACGTCGTCTCGGTGACGATCCTCGAGGCGACGCCGCGGGTGCCGTACGGGGTCATCTCGAACCGGCACGGCCGAGGGGCCCTGCCGGGGGAGCTGCCCCGCGCGGAGGAGTCCGTGTCCGTGTTCGCGGACGTCGTCCGGCGCGACGGCGTCGACCACGGCCGGTTGCCCGCCGTCGAGGGTGGTCCCCGGACCATCACGTTCCCGCTCCACCCGTTCCCGGGCATCGTCGGGGTCACGCCGGACTCGGACGAGCGCGCACACTCGGTGCCACCGGGACCGCACGGCGGGAACGTCGACATCGCGCTGCTCACCGCCGGGTCGACGCTGCACCTGCCGGTGTTCGTGCCGGGAGCGGGCGTGTACGTCGGCGACCCGCACTTCGCACAGGGTGACGGCGAGGTCGCACTCACCGCGATGGAGGCGTCGCTCCGGCTGGTCCTCCGGCTCGATCTCGTGCAGCGGAGGATGGCGCTCGACCGGTTCGGCGAACTCGTCGGCCCGATCGCCGAGACGACCGAGTACCTCGTGCCGACCGGCATGGACGAGGACCTCGACGAGGCCGTCCGTCGCTGCGTCCGCGCGGCGATCGCCCTGCTCCGGGCACGCTGGGGCGTCGACGAGCACATCGCGTACGCGTACCTCAGTGCCGCGACCGACTTCCGGATCTCGCAGGTCGTGGACCTGGTGTGCGGTGCGCACGCCACCATCCGGAAGGCCGACTTCGCGGAGGTCGGCGCGTGATCGTGCACGGCACGTGGCCCGACGGCCTCGAGCGGGCCTTCACCGCGTACGAGGACGCACTGATGCGGGACGACACCGCCGTGCTCGACGACCTCTTCGAAGCGGGCGACGGGACGCTCCGCGGGGACGACTCGGGACTGCTGCGCGGACACGACGCCATCAGCGCCTTCCGGTCCGGTCGTGGCGGTGTGGCACGCAGGACGATCGCCGCCGTGGACGTCCAGCGGCTCGCCCCTGACACCGTCCTGGTCGTCGGGGAGTCGCACTTCGCCGGTGGTGGCCGCGGACTGCAGACCCAGCTGTGGTGTCGCACCGACGGTGCCTGGCGGATCCGGACAGCGCACGTGACCGGTCGGCCGAAGGCCTTCGACCGGTCGGTCTGGCGCGTCGTCGGCGACCCGCTCGTGCACGGTGCGGATGCCGGGCCGCTCGTCGGGGTGCGCGTCGCCGTGAAGGACCTCTTCGCCGTGCAGGGGCACGTCATCGGCGCCGGCAACCCGACGTGGGAACGTTCGGCCCGGTCGGAGGGCGTGTCCGCGTCCGCGGTGCAGACGCTGCTCGACGCCGGCGCGATCGTCACCGGGATCGCCAGGACGGACGAGTTCGCCTACGCCCTCGCCGGCCGCAACCCGCACTTCGGGTCGCCGCCGAACGGGGCAGACCCGACGCGGATCGGCGGCGGATCGACGTCGGGCTCCACGTCGGCCGTCGCGCTCGGCACCGCGGACCTCGGGCTCGGCACCGACACGGCGGGCAGTCTCCGCGTGCCGTCGTCGTACCAGGGGCTCTGGGGACTCCGGACGACGCACGACCGTGTCCCGCGAGACGGTCTCCTGCCGCTCGCGGAGTCCTTCGACACGGTCGGGTGGGTCGCCCGTTCGGCATCGGTGCTGGCGGCCGCCGCCGGGGTGTCCGTGCCGGGTGCCTGCGTCGGGGTGGACGACGGCGAGCTCCTCGTCAGCGACGCACTGCTGGGCGCCGCCGAGCCCGCGACGGCCGCCGCGTTCACGGCCTGGCTCGACCGGACCGGCCGTCCCGTCCGCCGGATCGAGCTGCCACCGCTCGACGACCTCGCCGAGACCCTCCGCGTGGTCCAGGCGGCGGAGGCGTGGCGGAACGACGGGCCCTGGATCGAGGCGCACCCGGACGCCCTCGGCGAGGACGTCGCGGCACGGTTCGCCGCTGCGGCGGCGATCACGGCGGAGGCCGAAGCGCTCGCTCGTGGGCGGCTCGAGGAGCTGCGCACCTGCGTCCGTGACGTGATCGGCGGAGGCGTGCTGTGCCTCCCGACCGTCCCGGGACCGGCCCCGTTGCGGACCGCGACCGGTGACGCCGTGCTGCGGACCCGGGTGGCGACCCTGCGGATGACCGCCGTGGCCGGGATCGGTGGCCTGCCCGCAGTCAGCGCGCCGTTCCTGACCGTCGACGGTGCACCCGTCGGCGTCTGCCTCGTCGGACCAGCAGGGTCCGGCCGGGCGATCGTCGCACTCGCCGAGACCCTGCTCTGAGACCCCGCCCTGAAACACTGCCGTAACGATCGTTCCGATATGCTCGTGAACGGAACGGAGGTACCGATGCTGCCAGTGAACCCGCCCGCTCGACTCCTCATGGGGCCGGGGCCGATCAACGCCGACCCGCGGGTGCTGCGTGCCCTGTCCACCCCGCTCGTCGGGCAGTACGACCCGTGGATGACGTCCGCGATGAACGACACACAGGCGCTGTACCGGCAGGTGTTCGGCACCGTCAACGACGCGACCGTGCTGGTCGACGGCACCTCGCGCGCCGGCATCGAAGCCGCGCTCGTGTCCCTGCTCGCGCCGGGGGACCGCGTGCTCGTGCCGGTGTTCGGTCGCTTCGGACACCTGCTCGCGGAGATCGCCGGGCGCGCTGGGGCGGACGTCCACACGATCGAGACCGAGTGGGGCCAGGTGTTCCCGACCTCGGTGATCGAGGACGCGATCGTGCGCACGAAGCCGAAGGTCCTCGCGATCGTGCAGGGTGACACCTCGACGACGATGAACCAGCCGCTCGACGAGCTCGGGGCGATCTGCGACCGGCACGGCGTGCTGTTCTACACCGACGCCACCGCGACCATCGGCGGCAACCCGCTCGAGGTCGACGCGTGGGGCATCGACGCCGTCAGCGCCGGGCTGCAGAAGTGCCTCGGCGGGCCATCCGGCAGCGCACCGCTCACCCTGTCGCCGCGCGCCGTGTCGGTCCTCGACGGTCGTCGCAGCGTCGAAGCCGGCATCCGCGAACCCGGCGACGAGGTCTCCGACGAGCCGATCCGTTCGAACTACCTCGACCTCGCGATGATCCTCGACTACTGGGGCCCCCGGCGCCTGAACCACCACACCGAAGCCGCGTCGATGCTCTACGCCGCGAACGAGTGCGCGCGCATCCTGCTCGAAGAAGGACGCGACGCCGTCGTCGCGCGGCACGAGCTGGCCGGACGCGCGATGCTCGCCGGGGTGGAAGCCCTCGGGCTCGAGGTGTTCGGCGACGTCGCGCACAAGATGCACAACGTCGTCGCGGTCTCGATCCCGTCCGAGGTCGAGGGCGACGCCGTGCGGGCGTCGCTGCTCGAGGACCACGGCATCGAGATCGGCACGTCGTTCGGGCCCCTGCACGGCAAGGTCTGGCGCATCGGGACGATGGGCTACAACGCCCGCAAGGACGCCGTCGTGACGACGCTCTCGGCACTCGAGCAGTCGCTCCGTCGCGGCGGGTTCTCCGTACCGCAGGGCGGCGGCGTGGACGCGGCCCTCGACACCTACGCGGGAGCACGACCGTGACCGTCGACGCCGCGACGATCGTCGCGTGGTGCGACGAACTCGCCGCCGTCACCGCGACGCCGGGCCAGATCACCCGCGTCTACCTGTCGCCGGAGCACGCCAGGGTGAACACGATCGTCGCGCGCTGGATGCAGGACGCCGGGATGACCACGTGGCAGGACGACGCCGGCAACCTGCACGGCAGCGTCCCCGGCGCCACGGACGACGCCCCCGTGCTGCTCGTCGGCTCGCACCTCGACACCGTGGTGGACGCCGGCCGGTACGACGGCATCGTCGGGGTGCTGATGGGCATCGCGGCCGTCGCCCGCATCCGCACCGAGCACGGGGCGCTGCCGTTCGGCATCCAGGTGATCGCGTTCTCCGACGAAGAGGGAACGCGCTTCGGCAAGGCGCTGCTCGGGTCCTCTGCGGTCGCCGGGGTCTGGGACGACGCCTGGTGGGAGCTGACCGACGCCGAGGGGGTCTCCCTCCGGCAGGCGTTCACCGACTTCGGGCTCGACCCATCGCGCGTCGGCGACGCCGCGGTGGACCCGTCGCGGCTCGTCGGGTACCTCGAAGCGCACATCGAGCAGGGGCCGTACCTCGAACAGGCCGACCAGGCACTCGGGGTCGTCACGAGCATCGCCAGTGCCCGCCGCTTCACGGTCGAGGCCGTCGGGGAGGCCCGGCACGCAGGCGGCACCCCCTACGAGCGCCGACACGACGCGCTCCTGGCCGCCGCCGAGGCCGCACTCGCCGTCGAGCGGATCTGCCGGGCGTCGCAGCACGTCGGAACGGTCGGCACGATGACGGTCGAACCGGGTGCCGTGAACGTCGTCCCCGGCCTCGCACACTTCTCGGTGGACCTGCGGGGCGAGTTCGACGAGGGACGCGACCGGGTGTGGGACGAGATCACGAAGGCGTTCGCGCTGATCGGTGAGCGGCGCGGTGTCAGCGTCGAGCCGACCGAGGTGCACAGGGCCCCTGCCGTGTTCTGCGCGCCGCGCCTGATGGACGCCGTCCGGGCCGGGATCGTCGCCACGGGTTCGCCCGCGCCGATGGAGCTGTTCTCCCGCGCGGGGCACGACGCCATGTCACTCGGGCTCGTCACCGACGTCGCGATGCTGTTCCTCCGGAACCCCGACGGCATCAGCCACCACCCGGACGAGTTCGTCTCCGAGGCCGACATCGCCCTCGGGCTCGACGCCCTCGTCACCGCGATCACGACCCTCGCAGCGGAGCCCTCGTGACCGCCGCCCAGCCCGACGTCCGCGGGCGCATCGACGCCGTGTGGGAGCAGCTCTCACCCGCCGAGCGCCGTGTCGCCGCGATGGTCCGCCACGACCCGGAGCTCCTGCTCGTCGGGACCTCGGCGCAGCTCGCCGCCGAGTCCGGCACCTCGAAGGCGACGGTCTCGCGGCTCGTCCGGTCCCTCGGGTTCCAGGACGCCGCCGAGGTCCGGCAGGAACTCATGTCGGCACGGGGCAGCGGGTTGCCCTGGGCCGCGGAGGACGCCGCGCACGTGGACCAGCGTGCCGTCGAGTCCCGGAACCTCGACGCCGCGTTCGCCTCGCTCGCCCGCGCCGAACGCCCCCGTCTCGCTCGGCGCATCATGCGGGCGCGCCGGGTCCTCGTGTTCGGGGAGCGCGGCGCGCACCCGATCGCGCTGCAGCTCCGTGCGCAGCTCGCACAGGTCCGTCCGGACGTCCGGGTCGGTCCGGCACCAGGGCAGCGCCTCGGGGAAGAGGTGGCCGACCTCGATCGCCGGGACCTCGTCATCGTGGTCACCGTCCGGCGGCACGCGGCGGGCATCGACCGACTCGTGCGGCACTGCGTGGCATCGGGCGCCGACGTCGTCGTGATCGGGGACCCGACGGCCGCCGTCATCGCCGCCCCCGCTGCGACGACGATCCTCTGCCCGGTGGACTCGCCGTCCGCGTTCGACTCGCTCGCGGCGCTGTTCGCCGTGGTCGCCGCGATCGCGAACGACGTCTACGAGGCCTCCGGTCCCGCCGGCCGTGCACACGTCGATGCCGTCGCAGCGGCGTACGACACGCTCGGGGAGCTCGCCGGCTCCTGACACGGGCGCTCGGGCCCAGGGGCCGAAACGACCCATCACGTCCGCAATGGGAAGCCGAACCGCGCGGAGGGGGCCGGAACGTTCGACCTCCTCCGCGCGATTCGACCTCCTCCGCGCATTCGACCTTCTACGTGCGATTCGACCCCGCAGGCCCGCGGAGCTCGGCGGCGAGCGACGCGTTGCGGGCGCGGATCAGGGCGGGCAGGTACCGCGCGAGGGCGACGCGCTCGGCGAGGAGGCCCAGCGGGCCGAGCGGTGCCCGGAACTCGATCTCGTCGACCATCCGCGTGCCGTGACCCGACGGCTCGAACCGGTGCTCGTGCCGGAACCGGGCGAACGGACCGCGGACCTGTTCGTCGACGAACCGGTGCGGTGCCTCCAGTGCGGTGATCCGGCTGGTGAGCCGCCAGACGATGCCGAAGTGCCACGCACGGAACGTGACGGTCTCGCCCAGCGCGATCCGGCCGCTCGTCGTGCCGGCCACGGCACGCTCCCCGGTGCCGGCCAGGGACCGCTCGTGTGCCCCGATGTCGAGCGACAGCGCGAACGCTCGAGCGGGTGGCGCGTCGAGCTCGGTCACGATGCGGAACGACACGGTCATGCCCCGATCCTCCCGCAGTGCAGGATGGTCACGTGGCATCGACGATGGAAACCGCCAGGAGGCTCGCCCCCGGTCTCGCGCTCGCCACCGGCATCGCCGTGGTCGCCACGGTCATCGGCCGGTTCCTGCCCGTCGTCGGGGCGCCGGTCAGCGGCGTGGTGCTCGGTGCAGTCATCGGCATGGTGCGTCGTCCGGCCGACTCGCTGAAGCCCGGGATCACGACGGCGTCGAAGTTCGTGCTGCAGCTGGCGGTGGTGCTCCTCGGTGCGCAGCTGTCGCTCGCCGAGGTCGCCCGCGTGGGGGTGGAGTCGCTGCCGGTGATGCTCGGCACGCTCGTCGTCTGCCTGCTCGCGGCGTGGGGTGTCGGGCGGCTGCTCGGCGTCGTCGGCAACCTGCGGACGCTGATCGGCGTCGGGACGGGCATCTGCGGCGCCTCGGCGATCGCCGCCGTGACGCCCGTGATCGGTGCGGTGTCGGTCGAGGTCGCGTACGCCGTCTCCACGATCTTCCTGTTCAACGTCGCCGCCGTGATCATCTTCCCGATCGTCGGGCACGCCCTCGGCATGAGCCAGCACGCGTTCGGGCTCTTCGCCGGCACGGCCGTGAACGACACATCGTCGGTCGTGGCGGCCGCGAGCACCTACGGCACCCAGGCGGCGAACTTCGCGGTCGTCGTGAAGCTCGTCCGGACGCTGATGATCATCCCGATCGTGCTCGGGTTGGCGTGGTTGGTCGGGCGGCGTGAGCAGGCGGCAGCGCGACTCGCGGCTGCGGACGACGGCGTGCCGGCGGCCGATCGGCCCCCGTGGACCCTCCGCCGGATCGTGAAGCTCGTGCCCTGGTTCCTCATCGGCTTCGTCATCGCTGCCGCCGTGAACTCCACCGGCGTCCTGCCCGGGCCAGTGCACCCCGCCATCTCGGCGATCGCAGCGTTCCTGATCACCGTCGCACTGAGCGCGATCGGTCTGTCCACCGACGTGGCCGGGTTCCGCCGCGCCGGGTTCCGGCCGCTCGTGCTCGGGCTGGTGCTCTGGGTCGTCGTCACCGGATCGAGTCTCGGGCTGATGGCGTTGACCGGGGCACTGTAAGCCGCGGTACCGTCGTCCGCATGAGCGTGACGTTCCCGGTGATCGACGGCCACAACGACCTGCCGTGGGAGCGGCGCGAGTCCCACGACTCCGGTGTCGAGGGCATCGACACCGAGGAGTCGTCGCTCCACACCGACATCCCGAAGCTCCGCGCCGGCGGTGTCGTCGGGCAGTTCTGGTCCGTCTTCGTCCCCGCCGACGAACCCGACCCGGTTCGCACGACCCTGCAGCAGATCGACCTGGCGCACCGGATCATCGCGCGGTACCCGGACGACCTCGCGCTCGCCCGCACCGCCGCCGAGGTCCGGGCCGCCGTCGCGTCGGGACGGATCGCGTCGTTGCTCGGCGCCGAGGGCGGGCACTCCATCGGGGACGACCTCGCCGTGCTCCGCGACTTCGCCCGGCTCGGCGTGCGCTACATGACCCTGACGCACAACGACGACACCCCGTGGGCCGACTCGGCGACGGGTGCCCGCGCCCACGGCGGACTGACCGACCGCGGCCGACAGGTGGTGGCGGAGATGGAGCGGATCGGCATGCTCGTCGACCTCTCCCACACGGCACCGTCCACGATGCGGGACACCCTCGACGTGGCCACCCGGCCCGTCGTCTTCAGCCACTCCTCGACGATCGCCGTGAACGACCACCCGCGGAACGTCCCGGACGACGTCCTCGCGCGGTTGTCCGACAACGGCGGCGTCGTGATGGTCACGTTCGTGCCGAAGTTCGTGTCGCGGGCATGGGCGGACTGGGAAGAGGCGGGCTCCGTCGGCGAGGGGCCCCTCGTCACGGTGTCCGACATCGCCGACCACGTCGAGCACGCCCGGGACGTCGCAGGGGCCGCGCACATCGGCATCGGTGGCGACTACGACGGCACCCCCGTGCTGCCGCCGGACGTCCGGGACGTCTCCCGCTACCCGGTGCTCGCCGAGGAGCTGTCGCGCCGCGGATGGGGTGCGTCCGACCTCGAGGCGTTGGCCGGCGGCAACGTGCTCCGCGTGCTCGAGGCCACCGATGACCGTTTCGCGCTGAACGTCTAGCGCGTCAGCCGTACGTCGGGAACTGCGGCCAGCCGTCGGGGCTGTCCTCCCAGTCCTGCTGCCGTCCGTACACCGTGCGGTCCATGACGTGCGCGACCGGCATGATCGCCTCCGTGCCGCGCGCCGTCGTCGAGTACGTCAGGTAGGGCACGCCGTCCCGGAGCAGGTAGTACGAGTAACCGGGGACCGGCCCCTCCGGCTGCGTCCAGCCCCAGTCGTCGTGGTAGCTCGTCGCGCCGGACGACACCCACGTGTGCGGCCAGCCCCGCGCCGCCTTCCACGCCTCGAGCTTCTCGATCGGGGCCTGCGCGATCATCGCGAACGCGATGCCCTCGTCCGCCAGCCGACCCATGTCAGCGGGCAGGTTGTCGGCGCCCCACGTGCACGCCGGGCAGGCCTCGTCCCACTCCGGGGCGTACATGACGTTCTGCACGAGCAGCAGGTACTTGTCGCCGAAGAGCTCGGTGAGTCGGACGGGGCCGTCCGGACCGGTGAACGCGTAGTCGTCGACCTGCACCATCGGGAGCCGCCGTCGTGCGGCTGCGACCCGGTCGCCGTGCCGGGTGAGTTCCTTCTCGTCCTGCACCTGCGCGTCGAGTGCCGCGTCGAACGTGGCACGGTCCACCACCGGTGGCGCGGCCTCGGGTTGAGACTGCTGGAACATGCCGACCTCCTCGTCGTTGCCGCGGAATGTACTCGGCTCGCCGCGTGCGCGCCCGAGTTCCGCGGTGGGCGACCGATCACGGGCATCAGCGGAGGAATGGTGTCGCTCAGCGTGCGACTCGGTGGGCAGCGGACCGGAGGCGCGAGCCGACCTGGGTGGGTGGGGCGCGTCATGGACAGGGCCGGATCGGGTCCGATGGCTAGGATCGGGCGCACACCGCGCCTCCAGGAAGGGTCGCGGACTCGACCCGAGTGAGGACGGACCGGATGAGCGGCACCATCTACGACAACATCTCCCAGGCCTTCGGCAACACCCCGCTGGTGAAGCTGAACCGGCTCCCGGCGGAAGGCGGGGCAGAGGTCCTCGCGAAGCTCGAGTTCTACAACCCCGGCGCCAGCGTCAAGGACCGCCTCGGCGTCGCGATCATCGACGCGGCAGAGGAATCCGGGGACCTGAAGCCGGGCGGCACGATCGTCGAGGGGTCGTCCGGCAACACCGGCATCGCGCTCGCGCTCGTCGGGGCCGCTCGTGGGTACCGGGTCGTCATCACGATGCCGGAGACGATGAGCGTCGAACGTCGTGCCCTGATCCGCGCGTACGGTGCCGAGATCGTGCTGACCCCGGGTCCGGAGGGCATGAAGGGTGCGGTCTCCAAGGCCGCGTCGATCGTCGAGGAGACGCCCGGCGCGATCCTGGCGCACCAGTTCGAGACCGCCGCGAACGCCGCGATCCACCGGAAGACCACCGCCGAGGAGATCCTCCGCGACACCGAGGGACATGTCGACGTGTTCGTCGCGGGCGTCGGCACCGGTGGCACGATCACCGGTGTCGGGCAGGTCCTCAAGGAGCGTGTGCCCGGCGTGCAGATCGTCGCCGTCGAGCCGAAGGACTCCCCGCTGCTGACGGAGGGCAAGGCCGGCCCGCACAAGATCCAGGGCATCGGTGCCAACTTCATCCCCGAGGTGCTCGACCAGTCCGTCATCGACGAGGTGTTCGACGTCGAGCTCGACGACGCGTTGCGGGTCGCCCGTGACCTCGGGACGCAGGAGGGCATCCTCGCCGGCATCTCGTCCGGTGCGATCATCCACGCCGCGCTCGTGATCGCAGCGCGCCCGGAGAACGCGGGCAAGCGCATCGTCGCCATCGTGTGCGACACCGGCGAGCGCTACCTGTCGACCGTGCTGTTCGAAGGGCTCACTGCGTGACGCATCGCCGACGTGGCGTGCTGCGGACCGTCCGGGAGGACCTCGCCGCAGCACGCCGAGGTGATCCCGCTGCTCGCGGGGACCTCGAGAACGCCGTCGTCTACTCGGGGCTGCACGCGATCTGGGCCTACCGGCTCGCCCACAAACTGTGGATCGCGGAGGGGCTGCCCGGCTCCCGATTCGCGGCGCGGGTCGTCGCGCAGACCGCCCGCGCCCTCACCGGCATCGAGATCCACCCGGGGGCACGCATCGGGCGACGGTTCTTCATCGACCACGGCATGGGGGTCGTCATCGGGGAGACCGCGGTCGTCGGCGACGACGTCCTGGTGTTCCACGGCGTGACGCTCGGCGGTCGTGGGGGAGCGCACGGCCCCGGCGCGAAACGGCACCCGACCGTCGGCGACCGTGTCGTGCTCGGCGCAGGGTCGTCGCTGATCGGGGACATCACGGTGGCGCACGACTCCGTCGTGGGCGCGAACACCGTCGTGACGAAGGACGTCCCGCCGCACTCGGTCGTCACCGGGGTCGCCGGCACCGCCCGTCCGCGGTCCGGTGGCGAGGGCGTCCCGACGCTGTAGGCGCTCGGGTCAGCTCAGCTCGCACGCGATGCCGTCGGCGTCAGCGTCGAGCTTCTTGTTGGCGTTGTAGAGCGCGTCGTCCTTCTTCACCGTGCCCTTGAACGCACGGTGGGTGACCTTGCCGCCCGACCGCACGGTGTTGTCCTTCGTGGCCTTCAACGCGATGCCACCGGAGTAGGCCTTGTGGACGGCGTCGCAGTTCTTGTACGTCGTGGTGGCCGCCTGCGCCGAGGTCGCGCCGCCGAGCGCGACCGTCCCGGCGAGGACGGTGGTTGCCGCAGCGACGGCGATGGTACGGATGACGCGCATGGTTCCCCCTGGATCGAGATCGCCGCATCGGGCATGCGGCAGGGGCGATCGTAGGAAGCGTCGTGCCGCGACGTCGCACCCCAGAACGGGGTGCTGTCGGCGGTGTGGGGCATGCTGGGGGAATGGACGGCACGGAGCTGCACGAGGTCGCTGCCCGCACCGCGCTGGCGCTCCCGGCAACCGAGGAGACCCAGCCCTTCGGCGAAGGCGCGTTCGTCTACAAGGTCGTCGGCAAGATGTTCGTGATGACGTCCGAGCTCCGCGGGGTGCCGATCGTGAACCTCAAGTGCGCGCCGCCGCACGGCGCCGCACTGGTCCGTGACCACGAGGAGATCACGCCGGGGTGGCACATGAACAAGCGGCACTGGATCACGCTCGCACCAGGGGACGGCATCGACGAGACCGTCGTCGAGGACCTCGTGGCGAACGCCTACGAGCTCGTGGTCGCGGGGTTGCCCGTGGTGAAGCGGCCCATCGATCCGGCACGCCGACGCGGGTCGGACTGACGGCGCCGGGGCATCTGGCAGGCTGTGGTCATGCAGTGGCGCAACGACCGGACCGTGCTCGAAGCCGCGACGGCGGTGGCCGAACGACTCGGCGGTGACGTCACCCACACCGTGGCGTCGGCTGCGATGGACCTGTCCGGCCGCGTGCACACGGCCGTGAACGTCTCGCACTTCACCGGAGGCCCGTGCGCGGAACTCGCCGTCCTCGGTGCCGCGGCAGCGGTGTCCGACGACCCGATCATGACGATCGTCGCGGTCGCCGATGCCGGACGCGGGGTCATCCCGCCGTGCGGTCGGTGCCGCCAGGTGCTGCTCGACCTGCAGTCCCAGGCGATGGTGCTGATGCCGGGGGACGGTGACGACGACCCGGTGGGGACCCCGGTGCGCGATCTGCTCCCCGGCGCCTACGACTGGCCGGACGCCCGTG
The DNA here is from genome assembly GCF_048756585.1 of Curtobacterium sp. L3-7. Lineage (NCBI taxonomy): Bacteria > Bacillati > Actinomycetota > Actinomycetes > Micrococcales > Microbacteriaceae > Curtobacterium > Curtobacterium sp. L3-7. The sequence continues at coordinate 3,391,078 of NZ_CP151474.1, read as the reverse complement.
CTCAGCGGGTCGTGCGGTTCGCCGGGCGGTACCACGACGACGTGCTGACTGGACGGAAGACCGCGACGATCCGGTTCCGCGATCCGCAGGGCATCGGCCCGACGACGTTCGTGTTCGAGGACGAGCACGCCGACGGGTTCGTGACGGCCGACGCCGTGGTCGACTCCGTGACGGTGAAGCGCGTCCGCGAGATCGACGACGCCGATGCCCGGGACGAAGGAGTCGGCGACGTGGCGGCGCTGCGCGACGGGCTCACCGGGCACTACCCACAGCTGCGTGACGACGACCTGGTCGAGGTCGTCCGCTTCCGGGTGGTCTAGACAGCGGCCCTGGCGAGGACCTTCGTCACGTCGCGTTGCACCTTCGGCGCGAGCGGCCGTTCGCTCGACAGGACGGCCCGTGCCTGGTCCGGGGTCATCCCCGCGAACATGTCGCCGATCGTGACGCCGTGGTCGGGGCGCTCGAGCACCGTGATCGGGTCGCCCGCCGCGACCGGTCCGGACTTGACCACCCGGAAGTAGGCGCCGGGTCGGCCCTCCTCGGTGAACCGCTTCACCCACTTGTCCACGCGGAGCCGGCGGGCGAAGGTGCCGCAGGGGATCCGCGGGATCGTGACCTCGAGCAGCAGGGTGTCGCCGACGAGCCAGCGTTCGCCGGTCACGGCCCCGGTGACGTCGATCCCCGACGTCCGGAGGTTCTCGCCGAACAGCCCGGCGGGGATCGGACGGTCGAGCAGGTCGGCGAAGTGGGCGGCGTCCTCGTCGGCGTACGCGTAGACGGCCTGGTCCTCCCCGCCGTGGTGCTTCCGGTCCGCCTGCACGTCAGCGTAGAGGCCGAGGGGTCGGACGCGGACCGGTCCGTCGACCGGACGCTTGTCGATCGCGGTGATCCCGATCGTGCCGGAATCGGGCAGCAGGCGGTCGACGCGGCAGACGGCGGTGACGAGCGACATGGGAACAGGATGCCCGAGATGTGTGACGAAGTGCAGTCTGGACGCGTCACATCCGTGAGCGCAGCATGCTCGCAACTCCGACCAGTAGAAGGAAACCGTGCACCACCCACCACCCAGGACGGCTCTCGTCGACCTCGACGACGGTGTCCTCGCCGGACGGTCGGCCGACGGCGACGTCCGTGCCTTCGAGGTCCTCATCCGCCGACACACACCACTGCTCCGCGCGTACGCACGCCGGACCCTCGGTTCGACGGACGAGCTGGACGACGTCGTGCAGGAGACCTTCATCACCGCCTGGAACCGCCTCGACGCCCTCCAGGACAACGCGCACGTGAAGGCGTGGCTGATGCGGATCCTCAGCCGGAAGTGCATCGACCGCATCCGAGCGCGCCGGGACCACGACGACGTCACCGAGCTCGAGGTCGCCGCTCCGTCCGACGATGCCCCGGAACGCGTTGCCGAGGCGCGCGACCGCGAGCACGCCGTCGAGATCGCGCTCGCCGAGCTCCCGGACGCGCAGCGGCGGTGCTGGCTGATGAAGGAAGTGCTCGGGTACCGCTACGAGGAGATCGCCGAGGAACTCGACGTGCCGCTCTCGACCGTCCGCGGGCTGTTGTCCCGTGCCAGGAAGAACATGATCCGTCTGATGGAGGGATGGCGATGACCGCCGCACCCGAACCGCTCGAGCCCGACCGCGTGGTGCTCGCCGCCCTCGAGCCGGAGGACCTCGACGGACACACGATCGACGAGCTCGCCGACTACCTCGACGCCGGCATGCAGCCGGCGGACCCGGACATCGACGACTCACCGGCCTGCCAGAACGCGCTCGCAGCGATCATCCGGCTGCGGCAGGTGTCATTCGGTTCGCTCGAGGCGGCGGCCCTGGCAGAAGCCCCCGCCGACGAGTCGTGGATCGGTGGTGTCCTCGCGAACATCTCACTCGAGGCCCGATCCGGCCGCGACGTCCCGCTCCGCGCCGAGGCAGCGACGGAACACCCGGTCATGACCGAGGGAGCGATCCGCTCACTGGTCCGTCGAGCAGGTGACGCCGTCCCGGGCATCGTCGTCGCACGCTGTTCGATCGACGGCGACGTCACCGTGCTCGCGGCCCCGGTGCGGGTGACCGTCGAGGTCGCGATCGTCGCCGGCCCGTCCATCCCGACGACCGCCGATCTGGTCCGCGCCGCGGTGGCCTCGGCGCTCGCCGAGCAGACGGACCTGGTGGTCGAGGCGATCGACGTGGTCGTCCGTGACCTGATCCAGACGACGTCGGAGGAGGAACGATGAGCGAGACGCGGGACGAGGACGTGCAGTCCGACACGACGGACACGGGGTCCGCCGTGGCCTCGATCGAGACGGCCGTGCTGGGGGTGGCCGGTGTCGCCGACCTGTTCCACGCGAAGCCGACACTCGGCAGCACCGCGAGGGCCGTGCGGCACCTGACGACGCCGGCATCGGCGCCACGGATCGTCGTCGACGGTGACGTGCTCCGCGTCGTCATCGGGACCGACGGTGTCGTCCCCGCGCCGCAGGTCGCACGAGCGGTGCACGACGCGGCCCTCGCCGAGGCGGCGCGCAACGGTCTCGTGCTGGCTCGGATCGACGTCCGAGTCGCGCGAGTCGGCTGACAGGCGGGTCCTTGCACGCGCGCGGGAGCGACACCGTCGTTGTCGTACGACAGCGATCGTGTCGTTCCGAGTCGGCACCGACGCGCCACCCGCCACCCCCGCCACCCCTCACCCACGCGCCCTCGCGTCCGCGACCTCCAGCACCACGACGATCGCGGCGACGAGCAGCGCGGTCGCGACGAGCGACACCTCCGGCACCGCGATGGTCGCGAGGACGGCCAGCGTCAGCACGACGACCACGGTGTTCCACCCGACGGACAGCGACGGCCGCAGGGCCAGCGCCCAGATCGCGAGGACGAACAGCGCGACGGGGACCGCGATCGTGGCGGCGACGGACGCGTGGGACAGGTCGGCCTCACCCGCGTCGGCGCTGACCGCCACCTCGATCCCGGCGGGCAGCGCGGCAGCGGCGGCGAACACGAAGTAGTGCCCGTAGCCGAACACCAGCGCGCTCGGCAGGCCGCGGATGTGGTCATGCTGCTCGTGCGAGAAGTAGATCCACCAGAGGCCCGCGACGATGACCAGTCCGCCGGCGGCCAGGACGAGCAACGGCCCGAGGTGCTCAGCGTGCCGGAGTCCGTCGATCACGGCGCTCGCGGACGCGACGAGCCCTTCACCGAGGACGATCAGCGTGAACAGCGAGTACCGCTCCGCGATGTGGTGCGTGTGCCACGGGGTGGTCTGCGCCCGGGACTCGGACCAGATCGGCACGAGGAGCTCGAGCAGGACGAACAGCGGTATGACGAACCCCGACGATCCACGGGGCAGGAACAGCATCACGACCCAGAGGACCTGCACGACGGTGATGCCGACGGCGTAGTGCAGTGCGGTCGACCGGTACTCGGACGTCGATGCCGCGACACGGATCCACTGCCCGACGAGTGCGAGCCGCATCACGACGTACCCGATGACGACGATCGTGAACGACCCGTCCTGCATCGCCGGGCCGACACCGGCGGCGAGCACGAGGACACCGGCCATCTGCACGAACGTCATCACGCGGTACAGCCAGTCGTCGGTGTCGAACGACGTCGCGAACCACGTGAAGTTCAGCCACGCCCACCAGATCGAGAAGAACACGAACGCGAACGACACGATCGCGGAGGAGATGCGCCCCTCGGCCTCGATCTCGTGGAGGTTCGTCGCGGCGAACCCGACGGCCACGACGAAGACCAGGTCGAAGAGCAGCTCGAGCGGGCTGGCGGCGCGGTGTCCCTCTGCGGGGTCGCGCGGCCGCATGCGGCGGAGTCCGATCGTCGTCACCGTGCATGCCTACACGACGGCGGGTGCCGTCCGCGATGGCGACACGACCTGCGGGCTCACCACGGGCCGTGGTCGCGCCCGGCGACGGACGGGAGGCCCGGTGCGGCGCCGCACCGCGCCTCCCGTCCGGCGCTGGCCGCGTCCAGGGCACGTCCGTTGCGTCCGCGACGAACGACAGCTCCCTCGTCGTACGACAGCGACTCTGTCGCTGCCGAGCGCCCGCAACTGTTGCAGACGCCTGACGACGACAAGGTCGCTGTCGTACGACAGCGACCTTGTCGTTCCGGGTCGAGCGGGGGAGGGTCAGCCGATCAATAGAAGTTGGTCGCCTGCGAGTGTCCCCACGCCGCGCAGGGCGTGCCGTAGGCGTCCTTGATGTACTGCAGCCCCCACGTGACCTGGGTGGTCGCGTTGTCGGCCCAGTCGGACGAGATCGTGGCCATCTTCGAGCCGGGCAGCGCCTGCGGGATGCCGGTCGCGCCGGACGGGTTGTACGCCTTGTAGTTCCAGCCGGACTCCTTGGTCCAGAGGCTGTTCAGGCACTGGAACTGGTCGGAGCCCCATCCGTACTTCGACGACGCGAGGGAGCTCGCGGTGGCCTTCGCCCCGGCGGGGGAGTTCGCCGCGGCCTGCGCTGCTGCCGCGGCCTGCGCTGCCGCTGCCGCATCGGAGGCCGCCTTCTCCGCGGCGGCCTTGTCCGCCGCTGCCTTCGCCGCAGCCGCCCTCGCGTCGGCGTCCTGCTTGTCCTGGTCGGCACTCGCCTGGGCGACGTCCTGGGTCGTGTCGACGGTGGACGCGATCCGCTCGGACAAGGCACCGCCGGAGAGCTTCGCGGGGTTCGACAGCGACGAGATCTGCTGTTCGAGCTTCGATGTGTCCGTCTTGTCGTTGGCGTTCTCGACGACGGTCTTCGCGGTCGCGACGGTCGCCGCTGCCTGGGCACGGTCGAGGGCGGTGCCGCTGAGTCCGGGGGTCGGGCTCGACGTCGGCATGCCGACGGCCTCGGCGAGTGCCGGCTGCGTCGTGACCGTGAGTGCACCGCCGGCGATCGCGAGGACCGCTGCACCGCTGGCGATGAGCACACCGCGCTTGCGGAGGGTGCGTCGGATCCTGCGGCTGGGGGAGTCCAGGGCTGCTCGGCGGGTGCCGGTCGTGGTGGTGGTCGGGAGGTCGGAGTTCTGTCCTGTCATCGATTCCGGTGGTTCGGGCGGTTCGTACGTGCGCACTGCGTCATCGCGAGAGAGCACCGAGAGCCGGTGTGAGACCGGACGGTGGTGTGGGGCCCGTCCGTTCGCCGGGAGGGCAGCCGTGTGGGGCGGCCGCCGCGATGGCGAAGCGGCAACGATGACGGGTCACCCTGGACGGCCCGTCCGGGAACACTGGCAGAACCGTCCGTCCACCCGTCGATAACGGTTCGGTAACGGCCTGATCAGACCGTGGAGCTGTGGGTCTCCTGGGTGACCTGGCCCTGCGCCACGCGCTCGAGTGCTCCGAGGGCGCGGGCGATGTCGTCGACGTCCTCGGCGGGGAGCTCGGCGATCAGCGACGCGACGATCCCGGTGCGCTCCGAGCGGGCGAGCTCGACCGCCGCGATGCCCTCAGGGGTGGCGCTGACCATGAAGGCGCGGCCGTCGGTCGGGTCGGCCTCGCGGGCGATGAACCCGCGCTGCTCGAGCTCGGTGAGGATACGGGTCATCGTGGGCTTCGTGACCACCTCGAGCCGCGACAGGTCGCCTGGGCGCAGGGGTCCGTCGCGCTGGATCGTCGCGAGCGCCGACACGATCCCGTACCCGAGTGCGGCGGAATCGGTGCGTGCCCGACGGTTGATGCGGCCGACCGCGGCGGCGAGGCGCGCGGCGATCTCGGTGCGGTCCGTCTGCCCCGTGTGCGGTTCGGGTTGGCGCTGCGTCATCTGCTGCTCCGGGGTCGTCGTCGAGCGGTCGTGGCGATGCTACCGGCTGCCCGGATCGCGTCGCTGGGAGCGTGCCAGGGGCGTCGCGTGGGGAGACACACGAAGGACGAACCGCCCGCCCCGGGGTCCGGGACGGGCGGTTCCTGTACGGCTGCTCAGTGCAACAGCGGATCGATGCAGCTCAGTGCTTCTCGCCGGGGAGCTGGTGGATCGCCTCGGTCGCGAGTTCGGCCTCGATGTTGTCGCCGTTCTCGGTCGCGGTGCGGAGGCGCTTGAAGTCCGCCGTCATGCGGTCCCAGTCGACGAGCTCGTCGAGGTTCGGCAGACGCAGACGGAAGGCGAGCCCGTCCATCGTGTCGACGCAGACGCGCCGCAGGTTCTCGTTGCCGCACTCCTCGACGTAGAGGGCGAAGACCTCGAGGGCGTCGGTGTTGACGCCCTTGATGTCGTGCGACTCGAGTTCCTTGATCGTCTTGTCCAGCGCCGCGAGGATCTTCTTCCGCGAGGCGGTGCCCAGTCGCGGCACCGCGAGCCGGACCACGCCGCCGAAGAGCACGCCGAGGGTCTGCAGCGCCTCGATCACCTCTCCGGGGTCCGGCGTGGTGACGCGCGTGTAGCGGTTCGGCGCCATCTCGATGAGCCCGGCACGGGCGAGCTGGCTGAGGGCCTCGCGGATGGGGGTGCGCGAGACGCCGAGCCAAGCGATGAGCTCGTCGTCGTTGAGTCGCTCACCGGGCTCGAGCGTGCCGTCCATGATCGCTTCGTGGATCTTCTGGCGGACGGTGTCGCGGAGCAGCTGGTGTTCGGTCGGGGCGCTGCTGGGGACCGGCATGTTGTGTCCTTCGGATCGGGGGCTCCGCACCTGTTTCGGGATCTGTGCGGACGCATCGGTCACGATACCTGATATGCGAACGGCGTTCCGGTCGGTTCCGGGAGTGTCACGTACCCGTCGACGGGTTCGGCCCGAGCAGGTCCGTCGTCCGGCGGTCCTCGGCCCCGCCCCACCACCGGTCGAGCACCGATCGGAACGGCCGGGGGTCCTCGGCGACGGCGGCGAAGAGCGTCATCGACGACCGGAGCTTCAGCGCGTCGATGCCGCCCACCAGCTCCTCGACCGAGCGCGCGGGGGCGGTGCCGGCTGCCTCGGCGGCGGCGAGCAGTCGCGGGCCGAGCACGGGGTGGGCCAGGTAGGCGCGGGCCTCGTCGGCGCCGGAGATGCCGTAGCGCTCGGCGGTCGGGCTGTGTCCGAGGCCGCGGAGCTGGGGGAACACGAACCACATCCAGTGCGATGACTTCCGGCCCCGGGCGAGTTCGGCGAGCGCGGTGTCCTGCACGCCGTCCTGCGCGCGGACGAAGCGGTCGAGTGCGAACGGGTCGCTCATCGGACGACGTCACCCCAGCCGTAGCGGACGGTGGTGCCGTCGAGGACGAGGAGCGAATCCGGTGCCCGGTCGAAGAGCCCCGGCATGCCGACGGCGTCCGGCAGGTCGCCCTCCAGCCGTTCGAGCGTCGCCGAGCGGAGCACGAGGGGTTGGTGCTCCCGCTGCCAGAAGACGGTCTGCGCGAGGTGTCTGGCGTGGATCCCCGCGCGCGTGGTGAGCTCGGCGGCGAGCGGTGAGGAGTCGGTGGCACCGGCCACGACGCGGACGAACGCGGCGTGGCGGGGGCGAGCCGGGCCTCCCGGCCGTGCGCGACGCAACCGGTCAGGGTGCCGCACCGAGCGGTACCGCAGCGCGTCCCCTCGCCGTTTCCCCCTGGCGTGCGCGAACGCGTAGGGGACCCCGAGCAACGCGTGCGCCGCGACGATGGCCGGGACGTTCGCCGTGTCGATCGTCCGGTAGGCGACCCCGTGCCGACCGCGGTCGTCGACGGTGAGGATCTCGATCGTCACCTCGGTCATCGTGCCCAGACGACCCGACGGCGGGAACGGCGGCACGCGCGTCTCGCGGAACACGTACGCGCTGAGCCCGGCCCATGCGCTCCCGTCCACCACGTCCGGTCGGGTCCCGCGGGGGACGAGCCGGGCGAGCGACGCCGGGTCGTGCCGCCAGTGCGCGAAGACGACGTCCTCCCACGCGTGCACCGTGACCGGACGGTGCAGGAGCGGCTCCGCGGCCCGACTGTCCGGCGAGGTGGTCATCGGCGTGGGGCTGACCGGCCGACGCGGAGCGCCCATGACACGAGCGGTGCCTGCAGGGGCAGGCGCAGGACGGACACGATCCGCATGGTGCGGCTGGACCGCGGGCTGTCGAGCAGGTCCTTCGCCATCTTGACGTTCGCGGGGAACACCGCCATGAAGAGGGCGGCGGCCGCGATGCCGGCCGCGCGGCGGGTGGCCGGGACGGCGAGTCCCGCGGCGATCCCGAGCTCGGCGACGCCGGAGGCCAGCGTCGTGGTCCGTGGGGGCAGGCCCTCCGGGACGATGCGGTCGTAGCCGCGCGGGCGGAGGAAGTGCGTGACGCCGGCGCCACCGAGGATCACGGCGAGGAGTGCCGCCGTCCGGTTGGCGCGTCTGGCGCGTGCTGAGCGTCGTCCCATGGCACCATCGTGGCCCGCATGCCCGTCGACGCTCTCAGAGCCGGCCCAGGATCCGGCAGCGCCGCGGTCGGGCGGGCGCGGGGCCGGGGCGCGTCAGGCCAGCGCCGTCGCGACGAGGTCCAGGACGACGGCTGCGACCTCCGCCTTCGTGCCGGAGGCGGCGCGCACCACCTCGCCGCCGGGGACGATGACCTCGATCGCGTTCTCCTCGCGCTCGAACCCCTCTGACCAGCCGACGCGGTTCACCACGAGCATGTCGGCCGGCTTCCTGGCGATCTTCGCGCGGCCGAGCTCGATCCGGGCATCGCGGTCCGGTTCCGTCTCGGCGGCGAAGCCCACGACGATCTGCCCGGTCCGACGGTTCGCCACGAGGTCCGCGAGCACGTCTGGGTTCCGCACGAGCTCGAGCGTCATCCGGTCGCCCTGAGCGTCCTTCTTGAGCTTCTCGGCGCGGACCTCGGCCGGTCGGTAGTCGGCGACGGCGGCGGTCATCACGACGACGTCCGCGTCCGCTGCCGCGGCGTGCACGGCCTCGGCGAGTTCCAGCGCCGACCCGACCTGGACGACGTGCGCGTCGAGTCCTCGGGTCAGGCCGCCGTCCACGTTCGCGCTGACGAGGGTCACGTCGGCGCCACGGGCAGCGGCCGCGGTGGCGATCGCGATGCCCTGTCGGCCGCTCGAGCGGTTGCCGACGAAGCGGACGGGGTCGAACGGTTCGCGGGTGCCGCCGGCGCTGACGACGAGGCGGACGCCGGACAGGTCGCCCTGCTCGCCGCGGGCGGTCGTCCCGGTCGTCCCGGTCGTCCCGGTCGTTCCGGTCGTTCCGGCCTGGAGGCTCGGCTCACCCCCGTCGGGTCGTCCCGCGTCCGGCGTCTGCCCCAGCACCGCCAGGGCGGCCGCGACGATCGTGTCGGGTTCCGACATGCGCCCCATGCCGGCGTCGTCGCCGGTGAGGGCCCCGACCTCCGGGCCGACGACGTGCACGCCGCGCTCGCGGAGGGTCGCGATGTTCGCCCGGGTCGCGGGGTGCTCCCACATCTGCGGGTGCATCGCCGGCGCGACGACGACGGGTGCCTCGGTCGCGAGCAGGGTCGTGCCGAGCAGGTCGGGGGCGAGGCCGGCGGCCATCCGCGCGAGCGAGTCGGCGGTCGCGGGGGCGACGACCACGAGGTCGGCCCGACGTCCGAGCGACACGTGGCGGACCTCGGCGACCTCCTCGAAGACGCTCGTCGAGACGGGGTTCCTGCTGAGTGCCTCGAGCGTCGGGAGCCCCACGAACCGCAGGGCGCCCTCGGTGGGGACGACGTGCACGTCGTGGCCGGCCTTCACGAACTCCCGGACGACCTGGACGGCCTTGTACGCCGCGATGCCCCCGGTGATCCCGACGACGATGGTCCTGCGCTGCTGCGGTGCGTTGGTCACGTCGGCCACGCTACCCGGCGGGGCGTGGCCGGACCGGGCCTGTGCCGGGCGCGGGTGCGGGCGGGTGCCGGGGGCGGGTGCCGGCGTCTGCTCGTGCTCGGGCGCGCATGGCAGGATCGGCTCCATGTGCACCGTCGTCGTCCGTGTCGAACCGGGCTCGGCGTGGCCCGTCACCGTGCTGGCCATGCGCGACGAGTCCCCGACCCGCCCGTGGGACCCACCGGCGGCGTGGTGGCCCGACCGCGACCCCGGGCTGCGCGGTGTCCGCGACCGCGAGGCCGGCGGTGCCTGGCTGGCGGCCTCGGACGAGGGCGGGCTCGCGGTCGTGCTGAACCGCTGGGAGGACGTCCCCTCCGCCGACGGCACGTGGACCACGCGTGGGGTGCTGCCCGTCGACGCGGTGGCCGACGGCGTGCTGCCCGGCCACGACGACACCGTCCCGACCACCCGCGCGTTCAACCTGGTCCGTGCCACGTCGTCCGGGGCGTCGGTGATCTCCTGGGACGGGTCGCGGGTCCGGACGACCGTGCTCGAGCCCGGCGTGCACATGATCACGCACGGCGAGCCCGATGATCCGGCAGCGCCGCGCATCGGTCGCTGGCTCGAGCCCTTCCGTGCCGTCGACGCACCGGTCGGGCCGCCTGAGCTCGCCCCGTTCGACGAGCTCCGCGCCGCCGACGTCGGGACGGACGCCGGTGACGGGTGGAGCCCCTGGTTCGGGGTCCTCGCCGCCTCGGCCGCGCTGGCGTCGGACGATCCCGACGCGATCCTCCGCGACGCGCACGAACCAGAGGGGCACTTCGCGACCCTGTCGATCGTGGCCGCGGCCGTCGGACCCGGGCGCACCGTGTTGCAGCACGCCCGCCTGGCCGACCCGGGCGACATCGACGGCAGCGTCGAGCTCCACCACGCCTGAGGCGTCGGCGCCGCCGGCCGTGCTCGCCGCCGGGCCGGCGGGGCGGGCGTGCGCCGAGCCTCCCGGCCGTGCGGCGCGCGTCAGGCGGGCAGGTGCGTCCCGGTGAGGTCCTCGGCGACGGCCCACAGGCTGCGGGCGAGCTCCGGGCTCCGCGCCGAGCGGGGGATCGGGGCGTTCGTGGTCGGACCGACCATGCCGAACATCCCCGACGGGCCGTAGTACGCGCCGCCGACGGCGTTCGGCCCGACCGCCGCGTACAACAGCGGCTCGCTGCCCTGCGCGACGTCCTGCGTGAACGGCCACGCCCGCTGCTTCGTCGACACCGGCCGTGATCGACCGAGCGAGCGACCGGACGACTGCAGGTTCGTGCGGGTGTACCCGGGGTGCGCCGCGGTGCTCACGAGCGGCCAGTCGAGCTCGACCGACAGCGTGTGGAGGTGCAGCGACAGCAGCAGATCGGCGAGCTTCGACTGCGCGTACGCCCGCCACGGGGAGTACCCGCGCAGCCACTGCAGGTCGTCGAACCGGATCCTCCCGGGGATCGCCGCGAGGCTCGACATCGTCGCGACCCGGGGTGACGACGACCGGAGCAGTGCCGGCATCACGAGGTTCGTCAACGCGAACGGGCCGAGGAAGTTCGTCCCGAACTGCAGCTCGAAGCCGTCGACGGTCTCGAAGCGCTTCGGCGGGATCATCACGCCGGCGTTGTTCACGAGCACGTCGAGCGGCCGGTCCTCGTCGACGATCCCCGCGGCGAACCGACGGACGCTCGACAGGTCGGCCAGGTCGAGCTCACGCACCTCGACGTCGGCGCCCGGGTGTGCCTGCCGGATCGACGCGGCGGCGGCGTCGCCCTTCGACGGCGTCCGGACGGCGAGCACGACGGAGGCGCCGGCCTCGGCGAGCCGGGTGGCGGTCTCCTTGCCCGTGCCGCTGTTCGCTCCGGTCACGACGATGCGGCGGCCGGTCTGGTCGGGGATCTTGGGCATGCGCGCGACCGTACACGCGGACTGTCCGAGGACACGCAACTGTGCTAGATTCATGCAAACGCATTCACTTGGAGGGCGCGATGAGCAACGCATTCGGAACCGGTCGTCCGTCGGACGTCCCGCCGCCCGCACCCGACCGCGTCGGACCCGTGCAGCTCGGCCTCGACACGTTCGGCGACGTCACCGAACTCGCCGACGGCTCGCTGCAGTCCGATGCGCAGAGCATCCGCGACGTGGTGGACCAGGCCGTCCTCGCGGACCAGGTGGGCATCGACTTCATCGGCGTGGGTGAGCACCACCGCGAGGACTTCGTGGTCAGCGCCCCCGAGGTCGTCCTCGCGGCGATCGCCGCCCGCACGGAGCGCATCCGGATCGGGTCCGCGGTCACGGTGCTGTCGTCCGACGACCCCGTCCGCGTCTACGAGCGGTTCGCCACCGTCGACGCGATCTCGAACGGCCGCGCCGAGGTCATCCTCGGGCGGGGCTCCTTCACCGAGTCGTTCCCGCTCTTCGGCTACGAGCTCGCCGACTACGAGGTCCTGTTCGAGGAGAAGCTCCAGCTCTGGGCAGCACTGCGCGGCGGCGACCCCGTCACGTGGAGCGGCACCAAGCGCGCGAGCCTGACCGACCAGGACGTCTTCCCGAAGCTCGAGCACGGTCCGATCCCGACGTGGATCGGCGTCGGGGGGTCCCCGCAGTCCGTGATCCGTGCGGCGTCCTACGGCATGCCGCTGTTCCTCGCGATCATCGGCGGGCAGCCCGCGCAGTTCGCCCCGTTCTCGCGGCTCTACCGGCAGGCCCTGACGCAGCTCGAGCTGCCGCAGCAGCCCATCGCGATGCACTCGCCCGGGTTCGTCGCCGCCACCGACGAGGAGGCCGCCGATCGCTACTGGCCGTACCACAAGGCCGTCACCGACCGCCTCGGGCGCGAGCGTGGATGGCCGCCCCTCGACGCGGCGCAGTACCAGGCAGGCCTGTCGGCCGGCGGGTCGCTCTACGTCGGGTCCCCGGAGACCGTCGCGCGCAAGATCGCCCGGAACATGCGGATCCTCGGCGTGACGCGGTTCGACATGCGCTACGCCACCGGGCGTCTCCCGCACGCCGACATGATGCGCTCGATCGAGCTGTACGGCACCGCGGTCGCACCCCGCGTGCGCGAGCTCCTGGCGGAGCCGGTCCCCGTCCCGTAGCGCGGGCGGTTCCCCGCGCACGGCGGCGCACGGCCGCGCACGGCGCGGCGCGGTCGGGAGGCTCGGCACGGGCCCGGAGCGTCGGCTCACGGCAGCGCCGCGTACGGTCCAGGGCATGTCGTCACGCCCTGCCATCGTCGAACGCCGGTTCCGCGGACGCATCACGGGCGTCGGCACCAGCTCCGGCGTGCGACTCGTCGTCGGGATGTGGGAGCGGTCCCCGTTCGGAGCGTTCACGGACGTCTTCGTGGAGCTCCCTGACGGGTCGAGCGTGCTGCTCGCCCCCGACGAGATCGTCGCCGCGTACGTCTCCGGCACGTACCGCTTCGACGCCGTCGAGGTCGTCGACGTCACCGCCAGACGGACCGCATCCGGCATCGACCTCGACGCGGGGCCGCTCCGCGCCGCGATCGACGTCGGCACGATCTCGCCGCTCGGTCGCGTGCTGCGGGTCGTCCCGAAGCCGATCGCCCGCGACCCTCGGTGGTTGCGCGCGATCGACCCGATCGCACGTCTCGTGGCACCGGGTGCAGGGACCGCTGGCACCGCGGGCGGCGGCCGACGCGAGTACTACGGCGTGACCGGGGCGCACGACGTCACCGGTGTCCGCGGGACCTGGGCGGACGAACCGCTCGGCTCCCTGGTGCCGCTCGACCCGCCGGTCCGGTTCGGGTTCGCGTCGATGCCGCGCATCCCGCAGGTCGTCGACGTCGAGACGACGATCCACGAGCCCGCCTGAGCCGTTCGGACGCGTTCCAGGGATCGGGGGCAGACTGGTCCGAACGGTACGGCCCCGCTCGCCAGGCCGCTCGTCGGGCGGCGGGGCGCACGATGCGAAGGAGCACCATGACCGACACCCAGACGGACCAGCGCGCCGCCATCTCGGACATCGTCCACGGAGCCCGCACCGCCCTGCTGACCACGGTCAGCGAGGACGGCTCCCTGCACGCCAGGCCGCTCGCCGTGCAGGACAAGGCCTTCCACGGCACACTCCGCTTCCTGGTGCAGGACGGCAGCGAGAAGGTCGAGGACATCGCCAGGAACCCGCACGTGAACGTCGCGATCGAGTCGCAGGGCGGGTACCTGTCCATCGCCGGCACCGCGACCGTCACCCAGGACGACTCGGTGATCGACGAACTCTGGTCACCGTTCGCCGAGGCGTGGTTCCCGGACGGCCGCGACGACCCCTCGATCCGACTGCTCACCGTCGAGGGCGACTCCGTGGAGTACTGGACGCAGGACACCGGCACGGTCGGCAGCCTGGTCCAGACGATGAAGGCCGCACTCGGCGGGCAGTCCCAGCCGGACGTCGGCCGTCACGGCACCGTCGAGCTCTAGTCGGCACCGCCGAACGCGAGACGCCCTCCAACACACGAGACGCCGCCGGGTTCGGCGGCGTCTCGTCGATCCGGCGGCGTCTCGTCAGCGTCGGGGCGTCACGGGGGGCCGAGCAGCCAGAGCACGGCGACCAGCACGGGCTGCCCGATGAGCGCGCACGACACCAGTGTCCAGCGCATCCAGGGCTTCGCGACGAGCTCGGGCGAGCCCATCAGCGGCGCGAGCGGCATGAGCAGCCGCGGCGTCGAGGCCATCGGCAGCGAGACCGCGAAGACGTAGAGCGCGTACCCGCCGGAGAACACCAGCGTCGTGAGCCCGAGCTTCCGCGTCGAGCGGCGCAGGAGCCAGATCGGGTACCCGACCACGAGCCCGATCACGATCGGGATCCCACCGATCCCGACCCACTGCAGCGTCGTGAGGAACCACGGCGTCAACGGCACGAAGTCCACGCGCCCGATGAAGTTCACCCACCACGACATCTCGGTCGCCAGGTAGGCGTCGGGGCGCCCGGTCACGTGCGACGCGATCACCGGCCACGCCACACCGGCGGCGACCATCACGAGCCCCGACAGCACGACCGTGAGCTGTTCCCGCAACGGGAACCGGTCGAGCACGCGATCGCCTGCACGACGGAGCCGGACCCAGCGCACCAGGGCGACGATGCCGAGCGTCAACGGGATCGCCAGCGCCCCCGGCCGCGTGAAGGCAGCGACGATCCCGAGTGCCGTCAGGAGCCCGTACCGCCGGTGCTCGATCGCGAGCAGCGCACCGAAGGTCAGCGCGAGGAACGTGCTCTCGGCGTAGCCGACCTGCAGCAGGAACGACAGCGGCCCGCAGGTGAAGAAGAAGACGGCCCACAGGGCGGCGGTGTCCCCGGCACGCTCCCGGACGAGTCGGTGCAGCAGGAACGTCGCGACGATCCCGGCCACGAGCGCGATCAGCGGCGCCGCCACCTCGAACGTCATCCCGGTCCACACGGTCACGAAGCGGATCGTGAACGGGAACGCCGGCAGGAACGCCCACGGGTTCTGTGCCACGTGTCCGGCGGCGTCGAGCGGCAGCGTCGTGGGGTAGCCGTGCAGCGAGATCTGCTCGTAGTACTGGCCGTCCCACGCGGTGAGGAACCGCAGGAACCCGTGGTCGTTCGTCCAGATCGCGTTCTCCGGCTGCGACCGCCCGATCAGCGGGTACGCGAGCGCGAGCCACAGCGTGGAGAGCACGCGCCCACCGACCCAGACGAGCACGACCGTCGCCCAGGTGGGCAGGCTCGTGACCAGATCGACCGCGCGGCGACGGCCGGCGGCGATCGACGACGGGGCGGACGGCACGACACGACGATAGTCACGGTGGCTGAGTGGTGCTCGCACTGGAGGCTCGTGGTGCGTTCTGCAGGCCAGAATCCGTACCGCGGACGGCCGGGCACGCCCCCGTGGCGCGCTCTAGCCTGGAGGCCCCGTTCGACCCCCACCGTGAGGAGCCACCGTGACGAAGACCGCCATCGTGACCGACAACGCCCCCAAGCCCGCAGGACCCTACAGCCAGGGCATCGTCGCGGGCGGGTTCATCTACACCGCCGGCTTCGGCCCGCAGGACCCCGCGACCGGGGCGCTCGCCGACGACGTCGCCGGTCAGACCGCCCAGGTCCTGGCGAACGTGGCAGCCGTCCTCGCCGAACACGGCGCGACGCTCGACGACGTCGTGAAGTCGACCGTGCACCTCGAGCACTCGGACCGCGACTTCCCGGCCTTCAACGAGGAGTACGCGAAGCACTTCTCCGAGCCGTACCCGGTCCGGACCACCGTCCAGTCGCACCTCGCGAACATCCTCGTCGAGATCGACGTCGTCGCGGTCCTGCCGACGAAGACCCGCGTCACCGACGTCGAGGACGCCTGATCCCGCGCAGCTGAGTCCAGTCTCAGCGACCCCCGGTCATGGAGTCCCGTCACCGACCTCGACGGAGACCCCGACCGGGGGTCTCGTGCGTCAGCGCACCGTCCGCGAGCACCAGCACCCCGGCGACGAGGACGTCGTCGATGCCCTCGGCGACACGCGTCGGGTGGTCGTACGTGGACTGCGCCGCGACGGTCTCCGGATCGACCACGACGAGGTCGGCGACCGCCCCGACGGCGACCCGTCCGCGGTCGCCGAGCCGGTAGCGCTCGACGGCGGTGGTCGACAGGCTCCGCTGGACCTCTGGCCACGTCAGCCGACCCGCGACCGCGTACTCCTCGAGGTACCGCGCGAACGTGCCGTACGCCCGCGGGTGCGGGTGCGTGCCGACGAAGATGCCGTCGGAGCCCGCCGAGTGCCCCCGGTGCCGGAACAGCGGCGCGAGGTCGTCCGCGGTCCGCGGCCGGGGGACCCGCATCACCACGGTCACCTGCAGGTCCGAGTCGACGAGCACGTCGAGGGCGAGGTCGACCGGGTCGGTCCCGGTGGCCTCGGCCGCGTCGGCGAGCGTCCGGCCCTGCAGCGCGTGGAACTCCGCGGCCGGGACGTGCGAGAGCGTGATCTGCTCGGCCCACCCGGTGCCGAGGTCGGCGCGGCCGAGCACCCGGTCGAGCACCGCACCGCGGACACGGGCACGACCGTCCTGGTCGGCGATCGCCCGGGCGAGGTCCGTCGTCCCCGGGCGGGCGAGCGCCGCCGGCAGGAGGAGCATCGACAGGATCGTGCACCCACGGGAGTACGGGTACGCGTCGAACGACATCGGGGCGCCGGTCCGCTCGAGGTCGGCGAGCGCCTCGAGCAACAGGTCGACCGGGGCGTGCAGGTGCGACACGTGCGCCCGGACCCCTGACGACCGGACGATCGCGGCGATCTCGTCGAGCCCCGCGCGGGCGTTCGTCTCGTAGCCGCCACGCATGTGCGACACGTAGAGCCCGTCGACGGCCGCGACCTCGGTGCACAGCGCGATGAGCTCCGCCGTGTCGGCGAAGAGCCCCGGCACGTAGTCGAGCCCGGTCGCGAGCCCCACGGCGCCGGCGTCCAGGCCCGCTCGCACGGCGGTCCGCATCGCCGCGAGCTGTTCGGGGGTCGCGGGCCCGTCGACGTCGCCGACGACCTGCTGCCGGACGGTGCCGGCTGGGACGAGCGTCGCGACGTTGACCGGGGTCGTCCCGTCGTACGTGTCCAGCAGCGCGCCGATGCCGCCGCCGCGGTACGTCGGGTGCGGCCCGTCGATCGCGGCGAAGTAGGTGTCCGCGTAGGACCCGTCGCCGGGAGCGGGGCCGACGCCGTCCTGTCCGGTGACGATCGTGGTGACGCCCTGCCGGAGGAGCGCGAGCTGGACCTCCGGTTCGAACACCAGTGAGCCGCCGTGCGAGTGCGCGTCGACGGACCCCGGCATGACGAGACGCCCGCCGCAGTCGACGACGGTCGCGCCGGCCGGGACGTCGAGGTCGGTCCCGACCCCGGTGATCCGACCGTCCTCGACGAGGACGTCCGCTCGGAGCGCTCCGGTCTCGACGATGACCGAGCCGCCGCGGAGCAGGACGCTCGTCACCTCGACAGCCCGGCGACGAGGCGTTCGGCCCGCCCACGGAGCGCGTCGAGGTCGCCGGACGTCAAGGCGTCACCGACGAGCGGGGAGCCGAGACCGACCGCGACCGCACCGGCGGCGATGTACTCGGCCGCGTCGTCGACCCCGATGCCCCCGGTGGGGATGACGTCAACGAAGTCGAGCGGCGCGAGCACCTGCTTGAGGAACGCGGGGCCGCCGAGCGGCGCGGCGGGGAAGACCTTCACGGCTCGGGCACCGAGCTGCCACGCCCGCACGATCTCGGTCGGCGTCGCGGCGCCCGGGTACCAGCCGAGCCCCCGCTCGTGGGCCCGTTCGCCGATCGCCTGGTCGGTGTGCGGGCTGACGGCGAAGGTGGCTCCCGCTGCCGCTGCCTCGTCGAGCTGTCGCGTGTCGAGCACGGTCCCGACGCCGATCGACGCAGCGCTGCCGTAGCGCTCGGCGGCCCACGCGATGCCCTCGCGCCACCGCGGGGTGTTCGTCGTGATCTCGATCGCGCTCACGCCGCTGTCGACGAGCGTGCGGATGACGTCCTCGACGTGGTCGCCGGTCCCGCCCCGCAGGATCGCGATCGTCGGGCCGGCGTCGTGACGGTGTCGCTGGGGGCGCGTGGCGGGGGATGCGGTGTCGGTCATCGTGCGTTCCTTCTTCGGATCGTGGTCAGCGGTCGACGCGGTCGTGGACGGCGTGGTCGATGCCGGCCGGGTCCACGACGCCGAGCGCTGCCGGGTCGGGACGGCGCCAGTCGCCGTCCACCGTGCAGGCGAGCGCGCCGGCGTCCGCGGCACGGTCGAGGGCCTGGTCGGGGGAGTCGCCGGCCAGGTCGGCGGCGAGCCAGGCGGCGACGAACGCGTCACCGGCACCGACCGGGTCGACCACGGCGACGGGGCTCGCCGCGCGGCGGTGCAGCACGCCGTCGATCGAGGCGACCGCACCGCGCGACCCGAGCTTCACGACGGCGCGACCGTTCGCGAGGGCGGCCAGCTCGTGCGCCAGCGACTCCTCGTCGCCGTCGTCCTCGTCGTGCCCGAGGACCAGTCGAGCCTCGTCGTCACCGGCGAACACGACCGACGACCGTGCAGCGACCGCGCGGTAGTACCCGCGTCCGGTCACGTCGTCGACGAGCTTCGGCCGGTGGTTGACGTCGAACGCGATCGGCACCCCGGCGTCGTGCGCCCGGACGACCGCGGCGTGCACGGTCTCACGGGCGGTCTCGGACAGCGCCAGGGTGATGCCGCTCACGTGCAGGAGCGACGCGCGCTCGACCATCCCCGACGGCAGGTCTCCCGGCGTGAACGCGGAACCGGCGGAGCCGCGTCGGTGGTAGGTCACACGGGTGCGGCCGTCCGCCAGTCGTTCCTTGACCATGATCCCGGTCGACCGCTCGGGATCCCGCACCGCGACCACGTCGACGCCCTCTGCTGCGACGTCGGCGAGCACCCGGTCACCGGCGGGGTCGGCACCGACGCGGCCGATCCAGGTCACGTCGACCCCGGCACGCGCCAGGCCGATCGCGACGTTGCTCTCGGCGCCGCCGGTGTCGACGCGCATCGTGTCGAGGTCGGTCAGCGCTCCGCGTCCGGCGAGGAGCAGCATCGTCTCGCCGAAGGTCAGGACGCCGGTCACCGGGCACCCCGCGCGAGGGCGAGCTGCGCGGACGACGACCCGAGCGCCACCGAGATCTCCAGCGCGGTGCGGACGACCCCGTCACCGAGCTCGCGCACCGCGGTCGTGCGGAAACGGGAGGCGAGCCCCGAGATGCTCATCGCCCCGACGACCTGGTTGGCGTGGTCGAACACCGGGGCGGCGACGCACCGGATGTCCGGCTCGTTCTCGCGGTCGTCGATGCCGTACCCGCGTTCCCGGGTCCTGCCGATCTCCTGCCGCCACCGGTCGTCGTCGGTGATGGAGTGCTCGGTCATCGCGGTCGCCGGGTGCGCGAGCACGCGGTCGAGCAGCTCGGGGTCCCCGAACGCGACCATTGCCTTGCCCGAGGCGGTGTTGCGCATCGCCAGACGGTTGCCGATCCTCGACCCCATCCGGACGGTCCCGCGGGTCTCGACCTTGTCGACGTACACGATGTCGGTGCCGTCCGGCACGACGAGGTGGCACGTCAGCCCGGTGCGTTCCGCCGTCCGCCGCAGGAACGGTGCGGCGGCTGCGCGGAGGTCGATGCCCTCGAGGTAGCTCTGGCCGAGCAGGAGCGCCCCGAGCCCGAGCGTGAACCCGGCGTCCGCGGTGCGGCGCAGCAGGTCGTTCTCGATCATGGGTGCCGTGAGCCGCAGGACCGTCGACTTCGACGTGCCGAGCTCGACGCTCAGGGTCGTGAGGCTGACGGACGGCTCGCCGTTCCTGGTGCGGTCGGCGACGAGGTCGAGGATGCGCAGGCCGCGGCGCAGCGACAGGGCGGCGTTGCGGGCCGGCAGCTCCTGCGCATCCGTCACGGTCATCAGAACCACGTCGCGATCGTCTCGAGCACGGTGTCGTCGTCGTCGATGACGTGCACCTGCCGCCACTTGTCGAACACCGTGCACGGGTGCGAGATGCCGAACACGACGACGTCGCCCGGCGTCAGGGCCACCCCCGCCGCCAGCGCGAGGTAGCAGTGCTGGTCGTCGAGGCGGGTGACGGTGACCGTCCCGGGTGCCGGGACGCTCTGTGTGGCGTCAGCCGTGCCTCTCCCCGTCGGCACGGCCGACCCGCCGCTGGCGCGTCGCGCCGGAACCGGCTCCGTGGGCCCAGTCCGGATCTGCCGGACCACCGGCAGCCCCTCGTCGAAGGAGATGTCGCGCTTGCCGACGGCCACGAGTGCCAGGCCGGGCTCGGGGCACGACGTGACCCGCCCCCAGACCTCGATGGCTGCGCGGAGCGCGCCCTCCGTCGGGTGTCGGTGGAACGGTGTGCGCTCCTCGTAGAAGCCGTCGTCGTGCGTGAGGTACGCACCGGAGCGGAGCAGCACGTCGAGGTCGTCCGGGCGGGCCGCGACGGCCTCGCTCACGGCGTCGAACCAGGCGCTGCCGCCCATGCTCAGCAGGGCGCGCGGACCGGCGACCAGCGGGCGGACGGCCGCGGCCACGTCGAGGACGCCGGCCACGTACGCGCGGGCCTCGTCGACGCCGGGCAGACCCCCCTCGTACCCGGAGACCCCGCGGAGGACGAGACCGGCATCGGAGGCGGCTCCCGCGACCGATGCCGCTGCCGCCGCCGATCGGGCGCCGGTACGACCGCCGGGGAACCCGACCTCGACCAGCACGTGGAGTTCGCCGTCGACGGCGGACGCGGCGGCAACGGCCGCGTCGACCCCGGCGGTCGAGTCGACGTAGCAGAGCACGTCAGACGAGGGGTCGACGGCGCGGCGCGATGCGAGCCAGCGGAGTCCTGCCGGGTCGAAGACCTCGTTCGCGATCAGGACGTGCCGGATCCCGTGCTCCCACGCGACCATCGCCTGCTGCACGGACGCCAGGGTGACGCCCCACGCGCCGGCGTCGATCTGCCGCTGGGCGAGTGCCGGCGCCATGTGCGTCTTCATGTGCGGCGCAAAGAGGAGCCCGTGCCGCTCGACGTACGCCTGCATGGCGGCGGTGTTGTTCGTCAGTGCGGACTCGCGGAGCGTCATCACGGGCAGGTGCGCGTCCTGCAGCACGTGGTGCGGTGCGGGAGCGCTCGGCTCCCACGAGCCCTTCGCGGTCACGGTGGCGGGGGTGGTCGGCATCGATCCTCCTTCGACGGGTCCCACGCTGGTCCAGCGGCGCTCGCCCGGACAACGTCGTCACGTCCACCGTTCCACATTGCAGAACGTCATGTGGTGGTGGCGGGCATAGCATTCGGTCTGACATGACGAGGACGACATCGACAGCACCCCCTGCCCGCCGACGCACCGGGAGCACCGCGGTCGCCGTGCTCGTGGCGGGGACGTTCTTCATGGAGCTCCTCGACGGCACCATCCTGGCCACCGCCGCGCCGGCGATGGGCCGTGACCTCGGCGTGGACTCGGCGGCGATCGGCATCGCGATCACCGCGTACCTCGTCACCCTCGCCGTGTTCATCCCGGTGAGCGGCTGGCTGACCGACCGGGTCGGCTCGCGCACGGTGTTCGTGGGCGCCATCGCGGTGTTCACGATCGCGTCCGGACTCTGCGCCCTGTCGACCGGATTGGTCGAGCTGACGATCTGGCGGATCGTGCAGGGGATCGGCGGAGCGCTCATGGTGCCCGTCGGGCGGCTCGTCGTGCTGCGGAGCGCCGGGCGCGAGCAGCTCGTCACGGCGATCGCGATCCTGACGTGGCCGGCCCTCGCGGCGCCGATCATCGCGCCGTTCGTCGGTGGTGTGCTCGTCGACACCCTGTCGTGGCACTGGATCTTCCTCGTCAACATCCCGCTCGGGGTCATCGCACTGATCGCCGCGCTCGTCCTCGTGCCGCAGGAACGTGCGCCGGAGCGCGTGCCGTTCGACTGGCCGGGGTCGTTGCTGGCGTGCGTCGGGCTCGGCGGGGTCGTCGTGATGGCGTCACTGCTCGCGCTCGACACCGTGCCGGTCGTCGCCACGATCGTGTCCGGCGTGGTCGGAGCCGCCTGCTGCTGGCTCGCGATCCGGCACTTCCGGCGGGCGCAGCACCCGATCATGGGGCTCGACGCGTTCCGGCTCGAGACCTTCCGTGTGTCGCACGCGGGCGGCAGCCTGTTCCGCCTGGCCGTGTCCGCGGTGCCGTTCGTGCTGCCCCTGCTCTTCCAGGACGCCTGGGGGTGGACGGCCGTCGAGGCGGGCAGCGCCGTGCTGTTCGTCTTCGTCGGCAACCTCGGCATCAAGCCGGCGACCACGCCGTTCCTCCGCTGGTTCGGCTACCGGCCGGTGATCGTCGTGTCGTCCGCCATCGCGGCGCTGACGGTCGTCGCGATGACCTTCCTGACGCCGGACACCCCGTTCTGGCTGCTCGCCGTCCTGCTCGTCGTGAGCGGTGCAGCACGCTCGGTCGGGTTCACCGCGTACAACACGATCGCCTTCGCCGACGTCGAGCAGGCCGACATGACCCCGGCGAACACGCTGTCCTCGACGCTGCAGCAGACGGCGGCCGGGTTCGGTGTCGCCGTCGCGGCCGTCGTCATCCGGGCCGGCGCCGGGCTCGCCGGCGACGGCGCCTACGTCCTGACGTTCTGGGTGATCGCGGCCCTGCTCGTGGTGGCCTGCGTCGAGGGGCTCGTGATGAGTCGGACGGCGGGGGAGACCGTCCGACCGGCACGACGGGTCCGCGCATGAGCCGTCGTGGCGACACGACCGTTCGTGTCGCCGTCACGCGCACGAAACCCGGCAGGCGCTACAGTCTCAGAAACTGCTTGAGGTCGACGAGTACCGTTGCCGCGGCAGACTGAGCGGGACGCAGGGACCCCACTCCGGAAGGAAGGCAGCATGACCGTGCCAGACCAGCAGGGGACGATCCCGACGGACACCGACGTCCGACCCACCACCATCCGCGTCGTCAGCTACAACCTGCGGGAGCACACCGCGAACGGCGAACTCGCCGCACTGGCCGAGGCGTCGGACGCCGACGTCATCTGCGTGCAGGAGTGCGACAGCAACGACCTCGCGCCGTCCGTCGGCGGGCTCACGCTCGCGGCGTCGACCAAGGCGAACCGGCTCGGACTCGCGATCTACAAGCGTGACGACCGGTTCGACGTGCAGGACTTCAGCATCCACTCGCTGCAGAAGTCGCTCCACGACCGCGTGCTCGCTCCGGCGCACGAACGGCTCATCGCGATGCACCTCCGCGACCGCGAGGCGTCGACCGACGTGATCGTCGCGTCGTTCCACGCCTCGCCCCTGACCGCGACGAACTCCCTGCGCCGCAAGCAGATCGAGGCAGCGCACCAGTTCGTCCGCGACCTGTCGAGCGAGGCCCCCGCGATCATGGTCGGCGACTTCAACTACCCCTGGTTCCAGACGAACCTCCGCCGCAAGATCGAGTCGCACGGCTTCGCGCTCTCGCTCTCCGACCAGCCGACGTACCTGCGGTACCGGAAGTTCACGGGGCACTTCGACTTCGCCACGAGCGTCGGGCTGCACATCGCGGGCGTGGAGACGCTGCCCGCCGGCATCTCGGACCACCGCCCGATCCTGGTGCGGGCGCACTACGAGGCCCCGGCAGCGTCGTCGTCCCGTCCCGTCGAGGCCGATTCCGCCGCCTGACCGGAGCGGGGCGCGCTGCGCGTCGCGCCCCGCCGACGGCCGGCGCCCGCCGACTGGTCACGACACTCCGCCGGCGGACCCCCGAGCGGTCACGAACCGTCGCTCGGGGACACTCCGAGCGACGCTCTGCGACCTGTCGGCGGACGTGAGCGGGGTGTTGTGACCGGCCGGACGACCGCTACCGGCGGAGCGTCGCCCGCGCCAGGCGGTTGCCGATGAACTGCCCGAGCTGCACGATCACCACGATCGCGGCCACCGACACGTAGACGATCCACCAGTCGTACCGCTGCGACCCGTACGTGATCGCGTACTCGCCGAGGCCACCGCCGCCGATCAGGGCACCCTGCGCCGTCATGTCGACGATGCCGATGAAGATGAACGTGTAGCCGAGGATGAGCGGCCCGAGGCCCTCGGGGATGAGCACCGTCAGCAGGATCGAGATCGGGTGCGCACCCGATGCCCGCGCTGCCTCGACGACACCCGGGTCCACGGACAGCAGGTTCTGCTCGACGATGCGGGCGACCGCGAACGCCGCCGCCAGTGAGATCGCGAACGTCACGGCTGGGACACCGATCGTCGTCTGCACGACCACGCGGGACAGTGGTGCGATCGCCGCGAGGAAGATCACGAACGGGATCGGACGGACGATGTTCACGACCAGGTTGATGACCGTGTACGCCGTCCGGCTGCCGAGCAGGCTGCCCGGTCGGGTGGCGTACAGCGCCAGGCCGAGCGCCAGACCGATGAGCCCGGCGATCACGAGCGAGACGAGCGACATCACGATGGTGTCGCGCACCGAGGACAGGAAGACGTCGAACGTGTCGATCACGCTCTGGAAGGAGTTGTTCACGCTCGGTCCTCCTCGTCGGTGGTGACCCCGGCCGCGCGGAGCGCCGAGACGACGTCGTCGATGCCGGGTCCGGACAGCTCGTACGTCAGGGAACCGATCCGGCGCTCCCGGATCTCACCGACCCCGCCGTAGACGAGCTCTGCGGTGACCCCCGCGGACCGGAAGACCTGGTCGATCCGGTTCTGCAGGCCGACCTCGTCGGTGATCTGCACGGTCACGAGCCGACCTGGATGGCGTTCCCGCAGCCGTGCCAGCGTCTCGGCCGACGGCCGGTCGTGCAGGGCCGTCCGGACGAACCGCTTGGTCGCCGGGTTGGTCGGCGTGGAGAAGACGTCGTACACGTCGCCGACCTCGACCACCCGTCCCTGTTCCATCACGGCCACCCGGTCCGCGATCTGCCGGACGGCGTCCATCTCGTGCGTGATGACGATGATCGTGACGCCGAGTTCCCGGTTCACACGACGGAGGAGTGCCAGGACCTCCGAGGTGGTCTCGGGGTCGAGGGCGCTCGTGGCCTCGTCGGCGAGCAGCAGGTCGGGGTTGCCGGCGAGTGCACGGGCGATGCCGACGCGTTGCTTCTGTCCACCGGACAGCTGCTCGGGGTAGGCGTACGCCCGGTCGAGCAGTCCGACGAAGTCGAGGAGTTCGGCGACACGGCGGTCGCGCTCCTCCTTCGCGACACCTGCGACCTTGAGCGGGTACGCCACGTTGCCGGCGATGGTGCGCGACCGGAACAGGTTGAACTGCTGGAAGATCATCCCGATGCGACGACGCGCCAGACGGCGATCCCGCTCGGGGATCGCCGTCAGCTCCTGGCCGGCGACCGTCACGGTGCCCGAGGAGGGCAGCTCGAGGGCGTTGACCAGGCGGACGAGGGTGGACTTGCCGGCACCGGAGTACCCGATGACGCCGAGGACCTCGCCCTGTTCGACGTCGAGCGACACGTCCTCGACGGCGACCACGGTCTCGCCGGTGTCGGCGCGGCGGTAGTGCTTCGAGACGCCGCGGAGTTCGACGAGGGCAGCCACTACTTCGTTGCCGCCTTCGCGTCCTTCTCGACCGACACGAGTTCCTGCTGCAGGGACGCAGCGCTCTCGTCGCTCGACACGGCGTCCGGGTAGTCCTTCGCGAAGACCTTCTGCACGGCGTCGTCCTGGAACAGCTTCGCCAGGTCGAGGTACGTCTTGTTGTCCTTGTCGGCGTCACGCACCGCGAAGACGTTCACGTACGGCTTGGCGGAGGCGCTCTTCGGGTCGTCCTGGAAGATCGCGTCCTTGGTGTCGAGCCCGGCCGAGGTGGCGTAGTTCACGTTGACGATCGAGCCCTCGACGGACCCCTGCTGCAGCGCGTTCGCGGTCTGCGAGGCGTCGAGCGTCTGCACGTCGACCTTGTGCGAGGTGATGTCCGCGGTCGTGGAGAAGGCGCTGCCGCCGTCCTTGAGCTCCAGCAGGCCGGCCGACTGCAGCACCAGCAGTGCACGCGCCTCGTTGATGGCGTCGTTCGGGATCGCGATCTTCGCGCCGTCCTCGAACTGGGAGACCTTCGAGACCTTCGTCGAGTACAGCGGGAGCGGGTACACGGCGGTCGCGCCGATCGGCTGCAGGTCGTCGTCCGAGGTGACGTTGTAGTTCGCCAGGTACTGGATGTGCTGGAACTGGTTGATGTCGATCTGCTTGTCCTTGAGCGCAGGGTTCGGCAGCGAGTAGTCCGAGAAGTTCTGGAGCTTCACGGTGACGTTGAGCTTGTCCTTCGCGAGCTTGACGTACGTGTTCCAGTACGGCAGCGACTTGTCGGAGACACCGATCGTCACGGTCTTCGGAGCGGCACCCGATGCGGCACCGTCACCGTCACCGCCGGAGCGGACCGCGACGGCGACGATGGCGACGATGATCGCGACGACGACGATCGCCGCGGCGACGATCCAGCCGATCGGGCGCTTGCGCTTCGGCTTCTGGGGCAGTGCGGGGGCGGTCATGGGTGCTCCTCGTGGGGCGGGGGCCTCGCGGGCCGTGCTGCGTGGGTCACACGGTCGTGACTGACCACGAGTGTGACGCGCAGACCGAGCGGCGGCGACTTGCGTTCCGCCGTGTTACATCCGTTGCGCAGGCGTCCGTGGGCAGACTCGACCCGTGCGGAGCATCGAGCTGGTCCTGGACGACGATTCGGATCGCGAGGTCCGGGCGGTGTGGAACGCGCTGACCGAGGCCGACCTGCCGAGCCTCGGGCGCTCCGGCACGAACGACCCGCACGTCACGCTGGCGGCGGGCGAGTCCCTGCCCGTCCCAGAGCGTTTCGACGTGTCCCTGCCGGCGGCGCTCCGCATCGCGGGGATCCTGCTCTTCCCCGCAGGACCCGGCCGGCACGTGCTCGGCCTCGGCGTGGTCGTCGACGAGCCCCTCGCACGGTTCCACCAGGCGGTGCACCACGTCTCGCCCGGGTCGCTCGACCCATCGGCACCCGGACGGTGGGCGCCGCACGTCACACTCGCCCGGCGCATCCGCGACGTCGACCTCCCCGCGGCGCTCCGCGCGCTCGCGGCGATCGGGCCACTCCCGCAGACGCTGGCCGTCGGCGGTCTCCGCCACTGGGACGGCGACGCGAAGGTGGTCACCCCACTGGCGTGAGGGGGGTGGCGGGCCGGTGCCGAGCCTCTCCCCACCGGCACGGCCCGTCCGCCGCTGGCGCGTCGGCCGGGAACCGGCGGCGTGGGCCCAGTTCGGTGGCCGGGGACTGCCGGACTGGAGGCTCGGCTCAGGTCCCCAGGACGCGCTCGCCGAAGGCGGACGCGAACGTCCGATCCGGGTCGGCCCTGCGGACCAGGTCACGGAACGCGGGCAGCCGCGGGTACAGCGCTGCCACCGCGTCCGCGTCGAGCGAGCTCATCTTGCCCCAGTGCGGGCGGGCGTCGAAGGGGGCGAGCCGCGCCTCGAGGTCCGGGAGGAGTGCCGCGACCTCGACGGGGTGCTTCTTCCAGGTGAACGCGATGCAGAACACGTCTCCGCCCTGCGTGGGGGAGAGCCAGAGGTCGTCGGCCGCCATCGTGCGGAGCTCGGCGACGTGCAGGTGTGGCTGGATGCGGTCGGCCAGTCCGCGGAGGGCGTCGAGGGCGGCTGCTGCGTGCCGGATCGGGACGAAGTGCTCGCTCTGCACCTCTGACCCGTGGGACGGGACGGTACCGATCGGGAAGTGCGGGAGTCGGTCCCACCACGGGCCCATCGACCCGTCGCGGGCGGTGCGGTGCTCGTCTCCCGGCGTCCCTGGCAGCCGCGGTGCGCCGACGAGCTCGTCGGGCACGTGCTCGCTGCGGGTCTTCACGAGGACCTCGCTGGTCTCGTCGCCGAAGCGCGTGTACGAGCAGACCGAGGTGCCGGCGGCGTGGATCTCGGCGGCGTGGTCGAGGAACGTCCGCCACGGGAACGGGCCGTACGCGTCCTGGCGCATGGCGTAGGTCGGCTCGAGGTCGAGCGTCACCCGGGTCACGATGCCGAGGAGGCCGAGGTGCAGGACGCTACCGGCTCCGTCGACGTCGTCGCTGCCGATGGTGCGCGTCTCGCCGTCCGGACCCAGCAGTTCGAGGCTCCTGACGGCCGTCGAGAGCGACCCGAGCGCGGTGCCGGAGCCGTGCGTGCCGGTGGCGATCGCGCCGCCGATCGAGATGTGCGGGAGCGACCCCATGTTGTGCAGCGCGAAGCCGGCCTCGTCGATCGCGGGGGCGACGTCGCCGTACCGGGTGCCCGCGCCGAGCGTGGCGGTCGCGCGGCCGTCGGGCATGCGGTCGATCACCAGGTCGGTCGGGATCGCCGTCAGGTCGAGCAGCACCCCGGGAGCGTCCGCGACGTCGTTGAACGAGTGCCGGGTGCCGAGACCGTGGACGCGGGGCTCCCTGGCGACGATCGCGGCGGCTTCGTCCAGCGTGCTCGGGCGTTCGACGCGCTCCGATGTGTACGTGACCGTGCCGGACCAGTTGAGCTCGCTCGCCGTCGACCGCATGCGCCCACGATGCCACGCGCGGGTGTGCGCCGCGGTGGCCGTGGTGCCCGCTGTGCCGTTTGCACAACCGAAAGCCGTCCGCGCCGCGATGTTGCGCGGTGCGGACGGCTTTCGGTTGTGCGGAATCGAATCGCGCTGCGGCGACCCCGTGAGCGGCGCCGGGCGCGTGGGCTCCCGCGGCGGGCTAGTGCGCCGGCGGGGGCGTCGGGGCGCCCTCCGGCAGTTCGGGCTTCCGCACGAAGAAGGCGGTGAGGATCCCGAAGAGCGAGATGACGCCGCCGACGAGGAACGCCGTCTTCACGCCGGAGGCCGTCGCGAGCGCCACGCCCTCTGCCCCGGAGCCCGCCGTCGCCGTCGCCGCGCCGATCGTCAGGAACGTCACGAACAGCGCCGTGCCGGCGGCACCCGCGAGCTGCTGCGTCGTGCCGAGGACCGCGCTGCCGTGCGAGTAGAGCTTCGGCGGCAGCACGCCGAGTGCCGCGGTGAAGAGGGGCGTGAAGGTCAGGGCGAGTCCGATGCTCAGCACGACGTGGGCGCCGAGGACGAACCACACGCTCGTGTCCGTGCCGACCGTGGACAACCCCCACATCACGACGCTGATGATGATCGTGCCCGGGACGAGGAGGACCCGCGGCCCGCGCCGGTCGTAGACGCGCCCGACGATCGGGGAGAGCAGCCCCATGAGCAGGCCGCCGGGGAGCAGGAGGAGACCGACGTTCAGGACCTCGAGCCCGAGGACGCGCTCGAGGTAGATCGGCAGCAGGATCAGCGTGCCGAGCATGACCAGGAAGCTCAGCCCCATGCCGACGATCGGGACGGTGAAGCCCCGGCTCTGGAACGTGCGGAGGTCGAGCAGGGCGCGGTCGCTGCGCTGGAGCCGGGTCTGCCGGAGGACGAACAGCACGAGCCCGACGACACCGACCACGAGGGCCGCGATCGGGACGACCGGTCCGCTGGTGGCGATCTCCGCGATGCTCGACAGGCCGTACACGACGCCGCCGAACGCGAAGGCGGAGAGCACGACCGAGAGCACGTCGAGCGGGGCAGGCCGAGGGGTCCCCACGTTCCGGACCTTCACCATGCCGAGGACCAGCGCGGCGATCGCGATCGGCAGCACGAACCCGAACAGCCAGCGCCACGAGAACGCGTTGAGGATGAGCCCGGAGATGGTCGGTCCGACGGCGGGGGCGACCGAGATGACGATCGAGATGTTGCCCATGATCCGACCGCGGTGTGCCGGATCGACGAGCGTCAGGACGGTCGTCATGAGCAGCGGCATCATGATCGCCGTGCCGCTCGCCTGGACGATGCGCCCGACGAGCAGGGTGGCGAACCCGGGAGCCAGGAGCGCGATGAGCGTGCCGGCGGAGAACAGGCTCATCGCCCACATGAAGACCGGCCGCGTGTTGAAACGCTGCAGCAGGAACCCGGTGATCGGGATGACGACGGCCATCGTCAGGAGGAACCCGGTCGTCAGCCACTGCCCGGTCGCCGCACTGATGTCGAGGTCGTCCATGAGCCGCGGCAGCGCGACACCCATGATCGTCTCGTTGAGGATCACGACGAACGCGGACACGAGCAGCAGCCCGATGACCAGGCGGTCGTCGGCAGCCGTGCGCGCCGGAACGCTGCCGGTCCGTGGTGCGGTGTCGAGGGCGTGGTCGGTCATGTGGCGGCTCCGAACGGTGGGTTGTGGGGAGTCCGCACGAGCGGACGCGTGACCGGGCGTCACGCCGGGCACTGGGTGTGCAGCACCTGAACGGACTCGATTATTCCGCGATCCACCGACACCCGTGGTGAACGGTCAGTGCAGGATGTCGAACGACGCCGCGTCGCCGTGCGGGACGACCGGGCGCGTCGAGACCTCGGTCACGCTCGCCGACGGCGGTCCGGTGTGCAACATCTCCACGAGGGCGTCCACGGCGGGCGACGGCCCCTCCGCCTCGACCTCGACCGTGCCGTCGAAGAGGTTCCGTGCGTAGCCCGTCAGCTCGAGCCCGTCCGCCTTGCGTGCCGTCCAGTAGCGGAACCCGACCCCCTGGACCGTCCCCGAGACGATGGCGTGCACCCTGGTCACCGTTGTCATGTCGCCCAATGTATGCGGGTCGGGTTTCCCCAGCATCACCAGGGTTTTTCGGGGCCGTGACCGATTGTTTCGGCAACGTGTCGACGGCATGTGGAGGCAGTGATAGAGTCGCGGGAACCAGAACACTTAAGGTCAATCAAACCTGAACGCAGGCACCTTGGACGAAGCAGCAATCCGCGTCGCGGTCTCGACCGTGATCGTCGCGCTGCGCCCGCACCCCGACACGGGGGCGCCGGCGCTGTGGATGCCGCTCGTCCGCCGCACCGCCGAGCCGTACGAGGGATCGTGGGCGCTCCCCGGTGGCTGGGTCCGCCCGGACGAGGGGCTCGAGGACTCCGCAGCCGCCCGCCTGCGCGAGACGACCAACGTCCAGCCGCGGTACCTCGAGCAGCTCTACGCGTTCGGCGACGTCGACCGGTCCCCGACCCGCGTCGTGTCGATCGTGTACTGGGCGCTGGTCCGCCCGGACGAGGCGAGCGTCGTGCCGGACGACTGGAACGTGCGGTGGTTCCTCGCCGACGAGCACCCGCCGCTCGCGTTCGACCACGACCACATCGCCGAGTACGCCCTCTGGCGGCTGCGGAACAAGATGTCGTACTCCCGCATCGCGCAGGCGTTCCTCGGCGACCGGTTCACCCTCGCCGAGCTCCGCGCCGTGTACGAGGCCGTGCTCGGGCGTCCGCTCGACCCCGCGAACTTCCGGCGGCAGGTCGCGCAGTCCGACGCCGTGATCGCCACCGACGAGACCACGAGCGGGGACCGGCACCGTCCGGCCCGGCTGTACCGCTCGAACCCTGACCTCGCATACGCGGACAACGGCCCGCTGCGACAGGGCACCACGACCGAGAACCAGACACGACCGCAGAACCGATAGGAACCACCGTGTCCATCGCAACGACCATCGAGCTCATCTCCAACGGCAAGGCCGACGGCAGCACCTGCACGCCGGACCTCGCGATGCCGACGTGGGACTTCGACGCCAGGCCCGGCTACGGCCCCGGTTCGTCGATGTCCGACGTCATCCCGACCTCCGCACCGCGGCAGGGCGTGATCCCGGACGAGTACAAGCACGCACCGGTGGAGGAACTGCACGAGCGCATCGAGCGGGCGAAGGCGACGCTGGGGGACCGGGTCGTGGTGCTCGGCCACTTCTACCAGCGCGACGAGGTCGTCCGGCACGCGGACTTCCTCGGCGACTCGTTCCAGCTCGCCAACGCCGCCCTGACGAAGCCCGATGCCGAGGCGATCGTCTTCTGCGGTGTGCACTTCATGGCGGAGACCGCAGACGTCCTTGCCCGTGACGACCAGCGCGTCATCCTGCCGAACCTCGCGGCGGGCTGCTCGATGGCCGACATGGCCGACATCGACAGCGTCGAGGCGGCGTGGGCCGAGCTCGAGTCCGTCTACGGCACCGAACCCGACGCCGACGGCCGCGTGCCGGTCATCCCCGTGACCTACATGAACTCCGCCGCCGACCTCAAGGCGTTCTGCGGTCGCCACGGCGGCATCGTCTGCACCAGCTCCAACGCGGCGACCGTGCTCGAGTGGGCGTTCGAGCGCGGGCAGCGCGTGCTGTTCTTCCCCGACCAGCACCTCGGGCGCAACACCGCGAAGGCGATGGGCATCAGCACCGACCTGATGCCGATGTGGAACCCGAGGAAGCCCCTCGGTGGCAACACCGCCGAGGACCTGCGGGATGCGAAGGTCGTCCTCTGGCACGGCTTCTGCTCCGTGCACCGCCGCTTCACCGTCGACCAGATCGACCAGGCGCGCCGCGACCACCCCGGCGTCCAGGTGATCGTGCACCCGGAGTGCCCGATGGCCGTCGTCGACGCCGCTGATGCCGCCGGCAGCACGGACCTCATCAGGAAGACCGTCGCGGCCGCGACCGAACCGACCACGTTCGCGATCGGCACCGAGATCAACATGGTGAACCGGCTCGCGGCCGAGTACCCGCAGCACACGATCTTCTGCCTCGACCCGGTCGTCTGCCCGTGCTCGACGATGTACCGGATCCACCCCGGGTACCTGGCGTGGGTGCTCGAGGCGCTCGTGCGCGGCGAGGTCCTCAACGAGATCGTCGTCCCGGACGAGGTCAAGGCCGACGCCAAGGTCGCCCTCGAACGCATGCTCGCCGCGAAGCCGCGGGACTAGGACGACGCCGTGCACGTCGTCATCGTCGGTTCCGGCATCGCCGGCCTCACCGCCGCGATCCGTGCGAGCGCCCGCCACGACGTCACCCTCGTCACGAAGGGCGCCCTCGCGGACGCCGCCACGAGCCACGCGCAGGGCGGCATCGCCGTCGCGCTCGGCGCCGACGACACCGTGGCGCTGCACGCCGCGGACACGCACGTCGCGGCGGCGGGCAGCGCCGACGCCCGTGCCGTCGAGGTCCTCTGCTCGGACGGGCCGGCACGCGTCCGCGACCTGCTCGCGCTCGGCGTCCCGTTCGACCGCACCGACGACCCGGCGAGCCTCGACCGGTACGGCGACGACCTCGCCCGCGGACGGGAAGCCGCACACGGGCGCTGGCGGGTCGTGCACGCCGCCGGGGACGCGACGGGCGCCGCGATCGAGCAGACGCTCATCCGCGCACTGCACCGCCAGCACGTGACGATCCTCGAGCGCACCTGCCTCACCGACCTCGTCGTCCGGGACGGCACGGTCGTGGGGATCGACGTGCTCGACCTGCTCGGCGAGCCGCGCCGCATCGACGCCGATGCCGTCGTGCTCGCCTCCGGGGGAGCAGGACACCTGTACCGCGAGACGACGAACCCGCTCGTGGCGACCGGCGATGGCGCAGCGGCCGCCTGGCGCGCTGGTGCCGTCCTCGCGGACCTCGAGTTCATGCAGTTCCACCCCACCCGGCTCGCGGTCGCCGGCGGCGGGCTCGTCTCCGAGGCCGTCCGGGGCGAGGGCGCCGTCCTCCGCGACGCACGCGGACACCGCTTCATGCCGGACGTCCACCACGACGCCGAACTCGCCCCGCGCGACGTCGTGGCACGGGGGATCGCGGCCGCGATGCGCGACGGCGGACAGGTGCTCCTCGACGCGACCGGCCTCGACCCGGACTTCCTCGTCGCACGGTTCCCCGGCCTCACCCGTGCGACCCGCGCAGCCGGCTTCGACTGGACCCGGGAAGGCGTCCCCGTCGCGCCCGCCGCGCACTACTTCATGGGCGGCATCGCGACCGACGCGGAGGGACGCACCAGCCTCCCCGGACTCCTCGCGATCGGCGAGGCGGCCTGCACCGGCGTGCACGGCGCGAACCGACTCGCGTCGAACTCGCTGCTCGAAGGACTGGTCTTCGCCGTCCGCGCAGCGGACGCGGTCGACGCGGCGCGACCCGGCCTGCTCCGCCTGCGCGGCGATGCGACGTTCCCCGTCACCACGGTGGGCGACGAGGCGGCGGCGATCCGGGCCTCCCGGCAGTGCCGTCCTGGAGGCCCGGATCGCCAGGACCCGCAGGCGCACGTCCGTCGGACGGTGCAGACCGTCATGACCGACCGCGTCGGGCTGCTCCGTGACGCCGGTGGGCTGGCGGCCGCGCGCCGCGAGTTCGCGGCGCTCGCCGTGGACGCACCGCGGACGGTGCGGGAGCACGAGGACCGAGCGCTGCTCGACCTCGCCCGTCTGGTGGCCCGTGCCGCCGAGGCCCGCACCGAGTCCCGCGGCGCGCACGCCCGCACCGACCACCCGGACACCGACCCCGATGCTCCGGCATCGACCGGTTGGGTCGCCGTCCGCTCGTCCGTCTCCGATCCCGTCCCCGAGGAAGCACTCGCATGACCACCGATCCAGGAACCATCCCGCCGCACGCGCTCCGTCGCGTCATCGAGACCGCGCTCGAGGAGGACGCACCGTGGGGCGACGTCACGAGTGAGACGCTCATCCCCGTCGACGCGATCGCGACGGCGACCCTCGGCGCGCGGGAACCCGGCGTGCTGAGTGGTGGCGGTGTGTTCGTCGCCGTGATGCACGCGGTCGACCCGCTCATCTCGGCGACCGTCCTCGTCGCGGACGGCGACCCGTTCGAGCCGGGGGACGTCCTCGCGACCGTGACCGGGCCGGCGCGAGCGGTGCTGCGGGCCGAGCGGGTCGCGCTGAACCTCGTGCAGCGGATGTCGGGCATCGCGACGTCGACGGCGCGGTACGTCGCGGCCGTCGCCGGGACCCGGGCTCGGATCGTGGACACCAGGAAGACCACGCCGGGGCTCCGCGCGCTCGAGCGGTACGCGGTCCGGTGCGGCGGCGGGCACAACCACCGGACGTCGCTGTCCGACGCGGTGCTCGCGAAGGACAACCACCTCGCCGTGCTGCTCGCGAGCGGGATCGGCATCGGGCAGGCGATCCGGGACGCCCGGGAGCGACTCGGGCACACCGTGCACCTCGAGGTCGAGGTGGACCGCATCGACCAGATCGAACCCGTCGTCGCCGCCGGTGTGGACACGATCATGCTCGACAACTTCTCGATCGAGGACCTGGTGACGGGTGTCGATCTCGTGGCCGGACGCGCACTCGTCGAGGCGTCCGGCGGGGTGGCCCTCGACACCGTCGCGGCGATCGCGGCCACCGGGGTCGACGTCATCTCGGTCGGGGCCCTGACGCACTCTGCGCGCGCACTCGACCTCGGGCTCGACGTGTCCGTGACCGGGTCGGCGGCCGGCGGCGGTGCCGGTGGCGGTTCCGGTTCCGGTTCGGATGCCGGTTCCGGTGCCGGTGCCGGTTCCGGTTCTGGTTCTGCGGGCTGACGTGTTCTACCTCGACCGGGCCGCGACGACGCCCGTCCGCCGCGAGGTGCTCGAGGCGATGTGGCCGTGGCTGACCGGTGGCTTCGGGAACCCCTCGTCGACCCACGGCATCGGGGACCAGGCGGCGCGCGGGCTCGCGGCGGCGCGGGCGTCCGTCGCCGACCTGCTCGGATGCCGCCCGGCCGAGGTCGTCTTCACGGCCGGTGGCACCGAGGGGGCGAACACCGCGGTGAAGGGCATCGCGCTCGCGACACCGCGCGGGCGCCACGTCGTGACGAGTGCGATCGAGCACGAGGCGGTCCTGGCGAGCTGCGAGTACCTCGAACGCTTCCACGACTTCACGGTGACAGTGCTGCCGGTCGACGCGTCCGGTCGGGTCGACCCTGCCGTGCTGGCCGCCGCGCTCCGACCGGACACCACCCTCGTGTCGATCGCCCACGCGGACAACGAGATCGGCACCGTCCAGGACATCCCGGCAGTCGCCGCACTCGCGCACGGTGTCGGCGCGCGCTTCCACACCGACGCGGTGCAGTCCGCGCCGTGGCTGCCGATCGGGCTCGACGTCCTCGGGGTCGACGCGCTCTCGTTCTCCGGTCACAAGCTCGGCGCCCCGAAGGGCACCGGTGTCCTCGCGATCCGTGCCGGGGTGCCGATGGAGCCGCTCGTGCACGGCGGGGGACAGGAGCGCGGGCGTCGGTCCGGGACCGAGGACGTCGCCGGCGCGGTGGCGGTGGCGACGGCGCTGTCGGTCGGGGGTGCGTCCGCGTCGGACGCGGCGCGGGCCTCCTCGGTACGTGACGCTGTGTTGGACGGGGTCGTGGCGCGGGTTCCCGGGGCGTTCGTCACCGGGTCGCGCGAGCACCGGCTGCCCGGGCATGCGTCCTTCTGCTTTCCCGGGGTGAACGGCGAGACGGTCCTCCTCGAGCTCGAACAGCGTGACGTGGTCTCGTCGTCGGGGAGTGCCTGCGCCGCCGGCAGCACCGAGGCGTCGCACGTGCTCACGGCCCTCGGGCTGTCCGACGAGGTGGCACGGAGCGCCGTGCGGCTGACGTTCGATGCGTCGTTGTCCGAGGCGGACGTGCCCGTCGTGGTCGGCTCGGTCGCCGCCGCGGTCGCCGCGGTCCGTGCGCTGGGCTGAGCCCTCGCTTGCCGTCGCCTGGGGTGTACTAGACGTTCTACTCCATCACTGGGGACCTGTCCCCCCTTTTGCGGACAAGCGAACTCCGCCAGAGTGTTCACATGGCAAATGCGATGACGACTCGAGTCCCCCGGGAGGACCGCTTCCGGGTGGTGCAACTCCTGCCGGCGCCCGCGACCGTCCTCGCGCTCGCCGTGGCCGCAGGGCACGATCTCGGCTCGGCCCCGCTCGGGCTCATCGCCGTCGTCGGGGCGCTCGCGACCATCGGGAGCGCGGTGCTCCCGATGATCCGTCCCGCTGCGGCGTGTCGATCGATGCCCGCTCCGACCGAGTCGGAGCGGTACCGAGAGGACACCGAGCACCGCTGAAGACCCGCGCCGCCCGGATCCGGTTCCCCCCCTCGGGATCCGATCGGCGCGATCAGCCGGACGCGCCCTGTGAAGGAAGCGTCCGGAGCGGGCCACGACATCCCCTGTCGTCGTGCCCCGCAGCACCCGGAACCCCGCCACGGATCGCGGGACGTCATCCCTGTACGACGTCCCCGGATCCCCTCCGTCCGTGGCGGGACCGGGTGCGTCCCTGGCGGGGATGATCGCTAGCGTTGGCCTGTGCCCTCGTACCGTGTGACCCTCGCCGTCGGTGCCCTGGCGCCCGGTGTCGCCCCCGACGCCGTGCTCCCAGCTGTTGCTCGCCTCGTCGCCGAGCAGGTCGTCGTCGAGGCGCAGGACGTCCGCCTGATCCGGGGTGTCCCGTGCGCGGTCGTCCGCTACGAGGCGGCTGACGACGAGGTCGCGATCGCGGTCGCCCGGCTCGCGGTCGCCGGCCTGCGGGACACGGTGGAGATCCGATCCGACCGGGTCACGCGCCGTGACGGCGGGACGTGGACCCCGATCGCGTAGGACTTCCCGCAGCGCTCCCCGCTCGCGTCGCCCCCGCGGACGGGACCGGCCAGACGTAGTCGAGGTCGTCGGGGACGTCGGGGAAGAGCGGCAGGTAGTGTTCCCGGTCCTTCTGCACGAGCTTCGACCGGTGCGATCGGTGCACGGCCTCGTCGTCGTTCCACGGCGGCACCCGGTAGTCGCCGCGTTCGTACGCGTCGAGGTCGTCGGGGGAGCGGCCGAGGTCGGCCAGGGTCTTCGCGAGACACGTGTCGACGTGCCCGCGGTCGAGCCAGACGGCGCAGACGGCGTCCTGGTACGCCATCAGCGCCGGCCGGTACCCGCGCCACATCGCCACGACGGGGTGGTGCTGCCACCCGTAGTCCGGCAGGGTCAGGGCCCGCATCACCTGCAGCGTCTCGACGCGCTGCTTCCCGAGCCGCCGGTCGTCGAGGGACTCGGCCGATGCGTGGAAGTCCGCGAACGGCAGGAACGTCTGCATGCGGCGAACGGTACGCGGGCTGCCTGGGGCGACACATGTCGTCACAACCGTGCGGGCTCTCCGGGTGCGTGTGAGCATCGAACGCATGAGCGGAGAACTCGTCGTCGGCGTCAGCGGCAGCCCATCTGACCCGTCGCGCACATCGACCCTGGTCGCCGCCACGGTCGCGCGACTCGGTGAGGAGATCGAGGACGCGCGCACCCTGACCGTGGAGATCGGGCCGCTGCTCGCCGACCTCGGGGCAGCGTCCGACCGTTCGGCGATGTCCCCGACCACGGTCGCCGCACTCGAAGCCGTGGAAGCGGCCGACGTGCTCGTCGTCGGCAGTCCGGCGTTCCGCGCCGCGTACTCCGGCGCCTTCAAGCTCTTCTTCGACTGGATCGGGCAGTACGACCTCGTCGACACCCCGGTCCTCCTCACCGCGACGGGCGGGAGCGACCGGCACGCACTGCTCGTCGAGCACCAGATGCGTCCGCTGTTCGGCTTCTTCCAGTCCACGACGCTCCCGATCGGGGTGTTCGGCAACGAGCGGGACTTCACCAAGCGCGAGGGCGGTTACGACATCTCGAACATCGACCTCGAGCTCCGCATCGACCAGGCCGTCCGCCGGGCGCTGCCGATCATCCGCGGCGGCTTCGTCACGGCAGCCACGACGGACGTCCCCCGCCCCGCCGACTTCTAGCCTCGCACCCGCGCACCCGCGCACCCGCGCAGGGGCCGACCGAGGGTCAGTCCAGCAGGGACGCGACGTGCGCGACCGCCAGGCGGTAGCCGTCGGCGCCCGCGCCGGCGATCACCGCTGTGGCCGCCGTGGCGACGTGGTCGACGTGCCGGAACGACTCCCGCTTCCAGGTGTTCGAGATGTGCACCTCGACGACCGGGACCGAGAGCGCCTCGACGGCGTCGTGCAGCGCGACCGAGGTGTGCGCGTACGCCGCGGGGTTGATGACGACGCCGACGAAGTCGTCGAGCGCCTCGTGCAGCCACTCGACGAGCTCGCCCTCGCGGTTCGTCTGACGGAAGTCCGCCTCGAGATCGTGGACCGCTGCCTCGGTGTGCACGATCGCCTCGATCTCGGCGAGTGTCACGGCGCCGTACTGCTCCGGGTCGCGTCGGCCGAGGATGTCGAGGTTCGGGCCGTTGAGGACGAGGATGCGCGACTGCTCGGTCATGTCCGAAGCCTACCGAGGGGGATTCCGTCGTCCCCCGGTTCGCCTGACACATGCCATGGCTATGTGAACGGTCACAATAGGCCACCGCGCGGATCGGCGCAAAAGTTACAAAACGGTACTACCCGGGTAGTGTCCCCCGATGGATCTGCGCAGACGCGGATCACAGCACATCGACGTGGAGTCAATACATGGTTCTCGCTGCAGCGAACAACGGGATCCAGCTCAACCTGGGCTGGGTCGACTACCTGATGATCATCGTGTACTTCGCGGTCGTCATCGGGATCGGGTTCACAGCCCGGAAACAGGTCAGGACGAGCATGGACTTCTTCCTGTCCGGCCGCTCGATGCCCGCCTGGATCACCGGTCTGGCGTTCGTGTCCGCCAACCTCGGCGCGACCGAGATCCTCGGCATGGCCGCCAACGGTGCCCAGATCGGCATGGCGACCCTGCACTACTACCTCGTCGGTGCCGTGCCGGCGATGGTGTTCCTCGGGCTCGTGATGATGCCGTTCTACTACGGCTCCAAGGTCCGGTCGGTGCCGGAGTTCATGCTCCGTCGCTTCGGCAAGGCACCGCACCTGGTGAACTCGATCGCGTTCGCGGTGTCGAACGTCCTGATCGCGGGCATCAACCTCTACGCGATGGCGATCGTCATCGAGGCGATGCTCGGCTGGCCGGAGTGGCTCGCCATCATCGTGTCGGCCGGCTTCGTGCTGGCGTACATCACGCTCGGTGGGCTCTCGAGCGCGATCTACAACGAGGTCATGCAGTTCTTCGTGATCATCGCCGGGCTCGTCCCGCTGACGATCGTCGGCCTGCACCGCGTCGGCGGCTGGAGCGGCCTCAAGTCCGCGATCATCGAGACGCAGGGCGTGCAGCACCTGCAGGCGTGGGCCGGCACCGGCTTCGGTGACGTGACCAACCCGATCGGCGCCAACTGGCTCGCCATCGTCCTGGGTCTCGGCTTCGTGCTCGGCTTCGGCTACTGGACGACGAACTTCACCGAGGTGCAGCGCGCGTTCTCGGCGAAGAACATGTCCGCGGCCCGCCGCACCCCGCTCATCGCCGCGATCCCGAAGCTCTTCATCCCCTTCATCGTCGTCATCCCCGGCCTCATCGCCGCGGCGGTCGTCGGCAACCAGTTCGCCGACGGCACGCTGACGTACAACGACGCGATCCCGAAGCTCATCCAGATGTACCTGCCGACCGGCGTCCTCGGCGTCGCGGTGACGGGGCTCCTCGCGAGCTTCATGGCCGGCATGGCGGCGAACGTGTCGTCGTTCAACACGGTCTTCACCTACGACATCTGGCAGCGCTACATCAAGCCGAACATGCCGGACGTGCACTACCTGAAGACCGGTCGCTGGGTCACCGTCGTCGGTGTCCTCGTCGGCATCGCCACCGCGTTCATCGCCGCCCAGGCGGGGAACATCATGACCTACATGCAGACGCTGTTCTCGTTCTTCAACGCGCCGCTGTTCGCCGTGTTCATCCTCGGTCTGCTCTGGAAGCGGATGACCACCCAGGGCGCGCTGTGGGGCTACATCCTCGGCATCGTCACCCCGACGGTCACCTGGATCGCGTACCTGGTGAACCCGAAGCTGTTCGCCACCGGGACTGCCGAGACGCTGTACGGCGCGATCATCTCGTTCGTCACGGTGCTCGTCGTCGGGTTCGTCGTGTCGATGTTCACCAAGCCCAAGGCCGAGAAGGACCTCGGCGGCCTGGTCTACGGCGTCGGCAAGATCGACATGCACGGTGACGCCGTCGCGACCGACACCGCCTGGTACCGCTCGCCGGCGCTCCTCGGCACGATCGCCCTCGTGCTCTGCGTCGTCCTCTACCTGCCGTTCCTCTGATCCGAAGGAGATCACCGCTCATGAGTGACACCACCACCTCGATGACGGACGAGCAGAAGGCCGCGCTCGTCCGCTCCACCCGCCGCCTCGACCTGCGCCGCATCCTCGGCGGCCTCTTCGTCCTCTACGGCATCATCACGACGATCGTCGGGATCGTGCACTGGGACACCGACCCGGAGAAGACCGGCGGCATCCACATCAACCTCTGGGTCGGGCTCTCGATGCTCGCCGGCGGGCTCCTCTTCTTCCTCTGGGACCGGCTCGCGCCCGTCCCGGCGGAGGACATCATCGGCCAGGCCGAGGCGGAGGCGCACCAGAAGGCAGCAGGCGAGGGCCGCGAGCTCGCCTGATCGATCGGTCGGCCGCTGAGCGATCGGTCGGCCGCTGATCCGGCTCGACTCGGAACGAC
The DNA here is from genome assembly GCF_048756585.1 of Curtobacterium sp. L3-7. NCBI lineage: Bacteria > Bacillati > Actinomycetota > Actinomycetes > Micrococcales > Microbacteriaceae > Curtobacterium > Curtobacterium sp. L3-7. The sequence continues at coordinate 3,349,595 of NZ_CP151474.1, read as the reverse complement.
GAAGTCGCTGTCGTACGACAGCGACTTCGTCGTTTCTGCACGGGCGCAACAGTGTGCGTCCGCAAGGGGCGACAGAGCGGTCGTCGTACGACAGCGACGTTGTCGCTCTGGAACGGACGGGAGGCTCGGGTCGGGTCCGGCGGAGATGGTTGCGACACGAAACGGTTGCGGCGCGCGCGTGGTCGGGCCAGGTTGGGTCCATGCCGACCATGGTCTTCATCAACCTGCCCGTCGCCGACCTCGACCGCTCGAAGGCCTTCTACGAGGCGCTCGGGTACTCCATCAACCCGATGTTCAGCGACGAGACCGCCGCGTGCGTCGTCGTCAGCGACACGATCTACCTCATGGTCCTGACCACGGCCAAGTTCGCCGAGTTCACCGACAAGACGATCGCGGACCCCTCGACGATCGAGGTGATCAACTCCCTCAGCGCCGACTCGAAGGACGACGTGCACCGCATCGTCGACGCGGCCGTCGCAGCGGGTGGCACCGAGGACCGGCCGGAGATGGACCTCGGGTTCATGTACCAGCGGAGCTTCACCGACCCGGACGGCCACCGCTGGGAGTACGTGTGGATGGATCCGCAGGCCGCCCAGGACGGCCCGCCCGCGGCGTGACGGTCGTGGCCGGTAGCATTCCGGCATGATCCACCAGGGGGAGTCCGCCGTCGACCGCAGCGTCCCGGGGTGGGCGACCGCGCTCTTCGTCGTGCTCGCACTCGGGGGAGCGTGGGCGGTGACGCTCCCGCTCTGGCTGTCCGGACGCGGGCTCGGGACGTCGTTCGCCACGATGTTCATCGTCGGCATGATGTTCACGCCGCTGCTGTCGGCGGTCGTCGTCCTCGCGCTGCTCGGGCGACGGCGGCCGCGGCCGGTGCTGCGGTTCCTCGGGGTGTGGCCGCTCCGCCCGGTGCGCCGCACGATCTGGGTGACCGTGTTCGCGTACCTCGGCGGCGTGCTCTTCCCGGTCGCGGCGCTCGTCGTGGCGGTGCTCGCCGGCTGGTTCCCGATCGACCTCGCCGGCTTCTCCGGCTACCGGGACGTCCTCGCCGCTGCGGGGCTCCGCGAGCTGCCGATGCCGATCGGGCTGCTCGTCGCCCTGCAGCTGGCGCAGGTGCCCTTCGTCTCGGTGTTCAACGCGCTCGCCACGGTGGGTGAGGAGATCGGGTGGCGGGGCTTCCTCGTCCCGGCGCTCGAGCGGTACGGCACCTGGGTCGCGCTGGTCGGGTCCGGTGTCGTCTGGGGTGTCTGGCACGCGCCGATCATCCTGCTCGGCTACAACTTCGGTCGCACGGACTGGCTCGGCGTCGTGTTCATGGTCGTCGCGTGCGTGCTGCTCGGCATGATCCTCGGGTGGCTCCGGCTCCGCACGGGATCGGTCTGGCCCGCCGTCTTCGCACACGCGGGGGTGAACGGCGCAGCCGGTGTGGGGGCGGTGCTCGTCGCCTCGGGTGTCGACGTGTCCGACGTGGCGCGCAGTCCGCTCGGGTTCGGCGGGTGGATCGTCCTCGCGCTCGTCGTCATCGTGCTCGTCGTGACCGGTGCGATCCGTCGCCGGGGTGCACTCGCGCCCACCCCGGCGGCGACCGTCGCGGCCGCCGAGCCGATCCGCCCGGCCGACTGATCACACCGGGCGGCTGAGGAAGTACCGCCGGATCGCGTCACCGTACGGGGTCGGGGTGCCGTTCCAGTCGCTGATGAGCGCCGAACCGCCGTACTGTCCGCCGTCGGGGCAGCCGGTGGTGCCGAAGTTCCAGAACACGTACCCGTCACCGCCGTTCGCGTCCATCCAGCGCATGAACGCCAGCGGCATGGTCGTCGAGCAGTCGTTCACGCCGATCTCCTCGGCGACCATCGGCATCCGCGCGGCGACCGGGGCGAAGTTCGCCGACCAGCACGACGCCGTCACGCAGCCCTTGAAGTTGTAGAGGTGCTGCCCGGCGACGAGGGCCTTCGCCGGGTCCTTCGGCAGCGAGCGCAGTATCGGCGACATGTCGTGGCCCCAGTCGAGACCGTTGATGATGATCGGTTGCTTCGCGCCGGTGGCCCGGATCGTGTTCACGAGCTGCTGGTACCCGGCCGCCTGCCAGCCCTCCGGCATCGTGCAGCCGTTCAGCCAGCACGCCTCGGAGATGTCGTGGGGTTCGTTGAACGGCTCGTAGAGGACGGCGGGGCTCGAGGCGAACCGGCTCGCGACCGATGTCCAGAACGGCAACGAGAACGTCGTGTTCGCCATCTCCTTCTCCTGCTCGCCCCAGATCGCGACCGGGCCGGTGAAGTGCAGGTCGAGGATCGAACGGATCCCGTTCGCCGCCAGCCGGTCCACGTAGTCCTGCACCGCCGCGCGGTAGGGCTCGCCGGTCGACTGCGGTGCCCAGTCGATGCCGAGCCAGCAGTGCTCGTTGAGCGGGATCCGCACGGTGTTGACGTTCCACGAGCGGAGCAGGTCGATCGACGCCTGGTCGGTCGGGCCGGAGAAGATCCCGCCGCCCTGCTGGCAGTTGTACTCGGTGCCTGACCGGTTCACGCCGCGGAGCTTGACCGCCTTGCCGGCGGGGTCGACCATGACGTTCTTCGTGACGCGCAGTGCGTTGACCGGGGTCGCCGGGGTCGTCGCTGCGCCGGCGGTCGCCGCGGGGATCAGGGAGCCCGCGAGGACGGCGATGATCGTGCATCCGGCAGCCAGGGCGCGCCGGACGAGTTCGGGTCGTCTCATGCGGCAATGGTGCGCTCTCTCCGGCGTCACCGCCACCGGGTACCCCTAGGGGGTATGGTGGACGGCATGGACGAGCACCGCCACGGAACCACCGTCGACGAGCACGCGGACCACCAGGGACACGTGCACGACGACCACGCCCACCACGAGCACGACGAGCACGCCGGCCACGACCACCACGCGGACCACGGCGGAACCGCTGGGCACGGCGGGCACGACCACATGCACCACGGGCACGGCGGGCACGGCGACCATGCCGCGATGTTCCGCGACCGCTTCTGGTGGAGCCTCGTCCTCGCGGTCCCGGTCGTGGCGTTCAGCACGATGTTCGCCGACATCCTGCACTATCCGCTTCCCGACGCGGCCTGGGCGAGCTGGGTCTCACCGGTGCTCGGCACGGTCCTGTTCGTGTACGGCGGCTGGCCGTTCCTGACCGGGGGGTGGTCGGAGGCCAGGACGAAGCGGCCGGGCATGATGCTCCTGATCGGCATGGCGATCGTCGTGGCCTTCGTCGCGTCGTGGATCACGAGCCTCGGCCTGTTCGGGCTCGACCTCGACTTCTGGTGGGAGCTCGCGCTCCTCATCGTGATCATGCTGCTCGGGCACTGGATCGAGATGCGCGCCATGGGCGTCGCGTCGAGCGCGCTGGACGCGCTCGCGGCTCTGCTGCCCGACGAGGCGGACGTGATCGACGACCAGGGCGACGTGTCCCAGGTGCCGGTGTCGAGCCTCCAGGTCGGCCAGACGGTCGTGGTCCGGCCAGGCGGCCGCGTCCCGGCGGACGGCGAGGTCGTCGACGGACGCGCGCAGGTCGACGAGTCGATGATCACGGGGGAGTCCGCGGCCGTCGAACGGGCCGCTGGTGACCGCGTCGTCGCAGGCACCGTGGCGACGGACAGCTCGATCCGCGTCCGGATCACCGCCACCGGCGACGACACCGCCCTGTCCGGCATCCAGCGGATGGTCGCCGAGGCGCAGTCGTCGTCCTCGCGGACGCAGGTCCTGGCCGACCGTGCTGCGGCGCTCCTCTTCTACTTCGCCACCGGGGCGGCGATCATCACCTTCGTCGTGTGGCTGCTCCTCGGCAGCCCGACCGAGGCGATCACCCGCACCGTCACCGTGCTGATCATCGCCTGCCCGCACGCCCTCGGTCTCGCGATCCCGCTCGTCGTCGCGATCTCCACGGAGCGCGCCGCGAAGGCCGGGATCCTCGTGAAGGACCGGCTCGCGCTCGAGGCGATGCGGAACGTCGACACCGTCGTGTTCGACAAGACCGGCACGCTGACGACCGGGGCTCCGGAGGTCGTCGACACCGTCGGGGACGACGCCGTCCTGGGACTCGCCGCAGCGGCCGAGCGGGACAGCGAACACCCGGTGGCGCGCGCGATCGTCAGCGCCGCCGACGCCCGTGGCGTGCCCGTGCCCGACCAGGTGACCGACACCGGGTCCGTCCCCGGCCGCGGGGTCAGCGCGGTGGTCGAGGGCCGACGTGTCGAGATCGGCGGACCGGCGATGCTCCGTGAGCGCGGTGCGACCATGCCGTCCGCGTTCGAGTCCGCCGTCGACGGGTGGCGTGCCGACGGAGCGGCGGTCATCGTCGCGGTGGTCGACGGGACGGTGCAGGCCGCCTTCGCCGTGCGCGACGCCGTCCGTCACGAGTCCGCCGAGGCCGTCCGTGCCCTGCACGACCGCGGGATCCGGGTGGCGATGGTGACCGGCGACGCCCAGCAGGTGGCCGATGCGGTCGCGCGAGAGCTCGGCATCGACGAGGTCCGTGCCGAGGTGCTGCCAGAGGACAAGGACGGCGAGGTCGCACGGCTGCAGGAGTCCGGGGCCGTCGTCGCGATGGTCGGTGACGGTGTGAACGACGCCCCGGCGCTGGCCCGTGCCGACGTCGGGATCGCGATCGGCGCGGGGACCGACGTCGCGGTGCAGAGTGCCGGCGTCGTGCTCGCGTCGAACGACCCGCGTCGGGTGCTCACCGTGATCGACCTGTCGCGTGCGACCTACCGGAAGATGGTGCAGAACCTCGTGTGGGCCACCGGGTACAACGTGCTCGCGGTGCCGCTCGCGGCCGGGGTGCTCGCGGGGGTCGGGTTCGTGCTGTCCCCGGCGGTCGGCGCGGTGCTGATGAGCCTGTCGACCGTGATCGTCAGCCTGAACGCCCAGCTCCTCCGTCGCTTCCGCGCCTGACGCGCGGGGCCACGCGTGCCGCCGGCCGGCGGCGCTCGCCCGTGGCGCCCGCTCCTCGTCGCCCGGCCGCGTCTCCCGCCCGGCCAGGTGGTCGAGTGGTCACAACACCCCGGCGGGGGTTCGCCGAGGGGTCACCATCTGTCGGATCCAGCGCGCTCAAGCGACCGTTCGAGGCCGCTCGGCAGCACTGAGCGGGGTGTCGTGACCGGTCGACGACCGGGCGACGGGCGGATGCGCGGACGGGAGGCTCGGGTCGGGTCCCGCAGGTCAGCTCCTGCACGACGAGAGGGGACGACGATGACGTCGGTGCGGACCGGCAGGATGGGGGCGTGACTGATCTGGTGACCGGGGACGACGGACTCGTCCGCCCGGTGTGGGCCTCGACGGACCCGATGCTGCGGGACTACTACGACACCGAGTGGGGCATGCCCGTGCGGGACGAGCGCGGTGTGTTCGAGCGGCTCTCACTCGAGGCGTTCCAGTCCGGCCTCTCGTGGCGCACGATCCTCGCGAAGCGACCGGCGTTCCGCGCCGCCTTCGCGGACTTCGACGCCGACGTGGTCGCGGGCTTCGGTGAAGCGGACGTCGCCCGACTGATGGCGGACGCCGGCATCGTCCGGAACCGGGCGAAGATCCTCGCCACGATCACCAATGCGAACGCCACGGTGGCGCTGCGGGCGGACGGCGGACTGGCGGACTTCGTGTGGTCCTTCCGCCCCGACTGGACGCCGGAGCCGATCACGTCCGCCGACGTCCCCACGAAGAGCGACGAGTCGCTCGCACTGTCGAAGGCGCTGCGGAAGCGCGGGTTCGCCTTCGTCGGTCCGACGACGATGTACGCGCTGATGGAGGCGCTCGGCATCGTCGACACGCACCTGGTCGGTAGTCACCGGCGGGGCACCTCGGGCGTCTGGGCCTGAGCCGTTCGACGGCGGCTGCCCGGGCGGACTCAGCCCGGGCGGACGCGACCCCGCGGGGCTAGGGTCGCGGGCATGACGCACGAGCACCCGAACCCCCGGGTCACGCCGATCACCCCCGTCGATGCGGTGCACGTCGACGTGCCGGTCGACGTCGAGGTCCCCACCTCCGATCCCGTCGAGGACGACGTGACCACCCCGGAGCACGACCCGTCGGAGATCCGGATCGCGTTCCTGCTGTTCCCGGACCTCACGCAGCTCGACCTCACCGGACCGGCGCAGGTCCTCAGTCGCGTGCCCGGCGCCCGGATCGAGTACGTCGCCGCCACGCTCGACCCGGTGCCGAGTGACTGCGGGCTGTCCCTCGTCCCCACCGTGACGATCGCCGACGCCGCTCCGGCGGACGTCCTCGTGGTCCCCGGTGGCGACGGTGCGTTCGACGCGATGCTCGACCCCGAGATCGTCGGGTTCGTCCGGCGGGAGGCAGAACGCGCCACGTGGGTCACCTCGGTGTGCACCGGCGCGTTCGTCCTCGGTGCCGCCGGCCTGCTCGCCGGAAAGCGGGCGACGACGCACTGGGCCTCGAAGCCGATGCTCGCCGCGTTCGGTGCGACGCCGGTGGATGAACGGGTGGTCGACGACGGGTCGATCGTCACCGCTGCCGGGGTGAGCGCCGGCATCGACATGGCCCTGTGGTTCGCGTCCGAGCTCGCCGGTCAGCCGGTCGCCGAGCGCATCCAGCTGCAGATCGAGTACGACCCGCAGCCGCCCTTCGACGCCGGGTCGGCGGATCGGGCGGACGCGCGCGTCGTCGCCGAGGCGCGCGCAGCCGCCGAGGAGTCCCGCGGCGAACGCGTCGCACGGGCGGCAGCCGCCGTCATCCGCCGCCCCGCGACCTAGCTGCTGGCAATCTAGTACCTTTCCATCAGGGGAGGTAAAAATGATCCTGTTTGCACTCCAGCCAGCGGAACCATTTCCGGCAGCACCAGGCGCCCTTGTAGTGCACTTGCAACGGAGTAGTTGGGACGACTACGGCTTTGGAACCACGTTCGCAGTTTCGGTGTGGTCGGGGACGGAATACAAAGCGATCGGGGTAACGAAAATCGGTCGTCGCGGCATGACCTCGAGTGGGGCGTATGGGCCAGAAACGGTCGGGACTCCGCTGGACGAGTTCTTCCAGGAACTCGACACCTCATACGTGTCGGTCGGGCAAGACATTAACTTCTACTACAACTTGGTTCATCAATGTGGGTATGACTCCGCCCTCCAAGTCCTCCGTTCGCTGCGTGATCTGAGTGTGATCGACGATGATCTTGACGCGCTTATCGACGAAACGGTTGTCCGCAGGTCGCTATTACGGTCAGTATCGCTTCCAACGATCCAAGATCAGTATCGGAGATTTCTAGAGAGCGGTCGTGCGCTTCACGCATTTTCTCTGACCTACGTGTTGGATACGGAGACCCCGGATTCGCCATCTATTGAATTCAAAGTGGACCCGAGCCGTTCACTATCTAACAACGTTCAGGTGATTATTGGCGCCAACGGCGTAGGCAAGACAACTCTCCTTCGCAACCTTCGATGGGCGTTCGATGATTCGGACGCCAATAAGTATTCACCGCAGCGCTGCCGCCTCTCGGAAAACGACCGTCTTTCGGCGCTGGTCTCGGTCAGCTTCAGCGCTTTCGACGTATTCGAACCAGAGGATCGTTCTGAAAGCGCGCAGGCCAAGTTTCGAGTTACGAATGTTCGACTTCCTTGGCTTGCCGGATTGGGTGACGGCCGCTCGGGCACTGCGGTAGCGGATCAGCAGGACAAAGCATTCGGAGATCTGATTCGCGACTGTTTATCGGATAGAGCGGAACGACTTCTGAAGGCTTTTGGATTACTCGCAGAGGCGGACTTGATTCTGGCTGGTCATGGAATCGATCAAGAGGAATTGCTTCCTAAGTTGATTTTTTCTGAACTAAGCTCGGGGCACAAAATTGTGCTTCTTGCAATTGCAAATATAGTGCGCTTCTGTGATGAGAAGACGTTAGTCCTCGTGGATGAACCAGAGTCGCACCTGCACCCGCCGCTCCTCGGGGCGTTTACGTCTGCGCTCTCCTACATCATGGAGGAGACAAACGGGTTGGCGATAGTTGCGACTCATTCGCCAGTTGTCTTGCAGGAGGTCACTGCGGATTGTGCTTGGTGTCTGTGGAATTATGATGGCGTCGTTGGAGCTCGGAACCCCTCTGTCCAAACGTTGGGAGAGAATGTGGGCTTGCTGACTCGAGAAGTATTCGGCCTCGAAATTGCACAGTCGGGATATCACAAAAAGATATCTGAAATCGCGGCGCGCGCCGAAAGTTACGAAGAGGCTGTGGGCAAGTATGGAGGGTTCTTGGGGGACGAGGCGAAGCTTATTCTTCGTTCGATCATGTTGGGTGCAAAAGGCCGTTGAGAAGAATTTCGCCCCCTTCTCTTACCGGCGCTGATGTCCGCTCGGCTATTGTTCCAGGGGTTGAAGATTTGGAGCGGCGGCGTCGTATCGATGAAGATGAAAAGGTGATAGCGACCGAGGAAAATTCTTTCCGAGCCGCAATTGCTGCCGGACGACGCCACGCCGCAATTGGTTTCACGCAAGAAGTTCGTGATGATATGACATGGCTCTATGAAAAGCGGCTTAACGATAGCGTGGCAGGCAAGACAATACGTGGCCGTCTTTTGGCGCAAGCGGAAAGCAGGTGCCCGCTTTGTAACATCGGTATCGTTAAAACTCTCGAGCACTCTTTCCCCAAGTCTGAGTTTCCGAGACTCGCGGTTGATCCGATGAATCTGATTCCAAGTTGCAGAGATTGCAACTTCGAGCGTGGTGTGGGAGCTAAAGACGGCGGGATGAATCCGTATGCCGACATCTGGGCGTTCGATCACAACTGGCTGGGCGCAGAAATCATATCGCCGGATGCTCCGTTCCTGCTCAAATTCAGTCCGATTTGGCATCCGGACATCTCACCCGCTCAGCTCGAAAGACTGCGGCAACACTTCGATGACTGTGGTTTGGCTGAACGGTATGCGCTACGAAGCGTTGATGAATTTGAACTCTTTCGAAATCAACTTGTTCGGCACTTATCGGGCCGGCCGGGTGTGTCGGTATTCGAAATACTGTACGAGCGGTTGCGGACATTAGTCGAGGTGAGAGGGGTCAACTACTGGCAAACGGCCGCCTACGCAGAATGGTTAGTGTGCTGTGATGCCATCGACTGGTTGGGGTCGTGAGTGAGCCCTGTTCTGCAAGGAATCAGGTGAGCGGTAGCTTCATCTGCATCGCGGTGACGCCGTACCCGAGCCGCTCGTACAGCTCCTTGGCGCCCGCGTTGTAGCCGAACACGTTCAGCCCGATGCTCGTCGCACCCTCGTCCTTCGCGACGACGTGCCCGAGTTCGAGCGCCCGGCGGGCATGGCCCTTCCGTCGGTGTGCCTCGTCGATCTCCACGTTGAACACCCACCAGTCGGCACTGCCCGGCTCGAACGGCCCGATCCACAGGTACCCGACGACGGTGTCGTCGCCGTCGAGCACGTCCCACACGTGGTGCCCGGCGAGCGGCTGGCCCCCGGGGAACCACTGGTCGAGCGACTTCTGCTTGTTGGCCTCGGCCTGCTCGCGGGTCTCGCCGGCCTGCATGCGCGATTCGACGTACTCCGCCATCGTCGCGTCCAGCCAGGCCGGGAGGCTCATGGCCGGCATCGTCTGCAGGCGCGTGTCCGTCATCGGTTGCCCTTCGAGCCTCGGCTGGGTTTGCCCCGCATCCGCCCACGACCGGGCTTCGGGGCCTTGCCGCTGTTCGAGCCCTTGCCGCTGCCGGACTTGGCGCCGCCTGGTGACTTCGCCTTGGCCTTGCCGCCGGCGGCGTCCTTGCCACCCGCGGTGGCCCTGGAGCCGCCACGGGACGGACGTGCGTCGGCGTCGCCGGCGCGATCCGGGCCTCCCGGCTGGTCCGGCTGGCTCCGGGAACTGTTGGCGGTCCGCCCGCGGACCACGCCGATGAACTCCTCGGTGAGCTCCGAGGCGTCCTCGTCCCGCCACACGAGCGCGATCCGCGTGCCGGGAGAGTCGACGAGTGCGCGCGCGACGAGGTCCTTGCGGCTGGCCTTGCGGAAGAGGGACTGTGGGAGGACGACGACGCCGACGTTCGCCTCGACGAGGTCGAGCGCGCCGTCGACGTCGGCCGGCACCGGACCGGCGTCGATGACGTGCAGGGCGTCGAGGTCGGCCTGGGTGATCTCGGACGAGTCCGCGAGCGTGGAGTCCTTCGGTGTCGCGACGACCGCGGTCTCGGTCCAGAGCGGGATCGCGTTGTGGACGTCCGAGACGGGCATCCTGGCGAAGACCATGTCGACGTCGTCGGCCAGGGCCGCGTCGACGTCGGACGAGCCGATCGGACGGAGCCGGAGCTCCACGGACGGGAAGCGATCACGCCACACGCGTGCCCACTTGGCCGGGGACACCCCTGGCACGAAGGCGATGGTGAGTGCCGCGGTCATGCAACCGAGCATAGGGGCCGTACCCTTGACACCATGGCGCAGGAACAGACGATGAAGCCCGAGACGGCTGCGAAGAAGCTCGGCATCCTGCTGTCGGCCGCTCCGGAGTCCTTCCGCGACGCGCCCGTCACGCGGACCGCCTTCGAGGAACTCCGGACCGAGCCGCCGACCTGGCTCGAGGAACTCCGTCGCGACGGCCCGCACCCGCGTCCCGTCGTCGCGCAGAAGCTCGGCGTGTCGATCTCCGGTCTCGGCCGCTCCGGCATCGACGAGCCGCTGACGACCGCGCAGATCAAGGACCTCCTCGTCGAGAAGCCCGAGTGGCTCGTGCAGGAGCGTGCGACGCAGGCCGCCGTGCACGCCGAGAACGCCCGGGTGAAGCAGGACCGCGCCGCGCGCGCAGCTGCGAAGCAGGACTGACCTCCAGCGGGGACCACCAGTGCACGAGACCGTCGCCGACGCCATGCTCGTCGTGCCGCAGTTCGCCTCGGTGTGCTGCATCGTCGGGGACCGGTACCGTCCGCGGCCCGGCGTGATCGTGCCCGCCGCGGTCATGCTCGTCGCGATGGTGATGCCCGTCGTGCACGCCGGTGCGGTGTGGACGCTGCTCGCGGCGACGCTGCTGCTGCTCCTCGCGCCGCTGCCCGTGATGCGTCGTCGCCGGGCGGACGGGCGCCGGGCGGAGCCGATGGACGTGCACCGGGCACTGTCGTCGGTCGTGATGGCGGGGATGCTCCTGATGGGTCACGCGACCGGGATCGCGGACGCGCACGCCGGACACGGGATCGCGCTGTCGGCGGTCCTCGGCGGCGGCGTGATCGGGTACTGCGCGTTCAGCGGCTGGCTCCTGCGGTACGAGTGGGCGCGCGACGACCGTCGGGCGGTGCGCAGCGGCGAGGTGTTCGCGATGACGGTCGCCGTGATCGGCATGACGCTGGCGATGTAGCGCGCCGCGCGCCGTATCCCCCGCGCCTCTTCCCTCGATCGCTGCGAGCCCGCGTTACGGTGGTCCCGTGTCCGATCGCCCAGTCCGCCGACCCGACCCGGCCCCGCGCCTCGACGAGGTCGACGAGCGCATCCTCTGGACCCTCGCCGCCGATGCGCGGATCCCGAACAACCGGCTCGCCGCCGCGGTGGGCATCGCGCCGTCGACGTGTCTCGCGCGGGTCCGCGCCCTCGAGGACGCCGGGGTCATCCGCGGCTACCGGGCGGACGTCGACGTGGCGCGGCTCGGGTTCTCGATCGAGGCGATGGTCTCGGTCCGGGTGCACGCGGCAGCACGGCACGAGCTCCGGGACTTCGCGAAGCGCCTGCTCCGGGTGCCCGTCGTGCTCGACGTGTCGTTCCTCGCCGGGGACAAGGACTTCCTCGTGCACATCGCGTGCACGTCGACCGAACAGCTGCGGGACTTCGTCGCGGACGAGCTGAGCGGGGACCCGTCCGTCGCGACGACGCAGACGAACATCGTGTTCGAGCGTCTGGTCGCGGACCGGGAGCGCCAGGGACGTTCGTACGACGAGCTCCGTCGCTGGCACGCCTGAGCCGGGGAGCGCGAACCTCGCGGCACGAGCTACCGCGTGCGGGTCATCGGGATGTGCGGGATGCCGTCCTCGTGGAACCGGTCCCCGGAGCGGACGAACCCGAACCGGCCGTACCACTGTTCGAGGTGCTCCTGCGCGTCGATCGACACGACGGGGGAGCGTGTCTCGGCGATCGCCGCCTCCATGAGCTCCGCGCCGAGGCCCTTGCCCCGAGCGGCCGCCGCGGTCGCCACACGACCGATGCGCTCGGTTCCGTCGGGCTCGCGCAGCAGGCGCAGCGTGGCGTCGACCGAGCCCTCGCCCGCCCAGAACTGGATCGTGCCCGGCTCGAGGTCGCGGCCGTCGATGTCCGGGTAGGCAGCGGCCTGCTCGACGACGAAGACGTCCTGCCGCAGCCGGAGGATCTCGTGCAGCGTGACGATGTCGAGGTTACGGGTGGGGGCGCTGAAGATCGAGGTCATGCCGAGCTGTTCCTGACGGTTCCTTGGGAAAGGGGGTGCGCGATCGCCCGATCAGGCGTACCGTGCCGGTCAACCACTCTACGTGCGCAGCCAGACCAGGAGGTGAGCGCATGGACAAGCCGTTGCGTGCACCCTGGCACGCTGCGATCCGGTACGCCCTCGTGGGCACCGGCGTGAGCGCCGCCGCCGTGCTGCTCTCGCTGACGTTCGGCGCGCACTCCGCCTCTGCCTCCACGGCGCCGCCCGCCCAGACGCAGTCGCAGTCGGGTCTCGTCGGCGGCCTCGTGCAGGGCCTCGGCGACACCGTGCACGGCGTCGCTGGTGGCGTCGGGCAGGTCCTCGGTGACGTCGTGGAACCCGTGCACCAGGCCGTCGCCCCCGCAGCCCCGGCTGCGCCGGCCTCCGCAGCCCCGGTCCCGGCCGCGCCAGCCCCCGCAGCACCGGCACCCGCGCCAGCCCCGGCCGCTGCGCCAGCACCGGCCGCAGCACCCGCTCCGGCAGCACCGCCGTCGAGCACCCCCGTGCAGCCGTCCGCGCCGCAGCCAGCCGCCACACCGACGGCTCCCGGACCGGCGACTCCGGTCCAGCCGACCGCACCGCAGCCGGCCGAGCCGGCCACCACGACGGCGCCGGCCACGTCGACTCCGCCGGCCGACCCTGCGGAGGCGACCGGCGCCTCCCGTCCGCTCACCGGCACCGTCGCCACCGTGCTCCGTCCCGTCACCGGGACCGTGCAGACACTCACCGATGCACGCCCGGTCACGACGGTGGTCAGCACCCTCGACCACGTCGTCGGCGCCGTCCCGATCATCGGCACGCTGCTCGGCGACGACACGCTCGGCACGGTGACCGCACCGGTCAGCGGGCTGGTCGATGACACCCTCGGCGGCGTCGGGACCGCCGTGGGAACGGTCCCGGACGTGCTTCCGGGCACGCCCGGGACCGGTGGGGGCACCCTGCCTGGAGGCTCGGTGCCTGAACCACAGACCCCCTCGCCTCCGGCAGGTGATGGTGTCCCCGCCGTGGGCGGCTCCGCGACGTCGGTGGCCGACCTGTCGGAGGAGGCACCTGCTCGGGCCGCTGCGGCATCCGAGGTCGTCGCCGCGCAGGCCATCCCGGTCGCGGACGACGTCACCGTGCTCGCGCCCGTCGCCACCTCCGCGTCTGCCGGCGCGCAGGACGCTCCCTCGTCCGCGTCGATCGGCGGTGGCGCGCTGTTCGTCCCCGACGGACACGGCCACCAGGACTCGCCGCTCGGCGGTTCCGGATCAGGACTCGCCGGCAGCACCACGACCGTCGGCTCGGCCGGCGCCGGTGTCGTCGGCACGGTCGGCGCCGACGCCGACCAGGACCCCCTCGCCGCGGGGACACGCGGCACCATCGCCGACGACGCCGTTCCCGCGTCGCTCACCGGCGACCACGACGTCGCCCCTGATTGAGATCGGCGCACCTGCCCGTCAGGCAGGACGCGCCACCGACCGCGACCGCGGTCGGGAACACATCTCGATCAGGAGTGATGACCATGAACAAGTACGTCTCGAGAGGGCTGTGGTTCGCCCTCTTCGTCGGCGGGCTGACGGTCGGAGGGGCCACCGCGGCGAACGCGGCGACGACCTCCGGCACGGACGGCACCGTCTCAGGAACACAGGTGGCGCCGTCGATCGACGCGCCCGTCTCCGCCGTCGGCAACGCCCTCGGGGTGCTCGGCGACGCGGTGTCCTCGGCCGTCCCGGTTCCGGCCGCTCCGGCCGCTCCGGCTGCTCCCGCCGCACCGGCCGTCGACCCTGCGTCGGCGGCGGTGCCGGACCCGGCTCCCGCGGCGCCGTCGACCTCCGGGTCGGACGGCGTCGGCTCGGGGACGCAGGTCGTACCGGACGTGAGCGCGCCCGTCGACGTGACGGGCAACGCGATCTCGGTCGGCGGCGACGCAGCGTCGACCGCCGTGCCGACCGCCCCTGCCCCCGCCCCTGCCCCCGCTGCAGCGGCACCCGCGCCGGCGACTCCCGCGGCACCGTCGACCTCCGGGTCGGACGGGATCGCGTCGGGGACGCAGGTCGCGGGTGACGTGACCGCGCCGGTCGACGTGACCGGCAACGCGATCTCGGTCGGTGGCGACGCCGCGTCGACCTCGGCGACGGCGACACCCGCGGCTCCGGTTCCGGCTCCGGCCCCCGCTCCGGCTGCGGCGACCACGTCGGGCTCGGACGGCATCGCCTCGGGGACGCAGGTCGCCCCCGCGGTGGAGCTGCCGATCACGGTGTCCGGGAACGGCATCGGTCTGCTCGGTGACGGGACCTCCACCGGCTCGACGACGGGCACGGCGGCTCCGGCCGGCGCGACCTCCGGCGGATCGACCGGGGGCTCGACCTCCGGCGCCGACGGGACCGTCTCCGGGACCCAGGTGGCACCGTTGATCTCGATCCCGGTGACGGTCTCCGGCAACGGGATCGCCGTCGTGGGAGACGGAACCTCCGCCGGATCGGGGACCACCCCGGCCTCGGGGACTCCGGCTGCCGGGACTCCGGCTGCCGGTACTCCGGCTTCCGGCTCGATCGGCACGACGGGCGCCCCGACGACCTCCGGGTCCGACGGCATCGCGTCGGGGACGCAGGTGACACCGGCCGTTTCCCTGCCGGTGACCATCGCGGGCAACGGCATCGGTCTCCTCGGTGACGGCACCAGCACGGCCGGCACCACGACCGGCACCGCGCCGACCAGCGGAACGGGCACGGCTGACGGCAGCGCCACGGCCGGTCCGGTCACCGACGGCACGGACGGCACCGCCTCGGGTACGCAGGTCACCCCGGTGGTCTCGCTCCCGATCACCATCGGCGGGAACGGCATCGGTCTCGTCGGCGACGGCACCAGCACCGGAGCCACGACGACCGTGCCGGCTGGCGGCACCGCGACCGGCACGACCGGTGGCACAGCCGGATCCACGTCGGGTTCGGACGGCGTCCTGTCCGGGACGCAGATCGCACCGGTGATCTCGCTCCCGATCACCATCGGCGGGAACGGCATCGGTCTCGTCGGCGACGGCACCAGCACCGGGACCACGACGGTCCCCGGTGACGGCGGCACGACGCCCGGCGACGGCACGGATCCTGGTGACGGCGGCTCGACGCCCGGCGGCGTCACGACCCCGATCGGCGATGACGGCTCGGGCACCACGGCCGATGCCGTGACCACCGTGTCGCCGAGCGGTTCGGGCGCCGCGGTCTCCACCGCCGGTGTCGCGACGGTCGCCACCACGGCAGCCCGCGCAGCGACCTCCTGGGCGACCCAGTCCGGGCTCGCGTACACGGGAGCGTCCTCGCAGCTCGTGCCAGCGGGGATCGCGCTGATGCTGCTCCTCGGGGGCGCCGGGACACTCGTCCTCCGACGCCGCCACTGATCACCATCCGCGTTGCGGGGTACCGGTTCGCCGGTACCCCGCACCACCACGCCGACCTCAAGGAGATGTCCTGGGAACGAGCCGGGTGCTTCCTGCAAGCGCATGATGCCGATGCTGTGAGGAGCGGAAGCGGTTCGGCAGCATCGGGTGAGTCACCGAGCGGGACGATGAACGCGTGTTCAACGAACTGCTGCGCGTGCCGATCGTCCGGCCCGACGTCCTCATCCCGGTCGACGTCGCGGCAGCGCTGCTGACGATCTGGGCGCTGCTCGGCCCGTTCCGTCGCAGCTCGCGCGCGGGCGGTCGAGGACGTCGGCTGCTCGTCCGTGCCGCGGCGCTCGTGGTGGGTGCTGCGGTCGGGCTCGTCCTCGTGTGGTGGCTCGGTGACGTGCAGGACGAGTTCGGCGTCGCGTTCACGCCGGTCACCCGGATGTGGATCGCGTTCGCGTGCGCTGCCGTCGTGATGTGCCTCGTCGTCCTGGTGCAGGGCGGCTGGGGGCGTCGCACCGTCGCGGTCGCCGCAGCTGCCGCCGTCCTCCTGGCGTCCGGGCTCGGCGTGAACGTCGACTTCGGCGCCTACCGGACGATCCAGCAGGCGATCACCACCAACCCCTACCCGTCGGGTTCGCTCGGCCACCAGCACGCGGTGGCTGCCGGGACCCCGGTCGTCGACGCAGCACGGTGGACCGCCCCCACGAACATGCCGAAGTCCGGACGGACGCTGTCGGTGCGGATCCCCGCGACGGTCTCGCACTTCCGGGCACGGAAGGCGGTCGTCTGGCTCCCGCCAGCTGCGCAGACGGCGGACCCGCCGACCCTGCCGGTCCTGATCGCGCTGTCCGGGCAACCGGGTCAGCCGTCCGACATGTTCCAGACCGGGAACCTCGGTGGGTACCTCGACCGCTACGCGGCGGCGCACCACGGTCTGGCACCGATCGTCGTGTCGCCGGACCAGCTCGGGGCGCCGAACCGGAACCCGATGTGCGTCGACTCGCGCCGCCTCGGGCGGAGCGCGACGTACGTGATGACCGACACGGTCCGCTGGATCACGGACCACCTGGACGTGGCGTCGACACCCGACGCGTGGGGCATCACCGGTTTCTCCCAGGGCGCGACCTGCGCGATGCAGTTCTCCACCGAACACCCCGGGGTGTTCGGCACGGCGCTGGCCATCTCGAGCGAGCTCACCGTGAAGAACGGGTCGCTCGCGAACACGGTCCGCGTCGGCTTCGGGGGTTCCCGGGCGGCCTACGAGGCGGCAGCGCCGATCGCCACCATGCGTCGGGATGCTCCGTACCACGACCACCTCACCGTCTTCGGGTTCGGGCAGGACGACGCTCCGTACCGTGCGTCGACCACCGCGCTCCGCGACGCCGCGGTGCAGGCGGGCATGCAGACGTCGGTCATCGTCTCGCCCGGATCGGCGCACGACTGGAACACCGTGCGGTACGTCCTCGCGAACGGGCTGCCGGCAGTGGTCGCCCACCTCGGGCTGCCGTCGATGCGAGGGGCGCTGTGACCGGCGGGGGGCGCGTCCTCGACGAGGAGCGTGTCGCGCCCGTGCGCGCCCGGCTGACCCGCGCGGGGCGCGCCGTCGTCGGCCGTGTCCGGCGGTACCCGGTCACGAGTGTCGTCGTGCTGCTCGTCGTGCTGACCTCCGCCATCGGCGTCGCGATGCGCGTCCACCACGCAGCGTCGGGCGCCGCTGCGCTCGGGCCGCTCCGCGTGTTCGCCGCGTCGACCGGGTTCGTCGCCCTGGTCCTGACCATCGCCGGCGTGGTCGTCCTCGTCGGCGCCTCGGAGCGGCTGATGGGCTCGTGGCGGACCGCCGTCGCGTTCGTCGTGACGACGGTGGTCGGAACCGGGGTCGGCGCACTCAGCGCCTTCGTCGACCTCGACGGCCGTGGGGCCGGTCCGCTCCTCCTCGGGCGCGCGACCGCGTTCGACCCGTGGACCGCCGTCGTCGGCACGATCGTCACCGCGAGCGCGTTCGCCGGTCCGCTGTGGCGCCGACGGATCCGCGTCAACGCCCTCGCGGTCGTCGCGGCCCTGTTCCTCTACGCCGGGCATGCCTCCGACCTGTACGCGGTGCTGGCAGCTGCAGCCGGTTGGATGCTCGGCGAGCTGCTCCGGAACACGCCGAAGCGCACCGGGTGGGTGCGGAGTTCGCACCGGGAGACGCGCGTCCTGCTCGGGACCGTCGTCCTCGTGTCCGCGGTGGGGCCGGTCATCGCGCTCGTCTCGCGCGCCCGGGTCGGGATCCTCGCGCCGATCGCCGCCGTCGTCGGGGCCGGCCCGGTCACACCGGTGTCCGGGTGCCGAACGGACGGCGTCGCGGGGGAGTGCCTCCGGCGGCTCCTGGCGTACCACGCGGCTGATCCGTGGACGGTGCTGCTCGCGGTGCCGCCGCTCCTCGTCCTGGTCGTCGGCGGCCTCGGGCTGTTCCGCGGCAGCCGCTTCGCGGTGTGGCTCGTGGTGGCGGTCGACGTGGTGACCGCGCTCGCTGCGGCCGTGACGTACGGCGCGGTCCCCGGTCGGGTGGAGCGCCTGCACGGCACGGAGGACCAGTTCGTCGTGACGCTCTCGATCCTCGCCTCCATCGCGGTCCCGCTGGCGACAGCGGTCGTGCTCGTCGTGCTCCGCCGGTCGTTCACCGTGCTGCCGTCTCGTCGCCGCACCGTCGGGTTCGCCGCGGCCGTGCTCGTCGCCGCGGCGGTGATCGTCACGGTGCTGCTGGTCGTCACCGACGCGTCGCCGAACCGGGTCCCCGACCCCCTGCGCGTGGTCGTGGCGGCGCTCGGTCCGATCGCCCCGACCACGTTCTGGGACCACCTGCCGGCCCTCGACCCGGCGCTCCGCCTGTCGCTCGGCCTCGCCGGACCGACGCTCTGGCTCGTCGTCGCCATCGCGGCGATCGGCCCGACCGGTGCCGCACGACCCGACGCGGACTCCGACGAGGTCCACCGCGACCGGGAGCGCGCCCGCGCGCTGCTCGTCGCGGGCGGCGGCGACACGTTCGGGTGGATGACGACCTGGCGCGGCAACGCGTACTGGTTCGCGGCGGACGGCCGGGCCGGTGTCGCGTTCCGGCGCAACGGCGGCGTCGCGGTCACCGTCGGCGGACCGTTCGGATACCCGGACGCCCGGCCGGCCGCGCTGACCGACTTCGCCCGGTACTGCGACGACAACGGGTGGACGCCGGTGTTCTACGGCGTGGACGTGGAGGTCGCCGGGGCGCTGACCGCCGTCGGCTGGGCGACGCTGCCCGTCGCCGAGGACGCCGACTTCGACCCGCGGACCTGGACGACGAGCGGCAAGCGGAAGCAGGACGTCAGGACCTCGGTGAACAAGGCCGCCCGCGAGGGCGTGACGGCCACGTGGGCGAGCTGGGACGAGCTCCCCACGACCACGACCCGCCAGATCGAGGCGATCTCGGAAGAGTGGGTCGCGGAGCGCGAGCTCCCGGAGATGGGCTTCACGCTCGGAGGGATCGACGAGATGCGCGACCCCGCCGTCCGCACGCTCGTCGCGCAGGACGCCGAGGGGACGGTCCTCGCCGTCACCAGCTGGCTGCCGTCGTTCCGCGAAGGGCGCGTCGTGGGATGGACCCTCGACGTGATGCGCCGCACCGCAGCCGCCCCGAACGGCGTGATGGAGTTCCTGGTCGCGAGCGCGGCCGAACGGATGCGCGAGGACGGCGCCGAACGGCTCAGCCTCTCCGCCGCGCCGCTCGCCAGCGCCGGCAGCCCTGCCCCCGAGGGCGGACAGAACCTGCTCGAACTCGTCGGCGGTGTCCTGGAACCCGTCTACGGCTTCCGGTCGCTCCTGCGGTTCAAGCAGAAGTTCGGCCCGGACCTGCACCCGCTCGCGCTCGCGTACCCGGACCCGGTGGCACTGCCGGCCATCGGGGTCGCGGTGGTCCGCGCGTACCTGCCCGACCTCTCGCTCCGACAGGCCGTCGCACTCGCGCGCGGCCGCGGCTGACGAGCCACGAGCCCCATGACGACGTGACGGCGTGTGACCGGTGTCGATGCGACGCCCACACGGCTGGGGTATCGTTCGGGGTACGCAAGCGCTCCGGGGTCGGTGTAATTCCGAACCGGTGGTGACAGTCCACGAACTGACGACGGGTGTGAACCCGCCTGATGTTGACTCGGTGAAACTCCGGGACCGACGGTGAGAGTCCGGATGGGAGGCGCGCTGGCGGACACGACGCGACCACCTGCGTGGGCGCACGGGTCCGTCGTTGCCGACGATCGTCGAACGCCCCCGGAGTCCCGTTGAGAGGACACCAGTGTTCACCGGCATCATCGAGGAACTCGGCACCGTCACCGCCGTCGACCCCCAGGGCGACTCCGTCGCGCTCACGATCCGTGGCCCGCTCGTGGTCACGGATGCGAAGCACGGCGACTCCATCGCGACGAGCGGCGTCTGCCTGACCGTCGTCGAGCAGACCCCGGAGACGTTCACCGCCTTCGTCATGAAGCAGACGCTCGACATGAGCGCACACGGGTCGCTGCGGGTGGGTGACCCGGTGAACCTCGAGCGCGCGGCCTCCGTCGGCGACCGGCTCGGCGGCCACATCGTGCAGGGCCACGTCGACGGCACCGCGACGGTGCTCGAGACCGCGGACGGCGACGGATGGCGCCGCGTCCGGTTCGCCCTGACGCCGGAGCTCAGCCCGCTCGTCGTCGACAAGGGCTCGATCGCGCTCGACGGCGTCTCACTCACCGTCAGCGCCGTCTCCCCGGAGACGACCGACCCGGCTGATGCCTGGTTCGAGGTCAGCCTGATCCCCGAGACCCTCACCGCCACGACGCTCGGTGACCGGGTCCCCGGCGACCGGGTCAACGTCGAGACCGACGTCCTCGCCCGGCACGTCCGGCGCATGCTGCGGCTCGACGCCGCCGCGCAGGTCCTCGAACTGGAGGCGCAGTGATGGTCGCCGACGCCCCGCACGTCGTCGACGTGGCAGCACCAGGGCACGTGGCCGGGTTGTCGACGATCGAGGACGCCGTCGCCGCCATCGCGGCCGGCCGGCCGGTGATCGTCGCGGACGACGAGTCCCGCGAGAACGAGGGCGACGTCATCCTGGCCGCCGAGCTCGCGTCGCCGGAGTGGATCGCCTGGACCGTGGCGCACTCGTCCGGGTTCATCTGCGCGCCGGTCAGCGCCGCGATCGCGGACACGCTCGACCTGCCGCCGATGGTGGCCCACAATGAGGACGTCCGCGGGACCGCGTACACCGTGACGGTCGACGCTGCCGTCGGGGTCACGACCGGGATCAGCGCCCACGACCGTGCCCGGACACTCCGGGTGCTCGCCGACCCGGCATCGGTCCGCGGCGACCTGCACCGTCCAGGGCACGTCGTTCCGTTGCGTGCGCGACCCGGCGGGGTGCGGGAGCGCGCCGGGCACACCGAGGCAGCGATCGACCTGGTCACCGCGGCGGGCTTGCGGCCCGCGGCGGCGATCTGCGAGATCGTCGACGAGGACGGCAGCATGATGCGGCTGCCGCGCCTCGTCGAACTGGGGGCGCGCGAGGGCGTGCCCGTCATCACCATCGCCGCACTCGCCGAGTGGCTGGACGCGGCAGACCGGGCAGCGGCGGACGCCGCGCCCACGGAAGGAACGACACGATGAGCGGAGCAGGCGCGGCGGACCGCGACCAGGTCGACGGCAGCGGCATCCGGGTGGCGATCGTCGCCGGGCAGTGGCACGACACGATCGCGGCGGGACTCCTCGCCGGGGCCCAGCGCGAGGTCGAGCGCCTCGGCGCCGACGCCACTGTGCTGCCCGTCCCCGGGAGCTTCGAGCTGCCCGTCGTCGCGAAGGCGGCACTCGAGAACGGGTTCGACGCGGCGGTCGCCCTCGGCGTGATCATCCGCGGGGGCACGCCGCACTTCGAGTACGTGTCCGACGCGGCGACGAGCGGCCTCACCCGGGTCGCGATCGAGACCGGCAAGCCCGTCGGCTTCGGCGTGCTCACCCTTGACGACGAGCAGCAGGGCATCGACCGAGCCGGGCTGCCCGGCTCGAAGGAGGACAAGGGTGCCGAGGCGGCGCACGCCGCGATCGCGACGGCCGTGGTGCTGCGGAGCCTGCGCGCCGCGACCGTCTCCGCCTGACCCGCACCGAGCCTCCGGTCCGGACCGGACGCGAAACGGGCCCCGCACCGATGTGGTGCGGGGCCCGTTGCCGTGCGGTGTGTGACTACCGCTTGCCGAACACGTGGATCGGCAGGAAGAAGGAGATGCACATGAGCAGGATGCCGCCCATGAACACGAATGCCTGACCCGAGCTCACCTGGAACGCGACGCCGAACAGGTACATCGACACCAGCAGGAGCAGGATCGAGAAAACAGCGGCGATGACGCGGCCCACAGTGGTACCTCCGGAATCAGGCGGGTGGATCGGCCCCAGTCTATCCCCAGGTCGGGGTGTGCTGGTTCACGCCACGGGCTTTGTGGACACCAGACGGTCGACGACGACGAGCAGCGGCTCCATCTCGACCGAGGCACGGTCGGGGCGACCGTCGCTCGCGGCACCGAGGGACGCAGCGTGGTACAGCCCGTCGCCCATGAGCTTGATCGCCTGCGCGGTCGGGACGTCCCCGAGCGCGTCCACGAGCGTCGCGAGCCAGGCGTTCTCGGTCTCGTCGAGGGTGCGGCCGGCCTCTTCGTAGCCGGCCTGCTGCAGTCGGCTCGCGGCGAGCAGGGCGAGGTCGAGCTCGCTGCCGACGTACTGGCAGTTGCGGACGAAGTAGCGCGCAGGGCCGTCCTCGGCCTCGCGCATGCGGTCGACGTCGACGGCGGAGAGGTCGGCGAGCCGGTCGCAGAGGCCCTCGACCAGCGCGGCCTTCGAGCCGAAGTGGTACAGCAGTCCGCCCTTCGAGACGCCGGCGCGGGCGGCGACGGCGTCGAGGGTCGCAGTGCGCTCGCCTTCCTCGCACACGATGGCGACGAAGCTGTCGAGGACACGGTCGCGAGCACTTGCCATACGGGTGAGTCTAGGAGGCCTCGAGGACACGGTGCAGCGCGCATCGGGGTGCACTTGCCATAGGGGTGAGTCTAGGAGTGTGCGGACGGCGACGCGGAACCCGCGCCGCCGTCCGCGTCTCAGCCCTTCAACGCACCGGCCGCGATGTTCGCGATGAAGTGCCGCGACCCGATGATGAACACGCCGATCAGCGGGAACACGCTGATCACCGCGCCGGCCATCACGGCGCCGAGGTCGGTCGCGTTCACCGAGCTCAGGCCGGCGAGGGCGACCTGCAGGGTCTGCCCCTTCGGGTCGATCAGCACGATGAGCGGCCAGACGTAGTCGTTCCAGGCGGTGATGAACGTGAAGATCCCGAGGAACGCCAGCCCGCCGCGGAGCATCGGCACACCGACCGACCACCACGTCCGGAAGAACCCGGCACCGTCGACGCGGGCCGAGTCGATGAGCTCGTTCGGGATCGACGTCGTCGCGAACTGCCGCAGCAGGAAGATGCCGAACGCGTTCGCGGCGCCCGGGATGATGAGCGCCTGCAGTCCACCGATCCACCCGAGCTTCGCCATGAGCACGAAGCTCGGGACGAGGGACAGGCTCCCGGGCACCAGGAAGGTGGCGAGCATCACCGTGAACAGCGCGCGCTTGAACGGGAACTCGTACTTCGCGAACGCGAACGCCGCCAGCGAGTCGAACAGCATGACGAGGACCGCCGTGCCGCCGGCCACGATCACCGTGTTGAGCAGTGCCCGGAGCATGTCGACGCTGCCGAACACGCTCGCGATGTTCGCGAACGCGTTGTCGCCGAACCACAGCGACGGCGGGTACCCGAAGATCTCCGCGTTCGTCGACGTCGACATCACGAGCAGCCAGTAGAACGGGAAGATCGACAGCAGGACCCCGACGACCAGGCACACGTGCGTGACGAGCGTCCCGATCCAGCCTCGGCGGAACCCGTGGCGGTAGTCGGACTCGGCGGCACCGGGACGACCGAGCGCAGCGGCGGTGTTCGTGGTCGTGGTCTCGGTGGCGGTCATGCGTCGACGCCCTTCTTCGCGGTGCTGACGGTGACGGTGCGCGCCGTGCGCAGCCGCCTGGGTGTCTTGAGGCCGTCGCGTTCACTGAGCAGGCGCCAGTTGATGATCGCGAACACCACGGAGAAGATGAACAGCACCCAGGCGATCGCCGAGCCGTACCCGAAGTCGAACTGGTTGAACGCCTGCTCGTACTGGTAGAGCACGATCGTCATGCCTGCCTCGTCCGGACCACCGACCGCGCCGCCGTTGAACAGGATCTGCGGCTCCGTGAAGAGCCCGAGCCCGCCGATGGTCGACGTGATCAGGGTGAAGAGGATGACCGGCCGGAGCATCGGGACCGTGATCCTCGAAAAGATCTGCCACGTGTTCGCACCGTCGACCTTGGCGGCGTCGTACAGCTCGGTGGGGATCGACTGCAACCCGGCGAGGTAGATGATCGCGTTGTACCCGGTCCAGCGCCAGATCACCATGACGGAGATCGTGACCTTGATGCCCCAGTACGACGACAACCACCCGACCGGGTCGGCGCCGAGTGCCCGCATCGCGGCGTTCACGAGTCCGAACCCGTCCGAGAAGACGGAGCCGAACACGATCGCCATCGCGACCATGCTCGTGACGTTCGGGATGAAGAACGCCACCCGGTAGAAGCCCTTGGCCCGGATGTTGCCGTGCAGCAGGAACGCGAGCACGAGCGCGAGGAAGAGCATCGGGAGCGTCGACATGATCCAGATGAGGAACGTGTTCCCGACGGCGTTCCAGAACCGCGGGTCGCCGAGCAAGTACTGGTACTGCGCGAAGCCGACCCACGTCGGGCTGCCGATGCCGTCCCAGTCGGTGAAGGACAGCACGATCGAGAACACGATCGGGAACAGCCCGAACACCAGGAACAGAACGTAGAAGGGCGCGATCGCGACGTACTGCGGCCAGAACCGACGGAGGCCGAAGCGCTTGCCGGTGGCCGCGGTCGTGATCGACGCGGTGGGCGTCCCGACGACGGCGGGGATGCTCGTCGTGGGCGGTGCCTGCTTGGTGCTCATGCCGTGACCCCGCGCTTCTCGAGGACCCGGTTCGTCTGGTCGACAGCGTCCTGCCAGGCCCGGTCCGGGTCCTTGCCCGCTGCCTCGACGTTGGTGATCTCGGTCGCGAAGGCGCCGATGAAGCGCTCGTTGTTCGAGATGTAGGTGACCGGGACGTCCATCGCGGTGTCGCTGAAGAACGACAGCGGGTCCTGGTCGCCGAAGAAGTCACCCGGCTTCCGCATCAGGCCGTTGTCGAACGAACCGGGCGTGGACGGGAAGAGCTGGATGTCGTTGTAGGTGTGCGACTGCACCTCGGGGGAGGTGATCCACTGCGCGAAGGCCACCGCGGCCGCCGGGTCCTTCGACGTCTTCGGGACGGCGAGGAACGAGCCGCCGCTGTTGCCGGGGCGTTCGGGCTGCCTGGCCATCCGCCACTGCCCGGAGGAGTCCGGTGCGGTGTCGTGGATCACCTGGGTCCACCACGCGCCCTCGATCTGCCCCGCCACGCGGCCGGACACCCATCCGGCGTTCTGGTCGGTGCCGGACTGCAGGTTCCCGGTCACGCCGGACTTCGCGCACGCGACGGCGTTCTCCCACGCCTTCCGGATGCTGCTGTCGTCCTGCTCGAAGACGGGCCGGTCGTCACGGTCGAAGTACCGCGTGGGGCTGGCGGAGATGTACTGGTTGAAGAGCTGGTTCGCGGTGATGACCGTCGCGGCATCGGCCTTCTTCCGGAGGGTCGACCCGAACGTCCGGAAGTCGTCCCAGGTGCTGATCGACGCCGACACCTCGTCCGGGTCGGTCGGCAGCCCGGCCTTCGCGAGGACGTCCTGCCGGTAGAAGAACGCCGTCGGTCCGGTGTCGACGGGCCAGAAGCACTGCCGTCCACTCGGGGTGGTGCCGAGTGCGCGCTTCCAGTCGTAGTACTCGGACTTCTTCGCCTCGCCGCCGTGGTCGTCGAAGTCCGTGAAGAGGTCCTCGTCGGGGAAGTACAACCAGCAGTTCGAGTTCACCATGAGGACGTCGGGGATGAACGCGTTGCCCGCCAGCGCCGTCCGGAACTTCGTGTCGTAGGACGCACCGCCGATGAGGTCGGGGCGGAGGCGCATCGGGCGGTGCCCGTCGATACCAGCGGCCGCCTGCTTCAGGAACTTCGGGTCGAGCGACCGGTTCCAGTACCAGAGGACGAGTTCGTCGGGGTCCTTCGAGATGGAGGTGCCGGTGGAGCACCCGGCAAGGAGCGCTGCGGCGCCGAGCGCGCCGGCGCCGGCGAGGAATCCCCGCCGGCTGAGACTGATCGATGGTGCTGCTGTCACGGGGATGCCTGCTCTCGTCGTTGAGATCGGGGAGTCCGTGAGCGATCGACCGTGAACGCTCACGAATTGGCTCAGAGCATGCTCTGCCCGACACGCCGTGTCAAGCATCATCTGCATTGCGGCGACGGGCTGAGCGCGTTAGCGTCGACGCGACCGTGAAGGTTCACGAGACGAACAGGATCCGCATGTCAGCGCAGACCGCGACCACCACCGGCACCCCGACCGCAGCGACGAACGACACCCCCGGCTGGGCGGTCCTCGGCCCTGGTGGCATCGCCCGCCGATTCCTCTCCCAGCTGTCGGCGAGCGCAGCGGGCGGCACACTCGTCGCGGCCGGCAGCTCCGCTGTCGAGCGGGCGCAGGCGTTCGCGGACGAGGCCGTCGAGCACGGCTTCGCGGACGTCACCGCGGCGACGTACGACGAGGTCCTCGCCGACCCGCGCGTGGACGCCGTCTACGTCTCCACCGTGCACACCGGGCACGCAAGGCTCGTCCTCGCGGCGCTCGCCGCGGGCAAGGCCGTCCTCTGCGAGAAGCCTCTCGCGCCGAACCACGGCACCGCGATGGCACTCGCCGACGCCGCCCGTCAGGCCGGGTTGCCGCTGGTGGAGGCGTACATGTACCGCTTCCACCCGCAGACCGCTGCACTCCTCGAGCTGGTTCGTCAGAAGGCGATCGGCGACGTCACGCACATCGACGCGTCGTTCGCGTTCCGTGCGGGGTCCCGCAGCGGCCGGCTGTTCGACGTCGACACCGCCGGTGGCGGCATCCTCGACGTCGGCGGCTACCCGGTGACGATGGCCGCCGCGATCGTGCAGGCCGCGACCGGTGTGGCCGTCGCCGAGCCGACCGAGCTCACCGCGACGGGGACGCTCGGCCCGACCGGGGTCGACGAGTGGACCACCGCGCAGCTCACCTACCGCGGCGGCATCACCGCCGACGTCCGCACCGGCGTCCGCGTGCAGGACGACAACGCGGTGACGATCCACGGCACGAGCGGGAAGATCACGCTGACCGACCCGTGGACCCTCGGCGAGGACCCGACGATCGAGATCCGCACCGTCGACGAGGACCCCAGGACCCTGTCGTTCGGCGGCGCGAAGCCGTACGCGCTCGAGGCCGACGCGACCACCGCTGCCCTGGCCGCCGGACGCGTCGATGCCCCCGAGTACACGCTCGACGAGTCCCTCGCCACCGCCAGGACCCTGGACAAGTGGCGCGCGGCGATCGGCCTGCGCTACCCGTTCGAGGCCGAGACCGCCGACATCCCCACCGTGAGCGGCCGCCCGCTGACCGTGCAGGCGGACAACCCGATGCAGTACGGCGAGATCCCCGGCGTCGGCAAGCGCCTGTCGCGCCTGGTGATGGGCGTCGACAACCAGCCGGACCTGGCACACGCCAGCGCGATCTTCGACCTCTTCGTCGAGCAGGGCGGCAACGTCTTCGACACCGGGTACATCTACGGCGGGGGCGTGCTCGAGGGCCGACTCGGCAAGTGGATCCAGAACCGGGGGATCCGCGAGGACGTGGTCGTCATCACGAAGGGCGCGCACACGCCGTACTGCGACCCCGAGTCCCTCAGCCGACAGCTGCTCGAGAGCCTCGAGCGCCAGGGCACCGACTACGCCGACATCTACATGATGCACCGCGACAACGAGGACATCCCCGTCGGGGAGTTCGTGGACGTCCTCGACGAGCACCGTCGCGCCGGCCGCATCCGCGTGTACGGCGGCTCGAACTGGAGCCTCGCCCGCTTCGACGAGGCGAACGCCTACGCCCGCGCGAACGGCAAGCACGAGTTCGAGGTGCTCAGCAACCACTTCGGGCTCGCCGAGGCGTACGACGTGCCGTGGGCCGGCTGCCGCCACGCGACCGATGCCGCGTCGAAGGAGTGGCTGGCGGAGCGCCAGGTGCCCCTGCTGCCGTGGTCGTCCCAGGCCCGTGGGTTCTTCACCGGACGCGCGACGCCCGAGGACACCAGTGATGCCGAGCTCGTGCGCTGCTACTACTCGGACGAGAACTTCGAGCGACTGCGTCGCGCCCGCGAGCTCGGCGAGCAGTTCGGGGTACCCGCGACCGCGATCGCGCTCGCGTACGTCCTGAACCAGCCGTTCCCGACGTTCCCGCTCTTCGGACCGCGTACGATCGCGGAAGCCCGGTCGTCCATGACCGGCCTCTCCGTCGACCTCACTCCTGAACAGGTGGCATGGCTGGACCTCCGCGACTGACCGACGCCACCGAACCGGTCCCAGCACCCGGCGGCCGCGCGACGATCATCGACGTCGCCGCGGCCGCCGGGGTGTCCCGGCAGACGGTCACGCGGGCGATGAACGGCATGTCCGGGATCAGCGCGGCGACGAAGGAGCGGGTGCTCGCCGTCGCCGAGCAGCTCCACTACCGGCCGTCCCGCTTCGGCCGCGGGCTCGTCACGGGTGGGGACCACCAGCTCGGCCTCGTGGTGAACGACCTCAGGAACCCGTACACGCCGCAGCTCGCCGCGTCGGTGTTCCAGCTCGCCGCCGAGCAGGGGTGGAACGTCATGCTCGCCGACGTCGACCTGGCGAGCGACCCCGACCGCATGGTGACGGCGCTCGGCGCGCAGACGGACGTGGTCATCGGGTACTTCGGCTCCCGTCGCGAGCGCTGGAACGACCTGCTCGGATCGGTCCCGATGGTCGAGCTGGACCCCTCGTCCGACCCGCCGACCGCCGCGGTGTGGATCGACCCCGCCGACGGGATCGAGGTGCTCGCCGACCACCTCGTCGCCACCGGGGTGCGGCATCCCGTGGTGCTCGACAACTCCTCGCCGGACGACACGAGCGTCCGAGGCGTGCTCATGCTGGACGCCCTGCGTCGACGCGGCTACCTGCCGGAGGTGGTCCACGCACGGCACGGCACGGCCGAGTGCGGGGCGGAGGAGACCGTGCGGATCCTCGGTCGGAAGCGCCGGCTCGACGCGATCATCGCCTTCAACGACGTGATGGCCCTCGGCGTGCTGCAGGCGTGCCGCCGTGCGGGCGTCGACGTCCCCGGCGACGTCCGCGTGGTCGGTGTGGACGGGCTCCCGCTCGGCGGGCTCGTGTCACCGACGCTCACGACGCTCGCGGTCGACCTCGACGCGGTCGCGCGCGAGGCGCTCGACCTCGCCCTCGGCATGCTCGCGGGGGACCTGCCGCGCTCCGGTGCCGCGGTGCAGCGCAGCGTGCGCCACCGGTTGCTGCTCCGCGAGTCGGCGTAGGTCCGGAGGGACCTCCAGGCGGACTGGAGGCTCGTGGCGGGCCCGCCATAAGCCTCCAGTCCGCCCTTTAGTTGTATTTGCAACATACCCGTCCAGACGGTACAGTAGAGGGGTCTTGCCGGGCTGCGTGACGACTTCCGCGCCCGGGGCACCACCCTCGAAGTCCGTGGAGCACCACCATGTCCGCACTCCTCACCAGTCCCATCGCCACGCGGGTCACCACCAGCCGCCCGCGACGGTTCCTGGCGCTCGCCGTGCTCATGCTGCCGGTCCTGCTGATCTCGGTCGACAACACCATCCTGAGCTTCGCCCTGCCGTCGATCTCGCGCGCGCTGGACCCGGACGCCACCACGCAGCTCTGGATCGTCGACGCCTACCCGCTCGTCCTCGCCGGCCTCCTCGTCGTGATGGGCAGTGTCGGCGACCGCATCGGCCGCCGACGCATCCTGGTCATCGGCGCCTCCGGCTTCGCGGCGATGTCCGTCGCTGCCGCGTTCGCCACCGACGCCTGGATGCTCGTCGCCGCGCGCGTCGCGATGGGCGTGTTCGGTGCCATGCTCATGCCGGCCACGCTGTCGATCATCCGCAACGTGTTCACCGACGGGACCGAGCGACGGATGGCCCTCGCCGTGTGGTCGACGATGTTCGCCGCGGGCAACGCGCTCGGTCCGCTCGTCGGTGGGGCGCTGCTCGCGCACTTCCACTGGGGGAGCGTGTTCCTCGTCGCGGTGCCGATCCTCGTGCTGATGCTCGTCGGCGTGGCGTTCTGGGTGCCGGAGTCGAAGGATCGCAACCCCGGTCCCGTCGACGTCCTCAGCATGCTGCTGTCGCTCGGCACGCTCGCGCCGATCGCCTGGGCCATCAAGTCCGTCGTGCACGTCGAGGAACGCGGGCTCGCGATCGCGATGCTCGGCGTCGGGGTGCTGTGCGGCATCGCGTTCGTCCGCCGGCAGCTGCGTTCCCGGACGCCGATGCTCGACCTCCGGCTGTTCCGCAGCACGGCGTTCACCGGCAGCGTGCTGATGAACATGGCCGCGATGTTCTCGCTGACCGGATTCCTGTTCTTCATCGCCCAGCACCTGCAGCTCGTCGCCGGGCTCGACCCCTTCACGTCCGGTGTCGTGCTCATCCCGGGCTCCGTGCTCACGATCGTCGCAGGGCTCGTCGTCGTGCCGATCGTCGGACGGGTGGCCCCGCGGTGGGTCGTCGCCGTCGCGCTGCTGTTCTCGGCGGCCGCGTACGCGATGGTCGCCGTGCTCGGGCACCACGCGTCGATCGTCGCGCTGGCCTTCGCGTTCGTGCTGCTGGGCATCGGGATCGGCGCATCGGAGACGGTCACGAACGACCTCATCATCTCCACGGCGCCCGCGGACAAGGCCGGTGCCGCGTCGGCGCTCTCCGAGACCGCGTACGAGATCGGTGCGGTGCTCGGGACGGCGGTGCTCGGGACGATCCTCGCGACGACCTACCGGGCACACGTCGTCGTCCCCGACGGGCTGTCCTCGTCGGCGCACGTCGCGGCGCAGGAGACCCTCGGCGGAGCGGTGTCGGCGGCTGCGGACCTCGGCGGGTCGGCGGGGCAGGTGCTCCTCGAGTCGGCGCGGGCGGCGTTCGACTCCGGCGTCACGATCACGGCCGGCGTCGCCGCGGTGCTGATGGTCGTCGCCGCTGCCGGTGCCGTCGTGATGCTCCGCCGCCGCTGACGGCGTCGCCCTGCGTCGCCCCCTCGATGCGGCTCCGAGCGTGGACGACGGCGTGACGGCGCGCCCGGGATACGTGGAACCTGGGAATCGTTGACCTCAACCTTGGTTGAGGTCATACGTTGGGACATGGCCGCCGAGGGGTGAGCCACGCCGATCCGAACGAGGAACGAACCAACGACTCCCATGCCCGAAGCAACACCGGCGAACGCCGTGCCGTCGAACATCGCGGACGCCTACAAGTCGGCCTTCCGTGGCCATCCCGCCGGTGTCGCCGTCATCACCGCCGAGGGGCCGGACGGACCGACCGGCCTCACCGCGTCCAGCGTCGCGAGCGTGGCGATCGACCCGCCCGTCCTGGTGTTCTCGCTCTCGACGAACTCGGGCTCGGCCGGCGCCGTCCTCGGGGCTCCGGTGTTCGTGGTCCACCTCATGGACTCGCACGGCGTCGCCCTCGCGAGGCGCTTCGCGTCCACCGGCAGCCCTGCGGCCGACGACCCGATCTGGGGGACACTCCCGTCGGGTGACCGGTACCTGCCCTCCGCCGCCTCCGCACTGCGGTGCCGACCGCTGTCCACGACGCCGATCGGCAGTTCGACCGTCGTCGTCGCCGAGGTGCTCGACATCGTCATCGGGGACGAACGGGGCGAGCCGCTCGTCTACCACAACCGGGAATTCCACTCCCTCACCGATCGTTCCCGGCTCTCGTGAGCCGCGGAGCACCATCCGCCCATCCACTGATCGAAAGGAACTCACATGGCTGAGTACACCCTGCCGGAGCTGCCGTACGACTACGCCGCACTCGAGCCGCACATCAGCGGCAAGATCATGCAGCTGCACCACGACAAGCACCACCAGACCTACGTCACGGGTGCGAACACCGCGCTCGAGCAGATCGCGGAAGCGCGCGAGTCGGGCAACCTCGGGGCGATCAACAAGCTCGAGAAGGACCTCGCCTTCAACCTCGGCGGTCACGTCAACCACTCGATCTTCTGGACCAACCTCGGCCCGGACACGAAGGTCCCGGAGGGCGAGCTCGCCGCGGCCATCGACGAGTTCTTCGGCTCCTTCGAGAAGTTCCAGGCCCAGTTCACCGCCGTCGCGACCGGCATCCAGGGCTCCGGCTGGTCCGTGCTGGCCTGGGACACCGTCGGCCAGAAGCTGACGACGTTCCAGCTGTTCGACCAGCAGGCGAACGTGCCCCTCGGTCTCGTCCCGATCTTCATGCTCGACATGTGGGAGCACGCCTTCTACCTCGACTACCTCAACGTCAAGGCCGACTACGTCAAGGCCGTGTGGAACATCGTCGACTGGGAGAACGTCGCGGCTCGCTTCGCGAACGCGAAGTCGCAGCGCTTCGTCACGCTCTGATCTGACGGCAGAACGGACGGGAGGCACGGTGCCAGCTGGCACCGTGCCTCCCGTCCGTCATGGGTCGCGTCAGGCCGAGGTGAGGGTCGCGCCGGCGACGAGCTTGTGCGCGAGGTCGCGGAGGGCGTTGTCGGGATCGGCGTGTTCGCGGTCCACGATCGCACCCCACTGGATGCCGCGCGCGAGGAGCACTGCCGCCTGGGCCGCACGGTCGGCATCGTGTTCCCCGTAGCCGTGCGCACGGCACCAGTCGGCGATCGACACGATCTGCGCGCGGTGCACCGTTCGCTCGCGGTCGCGGCCGTCGAGCGACTCGACGGCGCCGAGCTCGAAGGTGAGCCGCGCGGCCAGGGACCGCTCCGGGTCGTCGAGGCCGCCGAACACCTGCACCAGGTAGGACGTGAGTGCGAGATCGTCGGCGTCCGGGTCGAGCGCGATGTCGGCCGTCGCTGCCGCGAGGTGCTCCACCACCGCGCCGATCAGGGCCTCGCGCGTCCCGAAGTGGTAGACGATCGGGTACGCGCTGGTGCCGAGCACGCGCCCGAGGCTGCGCACGGACACGTCTTCGATCTTGGTGTCCTGCAGGTGCTGCGCGACCTTGCGCACGATGGCGGGCTTCAGGGTCGGGTCTGGCTTGCGCGGCATGTCGTCTCCGGCGATGGTCTCGGCGTGTCGCTGGAATGCGACTCACGGGTATATTAGCGGCAGAGTCCGACATCGGGCTGAGAGATGTGATGACACCCGCAAGGTGAACGCCCTCAAAGTGGAGATTTGCTCGCCTTCACGTACACTGAGGGCGATGTCATCACTGCCCGAGCCCTCCGCGGCCGCTCCGAGCGCCTCCAGGGCCAGCGGTGGAGGCCGGGTCGGTGGGCGCCGTCGTGGCGTCGGGAAGCGGTTCCTGGTGGTGGGGGACCTGCTCGACGGCGTGCTCGTCCAGACCCGGGCAGCGGCGATCGGCGACCACGACCCCGCTGCAGTGATCCGACACCGCCCCGCGGGAGCTGCCGGCACGACCGCGACGTGGCTCGGGTGGCTCGGTGCCGAGGTCGACATGGTGGGTCGGGTCGGCGTCGACGACGTCTACCGACACGAGCGCGCGCTCGAGGACGCCGGCGTCCGACCGCACATCCGGTACGACGCGCGGACGTCGACCGGTGCGCTCGTCTCGGTGCGGGGACAGCGCGGCCGGACGTCGATGACGGACGGAGCCGCGAGCGCGCTGCTGTCCGCCGCCGACGTGCCGATCGAACTCGTCGCACGTGCCGACATCGTCCACCTGACAGGAGAGGCGATGCTCGGGTCCGGCGGGACCGACCGCCTCGTGGACCTCGTCGCCCGGGCGCGGACGGGCGCCGCGCGGGTCTCGCTCGACCCGTCCTCGATCGCGGCCGTGCGCCTGGTCGGCGGTCCCGCGTTCCTCGCGGCGGTGCGCGGCGTGGACCTCATCGTCCCGAATCGAGCCGAGGCGCTCGAACTCACCGGGGCGGACGAGCCGGAAGACGCCGTTCGGGTGCTCACCCGCCACGTCCCGCTGGTCGTCGTGACGCTCGGAGTCGACGGCGTGCTGGTCGGGCGTCCCGGGCGCACCCCGCAGCGGGTCCCGGCGACTCCGGCCACGGTGGTCGACGGGATCGGGGCCGGTGACGCGTTCGCGGCCGGGTTCATCCGCGCATGGGCGACTGATCCGGTCCGCGTCGGGGCGGCCGCACGGGAGGGCACCCGCGTCGCCGCTCGCGCCGTCGGGTTCGTCGGGGGCCGCCCGCCGGTGTGACCGAGTGGCCCGTCGGCCGCGGCCTGGGCGGTCCGGGCGCGGCTGGCCGACGTTCGGCGGTTGCTGCCCGTCAGCGTTCGGCGGGCTCAGCCGTGCAGATCAGGGTCTGGACGAGTCCTGCGGCGAGCGGCGCCAGCCGGATCTCCACACGGAGTCGGCCGTTCGTCGCCGGCAACCACCAGCGGAGGTGCGTCAGCGCGGACGACTGCTCCGCCACCGCCGCCGCCGACAGGTCGGCGCCGACGGTGCGGACGGCCTCGGCGATCGCCGAGCGCCGGCGATCGTACGGCACGTCCAGCGCGACGTTCGGGGTGCAGATCGCGTCTGCCAGGTCGTCGCTCCAGTCGGACAGGAGGCGCGACACGGCACCCTGCGCGGCTCGCGTCTCCGGGAGCACCGTCACGGGTGACCGGTGGGTGGTACCCGCCGTGGCGGCCCCCGCCGCGAGCAGCAGATCGTGCGCGGTCTCGGTCGGGACGGAGACCTTCGCCTGGGTCGCGTTCTCGAAGGCGACGACACCGAGGCCGGTCTGCGCGGACCACCGCATGTGCGCCGAGAAGCCCGGGTAGCCGCCGGAGTGGGAGACGATCGAGCCGTGGTCGTCGTCGTGCTCGACGAACAGTCCGAAGCCGTAGCCGATCGGACGCTTCGCACCCGGGAACGCGCTTCGGGGGATCTGCCGCATCGCCTGCTGCATGAGTCGGCGATCGGCGGGGGAGACCGGCCCGGCCTCGGCGGCGTCACCGGTGCGGATCGGGGTGAACGCCGACGACAGGTGCCGCGCCCACCGCGACAAGTCGGTGACGGTCGAGAAGAGCCCACCGATCGGTGAGAAGGCACCAGGGCCGGAGAGGGGGAGGGGTTCCCACGACCCGTCGTGTGGCCGAGCCCCGACCACGACGAACCGGCGGGCGTCGGCAGCGGCGAAGACGGTGTCGTCCAGACCGAGCGGGCGGAGGACGGCGTCCGAGGCGACCTGGGTGAACGGGCGACCGGCCACGACGGCGATCGCGCGGCCGAGCAGGGCGTAGCCGAGGTTCGAGTACGCGAAGCCGGTGCCGGGGACGGAGTCGAACAACAGGCCCGCGCGGAGCACCGCGTCGAGCTCGTCGTCGGAGATGGGCTCTTGCCGGTCGCCCCACGGATCGTCGGTGGGGAACCCGGCCGACATGGTCAGCAGCATCCGGAGCGTGGGGACGGGGGAGTCCGGTGTCGGGAGCCGCACGTCGGCGAACGCCGGGACGAAGTCGGTGATCGGTGCGTCGAGGGAGACCAGGCCGTCAGCGACCAGGCCGAGGAGCGTGGCGGCCGTGACGCTCTTCGTGCAGGACGCGATCCGGTAGACCGTGTCGGCGTCCGGCGCGGCACCGTCCCCGCGGTCACCGTGTCCACCGGAGGCCACGAGTCCGTCCGCGTCGAACACGCCCCACACGGAGCTCGGCGCGACGCCGCGCTCGACCCGGTCGCGGAACAGCGCGTCGATCTGCTCGATCGTGGCGGAGTCGATCGTGGCGGAGTCGATCGTCATGCGTGCCGCATCCTGTCGTAGGCGTCGAGCGCCCGCTTCCTGGTCTCCTTGAGGTCGACCATCGGCTCGGGACGGTCTTCGTCCGACGGGACCCACCGCCGCACGTACTCCCGGTGCGGGTCGAACCGTTCGAGCTGGCGCTCGGGGTTGAAGACGCGGAAGTACGGTGCGGCGTCGAACCCGGAGCCGGCGACCCACTGCCAGTTGCCGGGGTTGTTCGCGGCGTCGGCGTCCACCAGGGTGTCCCAGAACCACTGCTCGCCGACACGCCAGTCGACCAGGAGGTTCTTCACGAGGAAGCTCGCGGTCACCAGGCGCATCCGGTTGTGCATCGCACCGGTGTGCCAGAGCTCGCGCATCCCGGCGTCGACGAGGTCGATCCCGGTCCTGCCCTGCTGCCAGCGTTCGAGTTCCGATGCGGATGCACGTCGCCACGGGAACGCGTCGAACTCGCGTCGGACGTTGACCGTCGCGATGTCGTCGCAGTGGAAGTACTCGTTCCAGTTGAACTCGCGCCACGCGAGCTGCCGGAGGAACCCGGGTGCCTGCTTGCGCTGGTCTGGCTCGAGTCGCTCGTGCAGTCGGTGCCACACCTGGTACGGGCTGATCTCGCCCCAGCGCAGGTGCGGGGACAGTCCGCTCGTGGCGTCCATCGAGGGCTCGTCGCGCTGGTCGTAGTCCTCGAGCGCGTGGTCGACGAAGTGCTCCAGCCGGCGTGCGGCACCCTGCTCGCCGGGCTCCCACGTGTCGCGGAGCCCGCCTGCCCAGTCAGGCGTGGTCGGCAGGAGGTCCCAGTCGCCGAGGGAGTCGCCCGTCGCACGTGCCGGCGACGGGAGGTCGCGTGGCTTCGGCAGCGGGTGCCGCGGCTCCGGCATCGCCTGCGCTGCGTTCCAGAACGGCGTGAAGACCTTGAACGGCTCGCCCTGCCCGGTGAGCACGGTCCACGGTTCCCAGAGCAGGTTCGCCGCGAAGCTGTGCGCCTCGATCCCGCGGTCGGTCAGCGACGACTTGATGCCGGCGTCGATCTCTCGCTCGGCAGCCCCGTAGCGGCGGTTCCAGTAGACCGCCTCTGCTCCGGTGTCCGCGACGAGCTCGTCGATCGTGTCAGCGGCCGCTCCTCGGCGGAGCACCAGCCGTGAGCCGCGGTCGTGCAACTCGGCGTCGAGCGCGGCGAGCGAGTGGTGCAGCCACCACCGAGCGGCGGCACCGATCGCGCGGACGCCGGGGCTCTCGGCGTCGAGGACGTAGACCACCGTGACGTGTCCGCCGTGGTCGATCCCGGCGCGCAGGGCGGGGTTGTCCGCGAGACGCAGGTCGTCGCGGAGCCAGACGATCGCGCCCGTCACACCGTGGCCGGATCGGTCTGGGGCAGGGCCCGGTCGATGCGTCGGGCAGGTGGGGCGTCCGCCGAGGCGACGCGCAACTTGGTGCAGAGGTCTGTCAGCGTCCGCTGCTCCGACTCCGTGAGCCCGGCGCCGACCTGGGCGGCGATGCTCGCTGCGTGCTGGACGGCCACGGCACGGTAGACGTCGAACCCGAGCGGCGTGAGGGCCACGATGACACCGCGTGCATCGGTCGGGTCCGGCTGCTTCTCGACGATGCCGCGTGCGGTGAGCCGGTCGACGAGACGGCTGACGCTCGGCTGCGTCAGGAGCAGGTGCCCGGTGAGGTCGCGCATCCGGCAGCGGCGTCCGGGCTGCGTGGAGAGGTTGAAGCAGACGTCGTACTCGTTGAAGGAGATCTCCCCGCCGGGGAACTCGGAGTTGAGGTTCCGCATCACCGTGACCTGGGCGCGGAACAGCGCTTCCCATGCGGCCACGGCGGTCGCCTTGTCGCTGACGCGCGCCTTGTCGTTCACGCTGTCACTCCCTCTGTCCGGTGGTCCTCCAGCCTACCGACGGCATCCGACACCGGGAGCCGGACATGCGCTTCCGACATGCGCTCCCGACGTGCGCTTCCGACAGATGCACGAGGGCCGGTCGCTCATCGAGCGACCGGCCCTCTCCCTTGCACCAAGAGTGTCCTGCAATCACATTCCGCAGACGCTGCCACAGCAAACACCGTCTGCACGAACGACTGTATAACGAAGCGGTAACGGGCGCCAGCCGGAAGAGCCGTCGTTCGCTGCGAGTTCACCAAGAGGGGCACAAGCGTCGGGTGTGCGCGCCCCGATGGCTCAGAAGAGGTCGGGCGACGGGGTCGACGCGTAGCGCACGGCGACGTCCGCGTGGCGGTCGAACCGGTAGCCGACGCCACGGACCGTGCGGACGATCTCCTCGAACGCGCCGAGCTTCGACCGGAGGCGCCGCACGTGCACGTCGATCGTGCGCTCGTTCGGGGTCTCGTCCTCGCCGTCCGACCAGAGCCCCTCGATGATCGCCGAGCGGTCGACGGTGCGTCCCTCGCGGAGGACGAGGAACTGCAGCAGCTCGAACTCCTTGTACGTCAGGGGAGCGGCTTCACCGTCGAGCACGACGCGCTTCCGGGAGATGTCGATGACGACGCCGGTCTCCTCGGGCTCGGGCTTCTCGGCCTGCTTGCGGGCGGCGACGGCCGAACGGTCCTGCAGCGCCAGGCGGACGACGTCGACGTCGCGTCCGCCGGAGTTCTCGGCGGCGACGGCGACTGCGGCGTAGGTCTCGGCGGTGGGGACCAGCTGCGCGGTCAGCGCCTTGAGCTGTTCCACGACTGCAGCCAGCGTGGTCCCGGCGGCTGCGGCCTTCTCCTCGTCGATGCCGACGTAGAGCGCGAAGCCGCGGGCCTCGGTGCCCTCTGGAAGGGCGCGGTTGCGCTGCGGGGCGACAACGGGGCTCGTCGGGATGGTCGTGGCCTCCGGCTGGACGGCGCCACGGCGGGGGCGGATCGGCGTGACCGTGCCGAGGTCGACCGGCGCCGGGGCGGCGGTGCGGAGCGAGGTGCGAGGCTGGGCGATGGTGAGCGACATGGTGGTTCTCCGGGCGATGAAGGTGTCGAATGCGTCGGCCCGGGTACGGCTGTGCCGATCGACGGAGCGTCGATGCGCCCTGCGGTCCTGCTGCGGACCGGGGCGGACCCGGGGGGAGTGGTGATCGACCTCGCGACGAACGTGCGCGTCGTCGGTGGTCGTCACCTGGGGATCACTCGCTCGCGACCGGGGTGGTGTCGCGGGGGATCCGGCTGGAACGAGTACCGATCAGGCACACATTCGACAACGCATGACGGCCATCGCCGGCATCATCGTGCCGGCGGTCCCCACTGCCCCTGCGGAGGAGCACGCCTTGGAGAAGACGCGGGTGGACACGGTTGCAGTCATGTCCATGAGTATCGGCGGTATACCAACCCGCTGTCAACCGTCCGAGTGGACGGTCCGCCCTGCCTGGCGCTACTCGGCCAGGCCGTAGAGACGGTCGCCGGCGTCGCCGAGTCCCGGGATGATGTAGCCGTTCTCGTCGAGCCGCTCGTCGAGCGCGCCCAGCACGATGGTGACGTCGCGGTCGGCGACGGCGTCCTCGACGGCCTTCAGACCCTCCGGGGCGCCGAGGATGCACACGCAGGTGACGGATTCGGCCCCGCGGGCGAAGAGGAAGTCGATCGCCGCGGCGAGGGTGCCACCGGTCGCGAGCATCGGGTCGAGCACGAAGCACTGCCGGCCCGTGAGGTCGTCGGGCAGGCGCTCGGCGTAGGTCTGCGGCTCGAGGGTCTCCTCGTTGCGCGCCATGCCGAGGAAGCCGACCTCTGCGGTGGGGACGAGCTTGACCATGCCCTCGAGCATGCCGAGCCCGGCACGCAGGATCGGGACGACCAACGGGCGGGGCTTGGCGATGGAGACGCCCATCGTCTGTGCCACCGGGGTCGAGATCGGGGTCGCCGTGACCCGGACGTTGCGCGTGGCTTCGTACGCGAGGAGCGTCACGAGCTCCTCGGTCAGCGCCCGGAACGTCGGGGAGGGTGTGGTCCGGTCGCGGAGCACCGAGAGCTTGTGGGTGATGAGCGGGTGGTCGGCGACGTGGACTCGCATAGGGTCGAGCCTACCGTGCCGCCAACCGCCAGGAGGTCCCGTGGAAGAGCCGGCAGCCCGCCCGTACCTCGCCGCGATGGAACGCGCGCTCGAGGAGGCCAGGGCGTGTCTGGCGACGGCGGACGTCCCCGTCGGCGCCGTGGTGCTCGACGAGCACGGCGCGGTGGTCGCGACCGGGCGCAACGAGCGCGAGGCCACGCAGGACCCGACGGCGCACGCCGAGGTGCTCGCGCTCCGGGCAGCCGCACGCGCGACGGGGGACTGGCACCTGGAACGGCACACCCTGGTCGTGACGCTCGAGCCGTGTCCGATGTGCGCCGGTGCGATCCTCGCCGCGCGCGTGCCGCGGATCGTCTTCGGCGCGTGGGACCCGAAGGCGGGGGCGTCCGGCAGCGTCTACGACATCGCCAGGGACCGTCGTCTGCCGCACCGGTCCGAGGTCGTCGCCGGTGTCCTCGAGGCGGAGTGCGCGGCGCTGCTCGACGACTTCTTCCAGCAGCGCCGCTGACGCGCTACTTCCAGAGCACCGCGATGAGCACGTTGACGATCGCGAGCGCACCGGCCGAGTGGAAGAACGGCAGCGCCGCCTTCGCCTTCGCTGTCCCGGCGTCAGCCCGCCTCTGGCGTGCACGAGCGACGAACGCAAGGACGAGCGCCACGGCGGCGATGACGAGCTTGACGCCGAGCTTGGCGTGGTTCGCCCCGCCGTCACTCGTCGCGTCGATGATGCCCATCATCCCGAGGCCGGTCACGAGCTGCGTGACGAGACCGGTGATCACCCAGAACGTCTGGAAGCCGCCCTTGCGGCGCATCTGCACCAGGAACGCGCCGATCACGGCCGCGAGGCCGATGAAGTGCAGGACGAGCAGGACGTTGAAGAGCACCGACATGGCTCCATCGTGGCGGACCGCCCGACGGCTCCGCCACGAAGGGGAACCTCAGTCGGCTGCCCTGATGACGATCGCCTCGGTGGGCGGACGCGGACCGGTGCGGAGCACGTCCGGCTCGACGTAGATGACCCGCGCGATCGGCACGGCCGCGCGGACCCGCTGTTCGACCGTGTCGATGCCGGCGGCGACGTCACCGAGCCGGCGGTCCCCGTCGACGGCGACCTTCACGCCGACCATCAGCTCGTCCGGACCGAGGTACAGGGTCTTGATGTGGATGATCGACTCGACCTCGGGGCCGTCGAGCACCGCGGCCTTGATGCGCTGGACGTCGGCGGCCGTCGCACCCTCGCCGACGAGCAGGCTCTTCGTCTCCACGCCGAGCACGAGCGCGACCGCGATGAGCAGCACCGCGATGAGGATCGTGCCGATGGCGTCGAACACCCCGTTGCCGGTGAGCACCGTCAGCCCGACGCCGAAGAACGCGAACACGAGGCCGCAGAGCGCCGCGGTGTCCTCCAGCATGACGACGGGCAGCTCAGGAGCCTTGGCCCGGCGGACGTACTGGACCCACGACAGCGCGCCCTTGTGCGGCTTCGCCTCCTTGAGCGCGGTCCGGAGCGAGAAGCCCTCGAGCCCGATCGCGATGACGAGCACCACCAGCGGCAGCCACCAGTTCTCGAGTGGGTGCGGGTGCTGCAGCTTCTCGATGCCCTCGTACAGGGAGAACACGCCACCGACGGAGAAGAGCACGATGGAGACGACGAACGCGTACACGTAGCGCTCGCGTCCGTACCCGAAGGGGTGTTCCTCGTCCGCAGCACGCCGGGCGCGTCGTCCGCCGAGGAGCAGCAGGAGCTGGTTCGCCGAGTCGGCGAGCGAGTGCACGCCCTCCGCGAGCATCGATGCCGACCCGCTGATCGCCGCGGCGACGAACTTCACGATCGCGATGCCGACGTTCGCGCCGAGTGCGGCGAAGATGGCCCGGTTGCCTCCGGAAGCGCTCACTGTGACCCCTGTCTCCTGATCTGCTGCACGATCCTACGCAGCCGGTCGATCGGTAGGGTCTGGGCATGACGATCGAACTCCCTCGCACCGCCCTCGTCGGCGTCGGATCCATGTCCGGCGCGGTCCTCGACGGGCTCCTCGCCGCCGGACTGTCCCCGGACACCGTGGTCGTGACGACGAAGTCCGAGTCGTCCGCCGCCGCCCACCGGGAGCGCGGACTCGACGCCCACGCGAGCGACACCGACGCCGACGCGAACCGCGCGGCCGTCCGCGGCGCGGCACTCGTCGTGCTCGGCGTGAAGCCGTTCGCGATCGGCGACGTCCTCGACGAGATCGCCGGCGACCTCGAGCCGGGTGCCGTGGTCGTGAGCGTCGCCGTCGGTGTGACGACGAGCGCGATGGAGGCGAGGGTCCCCGACACCGTGCGGGTCGTCCGTGCCCTCCCGAACACCCCCATCGGCGTCGGTCACGGCGTCACCGGGATCAGCGCTGGTGCGTCGGCCGACGCGGAGGCCGTCGCGCTCGCCTCGAGCCTCTTCGACGTGTCCGGCTCGGTCATCGAGGTGCCGGAGGACGAGCTCGACGCCCTGTCGGCGGTGTCCGGCTCCGGTCCCGCGTACGTGTTCCTGTTCATCGAGGAGTGGCAGCGCGCCGCCGAGTCGCTCGGCTTCACGCCCCAGCAGGCGGAGACGATGGTGCAGGGGACCGTCCGCGGCGCGGTCGAGCTGCTCGAGCGGTCCGCCAAGGCGCCGTCGGAGCTCCGG
Organism: Curtobacterium sp. L3-7; assembly: GCF_048756585.1. NCBI lineage: Bacteria > Bacillati > Actinomycetota > Actinomycetes > Micrococcales > Microbacteriaceae > Curtobacterium > Curtobacterium sp. L3-7. The sequence goes on along the minus strand of NZ_CP151474.1, from coordinate 3,307,218 downwards.
CGCGCGGTGACGAGCCCGAAGGGCACCACCGAGCGCGCTGTCGCGGTGCTGCAGGAGGCGGATCTGGCGGACACGCTCCGCCGTGCCGCGGACGCGGCGATCGCGCGCGCCGAGGAACTGTCGAAGCTCTAGACGGAACCAGGAGACGGACGGGAGGCTCGGTGCGGGCCCGCACCGAGCCTCCCGTCCGTCTCCGCCCTATTCCAGGGCTGCGAAGCGTTCCAAGGCCGTCGTCGACCCAGACACGATGATCACGTCGTGCTCGCCGATGACGCTGTCCGGCGTCGCCGGCACGAAGGCCTCACCAGGCGGCTTGATGCCGAGCACCGTCAGTCCGAACCGCGTCCGGATCGCGGTGGTGCCGAGGTCCTTCCCCCGGACCGCGCGCGGCGGGAACATCTTGACGACCGCGAAGTCGTCGTCGAACTCGATGAAGTCGAGCATCCGACCGGAGACGAGGTGCGCCGTGCGCTCGCCGGCCTCGCGTTCCGGGTAGACGACGTGGTTCGCGCCGATGCGGGACAGGATCGTGCCGTGCGAGCGGCTGATCGCCTTCGCCCAGATCTGGGGGATGCCGAGGTCCACGAGGTTCGCGGTGATGAGGACGCTCGACTCCAGGTCGCTGCCGGTCCCGACGACCGCGATCGGGAAGTCCTGCGCGCCGATCTGCCGGAGCGCGTCGATGTCCGTCGCGTCGGCCTGGACCGCGTGCGTGACGCGGTCCGACCACTTCTGGACGAGCCCGGCGTCCGTGTCCACGACGAGGACCTCGCGGTCCTGCCGTTCGAGCTGCCCGGCGGTGGCGGCGCCGAAGCGGCCGAGACCGATGACGAGCACCGGGGCGTCGTGGCTGACGGCACCGAGCGGGTGCTGCTGGTGGGTTCGGTCAGCCAACGATCGGCCTCTCCTCTGGGCGGCGGAACAGTTGCCGGCTCTGGCTGGCGGCCAGTGCTGCGGCGATGGTCACTGTACCGACACGACCGAGGAACATCGTGGCCGCGAGGACGTACTTGCCGGACTCCGGCAGGTCGGCGGAGACCCCTGATGACAGGCCGCACGTGGCGAAGGCCGAGATCACCTCGAACAGCACCCGGTCCAGGGACTCGTGCGTGATCTGCAGCAGCACGACCGTGGCGACGGCGACGATCGTGGCGCCCCACAGCACGACGGCCACGGCGACGCGGAGCACGTCGCTCGGGATCCGTCGGCCGAACGCCTCCATGCTCTGCCGGCCACGCGCCTCGGCGACCGCCGCGAGGAACAGGACCGCGAGCGTCGTGACCTTGATGCCACCAGCGGTCGATGCCGAGCCGCCGCCGATGAACATGAGCATGTCGGTGACGAGCAGGCTCGAACCGTTGAGCTGGTCGAAGTCGACGAGCGAGAAGCCGCCTGACCGGGTCATCGTCGACAGGAAGAGCGCCTGGAACGCGGTGCGGCCGGCACCCTCCTCACCGAACGTGGTCGGGTTCGAGGCCTCCAGCGCGATGTAGACGATCGCCCCGCCGACGAGCAGCACGGCGCTGGTGGCCAGGGTGAGCTTGACGTGGATCGGCCACCTCCGCGGCGTGCGGAGCTGCTTCGTGAGTGCGCGGATCACCGGGAAGCCGATCGAGCCGGCGACGACGCCGACCATCAGCAGCGAGAGGAACCAGTAGTCGTGCGCGAACGGGTCGAGGCCGCTGGCGTTCGGCGAGAACCCGGTGTTCGTGAACGCCATGGCCGCGTAGTAGAAGGAGTCGCCGACGGCCGTCCAGAAGGGGATGCCGGCGATGAGCACCGACGGCAGGAGCAGGAGCCCCAGCGCGATCTCGATCGACAGGGTGCTCACCGCGACCGTCGCGAGCAGCGTGCCGACCTCACCGAGCCGGACGGCCTGCCCCTCCGGGACGGCACCGTGGTGCGTCCGCAGCGGGTTCGAGTCGCCTGCCGCCATGAGCTTCGCGCGGAGCCCGAGCTTCCTGGTCACGAACAGCCCGAGGATCGACGCGAACGTCAGCACCCCGACCGCACCGATCTGCGTCCCGATCACCACGAGCGTCTTGCCGAACACCGACCAGTGCGTGGCCATGTCGACGGTGGACAGCCCGGTCACGCAGACGACCGACGCCGCGGTGAAGAGCGCGTCCGCGAAGTGCGTCGACTGGCGATCGGCGGCGGCGATCGGCGTCATGAACAGGAACGTGAACACGAGGATGAGCGCGACGAACACCATGATCGCGAGGCGCGACGGCGAGGAACGGAGCACGGTCCCGATCCGGGAGGCGCGTCGCCGGGCAGGGCTCGCTGAGACGGACGGCGGCTCCGTGCGGTCGAGCATCGTATGCCTCCGGGGACATGGGCGGGACGCATCGCATGGTACATCTGCGCCGGGCCGGTTAGCCTTTCCCCATGGCCGACATCTTCAGCGTGGTCGCGGACCCGACGCGGCGGGAACTCCTCGGGGCGCTCCTCTCGGCCTACGGCGCCGACGCGACCGGCGGAGAGCTCAGCGTCGGTCAGCTCGTCGAGAAGCTCGGGGTCAGCCAGCCCACCGTCTCGAAGCACCTGCGTGTCCTCCGCGACATCGGGCTCGTCACGAGTCGTGAAGAAGGGCAGCACCGGTACTACCGGCTCGACCCCGAACCGCTCCTGCACATCGAGGAGTGGGTCGTGCCGTTCACCGGAGCGGTCGACGCCGACGGCACCCCCGCGACCACGGCGTGGACCCTCGACGGACAGCCCGTCTCGGTCCGTCGGAACGGCGCGGCCGGCAAGGCGACGGTCGAGGTCGGCACCGAGCTCGGGCGCGTCATGGCCGAGGCGTCGTACCGCGCCACCGCGGCGTTCTCGGGCGCGCAGCAGGGCTGGGAGCGGGTCGTCGAGAGCTCGCGACGGCGGTTCACGAAGCGCGGCGAGGACGACTGACCTCACCCGTTCCGGGTGGTCTGGCACGGCGTGCTGTGCGGTGTTCCGCACCGTCCGTCCAGCGACCTCGACGATGCTGGACACGGGGGCTCACGCGCCCCTACAGTTACCAGTGACCACTCAGGTCACACATGAACTCCCGCGCTCGGGACCGAGCGCGAGCCCACCCGAAGGCGGACCATGACCGGCAGTTTCGACGACGTGCGCTTCCTCACCGTCGCTGAGGTCGCCGAGATGATGCGCGTGTCGAAGATGACCGTCTACCGCATGGTGCACGCCGGCGAGCTCCCCGCCATCCGGTTCGGCCGGTCGTTCCGGGTGCCGGAGTCCGCGGTCGCAGCGGTGCTGCGCGGCGGGATCGCGGACGTCGGCTGACCCGATCGGGTCCTGCCGAACTCGTCCGTTCGACATCACAGCGGCCCTCCGGTAGGATCGGGCAGGTTGATTTTCCGCGGCTTCATCGGCCCGGTGTCCGTACATCAGCATCAGTCCGAGCGAGGTCCACATGGGTTCTGTCATCAAGAAGCGTCGCAAGCGCATGGCGAAGAAGAAGCACCGCAAGCTCCTTCGCAAGACGCGTCACCAGCGTCGCAACAAGAAGTAAGTCGCGAGACTTGCCGCAGAAGCCCCGGTTCGCCGGGGCTTTCGTGTTCCCGGGGGACACTGCCGAGACGACGCTCCGAGCGGCGCTACGCTGATCCCATGCCAGCCGTGACGCTCCTCACCAAGCCCGGATGCCATCTCTGCGACGACGCCCGACCCGTCGTCGAACGGGTCGTCGCAGCGCATCCGGGGGTGACGCTCACCGAGACGTCGATCCTCGACGACGACGCGCTCCGACTCGAGTACGCGGAGGACATCCCCGTCGTGCTCATCGACGGTCGTGTCCACAGCAACTGGCGCGTCGACGAGGACCGCCTCGTCCGCGCACTCGAGCAGGCAGGAGCCTCCGCATGATCCAGCACGTCGTCTCGTGGACACTCCGGGAGGACCTCGACCGGGCGTCCTCCATCGACCGGATCCGGACGCTCCTGCACGGACTGATCGGCGTCGTGCCGTCGATCCGCACGCTGCAGGTCGTCGAGAACGTCGCCTACCCCGGGAAGAACCAGGACGTCGCCGTGGTCGCGACGTTCGACGACCTCGCCGGGCTCGACGAGTACCAGGTGCACCCGGACCACCAGGCGGCCGCGGCCGAGATCCGTGGACTCGTCACGGGGCGGGCCGCCATCGACTGGCAGAGCTGAGCCGAGCCTCCCGTCCGCCGCGCGCGCCGGTGTGATCCGCCCTCGCACAACCGAAAGCGGCTCGCGCCACGGGAATCCGTGGTGCGAGCCGCTTTCGGTTGTGCGGACGGACACGGGGCCGACGGAGCCGACCCGCGGGCGGACCTACGGGGTCAGGCGGGTCGGGCCGCGGAACAGGTACGTGACCTCGCGGATGGACGGCTCACCCAGCATGAGCATCAGCACGCGCGCGAGGCCCATGCCGAAGCCACCGTGCGGCGGGACGCCGTAGCGGAAGAAGTCGAGGTACCAGCCGAGCTCGGTGGCGTCGAGCCCCTTCTCCTCGGCCTGTGCCGTGAGGACGTCGACGCGGTGCTCGCGCTGCGCGCCCGTGGAGATCTCGGCGCCGTTGAACAGCAGGTCGTAGCTGTTCGTGAGCGTCGGGTCGTCGGCGTGACGCATGTGGTAGTACGGCCGGATCGAGGCCTCGTAGTCGGTGACGAACACGAACTGGGAGCCGTGGTGCTCCTTGGCCCATGCGGACACGCGGCGCTCGCCCTCCGGGTCGAGGTCGCCGTCGGCGCGGACGACGTCGTGGCCGCTGTCGGCCACGATCTTGCGGGCCTCGGCGAGGGTGACGCGGGGGAACGGCGCGGTCGGGACCTGCAGCTCGAAGCCGAAGACCTCCTCGATGTCCTTGCCGTACTTCTCCTTGACCGCGCTGATGCCGGCGACGAGGACCTCCTCGTGCATCGCCATGACGTCCTCGTGCGACTCGATCCACGAGAACTCCGCGTCGACGGAGGTGAACTCGGTGGCGTGACGGCTGGTGAACGAGGGGTCGGCGCGGAACGCGTCGGCGATCTCGAACACAGCGCCGAAGCCGGCCGGCTGCGCCATCTGCTTGAAGTTCTGCGGCGACTGCGCGAGGTACGCCGTCGTCTCGAAGTACTCGAGCTGGAAGAGCTCGGCGCGGGACTCCGACGCCGAGGCCATCAGCTTCGGGGTGTGGATCTCGATGTAGTCGCGCTCGACCCAGTACGAGCGGAACGCGTGCTCCATCGTCGTCTGGATGCGGAAGATGAGGTTCTGCTTGCGGTTGCGCAGGTCGAGGAAGCGCCAGTCGAGTCGCTTGTCGAGCGAGGAGTCGTCGGCGATCGGGGTCTCCGGGATCGCCGCGCTGACGAGGGTCAGTTCGCCGACCTTGACCTCGAGGCCGCCGAGCTTGACGCGCTCGTCGTGCTTCAGGGTGCCGGTGACGTGGATGAAGGAGCCGTGCGCCAGACCCGAGATCGCCTCGGTCGTGGCGAGTGCCGCCGCCGACACGTCGTCGCCCTCGGTCGCCTCGCGCGTCGCGGGGTTGACGAGCTGGACGGCGCCGGTCTCGTCGCGCAGCACGACGAACTGCACCTTCTTCTGATCGCGGACGGTCTCGACCCATCCGGCCACGGAGACGGGACCGTCGGGGAGGGCGGCGAGGTCGCTGATGCGGGTGCGTTCGATCACGGTCGTCGAGTCTACCGGGCCGCCGGTTCTCCACAGCCCGGTTGCGTCCGGTGGTCGTCCACAGATGCGGCCTGGAGGCTCGGATCGCCTCCGCCGCGCTCGTAGCGTTCTCGATGTGGCCGGGTCGCGAGCGGGGAGGAGGTCCTCATGACGGAGGGGATCGAAGCACTCGCGGCCTGGCCACCTGCGGCGGTCGCGACGGTGGTGGCGGCGCTGAGCGCTGCTGCGCTGACGCTCCTCGGCGCGGTGGTCGGCGGGTGCTGGGCCGTCCTCCGGTGGCGCCGCGACGTCCACCGTGAAGAGCGCGACCGGGCGTGGACGCGGATCGTGTGGGCCGTGGACCTCCTGTGCGCCGATGACGTCGGGCGGAACGACATCGGTCGCGACGCGTTCCGAGCGGTGTACGACATGCAGATTGCTCGCGATGAGGACGTCGAGTTCGTGAGCATCGTGTCCGAGATCACCGGCTTCGAGAAAGGGGACGCCACATGGGCATTGCAATGGACGAGTGGAACGCGTACCGGGCGGAACAACGGCGGAAGGCGATCCGAAAGCGGCATCGGTTCCGCCCGTGGAAGGTCGAGAAGGTCCTCGCCGAGCAGGAACGGATCCAACTGATGATCCGCGCGATGATCCGCGAGCGCAGGGAGCTCGCGGAACGAGCGGAACTCGAGGATTCGGCCAGGTCAGGGGAGCGCGGCGCGGAGGGTGCCGAGGGTGCCGATGAACTCCTCGGCCATGCCCGCTCGCTCGACGAGCTTCGCGTGGCGGGCCCTCGCGTCCTCCAGGAAGGCATCGAGGCGCGCTGCGCGTGCGGCCGTGTCCTCCGCATCACCGCCGGGGAGCCCGTCGACGATGCCGAGCAGGTCGCCCATCTCCTCGAGTGAGAACCCGAGCGGCTTCATCCGGCGGATGACGAGCAGACGCTCCAGGTCGCGCGGGGTGTAGACGCGGAAGCCGCCGGTGGTCCTGCCGCTCGGGACGAGCAGACCGACCTCGTCGTAGTGCCGGATCGTCCGGAGCGACATCCCTGCGCGGTCGGCGAGTTCGCCGATGTGCATCGTGCCGGCCTCGTGCGCGTCGTCCTGGTCGCTCATCGCGGACAACTCTACCCTCACGTAACGGTAGAGTCGTCGGCGATGACGACCCTCACCTCAGCGCCGGCGACCCCGAGCGTCCTGTCCGCACTCCGTTCGCCGAGGCTCCTGACGCGCGAGGTGCTCGCCGGGATCGTCACCGCGCTCGCCCTCATCCCCGAAGCGATCTCCTTCTCGGTCGTCGCGGGCGTCGACCCGGCGGTCGGGCTCTTCTCGAGCGTGGTCATCGCCGTGGTGATCGCGATCGTCGGCGGCCGCCCGGCGATGGTGTCCGCAGCAGCCGGCTCCGTCGCGCTCGTGATCGCCCCGCTGGTGCGCGAGCACGGGATCGACTACCTGGTCCCGACGATCGTGCTCGGCGGCGTGATCCAGCTCGTACTCGGGTTCCTCGGCGTCGCACGGCTGATGCGGTTCATCCCGCGCAGCGTCAACGTGGCGTTCGTGAACGCCCTCGCGATCCTCATCTTCACGGCGCAGCTGCCGAACCTGTTCGGCCGCGACGTGCCGCTCGTGGTCTGGCCGTTGACGGCACTCGGCGTCGCGATCATCGTCGCGTTCCCGTTCCTGACGAAGGCGGTCCCCGCGCCGCTCGTCGCCGTGGTCGTCATCACCGCGGTCACCATCGTCTTCAGCGTCGCCGTCCCGACGGTCGGGGACGAGGGTGCACTGCCGACCGCGCTGCCCGGGTTCAGCGGGATCACGGTGCCGTTCTCGTTCGAGACCCTCTCGATCATCGCGCCGTACGCCTTCGGCATGGCGATCGTCGGCCTCATCGAGACGCTGCTCACGGCGCAGCTCGTCGACGCCATCACCGAGACCGGCTCGAGCAAGTGGCGCGAGTCCTGGGGTCAGGGCATCGCGAACGTCGTGTCGGCGTTCTTCGGCGGCACGGGTGGCTGCGCGATGATCGGGCAGACCGTCATCAACGTGAAGACGGCAGGCGCCAGGACCAGGATCTCGACCTTCGTCGCGGGGGCGTCCGTCCTCGTGCTCACGATCGTGCTGCACGACGTGGTGGCCGAGATCCCGATGGCGGCACTGACGGCTGTGATGCTGATGGTCTGCGTCGCCACCTTCGACTGGCACAGCATCCGCCCGAGGACCCTCGGCCGCATGCCCCTCGGCGAGACGGCCGTCATGGTCATCACCGTGGTCGTCGTCGTGCTGACGAACAACCTCGCCACCGGGGTGATCGTGGGTGTCGTCGTCGCGGCGCTGGTGTTCGCGCGGCGCGTGGCGCACGTCGTCACCGTGGTGCGGGAGCCCGTCGACGAGCACACCGTCCGCTACCGGGTCCGCGGCGCGCTGTTCTTCGCGTCCTCGAACGACCTCGTCACCCGGTTCTCCTACGCCGAGGACCCCGAGCACGTCGTCATCGACATGTCCGAGGCGCACGTGTTCGACGCGAGCACCGTGGCGGCACTCGACGGCGTGGAGCAGCGGTTCGCCAAGCACGGCTCGACCGTCGAGGTCGTCAACCTGAACACCGGGTCGGTCGCGCTGCACGGCAGGCTCTCCGGTCACCTCGACTGAGTGCTCCCGAAGCCGTGGATCGTCTGTGCGGGCGGTGGGAACAGCTGAGCGACCTAGACTGGAACCCATGCCCGCGACCCGAATCCACCTCGTGCGGCACGGCGAGGTACACAACCCGGACCGTGTGCTCTACGGCCGACTCCCGGGCTTCGGACTGAGCGAGCTCGGCACGGCCATGGCCGCCGCGTCCGCCGCCGCGTGGAAGGAGTCCGGCGTCGACGTGCGCCGGATCATCGCCTCGCCGCTGCAGCGCACGCAGGAGTCCGCCGCACCGTGGGCCGAGGCGTACGGCCTCGACGTCACGCTCGACGAACGCCTGATCGAGCCGACGAACCGCTACGAGGGACAGCCCCCCGGGTTCACGAAGCGCTCGCTCCGTCGTCCGGCCGAGTGGCCCTGGATCGCGAACCCGCTCCGCCCGAGCTGGGGGGAGGCGTACGAGTCGATCGCGAACCGCATGCTCGCCGCCGTCGCCACCGCGTGGGAGAGCACCGACGAGGGCGACGTCGTCCTGGTCAGTCACCAGCTGCCGATCTGGATGGTGCACCGGCGTCTCGCGGGGGAGCCCCTGTGGCACGACCCGCGCAAGCGTCGCTGCGACCTCTCGAGCATCACCACCCTCGAGCGTGTCCCCGCCACGCCGAGCGGTCGGTTCACCGAGGTCGGGTACGCCGACCCGGCCGAGGAACTCCGCGGGACGGCGATCGACGAAGGAGCAGTGTGACCGAGCGCAGCACGAAGGGGCGGCTCCTCGCCGTCGGAGCGACCATGCTGGTCGCCGCGATCGCCCTCACCGGCTGCTCCTCCGGCAGCAGCGACAAGCTCTCGCAGCAGTACGGCAGCGGGACGACGCAGAACTACATCTCCGGCGACGGTGCGGTGACCGAGGTCGCCCAGGACAAGCGCACGGACGCGGTCGACTTCGACGCGACGACCACCGACGGCGACGAGCTGACGGCGAAGGCGCTCCGCGGCAAGGTCGTCGTCCTGAACTTCTGGTACGCCGGCTGCCCGCCGTGCCGTGCCGAGGCGAAGTACCTGAACGAGGTGCACCAGAAGTACACCGACGACCAGGTCCAGTTCATCGGCGTGAACGTGCGCGACCAGAAGGCCACCGCCGCCGCGTTCGAGCGCACCTTCAAGGTCGACTACCCGACCGTGCTCGACGCCGACAAGGGCGAGATGCAGCTCGCGCTCTCCGGGCAGATCGCCCCGAACGCGGTCCCGGCGACGATCGTCCTCGACAAGCAGGGCCGGGTCGCGGCCCGCGTGCTCGGTGCCGTGGACAGTACGAGCATCCTGGACACCCTGGTGTCGGACGAGCTCAGCGGCAAGGCCTCCTGAGCTGTGAGCAGCAATCCCTTCGCCGACGCGATCCTCAGCGGGCAGATGCTCGTCGCCCTCCCGGTGGCGCTGCTCGCCGGGCTCGTCTCGTTCCTGTCGCCGTGCGTGCTGCCCCTCGTCCCCGGGTACCTCGGGTACGTCGGCGGTGTCGCCGAGGGCGGACGGGGACGCGGCCGCGTCGTGCTCGGGGTGCTGCTCTTCGTCCTCGGCTTCACGGCGGTGTTCGTCGCCTACACGACGGTGTTCGGTGCGCTCGGGTTCTGGCTCGTCCGCTGGCGCGACCTCATCACGCAGGTCCTCGGTGTCGTGGTGATCGTGATGGGCCTGGTGTTCGTCGGCCGTTTCACGTTCCTCCAGCGCACCCTGAAGCCGTCGTGGACCCCGGCGACCGGGCTCGTCGGCGCACCGCTGCTCGGCATCGTGTTCGGTCTCGGCTGGACCCCGTGCCTCGGCCCGACGCTCGCCGCGATCAACCTGCTCAGCGTGCAGTCCGGCAGTGCCTGGCAGGGGATGTGGCTCGGCGTCGCGTACTGCCTGGGCCTCGGCATCCCGTTCCTGCTCGTCGCGCTCGGCGCCGGCTGGGCCTCCGGAGCGATCCGCGTCGTCAAGCGCCACATGCGCATCGTCAACATCATCGGAGGAGCGATCCTGATCGTCATCGGTCTGCTCATGGTCACCGGTATCTGGTCGGCCGTCATGTCGAGCGTGGGGGCGGTGATCCAGAGCTATGTCCCGGCAGTCTGAGTCCGAGAACGACCTCACCGGCACCGACCAGGCGACGAACGAGGGCGCCGACACCGCATCCGACCCGCAGCGGCCGTCCGACCACGTCGACGGCACCGCGGCGGCGACGACCGACGCCGGCGTGAACCAGCCGAAGCTCGGCTTCGTCGGGTACGTGCGTTTCTTCTGGCGCCAGCTGACCAGCATGCGGACCGCGCTGTTCCTGCTGATGATGCTCGCCCTCGCGGCGATCCCTGGGTCCCTCGTGCCGCAGCGCACGGCGGACCCGAACGGCGTCGTACAGTACAAGGCCGACCACGCGACGCTCTACCCGATCCTCGACAAGCTCCAGGTCTTCGACACCTACACCTCGGTGTGGTTCTCCGCGATCTACCTGCTGCTCTTCGTGTCGCTCATCGGCTGCATCGTGCCCCGCACCCGGCACCACTGGCAGGCGCTCCGCACCCGCCCGCCGAAGACGCCGGTCCGCCTGACGCGACTCGCGGGGTTCCGCACCGTGGCGGTCGAACCGGACACGATGGCGGACGGCGCGACCGAGACGGACGCGGCCACGGGCCTCCCGTCCGTCGACCGCGCGGTCACGCGTGCCATGGCGCTCCTGAAGCGCTCCGGGTACCGCGTCGAGCGCTTCGGCGACTCGGTGAGCGCGGAGCGCGGCTACCTGCGCGAGACGGGCAACCTCGTCTTCCACGCGGCGCTCGTCGGCGTGCTGATCGCCGTCGGCATCGGCGGCGGCTTCGGGTACACCGGCCAGCGGCTCCTCGTGGAAGGCCAGACGTTCTCGAACGTGCTCGGCTCGTACGACTCGTTCAACCCTGGTCGCTGGTTCAACCAGGAGCAGCTCAAGGGCTACAACCTGACCCTCGACAAGTTCGTCACGAAGTACGAGGAGCGGAACCTCAACGCCCTCGGCCAGGCGACGGACTACTCCGCCACGGTGACGAGCAAGGAGAAGGGCGGTGAGTCGAAGACCAGCCGCCTCGGCGTCAACGAACCGCTCTCCATCGGCGGCACGAACGTCTACCTGCTCGGCAACGGGTACGCGATGAACGTGACCGTGCGCGACGGCGACGGGAACGTGGCGTTCCAGGACGTCGTGCCGTTCCTCCCCGCTGACGCGAACTACACCTCCACCGGCGTCATCAAGGTCCCGGACGCGTCGCCGGACCAGCTCGGCATGGTCGGGTTCTTCTACCCGACGGCGGTGAAGCAGACGACCGGCGCGTACGCCTCGACCTACCCGGACATCGAGAACCCGCTGCTCTCGCTGCAGGTCTACACGGGCGACCTCGGGCTCGACGACGGTGTGCCGCGGAGCGTCTACCAGCTCGACACCAAGGGGCTGAAGCAGATCGCCGGCACCAAGGCGGACACCGCGAGCATCCAGCTGAAGCCCGGGCAGACCAAGAAACTGCCGGGGGACGCCGGGTCGATCACGTTCGACGGCGTCAAGCGGTACGTGTCGCTCGACGTGCACCACGACCCGTCGCAGCTCTTCGTCGGTGGCTTCGCGGTGCTCGCCGTGCTCGGCCTCCTCACCTCGCTCTTCGTCCCGCGTCGTCGCGTCTGGGTGAAGGTCGTGCCCAGGACGGGCGCGGCGAACGGCGAGTACGACCTCGAGTACGCGGGCCTCGCCCGCGGCGAGGACCCCAATCTCGAGCGTGCCGTCGGCGAGATCGCCACGCGGCACACGTCGGACCTCGGAGTTAGGATGCCCCAGTGAACATGACGGAGAACCTCGCGACCTACTCGGTCGTGCTCACGTACTCGGCGATGGCCGTCTACGTGATCGCGTTCATCTCGTTCGCGCTGGACATGGCCAAGCGTGCGGGCGAGGTGTCCGTCGCGACCGACACGCAGTCCGTGACGGCGCAGCAGCAGGGCGCCGCGAAGACGGTCGCCACCGTCCAGGGCGGTACCGTCGTGCTCGAGCGGGTGGAGGCACCGGCGAAGACCGGCTCCGGCCGTCGTGGCACCCGGTTCGAACGGGTCGGCATGGCGATGACGATCCTCGCGCTCATCCTGCACGTCGGGTCGATCGTGCTCCGTGGCATCGCGGCCGACCGTGTGCCGTGGGGCAACATGTTCGAGTTCTCCCTGACCGGCACCGGGCTGATCGTGCTGATCTTCCTGCTGGTGCAGCTCTGGCAGAACCTGAAGTTCCTCGGCGTCTTCATCACGGGCCTCACACTCATCCTGCTCGGCATCGCGACGGTCAACTACTACGTGCCCGTCGTGCCGCTCCAGCCGGCGCTGCAGTCGTACTGGCTCGTCATCCACGTGTTCGTGGCGATCGCCGGCACCGGGTTCTTCGCGCTCGGCGCGGGGCTCGCGGTGGCGCAGCTCGTGCAGACCTACCGGCTCGGGCACCCGGCGGTGTCCAAGAAGATCCGCTTCATGGAGACGCTGCCGGACGCCGACCGGCTCGAGGTCCTGACCTACCGCGTGCTCCTCGTCGGCTTCGTCCTCTGGACCTTCACGCTCATCGCCGGTGCGATCTGGGCCGAGCGTGCCTGGGGACGCTACTGGGGCTGGGACACGAAGGAAGTCTGGACGTTCATCATCTGGGTCGTCTACGCCGGGTACATCCACGCTCGTGCGACCCGTGGGTGGCGCGGCGCTCGGTCGTCGTGGCTCGCGCTCATCGGGTTCGCGGCCGTCATGTTCAACTTCTCCGTCGTGAACGTGTTCTTCAAGGGCCTGCACAGCTACTCCGGTCTGTGAGCGTCGTCCGCCGCTGACGCGGCACGCCGGCCTGGAGGCTCGGTGCAGGTCCGCCCCCGGGCCCGGCTCGGGCCTGCCCGAGTGGTCGTTCGGGCCTGCCCGAGTGGTCGCAACACCCCGTCGGTTTGTCGCCGAGTGGTCGCAACACCCCGTCGGTTTGTCGCCGAGTGGTCGCAACACCCCGTCGGTTCGTCGCCGAGTGGTCGCAACACCCCGTCGGTTCGTCGCCGAGTGGTCAGGGCCCGTCGTTCTGCGGACCAGCGACCGACAGATGGTGACCGCCCAGGGGATGTGAGCGGGGGGTCGTGACCGGTCAGGGGCGGGAGGTCAGGGGCGGGACGTCAGGGGCGGGACGTCAGGGGCGAGACGTCAGGGGCGGGTCGGAGCGGCAGCGAGCAGGGCGTGCACCCGCTCGAGCCGGGAACGCCACCACGCGGTGCGCGCGGGCGGCGCGGCGAACCGGGCCACCAGGGAAGGTGCGGCGTCCACGCGACGCACCCCGATCCTCCCGTCCGCCGGCAGGAGCGGATCGGGCGTGACGTCCCCCTCGAACATCGCCGCGGTCCCGAGCCCCGCGGCGTAGCCGGGTGACATCGCGGCCGCGGCGAGGAACGCCCCCATCCCGAGCCCGACCGACGTGTCGAGTGCGCTGGACACGACGCAGGGGAGCCCGGCCGACTCGATCACCGACAGCGCCGCGGTGATCCCGCCGAGCGGCTGCGCCTTCACGACGAGCACGTCGGCGGCCCCTGCCCGCGCGACGGCCAGCGGGTCAGAGGCCTTGCGGACGCTCTCGTCCGCAGCGATCGGCACGCCGAGGCCGGCGATCCGCGATCGGAGTGCTGCGAGTTCCGGGACCGTGCGGCAGGGCTGCTCGGCGTACTGCAGGTCGTACGGGGCGAGCCGCTCGAGCGCCTCCGCTGCCTGGTCCACGGTCCACAGGCCGTTCGCGTCGACCCGCACGGACGCGGCCCGGCCCATCACCCGACGGACCTCGGCGACCCGCGCCACGTCGTCGTCGATCGTCGTCCCGGGCTCAGCCACCTTGACCTTCGCGGTCGTGCACCCGGGGTAGCGTGCCAGGAGCCCGGCGACGGCACCCGGCTCGATCGCGGGAACGGTGGCGTTGACGGGGACGGATGCCGCGGCGGGGACGTGCTCCGTCCAGCCGAAGTCGATCGCTCCGCGCAGCCAGGCAGCCGCTTCGGCGTCGTCGTACTCCACGAACGGGGAGAACTCGGTCCACCCGGCCGGACCGCGGAGGACCATCGCCTCGCGCGTGGTGATCCCGCGGAAGCGGACCCGCATCGGGAGGGCGACGACGTGGGCGTCGGCGAGGAGTTCGGAAAGGGCGGGGGGCACACGGACATCTTCGTCCAGCGGACCTCACAGTTCCTCGGAGGGGACCGCCAGGGCAGAGCATTAGCATGCATCGGTCGGCCTCGGTCGGCTCCGATCCGCCGCGACCAGAGGGAGGCTCCGTGACGTCCAACCCGCACCAGCGGTCGTCACGCAGCACGCCCGGCGGGGGCAGCGACGAGTTCGCCCGCCTCATGCGCAGCAACACCGTCGACGTCCGGGCGAAGACCGCCACACGGCGCCGCAAGAACCCCCTCGTCGGCAAGATCGCCTTCGGCCTCGCCATCGTCTCGGCCGCCGTCGACGCCAGCGCGTTCGCGGTGTTCATGGGCGGCGACACGACCTTCGCGTTCGGCATCTGCTTCGTCGTCGTGTTCCTGACGCTCGTCGCCGCCGTCCTCGGGTTCATCGCCGCGGTCGGCGGGTTCGGCCGGTGGTACGGCTCCATCGGCGTCGTCGTGGCGTTCTTCGCGAACCCGGTGATCCTCATCGTGCTCGTCGTCATGGTCGCCCCGGAGCTCCTCACCGACATGGGGGCATAGGCCCCTCGGAGACAGGGCGGGGCGGAGGCCTCCGGCGATAGGTTGGGTGCATGCCCGACACCGTGTCCGACCTGTTCGACCCCGACGTCTGGACGACCGCCCCCGCAGCGGCGTCGTTCACCGACATCACGTACCACAAGCACGTCTCGCACGGGATCGTCCGCATCGCGTTCGACCGTCCAGAGGTCCGGAACGCCTTCCGCCCCCGCACGGTGGACGAGCTCTACCGCGCCCTCGACGACGCCCGCCAGGACCCCCGCGTCGGCGTCGTCCTGCTCACCGGCAACGGCCCGAGCCCGAAGGACGGCGGCTGGGCGTTCTGCTCCGGCGGTGACCAGCGCATCCGCGGTCGCAGCGGCTACCAGTACGTCGGTGACGAGGGCGCCCCGCCGGAGGGCGTGGACCCGGCAGCAGCCCGGGCGTCGATGGGTCGGCTGCACATCCTCGAGGTCCAGCGACTGATCCGCATGATGCCGAAGGTCGTCATCGCCGTGGTCCCCGGGTGGGCGGCCGGCGGCGGTCACTCGTTGCACGCCATCTGCGACCTCACGATCGCGAGCGCCGAGCACGGGAAGTTCAAGCAGACCGATGCCGACGTCGGGTCGTTCGACGGCGGGTACGGCAGCGCCTACTACGCCAAGCAGATCGGCCAGAAGTTCGCGCGAGAGGTGTTCTTCCTGGCGCAGGAGTACTCGGCACAGCGCGCGTACGAGATGGGCGCCGTGAACGCCGTCGTGCCGCACGAGGACCTCGAACGCGAGGCGATCCGCTGGGGCGAGATCATCCTCGGCAAGTCCCCGACGGCGATCCGGATGCTCAAGTACGCCTTCAACGCGGTCGACGACGGCATGGTCGGCCAGCAGGTCTTCGCCGGCGAGGCCACCCGCCTCGCCTACGGCACCGACGAGGCCGTCGAGGGCCGCGACTCGTTCCTCGAGAAGCGCGCGCCCGAGTGGACGTCCTTCCCCTGGCACTACTGATGCGGCGTCCCTGATGCCCCGCCCCCTGGTCCGGCTCGGCGCGTCGGACCCGCTGGCCGTGCTGCGCGGCCTGGAGGCTGCCCTCGCCGGCGGTCCCGCACTGCTCCCCGTCGCCGAGGGCGTTCCCGCCCTGCCGACCCCGGCTCCGGCTGACGTCGAGCAGCGGGTCGCCCTCGTCGTCGAGACGAGCGGTTCCACCGGCACCGGCAAACGTGTGGCGCTGTCCTCCGAGGCGCTCCTCGCCGGCGCGGCGGCAGCCGACGCCGCCCTCGGTGGACCCGGCGGGTGGGTGCTCGCGCTGCCGACCCACTACATCGCCGGCCTCAACGTGCTCACGCGGTCGATCGCGGCGGGCACGACCCCGTCGGTCGTCGCCCCCGGGCACTTCGAGGCCGAGGCGTTCGCGGACGCCGCCGATCGGCTCGCGACCGGTCCGGCTGCACCGCGTCGGTACACGTCGCTCGTCCCGGTCCAGCTCGCCCGCGTGCTCGACGACCCTCGTGCGACGGCAGCGCTGGCGGGGTTCGACGCGGTCCTCGTCGGCGGTCAGTCGACCCCGGGACCGCTGCGGGAACGCGCGGTGGCGGCCGGTGTGCACGTCGTCACGACGTACGGCGCGAGCGAGACGAGTGGCGGCTGCGTCTACGACGGACGGCCGTTCGGCACCGTCCGCACGGAACTCGTCGACGGTGAGCTCCTGCTGCACGGCCCCATGCTCGCGGAGGGCTACCTCGGCGACGCGGACCGGACCGCGGCGACGTTCGTCGAGCGTGACGGGCTCCGGTGGTACCGCACGGGCGACGCGGCGACGCTCGACGACGGCCGGGTCCGGGTGCTCGGCCGGCTCGACGACGTGATCATCTCGGGCGGCGAGAAGGTCCCGCTCGGACTGGTCGAGCGTCACGTCCGGGAGCTCCCCGGGCAGGACGCCGCGGTGGTCACCCGTCGGGACTCCGGGGAGTGGGGCGAGGTCCCCGTCGTCGTGACGGCGACACCGCTCGACCTCGACACGGTCCGTGCCCACGTCGGTGCGGCACTCGGACGCGCGGCGAGGCCCGCCGAGGTCGTGGTCGTCGACCGCGTGCCGATGCTCGCGTCCGGCAAGCCCGACCGGCGGGCGATCCGAGCACTCGTCGCTGATCGATAGCTCCCACGAATAGGATTGACGGTCGTGGCACGAGCGAAGAACGAGACGCACAAGCAGGGCAGGTCGGGCAACCCGGCCAAGGCGGCATCCCCGGCACGGACCCGCGGTCGCGCGACCGCACGCGACTGGATCGGCGGGGCACGACTCCGCACCCTGACGCTCGGTGTCGTCCCGGTCGTGCTCGGCACCACGGTGGGCTTCGTCGACAGCGGCATCGCCGGTGACTTCGGCGCCTTCTTCGCGAAGGACGGCCACCTCACCATCGCCGTGCTCGCGCTCCTCGTCGCCCTGTTCCTGCAGATCGGCGTGAACTACAGCAACGACTACTCGGACGGTGTCCGCGGGACCGACGAGTTCCGCGTGGGCCCCGCCCGGCTCACGGGCGCCGGCCTCGCCAAGCCCCGCACGGTGCTCACGGTCGCCCTGACGTTCTTCGGGCTCGCCGCCGTCGCCGGCATCGTCATCGTGGTCCTCACTCAGCTCTGGTGGCTGCTGATCGTCGGCGCCGCAGCGATCGTCGCCGCGTGGTTCTACACGGGCGGCAAGAAGCCGTACGGGTACAACGCGCTCGGCGAGGTCTTCGTCTTCGTCTTCTTCGGTCTCGTCGCCGTGCTCGGGACCGAGTACGTGCTCATCGGCCGGGTCACCGCGAGTGGCTGGGCAGCGGCCGTCGCCGCCGGGTTCTTCGCCTGCGCCGTCCTGATGGTCAACAACATCCGTGACATCGACGAGGACCGGCTCGCCGGCAAGCGGACCCTGGCGGTCACCGTCGGACTGCCGATCGCCCGCGTGCTCTACGGCCTGTTCCTGCTGCTGCCGTACGTGCTGCTCATCTGGTTCGTGCTGCTGTACTTCCGGACCGGCTTCACGTACTTCTCGCTGCTGCTGGTGCTGCCGGCACTCGCGATCGGGGTGTCGTCCCGCAAGCCGCGCGAGCTCATCACCGCGCTGCAGCTGTCGTCGTTCGGGTCGTTGGCCTACGGCGTCGTGCTCGGCGTCACGCTCGCGCTGCAGCCGTAGCCGCAGGCCTGGGCGGGACGGGTCAGTCGGTGGGGTGCTCGCGGCGCTCCGCGTGACGGTCGGCGTCCGACACCGGGGCGTCCACGTCGGTGTCGGACGCCGAGACGAAGTCGTCCTCGAAGTCGGAGTCGGCGTCCCGCTCCGGGCGGCCGCGTCGGTTCGCCATGCTCGTGGTGACCTCAGAGCGGAGCTTCGGCAGCGCGATGTACGAGACGAGCAGGCCGATGAGCGCCGCGCCGATCGTCGCCCAGTACCACGGGAGGCCGATCACGAACAGGACGACGAGCGCCGCCGCGAAGATCCCGAGACGGGCGAGGGTGTAGACGAGCCACGCTTTCACCCGGCAAGTCTACGGACTCGCGAACCGTGAGGTCGGTCACAGCCTGGGCACCTACACTCCTCGGCATGGTCCGCTTGTGGCTCGTCGTCGTCGTCGCCGCCGTGGCGTTCACGGTCTACACGCTCATCGACTGCGCCACGATGCCGAAGCACCGCATCCGGTCGCTCGGGCGCGGAATCTGGATCCTGCTGATCGTCATCCTGCCGGTCCTGGGTGGCGTCCTCTGGTTCCTGCTCGGCAGGGCCCCGGCGGCTCCGGAGCGTGTCGCCCGGTACCGTGGTCCCGAAGACGACCCGGACTTCCTCGGTGAGCAGACTCCCGAGCGGCCCCGCACGGACAAGGACCAGGACGACGCGACCCTCCGCAACCTCGAAGAGCAGTTCCACGACACCGACGACGACGGCCGCACCGATCGCTGACGGCGTGCGGCAGGGCTCCGGCAGTCCGGCGTCCGACTTCGCCCTCGCCCTCCTGCAGGAGTTCGCCCGCGCCGGCGTCACCGACGTCGTCGTGAGCCCCGGGTCCCGATCCCAGGCGCTCGCCCTCGCGGCGGTCGCCCTCGAACGTGCCGGCGGCATCACCGTGCACGTGCGACTCGACGAGCGGACGGCCGGGTTCGTCGCGCTGGGGCTCGCCGTCGAGACCGGTCGTCCCGCGCTCGTGGTCACCACGTCCGGTACCGCCGTCGCCAACCTGCACCCCGCCGTGCTCGAAGCGCACCACTCCGGCGTGCCGATGATCATCGTGTCCGCCGACCGTCCGGCCGAACTCCGCGGGATCGGCAGCAACCAGACCACCGTCCAGCCCGGCATCTTCGCGCAGGCGGTCTCGTTCGTCCGCGAGGTCGAGGCACCGACGCAGCACGGCGTCGACGACAGCACCCGCGACACCATCCGGAGCACCGTCCGCGAGACCGTCGCCGCGGCGTCGGGACACACCGGACAGCCGGGGCCCGTGCAGCTGGACGTCGCCTTCCGCGAACCGCTCTCCGCGACGCTCACCGACGTCGAGGGTGTCCCGGAGGACGAGATCGACCTCGGGTTCGCCACCCGCCGCGTCCACACCGGGCTCGGCGCCGTGGAGCTCACGCCGGACGACGAGCCCGCGACCGTCGTGATCGCCGGGCACGACGCCGGCGAGGACGCCGAACGCGTGGCGTGGGAGCTCGGTGCGCCGTTGCTGGCCGAGGTGTCGAGCGGAGCGCGCTTCGGGCGGAACCTCGCCGTGACCTACCGCGAACTGCTGCGCGACCCGGAGTTCGGCGGCCGGGTCCGCCGTGCCGTCGTGCTCGGCCACCCGACGCTCAGCCGCGAGGTCCCGGCGCTCCTGCAGCGCGACGACGTCGAGGTGGTGACCGTCCGCGGGGCCGGAGCCGACGCGTACGACCCGAGCCGAGCCTCCCGGCTGGTGTCCGACGTCACCGTGACGGGCCGGACCCGTCCGGAACACCGCGCGTGGGTGGGCCGCTGGGCGGCCGCGAGCCGTGCAGCGCTCGGCGACGGCGACGCCGGGCCGGACCTGGACGCGAAGCGGTCGGAGGACCGCGCAGAACGCAACCGGTTCCTCCGCGACGAGGTCGCGCTGCGCCGCCGCCCGGTCGACCGGGCGATGCTCGCCGACGCCGTCTGGGGCGTGACCTGGCCGCACGACCGGCTGGTCCTCGGCGCGTCCCAGATCATCCGCGTGGCCGACGGCCGCGTCCCCGGCAAGAAGATCCGCGTGCACGCCAACCGCGGGCTCGCCGGCATCGACGGCACGGTGTCCACCGCGCTCGGGATCGCCGCTGCGCTCGAGCAGACGCAGGCAGCCGGCGGGACGACTCGCGTGCTCCTCGGGGACCTGACGTTCCTGCACGACCTCGGGGCGTTCGTCACCGGGACCGAGGAACGCACCAGCCGCGTGCAGGTCGTCGTCGGCAACGACTCCGGCGGGGCGATCTTCCGCGGGCTCGAGGTCGCCGAGACCACCCCGGCGGCGGACATGCGCCGGATGATGACGACCCCGCAGCACGTCGACGTCGAGCAGGTCGTCAGGGGGCTCGGGTGGGAGTACCGCCGTGCCGCGACGTGGGGGGATCTCGAGCAGGTGCTCACCGACCCCGCCGAGCGAGTGGTCATCGAGGTGCCCCTGGCCGACTGAGCCTCGAATCGCTCCCCGCTGGCGGGCGCGTCCCGACCACCGGACTGGAGGCTCGGCGCGCGTCCGGCACCGAGCCTCCAGTCCGGCGCTGGTCGCGACCAGGGCCGGCGGCCGCACCGCGCGTTCGTTGCGTCCGCAACCAGCGACGGAGTCGCTGTCGTTCCGAGTCGGGGAGAGGCCCCTACGCCAGCGCGTCGCGGATCGGGCGGAACTTCAGCGCGGTCTCGGCGACCTCGCGCGCCGGGTCCGACTCACCGACGATGCCCGCGCCGGCCCATGCCCGCACGGCGCCGTCGTGGTCGATCTCCGCGCTCCGGAGCGCCAGCATCCACTCGCCGTCGCCCGATGCGCCGAGCCAGCCGACGGGCCCGGCGTAGCGGCCGCGGTCGACCCCTTCGAGCTCGGCCACGAGCCGGACGGCCACATCGGTCGGGGTCCCGGCGACAGCGGCGGTCGGGTGCAGTGCGTCGGCGATGTCGAGCGACGTCGTCCCGACGGGCAGCGTCGCCTGGACGTCGCTCGCGAGGTGCCACAGGTTCGGCAGCTGCAGACGGAACGGCTCCGGGTCGACCCGCAGGTCCGTGGCGAGCGGGCGGAGCGCGTCGACGAGGCTCCTGATCGCGAACGCGTGCTCGGAGACGTCCTTCGCGCTCGATGCCAGGGCCTCGGCGGCGGCGCGGTCCGACACGGCGTCGGTGCCGCGTGCCGCGCTGCCGGCGAGCACCCGGGCGGTGAGCCGCGTGCCGTCCGTGCGGGCGAGGGTCTCCGGCGTGGCCCCCACGAGTCCGTCCACGGCGAACGTGACGCACTGCGGGTAGGTGTCGGCGAGGTCGAGGAGGAGGGCACGACGGTCGGCACCGGGGGGCAGCGAGCCGACGAGGTCCCGAGCGAGGACGACCTTCTGCGCATCGCCGGCGGTGATCCGACGGACGGCCTCGGCGACCGATGCGGCATAGGCGTCCTCGTCGATGCGTCCGGGGGAGAAGGTGACGGACAGGTGCGGTCCCACGTGCGGGACGGGCACCGAGGTCCGGGTGAACGCCAGCGGAGCGGGGTCTGCCGTGGTGTCGATCGCGGTCAGCCAGGCCTTGCCCCGGCGGCGTCCGACGACGACGCGCGGCACGATCAGCACGCTGGTCGCGGCCGAGTCGTCGGCGAACGCGAACGCGCCGAACGCGACGAGACCGGACCCGCGGAGCTGCACCGGGTCGTCGACCACCGCGCGCTCGGCGATGGTCTTCCATGCCTCCGCCGCGTCCCGCATCCTGGACGGCCCGGTGAACTCGAACCGGAGCGCCTCGCCGATGCCGACGATGCCGTCACCGTTGCGCACGAAGGCGAGCGGGGTGTCGGGGAGCGTGTGGCGGAGCACGGCGCCCGGGTCGTCGAGGATCCGGGTCGAGACCGTGAGCGGCAGGGCCGCCGTGGCGGTTCGGGTCACGGGACGATCGTACGCGCGCCGCATCAAGGAGAACGCCGCGCCGCGTGTCCCGGGAACGCACGGGACGGACCTCTAGGATTGGTCGGGTGAGTAGAGCGGACATGCACAAGCGGCCGGACGAGGTGGCGGCCATGTTCGACGACGTCGCGGAGAAGTACGACCTCACCAACGACATCCTCTCCGCCGGCAACGCCCCGCTCTGGCGGGTGGCGACCGTGCGCGCCGTCGACCCCCAGCCAGGTGAGCGCGTGCTCGACATCGCCGCGGGGACGGGCACGAGCGCTGCGGCGTTCGCCAAGAAGGGTGCAGACGTCACGGCGCTCGACCTCTCCGCCGGCATGATCGCCGTCGGTCGTGAGCGCCACCCCGAGATCACCTTCGTCGAGGGCGATGCGGAGCACCTGCCCTTCGAGGACGACACGTTCGACGCCGTCACGATCTCGTTCGGCCTGCGCAACGTCAACGACCCGATGCAGGCGCTCACCGAGATGCTCCGGGTCCTGAAGCCCGGCGGCCGTGTCGTCATCTGCGAGTTCTCCACGCCGCCGCTCGCCGCGCTGCGCTTCGGGTACGGCACCTACCTCAAGCGTGTCCTGCCCGGTATCGCGAAGCTCTCGAGCAGCAACCCGGCGGCGTACAAGTACCTCGCCGAGTCGATCGAGGCGTGGCCGGACCAGCAGGTCCTCAGCCAGTGGCTCCGTGGTGTCGGCTTCACGATGGTGGCCTACCGCAACCTCACGGCCGGTATCGTCGCACTGCACCGCGGACGCAAGCCCGTCGCGGGGACGGTCCGAGAATCCGTCGCGCGGCGCGCGAAGGCCCGTCGTGAGCACCAGGCGACCGGCGAGCAGCCGAGCGTCGAGCCGACCGACAGCTGACCGGCCCCCACCCAGACGGACTTCCCCGAAACACGGAGCAGCACTTGAACCCGAGCGTCCCGGTCGCACGCCGAGCACCGAGTCTCCGAGCGTCGCTCGGCATCGGCGAGCGGATGTTCGCCAGTCCGGCGGAGCGTCGGTTCATCACCGCGGTCGACGACGGGCTCGAGCTCGTCGAGCAGGGGCTCGAGGACGCGATGCGCTCCGCCGACACCCTCGCGGACACGACCAGCCGCTACCTGCTCTCGGCCGGGGGCAAGCGGATCCGGCCGACGCTGACGCTGCTCATCGCGCAGCTCGGCAACGGGGTGACCGACCACGTCGTGAAGGCGGCGGTGAGCGTCGAGACGACGCACCTCGCCTCGCTGTACCACGACGACGTCATGGACGAGGCCCCGGTGCGCCGCGGTGTCCCGGCAGCCCACGTCACCTACGGCAACAACGTCGCGATCCTCACCGGCGACCTGCTCTTCGCCCGGGCCAGCCTCATCACGGCGGACCTCGGGCCGGAGGGCATCCGGATGCAGGCGGAGACGTTCCAGCGCCTCTGCATGGGCCAGCTCCACGAGACCACCGGCCCCGAGCCGGACGACGACCCGCTCGAGCACTACATCCAGGTCCTCAGCGACAAGACCGGCTCCCTCATCGCGACCGCCGCCCGCGCCGGCGTGCTGTTCTCCGGCGCGGACCGCGCCTACCTCGACGCCGTCGGGACGTTCGGCGAGAAGGTCGGCGTCGCGTTCCAGCTCGTGGACGACGTCATCGACCTCGCCCCGGCGAAGGACAAGACCGGCAAGATCGCCGGCAACGACCTCCGCGCGGGCGTCGACACCCTGCCGTTGCTGCAGCTCCGCCGCCGTGCCGCGACCGATCGGGGCGCTGCCGAGCTGGTCGAGCGGATCGAGCGCGACGTCACCGGTGCTCCGGACGACGCGGTCACCACCGACGCGTACCTGTCGGCCGTCGCGGCACTCCGCGACCACGAGGCGACCGCGGCGACCCGCGCGCTCGCCGGCCAGTGGGCGGACGAAGCCGTGGTGGCCCTCGCACCGCTGCCGGACGGCGTCGTGAAGCGCGCCCTCACCCGGTTCGCCGAGTCGGTCGTGGACCGCACGCACTAGCCGAGCCGACCACACGCCCACGGGAGCACCCCACCCGAACGAAACTGGAGACGATCAGTGCCCACCCTCCGCCTCGCCATCGTCGGCGCCGGCCCCGCCGGCATCTACGCCGCGGACATCCTCCTGCGGGAAGCGCACGCGTACGACGTGTCGATCGACCTCTTCGAGCAGCTGCCGGCGCCGTACGGCCTGGTCCGCTACGGCGTCGCACCGGACCACCCCCGCATCAAGGGGATCGTGAACGCACTCCGCGACGTGCTCGACCGCGGTGACATCCGCATCTTCGGCAACGTCCGCTTCGGCGAGGACATCACCCTCGACGACCTCAAGAAGCACTACAACGCGGTCGTGTTCTCGACCGGTGCCATCAAGGACGCCGACCTCGACATCCCCGGCGTCGACCTCGAGGGCTCGTACGGTGCCGCCGACTTCGTCAGCTGGTTCGACGGGCACCCCGACGTGCCGCGCACCTGGCCGCTCACCGCGGAGAGCGTCGCGGTCATCGGCAACGGCAACGTCGCCCTCGACGTGTCGCGCATCCTCGCCAAGCACGCCGACGACCTGCTGCCGACCGAGATCCCGGACAACGTCTACGAGGGACTCAAGGCATCGCCGGTCACCGACGTGCACGTCTTCGGCCGCCGCGGCCCCGCGCAGGTGAAGTTCACCCCGCTCGAACTCCGCGAGCTCGGCGAGGTCCCCGACGTCGACATGGTCGTGTACGACGAGGACTTCGACCACGACGAGGCATCGCTCACGGCGATCCAGACGAACAAGCAGGTCATGGTCATCAACCGTGTCCTCGAGCAGTGGCGGAAGCGCGAGCCCGGCACCGCCAGCCGTCGGCTGCACCTGCACTTCTACGCGAAGCCGCTCGAGTTCGTGGGCG
This sequence comes from Curtobacterium sp. L3-7, assembly GCF_048756585.1. NCBI lineage: Bacteria > Bacillati > Actinomycetota > Actinomycetes > Micrococcales > Microbacteriaceae > Curtobacterium > Curtobacterium sp. L3-7. The sequence goes on along the minus strand of NZ_CP151474.1, from coordinate 3,282,281 downwards.
AGGACGGCAAGCTGACCGCGATCCGGTACGAGCGCACCCGGCCGAACGGGCAGGGCGGCGTCGAGGGCACCGGCGAGATCCGGGAGATCCCGATCCAGGCGGCCTACCGCGCGGTCGGGTACTTCGGTTCCGAGCTCCCTGGTGTGCCGTTCGACGAGCGGCACGGCGTCATCCCGAACCACGAGGGCAAGGTCCTCGACGACGACAACCGCCAGATCCCCGGCGTCTACGCGACCGGATGGATCAAGCGCGGACCCGTCGGGCTCATCGGCCACACCAAGTCGGACGCGATGGAGACCGTGCAGCACATCGTGGGGGACCAGGCGAGCTGGTGGACCCCGGAGGACCCGTCCCCGGAGGCGATCCCGGCGCTGCTGCGCGAGCGTGGCGTGGAGTTCACGGACCTCGAGGGGTGGCACCGGCTGGACGCGCACGAGATCGCGCTCGGCGAGCCGCACGGTCGCGCGCGCGTCAAGGTCGTCCCGCGCGACGAGATGATCGACGCGTCGCTCGGTCGCACGGCAGCCGGGCAGACCGCCGACCGGAGCTGATCCGATGACCGCCGTGCGCCCCGCCCTCGTCACCGAGGCGCGGGGCGCACGCCTGTACGGCGTGGACGTCGCCCGTGCCGTCGCACTCCTCGGCATGGTGGCGGCGCACGTCGGGGGTGTCGCCGAGCAGCTCGACTGGTCGGACCCCGCCACCTGGTCCGCCGTGGTGAACGGGCGGTCGTCGACGCTGTTCGCCGTGCTCGCCGGAGTCTCGGTGGGCCTGGTGAGCGGCCGGACCGACCCGCCGGGCCCTCCCGAGATCGGGCGGGTGCGTGCACGGCTGGCGATCCGGGCCGTCGTCATCGTCGTGATCGGCCTGTTGCTGATGGCGCTGAACACGCCCGTCTACGTCATCCTGCCGACCTACGGGGCGCTGTTCCTGCTGGTGCTCCCGGCACTGCGCTGGCCCCGGTGGGCGCTCCTCACCGCCGCCGGCGTCTGTGCGCTGCTGTCTGCGCCCGTCGCGATCGCGATCGTCCCGGCCTACGCGGACGCGAGCACCTTCGCCCTGCAGCTCGGCCTCGTCTACCCCGTGGTCACGTTCCTGACGTACGTGCTGGTCGGGCTCGCGGTCGCCAGATCCGATCTGGAGGCTCGGAGCACGCAGGTCGCGCTCCTCGCGTCCGGCGCAGTGGTCGCCACCACCGCCTCCATCACCGGGGCAGTGACGGCACCGGTGCCGTGGGACGCAGGGGACGCGTTCCCCGGGGTCCCGTTCGTGCCGCAGGGCGCGTCCGCGGGGCAGGCCTTCGCGCAGGTGTTCCTGTCCCCGCGGGACCACTCGTCGTCGATCGTCGACGTCGTCGGGACGGCCGGCGTCGCCGTCGCCGTGATCGGGCTCTGCACGCTGCTGTTCGACGGCCGCGGCGTCGTCGCGCGCCGGATCGCCTTCCCGCTCGCCGCGATCGGGTCGATGCCGCTGACGATCTACGCGCTCCACCTCGTCGTCATCGCGGTGCTGCCGCCGCTCCCGCAGGAGCCGGCCACATGGTGGTGGTTCGCCGTCGGCGCCGCCCTGTTCGCCGCGCTGTGGAGCCGGTTCCTGGGACGTGGGCCGGCCGAGCGTCTGGTCGCACGGATCGCGTCGGTGGTCCCGCGCTGACCGAGCCCGCGCTGACCGAGCCCGCGCTGACCGGGCCGGCGCTGACCGGGCCGGCGCGCCGGACGCGCACCGGGCCTCCCGGCCGCTACTGCAGGGCTGCCGTGAGCCGCGCGATGTTGTCGAGCACCTGCGAAGGGCGCGTGCGGCCGAGCCACGCATCGAGCTCGAGCGGGATGCTGTCCTGCCGGTAGGCGTCCTGCACGCCGCGGAGCGCGTCGACGAACCGTTCCCCGCGGACCATCACCGAGATCTCGAGGTTCAGGCTGAACGACCGCATGTCCATGTTGCTCGACCCGATCACGGCGACGTCGTCGTCGATCGTGAAGTGCTTCGCGTGCAGGATCGTCGGCGAGCGGTACAGCCAGATCTTCACGCCGGCGCGGAGGAGCCCCTCGTAGTAGGAGCGCTGAGCGTGCCAGGTCATCGCGTGGTCGCCGATCTCCCCGACGAACAGCTCGACCTCGACCCCGCGCTGCGCCGTCGTCGTGATGGCGTAGAGCATCGAGTCGTCGGGGACGAAGTACGGCGAGGTGATCGACACCTTCTTCTGCGCCGAGTACAGCAGCGCGTTGAAGAGGCGCAGGTTGTTCTCGCCGTCGAACCCGGGGCCGGACGGCACGACCTGGCAATCGAGCGCGTCGCCGCGGTCGGCTCGCTGCACCGGGTCGCTCTCGCGGAGCAGGAGTTCGTCGGTCTCGCTGTACCAGTCGGTCACGAACAGGGCGTTGATGCCGGCGACGACCGGACCCTCGAAGCGGGCGAACAGGTCCTTGTACGCGAGCCCCTTCTCGATGTGCGCCTTGAGGTCGTAGGACTTGTCGATGAGGTTCTGCGACCCCGTGAACGCCACCGACCCGTCGATGACCATGATCTTCCGGTGGTTCCTGAGGTCAGGGCGCTGGAACTTCCCCTTGAACGGCTGCAGCGGGAGCATCAGGTGCCACTCGATGCCCGCGCGGTCCAGGAAGGCCAGCGTGTCCTTGTACCCGGGGTAGCCGCGGCTCGCCCAGTGGTCCATGAGGAAGCGGACGGTCACGCCGCGCGCCTGCGCCCGGGCGAGTGCCTCGAAGAAGCCGCGCGTGGTGTCGTCGAGCGTCGCGATGTAGAACTCGACGTGCACGAACCGCCGTGCGTCGTCGATGGCGCGGGCCATCTCGGCGATCGACTCGTCGTAGTCCGGGTAGAGCTCCGCCGAGTTGCCCCCCACCAGTGGCATCGCGCCGAGCTTGCGGTTCAGCTCGGTGATGCTCTCGAACCACGGCGGCCACGGGTGGTCCCGACGGACGCGTTCGATGCCCTCGGTCTGCTCGAGGATGTAGGCGTTGATCTCGGTCTGCTTCTCACGCCTGGCCTTCGGCAGCTTCGTCGACCCGATGACCAGGAAGACGATGAAGCCGATGTAGGGGATGAGGAAGATCGCGAGCAACCACCCGGTCGCGGTCTGCGGCTTCCGGTTGATCGGGACGTAGATGAGCGAGAACGCACGGATCGCCAGGTCCAGCAGGACCAGGAGAACGGTCAGGGTGACGGAGAGCCAGTGCTCCACGGGGGCGTCGAGTCGTCTTTCGCGGGCGCGCGGGGCGTCAGCGGAAGTTGATGAACTGCAGCGGCACGTCGAACTCTTCACCCTTGAGGAGCTGGATCGTGTTCTGCAGGTCGTCGCGGCTCTTCGAGGAGACCCGGAGCTCGTCGCCCTGGATCTGGCTCTTCACGCTCTTCGCGGCGTTCGCCCGGAGGAACGCGCCGATCTTCTTCGCGACGTCCTGCTCGATGCCGTTCTTGAACTTCACCTCGATGCGGAACTCCTTGCCCGACGGGTACGGCTCGCCGGCGTCGAGGCTCTTGAGGCTGATGCCGCGCTTGATCGCCTTGGACTCGAACACGTCGAGGACCGCGGTCGCCCGCTCGGAGGTGTTCGCCTTGATGAGGACGTCCTCACCGCTGAACGCGATCGATGCGCCGACGCCCTTGAAGTCGTAGCGCTGTTCGATCTCCTTGGCGGCCTGGTTGAGGGCGTTGTCCGCCTCCATCTTGTCGACCTTGCTGACCACGTCGAAGGAGCTGTCTGCCATGTCCGACAGCCTAACGGGGAGCGCCGACCTCGGTCCGCGCCACGGTGGTCACGACCATCGTCGGCCATCCGGTATGCTGTTCTGGCGCCTCCGGTTGGTGACTACACGGGCTGGGTGCGCACATGGCGAGTTACCCAAGCGGCCAAAGGGATCTGACTGTAAATCAGCCGGCGTAGCCTTCGGGGGTTCGAATCCCTCACTCGCCACGTGTTCATGTGCTGAAGAACTCTCTGCGCATGGTGACGGAACAACGCAGGGCCCCGTTTTGACGGGGCCCTGCTTCGTTCCTGACGGGGTCGCTCCGTGTTGCTGCAAGGATCGAGTGCATGAGCGCAGACCCGACCCCGACCGAGCTCGCCGACCTGGCCGAGTCCATCGCGACCGAAGCTGCCGAGCTCGCCGCTCGCCGTCGTGCAGAAGGAGTCGAGGTCGCCGACCGGAAGTCGAGCATCGTCGACGTCGTCACGGCCGCCGACCGAGAGGTCGAGGCCCTGGTGCACGACCGCATCCGTGCCGCCCGCCCGGACGACGGGTTCTTCGGCGAGGAGACCGGCGGGGCCGACGGTACCTCCGGCATCACGTGGGTGGTGGATCCGATCGACGGCACCGTCAACTACCTCTACGGCAGCCCGCAGTACGCCGTCAGCATCGGTGTCGTCCGCGGCGACCCGGACCCTGCGGTCTGGGAACCGATCGCCGGCGTCGTCATCGCCCCGGCGACGGGTGACGTGTTCCGCGCGGTCGCCGGCGAGCCCGCCACCCGCAACGGCACCGTGCTCACCGTGGGGGAGCCCGCCTCCCTCGGCGAGACGCTCGTCGCGACCGGCTTCGGGTACACCGCCGACCGTCGTCGGGAGCAGGTCGCCGTGCTCACCGGACTGCTCGGCGAGGTCCGCGACATCCGTCGTGGCGGGTCGGCCGCCCTCGACTGCTGCTCGGTCGCCGCCGGGGTCGTCGACGCGTACTACGAGCGCGGGATCAACCCGTGGGACATGGCCGGCGGATCGATCGTCGCCGCCTCCGCCGGTGCCGTCGTCACGTCGTGGGAAGCCGGTGGGACGCGCTCGTTCCTCTTCGCCGCACCGTCGATCGCCGCCGAGCTCGAAACCCTCGTGCGTCGGGTCGAAGCCGGGGTCCTCGGGTCCTGACCCCCACCTCTGGGGCCCCTGTGTGGTCATGACCACGACTGGCGGCACGCTACGACCCCTGGTACCGTCGCTGCAGTCCCGTTATCGGCTCGTTATCAACGAGCGCCGACAGCCCTGATCAGGATCCCCACCGAAACGCATGCTCGAAGCCACGCTGCAGCCCGCCGTCTCCGGACGAACCGCCCCCGACGGAAGGACCACTGACGGCGCCTCGCCCGTGGTCCACATGACCCGCCGGGCCCGCATCGAAGCGGAGCGCGCAGCAGCGAAGCACGGCGTCCAGCACTCCCAGGACATCGCATCGGCCGGGCCGGTCGACGCCGTGTCGATCGACGCCGCCCCGGTCGACGCCGCGTCGATCGACGCCGCCCCGGTGTCGCCGTCCGACCAGGCCGAGCCCGTCACGCCGCCGGCACCCTCCTCGCCCGTCCTGCCGGCGTCCGTGATCGAGCCGGCGACCCCGCCCGCGCCGTCGTCGCCGGTCGTCGCACCCGCAGCGACCCGCCGGGTGAGCGGCCAGGTGCCTCCCGCTCGTCGCCGGACCACCGCTCCGGCTCCCCGCGTCGACCGGGCCACGCGCCACCTCGGTGCCGGGCGCCCGTCCGTGGCTGCCGCGTCGGCGCCGACGAAGCGCACGGGTGCGTCGTTCCGCAAGAACGCCTCGCGCGCGACCGCCGTCGGCGCGCTGCTGTTCGTCGCCGGGCTGGTCGTGTCGACCTCGCTGCCCGCGCAGGCCCTCTACACGCCGGAGCCCGGCTCGACGACCGTGCGGGCCGCCGCCGACGGCGACACGCAGTCGCTCCGCGTCGGTGACGCGACCGAGGGCTCGACGAACCGCGACGCCTACACCGTGTCCGACGCCACGCAGTACAAGCACGTCGACTCGTCGAGCTTCACGAACGACCCGAACGGCACGATCCAGTGGCCGTTCCTGACCGGCGTGCCGATCACCTCCGGATTCGGTGGGCGCCAGGTCGAGGGCTGCTCGTTCTGCTCGACCAATCACCAGGGCGTCGACTTCGCCCCCGGGGCGGGAACCCCCATCCGGGTCATCGCTGCCGGGACCGTCATCAAGGTGCAGCCGAACGACGGCGGCTTCGGCAACGACGTGTGGGTCGAGCACGACGTCGACGGCAAGCAGTTCACGAGTGTCTACGGCCACATGATGGACAACTCGTTCAAGGTCGTGAAGGGCCAGCAGGTCGCGGTCGGGGACGAGCTCGGGCTCGTGGGCTCGACGGGCAACTCGACCGGCCCGCACCTGCACCTCGAGGTGCACGTCGACGGCGTCCCGGTGGACCCGCTGGCGTGGCTCCAGGCCAACGCGAACTAGCTCCACGAGGCGGCGCGCCCGGGCGTCACGGCCGGTTCCAGACCACCGTCCGGGTTCTGCTATCCTCGTGTGGTGCCGCTCGCGGTACACGCCCCGATAGCTCAGTGGTAGAGCACTTCCATGGTAAGGAAGGGGTCGTCAGTTCAATCCTGACTCGGGGCTCCGACCCGGCGAGAAACCAGCGCCGGATCTGTGGCGGGGTAGCTCAGTTGGTTAGAGCACACGACTCATAATCGTGGGGTCGCGGGTTCAAGTCCCGCCCTCGCTACCGCAAGCCCGGCGTCCGCGCCGGGCTTTCGTCGTTCCCGGGCCCGGGCCCGGGACGGTGCCGATCGCCTTCGCACAACCAAATGCCATCCGAACCACGGCGATGCGCGGCGCGCTTCGCTTTCGCTTGTGCGAACGACGCCCGAACGGCTCGGCGGGCGCGACAGCGGAGCGTCGCTACCGGCTGGCGCGATCGTGGTCGGCGACGAGCAGTCCGGCGGACCGGAGCGTCCGCTCGAGGACCCGGACGACGTCGTGCCAGCGCTCCCGGCGTCGAGCGGCCCCGATCGACCCGCCAGCGACGGCAGGCCCGTGTCCGGCGTGCCGGAGCGTCAGCAGCGACCTGCCTCCCGCCGTGGACACGATGACCTCGTACCGGCGGTACTGCTTCGCCGGATGCACGAGCGCCCCGAGCAGCACCGTCAGGAACCGGTTGCCGGACGTCGCGGTGATCGACCCGGGTGCGGCCACGACGTCGTGGCCCTCGGATCGCAGCGCCGCGGCCGCGAGCTCCATCGCCGTGCGCCGATCGCCGGTGTGCACGGCGAACTCGATCATCGACTCCACGTGCATCCCCCTCGAACGAACCGACGCCCCCCGGCGCCGCCAGGACCAGCATAGCCGATGCATACTCATGAATCGCAAGCCCCGACCGGCCTCGGTAGACTCCCGGTCGTGTCAGTGAACCCCGAGCTCGTCGGCAGGACGTTCCCGCCGGCCCCGAAGTACCTGGTCGGTCGAGAGAAGGTGCGCGAGTTCGCCCGTGCCACGTTCGCGACGAACCCGATCCACCACGACCCGGACGCCGCACGTGCAGCCGGCTACGACGACGTCGTCGCCCCGGCGACCTTCGCGGTCGTCGTGCAGGAAGCCACACTCGCGCAGCTCCTGGCCGAGCCCGACGCCGGCATCGACTTCTCGCGCGTGGTGCACGGCGAGCAGAAGTTCACCCACGACCGACCGATCGTCGCCGGCGACGAACTCACCGCGACCCTGACGGTCACGAGCGTGAAGACGCTCGGCGGCAACGCGATGGTCACGGCCGAGAGCACGATGAGCGATGCCGCGGGGGAGCACGTCGTCACGGCGACCTCCACCCTCGTGGTCCGGGGGGACGACGCATGACCGACGCAGCAACCGAGACCGCCGTGGGCACCGTCGTCGCCGAACGACAGGTGCACATCACGCGTGACTCCCTCGTCCGGTACGCCGGCGCCTCCGGTGACTTCAACCCGATCCACTACCGCGACGACGTCGCCGCGTCCGTCGGGCTCCCCGGCGTGCTCGCGCACGGCATGCTCACGATGGGCATCGCCGTCCAGCCCGTGTCCGAGTGGCTCGGCGACCGCGGCTGGGTCGTGTCGTACGGGGTCCGCTTCACCCGGCCCGTCGTGGTCGACCCGGAGACCGGCGCGGACATCGGCATCGTCGCCAAGGTCGGCACCGTCGACGACGAGGGCCGTCCGCAGCGCATCGACCTCACCGTGACCGCCGCCGAGCAGACCGTGCTCGGCAAGGCGCAGGTCACGGTGGCGTTCCGCTGACCGTGTCGCAGCAGGCGTTCGCGGAGCTGACCACCCTCCGTGTCGGTGGTCCCGCCGGGCGGCTCCTGGTCGCGGAGACGACCGACGAGCTGGTCGCGCACACCCGGGACGCCTGGGCGGACGAGGAGTGGCTCGTGGTCGGCGGGGGCAGCAACCTGCTCGTCGCCGACGCCGGGTTCGACGGCACCGTGGTGCTCGTCCGGACGCGCGGCGTCGAGCACGAGCCCACGGCGGACGGCGTCGCCGTCCGCGTCGCGGCAGGTGAGCCGTGGGACGCGTTCGTCGCGTCGACCGTCGACAACGGCTGGACCGGACTGGAGGCCCTGAGCGGCATCCCGGGCACCGTCGGTGCGTCCCCCGTGCAGAACATCGGGGCGTACGGGGTCGAGCTCTCCGACGTGCTCACCCGGGTCGAGTTCCTCGATGCGGCAACGGGGGAGCGCGCGTGGGTGCCTGCTGCCGAGCTGGCGCTCGGGTACCGCACGTCCACGCTGAAGCACGGCCGTCGCGGTGTCGTCCTCACCGTGGAGTTCGCACTCGGCACCGACACCGAGGGCGGCGTGCCCGTCCGGTACGCGCAGCTCGCCGAATCCCTCGGGGTGGCCCTCGGCGATCGTGTCGACCCCGCCGTGGTGCGCTCGACCGTCCTCGGTCTGCGTGCCGCGAAGGGCATGGTCCTGGACGCCGAGGACCCGGACACCCGGAGCGCCGGCTCGTTCTTCACGAACCCGATCGTCTCGGCCGGGTTCGCGGAGTCGCTGCCCGCCGACGCACCGCGCTGGCCGGCCGGTGACGACGTCAAGCTCAGCGCCGCCTGGCTCATCGAGCACTCCGGGGTGCACCGCGGGTACGCGCTCGCCGGGTCACACGCGGCGATCTCGTCGAAGCACACCCTCGCGCTGACGAACCGCGGCGACGCGACGGCCGCGCAGGTCGCGGAGCTGGCGCGCTACGTCCAGCTGACGGTGCTCAACCGGTTCGGTGTGTCGCTCGTACCGGAACCCGTCGTGGTCGGCGACCTGCTCGCCTGACGCACCACGAGCCTCCCGGCTCTGCACCAACCCGCACCGCGAAAGCGACAGTGTCCGCCCGGAATCCGGGCGGACACTGTCGCTTTGGCGAGAGGACGGTCAGCTGAAGAGTTCGGCCAGTCGGGCGACGCCCTCGGCGATGTCGTCGTCGCCGAGGGCGTACGACAGCCGGAGGTAGCCGGAGGGACCGAACGCCTCGCCGGGGACGACCGCGACCTCGGCGTGCTCGAGGATCAGGTCGGCGAGCTCGAGCGACGTCGTCGGGGTGCTGCCTGCCCACTCGCGACCGAGGAGTGCCGTGACGTCGGGGTAGACGTAGAAGGCGCCCTTCGGGGTCGGCGTGACGAACCCGGGGATCGCGTTGAGCCCGGCGACGATGGCCTTGCGGCGGCGGTCGAACGCCTCGCGCATCTCGGCGACGGGCTCCTGCGGGCCGTTCAGGGCGGCGATCGCGGCGCGCTGCGACACGTTCGACACGTTGGACGACAGGTGCGACTGCAGGTTCGAGGCGGCCTTCACCGCGTCGGCCGGGCCGATGAACCATCCGACGCGCCAGCCGGTCATCGCGTAGGTCTTCGCGACGCCGTTCACCAGGATCGTGGTGTCGGCGAGGGCGGGGACCTGCTGCAGGATGCCGGCGAACTCGGTGCCGTCGTAGACGAGGTCCTGGTAGATCTCGTCGCTGATCACCCAGATGCCGTGCTCCAGCGCCCACTCGCCGATCGCGCGGGTCTGCTCGGCCGAGTACACGGCGCCCGTGGGGTTCGAGGGGGAGCAGAACAGCAGCGCCTTCGTCTTCGGGGTGCGCGCTGCCTCGAGCTGCTCGACGGTGACGAGGTAGTCCTGGTCGCTGCCGGCGAAGACCTCGACGGGCGCACCGCCGGCGAGACGGATCGCCTCGGGGTAGGTGGTCCAGTACGGAGCGGGGAGCAGGACCTCGTCGCCGTCGTCGACGATCGTGGCGAACGCCTCGTAGACCGCCTGCTTGCCACCGTTCGTGACGATGACCTGCGCGGCGTCGACGGCCGCGCCGGAGACGCGGGCGGTCTTCTCGGCGATGGCCTGCTTGAGCTCCGGGAGGCCCGTCGCTGGCGTGTAGCGGTGGTTCTTCGGGTCCTGCGCTGCGGCGACCGCGGCGTCGACGACGTGCGCCGGCGTGGCGAAGTCGGGCTCGCCGGCCGCGAAGGAGATCACCGGGCGACCGGCGGCCTTCAGCGCCTTGGCCTTGGCATCGACCTTCAGCGTGGCGGACTCGGCGATCGCGGCGATGCGGGACGCGATGCGCGGGCGCTGGTTGGCGGTGGACTCGGGGCCGTTGGCTGCGGTGCTCACCGGTCCAGCCTATCGGCGCGGCACGCCGGAGCGGCCCTCAAGTGGACACCGTGTGACGCACTCCCGTACACTCATCTGCGGTGGTCACGGCCTGCCTGATGGCGGACGTGTTCACCCAGGGGCCGGATCGGCCCCTGAAGGGCGGTGGCTCAATTGGTAGAGCAGCGGTCTCCAAAACCGCAGGTTGCAGGTTCGAGTCCTGTCCGCCCTGCAACTCTGGAAGGGTAGAAGTTGGCGAGCAAAGACGTGGAAGCGACGGCGGACGACGTCGTCGCCAAGGCGAAGCAGGACCGGGCCGGGCGCCGCGGGCCGTTCGCCGCGATCGCCCTGTTCATCCGCCAGGTCATCGGCGAACTCCGCAAGGTCGTCACGCCGACCCGCAAGGAGCTCTTCAGCTACACCGGTGTCGTCCTGGTCTTCGTCGTCGTGATGATGATCCTCGTGTCGGTCCTCGACTTCGTGTTCGGACTCGGTGTCGGCTACGTCTTCGGCAACGGTCCGACCGCCTGATCAGGCCGTCCACGTAGGCTCGTCCACACGGGCCGACGCCCGGGTCACCCGGTTCCCCGCCCGCGCAGATCAACACGGTGCTGATCGAACATCGCGCGGGCGGAGCCGAAACCAGGCACACCCAGAGACCGAACGCCAACCCGATCCGCACCACCGAACGGAAAGAACCGACAGTGTCTGACAACTCCCGCGACGACATCGACCTCGCGACCGCTGCAGAGCAGTCCTCCGAGGTGGAGGAGAACCAGGAAGGCGACGTCGAGACCGGTGAGGAGCGCTCGGCGGAGTCCGCCGAGGAGCGCGCGATCTCGGTCGAGGACGAGGACGACGAGTCGCTCGGCATCGACGAGAGCCTGACCGCCCTCGCGGAGTCGCAGGACCCCGAGGCCGACGCGATCGTCGACGACGCGCTCGAGATCGACACCGCCGACGAGGCGGAAGCCGCCGTCGAGGCCGTCGAGGACGAGGAAGAGTCCGAGATCGAGGAGGAGTCCGCCGACGAGGCGAACGCCACGATCGCCGCGGACGAAGCCGCCGACGCGCTCGAGGACGAGGAGCCCGCCGAGGTCGACCCGTACGAGGCCTTCAAGGCCGAGCTGCGGATGAAGCCGGGCAAGTGGTACGTCATCCACTCCTACGCGGGCTTCGAGCGCCGCGTGAAGTCGAACATCGAGAACCGCATGGTCTCGATGTCGATGGAGGACTACATCTACCAGGTCGAGGTCCCGATGGAGGACGTCGTCGAGATCAAGAACGGTCAGCGCAAGCTCGTCACGCGCGTCCGGATCCCCGGCTACGTGCTCGTGCGTCTCGACCTCAACGAGGACTCGTGGTCCGTCGTCCGGCACACCCCCGGTGTCACCGGCTTCGTCGGCAACGCGCACAACCCCACGCCGCTCCGCTTCGACGAGGCGTTCGGCATGCTGAAGTCCCTGGTCCAGGTCGCCGAGCCGGCACCGACCAAGGGCGGCAAGGGCAGCGGCCAGACGCAGGCCTCCCCGGCCGCAGAGGTCGACTTCGAGGTCGGCGAGACGATCACGATCAAGGAAGGCTCGTTCGCGGGGCTCCCCGGATCGATCTCCGAGATCAAGCCGGAGAGCGGCAAGCTGACCGTCCTCGTCTCGCTGTTCGAGCGCGAGACCCCGGTCGAGCTCAGCTTCGACCAGGTCACCAAGCTCTAGTCGAGTACACTTATCGAGTTTGGGCCCGGACGCTTCGTGCGTCGGGCTCGTGACCGCGAGCCGGAACCGCCGGCCACGCGGGAGAGTGCACGGATCCCCGTGCGTTCGATTCCAGGAGGAAGCACAACATGGCACCGAAGAAGAAGGTCACGGGCCTGATCAAGCTGCAGATCAACGCGGGGGCCGCCAACCCGGCCCCGCCGATCGGTCCGGCGCTCGGTCAGCACGGCGTGAACATCATGGAGTTCTGCAAGGCGTACAACGCCGCGACCGAGTCGCAGCGTGGCAACGTCGTGCCGGTCGAGATCACCGTCTACGAGGACCGTTCGTTCACGTTCATCCTCAAGACCCCGCCGGCCGCTGAGCTCATCAAGAAGGCTGCGGGTGTGCAGAAGGGGTCCGCGACCCCGCACACGGTCAAGGTCGCGAAGATCTCGATGGACCAGGTCCGTCAGATCGCCGAGACCAAGCAGGCCGACCTGAACGCCAACGACATCGACCAGGCCGCGAAGATCATCGCCGGCACTGCTCGTTCGATGGGCATCACGGTCGAGGCGTAGGCCTCACCCCACTCAGGTCCACACCCCCAAACCCTTCCGTGGGAGAGCCTCGCCGGCTCGTCAACCACGTATCTCGCAAGGAGACCACCATGGCGAAGAAGTCCAAGGCCTACCAGGCCGCGGCCGCGAAGATCGAGGCCGACAAGTTCTACACCCCGACCGAGGCCGTCGCCCTGGCCAAGGAGACCGGCTCTGCGAAGACCGACTCCACGGTCGAGGTCGCGCTGAAGCTCGGCGTCGACCCCCGCAAGGCGGACCAGATGGTGCGTGGCACCGTCATCCTGCCGCACGGCACCGGCAAGACCTCCCGCGTCATCGTCTTCGCGACGGGTGCCGCTGCTGAGGCCGCCATCGCCGCCGGCGCCGACGAGGTCGGTGGCGACGAGCTCATCGCGAAGGTCGCCGAGGGCTACACCGCCTTCGACTCGGCCGTCTCGACCCCGGAGCTCATGGGCAAGGTCGGTCGTCTCGGTAAGGTGCTCGGCCCGCGTGGCCTCATGCCGAACCCGAAGACCGGCACCGTGACCCCGAACGTCGCGCAGGCCGTCAACGACATCAAGGGCGGCAAGATCGAGTTCCGCGTCGACAAGCACGCCAACGTGCACTTCGTCGTCGGCAAGGCCTCGTTCACCGCCGAGCAGCTCGACGAGAACATCTCGACCGCGCTCGAGGAGATCAACCGCCTCAAGCCGAGCGCCTCGAAGGGCCGCTACGTCATGAAGGGCGCCGTCTCGACGACCTTCGGCCCCGGCATCCCGCTGGACGTCAACAGCATCTGAGTCCGACTCGCAGGAAGGCCCCGCACCGACATCGGTGCGGGGCCTTCCTGCGTGTCACCCGATAGCGTGGCCCTGTGCGCACGCTCGTCAACTCCCTCCGGCTCATCGCCGTGATCGCGGTGGTCGCCGCGATCGTCGCCCAGTTCATCCGGACGTCCCAGGGTCCCGGAGTCGTGTTCTGGAACTTCTTCGGCTACTTCACGATCCAGTCGAACATCATCATCGCCGTCGCGTTCGCCGTCGCCCTGGTCGCCGCGGCCCGCCGGCAGCGCGAGGGGGTCGGTGCGTCGGTGTTCCGCGGCGCCGCGACCGTCTACATCGCCACGACCGGCATCGTCTACAACACGCTGCTCGTCGAGGCGGCGCTCGGCAACTCGTTCACCGTGCCGTGGTCGAACGACCTGCTGCACAAGGTCATCCCCGTGTACGCCGTGCTCGACTGGCTGCTGTTCTCCGACCGTGCCCGACTGCGCACCCGCCACGTGTGGTGGTTCCTGCTCTACCCGGCGGTCTGGCTCGTCGTGGTGCTGGTCCGCGGGGCGACCGACGGCTGGGTGCCGTACCCGTTCCTGAACCCGAGCCTCGGGTACGGGGTCGTAGCGCTGTACTGCCTCGGGGTGGCGGTGTTCATCGCCCTGATGGGGTTGCTCGTGATCGGAATGAGCCGACTGCGCCTGATCCGGGTGTAGCCGGGACGTCAGCGGGCGTCGCGCAGCCGGTCGAGCACCATGTCCGCCAGCTGCACGAGTCCGCGGATCTGGTCGTCGTCGCGATCGATCCACCGGCACTCGGGCTCGTCCGCGATCGGCACGAACCCGTCGTGCTTCTCCCACACGAACAACGTGCGCTCGGCGCCGAGCACGTACTGCTGCCACCAGACCTGCCGCAGGTAGTGCCGCGGGACACGCTTCCAGCCGGACGACGTCGTCTTGATCTCGGCGAGGAGCAGCCGGCCGTCCCGGTCCTGCCCGACGCCGTCCGGGGTCGCGAGGTGGGCACGGTTGGCGCTCGCGTGGAACAGGTGCGCCGACGGCTGGATGCCGTGCGTGGCGGCCACCCACGCGGCGATCACGGGCTCCCGTTCCTTGCCGTGCTCGGTGTAGGCGTTGCCGGAGAACCGGGAACCGTAGCGCTTGTCCGCGATGACGGCCTCGACCGCGCGGAGCGAGGCGAGCCGCGCGACGTCCGTGGCGGTGATGCCCGCGGCGCGGGCGCGGAGCCACGCGACGCGGTCCGAGGAGTGCGCGACGATCCGCTCGGTGTGGCCCCGGAGGCTCGTGAACGCGTCGTGCGCACCGGTGACGGACGCGCCGGGGCCGGGCTCGGCCTCCAGGCTGTCCCACAGGGTGGGCTGCACGATCGTCACCCGACGATTCTCTCCCCGAGCACCGACGGACGGAAACCGGCGCACCGCGCCGACCGGAACGCGCGGTCAGGAGACCAGCTCGCGCCCCTCCGCGTACGCGACCAACTCGTCGACGCCTGCGGGGGAGAGGGCGTAGCCGATCGCGAGCGCGGCTGCTCCCTGGAGCGCCGCGATGCCCCCGGCACGGGACGGCGCGATGACGAGGTGCTCGGTGGCGAGCGGCATCGAGCGGGAGTACACGACCTCCCGGACGCCGGCCAGGAGGTGCTCGCCCGCCTGCGTGATCGATCCGCCGAGCACGATGACCGAGGGGTTCATGAGGGACACGCACGTCGCCAGGACCTCGCCGATGTCCCGACCGGCCTGCCGGACCGCTCCGATGGCGTCCAGGTCCGAGCGGGTGACGAGGTCGATCACGTCCGCGCTGGTGTGCACGTCGTGGCCCTTCGCCCGGAGCGACCGGGCGATCGCGGGCCCGGAGGCGACGGCCTCGAGACAGCCGGTGTTCCCGCAGTGGCACGGCACGTCGCCGGCGCGGGAGACGCGCACGTGCCCGATGTCACCGGCGGTGCCCTGCGCGCCTCGCTGGAGCCGCCCCTCGGACACGATGCCGGAACCGATGCCGGTGGCGACCTTGACGAACAGCAGGTGGTCCACGTTCGGCCAGCCGTGCTCCCGCTCGCCGAGCGCCGCGATGTTGACGTCGTTGTCGAGCAGCACGTGCGCGGAGACGTGCTGCCGGAGCCAGCCGGGGACGTCGAAGCCGTCCCACCCCGGCATGATCGGCGGGTTCGCCGGCCGACCGGTGGAGAACTCGACGGGCCCGGGGACGCCGATGCCGATGGCGATGACGTCGTCGCGGGCGCGACCGATCTCGGTCAGGAGTTCGTCGATCGCCTCGACCAACCAGGTCAGCGTCGGGACGGGGCCGGCGGCGATGTCGATGCGGGCCTCGCGCGTGGCGAGGGGTGCTGCGACGAGATCGGTCACGGCGACGCGGCCGTGCGACGCCCCGAGGTCGGCGGCGACCACGAGGCGCGAGGTGGAGCGGAGCGCGATCTGCGCCGGTGGGCGGCCACCGGTGGATGCCGCGGTCTCGACGGGCCCGATGAGCCCGATGTCCGCGAGCGCGTCCAGGCGCACGCCGATGGTGGAGCGTGCTGCTCCCGTCAGTGCGGCGAGCTCGGCCCGGGTCCGCGGCACACCGTCGCGGAGGATCTGGAAGAGCTCGCTCGTCCCGACCGGAGGCGACGCTGCCGTCCGTGTCAAGTCGACCATGGGGGGAGTGAACCACACATCGAACAGGGCACGCAATGAAGTCCGCCGAAGATTTGCGGACTTCTGCTTGACCGCCGACAGAAGTGCTCGTAGTGTGACGCTCGGTCAGTGACGACCACCGTCTCGATGAGGAGAACACTGGTGACACAACCGCTTTCGGTTCAGCTCTACACGGTCCGCGACGCACTCGGAGCCGATCTTCCCGGCACCCTGCAGCGCATCGCCGGCATCGGCTTCACGAAGGTCGAACTCTTCGGCTACGTGGACCGCGCCGACGAGTACGCGGCCGCGTTGAAGGAAGCAGGACTCGAGGCCCCGAGCGGCCACGCACGTCTGCTGGACGCGGGTGAGCAGGACCTCGAGCGCATCTTCCACGCCACGGCGACGATCGGCACCGAGACGCTGATCGACCCGCACATCGACGAGGCCCGCTGGACCACTCGCGAGGACGTCGAGGCCATCGCCCGCGAACTCAGCGCACTGGCCCCGCGTGCCGCTGACCACGGCCTGACCCTCGGGTACCACAACCACGCGTTCGAGTTCTCGAACCGCATCGACGGCGTCAGCGCCTACGAGGTCTTCGCCGGTGCCCTCTCCGACGACGTCGTGCTCGAGCTCGACACCTACTGGGCGAAGGTCGGTGGCGACGACCCGGTGGCCGTCATCGAGAAGCTCGGCGACAAGGTGCAGTTCCTGCACGTCAAGGACGGCGACGGGTCGCACGACGACAAGCAGCAGGTCGCGGTCGGCAACGGCATCATGCCCATCCGCGAGATCGTCGCGGCTGCGCCGAACGCCCTGCACGTCATCGAGCTCGACGACCACGACGGCGACGTCTTCCAGGCAGTCGCCGACTCGTACACGTTCCTGCAGGGAGTGGACGCATGACCGACACCGCGACGGGCGAACAGGCCCAGACCACCACGAAGACCGGCCCGGTCGGCGTCGGCGTCATCGGCGCCGGGGTCATCTCGGACCAGTACCTCTCGAACCTCACCGTCTTCCCCGACGTGAAGGTCCACTTCATCGCCGACATCGACCTGCCCCGCGCTGCTGCGCAGGCGGAGAAGTGGGGCGTCGCGGGCTCCGGCACCGTCGAGGAGCTCCTGGCGATCGACGACATCGAGATCGTCGTCAACCTGACGATCCCCGCCGCCCACGTCGAGGTCGCGCTGCAGGTCCTCGCCGCCGGCAAGCACGTGTGGGGCGAGAAGCCGTACGCGCTCGACCGATCGAGTGCCGCACAGCTGCGCGACGCCGCGGCTGCTGCGGGCAAGACGGTCAGCGTCGCGCCGGACACCTTCCTCGGTGCCGGCCTGCAGACCGCGCTCCGCACCATCCGCGACGGTCGGATCGGGACGCCGCTGAACGGCCTGACGCTGTTCCAGAGCCCCGGCCCGGAGTCGTGGCACCCGAGCCCCGAGTTCCTCTTCGCCCACGGCGCGGGTCCGCTGTTCGACATCGGCCCGTACTACATCACGACGCTCGTGCAGGCGTTCGGCCCGGTCGCGAAGGTGACGGCGACGTCGTCGAAGTCCCGCGCGACGCGCACGATCGGTTCCGGTCCGAAGGCCGGCACCGAGTTCCCGGTCGAGGTGCCGACGAACCACTCGGCGCTCATCGAGTTCGAGAACGGCGGGAGCGCGCAGAGCGTGTTCTCGTTCGAGTCGGACCGCGGCCGCACCGGCTTCGTGGAGATCGCGGGGGAGACCGGGACGGTCGTCTTCCCGGACCCGAACAACTTCGACGGCGACACCGAGCTGTACGCGCTCGGTTCCGAGGAGCCGGAGACCATCCCGGCCGTCGGCTCCACCTACTCGCGCGGCACCGGCGTGGTCGACCTGGCCCGCTCCCTCCGTGCAGGCGAGGAGAACCGGGTCCCCGGCGCCCTCGCGTTCCACGTCCTCGACGTGATGGTCTCCATCGCCGAGAGTGCCGAACGTGGTGAGGCGGTGCTCGTGGAGAGCACCGTCGCACCCTCCCCGACCCTCCCCGAGGGCTGGGACCCCGCGGAGCAGACCCTGGCCTGACGGCCGGGTCCGCCCCGCACCACGTCGTCGGACGACGCAGCCCGCCGACACCACACAGCAGCACCCGAAACCGCTCCACCCGGAGCACCCGCAGATCCCACTGCACCATCTCAACGACGAGAAAGTAGAGAGTCATGCGCACTGCCATCCGCGCACTGGCCATCACCGCGGCCGCGGCACTCACCGTGACCGGCCTCGCAGCCTGCTCCTCCGGAGGCTCCGGTTCGTCCGGCGACTCCAAGACGCTCACCTACTGGGCGTCCAACCAGGGCACGTCCCTGCAGAACGACAAGGAGGTGCTGACCCCCGTCCTCGAGAAGTTCACCAAGGAGACCGGGATCAAGGTCAACCTCCAGGTCATCGGTTGGAACGACCTGCAGACGAAGATCCAGACCGCCGTCACCTCTGGGCAGGGCCCTGACGTGGTCAACATCGGCAACACCTGGGCGACGTCGCTCCAGGCGACCGGTGCGTTCCAGGAGTTCGGTTCATCCGAGATGAAGGCGATCGGCGGTGCCGACAAGTTCGGCAAGGTCGCGCTCTCCACCGGTGGCGCCCCCGGCAAGACGGTCACGAGCGTCCCGCTCTACGGCCTCGCCTACGGTCTGTACTACAACAAGCAGATGTTCAAGGACGCCGGCATCGAAGCCCCCACCACCTGGGAGGACCTGACCGCCGACGCCAAGAAGCTCACCACCGACGGCAAGTACGGCTTCACCATCGCGGGTGGTTCGTACACCGAGAACGCGCACTTCGCGTTCATCAACTCGGCGCAGAACGGCGGCGAGTGGTTCGACAAGAGCGGCAAGCCGACCTTCACGTCGAGCGCCAACGTCGACGGCATCAAGCGCTACCTCGACCTGATGCAGAGCGACAAGGTGGTCAACACCTCGAACGCGCAGTACGACAACGGGACCCAGGCGGTCTCGGACTTCGCGAACAAGAAGGCCGCGATGATGCTGACGCAGAACAACGCGAACGCGACGATCACGTCGAACGGCATGTCCGCCGACGACTTCGGCGTGGTCCCCTTCCCGGCCCCCAAGGGCGGCAAGGACATCGCGAGCTTCCCGGCCGGCATCAACCTGTCGATCTTCAAGAACACGAAGAACAAGGACGGCGCGCTCAAGTTCGTCAAGTACATGACGAGCGAGGCCACGCAGACCACGCTCGACAAGCCGTACTCGGCACTGCCGGTGCTCGCCTCCGCTGCCGACTCGGTCACCGACGAGCAGACGAAGACGTTCCTCGACATCTACAACAACAAGGCGAAGCCGCTCCCGCTGGTGCCCGCCGAGGACCAGTTCGAGTCCACGGTCGGCAAGGCGATGAACGACATGTTCGCCAAGATCGCGACCGGCGGCACGGTGTCCGACAGTGACATCAAGTCCGCGCTGCAGACCGCCCAGGACCAGGTGTCCCAGGCGAACGGCTGATCCACCCTGGAGGCTCGGGGCGCGTCCGCAAGGCCGCCCCGGGCCTCCACCCCTCACCTCCACCGGCCGCTGCCACGGCCGGCGCAGCACCCGAACCCTCCTCAGCCGAAAGGCCCTGCCCATGTCCACGACGGTCCTGCCCGACTCCGAGGCCATCGACCTGACGCACACGAAGGCGCCGACCCTGTCGCGTCCTCCGCACAAGGGGAAGAAGAGCCGCCTCCAGTGGCTGCCCTACGCGCTCGTCGGTCCCGCGATCCTCTTCGAGCTCCTGATCCACATCGTGCCGATGCTCACCGGCATCTGGATCAGCTTCGTCCAGCTCACCAAGTACTTCATCGCGAACTGGGGCGCCGCGCCGTGGGCCGGCCTGCACAACTACCAGGTGGCCGTCGACTTCAACCAGGCGATCGGCAAGGGACTGCTCAACTCGTTCCTGATCACCGTGGCGTTCACGATCCTCGTCGTCGGCCTCTCGTGGGGCTTCGGCATGATGGCGGCGGTCGCGCTGCAGAAGCCGTTCAAGGGTCGCGGGCTGTTCCGCACGCTGTTCCTCGTGCCGTACGCGCTGCCGATGTACGCCGGCGTGATCACGTGGAAGTTCATGTTCCAGCGCGACTCGGGTGCGATCAACCACATCCTGGTCGACCAGCTGCACCTGGTCAGCGGAAGCGGGCCGTTCTGGCTCATCGGCAACAACGCCTTCGTGGCCGTCGTGGTCGTGGCGATCTGGAAGACCTGGCCGTTCGCGTTCCTGATGCTGATGGCCGGTCTGCAGTCCGTCCCCGCCGACGTGTACGAAGCAGCCTCGGTCGACGGTGCGAAGCCCTTCCGGCAGTGGCGCTCGATCACGCTCCCGATGGTCCGCCCGGTCAACGTGACGCTCGTGCTCGTGATGTTCCTCTGGACCTTCAACGACTTCAACACGCCGTACGTGCTCTTCGGCTCGACGGCACAGCCGCCGGCGGCCGACCTGCTCAGCTTCCACATCTACAACGCCTCGTTCATCACCTGGAACTTCGGTTCCGGTGCTGCGATGAGCGTCCTGCTCCTCCTCTTCCTGCTCGTCGTCACCGGCATCTACCTCGCCGTGACCAACCGGAGGTCCGTCCGTGCGTGAAACAGTGGGCGCAAAGTCCTTCAAGATCATCGTCCTGGCACTCCTGACCGTCTTCACGGTCGTGCCGCTCTACGTGATGATCACCACGGCCATCAAGCCGCTCGGTGACGTGCAGAACGACTTCACGTGGATCCCGACCAACATCACCTTCCAGCCGTTCATCGACATGTGGTCGACGGTGCCGCTGGGGCAGTACTTCATCAACTCGCTCGTGGTCTGCACGGTCGCGACGGTGTTCTCGCTCATCATCGCCACGTTCGCCGCCTACGCGGTGTCGCGGTGGAACTTCAAGGGCAAGAGCACCTTCACGACCGCGGTGCTCTCCACCCAGATGTTCCCCGGTGTGCTGTTCCTGCTCCCGCTGTTCCTCATCTTCACGAACCTCGGGAACTCGCTCGGGATCCAGCTCGTCGGCAGCTGGACCGGTCTGATCATCACCTACCTGACGTTCACGCTCCCGTTCTCGATCTGGATGCTCGCCGGGTACTTCGAGACCATCCCGCGTGAACTCGACGAGGCCGCGATGGTCGACGGTTCCGGCCCGATGGGTGCGCTGTTCCGGATCATCCTGCCGTCGGCCCGCCCGGGTCTCGTCGCGGTCGGCATCTACTCGTTCATGACGGCATGGGGCGAGGTCCTCTTCGCCTCCGTCATGACGAACGGCAACGGGCAGACGCTCGCGGTCGGTCTGCAGCAGTACTCGACGCAGACCAACGTGTACTGGAACCAGATCATGGCGGCGAGCCTCGTCGTGAGCATCCCGGTCGTCATCGCGTTCCTCATCGTCCAGCGCCAGTTCGTCGCCGGCCTGACCGCGGGCGCGGTGAAGTAGGCGGGGACTCGTTCCGACCCGAGACTCGGGCTGGGCGACCGAACTCGCAGCGCGGCGCGCGAGGAACGTCGCTCAGCCCGAGTCTCGTTGTGCGATGCCCGAGTCTCGTCCCAAGGCTCGGGACGAGCGGCGCGCAGCGCGGCAGGATGGACGCATGACAGACGCACGCGGGCGGCAGCTGCTGCCCGGACAGACCAGCCGGGTGCACGTGTACGACGTCGACCGGCGCGAACCGAGACTCGTGTTCGAGAGCTCCACCGTCCTCGTCGAGGCACCGAACGTCCTCGACGACCGGACCCTGGTGCTGAACGGCAACGGGGACCTCTGGCTGCTGCGGATCCCGGACGCCGACACCGTCCTCGACGAGAGCGCCCTCGAACGATGCCCGATGCCCGGTGTCCCCGAGATCAACAACGACCACGTCCTCGACCCCTCGGGGAAGTCCGTCGTGGTGAGCAGTCGCGACGGGGACCTCTACCGCATCCCGCTGCCGGCCGGGGGAGCCTCGGCGCCGCTCACCCACGCGGCCGACGCCCTGCCCGTCGTCCGGAAGTACTACCTGCACGGCATCGCACCCGATGGTGGGGCGCTCGCGGCGATCGTGGGGGAGCGCAGCGAGGACGGCGTCTGGACGACCGACGTCGCGCTCGTCGACGTCGCGTCGGGAGAGCCGACGTTCCTGACCCGGGACGAGCACCCGGACGACGGCGTCTCCTACGCGGGGGAGATGCTCGTCTGGAACTCGGAGCGCTTCAGCCCGGGGACGGCCCAGCTCGTCGCCCTGTGGCCCGGCGCGACGGAGCCCGTGCGGATCACGAACGACGACCGGGTGAACTGGTTCCCGCACGTGTCACCGGACGGCGCGCACCTGCTGTACCTGTCGTACGAGCCCGGCGTGCAGGGACACCCGGCCGACCACCGCGTGGAGCTCCGGCTCCTGCCAGGTGCCCTCGTGCGTGGTGCCCGCATGATGCCGGTGCCCGAGACCCTGGTGACGCTCGACGGCGGGCAGGGAACGGTCAACGTGCCGCCGTGGTCGCCGGACTCGACCTGGTTCGCGTACTGCGACTACCCCGTGGACCACCCCGGCAGCGAGTAGCCGGACGCGCCGCGCACGACCGAGAGCACGCAGCACCACGGGATCCCGCGGTGCTGCGTGCTCTCGGTCGTGCGGCGAGCCGTCAGCGCCCGGGCGCTACGCCTCGCGGACCTGACCCTGCTTGATGTGCAGGCGGCGCTCCGCTCGCTTGGCGACCCACGAGTCGTGCGTGACGATCACGACCGTCAGGCCGCGGTCCTTCCACTGCCGCTCGATGAGCCCCATGATCTCGTCCCGGGTGCCCTCGTCGAGCGCGCCCGTCGGTTCGTCGGCGAGCAGGACGCTCGGGTTCTTCACCAGCGCGCGGGCGATCGCCACGCGCTGCTGCTGCCCACCGGACAGCTCGGCCGGAAGATGGTCGAGGCGCTCACCGAGACCGACCTCCCGGAGCGCGGCCGTCGCACGCGTCCGGATCTCCGATCGTGCCCGGTTCGCGAGCGACCCCGCGAACGCGGTCTCCACGTTCTCGAGCGCCGTCAGCGTCGGGATGAGGTTGAAGCTCTGGAACACGAACCCGATCTCCGTCGCACGGACGTTCGTCAGTGCGCCGTCCCCGAGCTTCGCGACGTCGCGCTCGCCGAGGAGCACCGATCCGGCACTCGGCCGGTCGAGCGCGCCGAGCATCTGCAGCAGCGTCGACTTGCCACCGCCCGTCGGCCCCTGGATCGCGACGAGCTGCCCCTGTGGGATGGTCAGGTCGACGTTCGTCAAGGCGGTGACGGTGCGGTTCTTCTGCTTGTAGGTCTTGCTCACGTTGCTGAGCCGGTACATCGGACTGGAGGCACGGGTCGCGTCCGCCGTGGGCGCTGCGGTCTCGGTGGTGGTCACGGTTGCTCCTGTCGTCGGTTCGGTCGTGTCGGTCGCGCCGGTCTCGGTCGCGGCGGTGTCGTCGGTCATCAGGCCACGCTCCGCAGGGCCTCGGCCGGACGGAGCCGGCTCGCACGCCAGCCACCGAGGGCACCGGCGATGAGGCCACCGAGGATCGCCAGGCCGATCGCGAGCAGGATCACCTCGACCGTCACGGGGGCGTGCAGGACGACGTCGGTCGTCGCGGCGGTGCTCGCTCCACCGCCGCCGAACCCGCCGGCAGGGGCTCCGCCGGTGGTGCCGCTGCCCGCTGCCGCGGTCGCCGCGCCGCCGGGCATCCCGCCGCCTCCGCCTGCACCGCGGGTGCTCGTCGAGGCGCTCGCCGAGATCGTCGGCGCGATGACGTTGACCACGAGGATCCCGATCAGACCGGCCGCCGCACCGATGACGCCGCCGATGAGGCCCTGCACGAGGGACTCGCCGGCGACCTGCCGGGTGATGCGTCCGTTCGACCAGCCGATGGCCTTCAGGGTGCCGAACTCACGGGTGCGTCGGGTGACGCCGGAGATCGTGAAGAGGATGGCGATGAGGAACGCCGCCGCGAGCACCAGGATCGACAGCCACGTGCCGAGGTTCGAGACGAGGCTCGACGCGGTGGCGAGCGAACCGGAGACACTCGACGCGAGGTCGGACTCCGTGGACACCGTGGCGCTCGTGAGCTGCTTCTGCAGCGCCGCCTTGATGGTGCTGACGTCGGAGGACGACTCCGCGGAGACGTAGATCGAGGTGACCTTGCCGTCGAGGTCGGCGAGGGCCTGCGCGGTGTCGAGCGGGATGTAGGTGTTCGACCCGGTCGTGCTCGAGGAGCCCGTGGAGGAGACGATGCCGATCACGGTGAAGTCGGTCCCGCCGATGGAGACGGTGTCGCCCACCGCCTTCGACTCGCTCTTCGCGTAGCTCGCGTCGAGCACCACGACGTCCTTGCCGGCGTCCTTCGCGGCGAAGGTGCGGCCCTTCGTGATCTCGGTGCTCGTGAGCGGGCCGACCGCGTCGCCGGACACGGGGATGCCGGTCACGCTGAAGGAGTCGACGTCGAACGAGCCGCCGCCGAAGCCACCACCACCGCCACCGCTCGGGGGTCCCTGCTGGGTGCTGGTCCCACTGCTGCTGCTGTCGCTGCTGTCGCTGCTCGAGTCCTGCTGCTGGACGGTCCCGGAGAAGGTGCTGTTCTGCAGCGTGAGGACACCGGTCGCCGCCTTGACGCCGTCGGTCGCGGTCACGGTCTCCAGGTTCGCCGCGGACAGCGTGCTAGTGCCGGGGGAGACGGAGAGCCGCGACTGCGAGAGGTTCGTGCTGCCGCTGGAGCCGGACGAGTCTTGTCCGCCGAAGTCGAAGCTCGGCCGTCCGCCGCTCGACGACGGCGTCGCGGTCTTCGACACGGTGATGTCGGTGCCGACGCCGTACACCGACTGCAGGACGCTCGACTGCGCGGTCTTCACGCCGCTCGAGATCGAGGAGACGATGACCACGAGTGCGATGGCGAGCGCCATGCCGATCGCGATGATGACGGTCTGTTTCTTGCGGTTCGTGAGCTCGCGCCTGAGGTAGGTCAGGAACATGGTTCTCCTCGGGGGTGTGACCGGTGGGGCCGGTGCGGGAATGAGGAGAACGTACGGACGGTGGTTGTGGCCGGGCCATCGCGTCCCTAAGAGGTTTCTAAGTGCCGCTCAGGACGCGTCGCCGTAGGTCTGGCGGAGGTGTTCGGCGTACCCGCCAGGCGTCCGACCGGCGAATCGTCCGCTCGTCACGACCGGCGCCTCGATCGTCGCGTCGACGCGGAGTCCGAGGGCGCGGGCACGCTCGACCAGGCGGACGTCCTCGTGCTCGGGGACCGGGTCGAAGCCGCCGAGCACGCGGTACGCGGCGGCGAGCACCCCGAGGTTGGCGCCGTGCACGTGACCGAGCGCGGCACCGGGCGGGTGTGCCGTGGTCCAGCGTGCGAAGACGACCGGGTCCAGGTCGTCCGGGTCCGGGACGACGGCACCGACGAGCACGTGCGCCCCACGGGCGAGCGCGTCGGCCTGCTGGACGAGCCACGAGGCGTCGACCCGGGAGTCGGCATCGGTGTGGGCGAGCCAGTGCGTGACGGCGTCCGGGTCCCTGGCAGCCCGCACGGCGTGCGCGACGCCGAGGGACCTGGCTCGCCCGACACCGACGTGCGGCGTCTCGATGACCGCGACGTCGTACGACCGTGCGATCGCCGCGCTGCCGTCCGTGCACCCGTCCAGTACGACGGTCACACCGACCGAGACGTCCGGGCGTTCCGCTGCGAGCCGACTCGTCGCGGTGCGGAGCGCGTCGAGGCAGGCGGCGAGCCGGTCCTCCTCGTCGTGGGCGGGCACGACGACGTCGATGCGGCCGGTCACCGGACGAGCCCTTCGTCGCGCGCGACCGAGCGGACGTCGGCACCGGGCATGACCGTCAGCACGAAGTCGTCCTCGACGTGCCGGACGAGCGCTGGACGTGGCCAGCGTGCGCGGAGTCGTTCGTCCACGAGGTCGCCGCTCGAGACCGCTTCGTCGTCCGGGTGTCGCCAGTGGCAGGCGACGAGGACACCGTCATCGGCGAGGGAGTCCAGCACGAGGTCGATCGTCCGGTCGAGGTCAGCCGGGGAGAGGTAGTAGCCGACCTCGGACATGACCACGAGGTCCCACGTCCCCGCCGGCCACTCGTCCGGCAGCGCCGCCTGCAGGAACCGTGCGCGAGGGGCCCGTGCTCGTGCTCGTTCCAGGGGTGCTGCGGCGATGTCGGTGCCGAGGACGTCGTCGGCCCGCTCGGTCAGCGCCGCGGTGAGCACACCGGTCGCGCAGCCGATCTCGAGCGCGGACCGGTAGCGCTCCCGGGGCAGCGCCGCCAGGGTCACGGCCCGCTTGCGTCGCTCGTACCAGGAGCCGTCGAAGTCCCAGCCCTCCGGCTTCCGTTCGTAGTGGGCGTCGAACGACTCGCGCGACCGCGACCGCGACCGCGACCGCGCCACCCCGAACGACCACTCCGTCGATGTCAGGTGGTGCTCCGCGTGCCGGTCGTCCACGATCGCCTCGTCGCCGGGCGCCGGCGAGAGCGGCTCCACCTGCGACCGGTACGCGGCGAGGGCACGGCGCTTCCGGTCGAGCACGGGCGCGGACAACGCGAGCGCCCGGGCCTCGCCCCACGGCGCCGCCGACGCGGTCGGGTCGTCCCAGTGCCACGCCCAGATCGGGTAGGACAGCAGGTCGACGTCATTCCGCTCGTGCACGACGGCCTCGGCGACCTCGCCGGCGACCCGGTGGTCACGATGCCCGTCCCCGCGCCACGGTGCGACGAGGAGCGTCCGTGCCGGAGCGGCGTCGAGTCGGGCGACGAGTGCGTCCCGCAGCGTGTCGGGCTGCTCGCGGAGGCCGACGTCCGGCACCCCGAGGAACTCCGACGTGACGGACGGGTGGAGGGTCCCGAGCGCCTCCCGGAACTCCGACGCACGGGTGTCGGCGAGTTCGGCGGCCGTCGTGGTGGGGGAGTCCGGGTGCGACCCCTCGCCGAGCGACACCAGGACGACGTGCACGGGGACACCGGCGTCAGCTGCGGTCGCGATGAGCCCGCCGGCGCCGAGCGTCTCGTCGTCGGGGTGCGGCGCGACGACCACGACGGACGCGTACGCTGCGACGTCGACCGGACCGGCGGGGACGGAGGCGAGGAACGCGGACCAGGCTGCTGGGTCGGTGCCGGGCTGCCGGTGGTCGAAGCTCACCATGCGACACCGCCACGCTCGACGACCATTCGGCCGATGCGCGCGAGGTCCCGGTCGCCGTGGTCCTGCAGGACGTAGAGTTCGAGGTCGGCCACGCGGGCGGCGATCGCCGGGTCGGACGTCAGCGGCGCGGGACCGAGCGCCCCGACGACCCTTGTGCGCACGTCGTCCACGGCACGACGGACACGCGACCGGACGGTCTGTGCCACGAGCGCCCAGTCCTCGTCCCGCTCGGCATCGATCGCTGCGGCGGCGCCGGCGATGGCGTCCTCCGCGTCGGCGAGGTCCGCCACGACGGCGCCGAGCGCGACCCGCAGCAGCTCGGCGTCCGGGCGCGATACGACGTGTGCGCGGAGCACCCGGGCGAGCCCCACGGCACCACCCCACCAGCAGGCCGCGACGCCGATCCCACCCCAGGCGAACCCCGGCCGGTCGAGGTACCAGCCGGGGGCACCGACCGCCTCGGCCGGAACCCCGTCGAAGTCGACGGGCCCGCTCGGCACGTCGGGCATCCCGCGGGCGACCCAGGCCTCGTCGTGCGTGGTGACGCCCTCGTGTCGCAGGTCGACGGCGAACAACTGCCGCTCGTCGCCGCGGTGTGCCGTGACCAGCGCGTGCGAGAGCACCGAGGCCAGCGAGCACCATGGTTTCGTCCCGGTCAGGACACCGGCGTCGTCGACCTCGAGCCGCAGCCCCGGTGCCTCGGCGGCGAACACGCCCCACGTGGACCCCTCGGGGACGTCGACCCCGGCCTGCGCGAGGATCCCGAGCGCATCGAGGTGCGGCTCGACCGTGCGGGCGAGTGCGACGTCGACGGCCGCGACGGCGGCGAGCGTGGCGAACACCGGACCGGCCGTGCCCGCGGTCAGGGGTGCGGTGGTGGTGGCGACCCACCTGGTGAACGCGAGCCGGTCCGCCGGGGACGAGCCGAGCCTCCCGGCCGCCTCCTCGAGACGCGCGGTGTCGACGCCGGACGCGTCGGTCGGCCATGCCGTGGAACGGATCATGCCTCGACGCTACGGGCGGCACCCGTGGAACCCTGCCGGATCATCCACAGACGGCACTTCGGTCCGTCTCAGACGGTTCATAGGAAACTCTCGATACTCGAAGACGTGACCATCTCCCAGCCCTCCGCAGCCCCGCGCCTCACGCGTGCCGACGGTTCGCCGTTGCGCATCCTCGTCGTCGACGACGAGGCCAGCCTCACCGACCTCCTGTCGATGGCCCTCCGCTACGAGGGTTGGGACGTCACGAGCGCGAACGGCGGCCAGGACGCGCTCGCCAAGGCGCGCGAGTTCAAGCCGGACGCGATGGTGCTCGACGTGATGATGCCGGACCTCGACGGGCTGCAGGTGCTGAGCCGACTCCGGCAGAACAACGACGACACCCCGGTGCTGTTCCTCACCGCGAAGGACTCCGTCGAGGACCGGGTCACCGGCCTGACCGCGGGCGGCGACGACTACGTCACGAAGCCGTTCTCGCTGGAGGAGGTCGTCGCCAGGCTCCGGGGGCTCATCCGCCGCTCCCAGATCTCCGTCTCCGAGGCCGGCGACTCGCGGATCGTCGTCGGTGACCTGGTCCTCGACGAGGAGTCGTACGAGGTCTCCCGCGCCGGTCGGTCCATCGAGCTGACCGCCACCGAGTTCGAGCTCCTCCGCTTCCTCATGCGCAACCCGCGTCGTGTGCTCTCGAAGGCGCAGATCCTCGACCGCGTGTGGTCGTACGACTTCGGCGGCAAGTCCTCCGTCGTCGAGATCTACATCTCCTACCTGCGCAAGAAGATCGACGCCGGCGAGCAGCCGATGATCCACACGGTGCGCGGCGTGGGCTACGTCATCAAGCCCGTCTCCTGAGACTCCCGTGACCCTCCGCCGTCGACTCGTCCTGAGCATCGTCGCCCTGGTCGTCGCGGTCAGCGCGGTGATCGGCGCCGGGAGCATCATCGCGCTCGCCTCGATCCAGACCGGCGCCATCGACCAGCAGCTGCAGACCGCGACGAAGCGTGCCACGAACAAGTTCGGGCAGGGCCAGACCGACCAGCCGCCCGGCGACGACGTCCTGCGCCCGGCCGGGCAGGCGGCGGGGACCCTGACCGCCTACTACTTCACCAGCGGTCGTGCCGGCGGCATCGTCATCCAGGACGACGGGTCGCCCACGTCCCTGTCGACGGACCAGTTGCAGCGACTCGGCCAGGTGAAGGTCGGTGTGGCACCCGCGACGATCGGCCTCGGGAGTACCGGCAGCTACCGGGTCGCCGCCGTCCGCGTCGACAACGGCTACCTCGACGACGCCGTGCTCGTGGTCGGTCTGCCGATGTCGCCCGTCTACCAGAGCGTGTGGTCACTGCTCTGGGTCGTGATCGTCGTCGTCGGTGGCGCGCTGATCGCCGCGTCGATCGTGGCTGCGGTGGTCGTCCGGCGATCGCTGCGTCCGCTCGAACGGGTCGCCGAGACCGCCTCGGCCGTCGCCAGGATGCCCCTGGAGCGGAGCGACGCCCTCGACGGCGTCCGCGTACCGGACACCGATCCCCGCACCGAGGTCGGCCGCGTCGGCAGTGCGTTCAACCGCATGCTCGGGCACATCGGCGGCGCCATGCAGGCCCGCGAGCGCTCGGAGCAGAAGGTGCGGCAGTTCGTCGCGGACGCCTCGCACGAGCTGCGCACCCCGCTGGCGTCGGTCCGGGGGTACGCCGAACTCACCCGTCGGATGGGTGGGGACCTGCCGCCGGACGTCGTCTACGCGATGAGCCGGATCGAGTCCGAGTCGGTGCGGATGACCTCGATGGTCGAGGACCTGCTGCTCCTCGCCCGGCTGGACGAAGGGCGCGAGATCCAGTTCGACGACGTCGACCTGACGGGGCTGGTCCTCGACGCCGTGAACGATGCCCACGCCGCGTCCCCTGAGCACCCGATCGACGTGGACGTGCCGTCGTCGCCCGTCGTGGTGCTCGGCGACGCCGCGAGGCTTCACCAGGTCATCGTGAACCTCGTCACGAACGCCAGGACCCACACGCCGGACGGCACCCGCATCACCGTGGGGATCGCTCCGGTCCAGGGTGGCGTCGACCTGACCGTGCGGGACACCGGCCAGGGGATCGACCCCGAGTTCCTGCCGAAGCTGTTCGAGCGCTTCGCCCGTGCGGACAGTTCACGGTCCCGCACCGCCGGGTCGACGGGCCTCGGCCTCGCGATCGTGGACGCGGTCGTGCAGGCCCACGGTGGATCCGTGGACGTGGCCAGCGAGCCGGGGAACACCGTGTTCACGGTGCACCTGCCCACGGAGCCGGTGCCCGACGCGGCTGGTGCTGCTGGCGCCTGGTCCGAGGTGCCGAATCGCGCGTAGGTGGTCGAATCGCGCGTCGGTGGTCGGTTTTTCCGGGCACCTACGCGCGATTCGGCTTTCCACGGCGGGCGTTGTGGGTCGGAACGTCACCACGCGACGGACGGGAGGATCGGTGCCAGGCCGCACCGAGCCTCCCGTCCGGCGTTTGGTGGCGACCACTGCATCTGGTACAGTTCTCGAAGCCAAAGACCGCCGGTTCTTGCTGCGCTCGCGCAGCAAGCGAAGGTCCTCATCCATGAGGCAACCCGCGCAGGTGTTCAGAACCTCTCCATCCGTTCGCGGGGGAGCAGCTCCGAGCCTCTGCGCCGGAGCTTTTTTCATGTGGTGGCTGTGTTCGTCACAGTTGCTGTGTTCGTCACAGTTCGGGACCCGGGGCTACCGGCAAGAACCCCAAGGAGAACCATGGCGAACAAGGAAGCTGCGGTCGCCGAGCTCACGGAGTCCTTCCGTAGCTCGAACGCCGTTCTGCTCACCGAGTACCGCGGTCTCACGGTCGCGCAGCTCAAGGAGCTCCGCAACTCGATCCGTGAGCACGCCACGTACGCCGTGGTGAAGAACACGCTGACCAAGATCGCGGCGAACAACGCCGGCATCTCGTCGTTCGACGACGAGCTCGCCGGTCCGTCCGCTCTCGCCTTCGTCCACGGTGACACCGTCGCCGTCGCGAAGTCGCTGCGTGCATTCGCCAAGGCGAACCCCGAGCTCGTGGTGAAGGGCGGTTACTTCGACGGTAACCCGCTCACCGCGACCGAGGTGGACAAGCTCGCCGACCTCGAGTCCCGTGAAGTTCTGCTCGGCAAGCTCGCCGGCGCCTTCAAGGCCTCGCTGTTCGGTGCTGCGTACCTGTTCAACGCACCTCTCTCGCAGGCCGTCCGCACGGTGGACGCCCTCCGCGAGAAGCAGGAGTCCGCGGCCTGATCAGGCTCGCGTTCCACAACCACACCACGCATCAGTAAGTAGTAGGAGAAAATCATGGCGAAGCTTTCGCAGGACGAGCTCATCGAGGCCTTCAAGGAGCTCACGCTCATCGAGCTCTCGGACTTCGTGAAGAAGTTCGAAGAGGTCTTCGAGGTCACCGCGGCCGCCCCGGTCGCCGCTGCCGCTCCGGCCGGCGCTGCCGCTCCGGCCGAGGCCGCTGAGGAGAAGACCGAGTTCGACGTCATCCTCAAGTCCGCCGGTGACAAGAAGATCCAGGTCATCAAGGAGGTCCGTGGCCTCACGTCGCTCGGCCTGGGCGAGGCCAAGGCGCTCGTCGAGACCGCCGACGCGAAGATCCTCGAGGGTGCGAACAAGGAGACGGCCGACAAGGCGAAGGAGGCCCTCGAGGCCGCCGGCGCCACGGTCGAGCTCGCGTAAGTACCGATCCGGTCACGAAGGCCGCTGCCCCTCGGGGTGGCGGCCTTCGTCGTGTGCGGGGGCGGCGGGCGGCTCGGCGAGCCCGAGTCTCGGGCTGGGCGACAGTTCTCGCGATCGGCGGCCCGAGAAGTGTCGCTGGGCCCGAGTCTCGGCAATGGGGGCGCGAGTCTCGATGCAGTCAGAAGACGACTCGGTGCTGCCGGAAGAGCGCGCGCAGGCGATCGGGGTCGGAGAGGTGCCACCACGTTGGCCGCACGACGGTGCGGACGACCGGGAGCGAGCGCAGTCGGTCCTCTCTGATCTTCTCGAGCCAGACCGCTTCCCCGGCGGTCCGGCCGCGGAGCACCTCGGTGTCGGTGTACTTCTGCTTCCCGTCGAACTCGACGATCATGCCGAGGTCCTCGAACCAGAAATCGACCCGGTCGACGGTCCCGTCATCGTGGTGGAACTCGTGCTGCGCGACGGGCCGTGGGAGCCCCAGTTCGACCATGCGGATGGAGGCGTACGACTCGCCGGGTGACTCGTGCAGGGGATCGAGAGCGGCGGCGACCGTTCGGCTTCGGACCGAGCCGCGTCGTGGTCCTTCCGGGAGTGCGGCCACGAACTCCTCGATCGTCAGCGTCCCGTTCCGCACAGCATGGTCCACGGCGACCGCGGCCCGAGCTGGTTCGAGTGTCACCGCGAGGTCGGTCGCGGTGCGGAGGATCGACGTGAGCGGAACTCCGGCGAAGGTCCACCGCGGACGTCCGGTGTCGGGGTCACCGGCGTGTCGGACCACGTGGGCGCGGTGCTCGGTTCGCATCGTCGCACTGTCCGTGACGTGGACGCGCTCCGGGAACCCGCCGATCAGCGGCCAACCGAAGGCGAGCGCAGCGGTCAGGTGCGAGAACGCAGCGGTCGCTCGGATCTTCGGCGCGACAGCACGCGCGACGACGAGGTGGCGCTCGACCGCTCCGAGGTCTCGCCAGGTCGTCGCGTCGACGAAGACGCCGTCGACCACGCGCACGAGCTGGCCGCTCCGGTGCCGTCGTTGCAGCGACCGCGCTCCGGATCGGTCGTGGTCCGTCGTGCGCAGCAGTCGGATGTCGTGCGTGCTCATGACCGCAGCGTGTCGCGCCGGTCGCGGGGCACGTGCTCGCCGTCTGAGACCTGTGGACAGTGGGCGGTGTTCTGCAGCCTGTGGGCGAGTCTCGCCGGGCGGGCCGCAAGGCTCGCCCTGGGAATTCCGAGTCTCGTGCTGGACGACCGTACTCGCGCGTCTGGGCACAAGATCGGTCGCTCAGACCGAGTCTCGGTGCGCGGGCCGTACGGCGGCCAGGGCCGCGCGGCCAGCGCCGCGGTCAGGACAAGGTGCTGTGGCGGCGGCCGTAGAGCAGGTAGAGCGCGGCGCCGGCGACCATCCAGATGCCGAAGGCGATCCACGTGCCGATGCCGAGGAACACGGCGAGCAGGACGCAGCACAGCGCACCGAGGATCGGGACGACCGGGAACAGCGGGACCCGGTAGGACCGCTCGAGCTCCGGCTGCGACCGGCGCAGGATGATCACCGAGACGTTCACGAGCGCGAACGCCACGAGCGTCCCGATGCTCGTCGCGTCGGCGAGTTCACCGAGCGGTACCAGGGCGGCGACGATCGTCACGACGATGCCGATGATCAGGGTGTTCGCGATCGGGGTACCCGTGCGCCGCGAGACCCGCCCGAACACCCGCGGGACCAGTCCGTCGCGCGCCATGGTCAGCAGGATGCGGGTCTGTCCGTAGAGCACCGTCAGCACGACGCTCGCGATCGCGATGACGGCACCGATCGAGAAGACGAGGGCGACGAGCGGCTGGCCGGTCACGTCGACGACGATGCGGACCAGGGACGCCTCGGTGGACGAGAACGACGTCCAGGGCCGGGCACCGATCGCGGCGATGGCCACGAGGATGTAGAGCGCGGTGATGAGCGCGATGGACCCGATGATGGCGCGGGGGAGGTCACGGCGGGGGTTCTTCGCCTCGTCGCCCGCGGTGGACGCGGCGTCGAACCCGATGTAGGAGAAGAACAGCCGTGACGCCGCAGCGGTCACACCCGCGGCTCCCATCGGGGCGAGCGGCTCGAAGTTCTGGGTCCGGAACGCCGTGAAGGCCACGGCGACGAAGAACACCAGCAGCGCGATCTTCACGACGACCATCAGCGTGTTCACCCAGGCGCTCTCGCGGGCACCGGGGATCAGGATCGCGGTCGCGATGAGCACGAGCGCCGCCGCCGGGAGGTTGACCAGTCCGCCCTCGCCGGGAGGAGCGGCCAGCGCGGTCGGCAGGTGCAGCCCGAACACCTTGAGGGTCTCGTCGACGTACTCGCTCGCACCGACCGCGACGGCCGCGACCGAGACGGCGTACTCGAGCACCAGACACCAGCCGCAGACCCAGGCGATCCCCTCGCCCATGGTGGCGTAGGTGTACGAGTAGCTCGAGCCGGAGGTCGGGACGGCGCCGGCCATCTCCGCGTAGGACAGCGCCGACAGCAGCGCCGCGACGCCGGCGAGCACGAAGGAGATCCACACCGCGGGGCCGGCGAGCGGCACCGCGGTGCCGAGGACGACGAGGATGCCGGTGCCGAGCGTCGCGCCGACGCTGATCATCGTCAGGTGCCAGACCCCGAGCGTCCGGCGCAGCGGCTCCCCGTTGACGCCCGTCGCGGACTCGGACTGCAGTTGGTCGATCGGCTTCCGTCGCGCGAGCTGGTGACGCAGGGACGTTGCGGGGCGGGACGGCGCGGACGACATGGGACCTCGTGGTGCGGGGAACGGGACGGATCATGCTCGCACGGCCCCGGATGGGGGTCAATTCCACAGATCCGTGCAGGTGGCGTCCCGACGTCGGGGCCCGGGGATACATTTGCTCGAGTGAGCGCACCGTCCGGTGGGCACCGGGCGGAAGGACCTCGCGATGAGCATGCCGGGGATGCGCGGCGGCGGCGGTGGCGGTCGCGGCGGCCGGATCTCGAGCGGCGACTACGACGCACAGAAGGCCGCCAACGCCGAGGCGCCACGGATCCCGCACCTGCTGCGACGCATCGCCGGCCTCTTCGTCCCGCACCGTCGGTCGATCGTCTTCACGGTCGTGCTCGTGCTCATCGGGGCGGCCCTCTCGGTGATCCCGCCGCTCCTGACGCAGAAGGCGTTCGACCTCGGCCTGTTCCCGAAGTCGGGGACACCCGACCTGCCGGTGCTGTTCTGGCTGGTGACCGCGATGGTCGTCCTGTGGATCGCCAGCGCCGGCGTCGGCGTGTGGCAGACGTACCTCACGGCGACGGTGGGCAACAAGGTGATGGGCGCGATGCGCATGCGCCTGTTCGCCCACCTGCAGCGGATGGAGCTCGCCTTCTTCACCCGTACCAAGACCGGGGTGATCCAGTCGCGCCTGCAGAACGACGTCGGCGGCGTCGCGAGCGTGCTGAACAACACGATCTCGTCGGTGCTCGGCAACACGGTCACGGTGATCGCGGCGGTGGTCGCGATGCTCCTGCTGAGCTGGCAGATGACCCTGGTGGCGGTCGTCCTGCTGCCGTTCCTGGTCATCGCCCAGCGCAAGGTCGGTCAGGTCCGCGCGAAGATCGCCGGGCAGACGCAGGAGTCGCTCTCCGACATGACCGCCATCACGCAGGAAGCCCTGAGCGTCTCGGGCATCCTGCTCGCCAAGAGCTTCAACCAGCAGCGCAGCGAGACCCACCGCTACGGCGACGAGAACCGCAACCAGATCGCGTTGCAGGTCCGGCAGCAGATGTCCGGCCAGTGGTTCTTCGCGATCGTGCAGATCTTCCTGTCGATCATCCCGGCGATCATCTACCTCGTCGCCGCCTACCTGATCCTCGGCGGCGTCCCGATCACGGCCGGCACGATCGTCGCGTTCACGACGGTGCAGTCCCGGCTGCTGTTCCCGACCGTGGGGCTGCTGCGCGTCGTCCTCGACCTGCAGACCTCCGGCGCGCTGTTCGCCCGCATCTTCGAGTACCTCGACCTGAAGCCGGCGATCACGGACTCGCCGACGGCCGGCAAGGTCGACGAGACCCGCGTGGGCCACGTCGCCTTCGACGACGTGACGTTCACCTACCCGGACGGCGAAGCCGACAAGCCGACGCTCCGCGGGGTCTCGTTCGAGCTCGAACCCGGGCAGTTCGCCGCGTTCGTCGGGCCGTCCGGCGCCGGCAAGACCACCGTCTCGTACCTCGTCCCGCGGCTCTACGAGGCGACGAAGGGCTCGGTGCGGTTCGCCGGCGCCGACGTCCGTGACCTCGAGCACGAGGACCTCATGCGGCACGTCGGGATCGTCAGCCAGGAGACCTACCTGTTCCACGCCACGATCGGCGACAACCTCCGCTACGCCAAACCCGACGCCACGGACGAGGAACTCGAGCGTGCTGCTCGCGCGGCGAACATCCACGAGACGATCGCGTCGTTCCCCGACGGGTACGACACCGTGGTCGGGGAGCGCGGCTACCGACTGTCCGGCGGCGAGAAGCAGCGCATCGCGATCGCGCGGGTCATGCTCAAGGACCCGCCGGTCCTGGTGCTCGACGAAGCGACGAGTGCGCTCGACTCCATCTCCGAACGCGTCGTGCAGACGGCCCTCGACGCCGCTGCACAGGGGCGCACCACGATCTCGATCGCGCACCGGCTCTCCACCGTGCGCGACGCCGACGTGATCTTCGTGCTCGATCACGGTCGGATCGTGGAGCAGGGCACGCACGACGAACTGCTGGCGCTCGACGGCATCTACGCGATGCTGCACCTCCAGCAGAACACCCCGATCGAAGCGGCAACCGGCGCCATCGACGCGTGACACCGGTGCAACCGGACGCAACCCGGAGCAACTGCTGACACGCGTGTTGCGCACGTGGTACTTGTGATTGGACGCCGATCCCGCGGCGCTGCACCACCGGTTCCTGTGCACGCGATCGCCGTGCCTCCTGATCGGAGTTCCCGTGACAGCAGTCCCTCCAGCAGCCCCCGACGCGGACCCGATCCCGCAAGCAGAGCCCGGGACCCAAACCGGTTCGATCCGGGTGATCGACCAGCCGGCACGCCGCAAGGGGCGCTGGCGCCGGTTCGTCACCACCGGCTCGCTCGACATCCAGTCGAAGCTGCTCGTGATGCTCCTCGGTGTGAGCGTGTTGGCGGCCCTGGTGATCGGCGCCGTCGGGTACGTGAACGGCCGGAACGCCCTGCAGACGGCGGCGCTGAACCAGGTGACGTCGCTGCGGGAGTCGCGCATCACCGAGCTGAAGCGTTCGTTCAACCAGTTCACGCAGACCGTGGTCTCGCAGAGTCGCAACGCGAGCGTGATCGGCGCCACGAAGGCGTTCACGTCCGGATGGGACGACCTGCAGGACACCCCGGTGTCGGCGAGCGACCGGAGCAAGGTCGACGGCTGGTACCAGGACACGTTCGTCCCGCAGCTCGACGCTCGCAGCGGCGGCACGGCGAACCCGGAGCAGTTCGCACCGACCCAGGACCCGCAGGCGTACCTGCAGGCGAGGTACACGGCGCCGTACGACGACTACGACAAGGCGATCCAGCAGGACGACGCCGGTGACGGCAGCTCGTGGTCGGCTGCGCACGCCGAGTACCAGCCCTACTTCCGCCAGGTCGTCGACGCCCAGGGGTACGAGGACGTCGCCCTCCTCGACACGGACGGCGACGTCGTGTACTCCGCGTACGCCGGCGCGGACCTCGGGACGAACCTGGAGGACGGCCCGTACCGCGACTCGAACCTGGCGACCGGGTACAAGGAGGCGCTGCAGCTGACGAGCTCGGACGACATCGTGGTGACGGACTTCGCGCGGTACGTCCCGAGCCTGAACGTGCCGACGCTCTGGGTGATGTCTCCCGTCGCCGAGGACGGCAAGGTGCTCGGCGTGCTGGCCGTGCAGGTGCCCGTCGACCTGATCACCCAGGTGATGACCGGCAACCAGGACTGGGCGCGGGACGGGCTCGGCGACACCGGTGAGTCGTACCTCGTCGGCGACGACCACCTGATGCGCTCCTACCCCAGGCAGCTCATCGAGCACCCGAAGCAGTACGAGCGGGACGTGGTCTCGGCCGGCACCGCTCCGGCGACGGCGAAACGCGAGGTGCAGGTCAAGGGGTCGGTCCTGCTCCAGCAGGTGAACACCACCCCGGTGAGCCGTGCACTGCAGGGCAAGACGGGCACGGTGATCGCGGACGACTACCGCGGCAAGGAGACCCTGGCGGCCTACGCACCGCTCGAGGTGGACGGCCTGCGCTGGGTGGTGGTCGCGCAGATGGACACGTCAGAGGCGTTCGCGCCGATCAACGAGCTCACCAGGAACATCGGGCTCGCGCTCGTCGGGATCATCGTCCTGGTGTCCCTGCTGTCGCTGCTGCTCGCGCAGGTGTTCGTCCGGCCGATCAGACGCCTGCAGACCGCGGTCAACCGCGTGAGCGCGGGCGAGATCGGCGTCGAGGTCCGCGCGAAGCAGGGCGACGAGATCGGCGACCTCGGGCTCGCGTTCAACGACATGAGCCGGAGCCTCAAGGTCAAGCAGGACCTGCTCGACGACCAGCGACGGCAGAACGACGCGCTGCTGCGGACGATGATGCCGGACGAAGTCGCCAAGCGGTACAAGCAGGGCGACCAGACGATCGCAGCTGACCACCAGGACGTCGCGGTGGTCTACGCCGACATCATCGGGTTCGACGACTTCGCGAGGGACCTGTCGGCGGAGGAGTCCCTCGCGCTCGTGAACGACGTCTGGCGGTCCTTCGACGACGCCGCACAGCGCCATGGCGTCGAACGCGTGCGGTCGACGAGGAGCGGGTACCTGGCGAGCTGCGGCCTGTCGGTGCCCCGGGTGGACAACGTCCGCAGGGTCGTCGACTTCACCGCGGACGCGCAGGCCGTCATCGACCGGTTCAACGCGCAGAACGGCGCATCGATCGGCCTCAGGGCCGGCATCGACACCGGTGAGGTGACGAGCGGCCTGGTCGGCAAGTCGAGCCTGATCTACGACATGTGGGGCGACGCCGTCAGCCTGGCCTTCCGGGTGCAGGGCATCGCGCCGACACCAGGGGTCTTCGCGACGCAGCGGGTGGTCGACAAGCTCGGCGACCGGAACGACCTGGAAGAGGCCGGCCTCGTCGAGACGCAGGGCGGCCCGCAGCGGGTGTGGAAGTTCGTCAGGAGTGCGCGATGACCCCGTTCTGGCAGCAGGACTGGTTCTGGCCGGCGATCGTCGTGATCATCGGGCTGCCGGTCGTGCTGCTCGTCCTCACCGAGTGGCAGTCGAACCTGCAGCGGCGCGGCAACGACCTGCACAAGATCATCGGCCTGCTCCGGAACGCGGTCGTCCCGCTCATCGCGATCTTCATCCTGTCGACGCAGGTCACCGAGGCGGTCGACCCGAAGGAGGTGACGGCGAACCGGATCATCGGGACCGTCCTCGGGTTCCTCGTGATCATCTTCGTGCTCAACGGCCTGAACATCATGCTGTTCACGAACGCCAGGAAGGGCACCTGGCGCGAGAAGATCCCGTCGATCTTCGTCGACATCGCCAGGATCGTGCTCATCGCCCTCGGGCTCGCGCTGGTCTTCAAGCTCGTCTGGAACGCGGACGTCGGCGGCATCTTCACGGCGCTCGGCGTCGGGTCGCTCGTCATCGGCCTCGCGCTGCAGTCCGCGGTCGGCCCGGTCATCGCCGGCCTGTTCCTGCTGTTCGAGCAGCCGTTCCGCCTGGGTGACTGGCTCGACACCGGCGGCGCGCGGGGCCGGGTCGTCGAGGTGAACTGGCGGTCGGTGCACATCGACACCGGCAACGGCATCCTGATCATGCCGAACTCGTCGCTCGCGGGCGCGTCGTTCACGAACCTGTCCAGGACGGGCGGCACGTTCCCGGTGTCGACCGAGGTCACCTTCACGACCGACGACCCGCCGGCGGCCGTCGTGGCGCTCCTCCAGCGCATCGCGGCGGAACTCCCGCAGAAGTACCCGGGCACGACGCCGTCAGCGGTGCCGATCGGCGGAGCTGCCTACTCGGTGTCGTTCGAGGTGCGCGGGCCGTCGCAGGAGGGCGACGCGCTCGCCGTGTTCCGGCTGTGGCTCTGGTACGCCGCACGTCGTGCCGGGCTCGGGCTCGACGGCGACACCACGGACGACTTCGTCACCGACGAGCGCCGTGACGCCGCCGTGGACACGATCGCGCCGACGCTCTACCTGGGCGCAGACGACGCGATCGCGCTGCGCCCCGTCGTCCGGCTCGAGCGGTACGCGGCGGGGGAGACGATCATGCGCCCCGGAGTCGTTCCGCGGGCACTGCGGTTCGTCCTGTCCGGCAGCGTCGAGCTCCGCGTCCCGTTCGAGGACGAGCAGCTCCCGGCGTCCAGGGTCGAAGCAGGCGACTACGTCGGGCAGACCGCGCTGACGCGGGAGGTCGTGCAGACCAACCAGGTCGCCCTGACCGAGGTGACGGTGCTCGTGGTCCCGGTCGAGGCGATCGACACCATCGTGCGGTCGTCGCCGCAACTCGCGAAGGACATCGGTGCGGTCATCGACCGGCGGCACCAGGACGTCGCCGACGCGCTCGAGGCGCGGATCGCGCAGCTCCGCGCCGTGGCGAGCTGACCCGGCGGCCTGCGGCAGCGGCTCGGTCGCGTTCCGTGCGGTCTGGAGGCTCGGTGCCAGCTGGCACCGTGCCTCCCCCCATCGGCACGGCCGGCACGCCGCTGGCGCGTCGCGCCGGCACCGGCGGCGTGGGCCCGGTCCGACACATGCTGACTCGCACAGGGAGGCAGTCCGTAGACTCGGTGCGTGCGTTACGCGAACTCCGTCGTCGACCTCGTCGGCGACACCCCCCTCGTCCGCCTGAACCGCGTCACCGAGGGCATCCGCGCCACGGTGCTGGTGAAGGTGGAGTACCTGAACCCCGGTGGGTCGTCGAAGGACCGCATCGCCACGCGGATCCTCGACGCCGCCGAAGCCTCAGGCGACCTGCAGCCGGGCGGCACCATCGTCGAGCCCACGTCGGGCAACACCGGCGTCGGGCTGGCCCTCGTCGCCCAGCAGCGCGGGTACCGGTGCGTGTTCGTGCTGCCGGACAAGGTCGGCGAGGACAAGCGCAACGTGCTCACCGCCTACGGCGCCGAGATCGTCGTCACGCCGACGGCCGTCCCGCCGGAGCACCCGGAGTCGTACTACTCGGTGTCCGACCGGCTGGTGCAGGAGATCCCCGGTGCCTACAAGCCGAACCAGTACGCGAACCCGAACGGGCCGCGCAGCCACTACGAGACCACGGGTCCGGAGATCTGGCGCGACACCGACGAGCGCATCACCCACTTCGTCGCCGGCGTCGGCACCGGCGGCACCATCACGGGCACCGGGCGCTTCCTGAAGGAGGCGTCGGACGGCCGCGTGCGGATCGTCGGCGCCGACCCCGAGGGCTCCGTGTACTCCGGCGGCACCGGCCGTCCGTACCT
The DNA here is from genome assembly GCF_048756585.1 of Curtobacterium sp. L3-7. NCBI lineage: Bacteria > Bacillati > Actinomycetota > Actinomycetes > Micrococcales > Microbacteriaceae > Curtobacterium > Curtobacterium sp. L3-7. The sequence goes on along the minus strand of NZ_CP151474.1, from coordinate 3,240,948 downwards.
GGTCGAGGGCGTCGGCGAGGACTTCTGGCCGTCGGCGTACGACCCCGAGGTCCCCGACGAGATCATCGCGGTGTCGGACGCCGAGTCGTTCGCGATGACCCGTCGCCTGGCGCGTGAAGAGGGCCTGCTCGTCGGCGGCTCGAGCGGCATGGCCGTCGTCGCGGCGCTCCGTGCGGCGCAGGACCTGACCGAGGACGACGTCGTCGTGGTGCTCCTGCCGGACGGCGGGCGGGGCTACCTCGGCAAGATCTTCAACGACCGCTGGATGCGCTCCTACGGGTTCGCGGAGACCGACGACGCCCGGACCGTCGGGTCGCTCATCGCCGGCAAGGACGGCCGTCTGCCCGACCTCGTCCACGCACACCCGTCGGACACCGTCCGCGAGGTCGTCGACATCATGACCAAGTACGGCGTCTCGCAGATGCCCGTGCTGAGCGCCGAGCCGCCCGTCGTCATCGGCGAGGTCGTCGGCGCGGTGGAGGAGAAGGCACTCCTCGAGCAGGTCTTCACCGGTGCCGCGAAGATGGCGGACGCGCTCACCGCCTTCGTCGGCGACCCGCTGCCGCTCATCGGCGTCGGCGAGTCCGTGTCGGCGGCCCGGCGGGCGCTGGAGTCCGTCGACGCGCTCCTCGTCGTCGAGGACGGCAAGCCCGTCACCGTGCTCACCCGGCACGACCTGCTCACCTACCTGTCCGAGTGAGCGCGGCAGCGCACCCACCGTGCGCTGCGCGACCGACGCGATCCGAGCCTCCCGTTGCGACCTGGAGAAAGCACATGACCGAGTTCAGCACCCGCGCCATCCACGCCGGCCAGGAGCCCGACGGCCCCACCGGCGCCGTCATCCCGCCGCTCCACCTGACGTCGACCTACGTGCAGGACGGCATCGGGCAGATGCGGAACGGCTACGAGTACTCCCGATCCGGCAACCCGACGCGTGACTCCCTGCAGACCCTGCTCGCCGACCTCGACGGTGGCGTCGCCGCGTACTCGTTCTCGTCCGGCCTGGCCGCCGAGGACGCCCTGCTCCGCGCCACGCTGACGCCGGGTTCGCGCGTCGTCATGGGCAACGACGTCTACGGCGGCACGCACCGGCTCGTGAACCGGCTGCACGTACCGTGGGGTGTCGAACTCGTCGTCGTCGACATGAGCGACCTCGACCGGGTCCGTGCCGCACTGCAGGACGCGCCGGCGTCGACCGTTCTGTGGGTCGAGACCCCGACCAACCCGCTCATGAAGATCGCCGACATCGAGGCACTCGCCGCCGTCGGACACGACGCCGGCGCGCTCGTGGTCGTCGACAACACCTTCGCGTCGCCGTACCTCCAGCAGCCGCTCGCCCTCGGCGCGGACGTCGTCGCGTACTCCACCACGAAGTACCTCGGCGGACACTCCGACGTCGTCGGCGGGGCGATCGTGCTGCGGGATCAGGAGCTCGCCGACAAGGTCCAGTTCCTGCAGTTCGGCGCCGGTGCGATCTCGTCGCCGTTCGACGCATGGCTGACGATCCGCGGCATCAAGACGCTCGCGGTCCGGATGGAGCGGCACTCGCAGAACGCGCAGGCGGTCGCCGAGGCACTCGTCGGCGACCCCGCGGTGGAGCACGTCTACTACCCGGGGCTCACCGACCACCCCGGGCACGACGTCGCCGCCCGGCAGATGCGCGGGTTCGGCGGGATGCTCTCGGTCGCGCTCGCGGGTGGTCCGGAGGCGGCGAAGCGGTTCGCCGAGTCGACGGAGGTGTTCGCGCTCGCCGAGTCGCTCGGCGGGGTGGAGTCGCTCATCGGGTACCCGAGCGAGATGACCCACGCGTCCGTGAAGGGCACCGAGCTCGAGGTCCCGGAGAACATCGTGCGCCTGTCGGTCGGCATCGAGGACGCCGGCGACCTGGTCGCGGACGTCCAGCAGGCGCTCCGCCGCTGACCCGGCGCCGACCCGCCGCGGACCCGCGGTCCGTCCGGTCGCCGCTAGCCTGGGCGGGTGACCGCCACGACGCCGACGAGGACGACCCTGTTCAGCAGGGGGTACGCCCTCCCGACGATCGGGATGGTCGCGATCGTGGCCGTCGCCGCGTTCCAGAACCTGGCGATGACGACGATCATGCCGGAGATCAGCCGGGACCTGCACGGGGAGACGCTGTACTCGCTGAGCTTCGCGGCACCGCTCGCCGCCGGCGTCCCGGGGATGGTGCTCGCCGGCAACTGGACGGACCGGGCGGGCGGCCGCGTGGTGGCGTGGGTGTCCGCGGCGCTCTTCGCCGTCGGGACCGCGATCGTCATGCTCGCGCCGACGATGCCGGTGTTCCTCGCCGGTCGTCTGGTCGAGGGCTTCGGCGCCGGCGCGATCGACGTGGTGCTCTACGTCCTGGTCGCCCGGATCTTCCCCGCGGAGCTCCACGGTCCCGTGTTCGCCGGGTTCGCCGCGGCGTGGGTGGTCCCGGCACTCGTCGGTCCAGCGCTCGCCGGCTTCGTCACGGAGCTCTCCAGCTGGCACTGGGTGTTCGCCGGGGCGCTCGTGATCGCCGTCGTCGCGTTCAGCCTGCTGGTGCCGACCCTCGGACGGCTCCACCCGCCGGCCGCTGCACTCCGCCCACCGTGGCAGCGCGGGCGGATCGCGTGGTCCGTCGCGGCCGCCGTCGCCGTCCTCCTGCTCAACGTCGCTCCGGACCTGCCGGTCGTGCCACGCATCGCCGCGGTGGTCGTCGGGCTCGTCGGCGCCTGGGTCGCCCTGCGTCCGCTGCTGCCGCGTCGCACCCTGACCGCCGCTCCCGGTCTGCCGTCGGTGGTGCTGCTCCGCGGCGTCCTCGCTGCTGGGTTCTTCGGCGCCGAGGCGTACGTGCCGTTCCTCCTGCAGGCGCAGCACGGGCTCTCGCCGTCCGCGGCCGGGCTGGCGTTGACCGTCGCGGCGCTCAGCTGGGCCGGCGCGAGCTGGGTGCACGGGCGGTTGGGGGAGCGTCGGTTCACCGCGACGTGGGCGTTCGGCGTCGGGCTCGGCCTCGTCGTCGTCAGTCTGGTCGCGGCGTTCGCGGTGGCGGCGGGGGACCTGCCGGTCTGGGTGCTCGTGGCCGGTTGGTTCGTCGGTGGTGCCGGGATGGGCGTCGCGTACCCGCGCACCTCGATGCTGACGCTCCGGTTCTCGAGCGAGGGGGACGACGGGTTCGCGAGCTCCGCCCTGACGATCGCGGACGCCGCCGGCAGCGTGGTGGGGCTCGCCGTCGCCGGGTTGCTGTTCACCGCCTCAGGAGGACGGCACGACGCCACGGCGTTCTCCCTCGTGTTCGCCGCGATGACCGTCATCGCGCTCGTCGGGTGGTTCGCCGTCCGCCGACTCGGTCCGGTGCCGCCTCCGTCGTCCGCCGGGAACGGGTAGCGTGGCAGACCCACGTCGAGGAGGAACCGTGCGTCGCATCCTGGCCGCCGCCGCCCTGGTGAGCGCGGTGTTCGTCCTCGCCGGGTGCAGCGGGACGACGTCGGTCGCGCCGACGCCGGTCACGAGCACGGACCTCACCAGCTCGGACGGCGGGTTCGACCAGCACGCCGTCGTCGGGGTCGTGCTGCTCCCGGAAGGAGCCACGCCTGCCGGTGGCGGTGCATCGCTGCCCGACCGGTTCCGCACCTCGCTGACCGAGGCGGGCTTCCGGCCCGACGTGCGGGTCGCCGACGCGGACGACCCGGCCGGATCGCAGCGGACCGCGGTGCGGGACCTCGTGCGTACGGGCGCGAAGGCGCTGCTCGTCCAGGCCGACGACCCCTCGGCGTTGACCGGGGTCCTGCAGACAGCGCACGACGCGGGCGTGGTCGTGGTCGGTCTCGACGGCGCGGTCCCCGCCAGCGGCACCGGTGGCGACGGGGTGTCGTCCGACTACCGCATCACCGGGACGGAGTCCGACGCCGACCTCGTCGAGCAGTCGGTCGCCGCCGTGACGTCGCTCCAGCGGGGCGAGAAGCCGGCCACCGACTGACGCAGGTCGGCCGCTCTGGTCGCGACCGCGGGCCGGACGGGAGGCTCGTGGCGGCCCCGCCACGGGCCTCCCGTCCGGGCGCGTGCACGTTCCGACCCATCACGCGCGGGATGGGATGTGGGATCGAGCGTCGGCGGTCGGAAAAACGGGCCTCCTCCGCGCGAATCAACCCGCTACGCGCGAAGGGGCCACCGACGCGACACCGCGCGGAAGGGCCGGGCGGTCAGCTCCACCACGTCGGGAAGGACGCGGTGATGGTGTCGACGAGGGCCTTGCGGGCACGTCGGGGGCCGGCGAGCCAGGCCTCGATCGCGCCGACGAACCCCTGGGCGACGAAGCCCGCCGCGACGTCGTCGAGGAGTTCCGGGCGCGTGGCCTGGTCGAGCTCCCGGATGTGCAGCGCACTCGACACGGTGAAGTGCTCGACGAGCAGCCGGTGCAGTGAGCCGTCGTCCGGGTCGGGGAGTGCCTTGCCGTAGATGTCCCGGTGCGTGACGACGTGCTCGACGACGGCGTTGATGCCCTTGCGGGTGATCGCGGCCAGTTCCTCGCGGCTCGCACCCCGGTCGGAGGCGACCCGGCGCGCCTCGGCGTCGTCGTCGCGGATGCGGTCGAGCTCCGGGGTGAGCACGTCGGCGAGCAGCGAGCCGGGGGAGACGGCGTGCGAGTAGAACGTGGCACGGTTGATCCCGGCGGCACGCGTGACGTCGGCCACCGTGATCTCGGAGACGGGGCGGTCGGCGGCGAGCCGGAGGATCGCCTCGCGCAGCGCGGCCGTGGTGTGCAGGATCCGAGCGTCCACCATGACGCCCACCCCCTCTTCCGGTACGAGTCCGCCCGGAGGCTCCCGAGCCCTCCGACGGTACCGCAGGTCCGGGAAGGGGCACCGCGTCGACCACGACGACACGCGGCAACGAACGGCGACGGATGCGGCGCGTGCCGACGCGCCCCTAGGATGGTTCCGCGGACGAATCGATTCGATCGATCCCGCGATCACCTCTCCCCACCGCCCCTCATCGTCGAAGGACTCTGCCGTGACCGCGCCCGCGACCACTGGTTCGCTCACCGTCATCCTCCACCCGGGGGACTCGCTCTCCCGCGCACAGCGCCTCGTGTACGTGTTCGTGCTCGGTGCGCTGACCGCGCTCGGGCCGTTCACGATCGACCTGTACCTGCCGGCGTTCCCGTCCCTGAAGGACCAGTTCGGGGTCACCGACGGCGCCGTGCAGCTCACCTTGACCGCGACGACGATCGGCTTCGCGTTCGGCCAGCTGCTCGTCGGCCCGTGGAGCGACAAGGTCGGTCGCCGACTGCCGCTCATCATCGCCACGACCGTGCACATCGCGGCGTCGATCTGCGCGGCGATGGCGCCGAACATCGAGGTGCTCGCCGTCTTCCGGGTGCTGCAGGGCATGGGTGCCGCTGCCGGTGGCGTCGTCGCGATGGCCACCGTCCGGGACCTGTTCGGCGGCAAGCCCCTCGTCCGGATGCTGTCGAGGCTGGCGATGGTGAACGGCCTCGCGCCGATCCTCGCGCCGCTCATCGGGTCCCAGATGCTGCGGTTCGTCAGCTGGCGTGGGATCTTCGTGTTCCTCGCCTGCTACGGCCTGGCCGTCGTGATCGCGTCGATCCTGCTCATCGTGGAGACCCTGCCGCCCGCTCGACGGCACGAGGCCGGCCACTCGACGATGGGGCAGCGCTACCGCGCCCTGTTCTCCGACCGGATCTTCGTCGGGGTCGCACTCATCGGGGCGATGGTCTTCAGCGGGCTGTTCTCCTACCTCAGTGCGTCGCCGTTCCTGTTCCAGGACGTCTTCGGGTTGGACGCCCAGCAGTACGGGCTGCTCTTCGCGGTGAACTCCGTCGGCGTCGTGGTCGGGGTGCAGATCTCGTCGCGGATCGCGCAGCGCGTCGGACCGCAGTGGATCCTGGCGTGCTCGACCGCGACGCTCTTCCTGGCGGCGGTCGCGATCATCGTGCTCGACCTGCTCGGCGCCGGGCTCGTCGGTGTGCTCGTCCCGCTGTGGTTCTTCATCGCGGCCTGCGGGTTCTCGTTCCCGCTCGTGCAGGTGATCGGCCTGGCCGCCCACGGCAAGGAGGCGGGGACCGCTGCCTCCGTGCTCGGCGCCCTGAACTTCGGGGTCGCCGGGCTCATCTCGCCGATCGTCGGGTGGCTCGGTATCTCGCAGGCCGCGCCGATGGCGGCCGTGATGGCGTGCACCTCGGCGGTCGCGATCGTGCTGCTGTGGGCGGTCGTGCGGCCGCGGACGGTGCCGGCGCTCACCCACTGAGCGTCCGCGGTAGACCCAAGACCGTACCGCGGCGGCGCACGCGTCCATAGGCTGTGTCCATGAGCGACGTGGTGGAGCAGGCACGGGCCGCGGCCGAGGCAGCGCGGGCGGCAGCGGACGAGGCGCGACGCCTCGCGGACGAAGCAGCGGCGCGTGCCGAGGAACTCGCGAAGGCGCTCGAGCAGCCGGCGCGGACGTCCGATCCGGAGCCGACGGTGGGGGCCGACCCGGCTCAGGAGCCGGCTGCCGCGACACCGCAGGCCGCACCGGCGACCGGCACCGAGCCTCCCGTCGGGGCGACCGCCGGAACGACCCTCGGGGCGACCGCCGGGACGACCCTCGGGGCGGCCGCCGATGCGGGACCGGGTGGCGGCCCGAGCGGGCCACTCGGCGAAGCGTCCGTCGCGGCGATCCGCGACGGCTACACGGTCGACGGCAGCGCCCTCGAGCTCGGCGCCCTGGTCAACGGCGACCCCCTGCCGGACGTGCAGGTGCGCATCCCGCTCGGCATGCTCAACCGCCACGGCCTGGTGGCCGGCGCGACCGGGACAGGCAAGACCAGGACCCTGCAGGTGCTCGCCGAGCAGATCGCCGCGAACGGCGTCCCGGTGTTCGCCGCCGACATCAAGGGCGACCTGTCCGGGCTCGCGGTGGTCGGGATCGGCAACGAGAAGCTGCTGGCACGGACCGCTGGCATCGGCCAGGACTGGACCCCGGCGGCGAGCCAGGCGGAGTTCTACTCGCTCGGTGGGCAGGGCACCGGCGTGCCGATCCGGGCGACCGTCTCGGGCTTCGGGCCGCTGCTGCTGTCGAAGGTCCTCGGGCTGAACGACACGCAGGAGTCGTCGCTCGGGCTGGTCTTCCACTACGCCGAGCGGGCCGGGCTGCCGCTCGTCGACCTGTCCGACCTCCGGGCCGTCCTGACGTTCCTGGTGAGTGACGAGGGCAAACCGGAACTCGCCGAACTCGGTGGGCTGTCGAAGCAGACGGCAGGCGTGATCCTCCGCGAGCTCATCACCTTCGCGGACCAGGGGGCCGACCAGTTCTTCGGTGAGCCCGAGATCGACACGCAGGTCTTCCTCCGGACCGCCGCGGACGGCCGGGGGATCGTGAGCCTGCTCGAGGTGCCGGGGGTGCAGGACCAGCCGGAGGTCTTCTCGACGTTCCTGATGTGGCTCCTCGCCGACCTGTTCAACGAGCTGCCGGAGGTCGGCGACCAGGACAAGCCGAAACTGGTGTTCTTCTTCGACGAGGCACACCTGCTGTTCAGCGGCGCCTCGAAGGACTTCACCGAACAGATCATCCGCACGGTCCGGCTGATCCGGTCGAAGGGCGTCGGCATCTTCTTCGTCACGCAGACCCCGAAGGACGTCCCCAACGACGTGCTCGCCCAGCTCGGCTCCCGTATCCAGCACCAGCTCCGGGCGCACACCCCCGACGACGCCAAGGCGCTGCGGGCCACCGTGTCGACGTACCCGACGAGCGAGTACGACCTGGGGGAGGTCCTGACGTCGCTGGCCACCGGCGAGGCGATCGTCACCGTGATGAACGAGAAGGGCGCACCGACCCCCGTGGCGTGGACGCGCCTCCGCGCGCCGCAGGGGTCGATGGACCCGATGCCGTCGGCCGAGATGGAGGCTCGGGTCGCCTCGTCCCCGCTCCTCGCCACCTACGGCACCCGCGTCGACCCCGACTCGGCACACGAGATGCTGGCCCGTCGGATGGAGGCTGCTGCTGCGCAGGCTGCTGCCGCGGACGCGCAGGAAGCCGCCGCTGCCGCTGCCGCTGAGGCGGAGAAGGAGGCCGCTCGTGCCGCGGCCGCGGCCGCGAAGGAGGCCGCGGCGCAGGCGAAGCAGGAAGCGCGCGACCGGGCTGCGGCACAGAAGGAGTACGAGCGGACGCAGCGCGAGTTCGAGAAGGCGGAGCGGGCAGCGCAGACCCGACGGTCACGGAGCACGTCGTCGCGGACGTCGACCTCGCGGAAGACGGACGACCCGCTGTCCGAGCTGCTCGGTGGCGGGCTCGGCGGCTCGATCGCGAAAGAGGTGGTGCAGGGGATCTTCTCGACCCTGCGTCGTCGGCGGTAGGGTGTCCGGGCGCTCGGCGCTCGGCGCTTGGTGCGTCGGGTGCTCCTGCGTCAGCGACGGCGGGTTCGGACGGCGGGGTGGCGTCGGCTGAACTCGCGCGTGGACAGCGGACGACCGAGCTCGGTCACCTGCACACCGAGACCGTCGACGATCTGCTCGAGACCGGCGTCGCCCCACACGTCGGCCCGCATCCGGAACAGGCGCGTGCCCTCCGCGTCGAGCGCGACGAGCTCCCGCGAGGTGCGATCGACGGAGCTGCCGAAGGTCGTCGCGAGCACCACGCCCGCAACGGTGTCACGGGCGACGGTCCAACTCGGCGTCAGCACGCCGCGCACGGTGACGCCGTCGGGACCGAGGCCGACGAACGCCGACCGCAGGCGGATGAACAGGAGACCGACCAGGCCACCGAGGACGACGACCACGCTGGCCACGACGGCCCAGATCTGCAACGGGAACGACACCCACACCAGAGCGACGGCCAGGGGCACCGCCGAGAAGACGATGCTCAGCGCGGTGGAGCGGACGAGTGCAGCCCGCGGCCGGACCACGACGTCGTACGTCACCCGGTCCGTCATCGCCGTCGCCGGCGCCGTCGGTTCCCCCACCACTGCTCTCCTCGTCCCCGCGGCCCGTCCGTCCCGGGCGTTCCGCGGGGTCAGCCTAGAGGACTCGCGGGTATCGGCGACAGGTCTGTCCACCCTTCGGTGGCACTCCTTGGCGAACGGGGTGCAACGAGGTCCCCAACCTGGAGGACCGGTGACGTGTCAACCCGTCGGATCCGCTCGGGAACGCCGAAGGCGCACGGTCCGTTGGACACGTGCGCCTTCGATCTGGTGCTGGCGGAGAATGGGGGATTCGAACCCCCGAGGGCTTGCACCCAACACGCTTTCCAAGCGTGCGCCATAGGCCACTAGGCGAATTCTCCTGGCGCCATCTCGCGATGACGACACCCCATGGTACAGGTCTTGCGGGGTGTGGATGACCACCCCGCTCCACAGGTCCTTCGCTCCCAGATGTCGTGACATGTCCGACGGCTACCCTGGGAAGCGTGTCGACCCGCATCTACATCACGTCAGCAGAAGGACACACGGGCAAGAGCACGGTGGCGCTCGGTGTCCTCGAGACCCTCGCCCGCACGGTCGGACGCGTCGGCGTGTTCCGGCCGGTCGCCCGCTCCGTGGACGAACCCGACTACGTGCTCGAGCTCCTGCTCCAGCACAGCGGGGCGAACCAGTCCTACGAAGACGCCGTCGGGGTGACGTACGACGACGTGCACGCGGACCCGGACGCCGCGCTCGGCACGATCGTCAGCCGGTTCGCCCAGGTCGAGCGCCAGTGCGACGCGGTCGTGGTCCTCGGCTCGGACTACACGGACGTGGGGAGCCCGACCGAACTCTCGTTCAACGCGAAGGTCGCCACGAACCTCGGCGCCCCCGTGCTCCTGGTGCTCGGCGGCCGGGACTCCGCCGAACGCGGGACCCGCACCCCGGCGGACATGGCACAGGTCGCGGACGTGACCACGAGCGAACTCCGCGCGGCGCACGCGCAGCTGCTCGGCGTCGTCGTCAACCGCGCGGACCCCGATGCCCTCGCCGCGATCTGCGACAGCGTCGCCGGTGCGGTGCACGACGACCACCCGGACGTCCCGGTGTGGGCCATCCCCGAGGACGCCGTGCTCGTCGCACCGACCGTGCGGGCGCTGCTCGCCGCCACCGGGGCGACGCTCGTCCGCGGTGACGACGCGCTCCTCGACCGTGAAGCACTCGGCACCGTCGTCGCGGGCATGAGCATGGAGAACGTGCTCCCGCGGCTCATCGAGGGCGGCATCGTCGTCGTCCCGGGGGACCGCAGCGACGTCCTCATCGCCACGCTCCTGGCGAACCAGTCCGACACCTTCCCGAGCCTCGCCGGCGTGATCCTCAACGGCGGGTTCGAGACCGCGCCGCAGATCACGCGGCTGCTCGAAGGGCTGTCGAGCTCGCTGCCGATCGCCACGAACGACCTCGGCACGTACGACACCGCGCTCCGCATCACCCAGACGCGCGGTCGGCTCGCCGCGGACTCCCCGCGGAAGGCGGACCTCGCGCTGTCGCTCTTCGAACGGCACGTGCAGGCCGACGAACTGCTCGCCCGGCTGCAGGTCACCCCGTCGGGGGTGGTCACACCGCTGATGTTCGAGCACGGGCTGCTCGACCGTGCCCGGGAGCACCGCAAGCGCATCGTCCTGCCGGAAGGCGACGACGACCGGATCCTCCGTGCCGCCTCGACCCTCCTGCAGCGGCAGGTGTGCGAGCTGACGATCCTCGGCGACCCCACGGCGATCCGGGCACGCGCGACGGAACTCGGCCTGGACCTCGACGCCGCGCAGCTCGTGTCGCCGTTCGACCCGGAGCTCCGGGAACGCTTTGCCGAGGAGTACGCGAAGCTCCGTGCGCACAAGGGCATGAGCGTCGAACTCGCCCGCGACACCGTGACCGACGTCTCCTACTTCGGCACGATGATGGTGCAGCTCGGCCTCGCCGACGGCATGGTCTCCGGTGCGAAGCACACGACCGCGCACACCATCCGACCGTCGTTCGAGATCATCAAGACCCGTCCGGACACGTCGATCGTGTCGAGCGTGTTCCTGATGGCGCTCGCGGACCGGGTGCTCGTCTACGGCGACTGCGCGGTCATCCCCGACCCGTCGAGCGAGCAGCTCGCGGACATCGCGATCTCGTCCGCCGAGACCGCGACGCAGTTCGGCATCGACCCGCGCGTGGCGATGCTCAGCTACTCCACGGGCGACAGCGGCTCGGGCGCGGACGTCGACAAGGTCCGCGCCGGCACGGCCTTCGTGCGTGAGCGCCGACCCGATCTGCTGGTCGAGGGGCCGATCCAGTACGACGCCGCCGCTGACCCGACCGTCGCGAGCACGAAGATGCCGGACTCGCCGGTCGCCGGCCGCGCGACGGTGTTCATCTTCCCGGACCTCAACACCGGCAACAACACCTACAAGGCCGTGCAACGCTCGGCCGGCGCCGTCGCGATCGGACCGGTCCTGCAGGGCCTGCGGAAGCCGATCAACGACCTCTCCCGCGGTGCGCTCGTCAGCGACATCGTGAACACGGTCGCGATCACCGCGATCCAGGCCGGCACCGCGGCGCAGGCCGACCCGGCGCCGACCGTCGCCTGACCACCAGACCCAGCCACAGCCTCCCGTCCGGCCGCACCCGGCCACCCATGAAAGTGAGCCACCAGTGACCGCTGCCCTCGTCGTGAACTCCGGATCGAGTTCGTTCAAGTACCAGCTCATCGAGCTCGACGGCGAGCGCACGCTCGCGTCCGGGCTCGTCGAGCGCATCGGCGAGTCCACCGGTGCGTGGAAGCACACCAACGCGCTGACGGGGGAGTCCTCCTCGAACGACGCCGCTCGCGTGCCGGACCACGCCGCGGGGTTCCAGGCGATGATCGACGCGTTCGCGAAGGTCGGACCGTCGTTCGACGAGCACCCGCCGTCGGTCGTCGGACACCGAGTCGTGCACGGCGGGACGACGTTCGACAGTGCGACGGTCGTCACGGACGACGTCGAGCGCCAGATCGAGGAGCTCTCGAGCCTGGCACCGTTGCACAACCCGGCGAATCTCGAGGGGATCCGCGCGGCGAAGCAGGTCTTCTCGGACGTGCCGCACGTGGCCGTCTTCGACACCGCGTTCCACCAGACGATGCCGCCGCACGCGTACACCTACGCGATCCCGGCCGACCTCGCGGCCGAGTACGGGATCCGCCGATACGGCATGCACGGCACCAGCCACAAGTACGTCTCCGAGCAGGCGGCGGTGTTCCTCGACCGGCCGTTGTCCGAGCTCAAGACGATCGTGCTGCACCTCGGCAACGGGGCCTCTGCCGCCGCGATCGACGGGGGCCGGTCGATCGAGACGTCGATGGGACTGACCCCGCTCGAGGGCCTCGTGATGGGCACCCGCTCCGGCGACCTCGACCCCGCGGTCCTCATCCAGCTGCACCGCCAGGCCGGTCTGTCCTTCGACGAGCTCGACGACATGCTCAACAAGCGCTCCGGGTTGCTCGGCCTCACCGGCAACGGCGACATGCGTGACGTGCAGGCCGCTGCGATCGACGGCGACGAGACCGCAGAGGCGGCGCTCGCCGTCTACCGGCACCGGATCCGTCGGTACGTCGGCGCCTACACCGCCCAGCTCGGCGGGCTCGACGCCGTCGTGTTCACCGCGGGCGTCGGCGAGAACAACGCGCTGCTCCGCCGACGTGTGCTCGCGGGGCTGGAGCACCTCGGGATCGAGGTCGACAACGACCGCAACGAACTGCACTCGAAGGAGGCGCGACTGATCTCGACCGACTCCTCCCGCGTCGCGGTGCTCGTGGTCCCCACGAACGAGGAGCTCGAGATCGCCCGGCAGTCCGCCGCGGTCGCGCTGTAGGGGGAGTGCTGCTCGTCAGCTGATCGCTGCCAGCGCCGCCGGGATCGGGGTGTTGCCGCTCGTGACCTCGAACTGCACGCCGACCGCGGTGTCGTCGAGGAGCGCGTGCAGGACGACAGCGGCGACGTCGGCACGGGGGATCGACCCCCTGGGGACCGTGCTGCCCACGGCTATCGTGCCCTGCGGCGGGGTGTCGAGCAGGCCACCTGGTCGGACGATCGTCCACCGCATGTTCCGCGCCCGCAGGTCGGCGTCCGCCTCGGCCTTCGCGCGGAGGTACACCTGGAACACCGCGGCGTCGTCCTTCGCCGGGACGACCGCGAGTTCCGGGTCGTAGGTGTCCGCGGCCATCGCCGACACCATGACGTACCGGTCGATCCCCGCCCGTTCGGCGGCGTCAGCGAGCAGGGCGGCGGCGTCGCGGTCGACGGAGAGCTTCCGTTCCGCACCGCTGCCCGGGCCGGCACCGGCGGCGAAGACGACTGCGTCGACACCGCGGAGTCGGAGTGCGAGCTGGTCGTCGTCGAGCTGCTCGAGGTCGGCGACGATCGCGGCTGCTCCCGTCTGCTCGACGTCCGACACGTGGGCGGGGTTGCGGACGATGCCGATGGCCTCGTGTCCGGCTTCGGTGATCAGGCGGGCGAGGAGCAGGGCGATCTGGCCGTGTCCTCCGGCGATGGCGATCTTCATGGTTCGATCGTGCTCCTCGTGTCCGGTAGACTGCTTGGCGGCTCCTCACGTGACGCCATCCAGGCCAACTCCCCCAGGGCGGAAACGCAGCAAGGGTAACCGGGCTCTGGCGGGTGCGTGAGGAGTCTTTTTCGTCCGCCTGGGGTGCGTGAGGAGTCTTTTTCGTCCCGGGACGCACATCCAGCCTGAACGTGTGCCAAGATCGCCCTCAGGAACTCCCAACCAGGGTTCCTGCCCTCACCGGCTCACCACCGGCGGGGATCCGAGGATCAGGTGGCGGGCATGCCCGCCAGGATGAGGAACACACATGCGCAAGCACGTGTCGCTCCGTGGTACCCGCGTACCCACCGGAGCCGGCGATGGCACACGACAGACCACTCCAGGCCGACGGGAACACCGACGACGAGCACCAGGCGGTGATCGGCTGCTGCTCCGCGGCGGCGTCGTCGCCACCGTGACCGCGCTCATCGCCGCGACGGTCGCGATCCAGCCGGCCGCCGCCGCGCCGAGCGACGTCGCGGAGAGCGAAGGCGTGCTGCTCGGCGGGTCCGGGCTGGTCGACGCCGACGCCATCGTGCAGTTGGCCGGTGCCTACTCCGCCCGTGGCGCGACCTCCGGTGGCGGGACCACCAGTCAGCCGGTGGACGTCACGGCACTGAACGCGGTGAACCTGGACCTCGGCAACGACATCGACCTCCTCGGGACGAACGGCATCCTGACCCTCGGCGCGGCCGGGCAGTACGCGACGTCCTCGGCGTCGGGCGCGACCGCGTCGTCCGGGCTCATCACCGGCAACGGCGGCATCGGTGTCGGCAACGGCGCGAACGGGTCGGGTGCTTCGGTGAACCTCGACCCGCTGCTGTCCCGCGTCGGCGCGAGCTCCAGCGTCCTCGCCGACGGCCGGCTCGAGGTCGGTGCGCTCGCCTCGACGATCTCCGCGACGCGCGGTACCTCGGTCGGGACGACGAGCGACTACCAGATCGCCGGGGCGAAGCTGAACCTGCAGAGCCCTGCGGTGTCGGGGCTGACGACGTCGCTCCGGAGCGACCTCAGGACGTTCTCGTCGGGGGTGAACTCCACCATCGGCGCGAACGGCGCACTCTCCGACATCACCGGGCAGCTGACCACCGGGCTCACGGGTGCGCTGTCGTCACTCGGTCTGATCTCGCTGAGCGGGACGACGGCGCAGGCGACCGTGAACCTGAACCTGGACGACACGCTCACCCAGGTGCTCGCCCAACCGCTCACCTCCGGGGCCGTCACGATCACGCCGGCCACCGGCGCGGTGTCGGTCGACCTCGACCAGCTCACCGCCCTGAACGGCCAGCCGGCGAACACCCCGGTGCTGACGCAGCAGGCGGTCACGTCGATCAACACGGCGATCGCGGACATCCTCGAACGCCAGCTGCCCTCGGCACTGCAGACCGCCGTCGTGAACACGATCAACTCGACCGCGATCTCGATCCGCGTCACCGCGAACGCCACGCTCGCCGGACTGCCGATCACCGGGTTGACGCTCAACGTCGCCACCACCCTCGGGCAGGTGCTCGGCACCGCGACGGGCACCACGACGGTGACCGCGTCCGGGCTCACCGGCGCCGCGCTCGTGCCGCTCCTGACACCCGTCGTGAACACCACCCTCATCCCGCTCGTCCGCGGGGTCGTCGGCCCGCTCCTCACGGGCGCCGCGATCACGACGCTCGGGCAGACCCTCACCACGACCACCACCGCGGTGGCGAACCTGCTGTCACCGGCGGTCCTGCTGCTGCGCCAGGTCATCGACCTGACCGTGAACGCGCAGGACACCACGACCGGGTTCCGTGACCCGCGCGGTTCCGACGCCGGAGCCAGGAGCGTGCACGCCCTGCGGCTGTCGATCCTGCCCGGTGCGAACGTCGCCACCGTCGACCTCGCGACGTCGACGGTGCGTGCCAGCGCGGTCGCTCCGGTGACGATCGCCACGCCGACCGCGAACCAGCAGTTCAGCGTCCCGTCCGCGTCGTCGACCAGGTCCATCACCGTCAGCGGTACCGGCGAACCCGGGGCGACCATCGCGGTCGACCTCGGTACCGGCCGGACGGGAACCGCCACGGTGGCCGCGAACGGCACGTGGACGACCTCGATCGCGGACGTACCGACCGGTGACCACACCGCGACGGCGACGCAGACCGTCGGCGGTGCGACGGCGGGGACGGCCACGCAGCCGTTCTCGGTCGTCGCGCAGCAGGCGCTGACGATCACGACACCCACCGCCGGGCAGACCTTCACCATCACGGGTGCCTCGACCCCGGTGACCCTCACCGGCACCGCGACCCCGAACTCCACGGTGGCCGTCGACCTCGGCGGCGGTCGTACCGGCACCGGCACCACGAACGGCTCGGGCGCATGGAGCGTCACCGTCCCCGGTGTCCCGGCGGGCAGCTACACCGCGAGCGTCACGCAGACCGTCGGTGACTCGACGTCGAACGCGGTCACCCGGGGGTTCCGGGTCGTGCAGGCCGCCGGTCTGACGGTCGCGACCCCGACTGACGGGCAGGACTTCGCGGTGGCCGACGACGGGACGCGCGACGTCCCGTTCTCCGGTACCGCCCAGCCCGGCGCGACGGTCGACGTCGACGCCGGTGACGGCCACACCGCCAGCACCACGGCCGGTGCGGACGGCACCTGGTCGACCACGGTCACGGGCATCCCGGCCGGCGAGCACACCGCGTCGGTGACCCAGACGGTCGGCGGATCGACGAGCGACCCGGTCGAGCGTGCGTTCTCGGTGACCGCGGCAGCGGCACTCACGATCACCGCTCCGACCGACGGCAGCGTCATCACGGTGGCCGACGCATCGTCCACCACGCCCGTGACGGTCAGTGGTTCAGCGGCGCCGGACGCCCGCGTCTTGGTCGGGATCGGCGGTGCGTTCACGGCGATCGTCACGGCGGACGACGACGGCGACTGGACGACGACGTTCCAGGGCGTCCCGGTCGGCGGCCGAACCGTGACCGCGACCCAGACCGTCGGTGGGACCACCTCGGCCGCGGTGACCTCGACCTTCTCCGTCAGCGCCGGCGATCCGATCGTGATCACCGCTCCGGCGGACGGCGCCGTGGTCACGGTGCTCGCGGGCACCACGGCGGACCTCCCGGTCTCCGGGACCGCCCAGGCCGGCGCCGACGTCGCGGTCGACCTCGGCGGCGGCCGGACCGCGTCCACGACCGCTGACGACGACGGCGACTGGTCGGTCACCGTCGACGACGTCCCGGTCGGCCGGTACACGATCGCGGCCACGCAGACCGTGAACGGCACCACCTCGCCGGTGCTCCGGCAGGTGGTGACGGTGCGGGCCGCGGCGGCGCTCGCCGTGACCGGGCCGGCGCAGGGTTCGACGACCACGGTCGCGCAGGACTCCTCGACGATCGACGTCCCGGTGACCGGGACCGCCGAGCCCCGCGCCGACGTCAGCGTCGTGTTCGACGGCGGGACACCGGTCTCCACGACCGCGGACGACAGCGGCGCATGGAGCGTCACGCTGCCCGACGTCGGGACCGGCGACCACACCGTGTCCGTCACGCAGACCGTCGGCGGGCAGACCTCGGCCGCCGTGGACCGGGACTTCTCGGTCGAGGCCGGTGACGCCCTGACCATCGACACGCCGACCGACGCGCAGGAGGTCCCCGCAGGTGGCGGGGGCACCGCCGGCGTCATCGCGAGCGGCACCGCAGAAGCCGGGGCGACCGTCACGGTCGTCTTCGACGGCGGTGACCCGATCACGGTGACGGCCGGGGCCGACGGGCGCTGGACGGCGCCGGCGACGGGCAGCACCACGCTCGGCATCGGCAGCCACACCGTCAGCGCGACGCAGACCGTGAACGGCACGGACGGTCCCACCGTGGAGCGTGACTTCACCGTGGTGCCCGGCCGTGCCGTCACCATCGACACCCCGCCGACCGGCTCCCGGTTCGTCGTGGTGGACGCGGACGCGACGACAGACGTGACGATCACGGGCACCGCGGAGCCGGGGGCCGACGTCTCCGTGTCCGTCGGCGGCCGGACGCCGCTGACGACGACCGCCGACGCGACGAGCGGGACGTGGACGGTCACGGTCGAGGGTCTCGCGCCCACCGGCACGTACACCGTGAACGCGACGCAGTCGATCGAGGACGTCGAGACGAGTGCGCTCCCGACCACCTTCCAGGTCGTGACCGCGTCGCCGGTCCGGATCACCGCACCGGGCGCCGACGCCACGACGGTCGTCGCGGGTCCTGACGTCTCCACCGACGTCACGGTCTCCGGGACGGCGCAGCCGGGAGCGACCATCACGGCGGGAACCGACGGAGCCGACGACCAGACCACCACGGTCCGGGCGGACGGCACCTGGTCGGTCACCTTCCCCGGCCTCGGCGTGGGAGCGCACCCCGTCTCGGTCACGCAGACCATCGGGGACGCCACGTCGAGCCCGGTCGACCGCACGGTGCGCATCGAGGCGGCCGACCCCGTCACGGTCACCGACCCGGCGGCGGGTGACGTCCTGTCCGTCATCGGCGACGACGGCACGCGTGACGTGACGGTCCGCGGCACCGCCGCCGCGAACGCACCCGTCACGGTGCGGCTCGGCGACGACGAGGCCACCACGACGGCGAACGGCGACGGCGCCTGGACGGTCACGTTCACCGACGTCGGGGTCGGTGTGGTCCCCGTGACCGCCACCCAGAGCGTCAACGGCACCACTGCCTCCAGTCCGGACCGCACGGTCGACGTCCGCGCCGTGGACGGCGTGGTCATCGACGCGCCGTCGGACGGCGAGCAGCTCACCGTGGCGGACCCGAGCGGGACGGCCGACGTCCGTGTGGCCGGGTCCGCGCAGGCGGGCGCCGACGTCACCGTCACGCTCTCCGATGGTTCCACCCACACGGTCACCGCCGACGACGGGGGCGACTGGGAGTGGACCTTCGCGGACAGGCCGGTCGGCGACTACCGGGTGACGGCGACCGAACGCTTCGACGGCCAGACGTCGCCGGCTGCGACCGTCGGCGTGTCCGTCGTCGCCGGAGCGGCGCTGACCGTCACCGACCCGGCCGGCGCCACCCGTGTCACCGTGGCCGACGGTGACGCGACGACCGACGTCGACTTCTCCGGGACCGGGGCACCCGGTGCGACGGTCACCGTCGACCTCGGTGGCGGCGGCTCGGCGACGGCGACCGTCGACGAGAACGGTGACTGGGCGACGACCGTCGAGGGGATCCCGACCGGGTCCTGGACGGCATCGGTGACCCAGGCGCTGAACGGCACGACGAGCGCCGCGGTCGAACGACCGGTGTCCGTCGTCCCCGCCGCCGACCTGACGATCCGCCAGCCGGGCGCCGACGAGCCGATCACGGTCGCGGACGCCGACCAGACGACGACCGTGACGGTCGCCGGTGACGCCCAGCCGGGTGTAACGGTGTCCGTGACGATCGACGACCGTGACCCGGTCGACGTCACCGCCGGACCGGACGGCACGTGGGCGCTCGACGTCGACGGCCTGGGTGTCGGGGACCACGACGTCAGCGTCACGCAGACGGTCGCCGGATCGACCTCGACGACCCCCGTCGAGTCGACGTTCACCGTCGAGGCCGGTGCACCGGTCGAGGTGACCACGCCGGAGACCGACCAGGAGTACACCGTGGCCGACGACGACGCCACGACCACCATCACGGTCAGCGGCACCGCCGAACCGGGCGCGACCGTGGTCGTCGACCTCGGCGGCGGACGGAGCGAGTCGACCACGGCCGGGACCAGCGGCGCGTGGAGCGTCGACGTGGCGGACGTGGGCGCCGGCGACCCGGTCGTCAGCGTCACGCAGCGCATCGGCGACACGGAGTCCGCTCCGGTCACCGTGCCGATCCACGTCGTCGTCGCCGACCCGATCACGATCGCGACCCCGGTCGCCGACTCGACCATCCGGGTGGCGGAGGACGACCAGACCACGACGGTCACCGCGACCGGCGCCGCCCAGTCGGGCGCCACCGTCCGGGTCACGCTCGACGACGGCGACCAGCAGACGGTCACCGCGACGGACGCCGGGACGTGGTCGGTCGAGTTCGACGGCGTCGGGATCGGCCAGCACACCGTGCGGGCCACCCAGACGACCGGTGGCTCGACCTCGGCACCGGTGGCCTCCCGCTTCACCGTCGCCGGCGCGACGACGCTCGCGATCGACGCCCCGGCAGCGGGGTCGACCATCACGGTTCCTGCGGGCGCCACGGGTGCGGACGTCGTCGTGAACGGCAGCGGCCAACCGGGCGCCACGGTCCGCGTCGTCGCCGACGGGCGTGACCCGGTCGAGACGATCGTCGGTCAGGACGGCCGCTGGACGACCACCGTCGACGGACTCGGCGAGGGAGACCACACCCTGTCCGTGACGCAGGTCGTGAACGGCACGACGTCCGATCCGGCCGGCCGTGGGTTCTCGGTCGCGATCGCCGACGCCGACGCGATCGTCGTCACGTCGCCGGCAGCCGGTACGGCGTACCGGGTGCTCGGCGGGTCGACGGACGTCACCGTCACCGGCGCGGCCGCTCCGGACGCACCGGTGTCGGTCACGATCGACGGCGGCACGCCGGTCACGACCACGGCGAACGGCGACGGGGCCTGGACGGTCACCGTGCCTGGGATCGGGCAGGGGCAGCACACGATCCGCGCGACGCAGACCGTCGGCGGGACGGACGTCGCCGCTCCGGAGGTCGGCTTCTCGGTCGTCGCCGCCACGCCGGTCTCGGTGACGAGCCCGTCCGACGGTCAGGTCGTCCCGATCACCGGCGGCAGCGCGTCGATCCCGGTGAGCGGCACCGCCGAGCCCGGGGCCACCGTGACCGTCGACATCGACGGCACCACGGTGAGCACGACCGCGGGGACCGACGGATCCTGGACCGTCACGGTGGGCGACGTCCCGCCGGGCGACCACACGGTGTCCGTCACCGAGACCGTCGGCGGCCGGACCTCCGACCCGGTCACCAGCGGGGTGACGGTCGTCGTCGCCGAACCGGAGGACGTGGTGATCACCTCGCCGGTCCCCGGCCAGCTGATCCCCGGCACCGGGGCGGGCGACACCGGGTCCTTCACGGTCACGGGCCACGCCACACCGGGTGCCACGATCACGGTCACGCTGTCGACCGGGCAGGTGCGCACGACGACGGCCGACGCGAACGGCAACTGGAGCGTCAGCTTCGACCGCGTCCCGGAGGGACGCTGGACGATCCGCGCCGTGCAGACGGTGAACGGGACGAACAGCACCGCTGCCGAGGTCCCGATCGTCGTCAGAGCGGTCGACCCGCTCGCGGTCACGTCGCCACCGTCCGGGTCGCACCGGACCGCCGGCAGCGACGGGTACGTCGACTGGCCCGTGACGGGCACCGCCGAACCGGGCGCGACGGTGACGGTCACGGCGGACGGAGGCGACCCCGTGACGGTGACGGCAGGGACGGACGGGACCTGGCGGGTCGTGCTGCGCCTCGCGGTCGGCACGCACCGGATCACGGCGACCCAGACGGTCGACGGTGCGACGTCCGAGCCACAGGTGTGGACGATGATCGTCGACGCAGCGGTCGCCCCGGGCGGCCCCGGCACGCCGGGCGATCCCGGTACGCCTGGGACGCCGGGCGACCCCGGTGCGCCGGGCACGCCGGGCACACCTGGGCTGCCGGGGACCGGCGCGGGCAACGGCGGCTCCGGGAACGGCGTCGGCAGCACCGCAGGCGGTCTCGCCTTCACCGGTGCCGACGTCGCCCCGCTCGCCGGGGCAGCTGGTGGCCTGGTGGTCCTCGGGTTCCTGCTGCTCGGCCTCTCCCGGCTGGCGCGCGGCATCCGCCGCCGCAACCAGGGGTAGGTCAGCACCTCCCGCAGCGCGCCTCCCGGTCGTCGTCCTGACGGCCGGGAGGCGCGGTGCCGTCCACGCACGCACCCGGCGTCACGACGTGGTCGGGTCCACCCCGCGCGGCGGCTCTCCACACCGGCCCCGGCTGTCGGTCGTCCCGGCTACCCTTGTCGCGTGGTCACCGCCCTGTATCGCCGTTACCGGCCTGAGAACTTCGCCGAGCTCATCGGGCAGTCGCAGGTCACCGACCCGCTGCGCACCGCGCTCCGGACCAACCGGGTCAACCACGCGTACCTGTTCAGCGGCCCGCGCGGCTGCGGCAAGACGACGTCGGCCCGCATCCTGGCGCGCTGCCTCAACTGTGCGGAAGGCCCGACCGACACCCCGTGCGGCGTCTGCCCGAGCTGCGTCGAGCTGGCGCGCGGCGGCAGCGGATCGCTCGACGTCATCGAGATCGACGCCGCCAGCCACAACGGTGTCGACGACGCCCGTGACCTCCGCGACCGGGCCGTGTTCGCGCCGGCTCGCGACCGCTACAAGATCTTCATCCTCGACGAAGCGCACATGGTCACGCCGCAGGGCTTCAACGCGCTGCTGAAGCTCGTCGAGGAACCGCCGGAGCACGTCAAGTTCATCTTCGCGACGACCGAACCGGAGAAGGTGATCGGGACGATCAGGTCCCGCACGCACCACTACCCGTTCCGCCTGGTCCCACCGGCGGCGATGCTCGAGTACGTCGAGCAGCTCTGCACGCAGGAGTCCGTGTCGGTGGCACCCGGTGTGCTGCCGCTGGTCGTCCGGGCCGGCGGCGGCTCCGTCCGCGACACGCTCTCGCTGCTCGACCAGCTCATCGCCGGCAGCGAAGACGGCGCGATCGCGTACGAACGTGCGGTCGCCCTGCTCGGGTACACCGACAGCGCGCTGCTCGACGACGTGGTCGACGCGCTCTCGGTCGCCGACCCTGGTTCCGCCTTCGCGGCGATCGACCGGGTGATCCAGACCGGGCAGGACCCCCGACGCTTCGTCGAGGACCTCCTCGAGCGGCTCCGCGACCTCATCGTCGTCGCCGCCACCAACGAGAGCGCCGGGGCGGTGCTCCGCGGCGTCTCGCCGGAAGAACTCGACACGATGACCCGTCAGGCGGGCGTGTTCGGCGCGAACGGGCTGTCCCGTGGTGCCGACATCGCGAACCGCGCCCTCACCGAGATGACCGGGGCGACCTCGCCCCGCCTGCACCTCGAGTTGATGATCGCGCGGATGCTCGTCCCCGAAGCCGACGACACGCAGCGTGGTGCGCTCGCACGGGTCGAGCGGCTCGAACGCCGGGTCGGTGTCGGCGACGCCGGTGGACACCAGGGTGGCCCGGAAGCCGTGCCGTCGGGGGCAGCCGCGGCAGCTCCCCGCCCGGCCCAGGCCGCTCCGACCGGCCAGGCAGCTCCGTCCGGCCAGGCAGCTCCGGCGGCGAAGACCGCTCCGGAGCAGCGCCGTCCCGAGCCCTCGACCACGCCGGCTGCTGCACCGCGCCCTGCCGAACCCGCGCCGGTCGAGGCCACCCCACCGACCAACGCCGCGCAGGACGCGGCTGCGTCCTGGGCGGCCGTCGCACCGGGGACACCCGAGGCCGCGCCTGCACCCGCACCGAGCGCTCCGCAACCGGACGGACACGCATCGGCGTCGTCGACGGGCATGGGCTCCGTCATCGGCACCGAGCCCGCGATCCAGCCGATCGCCGCGGTCGGGCTGCAGCAGATGCGGGACGCCTGGTCGCAGGTGCTCGAGCACGTCCAGCGCGCGAAGCGGTCGGCGTGGACCGTCGTCCAGCCGGCGCAGGTCACCGCCCTGCGTGACGACGTCCTCACGCTGACGTTCCCGAGTCAGCAGGACGTCGCCTCGTTCAAGGAGATGTCCGACCCGGCGACCAGCGTCAGTGAACTCGTCCGAGCCGCGATCATCGACGTGCTCGGGTTCCGCGTGAAGTTCGTCGCGCGTGGTCCCGGAGGTGCCGGTGGCCCCGGAGGAGCCCCACAGCGTCCGGCCCCGCGCCAGGACACGCCCGCAGCGTCCGAGCCCCCGTCCGCTCCTGCGCCGTCGGCCCCGGCCACCGCGTCGGCGGCGCCGGCTCCCGTGTCGGCGGCGCCGTCCCCGGCACCGCAGCCGCCCGTGCAGCCGACGAACGCCGACACCCCGGCCCCCGCCCCGAGTCCTGCACCGGCTGCGGCACCCGTCGCGGAGACCGCCGCAGCGCCGACCCCCGAGACACCGACCCCCGAGACACCGGCGCCGTCGGGCCCGGTCACCGAGTGGGCCGTCGCGACCATCCCGGCGACGGACCCCACCGTCGGTGCCGTCCCGGACGACGTCGAACCGACCTGGGCCGCACCGATGGGCTCGATCGGTCCGGACGACACGGTCGCTCCCGCGTCGACGCCCACGTCGGGACCGGTCGCCGAGACCCAGGCTGCCCTCGACGCCCTGAAGGCCGGCGGCCGTGGGCCCGTCGCGCAGCCGGCACCGGCGGCGGCACCGGCACCGGCGGCGCCAGACGTCCCCGTCGACGACTACCCGCTGGACGACGAACCGTTCGACGACGGCGCGCCGTTCCCCGACCCGGGGCCCGGCGGAGCACCGGCGCGGAGCGCCCAGACCCGGACCGCGCCGGCACCCACGCAGGCGCAGGCACCGGCCCAGGCACCCGCACCCGCACCGGCCCAGGCACCCGCGGCACCGGCACCCGCCGCGCCCGCCCAGCAGGCGGCTCCGCAGGTCCGTCGCCCGCCCGTCCCCGGTCGGTACGGCGAGGCGGTCGTGCGTGAGATCCTCGGCGCGCAGTTCATCGAGGAGACCTCCCTGAGCGAGGGCATCTGATGTACGACGGCATCGTGCAGGACCTCATCGACGAGTTCGGTCGTCTGCCCGGCATCGGACCGAAGTCGGCGCAGCGGATCGCCTTCCACATCCTCCAGAGCGAGTCGTTCGACCCATCACGGCTGTCCGAGCTCCTCGCCGACGTCAAGGAGCGGGTCCGCTTCTGCGAGATCTGCGGCAACGTGACCGAGTCGGAGCGCTGCAGCATCTGCCGCGATCCGCGACGCCAGCCCGCCGTGATCTGCGTCGTGGAAGAAGCGAAGGACGTCGCCGCGATCGAACGCACCCGCGAGTTCCGCGGGCTGTACCACGTCCTCGGCGGCGCGATCAGCCCGATCGACGGCGTCGGCCCCGACGACCTCAGGATCCAGCAGCTCATGACCCGGCTCGCGGACGGTACCGTGGAAGAGGTGATCATCGCGACCGACCCGAACCTCGAGGGCGAAGCGACCGCCACCTACCTCAGCCGCCTGCTCGTGCCGATGGGCATCCGCACGACCAGGCTCGCGTCCGGCCTCCCCGTCGGCGGCGACCTCGAGTACGCCGACGAGGTCACCCTCGGGCGTGCCTTCGAGGGGCGCCGGCTCGTCGGGGGCTGACCCGCGTCACCGCTGTGCCGCGCGGGCATCGTCACGCACGATCGTTGCGTGGACACCCGCTCACACGCAACATCCCCGAAACACCCCCTACCATTGTGGAAGCCGCGCATCGTCGCGGAACCGTCGTCCCCAGGAGTACCGACCCGTGGCCTTGATCGTGCAGAAGTTCGGTGGATCGTCCGTCGCGAACGCCGAGAGCATCAAGCGCGTGGCCAAGCGGATCGTCGAGACGAAGAAGGCGGGGAACGACGTCGTCGTGGCCGTCTCCGCCATGGGTGACACCACCGACGAACTGGTGGACCTCGCGCACCAGGTCACCCCGATCCCGGCCGGCCGTGAGCTCGACATGCTCCTCACCGCGGGGGAGCGCATCTCGATGGCGCTCCTGGCGATGGCGATCAAGAGCCTCGGCGTCGAGGCCTCGTCGTACACGGGCAGCCAGGCCGGCATGCTCACCGACGCCCAGCACGGCAGGGCCCGCATCGTCGACGTCACCCCGAAGCGCGTGCGTGAGGCGCTCGACGCCGGCCACGTCGCCATCGTCGCGGGTTTCCAGGGCTTCAACCGCACCACGGGTGAGATCACCACCCTCGGACGCGGCGGCTCGGACACGACGGCCGTCGCCCTCGCAGCCGCCCTCGACGCGGACATCTGCGAGATCTACACCGACGTCGACGGCATCTTCTCCGCCGATCCCCGTGTCGTGCCGAAGGCCCGCAAGATCGACCGCATCACCAGCGAGGAGATGCTCGAACTCGCAGCCTCCGGTGCCAAGGTCCTGTACATCCGTGCCGTCGAGTACGCCCGTCGGCACGGCGTCACCCTCCATGTCCGCTCGTCGTTCAGCAACGTCGAGGGAACCATCGTCTACAACCCTGCAGAGGGGGAAACCGTGGAAGAACCGATCATCACCGGCATCGCCGGAGACCTCTCCGAGGGCAAGATCACCGTGGTCGGCGTGCCCGACCAGCCGGGCAAGGCGGCCGAGATCTTCACGATCGTGGCCCGCGCCGGTGCGAACATCGACATGATCGTGCAGAACGTGTCGGCCTCCAACGGGCGTACCGACATCTCGTTCACCCTCCCGAAGGACCAGGGCCAGAGCGTCCTGACCGCACTCGGTGTCGCGAAGTCGGAGATCGGCTTCGAGGGGATCCAATACGACGACCAGATCGGCAAACTCGCCCTGGTCGGCGCCGGGATGCGCACGAACGCGGGCGTCTCCGCCGAGCTCTTCCGCGCGCTGCACCAGGCGTCGATCAACATCGAGATGATCTCCACGTCCGAGATCCGCATCTCGGTCGTCACCCGCGCCGACACCCTGAACGACGCCATGCGCGTCGTCCACCAGGCGTTCGGTCTCGATGCCGACAACGAAGCCGTCGTGTACGCCGGCACCGGCCGCTGAGAGGAGCAGCCATGTCCCAGGAGCTCACCGTCGCCGTCGTCGGCGCCACCGGCCAGGTCGGCGCCGTGATGCGCCGCCTGCTCGAGGAACGCGACTTCCCCGCCACCTCGGTCCGCTTCTTCGCGAGCGCCCGCTCCGCCGGCACGACGCTGTCGTTCCGCGGGCAGGACGTCGTCGTCGAGGACTCCGAGACCGCCGACCCGTCGGGCATCGACATCGCGCTCTTCTCGGCGGGTGCCACGGCGTCCCGCGCCCTCGCGCCGAAGTTCGCCGCAGCGGGCGCGCTCGTGATCGACAACTCGAGCGCCTGGCGGATGGACCCCGAGGTGCCGCTCGTCGTGAGCGAGGTCAACCCGCACGCGATCGAGACGGCGCAGAAGGGCATCGTCGCGAACCCGAACTGCACCACCATGGCGATCATGCCGGTGCTCAAGGTCCTCGACGCCGAGGCGGGGCTCCGTCGTCTCGTGGCGACGACCTACCAGGCGGTGTCGGGCAGCGGGCTCGCCGGCGTCGACGAACTCCTCGGGCAGGCAAAGGCCGCGCTCGAGCAGGACACCGCTCGTCTCACCCACGACGGCGGCGCCGTCACCTTCCCCGACCCGGTGAAGTACGTCCGCCCGATCGCCTTCGACGTGGTCCCGCTTGCCGGCAGCATCGTCGACGACGGCATGGGGGAGACCGACGAGGAGAAGAAGCTCCGCAACGAGAGCCGCAAGATCCTCGAGCTGCCAGACCTGCTCGTCGCCGGGACCTGCGTGCGCGTGCCCGTGTTCACGGGGCACTCGATCTCGGTGAACGCGGAGTTCGAGCGGACCCTCACGCCGGAGCGCGCGACGGAGATCCTCGCGAGCGCTCCGGGTGTGGAACTCTCCGACGTCCCGACGCCGCTGCAGGCCGCCGGGCAGGACCCGACGTTCGTCGGCCGCATCCGCGTCGACCAGTCCGCGCCAGCCGGCCACGGCCTCGCGCTCTTCGTGAGCAACGACAACCTGCGGAAGGGCGCAGCCCTGAACGCGGTGCAGATCGCGGAGGTCGTGGTCGCGCGTCGCGCGGTCGCCGCCTGACCACACTGCGGACTGGGCCCACGCCGCCGGTTCCGGTGCGACGCGCCAGCGGCGCGCCGGCCGTGTCGGTGGGGAGAGGCTCGTGGCGGATCCGCCACGAGCCTCCCGTCCGTTTCCTTGGTCGCCTTGTCAGCGCACGCCGGTAGGATCGTCGGGTGGCAGTGAAGCAGGTGGAACCGATCGACGTCGTCCTCATCGGGGGTGGCATCATGAGCGCCACGCTCGGCGCACTGATCCACCGGCTGGAGCCGAGCTGGAAGATCCGCGTGTACGAGCGCCTCGGCAACGTCGCGCAGGAGTCGTCGAACCCGTGGAACAACGCCGGGACCGGTCACTCCGCCCTCTGCGAGCTGAACTACACGCCGGAGCTGCCGGACGGCCGGGTCGACATCGCCAAGGCCGTCGTCGTGAACGAGCAGTTCCAGGTCTCGCGCCAGTTCTGGTCGTTCCTCGTCGAGACCGGCGCCCTGCCGGACCCGAAGAACTTCATCAACCCGACGCCGCACATCTCCTTCGTCTGGGGTGCCGACAACGTCGAGTACATGCGGGCCCGCTACGAGGCCATGAAGGACCACCCGCTCTTCGCCGGGCTCGAGTTCAGCGACGACGCCGAGCAGATCCGGAAGTGGGCACCGGCGCTCATCCCCGGTCGCAAGAAGGACCAGCCGATCGCGGCGACGTACTCCGCGGCAGGTTCCGACGTCGACTTCGGGTCGTTGACCCGCCAGCTGTTCGACCAGCTCGAGGTGGACGGCGTCGAGTTCGAGGCGAACCACCAGGTCACGAACATCAGCCGCGGCAAGGTGTTCGACGGCTGGGCGCTCGACGTCTTGAAGGAGGTCGGTCGTTCGAAGCAGTCGATCGCCGCGAAGTTCGTCTTCGTCGGCGCCGGCGGCGGTGCGCTGCACCTGCTGCAGAAGTCCGGCATCCCGGAGATCCGCGGGTACGGCGGCTTCCCGGTGTCGGGGGAGTTCCTGCGCACCGACGACCCCGAGGTCGTCCAGAAGCACTCGGCGAAGGTCTACGGCAAGGCGAGCGTCGGCGCGCCCCCGATGTCCGTGCCGCACCTCGACACCCGCATCGTCGACGGCAGTGCATCGCTGATGTTCGGCCCGTACGCCGGGTTCAGCCCGAAGTTCCTGAAGCAGGGGTCGCTGTTCGACCTGGTCCGGTCGATCCGGCCGCACAACCTCCGCCCGATGCTCAGCGTCGCGTTCTCGAACTTCGACCTGGTGCGCTACTTGATCGGGCAGCTGCTGGCGTCGAAGTCGACGAAGTTCGACGCCCTGCGTGACTTCATGCCGGCGGCGCAACCGGAGAACTGGCACAAGATCATCGCCGGGCAGCGCGTGCAGGTCATCAAGCCCGACAAGGACAAAGGTGGGGTGCTGCAGTTCGGGACCGAGGTCATCACGGCAGCCGACGGCTCGATCGCCGGGCTGCTCGGTGCGTCGCCGGGTGCGTCCACCGCCGTGCCGATCATGCTCGGACTGCTCCGCAAGTGCTTCCCGGACCGCTGGGACCGCTGGGAGGACGCGGTCCGCGTGATGGTCCCGACCTACGGCAAGGACCTCGGCGACGACGCGCAGCTCGCCGACGAGACGCTCGAGCGCACGGCGAAGGTGCTCGGACTGCACCACTGACCTTGCCATCCGTTCGAACGTGTGTTCGAATTGCTGGATGCGGTGGGACGGACAGGCGATCGACGCGTCGGGCAGCGACATGCTCCCCGGGCTCGAGTCGAACAGCGGGTTCGTGCGCAGTGTCACCACGCCCGAGTTCGCCGGCGTGACCTTCCACGAGGTCCTCGCGAAGTCCGCCCTGAACCGTGTCGGCGCGATCGACGGCGGCACGTGGGGGATGACCATCAACCCCTATCGCGGGTGCTCGCACGCGTGCGTCTACTGTTTCGCGCGTCCGACGCACACGTACCTGGAGTTCGACGGCGGCTCGGACTTCGACCAGCAGATCGTCGTGAAGACCAACGTCGCCGACGTCCTGCGGCGTGAGCTCGCGAAGCCCACCTGGGACCGCCACCCCGTCGCGCTCGGCACCAACACCGACCCGTACCAGCGGGCAGAGGGCAAGTACCGGCTCATGCCCGGCATCATCGACGCCCTCGCTGACTCGGGGACGCCCTTCAGCATCCTGACGAAGGGCACGCTCCTGCGACGGGACATCCCGGCGCTCGTCGCGGCGTCGGAGCGGGTCCCGGTCGACCTCGCCATGTCCATCGCGGTCTACGACGACGAGCTGCAGCAGTCCGTCGAACCAGGCACCCCGACGACGACGGCACGGCTCGCCACGGTGCGGGCGGTCCGGGACGCCGGGCTCTCGTGCTCGGTGTTCCTGATGCCCGTCCTGCCGTTCATCACCGACACGAAGGCGCACCTCGACGACGCGATCGGCCGCGCGGCGGCTGCCGGTGCCACCAGTGTCATGTACTCCGCGCTCCACCTGAAGCCCGGCGTCAAGCCCTGGTACATGGACTGGCTCGCTCGTACGCACCCGGACCTCGTCGGCAGGTACCGGTCGATGTACCTCGACAACACCTACCCGCCGAAGGACTACCGACGGTGGCTCGGCGAGCGGATCCGCCCCATCATGCGGGCGCACGGCGTCGGTCTCGGGCGGGTGGACCCGGCGACGGGCTCGATGGGGTTCTCGGTGGACGGCCCGGGGAGCGACCGGGCGGCGGGGGTCTCGCCGCTCAAGCGCGCCGATCCGGGCTGGGAACGTGGCCTCAGGCAGCAGGCGCTCGCACCCACCAGGTCCCGGGTGCAGGGCATCACGAACGGGGTGCCGACGCTCTTCTGACGATCGCTCGGTGCGCGTTCGGGGGACAGCAGGGGTGCAGCCATGCCCGGTATCATCGACCCAGTCGTCGCCCGGTGCCCGATCCGGGGTACACGGCCGGACCATCGGTGGTTGGATCGTGGGCGGCGCTCCCTGGCTCCCGGAAGGACGATGCACCGTGCTCGGCATCCCCACGCACCTCGCTCCGCGCGTGAACGCGTGGTCGACGGTGCGGGCGTTCCACGCGGCGGCCATCGGCTCCCTCGTCGCGGCAGCGATCACCCTGCTGCTGTTCCGTGCCAGCGACCCCGATGTCCGCGTCCTCGGCGCCGTGCTCGCGCTGGTGCCGATGCTCGGCATGATCGGCGTGCACGTGCAGTTCGGCACGTGGCGGTCGGCGATCGCCTTCCTGGTCGTCGGCGGGGCGTGCGCCTGGTGGTTCACGCACGTCGTCCAGAGCGAGATCGCCGTGCCGTGGGTGACCTCGTACCTGTTGTCGCTCGTCGTGATCCCGCTCGTGCTCGTCGGCGGTGCCGGCGCGGTGCCTGGCAGGGTCGTCCTCTGGTCCATCGCCGGCCTCGTCGTCGGCCGCATCGCCACGACCATCGCGATCGTCCAGGTCGGCGGTGCCGGCCATCCGCTCGTCCTGGCGTGGGTGACGCTCGTGTTCGTCGTGGCGATCGTGCTGGTCGCCGGCCGCAGCACGGCACGGTCGCAGCGCGTCCAGCCGGAGCTCCTCCGCTCGGCGCGCGAGGAGCACGTGTCGGCGTACCGCTCCGGCGTCGAGGCAGAGGCCTCCGCGATCCTGCACGACACCGTCCTCAACCACCTCGGCGCGATCGCGCTGGCACCGGACGGCCCGATGGACCAACACCTCGCACGCACCGTCGAGTCCGACGTGGCGATGCTCACCGGCCGCGAGTGGCTCGATCCGGAGCCGCGCGCCGACGGGGGAGCGGCGGTCGAGGCATTCGAACGCGTCGTCGAGGAGCACCGCGCCCACGGACTCGAGGTCGTCGTCACCGGGGATCCCTCGGTCATCGCGCGACTCGAGCCGGCCGCGGTGACGGCCCTCGTCCGAG
The DNA here is from genome assembly GCF_048756585.1 of Curtobacterium sp. L3-7. Taxonomy (NCBI): domain Bacteria; kingdom Bacillati; phylum Actinomycetota; class Actinomycetes; order Micrococcales; family Microbacteriaceae; genus Curtobacterium; species Curtobacterium sp. L3-7. The sequence goes on along the minus strand of NZ_CP151474.1, from coordinate 3,209,826 downwards.
CGGTCGGGCAGTGCCTGGCGAACGTGCGGAAGCACGCCGGCACCGACACCGCCGAGGTGAGCGTGTTCGACGACGGCGTCGCGTGCACGGTCATGGTGGTCGACGACGGCCGCGGCTTCGACGAACAGCAGACCGGCGCCGACCGGATGGGGCTGCGAAACTCGGTCCGGGAGCGCGTCGGCCGTGTCGGCGGCGACGTGCAGGTGTGGTCGTCACCCGGGACCGGCACGAGCGTGATGATGACGGTGCCGTACGGCGCGCTGACCGGGTCCGTCCGGTCGATCGGTCGCACCGACGGCGACGACCACCTGGAGTCCGCGTCGTGAGCGGCGGCCGGATCGGGTCGGCGCCGGACTCGACGACACGGAGGATGATCCGTCGCGCAGTCCTGGGCAGGACCGCGCAGCAGTACGACCCGCTCGGGGCGATGGGATCGAGGCCGCTCGCCGTGGTGCTCGGTGCGGTCGGCGTGGTGTGGGCGATCATCGTCTCGGTGTTCGACCGTGACGTCGTCGGCAGCCCGACGCTCAGCGCCCTGACCGTCCTGCTCCTCGCGGCGTCCGCAGCGGTGGTGATCACGGCGTCGAGCCCGTTCCGCGCGCCCTTCCCGCGCTGGGCGTTCGTCCTCCACGTCGGGCTGCTCGCGCTGGCCGCGGTCACGAGCGTCGCCGCGCAATGGGGGCCGGACGAGAGCGCACTGAACGACTTCATGTCGCTGCTCACGGCGACGGGCATCGTGATGGTGGCCCCGTACCGCCCGTGGCGTGACCTCGTGGTCGGCGGCGTGGTCCTCGCGGTGGTCGACGGTGTCGCCTGGGGCGTCGCGGCGGAGCAGTTCCCGAACGGCGTGCCGGTGGCCGTCGCGGCCTTCCTCGCGGCTGCTCCGACCCTGGTCCTCACCGCGGCCGCCGGGGTCTTCGCCTGGACGTTCGGCGGTCTCGCGGAGCGTGTCCAGATCCGCGCGGGCTCGTACTCGGTGGCGCGGGCCGAGCGCGACGGCATCGCCGCGAGCGTGCAGCAGGACCGCTCGATCATCCTCGCGCGGGACGTCGCACCGTTCTTCGCCGAACTCCGCACCCGCGAGACGATCACTGACGCGGACCGGGCCCGTGCCAGGTCGATCGCCGACGGGATCCGCCGCGCGATGGTCGCCGACGCCGACCGGACGTGGTTCGAGCAGGCCGTCCGTGCCGAGGGCGGCGCGGGAGCGGCGATCGACGATCCCGACGGGCTCATCAGCACGCTCGACGCCGACCAACGCACGGTCGTCCGCACGTTCGTCCGGGCCGCGCTCCGCGCCTCCACCGTCGATCCCGCGGGCTTCCGCGCCTCCGTGCAGCGCGTCGCGGACGACCGCGTCGAGATCGCCCTCGACGTCGCGGTCGCCGACTCGGACGTCGGCATCCACCGCACGTTCGACCCCTACTTCGCCGTCCTCCGCGTCACCTTCCCCGACCTCGACGTCGCGGTCCGTCCCTCGTCCCTCGCACTAAGGTTCTCGTATGACCAGCACTGACCCGAACAGGCTGACGGAAGGGATGCCAGCCCTGCCGAACCCCGGATCCCGCCGGGTACGACTGGCCATCCTCGACGACCACGAAGTCCTCCTCGACAGCCTGTCGAGCTGGATCGCCGTGAACGCCTTCGACTTCGACCTGGCCCTCACCGCGCACACGTGGCTGGAGATGGTGCACAGCGACAGCTTCCCGACGGACCTGGTGTTCCTGGACTTCCAGCTCAAGGAACCCGTCTCGATCGAGGCCCGCGTCCGCACCTGCCGCGCCGCGGGCGCGAAGGTCATCGTCCTGTCGAGCGTCGACACCCGGGAGTCCCGCGACCGGGCGCTCGCCGCCGGTGCCGCTGCCTTCCTGTCGAAGTCGCTCCCGATGCGCGAGGTGATGGACGTCGCCCGCGACGTGATGGGCGTGGAGCGGGAGACCCCGACCCAGCGTGAATGGCGTCCCCTCCCGACCGGCGCGACGGCCCACCAGCGCCCGAAGCTCAGCCACGGCGAGGAAGAGGCGCTCCGGCTGTACGTGTCCGGCTACTCCACGAACGAGGTCGCGTCGCAGATGAACGTGCAGTACGAGACCGCGAAGACCTACCTGCGCCGCGTCCGCGAGAAGTACGCCAAGGTCGGCCGTCCCGCGTCGAAGAAGTCCGACCTGATCCGTCGCGCGGCGGAGGACGGCTTCCTCTCCTAGTGGCGAAGCTGTACTTCCGCTACGGGGCGATGAACAGCGGCAAGAGCACGGGGCTCCTGCAGGCCGCGTACAACTACGAGGAGCGCGGCCACCGCGTGCTCCTCGCGAAGCCGTCCGTCGACACGAAGGGGGACCGCGAGATCGTCTCCCGCCTCGGCGTGACGCGGGAGGTCGACATCGTGCTGCCGGCCGATGTCGACGTGCGTGGTGCGGTCACCGACGCCGGTGCCACCGACCCCGAGTCCGACCGGCTCGACGGCATGGTCCGTCCGGTCAGCTGCGTGCTCGTCGACGAGGCGCAGTTCCTCACCCCGATCCAGGTCGACGACCTGCTGCGCATCGCGGTCCTCGACGAGATCCCGGTGATCGCGTACGGCATCCGCACCGACTTCCGCACAGAGGCCTTCCCCGGCAGCCGGCGCCTGCTCGAGGTCGCGCACTCGCTCGAGGAGCTCAAGACGATCTGCCGCTGCGGCCGCAAGGCCGTGTTCAACGCCCGCAAGGTCGACGGCCGCTTCGTGTTCGACGGGTCGCAGGTGGCGATCGACGGGGTCGACGTCGAGTACGAGTCCCTCTGCGCGAACTGCTACCTGACGGAGTCGGGCGGCCGTCTCGACGGCGAACCGGCCTGACCGCTCGCGCCCAGGCACGCGCGGGTGCAATGCCTGCACCGGGGCGACGCGACCGTCCATGGTCCGCCGTCGTCACCGGTCCGCCGTCGTCACCGGTCACGACACACCGCTCGCGTCCGGCGAGCGGCCGCAGATCGTCGTCGTCGGTGACGCCGCGCGACGAGTCGTGACCACCCGGCGGACGGGCGGCGGTGTGTCGTGACCGCTCGGCCCTCCGGCAGCGCTGCACCTGCGTACCGCGGAATGCACGCGCGGCGGCAGGCGTTGCCGCCAACATGAGCGACGCATCCGTGCACCTGTCCGTCCTCGACCTGGCGACCCGCGAGTACGGCCAGTCCAACACCGAGGCGCTGCAGGGCTCCATCGACATGGCCGTGCACGCCGAGAAGCTCGGCTACGAGCGGTTCTGGGTCGCCGAGCACCACGGCATGCCCGGGATCACCTCGTCGGCTCCTGCCGTGCTCCTCAGCGCCGTCGGGGCCGCGACCAGCACCATCCGCATCGGCTCCGGCGGGGTGATGCTGCCGAACCACGCGCCGCTCGTCGTCGCCGAGCAGTTCGGGACCCTCCGCGCGCTCTACGGCGACCGCGTCGACCTCGGCCTCGGGCGTGCCCCCGGGACCGACGGGGCCACCGCGATGGCGCTCCGCAGGACCGACCGGCTCGACGTCGACGACTTCCCCGAGCGGCTCGCCGACCTGATCGGGTTCTTCACCGGCATGGACGAGTCGAACCCGCTCGCGCGCATCCGCGCCGTCCCTGGGTACGGAGACGTGCCCGAGTTCTGGCTGCTCGGGTCCTCCGGCTACAGCGCGCAGGTCGCTGGCGCGCTCGGCATCTCGTTCGCGTTCGCGCACCACTTCGCGTCCGACAACACCGAGGCCGCGCTCGCGCTCTACCGGGACTCGTTCCGTCCGTCGCGCTTCCGGTCGGAGCCGAACGCGCTCATCGGCGTGCAGGTCGTCACGGACGAGGACCCCGCCGTCATCGAGGAGCAGAGCGCCCCGGGCATGATCTCGTTCATCCGGATGCGGCAGGGGGCGAAGCCCGAGCCGGTCTCGATGGACGAGGCCCGTGCCTACGAGTTCAGTGACCTCGAGCGCCGGTTCATCGCGGCGCGCACGGAACGCCAGGCGTACGGGTCCGCGGACCAGGTCGCGTCGAAGATCAACTCGCTGCTCGAGTCCACCGGGGCGAACGGCGTGATCGTCGCACCTGGTGCGGCACAGGCGCGGTACCGGCACCAGGCGCTCGACGTCGTGGCGTCGCTGCACGAGGCCGGCCGCCTGGTGCGGCCGTCCGTCGCGGTCGGCTGAGGGGAGCTGCTCGTCCGTCCGCGCTGATCCGGTCCGCCGGCTGTCGAGCCTGTGTCCGATGACACAAGCCGGCGAGACACGTCGCTGGCCGTGGTCGAACACGGCACGATGAGGTCGTGGCCATTCCGACCCCCACCGCCGTCCTCGGGGCCGCAACGTTCGGTCTGGCGCTCGCGGCCGCCGCATGGTGCGCTCTCGACGCAGCGGCGGCCGGTTCCCCCGGACAGCGGTTCGTCGTGGGTTCGATGGGTACCGGCTCGCTTTCCGTGGTCGTGTGGGTCGTCGGGTTGGTGTTCCTCATCGTGGCAGCCTCCGGGTGGACCTGGCGCGGTACACGACGGGCTCCGAGCGTGGTCCGCATCGCCGTGCGCATCCTCGTGACGTCGGCTCTCGTCGTCGCTGCTGCAGGGTCCGTCGCGACCCTGTTCTTCGTTGCGATGCTCGGGGCCCCGCCGGCGTACGTCGATGTCGGCACCGTCAACGGGCACACCGTCGTGGTCAGCGAGTCGGCCTCGCTGGGTGGATTGAGCACACAGATCGGGATCCGCGACGGTTTCTTGGTGCGGATGGCCACCGGCGAGCACGCGTTCGTCACCGTGGACGGGCTCCCGGGTGGACGGCCACCGTCGAGGACCGACGGCTACCGCCTCACGGAGGAGCACGGTCAGGCTGTGGTCCGGTTCACCCTCGGTGGCCGTCAGGAAATGCGGTTTCCCTTGCCGGGAGGCTCGGGCTAGGTGAGCAGGCCGAGTCGCGTGGCCGTCGCCACGGCTCCCACCCGGCTGGTCACGTCGAGCTTCCGGAACACGTTGTAGACGTGGCGCTTCACCGTCCCGATCGCGAGACCGAGGTCGGTGGCGATCTCGGCGTTCGAGCGCGCCGCGGCGACGAGCCGCAGCACCTCGATCTCCCGGTCGCTCAGCGGGGAGCCGGCGCGGGCGTCGGTGACCACGTCCACCGGGAACGTCACCGGTGCGGCGGGCTGGGTGCTCGCGCGGGCGATGCGCTCGACGAGCTCGCGGCTCGGGGTGTCCTTCGTGACGAAGTCGACGGCGCCTGCGTCCAGGAGCGTCCGGCGCAACACGGCGTCCCGGTGCATGGTCAGCACGACGACGGCGATGCCCGGGTGGTTCCGGCGAACGGTGGCGATGGTCGTGCGGGCGGGAGGACCGTCGAGCTCGACATCGAGGAGCAGCACGTCGATCGCCGCCGCCTCTGCGCCGTCCAGGACCTCGGCCGGGCGCTCTCCATGGGCGACGACGCGGATCGTCGGGACCGACGACAGGATCGTCGCGAGCCCCTCGCGGAACAAACGGTGGTCGTCGACGATCGCGACGTGCGTGACGGTCGGGTTCACAGCGTTCCCTTCGGCACGACGAGCGTGACGGTCGTGCCGGCGCCAGGTACGCTCGCGACGTCGATCCGTGCGCCGACGAGCGCGGCACGTTCCCGCATCGTGGACTGACCCAGTCGGCCGTCGGTGCTCCCGTCGGTGTCGAACCCGGGACCATGGTCCCGCACGGTCACGGTGAGGGCCTCGGCACCCCAGTCGAACCGGACGTGGACGGCGGCGTCGCGCGCGTGCTTCCACCAGTTGGTGAGTGCTTCGAGGAGGATCGTCAGCGACTCCTCGGCCCGCCAGTTCACGAGCGGCACCGGTGTGCCGTGCGACTCGATCGTCACCCGCTCGGTGTCCGGAAACAGGTCCTTGACGTGCCGGGCGAGCGCGGCGTCCAGGACGTCGTCCCCGACGCGGGCGTGCAGGGCGACGGCGAGGTTCTGGACGTCGCCGAGCGCGCGGCGCAGCTGCGTCGCGGCGGCCTCGAGCTGAGCGGTGCGCTCCGGGGCCGGGGGATCGGTGAGCAGCGCCAGGTCGATGCGCTGCAGTCCGGCGAGGATCCCGTGCGCGACCCGGTCGTGCAGGTCGCGGGCGATGTGCGCACGCGAGTCGAGGTTCGCCGTCGTGACGCGTTGCCGGAGCGCCTCGGTGTAGGCGACCGCTCCGGCGGGGAACCGGCTCCAGATGCCCCCGTGGAGGGCCCTGGAAGCACGCAGGAGCTCAGCAGGGGTGCTGGCGCCGACCTCCTCGACGAAGACCGGCAGGTACTCGTCGAAGAGCACCTCGGCCGCGAGCATCGCTCCTGCCGGGTGCTGCATGTGTTCGGCGTGCAGGGCGCCGGTGGCGAGGTGCTCGTCGGCGAGGAGGAGGTCGCTCGTGATCGACCCCTCGAGCCCCTCCGCGTAGCGACGATGGGCGTCTGCGAGCATCGACGTCACGTTCTCGAACAGGCTGGCGGCCATCACGGGGTCGTCTCGGAGTTCGGGGAACATCGTGCCGATGCGGGCGACGACGGGTGCGAGGCGGTCGGGGGTCTCCATGTCGCAGATCAGGCTAGCGTCGGCCGGCGGGGCCACGTCGTGGCGCACCGGTCGGTGTGTCCCCGGGCACACGGAGAAGGCCCGGATCCGTGCGGATCCGGGCCTTCATCTGTCGGGGTGACAGGATTTGAACCTGCGACCTCCTCGTCCCGAACGAGGCGCGCTACCAAGCTGCGCCACACCCCGAGGTGTGCTGGTCACTCCGTGAAGCGACCTGCAGAAGTCTAGCGGATGATCCGGGGTGCTCACGACCATCACGGCAAATCCTGTCGCATCTGCTTGCATGTCACATTCCACATCGGTCAGGATGAGCCCGTGACCCTGAACCGACGCAAACGGCTCTACCTCGTCGTCGTGGTGATCGCCACCGCCACCGCGACACCCCTCATCGCCGCCCCACCCTCGGCCTCCGCGGCACCGGCCGGGTGCGTGTCGAAGGTCCTGCGCGCGGGGATCGCCGACGAGTTCTGCGTCGCCCGACTGCAGTCGCTCCTCAACTACGACCGCTTCCGCTACGGGCAAGCGCCGATCGCCGTCGACCGGCGGTTCGGGCCGCTCACCGACGGTCGGGTCCGTGTCGTGCAGAGCCGGTCGTGGATCACGATCGACGGGATCGTCGGCCCGGGGACCTGGCGCGTGCTGTGTGTGCCGGAGGCCGCCGGGTTCACCGCGATGCAGGTCTCGGTGGGATGCGCGACGCTCTGACCGGGCTGGAGCGGCTGGTCAGACGCGGGCGGTCAGGGTGACGACGACTGCCTCCGGGCGGCACGCGAACCGCACCGGCGCGTAGATCGACGTCCCGAGGCCGGCCGACACCTGCAGCCAGGCCCAGTGCGTCCGGTTCTGCCAGCGGTGGAGGCCACTCGCGTACTTGCGGGGGAGGTCGCAGTTCGTGACGAGGGCACCCACACCGGGGACGGCGACCTGCCCGCCGTGCGTGTGCCCGGCGAAGATCGCGTCGGCACCCTGTCGGACGAACGCGTCGAGCACGCGGCGGTACGGGGCGTGCGTGACGCCGATCGACACCGGTGCCGGACCGTCTTCGTCCTCGGACCAGGGGACGTCGCCGCGCATCTCGTCCACGTTCGTCGGGAGCAGGTCGAGGCGATCCCAGTCGCGGTGTGCGTCGGACGTGCCGAAGAGCTCGAAGCGCGAGCCACGGACCTCGATGGCATGTGCCTTGTCGTTGAGGTCGAGCCAGCCGAGCGACTCGAAGAACGCTGTCTGGCGTTCGATGTCGAGGTCGACCGGCTTCGCGGACGCGTGCAGCTTGCTCGGGCCGCCGAAGTACTTCAGCGGGTTCCGGGGGGAGGGGCCGTAGAAGTCGTTCGAGCCGTACACGAACGCACCGGGGACACCACGGAACGGCTCGAGCGCGTACTCGACCGCTGCGTTCGCCGTCGGGTGCCCGAGGTTGTCACCGGTGTTCACGATGAAGTCGGGTTCGACCAGGCTCAGGTCGCGCAGCCACTGCTGCTTGTCCGCCTGCCAGGGCGCCATGTGGATGTCCGACAGGTGCAGGACGACGACGTCACGCGAACCAGGCGGCAGGATCGGCATCGTCTCCCAGCGGATCTCGAACCGCCGCCGTTCGACGAGCGTGCCCCACGCGGCAGCGCCGGCGCCGGCCGCAGCTCCTGCTGCGCGGACGCCGAGCGCTGCCCGGCCGCGGGTCACTTGCAGTCCTTGGGGGCCTTGCCGTCCTTGTTGCCGAACAGGGTGAGGTTGATCGTGGTGTCCTTCGACGCAGCGGTTCCTGCACCCGGATCGACCGCGGCCACCTTGCACTGGTTCTTGCCGTCCCCGGGCTGGTACTGATCGGAGACGCTCACGTTCCCGTAGCCGGCACCGTTCAGCGCCGAGCGGGCGTCACCGACGGACTTGCCCGCCACCTCCGGCACCGTCGACTGGGAACCGTCCGTCGTGTAGACCGTGACGCTCGAGCCCTTCGACAGCGCGGAACCACTGGCCGGGGAAGTCGACAGGACGGTCCCGGCAGTCCCTGCCCCTGGCTGCGTGCCGCCGTCGACGTAGGTGAACCCGGCACCGCTGAGCGTGGCGCGGGCTTCGTCGGTGGTCTTGCCCGCCACGTCCGGGACGGTGATGCTGTTCCCGCGGATCGACGACGAACTCGGCGCCTGGAACGGGGCCCCTGCGTACTGGGTGTTGACGATGCTCTGCGCCTGACGCCACAGCGACGTTCGCGACAGCGAGTAGAGGCCGTGTGGGCCGGCGACCTTGCGCAGACTCTGCTTGCCCTCGATGTTGCCGAGCCACGTGGCGGTCGCGATCTTCGAGGTGGAGCCGACGAGCCAGATCTGGTCCGCTTCGTCGGTGGTGCCCGTCTTGCCGAACTCGTCGTAGCCGTCCGGCGTCCGGCCGCCACCGGCGGTGCCGACCGTCAGGACCTTCTTCATCGCGTAGATGGCGGTCTGAGCGACCGAGGGGTCGATCGCCTGCGTGCACTCCTTCTGCTGCCCGCCGAGCGCCTTGCCCTCGGCGTTCGTGACGTTGTCGATCACGATCGGGCGGCAGAACGTGCCGTTGTTGGCGATTCCGGCGTAGGCGGCGGCCATGGTGAGCGGCGCGATGTAGTTCGTGCCGAGGACGGCCGACGCGTTCAACGCGATGTCCGTGGTCGTCTTCTGCGACATGTCGTCGCCGTAGCCCTGCACGGTGGCCCGGGGGTTGGCGAGGTGGACGCCGAGGCTGTCCGCGGTCTTCCGGATGTCGCAGTAGTCGAGCTTCTGCGCCATGTTCACGAAGGCGACGTTGACCGAGCGGTACGTCGCACTCTCGACGGACATGTTCCCGCCCTCACCGGCGGAGTCGTTCTTGGGCGTGTAGCCGCCGCCGATCCCGGAGCGGGAGCCGCAGATCGGGTAACTCGTGAAGGCACGCGGCGTCCCGCTCACGGTCTCGTTGAGCCCGTGCCCGTTCTGCAGCCAGTTCAGGAGCGTGAAGACCTTGAACGTCGAACCCGTCTGGAAGCCCTCACCGCCGCCGTACTTCGAGTCGACGTTGAAGTTGATGCCGGAGTCCGTCGACGGCGCACACGCGTTCGGATCGGCCCCCTGCACGTCGCACCCGACCAGCTGGTTGTAGTTCTTGTTCTGCACCATCGTGACGACCCGGCCGGTGTCGGCCTCGACGGAGTCGATGGTGCCGCCGAGCTTGAACCGCGCCTCGGTGTTCGGCGCGTAGCTGTCGATGAGGTCCTTCTGCTGGTTGTTCAGACCGACGTCCAGCGTCGTCTGCACGGTGTAGCCGCCGTTGCGCCAAGCAGCCTTGCGCTCCTTCGCGGTTGCGCCGAGCTGGGGCATCTCCTTGACGACCTGCACCGCGTAGTCGCAGAAGAACTGCGACCCGAAACCAGCCGAGGCCTTGCAGCCCTGCGTCGGCGCGGTGAGGTGCACGTAGTCCGCCGGCTTCGACGCGATGGCCGCGTCGAACTGCTCCTTCGTCAGGTGCTTCTGGGCGTACATCGACTTGAGGATGACGTCGCGACGCGCGACGTTGGCGTCGTAGTACTTCGGGTCGGAGAGGTTCCTGGTGTTCGGCGACTGCACGATGGCCAGGATCGACGCGGCTTCCTGCGGGGTGAGGTCGGTCGCGTTCTTGTTGAAGTAGTGCTGTGCGGCGGCCTGCACGCCGTAGGTCTGGTCGCCGAAGTACGCGATGTTGAGGTACCCGGTGAGGATCTCCTTCTTCGAGTACTTCTTCGCGAGCCCGATCGCGAGCTTCATCTCCTCGAGCTTGCGGGGGATGGTCTGCTCGACGGCGTCCTTGTACGCCTTCTGCTGCTCCTCCAGCGTCGGGAGCTCCAGTGCCTGCTGCATCTTGATGTTGCGGACGAGCTGCATCGTCAGGGTGGAGCCACCACCGGACTCGCCGAGCCCACCGGCGAGCGAGCCGACACCCGCGCGGACGAGCGAGGTCATGTCGACGCCGCCGTGGTCGTAGAAGCGCTTGTCCTCGCCGTCGATGGCGGCGTTCTTCAGCTGGTCGCTGATCTGGTCGAACTTCAGCTCCTGACGGTTCTGGTCGTAGACCGTCGCCAGGTGGACCGGCTGACCGTTCTGGTACGCGAGGACCTCGTTGCGCTGCGGGAGTTCGCCGATCTCGATGTACTCCGGGAGCGACTCGAACACGCCGATCGTCGAGGTCGTGGTGACCCCGGCGACGGCGATGGCCGGGGTGACACCGATGGTGACCAGGAGTCCGGCGAGCACACTGAAGCCGACGAATCCGATGAAGGCGCCGACTGCAGAGACGGGCTTGGTCCGCGAGGCAGACGTCTTCTGGGCAGACATAGGATGCAGCCTAAACGACACCCACGACCGGAAGGCTGGCAAGGAACCGCATGACTCGCTGGGAATACCTCACGACGCCGTTGATCATCCACAACACCACCGCCATCCTCAACAACTTCGGTGACGAGGGTTGGGAGCTGGTCCAGGTCGTCACCGGCCCCGAGGGCGGGCTCGTCGCGTACCTGAAGCGCCCGAAGGCCGACGCATGACCGTCGCGGCACGTCTCGCCGAACTCGGCCTCGAGATCCCCACCGTCGCGGCCCCCGTCGCCGCGTACGTCCCGGCGGTCGTGACCGGGCAGTACGTCTACACGGCAGGGCAGCTGCCCTTCGTCGACGGCGCGCTGCCCGTGACCGGCAAGGTCGGCTCCGAGGTCGACGCGGACACCGCGACGGCACAGGCGCGACAGGCGGCGCTGAACGCGCTGGCGGCCGTGCAGTCCGTCGCCGGGTCGCTCGAGCACGTCGCCCGTGTCGTGAAGGTCACGGTGTTCGTCGCGTCCGCCCCGTCGTTCACGGGACAGCCGGGCGTCGCCAACGGCGCGTCGACGCTCGTCGGCGAGGTCTTCGGTGACGCCGGCGTCCACGCGCGGAGCGCGGTGGGCGTCGCGGTGCTCCCGCTGGACGCGCCGGTCGAGGTCGAGCTGGTGGTGGAGCTGACCGCCTGACGGACCGTCAGCGACGCACCGAACGCAAGCAGGGCCTCCCGTCTGGACTGACTGGAGGCCCTGCTCGCGTTCCGTGCTCTACATCAGATCAGCGATGGTCGCCATGATCGTCGGGTCGGCCAACGTCGTCGTGTCGCCGATGCGACGGCCCTCCGCCGCGTCGCGGAGCAGCCGGCGCATGATCTTGCCCGACCGCGTCTTCGGCAGCTCCGGCACGATCGTGATCTGCCGAGGCTTCGCGATCGCTCCGATGCGCGTGCCGACCCAGGCGCGGAGCTCGGCGGCGACGGCATCGCGGTCGACGCCCTCCGCCGCTTCGGACGTCAGGATCACGAACGCGACGATCGCCTGACCCGTGGTCTCGTCGGCCGCGCCGACGACGGCCGCCTCGGCCACTCCCTCGTGTCCGACGAGTGCCGACTCGATCTCCGCGGTGGAGAGCCGGTGTCCGGAGACGTTCATGACGTCGTCGACTCGGCCCTGCACCCAGATGTCACCCTGCCCGTCGAGCCGCGCCCCGTCTCCGGCGAAGTACCGGCCGGGGAAGCGGTCCCAGTACGTCTCGACGAACCGGTCCGGGTCGCCCCAGATGCCGCGCGCCATCGACGGCCACGGCTCGGTGATGGTGAGGTAGCCGCTCTCGCCGGGGTCGGCGCGGTGGCCCTCGTCGTCGACGATCTCGGCGACGATGCCGGGCAGCGGGGTCTGCGCCGCGCCCGGCTTGAGCTTCGTGACGCCGGGCAGCGCCGAGATCATGATCGCGCCGGTCTCGGTCTGCCACCACGTGTCCACGATGGGCGTGCGGTCGTGGCCGATCACCTGGCGGAACCAGTGCCACGCCTCGGGGTTGATCGGTTCGCCGACGCTGCCGAGGAGTCGCAGGGTGTCCAGGCTCCGCGCGTCCGGCACCTGGCGCCCGCCCTTCATGGCGGCGCGGACCGCGGTCGGTGCCGTGTAGAGGACCGTGACGCCGTACGCGTCGACGATGTCCCACCAGCGGCCGGGCTTCGGCTCGTCGGGGGTGCCCTCGTACAGGACCTGCGTCACGCCGTTCGCGAGCGGGCCGTAGACGACGTACGTGTGCCCGGTGATCCAGCCGATGTCGGCGGTGCACCAGTAGACGTCCTTGCCCGGGTGCATGTCGAACACGTTCTTGTGCGTGTACGCGGCCTGCGTGAGGTAGCCGCCCGAGGTGTGCACGATGCCCTTCGGCTTCCCGGTCGTGCCCGACGTGTAGAGGATGAAGAGCGGGTTCTCCGCGGGAAAGGCCTGCGGCTCGTGGGTCGGGTCCGCCTTGGCGAACTCGTCGTGCCACCAGCGGTCGCGGTCGTTCCACGCGATGTCGTTGCCGCCGCGCTTGACGACGACGACGTGCTCGACGCTGTCGGTGCCCTCGCCCTGCAGCGCCTCGTCGACCGCGGGCTTCAGTGGGGCGACGGCCCCGCGGCGCCAGCCGCCGTCAGCGGTGACGACGAGCTTCGCGCCGGCGTCCTCGATGCGGGCGCGGAGGCTCTCGGCGCTGAACCCGCCGAACACCACGGAGTGCACGGCGCCGATGCGGGCGACCGCGAGCATCGTGACGACGGCCTCGGGGATGAGCGGCATGTAGACGACGACCCGGTCGCCCTGCTCGACGCCGAGGTCGGTCAGCATGTTCGCGGCGCGCTGCACGTCGGCGGTCAGCTCGGCGTAGGTGATGCGCCGCGTGTCGCCGGGAGCGCCCTCGAAGTGGATCGCCACCCGGTCGCCGTTGCCAGCGCGGACGTGCCGGTCGAGGCAGTTCTCGGCGACGTTCAACGTGCCGTCGTCGAACCACTTCGCGAACGGCGCCCCCGACCAGTCGAGGGTCCGCGTGAACGGCGTGCGCCAGTCCAGCAGGCTCTTCGCCTGCTCGGCCCAGAACGCCTCGCGGTCGGCGGCGGCGGCGTCGTGCAGACCCTGGTCCGCGACGGCGTCCGCGACGAACTCCGGGGGCGGCGGGAAGGTGCTGCTGTCGTCGTGGTGGCCGTCGTCGTGTCGTTCGTCGACGTTGGTCGGAGTGGACATCGATGTCCTTTCGCGTCGTTGCGTCCGGGGGTGCAAACGGAGACTACCCCTCGGTGTGGACCCGTCGTGCGCGGGGCCGCCAAGGCGTTCCGGGTGGTGGAACCCGTGTGTCGTCGACGGGTCCTCGTTCCGGTCGGAGGGATTCGGTGAGGACTCGGCGCGTCGGGGTTGCCCGCAGGGCCTCGTCGTGGGGTACAGTAGATCCCGCCGGACTCGTTTCCGGCGGCATCGGATCGGATTCCCCCCAATCCTCCGTTGTCCTGGCGGCACCTGTTCCCCCCAACCGGTGCCGCCTCTTCTTTTCCCCGGACCGGTCCGCCGTGCAACGTCGCACGACGGACCGGTTCCGTTCGGGACGATCCGCGTCCGTCCGCGGAACGGTGGACAGACCGGTCCATGCTGCCGCATCGACCTCCGGTGGCGTCGGGCCGACTCCGCGGCGCCTCGGACGGCGCGTGTCGGCGCTGCGCGGGTCGCACCGCGGCGTCGACCGGCGTCCGAGCGCTCCGGGGTACGCGCATTGTGACCGGGGGACAAAACTGTCCACTGGTGTGGACGACGAGCCCGTCCTCCCCGATTCGCGGCGAGCGGCGAGCAGAGCGGCGCGCAGACCTAGCGTTCCGGAGATGCACCGCCACCGCGCCGTCCCCTCGCCGTTCCTCCCGGGTGCGGCCGTGCCCCGACGCGCCCGACGGGGGATCGACCCGGTCGAGTTCGAGGAACTCGCCCCGCTCGTGACGGACGACAGCGTCACCGACGTGCTGGTCTCCGGCGGTCTGGGCGTGTGGATCGACCGGGGCGACGGGCTGGTCGACTCCGGGATCGTGCTGGACGAGGAACGGACACGCGAACTCGCGACACGACTGGTCGCGCTCGGCGGCCGGCACGTCGACGAGAGCGCCCCGGTCGCGGACGTCCGGCACGGTGACGGGGTCCGGGTGCACGTCGTCCTGGCGCCGGTCTCCGTGCGGGGGACGACGCTGTCCCTCCGCCTGCCTCGTGGTGCACCGCCGACGCTCGATGCGCTCGAGCGGAGCGGGACCTTCGAGCGGGTGCCTCGCGATCTCGTGGAGGACGCCGTCCGGCGCCGGCGCAACGTGCTCGTGTCCGGGGCGACGGGCAGCGGGAAGACGACGCTTCTCGCCGCGATGCTGGCCACCGTGCCGCGCGACGAGCGCATCGTGACGGTGGAGGACGTCGCAGAGCTCCGGATCGACCACCCGCACGTCGTGTCGCTCGAGTCGCGACAGGCCAACGCCGAGGGCGCCGGAGCAATCGGTCTCGACCGGCTCGTCCGCGAATCCCTCCGGATGCGCCCCGACCGGATCGTGGTGGGGGAGTGCCGCGGGGCAGAGGTCCGCGAGCTCATGTCCGCGCTCAACACCGGACACGACGGCGGAGCCGGCACGGTCCACGCGAACGGACTCGACGACGTCCCCGCACGCCTCGAGGCGCTCGGCGCGCTCGCTGGGCTCGGGCCGACCGTGCTGTCCCGGCAGGCGGTCAGTGCGTTCGACCTGGTCCTCCACGTGGAGCGTCGGCGGGGCGTGCGTCGGCTCGCAGCGGCCGGGAGGCTCGGGGTCGACCCGGCAGGGCGGCTCACCGTCGAACCCGTGGTCCTGGGTACCGGCCGGTCGGGTCGGCGCGGGTGACGCGTCCTGGTGGTCCTGGTCGTCCTGGTCGTCCGAGGGTGCTGCGTCCTGCCCGGCGGGGCGCGGCGGACGCTGTCGGCGCGGCTCGGCTGCTCGACCGTGTCGCGACGCTCGTCGCCGCCGGGGTACTGCCGTCCCGGGCGTGGGCGCTCGCGGCGGCGGCCGGCCCGCCCGTGGTAGCCGGCCCCGCATGGGAGGACGTGCGCGCCGTCACGACGGTCGCCGCCAGGACCGGTGCGCCGATCGCGCCGACGCTCCGCGCCCTGGCCGCGGCGCTCCGGCGGGCAGCGGCAGGGGACCGAGCCGTCCGGGTGGCGCTCGCCGGGCCCCGGACGAGCGCGAACGTGGTCCTCACGCTGCCGGTGCTCGGACTGCTGCTGGGATCGCTGTGGGGGATCGACACGGTCGGCGTGCTCACCGGGACGCCGATCGGCTGGGCGTGCTGCACCGGTGCCGCCCTGCTCGTCGGGGTCGGCCGCGCCTGGTCGACCCGACTCGTCCGCGCAGCGGCGCCCACCGGACGCATCCCCGGCGTCCTGCTCGACGCCTGGGCCGTGGCACTGTCCGGCGGCGGGTCCTGGTCCGGCGCCGGCGAAGCCGTTCGCACGGCCCTGCCAGACCGCGCCGAGGACGCTGCGGAACGACGACGGCTCGCCGAGGTGCTCGATCTCGCACGGCGCGCGGGGGTGCCGGCGGCAGCACTCCTGCGCAGTGCGGCCGAGGACCTGCGGGACGACGTCGCGTCGGAGTCGCTCGCGGTGGCGGAGCGGCTCGCGGTGCGCCTCGTGCTGCCGCTCGGGACCTGCGTCCTGCCGGCGTTCGTCCTCGTCGGGGTGGTGCCCGTCGTCGTCGGGATCCTCTCCTCCACCGTGACCGGAACGGGGTGATCGCTCCACGGGTTCGCCGCTCGTGGTCCGGCTCGGGCGGGTGATGGCGAGGCTGGATGCACCAGATCAGAAGGGACCCCATCATGACCGAACGACCGAACCCACCATCCGCACCGGCTCGCCGAACCCCGGGACTCGCTGCCCGGCTCCGCGACGACCGTGGTTCCGCGACCGCCGAGTACGCCGTCGTCATCCTGGCCGCCGTGGCGTTCGCGGGGGTCCTCGTCGCGGTGATGCGCTCCGGCGAGGTCCAGGCGATCCTGACCGAACTCGTCCGCGGTGCCCTTTCGCTGTGAGCGCGGGTCCGACGAGCGCGGGGCGGTCACCGTCGAGTTCGCGGTCGCGCTCCCCGTGCTCGCGGTCGTCGTGTCGCTGGCCATCGGGGGCGTCGTGCTCGTCGACGGGCAGGGACGGCTCCAGTCCGCTGCAGCGACTGCCGCCAGGGCGTACGGCCGTGACGACGACGCTGCTGCGCGAGCGGCGCTCGCCGGGATCGCCCCGGGAGCGACGAGCTCCGTGACCCGGTCAGACGAACTCGTGTGCGTCGTCGTCGAGCGTCGGTCAGGGCCGGGGCCGCTCGCGGCGATCACCCTCCGTGGTGCGTCGTGCGCGGCGACGGGCGGCCGGTGAACGAGCAGGGGTCGGCGACGGTCCTGCTCGTCGCGGTCGTCGCCGCGGCCACGATCGTCGTCGGCTCGGTGCTCACCGCCGCCGGTGCTCGGGTCGTGTCCGTCCGTGCGCAGTCGGCGGCGGACGCCGCCGCGCTCGCCGGTGCCGCGGCCGCCGTCCGGCTGGTGTCCGGTGCACCGTGCGACGCCGCGTCGCGGGTGGCCAGGCGCGGCGGGGCGGACCTCACCGGTTGCTCGACGAGCGGCGCGTTCGTCCGCGTCGTCGTCGAACTCCGGTCCGGTCCGCTCCGTCTCGGGGCGACCGCGGTCGCCGGTCCCCGACGGACCCCTGCCGATCGACCGGACCGACATCGTCCGGCGGGCATCCCCGCCACTGTGTGTATGGTGTGCCTGTCGGCCCGCCGGTCATCGATGTCCCGGTCGACCCGGACGCTTCCGTGTCCCAGGGCCGACAGCACCATCGATCAAGGAGTCACGTGCCAGGCACGAAGAAGCTCGTGATCGTCGAGAGCCCCGCGAAGGCGAAGACGATCGCGCAATACCTCGGTGACGGATACGAAGTCCAGGCGTCAGTCGGACACATCCGTGACCTCGTCGAGCCCAAGAATCTCCCGGCAGAGCTGAAGAAGGGCTCGCTCGGCAAGTTCTCGGTCGACGTCGACAACGGGTTCGAGCCGTACTACGTCGTCTCCGACGCGAAGAAGAAGACCGTCGCGGAACTCAAGCGTGCCCTCAAGGACGCCGACGAGCTCTACCTCGCAACAGATGAAGACCGCGAAGGCGAAGCCATCGCGTGGCACCTGCTGCAGGTCCTGAAGCCGAAGGTCCCCGTCAAGCGGATGGTGTTCCACGAGATCACCAAGGAAGCGATCAAGCGCGCCCAGGAAGCGACGCGCGAACTCGACACGGCACTCGTCGACGCGCAGGAGACCCGCCGCATCCTCGACCGCCTCTACGGGTTCGAGGTCTCTCCGGTGCTGTGGCGCAAGGTCGGTCCGGGGCTCTCGGCCGGTCGTGTGCAGTCCGCTGCCACCCGCCTCGTCGTGGATCGTGAGCGCGAGCGTCTCGCGTTCGTCTCGGCGAACTACTGGGACCTCACCGCACGGTTCGAGAAGGCCGGGGACAGTGCGTTCACCGCCAGGATCGCGCGGATCCACGGCACCCGTGTCGCATCCGGCCGTGACTTCGACGACCGGGGCACGACGACCTCGGACGCCGTCGTCCTCGACGAGGCCTCGGCAACCGCCCTGAGCTCCGTGCTCGAACGCGCCGGCGACGCCGTCGTCCGCAGCGTCGACTCGAAGCCCTACACGCGTCGTCCCGCCGCGCCCTTCACGACCTCGACACTGCAGCAGGAAGCCGCTCGCAAGCTCCGCTTCTCGGCCCGCCAGACGATGAGCGTCGCGCAGTCGTTGTACGAGAACGGCCACATCACCTACATGCGAACCGACTCCGCGTCGCTCTCGCAGCAGGCGATCGCCGCCGCCCGGAAGCAGGCAGCCGACCTGTACGGCGCCGAGACGGTGCCGGACAAACCCCGCAGCTACGCCGGCAAGAGCAAGAACGCCCAGGAAGCGCACGAGGCGATCCGCCCGGCCGGAGACGTGTTCCGCACGCCGTCGCAGATGGAGAAGGTGCTCCGCGGCAACGACTGGAAGCTCTACGACCTCATCTGGAAGCGTACGGTCGCCTCGCAGATGGCGGACGCGAAGGGATCGACCGCGTCGGTCGTCCTCGGCATCACCTCGACGGAGCCCGTCGAGGGCATCGCCTCCACCGCGAACGGCACGGACGTCGAGTTCACCGCGTCCGGGACCGTGATCACGTTCCGCGGCTTCCTCAACGCGTACGAAGAAGGCAAGGACGAGGAACGCCACGAGGCATCGTCGAACGGCGCGGACGCCAAGCTGCCGTCGATGACCGAAGGCGACCACCTCGGCGTGGACGAGGTGGAGGCGAAGGGCCACGACACGTCCGCCCCGCCGCGCTACACCGAGGCGAGCCTGGTCAAGACCCTGGAAGAGCTCGGCATCGGTCGACCCTCGACCTACGCGGCGATCATCTCGACGATCGTGGACCGTGGGTACGTCACGCCCCGTGGCAGCTCGCTCGTGCCGAACTGGATCGCCTTCAGCGTGGTGCGACTGCTCGAGGACTACTTCGGCGACCTGGTGCAGTACGACTTCACCGCCGAGATGGAGAACGACCTCGACCGCATCGCCAGCGGCGAGGAAGACCGCGTCGACTGGCTCAACGGGTTCTACTTCGGCGGCGGCGACCAGCGCGGTCTCCGGACGGTCATCGACAACCTCGGCGAGATCGACGCGCGAGAGATCAACTCCGTCGAGCTCTCGCCCGGCCTCACGCTCCGCATCGGCCGTTACGGCCCGTACATCGAGACGCCGAGCGACGACCCGGAGAAGCCGCGTCGGGTGAACGTCCCCGAGGACCTCGCCCCCGATGAGCTCACCGCCGAGAAGGCCCGTGAGCTGGTCGAGGCACCGGTCGTCGGTGACCGCGTCGTCGGCATCAACCCGGAGAGCGGGAAAGAGGTCCTCGCCAAGGACGGCCGGTTCGGCCCGTACGTGACCGAGCGCACGCCGGAGCCGGAGCCCGAGGTCGACCCGTCCACGGGAGAGGTCCTGAGCAGCAGCGCGTCGACCGCGACCGCGACCGCCACGAAGGCCGAGCCCGCCACGAAGGCGAAGAAGGCGACCAAGAAGGCCGCAGCGCCGAAGGAGCGCACGGCGTCCCTGTTCAAGTCGATGGACCCGCAGTCGGTCGACCTCGAGACGGCGCTGAAGCTCCTCGACCTGCCCCGCACGGTCGGCACCGACCCCGAGTCCGGCGACGAGATCACCGCGCAGAACGGTCGCTACGGCCCGTACCTGAAGAAGGGGACGGACACCCGCACGCTGCCGAGCGAGGACGCGATCTTCGACGTCGACCTCGCCGGTGCGCTCGAGCTGTTCGCGCAGCCGAAGTACGGCGCGAAGCGTGCGGCCAGCGCCGCGCTCAAGGAGTTCGACGCCGACCCGGTGTCCGGCAAGCCGATCAAGATGAAGGACGGCCGGTTCGGTCCCTACGTCACCGACGGTGAGACGAACGCGACCATCCCGCGCGGCGAGGACGTGGAAGCGGTCGACTTCGAACGTGCCGTCCAGCTCATCGCGGACAAGCGTGCAAAGGGCCCGGTCAAGAAGAGGACGACGACCCGGCGCGCTCCCGCCAAGAAGAAGTGACCGGCCGGTTCATCACCCTCGAGGGCGGCGACGGCGCGGGGAAGACCACCCAGGCCGAGTTGCTCACCGAGTGGCTCGAAGCGAACGGACGCACCGTCGTGCGGACGCGTGAGCCAGGGGGGACGGACCTCGGGCTCCGCATCCGCGAGATCGTGCTGCACGAACGCGGCCACGTGTCCGCCAGGGCCGAGGCGCTGCTCTACGCGGCGGACCGTGCCCACCACGTCGAGACGGTCGTGCGTCCGGCGATCGCCCGTGGCGACGTCGTGCTGCAGGACCGCTACATCGACTCATCGGTGGCGTACCAGGGTGTCGCACGCGGCCTCGGTGCCGAGCACATCCGCTCGGTGTCGGACTGGGCGGCCGCCGGCCTCGTGCCGGACCGGACGGTGCTCCTCGACCTCGACGTGACCGAGGGACGTGCCCGTGTGGCGGCCGCCCGCGGCGACACCTTCGATCGCCTCGAGTCCGAAGCCGCTGCCTTCCACGAATCCGTCCGCTCGGCGTTCCTCGACATGGCCGCTGTCGAGCCCGAGCGGTTCCTGGTCGTCGACGCTGCCGAGCCCGCCGACGTCGTCCAGCAGCGGATCCGTCGCGCACTCGCCCCGCTCGTCGGGATCGACGCGTGACCGGGCTCGTGGCTCGATCCGCGGCGTCGGTGGTCCCTGCGAGGATCTCCCTGTGAGCGTGTGGGACGGCCTGACCGGTCAGGAAGAAGCGGTCGCCGCCCTCCGCAGCGCCGCCGAGGCCCCGGACGGCACCGGTGGCATGACCCACTCGTGGCTGATCACCGGCCCTCCAGGGTCAGGTCGGTCGAACGTCGCGACGGCGTTCGCCGCCGCCCTCGTCGGCTCCGGCCCGGACGACGACCACACGCTGCGGCAGATCACGGCCCACACGCACCCCGACGTCTCCGTGCTCACGACGCAACGGGTCATCATCACCATCGACGAGATCCGCCAGCTCGTCACGTCCTCGTACTACTCGCCGTCGGTCGGTCGCTGGCGCGTGGTCATCATCGAGGATGCCGACCGGATGACGGAGCGCACGTCGAACCTGCTGCTCAAGGCGCTCGAGGAACCGCCGGAGCGCACGGTCTGGATCCTCTGCGCCCCGAGCGAAGCCGACCTGCTGCCGACGATCCGCTCCCGCGTCCGGTCGGTGCGGCTTCGGGTCCCCGGCATCGAGTCCGTCGCCGACCTCATCGTCGCGCGCACCGGTGTCGACCGTTCGCTCGCCATGGACGCCGCCCGGCAGGCGCAGAGCCACATCGGCATGGCGCAGCGCCTGGCCACGAGCGAAGACGCCAGGGACCGCCGACGACGGACCCTGCAGACCGTGCTCCGGATCCGCAGTGTCGGTGACGCCGTGACGGCCGCGGCGGAACTCCTCGCGGTCGCCGACGAAGACGCGAAGGCGATCACCCAGCAGCGGGATGCCGAAGAGCGGGACGCGGCACTCCGGTCGCTCGGGGTGGAGCCGGGCGGGACGGTGCCGCCGGCGCTCCGGTCGCAGCTCCGTGCGATGGAAGAAGACCAGAAGCGTCGTGCCACCCGGAGTCTCCGTGACGGCCTCGACCGGATCCTGGTCGACGTCTCCTCGCTGTACCGTGACCTGTTGCTCATCGGACTCGGTGCACCGGGGGAGCCGGTGAACCTCGCCATGCAGGACGACCTCGACCGGGTCAAGCAGTCGGTCCCGCCGGCCGCCGCCCTCGAGATCCTCGACGCGATCGCATTGGCGAGGCAGCGCATCGCCGCGAACGTGGCGGCACTGTTGGCACTCGAAGCGCTCCTCGTCACGGTGGTCCGGGCGCTGCGCTGACGCAGGCGTGGGGACCTGACCCAGACGTGGGACAATCAGCCCATGCCCGATGCAGAACCCGGCCTGCGTGAACGGAAGCGACGCGCCACCCGACTCGCGATCCAGCAGGCTGCCCTCCGCATCGCGGTCGAGGACGGCCTCGCCGCGGTCACAGTGGACGAGGTCTCACGCCGCGCCGACATCTCGCCGCGGACGTTCTTCAACTACTTCCCGAGCAAGGAGCAGGCGATCCTCGGGGACGACCCGACGCTGCCGGCGGACGAGGTGCTCGACGCCTTCGTCGCCGGCGGGCCGGCCGGGGACCTGCTCGCGGACGTCGGCGCCCTGCTCGTGCACTCGACGCAGGAGCTCATCGAGGAGCGCGGCCTGATCGAGGAACGGCAGCAGGTGCTCCGCGCCAATCCGGAACTCTTCAGCCAGCGCATGGCGTCCATGAAGGAGTTCCAGTCGACCCTCGAGTCCGTGATCGCACGGCGGCTCGCGAACGACGACCCGACCTTCGCCGAGGACGAGGTCGCGCTCCGTCGCCGCGCCCGGCTCGCCTCGCTGGTGTCACTCGCCACACTGCGACACGCATGGTGGGAGTGGTCGGAGTCCCCGGCCGAGTCCCACCTGGTGGACGATCTGCGGCGATCCTTCGACGAGCTCGGGGCGCTCGTTTCGCGCTCGCTCGTCTGAACCTGTATAGTTGTGACCCGTGCCGCTCCGGGAACGGAGCGTCCGCCGCCTTAGCTCAGTCGGTAGAGCGATTCACTCGTAATGAATAGGTCGTCGGTTCGATTCCGACAGGCGGCTCCGCCAAGAACCCCTCGTTTCCCCGGAAACGAGGGGTTCTTCCGTTCGCCGACCGCCCCTCCACCGCAGGGTGGAGGAAAGGTATGCCGCATCTCGTACGCAGGGATGACGCGCCCCGAACGGGGGTCCCGTAGCGTTGCCGCGTGATCGAAGTCGACCATCTCACCAAACGCTACGGTCCGAAGCTCGCCGTCGACGACGTCTCGTTCGTCGTGCGGCCGGGCAGCGTGACCGGCTTCCTGGGCCCGAACGGCGCCGGGAAGTCCACGACGATGCGCATGATCATGGGGCTGGACCGGCCGACAGCCGGCCATGCCATCGTGAACGGGCGGCCGTACCAGGCCTTCCGTGACCCCGTCCGCCAGGTCGGGGCGCTGCTCGAGGCGAAGGCGGTGCACCCCGGCCGGAGTGCGTACAACCACCTGCTCTCCCTCGCGGCGACCCACGGCATCCCGAAGTCGCGGGTGCACGAGGTCATCGACATGACGGGGCTCGACTCCGTCGCGCGCAAGCGTGTCGGCGGGTTCTCGCTCGGCATGGGGCAGCGTCTGGGAATCGCTGCCGCGCTGCTGGGCGACCCGAAGACCCTGATCCTCGACGAGCCGGTGAACGGCCTCGACCCGGACGGAGTCCTGTGGGTCCGGCAGCTCGCCCGGCGCATGGCCGCCGACGGTCGTACGGTCTTCCTGTCGAGCCACCTGATGAGCGAGATGGCGCAGACCGCCGACCGCGTCGTCGTCCTCGGTCGCGGCAAGGTCCTCGCCGACGCTCCGATCGCGGAGTTCGTCGCCGGTGCCGGGAACGCCGGTGGCGCTGCCGGCGGCGGCTCGCGGGTCGTCGTCCGGACGCCGTCCCCTGACCAGCTGTTCGCGGCGATCGGCCCGAACGCCGGCGTCACCGCACGTGACGACGGCTCCTTCCTCGTCGTGGGTCCCGATGCGCCGACCGTCGGTGCGATCGCCGCCGGTGCCGGGGTCGTGCTCCACGAGCTCACTCCGCAGGGCGCGAGCCTGGAAGAGGCGTACATGGCCCTCACCCGGGACGACGTCGAGTACCGATCGGAGGGCACCCGATGACCACCCAGCACGCGATGGCCACACCGGACACGATGTCCGGCGTGCGTCTGTCCTTCCCTCGTCTCGTCCGCAGCGAGTGGATCAAGCTCCGGAGCATCCGATCCACCGTCTGGTGCTTCGCGATCCTCGTCGCCCTCACCGTCGCGATGGCGGTGCTCCTCGGCACACTCGTGAACCAAGGTGGGCAGGCGATGCCGACGGACGCCGCGAACGGCACGCTGGTGAGCGTCAACACGGCGAGCGTCTCGTTCACCGCGCTCGTCGTCGGGGTGCTCGGCGTGCTCATCATCACCGGCGAGTACGGCACCGGGCAGGTGCGCTCCACCTTCACGGCCGACCCCGGCCGCACCGGCGTGCTGCTGGCGAAGGCCGTCGTGCTTGCCGTGAGCACCTTCGTGGTCAGCGCCGTCTCGACGTGGATCGGTGTCCTGATCTCGACACCGCTGCAGGCGGGCAACGGCGTGGAGGCCGACCTCGGGGATCCCTCGGTGTTCATGCCGATCCTCGGCAGCAGCGTCTACGTGACGCTCCTCGCGCTGCTGGCCTTCGGCATCGGGCTGCTCGTCCGGTCGAGCGCCGGCGGCATCGCGATCACGCTCGGCATCCTGCTCGTGCTGCCGATCATCCTGTCGCTCCTCAGCAGCCTGATCGACGCGCAGTGGATCCTCGACGTCGCTCGGTTCCTGCCGTCGGACGCGGGGGCGCAGCTCTACGCCTATTCGTCGTCCGGGCCGGCCCCTGACCAGCCGGGTGTCGTGTTGAACGGCTGGGGTGGGTTCGGCGTCCTCCTCGCAGAGGTCGTCGTGGTCGGTGGCGCCGCCATCGCCGCGGCGCGCACACGCGACGTGTGAGCGGGCCGACGACGCGTCGCTGACGCGACTGACGACCGACTGGAGGCTCGGTGCCGGACCGGCACCGAGCCTCCAGTCCGTCCGTGGTCACCCGAACTCGTGAATCCGCGCCTCCCACGGGCGCAGCGCGCCCGTCTCCGGCACACCGAGGTTGCCGAGGACCAGGTCGCCGAGGCGGGACCCCACGTCCTCCGGGAGTTCCTGGGCGGAGGACGACAGGTTCGCGACCACCGCGAGGCACGGCTCGGACTCGTCCGGCAGGGACCGCGTGAACGCCCACAGCGACGGGTGATCGGCTTCGAGCAGCTCGAACGCACCGAGCCGGACCGTCCGCGACGTGTGCCGGAGATCGATGAGTCGGCGCGTGTGCGCGAACACCGAGCGATCACCTGCTGCACGGTCCGCCGCCACCGTCACGGCAGGCCATCCCTGCCCCATGCCGATCCACGGCGTGGTCGAGGAGAATCCGCCGGCTGGCTCGCTGTCGTCCCAGGGGATCGGCGTCCTGGCGTTGTCCCGGCTGCGGAACGCCAACGCGTCGAGCGCCTCGGCCACGGGCATGCCGCGCCCGACCGCCCCACGGTACCAGTTGAGCGACTCGATGTCGCGGTACTCGTCGATCGTCCGGAACCCGGCGTTCACCATGCCGATCTCGTCGCCCTGGTAGACGTACGGCGTCCCGCGGTGCAGGTGCAGCACGGTCGCGAGGAGCGTCGCGGACTCGTAGCGGAACGCGAACGGGTCGGCCCCGAATCCGGCCGCTGCGGCCACGGCCGCGGCGCCGAACCGCGACACTGGCCTCGGCTGGTCGTGGTTGGCGAGGTAGAGCGAGTTCCAACCGGTCTCCGCGAGCGCGGTCTGCCACCGGGCGAGCGAGGCCTTGAGCGTCGGCAGGTCGAACGGACGGTTGTCGAACTTGGTCGTGGGCCCGTGGTCGAGTCCGACGTGCTCGAACTGGAAGACCATGTCGAGCTCGTGGCGGTCCGGATCCGTGAAGAGCGCGGCGTCCTGGACGGTGACACCGGGCATCTCGCCGACGGTGAGCATGGCATCGCGCCCGGCGAACACCCGTTCGTGCATCTCCTGCAGGTGGTCGTGGATGCGCGGCTGCATCACGTACGCGGCGCTGCCGTCCGACAGCGCTGCCGGGTCCTTCGCGATGTGGTTGATCACGTCCATGCGGAACCCGTCGACCCCGCGGTCCAGCCAGCCGTTCATCATGGCGTGGACGGCCGCCCGCATGTCCGGGTTGTCCCAGTTCAGGTCGGGCTGCTGCGGCGTGAACATGTGCAGGTAGTACTGGCCCGTGCCCGGGTCCCATGTCCACGCGGGCCCGCCGAACGCCGACCGCCACTCGTTCGGCTCGTGGCCGTCCACCGGGTCGCGCCAGATGTACCAGTCGTGCTTCGGGCAGGCCCGGGACAGCTTCGCGGCCTGGAACCACGGGTGCTGGTCGCTCGAGTGGTTCACGACGAGGTCCATGACGAGCTTCATGCCGCGTCGGTGCACTTCGACGAGCAGCGCGTCGAACTCGTCGATCGTGCCGAACAGCGGGTCGATGTCCTCGTAGTCGCTGATGTCGTACCCGTTGTCGGCCTGCGGCGACCGGTACACGGGGGAGAGCCAGACGACGTCGACCCCGAGGTCCGCGATGTGGTCGAGGTGCTGGCGGATCCCGGCCAGGTCGCCGACGCCGTCGCCGTTGCCGTCCGCGAAGCTCCGCGGGTAGACCTGGTAGACCACCGCGTCCGTCCACCACGGCTCCGGTGCGGTCACGGCAGACGCCTCCTCGCGTTCACTTCCCCCTGTGACGGACGGTACTTCTGATCAGGGCAGGTAGTACGTCGGATTCGGCAACTTCACGGCTCGGTCGGCCGAGCCGCCCGTGAGATCGCTGTACTGGTCGCCCACGTTCGCGACGATGTCGTACCGTCCGCCCGAGGCCGACTCGATGTGCGCGCGGGTCTGCGACTTGTACTCGATCGTCGTGCACTTCGCCGTCGCGCACTGGACGTACGACGGCTGCTGCGACGCGCCGACACCGGTCCACTTCGTGTAGTAGGTCTGCGTGCCGCGCTGCTCGGCGCGGAACTGCGGGTACCCGACCTTCTGCAGGTTCGCGATGGTCGCCGTCTTCTGGTCGTCGTTCCGACCGGTCAGCCCGATCACGGTGCAGCCGGAACGCTGGGCGATCGACACCAGGGACGTCATCGACGGGGTGGCGGGGAAGCGCTGGTCCTGGACCCAGACGTCCTGCTCGGTGGGGTCGAAGACGAAGTGCATGTCCGCGACCTCCATGTCGTAGGTCCACAGCGTGGTGTCGTCGGCGTCGAGCACGATCGCCGGGTTGCTGTGCTTCGCCCGGCCGACGGCGCACTGTGCAGCGATCACCGGGGCCTGGCGCGCCACGATCGACCGCATCTCGCGGATGTAGGGCGAGTCGGTGCGGTTCGCGATCCCGGTGCCGGGGTCGCCGTAGTACGTCGCGATCGTCTTCTTCACGGAGTCGATGTTCGGGATGCCCTCACCGCCCTGCGTCGCACCGGACGACCCGTCCGCGGCCATCGTGAAGTGCGTGCGAGGCGCCAGCGACGGCTCGGAGACCCCGGGGAGGTCGGCAGAGGGGAGGTAGTACGTGGGGTTCGGCAGCTTGAGGTTCCGGTCGGCGTACCCGCCCTGCAGGTCGCTCCACTGGTCGCCGATGTTCAGCGCGATGTCGTACCCGAGGTCCTGCTCGATGTGCTTGCGGGTCTGCGCCTTGTACTCGACCGTGGTGCACGACGCCGTCGCGCACGTGATGTACGACGGCTGCTGGCTGGTGCCGACGCCGGTCCACTTCGTGAAGAAGTGGTCCGAGGAGAACCCCTGGTAGCCGACCTTCGTCAGGTTGGCCACCGTCGCTGCCTTCTGGTCGTCGTTCCGCCCGGTCAGCCCGAAGACCGTGAACCCCATCGCCGATGCGGTGTTGACGAGGCCGACCATCGACGGGGTGGCGGGGAAGCGCTGGTCCTGGACCCAGACGTCCTGTTCGGCGGGGTCGAAGACGAAGTGCATGTCCGCGACCTCCATGTCGTAGGTCCACAGTGTGGTGTCGTCCGCGTCGAGCACGATCGCGGGCTTCTCGCCCTTCCGGACCGCCCGGTCGTGGATCTGCCGCAGCTGCGCGGTCTGCCGCGCGACGATCGACCGCATCTCGCGGATGTAGGGCGAGTCGGTGCGGTTCGCGATCCCGGTGCCGGGGTCGCCGTAGTACGTCGCGATCGTCTTCTTCACGGAGTCGATGTTCGGGATGCCCTCACCGCCCTGCGTCGCGCCGGAGGACCCGTCCGCCGCCATCGTGAACGAGGTCCGCGGCGTCAACCCGGCGTCCGGATCGTGTCCGTGCCCCGGGGACCCCCAGCCGTGCGCTGATGCGGGCGCGCCGCCGACGACGGTCGCCGCGACGACGATGGCCGCGCCGACGGCGATGGCGGAGAGGAGCCGGGAAGGAGACACGGGTCGACGCATGGCGTTCCTGATCGTCGGGGAGTGGCCCCCGGTCGGGGGACGTTCCAGCACGCTAGCTGGCAATCGGCAGTGGAGTCCATACCCGGGTGCTGGATGTGGACAACTCGTCGACGCTGGTAGACAGGGCACATGACGGTTCGCTGGGGAGTCATCGGCACGGGCGGCATCGCCCGGTCATTCGTGGGCGACTGCACCGCTGCGGGGGTGGAGTTCGTCGCGGTCGGCAGCCGCACCCGGGCGAGCGCCGACGCGTTCGCGGCGGAGTTCGACATCCCGCGGGCCCATGGCAGCTACGCGGACCTGGTGGCCGATCCCGACGTCGACGCCGTGTACGTCGCGACACCGCACTCCCGCCACGCGGAGGACGCCCTGCTCGCGATCGACGCGGGCAAGCACGTCCTCGTCGAGAAGGCCTTCACGATCACCGCCGAGCAGGCGCGTCGCGTGGTCGATGCCGCTCGCCGGGAGGACGTCGCGGTCATGGAGGCCATGTGGACGCGCTTCCTGCCGCAGATGACCATGATCCGAGAGCTCATCGCGGAAGGACGGATCGGTCGCCCGCGGTTCGTGGAGGCCACGCACCACCAGGCCCTCCCGACGGATCCGCACCACCGGCTGCGTGACCCGGACCTCGGGGGTGGCGCGATCCTCGACCTCGGCGTGTACCCGATCTCGTTCGTGGTTGACGTCCTCGGCGTCCCGACCGACGTCGTGGCGGCCGGCACGCTCAGCGCCGAGGGAGTGGACACACAGATGGGGATCGTGACGACCCACGACGGGGGAGCGCAGTCGATGGTGCACTTCTCGCTGGACGTCAGGAGCCCGAACACCGCATCGATCATCGGCGACGACGGACGGATCGACATCGACGCCACCTGGTACACGCCGACGACCTGGCGGGTGCGCGACCGCGACGGAGCGGTCGTGGAGGAGTACGACTCGCGTGAGGAACTCACCGGCTACGCGCACGAGGTCCGCGCGTTCGAGGCGATGATCGCCTCCGGCGACCACGAGGGTGGCGCGATGGACCCGGAGCAGACGGTCGCGATCATGGCGGTGATGGACGAGGCACGCAGGCAGGTCGGGGTCCGGTACGCGGCGGACGGCGGGTCGGCAGATGGCGAGTCGGCAGACGCCGAGTCGGCAGCAGGCCTGGAGGCTCCTCCCGCAGTTCCGTAGGATCGGTCCCGATGTCCGAGCACGAGTCCGTCCCCGACCGCCTCCGCGGCGTGTTCACCGCGATCCGCGGGTCGATCGCGCAGAAGCCCCTGCCGTGGGCGATCGGTGGCCTCGCCGCCGTCCTGGTGCTCGGCTCCGGCGGTGCCGTCGCGGTCGCCGCGGCGACCGCCCCGACCGGATCGGCGTCCAGGGCGCCGTCGGCCGCGGGGACGACGAGCAGCACCGCGACGCCGACGGCGAGCACGACGCCGACCCCGACGGTGGCACCCCGCACGGTGCCGTCCGACGCCCCCGGGCCGTCAGCGCTCCGGACCTGCTCGATCGCCGGCCCGGCGTCCGCCGCCGGTCTCGGGAACTTCGAGGGCTACGTGATGAACGCCTCCACCGGGGAGATGCTCTTCTCCAAGAACGGCGACACCGCCGCGCAGACCGGGAGCGTCATGAAGACGCTCACGACCGCGACCGCGCTGGCGGTGCTCGGCGGCGACCACACGATCCCGACGACGGTCACCGACGAGGGCAGCGGCACGATCGCACTCGTCGGACACGGCGACGCGACGCTCTCGGCGGGCGGCGCGACGGTGTACCCGGGCGCCCCGACCCTGGCCCAGCTCGCGCAGCAGGTGAAGACGAAGCTCGGCGACACCGCGGTCTCGACGATCGTCACCGACGACACCTACTGGAACGACGCCGACGCCTGGGACCCGACGTGGCCCGTCAGCGAGCGGACGATCGGGTACCAGCCGGAGGTCACCGCGTTGATGGTCGACGGCGACCGCGCGAACCCCGCCGCCGCGACCTCGCCCCGCTCCGAGGACCCGGTCGGGCGTGCAGGTGCGGCGTTCCGGACGGCCCTGGCGAACGCCGGCGTCGTCGGTGCCGCGAACGCCCAGATCGTGAAGCGCGCGACCACCAGCCAGAGCACCATCGCGCAGGTGTCGTCGCAACCGGTGTCGACCCTCATCGGGCAGATGATCCCGAACTCGGACAACACCCTCGCCGAGATGCTCGCGCGGATCTCGTCGAAGGAGTCCGGTTCAGACGGGTCTGCGGCGTCACTGACCGGCGTCTACCAGAAGGCCCTCGCGTCGTACGGCGTCGACCCAGCCGGCATCGTCATCAAGGACGGCTCCGGCGAGAGCGCCTCGAACGCCGTCTCGCCGAACTTCGTGGCGCACCTGATGGTCCAGGTCGCGGCCGGGGCGAAGGGCCTCGGGACGCTCGCCCAGGCGCTGCCGGTGTCCGGCCAGTCGGGCACGTTGTCCAGCCGCTTCACGGGGGCGAACGCCGTCGCGCGCGGCAAGGTGCACGCCAAGACCGGGTGGATCGACAGCGCGAACACGCTCGGCGGGTACATCGACGCGGCCGACGGCACGAAGCTGACGTTCGCGTTCTACGCCATCGGGTCCTCCCGCGCGGCCGCGCTGCCCGCCCTCGACGCGGTCACCGCTGCCGCCTACTCCTGCGGGAACAAGCTCACCAACTCCTGATCGACGTGGTGTTGGATGGGCCCATGACCAGGGCTCTCCTCGTGGTGGACGTGCAGAACGACTTCACCGAGGGCGGCGCGCTCGGCGTCGTCGGCGGTGCGGAGGTCGCCACACGCATCACGGCGTTCCTCGGGCGGCACGCCGACGAGTACGACCTCATCGTCGGGTCGCGCGACTGGCACCACGGCGACGACGACAACGGCGGCCACTTCGCGGTGGGCGGCGAGCCCGACTTCGAGACGACCTGGCCGGTGCACTGCGTCGCCGGGACCCCCGGTGCCGACTACCACTCGGGACTCGACACCGCACCCATCGACGTCCACGTCGTGAAGGGGCAGGGGGCGCCCGCGTACTCAGCGTTCGAGGGCACGACCGAGTCCGGCGAGGACCTCGCCGACCTGCTCTTCGACCGCAAGGTGCACGCCATCGACATCGTCGGCATCGCGACCGACCACTGCGTCCGGGCCACCGCGCTCGACGGTGTCCACGCGGGCCTCGACGTCGGCGTCTACACCGACCTCGTCGTCGGCGTGGATCCGGCGCGCAGCGAGGCGGCGCTGGCCGAGATCGCTGCCGCCGGCGGCCATGTCGAACGCAGCGACATGGACGAGGGGCTCGCGAACCCCGGCGGCGCGCAGCTCTGAGCCGAGCGGGTCAGACCAGGAGCTGGTGCTTCGCCAGCTCGCGGTACAACGGCGTGGACTCGACCAGCTCCGAGTGCGTCCCGACGCCGACGACCCGTCCGTGCTCGAGCACGACGATGACGTCCGAGTCGACCACGGTGGACAGTCGGTGCGCGATGACGAGCAGCGTGCGGTCCTCGGCGACGGCGTCGATCGCCAGGCGCATCTTCTGCTCGTTCACGCCGTCGAGCGACGACGTGGACTCGTCGAGCAACAGGATCGGGGGAGCGGCGAGCAGCGCACGGGCGATCGCCAGACGCTGGCGCTCACCACCGGAGAGCATCACGCCGTCCTCGCCGACCTGCGCGTCGAGCCCGCGGGGGTCGCGGTGCAGCACGTCGCCGAGGTTGACGGCCTCGAGGACACGGACGCAGTCGTCCTCGCTGGCGTTCGGCGACCCGAGCAGCAGGTTCGCCCGGATGGTGCCGGCGAGCACGGGAGCGTCCTGTTCGACGTACCCGATCTGTGCGCGGAGTTCGTCGCGGTCGAGCCCGCGGACGTCGATCCCGCCGAGACGGATGACGCCGTCGGCCGGGTCGTAGAAGCGCTCGATCAGCGCCAGGGTCGTCGACTTCCCGGCGCCGGACGGGCCCACGAGGGCGACACGTGCGCCTCGTGGCACACGGAACGACACGTCGTGCAGCACCGCCTGCTCGTCGTCGCCGACGTCGCGGCGGCGATCCGGGCCTCCCGGCTGGCCGCTGGCGGCTTCTGCGCCGTCGGGACCGGACGCGTCCGCGGAGCGGGCGTACCGGAACGACACGTGCTCGAACGTGATGGCGTCGTCGGTCGCGATGGCGGCGGCGGGGTGCACGGCGGCGTCGTCCTGGTCCTCCGTCGGCAGGTGCAGGATCTCCTCGATCCGGCCGAGCGCGCCGAGTGCCTGCGCGACGGCGACCGCCGCACCCATCGCCTGGCCGAGCGGCATGATCATCATGAAGAGCAGCAGGATGAACGTGATCAGCGTGGCGATCGTGATCGTCCCCGCGGCGACCTGTGCGCCACCGACGCCGAGCACGGCGATGAACGCGACCTGCATCACGATGCTCGCGACGGGCACGACGAACGCGGACATCTTCGCGATGTCGAGGCCGCGCTTGTACGCCTCGGTCGCGTGGCCGTCGACCTCGCGGACCTCGCGCTCGGTGGCGCCGGCGGC
The DNA here is from genome assembly GCF_048756585.1 of Curtobacterium sp. L3-7. Classification (NCBI taxonomy): domain Bacteria; kingdom Bacillati; phylum Actinomycetota; class Actinomycetes; order Micrococcales; family Microbacteriaceae; genus Curtobacterium; species Curtobacterium sp. L3-7. The sequence continues at coordinate 3,177,295 of NZ_CP151474.1, read as the reverse complement.
GCGGATGGTCCGGACGGCGCCGATGCCGCGTTCGACCGCGGCGGTGAGGTCGCCGACCTTCTCCTGGGCGCGCTTCGACGCGATGCGGATGCGGCGGCTGAGCCCACCGACCACGACGATCGCGACGATGACGATCGCGACGGTGATGCCGAGCAGCAGCGGGTCGATGATCGCCATCGCGATGATCGCCCCGATGAAGGTCAGCATGCCGCCGATGGACTCGATGAGGCCCTGTGTGAGGACGGCTCGGAGCAGGGTCGTGTCGCTGCCGACGCGGGACACGAGGTCGCCGGTGCGCCGGGTGTCGAACTCGGAGATCGGCAGGTTGAGGATGCGGGCGATCAGCTTGCGACGCGTGGAGAGGACGACGCCTTCACCCGCGCGCTGCAGCAGGAAGTGCTGGACGCCGTTGAGCACACCAGCGACGATCACCAGCACGACGAGCGCCCACACGAGCATGCTCAGCGTGTTGCCGTGCTGGACCGCGGTGACGACCTGGTTCACGAGCAACGGCTGGGCGAGTGATGCTCCGGCGCCGAGGATGCTCAGCACGATGATCACGACCATCGCGGGCTTGTTCTCGAACAGGTAGGACAGCAGGCGGCCGAAGGTGGCGCGGGGTCCGTCGGTCTGCTTCGGGCGGGCGAAGGGGGAGCTCATCGATTCCTAGTTTCTGCCGTACTTCTTGTGCACTGCCTGACGGCTCACGCCGAGGAGCGTCGCGATCTCCTGCCACGAGGCTCCGGCGTTCCGCGCACGGCGAGCAGCGAGTTCCTCGGTGCGGTCGAGCTCTCGGCGGAGCTCGCGCACGCTGGCGAGGGCGGAGAACGGATCGTCTCCCGCTGCCCCCGCCGCGAGGTTCGTGATCGTCGGCCGGTCCATGCGTGTCAACCTACATTGACGCCCCGACACTTGTCAACCTGAGTTGACGCGCAGGGTGCGGTGTGGGGTGGGGTGGGTGCTCTGGGTGCTCTGGGTGCGCTGGGTGCTCTGGGTGCGCTGCTGGCTTCGGCGGACTGACGGGATCGACTCGGAACGACACGATCGCTGTCGTACGACATCGACTTTGTCGCTGCGACGCGTCTGCAACATCCCGCGCGCGCAAGGAACGACAGCACCGCTGTCGTACGACAGCGATGCTGTCGTTCGGGAGCGGGCCGGGCCGCGGCGGGTCGCGTCGGGGCGGAGCGGGGCGGCGGAGCGGGGCGAGCGGTGCGGCGGAGCGTGGCGAGTAGAGCGCGGCGGGGTGGTCGAATCGCGCGGAACAGGTGGAATCGCGCGTAGGTGGCCCGTTGTTCCGCGCACCGACGCGCGATTCGGCTTTCCATCGCCCGCGTTGTGGGTGGGAACGTGCGCGCAGACGGACGGGAGGCCCGGTGCCAGCTGGCACCGGGCCTCCCGTCTCGGACGATGGTCGGGTCTACGGCGCGAGGCTGCCGGACGTGTGCACGTGCCCGTCCGAGGCGGTCGGGTCGGCGTGGACGCGCGGTGCGTCCCCGTCGCCGAAGTCCCCGCCCTTCGTCTCGCGGATGAAGAGCAGCGCGACGAGGGTGACGACCGCGGCGATGGTCAGGTACAGCCCGACCAGGAAGATGTTGCCGTCGGGCTTCCACAGCGCGAGCGCGATCGTCGGTGCGAGCGACGCCCCGAGGATCGACGCGACGTTGTACGCGATCGCCGAACCCGTGTAGCGGACGTTCGTCGGGAACAGCTCGGGGAGCAGTGCGCCCATCGGGCCGAACGTCAGCCCCATCAGCGACAGACCGACGATGAGGAAGGTGACGACGGTGATCGGGCCGGTCGAGGCGGCGAACCAGAACTGGAACGTCAGGCCGAAGAGCGCGATGCCGATGGTGGTCGGGATGAGGGTCTTCCGACGGCCGAACCTGTCGGCGAGGAACCCGGCGATCGGCGTGAAGATGCCGAAGAACACCACGCCGATCATCAGCAGCGTCAGGAACTCGCCGCGCGAGTAGCCGAGGCCGACCTTCGGGACGAGTGCCGAGGCGGTCGATCCGGTGGTGCCGTAGGACAGCGTGAAGGTCGTCATGAAGTAGAAGAGCACGTAGGTGGCGACCATGCCGAGCGTGCCGACGATGAGTGCGCGCCACGAGGTGCGGAACACCCGGCCCAGCGGGACCTTCGCGACCGTGCCGGACTCCTGCACGCCGCGGAACACCGTCGACTCGACGAGTCGGAAGCGGACGTACAGCCCGACGAGCACCAGCACGGCCGACAGCAGGAACGGCAGCCGCCAGCCCCATGCCTGGAAGTCGGCGTTCGGGGTGCCGTCGGCGCCGGCGGGCATCGCGGCGTTGATCGCGATGAACAGGCCGTTCGCGAGCAGGAAGCCGATCGGGGCGCCGAGCTGCGGCATCGAGCCGAAGACGCCGCGCTTGCCCTTCGGGGCGTTCTCGGTCGCGAGCAGGGCCGCACCGGACCACTCGCCACCGAGGCCGACGCCCTGTGCGAAGCGCATCACGGCGAGGAGGACCGGTGCCCAGATGCCGATCGAGTCGAACGTCGGCAGGCAGCCGATCAGGAACGTCGCCGTGCCCATCACGAGCAGCGATGCGACGAGGGTGGTCTTCCGGCCGATGCGGTCACCGAAGTGGCCGAAGATGATCGAGCCGACGGGACGCGCGAAGAACGCGAGCGCGAACGTCACGAACGACGACAGCTGCGACGCGGTGGGGTCCTCGTTCGGGAAGAACAGGGTCGGGAAGACGAGGACCGCGGCGGTCGCGTAGACGTAGAAGTCGTAGAACTCGATGGACGTGCCGATGAGGCTCGCGACGACGACGCGGGAACGCGGGTTCGTGGCGGGTGCGGGTGCTGGTGCTGCCGATGTGGCGGACATGGGACGGTGTGGACTCCGAGCAGAGCGTCGTGCAGGCGACGCAGCGGTACCGGACTGCGGACACCGATCGGTTCGCGCAGGTGGCGCTGGTGTTCGACCGGGTGCGTTCGGTTGGTGGTGTACCGCTTGTGACGGGAGACCTCAGTGTACGACGGATGTCGGCAACCTGCGAATCCGCCGAGGAGCTGGTATCCCAGTGTCAGTTGTGCGCGCCGACCTGCAGGTGTCCGGGGAGTTCGTGGCCCATGCGGTCGCGCTTGGTGTCCAGGTACCCGGCGTTCTGCGCCGAGACGCCGACGACCAGGGGGACCAGCGTGTCGACCGTGATGCCGTGCTCTTCGAGCTGACGACGCTTCTCCGGGTTGTTCGACAGCAGCCGCACCCGGCCGATGCCGAGGTCGGTGAGGATGCCGGCGGCACCGCCGTACTCGCGGGAGTCCGCGGGGAGACCGAGCGCCAGGTTGGCGTCGAGCGTGTCGAGGCCGTCTTCCTGCAGTCGGTAGGCCTTCAGCTTGTTGACGAGTCCGATCCCGCGTCCTTCGTGGCCACGCAGGTAGACCACGACGCCGCCTTCCGTGGCGATCGTGTCGAGGGCGGCGTCGAGCTGCGGACCGCACTCGCACTTCAGCGAACCGAATGCCTCTCCGGTCAGGCACTCCGAGTGCACACGCACGAGCGCGCCGTCGGTCGGTGCGGAGCCGTCGGGCAGGGCACCGATGATCGCCACGTGCTCGGCACCGGTCACCAGGTCGCGGTACGCGCGCATCTCGAAGGTGCCGTGGCTGGTCGGGACGTTCGTGGACACCTCGAACTGGACCGGACTCCCGGGGGTGGGGGAGGTCAGCGCGTCGGTCATGGGGTACTCCGGTCGTTACGGGCCCCGTCGTTCGTGTGGTCGTCGTGGCGGTGTCGCTCAGGGTCGCGACCGGACGGACGTGCACGCACCAGCAGGTCAGGGCCGAGGCTGGTTGTCGATAGTACGTCCAACCGCAGACGTTCGTTCATGCTTCCCACACCGACGTCACCGAGCGCGACACGGGGGCCGCCGAGCAGGACCGGCGCGACGTAGACGAGGTACTCGTCGACGAGTCCGGCGGCGATGAACGCCGACGCGACGGTCGGGCCGCCCTCGACGAAGACCGTGCGGACACCACGGTCGCCGAGCGCGCGGAGCGCCGCATCGAGGTCGTGTCCTGGCAGCTGCACGAAGCCGCGGGGGTGGCGTCGGACGGCGGCGTCTGCGGGGACGGGGCGGTCGCCGAGGACGACCGCGAGGGGCTGGTCGGCGAGGAGTTCGCCGGCGTCGCCGCGTGCCGTCAGGGACGCGTCGTCGGCGAGCACGGTGCCCGTCCCGACGACGATCGCGTCGTGCGAGGCGCGCTGCTCGTGCACGTGCTGGCGAGCAGCCGCTCCCGTGATCCACTTGCTCGTGCCGTCGGCTGCTGCTGCCCGGCCGTCCAGACTCGACGCCCACTTCACGGTCACCCAGGGGCGTCCCCGGCGGACCGATGCGAGCCAGCGTTCGAGGAACGCGGAGGCCTCGTCCGCCAGGACACCCGACACGACGTCGACACCGGCGGCTCGCAGTCGGTCGGCACCGCCGTGCACGTCCGCACCTGGGTCGTCGATCGCGTACACGACACGCCCCACGCCGGCCTCGATCAGCGCCACGGAGCACGGGCCGGTCCGCCCGGTGTGGTCACACGGCTCGAGCGTCACGACGACGGTCGCCCCGCTGAGATGCTCGGGTCGGAGCTTCGCCATCGCGTCGACCTCGGCGTGCGGCGTCCCTGCGCCCTTGTGCCAGCCCTCCGCGAGCACCTCGCCGGAGGGGGAGAGCACGACGGCGCCCACCCGGGCGTGGTCGCCGAGAACGGGGCCGAGCGCTGCCAGTTCGAGCCCGCGGCGCATCGCCCGGACCTCGGCCGGCGATGCCGACGGGGCCGGGTCGGGAGTCGTCGGTGCGCTGCCGTCCACGGTCCGAGACTACCGGGCGGCCGCGAACGACTCGGCGGGCCAGGCGAGGTCGGACGCGGGCGTGCCGTCCGCGCGACGGAGCCCCTTCCAGGCCGAGGCGGGCGTGCCGTCCCGGTTCGGGATCACGGCGTCGCCGGTACCCGTGTACGAGAACCCGGCACGCCGTGCGACGCTCGCCGATGCCACGTTGCCCTCGTAGCACTCCCAGTACACGTCGGGGGCGCCTCGGTCGAACGCCCAGTCCACGACGAGCGTGACCGCTTCGTGTACGAGTCCGTGGCCGCGCGCGGACGGCGCGAGCCAGAACCCGAGGTCGCGGCGCTGGGTGCGGTACGAGATGACGCCGACGAGCCAGGTGGAGCCAGGCTGCCGGATCGCCCACGTGTACTCACGGTCGGACGCCCACCCCGGCCCCACGAGCGCGTCGACGAACGCGTTCGCGTCCTGCGGCCGGTACGGCGTGGGGATCGTCGTCCAGCGGATGACGTCCGGGTCCTGGCACGCCTCGGTGATCGCGACGGTGTCCGCCCGGGTGGGGAGGTCGAGCCGGACCCGCTCGGACGCCAGCGTGACGGGGAGCACGGTCAGCGCCGGACGCGCGGGACGAACCCGATGCGGTCGTACACGCGCGCCAGGGTCGCATCGGCGATGGACTCGGCACGCTCGGCGCCGACGGCGAGCAGGCGGTCGAGCTCCGCCGGGTCGTCGAGGAGCTCGAGCGTGCGGGCGCGCACCGGCTCGAGCTCGGCGACCACCGCATCCGCGACCTCGCCCTTCAGGTCGCCGTAGCCCCGTCCGGCGAACGACGACTCGAGATCGGCGACGGGAGTGCGCGTGAACGCCGACAGGATCGCGAGCAGGTTCGTGACACCGGGCTTGGCGGCACGGTCGGCCCGGATCTCGCGCTCGGTGTCGGTCACCGCGGACTTGATCTTCTTCGCCGTGCGCTTCGGGTCGTCGAGCAGGCGGATGAGCCCGTTGTCCGACGCGGCCGACTTGCTCATCTTGCTCGTCGGGTCCTGCAGGTCGTAGATGCGCGCGGACTCGGTGCCGATCTGCGCCTTCGGGACGACGAAGGTGTCGCCGAACCGCGAGTTGAACCGGTTCGCCAGGTCGCGGGTCAGTTCGACGTGCTGCCGCTGGTCGTCGCCGACCGGCACCACGGCGGTGTCGTAGAGCAGGATGTCCGCTGCCATCAGGACGGGGTAGGTGAAGAGCCCCACCGACGCTGCCTCGGTCCCCTGGCGCGCCGACTTGTCCTTGAACTGGGTCATGCGGCTCGCCTCACCGAAGCCCGTCAGGGTGTTCAGCACCCACGCGAGCTCGGCGTGCGCGGGCACGTGGGACTGCACGAAGAGGGTCGACTTCGACGGGTCGATGCCCGACGCGATGTACTGCGCAGCGGTGGCGCGGGTGCTCGCGCGGAGCTCGGCCGGGTCCTGCGGGCTCGTGATGGCGTGCATGTCGACGACGCAGTAGATCGCGTCGTGGTCGTCCTGCAGGTCCCTCCACTGCATGAGGGCGCCGATGTAGTTGCCGAGGTGCAGCGAGCCGGCGGACGGCTGGATGCCCGAGAAGATGCGGGTCGTGGTCATGGTGGTGTTCCTGTACTGCTGGGAGAGGGTGGGGAGTCAGAGCTCGTAGTCGACGACCACGGGGGCGTGGTCGGACCATCGCTGGTCGTACGCCGCGGCGCGGTCGACCGTGTAGGAGCTCACCTTCGCGGCGAGGTCGGGCGTGGCCATCTGGTAGTCGATGCGCCACCCGGTGTCGTTGTCGAAGGCCTGACCGCGCCAGGACCACCACGTGTACGGCCCGTCGACGTCGCCGGCCTGGTCACGACCCACGTCGACCCAGCCGAGGCCGGTGCCCGTCGACCCGTCGGCGCCCTCGACCTGCTCGCCGTCGGCACCGAAGAAGCGGCTGAAGTACGCGCGCTCCCTGGGCAGGAAGCCGGCGCGCTTGACGTTGCCCTTCCAGTTCTTGATGTCGCGCTCGTCGTGACCGACGTTGAGGTCACCGACGACGACCGCGAGCCGGTTGTGCTCGCGGAGTTCCGGCAGTCGCTCCGTCATCGCGTCGAGGAACTTCCACTTCTCGTCCTGCTTCTCGGTGCCGACCTCGCCCGAGTGCACGTACGTCGACACGACCGTCACGAGGGTGCCGTCGATCTCGTAGTCGGCTTCGAGCCAGCGACCGGCGGAGTCGAACTCCGACGGTCCGAGCTCGACGCGGTGGATGTGCGCTCGGTGCCGTGACGCGATCGCGACGCCAGCGCGGCCCTTCGCCGAGGCGGGGTCGTGCACGATGTCCCACCCGTCGCCGAGGAGCCCGGTGAGGTCGTCGGTCGACGCGCGGACTTCCTGCAGGGCGAGGACGTCGACGCCCCGCCCGTCGAGCCAGTCGCCCATGCCCTTGCGGAACGCGGCGCGGACGCCGTTCACGTTGACGGATGCGAGGCGCAGGCGTGTCATGCAGAACACCTTATCGGCGGCCGCCGACAGCCCTGGACGCGACCAGGAAAGACAGGAGGCACGGTGCCATCCGGCACCGTGCCTCCCGTCAGGACGTGGTCGCGACGCGCGCGATCAGGCCGCGTCGTGGTCCGTCTTCAGGAACTCGACCAGGCTGTCGGCAGTCGTCTCGGCGTCGTCGCCGGAGACGGTGAGCGTGACCTCGTCGCCGTTCTCGACGCCGAGCCCGAGGAGCCCGAGGATGCTGCCGGCGTTCGCGGACTTGTCACCCTTGGCGATCGTGACCTGGTGACCCGACGCGGTGACGGTCTGGACGAAGAGCGACGCGGGACGGGCGTGCAGACCGGATCCGCTGGCGACGGTGACGGTGCGGGTGGCTTCGGACATCGATGAACTCCTAGTCGATGGGTGGTGCGCTCATGGTAGCGAGCAGGGGGTGGACGGAACCGGGCGGGCGGTCAGGGACGGCCGGGCCAGAAGACCTCGGTGCCTGCTGCCTCGACCTCGCGGACGAGGTCCAGGTTGACGGCGGGGTCGGTGATGATCGTGTCGATCGCGGCCAGTGGGGCGACGCGACCGAACTCCTCCCGGCCGAACTTCGTGTGGTCGGCGAGCAGGATGCTCCGACGGGCCGACTTGATCATGGCGCTCTTCACGGCGGCCTCCGCCATGTTGTGCGTCGTGAGGCCACGCTCCGGGGTGATGCCGTTGATGCTGATGAAGGCGACGTCGACGCTCACCATGCCGATGAGCTGGTGTGTCCAGGTGCCGACCCCGGCCAGGGAGTCGCTGCGGATGTTGCCGCCGAGCAGGTGCAGGTCGATCCCCGGGCGGTTGGCGACGGCCATCGCGACGGGGAGCGAGTGCGTGACGACGGTCAGGCCGCGGTCGGTGGGGAGCATCTCGGCGAGGCAGATCGTGGACGTGCCGGCGTCGATCATGACCGAGCCGTTCTCCGGCAGTTCCTCGAGGGCGGCCTCGGCGATGACCATCTTCTCCGCCTGGTTGATGCCGCCACGATCGCCGACACCGGGGTGCAGCGTGATGCGCTCGACGGGGATCGCACCACCGTGGGCGCGGCGGACGAGGCCGCGACGCTCGAGCGACGTCAGGTCACGCCGGATCGTCTCCGGAGTGACCTCGAGCAGCTCGGCGAGGTCCTTGACGTCGACCCGGCCGTTGGCACGCGCCTGCTCGACGATGCGCTGGTGGCGCTCTGGTGCGTACATCGGACCTCGGTGTCTCGGGAGGGTGTCGGATGGAACGGTCCGGCCCCGAACGGATCGGAACGGGCACGGATGGCGGTGTTCGTCGGGATCGACGCCCGAACTGGGGGCGGCTCAGACCGAAACGGGCATCTGTTTGTGCATTTTTATCCCCGGATGTGTTTGTTTGTCAACGCGGATCGATGTAGTGTGCTGCCAAGCCGCACGGGCGTGGTCCGTTCGTGCCGCTGCGCACCGAACCACCAGGACCACCAGAACGACCTGAACCACCGGCCCCCACCGCAAGCGCGCGTGAGATGAAGGAGTCTCGAATGTCCGAACTGCTCGGAACCGGCGTCGGCCGCGGCGTTGCCCACGGCCCCGTGCTCCGGATGGCGGACCCGCTCGGCGAACCGTCGACCACCGCGCTCGAGGGCTCGGCGGACGACGCGAAGCAGGCGGTGCACGAAGCGCTCGCCGCGGTGGCGGAGGACCTCACGAAGCGCGGGCAGCTCGCCGGTGGCGACGCCCAGGCCGTGCTCGAGGCGCAGGCGCTCATGGCGCAGGACCCGACGCTCCTCGACGACGTGCACACCCGCATCGACGGCGGCACCAACGCCGAGCGTGCGGTGTTCGAGGCGTTCGGCCAGTTCCGCGACCTGCTCGTCTCGATGGGCGGCTACATGGGGGAGCGCGCGACGGACCTCGACGACGTCGCCCAGCGCATCATCGCCAAGCTCCGCGGCGTGCACGCACCCGGCGTCCCCGAGTCGGACACCCCCTTCGTGCTCGTCGCCCGCGACCTCGCCCCCGCCGACACCGCGCTCCTCGACCTCGACAAGGTCCTCGCCCTCGTCACGCGTGACGGCGGCCCGACCTCGCACACCGCGATCCTCGCCCGCGCCAAGGGCATCACCGCGATCGTCGGCGTGACCGGCGCCGACGACCTCGCCGACGGACAGACGGTCGTCGTCGACGCCGCTGCCGGCACCGTCGTCACCGAGCCGTCCGCCGAACTCGTCGCCGATGTCGAGCAGCGCATCGCAGACCGCCTCGCCGCTGCCGCAGCACCGCTCACCGCTGGTGCTCTCGCCGACGGCCACGTCGTGCCGCTCCTGGCCAACCTCGGGAGCCCTGCAGACGCCGCCGGCGCCGTCGCTCTCGGTGCGGAGGGCGTGGGGCTCTTCCGCACCGAGTTCCTCTTCCTCGACTCCCCGAAGGCCCCGACGGTCGACGAGCAGAAGGAGTCGTACAAGCAGCTCCTCGCCGCGTTCCCCGGCAAGAAGGTCGTCGTCCGCGCGCTCGACGCCGGCGCCGACAAGCCGCTGCCGTTCCTCACCGACAAGGACGAGGAGAACCCGGCACTCGGACGCCGCGGGCTCCGTGCGCTCCGGAACCACCCCGAGGTGCTCCGCGACCAGCTCACCGCGCTCGCGCAGGCCGACGCCGAGACCGAGGCCGACCTCTGGGTGATGGCCCCGATGGTCGCCGACGCCGAGGAGACCGAGTACTTCGTCGACCTGGCCCGTGAACTCGGGATCAGGACCGCCGGCGTGATGGCCGAGGTACCCTCGCTCGCGCTGATGGCCGAGCAGGTGTTCCAGTCGGCCGACTTCGTGTCGATCGGCACGAACGACCTGACCCAGTACACGATGGCGGCCGACCGCATGCTCGGCACCGTCGCGAGCTACCAGGACCCCTGGCACCCCGCCGTCCTCCGTCTCGTCGCGCAGCTCGGCACCGCCGGTGTCGGCGCGTCGAAGCCCGTCGGCATCTGCGGCGAGGCCGCCGCCGACCCGCTCCTCGCCGTCGTCCTCGTCGGACTCGGCGCAACCACCCTCTCCATGACCCCCGCAGCCCTCGCCGACGTGCGTGCCGAACTCGGCAAGCACACCCTCGACGAGGCCCGCGAGATGGCCCAGGCGGCACTCGCCGCGTCCACGGCGGCAGCAGCCAAGTCCGCCGCCGCGGCCGCGCACGCCGTCTGAGCCCACCCAGCACCACCCCCTCCCTGACACAGCAGCAGCACCACCACACAGAAAGTCACCGCACATGACAACGTCGTCCGTTGCAGCGCCCGACGCCCCCGCGAAGTCGCGGGGCGGCGCACGCGTCGCCGTTCAGAAGTTCGGCACGTTCCTCTCCGGCATGGTCATGCCCAACATCGCGATCTTCATCGCGTGGGGCATCATCACGGCCTTCTTCATCGAGACCGGCTGGACCCCCGTGGGCATCCTCGGCGGGTTCGGCGAGACGAACGGCGTGGCCAACATCGGCCTCGTCGGTCCGATCCTGACCTACCTCATCCCGCTCGCGATCGCGATCCAGGGTGGCCGGATGGTCTACGAGACCCGCGGCGCCGTCGTCGGCTCGATCATGACGATGGGTGTCATCATCGGAGCCTCCGGCACGACGATGATCCTCGGCGCGATGATCTGCGGTCCGCTCGGCGCGTACCTCATCAAGCAGATCGACCGCATCTGGGACGGCAAGATCAAGCCGGGCTTCGAGATGCTCGTGAACAACTACGCGGCCGGCATCCTCGGCTTCGTGCTCGCGATGATCGGGTTCTTCTGGCTCGCGCCGCTGTTCAAGCTCATCGCCGAGGGCCTCGGTGACGTGGTGAACTTCCTCGTCCAGCACTCGCTGCTGCCGCTCGCCAGCGTCATCATCGAGCCGGCGAAGGTGTTCTTCCTCAACAACGCGATCAACCACGGTGTGCTCGACCAGCTCGGTGCGCAGCAGGTCCAGGAGTCGGGCAAGTCGATCCTGTTCCTCCTCGAGGCGAACCCCGGCCCCGGTCTCGGCATCCTGCTCGCCTTCACGTTCTTCGGTGTCGGCATCGCCCGCTCGACCGCTCCCGGCGCGATCATCATCCAGTTCCTCGGTGGCATCCACGAGATCTACTTCCCGTACGTGCTGCAGAAGCCGGTCCTCTTCATCGCCGTGATCCTCGGTGGTGCGACCGGTGTCGCGACGAACGTGGCGTTCCACTCCGGCCTCGTCGCCCCGGCATCGCCCGGATCGATCTTCGCCGTGCTCGGTGCGACCGCGAAGGACAGCTTCGTCGGCGTCATCCTGTCCGTGCTCTTCTCCGCAGCGGTGTCCTTCGCCGTGGCGTCGTTCTTCCTCATCGCCACCCGCAAGCGCGACCTCGCGTCCGGTGGCGGCGACATGGCGGCGGCGTTCGACAAGATGCAGGCCACCAAGGGCCGTGACGCCAACGCGGCGACCGCCGGTCTCTTCGGCGGCAACGCCCCGGCGAACGCCGACGAGGCAGCTGCCGTCGGCGGCACCACGACCGCGACCCGGGTCGAGAACGTGGTGTTCGCCTGCGACGCCGGCATGGGCTCGAGTGCGATGGGTGCGAGCGTCCTCCGCAACAAGATCAAGAAGGCCGGCATCGAGGGCGTCACCGTCGTCAACAAGGCCATCGCGAACCTGTCCGGCGACGAGGACCTCGTCATCACGCAGGAAGAGCTGACGGATCGCGCCAAGCAGAAGACCCCGAACGCACAGCACGTGTCGGTCGGCAACTTCATGAACGCGCCGCAGTACGACCAGGTCGTCGAACAGCTCAAGAACCAGTAACGCAGTGCAGTATCGGAGGGGGTGGGCCACGGCCTGCCCCCTCCACCACGTCCACGAAGCAAGGAGAACACCCATGCCCGTCCTGCAGGAGAGCCAGATCCGCATCCACGCCGAGGACACCGCTCCGACCAAGTCGGAAGCGATGAAGGAGGCGGCCGAGATCCTCGAGGCTGCAGGCGCGGTCACCGGTGAGTACTACCCGGCGATGCTCGAGCGCGAGAAGAGCGTCTCGACGTACATGGGCAACTTCCTCGCCATCCCGCACGGCACCAACGACGCGAAGGACGCCATCAAGTCGTCCGCGCTGTCGTTCATCCGCTACGCGGCCCCGATCGACTGGGACGGCAACGAGGTCCGCTTCGTCGTCGGCATCGCCGGGGTGAACAACGAGCACCTCGACATCCTGTCCAAGATCGCGATCGTGTTCTCCGACGAGGACCAGGTCCAGGCGCTCACGGACGCCCCCGACGTCGCCGCGATCCTGGCCATCCTCGGCGAGGTCAACGAGTGACCGACCAGCGCACCGCCGTCCACTTCGGCGCGGGGAACATCGGTCGCGGCTTCGTCGGGCTGCTCCTGCACGAGGCGGGCTACGAGGTCGTCTTCGCCGACGTCGCCGCGCCGCTGATCGACGCCCTGGCCGCCGCCGACTCGTACACCGTGCACGAGGTCGGTGCCGGTGCCCGTGACCACGAGGTCACGGACTTCCGTGCACTCAACAGCGCCCAGGACGAAGCCGCCGTGGTCGCCGAGATCGCGGCGGCCGACATCGTCACCTGCGCCGTCGGTCCGAACGTCCTGAAGTTCATCGCCCCCGTGATCGCCGCGGCACTGCAGGCACGACCGGCCGACGCCGCACCGATCGCCGTGATGGCGTGCGAGAACGCCATCAACGCGACCGACCGGCTCCGCGAGTTCATCGTCGACGCGCTGCCGTCGGACGCCCGCGACCAGGCGCTCGCGAAGGCCGTCTTCGCGAACACCGCGGTCGACCGCATCGTCCCGGCCCAGCCGGAGGGCGCCGGCCTCGACGTCACCGTCGAGACGTACTTCGAGTGGGCCATCGACCGCACGCCGTTCGGGGGCTCCGAGCCGGAGATCCCCGGCGTGCACTACGTCGACGGCCTCGCGGCGTCGATCGAGCGCAAGCTCTTCACGGTGAACACCGGGCACGCCACGGTCGCGTACCACGGGTTCCTCGCGGGAGCGGACAAGATCTCCGACGCCATCGCGATCCCCGCGGTCCGGTCCGAGCTCGAGTCGGTGCTCGCCGAGACGAGCGACCTCCTCGTCCGTCGCCACGAGCTCGACCCGGAGGTGCACCGCGCCTACGTCCAGGCGATCATCGGCCGGTTCGAGAACCCGCACCTGCCGGACACGGTCACCCGTGTCGGTCGGCAGCCGCTCCGCAAGCTCTCCCGCGACGAGCGATTCGTCTCACCGGCAGCGGCACTCGCGGAGGACGGCACCGAGCCCGTCGCGCTCCTCGACGCCATGGGCGCTGCGCTCCGCTTCGACGTCCCCGACGACGAGCAGAGCGTCGAACTGCAGGCACTGCTCGGATCCGACAAGTCGGATGCCGACGTGGTGACCGAGATCACGGGTCTGGGTGCGGAACACCCGCTGCACGCGGCGTTCGCGGACCGCGTGCGCGTGGCGCGCTCCTAGCCACGCGCGGACGGGAGGCCCGGTGCCAGCTGGCACCGGGCCTCCCGTCTGTCTCGGACTCCTGTCCAGGGCGGCGGGTACCGTCCGGGACATGACGACACAGTGGGTGGCGCCGCGTCCCGGCGGCAGCGAGGTCCTGGAAGCGATCGACGTGGAGGTCCCGGCGCCGGGACCCGGCGAGGTCACGATCGAGGTGCGCGCCGCTGGCATGAACCCCGCCGACACGAAGCACACCCGCGGAGGCGACCCCTCCGCGTACCCGATGCCGATCGGCTACGAGGTCGCCGGGGTCGTCTCCGCCGTCGGACCCGACGTGTCGTTCGTGGTCGGCGACGAGGTCCTGGCCTTCCGCATCGCCGGCGGGTGGACGGCATCGCTCACGGTGCCAGCGGTCGACGTCTTCCGGAAGCCGGCATCGCTCGGGTTCCCGGAGGCTGCGAACCTGCTGCTCGCCGGGGCCACGGCGGCCGACGTGATCCGGGTCACCCGGGCCTCCGGCAACGACACGGTGCTCGTGCACGGCGCCTCGGGTGCCGTCGGGCTCAGTGTCCTGCAGCTGCTCCGTCCGCTCGGAGCCCGGGTGCTCGGCACTGCGTCGGAGCGTGGAGCAGCAACCGTCCGGCGGTACGGCGGCGAATGGGTGCCCTACGGTGACGGGCTCGAGGACCGGGTGCGCGAGGCCGCACCGAACGGGGTCGACGTCGCGATCGACTGTGTCGGGACCGACGAGGCCGTCGACGTCTCACTGGCACTCGTCGCCGACCGGAGCCGCATCGTCACGATCGCCGCGCAGGCCAGGGCGGCGGCGGACAGGTTCCCGGCGGTCGGCGGTGCCCAGCCGGAGAGCAAGGCGTTCCGGGACTCCGTCCGGCAGCGGCTGGTCGACCTCGCCGGAGCCGGTCAGCTCGACGTGCTGGTCGCGCGGACGTTCCCGTTGGCGTCGGCACGCGAAGCCGCCGAACTGCTGGAGTCCGGGCACCCGGGCGGGAAGCTCGCACTCGTTCCCTGAGGATGTGCCAAGATCACGGTGTGAGCGATCAGTATCCACCGTACGGCCAGCCGAACCACAACCCGTACGGGCAGAACCCCTCCGGTCAGCAGCCGACCTCGGGCCAGCCGCCGCTCTGGGCGCCCTGGTACGGGATCCCGTTCCCGCAGGCCTTCCTGCGGTTCTGGAAGAAGTACGTCCGCTTCGACGGACGCGCCAGCCGCAGCGAGTTCTGGTTCTGGGCGCTCTGGTACGTCCTCGGCAACGTGGCGACCGGCATCGTCGGGGGCGTCTTCAACGCGCTGCCGTTCATCGACAACGCGGACGACGGGCTGAGCAGCCTGTGGGCACTGGCATGCGCGCTCGGGTTCATCGCGCTGACCGTCCGTCGCCTGCACGACGTGAACCTCAGCGGCCTGTTCGCGCTGCTCTTCATCATCCCGCCGATCGGTGTCCTGTTCTCCCTGATCGTCGGGTGCCTGGGGACGAACCCGCAGGGACAGCAGTACGACCGGCCGGACCGCGGCTGACATCGAGCATCGGCGGGAGTCGAGACTTCTTCGGACGGACGGGTGCCGTTCTGATTGACTCTGACAGGAGTATCAGCCGACACCCAGGGGGTCCACCATGACCGATCAGTACCCGTCCGACAATCCGTACGGGCAGCAGCCCGCCGGCCACACGCCGCAGTACGGCGCGCCCGCATCGACGGGGCCTGATGGCGAGCCGCCACTGTGGGCACCGTGGTACGGGATCTCCTTCGGGGGAGCCGTCCGCCGGTTCTTCAAGAAGTACGCCCGGTTCGACGGTCGTGCGAGCCGCAGCGAGTTCTGGTGGTGGTACCTCGCGAACACCATCATCGGCATCGTGCTCGGCATCCTCTACGGCATCGGCGTCGCCACCTCCGGGCGATCGACGATGACGTCCACGACGTCGACGTCGGCCAGCTACCAGACCATGATCACCGATCCCTCGGCGCTCTTCATCATCATGGCGATCGTCATCGGCATCTGGTCGCTCGCGATCATCGTCCCGTCGATCGCCCTGTTCTGGCGCCGCCTGCACGACGCGAACCTCGCCGGGCCGTTCTGGTTCCTCGGGTTCATCCCGTTCGTCGGCGGGATCATCCTCATCATCCTGGCGATCCTGCCGTCGAAGCCCGAGGGGCAGCGGTTCGACCAGCCCGGTCGCGGCTGACCGGTCAGACCACGAAGCAGGGCCCCGGCACACGCCGGGGCCCTGCTTCGTCATGGGGAGGCGTCAGATCGCGCGGACGCGGACCAGGGACCCGTCGACGACGAGGTCGCGGATGGTCGTGGTCGGGTCGGCGATCTGGAAGCGGAGCGCACCACCCGGCTGCTCGAACCACGGCTGCACGAACCGGACCGACACCAGGAACGGACGGTCGACGACGTAGCGGTGCACCTCGGGTGCCGCGGCGACGTGCGGGGGGAGTGACCGCGACGGCATCGGGGTGTCGAGGGGGTGCAGCAGGTACCCGTCCGGACCGCCGATGCGGTCGACCGGGACACCGGCCGGGATCTGGATGGTGAGGCCGTCCGGGCCCGCCTGCGACACCTGCTGCGCGAGCTGCGGGTACGTCGACGCTGCGCGGTCGCGGAGCCCGTCGAGCTCGTGCCGCTGGATGTCGCGCGGCGCGGGGAAGGGACGGTTCAGGAACCGGCGGAGCATCTCGACCGCGTCCGACTCGCCACGAGCCGTCGCCAGCCGCCGCGCGGTGCCGTAGTCGACGACCTCGAGCGCGAAGGTGTCCGCGCCGTCGGCCGGCACGAGGCGCAGCGCACCCTCGACGGGAGGCTCGTGCAGTGTCTCTCCGGGGAGCTGCACGTAGCGGATCGTGTAGCCGAGCTGGTCGAGGATGGGGCGGGTGTCCGCGAACGTCATGAGCGGGAGCCTAGTGGTCTGACCTCTGCCGATCCTGGTGCCGCGACGGACCTACGCCCGACCACGCATGACCGCCTGCTTGACCTCCGAGATCGCCTTGGTGACCTGGATGCCGCGGGGGCAGGCGTCGGTGCAGTTGAAGGTCGTGCGGCAGCGCCACACGCCTTCCTTGTCGTTGAGGATGTCGAGGCGCACGTCGGCCGCGTCGTCGCGCGAGTCGAAGATGAAGCGGTGCGCGTTGACGATCGCGGCGGGACCGAAGTACTGGCCGTCGGTCCAGAACACCGGGCAGGACGACGTGCACGCTGCGCAGAGGATGCACTTCGTGGTGTCGTCGAAGCGGGCGCGGTCGGCGACGGACTGCACGCGCTCCTTGCCCTTCTCCGGCGTGGAGTTCGCCTGCAGGAACGGCTGGACCTCTCGGAAGGACTTGAAGAACGGCTCCATGTCGACGACGAGGTCCTTCTCGAGCGGCAGGCCCTTGATCGCCTCGACGTAGATCGGCTTCGACACGTCGAGGTCCTTGATGAGGGTCTTGCACGCCAGACGGTTGCGCCCGTTGATGCGCATCGCGTCGGAGCCGCACACGCCGTGCGCGCAGGAGCGGCGGAAGGTCAGCGACCCGTCCTGCTCCCACTTGATCTGGTGCAGCGCGTCGAGGATGCGGTCGGTCGGCAGCATCATGACGTCGAAGTCCTGCCACCGCGGCTCGTCGTCGACGTCCGGGTCGAAGCGCCGGACGATGATCGTGACGGGGAACGACCCGGGAGGTGCTGTCGCCGCGTCGGTGCGGGGGGCGTCGGAGACCAGGGTGTCGGTCATCAGTACTTCCTCTCCATCGGCTCGTACCGCGTCACGACGACGGGCTTCCAGTCGAGCGTGATGTGGTCGTCGGCGAGTGACGAGTGCGGGTCGCCCGTCAGGTACGCCATGGTGTGCTTCATGTAGTTCTCGTCGTCGCGCTTCGGGTAGTCGTCGCGCATGTGGCCGCCGCGGGACTCCTTGCGGTTGCGTGCCGAGTAGACGACGACCTCGGCGAGGTCGAGCAGGAACCCGAGTTCGACGGCCTCGAGCAGGTCCGTGTTGAACCGCTTGCCCTTGTCCTGCACGGCGACGTTCATGTACCGGTTGCGCAGCGTGTGGATGGTCTCGGTGACGCGTGCGAGCGACTCGTCGGTGCGGAACACCTGCGCGTTCTTGTCCATCTCCTCCTGCAGCTCCTTGCGGAGCGCGGCGACGCGTTCGGTGCCGGTGGAGGCGCGGAGCTGTTCGAGCATGCCGCGGACGTTCGCGGCCGGGTCCTCGGGCAGGGGCAGGAACTCCGCCGTCTTGACCCACTCGGCGGCGTTGTTGCCGGACCGCTTGCCGAAGACGTTGATGTCGAGGAGCGAGTTGGTGCCGAGACGGTTCGACCCGTGCACGGAGACGCACGCGCACTCGCCGGCGGCGTACATGCCCGGCACGACGTGGTCGTTGTCGGACAGGACCTCGGCGTTGGTGTTCGTCGGGATGCCGCCCATCGCGTAGTGCGCGGTCGGCATCACGGGCACCGGCTCGGTCACGGGGTCGACGCCGAGGTAGGTGCGGGCGAACTCGGTGATGTCCGGGAGCTTGGTCTCGAGGACCTCGGCACCGAGGTGCGTGCAGTCGAGCAGCACGTAGTCCTTGTTCGGGCCGGCGCCTCGGCCCTCCGCCACTTCCTGCACCATGCACCTCGCCACGATGTCGCGTGGGGCGAGGTCCTTGATGGTGGGGGCGTAGCGCTCCATGAAGCGCTCACCAGAGGCGTTGCGGAGGATCGCGCCCTCGCCGCGGGCGCCCTCGGTCAGCAGGATGCCGAGTCCGGCGAGCCCGGTCGGGTGGAACTGGAAGAACTCCATGTCCTCGAGCGGCAGGCCCGTCCGCCACAGGATGCCGACGCCGTCACCGGTGAGGGTGTGCGCGTTGGACGTCGTCTTGTACATCTTGCCGAAGCCGCCGGTGGCGAAGATCATCGCCTTGGCGTGGAAGACGTGCAGCTCGCCGGTCGCGAGCTCGAACGCCACGACGCCGGCGGGCTGCTTGCGGGTGACGCCGTCCTCGCCGACGACGTCCACCATGATGAGGTCGAGCGCGTAGAACTCGTTGAAGAAGTTCACGCCGAGCTTCACGCAGTTCTGGAACAGCGTCTGCAGGATCATGTGGCCGGTGCGGTCCGCGGCGTAGCAGGCCCGTCGGACGGGGGACTTGCCGTGGTCGCGGGTGTGGCCGCCGAATCGACGCTGGTCGATCTTGCCCTCTGGCGTGCGGTTGAACGGCAGGCCCATGTTCTCGAGGTCGATGACCGCGTCGATGGCCTCCTTCGCCAGGATCTCGGCGGCGTCCTGGTCGACCAGGTAGTCGCCGCCCTTGATCGTGTCGAACGTGTGCCACTCCCACGAGTCCTCTTCGACGTTCGCGAGCGCGGCCGCCATGCCGCCCTGCGCCGCACCGGTGTGCGAGCGGGTCGGGTACAGCTTCGAGATGACCGCGGTGTTCGCCTTCGGGCCGGCCTCGATCGCGGCACGCATGCCCGCGCCGCCCGCGCCGATGATGACGATGTCGAACTGGTGGTGATGGACGGTGATGTCGGTCACGTGGATCTCTCGAGTCAGGGGTGCAGAAGGAAGAAGTGGTGTGCCGCGGCTAGTGGACCGTCTACTGCGCCGGGCAGAACGACGGCAGGTCGGCGGCGGCAGCGCCGGCGGGGCACGGGTCGAAGGTCCAGCAGACCAGCGTGCCGAGGACGATGAGCAGCACGCACGCGACCAGGATGGCGACGAGCAGCGTCTTGCGGATGCCGGGCTTCGACACGTAGTCGTTGACGATCGTGCGCATGCCGTTCGAGCCGTGGATCAGCGCGAGCCAGAGCATGAGGGTGTCCCACACCTGCCAGAACGGGTTGGCCCACTTGCCGGCGACGAAGGCGAAGTCGATCTGCTTGACCCCTTCGCCCGCGACCATGTTCACGAACAGGTGGCCGAAGATCAGGACGACGAGCAGGACGCCGGATCCGCGCATGTAGATCCAGCCCCACTTCTCCCAGTTGGTGGAGCGGCGGGCGGCCTCGGAGCTGCGAGGGGGTGCGATGGTGTCGGTGGTCATGTGGTGCCCCCTGGTCAGTGGAAGTCGGCGACGAGGTTCATGAGCTGGCGCGGCAGGAAGCCCGCGATCGCGATCGCCCACAGGACGATGACGATCCAGAACATGGCCCGCTGGTACTTCGGCCCCTTGGACCAGAAGTCGACCAGGATGATGCGCAGCCCGTTGAACGCGTGGAAGACGATCGCCATCACGAGGGCGATCTCGCCGAGGTTCATGATCGGGGTCTTGTACGTGCCGATGACCGCGTTGTAGGCCTCTGGCGACAGGCGCACGAGCGCGGTGTCGAGGATGTGCACGAGCAGGAAGAAGTAGATCGCGACGCCGGTGATGCGGTGCAGGACCCACGACCACATCCCGGTGCTACCGCGGTACAGCGTCCCCTTGGGGGTCCGAGACGCGCGGGGCGCCTCGATGGTCACCTGTGGCACGGCTGTCGCCGTACTCCCTGCGGTCTGCTCGGCCATGAGCTCGCCCTCCGTTGAGACCGGGGCGCCGATCGGCGCACCGTTGCCGTCGTGTTCGTGTGGAACACGACCATCCTATGACCGCGAGCTGACCTTCTCGTTCCACTCGGCACGGACACCCCGTGCGGCGGCGGGCGGCGCGCCGATGTTCCTCGCCGTGTCGTGGTGCGCCAGCAGCTGGTCGCCGACCGCCTCCCACGTGGTGCCCTCCACCCGCAGCCGCCCGGCCGACCCCATGCGCGCGGCGCGGCCCCGGTCGAGGTGCAACCCGACGACCGCCTGCCGGAGCGCCTGCGGTACCTCCGGGTCGTAGAGCTCGCCGTCGAGCCCCGGCGCGACGAGGTCGAGCGGCCCACCGGATGCCGGCGCCACCACCGGCAGGCCGGTGGCGTGCGCCTCCTGCAGCGTCTGTCCGAAGGTCTCCGCCGGTCCGGTGTGCACGAACACGTCGAGTGCCGCGTAGGCGTCGGCGAGGGCGTCGCCGCGCAGCGGACCGGTGAAGGTCACGTCCAGGTGGCGGAGCCGTCGCTCCAGTACCTGCCTGGAGGGCCCCCCTCCCGCGACCACGATCCTGATGCCCGGGATACCGCCGAGTTCGGCGAGTCGTTCGACCTCCTTCTCCGGTGCGAGCCGGCCCACGTAGCCCACGACGGTCTCGCCGCGCGGAGCGAGTCGCCTCCGGAACGCGCGGACGTGCGCCGACTGCCGTCGCGACGGGTGGAACAGGTCGGTGTCCACGCCGCGACCCCATCGCGTGACGCGCGGGACGCCGTCCGCGGCCAGCATGGCCGCGGTCGCGGACGACGGCGCGAGCGTCAGCGACGCGCCCTGGTGGATCCGGGCGAGCACCCGTCTCGCCAAGGGGGCGGCAGCTGCCAGGCCGTTGCGGCGGGCGAACCCGGCCACGTCGGTCTGGAACACGGCGACGGACGGGATGCCGAGCCTCCCGGCTGCCGTGATCGCGCGCCCACCCAGCAGGAGCGGACTGGCTGCGTGCAGCACGTCGGCGCCGGAGGCGGCGAGGATCGTGTCGAGGACCGGGTGGGGGAGGGCGACCGGGAACTGGCGGTACGCGACCGCCGGCACACGGTGCACGTCGAACCCGCGGTACCGCTCGAGCTCGGTGCGGGATCGCCAGGCCGCGAGACCAGGGGCGTCCGGCGCGATGACGACCGCGCGGTGGCCGCGGCGCTCCAGGTGGTCGAGGACCGCCAGGACGCTGGTGGTCACGCCGTTGAGGGTGGGCAGGAAGCTCTCGGTCACGACGGCGACGGTCCGCTGGACCTGGCCGCGCTCCACGCTGCGTGCGTTCATGGCACTCGCCATGCTCCGCGGCGCACGTGACGCGGACGGGGGCCGCACGGTGAACGGCGCGTTCGGCGGGGGTGAACAGGTCGTGCGGCTTCCCGCACATCCGAGCGGTCGGTACCCAGGAACGGCGACGACCGGACGGTACGGTGAGCGGGTGGCTGACCCTCTCGACGACTTCTACGCGATCATCCCCGCCGGTGGGATCGGTTCGCGCCTCTGGCCGCTGTCGCGCGCCGACGCCCCGAAGTTCCTCCACGACCTGACCGGCTCTGGCACCTCGCTCCTCCGGCAGACGTGGGACCGCCTCGCGCCGCTGTCCGGGGACCAGCGGATCATGGTCGTGACCGGGCGTGCCCACCGGGTCGCGGTCGAGTCGCAGCTGCCGGGCATCGACGACCACAACGTCGTGCTCGAGAGCGAGCCGAAGGACTCGACGGCCGCCATCGGTCTGGCCGCAGCGATCCTCCGCCGGCGCGAGCCCGACGTGGTCATCGGGTCGTTCGCCGCCGACCACGTCATCGGCGACGCCCGCGGGTTCCGCCGGTCGGTGCGCGAAGCGGTGCTCGCGGCCCGCGCCGGCTACGTGACGACCATCGGCATCACGCCGTCCGAGCCAGCGATCGGGTTCGGGTACATCCACGCGGGCGACTCGCTCGGCATCGACACCGCCCCACGTGCGCACGCCGTGCTGGACTTCGTCGAGAAGCCGGACCTCGACACCGCGACGGGGTACCTCGCCGACGGCAGCTACCTCTGGAACGCCGGCATGTTCATCGCCCGCGCCGATGTGCTCCTGGCCGAGATCGGTCGGAACGAGCCCGACCTGCTCGCCGGGATCGAGGAACTCGCCGCCGCGTGGGACACCTCGTCCCGGGGCGCCGTCGTCGACGCGATCTGGCCGGGGCTGAAGAAGATCGCGATCGACTACTCCGTCGCCGAGCCGGCAGCCGCCGCCGGTCGGCTCGCCGTGGTGCCCGGCGACTTCGACTGGGACGACGTCGGCGACTTCGCGTCCCTCGCGAAGCTGCAGTCCGGTGGGCGGACGAACAACCTCGCGGTGCTCGGCGACAACGCCCGCATCCTGGCCGACTCGTCGAGCGGCATCGTCGTCGCGCACAGCCAGCGGCTGATCTCGCTCATCGGCGTCGAGGACATCGTCGTCGTGGACACCCCCGATGCGCTCCTCGTCACGACGAGCGCGAACGCCCAGCGGGTCAAGGGTGTGGTGGATGCACTGAAGATCAGCGGCCGGGACGACGTCCTGTAGCGCTCCACCACGAAATCCCCCGAACTGGGGACACCGGCGTTGCGCCGCGTTACGAGCCTGTTACGGCGCGGTCGCGATCCCGTAACCGATCATCCGGGTGGCCGGAACGGGCTCTGTACCGGCCGGGCGGTCGTGTACTGTCGCCACGATCGCCCGGTGCGCAGTGACCCGGGCCCTTGCTCCCGGAGGAACATCCCGTGTCATCTCGTACCCGTCAGATCGCACTCAGCGGCCTCGCGCTCCTCGGCACCGCCGCCGTCCTGGCCGGCTGCTCGGCCGCTCCGTCCGACTCCTCGTCGGCGAAGTCCACCGACTTCCGCCCGTGCATGGTGTCGGACTCCGGCGGCTTCGACGACAAGTCCTTCAACCAGCTCGGCTACGAGGGGCTCAAGGACGCCGCCAAGGAGCTCGGCGCGACCTACAAGTCGGCCGAGTCGAAGGACTCGACGGTCTACGACTCGAACATCGAGCAGCTGATCAACCAGAACTGCAAGCTCATCGTCACGGTCGGGTTCAACCTCGCCGACGCCACGAAGAAGCAGGCGGCGGCGAACCCCGACACGGACTTCGCGATCATCGACGACAACTCGATCGACGCCAAGAACGTCAAGCCGATCACGTTCGACACCTCCCAGGCGGCGTTCCTCGCCGGCTACGCGGCCGCGTCGTACTCCAAGAGCGGCGTCGTCGGTACCTTCGGCGGCATGCAGATCCCGACCGTCACGATCTTCATGGACGGCTTCGCGGACGGCGTGAAGTACTACAACGAGCAGAAGAAGAAGGACGTCAAGGTCGTCGGCTGGGACGTCGACAGCCAGAAGGGCTCCTTCACCGGTGGCTTCGAGGCCGGCACGCAGGCCAAGTCGGTCGCGCAGACGCTCCTCGACCAGAACGCCGACGTGATCCTGCCCGTCGGTGGCCCGATCTACCAGTCGGCGGCGGAGGCGATCAAGGACGCGAACAACGGTTCCGTGCTGATCGGTGCGGACAGCGACCTCTACGAGGCCGACCCCCGCTACAAGGACATCGCGCTGACGTCGGTCGAGAAGGGCATGCGCCCGGCGACCAAGGACGTCGTCGAGCAGGCCGCCAAGGGCGACTTCTCGAAGACCCCGTACGTCGGCACGCTGAAGAACGACGGCGTCGGCATCGCGCCGTTCCACGACTACGAGTCGAAGGTCGACTCGGGTCTGCAGAAGGAGCTGGACACCATCAAGTCCGGCATCATCGACGGCTCGATCAAGGTCGAGACGAAGGCGACCGTCAAGTAGCACGATGTGATGCGGGCGGGGGAGCAGTCCTCCGCCCGCATTCCCGTGCGCTCCGCAGCGACAGAAACGTAAACCCCGACATGAAGCTCGAGCTCCGCGGCATCACCAAGCGGTTCGGCCCCCTGGTCGCGAACGACCACATCTCCCTCACCGTCGAACCGGGCGAGGTGCACTGCCTCCTCGGCGAGAACGGTGCAGGCAAGTCCACCCTGATGAACGTGCTCTACGGCATGTACCAGGCCGAAGAGGGCGAGATCCTCCTGGACGACGTCGTCCAGGACTTCGACGGCCCAGGCGACGCCATGCGTGCCGGCATCGGCATGGTCCACCAGCACTTCATGCTCGTCCCGGTCTTCACCGTGGCCGAGAACGTCATGCTCGGACAGGAGGAGACGTCCTTCGGTGGCCGTCTCGACCTCGCCGGCGCCCGGAAGCGCGTCCGCGAGATCTCCGAGCGGTTCGGCTTCGACGTCGACCCGGACGCGAGGGTCGAGGACCTGCCCGTCGGCGTGCAGCAGCGCGTCGAGATCATCAAGGCGCTCTCCCGCGATGCCTCCGTGCTGGTGTTCGACGAGCCGACGGCCGTCCTCACGCCGCAGGAGACCGACGAGCTGATGGGCATCATGCGCCAGCTCCGCGAGGCCGGCACCGCGATCGTCTTCATCACCCACAAGCTCCGTGAGGTCCGCGAGGTGGCGGACCGCATCACGGTGATCCGCCTCGGCAAGGTCGTGGGCGAGGCATCGCCCACCGCGACGAACAACGAGCTCGCAGCGCTCATGGTCGGCCGAGCAGTGTCGCTCGTCGTCGAGAAGGAGCCCGCGACCGGCGGCGAGGACGCCCTCGTCGTCGAGCACGTCACCGTCACCGACCCGTCCGGCATCGTGCTCGTCGACGACGTCTCGTTCACCGTCCGTCGCGGCGAGGTCCTCGCGATCGCCGGCGTGCAGGGCAACGGCCAGACCGAGCTCACCGAGGCGATCATCGGCCTCGAGCACATGCGCTCCGGCCGGATCACCCTCGACGGCCGCGAGATCAGCGGCCGCAGCGTCAAGCAGATCCTCGACGCCGGGGTCGGGTTCGTCCCCGAGGACCGGAAGGAGGACGGGCTCGTCGGCGAGTTCACGATCGCCGAGAACCTGATGCTCGACCGCGCCGACCACGCCGAGTTCGTCCGCGCCGGCACCATCCGGTCGGCCGAGCGGGACGCGTTCGCCGACGAGAAGATCGCCGAGTTCGACATCCGCACGCCCTCGCGCACCACCGCCGCCGGTCGGCTGTCCGGCGGCAACCAGCAGAAGATCGTGCTGGCACGCGAGCTCAGCCGCGAACTGCGCCTCTTCGTCGCCGCGCAGCCCACGCGCGGCATCGACGTCGGGTCGATCGAGTTCGTGCACAAGCGCATCGTCGCCACCCGCGACACCGGCGTCCCGGTCATCGTCGTCTCCACGGAGCTCGACGAGGTCGTGGCGCTCGCCGACCGCATCGCCGTGATGTACCGCGGCGCGATCATCGGCATCGTCCCCGCGGACACCCCGCGTGACGTCCTCGGCCTCATGATGGCCGGGGAGCTTCCCGAAGGAACGGAGCTGGCAGCGTGAGCACCCCCACGCCAGACGAGACCCCGCAGACCGACGACCGACTGCAGGACGTCGAGGGCACGCCGCACCTGATGACGGACTCCGCCGACGACACCGAGCGTCGCGCCGGCGACTCGGGCGGCGACCGCTGGAACACCGCGCTGCAGAGCATCCTGAACGGCTCCGTCCTCGTCACGATCCTCGCGATCGTGCTCGCGCTCGTGGCGTGCGGCGTCCTCATCGCGGTCACCGACCCCGCCGTGCAGCAGGCCGCCGGGTACTTCTTCGCCCGTCCCGCCGACACCTTCCAGGCGATCTGGACCGCCGTCGGCGGCTCGTACGCCTCGCTGTTCCAGGGCTCGGTCGTCAACTTCGGCGCGAGCTCGTTCGCGCAGGCGATCGTCCCGATCACCCGGTCGATCGACTACGCCGTCCCGCTCATCGCCGCGGGTCTCGGCATCGCGCTGTCGTTCCGTGCCGGCCTCTTCAACATCGGTGGCCAGGGGCAGATCCTGATGGGGGCTGCGGCCGCCGGGTGGGTCGGCTTCGCGTTCGACATGCCCGCGATCATCCACATCCCCCTGACCATCGTCGCCGGCATCGTCGGCGGTGCGGTGTGGGGCGGCATCGTCGGCGTGCTGAAGGCGCGGACCGGTGCGAACGAGGTCGTCCTGACGATCATGCTCAACTACGTCGCGCTGTACCTGGTCAGCTACCTGCTCCGCACGCCGGGGCTGCTGCAGGCACCGGGGAGCCCGAACCCGATCTCGCCCGCCATGAAGGACTCCGCGGTGCTGCCGGCGCTGTTCGGGCCGCGCTACGGCGTCGACCTCGGGTTCATCGTCGCGATCATCGCCGTCGTCGTCGTGTGGTGGCTCGTCAACAAGTCGTCGCTCGGCTTCCGGTTCCGCACGATCGGTGAGAACCCGCGTGCGGCACGCGTCGCCGGCATGAGCGTCCCGTCGCTGACCATCTGGGTGCTCGTCATCTCCGGTGCCCTCGTCGGCATCGCCGGGGCGTACCAGGTGCAGGGTGCCGTGACGAGTGGCTTCACCTCGAACATCGACGCGGGCATCGGCTTCGACGCCATCACCGTGGCGCTCCTCGGCCGCTCGAAGCCGTGGGGCACCTTCTGGGCGGCGATCCTGTTCGGCGTGCTGAAGAACGGTGGCTACGCGATGCAGGCCGCCAACGGCATCCCGATCGACATCGTCGGTGTCATCCAGGCCCTCATCGTCCTCTTCATCGCGGCACCGCCGCTCGTCCGCGCGATCTTCCGGATCCCGCAGCCGGGCGCCCGCCGCAAGGTCTCCAAGAAGTCCCAGCGGAAGGCAGTCGCCGCGTGAGCACCATCAGCCCCTCCATGCCCTCCGGAGCGGAGACGCTGGCCGACCGCGCCGTCGAGTCCACCCGCAGCTGGAAGGCCCCGATCGCCTTCGCCGTCTTCACGGTCGTCGCGTTGGTGTTCTTCGTCCTGCTCGGCCGTGACGGCTCGGCGACGTTCCGCCTCGCGAACGCGGGCGACTTCGTCCAGCTGCCGGACGTGCAGCTCCCCGCCACGGGGACCGGCATCACCGTCACCGTCCTGCTCGCCCTGGCGACCGTGTACGCGTTCGTCCAGGCGAACGGGTACCGGAGGATCCCGCTCTGGGTCACCTCGGTCTTCGCCGTCCTGTTCGTGGTCGGGTTCCTCACCTGGGCGGCGGCCGGTGCGACGATCCCGCTCCCGGGGCTGCTCGTCGGCGCGCTCGGCCTGAGCGTCCCGCTGGTCTTCGGTGCCCTCGGCGGCGTGATCTCGGAGCGCGTGGGCGTCGTGAACATCGCGATCGAGGGGCAGTTCCTCGCCGGGGCGTTCGTCTCCGCGATGATCGGCTCGCTCACCGGTTCCGCATGGGTCGGTCTCGTCGGTGCGCTCGTCGCCGGTGTCCTGGTGTCGTTCGTCCTCGCGACGTTCAGCATCAAGTACCTCGTCGACCAGGTCATCGTCGGTGTCGTCATCAACGCGTTCATCTCCGGACTGACCGGCTTCCTCTACTCGCAGGTGCTCTCGCCGGCCGAGCAGACGCTCAACGTCGGCATCCGGTTCCCGGTCCTGCCGATCCCGGTCCTGCACCAGATCCC
Organism: Curtobacterium sp. L3-7; assembly: GCF_048756585.1. Taxonomy (NCBI): domain Bacteria; kingdom Bacillati; phylum Actinomycetota; class Actinomycetes; order Micrococcales; family Microbacteriaceae; genus Curtobacterium; species Curtobacterium sp. L3-7. The sequence continues at coordinate 3,149,490 of NZ_CP151474.1, read as the reverse complement.
GGTCATCGGCCCGGTGTTCTTCGAGCAGAACGTCATCGTGTACCTGGCCTACATCGCGGTCGCGGTCGTCACGTTCGCCCTGTTCAAGACGCGATGGGGCCTCCGGCTCCGCGCGGTCGGCGAGCACCCGCAGGCAGCGGACACCGTCGGCATCAACGTGCTCAGCACGCGGTTCTGGAACGTCTCGCTCGCCGGTGCCATCGCTGGGCTCGGTGGCGCCTACTTCACGCTCGGCTCCGTCGGGCCGTTCGCCAAGGACATGACCGCAGGGGCCGGCTACATCGCCCTCGCCGCGGTCATCTTCGGCCGCTGGGACCCGATCCGCGCGACGCTCGCGGCGCTGCTGTTCGGCTTCGCGTCGAACCTGCAGAACGTCCTCGGGTCGATCAACTCGCCCGTCCCGAGCGAGTTCCTGCTCATGCTGCCCTACGTGGTGACGATCTTCGCGGTGGCCGGCCTGGTCGGGCAGTCGCGCGGTCCCGCCGCGTCCGGCAAGCCGTACATCAAGAGCTAGCCGGGAGGCTCGGCACATGACCGACACGAACGCATCAGGTGACCGGGGGGTCACCGACACCGCCGCTGCGGACCCGGCCAGGAGCCTCCCGTCCGATCTGGACTGGGCGTCACTGCGTGACGCGGCCACGGCCGCGATGCGGCACGCCTACGCGCCGTACTCGTCGTTCCCGGTGGGTGCCGCTGCGCTCACCGACGACGGCCGGATCGTGTCCGGCTGCAACGTCGAGAACGCCTCGTACGGGGTGACCCTCTGTGCGGAGTGCTCGCTCGTCTCGCAGCTGCACATGACCGGCGGCGGCAAGCTCGTCGCGTTCACCTGCGTGGACGGCGACGGCGCGACGCTCATGCCGTGCGGTCGGTGCCGGCAGCTGCTGTTCGAGCACTCGGCCGAGGGCATGCTGCTCGAGACCGTCTCCGGGATCCGCACCATCGACGAGGTGCTCCCGGACGCCTTCGGGCCGCGCACCCTCGTCACGTACCAACAGGAGCACTGACATGGCCGTCGAGCCCTTCGACACCGTCGACCTCATCCGCACCAAGCGTTCGGGTTCCGCATTGAGCACCCCCGAGATCGACTGGCTCGTCGACGCCTACACGCGCGGCTACGTCGAGGACCCGCAGATGGCGGCGCTCGCGATGGCGATCTTCCTGAACGGCATGGAGCGTCGGGAGATCAAGGACCTGACGCTCGCGATGATCGCGTCCGGGGAGCGGATGTCGTTCTCCTCGCTCGGCAAGACGACCGTGGACAAGCACTCCACCGGTGGTGTCGGCGACAAGATCACGCTGCCGCTCGCACCGCTCGTGGCGTCGTTCGGGGTGGCGGTGCCGCAGCTGTCCGGCCGTGGGCTCGGGCACACCGGGGGCACGCTCGACAAGCTCGAGTCGATCCCGGGGTGGCAGGCGTCGCTGTCGAACGACCGCATGATGTCGATCCTCTCCGACGTCGGAGCGGTCATCTGCGCGGCGGGGTCCGGCCTCGCCCCTGCCGACAAGAAGCTCTACGCGCTCCGGGACATCACCGGCACCGTCGAGTGCATCCCGCTCATCGCGTCGAGCATCATGTCGAAGAAGATCGCCGAGGGCACCGGTGCGCTCGTGCTGGACGTGAAGTTCGGATCCGGGGCGTTCATGCCGACGTACGAGGCGTCCAGGGAACTCGCGCAGACGATGGTCGACCTCGGGAAGGACGCAGGGGTCGCCACCTCGGCGCTCCTGACCGACATGGAGGTCCCGCTCGGCCTGACGATCGGCAACGCGCTCGAGGTGCGGGAGTCGATCGAGGTGCTGGCGGGCGGTGGACCGTCGGACGTCGTGTCGCTGACGCTCTCGCTGGCTTCCGAGATGCTCCGGCTCGCTGGTCTGCCGGACGCGGACCCGGCTGCGGCGCTCGCCGACGGACGCGCGATGGACACGTGGCGGCGGATGATCTCGGCGCAGGGCGGCGACCCGTCCGCCGCGCTCCCGGTGGCCCGCGAGCAGCACGTCGTCACCGCGCCGTCCTCCGGCGTGCTCGTGACGCAGGAGGCCCTGCCGTTCGGCGTCTCCGCCTGGCGTCTCGGCGCTGGTCGAGCCCGTGCGCAGGACCCGGTCCAGGCGGGTGCCGGCATCGAGCTGCACGTGAAGCCCGGCGACGAGGTCGTCGAGGGGCAGCCGCTCTGGACCCTGCACACGGACGAGGAGTCCCGGATCCCGCGCGCGCTCGAGGTGCTCGAGGGGGCATGGTCGATCGGGACGTCCGCTCCCGAGCGTGGACCGATCGTCCGTGAGCGCCTGACCTGACCTGCTCGGTTCCGCGGCGTGAGCCGGTCGGCTCACATGTAGCGAGCCTCCAGTCAGTTCTCCACAAACCTGTGGGACGTCACGGGCGAGGCGGACGCGACCACCGATAGCCTGGTCGTCATGAGCGCCCACGACGCCCCCACGTACCGACTGCCCGACGCGGGTGCCGTGATCAACGACCTGCCGAAGGTCTCGCTGCACGACCACCTCGACGGCGGACTCCGCCCCGAGACGATCGTCGAGCTCGCCTCGGACGGCGGCATCGACCTGCCGACCACCGACCCGGCAGAACTCGGCCAGTGGTTCGCCGACCAGTCGAACTCCGGTTCGCTCGTCGAGTACCTCAAGACCTTCGACGTCACCACCAGCGTGATGCAGACCGCGCACGGCCTGACCCGCGTCGCCCGCGAGTTCGTGGAGGACCTCGTCGCCGACGGCGTCGTCTACGGCGAGATCCGTTGGGCGCCCGAGCAGCACCTGCAGGGCGGCCTGACGCTCGACCAGACGGTGGAAGCCGTGCAGGCCGGCATCGAGGAAGCGGTCGTCGCAGCGGACGGCGCGATCCGCGTCGGGCAGCTCGTGACGGCCATGCGCCACGCGGACCGTGCGCTCGAGATCGCCGAGCTCGCCGTCCGCCACCGTGACCACGGCGTGGTCGGGTTCGACATCGCCGGGGCCGAAGCCGGGTTCCCCGCGTCGAACCACCGCGCGGCGTTCGACCACCTCGCGTCCGAGCTCTTCCCGGTCACCGTGCACGCCGGAGAGGCGGACGGCATCGCCTCGATCCGTTCGGCGCTCGTCGACGGCCGAGCCCTGCGGCTCGGGCACGGCGTCCGCCTGTTCGAGGACATCCAGCTCTCGGACGCCGGTGACGGTTCGACGCTCGCCTCCCTCGGCGAGGTCGCCTCGTGGGTCCGCGACCGGGAGATCCCGCTCGAGCTCTCGCCGCAGTCGAACCTGCAGACCGGGGCGATCGCGGCGTGGGGCGACGACCTCGCCGACCACCCGTTCGACGTGCTGTACCAGCTCGGCTTCCGGGTCACGGTGAACACCGACAACCGCCTGATGAGCAACACCTCGCTCAGCAAGGAGCTCGCGCTCCTGGCCGGCACCTTCGGCTACGACCTCGACGACCTGGCCGCGTTCCAGATCAACGCGGCGCTCGGTTCGTTCCTGCCGCTCGAAGACCGCGAGGAGATCATCTCGATCATCACGACCGGGTACGCGGAGGCCTGATCGCATGGGTCTCCCGCCGCTGTCCGACGACGCCGTCGTGCTCGGTGCGTCCGCGCCGTCGTGGCGTGACGCGCTCCGGCTCGCCGGTGGTGCGCTCGTGTCGTCGGGCGCGGCGACGGACGCCTACACGGACGCCATGATCGCCATGGTGGACGAGCACGGGCCGTACATCGTGATCTCACCAGGGCTGGCGTTCGCGCACGCCCGGCCGGGGTCCGCGGTGCTGCGGGACGGCCTGTCCGTGGTGACCCTGGCATCGCCGGTCGCGTTCGGCCACCCGCACAACGACCCCGTGTCGGTCGTGCTCGGGCTCGCCGTCGCCGAGGTCGGCACGCACCTGGAGTCGATCGGCGAGATCGCGAACCTGTTCAACGACGCGTCGGTGACCTCGCGGCTCGCGGCGGCGTCCTCCGCTGCCGAGGTCAGGACGATCATGGGGGTGTCCACGTGAAGATCGTGACCATCTGCGGCGCAGGCATCGGGTCGAGCGGCATCCTCAAGGTGAACGCCGAGAAGGCCCTCGCGGCGCTCGGGCTCTCCGCCGAGGTGGTGGCGGCCGACGTGGCATCCGTGCGAGAAGTCTCCGAGGACGCGAACGTGATCCTCACCTCGGAGGAGTTCGTCGAGGCGATCGGCAGCACCTACGCCGAGGTCATCGTCATCCGGAACCACTTCGACCAGACCGAGATCACCGCGGCGGTGCAGAAGTCGCTGGGGGATCCGACAGCCCCGTAGGAGTCGGTGGCGGGGTCCGCCCACGGTCCCTGGGTCGGGTGCCCGCCCCGTAGCATTGCCACATGGCAAGTACGAACCCGCTCAACGACCCCTCCGTCGACCCGTTCGACGTCGCACGCGACGCCGCAGCCGTCATCGCGGAGCGGTCGGGCATCGAGCGTCACGACATCGCCCTGACCCTCGGGTCCGGATGGGGCAAGGCCGCCGACCTCATCGGCGAGACGGTGTCGTCGATCGACGCCGCCGACGTCCCCGGTTTCAGCGCGTCCGCGGTCCCCGGACACTCCGGCACGGTCCGGTCCATCCGGCTGACGGACGGACGGCACGCGCTCGTCATCGGTGCGCGGACGCACTACTACGAGGGGCACGGGGTCCGTCGTGTCGTGCACAGCGTCCGGACCGCGGCGGCGACCGGTGCGACCACCATGGTGCTCACGAACGGTGCCGGTGGCATCAAGGAGCACTGGACGCCCGGCACCCCGGTGCTCATCAGCGACCACATCAACCTGACCGCCGACAGCCCGCTCGAGGGCGCGACGTTCGTCGACCTGACCGACCTGTACTCGGCGCGGCTGCGTGCCGTCGCCCGGTCGATCGACCCGTCGCTCGACGAGGGCGTGTACACGCAGTTCCGCGGGCCGCACTACGAGACGCCGGCCGAGGTCCAGATGGCCAAGACGATCGGCGGGCACATCGTCGGCATGTCCACGGCGCTCGAGGCGATCGCGGCGCGACAGGCGGGGATGGAGATCCTCGGGTTCTCGCTCATCACGAACCTGGCTGCCGGCATCCAGAAGACGCCGCTCTCGCACGCCGAGGTGCTCGAGGCCGGCAAGTCGGCCGAGCCGGTGATCGCCGACCTGCTCGCGCGGGTGGTGGCGGCGCTGTGAGCCCGTACACGGGGGCGTCCGACGGGGCGATCGGGGACGGGGACCTCGCCGAGGACGTGTCGGTCCTCGACGTCGCGCGGGCCTGGCTCGCGCAGGACCCTGACGACACGACGCGGGACGAGCTGTCCGAGGTGCTGACCTCGGCGACCTCCGGCGATCCGACCGCGCTCGCGACGCTCGACGAGCGGTTCGCCGGGCGCCTGCAGTTCGGCACCGCTGGTCTCCGAGCCGAGCTCGGGTGGGGGCCGTTGCGGATGAACCGCGTGGTGGTCTCCCGAGCGGCCGCCGGGCTCGCTCGCTTCCTCATCGACACCGGGCGCGACCGCAGTGTGGTGATCGGCTACGACGGACGCGTCAACTCGGACGTGTTCGCCCGTGACTCGGCAGAGGTCATGCGGGGCCTCGGCCTCGACGTCACGCTGCTGCCGTCGGCGCTCCCGACTCCCGTGCTGGCGTTCGCCGTCCGGCACCTCGGCGTCGGCGCGGGGGTGATGGTGACCGCGAGCCACAACCCGCCACGGGACAACGGCTACAAGGTGTACCTCGGCGGGGACGACGACGGCTCCCAGATCGTCCCGCCCGTCGACGCGTCGATCGCCGACGCCATCGCGTCGGTGGGCCCCGTCAGCGGGCTCGACCGGGCGACGGACTACACCGTCGCCGGTTCGGAGCTCGTCGACGCCTACGTGGCCGCGACAGCCGCGATCGTGCCCGCCCCGGCGCTGCCGGTCGATGCGCAGCCCTCGGTCGTCTACACGGCCATGCACGGCGTCGGGTGGGAGACCGCGCGGGCCGTGTTCGCCGCGGCCGGGTTCGCCGAGCCCGCGGTCGTCCCGGAGCAGATCGAGCCGGACGGCGCGTTCCCGACGGTGTCGTTCCCGAACCCGGAGGAACCCGGCGCGATGGACCTCGCCACGGCCAGGGGCACGGAGGTCGGCGCCGACCTGGTCATCGCGAACGACCCGGACGCGGACCGACTCGCGCTGGCGATCCCGGACGGTTCCGGTTCGTTCCGCCGACTGTCCGGCAACGAGGTCGGGTGGCTGCTCGGCTGGCGTGCGGCGTCCCGTGCCGTCGACGCCGGTGCGTCGGGCGTGCTCGCCGCCTCGATCGTGTCGTCGCCGGCGCTGTCCCGCGTCGCCGCACGGTACGGACTCGGGTACCGCGACACCCTCACCGGCTTCAAGTGGGTCTCCCGCGTGCCCGATCTGCTCTTCGGGTACGAGGAGGCACTCGGCTACCTGGTCGACCCCGAGGTCGTCCGTGACAAGGACGGCATCTCCGCAGCCCTCGTCCTGCTGGACCTCGCGACGTCGCTCGCTGCGGCCGGCTCGTCCATCGCCGGGCAGCTGGAGGCGTTCGCCGCGGAGTTCGGCGCGTTCGCGTCCGGGCAGGTCGCGACCCGCGTGGACGACCTCGCCCGCATCGGCCACATCATGGCGGCGCTGCGGACCTCCCCGCCTGCCACGCTCGGTCCGCTGACGGTCCTGTCGACGACGGACTACGCGTCGGGCGTTGACGGCTTCCCGCCATCGGACATCCTGCGCTACGACCTCGAGGGCGACGCGCGCGTCATCGTCCGCCCGAGCGGCACCGAGCCCAAGGTGAAGGTCTACATCGACACGGTGGCGTCGACCCCCGCCGAGGCCCAGTCGCTCGTCGACGCCCTCGCCGACGCGATCCGCCCCCGGGTCTCGTAGGCGGCGGGCCAGCGTCGGCGCGTTCGCACAACCGAAAGCGATGCGCACCACGTCTCGACGTGGTGCGCATCGCTTCGTGTTGTGCGAACGTACCGCGCACCTTCCTCCACAAGCGAGCCGGTCGCGGTCGCCCTCCACACCGCCGGCCGGGTGGCTCCGCTCGCTGAGCTGGATCGGCCAGCGTCATGCGCATGGCGCGTTTGGAGATCATCGTCGGGGGCACGGCGGACACGACCGGCCGGCGTGGCCGCGCGCTGCGAGCCGAGGAACGGAACGGCGGTGTCGTCCGACTCGCACCGGGGCGGTTCGTGGACGCCGACGCCTGGCGTGCGGCGAACGCCGCCGAGCGACACATCGCTCGGATCAAGGCGCTGCACGACCGGCTGGCGTCACGACTCGTGGTGTCGCACGCCTCCGCGGCGGCGCTGCACGGACTTCCCTGGCCCGGCGAGTTCCCCGAGGTGATCGACGTCCTCGACCCGGAGCGGGCAACGCCGCAGAGCCTGCGCGGTGTCCACAAGCGAGCCGGCGCGGGCAGGTCGATCGCCACGAAGACGATGACCGCGACGGGCCGACAGCTGACCGATCTCGTGGTGACCGGGGTCGACCTCGCGATCACGCAGCCGCTGCGGACCAGCGTGCCCGCGCTCGACGTGGTGCTGGCACGAGGGGTGACACGATCGGCTCTCGAGACGGAGCTGGCGGAGCGCGGTCCGGTCCACGGGCGCCATCGAGCCGAGCGGGCGATCGAGCTCGCCGATGGACGTTCGGGATCACCAGGTGAGTCCGTGGCGCGGGTCGCCCTGGACGAGGTCGGGGCGCCTGTCCCGGTCCTGCAGCAGCGGTTCGACGACGGGCAGGGGCACATCGGGACCGTCGACTTCTGGTTCCCCGAGCAGCGTGCGGTCCTCGAGTTCGACGGCCGCGTGAAGTACAGCGACCCGTCGATGCGGCGGGCGGGACAGACCGCGGCGGACGTCGTGGTCGCGGAGAAACGTCGTGAGGACCGTCTCCGACGCCATACAGTCGTGGACGCTGTCGGGCGGATCGGGTTCGCGGAGACCAACGACACCGAGGCCCTCCGTGCGGTCCTCCGCGCGATCGGCGTACCGTCCCGAGTCCGGCGCTTCACACGCTTGCGCTCACCTGGTGCCGATCGAATCCGCACAACCGAAAGCACTCCGCACCGCCGAAGTCAGTGGTGCGAAGTGCTTTCGGTTGTGCGAACGCGAAGCGGCCGAAGCGCTACGCGAGCTCGAGCAGCACGTGGCCGGACGAGATCGTCTGGCCGACGGGGGCGTTCAAGCCGGTGACGACGCCGTCCTTGTGGGCCTGCACGGGCTGTTCCATCTTCATGGCCTCGAGCACGACGAGCAGGTCGCCCTTGACGACGGTGTCGCCCTCGGCCACGGCGAGCTTCACCACGGTGGCCTGCATCGGCGACGCGACCGAGGAACCCGATGCGGCACGGCCACCCTTCACCGCCGACGAACGACGACGCGGGGGAGCGGACGGACCGGCAGGGCGACGGGCGGCGCCACCGGCACCACCACCGACGATCGACGGCATGGTGACCTCGATGCGCTTGCCCTGCACCTCGACGACGACCGAGTCGCGTGCGGCCGGTGCCGGGAGCTCCTCGGGGGAACCGCTCCACGCCGGGATCTCGTTCACGAAGTCGGTCTCGATCCACTGCGTGTAGACGCTGAACGGGGTGGAGTCGTCCGTCGCGAACGCCGGGTCCGACACGACCGCACGGTGGAACGGGATCACGGTGGGGAGCCCGGCGACCTCGAACTCGGCAAGCGCACGACGAGCCCGCTCCAGCGCCTCGGCACGCGTGGCACCGGTGACGACGAGCTTCGCGAGCATCGAGTCGAACGAGCCGGAGACGACGTCACCGGACACGACGCCCGAGTCGACGCGGACGCCGGGGCCGGACGGCGCGTGGAACACGTGCACCGGGCCTGGTGCCGGGAAGAAGTTGCGACCGGGGTCCTCGCCGTTGATGCGGAACTCGAAGGAGTGGCCGCGGGGCGCGGGGTCCTCGTAGTCGAGCACACCGCCCTCGGCGATGCGGAACTGCTCGCGGACCAGGTCGATGCCGGTGACCTCCTCGGACACGCAGTGCTCGACCTGCAGACGGGTGTTCACCTCGAGGAACGACACGGTGCCGTCGGCCCCGATGAGGAACTCGCACGTGCCGGCACCGACGTAGCCGACCTCGCGGAGGATCGCCTTGGATGACTCGTACAGCCGGTCGTGCTGCTCCGCCGTGATGTACGGCGCCGGTGCCTCTTCGACGAGCTTCTGGTGGCGACGCTGCAGCGAGCAGTCGCGCGTGGAGACGATGACGACGTTGCCGTGCTCGTCGGCCAGGCACTGGGTCTCGACGTGGCGCGGCTTGTCCAGGTACTTCTCGACGAAGCACTCGCCGCGGCCGAACGCCGCGATGGCCTCGCGGGTCGCCGACTCGAACTGCGAGACGATCTCGTCGCGCGAGCGCACGACCTTCAGCCCTCGGCCACCGCCGCCGAACGCCGCCTTGATCGCGACGGGCAGTCCGACCTGGTCGACGAAGTCGAAGACCTCGGACACGTCCTGCACGGGCTCGATGGTGCCCGGGGCGAGCGGCGCGCCGACCTTCTCGGCGACGTGCCGCGCGGAGACCTTGTCGCCGAGCTGCTCGATGGACTCGGGCGACGGGCCGATCCAGATCAGCCCGGCGTCGATGACGGCGCGGGCGAAGTCGGCGTTCTCGGCGAGGAAGCCGTAGCCGGGGTGCACGGCATCGGCGCCGGAACGGCGGGCGACGGACATGATCTTGTCGATGACCAGGTACGTGTCCGCGCTGGTGGTGCCGTTCAGCGCGTAGGCCTCGTCGGCGAGGCGTGCGTGCAGAGCGTCACGGTCCTGGTCGGCGTAGACCGCGACCGAGGCCTTTCCAGCATCGCGGGCCGCGCGGATGATGCGGACGGCGATCTCGCCGCGGTTCGCGATGAGGACCTTGCTGATACGGGGCATGGTAAGTCAGCGTATTCGTGCTGCGGGAGTGCGAATTGACCGGCATCCACAAAGAACGGCGCCGAAGCAGTGTGGATGTCTACAGTGCCCAGAAGTCGTGCCACGCCACGCCGAAGCCCCGCAGCAGCATCGACCGGAGCACGGGCAGCGACAGCCCGACCACGGCGGACGGCGCGCCGTCGATCCGGGTGATGTACGCAGCGGCCCGACCGTCGATCGTGAACGCCCCGGCGACCTCGAGCGGCTCACCGGTCGCCACGTACGCGTCGATCTCGTCCGCGGACACGTCGTCGGCGAAGGTCAGGACCGCGCTGTCGACCGCGACGACGCGGTCGCCGTCGGCGACGAGTGCGGAGCCGCCGGGCGCGACCTCGCTGAGCGGACCGGCCCACGGCCCGAGACCGGAACCGGGGCGGACGGGAGGCTCGGTGCGGGCCACACCCGGGCCTCCCGTCCGGTGGGCGGTGACGTCCAGGTCCCGGCGCCGGTCGACCACGCAGTGGCCGCTCCAGAGCGTGCCGCCGCCGGCGGCCAGCATCTGCCGCCAGCGTTCCTTCGCGACGGCCGGGTCGTGCGGTTTGCCGTACAGGTGCCCGTCGACCTCGAACGCGGAGTCGCCGCCGAAGACGAACCCGTCGACCGGGGAGCCCGCCACCTCGGCGTCCGCGACCGCCGACGCCTTGGCGACGGCGAGGAGCGCGACGAGCTCCGGACCGGTGAGGTCGCGCCCGAGCGATGCCGAGGCTGCTGCCGCCGCTGCGTCCTCGTCGACCCCGGGGGAGACGAGCACCGGCTCGATCCCGGACTGGGCGAGGAGTGCTCGACGGGCGGGGGAGGTACTCGCGAGGTACAGACGCATGGGAACATCGAACCATGGGTGAATCCGTCGGAACGCTGCTCGAACTCGACGTCACCGGGATCGCCCACGGCGGCATCTCGGTGGCACGGCACGAGGGGCGCGTGGTGTTCGTCTCGGACGCGATCCCGGGCGAGCGTGTCGTCGTGCGGGTGACCGAGGACCGGAAGAAGTCGTTCTGGCGTGCGGACACCGTCAGCGTCGTCACCCCGAGCGAGCACCGCGTCGACCACGTCTGGCCCGAAGCCGGCCTCGACCGCGACCCCGCCGTCCGCCCGGGCGGCGCGGAGTTCGGGCACATCGCCCTCGCCCACCAGCGCACCCTGAAGCACGACGTGCTCGTCGACTCCTTCTCCCGCTTCGCACACATGGACCTGGCCGAGGTGCTCGGGCACGACGTGGTCGTCGAGCCGGCTCCCGGTGACGACGAGGCGAACGGTCTCGGCTGGCGCACCCGCGTCCGGTTGCACGTCGACGAGGAGGGCACGGCCGGGCCGTTCGCCGCGCGTTCGCACGACGTCGTGCAGGTGTCCTCGCTGCCCCTGGCCACCGCTGCCGTGCAGGAGAGCGCGCCGATCGGCCGGGCGGCGATGCCCGGGGCATCGGTCGTCGACGTCCTCGCGCCGAGCAGCTCCGACGGGGCGCGCCTCGTCATCGACGAGCAGAAGCCGACGATCGTGACCGAGGTCGTGGGGGAGCGGATGTTCCAGGTCGACGACAACGGCTTCTGGCAGGTGCACCACCGTGCCGCCGAGGTGCTGACGGCTGCCGTGCAGGACCTCGTCGACCGGGACCGGCTCGACCCGGAGGGCACCCACCTCGACCTCTACGGCGGTGTCGGCCTGCTCGCCGCGGCACTCGGCGACCTCGTCGGACCCAAGGCGCGCATCACGAGCGTCGAGAGCGCCCCGCGCGCGACCGAGCACGCGCAGGAGAACCTCGCCGAGTGGATCGGGGCCCGCGCGGAGACCGGTCGGGTCGACCGCTGGCTGTCGCGCACCACGTCGACGGCGTCCGCGGCCGAGAAGCAGCGCTTCCGGGCCGGGACGGTCGTGCTCGACCCGCCGCGTGCCGGTGCCGGGCGCGAGGTCGTCGTGCAGATCGCCGCGCTGCAGCCCGCGCAGGTCGTCTACGTCGCCTGCGACCCGGTCGCGCTCGCGCGGGACGTCGCCACGTTCGCCGACCTCGGGTACCGCCTCGAGGCGCTGCGTGCGTTCGACCTGTTCCCCCACACGCACCACATGGAGGCCGTCGCACGCCTGGTGCCGACCGCATAGCGCAGACTGTGTGTGGCGAGACCTGAACCTGAGACGGACCTGGGTATCCTTGGTTGCTGATGGCAACCCGGTTTCAGGGGCCGGGCCCGTCGGAACGAGAGGTCACCGTGCCAGCAGAATCGACCACCACCACAGGGACGACCGGACTCACCACGAGGCCGGTCCGCGTCGCGATCGTCGACGACCACGAATCCGTCCGGCTCGGCATCCAGGCCGCATGCCAGAACGAGGGGTTCGAGGTCGTCCTCACCGCAGCGAGCGTGCCCGAGTACATCGCGAACCTCGAGGGGCGAGAGGTGGACGTCGTCGTCCTCGACCTGTCGCTCGGCGACGGTTCGACCGTGACGGAGAACGTCAAGGGCGTGCAGGGGACCGGTTCGGCCGTCCTCGTGCACAGCATCGCCGACCGCGTCGCGAACGTCCGTGAGGCACTGGCGGCAGGGGCCGCCGGGGTCATCCCGAAGTCGTCGGCGACGAAGACCGTGATGGCGGCCGTCGCCACGGTCGCGCGCGGCGACGTCCTCAACAACCTCGAGTGGGCGAGCGCGATCGACGCCGACCGCGACTTCGCGAAGGCGCAGCTCGGCCGTCGTGAGCGCGAGATCCTCCACCTCTACGCATCCGGCCTGCCCCTCAAGCTCGCGGCGCAGCAGCTCGGCATCGGGTACTCGACCGCGCGCGAGTACCTCGACCGGATCCGTGTGAAGTACGTGGAGGTCGGCCGTCCGGCCCCGACGAAGGTGGACCTGCTCCGCCGTGCGGTCGAGGACGGCATCCTGCCGGGGCTCGACTCCGGGATCGATCCGGACAGCGACGGACGCTGATCCGACCATGACGACGGAGGCCGCGCCCTTCGGCGTGGACCCGGCGCGGAGCGTCCGGGCGACCATCACGCAGGCGTCCACCGAGCGGGCGTTCGCGATCCTCCTCGCCGTGGCCGCGATCGGCTTCGGCGCGGCCTTCGCCCCGTCGGTGGTCACGCAGCTGCCGTACCTCGACCCGGTGTGGGGGCCCGCCTCGGCGCTCGCGGTGGGGGCGTCCTTCGTGCTGGTCGGGGTGTCGGCGTTCGTGCAGCGCCTCGCCCAGCCGGCGCAGATCATCTGCGCGCTGCTGTTCCTCGTCGCGCTCGTCACCTGGCCGATCACGGTCAGGGACGTGCTGCCGTCGACACAGCTGCCGTGGCCGTGGTGGCTCTGCAACGTCGCCACGATCGCCGCAGCGATGGGGTTCGCAACGTGGCGTGCGAGCGTGTACAACGCCCTCGTGCCGGCGGTGTACGTGCTGATCCGGTTGACCCCGGCCGGCGGTGGGGTGGGGATCTCGCGTGCCCTCCTCGACGGCGTCTACACGGCCATCCTCGGCGGTGCGGCGCTCGTGCTCATCGTCGTGCTCCGACGAGCGGCAGCGGACGTCGATGCCGCGCAGGCGACCGCCGTCCGCCGGTACTCGCGGGCGATCCGGGAGCACGCCACCGAGGTCGAACGCGTGCAGGTGGACGCGATCGTGCACGACAGCGTCCTGACGACGCTGCTCTCCGCTGCCCGTGCCGACACCATCGAGGCGAAGACACTGTCGGCACGGATGGCCAGGAACGCGATCGACCACCTCGATGCGGCGGCGTCCGACGGACCGGGAAGCACGGTCCCGCCGGTGCCGCTCGTGGAGCTCCGGCAGCGCATCGCCGCCGCGGTGTCCGCACTCGCGGCGCCCGTCGACGTCCACGGCGGCCCGCTCGGGTCGCGGACCGTGCCGGCGGCGGTGGCGGACGCCATGGCCTCCGCCGCGTTGCAGGCCGCCGTCAACAGCGTCCAGCACGCGGGCGCCGGCGTCTCCAGGTGGGTGGTCGTTCGGCAGGAGCGCGACGCCGTGACCGTCGAGATCGGAGACGACGGCACCGGATTCGACATGTCGTCGATCCCCGCGGAGCGCCTCGGGGTCCGCCGTTCCATCGTCGAGCGCGTCGCAGCGGCCGGTGGTGTCGCGGACGTCCGGACGGCACCGGGCGCCGGCACCACGGTCGTCCTGACCTGGTCGGCTGCGAAGGAGACCAGCGAGTGAGGGTCTCGATCCCGGCCGGCATCGCGACGAGCCTCGCCGCGCTGTTCTCGGTCTACCACCTGGTCCTCGCCGCCACGACCCTCCCGAGGGTGTCCGACGTCGGGCCGGTCGTGGCCTGCATGGTCCTCTACGCAGCCGCGACCGGGGTGGCCCTGTTCGTCAAGGGCACTGCGCTGCCGGTGTGGGCCACCTGTTTCGCCCTCGCCACCGCGGTCATGATGCCCGTCGTCGCGGCGCCGGTCGTCGAGCCGGGGGTGGCACCCGGGTACACGACGTGGTGGATCGCCGCCGTCGGCACGCTCATGGTGATCCTGGTCGTGCGGCAACGAGGTCCGTTCGCGTGGGCCGGAGTGCTGTTCCTCGCCGTGCACACCGTGCTCTGGGCCGGCCTCGGAGCGCTCGGCTCCCTCGGGGTGCTCGGCAGCGTGACGTGGGTGGCGGTCGCGACGGCCTTCGCCGCTGCGACGAACCGCGCGACCCGCATCACCAGGGACTTCGTCCGAGCCGAGCGGGAGACTGCCGACTGGCAGGCGGCGCAGGACGCCCACGTGTTCGAGCGGCAGTTCCGCCTCAGCCAGACCACCAGGATGGCGCTGCCGATGCTGCAGCGCATCATCGACTCGTGCGGGGACCTCACCGACGCCGAGCGCACCGAGTGCCTGCACCTCGAGCAGGCGATCCGCGACGAGATCCGCGGCAGGTCCCTGCTCTCCGACGACGTCCGTGAGGAGGTCATGCGCCTCCGTCGCCGTGGTGCGGTGGTCCAGCTGCACGACGACGGTGGTCTCGACGAGCTCGAGGCCGACGACGTCCGGCGCATCCACGCACAGCTCGCAGACGCGCTCCGGCAGGCGTGGGACGCGGACAACGTGATCGTCCGGACGGTGCCGGAGGGGTCGGGCGCTGCGGTGACGGTGGTCGGCCTGCGGCTCGACGTCGCCGCGAGCGAGTCGGCGGCGCTGGGCACCGCCCACGATGACGACGATGACGGCGACGAGGACGACTCGGTCGCGCTCTGGCTCGAGATCCCGCGGCACGAGCGCGCGTAGCCGGCGCGGCCCTGGACGCGCTCCGCGCCGGACGGGAGGCCCGTGGCGGCGCTGCCACGAGCCTCCCGTCCGACGGGTGGTCGCGACCACAGCACGTGGTGCGGTGCCGGCGCTCGTTGCGTCCGCAACGAGCGACAGCGTCGTTGTCGTACGACAGCGGTCCTGTCGCTGGTGCGCGCGTGCAACAGTTGCGCGCGCGTGCTGACGACAGCGTCGTCGTCGTACGACAGCGAGTCTGTCGTTCCGAGTCGGCAGCGCCCGAGAAGCGGCGGCGCACGAGACGCGGCGGCGCACGAGACACAGCACGCCCGAAACGGGGAACGGGCCGGTCAGGAAACCCGACCGGCCCGTTCACGACCCGAGGCAGAGCGACAACCCGAATATCGCCCTGGCTCGCAGCGGACAGTGGCGTCGTACCCTAGTCGGCCACCGTCCGGCGATGTACTTCGTACACCGAACACCAGTAACTATGCCCGGAAGTACGCATCGTGTCAGTCATCATTATGGGGGACAAACACGCCCTTTCCGGTCCCCCTCGAGCGACACGTGTCCCCCGCACGAGGGGAGACCGACCGGGAAGTGCACCCTGCAACGCGCATACCGCCTGGTATCCCAGGGGTACATCGCAGCCCGGTCGTCAGCGCAGCGAACGGACCCAGGCACCAGGACCGTGGGGCAGTGGGCCGCGGAGCCCACGAGCGGAGGTCTCCCAGCCCACGCGCGGAGACACCTCGATCTGCGCACGGCCAGCGGCCGCCGCTTCGTCGGCCTGGTGCTGCAGGACGGCGATGACCGCGGCGAGCTCCTCGGGCGTCGGCTCGCCGGAGACGACGTGGACGTCCGCGACCGGGGTCGGTTCGTCCGCGGGGACGGCTGCTGCGTGGCGCGGCGTCACAGCGGGATGTTCCCGTGCTTCTTCGGCGGCAGTGTCGCCCGCTTGCCGCGCAGCGCCCGCAGCGCCTTGATGACCGAGACGCGCGTGGCGTGCGGCTGGATGATGCCGTCGAGCTCCCCGCGCTCGGCGGCGAGGTACGGCGACGCCACGTTGTAGGTGTACTCGTTCGCCAGGCGGGAGCGGACGGCTGCGACGTCCTCGCCCGCCTCCTCCGCGCGCTTGATCTCGCTCCGGTAGAGGATGTTCACGGCGCCCTGGCCGCCCATCACGGCGATCTCGGCGGTCGGCCACGCCAGGTTGATGTCGGCGCCGAGCTGCTTCGACCCCATCACGATGTACGCGCCGCCGTAGGCCTTGCGCGTGATGACGGTGACGAGCGGGACGGTGGCCTCGGCGTACGCGTAGAGCAGCTTCGCGCCGCGTCGGATGACGCCGGTCCACTCCTGGTCGGTGCCTGGCAGGTACCCGGGGACGTCGACGAGCGTCAGGATCGGGATCCCGAACGCGTCGCAGAACCGCACGAAGCGCGCCGCCTTCTCGCCGGCGTCGATGTTCAGTGTGCCGGCCATGGCCTGCGGCTGGTTCGCGATGATGCCGACGGTACGTCCCTCGACCCGGCCGAAGCCGATGAGGATGTTCGGTGCGAAGAGCGGCTGCACCTCGAGGAAGTCGGCGTCGTCGACGATGTGCTCGATGATCTGCGTGACGTCGTACGGCTGGTTCGCGGAGTCCGGGATGACGACGTCGAGTTCGCGGTCGGCGTCGGTCGTCTCGAGCTCGGGCGTCAGGTCGTAGGCGGGTGCGTCGGAGAGGTTGTTGTCCGGCAGGAACCCGATGAGCGAGCGCGCGTAGTCGAGCGCGTCGTTCTCGTCGTCGGCGAGGTAGTGCGCGACACCGGAGACCGCGTTGTGGGTCTGTGCGCCGCCGAGCTCCTCGAAGCCGACGTCCTCACCGGTGACGGTCTTGATGACGTCGGGGCCGGTGACGAACATGTGGCTGGTCTTGTCGACCATGATCACGAAGTCGGTGAGTGCGGGGGAGTACACCGCGCCGCCGGCCGCCGGGCCCATGACGATCGAGATCTGGGGGATGACGCCGGACGCCTGCGTGTTGAGGCGGAAGATCTCGCCGTACTTGCCGAGCGCGACGACGCCTTCCTGGATGCGGGCGCCGCCGGAGTCGAGGATCCCGATGATCGGCACGCCGGTCTTCAGCGCGTGCTCCATGACCTTGACGATCTTCTCGCCGGCGACCTCGCCGAGGGAGCCGCCGAAGACGGTGAAGTCCTGCGCGTACACCGCGACCTGTCGGCCGTGGATCGTGCCGAGTCCGGTGACGACCGCGTCGCCGTACGGCCGCTTCGACTCCATGCCGAAGGCGTGCGTGCGGTGCCGGACGAACTCGTCGAGCTCGACGAACGAGTTCTCGTCGAGGAGCAGCTCGATGCGCTCGCGCGCCGTCATCTTGCCCTTGGCGTGCTGCTTCGCGATGGCTGCCTCGCCCGCAGCGGTCACGGCCTCGTGGTACCGCTCGCGGAGGTCGGCCAGCCGGCCTGCCGTCGTCGAGAGATCGGGGGTGTCTCCTGAAGTCACCCGCTCACCCTACCGGCGGCGGGGCGGGCGTCGGTTGGAGGACCTCCACGGTTCCTGCCCGTAGATTTGCGTGCATGTCCACACCGGTCCTCCCGCTCTCGCGCGCCGCACTCGACCGGGCGGGTGCCGTCCTCGACGTCCGCGACACCACCGGTTCGACCAACGCGGACCTGCTCGCTGCCGCGTCCGATCTGCCGGACGGCAGCGCGATCGTGACGCTGGACCAGACCGCCGGCCGCGGACGCCTCGACCGTTCGTGGTCGGCACCGGCCGGGGAGACCCTCGCTGCGAGCGTGCTCGTCCGTGCCGCGCTGTCCGATCGCGACCGCGGCTGGCTGCCCCTGGTGGCCGGCGCGGCGATGCGCGACGCGGTGAGCGGAGCGCTCGAGCCGAGCCGACCCTCCCCGTCGGAACGGGTGCTTGTGAAGTGGCCGAACGACGTCCTGGTGGACGGCAGGAAGCTCTGCGGCATCCTCTGCCAGGTCGCCGCCGACGGCTCCGTCGTCGTCGGCGCCGGCGTCAACCTGACCATCCCGGCCGACCGGCTCCCGACCCCGACGTCCACCTCGCTCGCCGTGGCCGGAGCGACCGGCGAGGCGGTCGACCTGGCCGACGCGGTCCTGTCCGCCTTCTGGTCGGGCGTCCGGGAGGCCGTGGTCGCCCTGGTCGCCGGCGGCGCGGCTGCCGAGGCGGTGCGGTCGCACGTCCGCGCCGGCTGCGGCACGATCGGCGCGCGGGTGCGCCTCGAGCTGCCGGACGGCAGCACCGAGGAAGCCGACGCGACCGGCATCGACGACGACGGCCGGATCACGATCCGGGATCGAGACGGCGCGGAGAGGGGCGTCGCCGTGGGTGACGTCACTCACCTGCGGTATGCATGACGGCATGACCGCCGAGCCACCGCCCGAACGCGTCGTGGCTCGGCTCCGGCCCCACGCGCGTCGTCTGGTGCGTCCGGCGGTGTTCGTCGTCCTGGTCGCGGTCGCCGGTGGGTTCGGGTTCGGGGTCTTCCAGGCGCAGCTCGCGTGGGTCAACGCCGTGGTCGCAGGACTCGTGCTCGTACTGGTGCTGTTCGGCGGCGTCGTGCCGCTGGTGCGGTGGATGACCGAGCGGTACGTGGTCACCACGAGGCGACTCGTCGTCGTGCACGGCTTCGGCACCAGGACCCGGCAGGAGCTCCTGCACTCGCGCGGGTACGACGTGACCGTCCGGCGGCGTGGGCTGCAGGGGCTGTTCCGGTCCGGAGACGTCCTCGTGTTCCCCGGCGACGACCCCGCCGTGGTGCTCGCCGATGTGCCGCACGCCGACCTCGTCGTCGCGGTGCTGCACGACATGGTCGAGGCGTACGAGGCCCGCCGTCGGCACCGCGAGCCGGACTGGGACGAGATCGTGCGGGGCCCTGACCGCTCCTGAGACGTCGTCATCGCTCTCGGCGGAAGTTCGCGCGGGGTCCGGTACCGTCGTCCCGTGCGTATCTCTGTCATCGGCTGCGGGTACCTCGGTGCCGTGCACGCCGCATCCATGGCCAAACTCGGACACGAGGTCGTCGCGGTCGACGTCGACCCGGTGAAGATCGAGCGGCTTGCCGCGGGCGACGCCCCCTTCTTCGAACCAGGACTCCCCGAGATCCTCGCCGAGGCGATCGCCTCCGGCCGCATCCGCTTCACCACGGACTACGCCGAGGTCGCCGGGTCCCGCGTGCACTTCCTCGCCGTGGGGACTCCACAGGGGCCGAACGGCGCTGCGGACATGACCTACATCGACTCCGCGATCGCGTCGCTGACACCGCACGTGGCCGCCGGGGAGTTCGTCGTCGGCAAGTCGACCGTGCCCGTCGGGACCGCTGCTCGGCTCGCCGCCGGCCTGCAGGACGCGGTGCCCGGCGCGACGCTCGTGTGGAACCCGGAGTTCCTCCGCGAGGGCTTCGCCGTGCAGGACACCATCTCGCCCGACCGGCTGGTCTACGGCGTGCCGTCCGGTCCAGCGGGATCGTCGGCGGTCGAGGCCCTCGACGAGGTGTACGCGACGACGCTGGCCGAGGGGACCCCGCGTCTCGTCGTGAACCTGCCGACGGCCGAGCTCGTCAAGGTCAGCGCGAACGCGTTCCTGGCGACGAAGATCTCCTTCATCAACGCGATGGCCGAGATCGCCGAGGTCGCCGGGGCGGACGTGACGGCGCTCGCCGACGCGATCGGGCACGACGACCGGATCGGCCGCAAGTTCCTGAACGCCGGACTCGGGTTCGGCGGCGGCTGCCTGCCGAAGGACATCCGCGCGTTCCAGGCCCGTGCCACCGAGCTCGGCGTGGGGGAGTCGCTCGACTTCCTGGCCGACGTCGACGCGATCAACCTGCGTCGCCGCGCCCACGTCGTGACGCTCGCTTCGGAGCTGCTGGGCGGCGCGGTCGCCGGCAAGCGGGTCGCGGTGCTCGGGCTCGCGTTCAAGCCGAACTCCGACGACGTCCGCGACTCTCCGGCGCTCGACATCGCCGCGCGCCTGCTCGAGCTCGGCGCCACCGTGTCCGCGTACGACCCGGAGGCGAACCACACCGCGGCGCGCATCCACCCGTCGCTGTCCTACGTCGACAGTGCGTCCGCCGCGCTGCAGGACGCGGACCTCGTGCTCGTGCTCACCGAGTGGAACGAGTTCCGCACGCTCGACCCGGCAGCGGTGGTCGCGCAGGTGGCGAGCCCCGTCGTGATCGACGGACGGAACTGCCTGGATCAGGACGCCTGGACCGCGGCGGGCTTCACCTACCGCGGGATGGGGCGCTAGTCAGCGCTGCTCGCTGCTCGCTGCTCCCTGCTCCCTGCTCGCTGACCGCGCTTCGCGTCAGCGTGCGACCGGTTCGTCCGTGACGGCGTCGGTACCGATGGTGCCGGCGCCGTTCGCGCCGGCGCCGTTCGCGCCGGTGCCGGTCGTGCCGGTGCCGTCCGCGACCGGGCGGTCGGCGGTCTGGCGGTCGGGGTGGTACACCCAGACGCGGTAGAGCCAGAAGCGGAACGCGGTCCCGAGCAGCAGCCCGATGACGTTGCCGGAGATGTTGTCGGCGAGCGCGGACGTGAACCCGAACACGTAGTGGGAGAGACCCAGGCAACCGAGCGAGATCACCATGCCGCCGAGCGAGACGACCACGAACTCGAAGCCCTCTCGTGCAGCCACGGCTCGGCGCTGGTCGCGGAACGTCCAGTAGCGGTTGCCCATCCAGTTCACGAAGATCGCGACGACCGTCGAGATGACCTTCGCGATGAACGGGCCGGCGTGGACGTCCTCCGGCGCGAGCACCGTCGCGCGCAGCACGTTGAAGATGACCGTGTCGACGACGAAGCCCACGGCCCCGACGACGCCGAACCGGGCCAGCTGCGCAATGAGTCGCCGCACGTGTTCTCCAGTGTCCGTAGAGTTGTCGCTGACCGCTCCGGCGGTCCCGGCCGGTGAACACCCGGCCGAACAGCGATTGTAGACAGCGCGCACTCACCGTGCGGTGAGAGCGGCGGAAGGAACACACAGCATGGCGTTGCGGGTCGGTGTGATCGGCGGAGGACAGCTCGCCAGGATGATGGTCCCGGCGGCCGTCGAACTCGGCATCGACATCCGCGTGCTCGCGGAGGGGCCCGGGATGTCGGCTGCCATCGCCGCGACCGCCGAGGGCGACTACCACGACGCCGAGACGGTGCTCGCCTTCGCCCGCGACGTCGACGTGGTCACCTTCGACCACGAGCACGTGCCGCAGAGCGTCCTCCGGGCACTCGTCGATGCCGGTGTGGCCGTCCGACCAGGGCCGGAGCCCCTCGCGGTCGCGCAGGACAAGATCACGATGCGGACCCGCCTGACCGAGCTCGGGCTCCCGGTGCCCGACTGGGCAGCGGTGCACGACCCCGACGAGCTCCGTGCCTTCATCGACGAGCACGGCGGTCGTGCGGTCGTGAAGACCCCGCGCGGCGGCTACGACGGCAAGGGCGTCCGGGTCGTGTCCGACCCCGCCGAGGTCGAGGACTGGTTCATCGCCGTCGCCGAGGCCGGTGGCGGGCAGTCGCTCCTCGTCGAGGAACTCGTCTCGTTCACCCGGGAGCTCGCGCAGTCGGTGGCACGTCGCCCGTCCGGCGAGATCGTCGCGTGGCCCCTCGTCGAGACGGTGCAGCGCGACGGCGTGTGCGCCGAGGTGCTCGCGCCGGCACCGGACAGCGCCGGCCGGATCGCGGACCTGACGGAGTCGATCGCCGTGCGGGTCGCGGAGGAACTCGGGGTGACGGGAGTCCTCGCCGTCGAGCTGTTCCAGACCGACGACGAGCGGATCCTGATCAACGAGCTCGCGATGCGGCCGCACAACACCGGGCACTGGACCATCGACGGCGCGACCACGAGCCAGTTCGAACAGCACCTGCGTGCCGTCCTCGACCTGCCGCTGGGCGCCACCGGGATGAACGCCCCCGTCGCGGTCATGATCAACGTCCTCGGTGGTCCGTCGGACGGCGACCTCGCCGGACGCTACCCCGCCGCGCTCGGGGCGTTCCCGGAGGCGAAGTACCACTTCTACGGCAAGGCACCCCGGCCCGGCCGGAAGATCGGGCACGTCACGGTCACCGGAGCGGACCCGGACGACGTCGTGTACCGGGCACGGTCGGCAGCGTCGCACTTCGACGACTGACGAGCGCCCGGTGCGGGTGCCACCCGTCGTGGTGGCACCCGTTCTGGCGGCTGGTTGCACGAGGCAACGCATGGTGCCATGGATCGGTCAGGGGACGACCGACCAGCCAGGGGATCGCGCATGCGCACCAGTACCGCCCTCACCGTCTGCATCGCGCTCGCCGGGGTGCTCGGTGGTGTGATCGCGCCCGTCGCGCCGATCGGGGCCGACCGCGCGACCGCCGCGACGACGGCGGCCGACCTGCGCTCGCGGACGGCGGCGCAGCTGTTCGGCAACGGGCAGTACAACTCGCCGACGAGCGAGGCCGCGAAGAACGCCGCTGCCCTCGCCTCGAGCGACCCGGCGGGCGCTGCGGCCGCATCGACGATCGCGAAGTACCCGGTCGCCACGTGGCTCGGCGAGTGGTCGACCGGCACCGGCCTGACGAAGACGCTCCAGAGCGCGACTGCGGGGGCCGAGGCGAACGGCACCACGGCGGTCTTCGTCACCTACGCGATCCCGGAGCGTGACTGCGGCGGCTACTCGGCAGGCGGGTTCGACGAAGCCGGGTACGACGCCTGGGTGGACCAGATCGTCGCGGGGCTCGCCGGGAAACGTGCTGCGGTCATCGTGGAGCCGGACTCCCTCGCCATGCTGAGCGACAGCAGGTGCACACCGGCGCTCGACCAGCAGCGGTACCGGATCCTCTCGAGGGAGGTCGCCGCGCTCACCGCGGCCGGCATCCCCGCGTACCTCGACGCCGGCAACTCGAACTGGGTGCAGCCCGCGACGATCGCCGCCCGGCTCGACGCCGCCGGCGTGCGGCAGGCCCGCGGGTTCTTCACCAACGTCGCGAACTACTACCCGACCGCACAGGAGCAGTCGTACGCGCAGAAGGTCTCCGCACTCACCGGCGGCTCGCACTACGTGATCGACACCTCCCGGAACGGTCGTGGGTGGCGGGGGACGTGGTGCAACGGCCCCGGCGCCGGACTCGGGACCTCGCCGCGGGTGGCGACGGACGGGACGGCCCTCGACGCGCTGCTCTGGGTGAAGACCCCCGGTGCGAGCGACGGGACCTGCAACGGGGGCCCGGCCGCAGGCAAGTGGTACTCGGCGTACGCGCAGCAGTTGGTCGCCAACGCCTCGCTCGGCGTCCCCGCCACGGTGACGTCGCCGCAGGGCACGGTGGACGCAGCAGCGGGTGGGGCGGGCACCGTCCGGGTCCGCGGGTGGACGTTCGACGCCGACGACCCGGAGTCCCCGGTCACGGTGCGGGTGTCCGTGGACGGCACGGTCGTCGGCACCGCACTCGCCGACACGACCCGTCCCGACGTCGACCGGGCGGCAGGGGTCGGGGCGGACCACGGCTTCGACACGACCGTCGCCGCCGGCCCCGGCACGAGGAACGTCTGCGTGACAGCGGTCAACGTCGGCGCAGGGGCCGATCGACAGCTCGGCTGCGTCGCGGTGACCGTGTACGGACACGACCCCGTGGTGCAGCTCGAACGGGTCGGTGTCGCTCGTGCGGGCATCGTGGTGACCGGGTGGGCCGTCGACCCCGACGAGGCGGCGTCCCCGGTCAGGATCGCGGTGACCGTCGACGGGCGGGGTGTCGCGGCCGCGACGGCGAACCTGCAGCGCGCGGACCTCGGTGCCGTGCCGGACGGGGCCGGGACGGGGCACGGCTGGGACCTCACCGTGCCAGGGGGTTCCGGCAGGCACAGCGTGTGCGTCGTCGCGCGGAACCGTGGCGTCGGCACCGACACGACGTCGGCGTGCCGAACGGTCACCGTCGCGGCGAGTGCACCCTTCGGGACGTTCGGATCCGCCTCGTCACCGTCCACGCGGCGCGTCGATGTGTCCGGCTGGGTGTTCGACCGCGATGCCGTCAACACCGCTGTGAGCGTCGTGGTCACCGTCGACGGCAACACCACCGGACGCCTCACGGCGAACCAGGCACGCGCCGACGTCGGCACGACCTACGGTGCCGGGCCGGCGCACGGCTACGGCGGACGGGTGGTGAGCCCGTCAGGGACGCACCGGATCTGCGTCCGGGCGATCGGCCTCGGCAGCGGCGGCGACGCTGACCTCGGGTGCCGGACCGTCGCCGTCCGCTGACGGGCCGCCGTCGCGGTGACCGGCCGCCGGTAGGCTCGACGTGTGACCGACACCGCCCAGCCCGCACCGCTCGTCTCGATCATCATGGGGTCCGACTCGGACTGGCCCACGATGCGTGCGGCAGCCGACATCCTGACCGAGCTGGGCATCCCGTTCGAAGCGGACGTCGTCTCGGCGCACCGCACCCCGGACAAGATGATGCGCTTCGGCCGCTCGGCGGCGGGACGTGGCATCCGGGCGGTGATCGCCGGGGCCGGTGGCGCAGCACACCTCCCCGGGATGGTCGCATCGGTGACGACGCTGCCGGTCATCGGCGTCCCCGTGCAGCTCGCGCGGCTCGACGGCATCGACTCCCTGCTGTCGATCGTCCAGATGCCGGCGGGCATCCCGGTCGCCACGATGGCGATCAACGGAGCCGCCAACGCCGGACTCTTCGCCGCCCGGATCATCGGGGCATCCGACCCGGACGTCGCGGCCAGGCTCGCCGAGTACGCGGCCGGGCTCGAGGACGTCGTCGAGCGGAAGGCGCAGGCCCTCCGCGACGCACTCTGAGCCCGGCCGCCGGTCGAGCCCTCGTCAGTCGGTGCGGCTGGCGAACACGCGGAGCGACGCGACGGAGTGCACGGTCACGTCCTGATCACCCGGGAACGTGCCGGTCGACGCCCACTGCCAGAAGGTCCACCGTCCCCAGCTCGCGCCGACGGTGCCTGGCGTGGTGAAGTCGTTGACCGGGTAGAGCGCGACGAACAGCGGGTTGCCCGGGAACTTCGCGGAGTTGCCGGTGCAGCGCTTCCACCAGTCGGTCGTCGTGTAGATCGCCGGCCAGCGGTGGACCTTGTCGTACACGGCCGTCGAGTACTCCAGGATCCAGTTGACCATCGCCGTCTGGCTCAGCCCGTAGCAGGTGCCCTGCGCGGCGCTGCCGTACTCGATGTCGAGGAGCGGCGGCAGGGTCTTGCCGTCGTTGCTCCACCCGCCGCCGTGCGAGAAGAAGTACGCGGCCGTCGCGGTGCCGCTCGCCTGGGACGGTTGCGCGTACGCGTACCCCCCGCGGATCACGCCAGCGTTCTTCGAGGCGTTGTACTGCCGTGGGTAGTACGGACTCGTGTAGCTGACGCCCTCGGACACCTTGATGTACGCGAAGCGGGCACCCTTCGCGTACGCGCTGCGGAAGTCGACGTCGTGCTGCCACGCGCTGACGTCCATGCCCTGCACCCGTCCAGGCGGCGGACCACCGGTCGCGGCCTGCGTGGTCGCCTGGGCCCTGGCGCCGGCAGCCGACCCCGCCGAGGCGGCGTGCGCCGCGATGCTCGCACCCATGGCGTGGTTGCCGGTCTGGTCCATCGTGGCGATCGACGGGTCCTCGGCCGTCGACGTGCTGCTGGTCGCGGTCGGTGTGGGATCCACACCGGTCACGGCGGCGGCCGGCCCGCTCGCCATGGCGGTCACCGCCCCCACCCCGAGGATCGTCCCCACGGCGATCGTGCGCCATCTCGTCGTTCGCATCCGGTCTCGTCCTCCCTGTCGACGGTGACCGTGGCGGACCCACCTCGGTCACGTTCGGGAGAGCATACGCGCCGTGCGCAGACGGCGCGTGCCGTCGCTCAGGAGGCCGTGGTCGCCCCCGTCGTGCCGTCGACCGTCACCGTCGTGGTCGCGCCGGACACGGTCAGCGTCGCCGTCCACACCGGTGCGGCCCCGGTCCCGCCGAGCACGAGTGACGAGAGCTTCGCCCCAGCGGTGGACTTCTCGGCGTCGGCGGCGGCCGCGGCGGCGTCGACCTTCAGCGCCGCCGCGCGCGCGACGTCGTCGGCCATCGTCTGGCTGTCCGATTCCTTCGGGAACGGTCCGGAGGTCACCCGTGCGAGCGTCGCGGACACGACCGACTGCGTCCGGGCACCGCTGGCGTCGGCGACGACCACGGTCCAGTTGTCGCCGGCTCCGGTGAGCGAGACGACCGTGCCACCACCGGCTGCCGCGAGCCCCTGCTTCGTCACGGTCGCCCAGTCGACCGAGGTCGGGTTGTCGACGCCGCTGCCGTTGCCCGTGCCGGGACCGGTGCCGTCGTCGGCGGAACCGGTCTGGTCGTCGGTCGGGGTCGCGCTCGGGGAGGTCGACGCGCTCCGCGACGCCGACGGCGACGCCGATCCGCTGGGCGCCGCGTCGTCCCCGGTCGAGCAGGCCGCGAGCACGGCGGTCATGCCGATGCCGATGACGAGGGAAGCGGTGAGGACCGTGATGCGGTTGCGGCGTGCCATGAGCCGATGATGGCAGGTGCCCGCGCCGACGGAGCTGGACGACACGGTGGCCGGAGGCGATCGATGCGGAGCCGTGATTCAGCGCCGGATGCCCGTCGCGTCAGAGGTCGGCGTGCAGCTGCCAGGTCTCGAGCGCCGAGTCGCGCCAGTCGAACATCCGGGCACGGTCCGGCCCCGCGATCGCGAGCTGCGACCGGAGGAGCGGGTCGTTCACGACCTGGAACACGGCCTGCGCCAGTCGCTCCGGGTAGCGATCACTCGGGGAGCGCTCGACGCACACGCCGGCGTCCGAGGCGACTTCGCGGACGGCCGGGTCGTCGGAGTGCACGACGGGCGTCCCCAGGCTCATGGCCTCGATGACGGGGAGGCCGAACCCCTCGGCGAGGCTCGGGAACACGAACACCGTCGCGCGGTCGTAGGCCACGGCGAGGTCGGCGTCGTCCACACGGCCGAGCACCTTCACCCGGTCGGGCGCGAGTCCGGCACGCTCGGCGGTGCCGACGACGTCCACGTCGCCCCAGCCGTCGGGGCCGGAGATGACGAGCGGGACGTCCTGCGGGGCATCCGGGTGGGCCATCGCCTCGATCAGGGCGGTGAGGCCCTTCCGCGGCTCGAGGGTGCCGACCGCGAGCACGTAGCGCTCCGGGAGGCCGAGGCGTTCGGCGCGGAGGTCCGCGTCCACGGGCACCCTGAGGCGACCGCTCGGAGCGCCGCCGATGACCCGGAGCCGTTCGTCGAAGCGGTGGATCTCGTTGAGCGCCGAGGCGACCGCGTGCGTGGGGACCACCACGGCGTCGGCGTACTTGTACGCGCGCTTCACCATGGCCTTGTGGAAGTGCACGCCGCGCGGCGTGAGGGTCTCCGGGTGCGTCCACGGCACGGTGTCGTGCACCGTGACGACCGTCTGACGACCGGGCTCCTGCGTGCGATCGTGCTTCACGAGGGGCGCGAGGACACTCGGTGCGTGCACCATGCCCTGCGAGGCCCCGCGCGCCATCCCGCCCTGCCAGGCGAGCGCGAGCTCGCGACGGGGGAGTGCCAGCCGGTCCATCCCGGACAGCCCGGGGAGGAGCGTGGTGAGGTGCTCGATCTCCGCCGGCGATGCCGCGGAGACCACGGCCTCGACGTCGCATCCGCTCGGGGCGGTGGCGATCAGCTGCCGGGTGAGTTCCTCCGCGTAGCGACCGATGCCGCCGGGGACCGGTGCGATCACCTGGTCCACGATCACACGGAGTGTGGTCATCTGGTGCGCCTCCTGCTGGCCGTCGGTCGGAACGGCTCGGCCGTCGATCGGAGCGGTCCGGCCGCTCCGATGGCAGACACTATCAGTGGCCGCCGGGAGGAACCGGGCCGCCCACCCGGGCACCGGGAACGGCTGTCCGCCGACGGTGGCGCACCGCCAGCGCGGCACCGAAGCCGGCGAGCACGACGTCCCCGACGGTCATGAACGCACGGCTGATCACCGCGAGCGCGAGTGCGGCGGACGGGCTGGCGATCGAGCCGAGGAGCAGGACGAGCACCGCTTCCCGAGGACCGACACCGGCTGGTGCGATGACGACCAGGAACCCGACCAGCCACGCGACCGCGTAGGCACCGGTCGCCACCGGGAACAGCGTCGGGTCGTCGGCTCCGAACACGCGGAGCACGAAGGAGGCCTGGACGCCGTACGCGATCCACATCACGACGGACCACACCATCGACATCGTGGTGCCCGACCACGTGAGCGAGATCTCCTGCGGCGGGCGCCGGAGCAGCCGGAACGCGAGCGCGATGAGCCGTCCGAGCACCGGCGGGGTGAGCGCCACGAGCCCGATCACGACGACGATGGCGAGCCACCAGAAGTGTGCGAGGCCGTCCGTGGCGGAGAGGAGGAGGGCGACGATGCCGACGAGCGCCGCGGTGACCATGCTGACGAGCATCGACGCGAGCGACGCGACGGCGCTGCCGGTCCTCGCGAGTCCGTGGGCGCGACCGAGCTCGGCCTGCGCGGCGATCGACCACACGCCACCTGGGATGTACTTGCCGAGCTGCCCGACGAAGAAGATCGACGAGGACGGGGCGAGGCGCACCCGGTGCCCGGTCGACGCCATCATCGACCGCCACGACAGCATGTTCGCGACGAGTGCAGCGAAGGTGAGGAGGAGCCCGAGGGTGATCGTGGTGGCGTCGAGACGGGCGAAGTCGCGGGCGATGTCGTCCCACTGCTCGACGACGCCCCGCACGAGCAGCCCGACGGCGACGACGGCCGCCACCCACTTCACGACGGTCAGGACGCGCTCTCGACGGCCCCGCCTGGCGGGTGGGTCCGGAACGGGCCCCGCCGTCGTGTCGAGGGGTTCCGGGGAGGTCGGGGTCGACCCCGTAGGCTGTCGTGCGTCCATCGACCGACAACTCTAAGCGAGTGCGCTGCATGCAACCCGACCCCGCTGTCCGACCGACACTGCTCGTCGCCGCGTCGACGTTCCCGGCCGAACCGGGCGACGGGACGCCTGGGTTCGTCCTCGACCTCGCGACGGCGCTGTCCGACGAGTACCGGATCGTGGTCGTCGCACCGATGACGAAGGGTGCACGGAAGCACCAGCGGATCGGTGACGTCGAGGTCCGGCGGTACACCTACTTCCCGAGCCGCTGGCAGGACCTCGCCGACGGCGCGATCGTCGACAACCTGCGTGCGAAGCGCTCCCGCTGGGTGCAGGTGCCGTTCTTCTTCGGTGCGATGGCGACCGCGCTCGGTCGTGAGCGCCGGCGGTCGCGGCCCGACGTCGCCCTCCTGCACTGGATCATCCCCCAGGGGGCCGTCGGCCGGCTCGTGCTCGGCGACCTGCCGCGCGTGGTGACCACGCTGGGCGGCGACCTCTACGCCCTGCGCAACCCGGTCCTCCAGGCGGTCAAGCGTGCCGTCATCCGGAACGCCGCCTCCGTGACCTGCATGAGCACGGACATGGCGAGCGAACTCGGCAAGCTCGGCGCACGACCCGACCAGGTCCACGTCGTCCCGATGGGCGTCGACCTGGCGCCGATCACCGCGGCGGTCGCCCGCGAGTCCCGCGTGCCCGGTCGGGTGCTGTTCGTCGGCCGACTCGTCGAGAAGAAGGGTGCCGTGGTCCTGCTCGACGCGCTCGACCGCATGGCGGAGCGCGCGGCGGAGGTCGTCGTCGTCGGGGACGGACCGCTCCGCGGGGCGCTCGAGCGTCGTGCGGGCGACGGGGTCACGTTCCTCGGCGCCAGGGGCAAGGACGACCTTGCCTCGGAGTACGCGCGCGCGTCGATCGCGCTCTACCCGTCGGTCCCCGCGGCGAACGGCGACCGCGACGGTCTGCCCGTCGCGCTGCTCGAGGCCATGTCCGCCGGCTGCGCGATCGTCGCCTCGGCGGTGCCCGGCATCGTCGACGTGATCCGGGACGGCGAGAACGGGCTCCTGGTCCCACCAGGGGACGCCGCCGCACTCGCCGCCGCTGTGGATCGACTGCTCGCCGATCCGGTCCTCGCAGAGCGCCTCGGACGCGCAGCAGCGGTAACCGCGGCCGCGCACACCGTCGACGCCGTCGCGGACCGGTACCGCGGCCTGCTCACCTCGGCGCTGCGCGGCTGACCACTCGGCGCTCCCGGACCGGGAGCGCCGCGCGGGTCAGCGTTCGACGTCGACCGGTTCTGCGGTCTCGCGGGGCTCCGACACGGCGGCGGGTCCGGCGCGCCGAGCGTCGAGGAAGGCGCCGACCGCGCACCCGACCGCGGCGACCACCGAGATCGCGAACATGAGCTGGACGACGCGCGCGGCGTGGGGCACGATGCCGGCGACGTGGAGGTCGACCAGCGACAGGTACGGCACGAACGACACGGCGATCCACACGGTGACGAGGATCCCGGAGGCGCGACGCCACCCCGTCAGTCCAGCCGCCATCGCGATCGTGATGACCGGCAGGATCGTCAGGGCGTACCGCGTGTTCGGCGCACCGCCGCCGTGCACGTAGTCGATCTCGGTCACGCTGAGCAGTGCCGACACCGCCACGAACATCAGGACGATGAGCAGCGTCGACAGGCGGTCGCGGCGCTGTGCGGTGACGGCGGCGCGGGCGTCGAGGCCGGCGGGTGTGTTCCGGCGGCGTCGGACCAGGAGGGTGACGCCGACCACGACCGCGAGGGCCATCGGCAGGATCATCAGCACCCACTGGATCGGGTCGGACTGTGGCAGCACGCCTCGGTAGATCCCGTACAGGTCGGTCCAGAACTTGCCGTCGAACGCGACCTCCGGGATGGGGCGCTCGACACGGCCCATGTTCTGGATGCCCCAGTCGGCGTGCCGGCCGCTGAAGTTGCCGGCCGTGCGCTTGTTGTGCAGGTAGAACCACCCGGAGGCTGCGACCGCGGCGACGACCGGTGCGGCACCGGCGACGATCCGCGCCCAGATCCCGGACAAGCCCCAGAACCGCACGCGGCGGGCGAGGACGACGGCGACGACGATCGCGACGAGCCAGAGCGCGAACGACAACCGGGTGGTCATCCCGGCCGCGCCGACCAGGGCGGCGCCGACGAACAGGCCAGGACCGACGCCGGAGCGCAGCGCGGCACCGGCGATGCCGCACGCGAGCACGCAGAACAGCACGAACAGGACG
This sequence comes from Curtobacterium sp. L3-7, assembly GCF_048756585.1. Lineage (NCBI taxonomy): Bacteria > Bacillati > Actinomycetota > Actinomycetes > Micrococcales > Microbacteriaceae > Curtobacterium > Curtobacterium sp. L3-7. Next base: position 3,118,261 of record NZ_CP151474.1, on the reverse strand, counting down.
TCGTTGTAGATCGAGCCGCCCTGCTGGATGAGCATGCCCGCGAGGGCGGTGACGATCGCGACGCCGCCGGGGAGCCGACGCGCGGTGGGGAAGCACCGCCACGCAGCCCACGCCGAGGCCACGACCACGGCACCGGCCATCAGCGCGCTGATCAGCCGTCCGGCGATGACGGCCATCAGGGGGTGTCCGCCGTCGAACAGCGGTCCGACGACCGGCGCGAGCACGAGGTAGTACAGCGGCGGGTGCTGCGACACCCACTGCACCGGCGTCGTGGCGCCGAACGGGGCGTGGTAGGTGATCCCGTTCTCGAACACCGGTAGATGCAGGTGCCAGACGGTGATGACGTAGTCGAGGTGCGCCGGCTCGTCGCCGCCGTTCAGCGGCGGGTACGTGAAGGCGCGGGCCGTGGACGCGGCGAGGACGAAGACCAGGGCACAGAGCACGGTGAACCCGGCCCATGGGTGCGCCGCGGTCCACGCGACGAGCCGTTCGCGGCGGGTTCCGGTGCGGGTCATCCTCGTCGTTCTCCTCGTTCGTCCTGCGGGTGTGTCGTCGAGCTCGCCGCGGATCGGATCGCGTCGACGGTGCGCGCCACCCCGTCCGCGAAGGGCACGAGCTGCCGGTCGTCGACGCTCGGGAGCACCGTCGACCGGAAGCGGAGGTCGGTGCCCTGGAAGGACGCCGACGGGTCCTGCCCGGCGATCACGTCGAGCGACGAGCCGAGTGCCTGCTCGACGGCCGTGATCACCTCGGCGATGGACCGGCCCTCCTGCGAGGCGAAGATCTTGGTCCGCGCCGATCCGACCGGGTCGGCGGCGACCGCGTCCAGCGCGTCCACGATCATCGCGGCGGCGTCGTCGATGTACAGGTAGTCCCGCGTGGTCTCGAACGGCACGTAGATCGACGACGGGCGCCCCTCGACGTGCGCGAGCGCGAGCTGCGACACCAGACCCTGCGGCTTCGTCAGGTTTGCACCCGGTCCGTAGAGGTTCGCGATCCGGCCGACGAGCGCGCGGGTGCCGGTCGCCGCCGCCCAGTTGCGGAACTGCGCTTCGGCCGCCAGTCGGCTCGAGCCGTACGGTGCGAGCGGGCGGGGATCGGTGGACTCGTCGAACGGGACCCCGGTCGACCCGGCGTACGTGGCACCCGCGGACGACGCGAAGAACACGACGCCGGGGGTGCCCGCCGCTCCCGCGACGGCCGGGGTGTTCGCCACGGCGGCCCCGTCGGGGGCGGTCGCAGCGGGGTCGAGCACGCGGGCCAGCAGCGCGGCCTCGGTGGCGAAGGCGTCCGCCCCGGTCGCCACGAAGCCCGTCCCGGCGCACCAGACCAGCCGCCAGGGGCCGTCGCCTGCACGGAGCGCACGGACGGCGTCGACCAGGACCGCCGCTGCTGCGTCCTGGTCGCCCCACGGCACGCGGGGCACGAGCACCCGGTCGCCGGCGTCCTCGAGCGCGGCGACGACCGCACGGCCGAGGAACCCGCCGCCCCCGACGACGAGCGAAGTGGTGACCGTCACGCGGCGAGGACCCCGTCCACGGCCGCGGCGTGGAGCGCCTCGCGCCAGTCGCGCATCGGCGGGATGCCGGCGCGCGACCATGCGTCGTGCCCGAGCACGGAGTACGCGGGGCGTGGGGCCGGGCGGACGAACGCGGCGCTGTCCGTCGGGAGGACCCGTGCAGGGTCGAGGCCGGCCTCGGTGAAGATCGCCTTGGTGAAGTCGAACCAGGACCCCTGGCCGCCGTTGGTGCCGTGGTAGATCCCGGCCGGCGCGTCGGCGTCGAGCATCGCCACGATCTGCCGGGCGAGGTCGCCGGTCCAGGTGGGCTGCCCGATCTGGTCGGTGACGACGCGCACGGTGTCGTGGGACGCGGACAGTCGGATCATCGTCTTCGCGAAGTTCGGACCGTGCGCACCGTAGAGCCACGCGGCCCTGACGATGTACGACGAGTCCGGCGCGATCGCGAGGACGGCTGCCTCACCAGCGGCCTTCGTCCGGCCGTACGCACCGATCGGGTCGGTGGGCTCGTCCTCGGCGTAGGGGGACGTGCCGTTGCCGTCGAAGACGTAGTCCGTCGAGACCTGCACGAGCTTCGCGCCGGCCGCGACCGCGGCCGTCGCGAGGACGGCCGGGCCCTGCGCGTTCACGGCGTGGGCGTCGTCCTCGTGCGACTCGGCGTCGTCGACCTTCGTGTACGCGGCCGCGTTGATGACCACGTCGTGCCCGGCCACCGCTGCGGTGACGGCAGCCTGGTCGGTGATGTCGAGGTCGGCTCGGGACAGTGCGGTCACGTCACGCCCGGCCAGGGCCTGCTGGAGGTCCTGACCGAGCATGCCGGCGGCGCCGGTGATGAGGTAGCGGGTCATGCGTGCGTCCGTCGTTCCTGGCCGTGCTCAGGCGAGCGCGGCGCGCTCCTTGAGGGGCTCCCACCACGAACGGTTGTCGCGGTACCACTGGACGACGTCGGCGAGGCCCTGGGCGAAGGGGACCTGCGGCTCGTAGCCGAGCTCCGCCTGGATCTTCGAGATGTCGACCGAGTAGCGGAGGTCGTGGCCGAGCCGGTCGGCGACGCGGTCGACGTACGACCAGTCCTTGCCGGTCGCTTCGAGGAGGAGCTCGGTGAGCTCCTTGTTCGTGAGCTCCGTGCCGCCACCGATGTTGTAGATCTCGCCGGCGCGACCGCGGGTCAGGACCATCGCGATGCCGCGGGTGTGGTCGTCGACGTGCAGCCAGTCGCGGATGTTGTTGCCCTCGCCGTAGAGGGGGACGTGCACGTCGTCGATGAGGTTCGTGACGAAGAGCGGGATGACCTTCTCGGGGAAGTGGTACGGCCCGTAGTTGTTCGAGCAGCGCGTGATCGAGAGGTTGAGTCCGTGGGTGCGGTGGTAGCTGCGGGCGAGGAGGTCGCTGCCGGCCTTCGACGCCGAGTACGGCGAGTTCGGCTCGAGCGGGCGCTCCTCGTCCCACGAGCCCTCGCTGATCGACCCGTACACCTCGTCGGTGGAGACGTGCACGAAGCGCTCGGTGCCGTGGCGGAGCGCGGCGTCGAGCAGACGCTGGGTGCCGACGACGTTGGTCTCCACGAAGATGCCCGAGTCGCGGACCGAGCGGTCGACGTGGGACTCGGCGGCGAAGTGCACGATCGCGTCCACGGTCGGCACGACCTCGTCGAGCTTCGCGGCGTCGCGGATGTCGCCCTGCACGAAGCTGTACCGGGGGGAGTCGGCGACGGGAGCGAGGTTCGCCAGGTTCCCCGAGTAGGTCAGTGCGTCGTAGACGACGACCTCGGCGCCCTCGAGGCCCGGGTAGGCGTCCTGGAGGGTCCGGCGGACGAAGTTCGAGCCGATGAAGCCGGCTCCTCCGGTGACGAGGATCTTCACGGATTGTTCCTTTGTGTCGGTTCGACGGTCGGCGGAGAGTCTAGCGGGAGCGGCGGCGGCGTACTCCTGGCGGCCACGACCAGCACGAGGGCGACCACGGCTGCGACCGACGCCGCGCCGAGGAGCGCGGCCACTGCGGCCAGGACCTGCCACCCGAGCGGGGTCGACCCGGCGAGGGCGGCGAGCCCGGCGCCGGTCAGGCCGACACGGCCGGCCTGGTACGCGCCGGAGAAGCCGATGAGGAGCCCGTACGCCGCGATGAGGAGCGCTCCGACCCCGCCGATGAGCGCCGTGGTGCGACGGGCTCGGGTGCTCGGGAGGAGCGACGCGGCGGCGGCGACGAACCCCGCGACCAGGGCGGGGACGGCGACGAGCAGGAAGCGGCCGCTCGACGTGGCGATCTGGTTGTCGGCGAGGGCGTTGCGCCACTCGTAGCCGAGCACGGCCGCGACGACGAGCGCCGGCCACAGCAGCACACCCCACGTCGGACGCAGGGCACGGTCGGCGCGGACGGCCGCCCAGAAGAGCACGCCGAGGCCGACCACGGTGAGTCCGGCGACGAGCGGTGGCGTGAATCCGAACGCGTCGTCGCCGAGTCCGCCCCAGAACGTGGCCGTGCCGCCGTTCCACTGCCCGTTGAGGAAGTCGCCGGGGTTCATCCCGGTCGGGGATGCCGGGGGGATCGGGTCCGGCTGTGGGGCGGCGTCCGGGACCCATCCGGTCCGGAGGCTCCGCCAGAACACGGCTCCGACGATCGCCGCCGGGACGATGACGACCACGACGTCGATCGCGCGGCGGACGAGGGTCTCGGACCACCGCAGGTCGTGGCGGGCGACGAGCACGATCGTGAGCGCGAAGACCACGAGCAGCAGCCCCATCGCGTTGATCGTCGCGCCGCACGCCGCCGCCACGGCGAGTCCGACGGACGTCCACCACGACCGGTCGCCGGTGAGGACGCGTGCCGCGAGCCAGGTCACGATCGCTGCGATGAGGACGAGCGGAGCCCAGAGCGTGACCGATGCGCCGAACTGCGCGGCCTTCGGGACGGCGAAGAGCAGCAGGGGTGCGACGACGGCGACACGCGGCGATCCGACGAGTCGACGGGCGGTCCCGGCGACGAGCAGCGGGAGCGGTGCGAGCAGGACGACGTCGACCAGGCGGATCAGCAGGACGGCGTGGTCCCAGCGGAGCGACTCCCAGTGCGCGATCCGCAGGACGGCGCCCGCGGCGAGGAAGAAGGTCTGGGGATGCTGCGACAACGGGTTGACGATCGTCGTCTCGCCCGGGTGCGCCGCGAGCACGGCGGCGACCGTGGACCGATCGGCGGGGTTCTCGAACAGCCATCGTGTCGAGGCCAGCGCGTGCATCTGCCCCGGGGCGGGCCAGCCGGCCCCGAGCGCGGTCCGGAAGACCGCGTCGACGCCGTCGACCTCGCCGTGCGTGCCGAACGCCGGGGTGACGAGGGCCCAGAGCGTCAGCAACGCGATCCACGCGATGGTCGTGAGCGCGAGGAGCAGGACGGTCGGACGGGTGAAGCGCCTCACGCTGTGCCTTCCGTCGACGGGACCACGGACCGGGTCGCGCGCACCACGAGCACCACGGCGACGACGGCACCCACCAGGAGCGCCACCACGACGACCGCCAGTGCGGCGAGCGGCACCGGGCCGTTCGCGGCGTAGTCGTCGATGCCGCCGGTGGTCACGAGGAACGACCGTCCCTCCCAACCCGCACGCCACTGCAGCCAGACACCGTAGACGGCGATCGCGATCGCGACGATCGCGATGCCGGCGGCGAGTCGGCGACGACCGGCCTCGGTGCGGGGGAGCCGTCGCCAGGCGAGCGCGCTGAGGGCGATGAGTGCGACCAGGGCGGGGAAGTAGTACCGGCCCTGGGTTCCGGCGATCTCGGTCGACCGGAGGTACGCCGACCAGGTGGTCTGCGTCTGCAGCAGCAGGATCACGACGGGCAGGACCGCGAGGGTGATGGCCGGCACGAGCGTGCGTCCCCGACGGAACGCGAACACCGCGATGACGACGATCCCGAGCACGGTGCCGACGACCGACAGGTACGGGGTCACCGCGTTCGAGGCGCCGACCCCCGAGCTGCCCCAGAACGTCCGGACGATCGTGTCCCAGGTGACCTGGACGAACTGTGCGAGATCAGGTCCCTGTCCGTCCGGGAACGACTGTGCCTTGCGTGCGACGAACCCGTCCGGCTGCACGGTGCCGTAGGCGAGCAGGTTGTGCAGCCACCACCACGAGCCGACGGCCGCGGTGACCGCGCCGACGACGACGGTCCGCAGGAGGGCGCGTGGCCAGCCCCACCAGCGCACCGCCGGCAACAGGACGGCGACGAGGACGAAGGGCACCGCCGGCAGGCCGGTGCCCTTGAACCAGACCAGGGCGCCGGTGAGCAGCGCGAGGAGGATCGCGACCAGGAGCCGTCGGTCACCCGTGAGTACCCGGACCGCCACGAGCGTGACCAGTCCGGAGAACAGGAGGACGGGGGCGTCGTTCGTCACGGCCGATCCGACCACCGCGACCTGCGGGACCGCCAGCACGGCTGCAGCACCGACGACCCCGGCGCGCCCGGACCGGGTGAGCCGTCGGACGGTGGCCCAGGCGATCACCGGGAGCGGGGCGACGAACGCGACGTCGAGCAGACGCAGCGCCAGCACGCCGTCGGACCAGTGCAGGTCCTCGAAGCCGATGAGGTGGAGGAACCCGGCACCGATCAGGTAGTAGGTCGGCGGGTGCTGCGTCATCTGGTCGGTGATGCGCTCGTAGTACCCGGGGTGCCCGGCGAGCAGCTCACCCCACGTGGCCGTCGCGGCCGACGCCGACGACACCGAAGCGTGCACGGCGTCGAGGACGTGCATCGTCCCCGGGGCCGCCCAGGCGTGCCCGGTCGCGAGCTGCAGTACCGCGTCGACGTGTGCCATCTCGTCGGCGGCGTCGTACGGGTGGGTGATGACGGCGAACGCGCAGAGCACGAGCACGAAGAGGGCGGTGACGACCGTGACGGTGATGCCCTCGGACCGGGTCGGACGGGGCGCGCCGAGCCCGCGTTCGCCCGCCACGGTGCCGCGGTCAGTCACCGTACCGTGCGAGCTTCTGCAGGTCGAGCTGCTCTTCCGCGAGGGTCCGGTTCAGCCTGGTGAGGTCGGCGACGACACCGATCACGATCGCGAGGACCGCGGTGATGAGCAGCACCACACCGAGGATGATCGACTGGAGGTGGTTCCCGCCGGTGTGCATCGCGAGCAGCACCAGGTAGCGCACCAGCGGCCACGCGCCGAGTCCGCCGAGGACGAGCGCGACCCAGAGGAACAGCGCCATCGGCCGGTACATCAGGTAGACACGGGCGATCGCCGAGCCCGACTGGAACATGTGCTGCCAGATGTTCTTGAAGAGGCGCGATTCCCGGGTCTTGGCGTTCGTCGTGATCGGGATGCTCGCGATCGCCAGGCGCTTGTACCCGGCCTGGACGATCGTCTCCATGCAGTAGCTGAAGCGCGTGACGATGTTCAGCCGGATGAGCGAGTACTTCGAGTACGCGCGGAACCCACTCGCGGCGTCGGGGAGGTCGAGCCCGGCTGCGCGGCTCGCGACCCACGAACCGAAGCGCTGCATGAGCTTCTTGAAGCCGGAGAAGTGCTCGATCGTACGCGTCTGCCGGTCGCCGATCACGATCTCCGCCTCGCGTCGGAGGATCGGCTGGACGAGGTCGGCGATCTGGGACTGCGGGTACTGGTTGTCCCCGTCGGTGTTCACGACGATGTCCGCGCCGTGCAGCAGGGCGTAGTCGACCCCGTCGCGGAACGACCGGGCGAGCCCCATGTTCGTCGTGTGCCGCACGAAGTGCCGGACGCCGTGCGCCTTCGCGACCTCGACGGTGCGGTCGGTCGAGCCGTCGTCGATGACGAGGATCTCGATCTCGTCGACCCCGGGGATCGACGTGGGGATGGTCTCGAGCACCGAGGGGAGCGTCTGCTCCTCGTTGAGGCAGGGGATCTGCACGAACAGTTTCACGGGGGAGTGGGTCCTGTGGGGTCGTCGGCCGGCGGGTTCCGGCCCGGAAGTCGCCGGACATTCTATGCGGATGCACTGATCGCGTGGGCGCACAGACGACTCAGTCTATGCAGACCGGAGCCGGGCCGTGGGCGCGCGCCTGGCTGGGCGTCGCCGTGCCACGATGGTCGGATGGCACCCTTCCGGTCGTCCGTCGCCCGACTCCTCCGCCGTCCAGGCTCCGCACCGGCACCCGATGCCACCGTGTCCACACCGCCGCCGCTGGTCGGGTTCGTCGTGCACGGTGCAGGCGGCGTGCACCCCGCATCCGCGCACATCCGCGTCACCGGTCGGATGTCGGCCCTGGCCGCGACGGGTGCCGCGATCGTCGCGCAGGTCGACCCGGTGCGGTGGGCGGACGGCTCCGACACGGCGCACATCGACGCGCTGCTGGTCCAGCGCGACGCCTTCCCCCTGGCCTCCGTGGACGCCGCGCTCGAGCGGGCAGCCCGGGAGGGCACCCGGATCGTGGCCGAGATCGACGACGACTTCTTCAGCGACGACGCCCGGGCGCGGCTCGCCCGTGCCGAGTACGCGCCCGATCGGCTCGAGTCCGTCCAGCGGATCGTCCGAGCGGCGGACATCGTGGTCACGTCGACCGAGCCCCTCGGTGCGGTGCTCCGTGCCGAGGGGCTCGACGTCGTTGTCGTCCCGAACGCGGTGCAGCCGGGCATGTGGGGCGACGGGCCGGTGCGTCCCGACCCCGACGGTCCCAGGCGGGTCCTGTACATGGGCTCCGCGACGCACGGGGGCGACCTGGACCTGCTCCGGCCGGTGTTCGACGGGTTCGCCGACGCCACGGGCCGACCGGTACGCCTCGAGGTGATCGGCGTGACCGACGTCGACGACCAGTGGTTCGACCGCCTGCCGCTGCCGGAGGGCGGGACCCACTACCCGGAGTTCGTGGCGTTCCTGCGCGCGAACGCCTCGCGGTGGTCGGCCGGTGTCGCGCCGCTCACCGCCGATCCGTTCAACGACGCGAAGAGCGACCTCAAGTTCCTGGAGTACGCGATGCTGGGCCTGCCGTTCGTCGGGTCGGATCGTCCGTCCTACGCCGGGGTGGATGCCCACGGCGGGCTCCTCGCCGGGGACGGCGTCGACCCCTGGCGCCGCGCCCTGCTCACGGCGTTCGCCGAGTCGGACGACCGGGTCGCGCTGGCACAGGCGTACGTCAGGGCCGAGCGGTCGATCGGTGCCGAGACGGCGTGGCGAGGGGCCCTCGGCGTCTGACGGCTCTGGCGGTCAGCGCCGCGCCGTCAGTAGAGCGTCACGTGCCACTGCACCACGGACGCGACCAGCGGCACGACCGCGAGCGTCGTGAACAACGCCGCGCCGCCGCGGTCGCTCACCCGTGCGCGGATCGGGACGAGTCCGGCGATGCCGACCCCGAGCAGCGCCACGAGCGGAGCGAAGTACCGACCCTGCACGCCGACGACGTCGGGGGACCCCACCACGTTGAAGGTCAGGTAGAGCGCGACGATCACGGCGAGCGCGGTCACGGCTCCGACGACGGCCATCCCGAGCGCGACGAGCCGCGGCAGCCGGTCCGCGACGACCGCCGCGAGGACGACGCCGATGATGGCGATCGTGCTGAACGGCTGCATGAGGTCGACGGCGTTGTACCCGAACGCCCCGACGAGGCCGTGCACCCACCACTCGCCGAACGATGCGACCGACCGGCCGAGGATGCCGGCCAGCGCCGTCGGGTGCTCGAGCAGGAAGTGCACCTGCCGGCCGGAGTCGATGCCCTGCCAGACGCCCACCCGCTGGAGTCGGATGGCCTTCGCGATCGGGCTGGTCACGGACAGCAGCACGAGCGTCGGCACCGCGGCGACGACCAGGAACGCTGCGGCCGCACCGAACTCGCGGAGCGTCCTGGGTCGCCCGGCGGCGTCCGATCGACGAGCGGTGGTCCACCTGGCGAGCGGGACGAGGAGCGCGAGCGCGAGGAGCAGCACGTACGTGGGTTTCGCGGCCACGACGCCGAGGCCGGCGGCGGCTGTCCCGATGACGATCGCGAGGCGGGGGTGCTGGTCCGTGCAGAGCCGCACGATGCCGGCGACGAAGAGCATGCAGATCGCGGTCGTGAAGGAGTCGGCGGTCGTGTACGAGTCCAGGAACAGCACGCTCGGCAGGAGCCCCACCGCCATGAACAACCAGCGGGACCGGCTGCGTCGGAGCAGACCGATGGCGAGTGTCGTCAACCCGATCGCGACGAGGGCGTTCACGACCCGGCCGAGCACCATCACCGTCGCGACGTCCTGGTGCAGTGCGAGGCCGATCCGCATCCCCACGGCACTCGGCAGGTACGGCACGAAGCTCGACGCGCCCGCGTTGGTGAAGTCGACGGACTCGGTGGGGGAATCCGGGTCGAGGACGACGGAGCCCAGCCTGTCGTACTGCGCGCGGTCGCGGAAGTCGTGGCGCTGGAAGTACGGCGCCCGGTAGTCGACGTGGTTCGCCCAGTCCCACCCGAGCATGTCGAAGCGCTGCAGGTCGGTCGGGATCTGCCCGCCGAAGGTCCGGCCGTCGTCCCGGAGCTGGGGGAGCAGCTGTCCCTGCTGCACCTGGTACGCCCGGTTGACGTGCGACTGCTCGTCGAGCCCCCAGCCGGCCGGCACCGCCGCGATGAAGTACCCGACCGTGACAGCCGCGACGATCGCGTAGAGCACCGGTGCGGCACCGAGTCGGCGCAGCAATCGGCCGATCGGTGCGAGCACCGGGTCGAGGACACGCCGCGGTCGAGGTGGCAGCTCCCGCACCGTGGTGCCGGATGGTTCATCGACGTTCGCGAGCATGTTCTCTGGTTCCCCCAAGGATGTGACATCCGGAAAAGTAGCGGATCAACGACTGGCAATCGGGCAACGGCGCGGCTCGATTTGGTGAAGGTGCTCGCAGGGCGGCGATCGGGGTCCTTGCTAGGCTGCTCCGGTGCAGATCCGCGAACTGAAGATCCCCGGCGCGTGGGAGTTCACCCCCGTCCAGCACGGCGACGCACGAGGAGCATTCCTCGAGGCCTACCGCGCCGACGTCCTCGAGGAGACCGTCGGGCACCCGCTCGACCTCCGCCAGGTGAACATGTCGATCTCGTCGCGCGGCGTCGCGCGCGGGATCCACTACGCCCTCGTCGCGCCGAGCCAGGCCAAGTACGTGACGGCCGTCCGTGGCGCGTTCATCGACTACATCGTCGACATCCGCGTCGGGTCGCCGACGTTCGGGCAGTGGGACTCGGTCCGCATCGACGACGTCGACCGCAAGGCCGTCTACCTCTCCGAGGGGCTCGGTCACGCGATCGTGGCGCTCGAGGACTCCTCCACCGTGAACTACCTCGTCAGCGCGCACTACAACCCGGAGCGCGAGAAGGGCATCACGATCCTCGACCCGACCGTCGGGCTCGAGCTGCCGGACGGCATCGGCGAGCCGGTGCTCTCCGAGAAGGACACCAGCGCACCGACGCTCGAGCAGGCCGCAGAGCTCGGTCTGCTGCCGACGTACGACGAGTGCGTCGCCTACACCGAGTCCCTCCGGACCACGAACTAAGGAGACCCGTGAAGGGCATCATCCTGACCGAAGTAACCGACGCGTCGTACATGGGGGGAGTCCGATCATGAAGGGCATCATCCTCGCCGGCGGTTCCGGCACGCGCCTCTGGCCGATCACCAAGGGCATCAGCAAGCAGCTCATGCCGATCTACGACAAGCCGATGGTCTACTACCCGCTGTCGACGCTCATGATGGCCGGCATCCGCGAGGTCCTCGTGATCACGACGCCGGAGTACAACGAACAGTTCAAGGCGCTCCTCGGCGACGGCTCGGCCCTCGGCATGGAGATCCAGTACGCCGTGCAGCCGTCCCCGGACGGCCTCGCGCAGGCCTTCGTCATCGGCGAGGACTTCATCGGCGACGACAGCGTCGCGCTCGTCCTCGGCGACAACATCTTCCACGGCACCGGTCTCGGCACCAGCCTGAAGAAGAACACCGAGGTCCAGGGCGCGACGATCTTCGCGTACCACGTGGCCGACCCGAAGGCGTACGGCGTCGTGGAGTTCGACGACGACTTCACCGCGGTCTCCATCGAGGAGAAGCCGGCGGAACCGAAGTCCAACTACGCCGTTCCCGGCCTGTACTTCTACGACAACAAGGTCATCGAGATCGCGAAGACCATCGAGCCGAGCGCCCGTGGGGAGCTCGAGATCTCGACGGTCAACGAGCGCTACCTCGAGGCGGGCGAGCTCGGCGTGCAGGTCCTCGACCGCGGCACCGCCTGGCTCGACACCGGCACGTTCGAGTCGATGATGCAGGCCTCCGAGTACGTGAAGGTCATCGAGGACCGTCAGGGATTCAAGGTCGGCTGCATCGAGGAGATCGCCTGGCGCAACGGCTGGATCGACGACGCACAGCTCGCCGACCTCGCCGCACCGCTCGTCAAGGGCGGCTACGGCGTCTACCTGCAGAACCTGCTGCGCGGCTGACGATGGCCCGAGCGGGGCTGCGCCGGTTGCTCGGACGGCCCGGCACGTCCGAGCCGGTCACGCCGGAACCGGACCCGGCCGACGGGGCCGAGCCGGGCCTCCCGGTCGACACGTCCCTCGTGACGGACGCGCCGCGACCCGGTGACGACGGCTTCGACGTCGTCGTCACCGTCGCGGAGTCCGCGTACCGCGACGGCACACACCTGGCGGCGGTCGCGGCCGCGCGCGCGGCCGGCGCGGCGTCGGTGGTGGTGAGCGCGTACGACGTGCACGCCGGCCCGACGAGCGTCTACCCGGCCGTCGGCGACGGCGACGGCCACGTCGCCGCCCGCGCGACCGTGGCGGCCACCTGGGGCGGCGCGGTCGCCGCGGCACGCCCGCTCCTCACGAGCGCATCGGTCGTCGTCCAGGACGCGTCCGTCACGGTGCCGCTCGACGGGTACGGCCGCCTGCTCCGCGCGCTCGGCCAGGAGGCACGGGTCGCCCTGGCCGTCGTCCGCACCGGGGACGACGTGGTCGCGAGCGCCGGTGCGGTGCTGCCGCGTGCGACGGCTCCCGTCGCGTCGCTGCTCCGAGGTCACCCTGCCGAGGACGCCGAGGCCCTCGACGGCGTCGCCGTCTTCGCCGCCGACGAGCCGTGCTTCGCCACCCGCACGGCGGACCTGGCGGTACCCGTCCGCACCGTCGACACCCGCACGGCGGTCGCCCGGCTCACCCGGGACACCGCGGACGGTGCTGACGGCGACTGCGTCGTCGTGCCGCTCGGCCGGGTCTACCGGACGACCGCGCTGCGTGAGCGGCGCTACGACACCGACGCCGCTGACGCACTGCTCGCCTGGGGTGGACGGACGGACGACACCGCCACCGCCGCGCTCGGCCGACTCGGCTTCGTGCCGGGCGTGCCGTCGGCCGACCAGGTGGGTGCACCGGTCGCGCTGCGGGAGCCGATCGTCCGGGCCGAACGCGGTCAGGGGCGGCTGACGCTCCTCGACCGCGGCGAGCGGCTCCGCTGGTCGATCCGGATCGCCGCACACCCGGGACCCCGCGGGGACGACTGGGGCGACACGTTCTTCGCGCGCGACCTCGCCGCCGCACTCCGCTCCCTCGGGCAAGAGGTCGTGGTCGACCACCGCGAGTCCCACGTCCGGCCGTTCTCCGAGCACCTGGACGACGTCGCGCTGACGCTGCGCGGGCTCGACGACACCCCGGTGCACCCCTCGGCGACGAACGTGCTCTGGGTGATCTCGCACCCCGACCTGCTGACACCGGCCGAACTCGCCCGCTACGACCTGCGGTTCGCTGCCGGACCGGCGTGGGCGTCCCGCACGACGTCGTCGACCGGACTGCCCGTCGCCCCACTCCTGCAGGCCACCGACCCGGCGCGGTTCCACCCGGGCAGCCAGGACCCGGCGTACGCGGGGCTCGACACGGCGTTCGTCGGCAAGACCCGGGCGGTGTTCCGGCCGGTGGTCCGCGACGCCGTGGCGGCCGGTGCCGACCTGGCGGTGTGGGGCGAGGGCTGGGAAGGGCTCCTGCCGGAGGGCGTGCACCGCGGTGTCTTCGTGCCGAACGACGAGCTCCCGGCGCTCTACCGCAGCGCTCGCGTCGTGCTGAACGACCACTGGGACGACATGGCGCGGGACGGGTTCCTGTCGAACCGGCTCTTCGACGCCGCGGCATCAGGAGCGCTCGTCGTCACGGACCCGGTACCCGGCGTCGACGAGCTGTTCCACGGCGCGGTCCGGACGTACGACTCGGTGGAGGCGCTGCGCGCGCTCGTCGGCGTCGGGTTCGTCGGAGACGGGGAAGCGGCGACGGCCGAGCAGCGCCGCGTCCGCGGGGAACGGATCGGCGCGGAGCACTCGTTCGCGCGCCGGGCAGCGGTGCTGCTCGACGCCGTCAGGAGCGCGCGCGCCGCGTCGGCTCGCTAGCGGCGGCGGACCCGGCGTGCGAGGTCTCCGGCCTTGTCGGCGAGCCGGACGACCCGCCTGGCGTGCATCGCGGCGAGCTCGGCGTCACGGGCGGCGGTCTCGCGGATCGCGGCCTCGGCACGCTCCCGTTCGAACTGCACGGCCGAGCGGAGCGTGTTCGCCGTCTCCTCGCCGGCGCGGACCCGGTCCTCGAGTTCCTCGATCCGCAGGTCCCGCTCGGTGATCGCGCGCCCGAGGGTCTGCAGGCGGAGGAACTCTGCCGCGGGGACGAGCGGGTCGCTTCCGGCGTCCACGGCGGGGGAGCCGGCGCGGCGCAGCACCTCGGCCACGCCGTCGTCGCGGGTGAACGGGCCGTCGACGGCGGCCTCGTCGGTGACGAACCGGAGCGCGAAGGTCGACTGCAGCACGCCCTCGTGCAGCCGCCGGTAGTCGCGCATGCCGTGGTGGCGCGGGCTCGGGGTGAGGTCCGGGTTCGCCTCGTAGGCCTTGCCGCTCACGTCGACGCGGTGCTCGTACTGCTTCCAGGAGCGCCACGGCAGGTGCAGGACCTCGAGCCGGAGCGCATCGGGCACCGGGGCCCCGTTGGCGACGCTCACCTGGTGGTTGCCCTGCACGACGGTGACGTCGGGCGAGCCGACGTGGATCGCGTTGGTGGTCGGCGGCGCGACGAGACCGGCCGCACGGAGCTCGTCGACGGAGCGCTCGTCACGCCAGTGCAGTCGCTCGATGCCCCCGCCGGACTTCGCGAGACGACCGGTGAGGTTCACGACCGGCACGGTGAACGCGCCGATGGCGGGGTCGAGCCGTTCGAAGACCTGTCGCACCGTCAGGGAACGGTCCACCGGGACGATGAACTCGTCGGCGTCGGCGTTGACGACCCAGTCGGCGTGGTGGACGGTCGCCGCGTCACGTGCCATGCCCGTGACGACGGTGCCCTGCTGCTTCCGGTGCACGGGGTCGTGTCGCAGGTCCACGGTCACGTCGTCGCGTTCGGCGAAGGCCGTCAGGAGCTCGGTCGTGCCGTCGACTGATCCGTTGTCGGTGATGACGAAGACGTCGAACCCCTGCGCGACGTGGTAGTCGAGCCAGGCAGGGATGACGTCCGCTTCGTCGCGGACCATCAGGGTGACGGCGAGGATCATCGGGGAGAACTCCGGTTCGGGAACGGGTCGGGCTGCGGTACGACGCTAGTGGGTCAGCGGGTGTGGGTGGCGCGGGCACGCACGGACAGTGCGACCTTCAGCGCGACGCGGAGTGGCCAGAGCCACCACGCCGAGTACTTCTGTGCGAGGAACCGGTAGGCGCTCTCGTGGTGGGCCTTCCGCATGCGCTCCGACGACCCCTTGGTGGCGGTGCCGCCGACGTGGACGGCGGTGGCCGACGGGTCGAACACGTTGCGGAAGCCGGCCTTGCCGATCCGCCAGCCGAGGTCCACGTCCTCGAAGTACATGAAGTAGCCCTCGTCGAAGCCGCCGAGCCGGTCGAACACGTCCCGGCGGACGAGCACGCACGCGCCGGACAGCCACCCGGCGTCGCGCCGGGCGGAGTGGTCGCCGTCCTGGCGGTAGCGCTTGGTCCACGGGTTCCCCGGCCAGACGTTCGCGAACGCGGCGTGCCCGAGTCCGGTCCGGAGCGACGGCACCAGCCGCGCCGAGGGGTAGACCTCGCCGGTGGGTTCGAGGAGCCGGGGCCCGACGGCGCCGATCGTGGTGTCGGCGGACGCCGTGGCGATCATCCGGTCGAGTGCGAGCGGTTCGAGCACGACGTCGGGGTTCGAGACGAGGACCCATCGGACGTCCTGGTCGAGCGTGGCGACCGCGCTGTTCGCCGCGGCCCCGTACCCGCGGTTCTCGCCGAGCTCCAGGAAGCGTGCGCCGGCCGCCTCGGTGACGCGGCGGAGCTCGTCGGCGTCGGCGGAGTCGTTGTCCGCCACGACGACCTCGACGTCGTCGGCGCTGGCGTCCGCCGTGGACGCGAGGAACGGCGGCAGCACGTCGAGGGAGTTGTAGGACACCGTGACGATCGCGGCCCGCCCGCTCATGCGAACACCCCGAGGTGGGCGCGGGCACACGCGGCCCAGGTGAAACCGTCGGCACGAGCACCGGCGCGCTCCACGCGGTCCGCCCTGACCGCGGGGTCCTGCGCGAGCAGCTGCTCGAGTGCGTCCGCGATGGGGCCGGCGTCCGGCTCGGTGTAGGTGACGGTGTCGCCGCCGACCTCCGGGATCGCCAGTCGGTCGGTGGTCAGGACGTCGGCACGCGACGCCATCGCCTCGAGCACGGGGAGGCCGAAGCCCTCGGCGATGCTCGGGTAGGCGACCACGCGGGAGCCACCGAGGAAGGCGCGCAGTTCATCGATCGGCAGGTAGCCGAGGTAGCGCAGTGGCGCCCCCGGTCGGTCACCGGCCGCTTCGAGCTGTCCGCGGGCGGTCTCGTCCCAGCCGAGGCCACCGGCGACGAGCAGCGTCGGGACGTCGGTGCCGGTGCGGTCGGCGAGGGCGCGGTGCGCTGCGATGAGCTCCGGCACGCGCTTCCGTGGTTCGACGGTGCCGAGGAACGCGATCCACTCCGTGCCGTCGTCGATCCGGTGGGTGCTGCGGAACGCCGCGACCTCGTCGGCGCTCGGCGCGTGGAACAGGGCGGCGTCCACCCCGAGGTGGGCGACCGCCGTCGCCGTCCGTGCGGGACCGGCGAACCGGTCGAGCTCGCTGACCGTGGCGGCACTCGGTGCCACCGTGGCACGGGCGAACCGGCGCGCCAGGCGCGTCCAGGTGCGGAAGAAGAGCACCTTCAGGCGCGAGTGCGCGGCCGGGTCGCTGAAGAAGGTCGCGTCGTGCAGGGTGACGACCGTCCTGGAGGCACGGGTCACCGGGAACGTGTAGTGCGGGCTGTGCAGGATGGTCGCCCCGACACGGCGCACCGCCCGGGGCAGGCCGACCTGCTCCCAGACGAACCGCGCCGGCCGCGAGGCGGTCCAACCCGGCGCCGCGTGGTAGCGGTGCACCGGCGCGAGCCCGCGGAGCCAGTCGAGGTCACCGGGCTTCGCGATCACGTCGACGCGGACGTCGAGGTCGGCCAGGCCGGTGAGGAGCCCGGAGATGTACCGAGCCACCCCGCCACGGTTCGGCGGGACCGACGTGGCGTCGATCAGCACCGGCCGTTCCTGCACGTCAGCCCTTGACCTGGCGTTCGGTGGTCTTCGTCCAGGCGATGCCGGACTGCGTGTCCTCGTCGACGACCACGAACCGCGCGGCCTCGCGCTCGATGACGATGTGTTCGCCGTTCGGCTTCGCGAGGAAGACGTGCACGAAGTACTGACCGCCACCGAGCCGCAGGTCCGTGAGGTGCCACTCGACGGTGGCCGTGCCGCGCAGCGGATCGTGCCGCACCTGCGTCTGGCGGCTGTCGATGCCGAACGCGGGGTGGCCGAGGTGCGTCTCGATCTTGATGCCGGCACGCCACTCGGGCAGGACGTCCTTGTGCGAGAAGGTCGCACGGATCACCAGGTCGTCGCCGTGGCGGTGTTCGGCCCCGGGGGCGCGGCCGGGGATCTCGAGCTCGACGTGCTCGACCTTGCCGGGGTTCGCGTCCGCCTCCGGGTTCGCGGCCTCGGCCTCGGCGACACGACGGCCCTCGAGGATCTCGCGGAAGTTCTTCACCGCGAGACGCGCCGAGCCCTGGAACTTGACCTCGCCGTGGTGCAGGACGACGGCGGAGTCGCAGAGTTCCTGGACCTGTCCGAGGGAGTGCGACACGAGGATGATCGTGCGGCCCTGCTCCTGGAACTCGCGGATCTTGTCGAGGCACTTCTTCTGGAACTGCTCGTCACCGACCGCCAGGACCTCGTCGACGAGCAGGACGTCCGGGTCGGTGTTGATCGCGACCGCGAAGGCGAGCCGGACGTACATGCCGGACGAGTAGAACTTCACCTGGGTGTCGATGAAGTCGCCGATGCCGGAGAACTGCAGGATGTCCTCGAAGCGGGCCTCGGTCTCCTCCTGCGTCTGGCCGAGGATCGCGGCGTTGAGGTAGACGTTCTCGCGGCCGGTCAGGTCGGGGTGGAACCCGGCGCCGAGCTCGATGAGCGCGGCGAGACGACCACGGCGCTCGACCGAACCCGTCGTCGGTTCGAGGATGCCGCCGATGGTCTTCAGCAGCGTCGACTTGCCGGAGCCGTTCGGGCCGAGCAGCCCGATCGTGGTGCCGGCCGGGATGTCCAGGCTGATGTCCTTGAGCGCCCAGAAGTCCTCGCTGTGCCGACGTCCGGCGCGGCCGAGGGTGACGATGCGCTCCTTGAGGGAGTTGTCCTTGCGGATCGTGAAGCGCTTCGAGACGTTCTTGACCGTGACGACGGCCGGTGCGTCGGTGAACGGGGACCGGGTCTCCTGGGCGATGTCGTTGTCGATGCTCATCGGGTCAGATCTCCTGGGCGAAGTTGCCCTGCAGCTTGGCGAACACCCGCTGGCAGACCAGCAGCGCGACGAGGCCGACGACGCCGGCGACGACCAGGCGGATCAGCAGGTGCGAGGGGTACTCGGAGTCGGCACCGGCGGTCCAGAACGCACGGTGGATGCCGAGGACGGCGAGGGTGATCGGGTTGGACGTGTAGATGCTCAGCAGCCACTCTGGTGCACGGGTCGCGACCATCTGCCAGCTGTAGACGATGGGGGAGCCCCACATGAGCAGGAGCACGAGGACCTCGACGAGGTACTGCATGTCACGGAGGTAGACGTTCGCCGCGGCGAGCAGCAGCGCGAACGCGGTGGCCCAGATCAGGATCACCAGGGTCGCCGGGAAGAAGTACAGCAGGTCGGGACGGATCCAGGCGAAGCCGCTCTGCAGGATCGCGGCCGCGAGCAGGACGACGAGCTGGACGCCGAAGTTGAACAGCGCGGCGCCGACGCTCGCCAGCGGGTAGATCTCACGGGGCAGGTAGATCTTCTTGATCAGGCCGGCGTTCCCGACGATCGACGCGGTACCGGCCGCGACGATCTCGCTGAAGAGCCCGTACAGGGTCAGCCCGGAGAACACGTAGATCGCGAACTCGGGGATGTTCCGGGACGCGCCGAGGATCTCCCCGAGCACGAAGTAGTAGATCGCCAGCTGGACGAGCGGACGGATCAGGGTCCAGGCGAACCCGAGGGCACTGTCCTTGTACCGCGACTTCAGGTCGCGGCGGATCAGCAGGTCGAGCAGCTGCCGGTGCGCGAAGATCTCGCGCAGCGACCCGATGACGGCCGTGGCCGGTCGACCGGCGGGAACCATGTGTTCCTGCCGGAGGCGATCGAACCGCTCGGTGACGATGTTGCTCAAAAGGGGTCCTTACATTCGACGCGGGCGACGGACAACTGTACATCGGCGGCCGTTGGGGGCCGCCTGAGGTCAGCGGCCGTTCTTGCTCTCCCGCATGATGCGCACCCGGTTCTGCACCTTGTCGCGGAGCCCGGAGACGCCGTTCTCGCGGAGGTACCAGGTCGCAAGACGGACGTCACGGGAGATGCCGTGGCGGCTGTTCGCGATCTGGTGGAACTGCAGCTCGCGCTGGCGGGCCGGGCTGAGGGCGACGCGCGGACGTCCGCCGGCCGCGACGGACCCTGCGGGCACCGCGGCTTCGTGGGCGCGGTCCGCGGCCACGTGCGGGTCCTTGCAGAACTCGACGAGCGGCGCGAGGGCGCGGTCCCACGTGAAGTCCGAGCGGACACGGCTGACGGCGTCACGAGCGGCCTGCGCCGCCTGCTCGTCGTAGAGCATCGACTCGAGTGCGGCGGCGAGGCCGTCGACGTCGCGCTCCTTGACCGCGACGCCCATGCCCTCCGCTGCGACGAGGTCGCCGAAGCTGTCGCCGTCCGTCGTGACGATGGGCAGGTTCGCCCACATGTAGTCGAGGATGCGCGTGCGGAACGAGAACGTGGTCTCGATGTGCGCGAAGTGCGTCGACACGCCGGCGTCGGCCTCGAGCAGGTAGTTCTGCCGGTCGTCGAGTGCGACCCACTGCTCGTTGAAGAACACGTGCTTGTTCGTCAGGCCGAGCTGGTCGCTGATGCGGCGGGTCTCGGAGACGATCGCCATCTCGGGCACGTCCGGGTTCGGGTGCGCGACGCCGAGGAAGAACAGCCGGATGTCGTCGTGCGTCTCGGCGACCTTCGCGACGGCGCGGACCAGCGACGGGGTGTCGAACCAGTTGTAGATGCCACCGCCCCAGATGACGACCTTGTCGTCCTCGCCGATGCCGGGCGTCACGCCGCGGATCGCCTTGCGCTCGTGCTTCGGCGGGGTGGAGTCCATGCCGAACGGCGCGATGGCGATGAGCTTGTTGAGGTTGTCGTCCGCCAGGTAGTTGTCCGGGTTGACACGACCGACGCCGGCGAGCTGGCCGAGCCAGAACAGGCGCTGGCGCTCCGAGGCGCACAGGAAGAAGTCGCCGCGCTCGAGCTGGGCGTTGATGACCTCGGTCGTCGAGGTCACCTGGTTGCGCCAGCCGACGTCGCCGTTGTCACGAGCCTGCTCGAGCTGCTCGAGGTGCATCGGGTCGTACAGGTCGACGACCATGATCTTGTTCGAGCGCTGCAGCGTCTGGAAGTGGTGGAGCGCGTAGCCCTGGAAGAAGATGACGTCGGCCCACTCTTCGTGGTCCTTCATGGTGCGCTCGTGCTGGAGCGGCACCCGGGAGACCTCGAACGTGTCGGACTTGCGGTTCGCGACGTTCCAGGTCACGAGACGGACGTCGTTGTGCTCGCTGAGCGCCTCCGCGATCTTCCACGCGCGCATCCCGGGGCCGGCCATCTTCTCGCCGAGGGCGTCGCCGGTGATGACGAGCACGCGGTTGCGGTGCATCGGCTGCTCGACGTCGAAGGCCTCGATGATGGCCTGGTAGCCCTCGAGGAAGTAGCCGTCCTCGAACAGCGGCTTGAACGCGTCCCCGAAGAGCCGGAAGACCTCCTTGTCGGTCTTCACCCGCTGGCCCTGGATGCGGCGACGGTCCTCGGACAGACGCGGCAGGTCGGCGACGAACTGGTCGAGCGCGTAGAGGCCGGCGACGGCTTCCTTGGACATCGGCGTCGTCGGGTCGAACTCGTCCGGTGCGCCGGTGAATCGGCGGATGTCGAACTCGCCGGAGTCGCGGCCGCTCTTCGCCACCGCGCGGCGGGCCAGGAGCGCCAGCGCTGCCGGCAGGAAGGTGCCGAGGTTCTCGTCGGAGAGGTTCTTGTAGAGCAGGTGCAGGGCGTTCCGCTCGAGCAGGTACATCTCGCGGTGGTCGCCGAACGACTTCATCGAGCCGTGGTGCTTGTGGTAGACCACCGAGCGCGGCGCGAACCGGACGCGGTAGCCGAGCAGGTTGAGGCGCCAGCCGAGGTCCACGTCGTCGTAGAACATGAACAGGCCCTCATCGAAGCCGCCGACCTCGAGGAAGACGTCGCGGCGGACGAAGAGTGCCGAGCCGGTGCCGAAGAGCAGGTCCCGCGGCTCGTCGAAGCGGCCGTCGTCGAGCTCGGCGATGTGGTTCTTGTAGCCCATGCCGAACCAGCTGAGCCCCGATTCGACGAAGTCGATCGTCTTGCCCTCCCAGTCGAGGACCTTGCTGGCCACGGCGGCGACGCGGGGGCTCGGTGCGAACCCGGCGATGCCCTCCTTGACCCAGTTGACGTCGGGCTTGGCGTCGTTGTTGAGGAACGCGACGACGTCGCCGCTCGCCTCACGGGCACCGAGGTTGCTGCCGCCGGTGAACCCGAGGTTCTCCTCGGAGACGATGATCCTGACGTTCTTCTGCTCGCCGAGCGCGGCACGGAGGCGCGCTTCGCTGTCGTCACCCGACCCGTTCTCGACGACGACGATCTCGAGACGGTCCGCCGGCCAGTCGACCTCGCTGAGGCGGGCGATGCACTCGAGCGTGTCGTCGGTTCCGCGGAAGTTGATGACGACGACGGACACGCGAGGCGCGAAAGTGGACACGGACGAACTCCATACGTCGGCTGGCGGTGGTGCCCCGGAAGGCGGCACCACTATACCGACGCCGTGTCCACGGTGCGGGCGGCCGGGGCTCGGACCGCCCGGGAGCCTGGGAGACTGGCGGCGTGGACGTCTCCGTGGTCATCGTCGATTGGCACCAGCCCGAACTCACCCGTCGGGCGATCGACTCCGTGCGCTCGCAGCGCGTCGAGGCGACGATCGAGCTCGTGGTCGTGGTGAACGAGGCCGACGACGCGACCGTCGCCGCCTACCGCGCCGACCACCCGGACGCGGTCGTCGTCGCCGAGCCGACCAACTCCGGGTTCGCCGGCGGGGTCACCCGCGGGATCCGCGCGTCCTCCGGTGACGTCGTCGTGCTCCTCAACAACGACGCGGTCGCGGACCACGGGTTCCTCGACCGCGGGCTCGCGGTGCTGGCCGCCGGCGGTGACGTCGTCGCCGCGGTGGCCGCCACCGCGGTGCTGGAGGGCGCGTTCACCCGGGTCACCGGCGCCGACCGCGGCGACGACGACCTGGTCGCCGGGGACGGGACGCGCTGGCGTCGGTCCGGCGCCGGTCAGACGCTCGTCAACGGCACCGGCGTCGTCGTCGACCGCGCCGGCAACGGTCGCGACCGGGACTGGCTGCGCCCGATCGACGACGCGCCGGAGTCGGCGCCGCTGTTCGGGTTCTCCGGGGGAGCGGTGTTCCTGCGTCGCGGACCGCTCGAGCAGGTCGGCGGCTTCGACGAGTCCCTCTTCATGTACTACGAGGACCTCGACGTCGCGTGGCGGCTCCGGCTCGCCGGGTTCGACGTCCGCTACGCCCCCGATGCGGTCGTCGTCCACCGGCACGCCGCCAGCTCCGGCAGCGACTCACCGCTCGTCCGGTACCAGAGCATGCGGAACCGCCTCGCGGTCGTGGTGCGCAACGGCTCACCGGCCTTCGCGCTCCGGGTCGGTGCGCGCACCGTCGTGCGCATGCTGCGCGACCTGGCGCGTCCGTCCGGCGCGCAGCTCACGCCGTCGGCGTGGCGCCGGCTCGTCCTGGAGGCCCCTGCCGTGCTCCGCCACGCGCGTCGCGCCCGCCGGGCGGACGGTTTCGACCGCGCCGCGCGGGTCCGCGTCGAGACGCTGGTCGACACCGCAGGCTGAACACGCACTCAGGTGGCGACCGTCTCGGGAACGCACTGACGGCGCGGAGCCGCGCCGCGCCTCCCGTTCGGGGGAGGGTTTGGGGGCTGTGTGATCACTGTGATCGGGGTAGCCTGCTGTGGCACGTGTGACTTGGCCGGTTCCAGGGATCCGGCCTCGGCCGCCACCGCGAAGCGCGTGCCAACCACCCCCGTCGCCGCCCCAGGGAGGCCCCCGACGTGAAAAAGCTCATCGCCGTCGCCGCGAGCGTGCTCGCCGTCGCGAGCGTCCTGGTCGGCTTCCAGATCACCGGACCGAACGCGTCGCAGGACTCCGCATCCGCACTGAGCGGCTCGCAGTTCGACCCGGGCAACATCATCCCGGACTCCGAGTTCTACAACGGGGGAGGGATGTCCGAGACGGCCATCCAGACCTTCCTCAACGCCCAGATCGGCACCTGCTCGTCGAGCTCGTGCCTCAACGTCGGGCGCTACTCGCTCAACAGCCACGGTGCCGACGCGATGTGCAACGCCGTCGCCGGCGGGACCTCGCTCTCCGCGGCGCAGATCATCGCCCGCGTCGGTGCCGCGTGCGGCATCAACCCCAAGGTCATCCTCGTCACGCTCCAGAAGGAGCAGGCGCTGATCAACGGCGGCACTGCCCGCAACCCCTCGGCTGCGGTGCTCTCGCGAGCGATGGGGTACGCATGCCCGGACAGCGCCAACGGCGGCTGTGACCCGGCGTACTCGGGTGTCGGCAACCAGGTCTTCTGGGCGTCGTGGCAGTGGAAGCGCTACGGCAACCCCGCCGGGACGAGCAACTACTTCACCTGGTTCGGTCCCGGCGCGAACCGCAACGTGCAGTACAACCCGAACGCGGCGTGCGGCACGAAGAGCGTCTACATCCAGAACAAGGCGACGGCGGCGCTGTACTACTACACGCCGTACACGCCGAACCAGGCGGCGCTGAACAACCTGTACGGCACGGGCGACGGCTGCTCGGCCTACGGCAACCGCAACTTCTGGCGGCTCTACAACGACTGGTTCGGCGTCTCCACCGCTGACAACCCCTTCGGCGGCATCGACGCCAAGCAGTACGGCCCCGGCTACGTGCAGGTCGGCGGCTGGGCGATCGACCCGAACGACAAGGCAGCCACCGTGCAGGTGCAGTGGTACTCCGACGGCAAGCTCCTCGGCACCCTGCCCGCCAACGCGTCCCGACCGGACGTCGGCCGCGCCTACCCGGGTGCCGGGAACAACCACGGCATCCTGAACACCCTGACGGTCGGCGGCGGCACGCACTCGATCTGCGCCGTCGGCGTGAACATCGGCTCCGGGTCCAACGCCCAGATCGGCCAGTGCGTCACCGTCGCGGTGTCCACCGGGTCCCCGATCGGTGGCATGGACGTGTCGTCCCCGTCGGCCGGCACGATCGCCGTCGGCGGCTGGACGATCGACCCGGACACCGCCGCGTCGATCTCCGTGGACGTCTACGTCGACGGGCGCAACCGCGGCCGCTCGGTCGCGAACGCGTCACGACCCGACGTGGGGCGTGTCTACGCCAACTACGGCAACGCACACGGCATCGCCACGACCGTCTCGGCGTCGGCCGGCACGCACCAGGTCTGCGTCTACGGGCTGAACGCGACCGGGCCCGGCGGCAGCACGAACCTCGGCTGCCGCAGCGTGACCGTCGCCGACGCGTCGCCCTTCGGTGGCATGGACGTCACGACGAGCGGGTCGACCGCGACCGTGAACGGTTGGACGATCGACCCGGACACCACGGCACCGGTGCAGATCGCCCTGACCGTCGACGGTGTCGCCATGGGCACCTCCACCGCGAACGCCACGCGCGGCGACATCGGTCGGGTGTACCCGAAGTACGGAGCGAAGCACGGGATCAACGTGTCCTACGACCTCCGGCAGGGTGCACACACGATCTGCGTGACCGCGAAGAACGTCGGTGGCGGCAGTGACACCGCGCTCGGCTGCGACACGGCCACGATCGCTGCGAACTCCTCGCCGTTCGGCGGCATGGACGCCGCGTCGCCCGCTGCCGGCCGCGTGCAGGTGAACGGGTGGACGATCGACCCCGACCAGCAGAAGACGGCCATCCGCGTCGACACGTACCTCGACGGCGTCGGCGTCGCGTCCGGGCCGGCGAACGCGGCGCGCGCCGACGTGGGTCGGATCTACCCGGCGGCGGGCTCCGCGCACGGCATCAACCAGTCCTTCGCCGCGCGAGCCGGTTCGCACACCGTCTGCTCGTATGCGATAAATGTCGGGGCCGGGAAGAACGTCCTCCTCGGCTGCCAGGCCGTCACCGTCGGGTGAGGCGAACCAACCCGAAAGATCACCGCGTGAGCGCACCCACCACCGACCGAGCCCGCACACGGAACCCGCTCCTGACAGCGTGGGTCCGCCTCGAGGCCGGCTGGCAACGGGTCGTCGAGCCGAGGGCGTCCGGACTCCCGAACCTCGTCGTGCTGCTCGGCTTCCCGGTCGTCGCGGCGCTCATCGTGGTCGTGCTCGTGGCGCTCGGCATCTCCGGGAGCTCCACCGGCGTGTACTGGCAGAGCTTCGGCACGGGAACCGACCCGAACCTCCTCGCCGGCCACCCCCAGGGCATCAGGAGCGACGAGTGGCTCGTGCAGTCGAGCTGGATCGTGTCGCAGGTGCGCGAGGGCTTCCCGGTCGTCAACCAGTCGTTCCCCGGTGGCATGGACGCGACCATCCAGAACGACCTGCCGTCGTGGGACTGGTCGAGCGTCTTCCGCCCGCACGTCGTGGGCTTCCTCTTCCTGCCGCTCGACCAGGGCATGGCCGTGCGGTGGTGGATCCCGGTCCTCGGCGCCCTGGTCGCCGCGTACGTGTTCGCGGTCACCGTGATGCCGCGCCGCCCGGCGACCGCGGCGTTCCTGGCCGTCGCGCTCTGCCTGTCGCCGATGATCCAGTGGTGGTTCCTGCCGACGACGATCTGGCCGGTGGCATGGGCCTTCGCCGGCCTCACCGCCGTGCTGTGGGCGTTCCGCTCCACCCGGCGCTGGCCGTCGATCGTGGCCGCCGTGATCACCGGGTACCTCACCGTCACGATGGTGATGAGCATCTACGTGCCGTACATGGTCCCGGCCGGCGTGGTGCTCGTGGCGCTCGCGGTCGGGTTCCTCGTCGAACGGCTCCGCACCCCCGGCGTCCCGTGGCGCGGCACGCTCCTGCGGCTCGTCCCGCTCGCGTCGGCCGCGGTGGGGGCCGTCGTGGTGATCGGCGTGTGGGCGCTCACCCGCATCGACACCATCAAGGCCGTCCTCGGCACCGTGTACCCGGGCCAGCGCCTCGAGGCGACCGGTGCATCGAACTACAACGCGCTGATGTCGCTGTTCAGCGGCCCGTTCCAGCGGTCGTTCCAGAGCGGACACATCGGCGGCCTCGCGGTGAACCAGTCGGAGGGCGCCGCGCCGATCATGGTCGTCGTCTTCGTGCTGCCGGTCCTGCTCTGGCTGCTCGTCACCTCGCTCCGACGCCGGCGGATGGACTGGCCGGTGCTCGCGACCGTCGTCGTGCTGCTCATCCTGCTCGCGTTCGTCTTCGTCCCGCACTGGGACGCCGTGGCACACCTGCTCCTGCTCGACCGCAGCACGGACGCGCGACTCCGGCTCGCGTTCGACCTGCTCGGGTTGGCCTCCGTCGCCCTCATCGCGACACGACTCGACCGCCGGCGCGTCGAAGCCGGGACCGGCGCGGCGCGCACCCCGTGGCTCGTCGCCGGGTACTCGGTCGTCCTCGTGGCCGGATCGATCGCCGTCGTGTACACCCACCTGCACGCGAGCCAGTCGATCGTGCTCGCCTCCCACGCCTGGCGGTACGCCGCCGTCCTGCTCGTCGTCGCGGTCGTCTGCATCGCGCGTCGGTGGATCGCCGTCGGCGCGCTCCTCGTGCTCGCCGTCTCGGTCGCGGTCGGCGGACAGGTCAACCCGCTGTACCGCGGCGTGTACGACCTCGGCACCGAGACGACGGCAGGCCGTGCGGTCTCGGCCATCGTCCGGGACGACCCGGACGCGCGCTGGGTCGGCATCGGCGGGTACGTCCCGACGGCGATGCTCCTCGAGAGCGGCGCGCACTCCTACAACGGTGTGCAGACCTACCCGCCCGAGGAGATGTGGGACGAGATCGACCCGTCCGGGAAGTCCTCGGACGTCTGGAACCGTCTCGCGAACGTCAACTGGCTCGACGGCGTCGGGGCGCCGCAGCTCTTCCTGCCGGTCCGTGACCAGATCCAGGTGAGCTTCGACGGGTGCAGCCGCTTCGCGCAGGAGAACGTGCAGTACGTGCTGTCCGACCAGCCCGTCACCGACGACTGCATCTCGCCGGTGCGGAAGATCACCGAGGGTGCCGAGACGCTCTGGATCTACGAGGTCGACAAGCGCTGAGCGTCCGCCGGTCGGCCGGCCGCGTCCGTCGCTCAGACCGCCTGGCGGACCGCTTCCTCGGCGCCGTCCTCGCGGTCCGGGAACACCCACTTGCCGTACGCGAAGTAGCGGAAGACGGTCGCGACGGCCTGCCCGACGAGCGTGCCGGACACGTTGTCGGCGAGCGGGGAGTCGAGGTGCAGCACGTAGCGCGAGAACCCCAGGCACCCGAGCTGCAGCAGGATCGCGATGACGTTGAGCAGCGCGAAGACGCCGAAGCTCTTGAGCGTCTGCTCGCCGCTCCGGTCCCGGTAGGTCCACAGCCGGCTGCCGAAGTAGGTGGCGACGCTGGCGACGGCGATCGCGATGACCTTGCCGAGCAGGGGGAGCGCGAAGAGGGGGCCGTGGCCGCCCCAGAAGACCAGCACGTTGTAGACGACTGCGTCGACGACGAAGCCGATGCCCCCGACGACGAGGAACGAGCCCCCTCGGCGCAGGTGCCCGACGAACCACTCGGATGCTCTCGACACGGTGTCCTTCCTGTTCCGCGGGGCGCGTCCGCCGTCGAGCACGGGAACTGTTAGCCTCTCGCAGGGGTTTCGTGACCACGACCCCGCCGCTCGACGGATCCGTGACACTGAAGGACCCTACCCGTGACTCTCGACGACCTCGTCATCGCCGCGATCGTCCCCTGCTACAACGAGGCACCCGCGATCCACAAGGTGGTGACCGACCTCAAGCAGGCGGTCCCGGGCATCCACGTGTACGTCTACGACAACAACAGCACCGACGGCACCGACGACGAAGCCCGTCGTGCCGGTGCCGAGGTCCGGTACGAACACACCAAGGGCAAGGGCAACGTCATCCGCCGCGCGTTCGGCGACATCGACGCCGACGTCTACCTGATGATCGACGGCGACGACACCTACGACGCCGCAGCCGCCCCCGAGATGATCAGGACCCTGCTCGAGGGACCGTACGACCACATCCTCGGCGTCCGGCAGGACGATCCGACGTCGACCGCCTACCGTCCCGGTCACGAAGCCGGCAACCGGATGTTCAACCGCGTGGTCGGCCGGCTCTTCGGCACGCCCGTCTCGGACATGCTGAGCGGGTACCGCGTCATGTCGCGTCGCTTCGTGAAGTCGTTCCCCGCGCTCTCCCGCGAGTTCGAGACGGAGACCGAGCTCACCGTGCACGTGATGAACCTCCGCGTCCCGCACACCGAGGTCCCGGTCGGGTTCCGCGACCGCGCCGCCGGCACCGAGTCGAAGCTCAACACCTACAGCGACGGCTTCAAGATCCTCTCCCTCATCGCGCACCTGATCCGGTTCGAGCGCCCGGTGCTCTTCCACGGGATCATCGGCGCCCTGTTCGCGGTCGTCGGCATCGTCCTGGCGATCCCGCTCTTCATCGAGTTCGGACGCACCGGACTCGTCCCGCGGTTCCCGACCGCGTTCCTCGCCGCATCGCTCATGGTGATCGCGTTCCTGACGTGGATACTGGGCTTCGTGCTGGAGGGGGTGACGCGGCTCCGACGCGAGACGAGCCGGCTCAACTACCTGACCTACGCGGCGCCGGGTGCCGCGCAGCGCCGGCTGCCGACCGAGCACTCCGCCCCGGAGTCCGCGACGCCGTCCGAGATCGCCAGCAGGACGATGGGCCGTGACGAGCCGGGGAGCACCCCCGCCCGATGACCACCAGTCCGGTTCCCCTCGTCATCGTCCCGACGTACGACGAGGCCGAGAACGTCGGTGACATCCTGTCGCTCGTCCTCGGTGCCGTGCCGACCGCGCACGTGCTCGTCGTCGACGACGGCAGCCCCGACGGCACCGGCGACGTCGTCGCGGGGATCGCGGCCCACGACGATCGCGTCCACCTGATGCGGCGGGCCGGCAAGCTCGGTCTCGGGAGCGCGTACGTCGCCGGGTTCCGGTGGGGGCTCGAGCGGGGCTACGACCTGCTCGTCGAGATGGACGCGGACGGGTCGCACCCGGCAGACCGGCTGCCCGCCCTCATCGAGGCCGTCGTCGGCGACGAGGGGGTCGCACTGGCGATCGGGTCTCGGTGGGTCCCCGGCGGCTCCGTGGTCGACTGGCCGAAGTACCGCGAGGCACTGAGCCGCGGCGGGAACGCCTACGCCCGGTGGATGCTGCGCATCGACGTCCGGGACATCACCGCGGGGTTCCGCGTCTACCGCGCCGACGTGATCGCCCGGATGGACCTCGATTCGATCGACTCCAAGGGCTACTGCTTCCAGGTCGACATGACGCTCCGCGTGCACGACCTCGGCGGCACCATCGTCGAGGTGCCGATCCGGTTCCGTGACCGGCTCCGTGGTGTCTCCAAGATGAGTCAGGCCATCGTGCTCGAGGCCATGCTCCGCGTCACACAGTGGGGACTGCAGCGCCGGTTCGCCCGGCGCTGAGTCCCAGCCCTACACGCAGGTGGCGTTCCGGTCGAACCCGTCGGCGACGTACTGGACCATCTCGATGCGCCCGCCTGCGGTGAACGGGGTGGCCGCACACGACTGCTGCGCCGTGGCGAGCGTGGCGGTGCCGACCGCGCGCCAGCTCGGCAGGCGGTACAGCGTGCTCGACGACGGGACCGACCCGAACAGCGTGCTCCACTCCGACGGCGAGGAGTAGAGCCCGACGGACGCCCCGATCGACGTGAAGTACGCGGTCATCCCCTCGAGGGTCGCGCGGTTCTGACCGACCCCGCTCTGCCACGTGCCGTTCGTCTCGGCGTCGAGCCACCACCGGTAGCTGCCCGGGTTCGAGACGCTGCGGTCGTTCGCGTCCTCGACCGCGCGGTTCCAGCCGTACATCCACGAGCACGCGGTCGACGTGAGCCCCGCGGTGTCGTTCGTGCACGTGCCGTACGGGTTCGTCGGACGCGTCGAGTCGCTCCCCGCGTTGCTCGTCGGCCAGGAGGCCCGGCTCGCGCCGGGGTTGTTCTTGAAGTACTCACCCGGGTTCGCGGTGTTCACGTAGAGCTGGACCTTCGGCTGTGTCGTCCCACCGGCCGATCCCAGCGCCCAGACGAGCTGCTGGCCGAAGCACGGGTTGTCGTTGTTCGCGAGGCCGTTGTTGACGCCGATCAGGCCGAACGCCATGTCGTCTGGCCACGTCGACGCCGAGCCGCACTGCGGCCACGAGATGTCCGCACCGATGCCCGATCCGGACGACCCGTCCATGAAGTACCCGGCGACGTCGAGGTCGAGCGTGGCCGACCCGGCCGACACCTTCGCCTGGACGCCGCGGTTCACGGTGCTGCCGGTCACCTTCGCCATCACGAGGTTCGACACCGCGCGGTTCGCCCCGAAGACCTGGGTCGCGACCTGGGCGTCCTTGCCGGCCGGGGTGACCCGGAGGTACCCGGCCGCCGTGGTCTTCTCGGTCTCGGCGTTCGCGACGACGGCGGTGGCGGTCCCCGGGACACCGGCCGTGCCGGAGAGTCGGACGACGCGTGCCGTGGTCGTGACCGGGCCCGCGTAGGCGCGCGTGGTGTCGAGGGGCACGAACACCGAACCGCTGTCCGAGTCCTCGTAGTACCCGGAGACGTCCATGAACACCGTCGCGGTGCCGCTCGACACCTTCACCTGGGCCGCGCCCCCGACGAGCTTCACGATGACGAGGTTGGAGATCGCGGTCCCGCGGGTGAACACCTGCGCCGCAACCTGGGGGTCCTGGCCGGACGGGGTGACGCGCACGTACCCGTTCGCGGTCGTGTCCTGCACCTGCGTGTTGACGGCGACCGCGGTGGCCGTCGACGGGACCCCGCCGACTCCGGTCAGCGGGACCCGGACGGGCGTCGTGCCGACCGTACCCTGGAAGACGCGCGTCGCGTCGAGGGGGGTGTACGTCGCACCGGAGCCGTCCACGTAGTACCCGGAGACGTCCATGAACACGGTGCCGGTCCCTGCCGACAGCTTGACCTGCACACCGCCTCGGGCGAGCTTCACGGTCGAGAGGTTCGAGATCGTCTGCCCAGCGGAGAACTCCTGGGTCGCCACCTGCGGGTCCGACCCGCGCGGCGTGACGCGGACGTACCCGTTCGCGGTCGGGGTGCCCACCTCGACGTTGACGACGACGGCGGTGGCGTTCGACGGGACGCCGACCTTGCCGGCGATCGTCACCACGGTGGGGGAGGTGCCGACGGTCCCGGACCAGACGCGGGCGGTGTCCACCGGCACGTACCGCCCGGTGGTGGGCGCGGCTGCCGCTGCCGGTGACGGTGTGACCGCGACGACGCCGGCGCTGACCAGGTCGATCGCGACGAGTGCGGTGGTGACGACGAGGGCGAACCGGTGGAGCGGGCGCGTCATGGCGTTCCTTCGATCAGGACCGTCCCCCTGACGGTCACCGGAAGTGTACGGGCACGAGGTGTCCGGCCGTCGTCACCGCGCGGGTGCTGCGTCCACGGACACATCGGCGCGACGCCTCCCGGTGGTCGTCCGGTCGGCGAGCGGCCGGCGGACCACCGGCGTCCGGAGGAACACCACCACGAAGACGACGAGCAGCGCGGCACGCACCCAGATCCCCGCGGTCATCATCTGCGATGCCCAGGTGTCCCCGGTCTGGCCGATCGCCGCGTAGTACCCGTTCCGGAAGAAGCCCGTCGTGAGCGCGACGTCCGTCACCAGGTACGCGGCGATCCACCACCCCCCGAGGCGGAGCACCACGAAGAACGGCAGCAGCCAGAGCACGTACTGCGGCGAGTCGACCTTGTTGCAGACCATGTACACGCAGAGCATCGCGGCCGAGGACTGGATCCAGGGGGTGCGTCCCGTGCGGACGCCGATCACGACCGTGACGCCGAGGACGACCAGGATGCCGAGGCCGGTCGACACGGTCGCGAGCATCGACATCGTGTCCTGGAACGGGCCGTCGAGGTCCGCCGACCACGGGAGCAGTCCGTAGTACCAGACCGACAGCGTCGAGGCGCCGATCGGTCGCCCCGCCTGGAACTGGAAGACGGAGAGCCAGCCCTCGAAGTTCACGACCATGAACGGCACGTTCGCGACGAGCACCGCACCGACACCAGTGCCGAGCGCGATGAGGGACCTGCGGAGGCGGCCGGGCAGGTCGAGGTCACGGTCGAGGAACGCGGCGAGCACGAGCGCGGCGAGGAACATCAGCGGGTAGAGCTTGAACGCCCCGCCGACTCCGAAGGCGAAGCCGGTGACGGCCCAGCGGACGAGCGGCGGCCAGGACCGGGGCGCCGCGGTCATCACGAGCAGACCGGCGACGGTGCAGGCGACCGGCAGGAGGTCCCAGTTGTAGGCCGCGTACAGCGCGAGCGGGGGCGTCGCGGCGAACACCCACGCACGCCGCCCGGCGATGCGAGCGAGCGCGAGGGTGACGACGACGGCGAGGAGCGCAGCGACCACACCCGTGACGACGAGGAACGACGCCGCCGAGTGCGCGAACAGCGCGGTGAACCACACCCAGACGCCGGTGAGGGTCGGGTACTCGACCGTGCCGCCGCCGAGGACGGGCGGATCGCCGCGGTAGGTCCCGAACACGTACGGGAACACATGCGCGCCGAGGTCGCGCTGGTTCCACAGCGACACCACGTCCGACCAGCAGCCGTAGCGGTTGACGTACTCGCCGCGGGACACGTCGGCGGGCTGGGGAACCGTGCAGAGGAGCTTGTCGAGCAGGTTCAGCGCGGAGAACGCGGCGGCGACGACGCACATCGCGATGCGTTCGGGGAGGCGGAGCGGCACGTGATCACGGTAGCCGGTCGCGGCACGCGACCACGGACGCCTGGCCAGCCACGGCCGTCCTGGAAGCACGGGGCGGTCCCGCATCGTGCCTCCCGTCCGGTGCTCCCAGCGTCCGGAGCCGTGGTTCAGCGGCAGGACACGACGCGGCTGCCGCCGCCGCCGGAGTACACCACCTGTTCGAGCGGGCCGCCGAGCAGCGGCGCCCCGGTGACGCACATCCGGTGCGCGTCGGTGAGGTCCCCGGCGACGATCGCCGCGGACGGCAGGTCGGCGATGACGCTGGTCGCTGGCACCGGTCCGAGGTGCTGCCACAGCTCGTCGGCCGTCCCCCTGATGCCCACGCGGGCACCGCGGGACTCCAGGTAGGTCGTCGCGCCCTCCAGGTACGCCTGGCCGAACGCCGGGTCGTCCTGCACCGCCCATCTGGCGTTGTGGACGTCGAGCCACCACATCTGGTCGGCCGGATCGGGGACACCGGCGACGGAGGTCGCGTCCCACGCCGCCCAGACACCGAGCACGTAGGAGCACGCCTCGTCGAGCGCGCCGGCACACGAGCCGTACCGGTTGCCCGTGACGACCGGGCCGCCGGTGGGAGCGGTGTCACTGGTCGGCCAGGGGAGGACGTCGGGGAACCGTGCCGCGTACTTGTCGCCGTGGTTGCCGGCGTGCATCAGGTACTGCACGCGGTCCTCGCCGGTGATGCCGACCGCCGTCTGCGCGGCCGTGAGGAGCGGGGGCACGCAGCCCGACCGGTAGGCGGCGCTCGTGCGGCTCCCGACGTCGACGACGCCGAACGCGGCGTCGGACGGTGCGCGCCTGGTGTCGACCGTGTTCGCGGGGCTCGAGCACGCGCCCTGCCCGTAGTCGACCCCGACGGCCGATCCGGTGGACCCGTCGACGAAGTACCCGGCGACGTCGAAGAACACCGTCGCCGACCCCGCCGAGACCTTCACCTGGAGGTTCCTCGTCCGGTCCGTCCCGCTCACCGGCGTCATCACGAGGTTGGAGACCGCCTCACCAGCGCGGAACGACTGGACCGCGACCTGCGCGTCCTGACCGGGAGCGGTGACCCGGACGTACCCGGCCGCGCTGGGTCCGCTGACCCCGACCGTGGCGACGACCGCCGACGCGGTCGCCGGGACCGGGCCCGTGCCGGTGACGGGGACCAGGCTCGCTGTCGTGGTGGGGTGCACGGTCGCGGTCCTCGTGGGGGCGACGGACACGAAGGCGGAGCCGCGGTCGTCCGCGGTGTAGTACCCGGCGACGTCCATGACGACCTGGGCGCGTCCTGCCGACACCTTCACCTGGGCGGCGCCGTCGACCAGGCGCACGATCGCCAGGTTCGACACCGGACGGCCCGCCGTGAACTCCTGGGTGGCGACCTGCGCGTCGCGGCCGGCCGGTGTGACACGGACGTAGCCGGACGTCGTCGGGGAGCCGATGCCGGTGTTCACGGCGACGGCTGTGGCGTCCGTCGGGATCCCGGCCCGGCCGGCCAGCGGGACGCGCACCGGAGCGGTGCCGACCGTGCCGGTGAACGTCCGGACCGCGCTCACCGGGGTGAAGGTCGAGCCGACGGTGTCCGCGTAGTACCCCGACAGGTCGAGGGAGACCGTCGCCGTGCCGGTCTTGATCGACACCAGGACGGCGCCGTCGACCACGCCGACGGTGGTCAGCGCGGAGATCGTCTGGTCTCGGGCGAACACCTGGTCCGCGACGGCTGCGGTCGCGCCGTCCGGGGCGATCCGCACCCATCCGGCAGCGGTCGGGTGCTCCACCTCGACGTTCAGCACCGCTGCGTTCCCGAGGCCGGGGACACCGACGAGCTGCGGGACCTCGACGCGCACGGGCTTCGTGCCGACCGTGCCACGCCAGATCCTCGTCGTGTCCACCGGTGTGAACCGGCCGCCCGCCGGCAGGGTCCTGGCGGTCTGGCCGGCCGGGGCCACCGCGGCGGGCGCGGTCGGATCGGCCTGTGCCGCCGCGGCTGCTCCGGCCTGTGCGGTGCCGATGCCCGCGACGGCGAGGGCGGACGCCAGGAGGACGATCGCGAGACGGCGGAGTGTGGTCACGGGCGGGGAGTTCCTCTCGGGGGTCCGGTGTGCGCGGGTCATCGGCAGCTCACCAGCGCCGAGCGGTCGTACCCCTGGAAGCTGAGCATCTCGACCGGGCCGCCGAGGATCGGGGGGACCGTCGTGCACGCTCGCCGGGCCGCGGCCAGGTCGAGTGCGTTCTGCCAGATCGTCGAGGTGGGCAGCTGGGCCAGGTCGCTCTCGGGGGGAACGGTCCCGATCAGCTGCGCGACGGTCCCCGGGGTGTGACCGATCACGCCGACGGACGCGCCGATCGACTCCAGGTACGCGGTCTCGCCCTCGAGGTACGCCCGGTTCCTGCCGAGCTCGCGCGTGGACCCGAGCCACGGGACGACCCACCCGCCGTCGGTGTCGACCTTCAGCCACCAGCGGTGCGCGCCGGGGTCGGTGATCCCGGGCTGCCGCGCGGCGATGACGGCGTGCCAGTACCCGAGCACGTACGAGCACGCCTGGTCGACGATCGCGTGACACGATCCGTACGGACTCCCGGTCACCGTCGGACCGCCCGGGATCGTGTCGCTGGTCGGCCAGGGGTGCGCGGGGTCCGGCGCCGAGCTCGTGAACCAGTGTCCGGCCTGCAGGGAGAACTGCACGGCCGGCTGTCCGAGGGCGCCGACCGCGGTGGAGGCGACGTCGAGGGCGGCGCCGAGGCAGGGGTTCGGCTCGCCGGGGCCGTGGTCGGCGGACACGACGACGAACGCGGCGTGCCGGGTCGCGGCGCTCGCGGGCAGCTTCGATCCGACGCACCCGAGGCTCGAGACGGACTCGCCGAAGCCGATGCCCACGGAACCGTCGAGGAAGTACCCGACGACGTCGACGTCGACCCGTGCGGTGCCCGCGGAGACGCGGACGTCGATCGACCTGGCCGTGTCCGTGCCCGTGACGGCGGGCATGACGGTGTTGGACTGCGCCCCGCCGGCGGAGAACACCTGGGTCGCGACCTGCGCGTCGGTCCCGGGCGTCGTGACCCGCACGTACCCGTCCGCCGTGGTGCGCTCGACCTCGACGGTCGCCGCCACCGCGCTCGCAGCCCCCGGGATGTCACCGATGCCGGTCACCTGGACCGGGGTCGCCGTGCGTCCGACCGTGGTCGTCCCGACGCGGACGGGATCCTCGGGCACGAACACCGAGCCGTCGTCGCCCGGTCGGTACGCTCCGACGACGTCGACGTACACCGTCGCGCGTCCAGCGGAGAGCTTCACCTGCGCGGCGCCGTCCCGGAGCCGGACGATGACCAGGTTCGAGATGGTCCGCCCCCGTTCGAACTCCTGCGACGCGACGGCCGCGTCACGGCCGGCCGGCGTCACCCGGACGTAGCCGGCGGCGGTCGGGGAGCCGACCTCGACGTTCAGCGCGACGGCGGTCGCGTCCGTCGGGACGCCGCCCCGACCCGCGACGGGCACGCGCACGGGAGCGGTGCCGACGCTCGGCGCCGCGATGCGGGCGGGCGGGAGCGGGTCGTAGGTCGACCCGGTCGGCCCGTACGAACCGGCGACGTCGAGGTACACCGTCGCCGACCCGCCGGAGAGGGTGACGTCGACCATGCCGCCGACGTTCACCCGGAGTGCCACCGTGGTGAGTCCGGAGACGGTCTGGCCCGCGCGGAACACCTGCGTCGCCCCCTGGGCCGGGGACTCGTACGGAGCGACCCGGATCCACCCGTCCTGGGTCGGGTGTTCGACCTCGACGTTGACCACGACCGCCGTCGCGTCCGCCGGCAGGTGCGCGAGCGTCTGGAGTTCGACGGCGGTCCCAGGGGCCCTGACCGTTCCGTGCCATGCGCGGGTGGTGTCCAGCGGCGTGTAGCGGCCGCCGTCGGGGAGGGAGCGCGCCGGGGGCTGCGCACCGGAGGCGGACGACGCGGCGGCCGACGCGGCCGTAGCGGCCAGCGCGGTCGCGGCTGCGGACGGCGCGGCTGCGTCTGTCGAGGGCGCTGCGAACGCCGGACCGGCGATGGCCGTCGTCACGAAGGCCGCGAGGACGACGGCGACGACGGCGAGTCGACGAGACGACAGCATGGTTCCCCCTCGGAACACGTCGCTCCCGCGACGGTGGCCCGCACGGGCACCTTGGGATCGTACGGGCGCGCGGGGGCCAGGCGGCTGTCGATCCGTACAGGCCGACGACCCCTCTTCTGGTGTCAGCCCGCGTGGTCGTTCCGCGGCAGCAACCGCCGCCACGACCGCCGCCTGGCCGCGACCACGAGCACCGTCGTGAAGACCATCAAGCCCGCGCCGTGCAGCAGGTAGCTCTCCGCGGTGCTCGTCACCCCGAGGAGCACCAGGATCGCCGCCGGCCAGACGTAGGCGACACCGGGGAACGTGGTGGCGGTGACCCAGGCTCGGGCGAACGCGAGCAGCGCCGTGAGCAGCAGGATCAGCATGCCGGCGAGCCCGATCTGCAGCCACGCGTCCACGAAGGCGTTGAGCCCTGACGTGAACCGGGCGCCGGAAGGGTCGACGAAGACGGCGAACGGCACGACCGGCTCGCTCGGCCACGTGCCGACCCACCCCCAGCCCTGGATCGGGAACTGCCCGATGAAGACGCGGATCTGCGACCAGAGGTCGATCCGGATGGCGCTGCCGCCCGCCGCACCGATCTCGGCCAGGATGCGGTGCCGCGCGAGCACCCCGACGATCCCGACCCCCACCACGAAGGCGGCGAGCACCCCGTTCACGACCGGCCGGGTCCGTGCCTGCGCGTGCCGCAGCGACCAGAGCGCGAGGGCGGTCACCGCGAGCGCGATCATCGCGAGGCCGGTGATGGGGGACTGCACGAGCATGAGCGCGATCACGGCGAGCGCGGTGGACCCGACGGCGCGCCACATCGTCACGGAGCGTGTGAGGAACTCGACGACGAAGGTGACGAGTGCCGTTGCCGCGACGAACCCCATGAAGTTGCGGGTCCCGCCGATGCCCTGGATCGGTCCGCCGTACGCGATGTCGCCGTGGATCCCGAACGCCGGGATCGGCACGTCCAGCACCAGCCCGGACAGGACCTCGAGGCCGAGACCCACGACGAGCAGGATGCGGAAGGCGTCACCCGACGCGCGGATCACCTGCACGAGGTCGCGGCCGAGCGCCAGGTAGAGCCCCAGCCCGACGAAGCACACGGTGCCGACGAACCCACGGAGCGCCACCCAGGAGTACTCGCTCCACAGGACGCTGAGCGCGCAGTAGCCGACGAAGGCCAGGAGCGACAGCGGCAGCACACCGTGCCACTCGATCCGGTAGCGCTGGCCGAGCAGACTGAGCCCGGCGAGGACCACGAGCGTCACGAGGACCGCCCACGTCCCCGCGGTGCCGACGAGCGCGTGCACGGTGGGCTGCCCGAACGCGAAGAGGAGCATCACGGTCGCGAGGGCCTGGCTGAAGCGGCCACCGGCCGAGAACCCGATCCACGCCGACAGGTACCGGCGTGCGAGCGCTCGCCTGGTCACCCTGCCGTCCGTCACCGCACCATCCTCTCGCACCGCCCCGTGTCCCGGCTCCCGGTCCGCCCGGTGCGTCGACATCGCACTGGGTTGATATCGCTGTACGCGATGAACCGGTAGCGTCGGCCGTCGATGGAACGCACGAGGAGGACCCTGCTGACGGCGCTCGCCGCGGTGGTGGTCGGCATCGGGGCGGCAGCGCTCGCGTGGTACCGACTCGGCCCGGTCACCCGCGGGACGGCGTGGGCCGAGGACGGCGGGCTGTTCCTCCGCGAACGTCTGGCGCTCGGCGTCGACGGGTCGCTGCTGCACCCGTACGCCGGGTACCTGCACCTCCTGCCCCGGCTGGTCGTCGACCTCGGCGTCGCCCGCCCGATCGAGCAGTACGCACTGACCGTCTCGGCGGCGTCGTGCGCGATCGCCGGAGCGGTCTGCGCCGCCGTGTTCCTGCTGTCCCGAGACGTCGTCAGGGCGTGGCCGCTCCGCCTGGTGCTCGCCGCCGTGCCCGTCGTGTTGCCGCTGGCGCCGTACGAGATCAGCGGCACGGCGGCGAACCTGCACTGGTACATGCTCGTCGCGGTCCCGTGGCTGTTCTCGTACCGCGCCAGGACGTGGTGGGGCGCCTCGGTCGTCGCCGTGCTCGCGCTGGTGGCGGTCCTCACCGAGTTGCAGACTGTGCTGTTCCTGCCGCTGCTGCTCCTGGCGTGGTTCCCGAGGTCGGTGCCACGGCTGCGGGCGCTGCCCGTCACCGTCGTCGCACTCGGTGCCGGTGCGGCGCAGGCCGTCGTCGCGCTGACGACGCACCGGTCGTCCGTCCGCGGCGACCCGTCGGTCGTCGACGTCGTCGCCGGGTACCTGGTGCAGCCGGTCGCAGCGACGTGGGACCGGGACGTGGCCGCGGTCGGCCGGGCGGTCGCCGCGCACGGCTGGTGGGTCGTGGCCGTCCCCGTCGTCGTCCTCGTGCTGCTCGTCCTCGCCGCGATGGTCGTCGGCACCTGGCGTGCGAGGTTCCTGCTCGTCGGCCTCGCGGGCGGGTCGGTCGCCGTCTGGGTGGCGGCACTCGTCGCGAACAGCTCGGCGGACGGACGCTGGGGATCGCTCGACGACGCGCACCTCGCGACGCTCGGTGCGACCCGCTACGCGGCCGCCGCCGGCATGCTGCTGCTCTCCGCGGTCGTGCTCACTGCGGCCGTCCTGGTCGAGCAGCAGCGGACGGGAGGCACGGGGCGCGTGATCGGGGCGGCCGTCGGTTGGTGCGTGGTCGCGCTGGTCGTCGCGGTGTCGGTCCTGAACGTCGCACCTGGTCCGGCGCAGCGCAGCG
This sequence comes from Curtobacterium sp. L3-7, assembly GCF_048756585.1. NCBI lineage: Bacteria > Bacillati > Actinomycetota > Actinomycetes > Micrococcales > Microbacteriaceae > Curtobacterium > Curtobacterium sp. L3-7. The sequence goes on along the minus strand of NZ_CP151474.1, from coordinate 3,078,343 downwards.
CCGGCCCCGTGTGGGCGCCGCAGGTGACGGAGTCGATCGCTGCCTGCCGCGCCGACCCCGGACGCATCCTGGTGATCAGGACGGCGCCGTGGGCGGCCGAGGTTCCGTGCTCGTTGGTGCTGCGGGACCGCTGAGACGAGGCGGGTGGCCTCGGCGGCCGGTCAGGACCGTGCTGCCCAGCGGAACTCGCGCTTGCCGTGCGGGGTGCGCGGGCCGTCGCCGATGGACACCGGTTCCTCGCCGACGAGCACGATGCGCGTCTTGATCGCGATGAGGGCGAAGAGGACCCAGTTGCCCTGGTAGAGCAGCCGCGACTCGGCGAGGGACTGCACGAGGAGCGCCACGACGACGAGCAACGGGAAGAGCGACACCGGGTCGAAGGGGCGGGCGAGCTGGTCGGCGCCGTACCCGATCCGCGTCGCGCAGGACCACGAGCGGTTCAGCGTCGTGAGGACGTAGATGCCGAACAGGATCAGCCCGATCAGACCGGTCTGCATCCACACGTCGAGGAACGCGTCGTGCGCCTGCAAGTAGGTCACGCCCTTGCGCGGTGCCAGGTCGGCGAGCTGGTGGATGCTCGGCCACCAGTACCCGATCCAGCCCCAGCCGACGACGGGGTGCTGGTCGATCATGCCGAGCACGGCCGACCAGATGTCGCTCCGGCCGGTGAAGTCCGAGCTCTTGCCGAGCAGGCCCGCGATCGCGCCCCTGGCCAGGACACCGACGACGACCACGACGACGGCGACGGCGGCGATGAGCAGGTACCGCGGTGTCCGGCGCTCGGTCGGGACCCGTCGGACGAGGACGGCGAGCGCGAACGCCACCGCCACGACCGCGGCTGCGACGATCACGGTCGACGATCGCGTCAGGACGAACACCGCTGCGGCGACCACGAGCCACCCGATCGCGCGGTTCCTGCCCATCCGACCCTCGGCGAACTGCACGGCGACGGCGATCGCCGCGAGGAGGGCGACCATCGCGAGCAGGTTGGCGTTGCCGGGGAAGCCCTGGATGCGTCCGCCCGTGAAGAGCTCGGCGCGGGAGAAGTAGAACGCGTCCGGGATCTTGCGGTCGCCGTAGTGGGTCCAGATCGGCGCGATGGGGTGCCGCACGATGACGGCGACCACGGCCTCGAAGAGGAGCGACAGGCCGAGGACCCAGCGCAGCGCGGCGCTGACGGCGTCGAGGATGCGCCGCCACGTCAGCGTGTAGGCGATCGCGAAGGCGACGAGCACGCAGAGGAGCTGGGCGGCCATGCTCGCGAGCGTCGCGGCACGCCAGTGCGACCAGGCGACCGAGACCAGGCACCAGGCGAGGAACAGCCACAGCGCCCTCGGGGTCCGCGCGACGGTGGGCTTCGCCCGGACGACGATCGTGATGCCCCACGCTGCCTCGAGCGCCCAGACGACGGCTGCGCCGTACCAGGTCAGCATGTTCGGCACGGCGTCGCCGGCGAACATCGTGAACAGGATCGTGGTGGCGAAGGCGAAGGCCTCACGCTCGGGCACGGTGCCGCGTGCCAGGGGCCAGGTGTTCGTCACCGGGACAGGCTAGCGCCGGTCACGCCCCGAACGATCCGAGTGCCTTCGCGATGTCGGCGCCGAGGTACGGCGCGAGGGTCGTCGCGAACGTCGCGGTCAGGTGCGTGGGATCGCGGTGCACGACGACGCCGCCGATCACCGCGGGACAGGTGGTCGCGGTGCAGTACGAGTCGGTGAGGTCGATGGTGCGTGCACGGTCACCGAGCGTCGCGGCGGCCTCTGCGGATCCGTCGAACGACGACAGCGCGTCGGCCCTGGGGGAGTCGCACGCGTCGGTGGTCGGTCCGGACATCTTCCCGAGGCAGGTCAGCACGTCGTCCCGCGCGACCGGGTTGTCCCGGATGGCGATGACCGGCACACCGGCCTCGGTGGCGGCGCTCCACGCCCCGACGAGTCCCCGGACGACGGTGTCCTCGTTCGTGGAACCCTCCGGGACGATCACGGGCGACTTCGTCGTCGCGTGGGTGACCACGAGGGCGTCGAGCCCGGGGTGCTGCCGGATCCAGGTGAGTGCCGACCGCTTCCAGCCGTCGCACGAGTCCGTGTACGCCTGGGACGGCGCCTGCTGCTCCGCGGTGGTGAGGTAGCAGCCCACGTGCCCGGCGACGTCGATCCGCCAGTTCCGCTGCTTCGCGATCGCGGCGTAGGCGCTGAGCAGGGCGTTGTTGTGCGAGTCGCCGATCGCCGCGATGTGCTTCGTGTACCCGGTCTTCGGCCCGAGCGAGCAGACGTTGAAGTCCGCTGTGGTGTTCGACCAGCACGCGTAGCTGTTGACGTCGTCCTTGCCGGCAGCGGCGGGAGTCGGCACCCGCACGTCCGCGAGCTTCGGGTTCACGCAGGGGTGGGCGCTCCCGATCCGGGCAGCGGCGCCGAAGCAGTCCACGTCGCCGGCCTCGAGCGACTTCTGGAACGCCGCCGCCTGCACCTGCTGGACCTGGAGCGCGCCGAGGGTCGAGGCGCCGAGCGCGACGACGAGCACGGTGCTCAGCGCTCCGTACAGCGCGACACGACGCGGGCGGAGCGCACGGACCCAGGTCGAGAACCGGAGCGGTTCCTCGACGAAGAGCGTCGTCACGGCGGCGATGACGAGCGAGGCCACGAGGATCGCGACCTTGCTCCGCGTGCCGAGCGGGTGCCCGGTGGCGATCGGCAGCAGGACGACGGCCGGCCAGTGCCAGAGGTACACGGCGTAGGAGATCCGGCCGAGGAACGCGACGGGCGCGAAGCGGCCGAGGACGTCGAGTCCCGAGCGGGCGCCGAGCAGGACGACCAGCGTTGCCCCCGCGACCGGGAGGAGCGCGGCGATCCCGGGGAACGCCGTCGCCGGGGTGATCACGACGAGCGACGCGAGCAGCAGTGCGACACCCAGCCAGGAGCCTCCTGTCCGGACCAGCCTGGCCACCTGCGTACGGGGAACCGCGAGCGTGACGGTGGACGCGAGCCCGCCGAGCGCGAACTCCCACGCACGCGTCGCCGTGGAGAAGTAAGCGATGCCGGGGGCCGTGCGGGTCTCGACGACGCACCAGACGAGCGACACGACGACCACCGCGCCGAGCAGCACCCGTGCGGTGCGGACCGGGGCGTGCCACCTCGTGCGCCGCAGCGCCAGCGCGAGCAGCACGAGCAGGATCGGCAGCGCGATGTAGAACTGCTCCTCGACCGACAGGGACCAGAAGTGCTGGAACGGCGACGGCTGGTTGTCCGACGCCAGGTAGTCCACCGAGTCGGACGCGAGCTGCCAGTTCTGGACGTAGATCGTCGACGCGATGAGCTCGCGACCGTACTGCCCCCAGAGTGTGCTCGGGACCAGCACGAGGACGGCAGCACCCGTCGCGAGCAAGGTCAGGAACGCCCCGGGGAGCAGGCGCTTCGCCCGCCGCGACCAGAACCGGCCGAGTGCGATCCGCCCGGTCGCGGTCTGCTCGCGGAGCAGGTGCCCGGTGATGAGGAAGCCGGAGATGACGAAGAACACGTCGACGCCGACGAACCCGCCGGGGAGCCGGTTCGGCCAGAGGTGGTAGAGCACCACGGCGAGCACGGCGAAGGCGCGGAGCCCCTGGATGTCCCACCGAGTGGTGTCGGGCCGCGTGGCGTCGGGCCGCGTGGCGTCGGGACGGCGGCGAGTGGCGGCTGGCTGGTCGGACATCGCGGAAAGTCTATGTATCGCGGATCGTGCCAGTGCGCAGGAGGCGGCCTGACGGTCGTGCCCGATACGCTTCGGGGCATGTTCCTCGGCATCACCAACACGGCGCGCGACTACGCGTGGGGGTCGGTCACCGCGATCCCAGAACTCCTCGGCCGGACCGTCACCGGCGCCCCGCAGGCCGAACTCTGGCTGGGCGCGCACCCCGGCAGCCCGAGCGTCGTCGTGAACCCGGCGATGGTCGGTGGGGCGGACACCGTCCTCGACTGGATCGCCGCGGAACCGGAGACCGCGCTCGGCGCCGGGCGCACCGGGCTGCCGTTCCTGCTGAAGCTCCTCGCCGCCGCCGCACCGCTGTCCCTGCAGGCGCACCCCACCCCGGAGCAGGCACGAGCGGGGTATGACCGCGAGAACGCGGCTGGCGTCCCGCTCGACGACCCCGCCAGGAACTACAAGGACCCGTTCCCGAAGCCGGAGCTCGTGGTCGCGCTGAGCGAGCGGTTCGAGGCGCTGAGCGGGTTCCGGCCGATCGAGTCGACGCTCGCCGACGTCGAGGTGCTCGACGCGGACAGCGGACGCCTCGGCCCGCTCGTCGCACACCTGCAGCAGGGGCTCGAGGACACCGTGCGCTGGCTCGAGACCGCCGACCCGTCCGCCTTGGCGATCGTCGACGCCGTGGGCCACCTCGCCACCGACGCGGTCGCAGCGGGGGACGTCAGCCCGAACCTGGCCACCGCCGCGGCGCTCGCCGAGCGCTACCCGGGCGACCCCGGTGTCGTGGTCTCGCTGCTCATGCACCGCGTGACGCTCGCGCACGGCGAGGCGATGTACCTGCCGGCCGGCAACATCCACGCGTACCTCGACGGCCTCGGGATCGAGCTCATGGCGCCGTCCGACAACGTCCTGCGCGGGGGACTCACGCCGAAGCACGTCGACGTGCAGGAGCTGCTGCACGTGCTCGACTTCACCGCCTACCCGGCGCCGGTGCTCGTGCCGGAGCCGCTCGCCTCTGGCGTCGACCGGTTCGCGCCGGACGGCGTCGGCTTCGCGCTCGTCCGGGTGACCGGCGACGGCAAGCCCGTGGGGCTCGGCACCGGTGGCGTCGCGCCGCTGTCCGGCCCGTCGATCGCGATCTGCACCGAGGGCGTCGTGACACTCGTGGGCGCCCGGTCCGCGACCCTGCTGCGGCAGGGGGAGTCGTGCTTCATCACGCCCGACGAAGGCGATGTGACCGTCGAGGCCGACTCGACCACCGGGCTCACGTCCACCGTCTTCATCGCGACGGGAACCAGCGAGTAGCGACGAGCGGATTCGCGCACCGGGTGCGCGGGAGTCCGCGTCGCGCGTTCCGCTAGCGTGGCTCGCATGAGTTGGCTGGTCACCGGCGGTGCCGGGTACATCGGATCCCACGTCGTCCGCGCGCTGCGCGCAGACGGCATCGACACCGTCGCGCTGGACGACCTCTCGAGCGGCTTCCGCGCGTTCGTGCCGTCGGACGTGCCGTTCGTCGAGGGCACGATCCTCGACGCCGACCTGCTCGCGCGGACGATCCGGGAGCACGACGTCACGGGCGTCGTGCACGTCGCCGGGTTCAAGTACGCGGGCGTGTCAGTCGAGCGTCCGCTGCACACCTACGAGCAGAACGTCACCGGGATGGCGACCCTCCTGCGGGCGATGGCCGACGCGGACGTCGACAAGGTCGTGTTCTCCTCGAGCGCCGCGGTGTACGGCACGCCGGACGTCGAGACGGTCGTGGAGTCCACCGCGAAGAACCCGGAGTCGCCCTACGGCGAGTCGAAGCTCATCGGCGAGTGGCTGCTCCGGGACATGGAGGTCGCCCGCGGGTTCACCACCACGTCGCTCCGCTACTTCAACGTCGTCGGGTCGGGGGAGCCGGACCTCTACGACGCGAGCCCCCACAACCTCTTCCCGCTGGTGTTCGACGCGCTCCTCGCCGGCAGGACCCCCCGGATCAACGGCGACGACTACGCCACCCCCGACGGCACCTGCGTGCGGGACTACGTGCACGTCGCCGACCTGGCGCACTCGCACGCCGTGGCGGCACGGAAGCTCGAGGCGGGGGAGCCGCTCGACCGTGCGTACAACCTCGGCAGCGGCGACGGCGTCAGCGTCCGGCAGATCATGGACGCCATGGCCAGGGGAACCGGCATCGCCTTCGAGCCGGAGGTCGCCCCGCGCCGCCCCGGCGACCCGGCACGCATCGTCGCGACCGGCGAGGCCGCATCCCGCGACCTCGAGTGGGCGATGCGCCACACCCTCGACGAGATGGTCACGAGCGCGTGGGAGGCCCGCCGCCGCGTGGCGTAGGGCTCCCGCCGCTCGCACAACCGAAAGCAGCTCGCGCCGCGTCCTTGCGTGGTGCGAGCTGCTTTTGGTTGTGCGCCGTGCCGGCAGGTACCGCACCCCGCTGTCCCCCGAGACGCCGACAGAACCGGCGCGACACGCCCGAATGGGGGACATGACACGCCGGAACGGTCAGTGCCTTCTATGATCCGCGACTTGACTCCGACGAATCACACCGCTGTAATTACAGGCAACGACACGCTGCGACAGGCGGCGACAGCGAGACGAACCAAGGGGTGATCAGGGTGAGCGGTTCCGACTTCCACGCCGGAGTTCCAGAGGACTGGCACGTCGACCCCGTGGCGCTCGGCGTCCCGGGTGTCCGCCGAGCCACTGGCGACGACGAGGAGAACCCGCTCGCCTGGCAGGTCGACTCCCTCTGCGCGCAGACCGACCCGGAGGCGTTCTTCCCCGAGAAGGGCGGCTCGACGCGGGAGGCGAAGAAGATCTGCACCTCGTGCGAGGTCCGGGCCCAGTGCCTCGAGTACGCGCTCGAGAACGACGAGCGCTTCGGTATCTGGGGCGGCCTCTCCGAGCGCGAGCGTCGCAAGCTGCGCAAGCGCGCGTAGCCCGGTCCCGTCCTGGAGGCGCGGCGTGCGCCAGGCGCACACCGCGCCTTGATCCTGTCCACAGGTTCACGGCACGCCGTCTCGTCGGGCTGTGGCCGGGCCTCCAGACCGTAGAGTGACGCCCGTCATGCAGCCCAGTTCCGCTCAGCCCCGTGTCACCGCGATCCTCGTCTGCGCGAACGGTGCCGACCACCTCGACCGGACGCTGGCCGCCCTCGCGAACCAGACCCGCCACCCCGAGAACCTGGTCGTCGTCGACGTCGGTTCCACCGACGGGTCGACCGCCGAGCTCGAGTTCGGCGGATCCGCCCAGCTCACCAGGATCCCAGCCGGACGCTCCTTCGGTGACGCGGTCGCCGCGGGCGAGAAGGCTGCTCCGCACCCCGAGTCCGACGAAGCGGTCGACGAGTGGCTCTGGCTGGTCGGTCACGACAACGCGCCGGCGCCGACGGCACTGGCCGAGATGCTCGCGGCCGTCGAGATCGCCCCATCCGTGGCGGTCGCCGGCCCGAAGCTCGTGGACGACGAGGACCCCTCCCGCATCCGCGCGTTCGGCGAGAGCATGACCCGGTTCGGCCGCTCGCTGGTGCTCGTGCAGGACGAGCTCGACCAGGGGCAGCACGACCGGAACACCGACGTCCTGGCGGTCGCCGCCGGCGGCATGCTCGTGCGCCGCTCCGTGTGGGTCGCGCTCGGCGGCTTCGACCAGGCGCTGCCCGACGTCGACGCCGCACTCGACTTCTGTGTGCGCGTGCGCCTCGCTGGCCACCGCGTCGCGGTCGTCCCCGATGCGCGGATGACGAGCGCCGGCCCGATCGAGGAGTTCGGACGCAAGCGCGTCTCCGAAGGTCGTCGCGTGCGCCTGCACCGGCAGGCGCAGCTGCACCGCCGCATGACGTACGCATCGGCCGGGGTGCTCTGGATCCACTGGCTCACGCTCGTGCCGTTCGCACTCGGCCGTGCGATCGGGCACCTCGTCGCGAAGCACCCGGCAGCGGTGTCCGGTGAACTGGCCGCAGCGTTCGCCGTGGCCTTCGGCGGCGGCGCCGGTCGGTCCAGGACGGCACTGGCACGCACGAAGAAGCTCGGATGGGCGGCGGTCGAGCCGCTGCGCGTCAGTTGGCGCCGCGTGCACGAACGGCGCACGACCTCGCGCGACGTCGAGCTCGCGCGGGTGGAGGACGCACCGATCGCCCGGGCGTCGTTCCTCGGCGACGGCGGTATCTGGGTCGTCCTCGCCGCTGCCGTCCTCAGCGTCGTCACGCTCTTCCCGCTGCTCGGCTCCCCGGCGCTGACCGGTGGTGGCCTGCTGCCGCTCTCGACGACGGTCGGACAGCTCTGGCAGAACGTCGGCTACGGCTGGCACACCCTCGGCACCGGGTTCACCGGTCCGAGCGACCCCTTCGCCGCGGTGCTCGCCGTGCTCGGGTCGATCGTCTTCTGGTCGCCGTCCACCGCGGTCGTCGTCGTGATGCTGCTCGCCTTCCCGGTGTCGGCGCTCGGTGCGTGGTTCGTGGTCCGCAAGGTCACGACCCGGACGTGGGTGCCCGTCATCGGTGCGGCGCTGTACACGATCGCGCCGCCGCTCGTCGGGGCCGTCACGACCGGCCACCTCGGTGCCGTGATCGCCCACGTGCTCCTGCCGTGGCTCTTCCTCACCGTGCTCGAGGCGCACCGCTCGTGGGCGTCGGCGTCCGGTGCGGCCCTGCTCTTCGCCGGCGTCGCCGCGTCCGCGCCGTCGCTCCTGCCCGTGCTGCTCGTCGGGTGGCTCGTGGCGCTCGGGATCGGCTGGCGCCACGCGCACCGCCGGGTGTTCATCGCGGTCCCCGCCGCGGTGCTCTTCCTGCCGCTCGTGCTGACCCAGCTCGCCCGCGGCAACGTGCTCGGGATCTTCGCCGACCCCGGCGTGCCGTCCGCGACCAGGGCCCCCTCCGCGCTGCAGCTCGCGATCGGGCAGCCGCTGCCGGACTGGAACGGGTGGCTGCCGGTCAGCGAGCCGCTGTCCCTCGTCCTCGCGGCGCTGCCGATCGCGTTGGCGATCCTGGCGCTGCCGATCGCGGTGACCGCGCTCGGCTCGATGCTCGGGCACCGCTGGTCCGTGGCCGGCGCCGCGCTCATCGCCGCACTCCTCGGCTTCGCCACCGCGTTCGCCGCCACCCATGTCACCGTGACCGGCGTCGGCTCGACCACCACCATCGTGTGGCCGGGCAGCGGGCTGACCGTGTACTGGCTGGCGATCGTCCTCGCGGCCTGCATCGGCATCGACACCGTGCCGCGGCAGGCTCCGGTCATCGGGCTCGTCGCGACGGTCTTCGCCGGGGTCGCCGTCGCGCCGGCGTTCGCGGCGTTCTACCTCGGCAACGCGGTGATCCAGCCGACCACCGGCCGGGTGCTGAGTGCCTACGTGAACGCCGAGGCGCAGGCGAACCCCGACGTCGGCACCCTCGTCGTCGACCCGCAGACCGACGGCTCGCTCGCGGTCTCGCTCGAGCGCGGACAGGGCTCCACGCTCGACGACCAGTCCACGCTCGACGCCACGGCGCTGTCGCTGTCGCCGGCCGGGTCACGCCTGGCCACCCTCGCGGGGAACCTCGCCAGCCGGAGCGGCTACGACCCGCGTCCCGCGCTCAAGGAGCTGGGCGTGAGCTTCGTGCTGCTCGACGACGCCCCGGCGGACGACCAGGCGAAGGCCGTGCACGACCGCGCTGCCGGTGCGATCGGGCAGAACGCGCTCTTCACCAGCATCGGTGAGACCACGAGCGGTCAGCTGTTCCACTACGAGGGCGACGTCGACCGCACCGGGACCGGGTCGGCCGCCGCGAAGACCACCCACGTGCTGTACCTCGTGGTCCTCGGGGTGGTGTTCGGCGCGGCAGCACTCCTCGCCGTCCCGACCGCTCCGCGCCGGCGCCGTGCCACCTCGAACGTCATCGAGGCCGAGGAACCCGCCACCACCTTCGACGAGGAGCGCGACGAATGAGCACCACCCCCGCGCGCCGCTGGATCGTCCGCGGCACGGCGACCGCCATCGCGGTGGTCGTCGCGGTCGGCACGATCGGAGCCGCCCACGCGTTCGGGACCACCGAGGCCCCCGGCAGACCGGCCGGACGCACCGTGACCCCGGTGCCGGCCGACGCCGAGCGCGTGTGCGCCGGCAGCGCCCTCCGGCTCTCCGACGACGCGGGCAACGACGCGACGAAGGCGACCACGGTCGGGACGGCCACGGTGGCGACGGCCACGACGGGGGAGTCCGTCGAGCGATCCGACCTGGCGTCGAGCACGAACGGCAGCAGCGACCCGACCCTGCTCACCGCGCCGGCGGGCGACACCACCCCGCAGGTCGCCGGCTCGAGCTACCAGAACGTGTCGAACGGCGACCTCGTCGGCGTGGCAGCCGCGTCGTGCGACGACCCGTCGCAGTCGACGTGGCTCGTCGGCGGCTCGACCGAGACCGGCCGCACGAGCCTCATCACCCTGTCGAACCCGACCGACGTGAACGCCACCGTCGACCTGTCGATCTACGACGGCACGGGCACCGTCAGTGCTCCCGGCACCACGGGCATCGTCGTCGCGCCGAACTCGCAGAAGGTCGTGCCGCTGTCCGGGTTCGTCTCGGACCAGGGCTCCACGGTCGTGCACGTCACCTCCTCCGGCGGGCAGATCGTCGCGCACATGCAGGAGACCGTCGTCCGCACGCTGACCCCCGGTGGGTTCGACATCGTCTCCGGCGGTGCGGCCCCGTCGCGCAGCCAGGTCATCCCCGCCGTCATCCTCCGCGGAGCCCAGGAAGCCCAGCGTGGCGACGACACCGCTGATGCGGCCCCGATCGTCCGGCTGTTCGTCCCCGGGGACAAGGCTGCTCGCGTCACGCTCGGGATCACCACCGCGGACGGCGGCGGCACGACGGTGAACACCACCGCGGAACCCGGGGTGGTCACGGACGTCTCGCTCGACGACTTCCCGGACGGCCGGTACTCGTTCTCGGTGAGCTCGACGGAGCCCGTCGTGGCGGGTGCCAGGACGACGACGCCGACCGACCACGACTGGACGGACCTCGGGTGGTTCGCCTCGGCCGAGCCGCTCGGCGCGAAGGCGATCACGTCGGTCGCGCCTGGCGACGGCGCCCGGCTGAACGTCGTCAACCCGACCACGGAGGACGCGACCGTCGTCATCCGGTCCGGCGACGACCGGAAGTCCGTCCGCGTGCCGTCCGGTTCCACCGAGACGGTCGGCGTGGACACCGCCAAGCAACTGACGATCACCGGTGCGAAGGGCCTCGTCGCCGGGGTCACGTACCAGGGCGACGACGGTGTGGCCGGCTTCCCGATCCGCCCCGAGACCGAGGTCTCGACCCCGGTGCGCGTCTACCCCTGACGCGCGGCCCGCGTCCCGCGCGGGCGCGACCTCACCAGTGGCGGTAGCGGTCGGGAGCCAGGTCCCACGGGTCCTTGTCGATGAGTTCGGCGACCGCACGGAAGACCGCGGTCTCCACGATGATCCGTCGGTCGACGTCGTCCTTCTCGGGGGAGCGGGTCACCCGTTCGACGGGGATCCGGAAGACGGTCACCCGGCGCTCGGCGTGGTCCACCCGCCACCGCGGCATGCTCTCGGGGAGCGTCGGGTCGGTCGGCATGTCCGCCACCTGGAAGACGACGCCGTGCAGCTCGTCCGGCCACAGCCCGAGCAGGTAGTGCGCGGTGTCGCCGACGATGCGGTCGAACGCCTCTGCCCTCGTGATGATCGGAGCGAGGTCAGGACCGGTGACGCTCGACCGGTACCCACGACCGTGGCGTGAGCGCCCTCGGCCACGGTCGACCGGGGTGACGAGACGGGGCTTGCGGCGCATCCCCACATCGTACGCGGCGGGCCGGCCACCGCCTGGTTCGGTAGGGTCGTCGACGGTATGGACGTACGGATCTGCAGCAAGGTCGCCTGTGGCGCGAGCGCATCGTCGACCCTGACGTACGACTACGGCGACTCGATGGTCGTCGTCGGCCCGCTGTCCATCCGCGTCGAGCCGCACGGCTACGACCTCTGCGCGCGGCACGCCGCGCGCCTGCGGGTGCCGCAGGGCTGGCACGTCATCCGGCGCGAGCCGCTCCGCGAGGAGCGCGCCGCGGACTGACCCGGCCACCACCGGACAGGAGGCTCGGTGCGGCCCCGCCACGAGCCTCCAGGCCCTGCGTGGGAGACTGGACCACATGCCCACCGAAACCCAGGCCGCAGCTCCGTTCCGCGTCGCCGACCTCGGCCTCGCCGAGGCCGGTCGTCACCAGATCCGCCTCGCCGAGAACGAGATGCCGGGGCTCATGGCGCTCCGCGAGGAGTTCGGCGCGTCGCAGCCGCTCGCCGGCGCGCGCATCGCCGGGTCGCTGCACATGACCGTGCAGACCGCCGTGCTCATCGAGACCCTGACCGCGCTCGGCGCCCAGGTCCGCTGGGCGAGCTGCAACATCTTCTCCACCCAGGACGAAGCCGCCGCCGCGATCGCCGTCGGCCCGACCGGCACACCGGACGCACCAGCCGGCGTCCCGGTGTTCGCGTGGAAGGGCGAGACGCTCGAGGAGTACTGGTGGTGCACCAACCGGATCTTCGACTGGAGCGCCGAAGCCGCTGCCGCCGGAGCCGACTGGGCTGGCCCGAACCTGATCCTCGACGACGGTGGTGACGCGACGATGCTCGTGCACACCGGTGCCGACGCCGAGGCCGCCGGTGCCGTTCCCGCAGCGGGTGACGACGCCAGCGCCGAGTACCGCATCGTGCTCGACACGGTCGCCGCCTCGCTCGCCGAGTCCTCGGACCGCTGGACCCGCATCGCCGCGGACATCCAGGGCGTGACCGAGGAGACCACCACCGGCGTCCACCGGCTGTACGAGCTGGCACGCACCGGTGAGCTGAAGTTCCCGGCGATCAACGTCAACGACTCGGTCACCAAGTCGAAGTTCGACAACAAGTACGGCATCCGGCACTCGCTGCCCGACGGTCTGAACCGCGCGACCGACGTGCTGATCGGCGGCAAGGTCGTGTTCGTCGTGGGATACGGCGACGTCGGCAAGGGGGCGGCGGAAGCGCTCCGCGGCCAGGGCGCGCGCGTCATCGTGTCCGAGGTCGACCCGATCTGTGCGCTGCAGGCATCGATGGACGGCTACCAGGTGGCTCGCCTGTCGGACGTCATCGACCAGGTGGACATCGTCGTGACGTGCACGGGCAACCTCGGCGTCGTGGGCGTCGACGACATGCTCGGCCTCAAGCACCTGGCGATCGTCGCGAACGTCGGACACTTCGACAACGAGATCGACATGGCCGGCCTCGAGGCACTGCCCGGCGCCGAGAAGATCGAGATCAAGCCGCAGGTGCACGAGTGGCGCCTGCCGACCGGACGCTCGATCCTGGTGCTCAGCGAGGGCCGTCTGATGAACCTCGGCAACGCCACCGGGCACCCGTCGTTCGTGATGAGCAACTCGTTCACGAACCAGGTGCTCGCCCAGATCGAGCTCCACACCCGGCGCTCGGAGTACCCGACCGGCGTGTACGTCCTGCCGAAGCACCTCGACGAGAAGGTCGCACGCCTGCACCTCGACGCGCTCGGCGTGCAGCTGACGACGCTCCGCCCGGAGCAGGCGTCGTACATCGGCGTCCCGGTCGAGGGTCCCTACAAGCCGGACCACTACCGCTACTGACGCGGTCGGCGGTGGCCGGTGTGCAGTGATGGCCGGCCGCAGTGATGGCCGGCCGCACAACCAAAAGCCGTCCGCACCACGGAATGTCGTGGCGCGGACGGCTTTTCGTTGTGCGAACGGCGGGCAGACGCCCACCCCCGGCGCCGCGTCAGCGCGGGAAACCCGGCGGGCGCGCACCAGCGGTCGCGGCTGCCGCGTCGAGCGTCGCCGCGCGGGACCCGAACGCCCGCCGGTCCCGCGCACGACGGAGCGCGACGACCCCGGCGAGGAACTCCTCGGCCGGCACGGGCGGCACGGGATGCGCGTACTCGGCGACCTCGGCCGCCAACGCCGTCGCCGTCGCGAGCCGCAGGGAGGGCTGCACCGAGGCCGCACCCCGGAAGAACGCGCCGAGCCGGTTCTCGAGCCGCTGGGGGAGCGCCCGGACGTCGGCGACCGCGGCCCAAGCCTGCAGCGACGGGGGCAGCAGCACGACCGGGTCGGTGGACCGTGCGAGGCGCTCGTGCTGCACGACCGTGCCGGCGAGCAGGTCACCGAGACGCCGGGGCCGCGAGCCGAAGAGCGCGACGAGCAGCGCCAGGGACCCGAACGTCGACCAGAGTTCGAGCAGCCCGACGAGCGCCCTGGCGAACGCGTGCCGGAACGTCACGGCGCCGCCGTCGAGCCGCACCACACGGGTTCCGAGGGCGTAGCGGCCGACGCTCTTCCCGCGCGTGACCGTCTCGACCGCGGCGGGCACGAGCACGAGCACGACGACCAGGACGGCGATCTGCGCGGCGGCCAGCCATGCCTCGTCGACTCCAGACGGCCACACCCTGGCGATCCCGATCAGCAGCATCACGTACAGCGCGACGAGGCAGAGCCCGTCGAGGAGCGCTGCCGCGAGCCGCGCGACGATGCCGGCCGGCACGACGTCGAGCGCGACGGCCTCGCCCACGACCAGCTCGTCGGTGGTCTCGTCGAGCGCCCGCACGAAGCGGCGGTCGGCGAGGTCCCTGGGTGTGGCGCGCGTCGGCATGGGAACATTCTGTCGGACACACCGCAAGCGGCACGAGGGGGACACCGCATGGACCTGGACGCGTACGCCGACGTCCACCGGCAGCAGTGGCAGGAGCTCGACCGGCTGGCGCGCCGTCGGCCGTCGAGCGGCGAGGACGTCGACCGCCTGGTGACCGGCTACCAGTCCGCTGCGACGGACCTCGCCCGGATCCGTGGTGTCGCTCCGCGCTCCGCCACCGGCGACCGGCTCTCCCTGACGCTCTTCCGCGCACGGCTCCGCTTCACCGGCGCGCCGACCGACCCGCTGACGATGCTCACGTCGTTCTTCGTCCTGCAGCTCCCGGCGGCGCTGTACCGGATCCGATGGGTGACGATCTGGGTGGCCGTCGCGACGGCGGTGATCGCGCTCGTCTCCGGCGTGTGGATCACGACGACGCCCGGCGCGGTCGCCACGTTCGGCACCCAGGAGTCCCTGCGGCAGTACGCCACGCAGGACTTCGTGGACTACTACTCCGACCACGGCCTCGGCGCGTTCACGGCGCAGGTGTGGACGAACAACGCGTACATCGCCGCGAGCATGGTGGCGTTCGGCATCACCGGGCTCTTCGTGCCGTACTCGATCGGCCAGAACGCGTTGAACCTCGGTGTCTCGGGCGCGATCATGCACTCGCAGGGGCGTCTCGGCGACTTCTTCCTCTACATCGCCCCGCACGGGCAGCTCGAGCTCTACTCGATCTTCCTCGCGGGCGGTGCCGGCCTGACGATCTTCTGGTCATGGGTGGCACCGGGACAGCGCACGCGTGCGCAGGCCCTGGCCGAGGACGGACGCGCCCTCATCGCCGTCGCGATCGGACTCGTGCTGACCCTGCTGCTGTCCGGGATCGTCGAGGGGACGGTGACGCGCCAGGACTGGCCGTGGCCCGTGAAGATCGGGATCGGGACCGTGGCGCTGGCGGGCGTCCTCTCCTACCAGTGGGTGATCGGTCGGCGCGCGGCTCTGGCGGGGGAACGGGGCGACGTCGAGGAGTTCGACCGAGGCGCCTCCGCCATCGTCGCCGGCTGACCGGTCCGCACCGAGACCCGGTCACGACCCGGACCAGCCGCCCCTGGCCGGGACCCGGACGGCGGGGCGCTCAGAGCCTCCCGGCCGCCTTGGCGCGCAGGTAGGCGTCCGCGACCAGCGGCGGCACCTGTTCCGGCGTGCCACGGACGACCTCGACGCCCGCCCGGCGGGCGACGTCGGCCACGCCCTCGGCATCGAGCAGCGAGCGTTCCGCCGCAGCACGGCGGTAGACGTCCCGACCGGCGGACGGGAGGCCCGGTGCACGTCCGTCCCGTTCGTCGCCCCCTGGACCGCGAGCCATCATGGCCACCGCCGGGTCGTCGACGGCCGTCACGACCACCGCGTGCCGCCGCGCCAGCGCCGGCAGCACCGTGAGCAGGTCCCCTGATGCGCCGACGGAGTCGAGGCTCGTCGCGAGGACCACCAGCGACCGCTGCGTCGTGACGGAGGCCACCAGAGCCGGCACCGCTGCCCAGTCGGTCGCGGCCAGGCCCGGCTCCACGAGCGCGAGCGTCTCCCCGAAGCGCTGCACCACGTCCGCTCGCGTCGCGCCGTGCACGCGCCCTCGGACACCGTCGTCGACGACGGCGAGGTCCACCCGGTCGCCGGCCGCAGCAGCGAGGGCGCCGACGAGGAGCGCGGCCTCGATGAAGGTGTCCAGGCGCGGTTCGTCGCCGACCCGACCGGCTCCTGCCCGGCCGGCGTCGACGACGACGATCACCCGCCGGTCCCGCTCGGGGCGCCAGGTCCGCACGACCAGGTCCTGCCGCCTGGCCGTCGCCCGCCAGTCGATCGAGCGGACGTCGTCGCCGCGGACGTAGTCACGGAGCGAGTCGAACTCGGTGCCGTGCCCGCGGAGCTGCAGGGTGGTCTCGCCGTCGAGCTCCCGGAGCCGGGCGAGGCGCGACGGCAGGTGTCGACGGGAGCGGAACGGCGGCGTGACGACGAGCTCGGCCGGAGCCGCGAGGACACGCTGCCGCGCGGCGAGCCCGAGGGGTCCGAACGCCCGCACCGCCACGCCGGAACTCCTCCGACGGCCACGACGGAACGGCGCGAAGCGCATCCGCGCGGTCCGACGCTCACCGCCGGGCACCGTCATGGTGATGCGCCGGGGTGCCTGCCCGGCAGACGGCTCCCACATGTCGCGCACGAGTGCTCGGAGCGTCCTCGCGCCGTCGTTCGCGAGCACGAGGGTGCCGTCCGCGGTGGTGTCCCGTCTGGCGAGCCGAGGCATCCGCCGATCGACGCGCACGGTGCGCAGGTCGGCGGCGAGCAGCAGGTCGAGCGCGGCCGCGAGCACGACGACGAGCACCCACGCCAGACCGCCCCATCCGCTGCCGAGCAGCACGGTGGGGACGATCGCGACGGCGAGGAGCGCGACGAACCGGCCGGAGATCGCCACTAGATCGGCACCCGCACCTGTTCGAGCACCTGCTGCAGGACCCCGTCGGCGCCCACGCCCTCGAGCTCGGCGTCGGCGGCCACCCGGAGCCGGTGCCGCCACACCGGCAGCAGCATCGCCTGCACGTGGTCGGGGGTGATCGCGTCGTAGCCGGTGATCCACGCCCAGGCCTTCGCGGCGGCGAGCAGGGCCGTGGCTCCACGTGGGCTCACGCCGACCCGGACGGACGGTGCCTGCCTGGTCGCGCGGGCGAGGTCGACGATGTACGCCAGGACGTCGTCCCGGGCGCCGACGCCGCGGACGGCACGCTGTGCGGCGGTGACCTCGGCGGCGCCCACCACGGGGACGATGCCGGCGGACCGGACGTCGCGCGGCACGAACCCGTCGGCGTGCCGGCGGAGCACCTGCCACTCGACGTCACGGGGTGGCACGTCGAGCGTGAGCTTCATCAGGAAGCGGTCGAGCTGCGCCTCCGGCAGCGTGTAGGTGCCCTCGAACTCGATCGGGTTCATCGTCGCGGCGACGAAGAACGGGTCGGGGAGGGGCTTCGCCGTGCCGTCGACGCTCACCTGGCGTTCCTCCATGGCCTCGAGGAGCGCCGACTGCGTCTTCGGCGGGGTGCGGTTGACCTCGTCGGCGAGCAGCACGTTCGTGAACACCGGACCCTCGCGGAACGGGAAGGTCCCCGTCGAGGCGTCGTAGACGAGCGAGCCGGTGACGTCACCGGGCATCAGGTCCGGGGTGAACTGGATCCGCTTCGTGTCGAGCGACATCGCCGCGGCGAGGCTCCGCACGAGCAGGGTCTTCGCGACGCCGGGGACGCCCTCGAGCAGGACGTGCCCCTGGGCGAGCAGGCCGACGATCATGCCGGAGACCGCGCCCTCCTGTCCGACGACGGCCTTGCCGACCTCGGCGCGGACCCGGCCGAAGCCGTCGCGGAGCGGATCCGCCGTCACGGTGGGTGCGCCGGGTGCGCCGGGTGCGCTGGTGGGGTGGTCGGTCACGGTCGTCCTCCTGGTCGGGGATCGGTGGCAGGTGCGGGTGCTGACGGGGCCGGGGCAGCCGGACGGGAGGCCCGTGGTGCGTCCCCGGAGACGGCTCGGCTCACGGCGCACTCGAGATGGTCGAGCGCATCGGCTCCGTCGACCAGCGCGCGGTCGTCGGTGGTCGGTCCTCCGACGAGCACCGCGCCGACGTGCCGCGCGGGCAGGCCCGTCGCGGTCGCCGCGCGGTGGACGACGTCATCGACGTGCGCCGAGCGGGGGAGCCCGAGCGTCCTGCCGATGCGGCGGATCGCGGCGAGCCGGAGCGTGTCCAGGGTGTGCGTGCGGTCGCGGGTCCTGGCGTACAGGCGTGCGCGGCCCTCGGTGGTCTCGGAGGCGCGGACGACGACGGGGAGCTGCTCGACGACGAGCGGGCCGAGCCTGCGACCGCGCCAGACACCGGTCGCCACCGCGACGAGCGCCAGGATCGCGATCGCACTCGGTACCCACGGCGGCGCGAGTTCACCGAGGGTCGGTGCTGCGTCGGCGGTCCCGGCGGTCGGCACGTACCAGGCGAGGTGGTCGTCGCTGCCGAGCAGCCCGAGCGCGAGCGCCGCGTTGCCGGCCGTGGTGATCGTGTCGTTCCGGAACGCGGCGGTCGTGCCGACGAGGGTGACGCTCCCGGCGGCGGTCCGGGATTCGACGAGGCCCCACGTGCGGTCGGCGCCCGTCCCGGTCGGGGCGCAGCGGATCCCAGCGGACGCGGGCACCGAGTAGCCGGTCCCCGTCGTGGTCACCCGGCCGGCGGAACGGGCGGCGGCGATGTCGCACGACGTGGTCGACACCGTGTCGGTCGTGTCGATCGACGCGGCGGGTTCGGCGTCGATCTGGAAGGCCTCGAGCACGGCCGGGTCGCTCGCCACGAGGACCACGTCGGGAACGGTCCGGGCGATGCGCCGAGCGACCGCCGGGGCGAGGACCCCGGCGGAGTCGTCGACGAACACCGTGCCCCTCAACGACGCCGTCCCGCTGCCGAGCCGGTCGGCGTCGTGCACCACGTCCACGTCCGTGCCCTGCTGCTCGAGCACCCGCACGAGCGCCTTCGAGCCGCTCGCGGTCGCCGAGGACGGGTCGAGCGGGGCGTTCGACGGGCCGTCGTCGGTGCCGATCATCGCGGTCAGTGCCGCGAGCAGCACCCCGACGAGCACGGTCACGATCCAGAACAGGAACCGTGGACCGCGGCGATCGGTGGTGGCTGCTGCGGGCGCCGTGTCGACCGCGAGCGCGTTCGTCGTCGCGCTCACGCGGGCACCGCCGGTGTCGCCGTGCGTGCCGGTCGGGTGCCCCTGATGGTGCGCTCCGTCTCGACGACCTGCCGGGCCGCGCGTTCGTCGGCCTCGGCCCCGAGGTACCGGACGGCGTCGAAGGTGCTCGCGGCGTCGTGCAGGGCTGCCTCGGACGCAGGGAACACGACCGCGGCCCGCACAGCGATCGCCCGAGCGGTCGCACCGGGGACGTCGGGGACGAGGTCGCGCTCGCCGAGTCCGCGGGCCAGGGCACGGTAGCCCTCGATGACCGCGGTCGACCAGTAACCCGCCCGCAGTGCGGCGCGAGCGGCTTCGGCGATCGACGCCGCCGAGCGCAGGTCGTCGTCGTCGAGCACCCCACCGAGGCGCTCGGCGCGCAGACGGGCCCGTCGCCGGGGGAGACCGCGGGCGACCACCACGAGGACGACCACCGCGACGATGACCACGATCGCGATGACGAGCAGGGTCCGGCCGAACGCGGGCGAGCCGATGCCGTCGGGACGGAGTGTGCCGAGCCACTCGAAGAACTCCCGCGAGAGCCGGTCCCACCACGTGACGTGCGCGCCGTCGTACTCGGCACGACCGAGTTCGCGTTCGAGGAGTCGACGGGCCTCGTCGGGGTCGACCGCCGCCATCACTGCGCGCCGGGTCGCGGCGGACCCCACTGCTGCGGCGCCTGCGGCCAGCCGTACTGCTGCGGCTGTCGCGGGTCCTGTTGCCCTGGCCAGCCCTGCTGCCACGGGCCGGCCCCTGGCCACGGCGGCCGGGAAACGGGCGGTGCCGGCGCGAACGGGTCGACGGGCTGCCCGGTCTCCAGGTGCGACGCGATCCGCTGGTCGAGCGCCTCGGTCCGGATCCGTCGGTCGATCGCCAGGAACGTCGTGACCGATGCGCTCAGCACGTCGGTGATGCACTGCACGGCGATCACCAGGAGGCTGCCGACCACGAGCGCCACGACGGCACCGGCCGAGACGCCGGAGCCCGTGTCGGTCTGCCCGAGCGGGTCGAACACGCCCGAGAACAGCGCGGCCCCGATCGTCAGCGGCGTGCTCGCGATCCCGGCCGCGAACGAGAACACCACCGTCACGAGCAGCCGGATCCCGAACGTGCGCCAGAACGCCCCGCGGGTGAGCCGCCACGACTGCGCCGCCGCGGCGAACACCCCGCGGCCCTCCAGCGCGATCGTCGCGACGGTGAACGCGAACCGTGTGTCGAGGAACGCGATGAGCACGATGAAGCCGAGGACCATCCCGATGATCCCGAGCACGAAACCGCCGACGCCGCTGTTGCTCGCGGTCAGGGCACCGACGAACCCGACGACCACGACGCCGAAGAGCACCCCGACGACGAGCCCGGCGGCGAGCTGCAGGAGCATCCACCAGACGACCGGGAGCCGACGCCCGGCGAGCAGCGACCAGAGCCCGCGGAAGGTGCCTCGCCGTCCGAGCACGCGCTGCCCGGTGTCGACGGCGACGGGTGCGACGAGGAACCCGCGGGCGAGCCACGCGAGGAAGGGCACCGCGACGGAGAGCACGAGGTACAGCAGCACGGACCCGGCGAAGATCGTGTCGGCGTCACCCGATCCGGAGCCGTCCACCGCGGAGAACATCCTGGACTGCAACGACTGTCGGCCGAGCGTCGACACGAGCGTGGACACCAGCCCGAGCACGCCGGAGAGCAGCAGGCTCCAGAGCAGGAGCACGCGGGCGTTCCGCCGGAACACCGTGAACGCACCGGCCAGGACGTCGCCGAGGCCGAGCGGCCGCAGCGGGATCACCGGACGCGACGCGGCCGGACGTGGCGGTGGGGGCAGTGGAGCCGACCCACCCGGGAACGGGGGCGGCGTCGGGACCGGACCGGGGCCTCCCGGCTGTGCACCCGTCCCCGGAACGCGCCATTCGTCGCCGGCCATCGAACCGCCCCCTCACGTCGGCCGCGCGAGGCAACACGCGGTCCCTCCCATCCTGTCGGAAAACGCAGCCTGATGGGGGCTCGGCTATCGTGAACGGGAGGTGCCTGCCCGGGCACCCCCGCACCGCACCCGGAGTCCACATCACATGACACCGCGCATCCTCGTCGTCGACGACGACCAGGCCCTCGCCGAGATGATCGGCATCGTCCTCCGCTCGGAGGGCTACGAGCCCGAGTTCAGCGCCGACGGCAACGACGCCGTCGACGCCTTCCACTCGACGAAGCCCGACCTGGTCCTCCTCGACGTCATGCTCCCCGGTATCGACGGCATCGAGGTCTGCCGTCGCATCCGCGCCGAGAGCGGCACACCGATCATCATGCTCACCGCGAAGGGCGACACCTCCGACGTCGTCGCCGGGCTCGAGAACGGTGCGGACGACTACGTCGTGAAGCCGTTCAACCCGAAGGAACTCGTCGCCCGCATCCGCACCCGTCTGCGCCCGACGGCGTCCGACGCCGCCGTGCTGCACGTGGGGGACCTCACCGTCGACGTCCCGGGGCACGAGGTCCGTCGCGGTGACGCCGTCATCGCGCTCACGCCGCTCGAGTTCGACCTGCTCCGCGCCCTCGCCGAGAAGCCGAACCAGGTCTTCACCCGCGAGATGCTGCTCGAGCAGGTCTGGGGCTACCACTACAAGGCGGACACCCGCCTGGTGAACGTGCACGTCCAGCGCCTCCGCGCGAAGATCGAGCACGACCCGGACAACCCGCGCATCGTGTCCACCGTCCGTGGCGTCGGCTACCGCGCCGGGGGAGCCTGACCACCGTGCCGCCGTCCTCGGCCGGTCTGACGTCCCTCGGGCGCGCGCGCCGACGGATGCGGTCCTGGGCGAGGCGACTCTGGCGCGGCGTCGCGTTCCTGTGGCGCCGCTCCCTGATGGTCCGGTCCGTCGCGATCACGGTGACCACCACGGGTCTCGCGGTCGCGATCATCGGCACCGCCGTGATGGTGAGCATCTCGACGAACGTGTACTCGCAGCGCCGGGACCAGATCGAGGCGGAGTCCGCCCGTGCGACGAACGTCGCGCAGGGCATCTTCGACGCGGCCACCGCGGCCGAGGACAACAACCAGTCCGAGCTGGAGACCCTGCAGAACGAGGCGCAACAGGCGATCCTGTCGAACACGACGAGCCCCGGCGGCACCAGGATCGCGATCGAGCGCTCGCCGAAGCAGTCCACGTCACAGACGCTGCAGAACCTCGCCAGCCCCGACTTCCCGGACGCCGTCATCACCGACGCCCTGCGGAAGGAAGTGGGGAAGAACACCGGCAACCTCAGCCTGCAGCCGGTCCGACTCGACGACGCCGGTCGGAGCGAACCCGGGCTCGCGGTCGGGTCGACGCTGCAGATCCCGAGTGCCGGGCAGTACGAGCTCTACCTGGTCTACGACCTCTCAGACGCGCAGCAGACCCTCGACTTCGTGTCGCAGACGCTGTCCATCGGCGGTGTCGCGCTCATCGTGCTCATCGCCCTGGTGACGTCGCTCGTCGTCCGGCTCGTCGTCGTGCCGATCCGGGGCGCGGCCGAGACCAGCCGGAAGATCGCCGCCGGCCGTCTCGACGAACGCATCCCGGTGAAGGGCGAGGACGACGTCGCGGTCCTGGCGCGGAGCTTCAACGGCATGGCCGATGCCGTGAGCCGCCAGATCACCCAGCTGGCGGAACTGTCCCGCGTGCAGCAGCGCTTCGTGTCCGACGTCTCACACGAGCTCCGCACCCCGCTCACCACGATCAGGCTCGCCGGCGACGTGCTCTACGACGCCCGGCACGCCTTCGAACCGGCGGTCGGACGGTCGGCCGAGCTCCTCCACGACCAGATCGAGCGGTTCGAGCTCCTGCTCGCCGACCTGCTCGAGATCTCCCGGTACGACGCGCAGGCCGTCGAGCTCGAGACGGAGCCCGTCGTGCCGGCATCGCTCACGACCGACATCGTCGACGAGTTCCGTCCGCTCGCCGAGCGCGTCGGCGTGGACCTCCGGCTCGCGACCCCGGGCGGGCACACCACGATGCAGCTCGACGCCCGGCGGATCCGGCGCATCCTCCGCAACCTCGTCGGCAACGCCATCGAGCACGGGGACGGCAAGCCGGTGCACGTCGTCGTCGACAGCGACGCGAAGACCGTCGCGATCGCCGTCCGCGATCACGGGGTCGGCATGCCGGCAGAGGACACCGCTCGCGTGTTCGACCGCTTCTGGCGAGCGGATCCGAGCCGCAAGCGAACCATCGGCGGGACCGGTCTCGGCCTCGCGATCAGCCTCGGCGACGCGAACCTGCACGGTGGCCGCATCGACGTGTGGAGCCGGCCGGGCGAGGGGTCCGCGTTCGTGCTCACGGTCCCGCGCAAGGGGCAGGAGGTCACGGCGACGTCGGCGATCCCGCTGCCGGAGCTCGACGAGTCCTACGACGGTCCCCGAGAAGGAGGCTCCAGATGATGCCGCGCCGCACCGTCACGCGTACCGGCGCGGGCGCGCGCACGCGTGTCCGCCGCACCGTCGGCGTCGCGCTCGCCGCGGTCGCGCTCGTCGCCCTCACCGCGTGCGCCGCGATCCCCACCGGCGGCCCGGTCCGCGACGGCCAGAGCCTCAAGGGCGACTCCGTCTCCGGGGTGGACTTCCGGCCGAGCGGTCCGCAGGACGGGCAGGACCAGGACACCGTCCTCGAGAAGTTCATCGACGCCGCGACCGGCGCCCAGGACAACTACGCGATCGCGAGGGAGTTCCTCAGCGACTCGTTCTCGCAGAAGTGGAACCCGCGGCAGAGCGTCACGGTCCGCCAGGGCGACGGCGACATCGAACGGGTCGGCACCCGCGAGCTCACCTACACGCTCACCGCCAGTGCGACCGTCGACGGCGACGGCGAGTACACGCCCGCGGTCCGTCCCACCTCGTCGACGCTCACCTTCCAGTTCGTGAAGGAAGGGGGCGAGTGGCGGATCAGCTACGCGCCCGACGGCATCATCCTGTCGCCGGTGAGCTTCGAGCAGGTGTTCCAGGCACACGCGCTGTACTTCTACGACCCGACGTACCGGTACCTGATCCCCGACGAGCGCTGGTTCCTCGCCCGGTCGTCGACGAGCACCCGGATCGTGAGCGCGTTGCTCGCCGGCCCGGCCGGGTGGATGAAGGGCGCCGTCGTGACGTCGTTCCCCGAGGGCACGCAGCTCTCGCTGAACGCGGTGACCGTCGACAACGGCAACGCCCAGGTCGACCTGTCGCGTGACGCCCTGCGGGCGACGACGGTGGACAAGGTCCGGATGCGGGAGCAGCTCGCTCGGTCGCTGTCGTCCGTGGCGACCATCTCGTCCGTCGACCTGACGGCCGAGGGCGCGAGCTTCTCGGTCCCGGACTCCAGCGGCACCTCGGCGGTGCTGAACCCCGACGTCGACCCCCGACCGCTCGTCGACGACGGCGACACGGTCGGGTACGCGGCGCCGGGCACCGGGGACGTCACGGCGCTCGGGGGTGGCATGGGGAGCACGATCGCGAAGCTCCGGCCGACCTCCATCTCGCTCAGCGCCGCCGGTTCGGAGGCCGCCGTGGGCAACGCCGACGGGATATTCGTGGTGCGCAGCGGGAAACCGGAGCTCCGGATCGACACCAGGAGCTCCACGATCGCGCCGTCCATCGACGACGCCGGGTTCGTCTGGGTCGGTGAACGGTCCGACACCAGGAGCATCACCGCGTACGGTCTCGGCGGCGACCCGCACCAGGTGTCGTCGACGCTGCCGGACGGGAAGCTGGTGTCGTTCCAGGTGTCCCGTGACTCGGCCAGGGCCCTCGCGCTCATCGACACCGACGACGGGCCGGGACTGTACGTGATGGCGATCATCCGCGACTCGGACCGGACGCCGACGGCGCTCGGTGCCCCGGTGCGGCTGCAGGCGGCGTCGGGGACCGCGATCGGTGCCACGTGGGCCAGCGACCTGGACGTCGCGTCGCTCGGGCAGACCTCGACCGGGCAGACCGTGGTCCGCTCGACGATCGGCGGGCAGTCCATGACGCTCCAGCGTCCGGACGGCACGGCCACCGCGATCACCGGGGGCAGCGGGGGATCGCTGCTGCTGCGGACGATGGGCGGGCAGGTGCTGCAGTCCACCGGCGGCGGGTGGGACCGCACCGGGGTCACCGCGGACGTGCTGGGGACGCAGCGCTAGCCCGCCTCCTCCACAGGCGGTCGTCCTCCACAGGCGGCCCTCCTCCACAGGCGGTCGTCCTCCACAGGCGGTCGTCCTGGAGGCTCGTCCACCGTCCGGCGGACCACCTCCCGTCCGGCGCCGGGTGCGGTGAGGATCGTGGCATGCCCTCCACAACTGGTCCCTGCACCTGGCGCGATGCGATCCTCGCCGTCGTCGGGCTGGTCCTGCCCGTGTCGTGCCTGGGGTGCGGCGCCCCGGATCGTGCCGTGTGCCCGGCCTGTCGAGCCGACCTCGCACGTCGGCCCCGGCGCGTCCGGCTGGTCGCAGGCGTCCGTCTCGACGCCGCGTTCGAGTACGAGGGCTTCGTCCGCACGCTCCTCCTCGAACTGAAGCTCCGCGGCCGGGTCGACGTCGCAGGCCTGCTCGGTCGTCCGACCGCTGCACTCGTCCGGCGGGCACTGGCCGCGTCGCCGCCGGGGACCGTCGTGGTCCGGGTCCCGCCGTCCGCACGGGGCAGACGTCGGCGCGGGTTCGACACCGTCGTGCTCCTGCTGGCGCGCGGTGGTGTCCGCGGGACACGGCCGCTCCGGCGTGGGCGTGGCGATGCGGACGGGCAGAAGGAACGCACCGCCGTCGAACGCGTCACCGCCACCGTCGGCACCCTGTCCGCAGCGCGGTTCGCCGGACGCGACGTCGTGGTGGTCGACGACGTCGTGACCACCGGCGTCACCATGGCAGAGGCCATCCGCGCCGTCCGGGCTGCCGGTGGACGTGTCACGCGATGCGTCGCGACCGCCAGCGTGGACAGCTGACGCGCGACGGCGGGATCGGTGAACACCCGATGTCCACTGGGTATCCGGTGGGTGTCCGGCACGACTCGCCAGCAACGGGTGACGCGGGGGTCCCGGCGGGTCTAGCCTCCGGGACAAGGCGTTCGGGTTCGCCGGATGGAGGCGACGCGCCGAAGTACGGATGGGAGCCGCGCATGGACGTGACGATCACGGGCCGGAACGTCGGGATCACCGACCGATTCCGCACCTACGTCGAACAGAAGTCCGACAAGATCGACGTGCTCGCCGACCGCGCCCTCGCCTTCGAGGTGCGCATCAGTCGTCACCACGAGAAGAGCGGTGGCAGCCAGGGCGAGGACCGTGTCGAGCTGACGTTGATCGGCCCCGGTCCGCTCGTCCGGGCGGAGTCGGCGGCATCGGACAAGTACGCGGCGTTCGATCTGGCATTCGCGCGGATCATGGAGCGGTTGCGCCGAGCGCGTGACCGCAGGAAGGTGCACCGTGGGCGTCACCGCCCGACGTCCGTCGCCGAGGCCTCTGGGGCGGCCTTCGACGGGATGGGCGTCACGCCGGCGGACGGCAAGCTCATCGACGACGTCGCGACCGGAGCGATCACGGTGGTCGACGAGGACCACCACGAGGAAGAAGACGACGTTTACTGCCCCGTGGTCATCCGCGAGAAGGTCTTCCAGGCCGCGCCGATGAGCGTCGACGACGCGCTCTACTACATGGAGCTCGTCGGGCACGACTTCTACCTCTTCGTGGACGCGGAGAGCGGCCGCCCGAGCGTGGTCTACCGCCGCAAGGGATGGGACTACGGCGTGATCGGCATCGACGGCGACGGCGCAGACGCCCCCGCCGAACGGACGCCGGCAGCGGCGATCGCCTGATCCCCACCGCCGGTTCGACGTGTGCGCGGTCCGTTCGCGGGCCGCGCACACGTGTGCGGCTCCCAGCGGAGGGATCGAGCGGGTTGCTAGCATGACTGGCTGAATCGGACGCGCCGACCGGGTGCGTCCACTCGTAAGGAGTTCACGTGGCAAACGTGCTGGAGAAGGTCCTCCGCGTCGGTGAAGGGCGCACCCTCCGCCGGCTGAAGGCGTACGCCTCGGCCATCAACGACCTCGAGGACGACTTCGCGAGCCTCACCGACGAGGAACTCCAGGACGAGACGAAGGAGCTCCGCGAGCGCTACGCGAACGGGGAGACCCTCGACGACCTCCTGCCGGAGGCGTTCGCCGCCGTGCGGGAAGCGTCGAAGCGGACCCTCGGCATGCGGCACTTCGACGTCCAGCTCATGGGCGGTGCGGCGCTCCACCTCGGCAACATCGCCGAGATGAAGACCGGTGAGGGCAAGACCCTCGTCGCCACGACGGCCGCGTACCTCAACGCGATCCCGTCCCGCGGCGTGCACGTCATCACGGTCAACGACTTCCTCGCGTCGTACCAGTCCGAGCTCATGGGCCGCGTGTTCCGCGCCCTCGGCATGTCCACGGGCTGCATCGTCGCGAACCAGTCCCCGGCCGAGCGTCGCGAGCAGTACGCCGCCGACATCACCTACGGCACGAACAACGAGTTCGGCTTCGACTACCTCCGCGACAACATGGCGTGGCAGGCATCGGACATGGTCCAGCGCGGCCACTTCTTCGCGATCGTCGACGAGGTCGACTCGATCCTCATCGACGAAGCGCGCACGCCGCTCATCATCTCCGGCCCGTCCTCCGGTGAGGCGAACCGCTGGTTCACCGAGTTCGCGTCGATCGCCACGCGCCTCGTCCCCGGCGAGGACTACGAGGTCGACGAGAAGAAGCGCACGGTCGGTGTCCTCGAGCCCGGCATCGAGAAGGTCGAGGACTACCTCGGCATCGACAACCTCTACGAGTCGGCGAACACCCCGCTCATCTCGTTCCTGAACAACGCCATCAAGGCGGACGCGCTGTTCAAGCGCGACAAGGACTACGTCGTGATGAACGGCGAGGTGCTCATCGTCGACGAGCACACCGGCCGCATCCTGATGGGCCGTCGCTACAACGAGGGCATCCACCAGGCCATCGAGGCGAAGGAGGGCGTCGAGGTCAAGGCCGAGAACCAGACGCTCGCCACGGTGACGCTGCAGAACTACTTCCGTCTGTACCAGAAGCTCTCGGGCATGACCGGTACCGCGGAGACCGAAGCGGCCGAGTTCATGTCGACCTACAAGCTCGGCGTGGTCCCGATCCCGACGAACCGCCCGATGCAGCGCATCGACCAGACCGACCTCGTCTACAAGAACGAGAAGTCGAAGTTCGAGCAGGTCGCGGAGGACATCGCGGAGCGCCACGAGAAGGGCCAGCCCGTCCTCGTCGGCACCACCAGCGTCGAGAAGTCGGAGTACCTCTCGAAGCTCCTCGCGAAGAAGGGCGTCAAGCACGAGGTCCTCAACGCGAAGAACCACGCGCGTGAAGCCGCGATCGTCGCCCAGGCCGGTCGCCTCGGCGCCGTGACCGTCGCGACGAACATGGCCGGTCGTGGAACCGACATCATGCTCGGCGGCAACGCGGAGTTCCTCGCCGTGCAGGAGATGCACGCCAAGGGCCTCTCGCCGACGGAGACCCCGGACGAGTACGAGGCCGCATGGGACGAGGTCTTCGACCGTGTCAAGGCCGAGATCAAGGAAGAGGCCGACAAGGTCCGCGAAGCCGGCGGCCTGTACGTCCTCGGCACCGAGCGTCACGAGTCCCGCCGCATCGACAACCAGCTGCGTGGTCGTTCCGGCCGTCAGGGCGATCCCGGTGAGAGCCGGTTCTACCTGTCGCTGACCGACGACCTGATGCGCCTTTTCAACTCCGGCGCTGCCGAGAGCCTGATGGGCCGCTCGAACGTCCCCGACGACCTCGCGATCGAGAACAAGCTCGTCGGCCGTGCGATCCGTTCGGCGCAGTCGCAGGTCGAGGGCCGCAACGCCGAGATCCGCAAGAACGTCCTGAAGTACGACGACGTCCTGAACCGCCAGCGCGAGGCGATCTACGGCGACCGTCGGCAGATCCTCGAGGGCGACGACCTCCACGAGCGCACGCAGACGTTCCTCAAGGACGTCATCGACGACGTGATCGACACCCACACCGGGGAAGGCAGCCCGGACGACTGGGACCTCGACGCGATGTGGACCGAGCTCGGCACGCTGTACCCGATCTCGATCACCATCGACGAGGTCATCACCGAGGCCGGCTCGAAGGGCAAGGCGACGCGGGAGTTCCTCGGTCGCGAGATCCTCTCCGACGCCAAGCTCGCCTACGCCAAGCGCGAGGAGACCCTCGGCGAGGAAGCGATGCGCGAACTCGAGCGTCGCGTCGTGCTCTCGGTCGTCGACCGCCGCTGGCGTGACCACCTCTACGAGATGGACTACCTCAAGGACGGCATCGGCCTCCGTGCGATGGCCCAGCGCGACCCGCTGGTCGAGTACCAGCGCGAGGGCTACGCGCTCTTCCAGAGCATGATGGGCCAGATCCGCGAGGAGTCGGTCGGCTTTCTGTTCAACCTCGAGGTGCAGGTCCAGTCCGACGGCGAGAACGCGGTGATCGAGGCGAAGGGCCTCAGTGAGGACGAGGTCTCCGGCCTCGAGTACTCCGCTCCGTCGATCGACGGCGAGGTCGAGGTCCGTGACGAGCGTGGTCGCCTCGAGCAGGCCGCAACGGCCCTCGCGCAGCGTGCGCAGGCGGAGGAAGAGGCCGCAGCCGGCCCGGAGAAGGGTTCCGCGTTCGGGTCCGCGGCCACGGCCTCCGGCCAGGCGTCGACCAACCGAGCCGAGCGTCGTCAGGCTGCCAAGAAGGGCTGACGCGACACGCCGACGGACGGGAGGTCCGGTGCCAGCTGGCACCGGGCCTCCCGTCCGTCTGCGCGCTGGTCAGAGCATGCCGACGGCGGTCGCCCGCCATCTCCCGGCCCGCTCCTCGAGCCGGATCGCGACGGCGCGCGCGTGGCTCCGGGTGTGGACCACGACGCTCGCCTCGGCGACCCCGTTCCGCGGCCGGCTCACGACGACGCTGCCGGCCCGGATCGTCGCGCGTGCGTGTGTCCGCCTGGTCGCTGACCGTGCGCGAGCGGCGTACGCGGCCCGCTGCTGCAGGTGCCGGTGCACGTCGTCGGTGATCCACCGCGCGATGCTGTCGACCTCCCGCGCTCCGGTCAGGATCTCCGCGACGCACAGTGCCAGCGCTCGAGCCGTGTCGGCCGGGTCGGCGAGGGCGGTGTCGTCGGCCCCCGGATCCGGCGGAGCGACCGGGACGACCGCCTGTGCCTCGACCTTCCGCGCATCGTCGTCGATCCGCTGTGCTTCCCGCGCCACCCCGGCCCCTTTCGTTGGTGGGGCGAGCGTATGGTGCATGTGAGATGAGAAATTGACGCACGTTTCACCTGTGGACGGCGGCGAACTGTCCACAGGCCGCCGCACCTAGACTGGGCCGGTGTCGACCCTCAGTGATCTCGTCCTCGCACAAGGCCGATCCTCCGAAGCGGACGTGGAGTGGCTCCATCTGCTCGTCGGGGACTGGCAGCTCCTCTCCGACCTGTCCTTCGCGGACATGGTGCTGTGGGTCCCGACTGCCGAGGACGGCTCCTTCGTGGCCGTCGCGCACGCCCGTCCGTCGTCAGCCGCGACGCTCTTCTACCGCGACATCGTCGGCCAGGAGATCCGCGAGGAGTGGCGCGAGCAGGTGACCGAGAGCTTCGTGAGCGCGAGGGTCGTCGACT
Source organism: Curtobacterium sp. L3-7 (assembly GCF_048756585.1). Classification (NCBI taxonomy): domain Bacteria; kingdom Bacillati; phylum Actinomycetota; class Actinomycetes; order Micrococcales; family Microbacteriaceae; genus Curtobacterium; species Curtobacterium sp. L3-7. The sequence goes on along the minus strand of NZ_CP151474.1, from coordinate 3,047,668 downwards.
CAGCCGAGCCGGACTGGTACGAGGACACCCCGACCCGCGTGCGTGCCATACCGGTGCTGCGGCGCCTGAGCCCGAAGAGCAAGCAGACCACCGAGCGTCCCATCGCGGTCGTCACGCGCCACTCGAACCAGGACGAGATGCGCACGCCGAGCCGGCAGGAGCTCAACTTCACCGCCAGCGCGAACGACCTGTTCGGCATGATCGCCACCGGCGACTTCCCGGACCTCGGCGCCCCGGCCGGACCCCGTCGTGGTGCTCCTCGCGCCAGTGACGGGCTGCTCCGCCTCGACACCAACGGGATCGTGACGTTCGCGAGCCCGAACGGCCTCAGCGCGTTCAACCGCATGGGCTTCGAGGGGGAGCTCGAGCGGAAGTCCCTCGCCGAGGTCACCACGGAGCTCCTCGGTCAGCAGCTCGACGTCGACGAGTCCCTGCCGCTCGTCGTCACCGGGCGGGCCCCGTGGCGCGCGGACATCGAGTCGAAGGGCGTCACCGTGTCGCTCCGCTCGATCCCGCTCCGTGACCACGGTGAGCGGATCGGCGCGGTCGTCCTCTGCCGCGACGTCACCGAGATGCGGCACCAGGAGCGGGAGCTCATCACCAAGGACGCCACCATCCGGGAGATCCACCACCGGGTGAAGAACAACCTGCAGACCGTGGCGTCGCTGCTGCGGATCCAGGCGCGTCGCACCCACTCGGACGAGGCCAGGACGTCGCTGCAGAACGCGATGCGCCGGGTCGCGGCGATCGCCGTCGTGCACGACACGCTGTCGACCGGCCTCAGCCAGAACGTCGACTTCGACGAGGTCTTCGACTCCGTGCTGAAGCTCGTGACCGAGGTCGCGGCGTCGCACAACACCACGGTCCACCCGAAGAAGACGGGGGAGTTCGGGGTCCTGCCGTCCGAGGCGGCCACCCCGCTGGCGCTCGGCCTCACCGAGCTCGTGACGAACGCCGTGGAGCACGGGCTGGACGGCCGCGACGGCGAGGTCGAGATCGTGGCGAACCGCAGCGACGACCACCTGTCGATCCAGGTGCGCGACAACGGCGTCGGCCTGCCGGAGGGCAAGGTCGGCTCGGGCCTCGGCACGCAGATCGTCCGCACGCTCATCCAGGGTGAGCTCGGCGGCACGATCGACTGGCACACGCTGACCGGCAGCGGCACCGAGGTGACCATCTCGATCCCGTTCCGCTGGGAGACCGCGGCCGCGTAGCGCGGCGGCGGGATGCTCGGGTCGGCGCCGCCCGTCCGGAGGCCGTCTGCGCAACGCAAAGCAGTCCGCGCCATGTCATCGCGTGGTGCGGACTGCTTTCCGTTGCGCGGTCGCGCCCGGCTGCGAACGTCGCGCCCCGTCGTGACGGGGCGCGGTGTACGCAGCGGGGCGCGACGCGATAGTCGGGAGGCCCGGGCCGTGTCCGCCGGACGGGCACCGGTCTTCCCGCGGAACGGACGCGGCGCCGGCAACGCACCAGCGGGCACGACGACGCCCGCCGCACCCCGAGGGGTGCGGCGGGCGTCAGGTCAGCGCGTCAGGAAGCGCGACGGGCGCGGGCGGCGCGGCGCTTGAGCGCGCGACGCTCGTCCTCGCTGAGCCCGCCCCAGACACCCGAGTCCTGGTTGTTCTCGAGTGCGTACTGCAGGCACATCTCGGTCACGGTGCAACGGGCGCACACCGACTTGGCCTTCTCGATCTGGTCCACGGCCGGCCCGGTGTTCCCGACGGGGAAGAAGAGCTCGGGGTCCGCAGTGAGGCAGGCAGCCTTGTCACGCCAATCCATGTGGTGGTGCTCCTTGAAAATCGATGCTCGAACGGCAGGCCGGGGCCGTGGTTCGGGGCTGGAGAACTCTGCACATGGTCATGTGACGTGCGGGGGGAACCTGTGGGGAGGTGATTCCGCGCGGGGAGAGTCTGACGCCCGCAGAACGCTCGGAAGAAGAGCGTCGAACCACGGGAGACGCACACCACATCGTGCCGTCCAAACGACCTCCAACATCGTTCCATACTGGTATGGCCAAATCAAGGGTTGCATGCTGGAGGAACACTGTGTCTGACACCACCCCGACCACCCCGGACGTCCACGAGCCGAGGTCCAGGGCGATGATCGTGCTCCTCATCGTGCTCGCGCTCGAGTTCGCCGCACTGGTCGTCGTCACTGTCGTGCTGCTCGTCGAGGTGCTCGTCTCGCCGGCCACGAGCCTCGCCTCCGGCATCGCCCTGACCATCCTCACCGCGATCGCCGCGCTCTGGCTCGGGTCGATGCTCGTCGGCCTCTGGCACCGGCGCGCCTGGGTCCGCAGCGGCATCATCGTCTGGCAGGTCATGCAGGGCGCACTCGCGATCGGTGCGTTCCAGGGCGTCTTCCGGGTGCCGGCCGTCGGGTGGGCGTTGCTCATCCCGGCGCTGCTCGCGATCACGCTGGTGCTGTCGAAGTCGGTGACGTCCGCGCTCGCGCGTCGCGTCGAGTAGACGGCCACTGCAGGACGGACGGGAGGCGCGGTGCCAGCTGGCATCCCTCCCTCGCAGGCTCGGTCGGCGCGCCCCGCGTGCCGCTGGCGCGTCACCGTTGAGCGGGGCGCGCCCGTCCGTCCTGGTGTCAGACCAGGCCGAGCTTCTTCCGGAGGCTCGCCACGTGGCCGGTCGCCTTCACGTTGTACAGGGGGAGCTGCACGGTGCCGTCCTCGTCGACGACGATCGTCGAGCGGATCGTGCCGGTGACGACCTTGCCGTAGTTGTTCTTCTCGCCCCATGCGCCGTACGCCTTGTGCACGGCGAGGTCGGGGTCGCTGAGGAGCGGGAAGGTGAGCGCCTGCTCGTGCTGGAACTTCTTGAGCGCAGGGAGTTCGTCCTTCGACACGCCGAGGACCTCGTACCCGGCCGCCTGGAGCGACGACATGTTGTCGCGGAAGTCGCAGGCCTCGGTCGTGCACCCGGGGGTCGACGCAGCGGGGTAGAAGTACACGATGACCTTGCGTCCACGCAGGGATCCGAGGGTGTGCTCGGTGCCGTCCTGGTCCTGCAGGGTGAAGTCGGGGGCGGTGTCGCCGGCGGCGAGACGGTCGGTCATGGTGCTCCTGTTCGGTCGGCACCCGGAGGTGGTCACGGGCGCGCAAAACCCATGCTATTGTTGATTCCCGTTGCGGCACACAAGCTGCGACGGAGTCCAGAGCGATCTGGACATGCACCTCTAGCTCAATTGGCAGAGCAACTGACTCTTAATCAGTGGGTTCTCGGTTCAAGTCCGAGGGGGTGCACACGACTGGGACCCTCGCTTCGGCGGGGGTTTCCGTGTATCCGAGGGGGTCGGGACCGATGATCACCAGGGAGCCGAAGGGCGGGGCCCTCGACGCCGCCGAGCTTGCTCGCCGTCTCAACCTCCTGCTCGACTTCGAGGAGTCGCAGCGCGGTGCTCCGGTGCCGTTCTCCGCGATCGAGGACTACGTCGACGCCCGCGGCGGATCGCTCTCGCGTGCGAAGTGGACCTACATGATCTCGGGCGACGGCCGTCGCAACCGGGACACCGAGCTGCTGCAGCTCCTCGCCGGCTTCTTCGAGGTGGACGAGCGCTTCCTGCTCGAGGACAGCGAGGTCCCCGAGCGGATCGGTGCCCAGCTCGCCCTCGTCCGGTCGCTCCGTTCGGCGCGCGTCAGCGGCTTCGCGGCACGGACGTTCCCCGGCGAGCTCTCGCCGGAAGCGCTCCGACGGATCGCTGCGGTGATCGAAGAGGAGTCGCAGCGCGGGATCGAGCCGTGACCGCGTCCCGCATCGACGCGTTCTGGGCGCGCGGGCGCGACGAGGGCTGGTCCGGCGTGGACCAGGCCGTCGCCGCCGCGTCGGAGCTCGTCGGCAAGCCGGTCGTCGTGCGCGAAGAGGCGTTCCTCGCGACCGAGCCGGTCTGCGGGTTCGTCGCGACGCTCGAGCACGAGCACCTCATCATGATCTCGCCGACGCCGTCGCAGACCTTCCGTTCGTTCGTGATCGGACACGAGCTCGGGCACGTCCTGCACGCGCACCACGAGGTCTCCGCGCAGTCGGCGTACATCCGCGACGTCATCCCGGACCTGCCCGAGTACAAGGTCGAGCGTGCCATGGCCCGCGGCCTGTTCGAGAACGAGTTCGAGCGAGAGGCTGAGCTCTTCGCGGACCGGCTCGCACAGCTGATCCGGGACCACCGGAGCCGCCCGAGCGCCTTCCGCGGGGTCTTCGGGTGATCCTGTCGGTCGTCCAGGCCGTCCTGCTCGTCGCCGGGGCCGTGGCGCTCTTCGTGCTGCAGCGCGGCCAGGACCGCACGCTCGCGGTGACGTTCCTGCTCTTCTGCGCGACCATCGTCACGAACGTCGACCCGCTGTACCTCTGGCTCGACCCGCTGTTCGGCGGGGTCAACGTCGTCACGGTCGGCAGTGACTGCCTGATGATCGCCGGCACCAGCACGCTGCTCTGGGGTGTGGCGAAGGCCGTCGGCGCCGCGGGGCCGTGGCTCCGGAACGCGATCGTCGTGTCGTGCATCGTCGTCGGCGTCGTCATCGTGACCGCGTTCGTCGTGCTCGACAAACCGGCGACCACGACGACGTTCATGCTCGTCGCGGGGACGCACCCCGCCGCGGCCGTGTACTCGATCGCCCAGACGCTCTACCTCGGGGTCGCGCTCGGGGCGACCGGCATCATCTGCGTGCTGCACGTGCGCGAGGCCAGGACCCGCACCGACCTCGTCGGGCTGTGGGTGCTCGTCGTCGGCGGTGTGTTCGGCGTGGTCCGGATGGTCGTCGTCGTGGTGATGGACCTGGCGCACGTGTTCGGCGACGTCGCCCTGACCCGCACGCTCTCGCCGCCGTACGACGTCACCACGCCCGGCGCGGTGATCTGCGTCGCGTCCGGCATGCTGCTCCTGGTGATCGGACACCGTGTCGCACAGGCGCGTCGGTCCCGTGCGGTGACGACGGCGATCCGCGCCCTGGAGCCTCTGCACGCCCGGGTGGGCACGGACAACGAGTACCCGGTGTCGGCCGACCCCGCCACGCGACTCAGTCGGCTGATCGTCGAGATCAACGACGGTGTCCGGAGCTCCCGGGCGGCCCTGACCGACCGGGAGCGCGCGGTGCTCGCGCGTGCGGAGGCCGCGCTCGATGTGGCCTAGGGCCGTCACGCGCGGGGCGGTCGCGGTCACGGCGCTCGGTGGCCTCGGCGTCGCGGCAGCGTCCTTCGTGGGCAGGCGCGCGGCCGCGCTGTACGACACCCTCGAGATCGTCCCGGACCCGTCACTGACGAGGGTGTCGATCGACGACCTGCCCGGGTGGATCGCGCCCGGACCCGACGGCGGCGGGCGGTGGGCGCTGTTCCTGCCCGGGCTCGGGTCGCACCCGCTCCGACACCAGGAGGTGGCCCCGGCGTTCCGGGAGCTCGGATACGCCTGCCTGTTCGCGTCGCACTCCGCTCGGCGACCGGCACGGCGGCACGCGTTCGGTGCCCGAGAGGCAGCAGAGGCCCGCGCGTGGATCCGATTCGCAGCGGATCGTGGCGCCGAGGAGGTCACCCTGCTCGGCTGGTCGTTCGGTGCGTCCCTGTGGCTCAGGGCGCTGGCAGAGCCGCTCCCGGTGGCGATCCGTGCCGTCGTGCTCACCGGCCCGCTCGTCGACTGGTCCGAGACGATCACACACGGTGCTGGTGGGGGCGTGTTCGGCAGGATCCTCGCGACCGCGGCGCGGGCCGTCCTCGCCACGCCCGTCCTCTGCCGGTTGGCGGGGCAGCCAGCACCCGTGTCGCTCCGACCGGCGCGACGCCCGCTGGTCACCCCACCGCTCGTCGTCGTCCACGGCGATGCCGACACCACCGTGCCGCTCGGGACGAGCGAACGACTCGTCGCCGCGTGGCCGGCGCCGGCGCGCCTGCACGTCGTCCCTGGTGCCCGGCACGGAGCGGAGCGGGACGTCGATCCCACCGGATGGCTCGACGTGGTCACCCCCACCGTGTAAGGTCTGTAGCAATTGCTACACAGCGTGTGGCGATCAGCCGGTGGGACTCGGCCGCGTTGGGGGCGGCCGAGCACCACCGATCTCCGACGCCTGCTGCGTAGACTCGTCGGGTGCTCGTCTTCGCCGCAATCGTCCTGTTCGTCGGTGCCCTGTTCAACCTGATCGCCTGGCCGCGCTTCTTCCAGCGCGTGGCGAAGGACACCAGGGCGCGCGACGCATCGGGGCGCCCGACCACGTTCTACACGGTCCACCTCGTGCTCCTGCTGGTCGCGCTGGCGATCACCGCCGCGTCGATCGTCGCGGGCATCCTGCTGCTGGTCTGACGGCGCCTGGGCCGCCGTGTCCGGACCGTCGGTCGGACGGGAGGCGCGCGGCGGGCCCGCACCTGGGCCCACGCCGCCGGTTCCGGACCGACGCGTCAGCGGCGGGTCGGCCGTGCCGGTGGGGAGCCTCCCGTCCGGCTCTGGTCGGGACCATCGCTTCAGGCGCGCTTCAGCGCCGGCCGCCACAATGCACGACATGCGTGTGCTGGTGGTCGACGACGAGGTACGGCTCGCCGACGGCGTCCGCCGCGGGCTCGAGGCCGAGGGGTGGGCGGTCGACGTCGCCCACGACGGTGTCGACGGACTGTGGCACGCGCGGGAGTTCGGCTACGACGCGATCGTGCTCGACCTCATGATGCCCGGGATGAGCGGGTGGGCGGTCTGCGGCCAGCTCCGCGCCGAGGAGAACTGGACCCCAGTGCTCATGCTCACGGCGAAGGACGGCGAGTGGGACCAGGTCGAGGCCCTCGATGCCGGTGCCGACGACTACGTCACGAAGCCGTTCTCGCACCCCGTCCTCGTCGCGCGGATCCGCGCCCTCGTCCGCCGGGGAGCGCGTGAGCGACCGAGTGTGCTCACGGTGGGGGACCTGGTGGTCGACCCGGCGGCCAGGACCGTCGCTCGGGGCGCGCACCGGCTCGACCTGACGAGCCGCGAGTTCGCGGTGCTCGAGTTCCTCGCCCGCCGTGCAGGCCAGGTCTGTTCGAAGCGCGAGGTCATCGAGAACGTCTGGGACGTCGACTTCGACGGCGACCCGAACATCGTCGAGGTGTACGTCGGACACCTGCGGCGGAAGGTCGACCGGCCCTTCGGGCGGAACTCGATCGAGACGGTGCGTGGTGCTGGCTACCGACTGGCGGCCGACGGTGCCTGAACGACGCCGGCGGCTCCGCAGTCTCCGCGCGCGGACGACGTTCGGCGCGGTCGCGCTGGTCCTCGCGGCGCTCGTGGTCGGATCGGCCGCGTTCGTGGTGGTCCTCCGACTGGTGCTCGTCGAGGGGGTCAGGTCGAGTGCGGAGAGCGGGCTCGAACAGGCGTCCGCCAGGGTCGAGGCGGACGGTGCCGGCGCGGTGGACGGTTACGACGACGTCCTCGTGCAGGTCGTCGGCGACGACGGGCGGGTCCTGGCGCACGGTGACGACGCCGACCCGCCGGCACTCCCGACCGACGACGAGAGCCGCTGGACGCACGACGGTGAGCGGTGGCTGCTCGTGTCCGACGACGTGGACCTGCCGGACGGCACCGAGGCGACGATCGTGTTCGGCTCGTCGTTGGAGTCGGCGGACACGGCGACGACGGCCGTCACCACCCTGCTCGCGATCGGCGTCCCCGTCCTCGTCGCGCTGATGGGCGTCGGGACCTGGATCGTCGTCGGGCGCTCGCTCCGCCCCGTCGACCGGATCCGGCGCGAGGTCGACGCGGTCCGCGGCGACGCTCGCGGCGCCCGGATCGCCGTGCCGGACACCGGCGACGAGGTCGCCCGGCTCGCGGACACCATGAACGCGATGCTCGAGCGGCTCGACCGGTCGGCATCGGCGCAACGGCAGTTCGTCGCGGATGCGTCGCACGAGCTGCGGTCGCCGATCGCATCCGTCCGGCAGCACGCGTCGGTGGCGGCTGCGCACCCGGACCGGATCGGGGTCGGTGAGCTCGCCGAGGTCGTCACGGCCGAGAACGACCGCCTCGCGCGGTTGGTCGACGGACTCCTCGTGCTCTCGAAGCTCGACGAACGCGGGGTCGCCGACGGCCGCGCGGTCGACCTGGACGACCTGGTGCTGGCCGAGGTCTCCCGGGTGCGTTCCGCCGGGCTCGTGACGGTCGACGGATCCGGAGTCGGGCCGGCCAGGGTGCTCGGTGATGCCGGCGTGCTGTCGCGCGTCGTGCGGAACCTCGTCGACAACGCCGTCCGGCACGCGTCGGGGCGGATCGCGCTGGGCGTGCGTGCGGAGGCCACGTGGGCGGTCCTCACCGTGGACGACGACGGTGTCGGGGTGCCGGGACCGGAACGCGACCGCGTGTTCGAGCGGTTCGTGCGCCTCGACGAGGCCCGCAGCCGCGACGACGGGGGATCGGGGCTCGGGCTCGCGATCGTGCGGGATGCGGTGCGCGCGCACGGTGGATCCGTGGTGATCGAGGACGCGCCGCTCGGTGGTGCCCGCTTCGTCGTGCGCATCGCACTCGGTGGATGACCAGCGGGCTTCAGGGCTGCTTCAGCACCCTCTCGCCAGGCTTGCCGCATGAACCTCACCGACATGCCCCGCACCCGCCGCCTCGCCCTGTCCGCCACCGTCCTGGTCGCCGGCGCCCTAGCCGTGACCGGGTGCGCGAGCGGCTCGGGCGATCCGTCCGGATCCGCTTCGTCCGGGTCGGGATCGTCCAGCGCGGCGGCGTCCGGATCGGCCACCACGGTCGACGCGTCGAACGACGCCCTGCTCGCCGCGGTCGCGACCGCTCGCGACGCCGTCGGCTCCGGGACCGTCATCTCGGTCGAGCAGGAGCAGAACGGCTCCGCGTGGGAGGTCCTCGTCGTGACCTCCGACCACGCCGAGCACGAGGTCCACACGAACGCCGACGGCACCGCGACCACGGGCGACCCGGTGACCGACGACTCCGACGCCGACGACCGTGCCGAGAACCAGCGCTTCGTCGACGCCGCGAAGATCGACGTCCGGGATGCTGCAGCGCGTCTGTCGGACGAGGTGGCAGGGGCGGTCACGGAACTCGGCCTCGACGACCACGCCGGCACGGTCGTCTGGGAGGGTGACGTCCGGGACGACTCCGGGACGAAGCACAGCATCCGCATCGACGCGGGCTCCGGCGACGTCGTCACGAACGTCGTCGACACGGACTGAGCCGGCAGCGCCCGACGGTGCAGCGGCCGCTGGCGCGTGGGGACGCCTACCGGTCGTGCAGGCGGAGTCCGTCCACCACGATGTCGAGCAGCCGGCCGGTCTGCGCCGGATCGATGGTGTCCCGCGTGGACAGCAGCACGCCGATCAGGGCTGCGGTGACGTCATCTGCGACGACGTCGGTGCGGAGGGTCCGGTCAGCCACACCCGCGTCCAGGAACCGCTGCACGGCGGCGTTCACGCGCTCACGGGTGTGCACGGTCTCGGCCGCGCCGCGGATCGCCCCCACTCGCACGGTCTCCGCCATGCCCCGCTTGGTCTGGACGAACCCGGCGTACCGGTCGGCGAAGGCGCGGAGTGCCCGGTCGGCGGGGAACTCGGCGAGGAATCCGTCGACGGTGCCGAGGACGGCATCGAGCTCGACGGCGTAGACGGCGGCGACGAGGTCCTCGCGCGTCGGGAAGTTCCGGTAGAGCGTCCCGATCCCGACGCCGGCGGAGCGGGCGACGGCTTCGAGGGAGGCGTCCTCGCCGGCGGTCGTGAACGCCGCTCGTGCCGCATCGACGAGCTTCTCGCGGTTGCGCGCGGCGTCGCCGCGGGGGCGACGGGACACGTGCGCGTCGGGACTGGACAAAGTGGAGGTGCCTCCGTTTACTATGGGACCACAAACGGAGGAACCTCCGCTTGCTGACCAGACTACCGGAGGCTCCCCATGACAGCACCCCTGGACACCGGCTCGCTCGGCGGCCGCACCGTCGCACGCATCGGCTACGGCGCGATGGCGCTCGAGCGGTTCGAGGACGACCGCGCGGCCGGCGTCGCGCTGCTCCACCGCGCCGCGGAGCTCGGGGTCGACCACGTCGACACGGCCGACTTCTACGGCGACGGCGTCGCGAACGACGTCATCCGCCGGGCGTTCGGCGACTCCGACGCGATCACGGTCGTCAGCAAGGTCGGGGCCGTGCGCGTCGACGCGCCGGTGCCGCTCGCCCTCGCCCAGCGCCCGGCGGAGCTGCGCGCGCAGGTCGAGGCGAACCTCCGCACGCTCGGACGCGAACGCATCGACGTCGTCAACCTGCGTCGGGCGGACGCGGGCCCCGGACTCCGAGCCGAGGGGGAGCAGCTCGTCGACCTCGACGATCAGCTCGCGGAGATGGTGGCGATGCGGGACGAGGGGCTCATCGGTGGCATCGGGCTCAGCGCGGTGACGACCGACGTCGTCCGCCGCGCGGTGCCTGCTGGCATCGTCTGCGTGCAGAACGCCTACTCGCTCGTCGCCCGCGAGTTCGAGGACCTGCTGGACCTCTGCGTCGCCGAGGGCATCGCGTGGGTCCCGTTCTTCCCGCTCGGTGGGGCCTTCCCCGGACTGCCGAAGGTGGGGGAGGAGCCCGCCGTGGTGCGGGTCGCGGCCGAGGTGGGGGCGACACCGTCGCAGGTGGGGCTGTCCTGGCTGCTCGGGCACGCGTCGAACGTGCTGCTCATCCCCGGGACGTCGAGCGTCCAGCACCTCGAGGAGAACGTCGCCGTCGGCGGGGTGGTGCTCGACGCGGGTCAGACAGCCGCACTCGACGCCGTATGGGGCGGCCGGGTCGCCGCGGGCATCGACGCGCCGAGCTGGCCGTGACGCGGCTCCGTCAGCGGAGTCAGTTCGCGGCCGGTGCCGGCGTGCCGAGGGTCCGGCGGAGTGCCAGGGCAGCGACCCCCTCGTCCGAGGTGTCGAGCAGCACGCGGTAGGTGTCGTCGGGCGTGAGGAACTCGACGCACACCGCGTCGAAGTCGCACGGCTCGATGCGCCATCCGTACACGGCGTCCATGGGGACCGTCGTCAGCGCGTCGCGTTCGTAGCTCGTCTCGGCGTGCACCCGGTCGCGGAACACTCGGACGCGTCCGAAGGCGCCCCGCCACGTGAGCTGCAGGTCGAGTTCGGGAGGAGGAGAGAGGTCCGGCACCCGCTGATCGTACCGACGGGTGCCGGACCTCTCGACATCACCGAGACGCCGCGTTGCGCGATGCGGACACGATCAGGCCCGATCGTCCCCGTCGCGGTCGTCGCCGCGACGCACCTGGTTCGCGGGGTCGCGGCCGGTGATCGGGTACGGGCCGGTGACGCCCTCGCGGAGGGACGCGATGCGCAGGATCCGGTCGCGCTGCAGGAACCACCCGACGATGAGCAGCGGGATCACGATCACGAGCGACGCGATCGTGTACGTGCCGACGGGGTAGTCGATCGCCATCAGCACGATGACGGACGCCAGGAACGCGAGTGTCAACCACGAGGTCACCGGAGCGCCGGGGAGCTTGAACGACGGTTCCTTCGCCAGGCCCTGCTTCGCCCAGGACCGCAGGCGCATCTGGCAGAGGATGATCGTGCCCCACGCGGTGATGATGCCGAGGCTCGCGATGTTCAGGGCGATCTCGAACGCCTGGCTCGGGATGAAGTAGTTGAGGACGACACCGGCGACGGTGAACGCCGCGGTGAGCAGGATGCCGGCGTACGGCACACCGCCGCGGGTCATCTTCGTGGTCCACTTCGGCGCCGAGCCGTTCATGCCCATCGAGTGCAGCGCACGGCCGGTCGAGTAGAGGCCGGCGTTCAGCGAGGACAGCGCTGCGGTGAGCACGACGAAGTTCATGATCGACCCGACGACCGCGCCGACCTGCGGGTTGCCGATCGACGAGAAGAACGTGACGAACGGGCTCTCGCCCTCCTTGTACGCCGTGTACGGCAAGAGGAGCGACAGCAGCACGACCGAGCCGACGTAGAAGACCGCGATGCGGAAGACCACGGAGTTGATCGCGCGGGGGATGACCTTCTCGGTGTTCTGCGTCTCGCCGGACGCGGTGCCGACGAGTTCGATGGCCGCGTACGCGAAGACGACGCCCTGCACGACGAGCACGGTCGGGAGCAGGCCGTTCGGCAGGAGCCCGCCGTTGTCCGCCCAGATCGAGAAGCCGGTCTGCACCTGCTGGCCACCGGCCTCGACCGGGAACGCCCAGATGAGCCAGATGAGCGCGATCACGAGGAAGGCGACGAGCGCGGCGACCTTGATGATCGCGAACCAGAACTCGAGCTCGCCGAAGACCTTGACCGCGACCATGTTCGCGGCGAGGACGACGATGAGCGCGATGAGCGCGAGGAGCCACTGCGGAGCGGCGGTGAACGCCGACCAGTACTTCAGGTAGACGGCGACGGCGGTCGTGTCGACGATCGACGTCATCGCCCAGTTGAGGAAGTACATCCAGCCGGCGGCGTACGCGAACTTCTCGCCGTAGAACTCGCGGGCGTACGAGATGAAGGACCCGGAGGACGGGCGGTGGAGCACGAGCTCGCCGAGCGCACGCAGGATGAAGAACCCGAACACCCCCGCGATCAGGTACACGACCGCCAGTGCCGGTCCCGCCGTGTGGAGTCGCCCGCCGGCACCGAGGAAGAGGCCGGTCCCGATCGCACCGCCGATCGCGATCATCTGCAGCTGGCGGGGCTTCAGACCGTGCTGGTAGCCCTCCTGCTCGTGCGAGAAGTCGTTCGCGGGCGCGCGGTCCACCCCGGTGTCGTTCTGCGCTGTCATGCGCGCCACGCTACATGCGCGGTGCAACAGGGGCGGCACACAAAACTCCGAGCAGCCTGAAATGTAACGAGACGGTTACGATCGCGACCCGCATGGGTGCCCGCGACACGCCGTGTCCGGGGTACACAGGTGCCGGTCCTCCGGCGGACGTCGATTCGCGACGGGGGACAACGGTCGATAGCGTTGAACGTCCCCTCAGGGGACACCGACGATCAGGACGCGTCCTCCGGGCAACACAGCGGGGGCCGTACGGTCGGCCGGACCGGGGTCGTCCCGAGTACGACCCCCGCGTGCGTGATCGCTCGCCCTGCGCCCGTCGCGCACGGCTTGCAGCGGTCGCGACGAACAGGGTGCCGGACGACCCGTTCGCAACCACAACACGTCCGTCGTGCGCCACGCGTCACGGTCGTGCGAGGAGCACCGTTGACCATCGCCCCACCCGAGAGCCGGCACGCATCCGCGCCGGACACCCCTGCGACGGCACCCGCTGTCCGGGTCCGTGACATCACCAAGGTCTTCGGGCGACGCCCCGCCGAGGCCGTTCGCCGTCTCGCTGCAGGCGCCTCCCGCGACGACGTCCGCGAGTTCGGCTCCGCGGCCGTCATCGACGCGTCGTTCGACGTCCAGCCGGGCGAGATCTTCGTCGTCATGGGCCTGTCCGGCTCCGGCAAGTCGACCCTCATCCGGATGCTGAACGGGCTGCTCGAGCCGACCGCCGGCACCGTGGAGATCGGCGGCCGCACCGTCACCAAGGCCGCGCCGAAGGAGATCCGTGACATCCGCCGGTCGAGCGTGTCGATGGTCTTCCAGCACTTCGCCCTGCTGCCGCACCGCACGGTGATCGAGAACGTCGCGTACGGCCTCGAGGCCAACGGCGTCGAGAAGTCCGAGCGACTCCGCAAGGCCCGCGAGGTCATCGACCTCGTCGGGCTCGACGTCTGGGCCGAGGCCAAGCCGGACGAGCTCTCCGGCGGCATGCAGCAGCGCGTCGGCATCGCCCGTGCACTCGCCGCCGAGACCGACGTCCTGCTGATGGACGAGGCGTTCAGCGCCCTCGACCCCCTCATCCGACGCGAGATGCAGGAACAGCTCGTCGACCTGCAGCAGCGTCTCGGCAAGACGATCGTGTTCATCACGCACGACCTCAACGAGGCGATGTTCCTCGGCGACCGGATCGCCGTGATGCGCGACGGACGGATCGTGCAGATCGGGTCCCCGGAGGACATCCTCACGGACCCGGCGAACGACTACGTCGCGCAGTTCGTGCAGGACGTCGACCGCGCCCGTGTGCTCACCGCCTCGAGCGTCATGGAGCCCGCGCGCGCCGTCGTCCCGCTCACCGCGGGTCCGCGTGGCGCGCTCCGCGTCATGCGCGACCTGCAGACCGCTGCCGTCTTCGTCACCGGCCGCGGGCGGAAGCTCGAGGGCTGGGTCCGCGACCGGCACGTGATGCGCCAGGTCAAGGCCGGCGACACGAACCTCGACGCGATCGTGAACACCGAGTTCGCCCAGGTCGCACCGGACACGGCCCTCACCGACCTGTTCGAGCTCGCCGTCGAGTCGCCGCTGCCCATCGCGGTCGTCGACGACGAGCAGCGGCTGCTCGGCGTCGTGCCGCGCGTGACGCTCCTCGCCGCCCTCGGCAACGTCCCGACGACGACGAGCCCGATCCAGACGCTCGAGCCCGTCACCCGGATCTCGAACGACGACCTCGACGAGACCCTCGCCGCGACCACGGAAGGAGATCACGCGTGATCACCCCCGGTACGAACTCCTTCGGGGACTTCCACTTGCCCCTCGGCAGCTGGGTGTCCGCCGTCGTCACCTGGATCACGACGTACCTCTCCGGGTTCTTCGACGTGGTCCGCTACGTCTTCACCTGGATGGACGCGTGGATGGAGTACTTCCTCTCCACCCCGCCGTTCTGGGTCGTCACCCTGGTCCTCGTCGCGCTCGCCTTCGCCCTGAAGGGCTGGAAGCTCGCCCTCGGTTCCGCGATCGGCCTGCTGTTCATCGTCAGTGTCGGGCAGTGGACGAACGCCATGGACACCCTGGCGCTCGTGATCGTCGCCGCCGGGCTCGCGGTCGTCTTCAGCATCCCGCTCGGGGTCTGGGCCGCGCGCTCCGACGCCGCCAGCCGGGTGATCCGGCCCGTGCTCGACTTCATGCAGACGACCCCGGCGTTCGTCTACCTGATCCCGGCGCTGCTGCTCTTCCGCGTCGGTGTCGTCCCGGGCATCGTCGCGACGATCGTCTTCGCGATGGCTCCTGGTGTCCGGCTCACCGAGCTCGGCATCCGTGGCGTCCCGAGCGAGATCGTCGAGGCCGGCGCCGCGTTCGGCTCCAGCCCGTGGCGCATCCTCCGCCAGATCCAGCTGCCCCTCGCCAAGGCCAGCATCATGGCCGGCGTCAACCAGGTCATCATGCTGTCGCTCTCGATGGTCGTCATCGCCGGCATGGTCGGCGCCGGCGGTCTCGGGGAGCAGATCGTCGCGTCGCTGAACCGCATCGACGTGGGGCTCGGAGCGGAGGCCGGTCTGTCGGTCGTGGTCCTGGCGATCCTGTTGGACCGCCTGACCGCAGCGCTCGGCGGCGACGCTGGGGGAGCCTCCCGGCCGTGGCGTCGCAAGCAGAAGCCGGCGTCGAACGCCGCGACCGCGCCGACCACCGCCACCACGGAGGCGACCGCCTCCGACCGTCAGACCGTCGACGCGTGAGGAAGGACCCCACCATGAAGCGCACCAAGCGAATCGTCGCGACGCTGGCCCTGGCCGCCGCGACCGCCGTCGGGCTCTCCGCCTGCATGCCCCCCGGGTACTACGGCGCGACCGGCAACGTCGCGAACGGCGACCAGAAGTCCATGTCGATCGTCGTCTTCAACGGCTGGGACGAGGACACCGCCGCCAGCCAGCTCTGGAAGTACGTCCTCGACGAGAAGGGCTACGACGTCCAGCTGACGAACGCCGACGTCGCGCCCGCCTACCAGGGGCTGTCGTCCGGTGACTACGACGTCGTGCTCGACACGTGGCTGCCGAACACGCACAAGCAGTACATGGAGCAGTACGGCGACCAGCTCACCGACCTCGGTGCCTGGAACGAACAGGCGTCGCTCGAGCTCGCCGTGCCCGAGTACTCGAAGATCGACTCCATCGAGGACCTCAAGGCGAACGCCTCGGACTTCGGGAACAAGATCATCGGCATCGAGCCGGCCGCCGGTGAGACCGCCGTCGTGCAGGACGAGGTCATCCCGCAGTACGGCCTCGGCTCGATGGACTTCATCACGAGCTCGACGCCGGCGATGCTCGCGGACCTCAAGGCCTCGATCGCCAAGAAGGAGGACGTCGTCGTGACGCTGTGGCGTCCGCACTGGGCGTACGACGCGTTCCCGATCAAGGACCTGGAGGACCCGAAGGGCGCGCTCGGCAAGAACGAGGAGATCCACACCATCGCGAAGAAGGACTTCGCCAGCGACTTCCCGCAGGCGGCGAAGTGGATGCAGGACTTCACGATGGACTCCGACACGCTCTACTCGCTCGAGAACGCGCTGGTCAACAGCGGTGCGAAGGCGAGCGAGTACCCGGCGATCACGAAGAAGTGGGCGTCGGAGCACCAGGACTACGTGGACTCGCTCACGTCGTCGAAGTGACAGCTCGACACGGACGGGAGGCACGGTGCCGGTCGGCACGGTGCCTCCCGTCGTCTTGTGGCCGGCTGGGCGACGGGCGTCGTCCAGTTGGTTGCATGGAGGGATGGACATCCTCCTCCGACTCCTCGTCTCGATCGGGTTCGCCCTGCTCCTGACCGCGGTCGCCGCCCTGGTCCTGCGTGTCGTCTTCCGCTCGCTCGGCCGGCGGGAACGCTGGGCCGCCTCGCTGTCCAGACGGACGAAGCACCCGACGAGGACACTGCTGCTCGTCACGCTGCTGTGGGCCGCCTTCGCGTCGTCGATCCCCGCGACGTCCGCGTACGAGTGGCGCGCGACCGTATCGCACGTGTTCCTGGTCGCCACGATCGGCGTCGGCACGTGGTTTGCCTGCGGCCTCGCGATCTTCCTCGAGAGCCTGGGGCTCCACAAGTACCGCGTCGACGTGCCGGACAACCGCGTCGCCAGGCGGATCCGCACGCAGGTCCTCATCCTCCGCCGCCTCACCGTCGCCGTCCTCGTGATCATCGGCGTCGGTGCGATCCTGCTGACGTTCCCCGGGGTCGAGGCCGCCGGTGCCAGCGTCCTCGCCTCCGCCGGGCTCATCTCGGTGATCGCCGGACTCGCGGCGCAATCGACGCTCGGCAACGTGTTCGCCGGCATGCAGCTGGCGTTCTCCGGGTCGATCCGGGTCGACGACGTCGTCGTGGTCGAGCAGCAGTGGGGGCGCATCGAGGAGATCACCCTGACGTACGTCGTCGTGCACCTGTGGGACGACCGTCGGTTCGTGCTGCCCTCGACCTACTTCACGTCGACGCCGTTCGAGAACTGGACCAGGACGAACAGCGAACTGCTCGGTGCCGTGGAGTTCGACCTGGACTGGCGCGTGCGACCGGGGGAGATGCGCGTCGAGCTCGACCGGATCCTGTCCCGCACCGAGCTCTGGGACCAGCGCGTGAAGGTGCTGCAGGTCACCGACGCCGTGCAGGGGTACGTACGGGTCCGGGTGCTCGCGACGTCGCACGACGCCCCGTCCCTGTTCGACCTGCGGTGCTACATCCGCGAGGAGCTCGTCGACTGGATCCAGCGCACCCACCCGGACGCGCTCCCCATCCAGCGCGTGCAGATGGTCGACGAGGTCGCGCCGCGCCGGCGGACCGCGTCGACGGCGTCCGACTCCGCGCTCTTCACACCCGACCAGGACGACCGCGCAGCGCTCTTCACCGGTCCGATCCAGACCGCGCACATCCCGCGGTCGGAGCAGTAGACGCGTTCCGCGCAGACGGGAGGCCCGGTGCCAGCTGGCACCGGGCCTCCCGTCCGTCAGACGGCCCGGTCGGGCCGTCCGGCTGATGGTGCGTTCAGCTCACGGCTGACGCGCCCGGACGGCGCGGTCGTCCTCGACGACCGTGCCGATGGCCACGATCGTGGTGGCCAACCAGGCAACCCACGTCAGGGCGAGACGCCAGTCACGCGGCCCCTGCCTGGTGGTCTGCAGCACGCTGTAGCCGCTGATGATCGAACTCCACACCGCACCGTTGAACAAGAACTTGCGCACGGATTCCTCCTGTCGTCGTCGGCGTCCACGCTACTGGTCTGTACATTGGAGCGCCGCCGATCGCGGCCGCTCATGGAGGAGTCATCGTGCGTCAAGCCGTCATCGGGGCAGGTCTGTTGGTCGTCGGCGCCGTGTGCGTCGCACTCGGGCTGCTCCCGTTGCCCGAACTCGCCGAGCTCGCCGACCGGGTCGTGCCCGTGCTCGGGTTCGTGCTCGGGCTCACGATCGTGTCCGAGCTCGCCGCCGACGCCGGCGTGTTCGACCGCCTCGCCGACGTCGCCGCACGCATCGGCGGTGGGCGGACCATCGGGCTGTGGGGAGCGGTCGTCGTCCTCGCCGTCCTGTGCACGGTGTTCCTGTCGATCGACACCACCGCGGTGCTGCTCACCCCGATCGTGATCGCCCTGGCCCGTCGGGTCGGGCTCCCGCCGATGCCGTTCGCGCTGACCACCGTGTGGCTCGCGAACACCGCGTCACTGCTGCTGCCCGTCTCGAACCTGACCAACCTGCTCGCCGTCGACCGCATCGGGCTCGACGGGCCGATCCCGTTCGCCGGGCTCATGGTGTGGGCGGCGCTCGCCGGGGTCGTCGTGCCGTGTGCCGTGCTGCTGGTCGTCTTCCGCGGGCGGCTGTTCGGTCGGTACACGCCCGTCGACGTCCGTCGTCCGGCCGACCCGGTCTTCTTCACCGCCGCATCGGTGGTGCTCGTCGCGCTCGTCGTCGCGCTCACCGTCGGGGTGACGGTCTGGATCGCGGCACTCGCGGCCGCTGTGGTGCTCGTGGTCGTCGCGGCGTTCCGCGCTCCGGGCGAGCTGCGGCCGTCACGGGTGCCGTGGTCGACGCTGGTGTTCGCCGCCGGGTTGTTCGTCGTCGTCGAGACGTTGCACGCCACCGGGGTGACCGACCCGATCGTGCGCGCGCTCTCCGGCGGCACCGACACCGGGTCGCTGCTGCTCCTCGCCGGTGCCGGCGGGGTCGCCGCGAACGTGATGGACAACCTGCCCGCGTACCTGGTGCTCGAGCCGGCCGCCGGCCACGAGGCCCTCCGCTACGCGGCGCTGCTCATCGGGGTGAACGCCGGGTGCCTCATCACGCCGTGGGCATCCCTCGCCACGCTCCTCTGGCACGCCCGGCTGTCCGCCGAGGGCATCCGGTTGTCGTGGGGGAAGTACATGGCGCTCGGCTGCGTCGTCGCGCCGCTGACCGTCGTCGCCGGCGTGCTCGCCCTGGGGGTGTAGCGCGCCGCTCGGTGTCTGCGTCCGGCGCTACAGCCAGTCGCGGTGCTTGAACACGCGGTAGAGCACCAGGCTCGACACGACGATGAGTGCCACGGAGACGAACAGCCCGCCCCACTGCCCCTCGCCGGGGAACGTCACGTTCTGCCCGAAGAACCCCGTGATGGCGGTCGGGATGGCGATGATCGCCGCCCAGCTCGTCACCTTCTTCATGACGGTGTTCTGCCGGTTCGACGCCAGGTTGAGGTTCGTGTCCAGCACGCTCGACACCGCGTCCCGCAGCTGGTCGGCGGAGTCGGCGATCGACACCAGGTGGTCCTCGACGTCGCGGAAGTACGGACGGATGCCGTCGGCGATCGTCTCGGCGTCCCCGTGGAGCAGGGACGCGACGCTGTCCTTCGTCGGGACGACCAGCCGACGGATCACCCCGAGTCCCTTCCGGAGCGCGAACGACCGGCGCTGGATCTGCTGCTCGCGGGGGTTGCCGCGTTCGAACAGGTCGTCCTCGAGCTCGTCGATGTCCTGCTCGATGTCCTCGACCACCGCGGACGCGTGGTCCACCACCGCGTCGAGCAGCCCCCACACCAGCCACGGCACCCCGTGGTCCGCCTGGTCGGCGTTCGCGTCGAGGCGACTCGAGACCTCGCCGATGTCGAAGTCTGCACCGTGGATCGTGACGAGTGCACGGGGGGTGACGAACGCCTTGACCTCGTGCACGACGACCGAGCCGTCCGCGTTCCGCCCGGCGATGTCGTAGACGACCAGGAACAGGCTGTCGCGGTACCGGTCGAGCTTCGGGCGCTGCCCGCGTTCGACCGCGTCCTCGACGGCGAGCGCGTGGATGCCGAGTTCGACCTCGACGTGTTCGAGGTCCGTCGCGGTCGGGTCCGTGTAGTCGATCCAGACGAACGTGTCATCCTCGGCGACCAGGTCCGAGACGCGTTCGACGGGGAAGTCCCGCTCGGCTGCCGATCCGTTCCGCCACGAGCGAGTGCTGACCATGCGCGCCAGCCTAGTGACGGGACGACTGCGCGCCCGGCGGGGAAGCCCCGCCGAGCGCGCAGTCCGTACAGGTCCGGCTCAGTACGCCGAGACCAGCTTGCCGTCCTCGACCTTCAGGAACTCGTAGACGTCGAAGGTGTCCTCCTGGTGCCCGCTGTCCCCGAAGTACGACGTGTAGTCGTACCCGATCACACCGTCCGAGGTGCTCGTCACCTGGATGCTGCCAGAACCCGAGGTCTCCACCTTGAGCTCCGGCATCGTCTTCACCTCGTACTCGACCGCACCGTCCGCGTCGTACGGGCCGTACCAGGGGCAGCCGCTCAGTGCGTCGACGTCGGTCTTCGCGGCGCACGCCGTGATCTCGTCCGTGACGAACTTCTCCGCGTCGGTCGTGAGCTGCTTCGTCGGCTTCGGGGTGAAATCGACGTACGGGCTCGACGAGCCGCCGATCGAGAGCGTCTTCGTCCCACCGGTGAAGTACTTCGTCCCGCCGACCTGTACCCGGTAGGTGCCCGGGTAGGCGAGCGACCGGAAGGTCCCGTCCGAGATCGTCCCGACCCGCTTCCCGCCGACCGTGACCGGGGCGCCCTCGAGCGCGGACGCGGCAGTGATCGACACGGACTCCGCCAGGGGAGCGGTGACACGCCACTCGTCCTTCACGAGCCAACTTGTCCCGGTCCGACGGAGCTCCACCTGACCGGAGCGGTTCTTGCCGCCCTGCGTGTAGCTCACGGTGGCCACGGCACGGTCGCCGCTCGTCGCGACCCGCCCCACACGGACGTCGCTCGGGCGGTTCTCCGCGCTCTTCAGCACGGCGGCGTCGAGCATCGCGGCGTCCTCGGGGACCTCGCTCATCCGCTCGGCGGTCGCGGCGTCGCCCCGAGCGATCGCGTCGACGTAGCTCCGCACCGTCGGCGCAGGGCCCCACACGTTCGACCGGAGGATCCCGGTGGTCACCGCGCCGGCGACGACCACCACCACGACGGCGCCACCGGCGACGAGCGACCGGACCAGGACCTTCTTGGCACGCGGCGACATGGGCGCAGCGGCGCTCGCCGCATCCGGCCCGACGAACGGCTGCGACGCGCCGACGGACGGATGCGATGCGCCGACGAACGGCTGCGAGGCATCGGCGGTCGGCTGGTCCCCGGCGGCCGGGGCGGAAGCGGGACCCGACGCGCCCGTCGGCGCCGCGCCGGCCGTCGGCGCTGCCCAGCCGGGTGCCACCTGGCGCGGGTCGGCACCGACCAGGCGCGACGTGAACAGGACGATGCGCGATCCCAGGCGGGGGACGAGCAGCGGCGCCAGGTACCGCGCGACGACCTCGATCGCCGCACCCCACGCGGCGAACACGACCGGGGTCCACGGCGCGACGCCCATCGACCCGGAGCCGCCGACGACGCTGGACCCGGTCGCCGAGTACGAGAACACCCCGGTACCGAGCACGAACACGACCACGCCGACGACGAGCCAGACCGCTGGTGACACGACCCAGTCGAGGGTGGTCCTGACGCGATCGTTCCGTCGGACGGCGAGTGCGAGGCCGGCGGCGACGGCGGTGAGGGCGACGAACAGCACGAGCAGCCAGAGCCAGCCGGACGCGCCGCCGAACGCGGAGGCGGTCTGTGCGCCGCTGCCGAAGCCGGACACCCCGACGCCCCCGAGGAACCCGAGCGACACGATCGCCGACGCCAGGTTCCCGACGACGAGCGGCAGCGCCGACCCCCACGACGGCTGGACGACGAGCGCGACGACCACCAGGACGACCGTGACGAGCACCACCAGGAACCCGACCTGCCCGACGGCGACGCGAGCGGTGCCGAGCGTCCGGACGGCGAGCACCCGGCCTCGTGCGAGCACGGACGGGCGGGCCAGGAGCGCGGACGCCGCGCCGACGACGAACGCGCCGAGGACGCTGCCGATGCCGATCGCGTGCACGGCGCTGATCGACACCCCGGACGACGCCGGGAACCGGATGGCGAGCACGAGCCCGGCCAGCGTCGTGAACGCGGTGAGCACCAGCCCGGTCACCGCCGAGGTGACGAGGAGCTGCGGCACGCCCAGCGAGCGGCTGCGGATCCGGCGGGTGAGCACGACGGCGATGACGACCTGCGCCGCGAGCACGAGCGCCGGCGCGACGCCGAGCGACGCGGAGCCCGCGAGGCCGAACAGCGGCACGGACCCCGACACGTGCAGTCGTCCGAAGTCGGCGAGGGCGACGAGCTGCGCAGGAGCCCCGAGCAGCACGCTGATGCCGGACAGCAGGCTCTGCAGGTCGGGAGCGGAGGTCGCCGCGCCCGAGTCGGGCACGAACCCGCCGTCGATCGACGCGCCTCCGGACGACCCGGACCCGACGGCGACGATCGCCACGGTCAGCAGCAGCGAGATCCCCGCGACGACGTAGGCCGCGACCCAGGCGCCGGCGCCGGCGATCGCTGCGGCCAGCCAGTCCCGACCGCCGATCGAGCGGAGGAGTCGGCCGAGCGCATCGGGCTCTCGTGGTGCGTCGGGCTCTCGAGGGGGGACGGGTGGGGTGTCGCTCACGGCGGGAGTCCTCTCCGGCCGGGCGGCCGCGCACCAGCCCCTCCGGCACGCCGTGTCCCCCCGACACGGATGCAGCATATCGGAAGCCGCGGATCCTCCGGGAATCAGCTGTCGGCACGCTGGTAACTTCGGACCCGTGCCAGCACCCCACAGCTCTTCCGCCAAGTACTCCTTCGTCGTCGCCTCCAACCGCCTGCCCGTCGACCGCGTCGTGGACGACGAGGGCAACGAGGGCTGGCGGCACTCGCCCGGCGGGCTCGTGACGGCGCTCGAGCCGGTGATGCGTGCGAACGACGGCGCATGGGTCGGCTGGGTGGGGCAGCCGGACGTCGAAGTGGACCCCTTCGACAACGAGGGCATCCACATCGTCCCGGTCCCGCTCAGCACGAGCGAGGTCGAGGAGTACTACGAGGGCTTCAGCAACGACACGCTCTGGCCGCTCTACCACGACGTCATCGAGCACCCGAGCTACCACCGCGACTGGTGGAACTCCTACAAGGGCGTCAACAAGCGCTTCGCCGAGCAGATCGCCGAGATCGTCGAGCAGGACGGCATCGTCTGGGTGCAGGACTACCAACTGCAGCTCGTCCCGGCGCTCCTCCGCGAGCTCCGCCCGGACCTGACGATCGGCTTCTTCAACCACATCCCGTTCCCGCCGGTCGGCATCTACGCGCAGCTGCCGTGGCGTGCGCAGATCCTCGACGGCCTGCTCGGGGCGGACGTGATCGGATTCCAGCGGCACGACGACGCCAGCGACTTCCTCCGCGCGGTGCGGCACATCAAGGGCTACACGACGAAGGGCTCGACGATCGACGTCCCCGTCGACGACCCGAACGCCCCGCGGAGCCGCAAGGGCGTCACGGTCCGCCACGTCGAGGCACGACACTTCCCGATCTCGATCGACGCCGAGAGCTTCGAGGAGATCGCCAGGCGCCCCGAGGTGCAGGAGCGCGCCCGCGAGATCCGACAGGGGCTGGGCAACCCGAAGACCGTGCTGCTCGGCGTCGACCGTCTCGACTACACCAAGGGCATCCGGCACCGCATCAAGGCCTTCGGCGAGCTCATCCAGGACGGCAGGGTCAAGGTCGAGGACGCCACGCTCGTGCAGGTCGCGAGCCCGAGCCGGGAGCGTGTCGACACGTACCGGATGCTCCGCGACGAGATCGAACTGAGCGTCGGGCGGCTGAACGGCGACCTCGGCACGATCACGCACCAGCCCATCTCGTACCTCCACCACGGCTACCCGCGGGAGGAGATGGTGGCGCTCTACCTGGCCGCCGACATCATGCTCGTGACCGCGCTCCGCGACGGCATGAACCTCGTCGCGAAGGAGTACGTCGCCACCCGCTTCGACAACGACGGCGTGCTGATCCTCTCCGAGTTCGCCGGCGCCGCCGACGAACTGAAGCAGGCGGTGATCATCAACCCGCACGACATCGGCGCCCTGAAGGACTCGATCCAGCGTGCGATCGAGATGCCGAAGCGCGAGCGCTCGACGCGGATGCGCGCGCTCCGGAAGCGGGTCCGCGACAACGACGTCGCCCGCTGGTCGCGGTCATTCCTCGAGGCCCTCGACCGGCACGCTCCGCGCAAGGCGCGGATCGACCCGACCGGCGCGGAGCAGCACCGCGAGGCCCAGACCGACAACATGTCGATCTTCGACCAGGACGCGCAGACCGCGCGTGCAGCGGAGGACACCCGGGAGGCTCGTGATGCGTGACCAGTCCACGAACGTCGACGAGACGGCGGCTCCGGAGCTCGAAACGGCCCTCGCGGACCTGGCGGCGTCCGGCACGCTGCTGGTCGCGCTGGACTTCGACGGCACGTTGGCGCCATTCGCCGACGACCCCGGTCAGGTCGGTGCTCTGCCGGGGAGCTGGGCGGCGGTCCTGACGCTGCAGCGCGCGAAGGACACCGAGGTGGTGCTCGTCTCCGGCCGCCCGCTCGACTCGCTCGCCCGGGTCACCGGGGCCCCGTCGGACATGTCGCTCGTCGGCTCGCACGGCGTGGAGTGGCGCGTCGACGGCCACGACCAAGAGGCCCTGACCGCCGAGGAGCACGACCGCGTCGCGCGGATCGGTGCGGCGCTCGACGCCGTCGGGGAGCGCTTCCCCGGGGTCGTCATCGAGCACAAGCCGGCAGGGCACGGCGTGCACACGCGCCGGGTGAGCGCCGAGGTCGCGGCCGAGGCGAACGCCGCAGCGAGTGCGGCGGCGCACGAGGCCGACGCCGACGTCCTCGAACGCGGCGGCAAGGACATCCTCGAGTTCGCGGTGCGACACGTCACGAAGGGCGACGCCATCGACCGGCTCCGCGAGCTCCGTGGCGCCGACGCGGTGTTCTTCGCCGGGGACGACGTCACCGACGAGGACGCCTTCCGGGTGCTCCGCGACGGCGACGTCGGTGTGAAGGTGGGGGAGGGCGACACGCTCGCCGGCCACCGGGTCGCCGATCCCGAGGCCCTGACCGACGTCCTGAAGCAGCTCGCGAGGCTGCGTGCGGTGCGCTGACGAGGTGATCCGAGCCTCCCGTCGGGCCGTTGCAACCATGCGAACGCATCGAAGTGCGCCACTGGTATCCCAATCGGTCCTAGACTCACTCCATGCCTGATATCGACGTCAAGCCGCGGAGCCGGGTCGTCACCGACGGGATCGAAGCAACCACCTCGCGTGGGATGCTGCGTGCCGTCGGGATGGGGGACGAGGACTGGGAGAAGCCGCAGATCGGCATCGCCTCGTCCTGGAACGAGATCACCCCGTGCAACCTGAGCCTCGACCGGCTCGCCCAGGGCGCCAAGGAAGGCGTCCACGGCGGCGGCGGGTACCCCCTGCAGTTCGGCACCATCTCCGTCTCGGACGGCATCTCGATGGGCCACGAGGGGATGCACTTCTCCCTCGTCTCCCGTGAGGTCATCGCCGACAGCGTCGAGACCGTCGTGAACGCCGAGCGCCTGGACGGCACCGTCCTGCTCGCCGGCTGCGACAAGTCGCTCCCCGGCATGCTCATGGCCGCCGCGCGGCTCGACCTCGCGAGCGTCTTCCTCTACGCGGGGTCGGTCATGCCCGGCTACGTGAAGCAGGCAGACGGTTCGATGAAGGAAGTCACGATCATCGACTCCTTCGAGGGTGTCGGCGCGTGCAAGGCCGGCACCATGAGCGAAGAAGAGCTCAAGAAGATCGAGTGCGCGATCGTCCCCGGTGAAGGTGCCTGTGGCGGCATGTACACGGCGAACACGATGGCGTCGGTCGCGGAAGCACTCGGGATGTCGCTCCCGGGATCCGCCGCGCCGCCCAGCGCCGACCGCCGCCGCGACTACTACGCGCACCGCTCCGGCGAGGCCGTCGTGAACATGCTCAAGCACGGCATCACCGCTCGTCAGATCCTGACGCGCGAGGCGTTCGAGAACGCCATCGCCGTCGCCATGGCGCTCGGAGGCTCGACCAACGTCGTGCTGCACCTGCTGGCGATCGCGCACGAAGCCGAGGTCGAACTCAGCCTCGACGACTTCAACCGCATCGGCTCCAAGGTCCCGCACCTGGCGGACATGAAGCCCTTCGGCAAGTACGTCATGGTCGACGTCGACCGCAACGGCGGTATCCCCGTGATCATGAAGGCGCTGCTCGACGCCGGCCTGCTGCACGGCGAGTGCATGACCGTGACGGGCAAGACCGTCGCCGAGAACCTCGCCGAGATCGACCCGCCGGAGCTCGACGGCGAGGTGTTCCGCACGCTGGACAACCCGATCCACGAGACCGGTGGCCTGACGATCCTGCAGGGCTCCTTCGCGCCGGAGGGCGCCGTGGTGAAGACCGCGGGCTTCGACGCATCGGTGTTCGAGGGCCCTGCGCGCGTGTTCGACCGCGAGCGCTCCGCGATGGACGCCCTCACCGAGGGCAGGATCCAGAAGGGCGACGTCGTCGTCATCCGGTACGAGGGCCCCAAGGGCGGTCCCGGCATGCGTGAGATGCTCGCCATCACCGCTGCCATCAAGGGCGCTGGCCTCGGCAAGGATGTACTACTCTTGACCGACGGACGATTCTCAGGCGGCACAACCGGCCTGTGCATCGGCCACATCGCACCGGAAGCAGTGGACGCAGGTCCAGTTGCATTCGTGCGCGATGGCGACCGCATCCGTGTCGACATCGCGGCTCGCTCGCTCGACCTACTGGTCGAGCCTGCCGAGCTGGAAGCCCGCCGTGACGGCTGGGCTCCGCTGCCCCCGCGCTACACCCGCGGAGTCCTCGCGAAGTACGCCAAGCTCGTGCAGTCCGCCGCCAAGGGCGCGGTCACGGGCTAGCGTTCGACACCCGCACCACCGCCATCTCTCCAGGCAAGGAACCCTTCATGCCCACGGAAGCCACACCGCTGTCCGCGGCCACCGGAGCGCGTCGCACTCCCGAGGTCCTGACCGGCTCGGGAGCCGTCCTCCGGACCCTCGAGCACCTCGGGATCACCGACGTCTTCGGGCTGCCCGGCGGCGCGATCATCCCGTTCTACGACGAACTCATGGCGTCGAAGACGATCCGCCACATCCTGGTCCGCCACGAGCAGGGCGCCGGTCACGCGGCCGAGGGCTACGCGTCCGCGTCCGGCAAGGTCGGCGTCGCCATCGCGACGTCCGGCCCCGGCGCGACGAACCTCGTCACCGCGATCGCCGACGCCTACATGGACTCGGTGCCGTTCATCGCGATCACCGGCCAGGTGTTCTCGACGCTGATGGGCACCGACGCCTTCCAGGAAGCGGACATCGTCGGCATCACCATGCCGATCACGAAGCACTCGTTCCTCGTGACCGACCCGGCCGACGTGCCGGCGACCCTGGCCGCCGCGTACCAGATCGCGACGACCGGCCGCCCGGGTCCCGTACTGGTGGACATCACGAAGGACGCCCAGCAGAAGTCGGCGCCGTACGTCTGGCCGCCCAAGATCGACCTGCCCGGCTACCGGCCGGTCACCAAGGCGCACGGCAAGCAGATCACCGCTGCCGCGCAGCTCCTCGCCGGTGCCGAGCGTCCGGTGCTCTACGTCGGCGGCGGTGTCGTCCGCTCCCGCGCGACGGCCGAACTGCTCGCGTTCGCCGAGGCCACTGGTGCGCCCGTCGTCACGACGCTGATGGCTCGCGGGGCCTTCCCGGACTCGCACCCGCAGCACCTCGGCATGCCCGGCATGCACGGCACCGTCCCCGCGGTGCTCGGCCTGCAGGACAGCGACCTGATCGTCGCGCTCGGCGCCCGGTTCGACGACCGGGTGACCGGCAAGGCCGACGAGTTCGCGCCGGACGCCAAGGTCGTGCACGTCGACATCGACCCCGCCGAGATCTCGAAGATCCGCTTCGCCGACGTCCCGATCGTGGGCGACGCGCGCGAGGTGCTCATCGACCTGCTCGACGCGTGGGGCGGCATCCCCGTCGAGGACCGCGCGTCGACGGCCGACTGGTGGACGAAGCTCCGCCAGCTCAAGG
This sequence comes from Curtobacterium sp. L3-7, assembly GCF_048756585.1. Taxonomy (NCBI): domain Bacteria; kingdom Bacillati; phylum Actinomycetota; class Actinomycetes; order Micrococcales; family Microbacteriaceae; genus Curtobacterium; species Curtobacterium sp. L3-7. Next base: position 3,019,516 of record NZ_CP151474.1, on the reverse strand, counting down.
TCGACTTCCCGCTCGGGTACGCGGAGCCCACCGACGGACTGCTCGCCCCGCAGGCGATCATCCGACGCATCGGCGAGCTCACCGGACCAGAGGGCATCTACGCCTCCGGAGTCGGCCAGCACCAGATGTGGTCGGCGCAGTTCATCCAGTACGAGCGCCCGAACGCGTGGCTGAACTCCGGCGGCGCCGGGACGATGGGCTACTCGGTCCCCGCCGCCATGGGGGCGAAGGTCGCCGAGCCCGACCGGGTGGTCTGGGCGATCGACGGCGACGGCTGCTTCCAGATGACGAACCAGGAACTCGCGACCTGTGTCATCAACGACATCCCGATCAAGGTCGCGATCATCAACAACTCGTCGCTCGGCATGGTCCGGCAGTGGCAGACGCTGTTCTACGACGGCCGCCACTCCTTCACGGACCTGGAGACCGGCCACTCGACGCGTCGTGTCCCGGACTTCGTCAAGCTCGCCGACGCCTACGGTGCGCTCGGCATCCGGGTCGAGAAGGCCGACGAGGTCGACGCGGCGATCAAGCTCGCCCTCGAGACGAACGACCGGCCCGTGGTGATCGACTTCGTCGTGAGCCGTGACTCGATGGTCTGGCCGATGGTCCCGCAGGGGGTCAGCAACTCGTCCATCGAGTACGCCCAGGCCCTCGCTCCCACCTGGGACGAGGAAGACGCCGACATGACGGGGGAGACCGCATGAGCCACGTCCTGTCCCTCCTGGTCGAGGACAAGCCAGGTCTGCTGACCCGCGTCGCCGGGCTCTTCGCCCGCCGCGGCTTCAACATCGAGTCCCTCGCCGTGGGCAACACCGAGGTCGCTGGCCTGTCCCGCATCACGGTCGTCGTCGACGTCGAGGACCTGCCGCTCGAACAGGTGACCAAGCAGCTCAACAAGCTCGTCAACGTCATCAAGATCGTCGAACTCGACTTCTCGCAGTCGGTCCAGCGCGAGCACATGCTCGTGAAGGTCCGTGTCGACAACCAGACGCGCTCGGCCGTGCTCGAAGCAGTGAACCTGTTCCGCGCCCAGGTCGTCGACGTCGCGAACGACTCGCTCATCGTCGAGGTGACCGGTGACCCCGGCAAGATCCAGGCGATCCTCCGCGTGCTCGAGCCCTACGGCATCAAGGAGCTCGCCCGAGCGGGCCTCCTCGGCATGGGCCGCGGACCGAAGAGCATCACCGACCGGGTGCGCTGAGCGCCACCCGGCCCCGAACGAACCACAACCAAGGAGATCACGCACCGTGACTGACATCGTGTACGACGCCGACGCCGACCTGACCCTCATCCAGGGCAAGAAGGTCGCGGTCATCGGCTACGGATCGCAGGGCCACGCCCACGCCCTCAACCTCCGCGACTCCGGCGTCGAGGTGAAGATCGGTCTGCAGGAAGGCTCGAAGAGCCGCCAGAAGGCCGAGGAGGCGGGCTTCGAGGTCCTCACCCCTGCCGAGGCCACCAAGTGGGCCGACGTCGTCGTGATCCTCGCGCCGGACCAGGTCCAGCGCATCGTCTACAAGGACGACATCGAGCCGAACCTCAAGCAGGGCGCGACCCTCGTCTTCGGCCACGGCTTCAACATCCGCTACGGCTACATCGAGGCACCGGAGGGCGTTGACGTGTCGCTCGTCGCGCCGAAGGGCCCCGGCCACACCGTGCGCCGTGAGTACGAGGCCGGCCGTGGCGTCCCCGTGATCGTCGCCGTCGAGGTCGACGCCTCCGGCTCCGCCTGGGACCTCGCGTGGTCGTACTCCAAGGCGATCGGTGGCCTCCGCTCCGGCGGCATCAAGACCACCTTCACCGAGGAGACCGAGACCGACCTGTTCGGTGAGCAGGCCGTCCTCTGCGGTGGCACGTCGCAGCTCATCCAGTACGGCTTCGAGACCCTCGTCGAGGCGGGCTACCAGCCGCAGATCGCCTACTTCGAGGTGCTCCACGAGCTCAAGCTCATCGTCGACCTCATCTGGGAGGGCGGCCTCACCAAGCAGCGCTGGTCGATCTCCGACACCGCCGAGTTCGGTGACTACGTCTCCGGCCCCCGCGTGATCTCGCCCGAGGTCAAGGAGAACATGAAGGCGGTGCTCGCCGACATCCAGGACGGCACCTTCGCCAAGCGCTTCATCGACGACCAGGACGCCGGCGCCCCGGAGTTCAAGGCGCTCCGCGAGAAGGGCGAGGGCCACCCGATCGAGGCGACCGGTCGCGAGCTGCGCAAGCTGTTCGCGTGGAAGCAGTCGGACTCCGACTACGTCGACGGTTCCGCAGCGCGGTAGTCTTCCCCAGACCACTCGACGACGAGGCGGCGGTGTGCACCCGTGCACCGCCGCCTCTCGATGTGACCCGAACGTTATGCAGCAGCACTCCAGCACCTCCGACGCCGTCGACCGGCGTCCCTCAGGCGACGCGCAGCGCGTTGCGCGACATGCGTCGTCCGTGGCGCCCGCACGGTGGCAGAACCGTACCGATCGGCATGGGATGATCGACGGATGGCGGTGACGAAGCGAGCGGTCCACATCGGCGCCGGCAAGATCGGGCGCGGATTCGTGGGCCAGTTCCTCGTGGCCAGCGGTTACGAGTTGACCTTCGTCGACGTCGACGAGCGGGTCGTCCAGGCCCTCAACGAAGCCGGTCGCTTCGTGGTGCACGAGGTCGGCGAGATGCCGGTCGAGCACCTCGTCTACGGGTTCCGCGCGCTCAGCAGCAAGACCGACCGCGACGCCGTCATCCGGGCGATCGCCGAGGCGGACGTCGTCACCACGGCCGTCGGTGCCCGCACGCTGCCGCTCGTCGCGCCGGTCATCGCCGAAGGGCTCGCGGCGCGGCCGCTCGAGCGCGGTGACGTCACGATCGTCGCGTGCGAGAACGCCTTCAACGCGACGGACTCCCTGCACGCCAGCATCCGTCGTGCCCCGATCCTCGAAGACCGCGACATCGCCGCCGTCTTCGCGAACTGCGCGATCGACCGCATCGTCCCCGACCAGTCCGGCGTGCTCGGGCAGTCCGGCGGACTCGACGTCGTGCTCGAGCCGTTCTACGAGTGGGTCATCGAGCGCACCCCCTTCGCGAGCTCGGACGCCGAGCCCCCGGAGATCGAGGGCGTGACCTGGGTCGACGACCTCCAGCCGTTCGTCGAGCGCAAGCTCTACACGGTGAACACGGCCCACGCGACGGCTGCCTACCACGGCTACGTCCGCGGGATCCGGCTCATCCGCGAAGCGCTCGAGGACACCGCCGTGAAGGCCGAGGTCGACGGCGTCCTCGCGGAGACCACGGCGCTCCTCATCGCGAAGCACGGCTTCGACCCCGAGGAACACGCGCGCTACGTGGCCGCGAACCTCTCCCGGATCGCGAACCCGCACCTGCCGGACACCACCGTCCGCGTCGGTCGGAACCCGCTCCGCAAGCTCGGGCGCCGCGAACGCTTCGTCGGGCCGGCAGCGCAACTCGCCGAGCGCGGCCTCCCCGTGGAGCACCTGCTCGGCGCCGTCCGCGTCGCGCTCGAGTTCGACGACGAGAACGATCCAGAGTCGATCGAGCTGCACGCGTTGCTCCGGTCGGGGGCCACGGCACACGCGCTCACCGAGATCCTCACCGGTCTCATGGAGAGCCACCCGCTGTTCCCGTCCGTCCGGGACGTCGTCGCCGAGGTGCTCGAGTCCCAGGCCGCCGACGCCTGACCGGCGTCGTCAGCCGGGCGTCCGGTCCCGGAGTCGCCACGTCTCTCGTAGAATCGTGGGCATGACCCCGGCACCTCCCGCACACGACGACGCCGCGGCGTCCCCGCCGGACGGCGCGCTCGACCACGACGACGACGCAGCCCTGCAGTGGGGCGACGCGGACGACGCCACCCACGTCGACGCCGCGCACAACCCGGTCCGCGTCAAGGCACGCCGCGAGCACGACCCCGAGGAACCGCTCGGTTCGAGCGCACTCGTCGGCATGGGCGTGTTCGGTGGCATCTACCTGCTCTACACGGTGGCGTGGCTCGTCAGCGCGAGCCTCCTCACCGTCACGGGCTCCGGTGTCGCGGGCATCGTGTCCGAGGTGATGCGCGTCCTCGCGATCATGGCTCCCGCCTTCTGGTTCGCCGCCACGCTCTGGCTCGGGCAGGGGAGCAGGAACCGCACCAAGTTCGTCTGGCTCCTCATCGGGGCGGTCGTGCTGATCCCGTGGCCGTTCATCATGACCAGGAGCTTCGGGTGAGCGCCGCGGTCGCCGAGCGGCCGCGCACGGTCACCGTCGGCAAGGCGGTCGTCTGGGGTGTCGCGGCCGTGTGCCTGGCGTACGTGACCTGGCAGGCCGTCGGCAACCTCGTCGGCGTCTCGAAGTCCGTGTCGGACTTCAACGAGTTCGTCCGGAAGAACGGCGGCACCGGCCTCGAGACGTCGACGCCGTGGGTGGCGCTCGTCCTCGACGTGCTGATCGCGCCGGCCGCCTTCGTCGCCGCCTGGCTGGTGTCGCGCCGGATGGACCTGGTCCGCACGGTCGTCGTCTTCGTCGCCGCGCTCTGCGCGGTCTCCGCGCTCTGGTTCACGCTCCTGCAGTACGTGTCCTCGACGCTCCGCATCGGTTCCTGACACCGGACTGGAGGCTCGTGGCGACGCCGCCACGAGCCTCCAGTCCGTCTTTCGGTTCTCCACAGGGCTCCTGCCGCGGTCGTAACGGCCTGCTCGCCTCGATACGATGGTGGGATACCGCCCGTCTCGTGTGAGGAAACAGCAGCTGTGCCGAAGCCGGTCGTCCTGATCGCCGAAGAACTCTCGCCCGCCACAGTCGACGCCCTCGGGCCCGACTTCGAGATCCGGAACGTGGACGGCACCGACCGATCCGCACTCCTGGCCTCCCTCGCCGACGCGCACGCCATCCTGGTGCGCTCCGCCACCAAGGTCGACGCCGAAGCGATCGCCGCAGCCCCGAACCTCAAGGTCGTCGCCCGTGCGGGTGTCGGCCTCGACAACGTCGACATCAAGGCGGCCACCACAGCCGGCGTGATGGTCGTCAACGCCCCGACGTCGAACATCATCTCGGCGGCCGAACTGACGGTCGGGCACATCCTGTCGCTCGCGCGTCACATCCCGGCGGCGCACGCGTCGCTCGCGGCCGGCGCGTGGAAGCGTTCCGCGTACACCGGCGTCGAGCTGTACGAGAAGACCGTCGGCATCATCGGCCTCGGCCGCATCGGCGCGCTGATCACCCAGCGCCTGCAGGCCTTCGGCGTCTCGGTCATCGCGTACGACCCCTACGTCACCACCGCCCGTGCGCAGCAGCTCGGGGTGGAGCTCGTCTCCCTCGACGACCTGCTGCGGCGCGCCGACTTCGTCACGATCCACATGCCGAAGACGCCGGAGACGCTCGGCATGATCTCGGACGACCAGTTCGCGATCATGAAGCCGACGGCCTTCGTGGTGAACGTCGCCCGCGGTGGCCTCATCGACGAAGACGCGCTGCACCGTGCGCTCACGTCGGACCAGATCGCCGGTGCCGGCCTCGACGTCTTCGTGTCGGAGCCCCCGACGGACTCGCCGCTCGTCTCGCTGCCGAACGTCGTCGTCACGCCGCACCTCGGAGCGTCCACTGACGAAGCCCAGGAGAAAGCGGGCGTCTCGGTCGCCAAGTCGGTGCGGCTCGCCCTCGGCGGGGAGCTCGTGCCCGACGCGGTGAACGTCGCCGGCGGCGTCATCGACCCGTACGTGCGCCCCGGCATCCCGCTCGTCGAGAAGCTCGGCCAGGTCTTCACGGCCCTCGCCACCTCGCCGGTGACCAGCATCGACGTCGAGGTCCACGGCGAGCTCGCCGAGTTCGACGTCAGCGTCCTCAAGCTGGCGGCGCTCAAGGGCGTCTTCACCGACGTCGTGAGCGACCAGGTGTCCTACGTCAACGCCCCGCTCATCGCGGAGCAGCGCGGGGTCAGCGTGCGGCTCATCACCGACTCGGACAGCCCGGAGTACCGCAACGTGCTGACGATCCGTGGCGCCCAGTCCGAGGGCCCGGCGATCAGCGTCTCCGGCACGCTCACCGGCCCGAAGCAGGTCGAGAAGCTCGTGGAGATCAACGGCTACGACGTCGAAGTGGCACTCGACAAGCACCACGTGGTCATGGACTACACCGACCGGCCCGGCATCGTCGCGGTCTACGGCAAGGAGTTCGGCGAGGCGGGCATCAACATCGCCGCCATGCAGATCGCGCGGCACTCGGCCGGTGGTCAGGCGCTCAGCGTCCTGACCGTCGACTCGCCCGTGCCGGCGGACATCCTCGAGCACGTCCGTTCGACGATCGACGCCTCCTCGCTCCGCGAGATCGACATCACGCTCTAGGGGAGCACTCATGACGCAGACGCTCAAGCTCGCCGTCATCCGTGGTGACGGCATCGGACCAGAGGTCGTGGACGAGGCCCTCAAGGTCCTGCACGCCGTCACCCCGGACGACCTCGTCATCGAGGAGACCCCGTTCTCGCTCGGAGCCACTCGGTTCCTCGAGACCGGCGACATCCTGACGGACGAGGACATGGCTGCTGTCGCGACGCACGATGCGATCCTGCTCGGCGCGGTCGGCGGGGATCCCCGTGATCCCCGCCTGGCCGGCGGCATCATCGAGCGTGGGCTGCTGCTGAAGCTGCGGTTCGCCTTCGACCACTACGTCAACCTGCGTCCGACGAAGGTCTACGACTCCGTCGTCACACCGCTGGCCTCCCCGGGGGACGTGGACTTCGTCGTCGTGCGGGAAGGCACCGAGGGGCCCTACGTCGGCAACGGGGGAGCGATCCGCGTCGGCACGCCGCACGAGATCGCGACCGAGGTCTCGGTGAACACGGCGTACGGCGTCGAGCGCACCGTGCGGTACGCGTTCGACCTGGCGAGCCGTCGTCCTCGCAAGCACCTGACACTCGTGCACAAGAGCAACGTGCTCGTGAACGCCGGGGCGCTCTGGCAGCGCACGGTGGCCGCGGTCGGGGCGGAGTACTCGGACGTCACCGTGGACTACCAGCACGTCGACGCCGTCACCATCCACATGGTGCGGGAGCCTGCTAGGTTCGACGTCATCGTCACCGACAACCTCTTCGGCGACATCATCACCGACCTGGCCGGCGCGATCAGCGGCGGCATCGGTCTGGCGGCCTCGGGCAACATCAACCCGGACGGCACCTTCCCCAGCATGTTCGAGCCGGTGCACGGATCCGCGCCGGACATCGCGGGTCAGCAGAAGGCCGATCCCACGGCCGCCATCCTCTCCGTCGCACTCCTGCTCGACCACATCGGTCGGGGTGACCTGGCGACGGCGGTGACACGGGCGGTGGAAGCGGACCTGGCTGACCGGGGCACCACGCAGCGTCGCACGGCCGAGATCGGCGACGCCATCGCCGCCGCGGCCACAGCGCGCACCACCACCGCCTGAAAGGGAGCCACACCGATGAGCACCGAGACAGTCTTCGGACTCGAGTTCTCCACCACCCCGTCCGCCGAGCGCCGTGCCGAGGCGGAGCGCGAGACGATCCTGGCGGACCCGGGGTTCGGCAAGCACTTCACCGACCACATGGCCACCGTCGAGTGGACGCTCGACGCCGGCTGGCACGACGCCTCGATCCACCCGTACGGGCCGCTCTCGCTCGACCCCAGCGCCAGCGTGCTGCACTACGCGCAAGAGATCTTCGAGGGGCTGAAGGCGTACCGCCACGCCGACGGCTCGGTGTGGACGTTCCGTCCGGAAGCGAACGCCAAGCGGTTCCAGCGCTCCGCCCGCCGACTCGCGCTGCCGGAGCTGCCGGTCGAGGTGTTCGTCGAGTCCATCCGGCAGCTGGTCAGGACCGACGTCGACTGGGTACCGGGTGCCCCGGAAACGAGCCTGTACCTGCGGCCGTTCATGATCGCCACCGAGTCGTTCCTCGGGGTCCGTGCGGCGCAGGCGGTGTCCTACCACTGCATCGCGAGTCCGGCCGGCGCGTACTTCACGTCCGGGCCGAAGCCGGTGTCCATCTGGCTGTCGTCGAACTACGCCCGTGCGGGTCGGGGCGGTACCGGTGCTGCCAAGACCGGCGGCAACTACGCCGCCTCGCTGCTGCCCCAGCAAGAGGCATACGAGCACGGCTGCCAGCAGGTGATGTTCCTCGACTCCGAAGAGGGCAAGTACCTCGAAGAACTCGGCGGCATGAACGTCGTGCTCGTGAAGGCGGACGGCACGCTCGTGACGCCCGACTCGGACTCCATCCTCGAAGGGATCACGCGCGACTCGATCCTGCAGCTCGCGGAAGACCGCGGCCTGCGGGTCGAGCGGCGTCGGGTGACCCTCGACGAGTGGCGTGACGGCGTCGCGGACGGCTCCATCACCGAGGCCTTCGCGTGCGGCACCGCCGCCGTGGTGACCCCGATCGCCGAACTCCGCGGCGACGGCTTCACGATCGGATCGCCCACGGTCGGTGCCGGCGAACTGACGATGTCCCTCCGAGAAGAGCTCACCGACATCCAGTCCGGCCGTCGTCCCGACCCGCACGGGTGGATGACCAAGCTGACCGACGCGTCCTGATCCCGGGCTCGGCGTCGGTAGGGTCGAACGGTGAAGATCGCACGGTTCAGCAGCAAGGGTGAAGACCCCCGGTACGGCATCCTCGACGAGCGCGCTCTGGTGGTGCTCGCGGGAGACCCGATGTACCAGGGCTTCGAGACCACGGGGGAGCGGGTGCCCCTGTCGGAAGCGAAGCTCCTCGCACCGGTGATCCCGCGCTCCAAGGTCATCGGCGTCGGACTCAACTACGCCGAGCACGCCGACGAGATGGACGACGTGTCGGGTGACGACCCCGTGGTGTTCCTCAAGCCGAACACCTCGGTCATCGGCCCGGACGACCCCATCCGTCTGCCGGAGGGTGTCGGCCGCGTCGACCACGAGGGCGAACTCGCCATCGTGATCGGTTCGCTCGCGAAGAACGTCACGCGCGAGGACTTCGCGAGTGTCATCCTCGGGTACACGATCGCGAACGACGTGACCGCCCGTGACCTCCAGGCCCGCGACGGCCAGTGGACCCGGGCGAAGGGGTTCGACACGTTCTGCCCGCTCGGCCCGGTGATCGAGACCGAGATCGACCCGTCGGACATCCGTCTCGAGACCCGAGTCGACGGCGACCTGCGCCAGGTGGCGTCGACGAGCGAGATGGTGCACGACATCCCGTCGCTCATCGAGTTCGTGTCGTCGATCTGGACGTTGCTGCCCGGGGACGTCATCCTCACCGGGACCCCCGCCGGCGTGGGGGAGATCCGTGACGGCGAGGTCGTCGAGGTGACCATTTCCGGCATCGGCACGTTGAAGAACCCGGTCATCGCCCGCAAGTGACGACCAGACGAAGGGCCCCACATCCACCCGGATGTGGGGCCCTTCGTCGTTCGACGACACCTGTTCCCCGTCGTTCCGGGCGACACGCCGTCGTGCAGCCCCGGTTTGCCCGATCCGCGGATCGTGCGTAGAGTTCTTACTCGTCACCCCAAAGGTGCGGCGGAGAAGCCGAGACGGTCACCCGGAGCGAAAGCCCCGATGATGCAGTCCAGCCGAGCCGACCTCAAGTGGGACCACCCACTCCAATGAAGCCGGTCGAAAGACCGCCACTGAAGTAGTGGTACAGTACCGAAGTTGCCCGAGCGGGCATTCCCTCCAGGGAGAAGAAGCTCGGCGCGTCTGGTCCTTGAGAACTCAACAGCGTGCACATTGTCAATGCCAATTTATTGACCCCGTGCTCGGCCGGTTTTGCTGGTCGAGTCGGAGACAATTCCTTTTGGATTGAAGATTGTCAGTAGACAGTCAACAGTCAAGATCAACTCGGCCTGACGCTTTCGGGTGTTGGGTCTGTAATTTTTTACGGAGAGTTTGATCCTGGCTCAGGACGAACGCTGGCGGCGTGCTTAACACATGCAAGTCGAACGATGATGCCCAGCTTGCTGGGTGGATTAGTGGCGAACGGGTGAGTAACACGTGAGTAACCTGCCCCTGACTCTGGGATAAGCGTTGGAAACGACGTCTAATACTGGATATGATCACTGGCCGCATGGTCTGGTGGTGGAAAGATTTTTTGGTTGGGGATGGACTCGCGGCCTATCAGCTTGTTGGTGAGGTAATGGCTCACCAAGGCGACGACGGGTAGCCGGCCTGAGAGGGTGACCGGCCACACTGGGACTGAGACACGGCCCAGACTCCTACGGGAGGCAGCAGTGGGGAATATTGCACAATGGGCGAAAGCCTGATGCAGCAACGCCGCGTGAGGGATGACGGCCTTCGGGTTGTAAACCTCTTTTAGTAGGGAAGAAGCGAGAGTGACGGTACCTGCAGAAAAAGCACCGGCTAACTACGTGCCAGCAGCCGCGGTAATACGTAGGGTGCAAGCGTTGTCCGGAATTATTGGGCGTAAAGAGCTCGTAGGCGGTTTGTCGCGTCTGCTGTGAAATCCCGAGGCTCAACCTCGGGCTTGCAGTGGGTACGGGCAGACTAGAGTGCGGTAGGGGAGATTGGAATTCCTGGTGTAGCGGTGGAATGCGCAGATATCAGGAGGAACACCGATGGCGAAGGCAGATCTCTGGGCCGTAACTGACGCTGAGGAGCGAAAGCATGGGGAGCGAACAGGATTAGATACCCTGGTAGTCCATGCCGTAAACGTTGGGCGCTAGATGTAGGGACCTTTCCACGGTTTCTGTGTCGTAGCTAACGCATTAAGCGCCCCGCCTGGGGAGTACGGCCGCAAGGCTAAAACTCAAAGGAATTGACGGGGGCCCGCACAAGCGGCGGAGCATGCGGATTAATTCGATGCAACGCGAAGAACCTTACCAAGGCTTGACATACACCGGAAACGGCCAGAGATGGTCGCCCCCTTGTGGTCGGTGTACAGGTGGTGCATGGTTGTCGTCAGCTCGTGTCGTGAGATGTTGGGTTAAGTCCCGCAACGAGCGCAACCCTCGTTCTATGTTGCCAGCGGGTTATGCCGGGGACTCATAGGAGACTGCCGGGGTCAACTCGGAGGAAGGTGGGGATGACGTCAAATCATCATGCCCCTTATGTCTTGGGCTTCACGCATGCTACAATGGCCGGTACAAAGGGCTGCGATACCGTAAGGTGGAGCGAATCCCAAAAAGCCGGTCTCAGTTCGGATTGAGGTCTGCAACTCGACCTCATGAAGTCGGAGTCGCTAGTAATCGCAGATCAGCAACGCTGCGGTGAATACGTTCCCGGGCCTTGTACACACCGCCCGTCAAGTCATGAAAGTCGGTAACACCCGAAGCCGGTGGCCTAACCCTTGTGGAAGGAGCCGTCGAAGGTGGGATCGGTGATTAGGACTAAGTCGTAACAAGGTAGCCGTACCGGAAGGTGCGGCTGGATCACCTCCTTTCTAAGGAGCATCTGGCATCGCTTGCGATGTCCAGGCGCCGGATCGAGACGAACGTTCTCGCCGGTAGCTCATGGGTGGAACATTGACAGTGCAGTCGGGAGCGCGGCTTCCGGTCTTAGTACGCCAGGTCTTCGGGTCTGGTTGGAAGGGGTCGGGGGTGAGCGGGCTGGCTGGTGCACGTTGTTGGGTCCTGAGGGACCAGGCTTCCTGCCGTCCACGTGAGTGGTGGTGGGGGTTGGGCCGGCGGAGTGATCCGCATGGTTCTTCGATGGGCCACATGAAGCTAGCTGTTATGGCTGGGGGAGTGTGGTGCCGATCGTATGTTGAGAACTACACAGTGGACGCGAGCATCTTAGATCGCTCGCAACGATGACTGCTCTTCGGGGTGGTCGTGTTGTCGAGTCGATCGCAATTTTAATCTTTGTGGTCAAGTTTCTAAGAGCAAACGGTGGATGCCTTGGCATCTGGAGCCGAAGAAGGACGTAGAAATCTGCGATAAGCCTCGGGGAGCTGATAATCGAGCTGTGAGCCGAGGATTTCCGAATGGGGAAACCCCGCCAGGCGACTTGTCGACCTGGTGACTCCCGCCTGAATATATAGGGCGGGTAGAGGGAACGTGGGGAAGTGAAACATCTCAGTACCCACAGGAAGAGAAAACAACATGTGATTCCGTGAGTAGTGGCGAGCGAAAGCGGATGAGGCTAAACCGATCATGTGTGATAGCCGGCGGGCGTTGCATGGTCGGGGTTGTGGGACACGTCGCTCAGTTCTGCCGGACTGGGGCGGTTACAGCGCATCATAGTCGAACCGGTTTGAAAGCCGGGCCGTAGTGGGTGCCAGCCCCGTAGACGAAATGGTGTTATGGCCGGATGTGTATCCCAAGTAGCACGGGGCCCGAGAAATCCCGTGTGAATCTGTCAGGACCACCTGATAAGCCTAAATACTCCCAGATGACCGATAGCGGACAAGTACCGTGAGGGAAAGGTGAAAAGTACCCCGGGAGGGGAGTGAAATAGTACCTGAAACCGTTTGCTTACAAACCGTCGGAGCCTCCTTGTAGGGGTGACGGCGTGCCTTTTGAAGAATGAGCCTGCGAGTTAGTGATATGTGGCGAGGTTAACCCGTGTGGGGCAGCCGTAGCGAAAGCGAGTCTGAATAGGGCGATTTTAGTCGCATGTCCTAGACCCGAAGCGAAGTGATCTATCCATGGCCAGGTTGAAGCGACGGTAAGACGTCGTGGAGGACCGAACCCACTTCAGTTGAAAATGGAGGGGATGAGCTGTGGATAGGGGTGAAAGGCCAATCAAACTTCGTGATAGCTGGTTCTCTCCGAAATGCATTTAGGTGCAGCGTTGCGTGTTTCTCGCCGGAGGTAGAGCTACTGGATGGCCGATGGGCCTCAACAGGTTACTGACGTCAGCCAAACTCCGAATGCCGGTGAGTGAGAGCGCAGCAGTGAGACGGTGGGGGATAAGCTTCATCGTCGAGAGGGAAACAACCCAGACTACCAACTAAGGCCCCTAAGCGTGTGCTAAGTGGGAAAGGATGTGGAGTTGCATAGACAACCAGGAGGTTGGCTTAGAAGCAGCCACCCTTGAAAGAGTGCGTAATAGCTCACTGGTCAAGTGATTCCGCGCCGACAATGTAACGGGGCTCAAGCACACCGCCGAAGTTGTAGATTTCGCATGTTAGACAAGCCTTCGTGGTTCAGTCGTGCGGAGTGGTAGGAGAGCGTCGTGTGGCGAGTGAAGCGGCGGAGTAATCCAGCCGTGGACGCCACACGAGTGAGAATGCAGGCATGAGTAGCGAAAGACGGGTGAGAAACCCGTCCTCCGAAAGACCAAGGGTTCCAGGGCCAGGTTAATCCGCCCTGGGTAAGTCGGGACCTAAGGCGAGGCCGACAGGCGTAGTCGATGGACAACGGGTTGATATTCCCGTACCGGCGAACAACCGCCCAAGCTAATCCAGTGGTGCTAAGAGTCCTAACCCGTATCCAGCGGATCCCTTCGGGGTGAAGCGGTGCGGTCTAACGCTCGACCCCATGCTGGTGCGGTTAGCGTATGAACAGGTGTGACGCAGGAAGGTAGCTGAGCCAGGCGATGGTATCCGTAAGGTGAACCTGGTGTAAGGATGTAGGGCTGACGATAGGCAAATCCGTCGTCTGTACGCCTGAGATCCGACGCGTACCCGTTAGGGGAAATCAGTGATCCTATGCTGCCGAGAAAAGCATCGACGCGAGGTTGCAGCCGCCCGTACCCGAAACCGACTCAGGTGGTCAGGTAGAGAATACCAAGGAGATCGAGAGAATCGTGGTTAAGGAACTCGGCAAAATGCCCCCGTAACTTCGGGAGAAGGGGGGCCGGACACGTGACCGGATTCACTCCGTGAGCGTTGAAGGCCGCAGAGACCAGTGGGAAGCGACTGTTTACTAAAAACACAGGTCCGTGCGAAGTCGCAAGACGATGTATACGGACTGACGCCTGCCCGGTGCTGGAAGGTTAAGAGGAGGGGTTAGGTTTCGGCCGAAGCTCTGAATTTAAGCCCCAGTAAACGGCGGTGGTAACTATAACCATCCTAAGGTAGCGAAATTCCTTGTCGGGTAAGTTCCGACCTGCACGAATGGCGTAACGACTTCCCAGCTGTCTCAACCGCGAACTCGGCGAAATTGCACTACGAGTAAAGATGCTCGTTACGCGCAGCAGGACGGAAAGACCCCGTGACCTTTACTACAGTTTGGTATTGGTGTTCGGAGTGGCTTGTGTAGGATAGGTGGGAGACTGTGAAGCGGGCACGCTAGTGTTCGTGGAGTCATTGTTGAAATACCACTCTGGTCACTTTGGATGTCTAACGTAGGACCCTGATCGGGTTCATGGACAGTGCCTGATGGGTAGTTTAACTGGGGCGGTTGCCTCCCAAAGAGTAACGGAGGCGCCCAAAGGTTCCCTCAACCTGGTTGGCAATCAGGTGGCGAGTGTAAGTGCACAAGGGAGCTTGACTGTGAGACTGACAGGTCGAGCAGGGACGAAAGTCGGGACTAGTGATCCGGCAGTGGCTTGTGGAAGCGCTGTCGCTCAACGGATAAAAGGTACCTCGGGGATAACAGGCTGATCTTGCCCAAGAGTCCATATCGACGGCATGGTTTGGCACCTCGATGTCGGCTCGTCGCATCCTGGGGCTGGAGTAGGTCCCAAGGGTTGGGCTGTTCGCCCATTAAAGCGGTACGCGAGCTGGGTTTAGAACGTCGTGAGACAGTTCGGTCCCTATCCGCTGCGCGCGTTGGAAATTTGAGAAGATCTATCCCTAGTACGAGAGGACCGGGATGGACGAACCTCTGGTGTGTCAGTTGTTCTGCCAAGGGCACCGCTGATTAGCTACGTTCGGACCGGATAACCGCTGAAAGCATCTAAGCGGGAAGCCGTCTTCGAGATGAGATTTCCATGCACCTTGAGTGTGAGAGGCTCCCAGCAGACTACTGGGTTGATAGGCCGGATGTGGAAGCGGGGACTAACGACCCGTGGAGCTGACCGGTACTAATAAGCCGAAGACTTGACAACACAATTATTTCCGTGACTTTCGGGTCACGGGCTCGCGTCCACTTTGTGGTTCCCGACAGACGATCGGGAATCAATTGAATACTTCAGCAACGGCTTGAAGGAACATGTTGAGACCAGATCATGGTCGACAGTGTTCCGGTGGTCATAGCGAGAGGGAAACGCCCGGTCACATTCCGAACCCGGAAGCTAAGCCTCTCAGCGCCGATGGTACTGCAAGGGGGACCTTGTGGGAGAGTAGGACGCCGCCGGACTTCTTTTGCAACACCAGGGAACCCCTGACCAGTACTGGTCAGGGGTTTTCTGCGTTTACGGTGCGTCCCAGGACCGCTTCAACGCCGTCCACACAGGCCGCCGCCGCCTGGGTCGCCCGCGATAGGATCGTCGGCGTCATGACTGCGCCATTCACCACCGCCACCGGTTCCGACGTCCGCGTCCGATTCTGCCCCTCGCCGACAGGGACGCCGCACGTCGGCCTCGTGCGGACGGCCCTGTTCAACTGGGCCTACGCTCGCCACACCGGCGGCAAGCTCGTGTTCCGCATCGAGGACACCGACGCGGCACGGGACAGCGAGGAGTCGTACCAGCAGATCATCGAGGCGCTGCGGTGGCTGCAGCTCGACTGGGACGAAGGCGTCGAGGTGGGGGGACCGCACGGCCCCTACCGGCAGTCCGAGCGGTCCGACGTCTACGAGGACGCCATCGCGAAGCTCAAGGACGCCGGCCACCTCTACGAGTCCTTCGTGACGCCGGAAGAGATGGAGGCGCGGAACATCGCGGCCGGTCGAGACCCGAAGCAGGGCTACGACAACCACGAGCGCGACCTGAGCGACGACGAGCGCCAGGCGTTCCGTGACCAGGGGCGTGCGCCGGCACTGCGGCTCCGCGTGCCGGACCGGGATCTGAGCTTCGACGACCTGGTCCGCGGCGAGATCACGTTCAAGCAGGGCACGTTCCCGGACTTCGTGGTGGTGCGTCCGAACGGCAAGCCGCTGTACACGTTCACGAACCCGGTCGACGACGCGCTCATGGGTGTGACGCACGTGCTCCGTGGCGAGGACATCCTGTCGTCGACGCCGCGACAGATCGCCCTCTACGAGGCGCTGTTCGAGATCGGGATGGCTGAGTTCATCCCGCGCTTCGGGCATCTTCCGTACGTGATGGGCGAGGGCAACAAGAAGCTCTCCAAGCGCGACCCGGAGTCGAACCTCTTCCACCACCGCGCGAACGGCATGATCCCCGAGGGGCTCATCAACTACCTCGCACTGCTCGGTTGGTCGATCGGTCCCGACCGCGACGTGTTCTCGATCGACGAGATGGTCGAGGCGTTCGACGTCGCCGACGTGAACCCGAACCCGGCCCGCTTCGACCACAAGAAGGCCGAGTCGATCAACGGCGACCACATCCGCCTGCTCGAGCCGGGGGACTTCCGGGACCGCCTGAAGCCGTACCTGACCGATTACCTCTCGGACCCGGCCACCCCCGAGCAGGAGCACGTGCTCGAGGCCGCGGCGCCGTTGGTGCAGGAGCGCATGCAGCTGCTCAGCGAGGCCCCGGGGATGCTCGGGTTCCTGTTCACGGCGGACGGCGACCTGGTCGTCGAGGAGGACGCGCTCGCGAGCCTCAAGGGCGACCCGACCGAGGTCCTCACCGCGAGCATCGCCGCGCTCGAGCCGCTCGACGACTGGCGGACCGAGGCGATCGAGGGTGCGCTCCGCGTCGCGCTGATCGACGGTCTCGGCCTGAAGCCGCGCCTGGCGTTCGGACCGCTGCGTGTCGCGGTCTCCGGTCGTCGGATCAGCCCTCCTCTGTTCGAGTCGATGGAGATCCTCGGCAAGGACTCGACGCTCGCACGGCTCCGCGCACTCTCGGCTCGCTGACGTGTACGACGTCGCGGTGATCGGTGCGGGGCCTGCTGGTCTCAGTGCCGCGCTCAACCTGGTGCGGGCGAAGCGGTCCGTGCTGCTGCTCGACGCGAACCGTCCGCGGAACGCCGCCACCCTGCGGTCGCACGGCTTCCTGACTCGCGACGGGGTGTCGCCGCTCGAGCTCCGGAAGCTCGGACGCGCGGAGGTCGAACAGTACGCAGAGGCCACGGTCGTGCAGACGATCGTCGACCGGGTCGCACCGGACGGCGGCGGCTGGCGTGTGCACGGGACCTGGCGCGGCGCCGAGGTGGACGAGACGGCGCGCACCGTGGTCATCGCGACCGGGCTCCGTGAGGAGTTCCCGGCGCTGCCGTCCCTGCGGGCGTTCTACGGCACCGCGATGCACAGCTGCGTCGAGTGCGATGCCTACGAGCGGTCCGGCGAACCCCTGGCGTTCGTGTGCGAGACCGCCGACGTCGTCGATCGGGCGCTGCTCATCGCGGCGTGGACGGACGACCTCGTCGTGTACACGAACGGGATCGCGCCGCTCGATGCCGACGGCCGCCGACGGCTGGCCGACGCGGGCGTGC
Organism: Curtobacterium sp. L3-7; assembly: GCF_048756585.1. Taxonomy (NCBI): domain Bacteria; kingdom Bacillati; phylum Actinomycetota; class Actinomycetes; order Micrococcales; family Microbacteriaceae; genus Curtobacterium; species Curtobacterium sp. L3-7. The sequence goes on along the minus strand of NZ_CP151474.1, from coordinate 3,002,148 downwards.
GGATCGACGAGCGGCCCGTTGCCGACCTGGAGGGGGACCGGTCCGGGATGACCGGCGTGCGCCTCGCAGACGGCCACGTGGAGCCGCGCACGGGCGGGTTCGTCCGGCCGACGTGGCACGTCGACCTGGACTGGGTCGACGCGGCACTCGACCGCGACGCCGAGGGACTCGTGGTGGTCGACCGCGTCGGACGCACGACGGTCCCCGGGCTGTACGCCGTCGGCGACGTGACCCCGCCCGGGCCCGAGCAGCTCATCGTCGCCGCCGGGCACGGTGCGACGACCGCCGCCGCGGTGCACCGTGACCTCGTCGGTGGTCTTGCGGACCTCCGGGATGCTGTACAGTAGATGACCGTGCCCCGGACAACGGGGACGGAAGACCGACAGGTCTTTTGGGGTATGGTGTAATTGGCAACACAGCGGTTTCTGGTACCGTCGTTCTTGGTTCGAGTCCAGGTACCCCAGCAGATGTGAGAACGGCCCCCGGGATGTCCCGGGGGCCGTTTTCGTGCGCCGTTCCCAGCACGTTCAGTGGAACCCGCAAGGATGCGCGGAACCGCAGGATGTCCGCACCCGCCGTCGTCACCCCTGGAACGGGGACCACTCGTCGACTTACTGTCCGAGTGGCCGTACCGGACGGGCGGTCAGCAGACGATCCAGGGGAACTGCCATGACGTCCACCGACGCATTGCTCCACCACCGTTGGGACCACACCGCCGTGGTCCCCGTCGCGGACGACCACTCGGTCCTCGAGCGCTGGGCACGCGTCGTCACCGCGTACCCGGACGAACCGGCTCTCGCCGGCAACGGCCGCGCGTGCACGTTCGCCGAGGCTGATGCCCTCGCGTCGTCGCTCGCAGCGGTGCTCGCCGAGCGGTTGCACCCGGACGACCGGACCGGTGCCGGCGTCGGGGCGGTCCCCGGCGGTGCTGCCGTCCCCGTCGGCGTCATGGCCGGTCAGACGACCGAGGCCGTCCTGGCGATCCTGGCGCTGACGATGGCGAACCGCGTCGTGGTGGTCCTCGACGACCACCTGCCGGAGGCCCGGTTGCGCCACGTGGTCGAGCTCGCGGGCGTCTCGGAGGTCCTCGCGGACTCCGAGCACGCGGACCTCGCCGCCTCGGTCCTCGGCGACGCCGGGACGGTCCACGACCTGGGAGCACTGCTCGACGCCTCGGCGGACGCCGCGGACCGCACGGCCAGCGCCGATGCGGTGGCGCGGAGCACCGCCGTCACCGAACAGGAGCGGCGCGGGACGGACCCCCTCGTGCTGGTCTTCACCTCGGGGTCGACCGGCATGCCGAAGGGCGTCGCGATGACCCACCGGCAGCAGCTGCAGAACGCCGAGCAGGACGCCGTCGCGCTCGGGCTCCGACCGGGGGACCGGATGGGCCTCGTGCTCCCGCTGTCCTTCGCCGCCGGCTACCTCATGGCCTTCGACAGCCTGCTGAACGGCGGGGCCATCGTGCTCCTCGACCCGCGGGACCTCGGCACGGACCGCCTCCTGGACCGGATGCCCGAGGAGGACGTGAACGTGCTCGTCTGCACCCCGCACCTCCTCCGGTCCATCGTCCAGACGAAACAGGCGGTGCCCGGCGGCGCACGGCTCCCGTTCCGCCTCCTGATGACCGTGGGCGAACCGATCACCGGCACGGACGTCATCGCCGCTCGCCCGGTGCTCGACGCCGGGACGGTGATCTGGAACGGCTTCGGAGCGAGCGAGATGGGCTGTGTCGCCTACTGCTCGGTCGCGCCGGGCGACGACGTCGGCCCCGGCGTGATCCCCGCAGGCTTCCCGCTCCCCGGCAAGACCGCCAGGATCATCCGCGAGGACGGCTCCCCGGCGAACCTCGGCGAGACCGGCGAACTCGTGATCGAGTCCGACGGCCTCTCCGCCGGGTACTGGGGCGCACCGGACAAGACCGCCGAACGCCTCGGCGCGACGGACGACGGCACGCCGACGTGGCGACAGGGCGACCTCGCACGGCTCGAGGCCGACGGCAGCCTGGTGCTCCTCGGCCGCTCCGACGATGCCGTGAAGGTCCGCGGGTACCTCGTCGAACCGAGCGAGGTCGAGGCAGCGCTCCGCGCCGTCGAGGACGTGCACGACGTCGTCGTCACCGCGCTCGTCGAGCCGCCGGCCGTCACCCGCCTCGTCGCCTACGTCGTCGGTCGCCCTGGACGTCGAACCCCGGCACCCGCGGCGATCCGCCGTGCGCTCCGTGATCGGCTGCCCGAGTACATGGTGCCTGCATCGATCGTCCCGATGCCCGAGCTGCCGCGCAACGAGCGCGGCAAGGTCGACCGCGCGCTGCTCCCCGGCGCGCCGTCGATCGAGACCGAGATGGTGGAGGGCGAGTACGACCAGTGGGAACTCGTCGTGGGGCAGATCTGGGCGGAGGTCCTCGGCCTCCGCGGTGTGCACCTCGACGAGGACTTCTCCGCACTCGGCGGCGACTCGCTGTCCGCCGAGGAGATGCTCGCGATCGTGCACGCCCGGCTCGGCGTCGACATGCGCGCGTCCGAGCTGCTCGAGCACCCCACCCTGCGCACCTTCGCACGACACGTCCGCTCGGGTGCCAGCGCGCTGCCGAGCCATCCGGACATCGTCAAGGTGTCCGAGGCGCGGACCCCTGGACGCCCGCCGGTGTTCTGCCTGTCCGGCGGCGGCGCGCTCGGCCTGACGTTCCTGCCGCTCTCCCGGTACCTGCCGGAGCACGACGTCTACGCGATCCAGCAGCACGGCCTGGAGCGGCGCGCGATCCCGGACTGGAGCATCGAGCAGAGCGCCCGGCGGTACATCGCGCTGATGCGCATCGTGCAGCCGCGCGGCCCGTACATCATCGTGGGCCACTCGCTCGGTGGCATCGTCGGACTCGAGGTGGCACGGCTCCTCACCGAGGCAGGGGAGGAGATCGAACACCTCGCACTGCTCGACTCGTACCTGCCGCGCACCCGGACCGAGGCAGCGCAGCTGAACTTCGCCAGGATGCAGCCCCGTGAGCCGCGGAACGCCGCCGTCCGCGCGCTCCGACACGGACTCGACCGCGCCGTGAAGCGCGTTCTGCCGTCCGGCGTGCCGTACGGGGACCTCTTCGTGCGTCGTGCACGGGCCTACGGCGCCGGGGTGCTGCGCTACGGCGGGCAGAAGGACTTCGACGCGATGTTCGACCACGCCGAGATGATCGTGCGCCGGCACACGCCGACGCCCTTCCACGGGCGGTCGACCTTCGTGCTCGCGGAGGACAACCCGGACGTCGAGCGCTGGTCCTCGGTGCTCCGCGGGGACAACCGCACGGTGCACATCCAGGCTGAACACACGTCGATCCTGCGCGAACCGCACGTCGCGGAGCTCGCGGCGGAGCTGCGCGCCGCCCTCGGGACGGACCCGACCCGGCCCTGACGGCCCCAACAGACGGACGGGAGGCTCGTGGCGACCCCGCCACGAGCCTCCCGTCCGTCCCGTGGCGACCCGACGACCCACCGCAGCCCGCTTGCGGGTTTCCGTATCCGCACCCGGGGGCCCGCAACGGATCACCGATCGCATTGACCGGCCTCCCCACCCCGACGAAGGTGGGAATCCCCAGGGAACGGCGTACCCCCGCTCCCGACGGGAACGACGGTGCACCCTCACCGCCGCGCACCGCAGCTGACGTACCCGCGTCCTGTCCTCGCGTACCCCGAGGACCAACGACCGTCGCCGTGACGGTCTTCCCGATTGCAGCCCTGAACCCGACAGGAGCACCATGTCCGCCAGCACGATCCGACCCCTGGACCCTCGCGTCTCGGTAGTCATCCCCGCACGCAACGAAGCGAGGAACCTCGAGATCATCCTCCCGAAGCTCCCGCCGGTGTACGAGGTGATCCTGGTCGACGGCAACTCCGTCGACGACACCATCGCGACCGCGCAGCGGCTGATGCCGACGATCAAGGTCGTGCAGCAGACCCGGAAGGGCAAGGGCAACGCGCTCGCCTGCGGGTTCGAGGCCGTCACCGGCGACGTCGTCGTCATGTTCGACGCCGACTGCTCGGCGGACCCCGACGAGATCCCGCGCTTCGTCGACGCCCTCGTCGCCGGCGCGGACGTCGCCAAGGGCACCCGATACGCCCTCGGCGGTGGCAGCGACGACATCACGATCGTCAGGAGCCTCGGGAACCGCGGGCTGAACCTGCTCTGCAACCTGCTGCTCGGCACCAGGTACAGCGACCTCTGCTACGGCTACAACGCCTTCTGGGCGGACGCGCTGCCGAAGATCGGCCTGCTGTCCTCGACGCTCCCGCAGCCGTCCGACGGTTCGATGCTGTGGGGCGACGGGTTCGAGATCGAGACCGTCCTGACCTGCCGCTGGTCAGCAGCGGACCTGGCGATCTCCGAGGTCCCGAGCCACGAGAAGCTCCGTGTGCACGGCGCCAGCAACCTCAACGCCGTCACGGACGGCATCCGTGTCCTGAAGTCGATCATGCACGAGCGCCGACGTGCCGCCGACGCCCAGGCGAGCGCGCGCCTCACCCCGGTCACGCCCCGCGTCGTCCCGACCGCCGTGCCGGCACTGGACGAGGAAGCCGCGTGAGCGTCCAGACGGTCGCGGTCGTCATCTGCGCGTACACGCAGCAGCGCTGGGGCGACCTGCAGGACTCGGTCGAGTCCGCGAAGCGACAGCCGAACGCCACCGAGGTGGTGGTCGTCATCGACCACGAGCCCGAGCTGTTCCTGCGTGCGAAGGCACGCTGGCCGGAGCTGCTGGTCGTCGAGAACGCCGAGGACCGGGGCCTGTCCGGCGCGCGGAACACCGGCGTGGCGCTCGCCGAGTCGGACGTCGTTGCGTTCCTCGACGACGACGCGACCGCCGACGACGACTGGCTGGCCCACCTCGTCGAGGCGCTCTCGCTGCCGTCCGTCGTCGGCGTCGGTGGTCGGGCGACCCCGTCGTGGCCGACCGCGACCGGTGCGGGTCCCTACCCCGACGAGCTCCTGTGGATCGTCGGCTGCAGCTACACCGGACTGCCCACCGAACCGGGCGACGTCCGCAACGTGATCGGCTCGAGCATGGCGTTCCGCCGTGACGTGCTCCTCGCCGCTGGCGGGTTCCGGTCCGGGATCGGCCGGGTCGGCAACCAGCCGCTCGGATGCGAGGAGACGGAGCTCTGCATCCGGATCGCGCAGGCCGACCCGACCGCGAGGATCCGCTTCGAGCCGCGGTCGAACGTCTCGCACCGTGTGTCCCCTGATCGCGTCGCGATGCGGTACGTGCGGCGCCGGAGCTACTACGAGGGGATCTCGAAGGCGGTCCTCAGCCGTCGTGTCGGGGCGAAGGACTCGCTGTCCAGCGAGTCGACCTACCTGACGAAGGTGCTGCCGAAGGCGCTGTTCCGTGAACTCGGTCGGCTCGGGCGAGGCGGCGGGACCCGTGCGGTCGCGATCGTCTCGTGCGTGCTCGGCACCGTGACCGGCTACGCCGTCGGCCGGTTCCTCGGCGGCGTCGTCGTGGCGTCGCCCGCACCCGCCCCCGTCGCCGTGCAGCCGGTGGGTGCACCGTGACGCGTGCGACCCTGGCGATGGTCGTCTCGCCGATCACCACGGGTCCGCTGTTCCCCACGTGGGACGGCGCCCTGTGGGTCGGCGAGGTCGACCGCGCGGACGTGCACGCCTCGAGCCACCGCGACGTCATCGCGCTCGACGGGGCCGAGGGGTACCGGCGTGCCCGGCTGCTCGTGCGCGACCACGGCGAGCCCCTCGGGTTCGTCGAGGCGGAGATCACCGAGCGCCGGCGCATCGGCGCGACGATCGACGTCCGCTCCCTGCAGCGCGCGATCCGGCCGATGCCGGCGCCGGCAGCGCGGGTCTCGTCGGTGCCCGCGACGGCAGCAGGTCTGGTGCTGCCGTCCGTCACCGTCGTGCTCTGCACGGACGGTGCTTCGGACTCGACGATGCGCTCGGTGCTCGCCTGCCGGTACCCGTCCTTCGACGTCGTCGTGGTCTCGCACGCGGCCGAGCCGGGTGACGACGCCGTCGTGACGATCGACGGCCGCACGGTGACCACGATCGCCGCACCGTCCGGCGGGCTCGCCGCAGCGCGGAACGCCGGCCTGCTCGCGGCGACCGGTGCGGTCGTCGCGTTCGTCGACGAGGGGGCCGTCGTCGACGCCGGGTGGCTCGACGCCCTCGGGACCGCGTTCGCCACGGACCCCGACGTCGCGTGCGTGACCGGCCTCGTGCCCAGTGCGGAGCTCCGCACGCCGGCGCAGCGGTGGCACGACGAGCGCACCCCGGCGGCCAGGACGATCCGCCGCCGTGTCCTGCGGCTCGGCGACGACCCGGGCGACCTCCCCCTGCACCCCTTCGCCGCGTCCGCGTACGGCACCGGGGCGAACCTCGCCGTGCACCGCGCGACGGCCCTCCGGATCGGCGGGTTCGACACCGCCTTCGGACCGGGCACCCGCGTCGGCGGCGGGGACGACCTCGACCTCTTCACACGACTGCTGTTCGCGGGTGCCGCGATCGCGGTCGAACCCGCCGCGATCGCGTGGCAGCGGTCGGCGGACGACGTCGCGTCGTTGCGCCGCGCCGCCGCGGCGAACGGCCACGGACTCGGAGCCTGGATGACCAAGAACGCCTTCGACCGCGAGACGCTCACCGCCTCGATCGACGCTGCTCCCGAGGCCATCAGCGCCTTCGCGCGCCTCGGACTCGAGCAGGGGGACCGTGCGGGTGCCGTCGACGGGTCCGCCGCGTCCGAACCGCTCGACGTCGTCGACGCCGAGTTCGCCGCGACGAAGCGTCGGCTCCGCGGGGTCGAACGACGGTCGGCGTTCACGGCGCCGTTCCTCGCACTGCGCGAACGGATCGGCGGCGCCGGGACGATCGACCGGACGGCGCACGGCCGTCACGAGCTGCAGCGTGGTCTCGAGACCGCTGGTCCTGCACGACCGGCACCGAGCGGCGCGATGGGACCCGGCGCCCGTCTCGGGGCGGCGGCGCTCGTCGTCCTGACGCTCGTCGTCGCGGCGGTCGGCTCGCTCGCCGGACTGCCCGATCTGCGTGCGGCTGCGATCGGCGTGTTCCTCTTCGCCCTGCTCGGCGTCGCGCCGCTGCTCCTGGTCCGCCCGATGCCGCTCGCGCGGTTCGCGGTGTTCGCGGTCGCGGCGTCCCTCGTCGGGACGATCGGCATCGGGTACACGATGGCGACCTTCCACATCTGGCACCCGACGGCCCCATTCGTCGTGGTGACCGTGCTGACCGCGATCGCCGTCGCTGTGGCCGTGCCGCGCGACCTCACCGACCTCCGCCGCGCGCGGTACGCGCCGCACGCGGTGCCGAGCCAGGTCCGCTGGACCGCCACCGCCACCGCCACGGTGACCACCATGTCCGTCGCCGGGCTCGTGGTGGTCGTCGCCTCGGCGGTGACGCACATGGGGGACCCGGTCCGCGCTGGTCTCTTCGGGTCGCTCGGTCCCGGCCTCGTCGTCGGCATGGCACTCGTCGTCGCCGCTGCGGTGGTCGCCCTCGTCCGTGGCCGCGGCGTGGCCGTGCCCGTGGTCGTGCTCGGCGGCGCCGTCCAGCTCGCACAGGCGATCGCGTACGGGATGCCGACGGTCATGGCGGCGGCCCGGCACGTCGGCGTCATCGAGTACATCCGACAGTACGGCGGGACGAACCCAGCAGCCGACATCTTCCAGACCTGGTCGGGGCTCTTCGCGGGCGGCGCGTGGGTCGCCGACGTCGGTGGCATCCAGAACGCGATGCTCATCGCCGCGTGGGTGCCCGTCCTGCTGGCGTTCAGCACGACGATCGCGGTCGGGGTGCTGGCAGCGCACTGGTTGCCAGGGGCCAGGCGTCCGTGGATCGCCGCCTTCCTGACGGCGATGACCGGGTCGCTCAACACGACCTACTTCTCGCCGCAGTCCACCGGCGTGCTGCTGTCGATCGTCGTCCTGGTGCTCGCGACCGGGCAGCTGCGGACCACCGTCGTCACCGGACCCGACGGTCACGTCGCAGCGAAGCCCCGCGCCCGCAGGGTGGGGCTGACCAGGCTCGCCGCGATCGCCGCGATCAGCGTCGTGCTCGCCGTGACCCACCAGATCTCGCCGTACCTCACCGTCGCAGCCCTCGTGGTGCTCGTCGTGTTCCGCATGGTGCGGCCGTGGTGGCTGCCCGTCGTCGTGCTCGTCCCCGCCGTCGTCTTCGCGGTGATGAACGGCAGCGTGCTCGACAAGTTCCTGTCCTTCGCCGCGGTCGGTCGGGTGCTCGACAACGTCCAGCCGCCGACGCACGACATGACCGTGCTCCCGAAGCCGCTCGTCACCCGACTGGCGTTCGACGTCCCCGCCGCGGCGCTCGTGGTGCTCGGGCTCGTCGCGCTCGTCACCGTCCTGCTCCGGCGCGACCGCGTGCACTGGGGACTCCTCGTCGCCGCCGGGAGCCCGATCTCGCTGCTCGTCGCGACGAACTACGGGCAGGAAGGCATCTTCCGTGTGGTGCTCTTCGCGACGCCGTGGATCGCGATCCTCGCCGCAGCGGTTCCGCGACCAGGCGGCCGCCTGGCGTGGATCGGCGGCTTGGTCACCTCGGCGATGCGTCCGTCCGCGGTGCGGGTGACCGTCGCGGCTGCCGGGGTCGCCGCGCTGGTGGCGATCGGGGCGTTCGGTCAGACGTCGCTCGACTGGAACCGGGTGATGACGAGGAGCCAGTCGGCTGCGACGCAGTACTACGACGCCACCGCCCCGAAGGGGTCCGTCCTGTTGCTGACCGGCTCGGCCAACGCGGTGCCGAGCAACACCGGCGCGCGGTACTTCGACGTCGGCTACCTGTCGCGCGAGGCGCTCGGGCCGTACCCCGACCCGGCGGGGCCGTACGACGCCGCGGCCGACGTGTCGACCATCACGAAGGACCTCGTCGGCAACTGGACGGCGACGAAGTACTACGCGCTCGTCGCCGAGCCGTTCGGCGCGTACGACGAGCGGTACGGCTACCAGAGCGACGCCGACTACCAGCGGCTCGCCGCGGCGATGGCGTCGTCGCCGTACTGGAAGCGGGTCTGGTCGTCCGGGACGACCGCGGTCTACGAGCTGACGAGGGAAGGCATCATCCATGCGACGAACTGAACCGGGCGCCGGGAGACGTGCGGGGCGGTACACCGTCGCGTTCGTCGTCGCAGCAGTCACCCTGACCGCCGCGATCCTGGGCGCGCCGACTGGCGGCACCGCGAACGCCGCCACCACGGTCGACTGCAGTGCCGGCAAGGTGCTCACCGTCGTCGCGCACGCCGACGACGACCTGCTCTTCGACGGCACCGAGCTCCGCAAGGACATGGACGCGGGGCGGTGCGTCCGCTCCGTCGTGGTCACGGGCGGGGACGCCGGCATGTCCGCGTCCTACTGGAAGGGACGGGAGGCCGGGGTGATGGCGTCCTACGCGCGGATGGCCGGTGTCGCCTCGACGTGGACGAACGGCACCACCACGGCGGCGGGACGCACGCTCCGCACCGTGACGCTCGCGACCGACCCGAAACTCAGCCTGGTGTTCATGGAGCTGCCCGACGGCAACGTCGACGGTTCGGGCTTCGCCGCCGACGGTTCGCAGAGCCTGCAGAAGCTCTACCAGGGCACCATCACCACGATGCGGACCCTGACCGGGGCCACGTACTCGGCGACGTACACGCTCGCGCAGCTCGAGGCGACACTCCTCGCCGTCGTGACGGCCTACCAGCCGACGGACATCCACACCCTCGACCAGAAGGGCACCTACGGCGACGGCGACCACAGCGACCACCACACCGTCGCCTACCTGACCGATGCCGTGCAGCAGCAGTACGCGACCGCGCACTCCTTCACCGGGTACATGGGCTACCCGATCGCGAACCTCCCGTCGAACCTCACGCAGGCCCAGATCGACGCCAAGGGCGACGCGTTCTTCACGTACGCGCAGCACGACGGTCAGACGTGCGCGTCGTGGCAAGCGTGCTCGTCCCGGCCGGAGGGCTCCTGGCTGAGCCGCGAGTACACCGCGGGATCGACCGTGCCGACCACTCCTGGCGACCCGGACCCGGGAACCCGCGGCGCTGACGTCACCTCGGGCGCGACCGTCACCGCGAGCGCCGAGAACCCCGCGGACGGACAGACCGCCGCGAAGGCCGTGGACGGCGTGGTGAGCGGGTACCCCGACGCTCCGACGGCCGAGTGGGTGGCACCGTGGGGCGGCGTCGGCACCTGGATCCAGCTCGCGTGGGGCTCGCCGACGTCGCTCGGCGAGGTCGACCTCTCCGACCGGCCCAACCCGGACGACCAGGTCACCGGCGGCACGCTGACGTTCTCGGACGGATCCAGCGTGAGCGTGCCCGCACTCGACAACGGCGGCGCGGTGCAGCGGGTCGCGTTCAGCGCTCGCCCGGTGACGTGGGTGCGGTTCACCGTCTCGGCGGTCAGCAGCTCGACGCGGAACGTCGGGCTCGCCGAGATCCGGACGTACGCGCCGGCCGACGCGTCCACACCGACGACGCCGACCGACCCGACGACGCCGACCGACCCGACGACGCCGACCGACCCGACCCTGACCGACGTCACCGGTTCCGCGACGCCGACCGCGGCCTGGGACAACCCCGCCGACGGTCAGACCGTCGCGAAGGCGGTGGACGGTGTCGTGTCCGGCTACCCGGCGAACGCCGCTGCCGAGTGGGTCGGGCCGTGGGGTCGCACCGGTGTGTGGATCCAGCTCGACTGGAGCAGGACGGTGGCTCTGCAGCGCATCGTCCTCGACGACCGCCCGAACGCGTCCGACCAGGTCACCAGCGGGACGCTGACGTTCTCGGACGGCAGCCAGGTCGCCGTCGGGACCCTGCCGAACGACGGCAGCCCGCTCACCGTGGACTTCAGCGCCAGGAACGTGACGTGGGTCCGGTTCACCACGACCGGTGTCTCGGACAGCACGGTGAACGTCGGGCTCTCGGAGATACGGGCATGGGCGGCCGGGTGATCCCCACCGCGTCGCACGGCGCCGGGGTTCCGCGGCACCGGCCCCCCGTCGACACCAGGTGGCGACGGCTCGCGCTCGTCGCGGGGGCGCTCGTCGTCGCGGCGGGGGTCGTCGCGGCGTCTGCGACCGTCGCGACCCGCGGCGACGACCCGCCGGACACCGTGGCGGTCGCCGACCCGAGCGGGGTGACCATGCCGACCGGCGACGGCAGCGGGTGGAAGCGGGTCTTCTCCGAGGACTTCGCCCGGCCGACACCCACCGGCGGGTTCGAAGCGGACTACGCAGACCGGTTCTCGGTCTACCACGGCTTCGCGGACACGGCGGGCACCGGGCGATACCAGTCCTCGGCGCTGACCGCGCACGATGGTGTGCTGGACATGCGACTGCGGACGACGAGCAGCGGGACGCCCCTCGCCGGCGGCGTCGTCCCGCTCGTCGACGGTTGGTGGGGTGGACAGACCTCCGGCAGGTACAGCGTCAGGATGAAGAGCGACGAGGTCGACGGCTACGGCGTCGCGGTGCTGCTCTGGAGCGACGACAACGCGTGGGCGGACGGCGAGGTGGACTTCCCCGAGGGCGCACTCGGGGCACCGGCCGGCCTGAACGTGCACTGCCTCGCGGACCCCGCCGAGAAGTGCATCCAGCACCAGACGGGGGCGTCGCTGGCGGACTGGCACACGTACACGATCGAGTGGACACCGACCAGGATGTCGTTCCTCGTCGACGACACCGTGGTCGGCACCACCACCGAGAACATCCCGACGGCGCGCATGCACCTCGTGGTCCAGGCCGGTTCGAACGACGGCCGGCCGCCGCGCAGCGCGTCGGGATCGCTCCTCATCGACTGGGTCACGATCGACGTCCCGGCCGCCGGTGCGGAGCCCCAGGCGACCATGCCGGACGACGTGACGGCTCGGGACGTCCCGAGCTGGGTCGGTGACGCGCGCACGCAGGGCGACGCGGCCGCCGCGCGAGCCGGCTGAGCCTCAGCTCCTGGCGTGCTCGAGCAGTGCGCGGAGGAGCCCGGCGACGTGCGGCGCACGGCCGTGGTGTTCCTGGACCCACGCCCGGCAGCGGACACCGAGCGACGGGTCGTGGACGGTCTCGTCGAGGGCGTCGAGCACCGTCCGGGCGAGCGCTTCGGTGTCCGTCGGGTCCACGGTGAACCTCGCCCACTCGCCGGACAGGATCTCGCCGGTGCCGCCACCTGCAGCGGCGACCACGGGACGACCCGTCGACATCGCCTCGACGACGACACGGCCGAAACCCTCCGGCTCGATCGACGGCGCGACCACCAGGTCGGCGGCGTGCAGCAGCGGGACGACGTCGTCCCGCTCCGGCAGCACGAGCACCGAGCCCGTGGGGAGCGCATCGACCGCGCGACGGACGGCGTCCGCGTCGTCCGGGTACAACGCGCCTGCGAGCACCAGGAGCGGCTGCCGGCGCGCGGACCCGGCCTCGGCGGGGACGGTCACCGGCTGCCGGGCTCGAGCTGTCGCGAGGACTCGGCCCCATGCCTCCAGGAGGGCCAGGACGCCCTTCGAGCGCGTCAGCCGGCCGTAGTACAGCACCGTCGGCGTGGCGCTGTCGATCCCGAGTGTCCGACGCGCGTGCCGGACGTCCGCGGTGGACGGTGCCGGGAACGTCGACGTGTCGACGCCGTTCGGCACGACGGTGATCCTGGCGGCGGGGATGCCCGCCTCGGACCACGCCCGCGCCATCGACTGCGAGACCGCGAGGTAGCGGGTGCGCCCTCCGGAGATCGGGCCGAGGCGCCGGTAGTTCGGCGCATGGTGCAGGTGCACGGCGAGGGGGACGCCGGAGAACGTCGAGACGACACGGCCCCACGGCAGGAACTCCGGCCGGTTGAGCCAGAGCACGTCGAGGTGCGAGCGCCGCAGACGCAGCCCCTCCCACGCGAAGCGGGCGGCGTCACGCAGCGCGGTCGTGACGCCGAAGCGGTAGTCACGGGCGTCGTGGAGCCGGACTCCGAGTGCGTCGAACGGTGCGCGCCCGTCGTCACCCTGCTCGGAGGACCGGTGCCAGATCTCGACGTCGTGCCCCGCGTGCACGAGCTCGCGGGTGTCCTCGAGCACGCACCGTTCGACCCCGCCGGTGATCGCCAGCCCGTTGGTCACCACACCGACGCGGAGGCGTCTGGCCCCTGACCGGGCGCCGTGGCTCACGCCACACCCCCGCGCGCACGCCGCAGGCGACGGAAGAACCAGGGGACGCAGGCGATCACGCCGACGAATCGGACCCAGTTCCACAGGACGTCCTGCGGGACGAACACCGACACGGCGGCCACGGCGAGCGCCGCGGCGACCGTGAGGACGACGCGTGCTCTCGGTCCACGCCAGTCGCGGCGGTCGGGGAGCGCCGCCAGCTGCAGCACGGCCAGGATCACGTACGCGACGACGGTCGCGACCGCGGCACCCGCGATGCCGAGGAGCGGGACGAGGACCAGGTTCGCGCCGATGTTCACCGCGCCCGCGATCGCCGCGATCACTCCGACGACGACTCCGCGTCGCTCGACGAGGAGCAGCCGGCCGGTCGCACCGCTCGCGACGACGGGGAACGCGGTGATCGCGACGACGAACACGACGACGGTGAGTTCCTGCACGCGGTACGACGCCGGAGCCAGGATCGGCAGCGCCAGCGGTGACACCAGGGTCACGGCGAGGAGCACCGGCGCCAGCAGCAGGTACAGCTCGTCACGGGAGTGCATCGCGAGGCGTCGGCGGGCAACGGCGTCGCGGAGGGCCGCGAAGTGCGGCGCCCACGCCTGGTTCGTGAAGGTCAGCAGCAGGATGACCGCCGACCCGACGACGTAGGCGATCTGGTACCGCGCCACCTCGTCGGGGCCCAGCAACCGCTGCACCACGATCCGGTCACCGGCGTTCAGCACGAAGTAGGACAGGTTGCCGAGCGCGATCGGGATGCCGAGCCGGAACGCCCTGGCGGTGGTCCTCCGGTCGAGCAGGCCGGCGAACCGAGGACGGGTCGCGGCGATGCCGATGCCCATCGCCACCGCCTGCGCGACGACGCCGCCCCACGCGTACGTCGTGGCGTCGGCTCGCACGAACGTCAGGAGGCCGAGACCGATGATCGAACCGCCGATCGACGACAGCAGGCTCGTCACCGCGAACACCCTGATGCGGTCCTGCGCGACGAGGAGCGCCAACGAGATCTGCACGATCGCCGCCGGTCCGGTCCAGAGCACCGCGACGAGCAGCAGCGGGTGTTCGCCGATGAAGCCGGCCGCGTCGCCCCACACCGGGATCGTCGTGAGCGCGAGGACCGTGACGATGCTCGCGGTGACCATGCCGACGGCCAGGAGCCCGCGGGCCTTCCGGTCGTCGCCGTCCTCGGCGCGCTGCAGCACGGACGCCTGGTCGATGCCGGCGACCGCGAGCACGACGAGCGCCTGGTAGAGCGCGATCGCCGACGCGAGCACGCCGAACTCCGCCGGCGGCATGAGGTGTGCGAGCACCGGGGAGATGAGCGACGACACGACGAGCTGCATCGACCACACGACGACGTACAGCAGGCCGCGGCCGAACAGGACGTTGGCGCCCTTGCGGACGGCGACGGACCCCGTGTCGACGGACTCCGGCACCGGCGTGACGGGTTGCGTCGGAGACGTCACGCCGTGACCTCCCTCGGTGCCCCGGTCGATCGGCGCAGTTCGAACGCGCCGTCGACGACGTCGAGCAGGTCGGAGCTCTGCTCGGTCGAGAACTTCCGGGCGAACACGTGCGGGAGTCCGCCGGGGAACGTCCGGCGTTCGAGCAGCCGTCCGGCGTCGGCGGTCGTCAGCCACGGTGGGCTCTTCATCGCGCTGCCGTCCCACCCGATCCACCACAGCGCGTGCGGGACGTGCTGCTCGGCGAACCCCGGCGTCAGGGCGGGGGACTGCAGCACCGTCGGCACGAACGTCTCGTCGGCGATCCACGTCCGTCGCCAGAACCGCACGAGGTCGGGGCGACGGTCGACCGCGTCGACGACCGAAGCGGCGTGGTGCCGCGCGAGGACCTTCAGCTGCGAGCCCCCGGCCGGCACGATGCCGCGGGGCAACCGGCGTGGGATCGGTAGCCGCACCATGTGCTTCCGCCACGCCCAGTGCGGGAACCGGAGCCGTGCCCGGCCACCGTCGCGTCCCCACGCCTCGTACGGCAGCGGGTGCACGGCGACGAAGGACTCCTCACGGTGCGCCGCGAGGAGCGCCGCGATCTCGGTCGCGTTCGCCAGCGGGTAGTCACTTCCGGTGAGCACCGCCACGTGCGACGCGTCGGTGTCGGCGAGTGCTGCCCGGTACCCGGAGACCTCTGCCTCGACGTTCTCCCACTTCGCCCAACCGGTCCGGATCCGCGGCAGCAGCCGGACACGATCGGGGAGCCCGTCGGTCATCGCCCCGAACACTGACTTCGAGGTCCGCGCGTCGCAGTGCAGGAACACCGGGAACGGGTCGAGCGACTCGATGAGCCGGCGCACGTGCACAGGGTCCTCGTGAGCGAGGACGATGCACGCGAGTGCGGCGGAGGGGGTGGCCATGGACGCGACGCTAACCGCGCCGCTCCCGGGCCGACAAGGCGACCATGACCCCTCTGCGGGGAAGCGGCGGTTTTCCGCACCACCGGCGTCGGATCAGCGTTTCCGGCGGAACTTCGGGCAGTCGCAGAGGGCGCAGTCGGTGCCGGGTCGGTAGTGCTCGTGCGCGACCTGCTCGTGGCCGCAGACGCACACGACGTGGTCACCGGTGTCGACGACAAGGAACGGACCGCCGAGCTCGGTCGTGGGGCCCAGCGGCATTCGTCCTCCTCGTGCCCGGCGTGCTGCCGCCGGGTCGTGTCCCCGATCCTACGGGCAGCACGGCTCCTGATGGCGGCAAACCGCAAGAGGGACGACCGTCGCCGCAACGGGTACGGACCCGCGTTGACCACGCGACGGCCGCACCCGACCATCGGGAGCATGACCGCACCCCAGGCGACCAGGTCCAGCGTGCTCACGCTCACGCCCGCGATGCCCTCGCCCGATGCCCCCACGTGGGCCGGAGCAGCATGGGTCGGCTCCGTCGACCGGCGGGAGGCGCTCGCCGCGGCCGTCGTCGAACTCGCCGGCGCCGAGGGCTTCCGCCGCGCGCGCCTGCTCGTCCGCGACGGCCGTGAGATCGCCGGCTTCGTCGACGTCGCGGTCGACGCCAGCGGGGACGTGGAGCCAGCCGAGCTGGGGCCGGCCCTGCGTGCGCTACGTGCCACGAGCCTCCCAGCCGTGCCCGCGGGACCGGCCACCGGACGCATGTCGGTCGTCATCGGCACGCGCGACCGCCCCGAGGACGTGCGCCGCTGCGTCGCCTCGGTGCTCGCCTCGGCGTACGACGACTTCGAGGTGCTCGTCGTCGACAACGCGCCCACCACCTCCGCGACCCGCGACGTGGTCGCGTCGTTCGCGGACGCCAGGCTCCGGTACGTCCTGGAGGCCCGACCCGGCGTCTCCCGCGCACGGAACGCCGGTCTCGCCCTCGCGTCCGGAGCCGTGGTCGCCTTCGTCGACGACGACGTGGTCGTCGACACCCACTGGCTCGCGGCGCTCGCCGCCGCCTACGACCGGGACGACGACGTCGTCTGCGTCACCGGGCTCGTCCCGAGCGGGGAGCTCCGGAACCCGACCCAGCGGTACTTCGACGAGCGCGTCACGTGGGCGCGGAACCTCGACCGCCGGGTGTTCCGGACCTCGGCGCCGCCGGCGGACCTGCCGCTGTTCCCGTTCTCGGTCGGTGCGTTCGGCACCGGCGCGAACATGTCCCTCCGGCGCTCCGCGGCCCTGGCGCTCGGCGGCTTCGACGTCGCCCTCGGCCCGGGGACCCCGTCCCGCGCGGGGGAGGACCCCGACCTGTTCACCCGCGTGCTGCTGTCGGGTGGCGCACTCGCCGTCGAGCCGTCCGCGTTCGTCTGGCACAAGCACCGCTCGGACCGCGAGGCCCTGCGCGGGCAGGCGCTCGGCTACGGCACGGGTCTCGGGGCGTGGGTCGCGAAGCTGATGACCCGGCCGCGGACCGCGCTCGCCGTGCTGCGTCGGGCCGTCGGGGCGCTCCGTCAGCTCGGGGCGCTGGGGCAGGGTGGCGCCGACCAGGTGTCGACCGCCGTGTCCGCGACCGCCGGATGGCCCGTCGATGACGAGTTCCGCGCGGCGACCGCCGGGCTGAAGCGGGTCGAACTCGTCGCAGCGCTCGGCGGCCCCTGGCGGTACGTGCTCGGACGCCTCCGCGCCCGCCGCGGGTAGCCCGCCGCGGGTAGCCCGCCGCGGGTAGCCCGCCGTGCGGGAGCGTCGCCGTTGACGCCCCCGCACGTTCTGTGCGGCGCTCCCGCTATGCCCGGAAGCGCCCGGCCTCGACGTCACGCCAGCGCCGGCGGCTGCGGAGCCACGCGGCGGGACCTGCGGGGAAGCCCCTGAGCTCGTGGTAGGCCAGGGAGCGCGGGATGCGGGTCGTCGACGCCTCGTTCGTGGACTCAGCCGCCGCATCGCGACGTCCGGCGAGACGTGACGCCATCTGCTTCGCCTTCACCTTCGCGGCGAGGGGCATCAGCCGCGCGAGCACGGCGAGGTGACGCCGGTCCTTCGCGGCGAGCGCGCACATGAGCGCGGTGAACCCGACGCCGTTGCCGTGCAGCTGCTTGTGGAGGTCCTCGATCGTCTGGCGGTGCCGGTGGTGGACGACGGCGTGTGGCTCGAAGCCGATGCGGCCACCGCGCCAGAGCGTCTCGATGAACATCGCGAGGTCCTCACCACCACGTGCGGGGGAGCCGGCTCCGAGCGTCGTGTCGAAGCCACCGACGGCGTCGATGAGCGAGCGCCGGTAGGCCATGTTCGCGCCGGCGCCGTACGCGCCGATGCCGTACACCGCGAAGTGCTTCCTGACGGTGCCGTCCGGCCGCACGGCCGAGACCCGCGCGTGCCGCATGGCACCGGCGACGTCGTCGGGGACGATCGTCACAGGGGCGAAGGTCCGCTCGGCGCTGAAGCCGCCGTAGTACGCCTCGTACCAGATCTGCGCCGGTGTCGAGAGCTCCACCGGGAGGATCACACCGGTGACCGCGTCGAGGTCGGGCTCGCGCACGAACCGCGAGCCGATCGCCCGGAGCCACTGCGGGTCGACACGGACGTCGTCGTCCGTGAACGCGATGACCTCGCCGGTGGCCGCCGCGACGCCGGCGTTCCGGCCGGCGGAGAGACCTGGACGGCGCTCGGTGACGAGTCGCACGTCGCGACCGTCGAGGAGCGCCGGGAGCGCGTCGATGTCCGGCAGGTGCACGCGGTTGTCGACGAGGACCACCTCGTGCCGCGGGTAGTCGAGGTGCTCGAGCACGTCGAGCAGCTTGCCGAGGTCCTCGACGCGGTCCACGACGGTGGAGACGACGACGGAGATCATCGGGAGGTCGTCGTCGGAGACCGGAGCGAGGCTGTCGTACGCACCGTCGAGCGCGCTCTGGTCGACGAGCGGTGCGAGGGCCCGTGCCGCGTCGTCGGGGTCGGCGGTCAGCAGGACGTCGAGCGTCGTGACGGGATGACCGTCGCGGTACCCGATGACGAGGGCCGATGCGCCGGTCTCGTCGGCGACGAGTCGCGGCAGCGGGGCGTCGAGGTCGACGCTGATGACGCGACGGGGGCCCGGCGTGGTGACGGCGGAGGTGGTGGCCATGGCACCGGACGCTACGGACCCGTTCTCCCGGTCACAACGACCGGGGAACGAGGTGGCGGGGATCGTGCGGAACACCGCACGCCCCGTCGTTGAGGGTCGCCGCGGTTCAGGTCACCGCGGCGCCGACCCGGTGAGCGCTCACCCAGGAAGTCTCACGAAGCCCGAAGGTCACGCTCAGGTCACGGGTTGGATGCAACCGGTTGCAGAACGCCGGGCGCGGGCGTAGCTTCCACTCCCAGCAGGCAGCGTCGCCTGCTCCAGGTTGTCGTCGTCCGGTACCCGAGCCGACGACTCCTGGTGATCTCGATGAGGAGACAACGCTGTGAAGAACACACGCGCGAAGGTGCGACTCGCATCAGTGGCCGGGGTCGCCGTGATCGGCCTCGCCCTGGCCGGGTGCTCGAGCGGGAGCTCGGCCTCGAACGACGCCAAGAGCGGGCAGGACAGCCGCGGCCCGATCACGTACGTCCAGGGCAAGGACAACTCGAACGTGGTCCGCCCCCTGATCGCCAAGTGGAACAAGGCGCACCCGGACGAGAAGGTCACGTTCAAGGAGCAGTCCGACCAGGCCGACCAGCAGCACGACGACCTCGTGCAGCACTTCCAGGCGAAGGACGACGGCTACGACGTGGTCGACGTCGACGTCGTGTGGACCGCGGAGTTCGCCGCGAAGGGCTGGCTGACACCGCTCACGGGATCGATGAAGGTCGACACGTCCAAGCTGCTGCCCGCCACCGTGAAGACGGCGACGTACAACGACACGCTCTACGCGGCACCGCAGACGTCCGACGGCGCGCTGCTCTACTACCGCAAGGACCTCGTCAAGACCCCGCCGACCACGTGGTCGGAGATGATGGACGACTGCAAGATCGCCAAGGACAACGGCATCGGCTGCTACGCCGGCCAGTTCGCGAAGTACGAGGGACTCACCGTCAACGCTTCGGAGGCCGTGAACGGCGCCGGCGGGTCGATCCTCTCCAAGAGCGGCACGCCGGACGTCGACACGACGAAGGCCAAGGCCGGTCTGCAGAACCTGGTCGACGCGTTCAAGGACGGGAACATCCCGGCCGAGGCGATCACCTACCAGGAGGAACAGGGCCGCACGGCGTTCGAGGACGGCAAGCTGCTGTTCCTCCGCAACTGGCCGTACGTCTACAGCCTGGCCAAGACCGACGGCTCGTCGAAGGTCAAGGACACGTTCGGCATCGCCCCGATCCCGGGTGCCGACGGCGTCGGTGCATCGACGCTCGGCGGTCACAACGCCGCGATCAGCGCGTACTCGAAGCACAAGGCGACGGCGCACGACTTCCTCGAGTTCCTGATGTCGAGCGACACGCAGAAGTTCTTCGCGACCCAGGGCTCGCTCGCCCCGGTGCTCGGTGACCTCTACACGGACTCCGAGCTGACGGCGAAGCTGCCGTACCTGCCCACCCTGCTGAAGTCGATCCAGAGCGCGGAGCCCCGCCCGGTCACGCCGTACTACCCGGCCGTGACGAAGGCGATCCAGGACAACTCCTACGCGGCGCTCAAGGGCTCGAAGAGCGTCGACGAGGCAATGAAGGACATGGAAGCCGCCCTGAAGGCGGCGACCACCAGCAACTAGCGGCTCGCGCCGCGTCGGACGGGAGGCTCGTGGCAGCCTGGCCACGAGCCTCCCGTCCGCCCCTACTTGCGTCCCGACACCGGCAAGGAGGCCGTCAGTGTCAGCAGCAACCGAGATCCCAGCCGCCATCCCGAACCCCCAGGGTCTGGAGCCGCCCAAGCGGCGGCGCGGCGGACTGAACGCCGAACACGGCCGATGGGCCGTGTACCTGATCGGCCCGACGATCGTGCTCCTCGCCGTCGTCATCGGCTACCCCGTCGTCAGCGCGATCATCCAGTCGTTCCAGCTCGACGCCGGACTCGACAAGGCGACCGGCCTGTTCGTCGAGGGCGGCTTCGCTGGCGTCACGAACTACGTGCACTGGCTCGGCCAGCAGTGCGGCAACGTGACGTGCCCCCCTGGCAGCCTCGGCGCCCAGTTCTGGGTGTCGTTCGGCAACACGTTCTTCTTCACGGTCGTCACCGTGCTCGCCGAGACGCTCATCGGCGTCTGGATGGCGATCATCATGAACCGCAACTTCAAGGGCCGCGCGCTCGTCCGCGCCGCGATCCTGGTGCCGTGGGCGATCCCGACCGCCGTCACCGCGAAGCTCTGGTACTTCATCTTCGACGCGAACGGCGTGCTGAACCACGTCATCGGCCACCAGATCCTCTGGACCAGCGGCGAGTGGGCGTCCCGGTTCGCGGTCATCATCGCGGACACCTGGAAGACGACGCCGTTCATGGCGCTGCTCATCCTCGCGGGCCTGCAGCTCATCCCGGAGGAGGTCTACGAGGCCGGCAAGATGGACGGCGCCTCGACCGTGCAGCGCTTCATGCTCATCACGCTCCCGCTGCTGAAGCCGGCGCTGATGGTCGCGATCCTGTTCCGCGTGCTCGACGCGCTGCGCATGTACGACCTCCCGGCGATCCTCACCGGCGGCGGCGGTGGTTCCGGCAACGCCACGACCACGCTGTCGATCCTCGTCGTCGACCAGATCAGGCAGGGGTTCAACTCCGCCTCAGCGCTGTCGACGATCACCTTCCTCATCATCTTCGTCGTCGCGTTCCTGTTCGTGCGGTTCCTCGGCGCGAACGTCGTGCAGACGCAGGCAGCCCAGCAGAAGGGTGAACTCAAGTGACCCTCGCAGCAGACCGTCCCCGGTCGTCGACGCGTTCGCGCGAGCGGTCGATCGACCGCGCCGACGTCCGCGTCCAGCGGCACACCGGCCCGCGGGTGCGCACCGCGATCCAGGCGATCATCATCGCGGTGTGGTGCCTCCTGCCGTTCTACTGGATGGTGGTGACGAGCTTCCGCGACGTCGGGTTCACGTTCGACGCCACCCCGTGGCCGACGCACGTGACGCTCGACAACTACGCGACGGCGTTCTCCACCGAGCTCGGCAACCACCTCGGCCGGGCGCTGCTGAACAGCCTGCTGATCGGCGGCGTCGTGACGATCATCGCGCTGCTCGTCGGCACCTCGGCGGCGTACGCGCTGGCCCGGCTGGAGTTCACGGGCAAGTCCCTCATCGCCGGCGCGATCCTCGCGGCGTCGATGTTCCCTGGTGTCGCGCTCATCTCACCGCTGTTCCAGCTCTTCACGGACATCGGGT
The DNA here is from genome assembly GCF_048756585.1 of Curtobacterium sp. L3-7. Classification (NCBI taxonomy): domain Bacteria; kingdom Bacillati; phylum Actinomycetota; class Actinomycetes; order Micrococcales; family Microbacteriaceae; genus Curtobacterium; species Curtobacterium sp. L3-7. The sequence continues at coordinate 2,980,284 of NZ_CP151474.1, read as the reverse complement.
GGATGGGGACGTACCAGGCGCTCATCCTGCCGAGCATCTCGTTCGTGCTGCCGCTGACGGTCTACACGCTGGCGTCGTTCTTCCGTGAGATGCCGTGGGACCTCGAGGAAGCGGCGCGCATCGACGGGTGCACCCGCGTGCAGGCGTTCCGGCGGATCATCCTGCCGCTCGCCGCACCCGCCGTGTTCACCACCGCGATCCTGGCGTTCATCTCGTCCTGGAACGAGTACCTCATCTCGTCCCAGCTGTCCTCGGACGCCACCCAGCCGGTCACCGTCGCCATCGCGTCGTTCGCCGGGACCCAGCCGCACCAGGAGCCCTACACGGCGGTGATGGCAGCGGGGACGATCGTCACGATCCCGCTCGTGATCCTCGTGCTCGTCTTCCAGCGGCGCATCGTGGCCGGCCTCACCGCCGGCGGCGTGAAGGGCTGATCGCCATGGCGTACCGCGCACCGCGTCGACCGTCGGCACCGATCGAGGAGGCCATGGGCTTCGTCGGCTTCTTCGGCGTCGCGTTCCTCGCCGTCACCGTGTTCTGCGAGTTCACCGGGCGACCGGCGCTCGGCTGGGCGCTCACCCTGCTGGCGTGCGTGCTCGTGCTCGTCGCGCTCGACCGCTGGCGGGTCCGGGTGGTCCGTCGGACGGAGGCCGCAGAGGCCCTGGCCGCCGGCCGCGTCCTCCGCCGCGACGAGCACCCGGTCGGGGTGCACGTCCCCGGTGGCCGCGCGCCCGTCGAGACCGTGTTCCGCGACCACGTGCACGTCGGGTTCGACGAGCGAGCACCGCGTCCGCATCGCACGCGAGCCGTCGCGCGGACCGGCGCCGGGCCCGTGACCCGTGACGCGGGGGACGCGACGCACGGCGCGGACGGCTGACCGGCCTCCCGGCAGTGTCCGATGGGGATCCAGGAGATCGCGACCGTCACCGGGCTGTCGAAGGCCACCGTGTCCCGCGCCCTGCGCGGCCTCCCGACCGTGGCCGACACCACGATCGACCAGGTGCGCCGGGTCGCCGACGAGCTCGGGTACGTCCCGAGCTCGGCGGCGGCCGGACTCGCCACCGGGCGGCAGCGTGCCGTCGGGGTCGTCGTGCCGGTGTTCGACCGCTGGTTCTACGTCAAGGCGCTCAGCGGGGTCGACGCCGAACTGCGCCGGGCGGGGTACGACCTCGTGCTCTACAACCTCGGCGGCCCAGGGGGAGACCGTGACCGGGCGTTCCGACGGTCGATGCTGCGGCAGCGCGTCGACGCGCTCGTGCTGCTGTCGCTCGTGCTCGACGAGACCGAGCGGAGCGAGCTGCAGGTGAGCTCGCTGCCCACCATCGTCATCGGCGGGCCGGCTCCCGGGCTCCGGAACGTCGGGATCGACGACGTCGAGGTCGCCGGCATCGCGACGGAGCACCTCGTCGGGCTCGGGCACCGGCGGATCGCGTACGTCGGTGGGCAGGACGAGGCGGGCATGAACGTCGCGGTGCCGTACCGGCGGCGGGACGGGTTCGTCGACGCGATGCACGGCGCCGGACTCTCGGTGCCTCCGTCGTGGATCGCGGACGGACGGTTCTCGTTCGCCGGCGGGGTGGACGCCGGCCTGTCGTTGCTCGGGCCGGGTCCCGATCGGCCGACCGCGGTGTTCTGCGCCTCGGACGAGATGGCGCTCGGCGTGATGCTCGCCGCGGCTCGGTTCGGCCTGTCGGTGCCGGATGACCTGTCGGTGATCGGCATCGACGGGCACGAGTACGGCGCAGCTGTCGGGTTGACGACGATCACGCAGGACCCCGAGGCGCAGGGGCGTCTCGCCGCCCGCGCGGTGCTCGCCGAGGTCGACGGCGCCGCGGTCCGTCCGGTGCCGACGTCGCCGGCGTCGCTCGTGGTGCGGTCGTCCACGGCGCCGCCGCGGTCCTGACGGGGCGACGAACGGAACCACATCAGCACCCCGCGTACGCTCGGCAGCATGGAGGTCACGAAGCTCGAGCACGCCTGCCAGATCGTCGACGTCGACGGGGCCCGGCTGGTGATCGATCCGGGGAACTTCACGCGGGACGTCGAGGTCACGGGTGTCGTCGCGGTCGTGCTCACCCACGAGCACCCCGACCACGTCACGCCGGCGCAGCTGTCCGGCATCCTGTCCCGGAACCCCGGCGCGGTGGTGTTCGGTCCGGGCGGAGTCGCTGCCGCGCTGCCGGACTTCGCGGTCGACGTCGTCACGGATGGGTCCTCGCGCTCGGTCGGGCCGTTCGCGCTGACCTTCCACGGCACCCGGCACAACGTCATCCACTCGTCCGTCCCGGTGATCGACAACACCGGCGTCATGGTGGACGGGCGGCTGTTCTACCCCGGCGACAGCTACACCGATCCCGGCATCCCGGTCGAGGTCCTCGCGGCACCCGTAGGCGCCCCGTGGCTCAAGGTCGCCGAGATGATGGACTACGTCGCCGCGATCGCGCCCCGACGCGCCTACCCCGTGCACGAGGCGACCCTCTCCGACATCGGCTACGGCATGCACACCGGCCGGCTCCGCGAGATGGTCGAGCCCGGCGGTTCGCTCGTCCTGTTGCAACCGGGCGAGTCGCTCACGATCTGAGCGGGGGACCGGACTGGAGGCTCGGGTCGGCTCGTGCATGCACGCTGCGGCATGACGGCACACCCGGGCGACACGCCTCGTTTTGGCAGGTCGGACCGCTTGTGCCATACTTGTCGAGTTGTCGGAACGGCCCCATCGTATAGCGGCCTAGTACGCTGCCCTCTCACGGCGGTAACGCGGGTTCGAATCCCGCTGGGGTCACCACAGGTGGCTTAGCCCGAGTCCGACAACGTGTGCCGCGGCCCCATCGTATAGCGGCCTAGTACGCTGCCCTCTCACGGCGGTAACGCGGGTTCGAATCCCGCTGGGGTCACCAACCGAAGGTCCTCGTCCACACGGACGGGGACCTTCGTCGTTCCCGGCCCGGTCGTGCATGCCGGTCACCCCGCGGTGGCCACGTCGCGGACGACGAAGCGCGGGATCTCCACGGCGACCGTCGCGCGACACGTCGAGAACGTCGGGTCCGAGTGCACTCGGTCGAGGGTGACCACGACGGCTCCGGCGTCCGAGTCGAGTTCGACCGACCATCCGGCCGGGTCGTCGAGCGTCTCCGGAGCGCGCACACCGCGCGGCCGGAAGGCGTCGATGCGGTGGTCTCCGGAGCGTGCGGCGGCTGCGGCGACGGCAGCCTGTTCGACGTGGGAGTACAGCGACCGCCCGCGGAAGCCGTCCGGGGCGACGATCCCGCGCGTCGACGCCTCGGCGATCGCGACGGGATCGAGTTCGTCGACGCGTCCGTGGCTGAGGCCGTACGGGAACAGCATCGTCGTCGCCGCGAACCGGTCACCACCGAGGTGCGAGCACTCCCAGGTCTCGTCGGGGAACGCCCCCGCCAGCCTGGCTGCGACCGACCGTCCGCGCACGGCGCAGCACTCGTCGTGCCGGCCGTGCGCGCACACGGCGAAGACGGGCCGGTCGGATGGCGTTCCGGTGCTGCCGTCGAGCGGGAGCGACAGCAGCTCGTCCGGGCCGTCGGCCTCACCCCACCGCACGGTCGCGAGCCCGGTGTCGACGACAGCCCAGCGCCACCGACCGGCACCACGGGACCGGCCGGGGCGGCGGATCGCGAGGATGCGCATCCCGGCACGCTGCACCCGGCGCGCGAGGGCGATGCCGGTCTCGGGCGGGAGTGCGGGTGAGTCGGCCCAGACGTTCCAGCCCCACGCACCCGCGACCTCGACGAGCAGCCAGCGGCGACCGGGGGACGCGGTGGCGGTGAGGTCCTCGTCGCGTGACCGGGAGCGGTCGCTGCACGCCGGCCCACCGGCCGAGCGGGGGAGTCGTGGATCAGCCGGACCCGTGCGTCGCCACTCGCTCACGACGCCGGTACCAGCACGCCTTCCCGGAGGAGCCGACGGACCACGACGACGGCGTCGTCCTCGTCGAGGCCTGGCAGAGACCCGACGGCGTGCGTCCCTCCGGTGTGCAGCGCGCGCAGGGCAGGACCACACGATGCCGGCAGGCGGATCGTCGTCGTCGGCAGGACGAGCGCCACGCGTTCGCCCTCGTCGCGGACGTCGGCGCGGAGTCCCTCGCGCCACCGGATCCGATCGCCGCCCGAGAGCGTGCCGAGGAGGTCGACCGTCTGCAGCGGGCGGACCGGCTCCGGTCGGGTGGAACGACGGAACCGCGACCCGACGGCGTGCGCGACCTCGTCGACGGCCGAGCCGACCGACGCCGACTCGAGGAACCCGATGAGGTCCTCGGCAGCGGCGCGGACGTCCGTCGCGATCTGGTCCGGGTCGCCGAGGTCGACACCGAGGGGCAGCGATGCGCGGAGTCGGTCCGATCGGAGCGCACGGGTGATCAGTTCCCGCGCGAGGTCGGCCCGGGTGACGGCGGGGATGCCGATCGTCAGGTGGATGGTCGTGCCGCCGAGTGCGGTCGCCGAGTGCAGCCAACCGCGAGGGAGGTAGAGCGCGTCACCAGGACGGAGCACGGTGTCGATCGCGGGTGCCCCCGCTGCCCGCGCGGCGACCTCGTCGCGTCGGTCGCTCCACGGTTCGTCGGCGAACGGGAGCTCGTGCACGGGCTCGTGGATCACCCAGCGCTTCGCCCCGGCGATCTGCAGGACGAACACGTCGTGCACGTCGTAGTGCGGGTCGAAGCCGCGCGACGACGCCGGCGTGATGTAGGCGTTGACCTGCGCGGGGTGCCCGAGCTCCGCGACGAGGCGTCGTGTGAACTCCTGGATCGGCGGCCACGTGCGGTGGAGGCCCTGCAGGACGATGGTCGAGCCGGCAGCGAACTCGGCGAGGACCTTCTCGGAACTGACCTGGTCGCCGACCTCGGCGCCGTAGCCACCGGGTGCGGTGAAGGCGCTCTGCGGGAGCACGGTGCCGTCCTTCGCCATCCGGATGAACGGCGTCCGGAGTCCTCGGACCGAGAGCAGCTCGTCGGCGGCCTCGGTGGAGAACAGGTCGTCGAACGTCGAGCCGAGGTCAGGGGCGCTGCTCAGGAGCGCGCGGCGGCCCCAGTACTCGTCGGCGAACCGGGCGACGGGGACGGCGATGCACCGCTCGAGGGCGCGCGCCGTCTCCGTCGTCTCCGGTCCTCGGCTCACGCGGAGCCGTCCGCGCCGCCGTCGTGTCCGTTCGGGTTGGCGCCGCCGTCAGCGGGGCCTTCGCCGGCGTCTGCGGAGCCGTCCGCGCCGCCGTCGTGTCCGTTCGGGTTGGCGCCGCCGTCGGCCGGGCCTTCGCCGGCGTCTGCGGAGCCGTCGGCACCGCCGTCGTGTCCGTTCGGGTTGGCGCCGCCGTCAGCGGGGCCTTCGCCCCCGCTCTGGGGGTCCGTGGTGATGTCGTCGTCGTTGATGCTCATGTGCGTCCCTCTCCGTCATGCGGCCGGGTGCCGTCTGTGCCCGAGCGTAGGACGTCCGGCTGGCGGTGGTCCAAGATTGTCGCGTGAGCAGCGTCCCGATCGACCCCGACGTCGCAGCCGACCAGGCCGCCGCCCGCCCGCCGCACCTCCGCTGGGGGTACCTCGGCGTCGTGGCGCTCGGTGGAGCCATCGGGACCGCGATCCGCGCCGTGCTGGCCGACCTCGTCCCCGCCGTGGACGGGATCAGCTGGACGATCCTCGCGATCAACGTGGTCGGGGCGTTCTGCCTCGGGCTGCTGCTCGAGGCGTTGGCGCACCGCGGGCCGGACGTCGGTCGGCGTCGGCGCCTGCGGCTCTTCGTCGGCACAGGGGTGCTCGGCGGGTTCACGACGTACAGCACGCTCGCCGACGACACCGCGCAGCTGCTCGGGGACGGACGGTGGGGTGCTGGGAGCGGGTACGCGCTGCTCACGGTCCTGCTCGGACTGCTCGCCGTGGTCGCCGGGCTCTGGGTGTCGACGCTGCTGTGCCCACGGGCGGCCTCCCGGTGAGCGCGCTCGAACTGCTGCTCGTCGCCGTCGGCGGGGGAGTCGGGGCGGCGCTCCGCTTCCTGCTCGACGGGCTCGTGAAGGCCAGGGTCAGCGGCTTCCCGCTGGGTACCGTCGTCATCAACGTCTCCGGTTCGCTGGTCCTCGGGCTCCTGACGGGCCTCGGGCAGGCCGGGACGCTCGCGCTCCCGGCGGTCGCCATCCTCGGCACGGGCATGATGGGTGGGTACACGACGTTCTCGACGGCGAGTGTCGAGACCGTGCAGCTCCTCCGATCCGGCAAGACCCGGCTCGCCGTCCTGAACGGCCTCGGCATGCTCGTCGTCTCGGTCGGCGCAGCCGCGCTCGGCCTCTTGCTCGGAAGGAACACATGACCTCGGAACGCCCCGGCGAACTCGTCCTCGTCCGTCACGGAGAGACGGAGTGGTCGAAGAGCGGGCAGCACACCGGCCGCACCGACATCCCGCTCACCGAGAACGGGGTCGGGCAGGCGAAGCGTGCCGGCCGGTACCTCGCGGACCGCGACTTCGCGCTCGCGCTGTCGAGCCCGCTGCAGCGTGCTCGCGACACCGCCGCGCTCATCGGCGTGGACCCCGAGGTCGACGAGGACCTGTACGAGTGGGACTACGGCGCGTACGAGGGCCTCACGACACCGCAGATCAAGGTGCTCCGGCACGGGCCGTGGGACCTCTGGACCGACGGCGTGCCCGCAGGGGACACACCGGGTGAGAACGCCGCCGAGGTCCGTGTCCGGGCCGAGCGCGTGCTCGACCGAGCGCGTCCGGTGCTCGCGGAGGGGCAGGACGCCGTCTTCATCGCCCACGGGCACGTGCTCCGTGCGATCGGCGCCGCGTGGATCCGGCTCGCGCCGCAGGACGGTGCCGTGCTGAAGCTCGGGACCGCGTCCGTCAGCACGCTGGGGTACGAGCACGGGCGTCCGGTCATCGACTCCTGGAACGTCCAGCCCGACTGACCTCCAGCCCGACTGACGGTTGTCCCGGCTACCGCAGGACGGCGGCCATCCCGAGGCTCGGCGCGACATCGTCGAGCCCGAGTGAGCGGTACAGCCGCTGCCCGGGCGGGTCCCCGATGAGCGACACGTAGGCGCCCTCCGGTGCCCGCGACCGGATGTCCGCGAGCAGCCACTCGAGCACGCGCCGACCGAGACCGCGCCGCTGGTGCGCCGGATCGGTGGCGACGTCTGCGATGTGGAAGTACCAGCCGCCGTCGCCCAGCACGCGACCCATCGCGACCGGCGTACCAGCCGCGTCGACCACGTGGCAGGCTGACCAGTTCCCGCTGATCGCGCCGGCGCCCTGGTCGGCCCGGACCGGGGTCAGTCCGGAGTCGCGGCGGAGGCGGAGGTAGTCGTCGAGCGGCGGCGGCCCGGCGACGAGTCGGTAGTCGTCCATGTGTCGATCCTGCCGGGCGCCGCCGACAGTCGCCGACGGGGCCGCCCGGTCAGACCGTGCGGATCGAGGTCGTCGCGCCGAGGGCGCGACCGCGGCGCCGTTCGATCGCGCGTCCGACGAACAGCAACGCGACGCTCACCAGTGCTCCGAGCGTCGTCTGTGCGACGCGGTCCAGGGCGAGGAGCTCCGGCGCCTCCGGGAGGCTCAACCAGGACACCGCGAGCGCGAGCGGCGTGAGGAACAGCAGGCAGACCGCGTAGTTCCGCGCGACGAAGATCTCCGCGAAGAACTGTCCGACGACCGCGATGAGCACGATCCACCACGCTCCGGGTTCGAGGAGCAGGATCCCGACCGCGATCACCGTGCCCCCGATCGTGCCGATGAAGCGCTGGAACGCCCGGAGGACGGTGTGCCGTTGCCGGATGGCCGGGAGCGTCGACACGACGGCGATGACCGCCCAGTACGGGTGCCCGAGCCCTGGGATGGTCTCCGCGATCGCACCGGCCACCAGGGCCCCGACGACGTTGAGCGCGACGGTCTCCCACAGTGCGGGGGTGCTGAGGATCCAGAAGCCCCGTTCCTTCATCGGCGCGAGCGGTCGGAAGCGGTGCGGCGCGCGCGGGTTCCACACGCGCCGGATGACGAATCCGGACATCGCGACGAGCCACGCCCACGCGACGGAGCACACGATGATCGTCGCGACGAGCGGCAGGTCCGACGGCTCGAGTGGCACGAGCGAGGACACCAGGAACGCGAACGTCGGGAAGATCGGCTGCGCCGGGATCGACCGGAGCGTGCTCAGCGTGCAGACCGCGACGACGAGCACGACGACCAGCCCGACGGCCTGCAACCAGAGGGGTGCACCGACGATCGAGACCGCGATCCCTGCGAACATGCACAGGGCCTGCAGTCCCCCGGCGACTCCCGTGGTCACGGCGCGCTGCCGGTACGGCTCCGTGGCGCCGAAGATCGCGGTGAACCCCGCGAACATCGCGAAGGCTGCGTACCCCGGCATCCCGAGGGCGATGAGCAGTGCGAGGGGAGCGGCGCCCGCGATCGCGGCGCGCGTCGCGCCCTCGAGGTTGACCGTGCGGGCGGAGTGCGTCGGAGTCGTCATGTCCCGGCCATTCTCCCACCGCGACAGGTGTCGGAGAACGCGAGTCGAGCCTCCAGTCCGGCCCGGAACCGGCCGCGATGCGGGCTGCACCGGCGTCGGACGCGTTGGTATACCAGTGCTAGACTCGCCGGATCGCGCCGCGTCAGCGGCATCGAACCGATGCGAACGGAAGGGTCGAGGTCATGGGTAGGACACTCGCCGAGAAGGTCTGGGACGACCACGTCGTGGTCAAGGGCGAGGACGGCAACCCCGACCTCCTCTACATCGACCTCCACCTCGTGCACGAGGTCACGAGCCCCCAGGCGTTCGACGGTCTCCGCCAGGCCGGCCGCCCGGTGCGCCGCCTCGACCTGACGATCGCGACGGAGGACCACAACACCCCGACGCTCGCGATCGACCGACCCATCGCCGACCCGACGAGTCGCACCCAGATCGAGACGCTCCGCCGCAACTGCGAGGAGTTCGGCGTCCGCCTGCACTCGCTCGGCGACAAGGAGCAGGGCATCGTGCACGTCGTGGGCCCGCAGCTCGGCCTGACGATGCCGGGCATCACCGTGGTCTGCGGCGACTCGCACACCTCGACGCACGGTGCGTTCGGCGCGATGGCGTTCGGCATCGGGACGAGCGAGGTCGAGCACGTGCTCGCCACGCAGACGCTGCCGCTGAAGCCCTTCAAGACGATGGCCATCACCGTCGAGGGCACCCTGCGCCCCGGCGTGACGGCGAAGGACATCATCCTCGCGGTCATCGCGAAGATCGGTACCGGCGGCGGACAGGGCTACGTGCTCGAGTACCGCGGTTCGGCGATCCGGGCGCTCTCGATGGAGGGGCGCATGACGATCTGCAACATGTCGATCGAAGCGGGTGCCCGCGCCGGCATGGTCGGTCCCGACCAGACCACCTACGACTACGTGCAGGGCCGCGACCACGCCCCGACCGGTGCCGACTGGGACGAGGCCGTCGCGTACTGGGACACGCTGAACACCGACGACGACGCGGTGTTCGACGCCGAGGTGTTCATCGACGCCGACGCGCTCGAGCCCTTCGTCACCTGGGGAACGAACCCGGGCCAGGGCGTCTCGCTCTCCGAGTCCGTGCCCGACCCCGCCGACTACACCGACCCCAACGACCAGGCAGCGGCACAGCGCGCGCTGGAGTACATGGACATCACCGCCGGCACGCCGATGAAGGACATCGCCGTCGACGCGGTCTTCATGGGCTCCTGCACGAACTCGCGCATCGAGGACCTCCGCGCGTTCGCGTCCGTCATCAAGGGGCGCACCAAGGCCGAGGGCGTCCGCGTCATGGTGGTGCCCGGCTCCGCACGGGTCCGGCTCGAGGCCGAGGCCGAGGGACTCGACAAGGTGTTCACCGACTTCGGGGCCGAATGGCGCTTCGCCGGTTGCTCGATGTGCCTCGGCATGAACCCCGACCAGCTCGCGCCGGGGGAGCGCTGCGCGTCGACCTCGAACCGCAACTTCGAGGGACGCCAGGGCAAGGGCGGCCGAACCCACCTCGTGTCGCCGCTCGTCGCGGCCGCCACCGCCGTGCGCGGGACGCTGTCGAGTCCGTGGGACCTGGAAACCGAAGCAGCAACCGCTCTGGAAGGGGCAGTCTGATGGAGAAGATCGGCACCGTCACCGGGGTCGCCGCACCGCTGAAGCGGTCGAACGTCGACACCGACCAGATCATCCCCGCCGTGTACCTCAAGCGCGTCACGAAGACCGGCTTCGAGGACGCGCTGTTCTCCGGGTGGCGCCAGGACCCGTCGTTCGTGCTGAACCAGAAACCCTTCGACCGCGCGAAGGTGCTCGTCGCCGGTCCCGACTTCGGCACCGGGTCGTCGCGCGAGCACGCCGTCTGGGCCCTCCGCGACTTCGGCTTCCGGGTCGTCATCTCGCCCCGGTTCGCGGACATCTTCAAGGGCAACGCGGGCAAGCAGGGCCTGGTCACCGCAATCGTGACCGAACCGGAAGTCGAGCGCCTGTGGGCCGCCATCGAGGCGAACCCGGGCATCGAGGCGACCGTGGACCTGGCGGCGCAGCGCGTGTCGCTGGGCGATGTGGACGTGGCATTCGAGATCGACGCTTACACTCGTTGGCGGTTGATGGAAGGGCTCGACGACATCGGGCTCACCCTCCGTGACGAGACCTCGATCACGGAGTTCGAATCCCGCCGTGGAAACTGGCGGCCGAAAACATTGCCGGTGAAGTAGTGAACTCTCTCGTACAGGACGCAGCAGCAGCTGGGGCACGCGTCGGGTTGAAGTCGGACGAGATCGTCATCCGCGGCGGCAAGCCGCTGGTCGGACGCATCGAGGTCCGCGGCGCGAAGAACCTCGCGACGAAGGCCATGGTGGCCTCCCTGCTCGGCGACACCCCGTCGATCCTCAAGGACGTCCCGGACATCTCCGACGTCAAGGTCGTCCGCGCGCTGCTCGAGGTGCACGGTGTGCGCATCACGGATCCTGCACGAGGCGAGCTCATCCTCGACCCGTCGAACGTCGAGTCGGCGCACTTCGCCGAGATCGACGCGCACGCCGGGTCGAGCCGCATCCCGATCCTGTTCTGCGGCCCGCTGCTGCACAAGCTCGGCGAGGCGTTCATCCCCGACCTCGGTGGCTGCCGCATCGGCGACCGTCCGATCGACTTCCACCTCGACGCGCTGCGCGCCATGGGTGCTGTCGTCGACAAGCAGGTCTCCGGCATCCACATCACGGCGCCGAACGGCCTCAAGGGCGCGAACATCGAGCTGCCGTACCCGAGCGTCGGAGCGACCGAGCAGGTCCTGCTGTCCTCGGTGCTCGCCGATGGCACGACCGAGCTCCGGAACGCCGCGATCGAGCCCGAGATCATGGACCTCATCGCGATCCTGCAGAAGATGGGCGCGATCATCACGGTCGAGCCGAGCCGCACGATCTTCATCGAGGGCGTCGAGTCGCTCCGTGGCTACACCCACCGCGCGATCAACGACCGCAACGAGGCAGCGAGCTGGGCCTCCGCCGCACTCGCGACCAATGGCGACATCTTCGTCGAGGGCGCGAAGCAGCAGGAGCTCATGACGTTCCTCAACGTCTTCCGGAAGGTCGGCGGCGGGTTCGACATCCAGGAGGACGGCATCCGGTTCTACCGGGAGCTCGAGGTCCTGAAGCCCGTCGTCATCGAGACCGACGTGCACCCCGGCTTCATGACGGACTGGCAGCAGCCGCTCGTCGTCGCGCTGACCCAGGCCGACGGCCAGAGCATCGTGCACGAGACCGTCTACGAGAACCGCTTCGGCTTCACCGAGGCGCTCAACGAGATGGGCGCCGACATCGTCGTGCACAAGGAAGGGCTCCCCGGGCACGACCGCCGGGTCGCCCGTCGTCCCTTCGAGCAGGCAGCGGTGATCACCGGGCCGACGAAGCTGCACGGCGCGAACGTGCGTGTCCCGGACCTCCGCGGCGGCTTCAGCCACCTCATCGCGGCACTGACCGCCGAGGGGGAGTCGCACATCACGAACGTCGGCATCATCAGCCGCGGGTACGAGCACTTCATCCCGAAGCTGCGCAAGCTCGGGGCGGACTTCGATTTTGCGGGATGAGCACAGGGCCTGAGATGGCTGACGACCACCGCGACGTGCCCGACGGTACGCCCGGCCGCGACCTCGACCGTGTGACCACCGGCCTGCCGAACCCCGGCCGCCGGTGGAAGCGCGGCGACCTGAACCTGGCGTTCCGGATCACCGCGCTGTTCGTCATCCCGACGTTCCGGTTCACCGCGCGCTACCACTGGCGCGGCGCGAACCGCCTGCCGGCCGATGGCGCCTTCGTGCTCGCCCCGAACCACTACACGAACATCGACCCGCTCGTCGTGGGCACCGCGGTCTACCTCAGCCGCCGGCAGCCCCGCTTCCTGGCGAAGGCGTCGCTGTTCCGCGTCCCGGTGCTCGGCAAGCTCATGAGCGGCATGGGGCAGATCCCCGTCGAGCGTTCCGGGCGGACCCGCATCAGCGACCCGCTCGGCGGTGGGCGCTCCCTGGTGGAGAGCGGTGGTGCGGTGATCGTCTACCCCGAGGGGACGCTCACGCGCGATCCCGACCTGTGGCCGATGCGCGGCAAGACCGGCGCGGTGCGGATCGCGCTCGAGAACGACGTGCCGCTCATCCCGATGGCGCACTGGGGGACGCAGCAGATCATGGCGCGGTACTCGAACAAGCTCCGGCTGTTCCCGCCGTCCCGTGTCGACATCGTCTTCGGCGACCCGGTGGACCTCTCGGCCTACCGCGGTCGTCCGATCGACCAGCAGATGCTCATCGAGGCGACCGCGCTCCTGATGGACCGGATCACCGAGCTCGTCGAGCAGCTCCGCGGCGAACGGGCGCCGGCAGCCCGCTGGGACCCGTCCGCCAACAACCAGAAGGAGACCGGCAAGTTTGAGTGACGCGAGCTCCTCGGGAGCACCAGGCCTCCGCCCGCACGACGATCACCCGGATCCCACGGCTGCCGCACGTGGCGCGGTCGACACCGCCGCGATCCGCGTCGTCATGCAGTCGACGGACAAGCCCCGCGTGGCGGTCATCGGTGCCGGCAGCTGGGGGACCACGTTCGCGAAGGTCCTCGCCGAGGGCGGCGCCGAGACCGTCGTCTGGGCCCGTCGACCCGAGGTCGCCCGGGAGATCACCGAGACCAAGCGCAACTCGGACTACCTGCCCGGCATCAACCTGCCGCGCACGCTGACCGCGTCGACCTCGTTGGCCGCCGTGTTGCAGGGCGCGCAGCAGGTCTACGTCTCCGTGCCGTCGCAGACGCTGCGGTCGAACCTCGAGGCCATCCGCGAACTCCTCCCGGCCGACGTCCCCGTCGTCAGCCTGATGAAGGGCGTGGAGAAGGCCACCGGTCTCCGGATGAGCGAGGTCCTGCTCCAGGGACTCGAGATCGACCAGGACCGCATCGCGGTGGCCAGTGGTCCGAACCTGGCGCTCGAGATCGCGCGACGGCAGCCGACCGCGGCCGTGGTGTCCTCGACGAGTGCCGACACCGCCAGTGCGGTCGCCGCGGTCGCGACGAACCCCTACTTCCGGTCGTTCATCAACACGGACGTCATCGGCACCGAGTTCGGCGGGGTGCTGAAGAACCTCATCGCCGTCGCGATCGGCATCGTGGACGGCGTCGGCTACGGCGAGAACACGAAGGCGTCGATCATCACGCGCGGGCTCGCGGAGATGACGGAGTTCGCCGTGTCGCTCGGCGCCCAGCCCTCGACGCTGTCCGGTCTCGCGGGGCTCGGCGACCTCATCGCGACCTGCCAGTCGCCGCTGTCGCGGAACAACACCGCCGGGCGCCTGCTCGGCCAGGGATACCGCTTCGACGAGGTCGTCCGGCAGATGAACCAGACAGCGGAGGGGCTGGCGTCCGTCGCGCCGATCCTCGAACTCGCGCGGGCGAACGGCGTCGACATGCCCATCGTCGGGCAGGTCGGCGAGGTCCTCGCCGGTAGGCTCGATCCGCGCAACATCGCGCCGCACCTCACCGAGACCGACGAGCCCCAGGGCGAGTGACCGGTCCGGCCACTCTGCAATCGGGAGCGCCCATGACCACCAGCAGCACCACCGTCGTCGTCCTGTTCGGCGGCCGGTCGAGCGAACACGAGATCAGCTGTGTGACCGCCGGCGGGATCATGGACGTGATCGACCGCACCGCGTACGAGATCGTCCCGGTCGGCATCACCAAGGACGGTGCCTTCACGCTGCAGCCGGACGACCCGGCGCAGTGGGCCCTCGTCGGCGAGCACCTGCCGACGGTGCCGGACAACGGCACGCGCGTCCGGTTCCCGAGCGCCGCCGAGCCGCGGCAGCTGACCGTCGAGCACCAGGACGGCACCGTCACCACGATCCCCGTCGACATCGTCTTCCCGATCCTGCACGGTCCGTTCGGCGAGGACGGCACCGTGCAGGGCATGCTCGAGATCGCCGGGCTGCCGTACGCCGGGGACGGCGTCCTGGCGAGTGCGCTCGCGATGGACAAGCACGTCGCGAAGGCCGTCCTCGAGCACGCCGGGCTCCGCGTGGCCCCGTGGACGACGGTGCTCCGCCGACAGTGGCAGGCTGACGCGCTCGGGGTCGCCGAGACGATCGCCGCGCACGGCTGGCCGCTCTTCGTGAAGCCCGCCCGGGCCGGTTCGAGCATGGGCGTGTCCCGGGTCGACGGGCCCGAGCAGCTGGCAGCGGCCATGCACCTGGCGTTCGAGCACGACAGCAAGGTCATCGTCGAACCCCGCGTCGTCGGGCGTGAGGTCGAGGTCGCCGTCCTCGAGGGTCGCGACGGCACGCCGCGCACGAGCCTGCCCGGCGAGATCGTCGTCGCGGAGGACGGCTTCTACGACTTCGCGTCGAAGTACCTCGGCGGGGACGAGCAGCTCCTCTGCCCGGCACCGCTGACCGAGGCCGAGACCGACGAGATCCGCTCGATCGGTGCCCGCGCCTTCGAGGCGATCGGCGGCTCCGGACTCGCCCGCGTGGACTGCTTCCTCACCGACGACGGCTTCGTCGTGAACGAGGTCAACACGATGCCGGGCTTCACCCCGTTCTCGATGTACCCACGCTGCTGGGCGGCCACCGGGGTCAGCTACCCGGAGCTCGTCGCCGAACTCATCGAGCTGGGTCGCGCCGCCGTCCGCTGACGCGGTCTCGGACCGTCCGGGGCATCGACGCGCCCCGGGACGGACGGGAGGCTCGTGGCGGGCCCGCCACGATCCTCCCGTCCGGTGGCAGGTCGCGTCAGCCCTGCACGTCGGACGGGTCGAGGCACTCGTGCCCGTCCTTCGGCAGCGTCTCGACGGCGTTGCCGATGTCCTGCAGGACCTGGTCCGTGGTCTTCGTCGAGTCGATGACGACCTGCACCGCGGGGTCCCGCCC
Organism: Curtobacterium sp. L3-7; assembly: GCF_048756585.1. Classification (NCBI taxonomy): domain Bacteria; kingdom Bacillati; phylum Actinomycetota; class Actinomycetes; order Micrococcales; family Microbacteriaceae; genus Curtobacterium; species Curtobacterium sp. L3-7. Next base: position 2,964,915 of record NZ_CP151474.1, on the reverse strand, counting down.
GAACGTCGTGTAGACGACCTGCTTCCCCTCGTCGTCGCGGATCCAGTCGACCGACCCTTTCGAGAAGCACGGCAGGTCGGAGACCGTCGGGACCGCGACACCGCAGTGGTAGAGCGCCGCTGAGGGATCGCCCCACGCAGCGGTGGACTGGGCGTTCGTGTTGCGGAGCGCGTACTTCGTGTCGACCGTGTCCGGCAGGCGGACCTGGGCCGCTGCACACGCGGCGGCGTTCGCCGACGGAGCGGCGGTCATCGTGACGGCGTTCGTGCACCCGCTCAGTCCGGCGGCGAGGGCGACCACGACGCCGAGTCCGGCGAGGATCCGCAGGGGGCGGCGCACAGTGTCCATCGAGAGTCCAGGCTACCGTTCTCGTGTGGACGCGAAGGACGAGCCCTGGACCGGACCGACCGTCGGGGAGCTCGGTGAACTCGTCGTGCTCGACCGGGTGACGTCGCGGCTGCCGCAGGGGTCGCCGCTCGTCGGGCCGGGGGACGACTGCGCGGTGGTGGCGGCTCCCGACGGCCGGTTCGTCGTGACGACCGACATGATGGTGCACGGTCCGGACTTCCGGTGGGCGTGGTCGTCGCCGTCGGACGTCGGGTGGAAGGCCGCGGCGACGAACCTCTCGGACGTCGCCGCGATGGGTGCGGTGCCCTCTGGACTGGTCGTCGCGATCGCCGCACCGCATGACACGCCCGTCGCGGTGCTCGAGGGCATCGCGGACGGGTTCCGGCTCGCGGTCGACGCGCTCGCTCCCGGGTGCGGGGTCGTCGGGGGAGACCTGTCCACGTCGTCGGCGTTCACGGTCGCCGTGACCGCCTTCGGCGACCTGCAGGACCGTGCTCCGGTGTTGCGGTCGGGGGCGCGCGTCGGCGACGTCCTGGCCGTCTCGGGGGAGCTCGGTCGCGCGGCGCGCGGGCTCGCACGGCTGTTCCGTTCCGGTGTCGACGCGCACGGTGAGCCGTCGCGGGCCGCGGTGGTCGCCGCCGGTCTCGACGAGGACCCGGACGTCGGGCGGCAGCGTCGACCGGTGCCGCCGATCGCCAACGGGCCGCTCGCCGCCGCTGCCGGCGCGACGGCGATGCTCGACCTGTCGGACGGGCTCGCGATCGACGCCGGGCGGCTCGCACGGTCGAGTCGGGTGACGCTGGAGATCTCCGCGGCGCTCGACGACATGGCGTTGCACGGGGGCGAGGACCACGGGCTGCTCGCGACGTTCCCGGCGGACGCCGTGTTGCCCGGGGAGTTCCGGCGGATCGGTGTCGTGCTGGAGCGTGGCGCGGCCGACCTCGTGCGCGACGGTGTCGGCGTCCCGACGACCGGGTGGGACCCGTACGCGGACTGGGACGGCGTCGCGGGCTGAGCGGGCGCGGGCGCTTGCGCGGGTGCGGCGCGCGGGCGGCGCGAGGTGGTTGCGCGTGCAAGGAACGACAGAGTCGCTGTCGTACGACGTCGATGGTGTCGTTGCCAGGCGCACGCAACTGTTGCGCGTGGAAGGAGCGACAGGATCGCTGTCGTACGACAACGGCGGTGTCGTTCCGAGTCGGCAGCGCCGCCCGTCGGCAGCGTCGCCCGTCGGCAGCGTCGCCCGTCGGCAGCGCACGCGCGTCAGGCGGTGGCGACCACGGCCTCCCACGCGACGGTCTCGCCGTAGCTGCGCTTGCTGAACGGCTCGAGCCCGGCGGGCCAGGTCGGTTCCGGCGATCGCTTGCTGCGTTCGACGATCACGACGGCGTCGCGCGTCAGCCGGGGGACGAGCGCGTCGAGCACCTCGGCGATCTCGGACTCCGTGACGTCGTACGGCGGGTCGATGAACACCAGGTCGAACGTCCGGACGGTCCCGCGGAGGAACCCCAGGGCCGGCTGCGCGTGCACGTCGATGCGGACACCTGGGACCCGCTGCTGCACGGTGCGCGCGTTCTCGCGACAGACCATCGCGGCAGCAGCAGCCCGGTCCACCAGGACCACCTCGACCGCACCGCGCGACGCGGCTTCGAGCCCGAGCGCACCCGTCCCCGCGTAGAGGTCGGCCACGGCGATGTCGTCGACGAGCCCGCGCGACTCGAGCGAGGAGAACAGTGCTTCGCGCACCCGGTCGCTCGTCGGTCGGGTGCCCGACTTCGGCACCCGGAGCGTCGTGGAACCGGCGGCGCCGGCGATGATGCGGGTCATGCAGCAACCGTAGCGGCCACCAGGTCGCGTTCCGACGTTCTCCACAGGTCGTCCTGGAGGCTCGGTGCACGTCGGTCGTGCCGGGTACCGTTGCCGTGTGGTCACCTCAGGATCCGCCGCGCCGGCCGCCCCGTCCGACCTGCAGTGGGGTCCGGCGCCGCTGGACACGAAGCTCGCGAACGTGCTCGGCGGCCGCACCGCCAAGGCGGTCGAGAAGGCGTTCGGGTACCGCACGGTGGGGGAGTTCCTCGAGCACGCTCCGCGTCGCTACGCCGAGCGCGGTGCCCTGACGGCGCTCGACTCGCTCGCCATCGGGGAATCGGTGACGATCGTCGCCGAGGTCGTCGACGTCCGCGAACGCACGATGCGCCAGCGCAGGGGCTCCATCCTCGAAGCGAAGATCGGCGACGGCAAGGGCCTGCTGACGCTGACGTTCTTCAACCAGGGGTGGCGGACGAAGGACCTCGTCGTCGGCGCCCGCGGGATCTTCGCGGGCAAGGTCGGCGACTACCGCGGTGCCCGGCAGCTCGCGCACCCCGACTACGAACTCTTCGACGCGGACGACCCCCGTGCGACCGCCGACCCCGGGTCCGAGGAAGCGATCCGGTTCTCCCGGCAGCCGATCCCGATCTACCCGGCCACCGCGTCGCTGTCTTCGTGGCAGATCGCGAAGGCCATGGCGGTGGTGCTCGACACCCTGCCGGACATCGCCGACCCGATCCCGTCCGGCGTCAGGACCCGACTCGACCTGGTGCCGTTCCGCCGCGCGCTCGAACTGCTGCACCGCCCGGAGAAGGTGTCCGACTTCAAGCGTGCGCAGGACGCCCTCCGCTACCGAGAGGCGTTCGTGCTGCAGACCGCCCTGGTGCAGCGCCGCATCGCCGCACGTGCGACCGCCTCGACCCCGCGGACCGCGTCACCTGGTGGGATCCTCGAGCGCTTCGACGCGACGCTGCCGTTCACCCTGACGGACGACCAGCGTGCCGTCGGCGACGAGATCGCGCACGACCTGACGGAGTCGTGGCCGATGCACCGTCTGGTCCAGGGCGAGGTCGGCTCCGGCAAGACCCTCGTCGCCATCCGCGCGATGCTGACGGTCGCGGAGTCCGGCGGGCAGTCGGCCCTCATCGCCCCGACCGAGGTCCTGGCGGCGCAGCACCTGCGGTCGATCGTGAAGTTCCTCGGCCCCGACCTCGCCGCCGAACTCCGGCCGGTCATCCTCACCGGGTCGCAGTCCACCGACGAACGCCGTCGTGCGCTCCTCGCGGCGGCGTCCGGCAGCTCCCGGCTCGTCGTCGGCACGCACGCGCTGCTCGGCGACAAGGTGGACTTCGCCGAGCTCGGCCTCGTGGTCGTCGACGAGCAGCACCGGTTCGGTGTCGAGCAGCGTGAGGCCCTCCGCACCAAGGGCGAGCGGCCGCCGCACGTACTCGTCCTCACCGCCACACCGATCCCGCGCACCGTCGCGATGACCGTCTTCGGCGACCTCGACGTCTCCACGATCGCCGGCATGCCATCGGGCCGCGCGGGGGTGGAGACCTTCACGGTGGGGCTCGCCGAGCACCCCGGGTGGGAGTCGCGGATCTGGACGCGAATGGCCGAGGAACTCGGCGCCGGTCGGCAGGCCTTCGTGGTCTGCCCGGCGATCGACGACGCCCACGCCGAGGACGACGGCGAGCCGGAAGTCGACGCGGATGACGACACACCGAAGCGTGGGCCTGCCACGGTGCTCGCGACGGCGGAACGGATGCGCACGATGCCGGTCCTCGACGGCCGCCGGATCGAGGTCCTGCACGGCCGGATGACCGGCGACGAGAAGGACCGTGTGATGACGGCGTTCGCGGCCGGCCAGATCGACGTCCTGGTCGCGACCACCGTGATCGAGGTCGGTGTCGACGTGCCGAACGCGTCGATGATGGCGATCCTCGACGCCGACCGGTTCGGCGTCTCCCAGCTCCACCAGCTGCGCGGGCGCATCGGTCGTGGGCAGTACGCGGGCGTGTGCCTGCTCGTCACCACCGCCGAGCTCGAGACCACCTCGCGCGAGCGAGTCGATGCGGTGGAAGGGTCCGACGACGGCTTCGAGCTCGCCCGCGTGGACCTCGAGCTCCGCCGCGAAGGCGACGTGCTGGGGGAGCGGCAGTCCGGCGGCCGGTCGTCCCTCAACTTGCTCCGGGTCGTGCGGGACGCCGACATCATCGTCGACGCGCGGGAAGAAGCGGAACGACTGCTCGGGATCGACCCGACGCTCGACGGGCAGCCCGAGCTCCGAGACGCCCTCGCCCGGCGTCTGGACGAGTCCGACGCGGCCTTCCTCGGCAAGAACTGAACCGGCGGCTGGGCAGGTATCGTCGCGGGTATGACGCAGATCGCGGTCGTCCCCGGCTCCTTCGACCCCGTGACCCTCGGGCACCTCGACGTGATCGGTCGGGCGGCAGGACTCTTCGACGAGGTCCACGTCCTCGTCGTGCACAACCCCGACAAGAAGACCGCGATGTTCGACGCCGTCGATCGTGTCCGGCTGATCGAGGAGTCGTTGGCCGAGACCGATGCGCCGGCGAACATCCGGGTCGGGGAGTGGACCGCCGGACTCCTCGTCGACTACTGCCGGCAGGTCGGCGCGACGGTCCTGGTGAAGGGCGTCCGCTCGGGCGAGGACGTCGCGTACGAGACCCCGATGGCGATCATGAACCGGCACCTCGCCGACGTCGAGACGGTGTTCCTGCTGCCCGAGGCATCGCGTGCCCACGTCTCGAGTTCGCTGATCCGGCAGGTGGCGACGCTCGGCGGAGACGTGTCGCCGTACGTGCCCGCCGTGGTGGACGACGCACTCCGGAACGCCGTCGGCTGAGACGACACGGCATCGCGCTCCTCGACGTCAGCCGTCGTCCGCGCTAGGATGGTCGATCGTGTCTTCCCCCGTGAACAGCCCCTACGCCCTGCGCGTGCGTGACCTCGCGCACCGCCCGGGCGAGATGCGCGAGCACACGCTCGACATCACCGTCCCCGAGGCCCTCGGGGCAGGGGTCGTGGCCGTTCGCGAGGGCGCTCCGATCCACATCGAGCTCCGGCTCGAGGGCCTCCACGAGGGCGTGCTCGTCTCCGGGCACGCTTCCGCAGAGGCCACCGGGCAGTGCTCGCGCTGCCTCATCGACATCAGCGAACCGGTCGAAGTCGATTTCGCCGAGCTGTTCGCGTATGATGCCTCGGAGGATTTCGACTTCCATGTTCACGAAGACCACGTGGATTCTGAACCGGTCGTTCGAGACGCGGTGGTGCTGTCACTGCCGTTCCAGCCGGTCTGCCGACCGGACTGCCCAGGACTCGACCCGGTGACGGGCGAGCGCCTGGCAGACACGGGGCGTACGGCTCCCGAGCCGACGGATCCCCGCTGGGCTGCGCTCGACGGACTGACGTTCGACGAGAACGACAGCTGAAGTCCGAGAACGACAGCTGAAGACCGAGCACGGCGCTCACAGCACCTCCACCGACTGACCACCGACCAACCGAAAGAGAACCACCATGGCCGTTCCCAAGCGCAAGCAATCCCGTGCCAACACGCACGCCCGTCGTTCGCAGTGGAAGGCCGCGCCGGTCCAGCTCGTGAAGACGATCGAGAACGGCAAGGTCACCTACAGCCTCCCGCACCGCGCGAAGGTCGTCGAGGACTCGGCCGGCACCGCCCTGTACATGGAGTACAAGGGCCGCAAGGTCGCCGACGTCTGATTCGGTAGCACGCATGGCAGCGACGTCCGGCTCCACGGGGTCCAACCCCGCGGGGTCGGACGTCGCTCGTCTGCGTGCACTGCTCCGGGTCGACGTGTCCCCGGAGCTGCTCCAGCTCGCCCTGACGCACCGCTCGTTCGCGTACGAGCACGGCGGCATCGGGCACAACGAACGCCTCGAGTTCCTCGGTGACTCCATCCTCGGCCAAGCCGTGACGGTGAAGCTCTACCGCGACTTCCCGGATCTCGACGAAGGCGACCTGGCCAAGCGCCGGGCGAGCCTCGTCTCGACGGTGGCCCTCGCGGAGATCGCCCGGCTCAACGGCCTCGGCGCCTACCTGCGGCTCGGCAAGGGCGAGGAACTGACCGGCGGCCGCGACAAGTCGTCGATCCTCGCCGACACCGTCGAAGCCGTCATCGGCGCGACGTACCTCTCCGCCGGACCGGACGAAGCGACCGCGCTCGTCCTGCGCCTCGTGGAGCCGCTGCTCATCGACCCCGACCGGTTCGGTGCCGCGATGGACCCGAAGACGAGCCTGCAGGAGCTCGCGTCGTCGCTGGCCCTCGGCAACCCGGCGTACCGGGTCACCGAAGAGGGCCCCGACCACGACAAGACCTTCCACGCCACCGTCGTGCTGCAGGGCGAGGACATCGCCTCTGGCTCCGGGTCGAGCAAGAAGACCGCAGAGATGGCCGCGGCGCTTGATGCCTGGACGCGCCTCTCCGGCCGCAGCACCGACGAAAGCACGACGGCGGCGCCAGACCGCGCGGCAGAGCCCGCCGGTGCCGCAGAGCCCGCCGGGTCCTAGCGCGTGCCCGAACTCCCCGAGGTCGAGGTCGTGCGCGCCGGCCTCGAACCCGCGGTCAGCGGCGCCCGGGTCCTCGCCGTGCACGTCGCCGACGAACGGGCCCTCACGCGCCACGACGGCCCCGCCGAGGACTTCGCACACCGACTGACCGGCAGGACCATCGCCGCCGCCGTCCGCCGTGGCAAGTTCATCTGGCTCCCGCTCGCCGAACCGGGCGCCGACGGCCGGGCAGAGGCACTCGTGGCACACCTCGGCATGAGCGGACAGATCCTGCTCGGCCGCGACCGTCCAGCGGCGAAGCACCGCCGCATCGTCATCGACGTCCAGCCGGGCGGGTCGGACCGCGACGGCACGCCGGAGTCTCCCGTCGAGCTCGAGTTCGTGGACCAGCGCACGTTCGGCTCGATGGCGATCGACGCGATGGTGCCCACGATCGACGGCGCCCCGGCAGGGTTCGCCGGCGTCGTGGACGACCGACAGCCCGATGCCCCGTGGCGTCGGAGCATCCCGACCCAGGTGTCCCACATCGCCCGCGACCCGCTCGACCCCGCGTTCGACGACGACCGGTTCGTGCAGATGGCGAGGAAGCGTTCCAGCGGCATCAAGCGGGTGCTGCTCGACCAGGGCGTCGTGAGCGGCATCGGCAACATCTACGCCGACGAGTCGCTGTGGGCCGCGAAGCTCCACTACGACCGGCCGGCGGACCGTCTTCCGCGGGCATCGGTGCTGCTGCTCCTCCACGAGGTCCGCAGCGTGCTCGCGCGTGCACTCGAGGACGGTGGCACGAGCTTCGACGCCCAGTACGTCAACGTGAACGGGCAGTCCGGTTACTTCTCGCAGCGCCTCAACGTCTACGGGCAGCAGGGGAAGCCGTGCCCGCGGTGCGGCACGACGATCGTGCGCGAGGCGTTCATGAACCGGTCCAGCCACATCTGCCCCGTGTGCCAGCCGCGTCCGCGCGCTCGCAGGCGTTAGCCTGACGCCGAACAGCGAGACACCAGCCAGCGAGCAGCGCGACGAGCGACACACCCGGAGACCGCCATGTACTTGAAGAGCCTGACCATCAAGGGGTTCAAGTCCTTCGCGCAACCGACGACGTTCGCGTTCGAACCAGGGGTGACCTGCATCGTCGGCCCGAACGGCTCCGGCAAGTCCAACGTGGTCGACGCCCTCGCGTGGGTGATGGGGGAGCAGGGGGCGAAGACGCTCCGTGGCGGCAAGATGGAGGACGTCATCTTCGCCGGCACCTCGACCCGTGGCCCGCTCGGCCGGGCACAGGTGCTCCTGACGATCGACAACACCGACGGGCTCCTGCCGATCGACTACAGCGAGGTGACGATCTCCCGCACGCTGTTCCGGAACGGCGGCAGCGAGTACGCCATCAACGGTGAGAACTGCCGGCTGCTCGACGTGCAGGAACTGCTCTCGGACACCGGTCTCGGGCGCGAGATGCACGTCATCGTCGGCCAGGGCCAGCTCGACAAGGTCCTGCACGCCACCCCCGAGGACCGCCGCGGCTTCATCGAGGAGGCGGCCGGCATCCTGAAGCACCGTCGGCGCAAGGAGAAGACCCTCCGGAAGCTCGACGCGATGCAGACGAACCTCACGCGGCTGTCCGACCTCGCCGGCGAGATCCGTCGTCAGCTGAAGCCCCTCGGTCGCCAGGCCGAGGTCGCACGCAAGGCCCAGTCCGTCGCGGCCGTCGCCCGCGACGCCAAGGCCAGGATCCTGGCGGACGACGTCGTCCGCCTGCGCCGCGAGCTGCACGAGCACCAGGAGGTCGAGGCCGGCCGGAAGTCCGAGCGCATCGTCCTCACCGAACGCCTCGACCAGACCCGCGCCCGGCAGCAGCACGTCGAGCAGAGCATGGTCGGCGACGACGTCGACCGCGCCCGCACGGTCGTGCACCGACTGGAGAGCGTGCAGGAACGGCTCCGCGGCCTGTCGAGCCTCGCCAACCAGCGGCTCATGCTCCTCGCACAGCAGTCGGACGCCCCACAGCAGGGCCCCACGATCACCACCGAGCAGGTCGCCGGCGTCCGGGCCGAAGGAGACCGGCTCGACGCCCAGGCCACCGCGATGCAGCAGGGGATGGCAGCAGCCGCCGAGCGGGTCCGGCAGGCCCGTGCGACCCTCGACGCCCTCGACGAGCGGATCGCCGCGCAGGCAGCGCTCGTCTCCCAGCACGACCTCGACGCGCAGCGACTCGCCAGTGCGGTCGACGTGGCACGGTCCAAGCGGGGCTCCGCCGTCGCCGACCGCGAGCGACGGGAGCGCGCGCTCACCGAGGCCGCCGAACGTTCCCGGATCGCCGAGGCGGCCCTCGCGGACGTCGGGACGGACCCGTCGGCGGACACCGACGCCGATGCCCTGCAGGCTGCGCTCGACGCCGCGCGCGAGCGGCTCGAACGGACGCAGACCGCCCGCGACGAGCTCCGCGACCGGCTGCACGGCATGGAACGCGAGCGGGACGCGCTCGAGGCGCGCGTGGCCGCACTCGGCATGTCGATCGACGTCCGCGACGGTTCCCAGGCGCTCATCGAGGCGGGGCGTGCCGGGATCGTCGGCCGGCTCGCCGACCACCTCACCGTCACCTCCGGCTTCGAGGCCGCCATCGCCGCGGCGCTCGACGGACTCGCCGACGCCGTCCTGGCCGAGGACCGCGCAGCTGCCCTCGACGCCGTCGCACACGCCCGCACCGAGGACATCGGCCGCATCGACGTGGTCGTCGCGGACGCCGCAGGGACCGCGGCCGGCTCCTCCGCACCCGCTGGCGTCCGCCGCGCCCTCGACTTGGTCAGCGGCCCGCCCGCGCTGTCCGCGATCCTCGCGGACACGCTGGTCGCCGACTCGGACGACGTCGATCTGGAGGCCGTGCTCACCGCCGCCCCGCAGGCGACGGTCGTGACGCGGTCGGGTGACCTGGTCCGTGCGGTCCGCGTGACCGGCGGCGGTGAGCGGACCACCTCGCGCATCGAGCTCGTCGCGGAACGGGACGACGCGGTGACGCGTCGCGATGCCATCGCGACATCCGCGGCGGAGCTCGCCACGAGCCTCCAGGCCGCTCGCACCGACGTCGACGACGCACGCCGCGCTGCGGAGGACGCGGACCGGACGAGCCGCGCGCACGCCGCTGCGGTGGCGGAGTACGACCGGACGAGCGCGTCGGTCCGGGCGAAGGCGGAGAACGCCCTCGCCGAGGTCGAGCGACTCCGGGCCGCGCTCGGTGAGACGGACGGTGCCGTCGAGTCAGCGGAACGTGTCCTCGCCGAGGCCGAGCAGGCGCAGCAGGAGCACGCGGAGAAGCCGCGACCGACCGTCGACGCCACCGGACGACCGGCGCTGCAGGACGCGCTCGAGGCGGCGCGTGCCGCGGAGATCGAACAGCGCATCCAGATCGACACCGTGCGCGAGCGGGCGCGGGCCGAACGGTCGCGTGCCGACCAGCTCGACCGGCAGCTCGAGGCGGAGCGTGCGGCGGCCGAGGAAGCGGCACGGCTCGCGGTCATCCGACGTGGACAGATGGCGACGGCCGAGAGTGTCCTCGCGGACCTGCCGGAGGTGCTCGGCGCGGTCGACCGCTCGCTGGCCGAGGCGCGCGTGCAACTCGCGACCGCGGAGTCCGAGCGGTCGAAGCGCAACACCGAGCTGCAGACGATCCGGAACGAGGAACGCGAGCTCCGCGACCGGCTGCAGTCGATCACCGACGGTGTGCACTCGCTCGAGATGGAGATCTACGAGAAGAAGCTCCACGTGTCCGGCGTGCTCGACCGGGCGCAGAGCGAGCTCGGGCTCGTCGAGGCCGTCCTGGTGGCGGAGTACGGGCCCGACGTGCCCGTGCCCGTCGACGTGCTCATCGACCCCCGGGTGCTCGCGCGGAAGCACCGGGATGCCGCACGGGCGGCCGCCGCCGCAGCCGCGGTCGCTCCGGACGAGGACGTCGACGCGGACTCCCTCGACTCCGCCGACGTGGACTCCGTGGACGTGGACGTGGACGTGGACGTGGACGTCCCCGAGCTCGTCGACGCCGAGTCGACCCTGCCCGGCGGCCCCGCGCTGCCCGAGTTCGACGCGACCGAGGACGTCGACCTCACCGACGTCGAGACGGTGCCCTACGTGCGCGCCGAACAGGAGCGCCGGCTGAAGGCGGCCGAACGCGACCTCGGTCAGCTCGGCAAGGTCAACCCGCTCGCGCTCGAGGAGTTCCAGGCGCTCGAGCAGCGGCACGCGTTCCTCGCCGAGCAGCTCGAGGACCTGCAGAAGACCCGCACCGACCTCATGACGATCATCGAGGAGCTCGACTCGAAGATGCAGACCATCTTCGAGTCGGCGTTCAACGACACCCGCGAGGCCTTCGACGTCATCTTCCCGATCCTCTTCCCCGGTGGGTCCGGGTCGATCACGCTGACCGACCCCACCGACCTGCTCGGGACGGGGATCGACGTGCAGGTGAAGCCGGCAGGCAAGAAGATCGACCGGCTGACGCTGCTGTCGGGCGGCGAGCGGTCCCTGGCGGCGGTGGCGCTCCTCGTGGCGATCTTCACCGCGAGGCCCTCGCCGTTCTACATCATGGACGAGGTCGAGGCGGCGCTCGACGACGCGAACCTCGGGCGGCTACTGACCGTGTTCGAACGACTCCGCGAGGCCTCGCAGCTCATCGTGATCACGCACCAGAAGCGCACGATGGAGATCGCCGACGCGCTGTACGGCGTCTCCATGCGGCAGGACGGCGTCTCGGCCGTGGTCGGCCAGCGCGTCCAGCGTCGCGACGCCGCGTAGCGCCTGCCCGCGGGCGCCGGCTGCCCGGCTGCCCGGCTACCCGCGGGGGAGTACCGCGAAAGCGACAGTTCCCCGCTGGACTCCGGCGGGGAACTGTCGCTTTCGCGGCTACTTCGCGGCTACTTCGCGTCGGCCTCGGCGGCGACCGTGGGCTGCGAGCCCGTCGGGGTCAGGCCGCGCGCACGGCGCTTGTTCGAGACCACGAGGGACGCGACCGTCGCGACCGCGATCGTCAGCATGATGAACCCGAGCGAGAACCAGATCGGGATCTCCGGCGCCCACTCGATGTGCTCGCCGCCGTTGATGAACGGCAGCTCGTTGACGTGCATGGCGTGGAACACGAGCTTCACGCCGATGAACCCGAGGATGACGGCGAGCCCCTGGCCGAGGTAGATGAGCCGCTCGAGCAGTCCCGCGATGAGGAAGTAGAGCTGTCGGAGCCCGAGGAGCGAGAACGCGTTCGCGGTGAAGACGATGAAGGCGTCCTGCGTCAGACCGAAGATCGCGGGGATCGAGTCGAGCGCGAACAGCACGTCGGTGAGGCCGATGGCGACCATGACGAGCAGCATCGGGGTGAACAGCCGCTTGCCGTCGACCTTCGTGGTCAGGCGGTCACCGTCGTAGTGGTCCGACGTCGGGATGACGCGCTTGAGGATCCGGATGAGGCGGGAATCGCCCTCGTCTGCGCCGTGGTCGTTCCCACTGCGGGCCTGGGACCACGCGAGCCAGAACAGCAGCGCCCCGAACAGGTAGAACACCCACGAGAAGTTGTCGATGATCGTGACGCCGAGCGCGATGAACAGACCACGGGCCACGAGGGCGATCGCGACACCGACGAGGAGGACCTTCTGCTGGAACTCCTTCGGCACCGCGAACGACGACATGATGATGAGGAAGACGAACAGGTTGTCGACCGACAGGGCCTTCTCCGTCAGCCACCCGGCGAAGTACTCACCGCCGGCCTGGTGGCCGCCCAAGACCCAGATCCCGATGCCGAACACGATCGCCAGGGCGATGTACACGACGGACCAGAACGCGGACTCGCGGATGTGGGGGACGTGCGGCTTGCGCACGTGCGAGAAGAAGTCGAACACCAGCAGGCCGAGGATGCCGGCGATGGTGATGATCCAGACGAGGAACGGGACGTCCAAGGAGTTTCCCTTCAGGGGGCGTACCGGGTACGCCGAGGCCTGAAGGTCTCTTCCGCCGCGACCTGCTGCAACCGATCGCGACCGGCGCCCCGGGTCCGGATCGTTCCGGACCGTACTGACGGGGTCACCGAGAGGGAATACTCCCCTTCGTGTGGCCGAGCATACCGGGGACCGGCATCAGCCGCCGCGCCCTAAGCTGGGAACATGGCGAGTTCCTGGTCACTGTCCTCCCGGCTGCGCGGGCTCTTCCAGCGGAAGACCATCGACGAGACGACGTGGGACGACCTCGAGACGGCCTTGATCGGCGCTGACTTCGGCCCGGACATCTCCGAGGAGATCATCGAGGACCTGCACGCCCGCGTCGACCGCTACGGCACGACCGACCCCGCCGACCTGCAGCGCATGCTCCGCGAGGTGCTCGAGGAACGGCTCTCGAAGCTCGACACCACCCTGAAGCTCAGCGCGCGTCCCGCGGTGGTCCTGGTCGTCGGCGTGAACGGCGTCGGCAAGACGACCACGATCGGCAAGTTCGCCAAGTTCCTGAAGACCTACGACCGGACGGTGCTCGTCGGCGCGGCGGACACCTTCCGTGCGGCGGCGGTCGAGCAGGTCGCGACGTGGGCCCAGCGTGCGGGGGTCGACGTTGTCCGCCCCGCCCAGCCCGGCCAGGACCCGGCGTCGGTGGCGTACCAGACCGTCGAGAAGGCCATGCGAGAGGGCACCGAGATCGTGGTCATCGACACCGCGGGTCGTCTGCACACCAAGGCCGGCCTGATGGACGAGCTCGGCAAGATCAAGCGCGTCGTCGAGAAGCAGACCGAGATCTCCGAGGTCCTGCTCGTGCTCGACGCGACGACCGGGCAGAACGGGCTCGCGCAGGCGCAGGCCTTCATCGAGGGCGCCGGTGTGACCGGGCTCGTCATCACGAAGCTCGACGGCTCCGCGAAGGCCGGGTTCGTGCTGAGCGTGCAGGAGAAGACGGGCATCCCGATCAAGCTGATCGGGCAGGGCGAGGGCATCAACGACCTGACCGGTTTCACCCCGCACGTCTTCGTGCAGAACCTCGTCGGCTGATTCCGGGTACCGTCTCGGCAGTACAGGGATCGTCCAGGTACACGGAAGGAGCCCTCACATGCCCGCACTCCTGATCATCGCGATCGTCGTCGGCCTCGTCCTGCTCTTCAGCGGCATCTTCGTCGGTGCACTGAAGTTCCTGCTCTGGGTCGGCATCGTCCTCATCATCCTCGCCGTCATCGGCTGGCTGCTGCGGAGCATCCGCGGTCGCGCGTAGCAAGCAGCGTGCCCTGAACGGGCACCACGCAGACGGGAGGCCCGTCACCAGCTGGTGACGGGCCTCCCGCGCGCGCTCCGCATGTTGCGACGCGCCAGCGGCGCGCGGCGCCAGCGCCGACCGAGCCTGCGAGGTCGGTTCGATGGTTGCGCTAGACCGCCTGGCGGCCGACCGGGGCGTCCACCAGGTGCGCGAGGTGCGCCGGCACCGTGCCGCCGCGCGCGACGGTCGCGCGGGCCCAGAGCCGTCCGGCACGGTACGAGGACCGGACCAGCGGACCGGCGAGGACCCCCGCGAAACCCATGTCCTCGGCGAGTTCGCGGAGCTCGACGAACTCCTCGGGCTTGACCCACCGTGCGACCGGCAGGTGCCGGGGTGACGGACGGAGGTACTGCGTGAGCGTGATGATGTCGGTGCCGGCGTCGTACAGCTGCCGGAGGGCGTCCTCGATCTCGGCACGTTCCTCGCCCATGCCGAGGATGAGGTTCGACTTCGTCACGAGGCCCGCGTCGCGCCCCTGCGTGATGACGTCGAGCGAGCGCTCGAACCGGAAGGCCGGACGGATGCGTTTGAAGATGCGGGGGACCGTCTCGACGTTGTGCGCGAAGACCTCCGGGCGCGCGTCGAACACCTGGCCGAGCTGGTCAGGGCGTCCGTTGAAGTCCGGCACGAGGATCTCGACGCCGGTGCCGGGGGAGTGCTCGTGGATCGCCCGGATGGTCTCCGCGTAGAGCCATGCCCCGCCGTCGTCGAGGTCGTCGCGTGCGACACCGGTGACCGTGGCGTAGCGCAGGCCCATGCTGGCGACGGAGTCCGCGACGCGTCGGGGCTCGTCACGGTCGAGCGGCTCGGGCTTGCCGGTGTCGATCTGGCAGAAGTCGCACCGGCGGGTGCACTGGGCACCGCCGATGAGGAACGTCGCCTCCCGGTCCTCCCAGCACTCGAAGATGTTCGGGCACCCGGCCTCCTGACAGACGGTGTGCAGCTGCTCGGCCTTGACCAGGGCGGAGACCTCCTTGAACTCCGGACCCTGGGTCGCGCGGGTCTTGATCCACGCGGGCTTCGTCTCGATCGGTGTCTCGGCGTTCCTGGCCTCGACGCGGAGCATGCGGCGGCCTTCTGGAGCGAGGGTCATGCGGGGATCCGTTCGGCTGTGCTGATGACGGCGCCGCTGATGCGTGCGCCGGTGTGCATGCCGTCGAGCGCGTCCTGGACTCGACGTGCGACGGTGTCGGCGATGTCGTCGACGGTCACGGTTCGCGCTGCCGCCGCGCCGAGGGTGGTCACGCCGGCGTCGGCGATCCCGCACGGCACGATCGCGGCGTACGCGTCGAGCGCGTTGCCGCAGTTGATCGCGATGCCGTGGCTCGTGACGCCCTCCGCGACGTGCAGGCCGATCGCGCCGACCTTGTCGAACGTGCCGGCCTTGTCGAACCTGCTGGCCGGATTCCTGACCCAGGCGCCGCTGCGACCGTCGACCCGTTCGGCGACGACCCCGACGGAGGCTGCGGCGTCGATGATGACCTGCTCGAGGTCGCGCACCCACGCCACGACGTCGAGGGGGTCGGCGAGCCGGACGACCGGGTAGGCGACGAGCTGCCCGGGGCCGTGCCAGGTGATGCGTCCGCCCCGGTCGACCTCGACCACGGGGGAGCCGTCCGTCGGCAGGTCGGACCGCTCGGTGCGTCGACCGGCCGTGTACACGGAGGGGTGCTCGCAGAGGACGAGTGCCCCGGGGGAGCGGCCAGCGACGACGTCGGCGTGGAGCGCTCGCTGCAGTGCGAGCCCCTCGGCGTAGTCGAGCAGTCCGGGCGGACGGAGGACCTCGAGTTCCGGCATGTTCCGAGCGTACGACGTTTCTGGACTCCGTCCAACAAGTCCGTGTCGGCGTGACAGGACGCTGCAGAACGGGGCCTGTAGAATCGTCGGATCATGGCGCAATTCGGATCCCTCTCTGATCGGCTGACCGAGACCTTCCGCAACCTGCGGACGAAGGGACGGCTCTCCCCGTCGGACGTGGACGGCACCGTCCGCGAGATCCGCCGGGCACTCCTCGACGCGGACGTCGCGCTCGAGGTCGTCAAGGCGTTCACCGCATCGGTGCGCGAGCGTGCCCTCTCCGACGAGGTCAACCGGGCGCTGAACCCGGCGCAGCAGGTCGTCCAGATCGTCAACGAGGAACTCGTCGGCATCCTCGGCGGCCAGCAGCGGCGGCTCGAGTTCGCGAAGAAGCCGCCGACGGTCATCATGCTCGCGGGTCTGCAGGGTGCCGGCAAGACGACCCTCGCGGGCAAGCTCGGCAAGTGGCTCAAGAAGGACGGCCACACGCCGATGCTCGTCGCGGCGGACCTCCAGCGTCCGAACGCCGTGCAGCAGCTCCAGGTCGTCGGCGAGCAGGCCGGTGTGCACGTCTTCGCGCCGGAGCCCGGCAACGGCGTCGGGGACCCGGTCAAGGTCGCGAAGAACGCGATCAAGGCCGCGGTCGACCAGCAGTACGACACCGTCATCGTGGACACCGCCGGTCGACTCGGTGTCGACGCCGAGCTCATGAAGCAGGCGGCGAACATCCGCAAGGCCGTCGACCCGGACGAGGTCCTCTTCGTGATCGACGCGATGATCGGTCAGGACGCCGTCACCACGGCGCGTGCGTTCCAGGAAGGCGTCGACTTCACCGGTGTCGTCCTGTCGAAGCTCGACGGCGACGCCCGCGGTGGTGCTGCCCTGTCGGTCGCCAGCGTCACCGGGCGCCCGATCATGTTCGCGTCCACGGGAGAGTCGCTCGACGACTTCGAGCCGTTCCACCCGGACCGCATGGCGAGCCGCATCCTCGACCTCGGCGACATCCTGTCCCTCATCGAGCAGGCCCAGGGCGCGTTCGACGAGGAAGAAGCGCGCAAGGTCGCGGACAAGATCGCGTCGGACAGCTTCACGCTGAACGACTTCCTGCAGCAGATGCAGCAGCTCCGCAAGGCCGGCTCGATCAAGGGCATGCTCGGCATGCTCCCCGGCGCCAAGCGCATGCGCGAGGCGCTCGACAACTTCGACGAGCGCGAGATCGTCCGCACCGAGGCGATCATCCAGTCGATGACCCCGCAGGAGCGCGAGCTCCCGAAGCTCCTGAACGGCTCGCGTCGGCTCCGCATCGCGCGCGGCGCCGGCTCCACCGTGACCGAGGTCAACCAGCTCGTGAACCGCTTCGAGCAGGCGGCCAAGATGATGAAGACCGTCGCCCGTGGTGGCGTCCCGCAGATGCCCGGCATGGGGCCGATCCCCGGCATGCACGGCGGCAAGAAGCAGCAGCAGGGCGGCGGCAAGAAGAAGAAGGTGGGCAACCCCGCGAAGCGTGCGGCCCTCGCCGCCGGCGCGGCTGCTGCGCCGCAGCAGGCGCCGAAGGGCTCCGGCCTCGGCCTCGGTGGCGGCAAGAACGGCAAGGCGCCCACCGAGGAAGAGCTGGCGAGCCTGCAGAAGTTCCTGGGTCGCTAGTCGCGACCACCTGACGGACGGGAGGCCCGGTGCCAGCTGGCACCGGGCCTCCCGTCCGTATCGGGGCGGCTAGAGGGAGTCGCGCAGCTCCCCGACCAGGTGGCGGACGACCGAGCGCAGGTCGCCGTCGTTCTCCTGCGCGACCTGGAGCTGCCGCTGGTACGACGCGCCGCGCTCGATCATCGTGTCGAGGTGGTGCAGTTCCTGCTGGCAGCCGAGCCGCTCCGCGATCGGGTCCAGTCGCTCGACGAGGTCGTGCACCTCGTCCGTGACGAGCCGTTCGTCGCCGGCGGCGTTCGTGATGATCTCCGCTTCCATGCCGTAGCGGGCCGCGCGCCACTTGTTCTCGCGGATGAACCACGGCTGCATCGTCGGCAGGGTCTCCCCGGCGTCGAGCCGGTCCGAGCAGGCGGTGACGAGGCACTGCACGAGCGCGGTGACGGCACCGACCTCGTGGAGGGTCGAGATGCCGTCGGAGACCCGGTTCTCGAGCGTGCCCCACTGCGGCGACGGGCGGATGTCCCACCGGAGGTCCCCGACGCCCTCGATGACGCCGGTGTGCGTCAGGTCGCCGACGACCTCCTCGAAGTTCGCCCACGCGCCGAGCTGCGGCGGGAGTCCGCCGGTCGGCAGCTGCTGGAACATCAGGGCCCGGTTCGACGCGTACCCGGTGTCGGTCCCGGCCCAGAACGGGCTGGACGCCGTGAACGCCTGGATGTGCGGCACGTAGGCGAGCATCGCGCCGAGGATCGGGAGTGCCTTGTCGCGGTCGTCGATGCCGACGTGGACGTGCACACCCCAGATGAGCATCTGACGGCCCCACCACCTGGTGCGGTCGATGAGTGTCGTGTAGTGCTCGCTGTCGGGGGTGATCTCCTGCTGGTCCCACACCGCGAACGGATGCGTCCCGGAGCACATGACCTGCGCGTCGAGGGGTTCAGCGGCGTCGACGACCTCGCCGATGATGCCGGAGAGCTCGTTCGTCGCGCCCCCGACGGTGTGGTGGACGCCCGTGACGACCTCGACCGTGTTGGTCAGGAGCTCCTCGGTGACCTGTTCGTGCGAGCCGAGCCGCTCGCGGACGGCGGAGATGACCGCTGGGGCTCGTGGGGTCAGGTCGCCGGTGTCGCGGTCGACCAGTGGGAGTTCCCACTCGACGCCGATGGTCGATGCCGGGGACTCGGTGAAGCGGATGTCCATGCTGAACATCCTGCCCGGATCCTTGTCGGACACGCACAAGGAACGCTTGTCCCGATCGTGCGGTTTCGATTCTCAGGATTTCCCCATCAGGACTACCGTAGAAGCGCTCAACAGGGAAGAGGAACGCATGCAGCTGGTCGTACGAGGTACTTCTGCCCCGCTCATCGGAGAGCTCGACATCCCGGTCTCGAAGTACCACGCGCACCGCGCGCTGGTCCTCGCGTCGCTGGCGAAGGGGACGAGCATCGTCTCCGGGATCAGCACGACACGGCAGGTCGAGTGGACCGTCGGCACCTTGCGTGCCCTCGGCATCGACATCAAGCGCCGCGGGAACGAGTACCACGTCACCGGGCTCGGTGGGCGGTACGAAGCGACCGACGTCGTCGACCACGGGTCACGCGGCGCCGACGGCGTCCTGAACATGGGCTCGTCGGGCACGACGCTCTACTTCATGACCGGACTGGCATCCCTCGCGGACAAGCCGATGACGCTGTCGGGCATGAAGTACTTCCAGCGCCGACCGATCAAGGCGCTGCTGACCTCGCTGACCCAGATGGGCGTCGAGCTCGAGGCGACGAACGACTGCCCGCCGGTCACCGTCCAGCCGAAGCGTCCGCGCGGCGGTGACGTCCAGATCGCGGGCACGCTCTCGCAGTGGATCTCCGGCCTGCTCCTCGTCGCGCCGTTCGCGGAAGAGGAGACACGCATCCACATCACGGGCGGCCGCCTCAACGAGCAGCCGTACGTGGAGCTCACCGTGCGCATGATGCGCCAGTTCGGCCTGCGGGTCGAGGTCTCCGACGACTGGCTCGAGTACCGGATCCCGGCGAACCAGCAGGCGACCCCGCACGACTACGTCATCCCGCCGGACATCGGCTCCGCCGCCTTCGGCATCGCCGCTGCCGGCATCCGCGAGTCCAACGTGCTGCTCCGCGGCATGACCTCGTTCACCACCGCGGACACCGACCACCCGGAGAGCGAGTTCCTCGACCTCGCGACGGCGATGGGCGTCCCCATGCGCATCGACGAGGAGACCGGCTTCGTTCGGATCGAGCATGACGGCTCCCCGCTGAAGCCCCTCGACATCGACTGCCAGCCGATCCCGGACCTCCTGCCGATCCTGTCCACGATGGCGACCTTCGCCGAGGGTACGACCCGGCTGTGGAACGTGGCGCACATCCGGCTCAAGGAGTCGGACCGCGTCGCCGCCATGCTGCAGCTGAACCGGATGGGTGGACGTGCCGAGCAGGGCGCCGACGAACTCCGCGTGACCGGCGTGGGCGCCGGTGAGCTGCACGGCGCGTCGATGTCGTCGTTCAACGACCACCGCGTGCTCATGTCGCTCGCGGTCGCAGCGTCGAAGGCCGACGGGGTCTCCGCGCTCACGTATCCGCGTGCCTACCGGATCTCCTACCCGACGTTCCTCGAGGCGATGAACTCCGTCGGCCTCGAGATGGAGGTCGGCGACGCCGAGGCGGCGATGGCGGCAGCGGACACCCGCGCCGACCGTGCCGACGTGTCGAACCAGCACACCGACCTCGGCGAGGACACCGACGCCGCGGCCCGTGCCGCCGACCTGCCGGAGCTCACCGGCGTCGACGCCGACCCGCTCGTGCTCTCCGAGAAGGTCCGGACGCTGTCCGAGACCGACCCGGACGGCCTCGCCGTGATCGAGGTCGGCGGTCCCGAACCCGTGAACACGACCTGGAAGGAGCTCCAGGACGAGGCGGACAAGGTGTCTGCGCTACTCCTCGAGCTCGGTGTGCGCCGTGGTGAGTCCGTCGCCATGCAGCTCCCGAACTGGCGCGAGTTCGTGTCGATCACCCTCGGCGCGATCCAGATGGGTGCCGTCGCCACGCCGATCATGCCGGTGTTCGGCCCGCGTGAGACCACGATGACCCTGGCCCGCTCTCGTGCCCGCGTCGTGTTCCTGCCGAACGTGTTCCGCAAGCGTCGCCCAGCGCTCGAGCTCCTCGACGTGGTCGACGAGGCGAAGGCGCAGAAGCGTCGTCTCTCGGTCGAACACGTCATCGTGATCCGGTCGGAAGCGCGCGGTCAGGGCGACACCCCGACCAACCAGGCACCGCTGCCCGCCGATGCCGCCGAGCGCGTCGCGGCGAGCGAGTGGAACTGGCGCTACTTCGACACCGCGCTCGAGAGCGTCCAGGTCGACGTCGAGCAGATCCGCTCGCACGCGCCGACGCCGGACGACATCTGCCAGCTGCTGTTCACCTCTGGCACCACCGGCGAGCCGAAGGGCGTGCAGCACCCGCACCGCACGCTCGGCCTCGCCACCGCGATGCACGTCGCGCAGTCCGGGCTGACGAGCGACGACCGGATCTACATCCCGTCGCCGCTCGCGCACCAGACCGGCTTCCTCTACGGCATGCTGCTGGCGTTCCGGCTCGGCGCGCCGCAGGTCATCCAGCCGGTGTGGGACGGCACCGTCGCCCTCGAGCAGGCCTTCGGTGCGGCCGGGGCGACCTTCGTGCAGTGCGCGACGCCGTTCCTGACCGACCTGGTCGACCTGGTCGAGGCGGGTGCACCGCAGCCCGAGTCGCTCCGCATCTTCGTCCCGACCGGAGCCGCGGTTCCCCGTGCCCTCGCCCAGCGGGCCAGCACCGTGCTCGGCACCGCGATCCTCGGTGCGTTCGGCACGAGCGAGACGTGCCTCGGCGCGTTGTCGAGCCCGTCCGACGACCCGGCGGACGCCTACGGACACGACGGCCGCGCGCTGCCCGGCATCAGGATCCGCATCGTGGACGACGAGGGCAACGAGCTGCCGGCCGACACCGAGGGCAACTACGAGCTGCACTCGCCGACGATGTTCGACGGGTACCTCGACCGCCCCGACCTGACCGACGACGTCTTCACCGAGGACGGCTGGTACAAGACCGGCGACCTCGCGAAGGTGTCGGCGAAGGGCTTCCTGTCGATCACCGGCCGCGTCAAGGACGTCATCAACCGCGGTGGTGAGAAGATCCCGGTCGTCGAGATCGAGAACCTGCTCTACCAGCACCCGCTCGTCACCGACGTCGCCATCGTCGCGATGCCCGACGAGCGCCTCGGGGAGCGTGCCTGTGCGTTCGTCGTGTCCGCCCGTCAGGGTGAACCGCTCGATTTCCGGACGATGCAGCAGTACCTCGAGAAGTCCGGGGTGTCCAAGTACTACTGGCCGGAGCGGCTCGAGTACATCGCCGAGCTGCCGCGCAACGCGGTCGGCAAGGTCCAGAAGAACGTCCTGCGCGAGCAGGCTGCCGCGCTCGTCGCGACGAAGGAGAAGTAACCGAGATGACCACGTTCAACGAGGCCGAGTTCCAGCAGCTCAAGGCCGAGGTCACCGAGTGGGTCCGCGGCCGCGGCGAGGACTGGGCGAACGAGATCGAGCGCACCGGCCAGGTGAGCCCTGAGCTCTTCCAGGAGCTCAAGGACAAGGGCTGGCTGTCCCTCGCGGCGCCGACCGAGCTCGGCGGGCGGGCCATCCCGTTCTCCCGCTACCTCGAGATCATGGAGATCGTGTCGCGCTCGCACGCGTCGATCCGCATGCTCGTGCACGTCATCAACGGCACCTGGCGCGCCATGCAGCCGTACGCGACCCCGGAACAGATCGAGCAGGTCGTCAAGCCCTCCGTCGCCGGTGACAAGCTCGTCGCGTTCACGCTGACCGAGGCCACGGCCGGCACCGGCGCGGACATCCGCACGACGGTCCGTCGCGAGGGCGACACGTACGTGATGAACGGCGAGAAGCACCTCATCACGTTCGGCGTCAAGTGCGACTACTGGCTCATCGCGGCGCGGCTCGAGGGCACGACGGGCCAGGACGGCACCGTCGCGTTCCTCATGCCGAACACCGGGCTCCCCGGTGCCGAGGTGATCGACGACTCGGACACCATGGGCATCCGCGGCACCGATCACGCGATCCTCCGCTTCACCGACACCCCGATTCCCGCGAGCGCGCTGCTCGGCGAAGAAGGCCAGGGGCTGGAGGTCGCACTGGGTGGCTTCCTGCTCCCGAGCCGCGTGTCGGTCGCGATGAGCGCCGTGGGCCTGGCGGAGCGTGCGAACGAGCTCGCCGTCGAGTACGCCAACGAGCGCGAGACCTTCGGCAAGAAGCTGTCCACGCGCCAGGCCATCCAGTTCTACATCGCCGAGAACTACGCCGACATCGCCGCGGCACGGGCCCTCGTGCTCGAGGCCGCCCGCGCCTACGAGGAAGGCCGCCCCGACGCCGGCACGCTCTCCAGCGCATCGAAGATGATCGCGGTCGACATGCTCGCCCGCGTCACCGACAAGGCACTCCAGGTGCACGGCGGCCAGGGCTACTGGAAGCGCAACGCCATCGAGCGCGTCTACCGCGACGCCCGTGCGCAGCGGTTCGAAGAGGGCACGAACGAGATCCAGAAGCTGGTCGTCGGCCGCGCCGTCGTGACCGGCCAGGCCGGGTTCTGACCCGCACCACGCAACCGACGGGAGGCTCGTGGCGAGCCCGCCACGAGCCTCCCGTCCGCACTCTGCTCACGCAACAAGAAGGACTGAAGTGACCGACAGCACCGCACCCATCGCGCTCATCACCGGAGCCTCCCGCGGCATCGGCCGGCTGCTCGCGCAGAAGCTCGGCCAGCGCGGCGCGACCGTCGTCGTGACGTACAAGGGCAACGCCGACCTGGCCGAGGAGTCGCTCGCCGACGTCAAGGCGGCCGGTGGCGACGGCATCACCGCGCAGGTCGACATCGAGCAGCCGGAGTCGATCGACGCCCTGTTCGACCTGGTGCGCGACACGTACGGACGCCTCGACTACTTCGTCGCGAACGCCGCGGCCAGCGCCTTCAAGCCGGTTGCCGACCTGAAGCTGCACCACCTGGACCGCAGCTACGCGACGAACGCCCGCTCGTTCGTCCTCGGTGCCCAGCGCGCCGCGCAGCTCATGGACAAGGGCGGCCGCATCGTGGTCGTCACCTCGTACGGCTCGCTCCGCGCCTTCCCGACCTACGCCGCGCTCGGCGCCGCGAAGGCGATGAGCGAGTCCTACATGAAGTACATGGCGGTCGAGTTCGGCCCGCGCCAGATCACCGTCAACGCGGTCAACGGCGGGCTCATCGACACCGACTCGCTCGAGTACTTCTACACGAAGGTCCCCGGCCAGGCGCCGATCGAGACCGTCTACGAGAAGCTGCCGCTGCAGCGCCCGGGCACCGCGGACGACATGGCCGACGCGGTGGACTTCCTGCTGTCCGACAAGGCGTCGTACATCACGGGCCAGGTGCTTTCCGTCGACGGCGGGCTCACCGTCATCGCGCCGCCGTACTGGGCGGACACGACCTCGCCGCTTCGCGACGCCGTGCTGCCGGCCGCTCCGAGCGCATCGGACGCCTCCTAGCCATGACGATCGCCGCTGCCGACACCGCCGTCGCCACCGTCGCGTCCCCGTGGACGCTCGGCCCGCTGCACCTGCCCAACCGGGTGGTCATGGGGTCGATGCACACCGGACTCGAGGTGCACGACGACGGCGGTGCCGGGATGGCGGCGTTCTACCGTGAGCGTGCGGCCGGGGGAGCCGCGTGCATCATCACCGGTGGCATCGCGGTCAACGACGAGGCCCGGGGCGGCCCGGACTTCGCGGTGTTCGGAGTCGACGGTGCCGACGAGCGGTTCCGCGTGGCGGTCGACGCCGTGCACGAGTCGGGCGGCACGATCCTCGCGCAGCTCTTCCACGCCGGGCGGTACGCGCTCGTCGGCGGGATGACCGACCGGAACGGCGAGCCGCAGCGCGCGATCGCCCCGTCGGCGCTGCCGTGGGCCGCCGCCCGTGGGGTCGTCCCCGAGGCGATGACGGCAGCCGACGTCGAGCGGACGATCGCCGACTTCGCCGCGGCCGCGCGATCCGCCAGGGACATCGGCTTCGACGGCGTCGAGATCATGGCGTCGGAGGGCTACCTCATCAACCAGTTCCATTCGCCGCTCACGAACCTGCGTGAGGACGAGTGGGGTGGTTCGGCAGCGGCACGCCGGCGGTTCCCGGTCGCCGTCGTGCAGGCGGTGCGTGCAGCGGTGCCGGACATCGCCGTCACGATCCGGTTGTCCGGCGCCGACCTGATGCCAGGGTCCTCGACCGACGACGACGTCGACGCCCTGGTGCACGACCTGTTGCCGCTCGGGCTCGACGGGATCTCCGTCGGCATCGGGTGGCACGAGTCCCGGACGCCGACCGTGCAGGCCGCGGTGCCGCACGGCGCGTGGCTGACCCACGCGTCCCGGATCGCTCGTGTCGTCCGCGCGTCGGCGTACCCGGACGTGCGGGTCATCGCCTCGAACCGCATGACCGACCTCCGCGACGGCGAGGCCGTGCTGGCCGACGGGCTCATCGACGCCGTCGCCCTCGCTCGCCCGTTCCTCGCGGACCCACAGCTCGTGTCGCGGTCCCTGGCCGGGCGCTTCGAGCTCGTGAACACCTGCATCGGCTGCAACCAGGCGTGCCTCGATCGTTCGATCGTCGGGCAGCCGGTCTCCTGCCTGGTGAACCCCCGCGCCGCGCGTGAGGTCGCGTTCCCGGCGCGTCCCACCACCGACCCCAAGCGTGTGGACGTCGTCGGCGGTGGGCCAGCCGGGCTGGCCGCGGCCGTGGACGCAGCCCGTCGGGGCCACGACGTCACGCTCTGGGAGGCCGCGCCGGAGCTGGGCGGGCAGTTCGGCCTCGCCGCGCTGATCCCCGGGAAAGAGGACTACGCCGCGACCGTCCGCGCCGCCCGGGCCGAGCTCGACGACCGCGGTGCGACCGTGCACCTCGGACGCGCCGCCACCGCTGCCGACCTGGTGGACAGCGACGCCGTGGTCCTCGCGCCCGGTGTGGTCCCGCGCGTGGTCGACATCCCGGGAGCGGAGCTGCCGCACGTCCTGACGTACGAGCGTGCCCTGCGTGACGGCGTCCCCGCGGGCACCGTCGCGATCATCGGCGGCGGCGGCATCGGCGTCGACACGGCGGCGTTCCTCACCGAGTCCCCGTCCGAGGCGGTCCGTGCGACGTCCTTCGCCGAGCGGTGGGACGTCCCGGTCGCGCAGGACGTCGTGGGAGACCTGCCGCAGCGCCAGCCGGTAGCGTCGCGCACGCTGCGGCCGGGTGACCAGGTCACCGTGCTCCGCCGTTCGGGCAAGTTCGGCCAGGGTGTCGGCCTGACGTCCCGCTGGGTCGCGCTCGGTCGGCTGCGCGACGCGGGCGTCCGGATGGTCGGCGGCGTCCAGGAGTACCTGCGGATCGAACCCGGTGCGCTCTGGATCCGTGACGAGGACGGTGCCGAGCGGATGATCCCGGCGGACTCCGTCGTGATCTGCGCGGGGCAGGAGACCGCTGTGCACGCGGACCGGGCCGGTGCCGCCGGACTCGAGCCGGGCCTCCAGGCTGCCGGCGTGCCCTACGCGATCGTGGGCGGTGCGCGCGACGCGCGGAGCGTCGACGCGGTGCGCGCGACGTCCGAGGCGCTCGAGGCGGTCCGCGCACTCGCACCGTGACGGCGCGTCCCGACTCGCTTCTCGCCGCGAAACCTGCAAGAATGAACGGTCGAATCGTGTCCGCTCGACCCTCTATCCAGCGGTACACGAATCTCTCGAGCTTTCACCGCGCGTGCCCCCACGCCCGCGGTTCCGGTTCAACCACAACAACACGCAACAGGAGCATTTGTGGCTGTCAAGATCCGTCTCAAGCGTCTCGGTAAGATCCGGGCGCCGTACTACCGTGTCGTCGTCGCCGACTCGCGCACCAAGCGCGACGGTCGCGTCATCGAGGAGATCGGTCAGTACCACCCGACCGAGGAGCCCTCGGTCATCAAGATCGAGTCCGAGCGTGCGCTGTACTGGCTCGGCGTCGGCGCGCAGCCGACCGAGCAGGTCGCCGCGCTGCTGAAGCTCACCGGTGACTGGGCCAAGTTCAAGGGCGAGAAGGACACCGAGTCCAAGGTCAAGGTCGCGGAGCCGAAGCAGGCCTTCGTCGCTGACACCGCCAAGAAGGCCGTCCTCAAGCCGAAGTCGGAGAAGAAGGCCCCGGCCGCTCCGACCGAGTCGGCCGACGACGCCGCAGAGACGACCGAGGCGTAATTCCTTGCTCGAATCCGCGCTGACGCACCTCGTCAAGGGGATCGTCGATCACCCTGACGACGTGCGCGTCGCCAGTTCCACCTCCGCGCGGGGCGAGGTCCTCGAGGTGCGTGTGCACCCCGAGGACCTCGGCCGCGTGATCGGACGCGCCGGTCGGACCGCCAAGGCGCTCCGCACCCTCGTCACGGCTCTCGCCGATGGCAAGCGGGTGCGGGTCGACGTGGTCGACACCGATTCCTGACGAGGCGACCCAGCTCCGGGTGGGTCGCATCACCAAGGCGCACGGGCTCAAGGGCGGTCTCAAGCTCGAGCTCTACACCGACGACCCGGATCGTCGGTTCACGCGCGGAGCGGTCTTCACGCTCCAGGTCCCCGAGGACTCTCCCTGGTCGGGGAAGACCATCGCCATCGACGAGCTCCGCTGGTACAACGGCCACCCGGTCGCGTTCTTCACCGGGATCGCCGACCGCGACGCCGCCGAGACCCTCGCACGGGCCATCCTCTGGGTCGATCAGGATCCCTCCGAGGAGACCGGCGAAGAGGACGCCTGGTACGACCACCAGCTGGTCGGCCTGCGTGTCATGCGCGACGGCGTCCAGGTCGGGACGGTCGCGCGCGTCGACCACCTGCCCGCGCAGGACCTGCTGGCCGTCGACACCCCCGATCGTGGCGAGGTGCTCGTGCCCTTCGTCGGCGCGATCGTCCCCGCGGTCGACGTCGCAGGCGGCACCGTGACGGTCACGCCCCCGACGGGTCTGTTCGAGGACCCCGAGGACACGTCGCGCCCCGAGACGATCTCGTAGCCCGTGCGCATCGACATCGTCACGATCTTCCCGGAGTTCTTCGGGGTGCTCGACGTCTCGCTCCTCGGCAAGGCACGACAGGGCGGGCTGCTCGACCTGCACGTGCACGACCTGCGGAAGTGGACGACCGACCGGCACCGCACCGTCGACGACACCCCGTACGGCGGTGGTGCCGGGATGGTCATGAAGCCGGAGCCGTGGGCCCAGGCGCTCTCGG
Source organism: Curtobacterium sp. L3-7 (assembly GCF_048756585.1). NCBI lineage: Bacteria > Bacillati > Actinomycetota > Actinomycetes > Micrococcales > Microbacteriaceae > Curtobacterium > Curtobacterium sp. L3-7. Next base: position 2,937,200 of record NZ_CP151474.1, on the reverse strand, counting down.
CGCTGCTGCGGCCGGACGGGTCGTCGACGCTCGTCGTCCCGACGCCGGCCGGCACGCCGTTCACGCAGTCGATCGCCCGGTCGCTGGCTGCTGACTCGGACCACCTCGTGTTCGCCTGCGGGCGGTACGAGGGGATCGACGCCCGCGTGTTCTCGTGGGCGTCGTCGCGGTGTTCGGTGGTCGAGCTCTCCCTCGGCGACTACGTCCTGAACGGTGGCGAGGTCGCGGCGATGGCGATGATCGAGGCCGTCGGGCGACTCGTCCCCGGTGTCGTCGGCAACCCGGAGTCCCTCGTCGAGGAATCGCACGAGGACGGCCTGCTCGAGTACCCCTCGTACACCAAGCCCGCGTCGTGGCGTGATCTGGACGTCCCCGAGGTCCTGCTCAGCGGGCACCACGGGCGCATCGCTGCGTGGCGCCGCGAGCAGCAGGTGGAGCGGACGCGGCGCGTCCGGCCGGACCTGCTGCCGGACGCGTAGCGGGCCGAATCGCGCGTCGGTGGTCGATTTTTTCGGTCACCTACGCGGGATTCGGCTTTCCAGGGCGGGCGCGATGGGACAGAACGCGCACCGGACGGGAGGCTCGTGGCCAGGCCGCCACGAGCCTCCCGTCCGTCAGTCCGCGCGCTGGGCGCGACGCAGGGTCAGGATCTCCGGTCCCGCCGCGGTGACCGCGACGGTGTGCTCGACGTGCGCGGCACGCGAGCCGTCGACGCTCTTGAGCGTCCAGCCGTCGTCGTCCTGGTAGAGCTCGTCGGTGCCCTGCATGAGCCAGGGTTCGATCGCGACGACGAGCCCCGGTCGGAGCTTCAGTCCGCGTCCGGGGCGGCCGTCGTTCGGGACGTGCGGCTCACCGTGCATCGTCCGACCGACGCCGTGCCCGCCGAACTGCAGGTTCACGTCGTAGCCGCCTTCGTGCGCGATGGCGCCGATGGCGTGGGACACGTCGCCGAGCTTGTTGCCAGGTGCGGCCTGTGCGATGCCGGCGGCCAGTGCACGCTCCACGGTGTCGATCAGCCGCTGGTCCTCGGGGTCCTTGGTGCCGACCTGCACGGTCACCGCGGAGTCCGCGACCCACCCGTCGACGCTCGCCGCGAAGTCCATGCTCACGAGGTCGCCGTCCTGCAGGACGTGGTCGTGGGGGAGTCCGTGCAGCGCGGCGTCGTTGACCGAGGTGCACAGGTTCTTGCCGAACGGGGAGTTGCCGAACGACGGGTGGTAGTCCACGTAGCAACTGACGGCACCACGCTCCGCGATCATCCTTTCGGCCACCTGGTCCAGGTCGAGCAGGTTCACTCCGACGTCCACGGTGGTGAGGAGTTCGTCGAGCACGTCGGCGACGAAACGGCCGGCGACCCGGAGTCCGTCGAGTTCGGCGGGGGTGCGGAGTTCGATCATGCGTCCATCCTGCCGCGTTTCGTGTCTCGGCTCTTCTGTGGCAGAATCGATAGCCGTGCCCTGGCTGGACTCTGCCACGGGGGAGTCGCCGACACCGGGCACACACCACTTCTTTTCCGAAACCGATCCGCGGCGACCCGTGTGCGTCCGCAGAGAGTGACCCAATCATGAGCCAGCTCCTCGACTCCGTCGACGCAGCGTCGCTGCGTACCGACGTCCCGGACTTCCGCCCGGGCGACACCGTCAAGGTCCACGTCAACATCATCGAAGGCACGCGCTCGCGTATCCAGGTCTTCCAGGGTGTCGTCATCGGCCGTCAGGGCCACGGCCTCGGCGAGACCTTCAAGGTCCGCAAGGTCAGCTTCCAGGTCGGCGTCGAGCGCTGGTTCCCGGTGCACTCGCCGATCATCGACCACATCGAGGTCGTCACCCGCGGTGACGTCCGCCGCGCGAAGCTGTACTACCTCCGCGAGCTCCGCGGCAAGGCGGCTCGTCGCAAGATCAAGGAGAAGCGCGACAACTGATCGCCTTCACAGCGACGGTCCGCTCGCGGATCGCCGTTCCGGGCCCCTCGTCGATGTACGGTTGTGCATCGACGGGGGGCTCTCCCCGTTTCTTGACTTCGAGGGTGGAATGACCGACACGACCGAGACCGAGGGCCGTCGGCCGCGTTCCACGAAACAGCGGAACGGTGTGCTCACCTTCCTGCGTGACCTGCTCATCATCTTCGTCGCAGCGCTGCTCGTCTCGTTCCTGGTCAAGACGTTCTTGATCCGCTCGTTCTACATCCCGTCGGCGTCGATGGAGAACACGCTGCAGATCAACGACCGGGTGATCGTGAACGAACTCGTTCCCGACGCGGTCTCGCTGAAGCGCGGCGACGTCGTCGTCTTCAAGGACCCGGGCGGGTGGCTGACGGGAGCCGAGGTGCCGAACGTCACGCCGCAGTCGCAGCCAGCGAAGGCGATCGACTGGCTCCTCACGCAGGTCGGTCTCGGTACCGGTGACAGCGACGACCACCTCATCAAGCGCGTCATCGGCCTGCCGGGTGACAAGGTCGCCTGCTGCAACGACCTCGGACAGATGACGGTCAACGGCGTCCCGGTCAAGGAGCCCTACCTCAAGCTGCCTGCAGGCGAGACCCGTGCGTCCGGGACCGACTTCTCGGTCACCGTGCCGAAGGGCACCATCTGGGTGATGGGCGACAACCGCTACGACTCGAAGGACTCCCGCTACAACGGGGACACGCCGTCGAAGGGGTTCGTGCCGTTGTCGGACGTCACGGGTCGTGCATTCGTGATCTCGTGGCCGACGAGCCGGTGGACCTGGCTCGACGACTACCCTGACGTCTTCGCGGGTGTGGAGGAGAAGGACCGGTGAGCGCGGTGCGGCCGTCGTTGCGCGTCGAGAAGGCGTTCTTCGCCGCCGGACGCGTCACGGTCATCGGCGTCGACGAGGTCGGGCGCGGTGCGATCGCGGGCCCCGTCGCCGTCGGAGCCGCCGCGGTGACCATCGACGTCCGGCGCGTGCCCCAGGGGCTCGCGGACTCGAAGGCCGTCTCCGCCGCCCGCCGCACCGAGCTCGTGCCGGTCGTCACCCGGTGGGCGCGGACCGCCGTCGGGATGGCATCGGCGACGTACGTGGACGAGCAGGGGATCGTGCCGGCGCTGGGGCTCGCCGGTGCACGGGCGCTCTCGTCACTGGCCGACTCGGGAGTATCGTTCGACGGTGCCGTCGTGCTGCTCGACGGCTCGTTCGACTGGCTGTCTCGGGCGCTCCCCCCTGGATCGTCGCCGCTCGACGTCACCGTGCGCGTGAAGGCCGACCGTGACTGCGCCTCGGTCGCGGCGGCGTCGATCGTCGCGAAGGTGGAGCGGGACGCGCTGATGGTGTCGGCGCACGACGATGCCCCGCACTACGCGTGGGCGTCGAACAAGGGGTACGGGTCGACCGCGCACTACGACGCCATCCGGTCGGTCGGTGCGCATCCGCTGCACCGGAAGAGTTGGCTGCACGCGGCGTCGAGCGTGGCGCTGGACGGGTTCGAGTCGCTGGGGTCGGTCGACGGGTTCGAGTCGCTGAGTGCTCCGGCGCTGGTGTCCCCGGAGGGGTCGTCGGCCGTAGACTGTGGGGGCAATGGATGACGACGAATTCGACGACTACGACCGAGAGGTCGAGCTCGCCCTCTACCGTGAGTACCGCGACGTCGTGTCGCAGTTCCGATACGTGGTCGAGACCGAGCGCCGTTTCTACCTGGCGAACGAGGTGGAACTCGCCCGGCGCGACACCGAGCACGATTTCTACTTCGAACTGACGATGAACGACGTCTGGGTCTGGGACGTCTACCGGTCCGACCGTTTTGTGAAGTCCGTCCGGGTGCTGACGTTCAAGGACGTCAATGTCGAGGAACTCACCACGCGAGAACTCGAACTGCCGAAGGAACTCGCACTCGACGAGTGATCGTCAATTCGACCGAATTGCTGGGAAACGCGCTGCCCTTTTCACGGGTGGGCGGAATCCGCGATACTCTGGCCGGGATTTCACTTTCCCCACGCGCCAGGAGGCCACAATGGCACAGAAGGTCACCGTCCAGCTCGTCGACGATCTCGATGACTCGCCGATCACCCCGGGTGGCGGACGCACCGTCGAATTCGCATTCGACGGATCCACCTACGAGATCGACCTGTCGAACGACAACGTCGACAAGTTCCGCGAAGCGATCTCCGACTACGTCGCCGCCGCGCGCAAGGTGAGCGGCCGCCGGACCGGCGGTGCCGGTGCCCCGAAGTCGGCGCCGAAGCGCGGCAATTCCGAAGAGCTCGCGAAGGTCCGTGAATGGGCCAAGGAGAACGGTTACGAGGTCTCCTCGCGCGGTCGTATCTCGACCCAGGTGCAGGAAGCGTACGCAGCGGCGCACTAGTCCCTGTCCCCGAAGCCCGGTCGATCATCACGGTCGACCGGGCTTCGTCGTTCCTCCACAGGTCGATTGCTTCGGCATTCTCTGCACAGAGTTCTCATTCGTGGTCGGACGGTCGCGCCCGGTGGCGACGCTTGCCCCATGACATCAGGGACATTGGGAGCGCGTGGTGAATCCATCGCCGCGGACTGGCTGGAACAGCGGGGCTACGTCGTCGTGGACCGCAATTGGCGCTGTGCCCGTGGCGAACTCGACATCGTCGCGCGGAAGGGCACCGACCTGGTCTTCGTCGAGGTGAAGACCCGCGCAACCGCTTCGACCGGTCACCCGCTCGAAGCGCTCACCGCTCAGAAGCTCGCGCGGCTCCGGCTGCTCGTGCCGCTCTGGTTCTCGGCGCACCCGACCGAGCACGCGCGCCGCATCCGGCTCGATGCGATCGCGGTGCACGTGATGGGGGACCACGCGGTCGTCGAGCACGTCGAGGCGATCGCGTGACCGACATCGGGCGGTCCGCAGCGGTCGCGTTGCTCGGGGTCAGCGGGCGGCTGGTGGAGGTCGAAGCCCACCTGACGAGTCAGCTCCCCGGGTTCAGCATCATCGGGCTCCCGGACACGTCGCTGGGGGAAGCGCGCGAACGCGTCCGGTCGGCGGCGGCGAACGCCGGGTGTCCACTGCCGGCGCGGCGCATCACGGTGAACCTGACGCCGGCGGCAATCCCGAAGCGCGGCTCGGGGTTCGACCTCGCGATCGCGATGGCGGTGCTCGCTGCCACCGGTACGGCACCGGGTGTGTCACAGCGCGTCGTCTACATCGGGGAGCTCGGGCTCGACGGCAGGGTCCGTCCGGTGCCCGGCGTGATCCCGATGACCGTCGCGGCACGGGACGCCGGCGCCGACCGGGTGGTGGTACCCGTCGGCAATCTCGCCGAGGCGCAGGCGGTCCCCGACGTCGCGGTGACGGCCGTCGACTCGCTCCGTGGCGCCGCGATCGACGCCGGTGCGCTGCTGCCTCCGGTCGAGGTCGAGCCGGTGATGACGGACACGACACCGGCGCTGCCACCCCCGGCCGCCGAACTCGCTGACGTCGTCGGCAACGAGGTCGGGGTCCGCTCGATGCTCGTCGCCGCCGCCGGTGGCCACCACGTCCTGCTGCTCGGTCCACCGGGAGCGGGGAAGACGATGCTCGCCGAGCGACTGCCTGGGCTCTTGCCCGACCTCGATCCACCGGCAGCGCTGGAGGTCGCTTCCGTCCGCTCGATCGCGGGCCTCGGCGCCCACTCCTGGACGACGCGTCCCCCGTGGGAGGCACCGCACCACTCGGCCTCGGCGATCGCGCTGATCGGTGGCGGGTCCGGGACGATCCGTCCAGGCGCGGTCTCCCGGGCGACCAGGGGCGTGCTCTTCCTCGACGAGGCGCCGGAGTTCCCGCGCGCGGTGCTCGACGCACTGCGGCAACCGTTGGAGTCCGGTCGGATCACGGTGCACCGGGCAGCCGGAGCTGCGGAGTTCCCCGCCAGGTGCCAGGTCGTCCTCGCGGCGAACCCGTGTCCCTGCGGGAACGCCGGCACCCGGGCGGACCTCGGCGGGCCGCCGTGCGACTGCACCCCGACGACGGTCCGTCGGTACCTCGGACGGATGTCCGGGCCGCTGCTCGACCGGATCGACATCCGTGTGCACGTCCACCGGATGACGACGGCCGAGATGCGGAGGACCGACGGCACGACGCCGACCAGCGAGGAGGCCAGGGCGATCGTGTCCGCTGCCCGGGCGCGGATGGCCGAACGACTCGAGGGCACCGGGTGGTCCAGGAACGCCGAGGTGCCCGGCACCTGGTTGCGCGGGGACGGTCGGCCCGAGCCGGGTTCCACCGCGGTGCTCGACCGGGCGCTCGACCTGGGGACGCTGACGATGCGCGGCTGGGACCGGGTGATGCGCCTGGCGTGGACGATCGCGGACCTCGACGGCGTCGACCGGCCGGCGCGGCGCCAGGTCGGTGCTGCGGCGGCACTCCGGAGCGCGCTGTGACGGGCGGGTCCGCGCTCGGCGGGGTGGACCTCAGCGGTGTTCGGCCGGTGGCGTCGGTGGCGTCAGTGGCGTCGGCGACGGAGGACGCAGAGGTGGTGGCGCGGGTCGCGTGGAGTGCGTTGGCGGAACCCGGCGACTCCGGTGCCGGTGCCCTCGTGGCGGCGCTCGGGGCAGCGCGTGCGCTGGAACTCGTGTACGCCGAGGCGTCCGGCCGGGGCGGCGCGGTCGTGCGTGCGTGCGTCGGTGCCGTGGCTCCCGACGAACTCCTCGGGCTGCAGGCCACGGTCGATGCCGGACTGCTGCGCTGGGGCCCGCGCCTCGACCGCACCGATGTCGCGCGTGCGGTGGAGCGTGCCGAGGCGGTCGGTGCGACGCTGCTGGTGCCCGGTGATCCGGACTGGCCCGAGCGGACCGCGGACCTCGGCGACCATGCGCCACTCGTGCTCTGGTGTCGCGGTCGGGCGACCCCCGTGTTCGAACGGCCGACACTCGCGGTCGTCGGCGCCAGGGCGAACACCCTCGCCGGTGCAGAGGCCGCTGCGGAGATCACGTCGTCGGCCGCGGATGACGGGTGCGCCGTCGTCAGCGGGGGAGCCTACGGGATCGACGCGGTCGCTCACCGCGTGGCGATCGCCGCAGGCGCCCCCACCGTGGCGGTGCTCGCCGGTGGGATAGACCAGCTCTACCCCGTCGGACACGTCGAACTGCTCCGGAACGTCAGCCGACAGGGGATGCTCCTCGCCGAATCGCCCCCCGGTACGCGTCCGACCCGGTGGCGCTTCCTCGCCCGGAACCGGATGATCGCCGCCATGAGCGATGCGGTCGTGGTCGTCGAGGCCGCCGCGCGATCCGGGGCGCTCAACACGGCGAACCACGCCGCACAGCTCGGACGGCCCGTGTTCGCCGTCCCCGGCGCGTTCTCGTCGCCTGCGTCGGTGGGGTGCCACCGTCTCGTCGCAGACCGGCGTGCGGAGCTCGCCGTCGAGCCCTCCGACCCGGCACGAGCCGCACTCGGGTTCCACGACGGGACGGACTCGCAGGAGCCCGTCCCTTTGCGTTCGTCGGTCGAGGATCCCGATGTCGTCCGGGTGCTCGATGCGCTCGGGCGACGGCCGATCGGTGACCTGGAGGCGGCTCGTCGATCGGGCCTGTCGGTGGCAGGGGCGGCCGATGCGCTCGCGCTCGCCGAACTCCAGGGGCTCGTGCGGCGACAGCGAGACGGCTGGACCGTCGCATGACGCGCCGCCGCCGCCAGCCTGCTGCCGTCTTCGAACGCGCCTACGCTGGTCGCCATGGACGGCGACCGCGGAACCCTGGGCGGTGCGGTCACGTCCTTCCTGCGGGAGGCGCGAGACGTCCGCGGGCTCAGCGAACAGACCGTCCGGGCGTACCGGGGCGACCTCGAGGACCTCCTCCGTTTCGCCGACGCCCGCGGGATCGACTCCGTCGGAGCGGTGACGCTCAAGGTGCTCCGCGAGGGGATGCTCCTCGCCGAATCGCCCCCCCTGTTACGCGTCCGACGCGGTGGCGCTTCCTCGTCCAGCATGTCAAGTCGATGCGTCCGGATAGGATCCTTCGCGTGCCCTCACGGTCAGTGAACTTCCGAGGCGACGTGCCTCCTGTTGCAGCGATTCGCGAGACCCTGACTCGACTGAACGACGTCATCACGGCTTCGTACAAGGAGTACACGTGGTCGATGTTTCAGGCCCAGTACGACTCGCCTGCGTCTGTGCCGGACCCACCGGTCGAGAGCGTGTACGCGGACACAACCTTCACTATGGCGGATGAGACGGGTTCGCAGTCCTTCCCGACTCTGAGTTCGTTCCTCGCGTACATCGAGACCCATGACTACAAGTCGGCCTACGCGCACACGCGCTCGTCTGCGCCGGGCGAAATGAGTTCCGGTTTCACGCTTAACATGAGGCCGTTCGCTTCCTTTGACGACCACGGATCGGTAGAGGTGCACGTTTCCAACTCCGATGCGCTCGGGGGCATCCTCGCACCTGTGCAGGTCGAGGTGCGGCGGATCGTCCGAGAGTCCGAGGAGCGCACGTTGCAAACTCTCCAGGACTCAATCGACGCCATGAATCGGGACGACGACACCAGGCGAAAGCGACACTCAATCCCGAAGGGCGCGTGGGGGTGGATCGGGAGCGTGATCGCGGGACTCATCGTTGCGGCGCTCGCCAAGTGGTTCGGCTGGGTCTAAAGCTTTGACGGACGAACAGCCGGACGGTGTCGAGGACACTGCTGCAGATTGGTCTGCCCAGCTCGCCAGCATCATGAGCGCTGACGGGAGCGGCCGAGTTATCGAAGTGACGCCGGGGATATGGGAAGAAGCCAGGGTTGCTGTAAAAGACCCCGACGACCTCGTGCATCCCGCCTTCTATGCAGTTGGCAGCCTGATGACGTCCACGGCGAGCTTGGAACACGTTGCCCGCCTCCTGACTTCGTACTTGCTCAATCCGGCGCTACCCGGCTGGGCGGGGCCATCGGTCAGATCGCTCTCTGCCAACTCCGTTCGGCAAGTCGCGCGGTCGCTCATCGTTCAGCGTTGGCCCGACACTAAGCGGCTCATGGATGAGATGGGACTCATCGCGCAGGCTCGCAATCGGTACGCGCACAACCCGCTGAGCAGTTTCCACCTGTCGGATGACGGCTCTCGGATCGTTCGTGAACTTACGCTGGAGACAGTCCAGAGCACGCCGGAAGGCTTCCGAGAGGTGCGCGAACCTACTTCGGTTGAGGCCATCGTTGGATGGGTCAATCGTGCCGACCTGGCGAATCGGGTCTCAAGGGAGGTCATTCGCATCCTCACCGTGCTCGCCCCCCACGAAGGCCGTCCGGTCATGGAGGCACCGCTCGAAGCGATCTTCGAGATCGCCGCTAGTTCGCCTTCGGTGTCCGCGTTCGTGGAGGGAGACCGAGAGCTGTTTGACAAGTTCTACTGACTCGGGCCGGTTCGAGGTAGCGGAGTGAGTGGGCGCGCTGATTGATCGTGATCGAGATCGTGCCGCTCTGCGACATCATCAGGAACGTCACAACGTCCCCCGCTGCCAGGTAGACCGAGGGCAGTTCGATGTTGTTGAAGAGATCCGTCAGCTTCGTGGCAGCGCCCGCGGTCGTCGAGCCTCGTGCCGCGGTGTGAATCGAGTAGGGAACCGGCGTGGCGACGGCCGATCGGTGACCTGGAGGCGGCTCGTCGGTCGGGCCTGTCGGTGGCAGGGGCGGCCGATGCGCTCGCGCTCGCCGAGCTCCAGGGGCTCGTGCGGCGACAGCGGGACGGCTGGACCGTCGCATGACGTGTTGCGGGTGCCTCCCTGCCGTCGCGTCCCGACGCGCCTACGCTGGTCGCCATGGACGGCGATCGCGGAACCCTGGGCGGTGCGGTCACGTCCTTCCTGCGGGAGGCGCGAGACGTCCGCGGGCTCAGCGAACAGACCGTCCGGGCGTACCGGGGTGACCTCGAGGACCTCCTCCGATTCGCCGACGCCCGTGGGATCGAGTCCGTCGGAGCGGTGACGCTCGAGGTGCTCCGCGACTGGCTGTGGGACGCGAACGAGCGGGGGCTCGCGCGGTCGAGCATCGCGCGCCGGTCCTCGTCGGTCCGCGCGTTCACCCGCTGGGCGACCGAGGGCGGTGTGCTCACCGTGGACCCCGGTGTACGACTCCGTGCGCCGAAGGGGGCGGCGCACCTCCCACGGGTCGTGACCGAGGACCAGGTCCGAGGGCTCCTCGACGGGCTGGCAGATCGGGCTGCTGGGGACGATCCCGGAGCGCTGCGTGACATGGCGCTCGTCGAGCTGTTGTACGCGGCGGCGATCCGCGTCAGCGAACTCGTGGGGATCGACCTCGCCGACGTGGACCGGTCACGGTTGACCGTCCGGGTGCTGGGCAAGGGCGGCAAGGAGCGCGTGGTGCCGTTCGGGGTGCCCGCCAGGGACGCGCTCGAGGCCTGGCTCGAACGGGGACGTCCGATGCTCCTGGCGGCTGCGGCCTCGACTCAGGCCACGGGTTCCGGGACGCCGGCCCACGACGCGCTCTTCCTCGGGGATCGCGGTGGACGGCTCGGTGTCCGCAGCGCCTACCGCATCGTCGCGCGACTGCTCGAGGGGCTCCCCGGGGAGGGGCCGAGCGGGCCGCACACGTTCCGGCACACCGCGGCGACGCACCTGCTCGACGGGGGAGCCGACCTCCGTGCCGTGCAGGAGATGCTCGGCCACGCGAGTCTCGGCACGACGCAGATCTACACGCACGTCTCCTCGGCGCGACTCCGCGAGGTCTACCGCACGGCACATCCGCGCGCCTGACGCGGGCTGTCCGACCGCCGGGCGAGCCGCCGTCCGTCCCGCCGCCGCGGGCCACCCCGTCCGGTGCTGTTCTCGTCCGCACCGCCGCCCGGTGCGACGTTGCGCCCCGGTGGGGACGTCGCGCCCCGGTGCGACGTTGCGCACCGGTGGGAACGTCGCGCCCCGTCACGATCGGGCGCGATGATCACGGCGGGGTGCGAACGCGGTCATCCCGGCCACGCCGACTCGGGGAGCAGCACGGGCCACTCCGGTGCGGGCAGGTACGGCGTCGGGTCGACGTACCGACCGTCCACGCGAGCGCCGAGGTGCACACACGGTGAACTCGCCGGACAGTGCCCCACCGCGACGTGTCCGACGACCGACCCCTGCCGCACGGAATCGCCGGCCGAGACGACCGGGGCGACCGAGTCCAGCGTGCTCACGAGCCCCTCGCCGTGGTCGATCGTCACCACCGGCCGCCCGGCGACCGACCCGGCGAAGGCGACGATGCCGTCATCGACCGCGATCGCTGCCGTGCCGATGGCCGCCGGGACGTCGATCCCGCGGTGCCCGGCGGCGTAGTCGTCGGGCGGGGCTTCCCACCCCCGCTCGACCACCCGCACCCCGGTGGGCCACACCCAGCGCGCCGCTGCCTCCCCGACGATGATCGTCGTCGCGGGGTGGGCCGCTGCCGGCGGGGCGGGGGACTGGTTCGTCCCGACGTCGCACCCGCCCAGCGCGACGAGCATTCCGGCGGCGAGTGCGGGTGCCAAGGTGGGTCGGATCACCGGACCAGCCTGGGGCGGTGGGCGCGAGCGCAGGTCCGTCGATGCCGATCTGTGGAAGGTGAGCCGTGCCTCCAGGCTGTGGAGGGCCCGCGCGGACGCAACCAGCGACAAAACCGATGTCGTACGACGGCGACGGTGTCGTCAGGACGCGCGTGCAACTGTTGCGGACGCAACCGACGACAGAGTCGCTGTCGCACGACAGCGGATCTGTCGTCCCGAGTCGGCCGGGCCCACCCGGGCCACCCCACCCCACCTCGGAATCCGGTTATGACCACCCGCCGCCGAGGGAGTATCGTCGGGGCCGCTCCGGACCACGCAACGCCGCTCGGACGGCGAACGAGCCGACCGCCGGGGCACCGTGCAGCATCCCGCACGGCGGCAGAACCCAGGAGCATCGTGGCAAACACGTCCACCGGGCACGGCACCGACCGTGCGTTCAAGGGGAAGGTCACCGCGTTCGCCATCGCAGCAGCGGTGGGCGGTTTCCTCTTCGGTTTCGACTCGTCCGTGATCAACGGCGCGGTCGACGCGATCAAGGGCGAGTTCGGCCTGTCGGAGGCCGCCAGCGGGTTCGCCGTCGCCTCCGCCCTGATCGGCTGCGCGTTCGGCGCGTTCTTCGCCGGCCGCCTCGCGGACCGCTGGGGTCGCACCCGGATCATGTTCTGGGCAGCGGTGCTGTTCCTCGTCTCCTCGATCGGCAGCGCGTTCGCGTTCGCCACCTGGGACCTCGTGATCTGGCGTCTCGTCGGTGGTCTCGGCATCGGGACCGCGTCGGTCATCGCGCCGGCGTACATCTCCGAGGTGTCGCCGAAGGCCATCCGTGGCCGGCTCGCCTCGTTCCAGCAGCTGGCGATCACGCTCGGTATCTTCGCCGCGCTGCTCTCCGACCAGGTCTTCGCGGTCACCGCGGGCGGCGCTTCCGAGACCGTCCTCGGGCTCGCGGCGTGGCGCTGGATGTTCCTCGTCGGCGTGATCCCGTCGGTCGTCTACGGCATCCTGGCGATCACCCTGCCGGAGTCGCCGCGCTACCTGCTCGCCAAGGGCAGGACGGACGACGCGCGCCAGGTCATGACGAAGATCGTCCCGCGTGACACGGTGAACACGAGCCTGGAGGAGATCCAGGACGGCATCGAGAAGGAAGCCAACGAGAAGAAGGGCTCCATCAAGGGCAACCGCTTCGGGCTCCAGCCGATCGTGTGGGTCGGCATCATCCTCGCCGTGCTGCAGCAGTTCGTCGGCATCAACGTGATCTTCTACTACTCGACGACGCTGTGGCAGGCCGTCGGGTTCAAGGAGAGCGACTCGTTCCTCATCTCGACGATCACGTCGGTGGTCAACGTCGCGGTGACGTTCATCGCGATCTTCCTGGTCGACAAGGTCGGACGGAAGCCGCTGCTCGTGGCCGGTTCCGCCGGCATGTTCGTGTCGCTGACGATGGTGGCGATCGCGTTCTCGCAGGCCACGATCGTGAACGGCGCGCCGCAGCTGCCCGGCGCGTGGGGCATCATCGCGCTGATCTTCGCGAACCTGTTCGTCGTGTCCTTCGGTGCCACGTGGGGTCCGCTCATGTGGGTGCTGCTCGGCGAGATGTTCCCGAACCGCATCCGCGCGACGGCGCTCGGCGTCGGCTCCGCGGCGAACTGGATCGCGAACTTCGTGGTCACGATCTCGTTCCCGGTGCTGTCCGGCTTCAACCTGACGGTCACCTACGGCATCTACGCGCTCTTCGCCCTCATCTCGCTGTTCTTCGTGATCGCCAAGATCCCGGAGACCAAGGGGCGCTCCCTCGAGGAGATGGGCATCACCGCGGAAGGCGACACGGTCGACGCCAAGGCGTGATCGCAACCCCAGACGGGAGGCGCGGTGCGGGTCCGACCCGCACCGCGCCTCCCGTCTGTGCTCTGCTAGTATCTCTCCAGCAGCGCGCTGAGCGCGCTGACTTCGCGTGTCCACGCAAACCATCCGGCCAACGGTCCAGCTCGCAAGCGCTGGCGGCCGCATGTCAGGGCACCAGGGATCACGACCTCCGGTCGGGATCGACACAACCGCAACGGGCGCACGGCCATGCCGCGCGCCGAGAACACAGAAGGAGGACGGCACATGGCCGTCGTCACCATCCGCCAGCTGCTCGACAGCGGCGTCCACTTCGGACACCAGACCCGTCGGTGGAACCCGAAGGTGAAGCGCTTCATCCTCGCCGAGCGCTCTGGCATCCACATCATCGACCTGCAGCAGTCGCTCGCCTACATCGACCGCGCGTACGACTTCGTCAAGGAGACGGTCTCGCACGGTGGCACGATCCTCTTCGTGGGCACCAAGAAGCAGGCGCAGGGCTCCATCGCCGAGCAGGCGACCCGCGTCGGCCAGCCGTACGTCAACCAGCGTTGGCTCGGCGGTCTGCTCACGAACTTCCAGACGGTCTCCAAGCGCCTCGCGCGCATGAAGGAGCTCGAGGAGATCGACTTCGACGACACGACGAAGGGCTTCACCAAGAAGGAGCTCCTCATCAAGAAGCGCGAGCTGGACAAGCTCCACAAGACCCTCGGTGGTATCCGCAACCTCACGCGGACCCCGAGCGCGCTCTGGATCGTCGACACCAAGAAGGAGCACCTCGCCGTCGACGAGGCGCAGAAGCTCGGGATCCCGGTCATCGGCATCCTCGACACCAACTGCGACCCCGACGAGATCGCCTACCCGATCCCGGGCAACGACGACGCGATCCGCTCCGTCGGCCTGCTGACGCGCATCATCGCGGACGCCGCAGCCGAGGGTCTCAAGACCCGCCACAACGGTGGCTCCGACGACGAGGCCGCCGAGCCGCTCGCCGAGTGGGAGCAGGAGCTCCTCGGTGGCGAGTCCGCTGCTCCGGCTGCTGCCGCTGCTGAGACGCCCGTCGAAGAGAACGACGCTGACGCGCAGGTCGCCGCGAAGGAGATCGGCGAGCCGATCGCCGACGAGGCGAAGAACGTCGAGCCGACCGCCGAGGCCGAGGCCGCTGCGGAGACCACCCCCGCCGAGTGAGTGTCCGAGGGCGCCGGGCCACACGGCTCGGCGCCCTCGACTCCGCTCTCCACACACGCATAGTCCAGAAAGGACGCCATTCGAATGGCAAACTTCACCGCTCAGGACGTGAAGAAGCTCCGCGAGGACCTCGGGGCCGGCATGATGGACGCGAAGAACGCGCTCGTCGAGGCCGACGGCGACTACGACAAGGCCGTCGAGCTGCTCCGCATCAAGGGTGCGAAGGCCGTCGCCAAGCGCGATGACCGTGCGACCTCCGAGGGCGTCGTCGTCGCGACCGCCGAGAACGGTGCGGCCACCGTCGTCGAGCTCGCCTCCGAGACCGACTTCGTCGCGAAGAACGAGAAGTTCACCACCCTCGCCGACAAGGTCCTCGCCGCGGTCGCCGCTGCGGGTGCCGCCGACGTCGCCGCCGCCAACGAGGCCCCCCTCGACGGCAAGACGGTGCTCGAGGTCGTCAACGAGAGCGCCGCCGCGCTCGGCGAGAAGCTCGAGGTCCGCACGGTCCGCCGTGTCGAGGGCTCGAACTTCGAGATCTACCTGCACAAGACGAGCCAGGACCTGCCCCCGCAGATCGCCGTGGTCGTCGCCTACGACGGTGACAACGCCGCCGAGGCCCGCTCCATCGCGCAGCACGTCGCGTTCGCCAACCCGTCGTACCTCACGCGCGACGAGGTCCCGGCCGAGGCGATCGAGAAGGAGCGCGCGACCGTCGAGGCGATCACCCGCGAGGAGGGCAAGCCGGAGGCTGCGCTCCCGAAGATCGTCGAGGGTCGCGTCAACGCCTTCATCAAGGGCATCGCGCTCCTCGACCAGGACTACGCGAAGGACAACAAGATCTCCGTCGCGAAGGCCGCCGAGAACGCCGGCATCACGATCCAGGGCTTCGCCCGCGTCAAGGTCGGCGCGTAACGAACCCGTGACGGGGTCAGGAACCATTCGGTTCCTGGCCCCGTTTTCGCGCCCGCCGCAGCACGACCGCACGGGCGCTAGTAGATTCCCACGAGACTCCTCAACGAAGGGTGCGAGCACATGACCGACGAGAAGACCGGACGACGACGGGTCCTGCTGAAGCTCTCCGGAGAGGCGTTCGGCGCCGGCTCCCTGGGGGTCAACCCGGACGTGATCAGCAGCATCGCGAAGGAGATCGCGATCGCGGCCCGGGAGGTCGAGGTGGCGATCGTGGTCGGCGGTGGCAACTTCTTCCGCGGCGCGGAGCTCTCGCAGCGCGGGATGGACCGCGGCCGGGCGGACTACATGGGCATGCTCGGGACCGTGATGAACGCGCTCGCGCTCCAGGACTTCCTCGAGCAGGCCGGTGCCGCGACGCGGGTGCAGTCCGCGATCAGCATGACCCAGGTCGCCGAGCCGTACATCCCGCGGCGCGCCGAGCGACACCTCGAGAAGGGCCGCGTCGTCATCTTCGGTGCGGGTGCCGGCCTGCCCTACTTCTCCACCGACACCGTGGCTGCCCAGCGCGCGCTCGAGATCGGCGCCGAAGAGGTCCTGGTCGCGAAGAACGGCGTCGACGGCGTCTACTCGGCCGACCCGAAGAAGGACCCGACGGCCGAGAAGCTCCACCACGTCACGTACCAGGACGCACTGCTGAAGGGCCTCAAGGTCGTCGACGCCACCGCGTTCTCCCTCTGCATGGACAACGGCATGCCGATGCACGTGTTCGGGATGGAGCCGGGCGGCAACGTCCAGGCCGCGATCCGGGGTGAACGCATCGGCACGGTGGTCAGCAACTGACCTGCACGGCTGACTAGACTCGACGACGTACCGAAGGAGAACCACCGTGATCAGTGATGTCATGACCGAGGCCACCGAGAAGATGGCGAAGGCGGTCGACGTCGCCAAGGACGACTTCGCAACCGTCCGCACCGGCCGCATCAACGCCGCGCTCTTCCAGAAGATCCCGGTGGACTACTACGGGTCGCCGACGCCGCTCGCGCAGCTGGCGTCCCTGCAGACGCCGGAAGCGCGCACGCTCATCGTGACGCCGTACGACAAGTCGGCGCTCAAGGAGATCGAACGCGCGATCGCGACGTTCCCGAACCTCGGCGCCAGCCCGACGAACGACGGTGAGATCGTCCGCGTGACGATCCCCGAGCTCACCCAGGACCGCCGCAAGGAGTTCGTGAAGCTCGTCCGCGGGAAGGGCGAGGACCACAAGGTCGTCATCCGGAACATCCGCCGCAAGGCGAAGGACGACCTCGACGCACTGAAGGGCGAGATCTCGGACGACGAGATCGCCCGCGGTGACAAGGACCTCGAGGTCCTCACGAAGAAGCACGTCGACCAGATCGACGACGCGCTGAAGAAGAAGGAAGCCGAACTCCTCGAGGTCTGATGCCGCGTCGAGACGAGGGCGTCGACCGCCCGACAGCAGATGACCCACGGCCGCCGGCGAAGGGGCTCAGGCACGACTTCGATGCCAGGGCCCGCGCCGCGCGGTCGGACTTCGAGGCGCAGATCCGCCAACGCCGTGCGTCCTTCGACGCTCGCAACGAGGCACTGACCGCGCGGACCGGCAGGAACCTCCCCGCAGCCATCGCGATCGCCCTCGCCTTCGCCGTGGTCATGCTCGGCTCGCTCCTGATCTGGCTGCCCGCATTCATGGTGGTGGCGGCGTTCCTCATCGGGTTCGGCGTCTGGGAACTCGCGAGCGCCATGCGTTTCGCCGGCCGAGACGTACCACGCATCCCGAGTGTCGCGACCGCGATCGCGATGGTGCCCGCGGCGTTCCTCGGCGGTCAGGTCGAGGCGCTCTTCACGATCCTCGGCGGCATCGTCCTGATCACCGTCTGGCGCCTGGTCGAGGTCGCGGTCAGTCGCGACCGCCCGTCGGCGGCGAACGTGTTCCGCGACCTGACGAACGGCCTGTTCGTCCAGGCGTACGTCACCCTGCTCGGCGCCTGCGTGGTGCTGCTGTCCGCGCAGGACGGCGGGCCGCTGTGGGTCGTCGGGTTCATCCTGGTCGTCGTCGCGGTCGACACGGGCGCCTACGCGACCGGGCTGAACCTCGGCAAGCACCCGATGGCGCCGCGGATCAGCCCCAAGAAGACGTGGGAGGGCTTCGCCGGCTCCGTCGCCGCGAGCATCATCGTCGGCATCCTCGTGTCGTGGCTCATGCTCGGGCTCCCGTGGTGGGCGGGCATCGTCCTCGGCGTGCTGATCTCGGGATCGGCCACGCTCGGCGACCTGACCGAGTCGATGATCAAGCGCGACCTCGGCATCAAGGACATCTCGTCGTTCCTGCCCGGTCACGGTGGACTCCTCGACCGCATCGACAGCATCCTGCCGTCCGCCGCCGTCGCCTACGTCCTGTACCTGATCGTCAACCACTGAGGGACCCGGTCCGCGCGTCCAGCTTCCACCAGGGGAGGGGACTGGCAGAATGTCGCCCGTGCCCACGACGTTCCCGACAGCCCCCCGCTCGGTCCTCGGCTACGACATCGACGAAGTCGAGCGTTTCCTCGAGGACGCGCGTCGCGCCTACACGGCGAACGACAGCGCACCAGGCATCGAGGCGGCCAAGATCCGCGCGACGGCCTTCTCGATGAAGAAGGGCGGGTACTCGACGCAGCACGTGGACGCCGCACTCGAACGACTCGAGGACGCGTTCGCCTCCCGGGAGCGTGAGCGTGAGATCGCCGACGTCGGGCAGAAGACCTGGTACGCCGAGGCCCGCACGAAGGCATCCGACGTCGTCGAGCGGCTGGACCGCCCCGACGGGCAGCGCTTCCACCGCGTGAACGTCCTGTCGACCGGCTACCACCCGAAGGACGTCGATGCATTCGCGAAGCGCCTCGGCGGGTACTTCCGAGAAGGCAAGCCGCTCAGCCTCACCGAGGTGCGGTCGATCGTGTTCCGCCCGAAGCACGGCGGCTACCGCGAGGCCCAGGTCGACGCGCTCCTCGACGCGGTCGTCGAGGTCATGCTCGCGGTCCGCTGAGCGTCAGTCCCACCACTCGCGCTGCAGCTCCCCGTGCGCGCAGTCGATGGGTTCGTTCGTCCACCGGGCGGTCTGTTTCTCCATCTGATCCGGGTCCCCGTTCCGGTCTCCCGGCGCCGGCCCGGTGACCGACACCGTCGTCGTGAAGTTGCCGGCGACGATGCCGTCCCAGTCGAGCCGGATCCAGTGCGGCGCGAAGTCGTCCCTGCTGAGGTCGAGGTGCACGATGACCCGGTACGACGTCTGCTGCTCGATCTCGTAGTGGTCCTCCGGGATATCCGTGTGCATCGTGACGTGGAAGCCGCCCGCGGCCGGGCGGTCCGTCTCGAAGATCAACTGCGTGCGCAACGGGAGCTTCGGCCCCCAATCCGGGTGGCTCGTCCCGTAGTTGACCCACGGGGCCATGTCCCACGGCCGCTGACAGGAGAAGCCGAAGTAGGCGCTGTCCGGGAAGATGACGTTCGGTACTGGGGTGTCGGTGGCGGAACTGTCCGGTGCTGCCACGGCGGTGGCGGCCGGCGCGGTGGCCGTCCCGATGAGTGCGACGGCGGCCGCGATCGCGACCCAGGTCCTCGTGCGTGTCGTCATGTCGGCAGCCTGCACAATTTCACATACCACGTCAAGGAGTTGCAGAGAATCGCCGGTCTGGCGCGGTGCTTCGTTTTCCGTGATCGTTCCGTTATCCTGGTCGGACTCATGGGCAGGCACACGGCAGACATTCGATCCGACCGCGCAACCCGGCAGCAGCACGACCACCCCGTGGTCAGCGAACGCCGCGCGGCACTGAACCGAATCCGCACCGCGGAGACTCCGGTTCCACTGGCGAACCCGGCAGCAGCGAATCGGGCAGCCCCGAATTGGGCAGCGGCGAACCCGATGGCCGAGGCCGCGGTCACCCAGCCGGTGATCGCTCCCAAGTCGGTCGCGGAGAACCGCGTCAGCGATGCCACACAGGCCGTCGCGCACGCAGCGGCAGTTCCGTCCACGCCGTCGGACCCGCGCATCGTCAAGCAGCGGCGCGCGACGACCGCGCAGCGCCGCCCGGGGCTCGCACCGTCGTCGTCGACGGCCAAGACCACCGACACGACGCTCAACGGCTTCATGCGCCGTCGCTCGACGATCCCGGCGCTGTCCTTCTTCGCCGTGGCGTTCCTCGCCGGCGGTTCGCTCTTCAACCCGCTGCAGGCCGACGTCGCCCAGGCTGCGGTCTCGACGCCGGTGCTGACGAAGGCCCCGGCCCCGCAGGTCTACACGGCTCACGGCACGTACGGCTCGTTCGAGGTCTCCCGTGACGGCTACGAAGTGACGAAGCCCGCGCCGAAGGTCGTCACCCCGCCGGTGACCGAGACCGACGACACGGCTGCGACGTCGACCGCGAAGAAGGCCGTCACCCCGTCGAACAGCATCGCCGCCGTCGCCGCGACCCCTGACCCGGGCAGCGCGCAGGCCATCGCGCTCGAGCTCGTCTCCGCCCGCGGGTGGGGCACCGACCAGTACAACTGCCTCGTCTCCCTCTGGAACAAGGAGTCGGGCTGGCGCGTCAACGCCTACAACCCGAGCGGTGCCTACGGCATCCCGCAGGCGCTCCCCGGCAGCAAGATGGCCTCGGCCGGCGCCGACTGGCAGACCAACCCCGCGACGCAGATCACGTGGGGCCTCAACTACATCTCCGGTGTCTACGGCACGCCGTGCGGTGCGTGGGGTCACAGCCAGTCCTTCAACTGGTACTGATCGGCGGTCCCGCAGGTGCCGCGCAGCAACCGGCCGCGGCGCCCTCGTGGTGACCGTCGCCCGGACGAGGTCGAGGAGTCGGTCGGCCTCGATCGCCTGATGAGCGGGTGGAAGCGGACCGAGGTCCGTCGTGGGCGTGCGTACGCCGTCCAGCCGATCTCGGCAGCGTCCGCACAGAAGGACTACCTGTGCCCCGGGTGCGGCTTGACCATCGAGCCCGGCGTCGCACACGTGGTGGTGTGGCGCGCCGACGGCGTCCTCGGCGACGCAGCGGACCTCGCCTCGCGTCGGCACTGGCACAACCACTGCTGGAGGACGGCATGAGCGACGCCGCGGACGCTCCCGGCACCGAGGACGCACCCGAGACCGAGGACACCGAGATCCGATCCGGCACGGTGCTCCCAGCCGTGCGGACCGACATCGAGCTCGTCACCGATGACCACCTCACCCTCGTCGGGGAGCTCGCAGAGCCGCACGGTCGTCCGGCGCGCGGCACGATCGTCACGCTGCACCCGCTGCCGACCGCGCACGGGTTCATGGACTCGCACGTCCTGAAGAAGGCCGCTGCCCGGTTGCCGGAGCTCGCGGACATCGCGGTGTTGCGGTTCAACTTCCGCTCGGTGACCTCTCCCCGCGGGACGTCGGAGGGCACGTTCGGCGACGGTGTCTCCGAGGGCTTCGACCTGCGCGCGGCGGTCGCCGACGTCGCCGCACGCGGCCTGCCCACCCCGTGGCTGGTGGGGTGGTCCTTCGGGACCGAGGTGATCCTCAAGCACGCGCTCGAGCACGTCGAT
Source organism: Curtobacterium sp. L3-7 (assembly GCF_048756585.1). Lineage (NCBI taxonomy): Bacteria > Bacillati > Actinomycetota > Actinomycetes > Micrococcales > Microbacteriaceae > Curtobacterium > Curtobacterium sp. L3-7. Next base: position 2,916,281 of record NZ_CP151474.1, on the reverse strand, counting down.
GCCGGCACGGTCGCTGGCGTGGTCCTGCTCTCACCGCCGCTCCACCGCACGAGCGACGACGAGCTCGCACGATGGGCCGACGTCGGCGTGCCGGTCGTCGCCCTGGTCCCGGAACACGACGACTTCCTGCAGCCGGAAGCGGCCGAGCGGCGCTTCGCCGTCGCGCCGAACGTCCGCGTCGTCCCGGTGGCGGGCGCGAAGCACCTCTGGGTGGGGGAGCGGTACGTGCGGATCGTGCTGGACGCGATCGCGGACCTGGTGGTGCCGGGAAGCGCGCCGCTGCCGACGCACGTCACGCACTGAGCCCGACCGCCTGTCGGCGGTGACCGGACAGGAGGCCCGGTGCAGGGCCTCCAGTCCGGGCCGGTTCAGGAGTCGGTGGCGTCCGCGTCGGCCGGGGACTCGACGACGCCGGCGGCGTGCGACAGCACGCCACGGAGGTTCTCGAGGTAGCCGGCGACCGCTTCGCGCTCGGTGCGGATCGCGGCGAGGCGGTCCTCCGCCTCGGCGATCTGTGCGGCCGAGCGTTCCTCGGCCTCGGCCACGAGGCGGTGCGCACGCTCCTGGGCTTCGGCGAGGACGGTGCGGGCACGTTCCTCGGCGTCGGATGTGCTGGTGCGCTCGAGGTCGTTGGCCTCTTGCTGCAGCCGCTCGGCACGCTCGCGCGCCTCGGTCGCGCGGCGCGTGGCCTCCGCGAGCTGGAGGTTCGCCTCGTCGAGGTACTTCTGCGTCTCGGTGACGGTCTCGTGGTGCTTCTGGAGGTAGTCCTGCTCGGCGTCGTCGCGGCGGGCTGCGAGCTCGGACTCGAGGGTCGTCCGGGCCTCGTCGCGCTCGCGGGCGATCTCGGCCCTGACCTCGTCGCGCTCCTTCGCGAGGCCGGCGCGTGCGGTGTCGATCTCCTGCCGGAGTGCGGTGCGCTCGGCTTCGAGCGCGTCCAACTCGGCACTGCGGCGCTCGGCGATCTCGGTGTCGATCTCGCCGTGCTCGCGCTCACGGCGTGCGGCGAGCTCGGCGGCGTGCTCTTGGGCGAGCCGCTCGGCGGTCGCGGTGGCCTCGGCGCGCTCCCGCTCGATGCGTCCGCGGTGCTCCTCGGTCTCGCGCGCGATGCGGTCGGCGGTCTCCTGCACGAGCCGCTCGTTCTCGGCAGCGGTGTGCTCCTGGTCGACGCGCAGCTGTGCACGAGCCGCTTCCAGCTCCTGCTCGAGGGCCGCGCGGGCCGACGCCAGTTCTCGATCCCACTCGGCCCGGCCGGCGGCGAGCTCCTCGTCGAGGGTCCGGCGGCGGTCGGCGAGCTCCGACTCGAGTTCGTCGCGGCGGCCGTCCACCTCGGCGGCGAGGTCGGCGCGACCCGTTGCGATCTCGAGCTCGAGCGCACGGGAGCGTTCGCCGTGCTCGTGCTCCCACGCGGCCCGACCGTCGGCGATCTCGCGCTCGAGGGCGTCGCGGCGGGTGCGCTCCTCGCGGTCGAGGTCCTCGATGCGTCGGGTGTGGTCGGCCTCGAAGACGCTGCGGCGGTGTTCGGTCTCGCGGTCCAGTTCGGCCGCTGCGCTCCGGGCGTCGGCGGACTCGCGCTGTGCGAGTTCCCGGAGTTCGGCGACCTCGTGCTCGACACCCGCGCGGAGTGCGTTCGTCTCCCGGATCGCGATCGAACGGGTCTCCGCGGCCTCGGTCACCGCGGCACCGCGGATCGCCGCTGACTCGTTCCTGGCGTCCTGCGTGAGCATCCCGGCTTCGGCGCGGGCGCGCTCGACGGTGTCGGCGGCCTCGGCGCGCGCTCGGGCGAGTTCGTTCGTGGCACGGGTCCTGGCGTCCTCGAGGGTGTCGCGCGCCTCTTCCTGGGCTTCGCGGACGGTGCGCTCGGCCTCGGCACGGCTGGACGCCCGCAGGCGCTGCGCGTCGATGTCCGCCTGACTGATCAAGCGGGTGGACTGCTCCTCGGCGACCCGGAGCGTGGACTCCAGGCGCGTGCCGAGTCCGCTGTACGTCGGGGTGCCCGCTTCGTCGAGTTCCGCCTGCATGTCGGAGAGGCGGGACTGCAGGAGCCGGATCTCCTTCGCGGCCTCCGCGCGGTCGTTGTTCGACTTGATGAGCTCGCGGCGGAGGTCGTTCAGAGCGCGGTCCACGTCGTCCTTGCGGTACCCCCGCATCTCGGTCCCGAACTCTGCCTCGTCGTTCGCCACGTGTCGCTCCTGCTGGTCCTCCGGACGGCGCCGTACCGCCCGCGCGTCGAGTGTAGTGGTGCGGCACGGACCCCGTCTGAGCCGGTGGACAGCGAGCAGGGATGCGCTCTCCAGCCTCTCTCGCGTATCCTGGGCCGTTGATTCGCGCGCCGATTCCCCCCACCCCGGCGCGGAGGGAGAGAGATCCGTGCGATTCGTCCTGGCGATCGTCAGTTTCGTGATCGGGCTGCTGCTCGTCGGTCTGGGCGTCGCCCAACGCACCGTCTTCGCGCCACCGTCCTCCACCGTGGCGCAGGCGTCGTCGATGACCACGGCGCCCGTCACCGTCATCCCCGGCTCCACGCTCAACGCGAACCCGGGCTACCAGCGCATCAACGTCACCGGCTCGGGGACCGTCTTCGCCGCCTACGGCAAGACCTCCGACGTCGACGCGTGGGTGGGCGACGCCAAGCACAACACGCTCCGCTACGACGCGGAGGGCGAGCGTCTCGTCGCGAGGACGACGGGCAGCGACGACTCCGTTCCCGACCCGAAGGGCAGCGACCTCTGGTACCAGGAGTACGACGGCGCCGGGCAGTTCACCGTGCGACTGCCGCAGGACGTCTCCGTGGTCCTCGTCGGCGACGGCAAGTCCGCCGCTCCCTCCGACGTCTCCGTGACCTGGCCGCGTGACACCGCGACCCCCTCGGTCGGACCGCTCATGGTGGCCGGTGGCGTGTTCGTGCTCGGCGGGATCGTCCTGCTCGTCTGGGCGTTCCTCCACCAGCGGCGTTCCCGTGGTCCGCGGCGTCGCAGCGGTGGGACCCGGCCGCCGCGCGTGCGCGCCTCGCGTCGCGCAGCGGCGGCGGGGGCCCAGGTCCCGGCTCGGTCGCGCCGAGGCCGCCGCTCGATGATCGCTGTGCCGGTCGTGCTCGTGGGCACGCTCGCACTCGCCGGGTGCTCCTCGGAGTACTGGCCGCAGGGCGGTGGAGACGCGACGGCGACCGCCACCCCGACGGCGTCGGCCACCGGTGCCGCCGAACAGGCCGAGCCGACCGCCGCGACTCGGCAGCAGATCAACCGGATCGTCGGTCGGATCGCAGAGGTCGCGACGAAGGCCGACGCCGACAAGGACGCCGATCTCGCCGCGACCCGGTTCACCGGACCGGCGCTCGAGCTCCGCAAGGCCAACTACCAGATCCGCGACAAGGACCAGGACGTGCAGGCCCCACCGGCGATCTCGGCCGCGGACATCTCGGTGTCGCTCCCGCAGCAGACCGACACCTGGCCGCGCACGGTGTTCGTGGTCGCCTCCGACCCGGACGACCAGAAGACGGCGCCGCAGGCCCTGACGCTCGTGCAGGAGTCCGCGCGCGACGACTACAAGGTCGCGTACGACGTGTCGCTCGAAGCCGACGCGAAGCTCCCGTCGGTCGCCCCGGTCTCGATCGGCACCGCGCAGCTCGCGTCCGACTCGAAGCTCCTCGCGCTCGCCCCGGACGCGGTGGGGCCGGCGTACGGCGACATCCTCTCGAAGGACGCGGACAGCAAGTACGCCGACCTCTTCCAGTCGGACGGCGACGACCTGCGCGGCAAGATCGGCAAGGACTACAAGGACAAGAAGTCCGCCTCCCTGCCGGACACCGCGAAGATCGAGTACTCGTCCGAGTCCCCGGACGGCTCCGCCATCGCCCTGGCGACGAACGGGGCGGGTGCGCTCGTGTCCGTGAACCTGAACGAGATCGAGAAGGTCACCCCGACCGCCGACGGCGCCGAGGTCAACACCGAGGGCGCGGTGAAGGCCCTGTCCGGGGTCGACTCAAGCAAGAAGGGCATCAGCGCCACGTACGGCGTCCAGCTGCTCTTCTCCGTGCCGGCCGTCGGGTCGGACGACAAGATAGTCCTGCTCGGGTTCACGCAGGGCCTGACCGCAGCGAGTGAGGTGCAATGACGAACGTCCCCCCGACCCCGTCCGGACTCCGCGGAGCCGTCGACCTGTCATCCCTGGTCGAGCGTGCCCAACGTCCGGCAGCCCAACAGGCAGCCCCGGCCGCACCAGGGACCGGCTCCGAGACCGGTGCGGACCTGACCGTCCCGTCGCTCGTCATCGACGTCACCGACGACACGTTCCAGGACGTCCTGCAGCTGTCCACGATCGTCCCGGTGATCGTCGACATCTGGGCCGAGTGGTGCGGGCCGTGCAAGCAGCTCTCGCCCATCCTCGAGCAGCTCACCGAGGAGTACGCCGGACGCATCGTCCTGGCCAAGGTGGACGCCGACACGAACCCGCAGCTCGTGCAGGCGTTCCAGGCGCAGTCGATCCCGACCGTGGCCGCGGTCATCGGCGGTCGCCCGCTCGGGCTCTTCGTCGGCGCGCTGCCGGAGGCCCAGGTTCGCGACGTCTACGAGCAGGTGCTCCAGGCCGCCGAGCAGAACGGCGTCTCCGGTCGCGTCACGGTCGACGGCGCGGGCACCGACACCGAGCCGGTCGAACAGGGCGAGCCCGAGCCGGAGCCGCTGCCGCCGCACCACCAGGCGGCGTACGACGCGATCGAGCAGGGCGACTACGCCACGGCGATCCAGGAGTACAAGACCGCGATCGCGCAGGACCCGCACGACCAGATGGCCGTCGCCGGGCTCGCGCAGGTGTCGCTCCTCGACCGGTTGAACGGCCGGACGGCGGAGGAGATCCGGTCAGCGGCGGGTGCGGGGCCGTCCGACGTGGGCGCGCAGCTCGCCGTCGCCGACCTCGACATCAGCGGCGGCCACGTCGAGGATGCCTTCGGGCGCCTGCTCGACCTGGTGCCGACGGTGTTCGGCAGCGACCGTGAGTCCCTGCGTGTCCGGCTCGTCGAGTACTTCGAGCTCATCGGCGCGGAGGACCCCCGCGTCATCGCGGCGCGTCGGCGCCTCGCGAGCGCGCTGTACTGAGCCCATCAGGACCGCCAAAGCGACAGATCCCCGCGAGATGCTCGCGGGGATCTGTCGCTTTCGCGATGCAGACGGACGGGTCAGCGGGTCAGCTTCAGCCAGACCGCGCCGAGCGGCGGCACCACGAGGTGCGCCGAGGCCGGGCGCCCGGCCCACGGGGTGTCATCCGCGGTGACGACTCCGAGATTCCCGACACCCGAGCCGCCGTACTCTGCTGCGTCGGTGTTGAGGACCTCCTGCCACTGCCCGGCGGCCGGGAGCCCGAAGCGACGCTCGACGGGCACGCCCGAGAAGTTCACGAACACCGCCAGCCGCTCGTCGCCGGTCTTCCGCAGGAATCCGATCGTGGAGTGCGGGGCGTCGCCGCCCTCGATCCACTCGAAGCCCTCGGACGTGGCGTCGTGCGTCCACAGCGCCGGTGTGTCCTTGTACACGCGGTTGAGCGCCGCGACGAGGTCCTGCACCCCTCGGTGGCCGGGGTCGTCGAGAAGCCACCAGTCGAGGCCGCGTTCCTCGGACCACTCGGACGACTGCGCGAACTCCTGGCCCATGAACAGCAGCTGCTTGCCGGGGTGCGCCCACATGAACGCCAGGTAGGCGCGGACGTTCGCGAGCTTCTGCCACTCGTCCCCTGGCATCTTGCCGTAGAGCGATCCCTTGCCGTGCACGACCTCGTCGTGGCTGATCGGCAGGGTGAACTGCTCACTGAACGCGTACACGAACGAGAACGTCAGCTCGTCGTGGTGGTAGCTGCGGTACACCGGTTCGCGCTGCACGTACTCGAGCGAGTCGTGCATCCAGCCCATGTTCCACTTCTGGCCGAAGCCGAGCCCGCCGGCGTCCGTCGGCTGTGTCACGCCGGGCCACGAGGTGCTCTCCTCGGCGATCATCACGATGCCCGGGTAGCGCTTGTACGCGGTGGCGTTCGTCTCCTGCAGGAACGAGATCGCCTCGAGGTTCTCGCGGCCGCCGTGGATGTTCGGCAGCCAGTCCGTACGGGAGTAGTCGAGGTAGAGGATCGATGCGACGGCGTCGACCCGGAGGCCGTCGATGTGGAACTCCTCGAGCCAGTACAGCGCGTTCGCGACGAGGAAGTTGCGGACCTGCGGCTGCCCGAAGTCGAACACGTAGGTGCCCCAGTCGAGCTGTTCGCCGCGGCGGGGGTCCGGGTGCTCGAAGAGCGCGTGGCCGTCGAACTTGCCGAGCGCCCACTCGTCCTTCGGGAAGTGCCCTGGAACCCAGTCCATGATCACGCCGATGCCCGCGGAGTGCAGCCGGTCGATGAGGTAGCGGAGGTCGTCGGGCGAACCGAACCGCGAGGTCGCCGCGTAGTACCCGGTGACCTGGTAGCCCCACGAGCCGCCGAACGGGTGTTCCGCGAGCGGCAGGAACTCGATGTGCGTGAACCCGAGGAACTGCACGTGGCCGATCAGCTGGTCGGCGACCTCGCGGTAGCTCAGCCCGGGGCGCCACGAGCCGAGGTGCACCTCGTAGACGCTCATCGGACGGTCGTGCGTGGTCGTCTTCGCCCGGTGTTCCATCCATACCCGGTCGCCGTCGGACCACTCGTAGTCGGAGGTCGTGACGACGGACGCGGTCAGCGGTGGGACCTCGGTGCGCCGCGCGAACGGGTCGGCACGCTCCACCCAGCCGCTGTCGGTCAGGATCTGGAACTTGTACCGCTGTCCCTCGACGGCGCCCGGCCAGAACAGTTCCCAGACGCCGAGGTCGCTCAGGCGCCGCATCGCGGTCGTGCGCCCTTCCCAGCCCTCGAAGTCGCCGATCACCCGCACGGCGGTGGCCCGCGGCGCCCAGACCGAGAACGCGACGCCCTCGACCCCGTCCATCGTGCGGACGTGTGCGCCGAGGTGCTGCCAGAGCTGCTCGTCGCGGCCCTCACCGAACAGGTGCAGGTCGAGCTCGCCGAGCGTCGGCGGGAACCGGTACGCGTCGTCGGTCGTCCAGGTGGTGTCGTCGGTGTCGGTGCTCTCGTCGTAGTCGTAGTCGGCCTCGACCCGGTAGCGCCCGAGCGGTTCGACGGTGGCGCCGGCCCAGAGTCCGTCGCCCTCGTGCGTCAGCTCGATGTCGTCGCCCTCGAGTCGCACGAGCCGGACGGCGCGGGCGAGGTGACGGACGACACGGACGCTCGTCCCGCCGTCGACGGGGTGTGGGCCGAGGACGTCGTGCGGCTGGGACCAGCGGCCCTCGGCGACGGCGGTCCGCAGCCACTCCTCGACGGGGGCGGGGCGCGGTTCGGCCGCCGCGTCGGCCACCGGGCTGGAGGCTCGGCTCGGCTCGGGCGCGTCCGTCCCGTCCGCTCCGGCTTGCGACACCGCATCGGGCTGCGTCTCCGCCACGCTCGAGGCAGCCGGCTCCTGCACCGCTTCCGCGGTGACGTGGCGCGGGTGCGCGGAGTCGGCCGCGTGCCCGGACAGTGTCGCCGATTCCTGCACACCGCGGTCGGGTGCTTCGCGTCGCGGGAGTCGGGCGCCCGGCATGTCCTCGCCGGGTGCGGAGCTCCGCGGCTCGTACCGCGGCGACTCGAAGCGTGCGGAGGGCGGCGTCGGAACAGGGGTCGGCTCCGGCGGCGTCGGGGGATCGACGTGCTTCGCCGGGTGTGTCGGCCGGGGGGTGTCCTCGGGCATCAGACGGGGGAGCACGGGCGGGGGCGGCGGCTGGACCGGCGGCACGCTCGGCCCCTGCCCACGGTCCTGACCGGTGCTGCGGTCTGGCTGTTGGGGGTCGGTGGTCATCGGTGCGGTCCTTCCACGACGAGCAGGTGTACGGGTTCCTGGAACGCGTCCAGGCGGACGTAGTTGGACGAGCCCCAGACCCAGCGCTGGCCGGTGACGACGTCGCGGACGTCGAAGGACTGCTCGGGGTCGAGGCCGAGGGCGGCGAGGTCGAGGTGCACGGTCGTCTCGCGGGCCGAGTGCGGGTCGACGTTGGCGACCACGATCACGGTGTCGTCGCGGCCGGACCGGATGAACAGACCGGGCAGGTGCTTGGAGTAGACGACGATCGCATCGTCCTCGGCGTCGTGCACGTGCAGGTTCCGGAGCTGCCGGAGTGCCGGGTGCGCCGAGCGGAACCGGTTGAGCATCGTCACGTACGGCGCCAGGCTCGCGCCCTCTGCCTCGGCCAGGGCGAAGTCGCGCGGCTTGTACTCGTACTTCTCGTTGTCGATGTTCTCCTCGGAGCCCGGACGTGCGACGTCCTCGAAGAGCTCGTAGCCGGAGTACATGCCCCACGTCGGAGCCCCGGTCGCGGCGAGCGCAGCACGGACCTTGTAGCCGGCCCGGCCGCCGAACTGCAGGTACTCGGTGAGGATGTCCGGCGTGTTCACGAACAGGTTCGGACGGAGGTACGCGCTCGTCTCGTGGGCGAGCTCGTCGAAGTAGTCCGCGATCTCGTCCTTCGTGTTCCGCCAGGTGAAGTACGTGTACGACTGCTGGAAGCCGGCTTCGGCGAGCGCGCGCATCATGGCCGGACGCGTGAACGCCTCGGCGAGGAACACCGTCTCCGGGTGCTCGTCGCGGATCTCCCTGATGACGCGCTCCCAGAACCACAGCGGTTTGGTGTGCGGGTTGTCGACGCGGAAGATCCGGATCCCGAACGCGATCCAGTGTCGGAGCACCCGTTCGACCTCGGCGACGAGTCCTTCGGGATCGGTGTCGAACTGGATCGGGTAGATGTCCTGGTAGCGCTTCGGCGGGTTCTCCGCCGTGGCGATCGAGCCGTCGGCGCGGACCGTGAACCACTCCGGGTGTTCGGTCACCCACGGGTGGTCGGGGGAGCACTGCAGTGCGAAGTCGAGCGCCACTTCCATCCCGGTGTTCTTCGCCGTCTCGACGAAGTCGCGGAAGTCCTCTTCCGTCCCGAGATCGGGGTGGATGGCGTCGTGCCCGCCGTCTTCGGAGCCGATCGCCCACGGGCTGCCCGGGTCGTTCGGGCCGGCGTCGAGGGTGTTGTTCGGGCCCTTCCTGGCGGTGTGCCCGATCGGGTGGATCGGCGGGAGGTAGACGACGTCGAAGCCCATCCGTGCGACGCCGGGGAGCCGACGGGCCGCTGTGCGGAAGTCGCCGCTCTTCCAGGAGCCGTCCGGGTTGCGCTTGGCGCCTTCGCTCCTGGGGAAGAACTCGTACCAGGCACCGACCCCGGCCCGCGTCCGCTCGACGTCGAGCAACTGCACGGGGGAGTGCGTCCGGAGCGATGTGAGGGGTGCCTCGGTGACTTCGCCGGTGATGCGGGGGTCGTCGACCGCTGCGAGCCGTTCGGCGGGGTCGAGGTCCTCGTCGCGGACGCGTTCAGCGGCGCGAGCAGCGGCGGGGGAGTCGGTCTCGGCGGCGAGCCGATCGAGCAGTGCTGCACCGTCGAGCAGCGTCGCTTCGGTGTCGACGCCCGCCGCGATCTTCAGCCGTGCACCGTGCAGCCAGGTCTCCCAGTCGTCGGAGTAGGCCTCGACGTGCCAGGCCCACACGCCCGTGTGGTCGACCTGCACCGTCGCTTCGTACCGGTCGGTCCCCGGTGCGACGAGGGCCAACGGGACGGTCCTGGTCCCGCCGTCGGGGCGCTCCACGACGAGGTCGGCGCCGATGACGCCGTGTCCTTCTCGGAAGACGGTCGCTCCGAAGGTGATCACCTCGCCGTCGAACGCCTTGCCCGGGAAGCCGTTCGGCGTCGTCGGGGCGAGATCGGTGATCGGGATGCGCCCGATCTTCGGACGCCGGGGTCGGTCTGCGGTGGCCACGGAACCGACGCTACCCGGCGGCGCCCTCCGTGTTCGCCGGAACCCGGAGACTGTGGAGAACGCGTTGCTGCCGATCGGCGGACGGGAGGCTCGTGGCGGCCCGGCACCGAGCCTCCCGTCCGCCGTCCGCGCACGTTCCTGCCCATAACGGGCTGGATGGAAAGCCGAATCGCGCGTAGGTGGTCGGGAGTTCCGACTTCCTAAGCGCGATTCGACCCCCTACGCGCGATTCGACCACCCACAGGGCGAGCGGACGCCAGCAGGCGCACGCCAGCGGCGGACGACAGCGCGTCAGACGATCTCGAACACGTGGATGCCCGGGCCGTACGCGGTGAAGACCGTGCCCGCCGGACGATGCCGGTCGTGGTCACGGTGCTTCTCGCTCGACCACGCCAGGCGGTAGGCGAGCACGTCGTCCCGAACCGGCAGGGTCAGGTCGCGTGTCCGGCCGCTGCCGTGCACCACGACGAGCACCCGGTCGTACGGCTCGTGCTCCGGCGTCGACTCGACGAAGTACTGCAGCGCTCGATGGATCGGCTGGTCCCACCACTCACCGGTCATCGGACCGCCATCGGGGCCGTACCACGTCATCCGCGACGCCGACGGCGTCACCTGCCCGTCGACGCCGTACCGCGACGGTCGGAGCGCCGGGTGGGCGGCACGGAGCGCCGTCAGCGCGGCGACCGTCTCGGTCATCGACTCGGCGTCCTCGTCCGTCGACCAGTCCACCGGTGTCAGGTCGTCGGACACCACGTACGCGTTGTTGTTGCCGTGCTGCGTGCGGCTCCGCTCGTCGCCGGCGGTCAGCATGGGCACGCCGGCGGAGAGCAGGAGCGTGCCGAGCAGATTCCGCATCGAACGACCCCTGGCTGCCCGGACGCCGCGGTCCTCGGTCGGCCCCTCCACCCCGTGGTTGAACGAACGGTTGTCGTTCGTCCCGTCGCGGTCGTCCTCGCCGTTCGCCGCGTTGTGCTTGTGGTCGTACGCCGTCAGGTCGTGGAGCGTGAAGCCGTCGTGCGCGGTGACGAAGTTGATGCCGGCGAGGGGCCCCCGTGGCACGCCGAAGAGGCTCCGGGAACCGGTCAGGGCCCCTGCGAGCGGACCGATCCCGGCACCGGGCACCCCCGTGCGCCGCTCCTGCGCCACGTCGGTCAGCCAGAACTGCCTGACGGTGTTCCGGAACCCGTCGTTCCACTCGCTCACGCGCTCGCCGAAGTGCCCCGTCCGCCATCCGTCCGGCCCGACGTCCCAGGGCTCGGCGATGACGAGCACGTCCTGCAGGTCCTCGTGGTGACGGATGCGGTCCAGCAGGGGGTGGTCAGGATCGAACGCGTGGTCGGCGTCGCGGGCGAGGGCGGCCATCAGGTCGAAGCGGAACCCGTCGACCTGCATCTCGCGCGCCCAGTACCGCAAGCTGTCGACGACGAGGTCGGCGGTGGCCTCCACCGAGGTGTCGAGCGTGTTCCCGCAGCCGGTGGTGTCGTAGTACGTGTCGTCGTCGGCCCAGCGGTACCGGTTCGCGCCGTCGATGCCGCGGAGCGACGATGTCGGGCCGCCGAGCCCCTCTTCGGCGGTGTGGTTGTAGACCACGTCCAGGACGACCTGGATGCCGGCCTCGTGCAGGAGCCGGACCATGCCCTTGAACTCGCGGAGCACCCCGTCGGCGCCCTGCTCGCGCGCAGGGGCCGAGGCGTACCCGGCGTGCGGCGCGAAGAACCCGAGGGTGTTGTAGCCCCACGCGTTCTCACGGCCGGCCTCCTGCAGCCAGTGCTCGGTGTCGAACGCCTGCACCGGGAGGAGCTCCAGCGTCGTCACGCCGATGCGGTGCAGGTGCGCGATGGTGCTCTCGTGCGCGACGCCGGCGTACGTTCCGCGGAGGTGCTCCGGCACGGCGTGGTTCTCGCTCGTCAGCGTCCTGACGTTCGCCTCGTAGACGACGACGCGGTCGAGCGGCACCTCGGGCTTGCCGACGTCGCCCCAGTCGAAGGACCCGTCCACGACGACGCTCGACCAGCGGCGCTCGCCGTCGGTCCGCACGATGCCGCGTGCGTACGGGTCGAGCAGCGGCCGCGTGCCGTCGAACTCGTGCCGCGGTCCCTCGGGCCCGTCGAGGAGCAGGTGGTACGTGTCACCGACCTGGACCCCGTCGACGCTCCCGGTCCACAGGTCGGTGCCGTCGACCCGCTCCAGGGCGACCGATCCGCGACCGTCGACGACGAGCGTCGCCGACGTGGCCGATGCCGACCGCATGCAGAAGCGCGCGGTGCCGTCGGGGCCCAGGAGGAGCCCCTGGGGTGTCTCGATCGCGGTCTCGTGCACCCGACAAGGGTACGAGGACCGGCGGGTATCCTGAAAACGCTCGAAAAGGGGGTACCTGCGTGCCGGTCTACCTCGACCACGCTGCGACGACACCGATCCTGCCGGAGGCGCTCGCCGCCTTCACGGACGCGCTCGCGACCGTCGGCAACCCGTCGTCGATCCACAGCGCCGGCCAGCGCGCCAAGATGCTGCTCGAGGACGGACGAGCGCGCGTCGCCGCGTCCCTCGACGCCGAACCGGTGGAGGTCGTCTTCACCTCAGGCGGGACCGAGAGCATCAACCTCGCGATCAAGGGCCTCTACTGGGCCAGACAGCAGGACCGGCCGCGGCCCCGCATCGTTGTCGCCGCGGGGGAGCACCACGCGACCGTCGACACGGTCGACTGGCTCGAACGCCACGACGGAGCGGTCGTCGACGTGGTCCCGTTGGACGTGGACGGTCGCCTCGACCTCGCCGGACTGGAGGCACGGCTCGCCTCCGCCGACGACGTCGCCCTGGTCACGTTCCTCTGGGCCAACAACGAGGTCGGCACGATCCAGCCGGTCACCTCGATCGTCGCGCTGGCGCACGCCGCCGGCGTCCCCGTGCACTCCGATGCCGTCGCCGCCTACGGGCAGGTCCCCGTCTCCTTCCGAGCATCCGGGTTGGACGCCCTGAGCGTCTCCGCGCACAAGATCGGCGGTCCCGTCGGCATCGGCGCGCTCGTCCTCGGGCGCACCGCGACCGTCGAGCCGCTCATCCACGGCGGAGGGCAGCAGCGGCAGGTCCGCAGCGGGACGCAGGACGCCCCGGCGGCGATCGCGTTCGGTGTCGCCGCGTCCGCACCGCACGCCGACGTCCGGGCGCTCCGAGACCGCCTGATCGCTGGCGTGCTCGAGGCCGTGCCGTCCGCCGTGCTCCGCGGCGACCCCGTCGACCGACTGCCCGGCAACGCGCACTTCACCTTCCCGGGTTGCGAGGGCGACTCGTTGCTCTTCCTGCTCGACGCCGCAGGGGTCGCCGTGTCGACCGGGTCGGCATGCCAGGCGGGCGTCCCCGAGGCGTCACACGTGCTGCTCGCGATGGGGCTGTCGGAGGACGAGGCCCGCGGTGCGCTCCGCATCACGCTCGGACACACCTCGACCGATGCCGACGTCGACGCGTTCCTCGCGGCGCTGCCCGATGCGGTGGCGCGCGCAGGTGCTGCGGGGATGGCGTCCCGGACGCCGTCGATGGGGCGGTGACGGGGCGGGATGGAACGGCTGGTCGTCGTGGGAACGCCTGAGCGCTTGCCTGCACCTGTCGACCGCGCGAACTGGCCCGTGCACGTGACCGTCCTGCCGAACTTCGTCGTCGACGGCTCCGCGGTCGCTGCCGTGACGTCGATCGTCCGCGAGGCCGCCGACCGGCAGTCGGCGTTCGACGCCGACCTGGGACCACGCGCGATGTTCGGCCCGCGCCGCGACGTCCCGGTGCTGCTCGCCGAACACCCGGTCTTCCACACACTGCACGGATCCTTGTCCGGATCGGTCGAGTCGCTGCCGGGGTTCGGACCCGACCATGCCAGGTTCTGGGGAGCGGGGTACCGGCCCCACGCAACGGTCGTGTCTGGAGCGGAAGGCGCCCGGCGGATCAGCATCACGAACCTCGCGGTGGCGTCCCTCGCCGGTCCTCAGGCGCGCGTCCTCGTGAACTGCCAGCTCGCCGCCCGGTCGTAGCGGCCGAGCCGGAGGTACGGGGCTCCGCTCCGGCAGCGGCGGCGAGTCGTCCCGCGGCGAGATCGCCTCTCGAGACGTCGACATGACGTGCTTCGTGTGCCTACCATCGGCGCAGTCGGCGACTCCGTCGACGCAAGGGGAGTGTGTCTCCCGGGTGGGTGGGCTCCCCTTGTGGAGCCCACATGACCGTCGTCTACCGACGCCTGCTGGCTGACCGTCCCTTCGTGATCGGTGTCGGAGCAGTTGCCCTGTCAGCCGTCGCGCTGGGGATGATCCCGCTGTCGCTGATCCTGTCGCCCGGCGAGTCCCTCGCCACCGGGGCAGTTGCTGCCGGCGCCTTCGGGCTGGCGAACGCAGTGGGCGTCCCGGTTCAGGGGGCGGTGATGGCGCGAGTCTCGGCCCGCTGGGTCGTGAGCATCGGAGCGGGCGTCAGCAGCAGCTTCATGCTCTTGGTGGCCGCATCGCCGGGGTCGACTGCGCAGTCGGTGCTCCTCGCCGGAGCCGGGGTCTCGTTCCCGGCGCTGGCGGCAGCCCTTCGAGCTTCGATCCCGCGTTCCTTCTCCGAGCCCGCGGAACGGTCTGGTGCCTACGCTCTGCTCTCGGTCGCATTCCAAGCGGGACTCGCGACAGGACCGGTGGTGGCGGGCCTGCTCGTGGCCTCGGCGCCTCGGCAGCTGGACTTCGTGGTCGTCGCGGCGGTCATCGGGGCCGCCGGCGCCCTGCTGGCAGTGTCGATGGGGACGACCACGCCGACACCGCCTGCCGGTTCGTCACTCCCGCTGGCCGGTGCGGCGCCGTTCGCTCGGATCGTCTCGATCGGTGGTCTGGTGAGTGTGGCGACGGGATCGTTGACGGTGATCGTGCCGGCCGTCGTGGAGGCGGCGGGCAGGGGCGAACTGGCAGGGCCGGTGTTGGCCTGCCTGGCACTCGGAGAAGCCGTCGGTGCCCTGCTCTTCGGTGCACGACCGGTGCCGAGCAGCCGGCGGGCGCAGCTCCTCACCGCTCTTGCCCTGACCGCCGGCGGATACGCGACGTTGGTGATCGCTGCTGATCGGATCGTCCTCCTGGCCGCCCTGGTGTTCGTCGTCGGTGGGCTGTCGAGCCCGGTGGCGATCGTCCTGTCCGGCGCGCTCGACGTCGTCGTCCCGCCGCCGTTCATCGCGAGCGCGTACGGCGTCGTCGTCGTGGCTGCTGTCGGAGGTTCGGCAGTCGGGACGAGCGTTGCGGGGCTCATCGTCGGGAGCGGGGGCGGCGTCGCTGCCGCGGCGGCCGTGGCCGCTCTGGCGATCTCGATCGCAGGAGTGCTGTCGGTTCGACACGTCGAGCGCAGGACGACATCCCGCTGATTCACCGAAGACGAGTGTCGATGCTCCAGACGACGTCGTCGGCGTCCGCCGTTGTGCTCAGTCCCCGGACGGTGCGCTACTGTCGTCGGTAGAGGGAAAAAACCCGCTCTGCTCCGGCGGATCGGATCGCACACGCGTCTCACGGGAGTCGCCACTTCTTCATCGAAGGAGTCCGCCCGTGCTCGATCAAACCCCCGTGTCCGACCCCGTCGTCCGTCCGCCGTTCGATGCCGAACTCGCGACGTTCCTCACCGCGCTCGAAGCCCGCGGCCCCTTCACCATCACCGAGGAGATGCTGCCCCACATGCGGCAGCTCGACGTGCCCGAGCAGGTCCTCGACGAACGCCTGCGATCGCGCGGGTACCAACGGCGGAACGTCACGGTTCCCGGTCACCTCGGCGACCCGATCGACCTCGCGATCATCGACCGCATCGAGCGCACCGGCACGACCGCGGCCGTCTACACCATCCACGGCGGGGGAATGGTCTTCGGCCATCACCTCGGGAACCTCGACGGCTACGACGACTGGCTCCTCGACCACGACGTCGTCCTCGTCAGCGTCGACTACCGGCTCGCACCCGAATACCCGGACCCCTACCCGGTCGAGGACTGCTACGCCGGCCTGGTCTGGGTGGCCGAGCACGCCGCGGAGCTCGGCATCGACCCGGCGCGGATCGTCGTCGCGGGACAGAGCGCCGGCGGTGGCCTCGCAGCGGGCACGGCGCTCCTCGCACGCGATCGGAAGGGGCCGGAGCTGCTGGCGCAGATCCTCGTGTCCCCGATGCTCGACGATCGCGACGACACCGTGTCCACCATGCAGATCGACGGCGTCGGGGTCGCGGACCGTCAGATGACCCGCTTCGGCTGGGATGCGTACCTCGGGGACCGCCGTGCCACGGCCGGCGTGTCCGTCTACGCCGCGCCGGCTCGTGCCACGGACCTCTCCGCGCTCCCGAAGACCTACATCGACTGCGGCAGCGCCGAGGTGTTCCGGGACGAGGACGTCGCCTTCGCCAGTCGCCTCTGGGCGTCCGGTGTCGACGCGGAGTTGCACGTCTGGCCAGGGGCGTTCCACGGCTTCACCAGCATGGTGCCCGACGCCGCGATCTCGAGGACCGCGACCGCAGCCCTCGCCGACTGGACGACGCGACTGTTCGGCGCCCCGTCTCCGATCGCGCCCTAGTCTTGTCGGATGCTCTCCCGACGCGAAGCGGCCATCCGGCTCGACATCCCCCTCGAGATGGCGGCCCATCACGGGATCCCCGCACGCCTGAGCGAAGTCGAGCTCGAGGCGATCGAGCAGGATCCGCCAGCCTGGCTCGTGCAGTCGCGCGCGAACCGCACGGGGAAGAAGAAGGTCTGGGTCAGCCTCGAGTGCGTGGTCTGCGGGTACGCGGAGGACGCCCGGCCGAAGAAGTGGTGGCCGGACTGGGACTACCTGATGTGCGACTACCACGCGCCGTACCAGGCACCGGACCCGACGGTGGGGCTCACCCGGCGCGAGGTCGAGGGCATCGGCAGCCGGTTCGTCGCCCTCGTCGACGAGAAGCCGTAGCGGGGACCGGGACCGGCGGGGCGGGGACCGGGACCGGCGGGGCGGGGACCGGGACCGGCGGGGCGGACCCGCACCGAGCCTCCTGTCCGGACGGTCGGCCGTGTCGGACGCGCGCCGGTAGGATCGGTGACCATGGTCGAACTGGACTTCACCGAGCAGCTCTCCGCACTCCGAGAGACCTTCGGCAACATCCGCTCGGTGGTCGACGTCGACCGCCTGGAGCGTGACATCGCCGATCTCAGCGAGCAGGCGGGGGCACAGGACCTCTGGGACGACGTGGAGCACGCGCAGCAGGTGACGAGTGCGCTCTCGCACCGGCAGTCGGAGCTCAAGAAGATCACCGACACCGAGCGGCGCATCGACGACCTCGAGGTGCTCGTCGAGATGGCGAACGAGGCCGACGACCAGGAGTCCGCCGACGAGGCCGCCGCCGAGCTCAAGGCGATCACCAAGACCATGGGCGACCTCGAGGTGCAGACGCTCCTCGACGGCGAGTACGACGACCGTCCCGCCGTCATCACGATCCGCGCCGGGGCCGGAGGCGTCGACGCGGCCGACTTCGCCGAGATGCTCATGCGCATGTACCTGCGGTACGCCGAGCAGCACGGCTACAAGACCACCGTGATGGACACGTCCTACGCCGAAGAAGCGGGGATCAAGTCCGCCACGTTCGAGGTGGACGCCCCGCACGCCTTCGGCACGCTGTCGGTCGAAGCCGGCACGCACCGCCTGGTCCGGATGTCGCCGTTCGGTGCCGCCGGCAAGCGCCAGACGTCCTTCGCCGCCGTCGAGGTCATCCCGCTCATGCCGGAGACCGCCGTCATCGACATCCCGGAGAACGACATCCGCGTGGACGTCTTCCGCTCGTCGGGTCCTGGTGGGCAGTCGGTCAACACGACCGACTCCGCGGTGCGCCTGACGCACATCCCGACCGGCACCGTGGTCTCGATGCAGAACGAGAAGTCGCAGATCCAGAACCGTGCTGCGGCCATGCGTGTGCTGCAGTCGCGCCTGCTCCTCCTGAAGAAGGAAGAGGAGAACGCGAAGAAGAAGGAGCTCGCCGGCAACATCACGGCGAGCTGGGGCGACCAGATCCGCTCCTACGTCCTGGCGCCGTACCAGATGGTCAAGGACCTCCGCAGCGAGCACGAGGTGAACAACCCCTCAGCGGTGTTCGACGGCGACCTGGACGGGTTCATCAACGCCGGCATCCGCTGGCGGAAGCAATCCGTGGAGTCCTGAGCGCCAGCGTGCCGCGCGCCTGGCTTGTTTTCCAAGCGGGGCGACCTACCCTGATCCGGTCATGATCAAATTCGACCAGGTCACCAAGGTGTACTCGGGCAACCCGAGTCCAGCGCTCGACAACATCACCCTCGAGATCCTCAAGGGCGAGTTCGTCTTCCTCGTCGGCGCGTCCGGCTCCGGGAAGTCCAGCTTCCTGCGCCTCGTGCTCAAGGAGGAGAAGCCGTCCCGCGGGCAGATCCACGTGCTCGGCCAACGCCTCGGCGCCCTGTCCTCGCGGAAGGTGCCGTACTTCCGACGGAACCTCGGCGTGGTCTTCCAGGACTTCCGACTCCTGCCGAACAAGACCGTCTTCGACAACGTCGCGTTCTCACTGCAGGTCATCGGCAAGAGCAAGGGCTTCATCAGCGAGGCCGTCACCGACGTGCTCAAGCTCGTCGGGCTGAACGGCAAGGCGACCCGCATGCCGCACGAGCTCTCCGGTGGTGAGCAGCAGCGTGTGGCCATCGCCCGCGCCGTCGTGAACAAGCCGTCGGTGCTCCTCGCCGACGAGCCGACCGGCAACCTCGACCCGACGACCTCGGCGGGCATCATGGCGCTCCTCGAACGCATCAACCAGGGAGGCACCACCGTGCTCATGGCGACGCACGACGCCAGCATCGTGAACCAGATGCAGCGCCGGGTGATCGAGCTCTCCGGCGGCACCGTCCTCCGTGACGAGCAGTCCGGCGGGTACCAGACCCAGGCGCTCCCGACCATCCAGCAGTCCGGCGTCTCGAACACCACCGGCATCCAGACCATCCCGGGGCTCATCCGATGAGGCTCGGGCTCGTCATGTCCGAGGTCGGTTCCGGCCTCCGACGGAACGCCTCGATGGTCGTCTCGGTCGTCCTGGTCACCTTCATCTCGCTGACCTTCGTCGGCACCGCGATCCTGCTCCAGATGCAGATCAACCAGATGAAGGGGTACTGGTACGACCGCGCCCAGGTCGCCGTGTACCTCTGCACGGACACCGACACGACCGGCAACTGCACCGGCGCCAAGGCGACCGACGACCAGCGGAAGCAGGTGGAGGAGCAGCTCAAGGGCTCGACGCTCGCGCCGTACATCGAGAAGACGTACTACGAGGACCAGCAGCAGGCGTACGACCGCTTCAAGCAGCAGTTCAAGGACTCACCCGCCACGGAGTTCGTCAAGCCCGAGTACCTCAACGAGACGTACTGGGTGAACCTGAAGAACCCGTCGCAGGCCGACGTCCTGCAGGAGAGCCTGTCGAAGGTCGCCGGCGTGCAGAGCGTGGTCGACCAGCGCGGCTACCTGCAACCGATCTTCAACCTGTTGAACGCGTCCTCGTACACGGCGATCGGCATCGCGGCGCTCATGCTCATCGCGGCCGTGCTGCTGATCGCGACGACGATCCGGTTGTCGGCGTTCAGTCGACGGCGAGAGCTCGGCATCATGCGCCTCGTGGGCGCGTCGAACCGGTTCATCCAGACACCCTTCGTGCTCGAGGGGGTGATCGCGGCGGCCATCGGGGCGGTCCTGGCCGGTGGTGCGATCACCGCGGTGGTCTGGTTCTTCGTCCGCAACTACCTCACGAAGCGGTTCTCCGGCACCGCGTTCATCGGGATGAGCGACGCGGCGGTCGTCGTGCCGGCGGTGATCGTCATCGGGGTGGTCCTGGCGGCGGTCTCGGCATCGATCGCGATCCGCCGGTACCTCAAGGTCTAGCCGGGCGCTGCGGAGCAGTGCGGACGGGCGGCGCGCCGGGAAGGTGCGCCGCCCGTCCGGTGTTCGCTAGTCTGTAGGGCTGCACATCGGCAGCGACCGTTCGAGAGGAGACGCGCATGGCGAAGGAACGCGGCGAGAAGATCGTGGCGACCAACCGTCGCGCGCGCCACGACTACCTGATCGAGGACACGTACGAAGCGGGCATGGTGCTCTCGGGCACCGAGGTGAAGTCGCTCCGCGAAGGGCGTGCGTCGCTCGTGGACGGGTACGCGTTCGTCGACGGGGGAGAAGCGTGGCTCGACGCCGTGCACATCCCCGAGTACACCGAGGGGACGTGGAACAACCACGCCCCACGGCGCAAGCGGAAGCTGCTGCTCCACAAGCAGGAGATCGTGAAGATCTCGCACAAGACCCAGCAGGGCGGCTACACGCTCGTCCCGCTGCAGATCTACTTCCACGACGGTCGTGCCAAGGTCGAGATCGCGGTCGCGAAGGGCAAGCGCGAGTTCGACAAGCGCCAGGCCCTGCGCGAGAAGACGGACAAGCGTGAGGCCGAACGGGCCATGCGCAGCCGGAACCGCCTCGGAGAGTAGCGGCGAGAGCCGTTCCTCGGTAGACTGAACAGCTGCCTGCGAGAGCGGGCATTCAGAACTCCACAGTGTGACAGCGGCTCGCTGCTCGGCCCCCATGGGGATGATCGGTTTCGACATCGCCTGTGTGCCGACGGGAAGCGGGCCGAGGACCCACGGTTATCTCGTTAACGATCCGTGGAAAACAACAAGTGCCAATTCCAAGCGCACTGACTTCGCTCTCGCTGCGTAAGCAGCCCAGCACATGAAGTCCGTCGGCCAGGTGATCGTCTCCTAACCTGAGTTCCGGCGTCATCTAGGGGACTTGCTGCACGGTTGCGCCTCAGGGCCGTGCGGGACTTGCACTGAGACTGGGCCCGTCGTCCTAGAAGCCGGTAGCAAAGGACGGGGCCGAGCAGAACGAATCATCCGGATACGCCCGTAGAAGACGTCGAATTGCAGCGATGGACGGGGGTTCGATTCCCCCCATCTCCACCAACGCCGAAGCGACGCAGCCGCTGTCACACCGTGGTCACTCTTCCGGTTCACCCGGCAGGACTACGCTCCGCACCAGGCGCAGGAACACGCCAGCGCCGGTGAGTGGAAGGTCCCGTCGTGCAGGAGATCGCGATCCGTGTCCGGCTGCGAGAGCAGGAACGAGTCGGCCTGGCCGAGTACGAGCGCATCGTGGGGTCCGTCGCGACCGTCGCTGCACTCACGGCCTGGCTGCCCACCCCCGACGCCCGCCTGGTGATCCGCGGCCGCGGTGCCGAGCCGGTCCGCCTCGAGACCGTGTCGTACGGGTCGACGTTCGAGATGCTCGTGGTCCTCGACCAGCGCAGCGCCGCGGTCGAGCGGGCCGCCGCGACCGTGGCTGCCCTCATCGAGTCGGTGCGGTACGAGCACGTCGAGGACGACGTCTCCGGTGTCGCCGGCGAGCTCGACCGCCTCGATCGGTCCGCGCCCCGTGGTCGGTCGGTCGCCGAGCGGTCCCTCCGTGCGTTCCTCGAAGGGGCACGCGCCGATGTGCTCGCCCGGAAGAGCACGACGCGCCTCCGAGCGGCGTCCGCGCTCGTCCGGCTCGCCGAGGACGCCGCCGAGATCACCGTCGAACGGGTCGAGGACGCGTTGGCGTCGGAGCTCACCGAGCAGCCCGTCGACGTCCTCGCCGACACCGGTGCCGCGGTCGTCGTCGAGCCCGTGGACGGGATCGAAGCGCCGGAGGAGCCGTCGACACCGAAGCGGGACGAGCTCGGTAGCGCCGGCGAGAAGCAGGCGAAGCAGAAGTCCAAGGACAAGGACGAGGACAAGGGCAAGGGCAAGGACAAGGGCGACAAGAAGCAGTCGAAGAAGAAGTCCAAGGACAAGGACGACAAGAAGACGAAGAAGAAGGCGAAGAAGAAGTAGCCTGAGTGCCTATACAGGGCATTTGTTTCCACCTCGTTAACAAATCGTCCGAGATCGCCACCAAGTGCCAGAGTCGATGACCACGCCCCCTGCAGAGGGGACGTGGTCATCTCGACAGGAGCAACAGTGGCAACATCGACAGCACAGGCGCTGCCCGACTCAGGGCTCAAGCGCAACGTCGGCTTCATCGGCCTCATCTGGGCCTCGACCGGTTCGATCATCGGATCCGGGTGGCTCTTCGGCTCGCAGGAAGCACTGAAGACCGCCGGTCCCGCAGCGATCATCTCGTGGCTCATCGGCGGCGTCGCGATCCTCGTCCTCGCACTCGTGCACGCCGAACTCGGCGGCATGTTCCCGATCGCGGGTGGAACAGCGCGGTTCCCCCACATCGCGTTCGGTGGCGTCGCCGGTGCATCGTTCGGCTGGTTCTCGTGGCTGCAGTCCGTGACCGTCGCCCCGATCGAGGTCGAGGCGATGATCAAGTACGCCCAGCACTGGCAGTTCGCCCACCCGTGGTTGCACACGACCACGATCGACGGCGAGACCCAGCAGCTGCTCACCGGTGCGGGCATCGCGGTCGCGATCGTCCTGATGGCCGTCGTCACCGTGATCAACATGCTGAGCGTCCGGATCCTCGCGAACACGAACTCCGCTGCGACCTGGTGGAAGGTCGCCATCCCCCTGCTCGTCATCATCGTGCTGGCGTTCAGCGGCTTCCACGGCTCGAACTTCACCGCAGCCAACGGGTTCATGCCAGAGGGTGCGAAGGGCATCCTCGCGGCGGTGTCCACGTCGGGCATCATCTTCGCGTTCCTCGGCTTCGAGCAGGCGGACCAGCTCGCGGGCGAGGCGAAGAACCCGAAGCGCGACATCCCGCGCGCCGTGATCGGTTCTGTGCTCATCGGGCTCGTGATCTACCTGCTCCTGCAGATCGTGTTCCTCGGCGTGCTGCGCTCCGACGCGATCCAGGGCTCGTGGGCGACCGCGGACTTCACGAAGTACACCGGTCCGTTCGCGGACATCGCGATGGCGGCTGGCATCACCTGGCTGGCCGTGGTCATCTTCATCGACGCGATCATCTCGCCGGCCGGTACGGGGCTCATCTACGTCACGGCCACGTCCCGCATCTCCTACGGGCTCAGCCGCAACGGCTACTTCCCGAAGGCGTTCGAGTGGACGACGAAGCAGGGCGTTCCGTGGGTCGGCCTCATCGTGGCGTTCGTCGTCGGGTGTGCGTGCTTCGCGCCGTTCCCGTCGTGGCAGGGCCTCGTCAGCCTCATCACGAGCGCGTCCGTCCTGATGTACGCGGGGGCGCCGCTCGCGCTCGGCGCGTTCCGCAAGCGCATCCCGGAGATCGAGCGGCCGTACCGGATGCCGGCGGCGACGGTCCTGTCGCCGATCGCGTTCATCGTCGCGAACCTCATCATCCTCTGGACCGGGTGGGACACCGACTGGAAGCTCGGCGTCGCGATCCTCATCGGTGCCGTGGTGATCATCCTGAACAACGTGTTCCGCGGGGCGTCGAGTGTCCGGCCGCGCTGGGACTGGAAGGCGGCGCAGTGGCTGCTGCCGTACCTGATCGGGATGGGGCTCATCGTGTTCCTCAGCGACTTCGGCCCGCTGACGCACCCGGTGTTCCCGCTGTGGATCGACATCGTCGTGGTCGCGGTGTTCTCGCTGGTGATCTACTACTGGGCGATCAACTCGGCGTCGCCGCGTGAGGAGATCCTCCGGACCGCCGAGGACGTCCGCGACACCGAGGAGTCGTCCGTGGTCGAACCCGTCCACCACTGACGATGGTTCCGGCGGTCGTCAGGCGACCAGCAGACGGACGGGAGGCTCGTGGCGGCGCCGCCACGAGCCTCCCGTCCGTTGCGTGACGCGACTAGAAGTCGAACAGGTTCGCGCGGATCCCGCCGGCTCCGTACTCCCGCCGGAGCAGCCCGCGCTGCCGGAGGACCGGCACCAGGTCACCGAACATCCGGTACACCTGCGCCGGGTGCAGGTCGCCGGAGAAGATGATGCCGTCGTTGTCCGCGTCGGCACCGAGCTCCTCGATGAAGTCCGCGAACTCGTCAGCGGTACCGACGAAACCGGCGCGCTCCGAGACCCGACCCTTCCTGGCCTTCCGGGTCAGGAGCTCGCGGAGCGGAGCGTCGGGGGTGTCGCCGACCAGGCCGCGGATCGTCCCCGCGGAGACGTGGTCCCCGAAGGTGCCGTCCGGGATCGGCGCGTCGAGGTCGAGCGCGAGCAGGTCCGTCTCGGAGTCGCTCGACCACGCGATCGCCGCCGTTCGGAGGTCGTCGTCCGAGGGGTGCCGCGACGCGTCGACGATCCGGTCGGCCTCTGCTGCCGAGACCGTGATCTCGGGCTTGAGGACGAACAGGATGCGCAGGTCGGCGGCGGTGCGGCCGGCCTCGAGCGCGGCGGCGATCACCCGGGCGCGGTAGTCCGACACGGCCGATGCGGACAACGGCGCGAGCGCGAGCTGCACGTCGGAGTGCGTCCCGGCGAACCCGAGGCCGCGACCGGAACCGCCGGGGGAGACCACGATCGGGTCGGAGCCGAGCGGCAACGCGTTGAGCGGGCCGTCGGCGGTGAAGTGCGCGCCCTCGTGGTGGAACGCGTCGAGTTCGGACCCGTCGGCGAAGTGCCAGTCCGGACGCGATCCGACGTACCCGTCCGACCCCCACGAACGCCAGAACCGGCGGAGCAGTGTGATCCACTCCTCGGCCCGGTCGTACGCCTGGTCGTGGGGGAGCGGTGGGAGTCCCGCGTGCCGGGCGCTGCCGACGTCCGTGACGACGTTGATCCCCAGGCGCTCCGAGGACAGGTGCGCGAGCGTGGCGAACTGCCGGGCCGCGAGGTACGGCGGCGTGATCCCGGCGTTCACCGTCGGCGCGATGCCGATGTGGCTCGTCGCGGCGAAGAGGTACGGCGCGAGGAGCAGCGGGTCGTGCTTCGGCCCGCCGTACGCCTGGCGGATCCGGAGGTCGAGCGTCGACGGGTTCCCGAGCGAGATCGCGTCCTCCGCGATCACCAGGTCCATCCCCGCCTGCTCGAGGGCCCGGACGGACTGCTGGTACAGGTCGGGCTTCGTCCAGTCGTGGCCCCAGTCCCAGTCGGACCGGCCCCACGCCTGCGGGCCGAACCCGCGCGAGAAGAAGTACCCGAAGTGTTGCAGGTCCGCCATCTAGAGCTCCTCGGCGATCACGTGCCGCCCTGGGACCGAGTGTTCCAGGGAGGCGAGTTCGGTGTCGGAGCCGCGCCGGGCCTCCCGTCCGCCCCGCAGGGCGGCGAAGCCGCGCTCGAGGTCGCGGATCAGGTCCGCGACGTCCTCGATGCCGATCGACAGCCGGATCAGTCCGTCGTCGATACCCTGCGCCGCACGTTCCTCCGGCGTCCGACCGGCGTGCGTCGTCGTGGCCGGGTGCAGGACGAGCGAGCGGACATCGCCGAGGTGGGTCATCCGGCTGAACAGCTGCACCGCGTCGATGAAGGTGCGCGCGGCCGGCTCGCCGCCGGCGAGCGTGAACGCGAACACCGACCCGGCTCCTCGGGGCAGGTACCGCTCCGCCAGGTCGTGGAACGGACTGGAGGCAAGGCCCGCGTGGTCGACGCTCGTCACCTCCGCCTGCTGGTCCAGCCATTCCGCGACGGCCAGCGCGTTCGCGCTGTGCCGCTCCACGCGCAGGCTCAGGGTCTCGATGCCCTGGCGGAGCAGGAAGGCGTTGAACGGCGACGGCGTCGGGCCGATGCGGGAGCTGATCACGTCGCGTGCGAAGACGACGTACGCGCGGTTGCCGTACTTCTCCACGTAGCTCTGACCGCCGAGCGCGCGCTCCGGGGTCGTCAGGTGCGTCCAGCGTTCCGGCGAGGCGGACCAGTCGAACGTGCCACCGTCGACGACCACGCCGCCGAGGCCGGAGCCGTGGCCGCTGAGGAACTTCGACGCCGAGTGGATGACGATGTCGGCGCCGAAGTCGATCGGCCGGACCAGGTACGGGGTCGCGAGGGTGTTGTCGACGATGAGCGGGACGCCCGCCCGGTGCGCGGTGTCCGCGACGCCCGTGATGTCGAGCACGTCGTTCTTCGGGTTGGGGATCGTCTCCGCGAAGAGCGCCTTGGTGTTCGGGCGGACCGCCGCCGCCCACGCGTCCAGGTCGCGTGCATCGGCGACGAAGTCGACCTCGATGCCGAGCCGGCCGAGGTTCTGCAGCAGCAGGCCGCGCGTCCCCTCGTAGATGCTCCGGGCGCTGACGACGTGGTCGCCGGCCTGCAGCAGTCCGAGGAACGCCACCGTCGCCGCCGCCTGGCCGCTCGACACGAGGATCGACTCGGTGCCGCGCTCGAGCAACGCGATCCGCCGCTCGACGTCGGCGTTCGTCGGGTTGCCGAGGCGGGTGTACGTGTACCCGTCGTCGGTGCCGGCGAAGCGGTCACGGGCCTGCTCGAAGTCGTCGAAGAGGAAGCCGGACGACATGTGGATCGCGGGAACCCTCGCACCGTGTGCGGCGTCGGGGACGAACCCGCCGTGCACTTGCTCGGTCGCGAATCCGTGGTCGTCGTTCGACATGTGGTACCTCCGTGTGCGTTGTCACGTACTCTCGCAGGCTTCGCTTCGCGGATACTCCATTGCGGCGCTCCGTTACATCCGCTGTGGCAGCATGAGGGCGTGGCGAACGACGACGTGGACCTGGTCATCCGAGACGTGCGGCCATGGGGAGGTGCGTCCTCGGACATCGTGGTCAGGGGGTCGCGCATCGACTCCGTGCTCCCGAGCGGCACGGCGTCGGCGGAGGGTACGCGGATCGTCGAAGGGCGTGGCGTGCTCGCGCTGCCCGGCCTGGTGAACAGCCACGCGCACGCGGACAAGAGCTGGTGGGGCCACCCGTGGGAGTCGTTCGGTGGGGAGCCGACGACCGAGGGGCGGATTGCGCACGAGCGCGCACGCCGTGACGACCTCGGTATCCCGAGCGTCGGGATCGCGAAACGGGTGCTGCAGGAGTACCTCCGCACCGGGACGACGCGGGTCCGGACGCACGTGGACGTCGACCTCGGCCTGGGCCTGCGCGGCATCGACGCCGTGCGGGAGGCAGCGGCCGAACTCGACGGGGCGATCGAACTGTCGATCGTCGCGTTCCCGCAGGACGGCGTGCTGCGTCGACCCGGCGTGCTCGACCTGCTGCGCCAGGCTGCGGCGGACGGCGTGGAGCACATCGGGGGACTCGATCCGTCCCTCATCGACCGCGACCCGGTCGGGCAGCTCGACGGACTGTTCGACATCGCCGCCGAGTACGGGTGCGGGATCGACATCCACCTGCACGAGCCGGCGGACCTCGGTGCGTTCTCGTTCGACCTGGTGCTCGACCGGGTGGAGCGGCTCGGCATCGCCCCGGGGAAGGTCAACATCGCGCACGGCTTCGCGATCGTGGACCTCGAGCCGGTCCGGCGGCGCGACCTGCTCGCTCGGATGGCAGGGCTCGGGGTGACGATGACGACCGTCGCGCCCGTTCGGATGCGGCAGCTGCCCCTGCACGAATTCGACGACGTCGGGGTGCGGTTCGGGCTCGGCACGGACGGCATCCGTGACCTCTGGAGCCCCTACGGCGACGGCGACCTGCTCGGCATCGCCTGGCAGTACGCCCGCGGCGGCGGGTACTCGCGTGACGAGGACATCACGCGGGTGGTGGAGCTCGCCACGCGGGACGGCGCCCGGTTCGTTACCGACGAGGAGCACGACCTGGTGGCGGGTGCCCGCGCGGACGTCGTGCTCGTCGACGCGGAGAACCCGATGGACGCGCTCGTCCGTCGGGTGCCGCGGTCGCTCGTCGTCGCCGGTGGCATGGTGGTCGACCCCGCCGACCTGGCGCGACACCCCTGGGAGTGAGGGCAGGTCCGCTCCGCGTCAGTGGACCTCGTCCCTGACCGTCGACAGGACGGCGTCGAGGCGGCGGGCGAAGCCGTCGGGCAGTGATTCGGGAAGGGCGTCGACCGGGAACCACCGGACGTCGTCGCTCTCGTCGCTGACCGTCGTGTCGGTGTCGCGGGGGACGGTCGCGACGAAGCCGACGTCCCAGTGCGCGGCGCACGAGAACCCGCCGTGCAGATCGTGCCGGTCGAGGTCGATGACGCGCGTGGCGGCGAGTTCGAGCGTGGCGATGCCGGACTCCTCTCGGGCTTCGCGGCGGGCGGCGTCGACGAGCGATGTGTCGCCCGGTTCGAGGTGCCCGCCGAACTGCACCCAGAAGGCACCCTTGCGGTGGAGGCAGAGCAGCACGTGCGTCAGGTCCGGCGAGAACACGAAGCAGGACGCCGTGAGGTGCTCGGGGCCTCCCGCACGCCACAGCGCTGCGTCCCCGTGCTCCCTGACGAACGCGAGGTACCGGTCACGGAGGGTGCTCGCGGGCGCATCGGCGAGGACGCGGGCGACGTCGGCTGCGTACATGGCGTCCATCGTGGCAGGCGTGCGCGGGTGGTTGCGCTCGCAACGGACGACAACGCCGTTGTCGTACGACAGCGGTTCCGTCGTCGCCCCGCGCGCGCAACGATTGCAGCCGCGTGCGAGCGACAGAGTCGATGTCGTACGACAGCGAGCGTGTCGTTCCGAGTCGGCAGCGCGGGGCGGGGAGCGCGGCGCGGGGGCGGGCGGGGCGGGGCGGGCGCGGGGCAGGGCAGCGCGGCGCGGGCCAGCGCTAGACGAGCGCGCGGACGCCGGCGACGATCGTGCGCCAGACGGTGAGCAGCGGATCGCGCGCGAGCCAGACGGCGACACCGTTGACGAACACGAACAGCACGAACCACACTCCGGCTGGCAGGCGCATCTCGGCCGCCGCGATGTGGAAGTCGGTCTGGACACGGGCGCCGGTGAGGAGCCAGCGGGCGACCTGCACGACCGAGCGCAGGCCGTCGACCACGAACAGTGCACCAACGGCCGCGACGACCAGCACGGTGAGCTCGGACGGGCGGAGGGCGACCCACAGCGCCAGGACGTCGAAGCCGATCACCACGAGCAGCCCGAACCAGTTCCGGACGAACACGAGCGCGATGAGCCCGATCACCCCGAGCACGACGACCGGGAGCCACCGCGACCCGTGCAGCACCCCGGTCAGCAACAGCGCACCGGCCCAGAGCGGCGTGCTGTACCCGGCGTAGAGGTTGAGGATCCGCACCAGCCAGCGCACCGCGCCGGGGACACCGCCGAGCTGCACCCAGGCCTCACCCGACCCGTCCGGGCGGAGGTCGATCCGGCGGATCCGGCCGCCGAACGGGACGACCACGATGCAGTGCCCGACCTCGTGCGTGATCGTCGCGGCGATCCGTGCCACCCGCCCGACGACGGGGACGAACGGGAGCACGGCGCCGACGAGGATCGCGACGAAGACGAGGGACGAGGAGGAAGCGAGGGACATCAGCCGCCACTGTGGCAGAGCAGCCTAGGAGGGCACCGAGGGCAGCAGCGCGATCACGACGACCGTCGCGAGCACGGCGATCGCAGTGAGGACGAGGAGGAACACCGTGAGGCGGTTCATGGGCTTCGGCACGCCTACTCGACCGTCACCGACTTCGCGAGGTTCCGCGGCTTGTCGACGTCGCAGCCGAGCTGCAGCGCGAGCTCGCGGGCGAACATCTGGAGCGGCACGACGGCCTCGAGCGGACCCCACGGTCCGGTCGGTCCGAGCGCGGGGACGTCGGAGCCCGGCCCGCCGATCGTGATCACGAACCCGCCTCGGGCCCGGACCTCGGCGATGGCGGCCTGCAGTCGGTGCTCCCCGTGGTCGACGACCACGACGGGCGTGCCCTCGTCGACGAGCGCGAGCGGGCCGTGCTTGAGCTCGCCGGCCGGGTACGACTCGGCCCACCGGTAGCTGAGCTCCTTGAGCTTCAGGGCGCCCTCCGCCGCGTAGGGCAGGCCGACGCCGCGCCCGAGGAACAAGAACCCGGTGGCGTCCTTCACGCTCGAGACCAGCAGCGGGATCCGGTCGGCTGCGACCCGACCGGCTCGCTCGATGCGCGCCGGGAGCTCGCGGAGACCCGCGACGTGGGTTGCCGCCTGTGTCGGGTCGATGCGCCCGGACGCGACCAGCGCGGAGATCATCGCCGCGACCCCGACCACCACCTGGGCGGTGAACGTCTTCGTCGCCGCGACGCCGATCTCGGGGCCGGCGTGGCAGTCCAGGACGGCGTCGGCTCGGCGGGCGAGCGACGAGTGCACGTTGTTCGTGAGCGCGAGGACGGGGTACCGGTCCGCGAAGCGGTCGAGCGCCCGGAGGACGTCAGCGGTCTCACCGGACTGACTGATCGCGACGACGAGCGTCCCCGGACCGAGCACGGCCTGGTCCGCCTCGCTCGCGACGACGATGTCGGTGGGCACCCCGCCGATGCCGCGGAGCGCGGTCGCGATGACCTGTCCGGCGTTCAGGGAGGTGCCGCAGGCGACGATCGCGAGGCGGTGGAACCCGGGGAGCCCGAGGCCGACCCACATGTTCCCGTCGGCCGCGCGTCCGGCGATCCGGTCGACAATCGAGGCCACGACCGCCGGCTGCTCCTCGATCTCCTTCGCCATGTGGTCCGGATGGTCGCCGAGGTCGAGCGCCGCGGCCGCGAACGGCGACGGCGTCGGGAACGGCACCGGCACCGAGATGCCGGCGGAGGACCAGTTCCAGGACTCGCCGAGCTCGACGACGTCGCCGTCGCGGAGCGCCACGAAGGTCTCGCACCACTCGGCGATCGCACCGATGTCGCTCGCGACGAAGTCGCCACGGGATGCTCGGGCCACCACGAGTGGGGAGCGCTCCGCCGCGACGACCATGCGGTTCGTGCGGGAGTCGAGCACGACGATCGCCCACGAGCCCTCGAGCTGTGCCGTCGCGATCTGGACGGCGAGCATCAGGTCGGCGTCCACGGCGAGCGCACGCTCGACGAGGTGCGTGATGACCTCGGAGTCGACGTCCGACGCGAAGACGTGCCCCTGCGCCTCGAGCATCGCGCGGAGGCGCTCGGCGTTCTCGACGATGCCGTTGTGCACGACGCTGATCCGGCCGGTGCAGTCCGTGTGCGGGTGGGCGTTCCGTTCGGACACGCCACCGTGCGTCGCCCAGCGGGTGTGCCCGATGCCGGTGCCGGTGAGGGCATCACCCGATCGGGCAGCGACGAGCGTTCGGAGGTCGCCCACCCGGGACACCGACCGGATGGTCTCGGTGCCACCGGTGGCCGTGCGGACGGCGATGCCCGCGGAGTCGTACCCGCGGTACTCGAGCCGTTCCAGCCCGTCGAGGAGGTAAGGAGTCGCGTCGTCGGTGACGCGGGCCGCGATGATGCCGCACATCGGATGTCCCTTCGGGTGGGAGGACGGTGGGGGAGCGGTGCATGAGCGGGGCGGCACCGACCGCCGCGTTCGGGTCTGCCACGCGATCGGGGCCGCCGGCCCGGACCGCCGCCCGTCCTCGGATCAGGCGAGGACGGACGACGGCGTACCGGGGCCGACGGTTCGGGTACCGATCGGGGTACCGTGGGCCGGCCTCCCGGGGGAGGCGCGGCGGTCGGTGCATGGACAGCATCACCGGCGGCGGGGCCGGTGGACAACGCTCCGCGACGCTTGTTGCGGTTCTTCGCGCGGACCGTGCGAATCCGCGCGGTCGCGTGCGGTGTCACGCAATGCCGATTGAACCGACCTCGCAGGCTCGGTCGGCGCTGGCGCCGCGCGCCGCTGGCGCGTCGCAACATGCGGAGCGCGCGCTGGAGGCCCGGTGCCAGCTGGCACCGGGCCTCCAGTGTGTGGATGCGGTTATTCAGATCACGTGAGCAGCGCGACCAGGTGGGACCGGGACCGCGCCCCGACCTTCCGGTAGATCTGGGTCAGCCGCAGCTCCACCGTCCGCTGCGACATGTACAGCGACGAGGCGATCTCGCGGTTGCGGTACCCCTCCGTCACCTTCTGCACCACTGCACGCTCCTCGGCCGTCAGCGACGTGAGCACCGCTGCGGCGTCCGGGGCGCTCCGCGGTGTGCCGGGTGTCACCGGCGTCGACGCGGAGAGGAGTGCGCCGGAACGCACCCCGCCGGAGAACGGACCTGATCCGATCGCGTTGCCGCCGAGCGACGGCATGGCGGCCGTCGACGCCGGCGTCGCGAGCGGCCGGCGGAGTCCAGCCGCCTCGTACGCCGCGGCGGCTGCCGCACCGAGTCGTGCGCGGTCACCGGGTGCGCCGATCGCGGCGAGCGCTGCCAACGTCCTGGCCCGCTCGAACTGCGAGTCGGCCGCCTGGAAGATCTCCAGCGCCCGACGCCGCGAGGTGTCGCGGGTGGTGTCGTCCGCGATGAGCGCGAGGCTCCTCGCGAGGACCAGCGCACCCCACCTCGACGGTCGGGCGTGGTGGTCGGCGGCGAGACGCGCCGTGATGGTGCGCGCGTCGTCGATTCGTCCGAGCCGCACGTACACCTCGACCAGGTCGCCCAGGTGCCGGAGCACCGCGGGGTTCCTGAGGCTGCGACCGATCGCGTCGGCCGCCTCGAGGGAGGACGCGGCCTCCTCGAGTCGCCCGTCGAGCAGCAGCACGCGGCCGCGGAGTGCGTACAGCTTCGCCGTCGCTCCCCAGAGCCGGTTGGTGGAACGCTGCCGCAGGCAGTGGTCGACGACGTCGAGCGCGTCGGCGGAGCGGCCCTCCGCGAAGTGCCGCCAGGCGACGGCGATCGCCCTGGACGGTTCGCGGAGGCGTTCGATGACGGCCGAGCCGGCTTCCCACACGTCGATCGCGCGGAGCGCCTGCCGGAAGTTGCCGGAGCGCACCTCGTTCTCGGCGGACAGGTACCGCGCCGCCTCGAGCCACACCGGTGCGGTTGCGGTCGTCCTGGCGAGGACCAGGGCGAACACCCGTCGGGCGCTGCGGTAGCGCTCGGCGAGGCTCAGTGCGTGTGCGAGGAGGAGCAACGCCGGGTCGGACATGACGAGCAGTCGCTGCGCGGCCAGTCCCTCGTGCAGGTCGGCGTCCGGCGGCAGCGTGCCGTCGACCGCCGCCACGAGTTCGCGCGCCGTGCCGAGGATCTCCGCGGTGTGCGCGGAGGCACGGTCCTCGAAGGGCTCGGCCCGGTTCAGGAGGTCGCGTGCCTGGTCGAGCTCCCACGCCTCGGCGCGGAAGCAGGCGACCATGGCGAGCAGCCCGGAGAGCGCGTCCGCGTCACCCTCGTCGGCCGTGTCGACGGGCACCGAGAGCTCGTCGGCGTGCACGGCGTCACCGCTGAGGTACTGCACCGAGTACTGCAGACGGAGACGCCTGACCTCGTCGCGGAGTTCCCGGAACGGCCGGATCGCCGCCAGGTACCTCGCCGCGAAGCCGAGGAGGCGGTGCGCGAGGAGGGCTTCGGCCACGCCCAGCAGAGCGGCGTGTTCGGCCTCGGACGCGGTGCCGATGTGCAGGGCGCGCTCGGTGAGGGCGACCGCCGCGTGGGCGTCGCCGTCCACCGCGTACGACCGCGCGGCGGCGAGCAGTGCGATGGCGTCCGGGACGTCGTCGACGAAGCTCGCGTGCCAGGCGGCCGATCGGTCGTCGTACGCCGCTGCGCTCGTCGCCAGTGCGGTGTGCGCCTCGCGGCGGTCCCGTGCGGGCATGCTCCAGTACAGCGCGGAGCGGACGAGCGGGTCACGGACGGCGATCGACGGCCCGCGGACGGTGGCGAGACCGGCGCCCACGAGGTCGTCGATCGCGTCCCGGTCCCAGGCGGCGACGCGCGCCGTCGGGACGAGGGCCAGTCGTGCGAGGACGTCCAGATCGCGTCCCGCAGCGGCTTCGAGGACGAGCGCCGCAGCAGCGGAGGTCGTCGGCGTCGGCCGCAGCGGCAGCACGAGCGGTTCGGTGCCGACGAGTTGTTCACGTCGGAGCACACCGATCTGCTCGCGGAGCGCGCCAGGGTTGCCGCCGGTCTCGTCGGCGAGGACGGCGAGGACACCGTCGTTCGCCTCCTCCGGCGCCATGTCGCGGGCGAGCACGAGCGCCTCGTCCGGCTGCAGCGGCTGGAGCCGGAGCATCGGGAGGGCCGCGAGCGGACCGTTCGATGGCACTCGACGGACCGTCGCCACGAGGCGCATGGCGGTGCCGGCGAGTCGCCCGGCCAGGAACGCGATGAGCTCCTGGCTCTCGGCGTCCATCCGGTCGAGGTCGTCGATGAGCACGAGCGTCGGCGGGAGGGTCAGCGCGTGCACGGCGTCGAGGAAGTCGTGCGCTGCGGCGAGGCCCTCGTCGACGTTGCGGACCAGCCGCGCGATGTGCGCCGAGGCCCTCGGGTCGTCGAGTGCGGTGAAGAGGGATGTCACTCCGGACATGGGCCAACGGGCTTCAGAGCCGTTGACGCCGAGCCGGACGACGGGGATGGAGACGCGGTTCGAGACCGCGTCGAGGACGCTGGTGCGTCCGGAGCCAGGGTCGCCGACCACGACCATCGCGGACTCCCGAGGGAGTACAGCGAGGGCCGCGATCCGGTCGACCTCAGAACGTCGACCGGTGAGTTCCATGGGGACTCACCGGCCTCCGGGTCCGGAGGCGAGCGTGGAGACGGGACGGAGTGCGCCCGGGCGTGCTGCGCCCAGGGTCACTGCGGAGATCCGGGCGGTGGTGCGGCGGGTGACCGCACGGGTGCTCGGACGCGAGGCGGCAATCAGATGCGCGCCGGACTGATCGTGGTTGGAATGCGGTCGAGTGAGGGTGCACTCGATCCTGCTCGGGAACGATGATGTCATCGTCTGTATCACCCCTCGGGTTAGGGTCTTCGACGAACACGACCGGTCCGGATCTGCTTCGGGACTAGGGATCCCGAGACGCCACCTGACCTGTCGTCTTCGGCAAAGATAACCCAGCGGTCACGGCCGTAGTCCGGTCAGCGCAACGAAATGTGAATCATGGTCACCCCAAAATGGGGGGTCCTGCCCCGAGTCCGGGGGTCGCGCTCCGTACCCTGTGGTATGCGATCGGGGTACGGCCTGCATCGGTTCCACCCGGTGCGTCGTGGAGTTCCGGGACTGGCTCGTCGCCGAGCTCGTCGTCCCGGGGTACGGGTGCCCGTCACGTGTCGGGATGACACTCGAACGGGGGTGATCGGGTCGCTTACCGGCGGATGACCTCGACGACGGCGTCGTGGACCAGGCCGTTCGTCGCGAGTGCGCTGCCGTGCCAGGGGCCCGGGTCGCCGTCGAGCGAGGTGAAGCGGCCGCCGGCCTCTTCGACGATGGGGACCAGCGCGGCGATGTCCCATGGCTTGAGGTCCGGCTCGCCGGCGACGTCGAGGACGCCCTCGGCCACCATCATGTACGACCACATGTCCCCGTAGGCACGGGTGCGCCAGACTGTGCGCGACAGGTCTATCAGCGCCTGCAGACGGTCGTCGTCGTCCCACTGCTGGATGCTGTTGTAGCTGAGGCTCGCGTCGCCGAGGTCGGCGACTCCTGACACGTGCAGCTCGCCCTCGAGCGAGTGCGCACCGAGCCCCTGCGCGGCCCACCACCGCTTGCCGAGCGCCGGGGCGCTGACCACGCCGAGGACCGGGCGGCCGTCCACGGCGAGCGAGATGAGCGTCGCCCAGACCGGGACGCCGCGGAGGTAGTTCGCGGTGCCGTCGATCGGGTCGACCACCCACTGACGGTGTCCTTCGCTCGTCGCCTCGGCGCCGGAGTCCGCTGTCGTCTCCTCGCCGAGGAACGAGTCGTCCGGTCGTTCGGCCGCGATCCGCTCCCGCAGGGCCCGCTCGACGGCCTGGTCGGCATCGGTGACGTGCGTGCTGTCGGCCTTCTTCGACACGTGGAGATCGGCCGCACGGAACCGCTCGAGGCTGATCGCGTCGGCGGTGTCGGCGAGGGAGCGGGCGAAGTCCAGGTCGGCGCTGAGGTCCACGGGATCGAGCGTAGCGGGGGTCAGGCCGCGACGACCTCTTCCTCCTCGAGGCGGGACACCTCGCGCTCGCGGGCGATCCGGGTGCGGCGGGCGACGAGGCCGTGCACGACGACGCAGAGGAGCACGGCGCCGACGAGCCACAGTGTCAGCACGAGGGAACTCCGACCGAGTGAGGCGCCGGGGAAGTACTGCAGGTCCTGTGCTGCCTGGAGCCATGCGGCGCCGGACCAGAAGGAGTTGAGCGCCGCGAAGAACCCGGGCTGGAACGCCGGCTGGAAGATCCCGCCGGACGACGTGAAGTTCAGCATCACGAAGAGCATCGTCAGCACCGGGGTGGTCCAGCGTCCGAGGATCGGGTGCAGGCCGATCCCGAGCCCGATGATGATCGCGTCGTACATCCACGCGAACAGGAAGACCTGCCACTGGTGCGTGGTGATGACGCCGTAGATCGGCCCGGCGATCACGATCCCGATGCCCGCGACGACCCCGGCGGTGGCGAGCCCGATGACGGCGGTCCACACCGTGCGGAGCTTCGTGGCGAACGCTGCGACCGCGATCGCCGATGCGTAGCCGCCGACGCTCAGAGCGACGAGCAGGAAGAAGAGGCCCTGGCCGGTGCTGTCCTGGTCGCCCGAGGGGACGATGTCGACGACGTGGAACGGCAGGTGCTGCTCGTACGCGATCGGCATGAAGATCTTCTGCGCCGCGGTGGCGGTGGTCTCGCTGGCCGCCGTGGAGACGTAGAGTGACGCGTCCGTCGTGGTCGGGGCGAAGACCGCGGCGAGCTCGCGGTCCCGGACCTGCTGCTTCGCCGAGGCGTCGGTGGCGACGACGTGTGCCACGAGGGCGCCGTCGGACTGGTCCGTCACGGACTGCGCGAACACCTGCGCGGTCGCTCCCTGGCCGACGATGCCGACGGGGAGGTCCTTCGGTGCGGGGGCGTGGAAGGCGCCGAGGTACGCCAGGCCCATGCCTGCGGCGAGGAACAACGGCACGAGGATGTGCGTCGCGAAGGTCAGGAGCGTCTTGCCGAGGCCGGCCGGACGGAGGACGTTGGGTGCACGATGCGGAGGCCGGGGAGCGGCGTGGCCCCGGTGTGCGGACGCGGCGTCGTCGGCGCGGTCGAATGAGGCGGGAGCGTCGACGCGGGTCGGCGCAAAGTTGTACTTTGCAACTTCAGACACGAGTGGCAACTGTACAACTTCGTTGCCCGCTTGTCGACCGGGAGCGGAGCACACCGCTCCGCACCGGATTGGACTGTCATGGTCGTCGGCGTCGGCGTCGGCGTCGTCGTCGATCGAGCGGTCACGACACCCCGGCCCTGCCTCGCCGATCGGTCTCGTTCCGTCGGTTGACGGCTTCGGAGACGACGATTCGCGACCGCCCGGCGGAGGTGAGCGGGGTGTCGTGACCACTCGGGGACGAGAAAGACGGGGCAAGGAAGACGAAGGGGCGGGACGAGCGAGTGGGGCAGGAGTCCTGCTAGTCCGTACCGGGGTCGGCGGCTCCCATGCCGGTCAGCAGCGCGCGGAAGGAGTCCAGCCGCTCGATGCCCGTCGGGCCGAGCTCCCCGGCGTTCACCCGGTCGACGATCTCCCAGTCGTGCGCCTGGTCGAGCGGGATGCCGGTGTCCTCCAGCCCGGACTCGGACGGGGCGACGGGGATCGCGTGCGAGGCGAACGCCCGGAACACGTTCGCGGGGTCGACGTGCCCGAGCCCGAACGACCGGACGCCAGGCGTGTCGATGATCCACCCGCCGTCCTCGACCCGGAGCGCGATCGACGACGACGAGGTGTGGCGCCCCCGCCCGGTCACGGCGTTCACGACACCGGTCGCCCGCGTGGACCCGGTCAGGGCGTTCACGAGCGTGGACTTCCCGACGCCGGAGTGCCCGACGGTCACGGTCACCTCGCCGTCGAGGAGTTCGTGCAGGGCCTCGAGCGGGAAGTCGTCCTGACGGCTCGTGACGATCCGGATGTCCAGGCACGCGAAGTGCGCGAGGAACGGAGCCGGATCGGCGAGGTCGGTCTTCGTGATGCAGAGGATGGGGTCGAGCCCGGCGTCGAACGCGGCGACGAGGTACCGGTCGATGAGCCGGGTCCGGGGCTCGGGGTCGGCGGCCGCGACGACGATGAGCATCTGCGTCGCGTTCGCCACGACCACGCGCTCGACCTCGTCGCTGTCGTCGGCACTCCGGCGGAGGAGCGTGGTGCGCTCGGCGACCCGGACGATCCTGGCGAGCGAACCCTCGGCGCCGGAGACGTCACCGGTCAGAAACACCGTGTCACCGGTGACGACGGACTTCTTGCCGAGCTCACGGGCCTTCGTGGCGGTGATGAGTTCCCCGTCGACCAGTACGCCGAACCGACCGCGGTCGACGTTCGTCACCCAGCCCTTCGGCGCGTCGTCGTACGTCGGGCGGGTCTTCGTGCGGGGCCGGTTGCCCTTCGGGTTCGGGCGGACCCGGACGCTCGACTCGTCGTACTGGCCGTACGGCTCGTCTTCGTCCGCGTCACCGTCGACGTCGTCCCACCAGCTCATCGCGTCACACCCCCGGAGACGAAGCCGTCGCCACGAGCGCCGCCCACAGCGACGGGAACTGCGGCACCGTCTTCGCGGTCGTCCCGATGTCGTCCACCGCGACGCCCTCCGTCACGAGTCCGATCACCGCGCCGGCCGTCGCCATCCGGTGGTCCTCGTACGCGGCCCACGCCGCGCCGTGGAGCCGGGCCGGCTCGATCCGCAGGCCGTCGTCGAGTTCGTGCACCGAGCCTCCCGTCCGGTTCACGTCGGAGGCGAGCGCGGCGAGCCGGTCGGTCTCGTGTCCGCGCAGGTGGCCGATGCCGGTGATGGTCGTCGGGCCGTCCGCGAGCGCCGCGAGCGCGACGAGCGCAGGTGCCAGTTCGCCTCCGCGGGTCAGGTCCAGGTCCAGACCCGGGAGGGAGGCTCCGCCCAGCACCCCGACGCCGCCGTCGAACACAAGGTCGTCACCGTCTCGGGCCACGGTCGCGCCCCACATGGGCAGGAGCGTCTCGAGATCGGCGCCGACCTGCGTCGTCTCCGTCGGCCACGTCCGGATCCGGACGGTCCCGCCTGCGACGAGTGCGGCGACCGCGAAGGGTGCCGCGTTCGAGAGGTCCGGTTCGATGGTCACGTCGCGCGCCGCGATCGGTCCCGGGTGCACGATCCACTCGCCGACGGCGGGCTCGTCCACCCGGACGCCGCGCGCTCGGAGCACCTCGACGGTCATCTCGATGTGGGGGAGGCTCGGGAGCCGCTCGCCCTCGTGCTTCAGGTGCAGCCCCTCGTCGAACCGCGGCGCGGAGAGGAGCAGCCCCGACACGAACTGGGACGAGGCACTCGCGTCGATGGTGAGCGTGCCGCCCCGGACCGATCCGGTGCCGGTGAACGTGAAGGGCATCGCGCCGTCGCCGTCGTCGGTGACGTCCACGCCGAGGTCGACGAGCGCGCTGATGATCGCGTGCATCGGGCGCTTGCGTGCGTAGGGGTCGCCGTCGATCGTGACCTGCCCGGTGGCCAGGGCGGCGAGCGGGGGCAGGAAGCGCATCACGGTGCCGGCGAGGCCGCAGTCGACGCGGACGCCGCCGGTCATCGGGGCCGGCGTGATCCGGAGGTCCGGGCCGTACGGGTTCGGCGCGCCGTCGGGTTCGACCTCCTCGATGCCGACGCCGAGCTGCCGGAGACCCGCGACCATCAGGGCGGAGTCGCGCGAGTGCAGGGGGAGGTGGATGGTGGACGGCCCGTCGGCGAGTGCTGCGAGGATCAGTTCGCGGTTCGTCAACGACTTCGATCCGGGCAGTGCGACGTCGCCGTGGAGCGGGCCAGCCGCCACGGGGGCGATCCAGGGCGCGGTCTCGCGCCCGCTGCCCGCTGCGGTCTCGCGCCCGCTGCCCGCTGCGGTCTGGGAATGCGTCGTCTCTGCCATCGGTTCACAAGACTACTGAAACGATCGGGAGGACCCTTGGCGACAGCACTCGCACCCGCGCGGCAGCACCTGCCCGCAGCGGCCACCGCGCTCGCTCTGGAGCAGCAGCCACCCGCCGCGGTCACCGCGCTCGCTCTAGACTGGCCCGCGATGACGACCGACGAGCCACAGGCAGCACCGCACGACCTGGTCGACGAGACCGAGGCGCAGCTCGACGCTGTGCAGGCAGAGGCGGACGTCGTCGACGCGACCACCGCCTCGGACGCCGAGCTCCGCGCCCTGTTCGAGGACCAGGCGCTGCCCTTCATGGACCAGCTCTACGGTGCCGCGATGCGCATGACGCGTAATCCCGCCGACGCGTCCGACCTGGTGCAGGAGACCTTCGTCAAGGCATTCGCCGCGTTCCGGCAGTTCAAGCAGGGCACGAACCTCAAGGCCTGGCTGTACCGGATCCTCACGAACACGTTCATCAACACGTACCGCAAGAACCAGCGGAACCCGTACCAGGGCACGATCGACGAGCTCGAGGACTGGCAGCTCGGCGGCGCAGAGAGCGTCACGCAGTCGATCTCCGCCCGGTCTGCCGAGGCGGACGCCATCGACCACCTGCCGTCCTCCGCAGTGAAGGACGCGCTGCAGGCCATCCCCGAGGACTTCCGGATGGCCGTCTACTTCGCCGATGTCGAGGGGTTCTCCTACCAGGAGATCGCCGACATCATGAAGACCCCAGTGGGGACGGTCATGAGCCGCCTCCACCGTGGTCGCCGGCTCCTCCGTGGGCTCCTGGCGGACCACGCACGTGAGACCGGCATCGTCCCGGACGCAGCGTCGACGGCGACGATGCGCGGGCGGGGACGGAAGGTTGCTGCGACCACCGGTCGCGACGGACGGAAGGAAGCGCGATGAGCGGCTGCGACTGCTCGAAGGCCAAGGCGGAGCTCGAGGAGTTCCTGCACGACGAGCTCTGCCGCGAGGACGCGGCGGACATCCGCGAGCACATGGACGGCTGCGAGGACTGCACCACCGAGCACCGCGTCAACGTCGTGCTCATGGAGACGGTCCGTCGAGCCTGCAAGGAGTCCGCTCCTGAGCAGCTCCGGAGCGAGATCCTCGCGCGCATCCGGGTGGAGCAGGCGACGCACTGACCTCGTGACGGTCACCGGCCGGCTGCGAAGCGAGCCGTGATCTGCGCAGGACTGAGGGTGTCGTGGTGGACGCGTACCGAGTCGATCGCACCCACGAACGTCGGGTCGGTCGGCGGGTTGGGCCACGTCGATTCGATCCTGCCGTGGCCTGCCCGCCAGTACCCGTTGTAGGACACGGCAGTCAGCACGTCCGTCCGTGACGCCGCGAGGACGCCGTCGACGTGGAGTTCGAGCCGGCCCGCGGTGAACTGACCCACCGCGTGGTGCCAGGTGCCGTCGTCGATCCGGCCCGGGCTCTGCACGACCTTCGCCACGGACGTGTCCCACACGCCGAACACCAGGCGGCCGTCTGTGCCGACGTAGAAGTTGCGGTCGTACGCGCCCGTGGTCCCCGTCGGTGTCCCGGTGAACCCGAACAGCCTGCCCTGGGGTCGGTCGGTCCGGAACCACAGCTCGACAGCGAACGTCGGCGGCGCCGTTGTCGAACTCGTCGTGTGGACGACGGCGGACTGGGACGAGCCGTCGGAGAACGTGACGAAGGGGTTCTCGGTGCACGAGCCGTTCGTGCGGGCGGCACCGGCACCCAGGAGTCCGTCGCGGCCGTTGCCGGAGGAGTCCAGCGCCGTCGAGCCGCCGCGTTCCGCGAAGTCCCACGCCAGGGCGGTACCAGCGACACCGCGGTGGAAGCACGGGAACGAGTCCGTCGTGCCGAGTGCGGCATCACTCGTGGTCGACCCGCTGAACCCGGCGCCGGCCGTGGTCGCGGCGATCGCGACGAGTGCCACGGTCGCGGCGAGGCGGAGCGCGAGCGACGTCCCTCCAGGCGCGTCGGGGCCGGTTCGCACGACGGTCGTGTGCAGGTCCCAGCGGGGCGTCCCGCAGCGGCGGCAAGGAACTCCGGTCCGGAGGTCACGGTCGACGCGCCCGAGCAGGACGAGCGCGATCACCCCGAGGCCCGTCGCGGCGAGCTGCACCCAGTCGCCGGAGCGGAGCCACACGCTCGGGAGCCCGACGACCGGGAAGCGCAGCACGCCGACGCCGAGGACGGTGTCCGCATCGACCGCGGTCCGGTCCGGCTCCGGGTTGGCGTCCCCGCGGAGCCGCAGGGCGCCGTCGGACTCGATGCGCTCGAGACGGTGGAGTCGCCGACGGTCCTCGTGGTCAGGGTCCTCGACCAGGAGCACCTGCCCGATGGAGGCCGATCCCGGTTCGATCGGCATCGCCGCGACCACGTCTCCGGTCCGGATGGCCGGG
The DNA here is from genome assembly GCF_048756585.1 of Curtobacterium sp. L3-7. Taxonomy (NCBI): domain Bacteria; kingdom Bacillati; phylum Actinomycetota; class Actinomycetes; order Micrococcales; family Microbacteriaceae; genus Curtobacterium; species Curtobacterium sp. L3-7. The sequence continues at coordinate 2,874,350 of NZ_CP151474.1, read as the reverse complement.
GCCATGGAGTCCGAGACGACGGTGGTCACACGCCAGTCGAGAGCAGCTGGGAGTGCTGCCCAGACAGCGAGCAGGTACACGGTGGCGAGGGTCGTCCGTGCTGCGATCCCGAGGAGCAGGAGGACGAGGTCGCCGGTGCACCGGGTGGTGCGACGAGCGGACGTGCGTGTCATCAGGTGCTCCTCGGGATCGTCGGGTCGGGTCCGTCCGCTCCGGGTCAGTCGGTCTGCGCTTCCCAGACGAACGTGGTGCTGACCTCGGAGTCCTGCGCGGTGTTCGGGGTGTCCGCGTCGAGGGCGTACGAGAACCGGTAGGTCGTGGAGGACGTCCCGGTCGCCGGCTTCCAGTCGTCGATGCCGTCGCCGAACGACCCGGCGGCGAGCAGTCCGGCGAGCGTGCCGTCGTGCACGGTCGACGCACCCGTGAAGGTGGTGCAGTCCCCGGCGGTGGCGAGGGTGCCGCGCTCGACCGTCATCTGGAGGTGCTGGCCGATGGCGTCCTCGTCCGACTGGGCTGCGGTGTAGAGCCGGACCTCGGACGGGTTCGACGTGGTCGACGTCACCGTGATGCAGTTCGAGCCGGTGCTGCCTGGTACGAGGTCGTCGACGTCGAAGAGCGCCGCGCCCTGGTCGTCGTCGGTGAGCGTGACTGCGCCGGTGCGCCAGGCGTTGGACGCATTGTCGGTCGTGTCGGAGAACGCAGCGTAGGACGCGGTCGCGATGACCGCTGCACTCGCGACCACCGCCAGAGGGAGGGCGATCCAGGCTGCGGTGCGGCTGTGACGCGCGGAGATGTGCATGGTCGATCCTGTCGTTCGGCAATCACCCCTGTGGTGATATGCAAACAGGATATATCAATATCTACCGATATGCCAGGTGTGCTGTAACGCGCTGCGACCTCCAGGTAGGGTCGCGTGCATGACCCTCTCCGTCGAGTCGATGACCACCTGGTCCGACGCGGACGTCGCTGACGTCACCGCCCTCGTCCGTCTGCTCGGTCACACCGTCGACGAACCCGCGATGCGGGCGCGGCTCGCACGGCTCACCCCCGAAGCCGGCCACCGCACGTGGCTGGTGCGCGACGACGACGGCCGAGCCGTCGCCGTCGCCGGCGCGCAGGTCACCTGGGCGTACGCCTCCGACGAGCCGACGGCGCAGCTGCTCCTACTGGTGGTCGACCCGACGGCCAGGAGGCTCGGTACGGGTTCCGCGCTCATCGGCACGTTCGAGACGTGGGCGAGCGAGCAGGGCGCGCGGCGGCTCTCCGCCGTCAGCGCGGCCGCGACGGACAGCGCGCACCGGTTCTACCAGAAGCGCGGGTACCACGAGGCCGGGGTGCGGTACACGCGGATCGTGTAGCGCACCCCGGCCTCGTGGTCGTGGTCTAGCCGAGGGCCTTCGTGATGACCTCGGTGGCCTCTTGTGCGGAGCGCTTCGACGAACCCGTCGCCGGAGCGGCACTCGCGGGGCGGGCGGCCACCGACAGCGGCCGGCCGTCCAGGTGCGGTGAGAGGTTCATGCACACGAACGGCCACGCGCCCTGGTTCTCGGGCTCTTCCTGGGCCCACACGACGTCGGCGTTCGGGTAGCTCGCGAGCACCTCGAGGATCCGCTCGAGCGGGAGCGGTGCCAGCTGCTCGAGCCGGACCAGGGCGACGTCGGTCAGCTCACGCTTGTCCGCCTCGGCGCGCAGGTCGTGGTGGACCTTGCCGGAGTGCAGCACGACGCGGCGCACAGCATCCTTGTCGGTGACCTTCCCGTCGTCGATGACCTCTTCGAAGGTGCCGCTCGTGAACGCCTCGACCGGGCTCGTCGCCTGACGGAGCCGGAGCATCGCCTTCGGGCTGAACAGGACGAGCGGCCGCTGCGGGCGTTCCCACGCCTGACGACGCAGCAGGTGGAAGTACGACGCCGGGGTCGACGGGCGGGCGACCACCATGTTGTCCTCGGCGCAGAGCTGCAGGTAGCGCTCGATGCGAGCGGACGAGTGGTCGGGTCCCTGGCCCTCGTAGCCGTGCGGCAGCAGGAGGACGAGGCCGGAGCGCTGCCCCCACTTCTGCTCGGCGGAGGAGATGAACTCGTCGATGATCGTCTGCGCGCCGTTGGCGAAGTCGCCGAACTGCGCCTCCCAGAGCACGAGCGCCTCCGGACGTTCCACCGAGTAGCCGTACTCGAAGCCCATAGCCGCGTACTCACTGAGCAGCGAGTCGTAGATGTAGAAGCGCGCCTGGTCCTCGGTGAGGTTCGACAGCGGCAGCCACTCCTGGCCGTTCACCCGGTCGTGGAACACCGCCTGACGCTGCACGAACGTGCCACGACGGGCGTCCTGGCCGGCGAGCCGGACCGGCTTGCCCTCGGTCAGGAGCGACCCGATCGCCATGAGTTCCGCCATCGCCCAGTCGACGCCGCCCTTGCGGGTCATGTCGGTGCGCTTCGACAGCAGCGCCTGCAGCTTCGGGTGGATGGAGAACCCGGCGGGCGGGTTGCCGTGCGCGTCGCCGATGAGCTCGACGAGATCCTTCGAGATCGCGGTCTCGTGGACGTCGTTCTCGGAGTCGTCGCGCTGCGCGGTCGGTCGTTCGAGGCCCTGCACGGCGCCGTCGTCGTCGACGGTGATCACCGGGATGGTGCCGGTCTGTGCCTCGTGCGTCTCCGCGAACGCTCGCTCCAGGCGGTCCTGGAAGTCGCGGTGCGCTTCGTCGTACTCCTCTTGCGTGATGTCCCCGCGGCCGACGAGGGCCTCGGTGAAGAGCGTGCGGACCGAGCGCTTCGCCTCGATGAGGTTGTACATGAGCGGCTGCGTCATCGAGGGGTCGTCGCCCTCGTTGTGGCCGCGCCTGCGGTAGCAGACCAGGTCGATCACGACGTCGCGGTGGAACTCCTCGCGGTACGCGAACGCCAGGTCGGCCACGCGTGCGACGGCCTCGGGGTCGTCACCGTTGACGTGGAAGATCGGCGCCTGGATCGTCTTCGCGACGTCGGTGGAGTACACCGAGCTGCGTGCCGACTCCGGCGGGGTGGTAAACCCGACCTGGTTGTTGATGACCAGGTGGACCGTGCCGCCGGTGCGGTACCCGCGGAGCTGGGACATCTGGAGCGTCTCGACGACGACACCCTGTCCGGCCATCGCGGCGTCACCGTGCACGAGCACGGGGAGCACACCGAACTCGCCGGCGGGCTTCCGGTCCTGCTTGGCGCGGACGATGCCCTCGAGGACACCGTCGACCGCTTCGAGGTGGGACGGGTTCGCGGCGATCGTGATGGGGATCGACGAGCCGTCAGAGGCCTTGAACACGCCTTCGGTGCCGACGTGGTACTTCACGTCGCCGGAGCCCTGGCCCTGCACGGCGCCGGGGAGCGTGGTGCCCTCGAACTCGCGGAAGATCTGGCCGTAGGTCTTGCCGGCGATGTTGGTCAGCACGTTGAGTCGACCGCGGTGGGCCATGCCGATCGCGACCTCGTCGAGTCCGGCTGCCGCGGCGCCCTGGATCAGGGTGTCGAGGAACGCGATGGTGGACTCGCCGCCCTCGAGGGAGAAGCGCTTCTGGCCGACGTACTTGGTCTGCAGGAAGGTCTCGAACGCCTCGGCCTCGTTGAGCTTGCCGAGGACGCGCAGCTGCTCCTCCTTCGACGGCTTCGAGTACGGCACCTCGATGCGGGACTGCACCCAGCGGCGCTGTTCCGGGTCCTGGATGTGCATGTACTCGATGCCCACGGTGCGGCAGTACGCGTCGCGGAGGACACCGAGGATGTCGCGGAGCGGCGCGCTCGTGGTGCCGGCGAGCCCACCCGTGACGAACTCGCGGTCGAGGTCCCAGAACGTCAGCCCGTGGCTCTCGATCTCGAGGTCCGGGTGGGTGCGCTGGCGGTACTCGAGCGGGTCGACGTCGGCCATCAGGTGGCCGCGGACCCGGAAGCTGTTGATGAGCTCCTGCACGCGGGCCGTCTTGCCGACGCGGTGCGCGAGGTCGACGTTGATGTCGTTCGCCCACTGGATCGGCTTGTAGGGGATGCGGAGCGCCGAGAAGATGCCCTCGTAGAAGTCGTGCTGGCCGATGAGCCGCTCGTGCACCTTCTTCAGGTACTCGCCGGAGCCGGCGCCCTGGATGACGCGGTGGTCGTAGGTGCTGGTGAGCGTGATCGTCTTGCCGACGCCGAGCTCGACGAGCGTCTTCGGCGACGACCCCTGGAACTGTGCCGGGTACTCGAGCGCACCGGCGCCGATGATCGCGCCCTGGCCCTTCGTCAGGCGGGGGACCGAGTGCACCGTGCCGATGCCACCTGGGTTCGTCAGGGAGATCGTCGTGCCCTGGAAGTCCGTCGGCGTGAGCTTGTTGTCGCGGGCGCGCTTGACGAGGTCCTCGTAGGCGGAGAGGAACTGGCCGAACGTCAGCGTCTCGGCGCGCTTGATGCTCGGGACGAGCAGGGAGCGGGTGCCGTCCTTCTTCGGGACGTCGATCGCGATGCCGAGGTTGACGCGCGCGGGCTGCACCACGAACGGCTTGCCGTCGCGCTCCTCGTAGAAGACGTTCTGGCTCGGGAAGTCCTTGAGCGCCTGGACCATCGCCCAGCCGATCAGGTGGGTGAAGGAGATCTTGCCGCCGCGGGCACGCCGCAGGTGGTTGTTGATGACGATGCGGTTGTCGATCATCAGCTTCGCCGGGATCGTGCGGACGCTCGTCGCGGTCGGGACGGTGAGCGAGGCGTCCATGTTCGACGCGAGGGTCTTCGCCATGCCACGGAGCGGGGTGGCCACGTCCTCGTGGGTCTCGTCGTGGTCGTCGGCCTCGTCGTTCGCCTCGGCAGGGATCGGCTGGGGCGAGGGCTGCTTGGACGTGGTCTTCGCCTGGATCTGCCCGCCCTTCGCCTCGGCTGCGGGTGCCGCGGATGCCGGTGCTGCGGTCGCGGGTGCTGCGGTCGCGGGCGCCGGTGCTGCTGGTGCCGTGCCGGCGCCCTTGCCGGCGGTCTGGTGGTAGCTCTCGAGGACCGGCCACCACGACTTGTCGACCGACTCCTTGTCGGCGAGGAACTGTTCGTACAGCTCGTCCACCAACCACTCGTTCGCGCCGAATTCGCCCGCGGTCTCGTCAGTTCCGGTCAGATGGCTCGACACAGCCGATCGCCCACTCTCCGTCGATTGATGCTCGTGTGTGTCGTGCGGGGCAACCCTGCTCCACACAGGGGTCAAGCGTAGCCGTTTCCACATGTCCGTTCGGTGTCAGACCGAGGCATGTCGCCGAGCCGTACAGTGGGCGGCATGAGGTTCTACGAGACTCGGCCGACGCACGATCTGACCTACTCCGACGTCTTCCTGGTCCCGAGCCGTTCCGCGGTGACCAGCCGCTTCGACGTGGACCTCTCCGCGAACGACGGCAGCGGCGCCACGATCCCGATCGTCAGCGCCAACATGAACTCGGTGACGGGCCCGCGACTCGCGGCGACCCTGGCGCGTCGTGGTGGCCTCGGGGTGCTGCCGCAGGACATGCACCTGCAGGACCTCGACGCCGCGATCCGCTGGGTGAAGGAACAACCGGTGGAGTTCGACACCGCGATCGAGATGGGCGCGGACACCACCGTCGCCGAGACCCTCGAACAGCTCCTGCCGGTCGCCGGACGCGGTGTGGTGGTGCGTGACGGCGAGGGGGAGTACCTCGGGTGCGTGCCGGCCACCCGCCTCGGCACGGCCGGCCCCGACGCCACGCTGCGCGACCTGCTGCACGGCGCCTCCACGGGCATCGACGCCGAGGACGCCGGCACCCCGCGCCACGTGTACGACGTCCTCACCGCGGCCGGTGCCGACTTCGCTCCGGTCACCCGGCACGGTCGCGTCGTCGGCACCACGAGCCCGACGAGCGCGATCCGGTCGAGCATCTACCGTCCTGCGGTCGACGCGTCCGGTCGACTCCGCGTCGCGGCCGCCATCGGCATCAACGGCGACGTCGCCGCCAAGGCCCAGGCCCTCGCTGCGGCGGGGGTGGACGTCCTCGTGCTCGACACCGCGCACGGCCACCAGGAAAGCATGCTCCGCGCGCTCCGCACCGTCGCGGCGCTCGACCTCGGCATCCCGCTCGTCGCTGGCAACGTCGTCACCGCCGACGCGGTCCACCACCTCGTCGAAGCCGGAGCGTCGATCATCAAGGTCGGTGTCGGCCCCGGCGCGATGTGCACCACCCGCATGATGACCGCGGTGGGACGACCGCAGTTCTCCGCCGTGCTCGAGACCGCCGCCGCCGCTCGGTCCCTCGGCGCGCACGTGTGGGCGGACGGTGGCGTGCGGTACCCGCGCGACGTCGCACTCGCACTGGCCGCCGGCGCGAGCGCGGTCATGATCGGCTCGTGGTTCGCGGGCACGCTCGAAGCTCCCGGTGTCCTCCGTCGCGACGCGAAGGGCGCCGCGTACAAGGAGAGCTGGGGGATGGCGTCGGCCAAGGCGGTGCGCGAGCGCTTCGAACGGCTCGACCCCTACGAGCGGGCGCGCAAGGCGCTCTTCGCCGAAGGCATCTCGTCGTCGACGATCTACCTCGACCCGGAGCGTCCGAGCGTCGAAGACCTGCTCGACATGATCACGACCGGTGTCCGCAGCTCCGCAACGTACGCCGGCGCGACGAGCCTCGCCGAGTTCTCCGAGCGTGCGCTCGTCGGCATCCAGTCCGCCGCGGGGTACGAAGAGGGCAAGCCGCTCCCCGTCAGCTGGTAGCGGCTCTGGTCGCAGCCGACTGGAGGCCCGGTGCCGGTCCGTCGGACCGGCACCGGGCCTCCCGTCTGGTGGTCAGCGGCGTCTGGTCGCGTCCTCGACGGTGCCCACGAGCTCTTCGAGGATGTCCTCGAGGAAGAGCACGCCCGTCGTCCGACCGTCCGCGTCGAACGCCCGCGCCACGTGGCGCCCGGCCGCGCGCATCGTCGCGAGTGCGTCCTCGAGGTCCATCTCGGTCCAGAGCGAGATGAGCTGCCGGATGCGCTTCGGCGGGACCGGGTCGTCGAACTCGTCCGGACGCAGGTCGATGACGTCCTTGACGTGCACGTACCCAGTCGGCTCGCCCGTCTCACCGGTCAGCACGTAGCGGGAGAAGCCCCGCTGCGCGACGGCACGCTCGACGTCGCCGGGGGTGGCGTCCTCGGGCAGGGTGACGAGCTCGGACATCGGCACGGCGATGTCCCTGACCTTCTTCTCGGTGAACTCGAACGCCATCTTGAGCGTGCCGCCGTCGTCGGACAGGGTGCCCTCGCGACGGGACTGCTCGACGATCGTCTGCACTTCTTCGACGGTGTAGGCGCTGACGGCCTCGTCCTTCGGCTCGACCTTGAAGAGCCTGAGCACTGCGTTCGCGACCTCGTTCAAGCCGACGACGACCCAGTGCAGGCCGTGCCCGATGTACCAGAGCGTCGGCACGAGGAGCAGGGCGGCGCGGTCGGGCATCGAGAACGAGATGTTCTTCGGGACCATCTCGCCGAACACCACGTGCAGGAACGAGACCAGCAGCAGGGTGAACACGAACGCGACGATGCCGATGACCTCGACGCTCCACCCGGTGAGGTGCAGCGGGACCTCGAGCAGGTGGTGGATCGCCGGCTCGGAGACGTTGAGGATGAGCAGCGAGCACACCGTGATCCCGAGCTGGGTGGTGGCGAGCATGCGGGTGGCGTGCTCCATCGCCCACAGCGTCATCTGTGCGGCGCGGGAGCCCTCCTCGGCGCGGGGCTCGATCTGGGAGCGGCGCGCGGAGATGACGGCGAACTCGGCCGCGACGAAGTAGGCGTTGCCGAGCAGCAGCACGACGAGCCAGAAGATGCCCCACCAGTCGGAGCTCATCGGACCGACTCCTTCCGACTGCCCCTGCCAGGGATGGTGACGCCTCCTGGCGGGGTGTCCGTCGGGGTCGGAGTCCAGCGGATCCGGTCGATCCGACGACCGTCGAGGCGTTCGACGCGGAACACGCCGTCCTCGAGCGGGACCTCGTCGCCGACGACCGGCAGCCGGCCGAGCGTCGCCATGATGAACCCGCCGACGGTCTCGTACGGGCCGTCCTCGGGGACCTTCACCCCGGCGCGGTCCTCGAGCTCGTCCGGGCGGAGGAGCCCGGGGAACGTCAGCCAGTTGCGGGAGCGGACCACGTCGATGCGTGCCCGGTCGTGCTCGTCGGACACCTCGCCGACGATCTCCTCGATGAGGTCCTCGAGCGTGACGACCCCTGCGGTGCCGCCGTACTCGTCGACGACGATCACCATCTGGTAGCCGCGACCCCTGACCTCGGTGAGGAGGGTGTCGCCCGGCATCGTCTCGGGAACCCGTTCGGCGTCGGTCATGAGCGCCCCGACCGGGACCTCCGCGCGCTTCTCGCGCGGGACGGCGACGGCCTGCTTGACGTGCACGATGCCCACGACGTCGTCCGCGTCCTCCTCGATGACGGGGAAGCGGCTGAAGCCGGTGCGGCGTGCGAGCGCGATGACGTCCTCGGCGGACTCGGACACGCGGATGGTCGAGAGCCGGGGGCGCGGGGTCATCACGTCGCTGGCGTCGAGCTCGGAGAACGACAGCGTGCGCTGCAGGAGCGTCGCGGTGTCCTGTTCGAGCGAGCCCTCCGACGCGGAGCGGCGGAGCAACGAGGTGAGCTCCTCGGCGCTGCGCGCGCCGGAGAGCTCCTCCTGCGGCTCGATGCCCATCGCGCGGAGCACGGCGTTCGCGGTGCCGTTCAGCACGGCGACGGCCGGCTTGAACACCGTCGTGAAGGCGATCTGCAGCGGGACCACGAGCTTCGCGGTCTGCAGGGGCAGCGCGAGCGCGAAGTTCTTCGGCACGAGCTCGCCGAGGATCATCGACAGCAGGGTCGCGATGACCAGCGCCACGATCGACCCGACCGTCTCGACGATGCCCTCAGGCAGGTTCATCGCGAGGAACGGCGCTTCGAGGAGCTTGGCGATCGAGGGCTCGAGCAGGTAGCCGGTCAGCAGCGTCGTGAGCGTGATGCCGAGCTGCGCGCTCGACAGGTGCGTCGAAGTGACCTTGAGCGCACCGATGACGGGTGCCAGGCCGGCCTCGCCGCGGTCACGGCGTGCTTCGACGTCGGCGCGGTCGAGGTTCACGAGCGCGAACTCGGACGCCACGAAGACGCCGGTGCCGAGCGTCAGCAGGATGCCGCCGATCAGCATGACGATGTCGACGACGCTCATCGGGTCCACCCCCGCGACGAAGCGGTGCGGGCACACGACGAGTCAGGGCAGCTCACTGAGTGAGCGCCGGATGAGTGATGGGGCGAAGAGCTGTTCGGAGGATCGTCCACAGTGTCTGCAATCGTAGTGCCGCGCCGGGCTCCCTTTCCGAGAATCCGCCTTACTTCGTGACGGTTGCTCGGTGGTACTGCTGCGGCTCGTAGTCGACCTGCACACCGAGCTCGCGGGCTGCCCGCAGCGCGAACGACGGGTCGCGGAGGAACTCGCGCCCGACCATCACGACGTCGGCCTGCCCGGTCGCGACGATCTGCTCCGCCTGGAACGCGTCGGAGATCATCCCGACCGCGATCGTCCCGATGCCGGCACCCTGCTTGACCGCGGCCGCGAACGGCACCTGGTACCCGGGGCCGACGGGGATCGGCGCGCTCGCGACGTTGCCGCCGGTCGAGACGTCGGCGAGGTCGGCGCCGTGCTCCGCCGCCCAGCGAGCCACCTGGACGACCTCGTCGAGCGTCAGCCCGCCATCGGTCCAGTCCGTCGCCGAGAACCGGACGACGACCGGGAAGCCGTCACCGACCTCGGCGCGGACGGCGTCGACGACGTCGAGCAGCGCCCGCGCGCGGTTCTCGAGCGAGCCGCCGAAGTCGTCGGTGCGGTGGTTGCTCAGCGGCGAGAGGAACTCGTGGAGCAGGTACCCGTGCGCGGCGTGGATCTCGACCAGGTCGAACCCGGCCTCGATCGCACGACGGGCAGCGGCGGCGAAGCCGAGCGCGACCAGACGGATGTCCTCGACTCCGAGCTCGCGCGGGACGTCGTAGCCGGGGAACGCGACGGCCGACGGCGCCACGGCGGTCCATCCACCGTCCGAGGCCGGAACGGTGCCCTGCGTCGGCGACCAGCTGCGGTACGTCGAGGCCTTGCGCCCGGCGTGCGCGAGCTGCACGCCGGCGGCGGCGCCCTGCGAGTGGATGAAGTCGACGATCGGCCGGAACGCGTCGCGCTGCTCGTCGTTCCAGAGGCCGAGGTCCTGCGGGCTGATCCGACCCTCCGGCACGACACCGGTGGCCTCGACGACGACCGCACCCGCGCCGCCCTTCGCGAACCCGCCGAGGTGCACGAGGTGCCACGGCGTCGGGACACCGTCCTGCTGTTCGACCGAGTACTGGCACATCGGGGAGACCCAGATGCGGTTGCGGACCGTCAGGTCGCGGATGGTGATCGGTTCGAACAGGGCGTGCGTCACGCGGTGGCTCCTTCGGTCTCCGACAGGCGCTCCAGGAAGCTCCGCAGCCCGGCCGGTGAGGTGTAGTGGTGGCCGACCGCCCCGATCGCTTCCGCACCGGTGGCGTTCTCGGCCCTGTTGTCCACGAACACCATCTGCGCCGGGGTGATTCCCAGCCGGTCGCAGGTGGTGCGGTAGATGGACGGGTCGGGCTTCAGCACGTGCTCCTCCGCGCTGACCACGACGGTCCCGAACATCGACGCCATCGGGGAGCGGCGGTAGGGGTCGCCGAAGTCGAACCCGGCGTTCGACAGGAGGGCGATGCGGGTCCCGGCCTCGTGCAGCTCTTCGACGAGGTCGAGCACGTCGGGGTCGACCTCGAACCAGCCGGTGAAGTCGAGGGCCCAGAAGCGGTGGATCTCGCTGACCGACCAGGTCCGACCGGTGCGGGCGGCGATGGCGCGCCAGTAGTCGAGCACCGAGAGGTCGCCACGGTCGAGGTCGTGACGAAGCTCCTGGTACACGGGGAAGAGCTCGTCGGCGGCGAGCCCCGTCGCCGCGAGCAGGGCGTCCCTGGCGGCGTGCGGTGTCCGGCTGATCACCTCGCCGTAGTCGAAGACGACGACACGACCGGGCAGGAACAGGCTCATGCGCTCCACCGTAACGTGGGGGTGGTGAACGACTTCGTCCCCGTCTCCCCGTCCGACGCCGCCACGTGGATCACGGTCCCGACCGGCGACACGACGAAGTACCGGCGGGGGGTCCTCGGCGTCGCGACCGGCTCCGCCGCCTACCCGGGCGCCGCGGTGATGGGGGTCGACGCCGCCGTGCACACCGGGGTCGGCATGGTCCGGTACGTCGGGCCCACCCGTGCGACGGACTCCGTGCTCGCCCGCCGCCCCGAGGTCGTGTCCGGTGTCGGTCGTGTCCAGGCCTGGCTCGTCGGGTCGGGCATCGCCGCGGACTCCCTCGACGACCTCGACGAGACCACCGCCGACGCCTTCCGGCACGCGTCCGATGACGGCGTGCCGGTGGTCGTCGACGCCGGGGCCATCCCGCTCGTCGACCTCGGCCCGCTCGCGGTGCTGACCCCGCACGCCGGGGAGCTCGCTGCGCTGCTGCAGGTGTCCCGGGATGCCGTCGAGGACGACCCGCGGGGGTCGGCACTCCGCGCCGCCGAGCGGACCGGGAGCGTCGTGCTCCTCAAGGGATCCGACACACACGTCGTGACGCCGGACGGTTCGGTCCGGCTCGTGGCCTCCTCCGCCACACCCTGGCTCGCCGCCGCCGGCGCCGGAGACGTCCTCGGCGGGGTGCTCGGTGGGCTCGTCGCCGGCCGGGCCGGTCAGGGCGAGGTCGGTCCCGAGGAGCTCGCGCACCTCGCTGCCGCCGCCGCCGTCGTGCACGGTACCGCGGCGCGGCGTGCGTCCGGGGGTGGGCCCTTCACGATGACCGCCCTGATCGAGGCCCTGCCCGGCGTGGTCCGCGACCTCGCCGTCACCGGGGACGCCACCGTGTGAGGCACGCCGTCGGCTGATTCGTGCGGGTCGGCTCGCGTGTGCTTGTGCGCGCTTGTGCACCGATCGGAGCCCGACTCGGAACGACAGCGTCGCTGTCGTACGACGTCCGCGTTGTCGTCGCAAGGCGCCTGCAACTGTTGCGCGCGCGGGGCTGCGACAGCACCGCTGTCGTACGACAGCGACATCGTCGCTGGTTGCAGACGCAAGTACACGGCGTGACGGACGGACGGGAGGCTCGGTGCCGGACGTGCGCCGAGCCTCCCGTCGGGCGGGTGGCGGTGGAGCCGACTCGGAACGACAGCACCGCTGTCGGACGACGTCCACGTTGTCGTCGCACCGCGCCCGCAACTGTTGCGTGCGCGGGTCAGCGACAGGATCGCTGTCGTACGACAGCGACGTTGTCGCTGCTTGCAGACGCGCGGGTCCGCGGGCTGGCCACCCACCGGACGGGAGGCTCGGTGCCGGACGTGCGCCGAGCCTCCCGTCCGGTGGGTGGCGGTGGAGCCGACTCGGAACGACAGGCGCGCTGTCGCTCACCTCGCGCGTCACGACCCGGTTGCGACGTCGCGTGCAGTGTCGCGGGAACACGCAACCGCAGCGGGAACACGCACCGCGCGTGGGAGCCCGCACCGATCCCGCCAGCGGTGGCGCAGAGCCTCGTGGGACCGCCGGAGGACGCGTAGACAGACAGCCGAGGGACGACACCCGACCGATCAGACACGGTGGCCCGTCCTCGGAAGGCGATCCACGACCATGCAGTACGCGCAGCACCCCGTCCAGCTCCGGGACGACCGATGAAGGTCGCTCGGGCGCTCCTCGTGTTCTCCGCCGTTCTCGCCGCCGCCGTGACGCTGGGTGCCGTCACGACCGCTGATGCCCGCCCGTGGGTCGGCGATCCCGCCTCGCCGCTCGCGGTGGCACCGACGCCGACGCCGACGCCTCCCGCCGATGGTGCGGCTCCGACGTTCTCCGAGGACTTCGACACCCCTGCGGCCGCAGGCGGACAGTTCGCCGCCACGTACGCCGGGTCGTGGCAGCCCTACCCGGACGGCATGAGCGGCAAGTACTGGTCCGGCGAGGTCATCAGCGCCCACGACGGGATCATGGACGTCTCGATGGACGGGAAGCGTGGAGCCGCCGGCACGTTCGGCACGCCGGACGGAGCATGGTCACACGTCGGCGGGACCTTCAGCGTGCGGGCACGAGCCATCGGTGGGGACGGCAACGGCGCCGCCTTCATGCTGTGGCCGACCTCGAACGTCTGGTCGGAGGGCGAGCTGGACTTCCCCGAGGGGACCTTCCAGGGCACCGTCGGGGCGTTCAGCCACTCGATGGTGCCCGGTCAGGAGCGGAACGCGATCGGCCTGCACACGGACGCGACCTGGCGGCAGTGGCACACGTACACGACCGAGTGGATCCCCGGCGTCTCGGTCCGGTACTTCGTGGACGGCGAGCTCGTGCTCACGGTCACCAAGCACGTGCCGACCACCGCGCACCGGTTCATGTTCCAGATCGGGAACTACGGGAACCCTGGGCACCTCGAGATCGACTGGGTGAAGACCTGGGACCGATGAGGTAGGGCGGGGTGCTCTACACGGCGGGTGTCGCGTGGACGAGGAACTCGACCGCGCCGTCCGCGTCGACCTTCACGAACCCGAGACTCGGTGCCTGCACGCCGTAGTCGGCGAACGTGATCGGGATCGAGCCGGAGATGTCGACGCCGTCGCCGTTCAGGCCGACCTGCAGCGTCGCGGTGACCGACTTCGTCACGCCGTGCAGCGTCAGGTCGCCGGCGGCCTGCACGGTCGTGGTCCCACTCCCGGACGGGACGGCATCCGCGATCGGGCTCGTCAGCGTGAAGGTCGCCTTCGGGAACGCCGCGGTGTCGAGCGCGGAATCGCGGAAGTACGAGTCCCGCTGTGCGGAGTCGGTGGCGATGTCGGCGACCTCGACCTCGATCGACGCCGCCGTGATCGACGAGCCGTCGACCGTCGCGGTCCCGCTGACGCTGTCCGTCCGCCCGGTGACGGTCACGTCGGAACCGTTGAGGACCTCGTGCAGCCGGTAGCCGGCCTCGGAGCCGCTGCCGACGGTCCAGTCGCCGGCGAGATCGCTCGCGTCGAGTGTCGACGGGGCACGACTCGCGGCGACGCTCGGCTCCGCCTCGGCCTTGGCGTTCTCGGTGTTCGAGTACACCGTCGTGCCGATCACCGTCCCGACGACGCCGAGGACCACGACGGCTGCCGCGATCGAGATCCAGATGGTGGCCCTGCGCTTGCCGGTGCGCTTGCGTGGAGTGGTCACCCTCAGACGGTGACACGTCATCCTCGGGAAGTCCTGGGGATCGCGCCGCTACGATCCTGGGGTGCTGAGGTCCAGGTCGTTCGAGGTCGTGGGCTTTGCCGTCGCGTTCGTCGCGGTGCACGCCGTGCTCTGGTGGCTGACCGCGACGACCGCGAACCTGCCGCTCGGCGACGTCACGATCACCTACCGACGGTGGATCGAGACCGGGCTCACGTCCCACTACTGGGTCGGCATGGACTCGGACTGGGTGTACCCGATCCTGGCGATCGTCCCCATGGCCGCAGCCGCACTCGGCGGAGCGGCGTCGATCGGCACCGGGTGGCTCGTCCTGATGGTCTTGCTCGACGCCGCCGCGTGCGCGTTCCTCTGGCGGTTCCGGGCGCTCGGCGTGCGGGTCGTCTGGTGGTGGCTCGTGTTCCTCCTCGCGCTCGGGCCGATCGCCCTCGGGCGGATCGACACCGTCGCGACCGCGGTGGCGATGGTCGGCGTGTGCTTCGTCGCGTCCCGGCCGGCGGTGGCCTCTGCCGTGTTCACCGCCGCCGCGTGGATCAAGGTGTGGCCGGCCGCGCTCGTCGGTGTGCTGCTCGTCGTGCGGCGCGGGCACCGGAGCGGGGTCCTCGTCGGTGCGCTCGTCGTCACCGCGCTGGTCGTCCTCGTCGACGTGCTGTTCGGCGGTGCCGCCCACCTGCTGTCCTTCGTCGGACAGCAGAGCGGTCGGGCGCTCCAGATCGAGGCGCCGCTCGCGACGCCGTTCATGTGGGCGGCCGCCGCGCATGTCCCGGGGTCCGCGGTGTTCTACGACCGGGAGATCCTGACCTTCGAGGTCTCGGGGAACGGCACCCACCTGGCCGCAGCCGCCTCCACGCCCCTGATGGCGCTCGTGGTCCTCGGCGGCATCGCGCTCGCCGCGTGGGCCGTCGTCCGCGGCGCCCGTCGAGCCGAGGTCGCGCCGCTGCTCGCACTGGTGCTCGTCGCGGCGCTCATCGCCACGAACAAGGTCGGGTCCCCGCAGTACATCGGGTGGTTCGCGGTGCCGATCGTGTGGGGATTGATCGCCGGCCGGGGGAGTGCACGACGGTTCCTGCCGATCGCGATGGCGGCGCTGCCCATGGCGTTCCTGACGCAGCTGATCTACCCCGCCTACTACGACCAGGTGCTCACCGTGCGGCCGTGGATCCTCGTCGTGCTCACGATCCGGAACGCGCTCGAGGTCGCGATCCTCGTCTGGGCCCTCGTGCTCGTCGTCCGGATCGGGCTCCGGGCGCGGCGAGGTGCGCTCGCCGGGTCCGGGCCGGGCGTCGCCGGATCGGCGCCGGGAGTCACGGAGTCCGGACCGGGCGTCGCCGGATCGGCGCCGGGAGTCGCCGGGTCCGGGCCGGGCGCCGCCGGGTCCGGGCCGGGCGCCGCCGCAGAGGGCAGGATGGACCCATGATCGTCGCCTTCTCCGTCGCCCCGTCCGGTGGCCCGTCAGCCTCGTCCGACGGGTCCGTCCACGATGCCGTCGCCGCGGCCGTCCGTGTCGTACGCGAGTCGGGTCTGCCGAACCGCACCTCGTCGATGTTCACCGAGATCGAGGGGGAGTGGGACGAGGTCATGGACGTCGTCAAGCGTGCGACCGAGGCCGTCGGCGCGTACGGCACCCGGGTGTCCCTCGTCCTGAAGGCCGACATCCGCCCTGGCCACACGGGCGAGCTCGACGGCAAGCTCGAGCGGCTCGAGGCTGCGCTCGACTCCTGAGTCCTCGCCGCGGCGCCGGCGACACGCCGTCGTCCTCCCGAGGATGTCGGTGGTCGGGTGTGTCATGTTGCGCAGATGGTCGCACCGGGCGGCCACCGACGTGACGAGGAGATCGTGATGATGCACGACGGCTGGTGCCCCGACTGCGACCTGCGAACGGTCGTCATCGACGTGGACTCCGACGAGCAGAACGCCTGGGCCACCTGCACCGAGTGCGGTGCTGGGTGGGTGCACCGCGACGACGTCCCCGCGCCGGTGGTCGTCCACCGGCAGCCGGAGCGTCGCGCCGCCTGAACGGCGGGCATCGAATCGATTCGGTCCGACGGGTTCCGTTGACCGTTTGGAGCGGTCTACACTGATCCGACCGGACCGTCCATTCGGACCGGTCTCTTCCGTTCACCGACGAGCGGACCGGCGAACGCCGGCCGCGACGACGCCGTCCCGAACGGGAGGCCCGGCGCGCTCCGCCACGCGCCGCACCTCCAGCCCCTCCTCCGTGAGCTCCGTGGCTGGTCCCGAACCGTCCGTCACGTCCGAAACAGGCACCATGTCCCAGCTCACGCCGGCGCGTCGCGCGCTCGCGCTCATCGCCCTCGCCCTCGGTGGCTTTGCCATCGGGTCGACCGAGTTCGTCGCGATGGGGCTCCTCCCGAACATCGCCGCGGCGCTCCTGCCGACGCAGTACGCGGCGAACCCGGACGCCGGCATCGCCCACGCCGGATGGCTCGTCAGCGCCTACGCGCTCGGCGTGGTCGTCGGTGCGCCGACGATCGCCGCGATGTCGGCGAAGTTCCCACGCAAGGGGCTCCTCATGGTGCTGCTCGTCGGGTTCGTCGTCGCCACGATCGCCAGCGCGCTGCTGCCGTCCTTCGGGCTGGTGCTCGTCGCCCGGTTCGTCGCGGGCCTGCCACACGGTGCGTACTTCGGTATCGCCTCGATCGTCGCCGGCGACATCATGGGTCCCGGCAAGCGTGGCAAGGGCATCGCGATGGTGCTCCTCGGCCTGTCCGTCGCGAACGTCATCGGCGTCCCGGCGATCACGTTCATCGGGCAGAACGCCGGGTGGCGTGTGGCGTACGGCGTCGTCGCCGTGCTCTTCGCCGCGACGTTCTTCGCGGTGTCGGCCTTCGTCCCGCGCTCGGCCCGCGACGAGCACGCGTCGATCGGCCGTGAGCTCCGGGCGTTCCGCGTGCCCCAGGTCTGGCTCGTGATGGGGCTCGGCGCGGTCGGGTTCGGCGGGTTCTTCGCGGTGTACTCGTACATCTCGCCGCTCGTCACGAACGTCACGGGGCTGTCCGAGTCGGTGGTGCCCCTGGTGCTCGTGGTCGTCGGCCTCGGCATGGTCGTGGGCGGTGTCCTCGGCGGGCACCTCGCCGACCACAGCGTCAAGCGCACGATCTACGTCGGCATGTTCGCACTCATCGGCGCGCTGCTCGTGACGGTGCTCACCGCGCAGTGGGCCGTCGGCGTGTTCGTCGGGGCGTTCCTGCTCGGTGCGACTTCGTCGGCGATCCCGCCGGCGGTGCAGTCGCGCCTGATGGACGTCGCCGGAGACGCGAAGACGATCGCCGCGGCGCTGAACCACTCGGCGTTCAACATCGGGAACTCGCTCGGTGCTGCCCTCGGTGGCGCGGTCATCGCCGCCGGGTTCGGCTTCGTGGCACCGGGGTGGCTCGGCATCGTGCTCGCGCTGCTCGGTGTGGTGATGACCTCGATCAGCTACGCCGTCGAGCGTCGGTCGAACCGCCGCGCTGAGCTGTCAGCTCCGCACCCCACGACCGGCCCGATCACGTCCCCGATCCCGCTCGTCTGACGCGCGCGGGCCGGGCCCGGGGCGCCGAGATCGGGGTACCGGGCATCACATGCACGAGCGAGTGCGCAGAAAGTGTGGCCTCCGGGGGTGTCCGGACGCATTTTCTGCGCACTCGACGTTGCGACCCACCCGGAGGGCCACGAGCGAGTGCGCAGAAAGTGTGGCCTCCGGGGTTGTCCGGACGCTTTTTCTGCGCACTCGATGGTCAGGGGATGGCCCGCGCGGACGCCCGCGACAAGGACCTACAGGCCGTGGGGGCTGCCGTCCTCGAAGATGATGCCGTCGGTGATCGCACGCTTCCGGAGGGCGACCTTCGTGCCGACGTCGAAGCCGGCCACGCGGTACTTCTCACGGATGCGCTTGAGGTAGCTCTTCGCGGTCTCCTCGGAGATGCCGAGCTGGTACGCGACGCTCTTCACCGGTTCGCCACCGCCGTAGAGCGCCATGACCCGGCGCTCCTGCGCGCTGAGCTTCGGCACGCCACCGACGTCACCGGAGTTGATCGCCAGGTCGAGCTCGGCGGAGACGTACTGCTCGCCGCGCTGTGCCGAGCGGATGGCCTCGACGATCATCTCGGCGTCCTCGCTCTTCACGAGGTACCCGAGGGCACCGGACCCGAGCGCCTCGCGCACCACGTTCGGCTCGGAGTACGTGCTCATGACGACGGTCTTCACGCCGGCCGTCTTGAGCGTCGAGATCTTCAGCGAGACCGGGATGGAGTCCTTGAGGTCCAGGTCGAGCAGCACCACGTCGACCGGGAACGACGGGCTGGTGAGCAGCTCGGGCCAGGTCGTGACGGCGGCGACGAGCGTGATGTCGTCGGCAGCGCCACGGATCCACTCCGTCAGGGCGCCGAGCAGCATCTTGTGGTCGTCGACGAGTGCGAGTCGGATCGGTTCCTCTGGAGTCGCCATGCTGGCGTCCTTTCTCGTGGTCTGCGTGGCAGAGCCTAGGTGGTGGGCGCACTCGGCGAGCGCAGGCTGGTCAGGGTGTCCGACAACCCGTCACATCGTGGGATGTCGGCTCACGACGCAGTGGGCGACGATGTGCAGCGCCCCGTCCCGCACCGTGTCGGTGTAGCTCCCGATGCGGGCGAGTCCGCTCCAGGCAGTCGGGCCGAGCCGTCGGCGCGGGACGCCGCGGGACTCGATGACGATCGGCACGTCCATCTCCTCGTCCGAGACCGGGTGCCCGTCCGAGCCGACCGGCCCGAGCGTGACGGAGACCATCGGGACGCCGGGCTGCAGCCCGCGGCCGTCGCCGACCATCTGCCAGAGCGCCTGGAGCAGTCCGTCGCGCTGTGCCGGGGAGAGGTGCCCGGCGAGCGACCCGGGGTCGGCGACGCTGACGGCACGGCCGAGGTGGTCCGACTCGGTGATGGCGTGGTACAGCCAGGTCTCGCGGCGGCCCTCGATGAGGTGCAGGCGGAGCTCGGTGGCCAGTGACGCCGCCACCGACGAGGACGCGTCCGACAGGGGCAGCGGGTCGGTGCCGTTCGCGACGGCGTCGAGGAGCTTCTCGGCGGCGAGGTCGAGTCGGGCGAGTTCGTCGGATGCGAGCATGCCGACGGCGAACTGCGGCGCGGAGACGTTCGACTGCACGAGCACCCGGTCGAGTTCACGCTGCACGAGCTGCCGGAAGCGGTGCGTGACGAAGATCGCCACGGACGGCGGGACGATCACGAGCGCCAGCAGTGAGAACAGCCCGGGGATGGTGTCGGTCGTGATCGGGGTCGATGCGACCGCCATGCCGATGAACGCGAGCCCGAGCACCGTGATCGCCGCGGCGACCTCGCGAGCCGGGCGGAGCGTCGCGACGGGGAGCAGGGCGAACCCTGCGGCGATCGAGGCGCTGGCCGTGTGGGCGAGGTCGTGCTCGGGCCAGATGCCGATGAAGTCGAGGGTGACGACGCACCCGAGGACGACGCAGATCAGTACGAAGGCCAGCCCGGTGAGTCGTTCGCCGTAGGTCAGGACGCTCAGGCCGACGCCGACCGCCGCGATGACGAAGAGCATCCACGCGGCAGCGGGGAGCCAGGGGTCGGAGAAGTCCGTCCAGTGTGCGAGGAAGAAGACGATGCCCGCGATCGCCTCGAGTGCGGTGAGCACCGCCGCGCCGAGCCCGAGGTGCCCGGCGCCGAGCGATGCTCCGGGCTTCGCGGCCTGCCGCAGCGACCGCGCACCGGTGGAGGTGGAGGGGAGGCCGCGCGCCTGCCGACGTTCCGTGCCCCGGTACCGTTCCCGAGCCTCCCGTCGGGTCCGCGGAGCGGGCTGCTGGGTCTCGCCGGGGAGTCCGCGGCCGATCGTGTCCTCGGGGACGCGACTCATCGGGGTGCCTCCAGGACGACGGTGGTGCCCGATCCGGGCGCGGAGAAGAGGCGTGCGTCCCCGCCGACCTCGCGGAGGCGGTTCACCACGCTCTCCTTGAAGCCGAGACGCTCTTCGTCGACGGCGCCGAGTTCGAAGCCGACGCCGGAGTCGGTGACCATCGCGCGGACCATGTCGTTGTCGTGCACGATCGTGACGTGCGCCTCGGCGACCCCGGCGTGGCGGCGGACGTTCTCGAGGCACTCCGCGAGGGCGAGCAGGAACGCGTCGAGGACGTTCGACGGCAGGAGGACCTGCCCGGTGCCGTGCCAGCTGACCTCGAGCCCCATCCGGCCGAAGCGCTGCTTCACGGACTCGAGCGTCTGCCCGAGTGGTGACTCCTCGGTGCGGGTGAGCGAGTAGTCGCCGGACTGCTGTGGTTGCGGTGTCGCGCCGAGCCGGAGGTGCCGCAGGAGCCTGGCGTCCTCGGCGGCCTGCTCGCGCATCGCCTGCTCGGAGACGCCGACACCGGAGTGGGCGAGGAGGGTGAGCGTGGCGAGGACGGTGTCGTGGAGCAGCCGCGCACCCTGGCGGCGCTGCGCCTCGGTCTCGCTGGCCTGGCGTTCCGCACGGTGCGCGGTGCCGATGCTGTAGATGCGACGCGCGACGCGGGGGATGCTCCGGGAGATCCAGTACGCGACCACGGCGGTGAGGACCCAACCGAGGACGGTCCCGCCGACGGCGTTGGAGACGAGTCCGCCGGCGGCGAAGGCCATCACGATGATCGACGCGACGCCGCCGAGGATGGTCAACCCGAGTCCGACGAGGTGTCCGCGCTGCGCCATGAGGAGCGAGGAGAGGCCGCCGGCGGCGAGGGGGACGAGCGCGCTCGCGAGCACCGTACGCTCGAGACCGTCGACGCTCGTCGTGAGGAGGACCATGGCGCCGAGGCCCGCCACGAGCGTGAGTGCGGTCCACCACGTCGAGCCGTTCCAGCCGAACGCGACGAGCGCACCGATCATCATTCCACGCGCGGCACCCGTTGGGGGGTGTTCGGCACGCCCGGTCGTTCCGATTGGAAACGGTTTTGTTATAGCGAATGCGATGAATTCGTCGGTTCAGCCCAGCAGGCGACGGAGGTGCGTACCGACCGCCGCGTGCTCGATGAGGAACCCGTCGTGGCCGAACTCGCTGTCGATGACGGCCGCGTGGTCGCCGTCGAGGGTGTCTGGGATACCGGCGGCGATCCGGTGCTGGTCCTCGACGGGGAAGAGCCGATCGCTCGAGATGCCGACGACGAGCGTCCTCGCCGTGATCGCGCCGAGGGCCGACGCGACGCCGCCTCGTCCGGCGCCGACGTCGTGCGAGTCCATCGCGTGCGTCAGCGTCACGTACGTCGATGCGTCGAACCGCCTGGTGAACTTGTTGCCGTGGAAGTCGAGGTAGCTCTCCACGGAGAACCGGCCGTCGTCGCCGAGCGGGGACACGTCCGACTGCCAGGAGCGGTCGAACCGCCCGTTGAGCTCGTCGGACGCGCGGTAGGTCATCATCGCCATCCGTCTGGCCAGGGACAGCCCCCTGGACGGCCCGTCGCCGGGTTCGGCTTCGTAGTAGTCGCCGCCCGCGAAGCCCGGGTCCATCTGGATCGCGGCGCGCTGCAGCGAGTTCGCCGCGATCTGGTCCGCCGTGGTCTGGGCCGTGCTGGCCAGGATCGCCAGTCGGGCGACACGGGACGGGGCCGACGCCGCGAACTCGAGCGCGTGCATACCGCCCATCGACCCGCCGACCACCGCGGCGAACCGGTCGATGCCGAGCGCGTCGGCGAGCTGCACCTGTGCGGCGACCTGGTCGCGCACGGTGACGAACGGGAACCGCGAACCCCACTCCACCCCGTCTGGCGAGACCGACGACGGGCCGGTCGAGCCCTGGCAGCCGCCGAGCATGTTCGGCGCGACGACGAACCACCGGTCGGTGTCGATCGCCCGACCAGGTCCGACGACGTCGCCCCACCAGCCGGCGGTCTTGTGCCCGGGGCCGGCATCACCCGTGACGTGCGAGTCCCCGGTCAGCGCGTGGAACACGAGGACGGCGTTGTCCTTGGCGTCGTTGAGTGTGCCCCAGGACTCGTACGCGATCCGGACGCTCGGCAGCCGTCCGCCGCGGACCCACTGCTCGCCGAGCGCGACGAACTGCCGGGAACCGGGGTGGTCGCCCGGACGCCAGGCTCCGGTGACCGGGGGTTTGCCGATCACCCCGAGCGCGGTCCCCGGGACCAGGGTGGACGGGACGGAGTCCTCGGGAGTCGTCTGCCAGTCCATGGTCCGTCCATTGTCCCGGTCCGTGGACTGTCCGGACGCCGTGTTACGTCGGTTGCGTGGCCGGATCGGGGCGGACGGGAGGCCCGGGTCGGCTCCGCGGCGTCGTTGCGTCCGCAGGGTGGTTGCGTCCGAGGGGTCGTTGCGTCCGCAAGGGACGACAAGACCGCTGTCGTACGACATCGACGTTGTCGCAAGCAGGCGGACGCAACAGTTGCACACGCGTGGGAACGACGAAGTCGCTGTCGTACGACAGCGACTTCGTCGTTCTGAGTCGGGTCCGGAGGGGCGGGTCAGTCGTGCGCCTACGCGCGCAAACCAGCCTGGGCGACCGCACGAGCTGCTGCGAGCCCGGCCTCGAGGTCCGCCTTCAGGTCCTCGACGTTCTCGATGCCCACCGACAGGCGCACGAGCCCCGGCGTCACACCGGTCGTCAGCTGCTGCTCCGGCGTGAGCTGCGAGTGCGTCGTCGACGCCGGGTGGATCACGAGCGAGCGCACGTCACCGATGTTGGCGAGGTGCGAGAACAGCGTCAGGTTGTCGACGAGTGCACGACCCGCGTCGACGCCGCCCTTCAGCTCGAACGACAGCACCGCCCCGACGCCCTTCGGTGCGTACCGCGTCGCGGCGCCGTACCAGGGGGAGGTCGGCAGGCCCGCGTACGCCACCGTCGCCACGTCCGGGTGCTGGTCCAGCCACTCGGCGATCTCCTGCGCGTTCGCCACGTGCCGCTCGATGCGGAGCGACAGGGTCTCGATGCCCTGCAGCAGCGCGAACGCGGTGTCGGGGGAGCTCGACGCACCGAGGTCGCGGAGGAGCTGCACGCGCGCCTTGATGATGTAGGCGAGCGAGTTGCCGACCGCCTCTGCGAAGACCGCCCCGTGGTACGAGGGGTCCGGCGAGTTGAACTCCGGGAACTTCTCCGGGTGCTGGGACCACGGGAACGTGCCGCCGTCGACGATGACGCCGCCGATGACCGTGCCGTGCCCACCGAGGAACTTCGTCGCCGAGTGCACCACGATGTCGGCGCCGTGCTCGAACGGACGGATCAGGTACGGCGTCGCGATCGTGTTGTCGACGATGAGCGGCACCCCGGCCTGGTGCGCGATGTCCGCGACCGTCGTGATGTCGAGCACGTTGATCTTCGGGTTGCCGATCGTCTCCGCGAAGAACAGCTTCGTGTTCGGTCGGACCGCGCGACGCCACTCCTCGGGGTCGTCCTGGTCCTCGACGAAGGTCGTCTCGATGCCGAGCCGGGCGAGCGTGTACTTGAAGAGGTTGTACGTGCCGCCGTAGATCGACGACGAGGACACGATGTGGTCGCCGGCCTGCGCGATGTTGAGGACGGCGTAGGTCTCCGCCGCCTGACCGCTCGCGACCAGGAGCGCCCCGGAGCCACCCTCGAGCGCGGCGATCCGCTGCTCGAGGACGTCGTTCGTCGGGTTCATGATGCGCGAGTAGATGTTGCCGGGCTTCGCGAGGGCGAAGAGGTCACGCGCCTCGTCCGAGTTCGCGAAGACGTACGAGGTCGTCTTGTAGATCGGGGTGGCGCGTGCGCCGGTCGTCGGGTCCGGCTGCGCTCCGGCGTGGACCTGCGTGGTCTCGAACCGCCACTGCGCGGCGTCGTTCTCGGTCATCTCGTGCTCCTGTCCGGTGCGGTCGGTCGTCGGGTCGCCGTGCGCTCGGCCGGGAGGCTCGGCGCGTCGTCACGTCGGAGGCAACGGTACGGACGTGGCCGGTTCCACACCACCGCACCCGTCTCGTGACGTAACGAGCGTCAGGCGGGGTCGCGCCGGAAGAGCCAGCGGACGTTCGGCTCGAGGAGCCAGCGCATGCCCTTCCTGACGAACGGCTGCGCCAGGAAGAGGCTCACCGCACAGGCGAACGCGACCATCAGGAGCACGTACGGCCACGCCGAGTGCTGGCCGGCGAGGATGCCGGACTCACGCACCGGGTAGAGCACGAACGTGTGCAGCAGGTACACGTACATCGTCGCCGCGCCGAACTGCGTGATCCAGACGTTCCGCCGGGGCACCAGCAGGAGGAACGACGCGGTGAGCAGCGCGGCGAGGAGCATCAGCCCGAAGCGCACGGCACCCGCCCACCACGCGTCCTCGCCGAGACCCGAGTACGAGTCGTCGTAGAAGAACCAGTGGTGCAGGTCGAACTCCTTGAACTGCGGGATCCACACCGCGCAGGCGACCGCCCACGCCGCGAACACCGCACCGGCCACGATCCGGAGCCGGACGACGATCCTCTGTGGCGCCTCGTACCAGCGGTCGAACAGTCCCCACTGCTTCACCTGCCAGCCGACCAGGAAGAACGGCAGCAGGCTGATCGCGCGGGAGAGGGACAGCGTGGAGTCGACGTTGTCGAAGTACCCGACGCCGATGCTGAAGACGACCGCCCAGAACAGCGGCCACCGCAGCTGCGCCAGGTACGGCAGGATCAGCTTGAAGATCCCCAGCGCGAGCAGGAACCAGAGCGTCCAGGTCGGCTGGGTCGGGTTGAACTTCTTGCCGCCCTCGACGAGTGACTGCACGACGGTCCAGATCGTCTGCATGATGATGTACGGCACCACGATGTCCGTGATGGTCCGACGCATGCGCTTCGCCGTGGGGGTGTCTGCGGACGAGAAGTACCCGCTGATGACACCGAACGCCGGCATGTGGAACGCGTAGATGAACGTGTACAGCGCCAGGGCGTGCTCGCTCGCCGTGGTCTGCCGTTGGATCGCGTGCCCGATGACGACGAGCGTCACGGCGACGAACCGCGCGGTGTCCCACATCGGGATGCGCCGCTTCGCGCGACCCGGTTCGAGGTTCGTGATCGGCGCAGCGGGCGCGGGAGGGGCGGCGTCCATGGTCATCCCTCGTGACGTTACCGGAACGTGACCTTCGCCGTACTGGGTACCGTTGTCGTGACATTCGTCGACGGAGCACTGGAGGCACGGACATGGCAGCACGACGCGCGGTCGTCACGGGAGCGAGCTCGGGGATCGGGGCGGCCACCGTCCGCCTGTTCCGCGAACGGGGCTGGGACGTGCTCGCCGTCGCCCGGCGTGCCGACCGGCTCGACGCGCTCGCCGCGGAGCTCGGGATCGACACGCTGACGGCGGACATCACCGACGCCGCCGATGTCGAGCGCCTGGCGACGCGCGTCGCGGAGCTCGGCGGCGCGGACGTGCTCGTCAACAACGCCGGGGGAGCGTTCGGCTCGGCGACCGTCGAGGAGTCGGACGTCGACGACTGGCGCGCCATGTTCGAGGTCAACGTCATCGGCACCAAGCGTGTGATCGCGGCGCTGCTCCCGCATCTCCGGCAGCGTGCGTCGACCACGGGCGGCGCCGACATCGTCACCGTCACGAGCACCGCCGGGTTCGTCTCCTACGAGAACGGAGGCGGGTACAACGCCGCGAAGGCCGCCGAGCACGCCCTGGTCGGTGCACTCCGCCTGGAGCTGAACGGCGAACCGATCCGCGTCGTCGAGATCGCTCCCGGGCTGGTGAAGACCGACGAGTTCGCGCTCGTGCGGTTCGGCGGCGACGAGTCGAAGGCCGCGGCGGTCTACGACGGTGTCGAGGACCCGCTCACGGCCGACGACGTCGCCGAGGCGATCGTGCACGCGGTGGAGCTGCCGGCGCACGTGAACCTCGACCTCGTCACGATCCGTCCGGTCGCGCAGTCCGCCCAGCACAAGCTGGCGCGCGGACACCTGTCGCCCAAGTCCTGACCAGGCAGCCGTCGGCGGTTCTCCGCCCCACACGCGCCCGGGCGGGGAACTCGGGTCGCGGGGGCGGGGTACCTGCCGGTACCGTGGACGGATGCCGATCAGCAGCGAACCCGCCGAGCCCTCCTCGCCGGCCGTCGTGACCGTGACGAGCGGGCCCGAGGTGCTCGGCTGGCTCGAGTTCGGGGACGCCGCTCGGCTCCTCGCGAAGGACGTCCTGTCGTCCGGCTTCGAGCCAGAGGTCGTCGTGGCCGTCGCCCGTGGCGGGCTCATCATCGCCGGTGCCGTGGCCTACGCGCTCGGCACGAAGGAGTGCGGCTCGATCAACGTCGAGTTCTACACCGACGTCGAACAGCGTCTGGACGAGCCCGTCGTGCTCGCGCCGGCGCTCGACGCCCCGAGCCTCGCCGGCAAGCGCGTGCTCGTCGTGGACGACGTCTCCGACTCCGGGCGCACCCTGGCGCTCGTCGTCGACATCATCGCGAAGGCCGGCGCCGACGTGCGGAGCGCCTGCCTGTACTCGAAGCCAGGCACCGTGCTCGAGCCCGACCACGTCTGGCGACGGGTCGACGGCTGGATCACGTTCCCGTGGAGCGCCCTCGCACCGGTGACGGCCGAGTCGTGAGCATCCACCTCGTCGGCGGCGGACCGTTCGCCGCCTCCGACGCCGCTGCGCCCTTCCTCGCCGAGGCGACCGCCCGTTCCGCCGCCGTCGGCCGCACCGTCCCGCGCATCGGGCTGCTCTCCGTCGCCGACGCCACGGGCACGAGCCCGTCGTCGACCGCCGACATCGCGGAGGTCCTCGGCGGTGCCCGCGCGGCGGAGGTCCTCGTGACCGAGGTCGCTCCTGGGCAGCCGTTCAGCACGGCGGTCCTCAGCGACATCGACGCCCTGGTCATCGGCGGCGGGCGTACCCCCGACTACCTCGACGCGATCGCGCCGCTCGTCGACCAGATCCGCCTGCTCGTCTCCGATGGCCTGCCGTACCTCGGCTACTCGGCGGGCGCGATGATCGCGTCCGACCGTGCGCTCGTCGGCGGCTGGCGCGTCGGTGGCGTCGAGGTCTGCCCCGAGGGAGCATCGGAGGGCCTCGACGAGGTCGAGCTCCGCGAAGGACTCGGACTCGTGGACCTGACGATCGACGTGCACGCCGTGCAGGCCGGCACGATCGCGCGGCTCATCGCCAGCGCCGAGGCCGAGTTCGTCACCGCCGGACTCGCCATCGACGAGGACACCGTCCTGGTCGTCGGTGAGGGCGCGCTCGAGGTCCGCGGAGCCGGCAGCGTCTGGCGCGTGGTCGCCGGCGACGAGTCGGTCTCCGTCGCCACGATGGGTGCGTAGCGACTCCGATGCAGGCGCAGCCGCTCGCCGAACTGGTCGACCCCGGGTGGGCGGAGGCCCTCGCCCCGGTCGAGGACGACGTCCACCGACTCGGTGCGTGGCTCCGTGAGGAGACGGCGTCGGGGCGGCCGTACCTGCCGGCCGGCGCGTCCGTGCTCCGGGCGTTCGAGTACCCGTTCGACCAGGTGAAGGTGTTGGTCATCGGGCAGGACCCGTACCCGACGCCAGGACACCCGATCGGCCTGTCCTTCGCCGTCGACCCAGGGGTCCGTCCGGTGCCGCGCAGCCTCGCGAACATCTACCGCGAGCTCCACGACGACCTCGGCGTCACCTCGCCGGCGCACGGTGACCTGCGTCCGTGGTCGGAGCGGGGCGTGATGCTGCTCAACCGCGTGCTGACGGTCGGCGCCGGGGACGCCGGCAGCCACCGCGGCAAGGGGTGGGAGCGGGTCACCGAGCAGGCCGTCCGCGCGCTCGTCGCCCGGGACCGCCCGCTCGTCGCCGTGCTCTGGGGCGCGCAGGCCGGGTCCGTTCGGCCGTTCCTCGGGGACACGCCGATCGTCGCGTCGGCACACCCGAGTCCGCTCAGCGCGTCCCGCGGGTTCTTCGGGAGCCGCCCGTTCTCCCAGGTGAACGAGCTGCTCGTCGCCCAGGGTGCCGACCCCGTCGACTGGACGCTGCCCGCCCAGGTGTGACGAGCCTCCAGTCCGGTGTCGTGACCGCCTGCCGGACGCGACCCGTAGGCTCGTGACCGTGCTCGAGGAGGAATACCGTCAGCGGCGGGTGCTGCCGCGTCACCTGCGTGCGCCCGCTCCGTCCGAGACCGCGTTCGCCTGGTCGATCCGCGCCGCCGAGCCGTCGGACCTGCCGGACATCCGCGAGATCCACGCGCACTACGTGCGGAACTCGTCGGTGACGTTCGACGGCGCCGTGCTGACGTTCGCGGCGTGGAAGCAGCGGTACGACGAGATCCGTCGGCGGAAGCTCCCGTTCCTGGTCGCGGTGAACCCGTCTGGACAGTTGCTCGGGTACGCGCTCGTCGACCCCTGGAACCCGCGTGACCGGTCGAACCACGTCGTCGAGAACTCGATCTACCTCGGACCGGCGTCCGGCGGGAAGGGGCTCGGGCGTGCGCTGATGGAGGCGCTGCTCGACGAGTGTCGTGCTGCCGGAGTACGGGAGGTGGTCGCGGTCATCGCCGATCGGTCAGCCGATGCCTCGATCAAGTTGCACCGACGGCTCGGCTTCGAGGAGATCGGCCGCATGGGCAAGGTCGGGTACAAGTACGACCGGTGGCTCGGGACCGTCACGATGCGCCTCCGCCTGCGGGGTCCGCGCACGCGCCGCGGGGCCGGCACCCGGAGCCGAGACTCGGGCTGAGCGACGTTCCTCGGGCCCCGGGCCGCGAGATCGGTCGCTCACGCCGAGTCTCGGACCCGCGACGCCGAGTCTCGGGGCCGCGACGCGCGTCAGCGCCCCGCGGCCTCGGCGACGAACTCGTCGCGGGTCACACCGACCATCGCGGTCGCCGCGGCCGCGGCAGCGTCGGCGTCCCCGGCGACGACGGCCCGCCCGACGGCCTCGTGCCGACCGGCAGCGGCGCCGGTCCACCGCGTGATCGTGTCGCGCGACTCCGACGTGCGGGTGCGGAGGAGCGCCTCGACGGTGCCGGCGAAGTGCCCGAACACGGCGTTGCCCGACCCGGTGAGGAGCGCGCGGTGGAAGCGGACGTCCGCCTCGAGGTAGGAGCGGCCGTCCCCGCTCGCCGCCGCGGCGACCATCTCGAGCGCCGCGGCCAGCACCGGAGCCCCGGCCTCGGCCCCACGCCCGGCGAGCAGCGACGCCGCGACGGGCTCGATCCCGAGCCGGAGTTCGAGGAGTTCGCGCTGCTGGACGAAGTACCCGTCGGAGAGACCTCGCCACCGGATGACCGACGGCGAGAGCAGCTCCCACGACGTCACGGGCAGCACCTGGGTCCCGATGCGCTGTCGCGGCTCGACGAGTCCGAGTGACTGCAGGACGCGGAGCGCCTCGCGCACGACGGAGCGCGACACGCCGAACTCGGTCGCGATCTCCTCAGGACGCAGCACGACGCCCGCTGGCGATGCGCCGGACACGATCCGCTGACCGAGGGTGTCGAGCACCTGGGCGTGCAGTCCGCGGGGCGTGCTCATCGTTCCTCCATGCAGTACGGATCGCGCACCGGGCGCGACGTGTGCTCCATCAGACCGGCAGACTGCCCCGACGGGTGTGTGCCGCGCGGAAGACCGACGTATAGTCTGATTAATCAGATTATTCGATGTCGCTCCGAACGGCATCGAAGCCCGGAACCAAGGCGACGGAGCCGCGCGGAAGCGTCTCCAGGAAGGGGCGCAGATGCCTCACCTCGCACCAACCAGCGCGAGCACCGTGCTCGCTGCCGGCACCGACACGGTCGATCCGTCCGGTCCGGTCTCGCAGCTCGTGATCGCGGCGCTCATCGGCATCGTCGTGATCATCGTCCTGATCACGTGGCTCAAGATCCACCCGTTCATCGCGCTGACGGTCGGCGCGGTCGGCGTCGGCATCGGCGCGGGACTGGCACCGGACAAGGCCGTGACGAGCTTCGGCGTCGGTTTCGGCGCGACCATGACGAGCGTGGGCATCCTGGTCGGGCTCGGGTCGATGTTCGGCAAGATGCTCGTCGACTCGGGCGCCGCGGACCGGGTGGTGGACACCCTCGTCCGGAAGTCGTCGAAGGCGGCGCTGCCGTGGACGATGGCGCTCATCGGCGCGCTGATCGGCCTGCCGATGTTCTTCGAGGTCGGCCTGGTGCTCCTCATCCCGATCATCGTCCTCGTCGCCAAGCGCAGCGACGTGCCGATCATGAAGATCGCCGTCCCCGCCCTCGTCGGTCTGTCCACGATGCACGCGTTCGTCCCGCCGCACCCCGGCCCGCTCGTCGCGATCTCGACGGTCGGCGCGAACCTCGGCACGACACTCGCCTTCGGCATCGTGCTCGCGATCCCGGTCATCATCCTGGCCGGCCCGGTCTTCGCCCGCTTCGCGGCCCGCTGGGTCGACATCCCGGCACCCGACCTGTTCGGCTCGCGTGGCAGCGACCCGGCTCACGAAGGACGGGAGGCCCGGCGCGGCCCCGCCACGCAGGACACCGCGTCCCTGCCGAACGGCAAGAGCGACTTCACCCGCGTCATCAGCGAACCGCGCAGCCCGTCGTTCGCGGTCGCGCTGATCGGCATCCTGCTGCCGGTGGTGCTCATGCTCGCGCAGGCGATCCGCGAGGCGACGATGCCCGACGCCGCTGGCGCCTGGGTGAGCTTGCTCGACTTCCTCGGTTCGCCGATGGTCGCGATCGGAATCGCTGCGCTGTACGCGATCGTCTTCTTCGCGATCGGCGGCGGCATGGACCGCTCGGCCGTGTCCCGGTCGCTCGAGAGCGCGCTGCCGCCCGTCGCCGGCGTGCTGCTCATCGTCGGCGCGGGCGGTGGGTTCAAGCAGGTCTTGATCGACACCGGGATCGGCGGGGTGATCGCCGACGCCGTGAAGGACTCCGGGATCTCGGTGCTCCTCGTCGCATGGGTCGTCTCGGCGCTGGTCCGTGTCGCCACCGGTTCGGCCACGGTCGCGACCGTCACGGCTGCCGGCATCATGGCCCCGATCGCGCAGGACCTGTCGTCGCCGGTGGTGTCGCTCCTGGTGCTCGCGATCGGCGCGGGCTCGGTGTTCCTGTCGCACGTCAACGACGCCGGGTTCTGGCTGGTGAAGGGGTACCTCAACACCACGGTGGGGCAGACGTTCAAGACGTGGACGGTGCTCGAGTGCCTGATCTCGGTGTTCGGGTTGCTCGGCGTCCTGCTCGCGGGGGTGTTCATCCGATGAGCACGCATCCATTGAGTACCGACAACGCGCTCGACGCCCGCGTCCTCGTCGTGATGGGGGTCTCCGGGTCCGGCAAGTCGACCGTGGCCGAGATGGTCGCGAAGCGGCTCGGGTGGGACTTCGCCGAGGGCGACGCGATGCACCCGCAGGCGAACGTCGACAAGATGCACGCCGGGATCCCGCTCGACGACGACGACCGCTGGCCGTGGCTCGAGGTCGTCGCGAGCTGGATCCGCGACCACCTGGACTCCGGCACGAACGGTGTCGTCACGTGCTCGGCGCTGAAGCGCTCGTACCGTGACGTCCTCCGGGCGCCCGGTGTGGTGTTCGTGCACGTCGCCGGCGACAACTCCTTGATCGAGGACCGGATGACGGCCAGGTCGGGGCACTTCATGCCGGCGTCGCTCCTGGCGTCGCAGCTCGCGACCCTGGAGCCGCCGCAGGACGACGAGGCGCACATCACCGTCGCCGCCGACCGCACGCCGGAGGAGGAGCGCGACGAGGTGATCGAGCGGCTGGGGCTCGAACCCGGCGTCAGGTGAACTGGATCGGGGTACCGACCGGCAGCGCCGCCAGGGTCTTCGTCATCTCGGCGGAGATCCGCACGCATCCGTGCGAGCTGCCGGTCGGGTCCGGGTAGAAGTGCAGCGCCGTCAGTGCGGCGTTCCCCCCGTACGACGGGATGCGGGAGGAGTGCGCGCCGGTCAGGATGATCGGGTTGCCCTGCGTGTAGGTCACCCGCGCGTCGACGTATGCCGCTTCGACGTAGGTCGCCGTGGCGGTCGGGGTCGGGTCGTCCGGTGTGCCGAGCCGTGCCGGCTCGCTCGCCACGACCTGGCCGCTCCGCGCCACGACCGAGACGGTGTCCGCCGCGACGTCGACCCGGATCGTCCGGTCCGTGTCCACGACGCTGAAGTCGGCGGCGCGGGCCCACGCGAACGTCGCACTCGGGGCGTCGGGCACGCCACCGTCACCCGGCGTGCGGTTCCGCGCCGGGGTCGACACGAGCAGCATCCCGCCGTCGACGCCGGCGGAGCGACCCCACACGGCCGTGGCGGCGGGGAGCTCCACCGTCGACACCGTCGCCGAGAGCGTCCCGATGGGTGCAGCGTCGGCGTCCGGGCTGGCGTACAGCGCGACGAGCTGCTCGTTCGGGGTCGCGATCTGCCAGCCGTTCTCGGGGTGGACGTCCGAGCCGTCGAGGAGCGCGGGGATCACCGCGTCGTGGAACGCGAGCGGCAGGGCCGCGAGTTCCGCCGCCGACGGTGCCGCGGGCACGGCGGCGAGGGCCGGCGTCGGCGTCGGCGTCGGCCGCCGGGCGGCGGCGGTCGTCGGTGGGCTCGCCTGGTCGCGGTCCGGTACCAGGGCGAGCCCGACGCACACGACGGTACCGACGAGGGCAGCACCGGCCACACTCGCCACGATCCACGTCCGCCGTCGCACCACGGGCCTCCTGTCCGGTCCTAGCGTTCCGTGACGCGGCCGGACTCGACGCGCCACTGGCGGTCCAGCCGGACCGTCTCCAGCATCCTCCGGTCGTGCGTGACGAGCAGCAGCGTGCCGTCGTACGAGTCGAGTGCCTGTTCGAGCTGCTCGATCGCCGGGAGGTCGAGGTGGTTCGTCGGCTCGTCGAGGACCAGGACGTTCACACCGCGGGCCTGCAGCAGCGCGAGGCCGGCGCGCGTGCGTTCGCCGGGGGAGAGCTCGCCGGCCGCGCGGCCCACGTGGTCCGCCTTGAGACCGAACTTGGCGAGGAGGGTCCGGACCTCGGCGGTGGCCAGCTCCGGCACGAGGCCCTCGAACACCGCGGCGAGGGGCTCCGTGCCGGTGAACAGCCCGCGGGCCTGGTCGATCTCGCCGACCGCGACGCTCGACCCGCAGCTCGCCGTCCCGGTCGTCGGCGACTGCTTGCCGAGCAGGGCGCGGAGCAGCGTCGACTTGCCGGCGCCGTTGGGGCCGGTGATCCCGATGCGGTCGCCGCCGTCGACCTGCAGCGACACCGGACCGAGCGTGAAGTCGCCCTGCGTGAACGTGGCGTCCGACAGGGTCGCCACGACCGCGGAGCTCCTCGGCGCCTGGCCGATCGTGAACTCGAGCTGCCACTCCTTGCGGGGCTCCTCGACCTCGTCGAGGCGTGCGATGCGGGACTCCATCTGGCGAACCTTCTGCGCCTGCTTCTCGCTCGACTCCGATGCAGCCTTGCGCCGGATCTTGTCGTTGTCCGGCGCCTTCTTCATCGCGTTCCGGACGCCCTGGCTCGACCACTCCCGCTGCGTCCGGGCCCGTGACACCAGATCCGCCTTCGTCGACGCGTACTCGTCGTAGGCGTCCCGCTTGTGCTGTCGGGCGATCTCGCGTTCTTCCAGGTAGGCGTCGTAGCCGCCGCCGAAGAGCCGGTTCGACGACTGCGCGAGGTCGAGCTCGAGGACGCCGGTGACCGACCGGGCGAGGAACTCCCGGTCGTGGCTGACGAGGACGACCCCGCCGCGGAGGCCCGTGACGAACGCCTCCAGCTTCGCCAGACCGTCGAGGTCGAGGTCGTTGGTGGGTTCGTCGAGCAGGACGACGTCGAACCGGGACAGCAGCAGCGCGGCCAGTCCGACCCGTGCGGCCTGACCGCCGGACAGCGACGTCATGAGCGCGTCCGTGTCCACGGTCAGCCCGAGGTCCGCGAGAACGGCCGGGACGCGCTCGTCGAGGTCGGCCGCGCCCGACGCGAGCCACCGGTCGAGCGCGGTGGAGTACCGGTCGGCGGCGTCGGCCGGGGCATCCGGGTCCCCGAGGGCAGCCGCGGCGGTGTCCATCTCCGCGGTCGCCGCGGTGCAGCCGGTCCGTCGTCCGAGGTACCCGGTCACGGTCTCCCCGTCGACCCGCTCGTGTTCCTGGGGCAGCCAGCCGACGAACGCGTCGGCCGGGGCGAGCGACACAGTGCCCGCGAGCGGCTCGTCGACGCCCGCGAGGAGCCGCAGCAGGGTGGACTTGCCGGCGCCGTTCACGCCGACGACGCCGATCACGTCCCCGGGGGCGACCGTGAGGTCGAGCCCCTCGAACAGTGTGCGTGCGGCGTAGCCGCCGGCGAGGCCCTTGACGACGAGCGTGGCGGTCATGGTGCAATCGTCCCATGGACGCATCAGTGGCCGTGGTCGGGCCGGGAGCCATCGGGACCGTCGTCGCCGCAGCACTGCACGACGCCGGTCGGACGCCGCTGTTGTTCGGTCGTACGGCTCGGGACCACCTGGAGCTCGTGGACGTGTCCGGGCGGATCGTGGTGCCAGGGCCCGTCGAGACCGATCCGCGCGCCGTGACGGACCCCGTCGACGTCGTGCTCCTCGCCGTGAAGGCGACGCAGGTACCGGCCTGCGCGCCCTGGCTCGCCGCGCTCTGCCGACCGGGCACCGTGGTCTGCGTGCTGCAGAACGGGGTCGAGCAGGTCCGTTCGCTCGCGCCGCACGTCGCGGGTGCCGACGTCGTGCCGTCGGTGGTCTGGTTCCCGGCCGAGACGCAGCACGACGGCACCGTCTGGCTCCGTGCGACGCCGCGGCTGACCCTGCCGGACGCGCCGGGTACCGGAGCCCTGCTGCGCGCGCTGGACGGCACGCGGGTCGAGGTCGACGTGGCGCAGGACTTCACGAGTGTCGCGTGGCGGAAGCTCCTGCAGAACGCCGTCGCGGGCCTCATGGTCCTCACCGGGCGTCGCGCCGGGATGTTCGCGCGGGACGACCTCGCGCGGCTCGCGCACGACTACCTGCGGGAGTGCCTGCTCGTCGCCCGTGCGGAGGGGGCGGACCTCGGCGACGACGTGCCCGACGCACTCGTCGAGCAGTTCCGTGGCTCGCCCCCGGACATGGGGACCTCGATCCTCGCCGACCGGATCGCGGGGAACCCGCTCGAGTGGGACGTGCGGAACGGCGTGGTGCAGCGGCTCGGAGCGGCCCACGGCATCCCGACACCCGTGAGCGACGTGCTCGTGCCGCTCCTCGCCGCCGCGAGTGACGGACCGGGCTGATCCCGTGGCAGGATCTCCGGTGTGCTGACCGCGGTGTTCCTGCTCGTCGCCGGGGTCCTCGCCGGCGTGATCGGCACCGCTGGCGGCATCACGTCGCTCGTCGCCTACCCCGCGCTCCTCGCCGTGGGTGTGCCGCCCCTCGCCGCGAACGTCACGAACTCGGTCGCGCTGCTCGGCAGTGGTGCGAGCTCCGCCCTGCGCGCCCGAGCGGACCTCGTCGGACACGGCCAGACCCTGCGGCGGTGGATGCCGATCACGGTGATCGTCTCCGCGGCGGGCGCGGTGCTGCTGCTCCTCACGCCGTCGCACCTGTTCGACCGGATCGTGCCGTTCCTCGTGGCGGCCGGGTCGGTGCTGCTCCTGGCGCAGCCGTGGATCGACCGACGGCGCGGATCGGCCACGATGCGGCCAGGGGTCGCGACGACGAGCGTCTCGGCGGTCTCGCTCTACAACGGGTACTTCGGCGCGGGGTCCGGCGTGCTCATGATCGCCGTCATGCTCCTGGACGGGGAGCCCGTGCTGCACCGGGCGAACGCGCTGAAGAACGTGCTCCTGCTCGCGGCGGACGTCCTGCCAGCGGTGGCGTTCGCCCTGTCCGGGACCGTGGTGTGGGGGATGGTGTGGCCTCTCGGCATCGGGGCGGTCCTCGGTGGCCTGATCGGACCGAGCGTCGCGCGTCGCGTCCCGCCGACGCCGCTGCGCATCGCGATCGCCGTCTGCGGGTTCGTGTTGGCCGTGTACCTGTTCGTCGAGGCGTGACGCGGGACCGTTCCATGCCAGAGCCGGACGCCCGCAGGCTCGCCGGGGTCACCGCGTCAGCGTCGGGCGTCCGCCGGCACGCCGGGATCACCGGGTCAGCAGCTCGATCCACTCCGCGCGCTCGGTGAGCAGGTGGCGCTGCCGAGCGCGACCATCAGCGGTCGAGTGCTCGTCGCGTCGGCTGAACCGCAGGAGGTCGAGGAACACCACGGCCACGCAAGCGCGGAACACCACCGGTTCGGCAGCGTCCGTCCCAGCGGCGACGATGCGCACGAGCGCGTCCTGGTCGACCCGGTCGTGGCTCAGCAGCGTCGCGAGGTCGAACGTTCGCGGCCCGCTGCCGATCGCCTCGACGTCGACCACGCCGCTGACCGAGCCGCCGTCGAACAGGACGTTGGCCGGCCGGAAGTCCCCGTGCACCATGTCCGTGCGCGGCCACGTGGCGCGGTCCGCGTCCCGGAGGAGCCGGTCGCAGACGTCGAGCATCGGCCCGGGCGCGCCGGACTCCGCGCGGAGCCGTTCCCGACCCGCTCCGATCTGCTCCTGCAGGAAGTCCGTCCAGCAGTGCTCCGGCGACGGGTCGATCCCGGCCTGCGACTCGACGACCGCGATCAACGCCTCCGCCGTCGCCGTGTCCACGTCGTCGGTCGTGTGCCCTGGGCACCACTCCTGGACCTGGTAGCCGATGCCCGCTCCGGTCGTCCCGGACGCGAGCCACGCCGGCGTCGGGTAGCCCGCGTGCCGAGCGACGTCGACCGCGTGCCGGGCGGCGACGATCCGCACCGCCCACTCCGCGTCCGCCGTCGTCTTCAGGACGGCAGCGGAGTCGTCCTCGGCGCGGACCAGCCAGGCGCCGGTCTGCCGACCACCGTCGAGCCGTTCCGCGAGGTGCCAGCGCCGTCCCGTCACGGCCGACGCGTCGCGGAGCGCCGCCTCGGCCTGTGCGCGGTCCGTCGTCATCGGCGCACGCGTTCCACGATCGTCCGGGCGACCTCCGGCGCCGGGGTCGTGGTCGTGTCGACCACCTCGGCTGCGTCGCCCAACCACCCGTCGAACGCCGCCGCGTACCGGTCGACGCGGCTGTGCCGGAACGTGGACGGCCCGAGCACCTCGTCGCCGTCGATCCGCGCCCGGAGCGTCGCCGGCTCGGCGTGCAGCACGAAGTGCCGGATCGGGACGTCGTACCGGGCGAGTCCGTCGCTGATCTCGCGCCAGTACGCCTCGACCAGCACCGTCATCGGCATCACGAGCGTCCCGCCGGTGTAGTCGAGCACCCGACGGGCGGTCTCGACGACGAGGGGACGCCACGGGTCCCAGTGCTGGAAGTCATCGAGGTCCGGGAGCGGTGGCGAGACGTCCATGAGCGTCTCGCCCACCTTCTCGGCGTCGAGGACGTGCGAACCGGGCAGCAGGTCCCGGACGAGCGCGGCCGTCGTCGTCTTGCCCACCCCGTGCGTGCCGTTCAGCCATACGATCACGGCACCGACGCTAGCGCGACGCGGGTCGGGAAGCCGGGACGTCGACGATCCGCTCGGCACCGACGACCGGATCGAGCGTGCCGGCCGACGTGGCTGCGAGGTCCGCCACGAGGGTCGGGATCGCCGGGGCGGGGACCCACAGTTCGAAGGTCGCGGCCGTCCCGTACCGGGTCTCCGCCAGCGTCGCGCCGTGGTGCCGCACCCAGTCGCGCAGCACGTTGTCGACCCGCCCGGCATCGGCGTGCCGGACGTCCACGGTCACCGACGTCAGGGCTTCGCGGCGGACGGTCTCGGCTCGGTCGAGTGCTTCGGACACCGACGTCGAGTACGCGCGGACGAGTCCGCCTGCACCGAGCTTGACACCGCCGAAGTACCGCGTCACGACCGCAACGACGTCGGTCAGTTCGCGGCGTCGCAGGACCTCGAGCATCGGTACGCCAGCGGTGCCGGACGGTTCGCCGTCGTCCGAGGAGCGCGCCTGGTCACCGAGGACGCCGGTCACCATCGCGGTGCAGTTGTGTCGCGCGTCCCAGAACCGCTTCCGGACCTCGGCGATCGCCTGGTCCGCCGCGTCCGGGTCGGACACCGGGACGAGGGTGGTGATGAACCGCGACTTCGTGATGACGATCTCGTGCTCGACCGTGGCCGCGATCGTGGACGGGTAGCGGCGGCTCACCCATCGAGCGTACCCGCGCGGGGGTGCAGCTCAGCTGCGGGCAGGGACGAGGACCAGGGCGAATAGGCTCGGGAACCGTGTTCGAACTCCACCACCTCTCCGCGCAGGAACTCTGGGACTGGATTCGCCGCGGCGACACCACGGCCCGCGAAGCGACCGAGCACTTCCTCGCCCGCATCGAGCGGTTGGACCCGGGACTCGGTGCCTTCGTGACGGTCACCGCGGACGCTGCGCGCGAACGAGCCGACCGTCTCGGCCACCTGGTGCCGACGTCGAGACCGTTGTGGGGCCTCCCGTCCGGCGACAAGGACCTGTACGACCGCGCCGGCGTGCCCACCGGATCCGGGACGGCGTCGTTGCCGGAGCGGCCGGCGACGGCCGACCACCCGCTCGTTGCGGCGCTCGACGCCGCCGGTGCGGTGAGCCTCGGCAAGACGGCGAGCCCGGAGTTCGGGATGTCATCGTCGTCCGAGACGGCGCGCGGTGTCACGCGCAACCCGTACGACACGAGCCGGGCTCCTGGTGGGTCGTCGAGCGGCGCCGCGGTCGCGGTCGCGGCGGGACTGCTGCCGGCGGCCGTCGGCTCGGACGGCGGGGGATCGGTGCGGATCCCCGCTGCCGCGACGGGCCTCGTCGGGCTGAAGCCGAGCCGGGGCCGCGTACCGTCGTTGCCCGGCCGCTCGGGCGTGGGCGGGCTCTCGGTGGCCGGGCCGCTGACGCGCTCCGTCGCGGACGCGGGCATGTACCTGGACGCGCTCGTGGCGCCCACGGGCCTCGACGAGCCCGCGCCGTACGCGCTCGTCACACCGGACGTCGGTGACGGACCGTTCACCGCGGCGGCCGTGCGAGGCGAGGGGCGGTTCGTCCTCGGCGTGCTCGACGGGTCGCCGTGGGACGACGCGGTCGACATCGTGGTCGATCCGGCGGCACAGGCGGCTGTTGACAACGCACTCCGGGTGCTCGGCGAGCTCGGCCACGGCATCGAGGACGTCGCGATGCCGCGCGTGCCGTACGCGTCGGCGTTCCGGGTCGCATGGGAGAGCTCTGCCGCGCGGCTGCCGTCCGTCCCCGGCATCGACCTGTCCGCGCTCACCCCGTTGGTGTCCTGGCTGGTCGCCAGGGGCCGGGCGCTGACGGGAACGCAGGTCCTCGACGCGATGACGGCGCTCGACTTGTTCTCGACGACGCTCATCGGTGCGTTCGACCGATTCGACGCCGTCGTCACGCCGACGCTCGCGCTCACGCCGCGTCCGCTCGGCTGGTACGGCGAGGACCCCGAGGAGGACTTCCGCCGCCAGTGCGCGTACTCGCCGTGGACGTCGATGGCGAACGTGGCGGGGCTCCCGGCGATCACGCTCCCGGTCGGGGTGACCGAGGACACGCACCCGGACGGCGGTGGGCTCCCGATGGGCGTGCAGCTCATCGGCCGGCCGGGTGGGGAGCGCACGCTGCTGGCGCTCGGCGCGCAGCTCGAGCGGCGCATCCGCTGGCAGCGGCGGCACCCGCCGGTGTGGTGAGGCGCGCTGGCGAGTGGCACCGGCTCCGCCCGCGGACGCACCCAGACGGGAGGCTCGTGCCGACCCCGCGCCGACCCTCCCGTCCGGCCCGTGTCAGGTGCTCCCGCCGCGCCGGTCTCGGCTCCCCGCCGGTCGGGTCTCGGCGCTCCGCCGGTCGGGTCGGCTCCCCGTCGGTCGGGTCGGCTCCCCGCCGGTCGGGTCGGTTCGTGACTGGTCACGACATCCCGTTGGTTGATCGTCGAGTGGTCGGGGGCCGTCGTCTGCGCTGCGCGCGGCCGACGACGTCGGACCCCTCGACGTACGTGAGCGGGGTGTTGTGACCAGTGGGCGAGGGACCAGTGGGCGACGCGCCTCGCCCGGCCCGGCCCGCCCTACGGGAGCGTGGGGGCGGCGTCGACCAGCGCGCGGGTCAGCGGGTGTGCCGGGGCGTCGAGCAGGGACACCGGACCGTGCTCGACGATGCGGCCGGCCGACATCACCGCGACCGAGTCGCACAGCCGCTGCACCACGCCGATGTCGTGCGACACCAGGACGAGCGTCAGCCCGAGCTCGGCGGCGAGCGAGTGGAACAGGTCGATCACCCGCGCGCGGACGACCACGTCGAGGGCACTCATCGGCTCGTCCCCGAAGAGGATCCGCGGCCCGTGCACCACCGCCCGGGCGATCGCGATCCGCTGCCGCTGCCCACCCGAGAACTCGTGCGGGTACCGGTCGGCAGCGTCGGCGGGCAGGTCCACCCGCGACAGCGCCGACGCCACGAGCGCCGTGTGCGACCCCGGGATCCGGAGCGCCCGCAGCGGCTCCCCGACGATCGCCCCCACGCGCATCCGCGGGTCCAGCGACGAGTACGGGTCCTGGAACACCACCCCGGTCTCGCGACGGAACCAGCGCATCGCGGCCGCGGACCCGGAGGCGACCACCGGACGGCCGCCGGCCGACACGGTGCCTGCGGAAGGGGCCTCCAGTCCGGCCAGCAGGCGGACGAGGGTCGACTTGCCGGAACCGGACTCACCGATGATCCCGAGCCGCGCACCGTCGGGGACCGTCAGGTCCACGCCGTCCACGGCGGTGCGGACCGGGCCGGGCTCGAACGGGCCGCGCCGGGGGAGTCGGTACGTGCGGTGCAGTCCGACTGCTTCCAGGGCGGTCACGGGGTCCTCCTCGCGGTGGCGCGGGCGGCATCGACGAGTGCGCGCGTGGCGGGGTGCTGCGGGGCGGCGAGGAGGTCGGCGACCGTTCCCGTCTCGACGACCCGGCCGGTATCGAGCACGACGGCCGTGTCCGCGATCCGGGCGAGCACGGCGAGGTCGTGCGTCACGAACAGCACGGAGACGTCGAGTCCCTCGAGCAGGTCGAGGATCCGCGCCTCGGTCGTGACGTCGAGCGCCGTCGTGGGTTCGTCGGCGACGAGGAGGTCCGGCCGGCCGGCGATCGCCATCGCGATGCAGATGCGCTGCCGCTGCCCACCGGAGAGCTGGTGCGGGTACTGCCGGAGCAGCGACGCGGGATCAGGGAGCCCGACCTGCTGGGCGAGTTCGACCGCTGCGCGGTCGGCAGCCCGCCGGTCGAGTCCGCGGTGCAGTCGGAGCGGCTCGGCGATCTGCTTCCCGACGCGACGGAGCGGATCGAGCGCGGTGCCCGGCTCCTGGAAGACCATGCCGATCCGCGCGCCGCGGAACGCGGCACGCGACCGGTCGGGCATCCCGACGAGCTCCTCGCCGTCCAGCCGGATGCTGCCGGTCACGTCGGCGCCGCTCGGCTCCAGGCCCATCAGCGCCAGCGACGTCATGGACTTGCCGGATCCGGATGCGCCGATCACGCCGACCCGCCGGCCGGGAGGCACGGTGAACGACACGCGGTCCAGGACCGTCCGCCCCGTGATGCGGACCGACAGGTCACGCACCTCCAGTCCGCCGGCCGCGGTCGCGTCGGTGGTCGCCGCGCTGGTCGCGTCGGTGGGCGTCATGCGATCCCCTCGGTCCCGGTCACCCGTGCGGAGTCCGCGCCAGGCACGGGTCCGGTATCGGGTGCACGATCGGCGTCCCGCGCGGCGTCGCCCGTCGTCAGGCGCGGGTCGGAGGCGTCGCGGATGGCGTCGCCGAGCAGCGAGAGCGCCGCCACGACGAGGGCGATCGCCGCACCCGGCCACGTCGCGCTCCATGGGTGCACGCCGATGTACGTCTGCAGGTCGGACAACAGGCTGCCCCACGACGCCGTCCCGGAGCCCGCGCCGTAGCCGAGGTAGGACAGGCCCGCCTCGGCGAGGACCGCGGTCGCCATCGCGAGCGAGAGCTGCACGGTGAACAGCGGCGCGGCGTTCGGGACGAGGTGCCGGACGAGCACGCCCCAGGGACCGACGCCGGACGCCTTGGCCGCGACGACGTAGTCGCTCCTGGCGATGCGACGGATCTCCCCGCGGGCGACGCGGGCGATCGTCACACCGAACGCCAGGCCGACCGACACGATGACGACGCCGAGCGACCCGCCGAAGATCGCGGTGAGCAGCATCGCCGTGAGCAGCGTGGGGAAGGCCACCAGGATGTCGAGGAGCACGGCCATCCCCTCGCGCACCCACCGCGCGGTGAGCGCCCCGATCGCCGTGAGCACGATGCCGACGACGCTCGCGATGACCCCTGATCCGACCGCGACGATGACGGTGGTGCGGGTGCCGGCGAGCAGGTAGCTCGCGATGTCGCGCCCGACCCCGTCGGTGCCGAACCAGTGCGCGCCGCTCGGCGGCTCCCACTGGTGGAACGGGTCGGTGCGGAACGGGTTCTCCGGCGTCCAGAACAGGGACACGACGGCGAGCACCACGAGCAGGCCGAGCACGACGACGGCGAACACGCCCGTCGGCCGGGCGAGGATGCGGCGGAAGGCCGTCACGACGCCTCCCGCTGTCGGGGGTCGAGCGCACGGTGGACGACGTCCACGGCGAAGCCGACCAGGAGCACCAGGCCGGTGAGGACGAGCAGCTCGGACTGCACCTTCGTGATGTCGCGGCGACCGACGTCGGTCACGAGCATCCGGCCGACGCCCGGCAGCGAGAACAGCTGCTCGACGACGACCGCGCCGACGAGGAGCCCGGCGATCTGCACGCCGAGGACCGCCAGCACGGTGAGCGCCACGCTCGGCAGGCCGTGCCGGACGAGCGCGCCGTTCCGGGTCAGCCCGATCGCCGCAGCCGTCCGGACGTGGTCGGCGTCGAGCACCGACAGTGTGGCCGAACGGGTGAAGCGGAGGATGACGGCGCCCTCGACCGCACCGATCGTCAGCGCGGGGAGGACCAGCGACGAGAACGCCCGTCCGGGTTCCGACCAACCGTCGAGCGGGAAGCCCTGCGTCGGCAACCAGTGCAGCGTCACCGCGAAGAGCGCGACGAGCAGCATCCCGGCCCACACGATCGGGACCGCGGCGACCGCCTGGGCGACGAAGGCGATGACCGCACCGCCCGCCCGTCGACGGAGCACGGCTGCGACGACCCCGAGCGGGACGCCGAGCACGAGGGCGGCGGCGAGCGACATGCCAGCGAGGGGGAGCGTCACGCCGAGCTTCTCGGTGATCTCCGGGGCGACCGCGCCGTCGGTGACGAGCGACCGACCCAGGTCCCCGCCGAACACGCCGCCGATCCAGTCGAGGTACTGCACCACCACGGGGCGGTCGAGGCCCAGCTGCTGCCGGAGCTCCTCGACCTGCGCCGGGGTGGCCTGCGTGCCGGCGACGATCTGGGCGACGTCGCCGGGCAGCACGCGGAGCGTGGCGAAGATGATGATGCTCGCCACGAGCAGACCGACGACGAGCAGCAGCAGTC
Source organism: Curtobacterium sp. L3-7 (assembly GCF_048756585.1). Taxonomy (NCBI): domain Bacteria; kingdom Bacillati; phylum Actinomycetota; class Actinomycetes; order Micrococcales; family Microbacteriaceae; genus Curtobacterium; species Curtobacterium sp. L3-7. The sequence continues at coordinate 2,830,773 of NZ_CP151474.1, read as the reverse complement.
GCCCGACGAGGAACCGGGTCACGAGTCGATGCTAGTTGGCCGGTCGCTCACTTCACCGCGAGCTTCGAGAGGTCGAAGCGCGAGTTCGTGCCGTCGAAGGGCACCCCGGTGACGCCCTTCCGGACGGCCGTGATCGACGTCGACGTGTACAGCCACTCGCCGGCCGCGTCCTCGCTGACGATCTTCGCCGCCTTCCGGAGATCGGCCGCCTTCTCGTCCGCACTGGTCGCTGCGACCGAGTCTGCGTAGAGCTGCTGCACCTCGGCGTTGTCGTACCCGAAGTAGTAGTCCGGGTTCGCCCAGTTGCCGAAGTCACGCGCCTCGACGTGGTCGACGATCGAGAGCTGGAAGTCCTTCTTCTCGAAGACCTGCGAGAGCCAGGTGGCGAAGTCGACGCGCTTGACCGTCAGGGTGATCCCCACGTCGGCGAGCTGCGACTTCAGCACGTCGCCGATGGTCGACGGGTAGATGTTCGCGTACGTCAGCGTGAGGTCGAGCTTCGGGGAGCCGGCCTCGGCCAGCAGCTTCTTCGCGTTCGACGGGTCGTACGCGTCGATGTCCGTCAGGTCCTCGTAGCCCGGGTCCAGCTGGGGGATCGGGCCGCCCTGCTCGACGCCCGTGCCACCGATGGCCTTGATGATCGCCTTGGAGTCGATCGCCTGCCGGATCGCCTGGCGCACCCGCTTGTCGGTGAACGGTGCCGCCTTGTCGTTGAACGCGAGCGTGTACTTGTCGGTCGTCTTGCCCGTGTGGAGCGTGATGTCGGACGAGTTCTGCAGCTGGCTCTTCAGCGTGCCGTCGACGGCGGTCTGCACGTCGAGGTCGCCGTTCGCCATCGCGTTCACGGCCGTCGAGGGCTGCGTGATGTACCGGAAGACGATCTTCGCGACCTTCGCCTTCGTGCCCCAGTAGTCCGCGTTCCGCTCGAACGTCAGGGAGTCGCCCTGCTTCCAGCTCGCGACCTCGTACGGTCCGGTGCCGTTCGCGGTGTCCGAGCGGTCGTTCTTCGCCGCCTTCTCCAGCACGAGGCCCGAGCGCCCGGTGAGGTTCCAGAGCAGGTCGGAGTCCGGCTTCGACAGCTTCAGGACGACGGTGTCCGCCGACGGCGACGCGATCGACGACACGTTCGCGAGCTTCGCCGAGTCGACGTAGGACGCGTTGTCCTTGACCTGCTGCAGCGACCAGACGACGTCGTCCGCGGTGACGGGCTTGCCGTCCTGGAAGGTGGTGCCCTTGCGGAGCGTGAACGTGTACGTCAGGCCGTCGCTCGACACCTCGTGCTTCGACGCGAGCACGTCGCGGACGTCACCGTCGGCCGTGCGCCCGACGAGGCCCTGGTACACGTTGTCGATGAGGACCTGGTCGAGCGCAGCGCCCGACTGGGTGCGGATGTCGAGGCTCGTGGGCTCGAGGACCAGGCCGACCCGGACCGTGGCGTCGGTGCCGCCGGTCTCGTTCGACGATCCGGCGCAGCCCGCCAGCGCGATTCCGGTGACGAGCGCCACGGCGGTCGCGACCATCGCGGTGCGATGGCGGCTGCTGCGGGGGAGGGAGAAGCTCATGGGTTGTGGGTTCCTTCCGGCGCTGGAGCGACGGTCGTCGCGCGCGCTCGGAAGAGGCTACCGGCGCGCGGGGGTTTCTTCGATCCCGTGCAACAAACCGTTACGAGTCGCCCATTCCCGGATCGCCGCCGCGAGCTCGAGCGGTGCCTGCGTCTGCACCGCGTGCCGTGCCTCGACCGTGACGATCGTCGCGTCGGGGAGTCGTTCCGAGAACGTGGTCACCAGCTTCGGGGACACGTAGCCCCGGTCGCCGCGGACGAGCAGGATCGGGACCTCGAGTGACTCCAGGTCGGGCCAGGCGTCCGCGAACCGACCCACCGACGAGGTCCGTCCCTCCGGCAGGTGCGGGAAGTGGTGCCGTCGGACGAGCGTGCCGTCCTGACCGAGTCGGGTGGTGTGCCGGGCCTCGCGGAGGAGGACCTGACGATCGTCACCGACTCGGGCCTCGATCGCCCGGTCGACGACCTCGTCGAGGGAGGTGAACGGCGTCTCCGACTCCAGTGCCCGGGCGATCCGGTCCACGGCACGCTGGGCGAAGTCCGGGGACATGTCGACGAGCACGAGTCCGGTGACGCGTTCCGGAGCGGTGGCAGCGATGCGCGCCGCGAGGATCGCACCGAGGGAGTGCCCGACGAGGACCCCCGGCGGCACGTCGAGCGCGTCCATCGCGGCGAGGACGGTGGGTGCGGTCGCGGACGCCGCGTAGTCGGCGTCGTCCCGCCAGGCCGACCGGCCGTGGCCCGGGAGGTCCAGGGCGACGGCCGGCTGGCCGACGGCGATCGCCGTCTGGTCGAAACTGTGGGCGTCGATCCCGAGCCCGTGCAGGTAGGTGATCCGAGCCTCCCGGCCCGGCGCCGCCGGATCCTGCCACCGGATCGCGGAGACGGCGCCTCCCGTCGTGGTCCGGATCTCCTGCCGGGAGGCTCGGAGCGGCTCCGCCACGCCGCTCGCGCGGGCGAGGTCGGCCAGGTCGCGGAATTCGTCGTCGGAATCGGGCACGAGCGTCAGTCTCGCAGGTGGTCGCCGCCCTGGAGTCGTTAGGTAAGGCATGCCATACTCGAACCGTGGCAGCCCGGTACCGTGTCTTCTCCGTCCGCGTGGCAGCCGTCACCTCGCTCACCCCGCACTTCGTCCGGGTGACGCTGACCGGTGACGAGCTCGGTGCGTTCTCCTCGGTCGGGCTCGACCAGCGGATCAAGGTCGTCCTGCCGATCCCGGGGCTCGGGTTCACGGACCTGCCGGACGGCGAGGACTGGTATGCGGCCTGGCGTGCGCTGCCCGACGAGGCGCGGAACCCGCTCCGCACCTACACGGTGCGTTCGTTCCGCCCGGACGCCCACGAGCTCGACATCGACTTCGTCGCCCACGGCGACGCCGGTCCCGCGTCGCGCTGGGTGTCGTCGTGCCGGGTCGGCGACGAGCTCCGGATCGTCGGGCCCGCGGTGCCGTCGTCACCGGCGGAGCTGCCGACGGGTGCCGCCGAGTTCGCGCCCGGTTCCGCGAACCGGATCCTGCTCGCTGGCGACGAGACCGCCGCTCCGGCCATCTGCGCGATCCTCGAAGCCCTCGACGTCAGCACCGTCGGACACGTCTTCATCGAGGTCCCGACCGACGCGGACCGGCTGCCGGTCACCGCGCCCGCCGGGGTCGAGGTCCGCTGGATCGCCCGGAACGGCGCATCCCACGGCGTGCGGATGACGGACCAGGTGCACGCGTGGGCGTCGACGGCGGTGGCCGGTGGTGCCTGTTCCTCCTCGGACGAGCTGGTGGACGTGGACGTCGACCAGCAGGTCCTCTGGGACATCCCGCCCGTGACCGACTCGCAGCTCTACGCCTGGATCGCCGGGGAAGCCGGGTGCATCAAGGAGCTCCGGCGGCACCTCGTGCGTGGCGTCGGGCTCGACCGCAAGCAGGTCGCGTTCATGGGGTACTGGCGGCACGGCAAGGCCGAGAACTGAGCGCCGCGGCTCCGTCGGCGGTGGCTGCTCCGGCCACCGCGCTCGGCGCCAGGGGTCTGACACTCGCCTACGACGACCGGGTCGTCGTGGACGGACTCGACGTCGACATCCCCGACGGTGAGCTGACCGTCATCGTCGGACCGAACGCGTGCGGGAAGTCCACGCTGCTGAAGTCGCTCGCGCGGACGCTCAAGCCGACCGCCGGCACGGTCTACCTCGACGGTGCACCCATCTCGTCGTTCCGCCCGAAGGCCGTCGCGCGCCGCGTTGCGATGCTGCCGCAGACCCCGATCGCCCCCGACGGGATCACCGTCCGCGACCTCGTGTCCCGCGGACGCTTCCCGCACCAGGATCTGTTGCACCCGACGTCCGGCTCCGACCGCATCGCCGTGCAGCGGGCCCTCGAGCAGACGGACACGGTGTCGCTCGCCGACCGGGCAGTCGGAGAGCTCTCAGGTGGGCAACGGCAGCGGGTGTGGATCGCCATGGTGCTCGCGCAGGAGACCGACATCGTCCTGCTCGACGAACCCACGACGTTCCTCGACATCGCGCACCAGTACGACGTGCTCGAGCTCGCGTCGACGTTGCACGCGGCCGGTCGGACCGTCGTCGCGGTGCTGCACGACCTCAACCAGGCCGCGCGGTACGCCACGCACGTGATCGCGATGCGGGCGGGGTCGATCGTCGCGTCCGGTCCGCCCGCGTCGGTCCTGACGGCGGACCTCGTCGAGGACGTCTTCGGGCTGCCGTGCGTGGTCGTCCCCGACCCCGAGACCGGCACGCCCCTCGTGGTCCCGCGCCGCCCGCGCTGAGGCGCGCTGCGCGCCGCGTTCGCTCCGCGTTCACCCTGGTCCCGCCGCGCTCGCGTCGAGATGCACGGCGCGGTGTGTGCCCGTGTCCACGTGTGCCCCGACTGGTGTGCCCCGACTGGTGTGCCCCGACTGGCCACAACACCCCGCTCAGCTTCGGCGAGTGGTCGAAGATCGTCGTCGTACGCCCGGCCGGGCGACAGTTTATGGCCGCTCGACGAACGCGAGCGGCGAGTCACGACCACTCGCGGGCACTCGCGGGCGGGTGCGGGCGCAGGCGCGGGCGGACTAGCGGTAGCCGCCGTCCTCCAGGCCCGCCTCGATCTCGAAGCGGTTGCGCAGGGGATCGCGGCCGGCGATCGCGTACAGGATCGGCATGAGCATGCCGTACCGGCGCCACTGCGACACGTGGACGCGTTCGTGCCGGAGCACCCGGTCGCCGTCGTTGTCCCTGGTGAGGTACACCGACCCGACGCACGTGCCGCCGCGCCGGAACACCCACCGCGGCAGCCCAGAGCACACGATCAGCCCGTCGACGCGGCGGATCGGGCCGGTCGACAGCGGCACGCCGATCGACAACCCGACGAGTGTCGCGAACGCCCAGCCCGCCCACGACACGGGGGAGTCGAGCAGCGGGTTGCGCATCCGCTACTCCGGGCGGCCGTAGGTCTCGAGGAGGCGCAACCAGATCTCGTTCATCGTCGGGTACGCGGGGACGGCGTGCCACAGGCGGTCGAGCGGGACCTCTCCGACGACCGCGATCGTCGCGGCCTGGAGCATCTCCGCGACGTCCTGGCCGACGAAGGTCATGCCGACGACGACCCCGCGGTCCTCGTCGACGACCATGTTCGCGCGCCCCGTGTACCCGTCCGCCTGCAGGGCGGCGCCCGCGATGTTCCCGAGTTCGTACTCGACGGCGCGGACGTTCAGCCCCTGCTGCTTCGCCTTTGCCTCGGTCAGGCCGACGCTCGCGACCTCCGGGTCCGTGAAGGTCACCTGCGGTGCCGCGGCGTGGTCAGCGGTGGCGACGTGCGCGCCCCACGGCTCGGTGTGCAGCGGCGTGCCCTGGTACCGCGCGGCGATCGCCTCGCCGGCGGCACGCGCCTGGTACTTGCCCTGGTGGGTGAGGAGCACGCGGTGGTTGACGTCGCCCACGGCGTACAGCCAGTCCGTCCCCGTCACGAGCATCGTGTCGTCGACGTCGAGCCAGTCACCCGCGGTGAGCCCGATGGACTCGAGTCCGAGGTCGGCGGTGTGCGGCGTGCGCCCGGTTGCCGCGAGGACCTCGCTGGTGATGACCGTGGTGCCGTCGTCGAGGGTGGTGGTGACCAGTCCGTGCTCGTCACGGTCGACGCGCGTCGGGTTCACGCCCGTGCGGACGTCGATCCCGGACTCGCGCATGGCGTCGGCGACGAGTTCGCCGGCGAAGGGCTCCATCCCACCGAGCAGCCCATGGCGAGCGACGAGGGTGACCTTCGCGCCGAGGGACGCCCACGCGGTCGCGAGCTCGGTGCCGGCGACGCCGCCACCGATCACCAGGAGGCTCTCCGGCACCGACCGGGCGCTCGTGCCCTCCCGGGTGCCCCACGGCTTCGCGTCCGCGAGCCCTGGGACGTCCGGCAGCGCGTGCAGCGAGCCGGTGACGACGGCGACGGCCGCACCGGCGGTGTGGGTGGTGCCGTCGACCTCGATGGTCTTCGGGCCGGTGATGCGGGCGTGGCCGCGGACGAGGTCGATGCCGGCGGACTCCAGCCAGGAGACCTGCCCGTCGTCCTTCCAGTCGCTCGTGAATGAGGTGCGTCGTGCGAGGACCGCCGCGGCGTCGAGCGAACCCGTGACCGCCTCTGCCGAACCGGCGAGCCGCTTCGCCGCCGCGAGTGCGTGGCCACTGCGCAGGAGCGCCTTCGAGGGCATGCACGCCCAGTACGAACACTCACCGCCCACGAGTTCCGCCTCCACGATCGCGACCGAGAGGCCGCGCTTGTGGGCGTAGTCCGCCACGTTCTCGCCGACAGCGCCGGCGCCGATCACGATGAGGTCGTAGTCCGTCATGCGGCCGAGCGTACGCGGAGCGGCATGAACCGGACCGAGTGCGGGTCGTCCCCCGGGCTACACCACCCGGGCGGCCGCGCTCAGGGCGCCGACGGCCCGCAGGATGACGCCCATGTCGTCCACGGCACGGTCCGGGTCGACCGGCGCGAAGCCGGTGAGCGCTGCACCGACCAGCCGGCGTCCGCGCGTGGCGGCCTGGATCCGCTCGACGAGCGCCGCACCGTCGATGCCGAACGGAACGGGTTCCAGGAGCCCGTCGAGTTCGGACGGGTCGAGGACGTCGAGGTCGACGTGCACGTAGACCGAGTCGGCACCGGTCGCCTCGACGGCGGCGGCGATCGCGTCGGGAGTGGCCGCGTCGACGTCGAGGTGCGCGATGCCCGCCCTCGTGACGGCGTTTGCCTCGGCCTCGTCGATGCCCCGCGTGCCGGCGAGCACAACGGACGCGGGAGCGACGGTCGGCAGCGACGGGAAGAGCTCGGTCGGACGGTCGACCAGGATCCGGAGCGCAGCGGTCTCGGCGGCGATCGGCTGGGCACGGTTCAGCGCCCGGTAGCCACTCGACCCCGAGATCCGGACGAACGCGGTGCCTGGCTCGAGGGCGACGCTGCCACCGAGTGCGCTCGACCCGTCGCCACCGATGACGAGCACCGGTTCGGATGCGATCGCGGTCTCCTCCGCCACGCGCTCCGCGACGTGGAGCACGGAGGTGTAGCGAGCGAGCGCGGTCTCGAGTCGGTCGCCGGCCCCGGTCGGGACGTCGACGACGGTGGTCGCGGTGCGGGGGAGATCGGCTGCTATGGCTGCGGCACCGTCGCCGAGGCGCATCGCACGCGACGACGCCGAACCCTGCCACTGACCGACGACGAGGAACTGCATCTCCTCAGTCTGTCAGGCGGGTCCGGCGTCGTCCGCAGTGCGTGGCCGGTTCAGCTCAGAGCGTCGACGAGCCGCCGGACTTCAGCGCGGCGAGACGCGCCTCGACCTCGGCGTCCTTGCCGACGTCCTCGAGGCTCTCGAACTGGGAGTCCAGGCTGGACGACTGGAGTTCCTGCTGACCGATGACCTTCGCCTCTTCGCGGCGGACCTTCTCCTCGAAGCGGTTGAGGTCGCTCGTCGGGTCGGTGATGTCGATGTTGCCGATCGCGTCGTTGACCTTCGACTGGGCTTCGGCCGTCTTCGAACGCGCCACCAGGCTGTCGCGCTTGGACTTCAGCTGCTCGAGCTTCTGCTCCATGTTCGTGATGCCGGTCTTGAGCTTCTCGACCTGCTCGTTCTGGGTGGCCAGCGGGGAGGCGTTGTCCTTGACCTCTTGCTCGGCGGCGATCTGCTTGCCGATCGCGATCTTCGCGAGGTTGTCGAACTTGTCGGCGTCCTCGGTCTTGCCCGCTGCGCGGTACTTGTCCGCCGCTGCCGATGCGTTGAGTGCCTTCTGGCCCCACTCCTGCGCGGCCTTGACGTCTTCCTCGTTGTCCTGTTCGAGCAGGCGGAGATTGCCGATGGTCTGGGCGACCGCGCTCTTGGCGTCCGCGATGTTGTTCGTGTAGTCGCGCACGAGCTGGTCGAGCATCAACTGCGGGTCTTCCGCGTTGTCGATGAGCTGGTTGATGTTCGCCCGGACGAGCGTGGAGATGCGACCGAAGATCGACTGCTTTGCCATTGCTGTTTCCCCTTCTTGGGATGGTGGTTGTGCCGTGCGAGGTGGTGCGACTCAGCGGATCAGCTCAGAAGCGACCTCCGCCCGAGAAGCCTCCGCCGCCTCCGCCTCCGCCTCCGCCGAAGCCCCCGCCTCCGCCGCCGAAACCGCCCCCGCCGAACGACCCGCCGCCGTAGCTGCCGCCGCGGCCACCGAGGAGCCCGCCGAGGATGATGCCGGTGACGAGGCCGCCGAGCTGGGCGCCGTTCCCGCCACCACCGCCGCCTGCGCCGGGCCACCCGCCCATGTCGTTGCCGGCTTCGTCCATCGCCGCCGCCGCGTACTGCTCGGCGGCGCGGGCCGCCTGCAGCGCCCGCTGCGGGTCGGTGGTGGCGAGCTGGACCGCGTCGTCGAGTGCCCGTTCCGCCTCGGACAGGCGGGTCCGTGCCGTCGGGCCGACGCCACCACGACGGAGCGAGATGAACTCGCGCGCCTGACTGATCCTGGTCCGGGCGTCGCGGAGCGCCGCGTCGAGCGCCTGCATCGCGCGCTGGTTCTGCTCCTCGGCACCGCGGGCGGAGGCGAGCGCGGCGTCGATGGCGGTGTTCGCCTGCGTCAGCGCGTCGACGGCGGCGATCGGGTCCTTCGGGTCGAGGCGTTCTCGCAGGACCGTCTCCGCCGTGACGACGGCCGACGCAAGGTCGGGTCCGCCGGTCTTCATGGCGCGGGCCGCCGCGACGTCGCCCTCGATGTCGAGGCGCATCGCGTCCACCCGAGCGGTCGCTTCGCGGAACGACGCCTCTGCGCCGGTCGCCGACGCGCTGAGCTGCTGCACCTGCGCGAGCGCGTGTTGGGCGTCCCGGACGGCGACGACGGCTTGGCCCTTGTCACCGTTCGCGATGGCGGCGTCTGCTGCCTGCGATCGTTCGGTCGCGTACTCGAGGACCTGGCGCGCCTGGCCGACACTGTCGGCGACGGTCGCGAGCGTGCGGCCGCTGTAGGTGCTCCTGATCCGCTCGAGCGATGCAGCCGCCTCGGTCACCGTCGCCGGGGCCGCGCGGACCGCCTCGCCGAGCGACACGGCCGCCGCCTCGACGCCGTCTTCCAGCGATCGGAGCTTGTCGAACGAGTCGGTCTGTTCCTCGATCGCGGCATGGGCCTGCTCGCAGATCGCGATGATCTGGTTCGACCAGTCGGCTCGCTGCTGGGGGGAGTCCGGGATCTCGTCGTCGAGCTGCTGCTGGAACGTGAACGCCTTGCGGACGTTCTTCTGCGCGGTTGCGACGGCATCGGCGAAGGGCTTCGCGGCGTCGGGGCCGAACTGGGCCGTCGCGAAGCCGACCTCTTGTTCAGCGGTCCGGAGCTCGTCGTCGATGGTCACGAGCGCGGCACCCGCTGTGCGCTCGAGGTCCGCCAGGGACGCCTGCTGCGCCTTGGTCGCGGCGGCGGTCCTCCGCTTGTTCCGCGTCCGGATCACGAGCACGATGACGACGATCGCGACCACCACGACGAGCAGCAGGATCCAGACCCACGTGAGGTTCGGCGGCTGCTGCGTCTCGGCGAGTCCGTTCGCGAAGGCGGTGGCGGCCCCTGCCCAGTCGTCCGCCTTGAGTTTGGGGAGCAGGTCGTCGTTGACGGCTGACTCGACGTCGCCGGAGCTGATGGAGGTCTCGTTGGTCTGCTGGACGTCGTAGTTGCGCTCGTCCACCGCGATCGAGAGCAGGATGCTGTCGTTCTGGATCTGGTTCTTGCTCATCACCGCGTCGCCCCATGCGCCATGGTCGGTCGGATCCGTGAACTCCGGCACGAACACGACGTAGAGCTGCGTCTTCGTCTCCGAGTAGAGGTCCTGGACCGCTTGCTCGACGTCGGACTGCTGCGACGACGTCAGCGCATCGGCGTCGTCGAGGACGTACGCGCCGTCGAGGTCGACCGGCGCGGTCGCCCGAGCCGCGGTCGCCGGCGCGAGCACCAGCAGGGCGGTGATCGTCGCCGCAGCGAGTCGCGCTGCCCAGCGCCTGGACGTCCCCCTGCCCGTGGTCGACCCGATCCTGCTCGATCCGCCCTGGACCGCTCGCATCCGTCCTCCGTCCGTCGGCGGCACCGTCCCGATCGTCCCGGTGGATCCCCGGAACGCCGCGGAACGGCGCCGTCGCCCGGAGTCTATCCAGGCAGCGCAGCACTCGTCCGGGAAGCGTCGCACCTGTGGAGAACACTCACGGGGGACACCGTCTGTCCCCCGATCGGGGTAGTATCCGCGGTGACCGTTTCGACGACGAAAGGGGTCGACGATGGAACGAACGACCAGCACCGAAGTAGTCCCGCTCGAGGACGGCTTCCACCGCGTCTCGACGCCCGCCAGTGGGGTGATCGGGTTCGTGCGCGAGCACGACGGCCGCTACGAGGTGCTCCGCGGACGCGTGCGTCAGGCCACCCGCTCAGAGGGGCTGTACTCGACGATGAACGTCGCGCTCATCGCCCTGACGCACGCCTGATCACCGCGGACTCACCGAGACACCGCAGGACCTCCGAGACACCGCCGCATCCGGCGGTGTCTCGCTGTGTTCGCAGGACGTCGGGACGCGCCGCCGTAAGGTGCATGTGTGGGTGATCCGGGCCTCCAGACCGTGTCGGTGCGCGTCAGCGCGCCCGGCGTGACGCGGGCGGCCGACCGGGAGGCCCTGCTCGCCTTCGTCGCGGAGGTCACCGGAGCGGACCCCACGACGGTTCGCGGCGGGCGCCGGTGCGCCCACTGCGGCAGCACCGCGCACGGGCGGCCGTGGGCAGTGGTGGAAGACCGGGCAGCGAACAACCGGATCGTCGGCGTGAGCCTGTCGCGGACGGACGGCGCCGTCGCACTCGCGGTCGGTCCTGCAGCGCTCGGCGTCGACGTGGAGCGTATCGGACGGGTGGCCGCGGCACGCCTCGACGCGTTCACGGCGGGGGAGCGTGCGCGGTCCGAGGGTGATGCGGCGCTCCTCGCGGCGTGCTGGGCGGGCAAGGAAGCCGTCCTGAAGCGCGACGGGAGAGGCATGCGTGTCGACCCCGGCGCAGTCGACGTCGACGTGACGACCGCGTCGGCCGTCCTCGAGGGGGTGGCGCAGGCGGTCTCGGTCGTGCGCCTCGAGGAGGACCTCGTGCTCGCCGTCGCAGCGGACGGGATGCCGCTGGAACTCGAGGACCGCCGCTAGGGGAGCTCCGGGACTCCAGGGTCGTCGATCCACGGTGCGACGACGGCGTCGATCGCCGTCACCGATCGGTCGGACGCCGTCGCGAATGCGTCCAGCACGTCGGACGGCGCGACCGTGCCGTGGCGGTGTCGCTCGGTGATCGTGCGCAGCCCGGCGAAGAACGGGTCGTCGCCGATGGTCCGACGCAGTGCGTGCAGTGCGAGTGCGCCGCGCTTGTAGACCCGGTCGTCGAACATGTCCTTCGGCCCGGGGTCCGCGACGACGAGGTCCTGCGGCTGGTCGAGCAGGCCGGCGCGGTGCTCGTCGGCGAGTCGATCGGCGTCGTCACCGCCGCGGTGCTCGGACCAGAGCCACTCCGCGTAGCAGGCGAAGCCCTCGTGCAGCCAGATGTCCCGCCACCGTCCGAGCGTCACGGAGTTGCCGAACCACTGGTGGGCGAGCTCGTGGGCGATGAGTCGATCGGTGCCGTGCTCACCGTCGACGTGGTTCCGGCCGAAGACCGCCAGCCCGTGGGCCTCGAGCGGGATCTCGAGTTCGTCGTCGGTCACGACCACGCCGTACGCGGGGAACGGGTACGGCCCGAACCGGTCGGCGTAGAGCGCGAGCATGTCCGGCACCTGCCCGAAGTCGGTCTTCGCCGCAGCGGCCAGGTCGGCCGGGTGGTGCAGCGTCACGGGGACGTCGGCACCGCGGAGCGCGTGCGTCCGGTAGCGCCCGATCTGCACGGTCGCCAGGTAGGTGGCCATCGGGTCGGTCGTCGCGTACGTCCACCTGGTGCCGCGACCGGTGCGCTCCTTGCCGAGCAGCTCGCCGTTCGCGACGACGTCGTACCCGGTCTCGCACGTGATCTCGAAGCGGTACGTGGCCTTGTCGTCCGGTCGGTCGTTGCACGGGAACCACGACGGCGCACCGGTGGGCTGGGCGGCGACGATGACACCGTCGGTCAGTTCCTCCCAGCCGATCTGGCCCCACGGGCTCCTGAGCGGTCGTGGGGTGCCGCGGTACCGGACGTGCACCGTGAACTCGGTGCCCGACGCGATCGGGGTCGCCGGCGTCACCGTGCTCTTGTGGACGGCGGTGGTCGTCTTCCGCGCACGCTGCCCGTCGATGTCGACCCGGTCGACCGACAGCCCGTGCAGGTCGACGACGACCTTGTCCAGGTCCTCGAGGGCGGTCGCGGTGATCGTCGCGGTGCCGTCGAGCCGATTCGTCGCGACGCGGTAGTCGAGCCGGAGCTCGTAGTGGTCGGCACGCCAACGACGGTCTCCACTGTGCGGGGTGTACGGGTCGGCTGCGTTCGTCGGCTTCACGGTGCCGTCGAGTCTGCCACGCGGGCGGACGACCCATCCCAGGCGGAGTCCTCCCACGGCGCGATGGGGTTCCCTGCCCAGCGGGTGCCGCCAGGGACCTGCTCGCCGCGCATCACCAGGGACGCGGGTGCGACGGTGGCTCCCGGGCCGATCCCGGCGGCGGGCAGGACGACGCTGTGCGGCCCGAGGGTGCCGCCAGCGTCGACGCGGACCTCGTCGAGCTGCATGACGCGGTCGTGGAACAGGTGCGTCTGCACGACGGTGCCGCGCGCGATGGTCGCCCCGGCACCGATCGTGACGAGGTCGGCCTCCGGCAGCCAGTACGTCTCCAGCCAGGTGCCCCGCCCGATCGTCGCGCCGAGGCTCCTGAGCCACGCCGCCAACGCCGGCGTCCCCGTCGCCTGCTCGGCGAACCACGGCCGTGCGACGGTCTCCACGAACGTGTCCTGCACCTCGTTCCGCCACACGAAGGACGACCAGAGCGGGTGTTCCGTGGCGGTGATCCGCCCGACGAACGCCCACTTCGCGATCGTCGACACGATCGCGGCAACGGCTCCGGCGACGATCAGGACGGGCGCGGCGAGGAGGACCGTCCACCCGATCCCGACGGCCGACCACAGCGCGACGAGGGAGGCGCCGACACCGAGCGCGATCGCCGCGGAGACCATCGGTGCGAGCACCCGCAGCACCTCCCAGCAGCCGCGGGCGACACGGAGGCGCGCCGGCGGACGGAAGGTGCGCTCCTCGTCGAACGTCGTCGCGGCACGTCGGAGCCGGACCGGCGGGGAGCCGAGCCACGACGACCCGCGCTTGGCCTTCTTCGGCACGGCGGAGAGCACCGCGACGAGCGCCTCGCGCGGGACGTTGCGCCCGGCGCCGGTCATGCCGCTGTTGCCGAGGAACGCGCGACGCCCGACCTTGGACTTCCCGATGGTGACCCGGCCACCGCCGAGTTCGTACGTGGCGACCATGGTGTCGTCGGCGAGGAACGCCCCGGATGCGATCTGCGTGAGGGAGGGCAGGAGGAGCACCGTGGAGATCTCGGTGTTGCGACCGACCCTGGCACCCAGGAGCCGGAGCCACAGCGGCGTCACCAGGCTCGCGTACAGGGGGAACAGCAGCGTCCGTGCCGCGTCGAGGACCCGCTCGGTGCACCACGCCTGCCACCCGATCCGGGAGCGGACCGGGTGCCTGCCCTCGTGCAGGGCGATCCCGAGCAGCCGGACGACCGCCACGACGAGCCCGGCGTACACCGCGCCGGCCACGATCGTCGCGAGGGGGACCACGGCGAGGGCGTGCAGCACGGCGGAACCGAGCGACGGGGCACGGCCGACGATCGCGACGGCGACCAGCAGGCCGACCGCGACGCCGATCACCGGCAGACCGGCCACGGCCACCGACCCGGCCCCGTACGCGACGAGCCATCGACGTCGGGCCGGGGGACGGGCCTCCCGGTCGTGCCTGGCCGAGCCGACGCGTTCGGCCGGCGATCCCGCCCAGCGCTCCCCGTCCGGGACCTGCCCGGCGACGGCGGAGCCGGCCTCGATCGCGGCACCCGCGCCGACCGCTGCGCCAGGCATGAGCGTCGACCGGCTGTGCACGACCGCGTCCGCGCCGACCTGGACGCGCCCGAGTCGGAACACATCGCCGTCGACCCAGTGGCCAGCGAGGTCGACCTCGGGCTCGATCGACGCACGCTTGCCGATCGTGAGCATGCCGGTGACCGGCGGCAGCGTGTGCAGGTCGACGTCGCGGCCGATCGTCGCACCGAGGGCCCTGGCGTAGTAGCTGATCCACGGGGCCCCGGCGGTGGACGGGCCGTCGACGGCCTCGGCGATCCGTTCCGCGAGCCAGACCCGGACGTGCACCGATCCGCCGCGCGGGTGGTCTCCCGGTCGGACGCCGAGCAGCACCAGCCGGACCAGGGCGACGGTGAGCGCCATCTTCCCGATCGGGGTGACGAACACGAGCAGTGCGAGCACCAGCACCGGGACCGGGAGTGCCGGCAGGAACGGCAGCGTGGTGACGTGCAGCACCCCGGCGACGAGCGCCGTCCACGTCAGGACCCGCAGGCCGCGGAGCAGCTGCACCGGGAGGCCGAGGAGCGTGAGGGTCAGCCCCGTCGCCGGCGGTGTCGGACGGACGTCGCGCGAGGCGGCGGCGACCGGTCCCGATGCGTCGAGCGCATCGGCCAGCGCGCCGATCCGCGGGTGGTCGTACACGTCGGCCACGGTCGTCGTCGGGTAGCGCTCACGGATCGCGGACACGAGCTGCGCGGCCGTCAGGGACCCGCCGCCGTGGGCGAAGAAGTCGTCGTCCTCGCCGGTGACGGGCACGCCGAGGATCGCGGTCCAGCGCTCGGCGATCCAGGCGACCGTCGGCGGGAGCACCGCGGTGTCGCCGCCGGCGGGACCGGTCAACGGCCAGGGGAGCGCGGCACGGTCGACCTTGCCGGACGTCCGGGTGGGCAGGGAGTCGACGACGGCGAGGAACGGGACGAGGGCCGCAGGCAGTTCCTCGCGGAGCCTGGCGTTCGCTGCTGCGGTGTCGATCGTCGCACCGGCGACGGGGGCGACGTACCCGACGAGGACCTGGTTGCCCGCCGGGGTCCGCTGCACGACGGCGGCACCGCCCGCGACGTCGTCGAGGGCCTGCAGTGCGGCGTCGATCTCGCCGAGTTCGATGCGGCGGCCGCCGAGCTTCACCTGGTCGTCCGCACGACCCTGGAACACGAGACCCTCCTGGTCGTACCGGACCAGGTCGCCGCTCCGGTACGCGCGCTCCCACCCGAGCGACGGGAACGGCGCGTACTTCTCGGCGTCCTTCGCCGGGTCGAGGTACCGGCCGAGTCCGACGCCGCCGATGACGAGTTCGCCGACCTCGCCCGGCGCGACCCTGGCGCCCGCCGGGTCCACGACGGCGAGGTCCCAGCCGTCGAGGGGCAGGCCGATGCGGATCGGTGCCGACCCGTCCAGCAGGGAGCCGCAGGCGACGACGGTGGCCTCGGTCGGACCGTAGGTGTTCCAGACCTCGCGGTCCCTGGAGGCGATGCGGGCGGCGAGCTCCGGCGGGCATGCCTCGCCGCCGAAGATCACCAGGCGGACCTGTTCGAGGGCGTCGTCCGGCCAGAGCGCCGCGAGGGTCGGCACGGTGGACACGACGGTGATGCCGTGCACGATGAGCCACGGACCCAGGTCCACGCCGGTCCGGACGAGGGAGCGGGGCGCCGGCACCAGGCACGCGCCGTGCCCCCACGCGAGCCACATCTCCTCGCAGGACGCGTCGAACGCCACGCTCAGCCCGGCGAGCACGCGGTCCCCCGGCCCGATCGGTGCGCGCTGCAGGAAGATCCGCGCCTCGGCGTCGACGAAGGCCGCCGCGGAACGGTGGGTGACCGCGACGCCCTTCGGGACGCCGGTGGAGCCGGACGTGAAGATGATCCATGCGTCGTCGTCGACGGTCGGAGCCGCCGTCGGCGCCTGGTCCCCGTCGTCGCCGACCGGGATCGCGGCGCCGTCGCGGGTGCGCAGCACCCCGCCCGCTCCGATCACGCCGACGACGCCGGCCTCGCCGAACACGAGCGTCGCGCGCTCCTCGGGGTCGTCCGCGTCCACGGGCACGTACGCCGCGCCGGCAGCGAGCACCGCGAGGATGGACAGGTACAGGTCACGGCCGCCGGACGGGATGCGAATGCCCACCCGGTCGCCCCGCCGGACACCGCGGGCCGCGAGGTCGTCCGCTCGCTCGCGCACCAGCGACACGAGCGTCCGGTAGTCGATCGTCCCGTCCGGGTCCTCGAGCGCGAGGGCCTCCGGGTGCGCGTCCGCGGTCGCGGTGAGGACGTCGAGCAGTGTCCGCGGGTCGGCGGCGAGGTCGCCGCGGGCGAGTTCCCGCTGCGGGTTCCCGGTGACGATGGGCATCGCGTCCTCTTCCCGGTCGTGGACTGGTCGACCGGCCGGTGATCCTAGGGGGCCGAGGTGTCGTGCTCGGAAACACCCCGGACGCCGAGGGCGACCCTGGCGTCGTCGAGCGCCGTCGCGAGCCCGATCGAGTCGTCGAGCCCGTGCAGCGGCGACTCCGTCCGACCGTCCGCGACGTACCGTGCGAGCGCTGCCGCCTGCCACGCCAGACCCTGCCTGCCGCGGAGCCCGGTCGGTTCGGACCACCGGTCCTCACCGGCCGCGTGGTGCAGCACGAACGAGGCGGGGAAGACGAAGTGGTCGGTGTACCGAACGGTCGCATCGGTGCCCGCGACGACGGCGAGGCCGGGCGTCCACGCCGTCATCGACGTGGTCACCACGGACTGCGCGCCGCCGGTGGCCGTCGACACCGTGACGGACTGGAGGTCCACCCCGCGATCCGAGACCGCTCCCGTCGTCCGGCTGGTCACCGGGGCACCGGTGGCGAAGCGGGCGAACCAGTGGCCGTAGACGCCGGCGTCGAGGAGCGCGCCTCCGCCGGCCTCCGGATCGAACATTCGGTCTGCCGGGTCCGGCTCGTGCGGCCAGCCGACGTCGACGGTCGCCAGGTGGACGTCGCCGAGGACACCGTCCGCGATGAGCTGTGCGATGACGGTGGTTCCAGGGAGGTACCTGGTCCACATCGCCTCCATCGCGAGCACCCCGGCGCCGCGGGCCGCGTCGGCGAGGCGTCTGGTGTCCGCGGCCGAGGTCGTCATCGGCTTCTCGACGAGGACGTGCTTGCCGGCGGCGATCGCGAGGAATGCGTGTCCGAGGTGCTGCGGGTGTGGGGAGGCGACGTAGACGACGTCGACCGCGGGGTCCGCGACGAGTGCCTCGTACGAGCCGTGCACGCCGTCGACCCCGTGTCGGGCGGCGAATGCCGCGGCGCGTTCGGGGGAGCGGGACCCGACGGCGACGACGCGCTGATCGGAGTTCGCGTGCAGGGTGCTCGTGAAGTCGTGTGCGATCTTGCCGGGCCCGATCACACCCCAGCGGAGTGTCGGCCCGCCTCGGAGCGGCTCAGCGGTGTGCACCGGAAACGAGAACATGCACGGACGCTACCGCGAATGGTGCGCTCAGCATCGGAGGTGACCACGGCGGGGATGTCACTGTGCCCCCAGGAGGATTCGAACCTCCGCCCCTGCCTCCGGAGGGCAGTGCTCTATCCCCTGAGCTATGGGGGCCCTGGGTGGGAACAACCGTAGCAGGTCCCGACCCCGCCCCGGGACCACCGGCTGCACCCCGGGCGTGCCCGACTTCCGCCAAGATCGTCCCATGCAGCCAGGAGCGCGTCCCGTCCTCGCCGTGGTCGACGTCAGCGACGCCGACCGACACGATCCCGCGTTCCACGACGCCCTCACGACGCTGACCAGGCGTGCCGTCGAGGTCGCCCACGCAGCGGGGTGGGAGCCGCGTCGGGTGGCCGCCGAGCAGCTCGGGCCCGCTGGACTGCGGCGGGCGCTGGCGGACGCCGACGGCGTGCTCGTGATGGGCGGCGAGGACGTCGCCCCGGCGCACTACGGCGGCCCCGAGGACTACGAGGGGCGCGGCCAGCACTTCGCCGTCGCCGACCTCGCGCAGATCGAGGCGGTCCGGGCGGCGGTCACGGACGGGCTGCCGACGCTCGGCATCTGCCGTGGCATGCAGGTGATCAACGTGGCGTTGGGCGGCGACCTGGTCCAGCACCTCGAGCACGGCGGGCACGTGGCGACGGGAGACCCCGCGGAGAGCATGGTCGACCACCGGGTGTCGGTGGCGGCGGGCAGTCGGCTCGCAGCGGCGCTCGGATCCGAGGAGCTCGACGTGCGGTCGTCGCACCACCAGGCGGTCGGCCGGGTCGGCAACGGACTCCGCGTGGTCGCCACCGCGCCGGACGGCACGGTCGAGGCGGTCGAGCACGAGACTGCGCCGCTCTGGGCGGTGCAGTGGCACCCGGAGGACTCCGGTGCCCGTGGCACCGCGCTCCGCGACCTGCTGGTCGCGATGCTGCCGTCGCGCGACTGACGACCGACGGGAGGCTCGTGGCGGTCCGGCACCGCGCCTCCAGTCGGTCCGACCCGCGTCAGCCTGCCGGAGTCGCGGTCGAGGAGGCGGCCGGCGCGAGGGCCTGGCGGACGGCATCGACGACCGGCTGGGCGGAGCCGGGCTCGGTGAACAGCGTCGAGGACGTGGTGATCCAGTACGGGTCGGCGAACGCGTCGGCACGGCCGACGTCGTCGGTCAGGGCGAAGTACCCCTCCACGCGGTAGGTCGGCACCGACCCGCCGCGTTCGTAGAGTGCGTCCTTGAGGTTCGTGAGCGACTTCTCAGGCAGGTCCGCGACGGCCAGCGTGATCGTCATGGACTCGTCCGTCACCTCGTGGAAGACGCAGACGCGGCCGCGCTGCTGCGCGATCTTCGCCGCTGCCGACCCCTTCTCCGGGGTCGCGGACGCGTCGAGTTCGAACTGCTTCCCGTACACGGCGAAGGTGGTGTCCGGCACGAGCTCGGCGCACGTCTGACTGATGCGCTTGCCGATCGGGGCGGCCGTGGCGCTCGCACTCGGAGCCGTCGTCGGGGTCCGCGTTGGGGACCCGCCGGAGTCGCCGCCGGAGCAGGCGGCGAGCACGAGGGCTGCGGGGACGGCGAGCGCGGCGACGCTGATCGCCCGGGCGGATCGTCGGGTGGTCATGCGGACATGATGCTGCACGTCGCCGGGTGCGACCGGTGGGTCCTCGCTCGCCCGGTAGACTCGTGCGCCGTGACTCCTGCCGAACTCTCCGCCGCGTACCTGTCGATCCTGACCGGGATCGTCGAGCGCCGAGGCGCGTCCGACACCGTGACCGTCGAGGAGTCGCACGTCGCCCTCGAGCGCCCCAAGAACCGGGCGCACGGCGACTGGGCGTCGAACGCCGCGATGCAGCTCGCGAAGCGCCTCGGCACGAACCCGCGGGAGCTCGCGACCGAGATCGCCGGCGAGCTGACCGAACTCGACGGTGTCGCCTCGGTGGACGTCGCTGGCCCCGGCTTCATCAACATCACGCTCGAGGCCGCGGCGGCCGGCGAGATCGCCCGCACCATCGTGGAGTCCGGCGAGTCCTTCGGGCACGGCGACCTGTACGACGGTGTGCGCATCGACCTGGAGTTCGTGTCCGCGAACCCGACCGGACCGATCCACATGGGCGGTGTCCGCTGGGCGGCGGTCGGCGACAGCCTCGCCCGGGTCTTCCAAGCGCAGGGTGGCCTCGTCACCCGCGAGTACTACTTCAACGACCACGGCAGCCAGATCGACCGGTTCGCCCGGTCGCTCGTCGCGTCGGCGCTCGGGGAACCGGCACCGGAGGACGGCTACGGCGGCGCGTACATCGCCGAGATCGCGGCCCGCGTGCTCGCCACCTTCGACGGGGACGTCCGCGACATCCCCCGCGACGAGGCGCAGGAGATGTTCCGCCGTGAGGGCGTGGACTTCATGTTCGCCGACATCAAGCAGTCGCTCCACGAGTTCGGCGTCGACTTCGACGTCTACTTCCACGAGAACTCGCTGCACGAGTCGAAGGCCGTCGAACGCGCCATCGAACGCCTGCAGGAGCAGGGCCAGATGTACGAGGCCGACGGCGCCCAGTGGCTCCGCACGACCGACTTCGGCGACGACCGGGACCGCGTCGTCATCAAGTCCGACGGGGAGCCCGCGTACATCGCCGGCGACCTGGCGTACTACCTCGACAAGCGCGAGCGCGGGTTCGAGCGGAACCTCATCATGCTCGGCGCCGACCACCACGGCTACGTCGGCCGCATGATGGCGATGTGCGCCGCGTTCGGTGACGAGCCGGGCAAGAACCTCGAGATCCTCATCGGCCAGATGGTCAACCTGCTGAAGGACGGCCAGCCGTTCCGGATGTCGAAGCGCAACGGCACGATCGTCTCGATGGAGGACCTCGTCGAGGCAGTCGGTGTCGACGCCGGCCGGTACGCGCTCGTGCGGTTCGCGATCGACACCGCGATCGACATCGACCTCGACCTGCTGACCAAGCGCACCAGCGACAACCCGGTGTTCTACGTGCAGTACGCCCACGCCCGCACGCAGTCCGTCGCGCGGAACGCCGCGGCCTCCGGTGTCGACCGTTCGGCGTTCGACGCGTCGCTCCTCACGCACGACACCGAGGGTGCGCTCCTCGGGGCACTCGCCGAGTACCCGCGCGTGGTCCGGCAGGCCGCCGAGCTCCGGGAGCCGCACCGCATCGCGCGGTACATCGAGCAGCTCGCCGGCCTGTACCACCGCTGGTACGACGCCTGCCGGGTGACGCCGCTCGGGGACGAGGACGTGACCGACCTGCACCGCACGCGGCTCTGGCTGAACGACGCCACGGGCCAGGTCGTGCGCAACGGCCTCGGGCTCCTCGGCGTGAGCGCCCCCGAGCGCATGTAGCCTCCGCGGGAGCATTCCGCACCACGCGCCAGACGCGACACATGCGCCCGACCCGCGCCGAGCCTCCAGGCGGGCTGCCGGGGGACGCTGGCAAGGTGGGACGCATGTCCACCGCAACCGACACCCCGAAGCGGCGCCGCCGCGGCCGCACCCTGACGATCGTCGTGATCGGCATCGTGGTCGTGCTCGCCGCGCTCGTCGTCATCGCCGAGTTCGTGCTCCGCGGCGTCGTGGACCGGATGATCGCGCAGCAGGTGGAGCAGTCCCTGCCCGCCGGGACCGAGGGGACGGTCGACGCCCACGCGAACGGCGTCCTCATCCCGCAGCTGATCGGCGGCTCCCTCGACGAGGTCGAGATCTCGTCGAGGAAGATCACCGTCGACGGCGTCCCGCTCGCCGCCGACGTCACGGCGCACGACGTACCGATCGACGGTGCCGGTGCCGTGCACGACGTGGACGGCACCGTGACGCTCGCGGCGTCGAGCGTGAAGGACCTGTCGAAGTACAGCCCACTGTTCGACCGGATGTCGCTCGTCGACGGCGGCGTGCAGCTGTCCGGCACGACCGCGGTGCTCGGGTACGACATCTCGTACGAGGCCCGCGGTTCCGTCGTCGCCCAGAGCGACGGCAAGGGCATCACGATCACCCCGAAGACGGTCAGGATCACGAACTCGGCACTCGACCTCAAAGTGGACGACATCCCCGGGGTGACGAACACGCCCGTGTCGGTGTGCACGGCGCAGTTCCTCCCGGAGTCACTGCGGGTCCGGTCGCTCGACGTGACCGCGGCGCACGCGACGGTGCGCGTCACGGCGGACGAGTTGCCGCTCAGCGAGCAGGGCCTCCAGACCACCGGAACGTGCTGACTGCTGCGCAGTGGTTTTCTCCCTAGTGGGTTTTGTCCACAGCGGCGTAACGCAGGCCGGGAGGCCCGTCCCGGCTCGGTAGGATCGGGTCTCGTGAGCGAGAACCCACTTGCCCCGCCGCGGCTGCGGTTCCCGACGGACGCCTCCGCGCTGACCGCGCGGATCTGGCCCGCCTCCGCGACCAGGACGGACGACGGCTCGCTCGCGGTCGGCGGCGTGTCCGCCGACGACCTGGTGGCCGAGTACGGCACGCCGCTCTACGTGGTCGACCAGCGTGACGTGCAGTCCCGCGCGGTCCGGGTGCGCGACGCCTTCGCCGAGGCGTTCGGTCGCATCGGCACGACGGCGCACGTCTACTACGCGGGCAAGGCGTTCCTCACGACCCAGGTCGCCGCGTGGATGGCCGAGGCAGACCTCCGCGTCGACGTGTGCACCGGGGGAGAGCTCGCGGTCGCCCTGGCCGGCGGTGTCGACCCCGGTCGGCTCGGGTTCCACGGCAACGACAAGTCCGACGCCGAGATCGCCCGCGCGGTGCAGGTCGGTGTCGGGACGATCGTGCTCGACAGCCACGAAGAAGTGCAGCGGGTCGCCGAGGCAGCGGCCGCCGCCGGAGTCGTCCAGCGTGTCCGCATCCGGATCAACAGTGGGGTGCACGCCTCGACGCACGAGTACCTCGCGACCGCTCGGGAAGACCAGAAGTTCGGCATCCCGTTGACCGAGGCGGTCGCCGCCGCGGAGACGATCCGATCCCTGCCGTCCCTGGCGTTCGTCGGGCTGCACTCGCACATCGGTTCGCAGATCTTCGACGAGTCCGGTTTCCGTGAAGCCGCTCGTCGTCTGATGGACGTGCACGCGACGCTCGTGCAGTCCGGTCCGGTGCCGGAGCTCAACCTCGGCGGCGGGTGGGGCATCGACTACACCGAGGCGGACTCGGCGTTCGAACCGGAGGACGTGGCGGACGCCCTCGCGACGATCGTGGCGGATGCCTGCGCCGAGCGCGGCATCCCCGTGCCGGAGGTCGCCGTGGAGCCCGGGCGGTACATCGTCGGGCCGGCGGGGCTCACGCTCTACCGAGTCGGCACGATCAAGCCCGTGACGCTCGAGACCCCCGACGGGCGCGACCAGGCGACGCGCACCTACGTGTCGGTGGACGGCGGCATGAGCGACAACGCACGTCCCGCCCTCTACGGCGCCGAGTACACCGCGCGCCTGGCTCGTACCTCCGACGCCGATGCGGTGCTGACCCGCGTCGTCGGCAAGCACTGCGAGAGCGGGGACATCGTCGTCCACGACGAGTACCTCCCCGGGGACGTCCACCGCGGCGACCTGCTGGCGGTCGCGGCGACCGGTGCCTACTGCTGGAGCCTCGCGAGCAACTACAACCACGTCGGTCGCCCGCCGGTCGTGGCGGTCGCCGACGGCCGAGCCCGTATCCTCGTCCGTGGTGAGACGGTCGACGACCTCCTCGCCCGCGACACCGGGGTGTCGCCTGCGGCCGCAGCCGGTGCCGCGCGGTGAGCCCCCGAGATCCCGGAGACACGCACCACATGATCGAATACCGCAACGTCCGCGTCGCGCTGCTCGGAGCCGGCTCGGTCGGCTCGCAGGTCGCGCGACTCCTCCTCGAGCACGGCGACGAGCTCGCATCGCGCGCCGGCGCCGGCCTGGAGCTCGTCGGCATCGCCGTCCGTGACGTCGACGCCCAGCGCGACGTCGATCTCCCGCGGGAGCTCTTCACCACGGACGCCGGTTCGCTGATCCTCGGCGCGGACATCGTCGTCGAGCTCATCGGCGGCATCGAGCCGGCACGCACCCTCGTGCTGCAGGCGCTGCAGTCCGGTGCCGACGTGGTGACGGGCAACAAGGCGCTCCTCGCGACGCACGGCCCCGAGCTCTTCGCCGCGGCGGAGCAGGTCGGCGCGCAGCTCTACTACGAGGCCGCCGTCGCCGGGGCGATCCCGATCATCCGCCCGTTGCACGACTCGCTCGCGGGGGACCGCATCGAGCGGATCATGGGCATCGTCAACGGCACCACGAACTTCATCCTCGACCTGATGGACCGCGAAGGCGCCACGTTCGAGGACGCTCTCGCCACCGCGACGGAGCTCGGGTACGCCGAGGCCGACCCGACCGCCGACATCGAGGGCTACGACGCCGCGCAGAAGGCCGCGATCCTGGCGTCGCTCGCGTTCCACACCTCGGTGCCGCTCGCCGCCGTGCACCGCGAGGGCATCACCTCGGTGACCATCGAGCAGGTCCGTGCCGCGCGCAAGGCCGGCTACGTCGTGAAGATCCTCGCGACGTGCGAACGCCTGACGGACGAGAACGGTCGTGAAGGCGTCAGCGCCCGCGTGTACCCGGCGCTCGTCCCGGACACCCACCCGCTCGCGAGCGTCCACGGCGCGAAGAACGCCGTCTTCGTCGAGGCAGAAGCCGCCGGCGACCTGATGTTCTACGGCGCGGGTGCCGGTGGTGTCGAGACCGCCTCCGCGGTCCTCGGCGACCTGGTCTCCGCTGCTCGTCGGCACGTGATCGGCGGCCCCGGTGTCGCCGAGTCGACGCAGTCCGCGCTGCCCGTCTTCCCGATCGGCACCGTCCGGACGAGCTACCAGATCACCCTGCACGTGACGGACGCCCCCGGCGTGCTGTCGACCGTCGCGGGCGTGCTCGCGAAGCACGGCGTCAGCGTCGAGACCGTCGAGCAGTCCAGCGCGCACGGTGAGGGCGGCACCGCCACCCTCGTGATCGGCACGCACGAAGCACGCGAGTCCGACCTCGCCGACACCGTCGCAGCCCTCCGTGGCGAGGCGACCGTGACCGACGTCGCCAGCGTGCTCCGCGTCGTCGGCGCCTGAGCAGCACCGTCCCGACCAGCACCGCCCCCGTTCCACCAGCCCCGAAGCACCAGACAGAGAGAGAACCCTGATGGCCCACCAGTGGCAGGGAGTCCTGCGCGAGTACGCCGACCGTCTCGACGTGACCGAGGCGACGCCCGTCATCACGCTGGGGGAGGGCGGCACGCCGCTCATCCCGGCGCGGCGGCTGTCTGAGCGCACCGGCGCGGACGTCTACGTGAAGTTCGAGGGCATGAACCCGACGGGCTCGTTCAAGGACCGCGGCATGACGATGGCGATCTCGAAGGCCGTCGAGCACGGCGCGAAGGCCGTCATCTGTGCATCGACCGGCAACACGAGCGCCTCGGCCGCCGCGTACGCGACGCACGCGGGCATCACCGCCGCCGTGCTCGTCCCCGAGGGCAAGATCGCGATGGGCAAGCTCAGCCAGGCCGTCGCACACGACGCCCAGCTGCTGCAGGTCCAGGGCAACTTCGACGACTGCCTCGACATCGCGCGCGACCTCGCCGCGAACTACCCGGTGCACCTCGTCAACTCCGTGAACAACGACCGCATCGAGGGGCAGAAGACCGCCGCGTTCGAGGTCGTCGACGTCCTCGGCGACGCGCCGGACTTCCACTTCCTGCCGGTCGGCAACGCCGGCAACTACACGGCGTACTCCCGCGGCTACCGCGAGGACGTCGCCGCCGGTCGTTCGACCAAGATGCCGCGCATGTTCGGCTTCCAGGCTGCCGGCTCGGCGCCGATCGTCAACGGCGCGGTCGTCGAGCACCCCGAGACGGTCGCGTCGGCGATCCGCATCGGCAACCCCGCTTCGTGGAAGTACGCCCTCGAAGCGCGTGAGGAGACGGACGGCTACTTCGGTGCGATCACCGACGCCGGCATCCTCGCCGCACACCGCATCCTGTCGGCCGAGGTCGGCGTCTTCGTCGAACCAGCATCGGCCATCGGTGTCGCTGGGCTCCTCGAGCGTGCCGACGCCGGGCAGATCCCGAAGGGCGCGACGGTCGTCATCACGGTGACGGGCCACGGTCTGAAGGACCCGCAGTGGGCCCTCCGCACCGAGGACGGCAGCGACGTGACGCCGACGAGCGTCCCGGTCGACACCGCGGCGGTCGCGGACGTGCTCGGACTGGCCGGCGCGCAGTGAGCACCGACCGCTCGTCCGGGCCGGACGGGGGCGTCACCGCCCGCAACGCTGTACCGGCCGGACGGGCGGTCCGCGTGCGGGTGCCGGCGACATCCGCCAACCTCGGGCCGGGGTTCGACTCGCTCGGCCTCGCGCTGTCCCTGTACGACGAGGTCGAGGTCCGTGTGCGGCCCGAGCCGGGTGCGACCGTCACGGTCGACGGTGTCGGTGCTGGCGAGGTCGCGACCGACGACTCGAACCTCGTGGTCCGAGCGATCCGGCGTGGTCTCGAGCACGCGGGCGTCGAGCAGCCGGGGCTCGAGCTGCACGCGGTGAACGCGATCCCGCACGGCCGCGGCATGGGGTCCTCCGCCGCCGCGATCGTCGCCGGGCTGATGGCGGCCAGGGGACTGCTCGAGGGCGTCGTCGACCTGGACGCGTCGACCCTGCTGACCCTCGCGACCGAGATGGAGGGGCACCCGGACAACGTCGCGCCGGCACTCTTCGGCGGGCTCACCATCGCGTGGATGACCGCAGAGGGCCCCGCGTACAAGCGACTCCTGGTGCACCGCGGCGTCTCGCCGGTGGTCTTCGTGCCGACCTCGACGCTGTCGACCAAGCTCGCGCGGTCCCTGCAGCCGGCCAGCGTGCCGCACGCCGACGCCGCGTTCAACGTGTCCCGCTCGGCACTCCTCGTCGCGGCGCTCATCCAGAGCCCGGAACTCCTGCTCGCTGCGACCGAGGACCGGCTCCACCAGACGTACCGGGCGAGCGCGATGCCGGAGACCGACGCGCTCATCCGGCTGCTCCGGCAGCACGGGCTCGCCGCCGTCGTGTCCGGTGCCGGGCCGAGCCTGCTGGTGCTCGGGAGCGATCCCGCGCAGCGTCTCACCGCCGCCGGGCTGGTGGAACGACACGCCGAATCCACCTGGCGCCCGCTCATGCTGGCCGTCGATCTGGGTGGTGCTACAGTGGTGCCGCACCCGGCGGTCCACGAAGAACGCCCCTAGCGCGGCTGAACAGCCAGCAGGGGATCTCCGACCCCAGGTGTGATCTCCCTCAGATCACCGATTCCCGGCCCGTCGTCTGAACGGCGGCCGATGCACTGCGCTTGCCCACCCGTGCAAGTGCGCTCCGTGCGGGAGTCGGTGAAAAATCTCCGCGCTCTGCGGTTCGGAAGGAACACAGGAACTTGACCGACGTGAACAACTCTGCCGACACGGTGGAGATCCCCAGCGACCTGCGCGCACTGCGCCTGCCCGAGCTGCAGCGCATCGCCTCCTCCCTCGGCATCACGGGGCTCTCGAAGCTCCGCAAGGGCGACCTCATCGCCGCCATCGAGGACAAGCGCCCCGCCGAGGCGACGACGCCAGACACCACGGCCCCCGCGGCTGCCGCTCAGAAGCCCGAGCAGCCCACCCTGCCCGAGGTCGAGGCACCCGCCGCCGAGGCGACCACGACCGAGGCGCCCTCGCGTGCTCGTCGCTCGCGCCGCGCCACCTCCGGCGGCAACGTGACCACCGCGCCGACCACGGCAGCGGAGCACACCAACCACGGTCAGACCGGTACCGAGGACCTCCTCGCCGGGCTCGACCAGGTCCGCGCCGAGAAGGACGCAGCCGAAGCCGGCCAGAACGGTGGCCAGCCCGCCGGCCAGAACGGTGGCCAGCGTCGTCGTCGTGGGCAGAAGCCCGCCGAGCAGGCTCCGACCAGCGCTGCCGAGGCACCCGACGCCGAGCCGTCGACCGACGCGGTCGACGACCAGTCGAACCAGAACGACCAGAACGACCAGAACGACCAGCAGAGCGACCAGAACGGCGAGCACGAGGGCGGTCAGCGCCGCGGTCGTCGCAGCCGTGGCCGTGGTCGTGGACGTGGCCAGAACGCCGACACCGCCGACCAGCAGGGCCAGCAGGCGCAGGACGACCAGAACGGTCGCCAGCAGAACGGCAAGCAGGACGCCGACAAGGGTGACCAGCAGAAGCAGGGCGACCAGCAGAAGCAGGGTCAGAACCAGGGCGACCAGCAGAAGCAGCAGCAGCAGAAGCAGAGCCAGAACCAGCAGGGCCAGCAGAAGCAGAACCAGGGCCAGAGCAGCCAGAACCAGCGCGACGAGCAGCAGCGTCACAACGACGAGGCCGAGAGCGGCCGCAGCCGTCGCCAGCGTGACCGCAAGCGCGGCCGTGGTGGCCAGAACGACGACTTCGAGCCGGAGATCACCGAGGACGACGTCCTGATCCCGGTCGCCGGCATCCTCGACGTGCTCGACAACTACGCGTTCGTGCGGACGACCGGGTACCTCCCGGGCCCGAGCGACGTGTACGTCTCCCTCGGCCAGGTCAAGAAGTACCACCTGCGCAAGGGCGACGCGGTCGTCGGCGCGATCAAGCAGCCGCGTGACAACGAGCAGCAGAGCCGCCAGAAGTACAACGCCCTGGTGAAGATCGACACGATCAACGGCCAGTCCGCCGACGACGCCGCGAACCGCGTCGACTTCCAGGACCTCACCCCGCTGTACCCGAACGAGCGCCTGCGCCTCGAGACCGAGCCGGCGAAGCTGTCGACCCGGATCATCGACCTGGTCGCCCCGATCGGCAAGGGCCAGCGCGGCCTGATCGTCTCGCCGCCCAAGGCCGGCAAGACCGTCGTGCTGCAGGCCATCGCGAACGCGATCTCGAAGAACAACCCCGAGGCGCACCTGATGGTCGTCCTCGTGGACGAGCGGCCCGAAGAGGTCACCGACATGCAGCGCACGGTGAAGGGCGAGGTCATCGCCTCGACCTTCGACCGCCCGGCCGAGGACCACACCACGGTCGCCGAGCTCGCCATCGAGCGTGCGAAGCGCCTGGTCGAGCTCGGTCACGACGTCGTCGTGCTCCTCGACTCGATCACCCGACTCGGCCGCGCATACAACCTCTCCACGCCGGCCTCCGGTCGCGTGCTGTCGGGTGGCGTCGACTCGTCCGCGCTGTACCCGCCGAAGCGCTTCTTCGGCGCAGCGCGCAACATCGAGAACGGCGGCTCGCTCACCATCCTCGCCACGGCGCTCGTCGAGACCGGGTCGAAGATGGACGAGGTGATCTTCGAGGAGTTCAAGGGCACCGGCAACATGGAGCTCCGCCTGAACCGTCACCTGGCGGACAAGCGGATCTTCCCGGCCGTGGACGTCAACGCGTCCGGCACCCGTCGCGAGGAGCAGCTGCTCTCCGCCGACGAGGTCAAGATCACGTGGCGACTGCGTCGTGCCCTCGCCGGGCTCGACCCGCAGCAGGCGCTCGAGATCGTGCTGCGGAACCTCAAGGAGACGCAGTCCAACGTCGAGTTCCTCGTCCAGGTGCAGAAGTCGGTCCCGGCGACCGGCAACGGTCACCACGGCCACCAGGAGTAACCGGTGTTCGAGTCGGTAGCAGGGCTGCTGGCGGAACACGAGGACCTGACGCAGCAGCTGTCGGACCCCGCGCTCCACGCCGATCCGGCCCGGGCGAAGAAGGTCAACCGCCGCTTCGCCGAACTGAACCAGATCAAGTCCGCGTACGAGGCCTGGACGGCGGCGGGGGACGACCTCGCCGCCGCCCGGGAGCTCGCGCGCGAGGACCCGGCGTTCGCCGAAGAGGTCCCCGCGCTCGAGGAGCAGCTCGCGGAGCGCCAGGAGCGTCTCCGCCGGCTGCTCGTCCCGCGTGACCCCGACGACGGTCGCGACGTCATCATGGAGATCAAGGGCGGCGAGGGCGGCGAGGAATCGGCGCTCTTCGCGGCCGACCTCCTGCGCATGTACTCGCACTACGCCGAGTCCAAGGGCTGGAAGATCGAGCTCCTCGAGCGCACCGAGAGTGATCTCGGCGGCTACAAGGACGTCCAGGTCGCGATCAAGTCGAACTCGTCCGACCCCGCACAGGGCGTCTGGGCGCACCTGAAGTACGAGGGTGGCGTGCACCGCGTCCAGCGTGTGCCGGCGACCGAGTCCCAGGGGCGCATCCACACCTCGACGACGGGCGTGCTCGTCTTCCCCGAGGTGGACGAGCCCGAAGAGGTCGAGATCAACCAGAACGACCTGAAGATCGACGTGTACCGGTCCTCGGGCCCCGGCGGTCAGTCGGTCAACACGACGGACTCCGCGGTCCGCATCACCCACCTGCCCACGGGCATCACGGTCGCGATGCAGAACGAGAAGTCCCAGTTGCAGAACCGAGAGGCCGGCATGCGCGTCCTGCGCGCCCGCATCCTCGCGAAGCAGCAGGAGGAGCTGGACGCGATCGCGTCGGACGCCCGTCGTTCGCAGATCCGCGGCATGGACCGGTCCGAGCGCATCCGCACGTACAACTTCCCGGAGAACCGCATCGCGGACCACCGCACCGGGTACAAGGCGTACGACCTGGACCGCGTGATGAACGGTGCGCTCGAGCCCGTCATCGAGTCCGCCATCCGTGCGGACGAAGAAGCACGCCTGGCCGCCGTCGGCGACCAGAGCTGAACTGGAGGCTCGGCTCCTGTCCGGCACGCACGGTACGTTCACAGCGGATCGCCTCCTCGACGAGGCGACCGCTGCGCTCGTCGCGCACGGTGTCCCGACACCGCGGGTGGACGCGGAACTCCTGCTCGCGTGGGCGACCGACACCTCGCGCGGTGCCGTCCAGGCGCGTGCGATGACGAGCGGGGCGATCGCGGGGGAGCACGTCGAACGCTTCCGTCAGGCCGTCGCGCGACGCATGACCCGTGAGCCGCTCCAGCACATCACCGGCGAGGCACACTTCCGCGCGTTGACCCTGGCCGTCGGCCCAGGGGTGTTCGTCCCGCGGCCCGAGACCGAGGGCGTCGTGCAGTTCGGCATCGACGCGCTCCGGGCGACGGCGGTGCCGGAGCCGATCGCCGTGGACCTGGGGTCGGGCAGCGGCGCCATCGCGATCGCCATGGACACCGAGGTGCCGAACGCCCTCGTCTACGCCGTCGAGCGCTCTGCCGAGGCCCTGCCGTGGACCCGTCGCAACGTCGAGCGGTACGGCGGCACGGTCCGGCTCGTCGAGGGCGACCTCGCCGACGCGTTCCCGGAGCTCGACGGGACCGTCTCGGTCGTCGTGTCGAACCCGCCGTACGTCCCCGACGACGCGATCCCGGTGGACCCGGAGGTCCGTGACCACGACCCGGCGCTCGCGCTGTACGGCGGACCGGACGGTCTCGATGCCGTCCGTGCCCTCGCCGAGACCGCCTGGCGCCTGCTCGTCCCCGGCGGTGCGCTCGTCATCGAGCACGCCGAGCCGCAGGGTGCAGCCGTGCGGGACGTCCTGGCGCGCCGGGGGTTCCGATCCCCGGAGACGCACCAGGACCTGACGGGCCGCGACCGCACGACCACCGCGACCCGCTAGGCGGAGGTGAGCCGAGCCTCCAGGCTGTCGTTCCGGGACGCGACGAAGTCCCGGACCGCCTCCCGCAGGTCGGTGTCGTGCTCCACGAGCACCGCGGAGATGCCGACACTCCTGGCGCCCTCGATGTTCTCGGGCATGTCGTCGGCGAAGAAGGTGTCCTCCGCCCGCGCGCCGTGGTGTGCAAGCGCACGGCGGAAGACCTCGGGGTCGGGCTTCCTGGCACCGAAGTTGCTCGACGTGTCGAGGTGCTCGCCGAACAGCGGCGGCAGTGATGGTGCCCATCGGTGTATCCAGCGGCCGGCGAGCGGACCGTTGTTGGTGAGGAGCGCGACACGCCCGTGTTCGCTGGCGATGCGGACCGCCTCGATGCGCTGCGGGAGCTCGGTCATCGCGGAACCGCGGATCCGCGCCCACTCCGTCTCGGGGACGTCGCACTCCATCGCGGCCGCGAAGGCGGCGAGGTACGCGTCGCCGTCCGGGAAGTGTCCGGCCTCGGCACGGGACTCGTTGCCGGACAGCCACCACCGGCGGCGGAGCTCGTCGAGCTCGTGCCCGGTGAGGTCGGTCAACCCGGCCATCCGGGTCTTCCAGTCGTAGCGGACGAGGACGTCGTCCATGTCGAAGAGGAACAGGAGTCGGGGCGCTGGCGTCTCGTTCACGATGTCCTCCATTGTGTCGCACTATCATCGTCGAGTCATGGCATCCCGATACGACTGCACCGACCCCGACGGACTCCTGACCGGGATGCGGCTCGCACGTGCCGCACTCGGCCGGGGAGAACTCGTCGTCGTCCCCACCGACACCGTCTACGGCCTCGCCGCCGACGCCTTCGACGCGGCCGCCGTCCAGCGGCTGCTCGACGCGAAGGGGCGGACCCGGCAGTCGCCGCCGCCGGTCCTCATCCCCGGTCCGCCGACGCTCGACGCGCTCGCGAGCGAGGTCCCGCAGCAGGTGCGCGACCTGGTCGCCGAGTTCTGGCCGGGCGGGCTGACCGTGATCCTGCACGCGCAGCCCTCGCTGGACTGGGACCTGGGGGAGACCCGCGGTACGGTCGCGCTCCGCATGCCCGACTCCCGGATCGCGCTCGAGCTCCTGCAAGAGGTCGGCCCGCTCGCGGTGTCGTCGGCGAACTCGACCGGTGACCCTGCCGCGATGACGATCGACGCAGCCGAGTCGATGCTCGGCGACAGCGTGTCCGTCTACCTCGACGGCGGTTCCCTCGAACCGCACGACGGGTTCGAGGCGTCGACCGGGTCGACGATCGTCGACGCCACCGGGCTCTCCACCGGTGGCGGGCTGCGCATCGTGCGGCACGGCGTGATCCCGGACTCGGAGATCGAACGGGTCGTCGGGGCCGACCTCGTCACGTGAAGTACTACCTGCTCGCGGGGCTCATCTCCGCGGTCGTGAGCTTCCTGGTCAGCTGGCTGGTCTGGAAGCTCGGCCTGAAGTACAAGTGGTACCCGAAGGTCCGCGAACGCGACGTGCACCGCACCCCGACGCCGCGGCTCGGCGGGATCGCGATGTTCATCGGCGTGATGGTGTCGCTGCTGTGTGCGTGGTTCCTGTTCCCCGAGATCGCGGGCGTCGACTACTTCCGCCTGGTGTTCGCCGAACCCGGGCGCGTGCTGGCGGTGCTCGCCGGGGCGACGATCATCGTGGTGCTCGGTGTCGCCGACGACATCTGGGACCTCGACTGGATGACGAAGCTCGCCGGCCAGATCATCGCCGCGGGGATCCTGGCGTGGCAGGGCGTCGCGATCGTGTCGCTGCCGATCGGCAACACGCTCGGCGTCGGCTCGTCCTACATGAGCCTGATCTTCACGGTGCTCGCCGTCGTGCTGGTGATGAACGCCGTCAACTTCATCGACGGGCTCGACGGGCTCGTCGCCGGCGTCGCGATCATCGCCGGCGGGGTGTTCTTCCTCTACACGTTCTTCATCAACCGCGTGGTCGTGCAGACCGAGTTCTTCTTCAACCTGCCGTCGCTGCTGACGGCGGTCCTCGTCGGCGCGTGCTTCGGGTTCCTCATCCTGAACTGGCACCCGGCGAAGCTCTTCATGGGGGACGCCGGCGCGCTGCTCGTGGGCTTCCTGATGGCGACGAGCGCCGTGTCGATCACGGGCAACATCGATCCGGCCGCCGTGCGCACCCGCACCGACCTGCTGCCGGCGTTCATCCCGATCCTGCTGCCGTTCGCGATCCTCATCGTGCCGATCCTCGACTTCGGGCTCGCCGTCGTCCGGCGACTGAGCGCGGGGAAGTCGCCTTTCTCGGCGGACCGGAAGCACCTGCACCACCGGCTGCTCGACATGGGCCACTCGCACTTCCACGCCGTGCTGATCTTCTACGCGTGGACGGCGACCGTCGCGATCGGCTGTCTGCTGTTCCTGTTCCTGCAGTGGTGGTGGGTCGTGGCCTTCGTCGCGATCGGGTTCACGATCTGCGCGATCGCGACGTTCGCCCCGCTCGGCCGGAAGCGTGCCGAGATCGCCGCCCAGAGCCGAGCAGGAACGGGAGCGGCCGTCGATGCCCGGCTCGACCCGCTCGACCGCGCCGCAGCCACCCGCGACATCCCGACCCCAGGAGACCCCTCGTGACCACGCCGAACGGCCTCGACCACGTCAGCCCGCTCTTCCGCCGCATCCTCGTGCAGGGGGCCGTGCTCGCGGTCGCCCTCGCGGTCGTCGGGGGAGTCGTCGGCTTCTTCGTCGCCGGGACGCCGGGGCTGGTCGGGGGACTGATCGGCGCGGTGATGAGCGTCGTGTTCTGCGGGCTCACGGCGGTGAGCGTCCTGCTGGCGATCCGGTTCTCCCGCGGGCAGATGATCTCCGGTGCCTTCTTCGGCACGATCATGGGGATGTTCCTCGTGAAGTTCGTGCTCTTCATCGTGGTGCTCGTGCTGCTGAAGGACCGGGACTGGGTGAACACGCCCGTGCTCGCGATCGCGATCATCGCCGGCGTCATCGGGTCGCTCGTGATCGACGTGACGGTCATCGCCAAGGGACGTGTGCCGATCGACGTGCCCCTGCCCGGCTCTGCGGATGCTGAGAAGGACGACCCGGGCGTCTGAGAGCCCGGGAAGGCTCTCACACCTGATAGGGTTTGAGGAGTCCGCGCCCGGAGCCATGCTCGGAGCGGACGAGCCTCCACACAGTCCACCATCGCGTGCCATGACGGGCGCGCGCCGACACAGGAGACAGCGCTGCTATCCCACGCTCTTCCCCTGTCCCTCACCGCTGCGGCCAACACCGTTGCGGCGGGGAGCAGTAAGGCCGCCGAGTTCCATGGTCCGTCGATCAACGAGTTCTTCCCCGACCCGATCTTCTTCGCGGGGACGCCGTTCGAGATCGACCGGATCGTCATCATCCGCTTCATCGCGGTCGCAGTGCTGCTCGTCTTCGCGTTCGCGGGGACCCGGGCGCTCAAGCTGATCCCCAACCGCGGTCAGGCGTTCATCGAGTACGGCTTCGACGTCGTCCGCCGGAACACCTTCGACAACCTCGGTGAGAAGGACGGCAAGCGGTTCCTCCCGCTCCTGGCGACCATCTTCTTCGGCGTCCTCTTCATGAACCTGACGGGGCTCATCCCGTTCATGAACATCGCCGGCACGAGCCGCATCGCGATGCCGCTGATCCTCGCGATCGTCGCGTACGTGGCCTTCATCTACGCCGGTCTCCGCAAGCACCCGGGAACGTTCCTCCGGAACTCGCTCTTCCCGCCCGGTGTCCCGTGGTACCTGTACATCATCGTGACGCCGATCGAGCTGGTCTCGACCTTCGTCCTCCGCCCGGTCACCCTGACCCTGCGACTGCTGATGAACATGGTGGTCGGCCACCTGCTCCTGGTGCTGTTCTTCTCGGCCACCTGGTTCTTCTTCTTCGACTCGCACAGCCTGCTGGCGTTCTTCGGGATCGGCACGCTCGCGTTCGGCATCGCCTTCAGCTTCTTCGAGATCCTCGTCGCGCTGCTGCAGGCCTACGTCTTCATGCTCCTCACCGCCGTCTACATCCAGCTGGCGCTGGCAGACGAGCACTGATTCCTCACTGACCCCCTACGGGGCCGGCAACCGTCGGGCCCGCACCTCGAAAGGAAAACACGTGGACGCAACGACCGTTCTCGCGGAGATCAACGGCAACATCGCGACGGTTGGCTACGGCCTCGCTGCGATCGGCCCGGCCATCGGCGTCGGCATCGTCGTCGGCAAGACGATCGAGTCCGTCGCTCGCCAGCCCGAGCTCCAGGGCCGACTGACGACCCTCATGTACATCGGTATCGCCTTCACCGAGGCCCTGGCCTTCATCGGTATCGCCACGTACTTCATCTTCACCAACTAAGGTTCCTCGATGCAGAACGCACTCATCATCGCGGCGGAGGAGACCCACAATCCGCTGATCCCGCCGGTGTACGACATCGTGTGGTCTGCGGTGGCCTTCGTCATCATCTTCCTGGTGTTCTGGCGTGTCGTCACGCCGCGCATCACCAAGATGCTCGATGAGCGCACCGAGGCCATCGAAGGCGGCATCAAGAAGGCCGAGGCCGCTCAGGAGCAGGCTGCTGCTGCGCTCGAGGAGTACAACAAGCAGCTCGCCGACGCCCGTGCCGAGGCCTCCCGCATCCGCGAGCAGGCCCGTGCCGACGCCACGGCGATCGGCAACGAGGTCCGCGAGCAGGCTGCTGCCGACGCCGCGCGAATCACGTCGAACGCCCAGGCGCAGATCGAGGCAGAGCGCCAGAGCGCGCTCCAGTCGCTCCGCACCGAGGTCGGCTCGCTCGCACTCGACCTCGCGTCTGGTGTCATCGGCGAGTCCCTCAAGGACGACGCCAAGGCCACCGCGGTCGTCGACCGCTTCCTCGCCGACCTCGAGTCGTCGAAGGACGCGCAGGCGTCGCAGGCAGAGACGGAGCGCTGAGCATGCGGAGCGCCACTCGTTCAGCACTCTCGTCGACGCAGGCGGTCCTCGCCGAACTCGGCGGGAGCGCCGATCTGGCGACCGGTGCTGAGATCCTCGCCGCCGGGCGAGTGGTCGCCGGTTCTTCGCAGCTCCTCACGCTGCTCGCGGATCCCACGGCGGACGTCGTCGGCAAGAAGGCGGTCATCGACCGCGTCTTCGCCGGGCAGGCGACCACCACGCGGGCTGTCCTGACGGCGGTCGCCGGGGCGCGCTGGTCCTCGCAGCAGGACCTGCTCGCCGGCATCGAGGACGCGGGCATCCGCGCCGTCGCGGCCACCGCCGGACCCGGGACCTCGATCGAGGCGGAGCTCTTCGCCTTCGAGACCGCCGTCCGGTCCGACGCGGGCCTCGAGCTCGCGCTCGGCACGAAGCTCGGCAGCCCCGCTGAGAAGAGCGCGCTCGTCGAGCGGCTCATCGGCGGCAAGTCGTCGGCGCAGACGGTGACGATCCTGTCGGCACTCGTCCAGCAGCCCCGTGGCCGCCGGATCGGTGAACTGGTCCGCGATGCCTCGCGCATCGTCGCCGACCAGGCCGAGAAGGTCGTGGCGACGGTCATCACCGCGACGGCGCTGTCGGAATCACAGGCGGCTCGTGTCGCCCGTGGGCTGTCGGCGCGCTACGGCAAGGACATCATCGTCAACCACGTCGTCGACCCCAAGGTCGTCGGCGGGGTCAGGGTGCAGGTCGGCGGCGACGTCATCGACGGCACCGTGTCCACGCGCCTCGCCGACCTCCGGCTCCAGCTCGCGGGCTGAGCGTACGGTCGTACCCGACACCCCAAGTCCACAACGGGAACTGTCCTGACCGGACAGCATCACCCTCTCGGAGCCGAAGGGCCCCGGAAACCAACAAGGAAAATCCCATGGCAGACATCACCATCAGCCCCGATGAGATCCGTGATGCCCTGAAGGACTTCGTCTCGAACTACGAGCCGACGAAGGCCTCCACGGCCGAGGTCGGGCACGTCACCGACGCCGGTGACGGCATCGCCCACGTCGAAGGCCTCCCCGGCGTCATGGCCAACGAGCTCATCCGTTTCGAGGACGGCACGCTCGGCCTGGCCCAGAACCTGGACGAGGACGAGATCGGCGCCATCGTGCTCGGCGAGTTCGCCGGCGTCGAGGAGGGCCAGGAGGTCACCCGCACCGGCGAGGTCCTCTCCGTCCCCGTCGGCGACGCCTTCCTCGGTCGGGTCGTCGACCCGCTCGGCGCCCCGATCGACGGCCTCGGTGAGATCGCGGCGGAGGGCCGTCGTGCCCTCGAGCTGCAGGCTCCCGGCGTCATGGCCCGCAAGTCGGTCCACGAGCCGCTGCAGACCGGCATCAAGGCGATCGACGCGATGATCCCCGTCGGCCGTGGTCAGCGTCAGCTGATCATCGGCGACCGCCAGACCGGCAAGACGGCGATCGCGATCGACACGATCATCAACCAGAAGGCAAACTGGGAGTCCGGCGACGAGGACAAGCAGGTCCGCTGCATCTACGTCGCGATCGGTCAGAAGGGCTCGACGATCGCCTCCGTGAAGGGTGCGCTCGAGGACGCCGGCGCGATGGAGTACACCACCATCGTCGCCGCCCCGGCATCCGACCCGGCCGGCTTCAAGTACCTCGCCCCGTACACCGGCTCGGCCATCGGCCAGCACTGGATGTACCAGGGCAAGCACGTCCTCGTCATCTTCGACGACCTGTCGAAGCAGGCAGAGGCCTACCGTGCGGTGTCGCTCCTCCTGCGTCGTCCGCCGGGACGCGAGGCCTACCCGGGTGACGTCTTCTACCTGCACTCCCGTCTGCTGGAGCGTTGCGCGAAGCTGTCCGACGAGCTCGGCGCCGGCTCGATGACGGGTCTCCCGATCATCGAGACCAAGGCGAACGACGTCTCGGCGTACATCCCGACCAACGTCATCTCGATCACCGACGGCCAGATCTTCCTGCAGTCGGACCTCTTCAACGCGAACCAGCGTCCGGCCGTCGACGTGGGCATCTCGGTGTCCCGCGTCGGTGGTGACGCCCAGGTGAAGTCGATCAAGAAGGTCTCCGGCACGCTGAAGCTCGAGCTGGCGCAGTACCGCTCGCTCGAGGCGTTCGCGATGTTCGCGTCCGACCTCGACCAGGCCTCGCGTCGTCAGCTGGACCGCGGCGCCCGTCTCACCGAGCTCCTCAAGCAGCCGCAGTACTCGCCGTACCCGGTCGAGGAGCAGGTCGTCTCGATCTGGGCCGGCACGAACGGCAAGCTCGACACGGTCCCCGTGCCGGACGTGCTCCGCTTCGAGTCCGAGCTGCTCGACCACCTGCGTCGCAACTCCGACGTCCTCACGACGCTGCGCGAGACCAACCAGCTCAGCGACGAGACGGTCGCCGAGATGTCGAAGCAGATCGACGAGTTCTCGAAGAGCTTCCAGACGAGCGACGGCAAGACGCTCGGGTCCGAGCAGTTCGACGCCGCCGACGCCGAGGACGTGGACCAGGAGCAGATCGTCAAGGGTCGTCGCTAGATGGCAGCGCAGGTCCGGGTCTACCGACAGCGAATCAAGTCGGCGAAGACCACGAAGAAGGTCACTCGC
The DNA here is from genome assembly GCF_048756585.1 of Curtobacterium sp. L3-7. Lineage (NCBI taxonomy): Bacteria > Bacillati > Actinomycetota > Actinomycetes > Micrococcales > Microbacteriaceae > Curtobacterium > Curtobacterium sp. L3-7. The sequence goes on along the minus strand of NZ_CP151474.1, from coordinate 2,792,163 downwards.
GCGATGGAGCTGATCTCGGCGTCGCGGATCCAGAAGGCACAGGCCCGCATGGCCGCGTCCGGCCCGTACTCGCGGGCCGTGACCCGGGCGGTGTCGGCCGTGGCGACGTTCTCGAACGTCGACCACGTGCTGACCACCGAGCCGGAGTCGTCGACGCGTGCGGCCGTCGTGCTGTTCACCTCGGACCGTGGCCTCAACGGCGCGTTCAGCACGAACGTCCTCAAGCAGGGCGAGGAGCTCGCCTCCTTGCTCCGCAGCGAGGGCAAGGACGTCGTGTACTACCTGGTCGGGCGCAAGTCCGTCGGGTACTTCGCGTTCCGTGAGCGCCCCTCCGAGCAGCAGTGGGTCGGCAACACCGACCAGCCCGAGTTCTCGACGGCGAAGGAGATCGGCGACGCGGTCGTGTCGAAGTTCCTCCAGGACACGGCAGAGGGCGGCGTGGACGAGATCCACATCGTGTTCAACCGCTTCCTCAGCCTCGCGACCCAGGAGCCGCAGGTCGTTCGCCTGCTCCCGCTCGAGGTCGTCGAGGGTGTCGAGGAGCCGACGGACAACGAGCCGCTCCCGCTGTACGAGTTCGAGCCGGACGCCGATGCGGTGCTCGACTCGCTGCTCCCGGTCTACATCGAGAGCCGCATCTTCAACGCCATGCTCCAGTCGGCTGCCTCCGAGCACGCCGCCCGGCAGAAGGCGATGAAGGCGGCCAGTGACAACGCCGACTCGCTGATCCGTGACTTCACCCGTCTCGCGAACAACGCACGCCAGGCCGAGATCACCCAGCAGATCTCCGAGATCGTCGGCGGCGCCGACGCCCTCTCGTCGAAGAAGAAGTAGTCCGCGTCGTTCGCGGACAGATACCCACCCTCAGGAAGGCACCAGCCATGACCGACACCGCAACCACCGCGGTCGAGACGTCGTCGGCGCCCGGTGTCGGCCGGATCGCCCGTGTCACGGGTCCCGTCGTCGACATCGAGTTCCCGCACGACGCAATCCCGGAGATGTACAACCTCCTGTTCACGACCATCACCATCGGTGAGTCGTCGCAGGAGATCGGCCTCGAGGTCGCGCAGCACCTCGGCGACGACCTCGTCCGTGCCATCTCCCTGAAGCCGACCGACGGCCTCGTCCGTGGTCAGGAGGTCCGTGACTCGGGCGCCCCGATCTCGGTCCCCGTCGGCGACGTCACCAAGGGCAAGGTCTTCGACGTGCTGGGCAACGTGCTCAACACCGACGAGAAGCTCGAGATCACCGAGCGCTGGCCGATCCACCGCAAGGCCCCCGCGTTCGACCAGCTCGAGTCCAAGACCTCGATGTTCGAGACCGGCATCAAGTCGATCGACCTCCTCACCCCGTACGTCCAGGGTGGCAAGATCGGTCTGTTCGGTGGTGCCGGTGTCGGCAAGACCGTCCTCATCCAGGAGATGATCCAGCGCGTCGCGCAGGACCACGGTGGTGTGTCGGTGTTCGCCGGTGTCGGTGAGCGCACCCGTGAGGGCAACGACCTCATCGGTGAGATGGAAGAGGCGGGTGTCTTCGACAAGACGGCCCTCGTGTTCGGCCAGATGGACGAGCCGCCGGGAACGCGTCTGCGCGTCGCCCTGTCGGCGCTGACGATGGCGGAGTACTTCCGCGATGTCCAGAAGCAGGACGTGCTCCTCTTCATCGACAACATCTTCCGCTTCACGCAGGCCGGCTCCGAGGTCTCGACGCTGCTCGGCCGCATGCCGTCCGCGGTGGGCTACCAGCCGAACCTCGCCGACGAGATGGGTGTGCTCCAGGAGCGCATCACCTCGACGCGTGGTCACTCGATCACCTCGCTGCAGGCGATCTACGTCCCGGCCGACGACTACACCGACCCGGCACCGGCGACCACGTTCGCGCACCTCGACGCCACGACCGAGCTCTCGCGTGAGATCGCGTCGCAGGGCCTCTACCCCGCGATCGACCCGCTGACCTCCACGTCGCGGATCATGGACCCCCGGTACCTGGGCGCCGACCACTACCAGACGGCGACCCGCGTCAAGCAGATCCTCCAGAAGAACAAGGAACTGCAGGAGATCATCGCCATCCTCGGTGTCGACGAGCTCTCCGAAGAGGACAAGATCACGGTCGAGCGCGCTCGTCGTATCCAGCAGTTCCTCTCGCAGAACACGTACATGGCGAAGAAGTTCACCGGTGTCGAGGGCTCCACGGTCCCGCTCAAGGACACGATCGAGTCCTTCCGCGCCATCGCCGACGGCGAGTTCGACCACGTGGCCACGCAGGCCTTCTTCAACGTCGGTGGCATCAACGACGTCGAAGAGAAGTGGGCGCAGATCCAGAAGGAGAACCGCTGACATGGCGGGTCTCACCGTGAGTGTCGTCTCGGCGGACCGCGAGGTCTGGACGGGCGACACCACCATGGTCGTCGCGCGCACGACAGAAGGCCAGATCGGCATCCTGGCGGGTCACGAGCCGATGCTCGCGATCCTGGCTCAGGGCCAGGTCCGCATCACGCGGGCCGACGGTTCGACCGTCGCGGTCGACGCTGAGGACGGGTTCCTCTCGGTCGAGCACGACACGGTCACGATCGTGGCGCGGCAGGCCGCGCTGGCCTCCTGACCGGACTGACCGTCCTCCTCCCGCCTTCGGAGACGAAGCGGGAGGGCGGGGACACGGGAACCACCCTCGACCTGGGTGGTCTCTCGTTCCCGGAACTGACCCGAGAGCGGGCCGCGGTGATCGCCGCGGCCCGCTCCGTCAGTTCCGAGGAGTCCACCGCGCGGACGGCGCTCAAGCTCGGACCGAAGTCGATCGCCGAGCGGTTCCGGAACCTCTCGCTGGACACGTCGCCGACGCTGCCGGCGATCGAGCGGTACACCGGGGTGCTCTACGACCCGCTGGACGTCCCGTCGGCCTCTGCGGAGGTCCGTTCCTGGTGGTACCAGCACGTGGTCGTCCAGTCCGCGATGTTCGGGCCGATCGGCGCGGGGGACCGGATCCCGGCCTACCGGTTGTCGCACGATTCGCGCCTCGGGTCGTTGCGCCTCGCGTCGCACTGGCCCGCAGTCGCGACCGCAGCGTTGTCAACCAGGGGTGGTGGACTGGTCCTGGACCTGCGCTCGGAGGGCTACCGCGCGCTCGGTCCGGTCGACGGCGCCGCGGCCCTGCGGGTCGTGAGCGTCGACGGCAGCGGCCGCCGGAAGGCGCTGAACCACTGGAACAAGACCGCGAAGGGGCGACTGGTGTCGTTGCTGGCTCGGACCGGTGCGTCGATCGGGTCGATGGACGACCTCGTCGCATGGGCGACGTCCGTGGGCGTGCTGGTGGAGCGCTCGGACACCGGGTGGGACCTGGTCGCCGAGAGCCTGGAGCCGGCCGCCGTCTGATCGGCGGCCGTTCCTCCACAGGCGCCCCGTACGTCGCGGTCGCCACGGACTCGCCTCCGTCACCGCTCTGGAGGCTCGGTGCGCGTTTCGATGGACGCATGAACCTCGACGTCGCACGATCGTCCAGCTCCCCGTTCGTCCACTACCCGCGCGAGATCGCGGCAGCCGTCACCCTGCCGGTCGCCGCCGCCGCGCTCGTCGCGCCCGGCACCGCGCTCCTCGACACCGCCGGCCGGTCGGCCGTCGCGACCGCGTGCGCCGCACTCGCGACCCGGATGGCCCTGGTGCGGTTCATCGGTGCCGCATCCGGACCGGATCTGCGGGCGGTCCGACCGTTCGATCCCTTCACGGACCCGACCCCGTCGGCGTTCCACGGCCGCGGCCCGGCTCCGTCGCGCGACCGCATCCGGACCGCTGGCGCACGGTGCACCGCGGTCTGGCACGGCTGGAAGCAGCAGGGCGCACCGCGTGACGAACGTCGGGGCGTCGCGGGAGCCGTCGCGCTCGGCGCCTGGTGCTCATGGGCGATCGGTGCGTTGACGGAGGCCGAGGTCCGAGCCGGGTACGCGCTCGACGTGGTGCCGGACGACGCGTTGGCGCTCGTCGTCCATCGATCGGCCCGTGCCGGGGCGCGCCCGGAATGGTGGGGGTGACGGGGCGTGCACCGGATCGTCTACGGTTGTGAGACCGCACCGCGGGCAGGACGCAGGGAGGCACCACGTGCACGACGACGCCGATGACGTCGAGGACACGGTGATCCGTCCTCGGTCGCGGCCGCTCGGATCCGCTCGCGCGCAGGACGCGATCGACGACACGGTCCTCCGGGTCCCCTCGGGTGGCGGGTCGCACGGATCGGACCTGCTCGACGACGGCCCGCTCGGGGACACCGTCATCCGTGGGCCGCGCACTGCGCCGGACCCGTCGACGGTCCCCGAGGACACGGTCCTCGGGCCGCGTCGGACCGCGCCGTCCACGCGGCTGGCGGCCTCCCTGTCGGACGCGCCCCCGAGCCTCCCGGCCGTCCCGGAACCAGCACGCACCCGCGTGCCGTCGATCCGCGTCGGCGGACGCGTCATCCGACTCGACCACCCGGTGGTGATCGGCCGGCGTCCCGCGTTGCCGCGTGTGGTCCGAGGGCCGGCGCCCGAACTCGTGACCGTACCGTCGCCGCTCGGACAGGTGTCGTCGTCCCACCTGCTCGTGCACGCCGAGGGCGAAGCCGCGGTGGTGGACGACCTGCGCTCGACCAACGGGACCGTCGTCCGGCCCGCCGGCTCGGCGCCGTACCGGATGGCGTCAGGTGCGTCGATCGTCGCGCTGACGGGTACGGTAGTCGAGATCGGGGACGGCATCGTGGTGGAGATCCTCTCGCCGCACCTCCGGCTCACGCCAGGGGCCGACGGTGTCCCGCCGTCGCTCCACCAGCCTCCGACCCCTCAGACCGGCACGCCCCGAACCCCCAGAGAGCGATCCTGAAACGTGACCGAACTCGGCCGAGCAGCCGCCGCCCACGCCATCGACGTCCCCGGAACGGACGGCGTCACCCTGACGCTCTCGTGGGGAGCCGCGACCGACGTCGGTCGTCGCCGAGACCACAACGAGGACAGCTACATCGTCGAAGCACCGTTCTTCGTCGTCGCGGACGGCATGGGTGGACACCTCGCCGGTGACCGCGCGAGCGACGCCGTGGTCCGTCGCCTCGGTGACTCGGTCGACGGGCCGTTCGGGACCCGGCAGTCGATCCAGCGCGCGCTCCTGCTCGCCACGGCGGACATCGAGCGTGCGGCGGGCGGCAACGCGATCGGTGCCGGCACCACCGTGACCGGTCTCGCGCTCGTCGCGTCGAACGGGCAGCCGGCAGCGCTCGTCTTCAACGTGGGCGACTCGCGCACCTACCGGGTCGACGACGGCGTCCTCCGTCGGATCACGGTCGACCACTCGGTCGTGCAGGAGATGGTCGATGCCGGTGTGCTGCGGGCAGAGGACGCCGAAGCGCACCCGGACAGCAACGTCATCACCCGCGCGGTCGGCTTCGGCGAACCGCCGGAGCCGGACTGGTGGACGTTGCCGCTCCGCACCGGCGACCGGTACATCGTGTGCTCGGACGGTCTGACGAAGGAGATCGGCGACGCGGTCATCGGCCGCATCGCCGCGAAGGTCGCCGACCCGCAGGAGCTCGCCGAGCGCCTGGTGGGCGATGCCCTCATCGCAGGTGGTCGCGACAACGTCACCGTCGTGGTCCTCCAAGTGGAGGACGCACCGCAGGACGGCGACCTCGAGGACACGCTGCCTCGCCACTGACGTCCCCCGAATTGGGGGCAGCGGATGGAATCCCGTACTCTGGTGTGCGGAATTCCGGCCGGCTCGTTTCCGTAGACTGAAGGGCCGAGGGGACGATCGGCTGCGGCCGGGGAGGAGAGGGTGCCATGGCGCGACGGCTGCCGTCCACCCCTCCCGTGATCGCCGGGTTCAGCCCGGTGCACGTCCTCGGCTCCGGCGGCTTCGCCGACGTGTTCCTCTACGAGCAGGACATGCCGCGGCGCCAGGTCGCGGTGAAGGTCCTGCTCGACGAAGTCGTCGACGACCGGGTCCGGCAGATGTTCCAGGCCGAGGCGAACCTGATGGCTCGGCTGAGCACGCACCCGTCCATCCTCACCGTGTTCCAGGCGAGCGTCGCGGCCGACGGACGTCCGTACCTCGTGATGGAACTCTGCTCGTCGTCGCTCAGCGAGCGCTACCGGCGCGAGCCGATCCCGGTCTCCGAGGTCCTGTCGATCGGGGTGCGCATCGGTTCCGCGCTCGAGACGGCGCACCGTGAAGGCGTGCTGCACCGCGACATCAAGCCGTCCAACATCCTGCTCACCGCGTACGGCAACCCCGTGCTGTCCGACTTCGGCATCGCGGCGACCATCGGTGAGTCCGATCCCGACGAGCCGATCGGCATGTCCATCCCGTGGTCGGCGCCAGAGGTCCTCATCGACGAGTCCCGCGGGACCATCCAGTCCGAGGTGTACTCCCTCGCTGCGACGGTCTTCTCGCTCCTCGCCGGGCGCAGCCCCTTCGAGGTCCCCGGCGGCAAGAACGGTGCCGCCGACCTGATGGCGCGCGTGGACAAGGGCGGTGTGAAGCCGTCCGGTCGCACGGACGTGCCGCCGTCGCTCGAGCGACTGCTCGCCACCGCGATGTCCCGCAAGGTCCAGCAGCGTCCGGCCACCGTGATGGAACTCGTCCGCGGGTTCCAGCAGGTCCAGGCCGAGCTCGGCATCCCGCAGACTGCTGCCGACGTCGCGGTCGAGGCATGGGCCGTCGCCACGCCCACGCCGGAGGGTGACCGCACGATGATCCGGGAACTCCAGCCGCCGAGCCGGGTCGGTCGTCGGCGCCGGACGCGTCGCCCGGTGCAGGGCGGCGTGGCGGCCACCGGTTCGCGGAGCGTCGGCACCGTCCACCGGACGGGCTCGGTCACCCTGGCCCGACGTCGATCACGCCGAACCGTGATCTGGGCGTCCTCGGTCGCCGCGGCGGTCGTGGTCGCCCTCGCCGTGACGTCCTTCGTCCTCGTGACACGCGTCGGTTCCGGGGCGATCCCCACGGTCTCCGACGTCCGCGCGTCGACCGCCGGTCAGTCCGTCACGTTCCGCTGGAGCGACCCAGGGCTCCGGAACGGCGACACCTACGTGATCTCCTCGAACGGCGCGTCGAGCCAGCAGTCGGGCACGTCGTTCGTCGTCTCCGGCAGCAAGGGCGACGAGGAGTGCATCTCGGTCGCGGTGAACCGTGACGGCAAGACCGGCGTCGCGAGTGCCGAACGGTGCGCCACGATCGGCGGCGGATCGTGATCCGGCGGCTCATCGCACAACACCGGTCCGCCGCGATCACCGTCGGCGCGTCCGTGGTCGTCGCTGCGCTCGTCGCCGGGGCCGCCGTCGTCTCGAGCGGGTACCACACGCAGCGGGTCGCGCTCGGGGACGGCACCGTCTGGGTGCCCTCGTCGCAGTACGGGGCGGTCGGCCGCGCGAACACCGCGGTCCTGCAGCTGAACACCGCGGTGGAGTCGTCCACGGACGCGCTCTCCGTGCTGCAGAGCGGATCGATGGTCTACAGCGTCGACGAGACCAAGGGCACGGTCGCCAAGGTCGACGTGGCGGACGCGACGATCGGTGACCCGGTCACCCTGCCCTCCGGGTCGCCGCAGGTGTTCTTCTCGGGATCGACCGCGGTCATCGGCAACCAGGAGACCGGAGAGGTCTGGTCCACGCCGGCCAAGGAGCTCGCCGATTTCGACGCATCCACCAAGGCGGATCTGACGCTCGGCGCGGACGCGGTGTTCGACGCGTCGGACGAGCACGTCGCGGTGTACTCGCCGCGGACTGGGACGGCGTCCCTCGTCGAGGTCGGCTCGACCCTGTCCGTCGCGAAGCGCTGGACCGTGCGGATGGACCGCAAGGACGACTTCCAGGTCGCGGCGTTCGGCTCCCACATGGCGGTGCTCGACCAGACGACCGGCGCGCTCTCGGTCGACGGCGACACGGTCGACCTCGGCGACCGGGTCGGTGGGTCCCCGGCGCTCCAGCGGTCCTCGGCCGACGGGGACTCGGTGGTCGTCGCCGGTGCCGCGGGTCTCGTCCGCGTCACGCCGTCGGGCGCAGCGACCACGACCGCCCTGGCGGTGTCGGGACGCGCGGCCCGACCCTACGTCGACGGCAACTGCACGTTCGGGGCGTGGAGCGGCGGGCAGGCGATCGACACGTGCGCCGGCCGCGCGCTGCAGCAGCTCGACCGGGTGCCCGGCGGTGCCGCCCTCCAGATCGTCCACAACGCCGACACCGTCGTCGCCAACGACCCGGCGACCGGGCGCTCCTGGGCGATCGACCGCAGCGGTCAGCTCATCGACAACTGGTCCGACCTGATCAAGCGGGACGACGACCAGCAGCAGGAGCAGATCTCGGACGACAACCCCGAGGTCGACAAGGACCAGAAGCCGCCGGTCGCGGTGGACGACGACCTGGGAGCCCGTCCGGGGCGCACCACGAGCCTCCCGGTCCTGCTCAACGACTACGACCCCAACGGCGACCCGATCATCGTCAGCGAGGTCGGGTCCGTCGACCAGGCCGCCGGGAAGGTCGCGATCGTCGACGACGGGCAGCGGCTTCAGATCGCCCTGTCGGACAGTGCGTCCGGGACCGTGACGTTCCCGTACACGATCACCGACGGCAACGGCGGCTCGGCCACCGCGACCGTCCGGGTCAGCGTGCGACCCGAGTCCGAGAACGACGCGCCCAGGCAGGTCAGGGACACCACGGCCGACGTGGTCCAGGGCGGGCACGTGTCGAGCAACGTGCTCGGCGACTGGGTCGACCCCGACGGCGACCCGGTGTACCTGAAGTCGGCGACCGCGACGGACGGGGACGAGGTCTCGACGACGCCGGACGGCCTCCTCGACTTCCGCAACAAGAGCGGTCGCACCGGCGACCGCAGCGTCCAGCTCGTGGTGAGTGACGGTCGCGCGGACGGGCGTGGATCCCTCACCGTGCACGTCGCCGCGCAGGGGAGCGTGCCGCTCCGGGCAGACGCGTTCCCGGTCAAGGGCTACGCAGGCAAGTCCTTCACGGTGAATCCGCTCGAGCACGTGCGGGGCGGCAACGGGAGCATCACGCTGACGAGTGTCTCGTCGGCGAGCGGCGTGACGATCACCCCGAGCTACGACGCCGGGACCTTCCGGGTGCAGAGCGACGCAGTGGGGGACCACCAGGTCGAGTACACCGTGACGGACGGCACGAAGACGTCCAGCGGGATCGTCCGCATGACGATCGCGGCACCGCCGGACGCGTCGACCGCACCGATCACGACCCCGAAGACCGTGTTCGTCAACACGCTGTCGACGAAGGACACCGACGTCACCGCCACCGACATCGACCCGGCGGGCGGGGTCCTCCTCGTCACGGCGCTCGACGGACCCGCGCGGGGTTCCGGCGTGCAGGCGAGCATCCTCGACCAGCACACGATCCGGACGACCCTGTCGGCACCGCTCGACGGGCCGGTGACCTTCACCTACACCGAGACGAACGGCCTCGCGTCGTCGCCCGGCACCGTCACGGTCGTCGAGATCCCGAAGCCGGACCGGATCCAGCCGCCCGTGGCGCAGCCGGACACCGCGACGGTCCGGGTCGGGGACGTCGCGAACATCGACGTCCTCGCGAACGACACCCAGCCGGAAGGCGAGCCGCTGACCCTGCAGCCGGACCTCGTGCAGAACGTCCCCGGCGACGGCGGTCTGCTCTTCGCCTCCGGCGACCACCTCAGGTACCTCGCGCCGAAGACCCCTGGTAACTACACGGCGGTGTACCGCGTCGCCGGCCCGGACGGACAGTCCGCGGACGCCGCGGTCTCGATCTCTGTCCGTGAGAAGGACAGTGCCACGAACAACCCGCCGGTGCCACAGACCGTCACGGCTCGTGTGGTCGCGGGTCAGGCGGTCAGCATCTCCGTGCCGCTGAACGGCATCGACCCGGACGGCGACTCCGTGCAGCTGGTCGGGGTGGCGTCGAACCCCGACAAGGGTTCGGTCAGCGACATCGGTTCCGATTCCCTGACCTACGAGGCCGGGGACTACTCGGCCGGCACCGACGAGTTCACCTACACGGTCGTCGACGCGCTGGGCGCTCGCGCCACGGGCACCATCCGCGTCGGCATCGCACCGCGGGCCGAACAGGCGTCGAACCCGGTGGCCGAGGCGGACCACGTGACGATCCGGCCGGGCGGCTCCGTGACGGTTCGCGTGCTCCAGAACGACTCGGACCCCGAGGGCGGCGACCTCACCGTCTCCAAGGCCGAGCCGACTGCGAAGGACGTCACCGCGAAGGTCCTGCGGAAGCAGGAGATCCGCGTCACCCCGCCGAAGACCGCGAAGAGCGGAGACTTCGCGGTGCTCTACACGGCGTCGAACGAGAGCGGCGGCGCGAGCACGGCGTTCCTCACGGTCACCGTGGACAAGGACGCGCGCCCGCTCCGTCCCGAGGTCGACGACACCACGCTCGACCTGCAGGACATCCTGCACCGGCAGAGCGTGACCGTCGACGTGCTGAAGAACGTGTTCTTCGCCGAGGGGTCGACGTCGTCCCTGACCGTGGGTGTGGTGGACGGCTACGGCGACACCGCCCGCACCACGACCGACGGCCGGATCTCCGTTCGGCTCACGGACGACTCGCAGGTCATCCCGTTCTCGGTCGCCCGGCAGGACCACCCGGACATCGTGTCGTACGGGTTCATCCACGTCCCGGGGTTCGACGACGCCCTCCCGCAGGTCAACCGGTCAGCAGGCGCGATCACGGTGAAGAGCGAGTCGACCATCAGGATCCCGCTGTCGAAGTACGTCGTGACCGCGAACGGGCAGACCGCCAAGATCACCGACCCCGGCACGGTCAAGGCCACCCACGCGAACGGCGACGACCTCACCGTCGACTCGTCCACGTTGCAGTTCACGTCGGCGAAGCTGTACTACGGCAACGCGTCGATCTCGTTCGAGGTGACCGACGGCTCGAACGCCAACGGCGGCAAGGGGCGGGTCGCGACCCTGGTCCTCCCCGTGAAGGTCACGCCGCGCTCGAACCAGCCGCCCGCGTTCACCGGGTCCTCGATCGAGATGCAGCCGGGCGACTCCCGGACGCTCGACCTCACGCGGCTGACGGACTACCCGTACCCGAAGGACCTGCCCGAACTGCAGTACTCCGTCGTCAGCCAGCCGTCCTCCGGGACCACGGCCACGATCTCCGGCCAGCGACTGACGATCAAGGTCGCAGACTCCGCCCAGAAGAACACCTCGGCGACGATCGGCGTCGGCGTCGCCGATGCCGCGAACGCCGGTCGGTCCGGTCTCGTGACCGTCGGGATCGTCGCGTCCACCAGGCCGCTCGTGCAGCCGGGGGCGGACAGCGCCGTCGCGAAGCGTGGATCGTCGACGACGATCGACGTCCTCGCGAACGATCAACCGACCAACCCGTTCCCGAACGAGCGCCTGCGCGTGGTGAACATCCGCGGGCTCGCCGGCGGCCTGCCCTCCGGCGTCACGATCACCCCGAGTGCCGACAAGTCACGGCTCCAGGTGTCCGTCTCGGGCACCGCCAAGCCCGTGAACACGAACCTGCAGTACCAGGTCGCCGACGCGACGAACGACCCCGACCGGTACGTCTGGGGCGACGTCACGATCTCGGTGCAGGACGTCCCGGACGCCCCCGGTACCCCGACACGCACCGGGTCGTACGACGGCGGGCAGATCACGCTGACCTGGTCGGCGCCGCAGGCGAACAACTCGGCGATCACCGGCTACCGGGTCACCGGCACGAACGGCGTGTCGAAGGACTGCGGGACCTCCACCGTCTGCACGCTCACTGATCTCGACCCGAGCGCGTCCTACCGGTTCTCGGTCATCGCGGTGAACGCCGTCGGGACGTCTGATCCGTCGCCGCAGTCGGCGCCGTTGAGTGCTGACTTCGTCCCGGCACCGCCGACCGGAGTCAAGGCAGTGCCGAACTCGTCCTCGCCGAACCGACTGGACCTGTCCTGGAACGCGGTTCCGCGGCCCGGACGAGGAACGGCCGTCGACAACTACGTGGTGACGATCGACGGACCCGGGTCCTCCACGACCAGGAGCGTCGGGACGGCGACGAGCGCCTCCTTCGACGGCCTCACCGGCGGGGGCAACTACACCTTCACGGTCTCCGCGCGCAACGACGCGGGCCGGGACGGCAGCCCGGTCCAGTGGAACTCCGCCTCGGCCTCGGCGACCGCGGTGGGCAACCCCTCGGCGCCGAGCGGGCTGTCGGCGACCGGGCAGTCGAGTGGCGGACAGACCAAGGTCTCGATCACCTTCGGACCGTCGGACGGCGGCGGGACCGACATCCGGGAGTACTGGCTGTTCCGACTGTCGTCGCAGTCGTTCAACTGCTCGGCCGTCACACGCAACGACGCGACGCAGATCGGCGGCGCAGGCACCCAGTCGTTCGCCGACACCCCCGGCGGTGACTCGAATTACTACTACGCGGTGGTCGCGGTCAACTCCCTGGGCTTCTGCGCGTCGAGCGTCGTCGGCCCGGTGCAGTCGTACCTCACGCCGTCGGGTCCACGAGCGGACGTCGGTCTGCCCGGCCAGTCCGACAGCGCCGGTCGGTACCCGGTCGTCGTCTCGAACTTCCGAGTGGACTCCGGTCGCGCGACGCTCTACCGCGTCGCGCTCGCGAACGGTGACAGCACCACCACGTCAGGGGACGCCGTGACGCTCTACCCGTCGGCGCAGGACTTCGGGAACTCGCTGGCCGTGACGGTCTCGGCCTGCCGGCTGGCGAACAACGGCGGGCAGTACTGCACAGACGACACCGCTGTCGGGAACGCGGTCCCGCTGAACACTCGGGCCACGGCCGTGGCGCCCACCGCCGGCGGGAAGATCGCGCTCAACCCGCCGCAGAACGCCGGGTCGCCGACCGTCACCTACTCCATCCGCATCTGCACCGGTGCCGTCGGCGAAGGCGTCTTCGGATGCGCCGACGGTGACGCGAACGGGAAGTACGCGGAAGGGTCGACGATCCCCGCGGACGCGACGAAGATCACCGTGCAGGCGACCGTGGCCGGCAGGACCGACTCCAACCCCACCGAGCAGGACGTCGCGCCGGCCCCGGATGCCCCGCCGGCGGGCTGAACGACCCACAACGACCGACCCGAGCCGACCGACACGAGGAACCCCTTCACATGAGCATGACCCCCGAGCAGGCCACCTGGTTCGCCGACGTCTCCGGCCGCATCGTGACCAACGTCGAGCAGGTGCTCCTGGGGAAGACGTTCGTGATCCGACTCGCGGTCACGGCGATGCTCAGCGAGGGCCACCTGCTGCTGGAGGACGTCCCCGGCACCGGGAAGACGAGCATGGCGCGGGCGCTGGCGCAGAGCGTGCAGGGCTCGACGAACCGGATCCAGTTCACCCCGGACCTGCTGCCTGGTGACATCACCGGCATCAGCGTCTACGACCAGCGCGCCCAGGAGTTCGAGTTCCACCGCGGCCCGGTCTTCGCGAACATCGTGCTCGCCGACGAGATCAACCGCGCGAGCCCGAAGACGCAGTCTGCGCTCCTGGAGGCGATGGAGGAATCCGCGATCACGGTGGACGGCGTGAACCACCGGCTCGCGGCGCCGTTCATGGTCATCGCGACGCAGAACCCCATCGAGCAGGCGGGCACGTACCGGCTCCCGGAGGCGCAGCTCGACCGCTTCCTGATGAAGACGTCGATCGGCTACCCCGACCACGCGGCGACGGTGAAGATACTCGAGACCTCCTCGGCGCCGGCCTCGTCGGTCCCGCTCGCGAGCGTGGTGCCCGCTGCGACGATCACGGAGATGGCGGCGCTGGCCCGCACGGTGCACGTCGACGCGACGATCGCCGACTACGTCGCCCGCCTCGTGGACGCCACGCGTTCGGCGAGCGAGGTCCGCCTCGGCGTCAGTGTCCGTGGTGCGATGGGGCTCATGCGCGCGTCGCGCGTGTTCGCGGCGCTGAGCGGCCGGCACTACGTCACCCCCGACGACGTCAAGGCACTCGCGGAGCCCGTGCTCGCCCACCGTCTCGTGCTCGACGCCGAGGCGGAGTTCGACGGCGTCAGTGCCTCGAGCGTCGTCTCCCAGCTCCTGGTGGAGACCCCGCCGCCCGCGGACCGGGTCACGTCGTGACGGACCGCCGGCCCGTCTCCACGCGCTCGCGCCGTCCCTCGTCGACGCGGTCGCGTCGTTCGAGCACGGCGTACGAGCGCACGGGGACGGTCGCCGGCCTGACGAACGTCCGCACGCGGCTGGTCGGCGACCGCGACGGCGTCGCCGCCGACGCGGTCGTCGGGATCGTCCGTCTGTGGCGCACGGCCTGGAGGCTCGTGGCACGCGGGTGGGCCGAGGTCTCGTCGGTGGTCACCGGCCTGGGCTGGACGGTCGCCGCGCTCACGCTCGTCGCGTTCGTCACGGGGTACGTCTTCGGCCTGCGCGAGGTCGTCGTCGTCGGCTTCGCCGGTGCCCTGCTCGTGGTCGTCGCAGCCGTCGCGCTCATCGGCGGGTCGAGGCTGCTCATCCGGATGAGCCTCCCGGTCCGCCGGGTCGCGGTCGGTGACCCGGCGGGCGTGACCGTCACCGCGGAGAACCCCGCACGTCTGCCGTCCGTCCCGATCACGGTCGAGGTGCCGGTCGGCGCCGGACTCGTGGACGTCGCGATCCCGACCATCGCTCCTCGTGGCACGTTCGAACGGGAGGTGCCCGTCCCGACGGTCCGCCGAGGGGTCCTCGACGTCGGTCCGGTGACGGGTGTCCGCGCCGACCCGGTGGGCCTCGTGCGCCGGGAGATCGTCTGGACCGCTCGCGAACAGGTCATCGTGCACCCGAGGACGGTTGCGATCCCGTCGACCAGCACCGGTCTGGTCCGGGACCTCGAGGGGCAGGCGACGACCGACCTCTCGCCTGCCGACATCTCCTTCCACGCGATCCGTGAGTACATGCCGGGTGACGATCCCCGGAACATCCACTGGAAGTCGACGGCCAAGACCGGCGCGCTCATGGTGCGCCAGTTCGAGGACACGCGTCGGTCGCACCTGGTGATCGCGCTCGGCATCTCCAGGACCGAGTTCGCTGACGACGAGGAGTTCGAGCTCGCGGTCAGCGCTGCGGCGTCCCTCGGCAGCCGTGCGGTGCGAGACGGCCGAGAGGTCACGGTCGTCGTGTCCGAACGCACCCCGGAGTTCGCCAAGCGCGCCGTCTACGCCGTGCACCGCCTACCGACCGTGACCCCGACGCGACTGCTGGACGACTTCGCGACCGTCGGCCTGGCGGACGCCTGCCTGCCCGTCGCCGAGGTCGCTCGCATCGTGGGCAACGACACAGCCGGGATCTCGGTGGCGTTCCTCGTCGTCGGCTCTGTGGTCGAACTCCCCGCGCTCCGCCTCGCCGCCACCCGCTTCCCGATCGGCGTCGAGGTCGTCGCCGTGATCTGCGAGCCCGAGGCCGTCCCGCGGTTCGTGCGAGTGCCAGGACTGACCGTGATGACGATCGGCTACCTCGACGACCTCCGTCACGCGCTGCACCGATCGGCCGCCGCATGAGCGCCCCCGCGGTGGTGCCGTCGCGCGCACGGCGGGACACGCGACGTCGGGCCCGACGGGTGCCGGCGTTCCGGCTCGTCGGCGGCACGCTCGTCGTGTGGCTGCTCCTGGCGGTCGCGAGCGTCGCGTGGTGGCCGGTGTACCGCGACGACGGCATGGTCGTCGCCGCGGTCACCGCGGTGCTCGTCGGTTCGCTCGTCGCGCTGCTCGGGGCCGTCTTCCGTCTGCCGACCGCGGTCGTCGCGATCGCGACGGTCGCGGCGTTCACGGTGACCGGTGTCCCCGCCGCCGTGCCGGGGGAGGCGAACGGGGTGCTCCCGACCGGCCAGGGCCTCCTGGACCTCTTCTCCGGCGTCGCGCTCGGCTGGAAGCGGCTCGTCACCATCAGCCTGCCGGTCGGGACCTACGAAGCCCTCCTGGTGCCGTTCTTCGTGACGCTCCTCGTCGCGACGGTGACGTCCGTGAGCGTGGCGACCCGTGCCTCCAGGCAGGAACTGGCGAGCATCCCGGCACTGGTGCTGTTCGCCGCCGGTGTGGTCGTCGGGCCGAGCCGTCTCGACACGTCGCTCGCCCTCGCGGTCGTGCTCACCGGCATCGCGCTCGTCTGGGCGCTCACGGTGCGCCACGCGCGCCGCGCGGTCGCGGTGGCCGAGACGATCGGCGCCCGTGTCACGGTGACCAGGTCCGTCGTCCGGCCGGCCCTGGTCGGGACGGGGACGATCGTCGCTGCGGCGGTCGTCGCGACCGGACTGGGGCTGGTCGCGCCGCCGACCACCGCGCGGACGGTCGCGAGGACGGACGTCGTCAAGCCGTTCGATCCCCGCGACTACGTCAGCCCGCTCAGCGGCTTCCGGGCCTACGAGGAATCGACCGAGGCGGACACCACGCAGCTCCGTGTCACCGGCCTGCCGGAGAACGGGTTCGTCCGGATCGCCACGCTGGACACGTACGACGGCGTGGTCTACCGCGTCGGCGGGACGGACGGCGCGTCGGCGTCGGGCACCTTCGAGCGTGTCCCGACGTCGGTGGACGTCCGCGGCGTGAGCGGGACCACCGTGCACGTCGGGGTGACCGTGGACGGCTACTCCGGGGTCTGGCTCCCGACCGTCGGCGACCTCGAACGCGTCGAGTTCGCGGGCGCTGCGGGGGAGCGGGAGCGCAGTGCGTTCTTCTACAACGCATCGACCCGCACCGGAGCGGTCGTCGGCGGGGTGCAGGACGGCACGCGGTACGACCTCACCGCGGTGGTCCCCGACCAGCCGACGGAGGAACAGCTGGCGACCGCGCGTCCGGGAACCGCAACGGTCCCTGCGGCTCGCAACGTCCCCGACGCCGTGCGCGACACCGTCGAGTCGACGACCACCGATGCCCAGAGCGACGGGGCGAAGCTCGTGGCCGTGGTGCAGGCGCTGCAGCGGAACGGGTACGTCAGCCACGGTGTGGGGGACGACCGGGTCAGCCGTTCGGGCCACGGTGCCGACCGCATCCAGGAACTCCTCACCTCGCCGCTGATGCTCGGCGACCAGGAGCAGTACGCCGTCGCGGCGGCGCTGATGTCCGAGTCGATCGGCTTCCCCACCAGGGTCGTGCTGGGCTTCGCAGCGGGGGGTGACTCCGGATCGACGCCGTCCTCCTCCGGTGCTGCCGGCACGACGACGTTCCGCGGTTCCGACGTGACGGCCCGCATCGAGGTGGACACGGCGCAGTGGGGATGGGTCACCCTGAACCCCAACCCGACCGTCCGGGAGATCCCGAAGGAGCAGGAGCAGACCTCGCAACCGGTCACCAGGCCCGAGACGGTGGTGCCGCCGCCGCCAGTCGACCAGCAGGACCAGGACCAGCAGACGCCGCCGCAGAGCGACCGGAACACGCCGGACCAGCCACCGCTCTGGTTGCAGATCCTGCTCGCGGCACTGCCGTGGGTGCTCGGGACCCTCGCGTTCGTCGCCCTGGTGTTGCTGCCGTTCGGCGTGATCGTGCTCCTGAAGCGGATCCGTCGTCGTCGCCGCCGCCGGGCCGCGACTGCCAGGGGCCGCATCGTCGGCGCGTGGGACGAGTACCGGGATGCGTTGCTCGACCGCGGACACGACGTCCGCGCGGAGTCGACGCGACGAGAGGTCGCGTCGAGCGCCCCGGGGGACGGCGGCACCGGACTCGCCGCGCTGGCGGACCGAGCGGTGTTCGGCCCGAGCGAGGCGGACGACCGCACTGCGGACCGCATGTGGGAGGCCACCGACACCGCGATCGGGCAGCTCCGCGACGGACGGACCCGGCGGGAGCGCATCCGGACCGCCGTGTCGACGAGGTCGCTGCGCAGCACCGCACCGGGCGCAGCTGTCGCACGTGTCGGCGGCGCACTCCGACGGCGTGTGGGTGCCGGCCAGCGACGGGGTGGAGCCGGCGGTGACTACGATGTCCGGAGGCCCGACGAGCGTCACGGCGGGCCGGACGAGGACAGAGGCAACCTGTGATCAGATGCGAACACTGCGGATCGGTGCTCCCGGACGGAGCGATCTTCTGCGGTGAGTGCGGTCGAGCGGTGAACGCGGCTCCCGGGCGACGATCCGTCGCGCCCGAGCCCGTCGACCGTGCGACACCGCCGCCGCTCCAGCAGCCGGACCAGCACGGCCGTCGCCAGGACCCCGCCGCTGAGGCGTGGCTGCCGGAGTCGACGCTCGACCCCGCCACCAGGGCCTGGCTCACCGGTGTCGATCGCCAGCAGGCCGGTCCGACCGCGCCCGTTCCCGTCCGGACGCCGGACGCCTACGCGCCCCGCTCCGCGCCGACCCACGTGCACGGTGCCGGCAGCGGCCTCGGTGCGTGGACGGGCGGCGAGGGTTCTCCGAGCACGCAGGCGCCGACGGAGCCGCCGCTCGACCCGGACGCGTTCCCGGCCGAGCCCGTTGCCGTCGAGGACGACCCGGAGGTCACGCGCGTCGCACCCCGCTCCGGCGCAGGGACCACCCCGGTGCCGCCGACGTTCCAGCCGTCGCAGCCCGTGGCCGAGGCCGCGGCCGCGCCGTTCTGGGCGCCGGAGCCTGCACCCGCGACCGCTCCGAGCGCGCCGTCCTGGTGGATCGGACGAGCCGTCGACGAGCAGTCGGCCACTGCCGAACCGGTGACGGAGTCGGTGTCCGCCGATCGCGACGACGCAGTCTCGCCGGCCGAGCCGTCGGCCGCGCAGGTTCAGGACGAGGCCACGCCCGATGTCCTCCCTGAGGTCGACACCGCTGCCCGGCCGGGCGACACCGCGGTCGTCGAGCCGCTGGTCGACCGCCGGCCGATGCGTCCCACACCGTTGGTCCAGCCTGGGCTGCAGCCGACGACGTGCCACGTGTGCGGCCACCGGCTCGAGCCCGACGACATCTTCTGCGGCGAGTGCGGGGCGGTCCGTCCCGCGGTCACCGCCGCGTTCACCGGTCCCGTGATGCCGTTGCCGATGGACCGTCCCGACTGGGCGGCGAACGACGACGGGTCGCCGGTGGAAGCACCGGACGACGAGATCCCGGTCGACGCGCCGACGGACGACGTCGAGCGGACGGACGACCCCGAGCCGACGGACGAGGTCGGGCCGACGGACGACGTCGAGCCGACGGACGACGTCGAGCCGACGGACGACGCGAAGCCGACGGACCAGGTCCAGGCGGCGGACGACGTCGAGGTGTCGCGAGAGGACGTGCCCGCGCGCGAGGACGCATCCGTCCCGACCGCAGCACCCCTCCCGCCTGTCCCGACCGTTGCGCCCCTGCCGCCCATTCCCGGTGCGGAGCCTGCTCGACCGTTGTCCGACGCAGACGCCGTGCCCTCGAGCAGCGACGCCGACGAGTCCGCACAGCTCGACGAGGACGTGGACGAGACGCGGATCGTCACGAAGACCCCGACGCGTGCGCCCTTCGTCCTGCACTTCAGCACCGGTGAGCGCATCGGCATCCACGGGACCGGACTGCTCGGGCGTCTGCCCCGCCCCGAGCCCGGCGAACGGTTCGACGACCTGCTGACGATCCACGACCCGGGCAAGTCCGTGTCGAAGACGCACCTCGAGCTCGGGCGCGATGACGCCGACCTCTGGGTGTCCGACCGGTTCTCCGGCAACGGGTCCGTCATCCGGCACATCGACGGATCGATCCGCCGTTGCGAGCCGGGTCGTCGGTACCGGGTCGAGCGCGGCGCCCGCGTGGACATCGGCGAGCAGTTCTTCCTCGTGCAGTAGCACCTCCCTGCACACGACGGCTGGCGCCGGGGTTCTCCACGGGCTCCGGCGCCCGCTCTCGTTCGTCGTCGTGGTGCGATGGACTCGACGACATGGGAGCACCAGCCGTTCGATGGTCCGTGTTGGCCGTCGCCGTCGTGGCCGGAGCTGCCGCGTCGCTCCCGGGCCCACCAGGACAGCGAACCGCTGCCCTGTCAGCGGCCGTCGTCCTCGGTGCGATCGCGTCGGTCGTGCGGTCGCGGTCGGCGGACACCGACCGCCCCGCGTCGGTGGAGGCGCGCTTCCCCATGGACGAGGTGGTCGCCGAGCCGGCGCCCGATGGCCGTGCGCTCGACGGCGGTGCACTGCACGTCGGCCGGGTGATCGGGGGAGGACCGGTGTCGATCGACCGCCTCGACGGCGTGCTGGTCGTCGGTCGTGGCGCACTGGCCGCCGGTGTCTTCGCGGCGGTCACGGCAGCCCTCGGGGCGACGGCGACCGCCGATCAGGAGCTCCGGGTCGCCCACGGCGCCGACGTCGTCCTGCCCGAGCTGGCCTGCGCGCCGGTCGCGACGCTGCCGTCCGGGTTCGCGGTGGCCGTGCTTGTCGGCGCAGACGGCAGCAGGGGCGGGTCCGTCGTGCTCGTTCCCGATCTGCGGTTCCGACCACGCCGACCCTGTCCCACCATCGAGGTCACCCGGTACGGCTGCACGCTCCGCGGCGACCCGGACGAATCCGTCGGGATGGCACTGGCCCCGGTGCTCCCGGGCCTCGACCCGCCTGCGGTCTAGCGGAGCCCGGCACCGGGGCGGATCGACCCGACCGGGACGCCGCCGCCCAGGACCTTCTCGCCGGTGGTGCCGAGCACGTCGGCGACACCGTCCGCCGAGACGACGCCGTTCCGCTCGAGCAGCGTGAGTGCTGCCAGCGTGCCGGCGCGGAGTGCTCCGTCGAGGACCTTGACGACGACCGCGGGACCGCCGGGCGCAGCCATGACCATGACCCCCTCGGCGCCGAGCTTGGCGACGAGCCCGAGCCGCTCGATCGTGACCGTGTTCGCTCGCCCGACCCCGTCGATCGCCCAGGGGTTCGCGAGGATCGCGTCGGTGAGGGCCGCCGTGTCGGGGTCGCCGCGCTGTACCACTCCCGCGATGCCACGGGCCATGCCGGTGAACGTCAGCGGGAACACCGGCGCCCCGCACCCGTCGACGCCGACCACGTCGACGACCTCACCGGTCGCGTCCTCGACGGTGGCCCGGACGGCGCGCTGCATCGGGTGGTCGATGTCGAGGTAGGTCGCGGCGTCCCACCCGTTCACCCGGCAGGCGGCGAGCATGCCGGCGTGCTTGCCGGAGCAGTTCATCGCGAGCCGGCGGGGCTCGGTCATGGTCCGCGCCGTCGCCCGGTCGTACGGCATGTCCGGCGGACACCCGAGGTCGGCCTCGACGTGGTCGAAGGAGGCCAGCATGTGCTCGGCCAGCGCCTGGTGCGACGGCGTTCCGGCGTGGCTCGCCGTCGTCATCACGAGTTCCGCGTCCGAGAACCGCGCGCCGGCCCGTCGGATGGCGAGCGCCTGGAACGGCTTCATCGTGGAGCGCGGGAAGATGCTCGCGGAGATGTCCCCGACGGAGTCGATCACCGTGCCCGAGGCGTCGACGACGACACCGGCTCCGATGTGCCGGCTTTCGTCGAAGCCGGAGCGTTCGAGCACCGCGAGCTCGACGGAGCCGTCGGCGGTGAGAGGATGGCGGTCGGTGCGGACATCGGAGCTCTCCGTCATACCGAGATCGTACCGAGCCGCACGGCACCGGATCGCCCTGGAAGGGGAGCAGGCATGCACGACCACACCTACGAGGTCGAGGTCCGCTGGACCGGCGACCGTGGGACCGGCGCCAGTGGGTACCGCGAGTACGGACGCGACCACGTGGTCTCCGCCACCGGCAAGCCCGATGTCCTCGGGTCCGCCGACCCGACGTTCCGTGGCGACCGCGATCGCTGGAACCCGGAGGAGATGGTGACGGCGGCGCTCGCCCAGTGCCACATGCTCAGCTACCTGCACGTCGCGGTGACGCAGGGATTCACCGTCCTGGCGTACGAGGACCGTGCCACCGCCTCGATGAACCTGAACCGCGACGGCTCCGGCGAACTGACCGGCGCGACGCTCCACCCGGTCGTGACGATCGCCGAAGCCGACCGCGTCGCAGATGCCGAGGCGGCGCACGCGGCCGCGAACGCCCTCTGCTTCATCGCCCGGTCGGTGGCCTTCCCGGTCCACCACGACGCCACGACCATCGTCGCCGACCCGGCCGGTCGACCAGGCGAACCCCGACTCGGAGCCGACTCATCGACGAGTGAGGCAGACTAGGTGCCCGTGAAGCGTCTCCGCCTGCTCCCGATCGCCCTGGTGCCCGCCGTCGTCCTCGGACTGGCCGCCTGCTCCGGTTCCGGTTCCACCGACTCGTCGGCGACCCCGTCCGCGTCGTCCAGCGCGACCGCGTCGGCGATCACCAGCTGCCCGAAGCCAGGGAAGGCCTCGGCTGCGATCGACGTCTCCGGTGACTTCGGCGGCAAGACGGCCCCGACCGTGACGTTCTCCAAGGGGATCAAGGCGACGCCGCCGCAGGCGACGACCGTCACCAAGGGCTCCGGCGCGGCGCTGAAGAACGGCGACTACACACAGGTCGCCTACAGCGTCTACCAGGCGTCGGACGCGAAGAAGCTCGGGACGGTCGGGTTCGACCAGGGCAACGCCCAGGTCCTGTCCGTCGGTGGCAGCGGCTTCGGTGCGCTCCTCGCGTGCTCGCACGTCGGCGACCGCATCGCTGCCGTCGGCGCTTCGTCCGCGCTCGGGTTCAACACCGGCGGCAACATCGTCGTCGTGGCCGACGTCATCGCGCAGACGCCGACGAAGTCCACGGGGGCGGCTCAGACGCAGAACCCCGACCTGCCGACCGTCAAGGACAAGTCCGACGGTGAACCGGAGATCACCATCCCGGACACCACCGCTCCGACCAAGACCACCGCCGAGGTCATCAAGCAGGGCGACGGCGACGAGATCGCCGAGGGGGACACGGCGCTGGTGCAGTACAAGGGCGTCCTCTACGACGGCGGCAAGGAGTTCGACTCCTCGTGGTCGAAGGGCGCGCCGACGACCTTCACCATCGCCGAGGGCTCCCTGATCAAGGGCTTCGTGACCGGACTGGTCGGCCAGAAGGTCGGCTCCCAGGTCATGATCGTCGTCACCCCGGAGGACGGCTACGGCGCCAACCCACCGGAGGGATCCGACATCCCGAAGAACGCGACCCTGGTCTTCGTCGTGGACCTGCTCGCGAAGGGCTGATCCCGTGACCGCGGTCCCGCAGACGGAGCACGAACGCCGCCGCATCATCGTCCTCGGCAGCACCGGCTCGATCGGCACGCAGGCGCTCGACGTCGTCGCCCGCAACCCCGACCGCTTCGAGGTCGTCGGCCTCACCGCGGGGACGAACGCCGCCACGATGGCCGAGCAGGCTGCCGAGTTCGGCGTCCGCGACACCGCCTTGGGGGCCGCAGACGCCGAGCGCCTGATCCGCAGCGTCGAGGCGGACGTCGTGCTCAACGGCATCACCGGCTCCGTGGGCCTCGGCCCGACGCTCGCGACGCTCGAGACGGACGCCACCCTCGCCCTGGCGAACAAGGAGAGCCTGATCGTCGGCGGCCCGCTCGTGCAGGCGGCAGCGTCACCCGGCCAGATCGTCCCGGTCGACAGCGAGCACTCCGCCATCGCGCAGGCCCTCCGCTCGGGCACCGACGCCGAGGTCCGCCGCCTGGTCCTGACGGCCAGCGGTGGCCCATTTCGCGGCAGGTCCCGTGCGAGCCTCCTCGACGTGACGCCGCAGCAGGCACTCGCGCACCCGACGTGGGACATGGGCCTCGTGGTGACGACGAACTCGGCCACCCTGGTGAACAAGGGCCTCGAGGTGATCGAGGCGCACCTGCTCTTCGGCGTGCCGTACGACCGCATCGACGTCACGGTGCACGCCCAGTCGATCGTGCACTCGATGGTGGAGTTCACCGACGGGTCCACGATCGCGCAGGCATCGCCCCCTGACATGCGGCTGCCCATCGCGCTCGGCCTCGCGTGGCCGCACCGTGTGCCCGGTGTCGGGGTCCCGCTCGACTGGACCTCGGCGAGCACGTGGACGTTCGAGCCGCTCGACGACGAGGCGTTCGGTGCGGTGGCACTGGCGAAGCGGGTCGGCGAACTCGGCGGTACGTACCCGGCCGTGTTCAACGCAGCGAACGAGCAGGCCGTCGCCGCGTTCCACGCCGGCGCGATCGGCTTCCTCGACATCGTGGAGACGATCGAGCGGGTGGTGGAGTCGCACGAGCCCACGGAGCCGTCGCTCGACGGCGTCCTCGCGTCGGAGCGGTGGGCACGCACCGCTGCGGACCGCGCGCTGGCCCGCTGACGCGGAGACGGGCAGGGCCCACGCCGCCGGTTCCCGGGCGACGCGCCAGCGGCGCACGGGCCGTGCCGGTGCGGAGAGGCACGGGTCACCACCCAGGACACGTTCGGCTGCTTCTTTGCCAGCGTCCCGTACGCTTCTCCGGTGACCGTCGGAACCGTGCTCCTCTTCGTCCTCGGCGTGGTCGTCTTCATCGTCGGCCTGCTGATCTCGATCGGGCTCCACGAGCTCGGTCACCTCGCGTTCGCGAAGCTCTTCGGCGTGAAGGTGACGCAGTACTCGCTCGGCTTCGGCAAGGCGCTCTGGTCGTTCCGTCGGGGCGAGACCGAGTACGGCATCCGCCCGATCCTGCTCGGCGGCTACATCTCGATGGTCGGCATGCTGAAGCCCCGCGCCTCCGGCCGCGCCATCACGAACACGGGCATGTACAGCGCGTTCGTGCAGGACGCCAGGCAGGCCAGCGCCGAGCAGATCGCGGAGTCCGGCGGCGACGACTCGCGGGCGTTCTACCGGTTGACCCCGTGGAAGCGCATCATCGTGATGGTCGCCGGTCCGGCGATGAACCTGGTGATCGGGATCGTCCTGTTCGGTGTGCTGCTCGTCGGGTTCGGCGCGCCGACCACGACCTTCACGTCGAGCGTCGACTGCGTGCTCCCGACGACCGCGACGACCACGTGTTCACCGGGGGACGCCGTCTCTCCGGCGAAGGAAGCGGGGATCCGCTCCGGCGACGTGGTCCTCGCCGTCGGGGGCAAGGAGAACCCGACGATCACCGAGGTCTCCGACACGTTCCAGGAGTCGGCTGGCAAGTCGGTCGAGGTCGTCGTCGAGCGCGACGGTGCACGGAAGACCCTCGAGGTCACGCCGGCGCTGGCCACCCGCGACGTCTACGACGCGCAGGGGAAGGTCGTGAAGAACGACGACGGCACCGCGAAGACCCAGCAGGTCGGTGTGGTCGGGGTCTCGATCGGCCAGACGCTCGTGCGGCAGTCGCCCGCTGCGGTGCTCCCGGCCACCGGGGCGCAGATCGGGGCGTCCGCCCACCTCATCATCGACCTCCCGCAGCGCCTCGTCGCGGTCTGGAACGCGGCCTTCGGCGCCCAGGAGCGTTCGTCGGACAGCCCGGTGTCCGTGGTCGGTGTCGGTCGGGCGATCGGCACGGTGTCGTCGATGAGCGGTGTCCCCGTGGTCGACAAGATCTACACGATCCTCGGGCTGCTGGCGTCGCTGAACATCGGCCTGTTCGTGCTGAACATGGTGCCACTCCTGCCACTCGACGGCGGCCACATCGCCGGCGCCCTCTGGGAGGCGATCAAGCGTCGCGCCTTCAAGCTCGTCGGCAAGGCGGACCCCGGTCCCATCGACCTCGCGAAGACCATGCCGCTCACGATGGTCGTCGTGGTGTTGCTCGCCGGCATGAGCGCACTGCTGATCTACGCCGACATCGTGCGGCCGGTGAACCTGTTCGGATAGGCCTCGCCAGCACTACGCTCAGCGCATGAGCACAGCGCCCGAGGTCCGTGCCGTCGAACGGCAGGGCATCGACGTCATCGCCGAGTCCGAGCGGAAGGGGCGGCCCCGCGGACTGTTCTGGCCGTGGTTCGCCGCCAACATCTCCGTCCTCGGGCTGAGCTACGGCTCGTTCGTGCTGGGCTTCGGGATCTCCGTGGTCCAGGCGACCGTGGTGTCCGTCATCGGGGTCGTGTTCTCGTTCCTGCTGTGCGGCATCGTGGCGATCGCCGGCAAGCGCGGTTCTGCGCCGACCATGGTCCTGAGCCGCGCGGCCTTCGGCGTGCGGGGCAACCGACTGCCGTCGTTCCTGAGCTGGATCCTCACCGTGGGGTGGGAGACCTCGCTCGCCGCGCTGGCGGTGCTCGCGACGTCGACGGTGTTCCGGGAGCTCGGCTGGGACGACGGCGTGGTGACGAAGCTCGTCGCGCTCGTGGTCGTCGCCGCGCTGGTGATCGGCGCCGGCATCGCCGGGTTCGACGTGATCATGCGGCTGCAGGCGTGGATCACCGTGATCACCGCCGTGTTGACGGTCGTCTACATCGTGCTCGTCGCCGGGTCGATCGACTTCGGGGCACTCGCGGCGCTGCCGTCCGGGAGCGCGCAGAACGTCGTCGGCGCACTGGTCCTCGTGATGACCGGGTTCGGCCTCGGCTGGGTGAACGCCGCCGCCGACTACTCGCGCTACCTGCCGCGGTCGGCCTCGACGGGCGGGGTGGTGTGGTGGACGACGTTCGGGGGAGCGCTCGCTCCGGTGGTGCTCGTCGTCACCGGGGTCCTGCTCGCCGGGTCGTCGAAGCAGCTGAACACCGACATCAGTGCCGACCCGATCGGCGCGCTCACCACGCTGCTGCCGGTCTGGTTCCTCGTGCCGTTCGCGATCGTCGCCATCCTCGGCCTGGTCGGCGGCGCGGTCCTCGACATCTACTCCTCCGGACTCGCACTGCTGAGTGCCGGGATCCGCATCCCGCGCCCGGTCGCCGCGGGGGTGGACGGCGTCTTCATGGTCGCCGGTGCGATCTACGTGGTGTTCTTCGCGACCGACTTCATCTCGCCGTTCCAGGCGTTCCTGGTGACGCTCGGCGTCCCGATCGCGGCGTGGTGCGGCGTCTTCGTGGCCGACGTCGTCCTGCGCCGGAAGGCCTACGCCGAGGGGGAGCTGCACGCGACGACCGGCCGGTACGGTGACGTCCGCTGGGGAGCGATCGGGCTCGTCGTGCTCGGGACCGCCCTCGGTTGGGGACTGGTGACGAACACGTACGGCGTCCCGTCATGGCTCAACTGGCAGGGGTACCTGCTGGAGCCGTTCGGACTCGGCGGTCGCACGGGTGCATGGGCGTACGCGAACCTCGGTGTGCTGGTGGCCCTGGTCGTCGGGTTCCTCGGGACGCTGCTCTTCGCCCGCCGGTCGATCCGCGAGCAGGAGGCGCTGCCGGTGACCGAGCCGATCGACAGCGTCCCCGCGACGGAGCTGCACCCGTGACGTCGGCACCGGACACCGGCGACGCGTGGCTCGTCGTGATCGACATGCAACGCGTCTTCACCGGCGACAGCCAGTGGGCCGCGCCGCGCTTCGACGACGCAGCTGCGGGGATCCAGCGCCTGCTCCCGCGGTTCACGGATCGGACGGTCCGTACCCGCTTCGTCGCGCCGGAGCACCCGCAGGGTGCGTGGGTCGACTACTACCGGGACTGGCCCTTCGCGCTCGTCCCCGCCGACGATCCGCTGTACGACCTGACGGAGCCGTTCGCGGCCCTGGACGGCCCGGTCGTCACCGAGACGTCGTTCGGCAAGTGGGGGACGGGCCTCCAGTCCGTCGTCGGCGACCAGCCGCACCTGGTCCTGACCGGCGTGTCGACGGACTGCTGCGTCCTGTCGACCGCGCTCGCGGCGGCGGACGCCGGCGCCCGCGTGACGGTCGTCGCGGACGCCTGCGCCGGCGCGAGTGACGCGGACCACGAGCGCGCGCTCGACACCATGCGCCTGTACGCCCCACTGATCACGGTCGTCGACACGCTCTGAGGTTCGCGCGCACCCGGAGCGCGTAGAGTTCGATGCGTGCCCGCAGTGAATCTCGGTATGCCCAAGGCCCCGGAAACCCTCGCCCCCCGTCGCAAGTCCCGGCAGATCCGGGTCGGCAAGGTGCTGGTCGGTGGCGACGCGCCGGTGTCCGTGCAGTCGATGACCACGACGCCGACCACGAACATCAACGCGACCCTGCAGCAGATCGCCGAGCTCACGGCGTCCGGCTGTGACATCGTCCGCGTGGCGGTGCCGACCCAGGACGACGCCGACGCGCTGCCGATCATCGCGAAGAAGTCGCAGATCCCGGTGATCGCCGACATCCACTTCCAGCCGAAGTACGTCTTCCAGGCGATCGACGCCGGATGTGCCGCCGTCCGCGTGAACCCGGGCAACATCCGCAAGTTCGACGACCAGGTGGGCGCGATCGCCGCGGCGGCCAAGGCGGCGAACGTCAGCCTCCGCATCGGGGTGAACGCCGGGTCGCTCGAGCCGAGCCTGCTCCAGAAGTACGGCAAGGCCACCCCGGAGGCGCTCGTCGAGTCGGCCGTCTGGGAAGCGAGCCTGTTCGAGGAGCACGACTTCCACGACTTCAAGATCTCGGTCAAGCACAACGACCCGATCGTGATGGTGAAGGCCTACCGGCAGCTCGCCGAGCGCGGCGACTGGCCCCTGCACCTCGGCGTGACCGAGGCCGGTCCGGAGTTCCAGGGCACCATCAAGAGCGCCACCGCGTTCGGCATCCTGCTCAGCGAGGGCATCGGCGACACCATCCGCGTGTCCCTGTCCGCGCCCCCCGCGCAGGAGGTGAAGGTCGGCCTGCAGATCCTGCAGTCGCTGAACCTCCGCGAGCGCAAGCTCGAGATCGTCTCCTGCCCGAGCTGCGGTCGCGCCCAGGTGGACGTCTACCAGCTCGCGAACGACGTCACGACGGGGCTCGAGGGCATGACCGTGCCGCTCCGCGTCGCCGTGATGGGCTGCGTCGTGAACGGCCCCGGTGAAGCCCGCGAGGCCGACCTCGGCGTCGCGTCCGGCAACGGCAAGGGCCAGATCTTCGTCAAGGGCCAGGTCATCAAGACCGTGCCGGAGGCCGAGATCGTCGCCACCCTCATCGCGGAGGCGAACCGCCTGGCCGACGAGATGGGTCCTGCGGCCGCGACCGGCAAGCCCGAGGTCATCACCGCGTAGCCCCGGTCTGGAGGCCCGTGGCGGCTTCTCCACGCGGGTCCCGGCCCGTCGCACGACCGGTTCCACCGCCGCTAGGCTTGCGTCCGTGGTCACACGGCTTTCGCATCTCTTCCTCCGCACGCTCCGCGACGACCCCTCCGACGCGGAGGTGACGAGCCACAAGCTGCTCGTCCGCGCCGGGTACGTCCGTCGCCAGTCCCCGGGGATCTTCGCGTGGCTGCCGCTCGGGCTGCGCGTGCGCGCCAAGATCGAGGGCATCATCCGCGAGGAGATGGTCGCCGCGGGCGCGCAGGAAGTCCTGCTCCCGGCACTCCTGCCGCGTGAGCCGTACGAAGCGACGAACCGCTGGACCGAGTACGGCGACGGCATGTTCCGCCTGCAGGACCGCAAGGGTTCCGACTACCTGCTCGCCCCCACGCACGAGGAGATGTTCGCGCTCCTGGTGAAGGACCTGTACTCGTCGTACAAGGACCTGCCGGTCACGCTCTTCCAGATCCAGGACAAGTACCGCGACGAAGCGCGTCCCCGTGCCGGGCTCCTGCGCGGTCGCGAGTTCACCATGAAGGACGCGTACTCGTTCGACCTCGACGACGCCGGGCTCGACCGCAGCTACCAGGTGATGCGCGACGCCTACGAGAAGATCTTCGCCCGCCTCGGCCTCGAGTACGTGATCGTCAAGGCCGACGCCGGCGCGATGGGCGGCTCCAAGTCGGAAGAGTTCCTGCACCCGATCGCGGTCGGCGAGGACACCTTCGTGCGCAGTGCCGGCGGGTACGCGGCCAACGTCGAGGCGTACGTCACCCCGGTCCCCGACGCCCTGCCGATCGACGGCCAGCCCGAGCCCGTGCTGCTGCCGGCGTCGGACACCCCGACGATCGACACACTCGTCGAGCACGCCAACCAGGTCGCTCCGCGTGACGGTGCGCCGTGGACGGCCGCCGACACGCTCAAGAACGTCGTGCTCGCGCTGACGCACCTCGACGGCACGCGGGAGATCGTCGTCGTCGGGCTCCCCGGCGACCGCGACGTCGACATGAAGCGGGCAGAGGTCTCGTTCGCCCCCGCCGAGGTCGAAGCCGCTGGTGACGACGACTTCCGGAAGCACAAGGGCCTGATCAAGGGCTACATCGGCCCGCAGGTCCTCGGCGAGGAGAGCGCGACGGGCATCCGGTACTTCGTCGATCCGCGCGTCGTCGACGGCACGGCGTGGGTGACCGGCGCGAACGAGCGCGGCCTCCACGTCTCGGGCCTCGTCGCCGGGCGTGACTTCGTCGCCGACGGCGTGGTCGAGGTCTCCGACGTCCGTGCGGGCGACCCCGCACCCGACGGCTCCGGCCCGCTCGAGACCGCCCGCGGCATGGAGATCGGCCACGTGTTCCAGCTCGGCCGCAAGTACGCGGAGGCCCTCGGGCTCAAGGTGCAGGACGAGAACGGCAAGCTCGCCACCGTGACGATGGGCTCGTACGGCATCGGCGTCACCCGCATCCTCGCGATCCTGGCCGAGGCGCACAACGACGACAAGGGCCTCGCGTGGCCGAAGCACGTCGCGCCGTTCGACGTGCACGTGGTCGCCACGGGCCGAGACGAGACCGCGTACGACCTCGCCACGTCGATCGTCGCCTCGCTCGAGCACGAACGGTACGACGTGCTGTACGACGACCGTCCGAAGGTCTCTCCCGGCGTGAAGCTCCGCGACGCCGAGCTGCTGGGCATGCCGATCGTGATCGTCTCCGGTCGTGGTGCCGCCGACGGCATCGTCGAACTGTGGAACCGCGCGAGCGGTGAGCGCACCGAGGTGCCGGTCGCCGACCTGCTCGAGGCGGTCCGCGCGATCTAGCCGGCGCGGGCGGCCACCAGCAGTGCGGTAGTCTGGACGCCGACTTCTGCGCGGTTCCAGTGCGCGGGAGCGACTCAGCTGAATACGGAGGCCCTCGGTGAAGATCGATCTCGCAGTCCTGCGACTCATGGAGCGTGAACGGGAGATCCCGTTCGAAGAACTCGTCCAGATCATCGAGTCGGCCATCCTGACCGCGTACCACAAGCACACCGACGAGAACGGCGAGCCGGCCGACGCGCAGTCCCGCGTCGAGCTCGACCGGAAGACCGGCGAGGTCAGCGTCTTCGTGCCGGAGCGCGACGACGAGGGCACCGTCATCGGCGAGGCCGTCGACCAGCCGAGCGACTTCGGCCGCATCGCGGCGTTCGCGGCGAAGCAGGTCATCAACCAGCGACTCCGCGACATCGGCGACGACAAGATCCTCGGCGAGTTCCGCGGCAAGGAGGGCGACATCGTCGCGGGTGTGGTCCAGCAGGGCCCGAACCCGAAGATGGTGCACGTCGACCTCGGCACCGTCGAGGCCATCCTGCCGCCCGAAGAGCAGGTCCCTGGGGAGACGTACACGCACGGCTCCCGCCTCCGCGTCTACGTGACGAGCGTCGGCCGCGGCAACAAGGGCCCGCAGATCACGGTGTCGCGCACGCACCCGGGTCTGGTCCGCAAGCTGTTCGCGCTCGAGGTCCCGGAGATCGCCTCCGGTGTCGTGGAGATCACCTCGCTCGCTCGTGAAGCCGGTCACCGCACGAAGATCGCGGTCAAGGCGAACGAGCCGGGCGTCAACGCGAAGGGCGCGTGCATCGGCGAGCTCGGTGCCCGCGTGCGCGCCGTGACGACCGAGCTCGGTGCCGAGAAGATCGACATCGTGGACTGGTCGCCCGACCTCGCGACCTTCGTGGCGAGCGCGCTGTCGCCGGCGAAGGTGACGAGCGCCTTCGTGCTCGACGCGTCGACGAAGGCGGTCCGCGCCCTGGTGCCGGACTACCAGCTGTCGCTCGCGATCGGCAAGGAAGGGCAGAACGCCCGACTCGCCGCGAAGCTCACGGGTGCGCGCATCGACATCCAGCCGGATTCGATCCTGGACGACGACGAGTCCTGAGACGACGACGAGTCCTGACGGGCGCGTTTCGCGCTCGGCGTGCCCCGTCCGGGCGCGCCGGATCGCGGTCGTCGGAGGCAAGGAGTAGAGTGGTCGCCGTCAGAACGTGCATCGGCAGTCGTCGTCGCGCATCCCGATCCTCCCTCCTCCGAGTCGTCGCCCTGGGCGACGGACGTGTGGTGGCGGATCCGAAGGCAGTCATGCCGGGCCGGGGAGCGTGGCTCACACCGGCCGTCGAAGCCTACGAGATGGCCGTCAAGCGCAGGGCTTTCCGCCGGGCGCTGCGGCTGGATCGCGAACCGGACACGTCTGCGGTGCTCGACTACCTGCGGAGTCTCCCTCACCCGAGGGACCTCGCGGAAGAGTGCCCGGACACGACAGAACAGGCTGAACGGCTTATGGACAACTGATGAGCGGCTCGAAATGAGACCCATCATCCAGTGAGTCCTGCCCCTTGACGGGGTGGGACCCGTGAAGGAGAACAGTGGCGAAACCACGCGTACACGAGATCGCAAGCGAGCTCGGCGTCGACAGCAAGACCGCACTCGAGAAGCTCAAGGAGCTGGGCGAGTTCGTCAAGGGACCGAGCTCGAGTGTCGAGCCCCCCGTGGCACGGAAGCTCCGTGCCGCCCTGCAGGCAGAAGGTGCTTCGGCGTCCGCCAAGCCCGCTGCAGCAACACCCGCGCCGGCGGCGACGTCCGCAGCGCCCAAGCCAGGTGGCCCGAAGCCCGGACCCAAGCGTCCGGCGCCGACCCCGGAGCCCGAGGCCGCAGCACCCGCCGTGGCAGCACCTTCGGACGATTCCGACGTGCCCGTCACGCCGGCCCCGAAGACCGTCGCACAGCGACAGGCCGAGGCAGAAGCAGCCAGGAAGGCGGCAGCCGAGTCGAAGAGCTCCGGTTCCGCTGACGGCCCCGCCAAGACCGACGCCGTGAAGCCGGGTGGCCCGAAGCCCGCAGCGGCTGCCGGCCCGAAGCCGGGTGGCCCGAAGCCGGGTGCACGACCGGGCAACAACCCCTACGCGTCCAGCCAGGGCATGGGCTCGCGCCCGCCCCGTCCGGGCAACAACCCCTACTCGTCGAACCAGGGCATGGGCCAGCGCCCCGCCGGCGGTGCCGGTGGCGGTGGGATCCCGCGTCCGCAGCCCCCGCGTCCCGGCGCGCCCCGACCGGGTGCTCCGCGTCCGGGTGGTCCCGGTCAGGGCAACCGTCCGAACGGCTTCGGGCAGCGCCCGGGCCAGGGTGGCGGCGGTCGTGGCGGCCCCGGTGGTCGTCCGGGTGCCGGTGGTGGCGCCGGTGGCGGCTTCCCGCGTCCGGCGTTCAGCGGCCCGCGTCCCGCCGGTGGCGGTGGCCGCGGTCGTGGCCCCGGTGGCGGTACCGCCGGTGCGTTCGGTCGTGGTGGCGGCAAGAGCCGTGCCCGCAAGTCGAAGCGGACGAAGCGCGCCGAGTACGAGATGCGGCAGGCCCCGTCGCTCGGCGGTGTGCAGGTCCCTCGTGGTGACGGCAACACGGTCGTCCGACTCCGTCGTGGTGCGAGCATCTCGGACTTCGCGGACAAGATCGACGCCAGCCCCGGCAACCTCGTGACGGTGCTGTTCCACCTCGGTGAGATGGCGACCGCCACGGAGTCCCTCGACGAGGCGACCTTCGAGGTCCTCGGCGACGAGCTCGGCTACAAGATCCAGATCGTGTCGCCGGAAGACGAAGACCGCGAGCTCCTCGAGGGCTTCGACATCGACATCGACGCCGAGTACGCAGAGGAAGACGACTCCGTCCTCCAGCAGCGTCCCCCGGTCGTCACCGTCATGGGTCACGTCGACCACGGTAAGACCCGACTGCTCGACGCCATCCGCAACTCCAAGGTGGTCGAGGGCGAAGCCGGCGGGATCACGCAGCACATCGGTGCATACCAGATCACCACCGAGCACGAGGGCATCGAGCGCCCGATCACCTTCATCGACACCCCTGGACACGAGGCGTTCACCGCCATGCGTGCCCGTGGTGCGCAGGTGACGGACATCGCGATCCTCGTGGTCGCGGCGGACGACGGCATCATGCCCCAGACGATCGAGGCGCTGAACCACGCGCAGTCGGCGAACGTGCCGATCGTGGTCGCGGTGAACAAGATCGACAAGGAAGGCGCCAACCCCGCCAAGGTCCGCCAGCAGCTCACCGAGTACAACCTGGTGGCCGAGGAGTACGGCGGCGACGTCATGTTCGTCGACGTGTCGGCGCGGCAGAACATCGGCATCCAGGAGCTCCTGGACGCCGTGCTGCTCACCGCGGACGCCGGGCTCGACCTGCGTGCGAATCCCGACAAGGACGCCCGTGGTGTCGCGATCGAAGCGCGCCTCGACAAGGGCCGCGGTGCCGTCGCGACCGTGCTCATCCAGTCGGGCACGCTCCACGTCGGTGACGCCATCGTGGCGGGCACGGCCTACGGCCGCGTCCGTGCGATGACCGACGAGGACGGCAACGCGGTCGCAGCAGCGACGCCGAGCCGCCCGGTCCAGGTGCAGGGTCTGTCGTCGGTGCCCCGCGCCGGTGACACGTTCCTCGTCACCGAAGAGGACCGCACGGCACGCCAGATCGCCGAGAAGCGTGAAGCCGCCGAGCGCAACGCCCAGCTGGCCAAGGCCCGCAAGCGCATCTCGCTCGAGGACTTCACCCGCGCACTCGAAGAGGGCAAGGTCGACTCGCTCAACCTCATCATCAAGGGTGACGTCTCCGGTGCCGTCGAGGCACTCGAGCAGTCGCTCCTCGACATCGAGGTGGATGACAGCGTCCAGCTGCGCATCCTGCACCGCGGTGTGGGTGCGATCACGGAGTCGGACATCGACCTCGCCACGATCGACAACGCGATCGTCGTCGGCTTCAACGTCCGTCCGGACGTCAAGGCCCGCGAGCGCGCTGCCCGTGAAGGCATCGACGTCCGGTTCTACTCGGTCATCTACAACGCACTCGAGGACATCGAGCAGTCCCTCAAGGGCATGCTCAAGCCCGAGTACGAAGAGGTGCAGTCCGGTGTCGCCGAGATCCGCGAGGTCTTCCGGTCCTCGAAGTTCGGCAACATCGCCGGTGTCATCGTCCGTTCCGGCACGATCACGCGCAACGCCAAGGCGCGCGTCATCCGTGACGGCGTGGTCCTCGCGGACGGGCTGGCCATCGAGTCGCTCCGTCGCTTCAAGGACGACGTCACCGAGGTCCGCACGGACTTCGAGGCCGGTATCGGTCTGGGCAAGTACAACGACATCCAGATCGGTGACGAGATCGAGACCACCGAGCTCGTCGAGAAGCCGCGCGACTGATCGTGTGACCACCATGGGCCCCGGCCTCTCCTTCGCGGGAGGAGCCGGGGCCCGACCCCGTTCCACCACCGCCCCAGGAGGCACCCATGGCTGATCCGCAGCGCGCACGCAAGATGGCGGACCGCATCAAGGAAGTCGTCGCCCGACGGATCGACAAGGGCCTGCGTGACCCGCGACTCGGGTTCGTGACCATCACGGACGTCCGCGTCACCGGTGACCTGCAGCACGCGTCGGTCTTCTACACCGTGTACGGCACCGACGAGGAGCGTGCCGACTCAGCCGCGGCGCTCAAGGCCGCGACCGGCATGCTCCGTACCGAGGTCGGCAAGAACATCACCGCTCGGCTGACGCCGTCGCTCGAGTTCATCGCCGACGCCCTGCCGGACACCTCGGCGCACATGGAGGACCTGTTGGTGCAGGCCAAGCTGCGCGACGAAGCGGTCCGGAACGCCTCGGCCGGCGCGACGTACGCCGGCGACGCCGACCCGTACAAGCACGACGACGAGGACGACGACGACGCCGAGGAACGCGCCTAGTCGGTCCCGACGCTCAGTCTGACCCGTCCGGCAACCGGTAGCCGCTCGCGTCGTCGCCGACGGCCAGTCCGTCCCGCAGGAGCGACGCGAGCGCCCGGTCCCGCTGGTCGTCGTCCGGCCACACCATCCGGATCTCGTCGGGGGTGACCGGCACGTCGCTCGCACGGAGCTCGGCCATCACGAGCCCGCGGACCTGTCGGTCGCTCCCGGCGAACTTCGCCTGTCTCGGCGCGCGCGGTCCGTCGTGTTCCGGGTACCCGGCCGCTCGCCAGGCGCAGCAGTCCGCGATCGGGCACGCGTCGCACGCGGGGGAGCGGGCGACGCACACGAGTGCGCCGAGCTCCATCACGGCGGCGTTCGTCGTCGCCGCGTCGTCGCGGTCCTCCGGCAGCACCGACTCCATCAGCGGCAGGTCCTGCTTGGCCTTCGCCGGTCCTGGCTCGCCCTCGCCGAGGATCGCTCGGGCGAGGACCCGGCGCACGTTGACATCGACCACCGGGTGCCGGTCACCGTACGCGAAGACCGCCACCGCCCTGGCCGTGTAGTCGCCGATCCCCGGGAGTGCGAGCAGCGCGTCGACGTCGCGGGGCACCACGTTGTCGTGCTGCTCGGCGATGGCCGTCGCCGCGGCGTGCAGCGCGAGCGCGCGTCTCGGGTAGCCGAGCCGGTCCCAGGCCCGCACCGCGTCGCCGGGAGGCGAGTCGGCGAGGTCGCGAGGCGTCGGCCACCGGGTGAGCCATGCCTCCAGTCGGGGGACCACCCGCGCGACCTGCGTCTGCTGGAGCATGATCTCGCTCACCAGCGTGCCCCAGGCCGGGAAGCCGGGGCGTCGCCACGGCAGGTCGCGCGCCTCGGCGCGGTACCAGGCGATCAGCGGGGTCGCGATGTCCGGATCGGTCGAGTTCTCCACAGGCTGCCTGGGCCCACGCGCACCGGTTCCGGCGCGCCGCGGAGCTTGCGGAGCGGCGTGACGGCCGAGTGCGTGGGGAGAGGCTCGACTCGCGTTCACCACGACAGCCTACGGTGGGTGCATGGCACGCTGGGCACCAGAAGAGACCGACACGATGGCCGCGATCGCGAACGAGGTGATCGCGCAGGTCGGCACGAACCGCACCGTCGTCGGCATAGACGGCCAGGACGGCGTCGACCTCGAGCGGGTGGCCGCAGCGCTCGTCGCGGGGTTCGAGCAGCATGGTGTCTCCGCCATGGCGGCTGTCGCGAGCTCGGCCGACGCCGACGCGTTGCGGAACGACCTGGTGGCGCCGTTCCGGTCGACGGGCGAAGGTCCCGGCGTGCTGGTGGTGCACGGGCACGGCGTCCTCGGTGCCGGCGCGCGTGGGCTGTGGCGGTGGTCGATGTGGGTCGAGCAGGAGTCCGGCCGGCTCGAGCGCCGCGCCGACGTCAAGATCGCGGCGTCCGCGGTGCTCGACGTCACCGACCCGGCGCACCCGCGGCGTGAGTGGAACGACGCCTGCTGACGCCGCTGGCGTCCCGCCGCGCTGGTAATCTGCTGCGGTGCTCGCAACCGCTCCCGACGGCATCCTCCTCGTCGACAAACCGCAGGGGATCTCGAGCCACCGCGCCGTTTCCATCGCGCGTCGACGGCTCGACCTGAAGAAGATCGGCCACGCCGGCACGCTCGACCCGATGGCGACGGGGCTGCTGCTCCTCGGCGCCGGCCCCTCCACCAGGCTCCTGACGCACCTCGTCGGGCTCGACAAGACCTACACCGCGACGATCCGCCTCGGAGTCTCCACCGACTCCGACGACGCTGACGGCACGCCGGTCGCAGCGGCCGGCGTCGGCTCAGCCGACGTCTCCGATGCTGCGATCGAGGCGGCCGTCGCCACGCAGCGCGGCCCGATCTCACAGGTGCCCTCGACGGTCAGCGCCATCAAGGTGGACGGTCGGCGCGCGTACGACCTGGCCAGGAAGGGCGAGGAAGTGACCCTCAAGGCGAGGGCGGTGACGATCTCGCGCTTCGACGTGACCGGCCGGAACGACCGTGTCGTGTCCGCGCTCGACACGTCGGTGCCCGTCGTCGACCTCGACGTCGTGGTCTCGTGCTCGTCGGGCACGTACGTGCGGGCACTCGCTCGTGACGTCGGCGCAGCGCTCGGTACCGGCGCGCACCTGACAGCCCTGCGTCGCACCCTCGTCGGCCCGTTCTCGGTCGACGACGCGGTCGACCTGGAGGACGACTCGGTGGACGTCCGCGGTGCACTCGTGCGGCCGGCCGACATCGCCCGCACCCTGTTCCCGGTCGTGACGCTCGACGCCGTCGACGCGAAGGACCTCGCGGACGGTAAACGGATCGGCGCCGACCACCCGGACACCGACGGACCCGTTGCCGCCGTCACCTCGCGCGACGACCGGCTCATCGGCCTCGTGTCAGTGCGCAAGGGGCTGCTGCGCGTCATCACCAACTTCCCGACGACGACCGGAGCCAACGCGTGATCGAGTGGTTCATGTGGGTGCAGTTCGTGCTCGCCGTCGTGATCGGCATCTTCGCCGTGGTGGTCGGGTTCATCGGGTGGAAGCCGAACGACTACACCGTCGGATCCCTCGTCCTCGTCGAACTGCTGCTCATCGCGCAGCTGGTCGTCTCGCTGGTCGCACCAGCGGTCGGCAACCCACCGCGGGGCAACGTCCTCGAGTTCTGGGTCTACGCGGTGTCCGTCCTGCTCGTGCCACCAGCGACCATCGTGTGGGCGCTCGTCGACCGCACGCGGTGGAGCACCGTGGTCCTGGGCGCCGGTGCCTTCACCGTCGCGGTGATGCTCTACCGGATGTACCAGATCTGGTTCGCGCTGAACTGAGGTCGGTCCGCGTCACCGGGGGACCAGGTGTGCCGCGGGGGGCTCCCGGCGTCGGTAGAATCGGTGCAATGGCGACCAAGACCTCACTCGCGACCGGCATCGGTCGCGTCCTCATCGCCGTGTACGGCATCCTCGCGCTCGCGGCGACCGGTCGGAGCGTCGTCCAGATCGCGGAGAAGTTCTCGTTCGCCCCGTTCGCGTACACGCTGAGCGCGATCGCCGCGGTCGTGTACATCGTCGCGATGATCGCCCTGATCGTCCCCGGTCGGTTCTGGTACCGGGTGGCGTGCGTCACCATCGTGTTCGAGATGACCGGCGTCCTGGTGATCGGCACGCTGTCGCTGTTCGACCGTCAGCTCTTCCCGGACGACACCATCTGGTCGTACTACGGCATGGGGTACGCCTTCGCGCCGCTCGTGCTGCCGATCGCCGGTCTGTGGTGGCTCCGCAAGCACCACCGCACCGCCGGCCGACCCGTTGCCGAGCCCGTCGTGACGGCCGGCGAGTAGGCGGGGGAGCAGCGTGCAGTACTACGAGGACGTCGACGACGTCGCAGAGGGATTCGGGCCGAGTGTCGTCACGATCGGCAAGTTCGACGGCGTGCACGTCGGGCACCGTGCCGTGATCGCCCACCTCGAGCGGGCCGCTCGGCAGCACGGGCTGGTGTCCACCGTCGTGACGTTCGACCGGCACCCGCTGAGCATCATCGACCCAGGCAAGGTGCCGCCGGCGCTCACGAGCATCGCGCAACGCCGCGAACTGCTCGACGACGTCGGGGTCGACGCCACCCTGCTGCTCCGGTTCGACGCGGAACTGCAATCGTGGACGCCGGAGACCTTCGTGTCCCGGATCCTCGTCGAGACACTGCACGCCGAGCTCGTCTTCGTCGGGAGCGACTTCCGGTTCGGTGCGAAGGGGGCAGGCGACGTCGCACTCCTGCGGACCCTCGGTGCGCAGCACGGGTTCTCCGTCGAGCTCATCGACGACGTGGACCTGGTCGACGACGTCCGCCCCGACGGGGAACGGCGTGTCTCGTCGACGTGGATCCGCGAGCTCCTCGGCGAGGGTCGTGTCGCGGAGGCCGCCAGGCTCCTCGGCCGCGAGCACGCGGTCCGCAGCGTGGTGGTGCACGGCAACCAGCGTGGTCGCGCGATGGGGTACCCCACGGCGAACCTCGACCCGTCGTGCGAGGGGTTCGTCCCGGCCGACGGTGTGTACGCCGCCCGGGTGCTGCACGACGGCACGGTGTACCCGGCCGCGGTGTCGGTGGGGAACAACCCGACGTTCGAGGGGGTGCCCGCGAAGCAGATCGAGGCGCACCTGCTGGACGTCGACATCGACCTCTACGGGGAGACCATCTCGGTGCTGTTCGTCTCCTACGTGCGCGGGATGGTGAAGTTCTCGTCGATGGACGAGCTCGCTGCCCAGATGCGACAGGACGACCGGGACATCAGGACCCTGCTCGGCCTCCCGGCGCCCGTCTGACAACCGGGTCCCGCCCGACGACGAAGGCCCCGGCGGATCCGCCGGGGCCTTCGTCGTGGTGCTGCAGTGTCAGCCGTCGCGCTGGGTCAGCTGCCGAGCGCGTCGAGCCAGATCTTGCGAGCGTCGAGGGCTTCCTGGGCGTCCTTGATCTTGCGGGCGTCCCCGGAGGCCTTGGCGGACTCGAGTTCGGCTTCGAGCTTGCCGATCGCGTCCTCGAGCTGGCTCGCGAGCCCGGTCGTACGGGCCTTGCGCTCCGGGTTCGACTCGCGCCAGTGCGCCTCCTCGAGCCCGCGGACGTGGTCCTCCACCGCGCGGAGGCGGTCCTCGATGCGGCGGACGTCCCCGCGGGGGACCTTGCCGATCTCGTCCCACCGGCGCTGGATGTCCGTGAGGGTCCTGCGGGCCGCGACCCGGTCGTTCTGTTGGAGGAGCGGCTCGGCCTCGGTCAGGACGGCGAGCTTCGCTTCGAGGTTGGCGGAGTACTCCTCGTTCTCCGCGGCGCTCTCGGCGTGGCGCTGTTCGAACAGCACGTCACCCGCGGCCTTGAACCGTGCCCAGAGCGCGTCGTCGTGGCGCTTGCCTGCACGCCCGGCACGCTTCCAGTCGTCGAGGAGCTGGCGGTAGGTCGGGATGGCATCCGAACCACGGGGCGCGAGCGCTTCGGCCTGCTGGACGAGCTCCTGCTTGCGGGTGCGGGCGTCCCGGTGCTGCGCGTCGAGTTCGGAGTAGAACGCGCGACGGTGCTGGTCCACCGTGGACCGTGCGGCACGGAATCGCTTCCACAGCTCGTTCGCTTCGTTCTTGGGGATCCGCGGCCCGTCGTGCTGGTGCTGCTGCCACCGCGCGAACACGTCGTCGAGCTGCGCGGTGATCTGCTTCCACTGCGCGCGTGCCGGGTCGACCGCTGCGAGTGCCTCGGCTTCCTCGACGAGGGCGGTGCGGAACGCGAGCGCCTCGGCGAGGGCCTGCTGGGCCTGCTCCGCCTGCTCCTTGGTCAGCGACCCGAGCTGCTCGGAGAGCGCTGCGACGCGGTCTTCGAGGGACTTGACGTCGCCGACGACGCGGGCTTCGCCCACGAGCGCGGTCAGGTGCTCGACCGTCCTGGCGACGTCGTTCGCGGACGCGCCGCGCTGCACGCGCTGTTCCGCGATCTTCACCTGACCTTCGAGGTCGGCGTACTTGCGCGCGAAGTAGGCGAGTGCTTCTTCGGGGGTGGCGTCCGGGTACTCACCCACGACACGCTCGGTGTCCTGGTACCGGACGTACACGGTGCCGTCATCGTCGACCCGCCCCCAGGTCGTTGCTTCGTCAGATCCCACAGGTCTCGCCTCGATCGTGGTCGTGCATCACCGACGTCACCGTCGGTACGGTCAGGAAGCCACCCTATTGCACTGGCGAGCCCCGCGACCCGCCAGTGTGCTGGTCTGTGGACTACTGCTCCTGCTTGATCGTCGCGCCGGTGATCGTGGTCTTCACCTTCGGCTCCCCGGTGCCGTCAGAACCGGCGTCGGAGATGCCCTTCGACGTGATCTTCGACACCAGGTCCGACAGGCCGCTGGTGACCTTGCCGACCACGGTGTAGCCGCCGGTCGAGCCGTCGAGCGTGGTGTCGCCGTAGACGATGAAGAACTGCGTCGACTGGGAGTACGTGGACGAGCTGCGGGCGATCGCGATCGTGCCCTTGTCGTAGACGTCGTCGCTCGGCGTGTTCTCGATCGGTCCGTACTGGAAGCCCGCGTCGCCCGTGCCGTCGCCGTTCGCCGAACCGCACTGCAGGAACTGGAACCCGTCGCTGTCGGCGAGCCGGTGGCAGGTCGTGCCCTCGTAGAACTGTTTGCGGATCAGGTCGATCTCGACGCTCGTGGCCTGCGGCGCCTTCTTCCCGTCGAGTTCGATCCCGAGCTTCACGTCCTTGTTCAGCGTGAGCGACCCCGTCCACGTCGAGTCCTTCGCGATGGACTTGCTCGGGACGTCCCCGGTGTTCGCGGGGGTGGCGCTGGTCGAGGGAGTCGGCGTGCTGCTGGCGCTGGCGCTGGCGCTCGCACTCGGCTTCGCGTCGGGCTGCGATCCGGCGAAGGCGAGCTGGGACCCGGTCGCGAGCGCCGCGACGGCGACGAGCGCGCTGATCCCGATGACGTTGTCCCGCACACGTCGGCGGCGTTGCCGGTCGTGGAGGCCCTGTCGAGCCTCGTAGAGACGGAGCCGCTCGCGCGCCTCACGGTTGTCACGCGCCTGGTTCTTCGGTGCCACGGTGCTGGTCTGCCCTCTCGTCGCAGTGTGCTTGCGAGCGTATCGGACCCGCTCCCATGAGTCGGCTGTCAGTGGTTCCACCTACGATTGGGGACATGGCATCGGATCGATCGGGCATGACCGCGCCCACGACCGGTGGGCGTGTCGGTCTGGCGCAGGGCTCCGTGCCGCTCGCCGTCCGGATGCGTCCGACCAGCCTCGACGAAGTCGCCGGTCAGCAGCACCTCCTCGGGCGCGGTTCGCCGCTCGTGCAGCTCGCGACCGGCACGCGTGAGAACCCCGGCGGTGTCTCCGTGATCCTCTGGGGACCCCCCGGCACCGGCAAGACCACCCTGGCGCAGGCGATCGCCCGCCAGTCCGGACGCGAGTTCGTCGAGCTCTCCGCGGTGACCGCCGGCGTCAAGGACGTGCGAGAGGTGATGGAGAAGGCCCTCACGCACCGTGACCTCTACGGCTCGACCACGGTGCTGTTCCTCGACGAGATCCACCGCTTCAGCAAGGCGCAGCAGGACGCGCTGCTCCCCGGGGTCGAGAACGGCTGGGTGATCCTCATCGCGGCCACGACCGAGAACCCGTCGTTCTCGGTCATCTCGCCGCTGCTGTCCCGGTCCCTCCTGCTCACCCTGAAGCCGCTCACCGACGCCGACCTCGGCATGCTCGTCGACCGTGCGGTGGAGGACCCCCGTGGCCTCGGTGGGTCCGTCGTCCTCGGCGACGAAGCACGCTCCGCCATCGTGCGGCTCGCATCCGGCGACGCCCGTCGTGCGCTCACGGCGCTGGAAGCCGCCTCCGCCTCGGCCGGGGCTGCACAGGACGACGACGACAGCGTGCCGGTGGTCGACGCCGAAACGGTCGCGGCCGCCGTCGACCGCGCGCTGCTCCGCTACGACCGGCAGGGCGACGAGCACTACGACGTCATCAGCGCGTTCATCAAGTCGGTGCGGGGGAGCGACGTCGACGCCGCGCTGCACTACCTGGCCCGGATGATCGAGGCAGGAGAGGACTCCCGGTTCATCGCCAGGCGCATCATCATCTCCGCGTCCGAGGACATCGGCATGGCAGACCCCCAGGCGCTCCCGATCGCCGTCGCCGCGGCACAGGCGGTGCAGCTGATCGGCATGCCGGAGGGACGGA
The DNA here is from genome assembly GCF_048756585.1 of Curtobacterium sp. L3-7. NCBI lineage: Bacteria > Bacillati > Actinomycetota > Actinomycetes > Micrococcales > Microbacteriaceae > Curtobacterium > Curtobacterium sp. L3-7. Next base: position 2,748,853 of record NZ_CP151474.1, on the reverse strand, counting down.
TCCCCCTGGCAGAAGCGGTCGTGTACCTGGCGACGGCGCCGAAGTCGAACGCCGCGTACAACGGCGTCAACGCGGCGATGGCCGACGTCAAGGCCGGCCGGATGGGCGTCGTGCCGAACCACCTCCGGGACGCCCACTACGCCGGTGCGAAGCGGCTCGGGCACGGCAAGGGATACATCTACTCCCACGATGCCGAGCACGGTGTGGCGGAGCAGCAGTACCTCCCCGACGCGCTCGAGGGCACCGAGTACTACACGCCGACCGCGAACGGCTACGAGCGAGAAGTCGGGCCGCGGCTCGATCGGCTCCGGAAGATCACGCGCGGCACTTCTGGGGAGGCCTGAAGCCTGCTATCGTTGACGGGCCTACGTCCTGGTCCCCGCGTGCGGCTGCGTCGGGGACAGAGTGCCACACAGCGCAGAGCGTTGTGGCGGCACGGGGGCAGAGGTTCGGACTGTAGCCGTCCGATCCCACAGGCTCATCCCTCTGGATCCCTTCACGGGGTTCGTCGGCACGTGCGCGTGCCGGGACCCGTGTTCAGTTCAGCAACAACAGAGAAAAGGACCCTGTGTCTACCAAGTCACGTACCCGCAGCAAGACCCGCCTGTCTCGCGCGCTCGGCATCCCGCTGACGCCGAAGGCGGCCCGGTACCTCGAGAAGCGCCCCTACGGCCCCGGTGAGCACGGCCGCACGCGCCGTCGTGCCGACAGCGACTACGCCGTCCGCCTCCGTGAGAAGCAGCGTCTGCGCGCCCAGTACGGCATCCGCGAGAAGCAGCTGCGCATCGTCTTCGAAGAGGCCCGCAAGACCAACGGCCTGACCGGTGAGAACCTGGTCGAGCTGCTCGAGCAGCGCCTCGACGCCCTCGTGCTGCGTGCCGGCTTCGCCCGCACCACCGCGCAGGCCCGTCAGCTGATCGTGCACCGCCACATCCTCGTCGACGGCAAGCTCGTCGACCGCCCCTCCTTCCGCGTCAAGGAGGGCCAGCTGATCCACGTCAAGCAGCGCTCCGAGTCGCTCGAGCCCTTCCAGGTCGCCGCTGCCGGTGGCCACCAGGAAGTCCTCCCGAAGGTCCCTGGTTACCTCGAGGTCGAGATCGACAAGCTCCAGGCCCGCCTCGTGCGTCGCCCGAAGCGCGCCGAGGTCCCCGTGACCTGCGAGGTCCAGCTGGTCGTCGAGTACTACGCGGCTCGCTGATCCACTGCACCGCCTGAACGGCGGGTCGTCCACATCGGACGGCCCGCCGTTCTGCGTTCCCGGAGCGACGACTAAGCTGGTCGGACGCGCGCCACGGCGCGTGCGAGAGGGAGGCACCGTGAAGCAGCTGTTCGCCGTCGCCGTCGGCGTCGTCATCGGGTTCCTCGTCGCCCACAGGGTCAGCAGGACCTCGTCGGGCGCGAAGTTCTTCGCCGAGGTCGATGCCCGCACGAAGGCCTTCACCGGTGCCGTGGCCGACGGGTACCGCTCCCGCGAAGCCGAGCTCCGCACCGACGACTGACCGTCGCACCGACACGCGGCGACACCGTCGCACCGCACAGCCCCAGCGCCCGTACCCGTTCCACGTCATCAGGAAGCACCATGCAGACCGCAGAGATCCGCCGCCGTTGGCTCCAGTACTTCGGTGACCGCGGCCACACCGTCGTCCCGTCCGCATCGCTCGTCTCGGACGACCCGTCGCTGCTGTTCACGGTGGCCGGCATGGTCCCGTTCATCCCGTACCTGACCGGACTCATCCCGGCGCCGTACCCCCGCGCGACGAGCGTGCAGAAGTGCATCCGCACCAACGACATCGAAGAGGTCGGCAAGACCCCGCGGCACGGCACGTTCTTCCAGATGAACGGCAACTTCTCCTTCGGCGATTACTTCAAGGAGCAGGCGATCCAGTACGCCTGGGAGTTCCTCACCTCGCCGGAGCCCGACGGAGGGCTCGGCTTCTCGTCCGACGACCTGTGGGTCACGGTGTACGAGGACGACGACGAGGCGATCGCGTTCTGGAAGCAGCACTCGTCCCTGCCCGACGAACGCATCCAGCGACTCGGCAAGGACACCAACTACTGGTCGACCGGCCAGCCCGGTCCTGCCGGCCCCTGCTCGGAGATCTTCTTCGACCGCGGCCCGGAGTACGGCATCGACGGTGGTCCGGCGACGGACGACGACCGCTACGTCGAGATCTGGAACCTCGTGTTCATGCAGTACCAGATCGCCGACGTGCGGTCGAAGTACGACTTCGAGATCACCGGCGAGTTGCCGAACAAGAACATCGACACCGGCATGGGGCTCGAGCGCGTCGCGTTCATCAAGCAGGGCGTCGACAACATGTACGAGATCGATCAGGTGCGCCCGGTCCTCGACAAGGCGGCTGAGGTCTCCGGTCGTCGTTACGGCGCGGTGCACGAGGACGACGTCCGCATGCGCGTCATCGCGGACCACGTGCGGTCCTCGCTCATGCTCATCGCCGACGGCGTCACGCCGTCGAACGAGGGACGCGGCTACATCCTGCGCCGTCTGCTGCGCCGCACCGTCCGCGCGATGCGTCTCCTCGGCGTCGAGGGTGCGACCTTCCCCGAGCTGTTCCCCGCGTCGCGTGACGCCATGCGTGACGCCTACCCCGAGGTCGCGTCCGACTACGACCGCATCTCGCGCATCGCCTACGCGGAGGAAGAGACCTTCCTCCGCACCCTGGCACAGGGGACGACGATCCTCGACGTCGCGGTGGACCGTGCGAAGCAGGACAACCAGCCGTCGATCGGCGGAGACACCGCGTTCCTGCTGCACGACACGTTCGGCTTCCCGATCGACCTGACGATGGAGATGGCCGAGGAAGCCGGCGTCCACGTCGACCGCACCGCGTTCGACACCCTGATGTCGGAGCAGCGCGCGCGTGCCAAGGCGGACGCCAAGAGCAAGAAGACCGCGCTGGCCGACCTCAGTGTCTACAGCGCGTTCCGTGCTTCTGGCGAGACCACCTTCCTCGGGTACGACGCCCTCGAAGCCGAGTCCCGCGTGCTCGGCCTCATCGTCGACGGCCAGAGCGTCGACCGTGCGGTCGCCGGCGACATCGCCGAGGTCGTCCTCAGCGAGACCACGCTGTACGCGGAGTCCGGCGGGCAGGACGCCGACCAGGGCTCGATCGTCGGGAACGGCTTCGACCTCGAGGTCCTCGACGTGCAGCGACCGGTGTCCGGACTGTGGAGCCACAAGGTGCAGGTCCGCTCCGGTGAGGTCGGGGTCGGCGACGCAGCCACCACGGTGGTCGACGCCGAGTACCGCAGGGGCGCGACCCAGGCCCACTCCGCCACCCACCTCGTGAACGCGGCGCTCCGCGACATCCTCGGGCCGGAAGCGCTGCAGGCCGGTTCGTACAACAAGTCCGGCTACATGCGCCTGGACTTCTCGTGGAGCCAGCCCGTCTCGCTCGAGACCCGTTCCGAGATCGAAGAGGTCGTGAACACCGCGATCCGCTCCGACCTCGAGGTCTCGACCAGGATCATGCCGCTCGACCAGGCGAAGGAACTCGGTGCGCAGGCGCTGTTCGGCGAGAAGTACGGCGCCGAGGTCCGCATGGTCGACATCGGTGGCCCGTGGTCGCGTGAGCTCTGCGGTGGGACGCACGTCGCGTCCAGCTCGCAGGTCGGTCTCGTGAACCTGGTCGGCGAATCCAGCGTCGGTTCCACCAACCGTCGTGTCGAGGCCCTCGTCGGACTCGAGGGCTTCCGCGACCTCGCGGTCGAGCGCACGATCGTGTCGCAGCTCTCGAGCGCGCTGAAGGCCCCCCGCGCCGACCTCCCCACCCGTGTCCAGTCCCTGATGGAGGACCTCCGTGTCGCGCAGAAGCGCATCGCGGAGTTCGAGTCGGCCGGGCTCCAGCAGCGGGTCCCGGCGATCGCCCGTCAGGCGACGACGATCGGCGGGACCACCGTGGTCGCCGAGTCGGTCCAGAACCTCGGGTCCGCGGACGACCTGCGGTCGCTCGCCACCGGTGTCCGCGCCCAACTCGGCGACGGCGCGGCGGTGGTCGTGCTCGGCGCCGTGGTCAACGACAAGCCGGCCGTCATCGTCGCGACGAACGACGCCGCCCGTGCGGCCGGGATCCAGGCCGGACCCCTCGCCAAGGAAGCCGCCGGTGTCCTCGGCGGTGGGGGTGGCGGGAAGCCCGACCTCGCACAGGGTGGCGGCACGAACGCCGCGGCACTGCCCGAAGCGCTCCGTGCGGTGACCGCGCGGTTGTCGGCCTGACCATGACGATCCGATCCGGACGCCGGCTCGGCGTCGACGTCGGACGCGCCCGGATCGGTGTCGCCGTCTGCGACCGCGACGGACTCCTCGCCACGCCGGTGGAGACCGTCGCGCGCGACGACGACGCTGATCTGGGGCGGATCCTGACGATCGCCGAGGAGTACGACGTGCTCGAGATCGTCGTCGGGCTGCCGCTGTCGATGTCCGGCGCGGACACGCCGTCCACGACGGACGCACGGGAGTTCGCGGCCAGGATCGCCGAGCACCGACCCGTCCGTCTGGTCGACGAGCGACTGTCGACGGTGACCGCCCAGCGGGGGATGCGGCAGGCGGGACGCAACGCCAAGAAGTCGCGGTCCGTGATCGACCAAGCGGCCGCTGTTATCATTCTGCAACATGCGCTCGACCACGAGCGCGCGTCCGGCGCCCCACCCGGGGCCACGCTCCCCGAGTAGGGCTGCCCTCCCGTCGCCACCGCAGCGACGGAGCCCCCGCGGAGTCTTCCCGACCGAGAGACCGAGGACCGTTGGCAGACGACCTGGACTGGAACGCGATCATCGCGCCCGGCAACGACGCCGAGCGGCGGGCGAAGCCCGCCGACGGTGCACCCGATGGACGCGACGACGTCCGCTCCGCCGACGGTGCCGCAGCGCGCCCGCTGTCTAGACGGGAGGCTCGTGCCCGGGAAGCGACGTCGGCTCGCGCGGCCGCCGGGTCGCCCCGGGACGACGCGGAGCGGCCGGTCTCACCGGCCGACGCTCCGGTGGCACGGTCCGTCGACGAGCTCCACCCGGAGGTGCACGGCCTGCTCACCGAGGGGGCGGCAGCACCTGCACCAGGCGACGGCGACGGCGCCGGCAGCACCGGTGGCGGATCGGCGGGAGGCGGCGGACGTGGGCGTCGAGGCGGACGCGGTGGAGCCTCCAGGCCGCCCCGTGAGCCGCGTCGTCGGTCGCGCGGCGCACTGATCGCCGGCATCGTCATCGTCGCCGTCGTGCTGGCGGCCGGCATCGGCGCGTACACGTTCGCTGCGCCGAAGGTGCAGCAGGTCATCGGAGCACTCACCGGCGCGAAGGAGACCGACGACTACACCGGGAACGGGACCTCGAAGGTCACCATCACCATCAAGCAGGGCGACATCGGCGAGGACGTCGCGAAGACCCTGCAGCGGAGCGGCGTCGTGAAGACGTCGACCGCGTTCTACAAGCTCCTGCTGGCGTCCAGCGACGTCCAGTTCCAGCCGGGTTCCTACGCGCTGAAGAAGCACATGAGCTCGAAGGCCGCGCTCGCGGCGCTGCAGGACAAGGACAACAAGGTCACCGCGTCCATCGTGATCCCGGAGGGCACCGCGCTCAAGGACATCGAGGCCGGCATGGTCTCGAAGGCCGGGCTGAGCGAGGCCGAGGTGTCGTCGGCCGCGAAGGACGTCTCCGCGTACGGGCTGCCGAGCGGCGTGACCACCCTCGAGGGCTGGCTCTTCCCGGCGACGTACCCGATCAACCCGGGCTGGACCGCGAAGCAGTACTTCCAGTCCATGGTCGACACGATGAAGCAGCACCTGAAGGACGCCGGCGTGGCCGAGGCGGACCAGGAGCACGTCATCGTGTTCGCGTCGCTCGTGCAGAAGGAAGCCGGCCTGGCAGCCGACTACCCGAAGGTCGCCCGCGTGTTCCAGAACCGCCTCGACCAGGGCATGAAGCTGCAGTCGGACGCGACCGTCGCGTACGGCACGGGGAACACCCACCGGGTGACCACCACCGACGCCGAGCGGAACGACGCCTCGAACCCGTACAACACGTACCAGCACGAGGGTCTGCCGCCCGCGCCGATCTCGAACCCCGGTGACATCGCCATCAAGGCGGTCACCCAAGAGGCCACCGGCAACTGGTTGTACTTCGTCACGGTGAACCTCGAGACGGGCGAGACGGTCTTCTCGGACACCTACGCCGAGCACCAGCAGGCGGTGAAGCAGTTCCAGGCGTGGCTCCGCGCGAACCCCTCGTACCAGTAACGACTCGGGCCTCGGCGCTGTGGGAGGATGGACACCATGCTTCGTTGGTTGACAGCTGGTGAGTCCCACGGACCCGAACTGATCGCGATGCTCGAGGGCCTGCCCGCCGGCGTCCCGGTGTCGTTCGAGTCCATCCGTACCGACCTCGCACGGCGCAAGCTCGGCTACGGCCGCGGCTCGCGCATGAAGTTCGAGCAGGACGAGCTGCACGTGTCCGGTGGCGTCCGGCACGGGTACTCCCTCGGCAGCCCGATCGCGATCCGCATCGGCAACACCGAGTGGCCGAAGTGGGTCGAGGTGATGAACCCGGAGCCGGTCGAGCAGACCGAGCTCTCGCGTGGTCGCAGCGCCCCGCTGACCCGCCCGCGTCCGGGGCACGCCGATCTGGTCGGCATGCAGAAGTACGGGTTCGACGAGTCCCGCCCGATCCTCGAACGTGCCTCGGCTCGCGAGACCGCGGCGCGCGTCGCCCTCGGTGCCGTCGCGAAGTCGTTCCTCGCCGAACTCGGAATCCGGTCGGTCGCGCACACGCTGCAGGTCGGGACCGTCCGCGTGCCCGACGGCACCGCACTGCCCCAACCCGACGACGTCGACCGGCTCGACGAGGACCAGCTGCGCTGTTTCGACGCCGACACCTCTGCCCGCATGGTCACCGAGGTCGAGGCGGCGAAGAAGGACGGCGACACCCTCGGCGGTGTCGTCGAGGTGCTGTTCTACGGCGTCCCGCCGGGGCTCGGCTCGCACGTGCAGTGGGACCGTCGTCTCGACGCGCGTCTCGCCGCGGCGATCATGGGCATCCAGGCGATCAAGGGCGTCGAGATCGGCGACGGATTCCAGACGGCTGCCCGCCGCGGTTCCGAAGCGCACGACGAGCTGTTCCGCGAGGACGGCGAGATCATCCGCACGAGCGACCGCGCCGGTGGGACCGAGGGCGGCATGTCCACCGGGACCGTGCTGCGCGTCCGCGCGGGGATGAAGCCGATCGCCACGGTCCCGCACGCGCTGCACACCATCGACGTCGCCACGGGTGAGGACGCCTCCGCGCACCACCAGCGCTCGGACGTCTGCGCCGTCCCGGCCGCCGGTGTGGTCGCCGAGGCCATGGTCGCGCTCGTGCTCGCCGACGCCGTGCTCGAGAAGTTCGGTGGCGACAACGTCGTGGAGACCAAGCGCAACCTCGAGTCGTACCTCGCGTCGATCCCGGAGACCCTGCGTTCACGCCGCACCGAGCCGGCTGAGCCCTCCAGCACCTGGTGAGCGACGAGCGCGCCGCGGCTCCCGTCGTCATCATCGGACCGATGGGCGCCGGCAAGTCGAGCGTGGGCAAGCGCGTCGCGAAGCAGCTCGGCGTGCCGTTCACCGACACCGACCGGGTGATCGTCCGAGAGCACGGACCGATCCCGGGGATCTTCGCGGATCGGGGCGAACCGGCGTTCCGGGCGCTCGAGGCCGATGCGGTGGCCGCGGCGATGGCGTCGGGTGGCGTGGTCGCCGTGGGTGGGGGAGCCGTGACCCACGCGGCCACGCGTGACGCGATGGCCGGGGCGCGCGTCGTCCTGCTCACCGTCTCACCCGAAGCCGTCGCCGAGCGGATCAACGGCTCGGACCGGCCGTTGCTGGCTTCCGGCGGCATCGACGCCTGGCAGACCATCATGGACGAGCGCGCCGCGACCTACGCGGAGCTGGCGCACATCGTCGTCGACACCTCCCGCCGCCCGATGTCGCACGTCGTCGACGACGTCGTCGCGTGGGTGCGGGGGACAACAGGAGGAACACCGTGACCGAGTCGATCCTGCCAGAGGGCACCACCGAGATCCGCGTCGGGGGCGACGACGGGTACGTCGTGGCGGTCGGCAACGGCTTGCTCGGCTCCGTGCCGGCGCTCCTCGGACCGCGGGTCGCCAAGGTGCTCATCGTGCACGCGCCGACCCTCGGTGCACGCGCTGAGGAGCTCCGCGTGCAACTGGTCGACGCCGGCCTCGAGGCGCTCATCGCCGAGGTCCCGGACGCCGAGGCCGCCAAGCGCATCGAGGTCGCCGCGTTCTGCTGGCAGATCATGGGGCAGTCGGACTTCACCAGGACCGACGCCGTGATCGGGCTCGGTGGGGGAGCCGTCACCGACCTCGCCGGGTTCGTCGCCGCGACGTGGCTCCGCGGCGTGCCGTACATCGCGATCCCGACGAGCGTGCTCGGCATGGTGGACGCGAGCGTCGGCGGCAAGACCGGCATCAACACGAACGAGGGCAAGAACCTCGTCGGCGCGTTCTACCCGCCGAAGGCGGTCGTCGCGGACATCGACCTCGTGCTGACGCTGCCGCGCAACGACGTGCTCACCGGGTTCGCGGAGATCGTGAAGGCCGGGTTCATCGCCGTGCCGGAGATCCTCGACATCGTCGAAGCCGACGTCGACCGCGCGACCGACCCCACCACGCCGGAGTTCCGCCGAGTGGTCGAGCTCGCCATCGAGCTGAAGGCGCAGGTGGTGTCGGACGACTTCACCGAGCAGGGCCGCCGCGAGATCCTCAACTACGGGCACACGCTCGGGCACGCGATCGAGCACGCCGAGCGGTACCAGTGGCGGCACGGTGCGGCGGTCTCGGTCGGCATGGTGTTCGCTGCGGAACTCGCCCGGTTGACCGGGCACCTCGACGACGCGACGGTGGACCGGCACCGTGCCGTCCTCGATTCGCTGTCGCTCCCCACCACGTACCCGCTCGGCCGGTGGGAGGGGCTCCTCGCCACGATGCGCCGCGACAAGAAGGCGCGTGCGGGGATGCTGCGCTTCATCATCCTCGACGGGGTCGGCAAGCCCGTCACGCTCGAGGGGCCGGAGGACCACCTGCTCTTCACCGCCTACCAGGAGGTCGGGGTCTAGCCGATCGCGTCGTTCATCGGAGCACGCGGAGCGTGCGACGCCACCACCAGCGAAGCCGCAGGGAAAGGGTCAGCACGTCCGTGCGTTTCCACTCTCGGAATTCTGCGATGGTTGCTCCGTTGACCCAGGCGTAGTACTCGTCGTGTCCGTCGACGTCCGGGTCAGGCGCGTCAGGGAGGGGCGCCAGCAGTTTCATCGGGGGTGATCCTTTCGCGGTGTGCTCGAGTCTTCGGCTGATGCTCCGTGATCGTTGGCGATCATGCGTCGAAGAGCGCGTCGTGCCAATCGGCGGTCGGCTTCGGACCACCACGTTACGTCTTCGAGGTTCTGCAGCACCGTTTTCGAGATGTCGTATTCAAGGCTGCCCCGTCGGGCCTCCAGTGCCCAGACGAAGCGCTCCCAGGCGTGGTGACGATCAGCTGTTCGACGTGATTGAAACGCGCCGAACCAACTGACGACAGCAGCGGCGATCGCGGCGGGGGCGGCGATGCCGGCGGCGATCAGTGCTGTGTCCATGCGCCCAGCGTGGTGAAGCGTCGTGACCAGGCAGCAGAAGCGAGCCGATCTGTGGGACGAGCGCCGAGCCTCCCGGCTGTGGAGGAGCCGTCTGCGGAAGCCCAGCCCGGGGGAGCATGCTGGCCGAGTGCCCAACCCACCCCGCCTGAGCGACCTCGGCGCCGGGCCGGCGGCGGAGCCCGGAACGCTCCGCACCCGTGCGCGCCGGTTCGCCGAGCTCCTGTCCATCGCCCGTCGACACGGCCTGGTGCCGTTCCGGCGGCTCGACTTCTCACGCGACCCAGAGACGTCCGACAAACGCCGCGGTCAGGCGGAGCACCTCCGCCGCGCGCTCGAAGAAGCCGGCGGCGGGTTCGTGAAGATGGGGCAGCTGCTGTCGACCAGGGACGACCTGTTGCCCGACGAGTGGACGGAGGGCCTCGCGCACCTGCAGCGCAACGTGACGCCGGCGGACCCCGCCGCCGTCGCTGCGCTGCTCGCCACCGATCTGCACGCGCCCCTCGACGAGGTCTTCCAGTCGTTCGACACGACACCCGTCGCGGCCGCGTCGATCGCGCAGGTCCACCGTGCTCGACTGCACGACGGCACGGCGGTCGCCGTGAAGGTCCAGCGACCCGGCATCGACGACGCCGTCCGACGCGACGTGGACATCGCGCTCCGGGTCGTGCGGTTCATGGCCCGCACCTCGACCGAAGCCCGGCAGATCGGCGTGCAGGACGTCGCGGCGCAGTACGCGGCCGACCTCGTCAGACAGGTCGACTTCACGTCGGAGCTCCGTAACCTGGAGGCACTCCGCGCGGCGCAGGCACGGAGCGCGCGTCCGGACGAGGTGCGCTTCCCCGACCCGTACCCGGAGCTGTCCGGCCGCCGCGTGCTCGTGATGGAGTTCCTCGAGGGCGACACCCTGAGCGCGATCCGGGCCGCCAGGTCCGACCGCGACCTGGACGAGCCGATGCGGGCGATCCTGCGTGTGTTCCTCCGGCAGGTGGTCTTCGACGGCATCTACCACGCCGACATGCACCCGGGGAACGTGCTCCTGCTCCCCGACGGTCGGCCGGCACTGATCGACTTCGGGTCGGTCGGACGGCTCGACCCGGGGCTCCGCGACATCGTGCAGGAACTGCTCGCGTCCTACCTGCAGGACGACACCTCCCGGATCGCGGACGCGGTGCTGCGGATGGCCCCGGTTCGGCGGGCGCAGGACGAGCCGGACTTCCGACGGGACATCGCCCGGTTCGTGGCCGAGGAGCTCGGCCCGGGCGCGCGCATCGGCGTCGAGACCGTCGACCACGCGGTCGAGGTGTTCGGGCAGTACCGGCTGAAGGCCCCGCCGGACTTCGTGGCCGCGGCCAGGGCGCTCGCGATCTTCGAGGGGACGCTCCGGACCCTGGTGCCGAGCTTCGACCTGCTCGACGAATCGCGAAACCTCGCTCGTGAGCAGATCCGCGACCAGCTGCGCCCCGGCAAGCTGCGGGACGTCGCGCTGAAGGAGCTCTTCGGGCTCGTGTCGACCGCCCGGCGCCTGCCGCGCCGCGTCGACCGGATCGGCGAGGCGATCGAGACCGGGAAGCTGACCGTCAACATCCGGCTCTTCGCGGACCAGCGGGACCGCCGGACGCTGTCCGGTCTGATCCGCCGGGTGCTCCTCGTGCTGCTCGGCGCAGGAGCGGGCGTGCTCGCCATCGTCTACCTGGCGTCGCCCGCGCGGCCGACGGCGGCGTTGAGCACCGCAGCGGCCGGTGGCCTGCTCGGCGGCGCCGCGGTGCTGCTGCTGGTCTGGGCGGCGATCGACGCGTGGCGAGCACGACGGCGGGAGTGACGCCGTCGGCTACACTCGACCGGGGCGCGCGCCCGACACCGGGCGCCAGCCGCCCGACACCGGGCGCCAGCCGCCCGGACACTTCACTCATCAATACGAACGGGACATCGAAGACTCATGGCCAGTACCACTGACATCAAGAACGGCGCCGTTCTCATCATCGACGGGCAGCTCTGGTCGGTCGTCGAGTTCCAGCACGTCAAGCCCGGCAAGGGCGGTGCGTTCGTGCGCACCAAGCTGAAGAACGTCGTCTCCGGCAAGGTCGTCGACCGCACGTTCAACGCGGGCGCGAAGATCGAGACCGCGACGGTCGACCGTCGCGACTACCAGTTCCTCTACGAGGACGGCGACTCGTACGTGTTCATGGACACCGACACCTACGACCAGATCCCGGTCCCCGCGACGGTCGTCGGCGACGCGAAGAACTTCCTGCTCGAGTCCGCGATGGTCACCATCGCGATGAACGAGGGCAACCCGCTCTACATCGAGCTCCCGACCTCGATCGTCACCGAGATCGAGACCGAGCCCGGCCTGCAGGGCGACCGCTCGTCCGGCGGCACCAAGCCCGCGACGATCAAGGCCACCGGCTACCAGATCCAGGTGCCGCTGTACCTGGAGACCGACACCAAGGTGAAGATCGACACGCGCGACGGCAACTACCTCGGCCGCGTCAACGAATGAGCGCTCGTTCCAAGGCGCGCAAGCGCGCCCTCGACATGTTGTACGTGGCGGAGGTCCGCGATCTCCCGATCGCGGACATCCTCGCCACGGAGACCGTCCGGCACCTGGACCAGCCTGAGCGTGCGTCCAGCTGGGACTACGCCAGGCAGGTCGTCACCGGCGTCGAGGAAGCGCGCGCCGAGATCGACGCCGTGATCGTCGACCACGCCCAGGGCTGGTCGATCGCGCGGATGCCGGTCCTCGACCGGTGCATCCTGCGCATGGGCGTCTGGGAGATCCGGTTCAACGCCGACGTGCCCGACGGTGTCGCCATCGCCGAGGCGGTCGAGCTCGCGCAGTCGCTCTCCACCGAGGAGTCGGCCGGGTTCGTCAACGGCCTCCTGGGCGCCGTCGCCGGGGGCCGTGCACCGTCCGGCCGGACGGTCGCAGGGGACCAGGAGTCCCGGTAGGGTTGACCACGTCAGCATCCTTTAAATGCCGTCCTGAGAGGCGGGGAAGGAGGTCGGCGTGGGTACCAGAACGGTCCTGCAGCACCCCGACATCACGCGTGCTCTGACACGCATCGCCCACGAGATCCTCGAGGCCAACCACGGCGGCTCGGATCTCGTGCTCCTGGGCATCCCGACGCGCGGAGCCGTGCTCGCCGATCGTCTCGCGACGATCCTGGCCGGCATCGAGCCCGACTGGGCCGATCAGCGCGACCAGCGCGTCGGCACGCTCGACGTCACGATGCACCGCGACGACCTCGGCCACGGCATCGGTCGTGCGCCGCACCGCACGACGATCCCGACGACCGGCATCGACGGCAAGGTCGTCGTGCTCGTCGACGACGTGCTGTACTCGGGCCGCACCGTCCGCGCGGCGCTCGACGCGCTGCAGGGGATCGGCCGGCCGCGCGCCGTCCGGCTCGCCGTGCTCGTGGACCGGGGGCACCGCGAGCTCCCGATCCGTGCCGACCACGTCGGCAAGAACCTGCCGACGGCGTCCGACGAGCGCGTGACGCTCCGGCTGACGGAGACGGACGGCACCGACGAGGTCGTCATCGAACAGAGCGAGCAGCAGGGCGAGACGCCGGGGGCCGCCTCGTGAAGCACCTCCTCTCCACCGCGGACCTCTCCCGCGCCGAGGCGATCCACATCCTCGACGTCGCCGAGGAGATGGCCGAGGTCAACACGCGAGAGGTCAAGCGGCTGCCTGCGCTCCGCGGCAAGACCGTCGTGAACCTCTTCTTCGAGGACTCCACGCGCACCCGCATCTCGTTCGAGGCCGCCGCGAAGCGCCTGTCCGCCGACGTCATCAACTTCGCCGCGAAGGGCTCCAGCGTCTCCAAGGGCGAGTCGCTCAAGGACACCGTGCAGACACTCGGCGCCATGGGCATCGACGGCATCGTCATGCGACACGGCGCGTCCGGCGCCCCGAGGGTGCTCGCCGACGCGGACTGGATCGACGTCCCGGTGGTGAACGCCGGCGACGGGACGCACGAGCACCCGACCCAGGCCCTGCTCGACGCCTTCACGATGCGCCGCCGCCTGCACGGCAGTGCCTCACGCGGCCAGGGCCTCGACGGTGTGCGCGTGCTGATCGTCGGCGACGTGCTGCACAGTCGCGTCGCACGGTCCAACGCGTGGCTCCTCCGCACGCTCGGTGCCAGCGTCACGTTCGCGGCGCCGCCGACGCTGCTGCCCGCCACCACGACCCCGTTCGGGGCCGCCGTGCACCACGACCTCGACGCAGCCCTCGCCGAGGACCCTGACGTCGTGATGACGCTGCGCATCCAGCAGGAGCGGATGAACGACGCGTTCTTCCCGAACCCACGCGAGTACACCCGGCACTGGGGGCTCACCGCGGCCCGGTTCCAGCGGCTGTCCGAGCGCACGCTCGTGATGCACCCCGGCCCGATGAACCGCGGGCTCGAGATCGCCGGGGCCGCCGCGGACGACGCCCGCTCGACGGTCGTCGAGCAGGTCGCCAACGGCGTGAGCGTCCGCATGGCGGTGCTGTACCTGGCACTGACCGGAAACGAAGCGAAGGAGACCATCGCATGACCGCCCACCTCATCCGCGGCGCGCAGCTGGTCGACGGCACCCGTGCCGACATCCGACTGGAGGCCGGGCGCATCACCGCGGTCGGGTCCGGTCTCGACGCGGCCGGTGCCACGGCCGTGGACGCGGACGGCCTGATCGCCATGCCCGGTCTCGTGGACCTGCACACCCACCTCCGCGAGCCCGGCTTCGAGGAGTCAGAGACAGTCCTGTCCGGCTCGCGTGCCGCGGCCGCCGGCGGCTTCACCGCCGTCAACGCGATGGCGAACTCGAGCCCGGTGGCCGACACGGCAGGGGTCGTCGAGCAGGTCCAGGCCCTCGGCGACGACGCCGGCTACGTCACGGTCCGTCCGATCGGCGCCGTCTCGCAGGGGCTGCAGGGCACGCACCTGTCCGAGATCGGCGCGATGGCGACGTCCAGGGCGAAGGTCCGGGTGTTCTCGGACGACGGCTCGTGTGTCGCCGACCCGCTGCTGATGCGGCGCGCGCTCGAGTACATCAAGGGCTTCGGCGGCGTCCTAGCGCAGCACGCGCAGGAACCCCGCCTGACGATCGGCGCGCAGATGAACGAGGGGCGGCTGTCGTCGGAGCTCGGGCTCGCCGGCTGGCCGTCGGTGGCGGAAGAGGCGATCATCGCCCGCGACGTCCTGCTCGCGGACCACGTCGGTGCGCGGCTGCACGTGTGCCACGTCTCGACCGCCGGCAGCGTGGAGGTCATCCGCTGGGCGAAGTCCCGCGGGATCGACGTCACCGCGGAGGTCACACCGCACCACCTCGTGCTCACCGAGGACCTCATCGCCGGGGTCGACGGTGCACCGGGGTACGACGCCAAGTACAAGGTGAACCCCCCGCTGCGCTCCCGCGAGGACGTCGACGCCCTGCGTGCCGCACTGGCCGACGGGACGATCGACATCGTCGCGACGGACCACGCCCCGCACACGGCAGAGGCCAAGTGCTGCGAGTGGCCGGCGGCCGCCAACGGCATGGTCGGCCTCGAGTCCGCGCTGAGCGTCGTGCACGCCGCGGTGGTCGAGGACGGCCGACTGGACTGGGCGGACGTCGCCCGCGTGCTCTCCAGCGCCCCTGCCCGGATCGGGCAGGTCGCCGGTCACGGGCACGCGATCGCTGCCGGGGCCCCCGCGGAGATCACGCTGTACGACCCGAGCGCGGTCCGCGAGTTCGCGGTGACCGACCTCGCCGGACAGTCCCAGAACTCGCCGTACCTCGGCATGCGGCTCCCGGGTCGGGTCGTCGCGACCTTCCACCAGGGCTACCCGACGCTCCTCGACGGCGTCCTGGTCGACACCGAGACCGTCGCCGCCGCAGCGGCGGCCACGGCCGGGACGGCGGCGACCGCATGAGCGGTGACGCCGCACGCTGGCTGCTGGGCGGGGTGATCCTGCTCGCCGTGGCCGCGCTGTTCGTCGCCATGGCACGCACCTGGCGGACGCGGGCCCGCAAGCAGGCGGAATCCGTGCCTCCCGTCAGCGTGCCGGCCGACCCCGGGCCGGAAGCCGGGTCGTGGGACGGGTTCACCGTCGCGACGACCGGGGCCGACACCCCGCTCGAACGCATCACCGCAGGCGGACTCGGCTTCCGCGGCCGCGGCGGCGTGACCGTCCACCGTGACGGCGTGGTCCTGCGCCTCGCCGGAGCCGACGACCGCTGGGTCGCCCGGGACGCCGTCCGCGGCGCCGACCGCGCCACCTGGGCCATCGACCGCGTGGTCGAACCCGGGGGACTGGTCCGTCTGCGATGGACGGCGACCGGCGCCGCAGGTGCGACGGACCTGGACACCTACTTCCGGTTCCCGGAGGGCGACGCAGCAGTGCTGCACGCGCTCCAGGAGCTGGCGACGAAGCACAACCACCCGCACCACGCGGGCGAAGGGACGAACTGATGACACGCGAACGGGCCGTGCTGGTCCTCGAGGACGGCACCCGGTACGACGGATGGGCCTACGGCGCCCGCGGGCGCACACTCGGCGAGGTGGTCTTCGCGACCGGGATGACCGGCTACCAGGAGACCCTGACCGACCCCTCGTACGCCGGGCAGATCGTGGTGCAGACCGCGCCGCACATCGGCAACACCGGGGTCAACGACGAGGACCCGGAGTCCCGCCGCATCTGGGTCGCCGGGTACGTCGTCCGCGACCCCAGCCGCGTCGTGTCGAACCACCGCGCGAACGCGTCGCTCGACGACCACCTCGAGCGGGACGGCATCGTCGGCATCTCCGGCATCGACACCCGCGCGCTCACCCGGCGCATCCGGGACGCCGGCGCGATGAAGGGCGGCGTGTTCAGCGGCCCGGACGCCGCGCTGGCGCCCGAGGCGCAGGCGCGCCTCGTGCGCGAGCAGGCCGACATGGCCGGCGCGAGCTTCTCCGCGACGGTGTCCACCCCAGAGACCTACGTCGTGCCCGCCGTCGGCGAGCAGATCGGCACCCTCGCGGTGCTCGACCTCGGCGTCAAGGCGTCGACCACCCGCTACCTCGCCGAGCGGGGCTTCGAGGTGCACGTCCTGCCCCAGGACGTCACGATCGAGGCGCTCCGAGCGCTCGCCCCCGACGCCCTGTTCTACTCGAACGGCCCTGGCGACCCCGCTGCGTCCGACGCCCAGGTGACGCTCCTGCAGGAGAGCCTGCACGACGGCCGCCCGTTCTTCGGGATCTGCTTCGGCAACCAGCTCCTCGGCCGCGCGCTCGGCTTCGGCACGTACAAGCTGCCGTTCGGCCACCGCGGGATCAACCAGCCGGTCCTCGACACCACGACGGGCAAGGTCGAGATCACGAGCCAGAACCACGGCTTCGCGGTCGACGCCCCCGTCGGCGAGGTCCTCGAGTCGCCCGCCGGTTTCGGCCGCGTCGAGGTCTCGCACTACTCCCTCAACGACAACGTGGTCGAGGGCCTCCGTGCGCTCGACATCCCCGCGTTCAGCGTGCAGTACCACCCGGAGGCCGCCGCGGGACCGCACGACAGCATGTACCTCTTCGACCGCTTCCGGGACATGGTCGTGGCGCGTGCGGAAGGCCGTCCGTTGGACGCCGCCACCGCCGACGCGACGACTCCCGCAGCAGACATCACCAAGGAAGCGAACTGATGCCCAAGCGCTCCGACATCAACTCCGTCCTCGTCATCGGCTCGGGTCCGATCGTCATCGGCCAGGCCGCCGAGTTCGACTACTCCGGCACCCAGGCCTGCCGTGTCCTCCGTGCAGAGGGCATCCGCGTCATCCTCGTGAACCCGAACCCGGCCACGATCATGACCGACCCCGACTTCGCCGACGCGACGTACATCGAGCCGATCACGAATGCCTCGCTCGAGGAGATCATCCGCATCGAGCAGCCGGACGCCGTCCTGCCGACGCTCGGCGGCCAGACCGCCCTGAACGCGGCGATCGCGCTCGACGAGGCCGGGATCCTCGAGAAGCACGGCGTCGAACTGATCGGCGCCAAGGTCGACGCGATCCAGCGCGGCGAGGACCGATGGCTCTTCAAGGAGCTCGTGCTCGAGTCCGGCGCCGACGTGGCCCGCAGCCACATCGCGCACACCCTGGAGGAGGCGAAGGCGTTCGCGGCCGACCTCGGCTACCCGCTCGTCGTCCGTCCGTCCTTCACCATGGGCGGCCTCGGCTCCGGCTTCGCGTACAACGAGGACGAGCTCGTCCGCTTCGTCGGCGACGGGCTGCAGTCCAGCCCGACGACCGAGGTCCTGCTCGAGGAATCGATCCTCGGCTGGAAGGAGTACGAGCTCGAGCTCATGCGGGACAACTACGACAACACCGTCGTGGTCTGCTCCATCGAGAACGTCGACCCGGTCGGCGTGCACACCGGCGACTCGATCACGGTCGCCCCGGCGCTGACGCTCACCGACCGCGAGTACCAGAACCTCCGCGACATCGGCATCGACATCATCCGTCGCGTCGGCGTCGACACCGGCGGCTGCAACATCCAGTTCGCGATCGACCCGTCCAACGGCCGCGTGATCGTGATCGAGATGAACCCGCGTGTGTCCCGCTCGAGCGCCCTCGCGTCGAAGGCGACGGGCTTCCCGATCGCCAAGATCGCCGCG
This sequence comes from Curtobacterium sp. L3-7, assembly GCF_048756585.1. Classification (NCBI taxonomy): domain Bacteria; kingdom Bacillati; phylum Actinomycetota; class Actinomycetes; order Micrococcales; family Microbacteriaceae; genus Curtobacterium; species Curtobacterium sp. L3-7. Next base: position 2,730,602 of record NZ_CP151474.1, on the reverse strand, counting down.
AAGCTCGCCATCGGGTACCGCCTCGACGAGATCCAGAACGACATCACGCGGGTCACCCCGGCGAGCTTCGAGCCGACGCTCGACTACGTCGTGGTGAAGACCCCGCGCTTCGCGTTCGAGAAGTTCCCGGCCGCCGACGCCACGCTGACCACGACGATGAAGAGCGTCGGCGAGGCGATGGCCATCGGCCGGAACTACGCCACCGCCCTGCAGAAGTCGCTCCGCTCGCTGGAGAAGCGCGGCTCGAGCTTCCACTGGGACACCCCGGCCGCCGAGCTCGACAAGGACGCACTGCTGGCGAAGTCGGCGATCCCGACCGACGGCCGCATCGTCACGGTGCAGCAGGCACTGGTCGCCGGTGCCACCGCGGAAGAGGTCTTCGAGGCCACGAAGATCGACCCGTGGTTCATCGACCAGATCGTGCTCATCAACGAGGTCGCCGCCGAGGTCGCCGCGGCAGCGGAGCTCGATGCCGACACGATCCGGTGGGCCAAGGAGCACGGCTTCAGCGACATCCAGATCGCGGCGCTGCGTGGCACCACCGAGCAGGACGTCCGCGACGTCCGTCACGCGCTGGGCATCCGTCCGGTGTTCAAGACGGTGGACACCTGTGCCGGCGAGTTCCCGGCACTCACGCCGTACCACTACTCGTCCTACGACACCGAGACCGAGGTCGCACCCAGCGACCGCAAGAAGGTCGTCATCCTCGGCTCCGGCCCGAACCGCATCGGCCAGGGCGTGGAGTTCGACTACTCCTGCGTGCACGCGTCCTTCGCGCTCTCGGACGCCGGGTTCGAGACGATCATGATCAACTGCAACCCGGAGACGGTCTCCACCGACTACGACACCTCCGACCGCCTGTACTTCGAGCCGCTGACCACCGAGGACGTCCTCGAGGTCATCGAGGCCGAGGCGGCGTCAGGCGAGCTGGTCGGCGTCGTCGTGCAGCTCGGCGGCCAGACGGCCCTGGGGCTCGCGAAGCCGCTCGAGGCAGCCGGCATCCCGATCCTCGGCACCAGCCCGACGGCGATCGACTCCGCCGAGGAGCGCGGCCAGTTCTCCGCGATCCTCGACGAGGCCGGGCTGCTCGCCCCGCGCAACGGCACCGCGCACGACCTCGCCAGCGCGACCGCGGTGGCCGAGGAGATCGGGTACCCGGTACTCGTCCGCCCGTCGTTCGTCCTTGGTGGCCGCGGCATGGAGATCGTCTACGACTCCACCGCGATGGCCGACTACTTCGACCGGATGGCCGACCAGGCGATCATCGGCCCCGATCTGCCGCTCCTGGTGGACCGGTTCCTCGACGACGCCGTGGAGATCGACGTCGACGCGCTCTTCGACGGTGAGCGGCTCTACATCGGCGGCATCATGGAGCACATCGAGGAAGCCGGGATCCACTCCGGCGACTCGTCCTGCACGCTCCCGCCGGTCGGGCTCGGCCGCGGCGAGATCCAGGCCGTCGTCGACGCGACCGAGAAGATCGCGCGCGGCATCGGCGTCCGAGGGCTGCTCAACGTGCAGTTCGCGATCGGTGCCGGCGTGCTCTACGTGCTCGAGGCGAACCCGCGTGCCAGCCGCACCGTCCCGTTCGTCTCCAAGGCGCTCGGCATCGCGCTGGCGAAGGCCGCTGCCCGCATCATGACCGGGACCACCGTCGACGGACTCGTCGCCGAGGGCCTGCTGCCCGAGCGGGACGGCGCGTTCGTCCCCGCGCAGGCGCCGGTCGCGGTCAAGGAGGCCGTGCTGCCCTTCCGCAGGTTCCGCACCGCGGACGGCCAGGTCGTCGACTCGGTCCTCAGCCCGGAGATGCGTTCCACGGGCGAGGTCATGGGCATCGACCGCGACTTCCCGCGGGCGTTCCTCAAGTCGCAGGAGGCCGCGTACGGCGGACTGCCGACCTCCGGCACGGTCTTCGTGAGCGTCGCCGACACCGACAAGCGCGCGATCGTGCTGCCGGTGCACCGCCTCCAGCAGCTCGGCTTCACGATCACCGCGACCGAGGGCACCGCCGAGGTGCTCCGCCGCAACGGCATCCAGGTGTCGGTCGTCGGCAAGTACAGCCAGGGCGGTGACAGCGTCGTGGAGATGCTCGCCCGCGACGAGGTCGACATCGTGATCAACACCCCGTCGGGCGCGTCGGGTCGCGCGGACGGCTACGAGATCCGCGCGGCCACCGTCGCGGCGGACAAGCCGCTGTTCACCACGATCGCGCAGCTCGGGGCGGCCGTCGCGGCGATCGAGACGATCGGCACGCAGCACAGCGTCCGCAGCCTGCAGGACTACGCGCTCGAGCGGGCGGGCTGGTGACGGACCGCCTCGACGCCGCAGACCGGTCGGGAGGCACGGAGCCGTTCGGCGTCCGGCTCGCGGCCGCCATCGGGTCGCGGTCCGCGCTGTGCGTCGGGATCGACCCCCATGCCGCCACCCTGGCGGCATGGGGGCTCGGTCGTGACGAAGCGGGTCTGACCGAGTTCGGCCGCGTCCTGGTGGACGCGGCCGCCGGCCGCGCCGCGGTCGTGAAGCCGCAGATCGCCTTCTTCGAGGCCGCGGGGGTGGACGGGTACCGTGCACTCGACGCGACGATCCGCCGGGCACGCGATGCGGGCCTCCTGGTCGTCGCCGACGTGAAGCGCGGCGACATCGGATCCACCGGGGACGACTACGCACTCGCGTGGTTGGACCGCGACGGGCCGTTCGCCGCCGACGCGATGACGGTCTCGCCCTACCTCGGCTACGGCTCGCTCGCCGGCACGGTCGACGTCGCGCGTCGGAACGGCGCCGGCGTGTTCGTGCTCGCGGCGACGAGCAACCCCGAGGCCCGCGTCCTGCAGACCGCAGTGCTGGCGGAGGGCCCGCGCGCGGGGCGCTCCGTCGCTGCCGGTATCGTTCTCGACGTGGCAGACGACAACCCGGCCGTGGGCGACCAGGCCATCGGCGACGTCGGGCTCGTGCTCGGCGCGACCCTCTCCCTGCAGGACTTCGGCATCGGCGCGGACGAGATCGGCACCTCGCCGATCCTGGCTCCGGGGTTCGGTGCCCAGGGCGCCCGCATCGAGGACCTCAGGTCCCTGTACGGCTCCCGTGCCGAGCAGGTGCTCGTGAGCGAGTCCCGCGGGCTGCTCACCGACGGGCCGGACGGCGTCGCGGCACTCGTCACCGACCGTGCCGACCGGATCGCGGCGGCGCTGGCTGGGGCAGGGGCATGACCGAGGACCGCAGCCAGCTGCCCGCGCACCGCAATCCACCGGAGGTGGACCGGGTCGCGGCGGCACGTGCGGCGGTCGCCGCGCGTCGCGCCCGGGCCGCCGTGAAGGCCGCCGTCGCGTCGGGGGAGCGGTCGGCACTCGACGTCGCGCGCACCGCATGGAGCGACGAGGACGCACCGGCCGAGAAGTCCCTCCGCGTCCGTGACCTCCTCACCAGCCTGAGCGGGATCGGTCCGGCGCGGGCCGAGGGGATCATGGGCACGCTCCGGATCGCACCGTCGAAGCGGCTCGGCGGGCTCGGGACCCGGCAGCGGACCGCGCTGTCGGACTGGCTCGTCGCACGTGGCCGCAAGCGTGGCGTGTCGAAGCTCGTCGTGCTCGCGGGTCCGACCGCCGTCGGCAAGGGCACCGTGAGCGCGTACATCCGCGAGCAGTACCCCGAGGTGAACCTCAGCGTGTCCGCGACGACGAGGAAGCCCCGTCCCGGCGAGGTCGACGGCGTGCACTACTACTTCGTCGACGACGCCGAGTTCGACCGGATGATCCGGGACCGCGAGCTCCTCGAGTGGGCGACCGTGCACAACTCGTACCGATACGGCACCCCGCGTCCGCCGATCGACCGCGCGCTCGACGCCGGCGACAAGGTGATGCTCGAGATCGACCTGCAGGGCGCTCGGCAGGTCCGTGACGCCATGCCCGAGGCGGTGCTCGTGTTCCTGCTGCCGCCGACGTGGGACGAACTCGTCCGCCGGCTGATCGGTCGCGGCACGGAATCCGCAGAGGAACAGGCCCGTCGGCTCGAGACCGCGAAGGTCGAACTCGCCGCGCAGGACGAGTTCGACGTGCGCATCGTGAACTCCGATGTCAGCACCGCGGCACAGGAAGTCGTAGACTTGTTCACTGCGCCCTAGCCGGGTGCCACTGCGCCCGCTCGGGCGCGACTGCGCCCCGCCGGGTGCGACCGAACTTCCGTCGACAGGAGACACCATGGCCAACCCCCAGGGCATCATCGACCCGCCCATCGACGACCTGCTGTCCAAGGTCGAGTCGAAGTACGCGCTCGTCATCTTCGCGTCGAAGCGCGCGCGCCAGATCAACGACTACTACGCCGACCTGCACGAGGGCTCGCTCTTCGACAACGTCGGTCCGCTCGTCGACTCCACGATCGACGACAAGCCGCTGTCGGTGGCCCTCCACGAGATCAACGAGGACAAGCTCACCGCCACCAAGCAGCAGCCGCAGCCCACCGTCTGACCCCGGTGACGTCCAGCACCCTGCGCCTCTTCACGTCCGAGTCGGTCACCGAGGGGCATCCAGACAAGATCTGCGACCAGATCTCGGACAGCATCCTCGACGCCCTCCTCGCGGTGGACCCGCACGCGCGCGTCGCCGTCGAGACGATGGTGACGACCGGGCTCGTGCACGTCGCGGGCGAGGTCACGACGTCGGGCTACGTCGAGATCCCGAAGATCGTCCGTGACGTCATCACGGGCATCGGGTACAACTCGTCAGAGGTGAGCTTCGACGGCCACACCTGTGGTGTCGAGGTCTCCATCGGCGCGCAGTCCCCGGACATCGCGCAGGGCGTCGACGAGTCGCTCGACGCCCGCTCGGGTGCGGGCGTCGACCCGCTCGACCGCCAGGGCGCCGGTGACCAGGGCATCATGTTCGGCTTCGCGACGAACGAGACGCCCGAGTACATGCCCGTCGCGATCTGGCTCGCGCACCGGCTGGCCGAGCGTCTCGCCGCCGTGCGCAAGTCCGGTGAACTGCCGTTCCTGCGTCCCGACGGCAAGACCCAGGTCACCGTCGGGTACGACGGCGTCGTCCCGAAGACCGTCGAGACCGTCGTCGTGTCGACGCAGCACTCGCCGAGCGTCACGCTCGACGAACTGACCGCGGCGATCACCGAGCACGTCATCCGACCGGTCCTGGCCCTGTCGGAACTGGACTCGTCCGGCGTCGAGGTCATCGTGAACCCGACCGGTCGCTTCGAGATCGGCGGTCCCCAGGGCGACGCCGGACTCACCGGCCGCAAGGTGATCGTGGACACGTACGGCGGTGCCTCCCGGCACGGTGGTGGCGCGTTCAGCGGCAAGGACCCGTCGAAGGTCGACCGCTCCGCCGCCTACGCCCTGCGCTGGGTCGCGAAGAACGCCGTCGCCGCCGGGCTCGCCGACCGGCTCGAGGTCCAGGTCGCCTACGCGATCGGCCGCGCGAAGCCCGTCGGGCTCTACGTGGAGACGTTCGGCACCGGGCACGTCGACGACGCCACGATCGAAGCCGCCATCCGACAGGTCTTCGACCTCCGTCCGGCCGCGATCATCCGTGACCTCGACCTGCTCAAGCCGCGCTACGCGCAGACCGCGACGTACGGCCACTTCGGCCGGGAGCTCCCTGGGTTCACCTGGGAGCAGCTCGACCGCGTCGAGGAACTCCGCCAGGCAGCAGGACTCGTCTCCGTCGCCGTCTGAGGGCACGCGTGACCACCGTCGCGCGCGTCGTCCTCGACTCGCCGCTCCCGCAGCTCGACCGTCTGTTCGACTACCGGGTGCCGGCTGAGCTCGAGGACGACTGCGTGCCGGGGGTCCGCGTGAAGGTGCCACTGCGCACCGGGGCACGGATGTCCGACGCGTACGTCGTCGAGGTGCTGCACGAGGGCGGCTACCCGGGAGAGCTCAGCGCGATCGAGACGCTCGTCAGCCCGGTGTCGGTGCTCGCGCCGGAGATCTGGAAGCTCGCGCGCGCGGTGTCCGACCGGGCAGCCGGGGTGGCATCGGACGTGTTGCGCCTGGCCGTGCCGACGCGGCAGGTCCGGGCCGAGAAGGCCTGGCTCGCGCGGGACACGTCCGCGGTGCCACCCGTGGTCGTCGCCCCGACCGTGACGGGCTACGGGGACGGCGTGCTGGAGGGCGTCCTGGCGAAGGACGGCCGTGCGGCGGTCGCAGCGGTCCCACACCCCGTCGACCTGGGGTCCGCCGATGAACCGGTCTGGGTCCCCGGCTGGGCCGCGACGCTCGCGCAGGCCGCCGCGCGGACCCTCGCCACCGAGCGGTCGGCCGTGATCGCGGTCCCGGACTTCCGCGACGTGATGGACCTGGAACGGGCGCTGCACGCGCTCGTCCCCGTCGAACGGGTGGTCCGGTTCGACGCCAAGCAGACGAACGGTCAGCGCGCGAAGGCGCTCTTGCAGGCGCGGACGCACCCGGTGGTGGCGATCGGGAACCGGACGGCGATGTACGCGCCCGCCGACGACCTCGGGCTGATCGCGATGTGGGACGACGGCGACCAGTCCTTCATCGAGCCGCGAGCGCCCTACGTGCACACGCGCGACGTCGCCCTCGTCCGGGCAGCGCAGTCCGGCGCCGCGCTGCTGTTCGCCGCACACGCCAGGAGCACCGACGTCCAGCGGCTCGTCGAGCTGCAGTGGCTCGAGGACGTCGTGCCGTACCGCCAGCCCGTGCCGAACGTCATCCCGACCGCACAGCAGGTGAACGCCGACGGTCCGGCCGCCCAGGCCCGGATCCCGAGCAGCGCGTGGCGTGCCGCACGAGAGGCCAGCCGGACGGGCCCGGTGCTCGTGCAGGTCGCGAACCCGGGCTTCGGCACCGGGCTCGTGTGCGCCGACTGCGGCGAGCGGGCGCACTGCCGGGTGTGCGGCGGGCCGCTCGGCAGCCCCACGCACGGTGCCGTCCCGCAGTGCCGGTTCTGCGGCGCCCTGGCGGTCGGGTACCGCTGCCCGACGTGCGGTGGGGGCAAGTTGAAGCCCGTCGGTCAGGGTGCCCAGCGCACCGCGGACGAGCTCGGTCGGGCGTTCCCCGGCACCCGGATCATCGTCGCGGACGGGTCACGGCCGATCGACGAGGTCCCCGCGAGACCCGCGGTGGTCGTCGCGACGCGGGGAGCGGAACCGTCGACACCGGGTGGGTACGCCTGCGTGCTGCTGCTCGACGGCGAACGCATGCTCGCGCGGGAGGGTCTCCGCGTGCAGGAGGAAGTGCTGCGCTTCTGGACGAACGCCGCCGCGAAGGGTGCTCCTGGTACCGAGGTCTACCTGGTCGGCATCGGTGGCCGTCTCGCGACCGCGATGGCCCTGTGGCAGCTCGACGGTCCGGCGCACGACGAGCTCGTCGACCGCCGCGAGCTGCTCTTCCCGCCGGCCGTCCGGGTGGCGACGCTGACCGGCACGGAGCAGGCGGTGACCGCGGCGGTCGAGGCGCTCGGCGACGCCCCGGTCGGTCCCGTGCTCGGTCCCGTGCCCGTCGACGACCCGGTCCCCGGCACGGTCCGCGCGATCGTGCGCTTCCCGTACGCGCACGGTACCGAGGTCGCGGCGACGCTCAAGGCCGAGGTCATCCGGCGCTCCTCGACCCGCCGGGTGCTCCCCGGCGGCGAGAAGCGGCGTGCGGCTCCTGCGCTCCGTGCGCGGCTCGACGACGCCGAGCCCTTCTCCGAGGTCTGACGCGCGGCGGCTGGTCGCGCCCGCGCCCTCGCGCGACGACTTCTCGCGCCGACCCCGTACGACGACGCCGCTGTCGTACGACAACGCTCGTGTCGCTGCTTGCCGGGAGGAACTGTGCGCGTGTGCAACGAGCGACGCCCTCGCTGTCGTACGACATCGGCCGTGTCGTTCCGAGTCGACAGCCCGCGACGCGCCCGCGACAGCCCGCGCCAGCGCGCGCCCGCGTCCCGCCTCTGCCGCGACCTGTGCCAGGGTGGAGGGTGGTGACCACGAGTCGCCGCCAGACGACATTCACGACGAGGTGAACGCCATGCGAGCGCTGTACAAGCCCGATGCCGCCCCGGGACTGGTCATGGTCGACCGTCCCGTGCCGGTCCCCACCGAGGACGAGGTCCTGATCCGGGTGCTCCGGACCGGCATCTGCGGCACCGACCTGCACATCAGACGATGGGACGACTGGGCAGCCTCCGCCGTCACCGCGCCGCTGGTCCCCGGGCACGAGTTCTTCGGCGAGGTCGTCGAGGTGGGCGCCGCCGTCCGGGACGTCTCGGTCGGGGACCAGGTCTCCGGCGAGGGGCACATCGTGTGCGGCACCTGCCGGAACTGCCGCGCCGGTCGCCGTCAGATGTGCATCCGCACGAAGGGGCTCGGCGTGCAGCGGGACGGCGCCTTCGCCGAGTACCTGACGCTCCCCGGTGCGAACGTCTGGGTCCACCACGAGACGATCGAGCCGGAGGTCGGCGCGCTGTTCGACCCGCTCGGGAACGCCGTGCACACCGCGCTGGCCTTCCCGGTCATCGGCGAGGACGTGCTCGTGACGGGGTGCGGACCGATCGGCCTCATGGCGATCGCGGTCGCCCGCCACGCCGGAGCCCGGTTCGTGGTGGGGACGGACGTCAGCGCGAACCGCCTGGCGATGGCGACGGAGATGGGCGCCGACGCCGCGGTCGACGTCCGGGCCGGCGGTGCCGAGGCGATCCGAGCGGCGCAGCACGACCTCGGCATGCGCGAGGGGTTCGACGTCGGCTTCGAGATGTCCGGAGCGCCGGACGCACTGCCCTCGATGGTCGCGAACATGAACCACGGCGGTCGGATCGCGATGCTCGGCCTGCCGTCGAGCACGATCGCCGTCGACTGGGGACTCGTCGTGACGCACATGCTCACCGTGAAGGGCATCTACGGACGCGAGATGTTCGAGACCTGGCAGGCCATGAGCTCGATGCTGCAGACGAGCACGGTGCTGCGGGACCGCATCGGCTCACTCGTGACGGCACGGTTCCCCGCGAGCGCGTGGGAGCAGGCATTCGACGCGGCAGCGACCGCAGACGGCGGCAAGGTCGTCATCGACTGGACGGAGCACTGATGTACGGCGCGATCAAGGACCACCTGGCGAGCGAACTCGCGGGCATCGAGGAGGCTGGCCTCACCAAGCACGAACGGGGCATCGCTGGTCCCCAGCGCGCCGCGATCGACGCGGACGGGCGCGAGCTCCTCAACTTCTGCGCGAACAACTACCTCGGGCTCGCCGATTCGACGGACCTGGTCGGCGCCGCGAAGGACGCGCTCGACCGCTGGGGCTACGGGATGGCGAGCGTCCGGTTCATCTGCGGGACGCAGGACCTGCACCTCGACCTCGAACGCCGGGTGTCGTCGTTCCTCGGCACCGAGGCGACGATCCTGTACTCGTCGTGCTTCGACGCGAACGGCGGGCTGTTCGAGGTGCTGCTCGGTCCCGAGGACGCGATCATCTCCGACGAGCTGAACCACGCCTCGATCATCGACGGCGTCCGACTCTGCAAGGCGCAGCGGTACCGCTACCGGAACCGCGACATGCAGGACCTCGAGGCGCAGCTCGTCGCCGCGGGGGACGCGCGCTTCCGGGCGATCGTCACGGACGGCGTGTTCTCGATGGACGGCTTCATCGCACCGCTCGCGGAGATCTGCGACCTCGCGGACCGCTACGACGCCCTGGTCATCGTGGACGACTCGCACGCCGTCGGCTTCATCGGGGAGCACGGTCGCGGAACGCCGGAGCACTGCGGGGTCGCTGACCGGGTCGACGTCTACACCGGCACCTTCGGCAAGGCCCTCGGCGGCGCGTCCGGCGGGTACGTGTCGAGCCGGAGGGAGATCGTCGACCTGCTCCGGCAGCGCTCGCGTCCGTACCTCTTCTCGAACTCGCTCGCGCCGGTCATCGCAGCGGGGACGGTGGCGGCGCTGGACCTCATCGAACGCTCCGACGACGCCAGGGCCCGCCTGGTGCGGAACGCCGAGCTGTTCCGGACGCGGATGACCGACGCCGGGTTCGACCTGCTCCCCGGTGAGCACCCGATCGTGCCGGTCATGTTCCACGACGCGGCCCTGACGGCACGGATCGCCGACGAGATGCAGACCAGAGGGGTCTACGTCACCGCGTTCAGCTACCCCGTGGTGCCGAAGGGGCGTGCCCGCATCCGCGTGCAGCTCTCCGCCGCGCACACCGAGGAGCAGATCGAGGCGTGCGTGCAGGCGTTCACCGAGTCGCGGGACGCGGCGACGACGACCTGAGGCATGGGAGGATCGAACCCATGCGTCTCGTCGTCGCCGGCAGCCCCGCTGCGGCCGTCCCCACCCTCCGCCGGCTCGCGGCCTCCGACCACGAGATCGCCGCGGTGCTGACGCGTCCGCCGACGCCGCAGGGCCGGAAGCGCGTGCTCACCCCGACCCCGGTGGCGCGGGTCGCCGAGGAGCTCGGCCTCCCCGTCATCGAGGCGTCCCGCGTCGACGACGACGTCACCCGGCAGCTCGTCGACCTCGACGTCGACCTCGGTGTCATCGTCGCCTACGGCGCGCTGCTCCGCCGTCCGGCGCTCGACGCGCCGCGGCACGGCTGGATCAACCTGCACTTCTCCGACCTGCCGGCGTACCGCGGTGCGGCCCCCGTGCAGCGTGCCGTCATGGCGGGGGACACGACGACCGCCGCGACCGTGTTCCAGCTGGTCGAGGCGCTCGACGCCGGGCCGGTCTTCGCCGCCGAACCCTTCGTCATCGGACCGGAGGCCACGTCGGGCGAGGTCCTCGCCGCGATGGCCGAGACGGGCGCGGAGGTCGTCGCCCGCGTCGTCGACGGCATCGCCGCCGGGACCGCCACCGCCACCGAGCAGGTCGGCGAGCCGACCGTCGCCCCGAAGACCACCATCGAGGACGGCCGGATCGACTTCGCCGAGCCCGCCTCCGCCGTGCACGCCCGCATCCGCGGCGTGACGCCGGAACCAGGAGCGTTCGCGCACCTGGGGGAGACGCGCGTCAAGCTGCTCCGCGTGGCACGGTCGGGAGGCTCGGGAGACCCCGCCCCGTCGCTCGCCCCCGGCGCGTTGGCCGTCCAGGGCGGTCGGCTGTTCGTCGGGACCGGTGACGGTCCGCTGGTGCTCACCGAGGTGCAGCCGGCGGGCAAGAAGGCGATGGACGCCGCCGCTTGGGCCCGCGGGCTCGGCGAACTCGACGGGAAGACCCTCGCATGAGCCCCCACCAGCAGCACCAGCAACCGGCGCGCACCGTCCGCGGTCCGAGTGCACGCCGCGTCGCGTTCGACGTCATCCGCGCCGTGCAGGTCGACGACGCGTACGCGAACCTGCTCCTCCCGACCCGCATCCGTCGAGCCGCGCTCTCCGCTCGCGACGCCGGGTTCGCCACCGAGCTGACGTACGGCACGATCCGGATGATCGGCCGGTACGACGCCATCGTGGAAGCGGCTTCAGGACGGCGGGTCGCGAACATCGAGGCGGACGTGCTCGACGTCATGCGCCTCGGTGTCCACCAGCTCCTCGCGATGCGCACCCCGGTGCACGCCGCGGTGTCCGCGACGGTCGAGCTCGCCCGCGAGGTCGGTGCCCGCCGTGCCACGGGCTTCGTGAACGCCGTCCTGCGCAAGGTCGCCGCGAAGACGCCGGACGAGTGGGACGCCGAGATCACCCGCGGGCTGTCCGGGGACGCCCTCCTCGCGACCAGGTGGTCGCACCCGACCTGGGTCGTGTCGGCGCTCCGCGACGCCCTCGCCGCCGAGCGCTCCCGCGACGAACTCGTGGCGTTGCTCGCGGCGGACGACGTCGCCCCCCGTGTGCAGCTCGCTGCGCTGCCCGGTCTCGCGACGGAGGACGACCTCGCCATCGCGACCACCGCGGTGGAACCCGCCACGGCCCAACCGGAGGCCGACGACGCGGACGGTGCCGAGCCTCCCGTGCCGGTGTCCGAGGCCGTGACGGTGTCCGAGGTCGTGACGGACGCGGACGCCCTGCCGGTGTCGCCCGTCGGGATCCGTGGCGTCACCGGCGATCCCGCCCGCGTGCCAGGGGTCGCGGCCGGGCGACTGCGGGTGCAGGACGAGGGCTCGCAGCTCGCCGCGCTCGCACTGAGCCGAGCGTCGGCGGTCCGCGCGGGGGAGCGCTGGCTCGACCTGTGCGCCGGCCCAGGCGGCAAGGCCGCGCTGCTCGCCGCCGAGGCTGCGCAGGGCGGCGCGACGCTCGTGGCCAACGAACTCGTGCCGGCGCGTGTCGGACTCGTGAAACAGGCCCTCGCGGGGTTCGGCGACACGGTCGCCGTCGTCGAGGGGGACGGCCGGCGGTACGGGCTCGACGGCTCCGGCGTGACGTTCGACCGCGTGCTCCTCGACGCGCCGTGCACCGGACTCGGCGCGTTGCGGCGGCGGCCGGAGGCGCGCTGGCGCAAGGTGCCGGAGGACGTGCAGGAGCTCGCGGCGCTGCAGGCCGAGCTGCTCGACGCGGCGGTCCGGGTGCTGGCACCTGGCGGGACCCTGGCGTACGTGACGTGCTCGCCGCACCTGGCGGAGACCCGTGGGCAGGTCGACGCGCTGATGGCGCGGCACGGCGGGGTGCTCGAGCAGGTCGACACCGCGTCGGTCGTGCGGTCGGTGGCCGCGCGTGACCCGCAGGTCCCCGACGGCATGACGGCGCAGCTCTGGCCGCACCGCATCGGTACGGATGCGATGTTCATCGCGCTGTTCCGTCGAGTCGCCTGACGGGTTGCACCCCGTGCAGCCCAGGTGATATGTTGGCTGCACAAGACCGGTTCCGCCTGCTCGCAGGTCCAGGGCCGGTCCTTTTTTCGGCCGGGGAGGCGACGGATGGGGGCGCCGAAGCCGTTCAGATCGTACGAACAGCAGCTCCAGCAGTTGCTCGATCGCGGGCTGATCGTCGACGATCCCCAGCAGGCGCTGGCGTGGCTCGCTCGGGTCAACTACTACCGGTTGAGTGGCTACTGGTACCCGTTCCGGCGGGTCGAGGACGGACGTCGGCTCGATGGGTTCCGCCGAGGAGCGTCCTTCGCCGACGTGATCGCTCTGTACGAGTTCGACGAGCGGCTCCGGACCGCGGTTTTCGCAGCGCTCGCGCCCGTCGAGCTCTCGGTCCGTGCCCACCTGGGTCATGCACTCGGCCGGCTCGACGCGACCGCTCACCTCGCGCCCGAGATCCTCGGCCCGTTGGCTCGGAGGGGAGATGCCTACTCGGTGTGGCGTCGGAAGTTCGAGACCAGCGTGTCCATGTCTCGTGAGGACTTCGTCGAGCACCATCGCAACCAGTACGCCGGCGTGCTTCCGGTCTGGGCGGCCGTCGAGGTGCTCGACTGGGGCGGCCTGGTGCGGTTGTTCGAATTCGCTCCGCCGGTCGTGCAGGAGGCGATCGCCACTGAGTACTCGCTCCGCGCTCCGCAGCTGACGTCGTGGCTCCGCGCGCTCAACACCGTGCGGAACGCATGCGCCCACCACGGTCGGCTGTTCAATCGTGTCTACTCGAAGCGACCGAGGCTGCCTGGGGCCGGATCCGACCGCTCCCTGGACTTCGCCGCGGCCAGCATGAACCGGACCTTCGGTCAGCTGACCCTCGTGCAGTTCCTCCGGAACGAGCAGGGCATCGGACCGTCGCATCTCATGTCGCGAGTCGTCGACAGCCAGCCTGCCGTCCGATTCGTGCCGCCTGCCGTGATCGGGACGCGCGACGGTTGGCGGGAACTCCCACTCTGGCGACGAACGTCCTGACGACGCGGTCAGCGGTCGACGCGGAAGACGAAGGCGGGCTTCGTCACCAGGCGGGCCGCGGCTCGCACGAAGCGGGCGCCCTTGCCCTGCTTGCCGTCGAAGCTCGGAGCGCGGTGGTCCTCCGCCTCGCGGATGCGCCAGGCCAGGTCGGTTCCACGAGCCTCGTACGCGACTCGTTCCATCGCCTCCAGGACGTGCTTCTCGGCGTCGTCGACGGTCGTTGCGCCGGCCGCGGCCGTGCTCGACCATGCCGCCCGCAGCACCGCCTCGACGGCGGTCACCCCTTCGAGGACCTCGGGGTGGGTCAGCCCGAGGCCGCCGGACATGACCAAGCGGAGGTCCATCGAGACCGGCGTGCCGTGGTCCAGGTCGTCGAGCCGCACCTGCCCCCGGCCTCCGCCGTGCTCCCACCGGCGGGCATCGCCGTGCGCGAGGAAGAAGGCGAGGTCGACCGCCTCTTGCACGTCCTCGAGCGCAGCGATCGTCTCGCGCAACGGCACACCACGGTCCTCGGCGAACTCGACCCGCACGCGGATCGACTCCGCGTCCGTGCGGATCTGATCATCGGTCACGATCTGCAGCCTACGTGCGCCGGTAGGCTCGTGGGGTGACGATCCGTATCTCGCCGAGCATCCTGTCCGCCGACTTCGCGAACCTCGAGCGTGAGCTCCACCGCATCGCGACCGCCGACATGGTGCACGTCGACGTGATGGACAACCACTTCGTGCCGAACCTGACGCTTGGGCTCCCGATCGTGCAGCGCCTGCAGCAGGTGTCGCCGGTGCCGCTGGACGTGCACCTGATGATCACCGACGCCGACACTCAGGCCCCGCAGTACGCCGAGACGGGTGCCGCGAGCGTCACGTTCCACTTCGAGGCGGCCACCGACCCGGTCGCGACCGCGGCGGCCATCCGGTCGAACGGCGCCCGCGCGGCGATCGCGGTGAAGCCGGGGACCCCGATCGCGCCCGTGCTGGAACACCTCGACGCGTACGACATGATCCTGCTCATGACGGTGGAGCCCGGGTTCGGTGGGCAGTCGTTCATGCCGGAGGTCATGCCGAAGCTCGCCGGCGCACGGGCAGCGGTCCACGCCTCCGGGCTCGACGTCTGGCTCGAGGTCGACGGCGGCATCGCCGTCGACACCGTGCCCCAGGCGGTGCAGAGCGGCGCGGACACCCTCGTCGCCGGCTCGGCCGTGTACGGCGGCGAGCCCGCATCGCGCATCGCCGACCTCCGCGACGCGGCGCAACGTGCGCTCGCAGGACGGTAGCCTGGGAGCGTGAAGACGTTCGACGACCTGTTCGCGGAGCTGACCGAGAAGGCCGCCACGCGCCCCGAGGGCTCCGGCACCGTCGCCGAACTGGACGCCGGAGTGCACCAGATCGGCAAGAAGATCGTGGAAGAGGCCGCAGAGGTCTGGATGGCCGCCGAGTACGAGGGCGACGTCCGCACGGCCGAGGAGATCTCCCAGCTCGTCTACCACCTGCAGGTGCTGATGGTCGCGAAGGGCCTCACCCCGGCGGACGTCTGGCGACATCTGTAGGCCTCGCCTCCAGAACCGTCACCAGACCCTCCACCAGAAAGCAGACCCCCTGATGCTCCGCATCGCCGTGCCCAACAAGGGCTCACTCTCCGAGACCGCCTCCGAGATGCTGCGGGAGGCCGGGTACGCCGGTCGCCGTGACCCGAAGGCGCTCCACCTCGTCGACGACCGCAACGGGGTGGAGTTCTTCTTCCTGCGGCCGCGGGACATCGCCACGTACGTCGGGTCCGGCGCGCTCGACGTCGGGATCACCGGCCGCGACCTGCTCCTCGACTCCGGGTCGACCGCGCACGAGGTCGATGCGCTCGGCTTCGCCGACTCCACGTTCCGCTTCGCCGGCACGCCCGGTCGGTTCGCGGCCCTGCAGGACCTCGACGGCGTCCGGGTCGCCACGAGCTACCCGGGGCTCGTCGGGGAGTTCCTCGCGAAGCACGGCGTCACCGCGACCCTCGTCAAGCTGGACGGTGCCGTGGAGAGCGCCGTGCGCCTCGGTGTGGCCGATGCCGTCGCGGACGTCGTCTCGACCGGCAGCACCCTCCGGCAGGCCGGGCTCGAGATCTTCGGACCGGTGATCCTCGAGTCGACCGCGCTCCTCATCACCACGGACGAGACGATCGCGGGCATCGACGTGCTCCGCCGCCGGCTGCAGGGCGTCCTCGTCGCCCGCGGCTACGTGATGCTCGACTACGACATCCCCACCGAACTGCTCGAGCAGGCGACGGCGATCGCGTCGGGCATCGAGTCGCCGACGGTCTCGCCGCTGCACGGACGCGACTGGGCTGCCGTCCGCGTGATGATCCCGCGCGACGACGCGAACCTGATCATGGACGCCCTCTACGACCTCGGCGCACGCGCCATCCTGGTCAGCCCGATCCACGCGGCACGACTGTGACCGCGGCGACCGGAGGCGTGGGCGGCCCCCGCGGCGGCGTCGCGGTCCGCGTGATCCCGTGCCTCGACGTGTCCGGTGGACGCGTCGTGAAGGGCGTGAACTTCCTCGACCTGCAGGACGCCGGCGACCCCGTCGAGCTCGCGGCGCGCTACTACGAGCAGGGTGCGGACGAGCTGACGTTCCTGGACGTCGGCGCGACCGTCGAGAACCGGTCCACGATGTACGAGACCGTCACGCGCACCGCCGAGCAGGTCTTCATCCCGCTCACGGTGGGCGGTGGCGTCCGGAGCGTCGACGACGTGTCACGACTCCAGCAGTGCGGCGCGGACAAGATCGGCGTGAACAGCGCCGCCATCGCCCGGCCCGACCTCGTCGGCGAGATCGCGGACCGGTTCGGCGCGCAGGCCGTCGTCCTGTCGCTCGACGTGAAGCGGTCGGACCGGATGCCCTCCGGGTTCGTCGTGACGACCCACGGCGGCCGTAGCGAGTCGGACCTCGATGCGATCGCCTGGGCGCGGGAAGCCGTCGAGCGTGGCGCGGGAGAGCTGCTCGTCAACTCGATCGACGCCGACGGCACGAAGAACGGGTTCGACCTCGAGCTGACCGCCGCGGTCCGTGCGGTGTCGTCGGTTCCCGTGATCGCCTCCGGTGGCGCCGGCAGCCTCGACCACTTCGCCCCGGCCGTCGACGCCGGCGCGGACGCGGTGCTCGCTGCGAGTGTGTTCCACCGCGGGGAGATGACCATCGGGGACGTCAAGGACGCGCTGCGGGGGACCGGGCACGCCGTACGCTAGGAGCCTCATGACCGACAGCACCAGCACCAGCACGGACGCGGTCCTCGACCGCGCACGCTTCGGTGCGGACGGGCTGCTCCCGGCAGTCGTGCAGGAGGAGTCCAGTAAGGACGTCCTCATGCTCGGCTACATGGACCGGGAAGCCCTCCGCCGCACCCTGACCGAGGGGCGGGTGACCTTCTGGTCCCGCTCGCGGCAGGAGTACTGGCGCAAGGGTGACACCTCCGGTCACGCCCAGTACGTCCGGGCGGCGGCGTTCGACTGCGACGCCGACACGCTCCTCGTCACCGTGCAGCAGGTCGGTGCCGCGTGCCACACCGGTGCGCACCGGTGCTTCGACGTCGACCCCTTGGAGCCGGTGACGGCGTCCGCTCCGGTGACCACGGCAGTGGAGGAGACCCGATGACCACCGCGACGCTCGCCGAGCAGCCGCACACGACCTCCCGTCCGGAGTTCGACGGCCTGGTGGCGAACGGCCACCGCGTCGTCCCCGTGGTGCGCGCGCTCTACGGCGACAGCGAGACGCCGGTCGGTGTCTACCGGAAGCTCGCGGACGGCCGTCCCGGGTCGTTCCTGCTCGAGTCGGCCGGCCAGGGCGGCCTGTGGTCGCGGTGGTCGTTCGTCGGCGTGCGGAGCTTCGGCGTCCTGACCCAGGACGGCGACCGTGCGGCGTGGATCGACACCGGCATGAGCGCCGAACGCGCCGTGGGGTCCCTCGACGGTGCGCCGCTCGACGTGCTCGCACGGCTCCACGAGCGTTGGGCGACCCCGCGCGTCCCCGGCACGCCGCCGCTCGTCGGCGGCACGGTCGGGTTCATCGGTTGGGAGGCCGTGCGGCAGCTCGAGCACCTGCCGAACGTCCCGCCGGCCGACTTCGACGTCCCCGGGCAGTCGCTCGCCTTCGTCTCCGAGCTCGCGGCGCTCGATCACCGCACCGGACTCGTCCTGCTGGTCGCGAGCGCGCTCAACGACGGCACCGACGGCGCCGACGTGCTCTGGGCCGCGGCGCAGGAGCGCCTCGACCGGATGCAGGCCGACCTGGTCCAGCCGACCGTCGCGACCGTGGCCGAGGCGTTCGACATCGCCGAGCCGACGCCCAGGCACCGGTCGACGCCGGACGAGTACATGGCTGCGGTGACCCGGTCGAAGGACTTCATCCGCGACGGCGACGTGTTCCAGGTCGTCATCTCGCAGCGGTTCGACCATGACGTCACGGCCGAGCCGCTCGACGTCTACCGGGTGCTCCGGACGCTGAACCCCAGCCCGTACATGTACTTCCTGTCGATGGAGGACACCGCGGGCAAGCCGTTCTGGATCGTCGGCGCCTCGCCCGAGGCGCTGGTGAAGGTGCAGGGCGGCCGGGCGATCACGCACCCGATCGCCGGGTCTCGTCCGAGGGGCGCCACCCCGGAAGAGGACGTGCGCTTCGGCGAGGACCTGCTCGAGGACCCGAAGGAGCGCGCGGAGCACCTGATGCTCGTCGACCTCTCCCGCAACGACCTGCAGAAGGTCTGCGAACCGGGCACCGTTGCCGTCACCGAGTTCATGACCGTGGAGCGCTTCAGCCACATCATGCACCTCGTGTCGAGCGTCGAGGGCTCGGTCCGTCCGGAGGCGTCGGCGATCGACGTGTTCCGTGCGACGTTCCCGGCCGGCACGCTGTCCGGTGCCCCGAAGCCGCGCGCGCTCGAGATCATCGACGAGCTCGAACCGGCCAAGCGCGGCGCGTACGCGGGGGTCGTCGGGTACTTCGACTTCGCCGGTGACGCGGACCTGGCCATCGCGATCCGCACCGCCCTGATCCAGGACGGCGTCGCCCGGGTGCAGGCGGGAGCGGGGCTCGTCGCCGACTCCGACCCCGAGACCGAGCACACCGAGGCCGTGAACAAGGCAGCGGCACCGCTCCGAGCCGTCGCGACCGCCAACAAGATGCGGGAGGTCCGCTCGTGAAGCGCTCCCGTCCGCTCGTCGTCGTCATCGGGTTGGCCGTCGCCGGCATCGTGATGCTCTCGTGGACCCAGACGTGGTTCACGGTGCACCTCGATGCCGCCTCGGCCGTGACCACCACCGTGGACGCCGACGGCTCGAAGGCGGTGCCGCAGTACACCGCGCTGGCGATCGCGTCGCTCGCGCTGTTCCTGGCCATGACGATCGCCGGACGCGTCGTGCGCGTCGTCCTCGCGGTGATCGAGGTCCTGCTCGGCGTCGCGATCGTCGTCGCCGGCATCAACGCGCTGGCCGATCCGGTCGCCGCCGCGAGGGGGGCCATCGGCGAGGTCGCCGGCGTGAGTGACCTGTCAGCCGTCCGCCGGGTCGTCACGAGCGTCGACGTCTCCGCGTGGCCCGTCGTCGGCATCGTCGGGGGAGTCCTCGCGGTCCTGCTCGGCGTGGTGGTCCTGGTCGTGCAGCGGTCGTGGCCGGGGCCGAGCCGGAAGTACGCCGCGACGCCCTCCGCAACGCCGAAGGCCGCGCCCGTGGAACGGGACGCCGTCGTCGACTGGGACGACCTGAGCGCAGGCGTCGACCCGACCTCCGTCGACGCGACGTCCGGCTCTGCGCCGAGCGACGGGACGGACACCGCCGACACGGTAGGCTGGGAACCGCGCCGCTCGACCGACGGCGCCACCGACCACGAGGAGCACCGTGAGCACCACTGAGCCCGCAGAACTCGGCGAAGGCCACTCGCCGGCAGCCTGGACGTCCGTCATCATCATGCTGGTGGCGTTCGCGATCGGCACGATCTGCTTCTGGTTCAGCATCGTGTGGGGTGTCTGGGCCTCCGCCGCATTGCTCGTCGTCGGCCTCGTCGTCGGCTGGGTCATGGGCAAGGCCGGCTACGGCGTGAACGGTCCGAAGTTCGTCCCCAAGCACCACAACGAGTAGGTCCGGCATGCCGAACGTGCTCGAGACCCTCGTCGCGGGCGCGCTCGAAGACGCTGCGGCCCGTCGCGTCGACCGTCCTCTCGCGGACGTCGAACGCGACCTGGACCGGGTCGCATCGCCGCTCGACGCGCTCGAGTTCCTCGCACCGGGTGACCGCGTGAAGATCCTCGCCGAGGTCAAGCGCGCGAGCCCGTCGCGTGGTTCGATGGCGCCCATCGCGGACCCGGCTGCCCTCGCCGCCGAGTACGAGCGTGGCGGCGCCTCGGCGATCAGCGTCCTGACCGAGGGGCGGAAGTTCCTCGGCAGCCTGGCCGACCTCGAAGCCGTCAAGGCACGCGTCTCGGTGCCGGTCCTGCGCAAGGACTTCATCGCCGATCCGTACCAGGTGATCGAGGCCCGTGCCTCCGGAGCGGACATCGTGCTGCTCATCGTCGCGGCCCTCGAGCAGCAGCAGCTGGTCGAGCTCCACGACCTCGCGGAGCAGCTCGGCATGCGTGTCCTGGTGGAGGCCCACTCCGCCGACGAGGTCGCGCGCGGGCTCGACGCCGGCGCGCGCATCCTCGGGGTGAACGCCCGCGACCTGACGGACTTCTCGCTGGACCGCGACCTGTTCGGCTCCCTCGCCGGCGCGATCCCGGAGGGGGTCGTCCGTGTCGCCGAGTCCGCCGTCGCCGGTCCCGCCGACGTCGCCCACTACCGCGCTGCGGGTGCCGACGTCGTCCTGGTGGGGGAGGCGCTCGTGACGGGCGCCGACCCCGCTGCTGCACTCGCGTCGTTCATCGACGCCTGACCCTTCGTCCGGCCAGGTGCCGGACACGTTCCGGGAGCACCATCGTGACCTCACTCCGTGACCTCCACGGCCCGTACTTCGGCGACTTCGGCGGACGCTTCGTCCCCGAGTCCCTGGTGCTGGCCCTCGACGAGCTCGAAGCCGCCTTCCGCGAAGCCTGGGCGGACCCGGCCTTCCACGAGGAGCTCGACGCCCTGCAGCGCGACTACACCGGACGCCCGTCGATCATCACCGAGGTGCCGCGGTTCGCGAAGCACGCCGGTGGTGCCCGGGTGATCCTCAAGCGCGAGGACCTCAACCACACCGGTTCGCACAAGATCAACAACGTCCTCGGCCAGGCCCTCGTCGCGAAGCGGCTCGGCAAGACGCGCCTGATCGCCGAGACCGGCGCCGGCCAGCACGGTGTCGCCACGGCGACGGCCGCCGCGCTCTTCGGCATGGACTGCGTCGTGTACATGGGCGCGGTCGACACCGACCGACAGGCGCTCAACGTCGCCCGCATGCGGCTCCTCGGCGCCGAGGTCATCCCGGTCGAGACCGGCTCGAAGACGCTGAAGGACGCGATCAACGACGCGCTTCGCGACTGGGTGGCGAACGTCGATTCGACGCACTACCTGCTCGGCACGGTCGCGGGTCCGCACCCGTTCCCCGAGATGGTGCGCGAGTTCCACAAGGTGATCGGTGTCGAGGCACGCCAGCAGGTGCTCGACCTGGTCGGCCGCCTGCCCGACGCCGTCGCCGCGTGCGTCGGTGGCGGGTCGAACGCGATGGGGATCTTCGAGGCGTTCCTCGACGACGAGTCGGTCCGCCTGCACGGCTTCGAGGCCGGTGGCGACGGCGTCGAGACCGGTCGGCACGCGGCCAGCATCACCCTGGGCCGCGAAGGCGTGCTGCAGGGGACGAAGTCCTACCTCATGCAGGACGAGGACGGCCAGACCATCGAGAGCCACAGCATCTCCGCCGGCCTCGACTACCCGAGCGTCGGCCCGGAGCACGCCTACCTGGCGTCGATCGGCCGTGCCAGGTACGAGCCGATCACGGACGCCGAGGCGATGGAGGCCTTCCGGCTGCTCAGCCGCACCGAGGGCATCATCCCGGCGATCGAGTCGTCGCACGCGCTGGCGGGGGCGATCAAGCTCGGCAAGGAGCTCGGCCCGGAGGGCGTCGTCCTGGTGAACCTGTCCGGACGCGGCGACAAGGACGTCGCATCGGCGAGCCGGTACTTCGGCATCCTCGACGAGAACGCGGTGCAGCTGTGAGCACGACGAACACGAACACGGTCGCGACGACGATCGACCAGGCGAACGCGGACCGCGCCGGAGCCGTGGTCGGGTACCTGCCCGCCGGGTTCCCGGACGTGAAGACGAGCATCGACGCCGCCGTCGCCCTCGCCGAGAACGGCGTGGACGTCATCGAGCTCGGGCTGCCGTACTCCGACCCCGTGATGGACGGCCCGGTCATCCAGCGCGCGGCCGAGGAGTCGCTCGCGAACGGGTTCCGCGTGGCGCAGGTGTTCGACGCCGTGCACGAGATCACCGAGCGCGCGGGGATCCCCGTGCTCGTGATGACGTACTGGAACCCGGTGCTCCGCTACGGGGTGGACCGGTTCGCCGACGACCTGGTGGCCGCCGGCGCCTCGGGACTCATCACCCCTGACCTCATCCCCGACGAGGCCACCGAGTGGCTCACCGCGTCCGAGCGGACCGGGCTCGACCGGGTGTTCCTCGCCGCGCCGTCGTCGACCGATGCGCGGATGCGCCAGGCCGTCGAGTCGAGCCGCGGGTTCGTCTACGCCGTCTCGACCATGGGGGTCACCGGGGCGCGACTCGGCGTCGACGCCGCGGCACGCACCGTCGTGTCCCGACTCCGCGACGCCGGCGTCGACCGGACGTGTGTCGGTCTCGGCATCTCGACGGCCGACCAGGTCGCCGAGGTCCTCGACTACGCGGACGGTGCGATCGTCGGTTCGGCCTTCGTCCGTGCTCTCGCCGATCTCGGTGTCACCGGTGCCGGCCAGCGCGCTGCGGAGCTGACAGCGGGCGCGCAGCGCCGCTGAGAGCCGGGACGGGAGGCCCGGCGGACGTCAGCCGGTCGGCTCACGTCCACCGGGCCTCCGGTCCACCCGCATCACGGTTTCCACAGACAGCCGCCGCCGGGTCCTGACCACCGTGCCACCCGCGCTACAGTGATCCGGGATCGTCGCGACTGCGACGCCCGCGGCGCACACCGAAAGGCGACAGCACCTCCATGCCCCTCCTGAGCATCCCGAGCCCCAGCACCGCCTGGCAGTACTTCGATCTGACCGCTTGGCTGCGCGACGCGTTCGGGTGGTCGCTGCCCCTCGACTTCCGGATCCACGCCTACGCGATCTGCATCTTGCTCGGCATCGTCGCCGCCGTGGTCGTCACGAACCGACGGCTCAACGCCCGCGGCGTGGAGCGCTGGATCATCATCGACATCGCGATCTGGGCGGTGCCGGCCGGCATCATCGGCGGGCGCCTGTTCCACGTGTTCACACACGTCAGCGACTACTTCGGGCCCGGACGCGATCCGCTCTCCTTCCTCTACATCTGGGAAGGCGGCCTCGCGATCTTCGGGGCGCTCATCCTGGGTTCGGTCGGCGCCTGGATCGGTTGCCGTCAGGTGGGGCTCCGGTTCACGGCCTTCCTCGACGCCGTCGCGCCCGCGATGCTGCTCGCACAGGCGTTCGGCCGGCTCGGCAACTACTTCAACCACGAGCTGTTCGGCATGCCGACAAGCCTGCCGTGGGGTCTGCAGATCGAGTCGTCCAACGCGGCCTACCCGACCGGGCTGCCGGAGGGCACGCTGTTCCACCCGACCTTCCTCTACGAGATCATCTGGAACGTCCTCGGCTTCGTCGTGATCATCCTGATCGACCGCAAGTTCAGCCTCCAGTGGGGCCGCGTGCTCGCGCTGTACCTGATCTGGTACGGCCTCGGCCGGTCGTTCCTCGAGTCGATCCGCGTCGACACCTCCGAGACCTTCTTCGGCATCCGGACGAACGTCTGGGCGTCGTTCGCGGCGATCCTGCTGGGCCTCATCGTCTTCTGGATCCAGTCGAAGCGGCACACCGGCAAGGAGCCGAGCCCGTACCTGCCCGGTCGCGGGCCCCGTGCGAACTCGGATGTAGACTCGGACGACACCTACTCGGAGCACGGGGACGACGCACCCCTCGCCGCCGACTCCGAACCGGTCGCCACAGCAGCCGACCGTTCCTGAGGGGTCCGCTGCAGCGACCCGCTCGGCGCACCACACAAGCCGCGCACCACCACAGCAACAGGTCCACCACAAGCGGGCCAGAACACCTCCGCACGCCGCAGGGCAACTCGCTGACGGCGTGCACGGGCACCAGTCCCGCCCACACGGGCGGCACGCACCGCCGGGCCACCGCTGTCCCTGTTCCACTTCCTCGTGAGGACGGTTCCCCATGGCGCTCCTGCCACCACAGTCCACGTCTCGTCCGGCCGCAACGGGCCGGGCCACGGCGCTCCTGCCTGCGCACCGGCGGTTCTCCGCGATCCCGGACGCAACGGGGATGTACGACCCCGCCAACGAGAAGGACGCCTGCGGCCTGGCGATGGTCGCGACGCTCCGCGGGACGCCAGGACACGACATCGTGGACGCCGCGCTCGGTGCGCTCCGCAACCTCGAGCACCGCGGTGCCGTCGGTTCGGACGCCGGCACCGGAGACGGCGCCGGCATCCTCTGCCAGGTGCCCGACGCGTTCTTCCGCGACGAGGCGCCGTTCGAGCTGCCCGCCGCGGGCGAGTACGCCGTCGGTACCGCCTACCTGCCGGTGGACGAGGCCGACCGTGCCGCGGTGAAGGCCGCCGTCGAGTCGTACGCTGCCGAGGAGGGCCTCCGGGTCCTCGGCTGGCGTGTGGTGCCGGTGCGTCCGGACGTCCTCGGGACGCTCGCACGAGCCGCGATGCCGGCCTTCGAGCAGCTGTTCGTGGCGTCCGAGCGGCACGACGAGCAAGGCGCCGCCTGGAGCGGCATCGCCCTCGACCGCCAGACCTTCCGTCTCCGCAAGCGCGTCGAGCGCGAGCAGGAGGTCTACTTCATGTCCTTGTCGAGCCGGACCATGGTCTACAAGGGCATGGTCACGACGCTCCAGCTCGAGCCGTTCTACCCGGACCTCAGTGACGAGCGCTTCGCGTCGAAGCTCGCGATCGTGCACTCCCGGTACTCCACGAACACGTTCCCGTCGTGGCCGCTCGCCCAACCGTTCCGCACGCTGGCGCACAACGGCGAGATCAACACCGTTCGCGGCAACCGCAACTGGATGCGCGCCCGCCAGTCGCAGCTCGAGAGCGAGCTGCTCGGCGACATGGCGCCGCTGCTGCCGATCGTCAGCCCCGGCGCGAGCGACTCCGCGTCCTTCGACGAGACCCTCGAGCTGCTCACCCTGACCGGGCGGACGCTCCCGCACGCGGTGTCGATGATGGTCCCAGAAGCGTGGGAGAACCAGGTCGACATGGACCCGGAGCTCCGGGCGTTCTACGAGTACCACTCGATGCTCATGGAGCCGTGGGACGGCCCCGCCGCGATCACGTTCACCGACGGCTCGCTCGTCGGCGCCACGCTCGACCGCAACGGCCTGCGTCCCGGCCGGTTCCTGGTCACCGACGACGGCCTCATCGTCATGGGGTCGGAGACCGGCGTGATCGACGTGCCCGCGTCGAAGGTCGTCCGCAAGGGCCGTCTGCGCCCCGGCCGGATGTTCCTCGTCGACACCGAGGCCGGTCGGATCATCGAGGACGACGAGGTCAAGCAGGGCCTGGCGTCCTCCGGGCCGTGGGGCGAGTGGCTGGAGGCCGGCCGGATCAACCTCCGCGACCTGCCAGAGCGGGAGCACATCGTGCACACCCCTGCCTCCGTCACGCGTCGACAGCGCGCCTTCGGGTACACCGAGGAAGAGGTCCGGATCCTGCTGCGTCCGATGGCGCAGGCCGGTGCGGAACCGCTCGGCGCGATGGGCTCCGACACACCGATCGCCGTGCTGTCCCAGCGCCCGCGGCTCCTCTTCGACTACTTCACCCAGCAGTTCGCCCAGGTGACGAACCCGCCGCTCGACTCCATCCGCGAGCAGGTCATCACCTCGATGGGCATGGGCCTCGGCCCGGAGCGCAACCTGCTCGACGCCGGTCCGGAGCACGCGAAGCAGATCGTCCTGGACTTCCCGGTGATCGACAACGACCAGCTCGCGAAGGTCCAGCACTTCGAGACGGCGTCCGGTCGGCACCTCACCGTGACGATCAAGGGCCTCTACCGTGTCGACGCGGGCGAACAGGCCATGGAGCAGCGCATCCAGGCCGTCTGCGACGAGGTGGACGAGGCCATCGAGTCCGGCAAGCAGTTCATCGTGCTGTCCGACCGTGACGGCAACGCCGAGAGCGCGCCGATCCCGAGCCTGCTGCTGCTCGCCGCCGTGCACCACCACCTGATCCGCACCGAGCAGCGCATGAAGGTCGGCCTGATCGTCGAGGCGGGCGACGTGCGTGAGGTCCACCACGTCGCGACCCTGATCGGCTACGGTGCCTCCGCGATCAACCCGTACCTCGCGATGGAGACCTGCGAGAACCTCGTCCGCCAGGGCATGATCAGCGGGATCACCCCCGAGCAGGCCGTCAAGAACGTGATCAAGGCGCTCGGCAAGGGCGTCCTGAAGATCATGTCGAAGATGGGCATCTCGACGGTGTCGAGCTACGCGGGCGCCCAGGCGTTCGAGGCGGTCGGGCTGTCGCAGGAGTTCGTCGACAAGTACTTCACCGGCACCTCGTCGATCCTCGGCGGCGTCGACATCGACGTGATCGCGAAGGAGAACGCCGAGCGGCACGGTCAGGCGTACCCGCAGGACGGCGCGGTGCTCGCACACGAGCGCCTGCAGACCGGTGGCGAGTACCAGTGGCGCCGCGAAGGCCCGCCGCACCTGTTCAACCCGGACACGGTGTTCCGCCTGCAGCACGCCACCCGTGCCCGGCGGTACGACATCTTCAAGGAGTACTCGAGCGCGGTCGACGACCAGTCCGAGGAGCTCATGACGCTCCGCGGTCTGTTCCGCTTCAAGCACGGCGAGCGGAAGCCCGTCCCGCTGGAAGAGGTCGAGTCGATCGAGTCCATCGTCAAGCGGTTCAACACCGGCGCGATGTCCTACGGCTCCATCTCGAAGGAAGCCCACGAGACGCTCGCCATCGCGATGAACCGTCTCGGCGGGCGATCGAACACGGGTGAGGGCGGCGAGGACGTCGACCGACTCCTCGACCCCGAACGCCGCAGCGCGATCAAGCAGGTCGCCTCCGGCCGCTTCGGCGTCACGAGCATGTACCTGACGCACGCCACGGACATCCAGCTGAAGATGGCCCAGGGTGCGAAGCCCGGCGAAGGCGGGCAGCTGCCGCCGCAGAAGGTCTACCCGTGGGTGGCGCGCACCCGGCACGCCACCGCCGGTGTCGGCCTCATCTCGCCGCCGCCGCACCACGACATCTACTCCATCGAGGACCTCAAGCAGCTGATCTTCGACGTCAAGCGCGCCAACCCCTCGGCACGCGTGCACGTCAAGCTCGTGAGCCAGTCCGGCATCGGTGCGGTGGCCGCCGGCGTGACGAAGGCCCTCGCCGACGTCGTGCTCGTCTCCGGCCACGACGGTGGCACCGGTGCGTCGCCGCTGAACTCGTTGAAGCACGCAGGCACCCCATGGGAGATCGGTCTCGCCGAGACCCAGCAGACGCTCATGCTCAACGGCATGCGCGACCGCGTGGTGGTGCAGGTCGACGGCCAGATGAAGACCGGCCGTGACGTCGTCGTCGCAGCGCTGCTCGGCGCGGAGGAGTACGGCTTCGCCACCGCGCCGCTCGTCGTCGAGGGATGCATCCTGATGCGCGTCTGCCACCTCGACACGTGCCCGGTCGGCGTCGCGACGCAGAACCCGGAGCTCCGCAAACGGTTCTCGGGCAAGCCAGAGTTCGTGGTGAACTTCTTCGAGTTCATCGCTCAGGAAGTCCGCGAGCTCCTCGCCGAACTCGGCTTCCGCAGCCTCGACGAGGCGATCGGGCACACCGGCGTCCTCGACGTCGACCGCGCCGTCGAGCACTGGAAGGCGTCAGGCCTCGACCTCGAACCCGTCCTCAAGGGGCCGGAGTTCCAGGCGGAGGAACCCCGTCGGCACCATCGCGAGCAGGACCACGAGCTCGAGCAGCACTTCGACGTGCAGCTCATCCAGAAGGCGTCCGACGTGCTCGAGCACGGTGGGTCCGTCACGCTCGACCTCCCGATCCGCAACACCGAGCGCGCCGTCGGCACCATGCTCGGCCACGAGGTCACGCTGCGCCACGGTGAGAACGGGCTGCCGGCCGGGTCGATCGACGTCACGCTGCGCGGGTCCGCCGGACAGTCGCTCGGCGCGTTCATGCCGTCCGGCATCACCCTGCGGCTCATCGGCGACAGCAACGACTACGTCGGCAAGGGACTCTCCGGTGGCGACATCGTCGTGCGCCCGGCCGAGTCGAGCGGCTTCGAGCCGTCGGAGAACGTCATCGCCGGCAACGTCATCGGCTACGGCGCCACCCAGGGCAGCATGTTCATCCGCGGCATCGTGGGGGAGCGCTTCCTGGTCAGGAACTCCGGCGCGACGGCCGTCGTCGAGGGCGTCGGCGACCACGCGCTCGAGTACATGACAGGTGGCCTCGCGCTCATCCTCGGTGAGACCGGTCGGAACCTCGGCGCCGGCATGTCCGGTGGCACCGCATACGTCAGGAGCCTGCGGACCGAGCACGTCAACCAGGACTCCCTGGGCAGCGGCGAGCTCCGGCTCGAGGAACTGGACAGCGCCGACGTGGAGATCGTCACCGACCTGCTCGAGCGGCACGCTGCCGAGACGGGCTCGACGGTCGCCGCAGACCTGCTGGCGTCGGGTGACCTGTCCGAGTTCGTCAAGGTGCTGCCGCGCGACTACGCCGCAGTGCTCGAGACCCGCAAGCAGGCCGTCGACGAGGGGCTCGACCCCGACGGCGACATCGTTTGGAACAGGATCATGGAGGTGACCGGTGGCTGAGATCACGGCGCGTCCGGAACAGACCGAGCACACGAACCCGATGGAGGTAACAGGTGGCTGACCCCAAGGGATTCCTGAAGGTCCAGGAACGCGAACTGCCCGAGCGTCGGCCCGTCCCCGTCCGGCTCATGGACTGGAAAGAGGTCTACGAGCAGCAGGAGTCCGGCCAGCTGAAGCGCCAGGCCGGCCGCTGCATGGACTGCGGCGTGCCGTTCTGTCACCAGGGCTGCCCACTCGGCAACCTCATCCCGGAGTGGAACGACCTCACGTGGCGCGGCGAGGGCCGCCAGGCGATCGAGCGGCTCCACGCGACGAACAACTTCCCGGAGTTCACGGGTCGGCTCTGCCCGGCTCCGTGCGAGTCGTCGTGCGTGCTCGGCATCAACCAGCCGCCCGTGACCATCAAGCAGGTCGAGGTCTCGATCATCGACGAGGCGTTCCAGAACGGGTGGGTCACCCCGCACCCGCCGGAGCGCCTGACCGGCAAGACCGTCGCCGTCGTCGGCTCCGGTCCCGCCGGGCTCGCGGCCGCGCAGCAGCTGACCCGCGCCGGCCACACCGTCGCCGTCTACGAGCGTGACGACCGCATCGGTGGTCTGCTCCGGTACGGCATCCCGGACTTCAAGATGGAGAAGCGCCAGATCGACGCGCGACTCGCTCAGATGCAGGCGGAGGGCACGCGCTTCCGCGCCGGTGTCGAGATCGGCCGGGACATCACCTGGGACGACCTGAAGTCGCGCTACGACGCGGTCGTCGTCGCCACCGGTGCGACGGTCCCGCGCGACCTGCCCATCCCCGGTCGCGACCTCGCCGGCGTGCACTTCGCGATGGAGTACCTCGTGCAGCAGAACCGCGCGGGTGCCGGCACGGTCGTCGACAACCAGATCACGGCGGAGGGCAAGCACGTCGTCGTGATCGGCGGTGGTGACACCGGTGCGGACTGCATCGGGACCGCCCACCGTCAGGGCGCGCTGAGCGTGACCAACCTCGCGATCGGCAAGCAGCCGCCGCTGGAGCGCCCGGAGAACCAGCCGTGGCCGATGTTCCCGACCGTGTTCGAGGTCACCAGCGCCCACGAAGAGGGCGGGGAGCGCACCTTCCTGGCCTCGACGGTCGAGTTCCTCTCGAACGACGCTGGCGAGGTCCGGGCGCTCCGTGTCGCCGAGACCGAGTACCTCGACGGCCGCCGGGTCCCCAAGGCCGGCACCGAGCGGGAGATCCCCGCCGACCTGGTCCTCATCGCGATGGGCTTCACCGGTCCCGAGACCGACACGCTCGAGCCGCAGCTCGGGCTCCCGGTCACGGTGTCCGGCGCGGTCGCGCGGCAGGCCGACTACACCACGAACGAGGCCGGCGTGTTCGTCGCCGGTGACGCCGGTCGCGGTCAGTCCCTGATCGTCTGGGCCATCGCGGAGGGCCGTGCGGCCGCCGCGAAGGTCGACGAGTACCTCGAGGGCACCACGATGCTGCCGGCGCCGGTGAAGGCGACCGACCGGGCGATCTCCATCTGATGGCCACCACTCGGTGAGCGGGAGGCCACCAGCACTCGATAGGGTGCTGGTGGCCTCTTCTTCGTACTGCGAAGCCCCACGCCAGCAAGCAAGCAGCAGCCGCAAGCCCCACAAGACACCACACGAAGGAATCCATTGAGACGCGCAAAGATCGTTTCGACCCTCGGCCCGGCCACGTCGGACTACGAGACCGTCAAGGAGATCATCGAGGCAGGCGTGGACGTCGCCCGACTCAACCTCAGCCACGGTGACTACAGCGTCCACGAGGCCAACTACGAGAACGTCCGTCGCGCCGCCGAGGAACTCGGCAAGCCGGTCGCGATCCTCGTCGACCTCCAGGGTCCGAAGATCCGTCTCGCGAAGTTCGCCGACGGCCCGCACGAACTCGCCGTCGGCGACGTCTTCACGATCACGACCGAGGACGTGCCCGGCTCGAAGGAGATCTGCGGCACCACGTTCAAGGGTCTCCCCGACGACGTGCAGCCCGGCGACCCGCTCCTCATCGACGACGGCCGCGTGCGCCTCCGCGTGCTCGACACCGACGGGGTGCGCGTCCGCACCGAGGTCGTCGTCGGCGGCACCGTGTCGAACAACAAGGGCATCAACCTCCCCGGCGTCGCCGTGAACGTCCCCGCGCTGAGCGAGAAGGACGAAGCGGACCTCCGCTGGGGGATCCGGCAGGGCGCCGACCTCATCGCGCTGTCGTTCGTGCGGAACGCCGCCGACGTCGACCGCGCCCACGAGATCATGGACGAAGAGGGCAAGCGTCTGCCCGTCATCGCGAAGATCGAGAAGCCGCAGGCCGTCGACGCGCTCGAGGAGATCATCGACGCCTTCGACTCGATCATGGTCGCCCGCGGTGACCTCGGCGTCGAGCTCCCGCTCGAGGCCGTCCCGATCGTGCAGAAGCGCGCCGTCGAGCTCTCCCGCCGCATGGCGAAGCCGGTGATCGTCGCGACGCAGATGCTCGAGTCGATGATCTCGTCGCCGATCCCGACCCGCGCCGAGACGTCCGACGTCGCGAACGCGGTGCTCGACGGTGCCGACGCCGTGATGCTCTCCGGCGAGACCAGCGTGGGCGAGTACCCCGTGCAGACCGTCCGCACCATGGCGCGCATCGTCGAGTCGACCGAGGACCACGGCCTCGAGCGCATCGCGCCGCTCGGCACCAAGCCGCGCACCCTCGGTGGAGCGATCACGCTCGCCGCGGTCGAGATCGCCGAGTTCACCGAGGCGTCGTACCTCTGCGTCTTCACCGAGTCCGGTGACTCGGCGCGCCGCATGTCGCGTCTGCGCCACGGGCTGCCGATCATCGCGTTCACCCCGAACGAGGCCACACGTCGCCGCATGGCGCTCACCTGGGGCGTCCGCTCGTTCCTGGTGCCGCGCATGAAGCACACCGACGAGCTGTTCGGTCAGGTCGACGACGTCCTGATCCACAACGGCCTCGCCGCACCCGGTGACCGCGTCATCGTGACGGCTGGATCGCCTCCCGGACTCGAGGGCTCGACGAACGACCTCCGCGTGCACCGCGTGGGCGACGCGCACGCCGAGGCCGCACCGGCGTACGTTCGGGACTAGTCCCGCGGATCGCGCGAGGGCGCGGACGGGAGGCCCGGTGCAGCTGACTGCACCACCTCCGGTCCGCGCCCGCTCGCGTCCAGAGCCCCCATCCCGTCGACAGGAGACGATCGCGATGAGTGAGCGGAGCCTCCGGTCCGAGACGGTGGGCCGACGGCCCACGGACGTGCGCCGATGGCGACGGTACCTGGCCGACGAACGCGCGGAAGGCGCCGTCTACCGCAACCTCGCGGCCCGTCGCGAGGGTGAGGAGCGGGAGATCCTGAGCGCCCTCGCGGAGGCCGAGGGCCGGCACGAGCAGCACTGGATCGACCTGCTCGGCAACGACATCGGCCGACCGTTGCGTGGCAGCCTGCGGACGCGGGTCCTCGCCGGACTGGCGAAGCGGTTCGGGTCGGTGTTCGTGCTCGCGCTCATGCAACGCGCCGAGGACCGCTCGCCGTACGCGGACGACGCGGACGCGACCGCGAGCATGGCCGCAGACGAACGGATCCACGGCGAGGTGGTCCGCGGGCTGGCGAACCGCGGCCGGATGCGGCTGTCCGGCACGTTCCGGGCGGCGGTCTTCGGCGCGAACGACGGACTGGTCTCGAACCTCGCGCTGATCATCGGCATCAGCGCCTCGGGAGCGGACCGGCACTTCGTGCTCCTGAGCGGGATCGCGGGGCTGCTCGCGGGTGCCCTGTCGATGGGCGCGGGGGAGTACGTGTCGGTGCGGTCCCAGCGCGAGCTGCTCGAGGCGTCGTCACCGCATCCGGACGCGAACCGGGCCGTCGCGGACCTCGACGTCGACGCGAACGAGCTCGCCCTGGTCTACCGGGCGCGGGGGATGCCCGAGCACGAGGCCGAGGCCCACGCGACCGACGTGCTCGCCGGGCTCGGAACCGGGCCGGACACCAGGTCCACCCGGCCGGTCGACGACCACGAGGCGGTCGGCAACGGCATGAGCGCGGCGATCTCGAGCTTCCTGTTCTTCGCGTCCGGCGCCATCATCCCCGTGCTGCCCTACCTGTTCGGGCTCGACGGCTGGACCGCGGTCGCCGTGGCCGGGTTCCTGGTCGGGATCGCCCTGCTCGGCACCGGCGCGGTCGTCGGCGTCCTCAGCGGTGCCTCGCCGCTCCGTCGGGCACTGCGGCAGCTCGCGATCGGCTTCGGTGCCGCGGTGGTCACGTACCTGCTCGGGCTGCTCTTCGGGACCGGATCGGCGTAGCGACCGCCCGCTACCGGCGGACGGCGGCCCGCGGGGGCAGGAGCAGCAAGGCCGCCGCCCCGACCACGATCAGCGCGATCCCGGCGAAGACCATGAACACGGTCAGGGCGAGGCCCGGCGCGAACAGCACCGCGATGCCGCCGAGGATCGAGAGCACCCCGCTGACGACCGTCGGGATGCGGGAGGAACCGGGGTGTCCGGCGAACCCGCCGACGAGTGACGCGATGCCCTCGATGACGAACCCGATCCCCGCAAGCACGGCGTAGACCACGAGCGGGACGGCGGGGTCGAGGAGCGTGACCAGGCCGGCGATCGCGACGAGCACCCCGACCACGCCGGACGTCCACCGCCACACGGGCGGCGTCCCGTGGCCGCGGACCGCTGCGAACACACGCATCACGCCGGCGACGACGAGGTAGACGCCGAAGAGCAGTGCGACGACGACGAGGGACGGCCGGGGCCAGACGATCGCGACGATGCCGAGCGCGATGGCGACGACGGACGTCACGATGACGAACACCCGGAACGTCCGGACTGCACGGGAATCCACGAGCACTCCTCCCTGATCGGAGCTGGACGACCTGGACAGTACCCGGAGGACGACCGGCCCGCTCGCGCGTGCAACCGGATGCAACCCCTGTCCACGTAGCGTCGCGGACAGGCGCGCGGATCGTGCGCCCCGACAGCGTCGTCGAAAGGGCACCACCATGACCATCGCAGCATCGCCCACCACCTACGCCGCACCCGGCGAGGCAGGATCACTCGTCTCGTTCCGACCGAGGTACGACCACTTCATCGGGGGCGAGTACGTCGCCCCGACCGGCGGCCAGTACTTCGAGAACCCGACACCGGTCACCGGGCGGGTCTTCACCGAGGTCGCCCGCGGCGACTCCACCGACGTGGACCGCGCCGTGCAGGCCGCGTGGAAGGCGTTCCCCGCGTGGGGGAAGACCAGCGTCACCGAACGGGCGAACATCCTCAACCGGATCGCCGACCGGATGGAGCAGAACCTCGAGCTCCTCGCAGTCGCGGAGACGTGGGAGAACGGCAAACCGATCCGCGAGACCCTCGGTGCGGACATCCCGCTCGCGATCGACCACTTCCGCTACTTCGCTGGGGCCATCCGCGCGCAGGAGGGCTCGACGGGGGAGATCGACCACGACACCGTGGCGTACCACTTCCACGAGCCGCTCGGCGTCGTCGCCCAGATCATCCCGTGGAACTTCCCGATCCTGATGGCGGTGTGGAAGCTCGCGCCGGCCCTCGCCGCCGGCAACTGCGTCGTCCTGAAGCCGGCAGAGCAGACGCCGGCGTCGATCCACGTGCTCGTCGAGCTGATCCAGGACCTCATCCCCGCCGGCGTGCTCAACGTCGTGAACGGCTTCGGGTTCGAGGTCGGTGCCCCGCTCGCGCAGCACCCTGACGTCCGGAAGGTGGCGTTCACGGGGGAGACGACCACGGGCCGGCTCATCATGCAGTACGCGTCGCAGAACCTCATCCCCGTGACGCTCGAGCTCGGCGGCAAGAGCCCGAACGTCTTCTTCGCCGACGTGGCCCAGGAGCACGACGCGTTCTACGACAAGGCACTCGAGGGGTTCGCGTTCTTCAACCTCAACCAGGGCGAGGTGTGTACCTGCCCGTCCCGCGCGCTCGTCGCGAAGGAGATCTACGACGGGTTCGTCGCCGACGGCCTCGATCGCGTGCGTGCAGTGCAGCAGGGGCACCCGCTCGACATGTCGACCATGATCGGCGCCCAGGCGTCGAACGACCAGCTCGAGAAGATCCTGAGCTACATCGACATCGGCAAGCAGGAGGGGGCGAAGCTCCTGACCGGTGGGGAGCGAGCCGACCTCGGCGGCGAGCTGTCCGGCGGGTACTACGTCACCCCGACCGTCTTCGAGGGCGACAACGCGATGCGCATCTTCCAGGAGGAGATCTTCGGGCCGGTCCTGGCGCTCACGTCCTTCAGCGGCTACGACGACGCCATCTCGATCGCCAACGACACCCTGTACGGTCTGGGCGCCGGTGTGTGGAGCCGCGAGGCCACCACCCTCTACCGGGCAGGTCGAGACATCCAGGCCGGACGTGTGTGGGAGAACACCTACCATCAGTACCCGGCGGGTGCGGCCTTCGGTGGGTACAAGCAGTCCGGGGTCGGGCGCGAGAACCACAAGATGATGCTCGACCACTACCAGCAGACGAAGAACCTGCTGGTCTCCTACGCAGAAGGGCCGATGGGGTTCTTCTGATGAGCACCGACCGCGTCGCGGTCACGCCGGCGGCGAGTGACCTGCTCAGGTCCCTCGCCGCCCGGCACGGCCCGCTCATGTTCCACCAGTCCGGCGGCTGCTGCGACGGCTCGAGCCCGATGTGCTACCCCGTCGGCATGTTCATGACCGGGCCGGGCGACGTCCTGCTCGGGGCGCTCGAGGTCGACGGCATCGACCCCGTCGAGGTCTACATGTCGAAGGCCCAGTTCGAGTACTGGAAGTACACCCACCTCACGATCGACGTCGTCGACGGGCGCGGCGGCGGCTTCTCGCTCGAGGTACCCGAGGGCAAGCGGTTCCTCACCAGGTCCCGGATGTTCACCGACCCGGAACTGGAGGATCTCGGTCTGGTCCCGGCCACCCACCGGACGTAGGCTGGCCGCACCCGGCGCGACGGCGCGACGGGCGGACCCGAGGACGGAGGACGCATGCGCGCACCCCGACCGGGATCCGTTCGTCCCCTCGTCGCCGACTCCTGGCGCCGCTCCGCTGGAGTCGACCCCGATGGTGTCCCACGGGTCGCCCTCGGCGCCGACGAACTCGACGCCGCCAGGCGCGACGGGCCGCTCGCCACGCTGCTGCCGATCGTCCGCCGCCTGCTCGTCGACGACACGCGGTCGGCCGGCTGCGTCGTGGCCGTCGGCGACGCGTCCGGCCGGCTCGTCTGGGTGGACGGTGCCAGGACTGCTCGACGGGCAGCGGAGGACATGGGGTTCGTCCCCGGCGCCGACTGGGCAGAGGAACACGTCGGCACGAGCGCACCAGGCACCGCACTCCGCATCGACCGTGCCGTGCAGATCCGCAACGAGGAGCACTACGCGACCGCGGTGAAGCCCTGGTCCTGCACGGCGGTCCCGGTGCACGACCCGTCCGGACGCGCGGTCGGTGTGCTCGACATCACCGGCGACGACCGTGCGGTCGAACGGCACACGCTGCCGCTCGTGCGTGCGACGGTCGCGGCGGTCGAAGCGGAACTCGCCCTCGCCACGCTCCGGATCCCGACTCCCTCGGTGGTCCTGCCCGCCGAGGCCGAACTCGTCCTGCTCGGCTCCGACACCGCGACGCTGCACGTCGAGGGCCGAGCGGTGGCGCTGTCGGCCAGGCACTCGGAGATCCTCGCGGTGCTCGCGACCGCCCCGGCGGGGATGGCCGCTGCTGACCTCGCCGACGCCGTCTACGGCGACCCCGATGCGGTCGTCACGCTCCGCGCCGAGGTGGTGCGGCTCCGCCGCGTACTGTCGTCGGCCGCACCGTCGGTGACGCTCGCCTCCCGCCCGTACCGGGTCGGCGGTGTCCGGACCGACGTCGACGGCGTGCTGTCCGCGCTCGACCGCGGGGCGCGCCTCCAGGCCGTCAGCCGGTACCCGGGACCCGTCCTGCCCGGCTCCGCCGCGCCCGGCGTGGACGCGCTCCGCGACCTGGTGCGCGGTCGGTTCCGCGAGGCGGTCGTGTCCGACGGGTCATCCGACGCGTTGCTCGCCTGGTCCCGTACCCCTGATGGTTCCGCGGATGCGCGCGTGCTGCGAGCGCTGCTCGCGACGCTGCCGCCGCGGTCGCCCCGCCGTGCCGGGCTGGTGGCCGCGGTGGAAGCGCTCGAAGGTCCGTGACCGGACGCACCGGCCTGGAGGCCCGGGTCGGGCTGGTATCGTGAGTCACCTCGCGAGTGTGGTGGAATCGGCAGACACGGGGCACTCAAAATGCTCTGCCTCACGGCGTGCGGGTTCAAGTCCCGCCACTCGTACTGCAAGCAGCGCTCCCGACGTCTAGTAGGCTTTCGGTCGTGAGTGACTCAGAAGCAACTGCAACAGCACCCCGTCGTGTCGTCGTCGCCGAGGACGAGTCGCTCATCCGTCTCGACATCGTCGAGATCCTCCGCGACAACGGGTTCGACGTCGTCGGCGAAGCGGGTGACGGCGAGACCGCCGTGCAGCTCGCGACCGACCTCAGCCCGGACCTCGTCATCATGGACGTCAAGATGCCCCAGCTCGACGGTATCTCCGCGGCCGAGAAGCTCTCGAAGAACCACATCGCCCCGGTCGTCCTCCTCACGGCGTTCAGCCAGAAGGAGCTCGTCGAGCGTGCGACCGAGGCCGGAGCGCTCGCGTACGTCGTGAAGCCCTTCACGCCGAACGACCTGCTCCCCGCGATCGAGATCGCGCTCTCGCGGCACCAGCAGATCATCACCCTCGAAGCCGAGGTCGCCGACCTGGTCGAGCGCTTCGAGACCCGCAAGCTCGTCGACCGCGCCAAGGGCCTGCTCAACGAGAAGATGGGCCTCACCGAGCCCGAGGCGTTCCGCTGGATCCAGAAGGCCTCGATGGACCGCCGCCTGACCATGCACGACGTCGCCAAGGCGATCATCGAGCAGCTCAGCGCGAAGAAGTAGTCGCTCACACCGTCTCCTTCCCGAAACGCCGCCGTTCTCGGCGGCGTTTCGCGTCTCCGGTGGCGTCCATCTGCGAAGGTGGAGCCGTGAACGACGTCGTGATCCGTGCCTCCCGCCCGTCCGACATGCCGGCGGTTGCCGACCTGCGGTGGCGGTGGAGCATCGAGGAGGACGGCCGACAGGCCGCGCAGACACCCGAGTCGTACCGCGACGCCATGACGGACTTCGCCGTCGCCCACCCGGAGTCGCACCGGTGCGTCGTCGCCGAGCGCGACGGCGTCGTGCTCGGGATGGCGTGGCTGGCGCTGCATCCACGGCCACCGGCGCCGCACGTGCCGGGAGGCCGGATCGCCGCTGAGCTGCAGACCGTCTACGTCCACCGGGACCTGCGTGGGCTCGGGGTCGCGGGGCGGCTCGTCTCGCGGTTGGTCCAGATCGCGGACGAGCTCGGGGCCGAACGGATCAGCGTCCATTCGAGCGTGGACGGCGAACGGCTCTACCGGCGGCTCGGCTTCGGCGACGCCCGGCTGCTGCTGCAGCGGCCGCCGGAGGACTGACCGCCCGCCGTCGTTCAGCCGCGTGCGGGGATCTGCTGCAGCGTCCAGGCGTTCTCGTCCGGGTCGGTGAAGAACACGAACCGACCCCAGGCCATCTCGTCCACGCCGACGGCGTCCACCCCGAGGCCCTGCAGGTGTGCGAGGGCCTCGTCGGCATCCGGGACGACGACCTGGATCGACTTCAGCGACCCTGGGAGCACGTCGGGCGACATGATGCCCTGGCCGAACGCGATCGAGCACGCGGACCCGGGAGGGGTTGCCTGCACGAACCGGAGCTCGTCCGAGACACGCTGGTCGTGGTCGATGGTGAAGCCGATGCGTTCGTAGAACGCTCGGGAACGATCGACGTCGCTGACGGGGACCATGATGAGTTCGATCTTCCAGTCCATGCCGGACTCCCTGCGTCGGAGCGGTCGGTCAGCGCCGCTCGCGGATCATGTTCGTGATGCGCACCGTGGAGCAGCGTCGCCCCTGCTCGTCGGTGAGGACGATCTCGTGGGTCGTCAGCGTGTTGCCGAGGTGGATCGCGGTGCACGTGCCGGTGACGATACCGCTGGTGGCACTCCGCGAGTGCGAGGCGTTCAGCTCGATGCCGACCGCGTACCGACCGGGTCCGGCGTGCACGTTCGCGGCCATCGAGCCGAGGCTCTCCGCCAGGACGACGTACGCCCCGCCGTGCAGGAGCCCGACCGGCTGCCGGTTGCCCTCGACCGGGATGGTGCCGACGGCGCGCTCCGCGGACAGCTCCGTGATGACCATGCCCATCTTGTCGGCGAGCTCGCCCATCCCGCGGTCCGCGAGGCGTTCGTCGACGGGGCCGGTGGTCGTCGCTTCGTCGGTCACGCGCTGGGACTCCCGTGTCGGATGGCGTCGGTAGGCTGTCCGGGTGTCGGACTCCGCAAAGCCTACCCTCATGGTCATCGACGGCCACTCGCTCGCCTTCCGGGCCTTCTACGCGCTCCCGGTGGACAGCTTCGTGAACCGCGACGGGCAGCACACGAACGCCATCCACGGCTTCATCTCGATGCTGCTCATGCTCCTCCAGCGCGAGAAGCCGACCCACCTGGCGGTCGCGTTCGACATCTCGCGGTTCTCGTTCCGCACCCGTGAGTACGAGGACTACAAGGGCACCCGTTCCGAGACCCCTGCGGAGTTCAAGGGGCAGATCCCGCTCCTGCAGCAGGCGCTCGAGGCGATGGGCATCACCACCGTCACGAAGGAGGACTACGA
Source organism: Curtobacterium sp. L3-7 (assembly GCF_048756585.1). Taxonomy (NCBI): domain Bacteria; kingdom Bacillati; phylum Actinomycetota; class Actinomycetes; order Micrococcales; family Microbacteriaceae; genus Curtobacterium; species Curtobacterium sp. L3-7. Next base: position 2,691,179 of record NZ_CP151474.1, on the reverse strand, counting down.
GGCGGACGACATCCTCGCGACCCTCTCCTCGCAGGGTGCAGCGCAGGGCTACCAGGTCTACGTCGTGTCCGGCGACCGCGACTCCATCCAGCTCGTGAACGATGACGTCACGCTGCTGTACCCGTCCGTCCGCGGCGTCTCCGAGCTGACGCGGTACGACCGCGACAAGGTGTACGAGCGCTACGGCATCGAGCCGCACCAGTACCCCGACATCGCCGCACTCGTGGGCGAGACCAGCGACAACCTGATCGGCATCGACAAGGTCGGCGAGAAGACCGCCGTCAAGTGGATCACCCAGTACGGCTCGCTCGACGGCGTGCTCGAGCACGCGGACGAGATCAAGGGCGTCGTGGGCAACAACCTGCGCGAGCAGAAGGACCGGGCGATCCGGAACCGCAAGCTGAACCGCCTCGTCACCGACGTCGAGCTGCCGGTCGGTCCGGGGGACGTCGCACTCCGACCCCTCGACGAAGCCGCCGTCCGCGAGCTGTTCGCCAAGCTGCAGTTCCGCACGCTGCTCGACCGCGTGTTCAAGGTCGCCGGGAACGGCGAGACCGGTGAGGCCCCAGCGGTCGAGGGCGGCGTCGACGACGGTGGACCGGCCTCGCCGACGGTGAAGACCCTGATCGACGAAGAGCTCGGCTACTGGCTCGAGCGGAAGAACGCCGCAGCAGCCGAGAACGGGTACGGCGTCGCGGTGGAGGTCATCGACGGCCGCCTCAGCGCCATCGGGATCGCCACCCACGACGACGCCGTCCTGGTCCCGGGCGGCAGCGGTGCGAAGGACTACGAGCAGCTGACCGCGTGGTTCGCGTCCGACGCCCCGAAGCACTTCCACGACGCCAAGGCCGCGGTGAAGGCGCTCGGCACCGCCGGCATCGCGGTGAACGGCATCGCCGGTGACGCCCGCATCATGGGCTGGCTGGCGAACCCGGGCAAGCAGGGCCAGCCGCTCACCGACCTCGTCTACCAGGAGCTCGGTGAAGAGCTCCCGACGGCGGACCCGAACCAGCTCGTCCCGGAGACCGACCCCGTGAACGTCGGCGTGCACGCCTGGTACGTCCTCCGCGTGACGACGGCGCTCCGGGCTCGCATCGACGCCGGGTCGCTGCGGGTCCTCGACGACATCGAGCTCCCGCTCGTGTCGGTCCTCGCCGACATGGAGACCACCGGTGTCGGCATCGACCGCCCGGTGCTCACGAACCTCTCGAAGGAGCTCGGGGAACGCGCGGCCGACCTCGCGCAACAGGCGTTCGCCGAGATCGGACACGAGGTCAACCTCGGCTCGCCGAAGCAGCTGCAGGAAGTGCTCTTCACCGAGCTCGCGATGCCGAAGACCCGCAAGACCAAGACGGGCTTCTCGACCGACGCCGCGAGCCTGGCCGACCTGCAGGAGCAGCACCCGCACCCGTTCCTGGGCCTCCTGCTCCAGCACCGGGACGCGACGAAGCTCCGGCAGATCGTGGACACGCTCGACGCCGCGGTCGTCGACGGCCGCATCCACACCCGGTACGAGCAGACCGGCAGCAGCACCGGCCGCATCTCCTCGACCGACCCGAACCTGCAGAACATCCCGGTGAAGACCGCGGTCGGTCGTCGGGTCCGTTCCGCGTTCGCCGTGGCCGAGCCGTACACGACGCTCCTCACCGCGGACTACTCGCAGATCGAGATGCGCATCATGGCGCACCTCTCCGGTGACCCCGGGCTGATCCAGGCCTTCAACGAGGGCGAGGACCTGCACCGCTTCGTCGGCGCCCGGGTGTTCGGTGTCGAGCCGGCGGACGTCTCCCCGGAGATGCGCACGAAGGTCAAGGCGATGTCGTACGGCCTCGCGTACGGGCTCAGCGCGTTCGGTCTGTCTAAGCAGCTCCGGATCGAGCAGAGCGAAGCGCGCACCCTGATGACCGAGTACTTCGCCCGCTTCGGCGCGGTGCGGGACTACCTCCGCAACGTGGTCGAGCAGGCCCGTGAGGACGGCTACACCGAGACGATCTTCGGCCGTCGTCGTCCGTTCCCCGACCTCAAGAGCCCGAACCGCGTCCTCCGCGAGAACGCCGAGCGTGCTGCGCTGAACGCACCGATCCAGGGCTCGGCCGCCGACATCATGAAGATCGCGATGCTCGGCGTCGCGGCCGACCTGCGCGACGGCGAGATGGGCACGCGGCTGCTGCTCCAGGTGCACGACGAACTCATCCTCGAGGTCGCCCCTGGGGAGCAGGACCGCGTCGAGGAGATCCTGCGGACCCGGATGGGCGGCGCGGCCGACCTCACCGTCCCGCTCGACGTGTCCGTCGGCTCCGGCCCCAACTGGGAGGCCGCCGCGCACTGACCCGCGACTGGTCACGACACCCCGCTCGGGTTCGCCGGGTGGTCGCTGCCCGTCGGTTCGGCGGCGTCGGAGCCACGTTCTTCGACCGGCCGAGGGCGTGCGCGCGGGGTGTCGTGACCGGTCGCCTGGTGCCACGTCCCCCATCCCGGGCCGCACCCGCACCCGCACGCCTGCGCCCCGCCCGCCTTCGCCCCGCACGGACACACGCCTGCACCCCGCCCGCCGGCGCCGCGCCCCGCGCCGGCACTCGGCCCGCGAGCCTGCACCCCGCCCGCCGTCACCCCGCACGGACACACGCCTGCACCCCGCCCGCCGTCACCCCGCACGGACACACGCCTGCACCCCGCCCGCGACTGGTCGCAACATCCCGCTCAGGTTCGCTGGGTGGTCGCGAAGGGTCGTTTGGGTGCCCGCTGCGCGACGTTCTTTGACCGGCCGAGGGCGTGCGCGCGGGGTGTTGTGACCAGTCGCCTGGTGCCACTTCTCCCAATCCTGCGACGCACCCGCACGCCTGTACCTCGCACGCCTGCGCCGCGCGCCTGCGCCGCACGCCTACGCCGCCGCCACCCCGCCCACGACTGGTCACAACACCCCGCTCAGGTTCGCCGGGCGGTCGCGAAGGGTCGTTCGGACGCCCGCTGCGCGACGTTCTTCGACCGGTCGGGGGTGTCCACGCGGGGTGTCGTGACCGGTCGCGCAGGCGGGTGGCGGGCGCGAGCACGGCGTCGGCGCACGTCGGTAGGGTCGAGGCATGACCGAAGACCGTCCCGCCCGCCAGACCTCCGCCGTCGACCGTGTGGCCGAGGAGTGGGTGACCACCCTCGTCGACCTCGACCCGACGGTCGCCACCTACATCGGCGTCCCCGGGCGCACGGGGGAGTACGGCGACACCTCGCCGGCCGGGGCAGCCGCGATGGCGGACGCGGCGAAGGCGGCCGCTCGTTCCCTGGCCGCTGCGGAGCCGGTGGACGCCGTCGACCGTGTGACGAAGACGGACCTCGGTGCCGAGCTCGCCCTCGTCGTCGAGTCGTACGACCGGAAGCTCCACCTGCGTGACCTCAACGTCATCGCCAGCCCGGCGCAGTCGCTCCGCGAGATCATCGACCTGATGCCGACCGCCACGGCATCGGACTGGGGCGACATCGCCAACCGCGTCGGCGCGTTGCCGGACGCGCTGGAGGGGTTCCGCGAGACCCTGCTCGAGGGCACGCGCGAGGACGTCACCCCGGCCAGGCGCCAGGTCGAGCTCGTCGCCGAGCAGGCTGCTCGGAGCGGTGCCGAGGACGGCTTCTTCCGGCAGCTCGCCGAGAGCGCGGCGCTCGACGACGGGTCGCCCGTCCCCGACTCGGTGCGCGCGGAGCTCGCTCGGCGTGGTGAGATCGCCGCGGCGTCCTTCCGGTCGCTCGGGCGCTTCCTCGAACACGAGCTGATGCCACTGGCGACCCCGGTGGACGCCGTCGGCCGTGATGCCTACGAACTGCACTCCCGGCACTTCCTCGGTGCCGTCGTCGACCTCGACGAGACGTACGAGTGGGGCCTCGAGGAGCTCGCACGCATGCGGTCGGAGCAGGAGCGCATCGCGGACCGCATCGAACCCGGTGCTTCGGTCGCCCGCGCGGTCGAGGTGCTCGACGCCGACCCGTCCAGGATGCTGCACGGCACCGACGCCCTGCAGCGGTGGATGCAGGAGACGAGCGACGCCTCGATCCGGGCGATGGACGGCGTGTACTTCGACATCGCCGACCCGATCAAGCGCCTCGAGTGCCGCATCGCCCCGACGCAGGAGGGCGGGATCTACTACTCCGGTCCGTCGGACGACTTCTCGCGGCCCGGCCGGATGTGGTGGTCCGTGCCGCAGGGTGTGACCGAGTTCCAGACCTGGCGCGAGAAGACGACCGTCTACCACGAGGGCGTCCCCGGACACCACCTGCAGATCAGCCAGGGCGTCTACAACCGCGGCGAGCTGAACACCTGGCGCCGGCAGCTCTCCGGGTCGTCCGGCCACGTCGAGGGCTGGGCGCTCTACGCGGAGCGGCTGATGGAGCAGCTCGGGTTCCTCGACGACGAGGGCGACCGGCTCGGGATGCTCGACGGGCAGCGCATGCGGGCGGCCCGCGTCGTCCTCGACATCGGCGTCCACCTGCAGAAGACCAACCCGGACGGCGGCGGCTGGACGTGGGAGTACGCGCTCGACTTCATGCGCGAGAACGTGAACATGGACGACGCGTTCATCCGGTTCGAGGTCGCCAGGTACTTCGGGTGGCCGGGGCAGGCGCCGTCGTACAAGGTCGGACAGCGCGTCTGGGAGTCGATCCGTGACGAGGTCGCGGCGCGGGAGGGCGCCGCGTTCGACCTGAAGTCCTTCCACCACCGCGCGCTGGCGCTCGGCAGCATCGGCCTCGACACGCTCCGGTCGGCGCTGCTCGACTGACCGATCCGGTGCGTGTGACGCCCCGCGACACGGGCGACACACCCGCTTGTGGGGGGTCGCGCGCACCGGTTAGACTTGTGCGGCGCAATCCGCGTCACCACAATCAACCGCCACCGCGACGGCATGTGGGAGTCAGTCTCCCGCGTCGCCCTGGCCCGACTCATGTCCGTTCGGAGCAATCTCTACATGACAACCACTACGACCAAGGCTCCTAAGCAGGTCGCCATCAACGACATCGGTTCGGCTGATGACTTCCTGGCCGAGGTCGAGAAGACCCTGAAGTTCTTCAACGACGGCGATCTCATCTCCGGCACCGTCGTGAAGATCGACCGCGACGAGGTCCTCCTCGACGTCGGTTACAAGACCGAGGGCGTCATCCCCTCGCGCGAGCTCTCGATCAAGCACGACGTCGACCCCAACGAGGTCGTCAACGTCGGTGACGAGGTCGAGGCCCTGGTTCTCCAGAAGGAGGACAAGGAAGGCCGCCTCATCCTGTCGAAGAAGCGTGCGCAGTACGAGCGTGCGTGGGGCGACGTCGAGAAGATCAAGGAGTCCGACGGGGTCGTCACCGGCACCGTCATCGAGGTCGTCAAGGGTGGCCTCATCGTGGACATCGGTCTCCGTGGCTTCCTCCCGGCTTCGCTCATCGAGCTGCGTCGCGTCCGTGACCTGACGCCGTACCTCGGCCAGGAGATCGAGGCGAAGATCCTCGAGCTCGACAAGAACCGCAACAACGTGGTCCTCTCGCGCCGCGCCCTGCTCGAGCAGACGCAGTCCGAGTCGCGCACCACGTTCCTCAACAACCTCCACAAGGGCCAGGTCCGCAAGGGCGTCGTCTCGTCGATCGTCAACTTCGGTGCGTTCGTCGACCTCGGCGGCGTCGACGGTCTCGTCCACGTCTCGGAACTCAGCTGGAAGCACATCGAGCACGCCAGCGAGGTCGTCGAGGTCGGTCAGGAAGTCACCGTCGAGATCCTCGAGGTGGACCTGGACCGCGAGCGCGTGTCGCTCTCGCTCAAGGCCACCCAGGAGGACCCGTGGCAGGTCTTCGCCCGCACCCACGCGATCGGTCAGATCGCACCGGGCAAGGTCACGAAGCTCGTGCCGTTCGGTGCCTTCGTCCGCGTCGCGGACGGCATCGAGGGCCTCGTCCACATCTCGGAGCTCTCGAACAAGCACGTCGAGCTCGCAGAGCAGGTCGTCTCGGTCGGCGACGAGGTCTTCGTGAAGATCATCGACATCGACCTCGACCGTCGCCGCATCTCGCTCAGCCTCAAGCAGGCGAACGAGGGCGTCGACCCCGAGGGCAGCGAGTTCGACCCGGCGCTCTACGGCATGCCGACGGAGTACGACGACAAGGGTGACTACAAGTACCCGGACGGCTTCGACCCGGAGACCAACGAGTGGCTCGAGGGCTACGACACCCAGCGCGAAGAGTGGGAGCGTCAGTACGCCGCCGCTCAGGGGCGCTGGGAGGCGCACAAGGCGCAGGTCGCCAAGTCGCTCACCGAAGAGGCGCAGGGTGGTTTCGACCTCCCGGCCAGCGCTTCCTCGTCGTTCACGAGCGAGCAGGCCGGTCAGGGCACCCTGGCCGACGACGCTTCGCTCGCGGCGCTCCGCGAGAAGCTCAGCTCGACCAACTGATCGAGCCGGCGCTGCCGTGCGCAGCACTGCGTGCACCGGAGACCCGGCACCCCGAGAGGGTGCCGGGTCTCCGGCGTTTCGGGAGGGTGCGACCCGTACGCTGTTGCCGTGCGCATCATCGGATTGACGGGCGGCATCGCCGCGGGGAAGTCGACCGTGTCGCGTCGGTGGGCCGAGCACGGCGCGGTCGTCGTCGATGCGGACCGGCTGGCGCGGGACGCCGTCGCTCCCGGCAGCCGGGGGCTTGCACGCGTCGCGGAGCGGTTCGGTCCCGATGTGATCGCTGCCGACGGCTCGCTCGACCGCCCGGCGCTCGGCACCGTCGTGTTCGCTGATCCCGCGGCACGAAAGGACCTCGAAGCGATCACGCATCCGGAGGTGTGGCGCCTCGCCCAAGTCGCGTTCGACGCCGCCGCTGCAGCGGACCCCGACGCGGTCGTGGTGTACGACGTGCCGCTCCTCGCCGAGGCGAAGGCGGACCGCCCGCTGCAGTTCGACGCCGTCGTGGTCGTCGACGCCCCGGCGGCCGACCGCATCGAACGACTCGTGGCGCACCGTGGGATGTCCCGTGCCGAGGCCGAACGGCGCGTCGGCGCACAGGCATCCGACGCGGAGCGCCTCGCACTCGCGGACCACGTCGTCGACGCCACGGGTTCCGTGGCCGATACGATCCGGTCCGCGGACGAGGTGTGGTCCCGGGTCGGCCGATGAGGCACCGTCTGCTGATCGTCATCGCGCTGGTCGTCCTGGTGGCGATCGGCGCCGCGGCACTCGTCGCGGCGAACGTGATGGGCGAGCAGCGCGTCGAGGACCACGGACGGCGGCCCGCGAACGCCCAGCCACGCAACACACACGGTCCGCAGGACGAGTTCCACCGCTTCCGGCTCGGCGCGATCGACGGCGAGCGGCTGGAGCCGAACCGTGACGACTTCGCGGCCAGGACGGCGTCGGACGGCCCGCTGCTCCTGTTCCTCCCCGCCACCCGGGCGAAGCCCGCCCAGTACCAGCGCTTCCTCACCACGGCGCTCGGTGACGGCTACCACGTGCTCGGGCTCGACTACTGGAACCTCGGGAAGACCCTGTCCGGCACGTGCGAGGCCGATCCGCAGTGCTACGGACAGGTGCAGCGGAACCGGTTCGACGGCACCAGGCAGTCCGAGTTCAGCAAGGTGTCGCCGGCCGGATCGATCGTCTCCCGGTTCCGCGACGCCATCGCGCACCTCGACGACGTCGACCCGAAGGGCGGCTGGGGACGGTTCGTCGCCGCGAACGAGGACATCGCCTGGCAGGACATCGTCGTCGCCGGGCACTCGCAGGGCGGGGGAGAGGCGGCCTACATCGCGCACATCCGTCCGGTCCTCGGCGCGCTGATGTTCTCGTCGCCGGTGGAGTCACTCGGGCCGGCACACGCGGCGTGGATGGACCGACCCGGTCGGACCCCTGCGTCGAAGATGTACGCGATCGACGACGTCCGTGACGTCTTCGGTCCGCGCATCCGCGGGTCGTGGCGGGTCCTCGGACTCGACGCACCCGCGACGTCGGGTGGACCGGACGGTCCGTGGCGCACGGACACCGCAGCGCCGCCGGACGGCTGGGATCCGCACGCCATCCTCACCGACATCGAGGTGGGGACGCCGGACGAGTCGCACTCGCGCATCATCAAGGACACCACACCGCTCGCGGACGACGGACAGCCGCGGATGCTCGGGCTGTGGCAGTGGCTGCTCCGGCGGTTCCCGCTCCCCGTCGAGCCCGGACCCGATGCCGGTGCCACCGACGCCCCACAGGCGGCCCCGACGACGTCCTCCGGGACGTCATAGGAACGAGAACTACCATTGGGTGGTGCAGCACGATGGTCGATCACCCGAACCCGCACCCGCCGATCTCCGCTCGTTGATCCGGGAGCGCGCCTCCACGGACACGGATCGCGTCTTCCTCGAGGACGCCCGGTCCGACCGGGTCCTGCGCTACGGCGATCTCGATGCCGCGCTCAGCGCCTGGGCGTCGACGTTCGACGTGATCGGCATCCCGTCGTCCGGCGCGGTCCTGATCGACGTCGGCGACCCGCTCGCGTTCGCGGTGGTGCACCTCGCTGCGGTCGCCACGGGACGCCGTGCGGTCCCGGTCGACACCGGACAGCCGGTCACCGAGCCGGCCAGGCTCGCCGGTCTGCTCGGTGGGGCCTCCATCGTGGTGTCGGACCGCGAGGTGGACTCGACCATCCCCGGGACGCCCGCCGCGCGTGTCGACCCGGCCACGGGCCTCCCGACCGATGTCCGTGACGGCGACCTGCCGGGCGAGGCCCCGGACGCTCCCGGCGAGGGCTCCGTGGTCCTGTTCACCTCGGGCTCGACCGGCACGCCGAAGGGCGTCGAACTCCCGGAGTCGCAGCTGCTCTTCGTCGCCCGAGCAGTCGCGCAGCACAACCAGCTCGACTCGGACGACCGCGGGTTCAACTCCCTGCCGCTCTTCCACGTCAACGCCGAGGTCGTCGGGCTGCTCGCGACGCTGGTGGCGGGCTCGACGCTCGTGCTCGACCGGCGCTTCCGTCGCACCGGGTTCTGGGAGTTGCTCGCCGAACGGCGCATCACCTGGCTGAACGCGGTCCCGGCGATCCTCGCGGTGCTCGCGAAGACCGGCCCCCTCGACTTCCCGCCGAGCCTGCGCTTCGTCCGCAGCGCGTCGGCACCGCTGCCCGACCCGGTCCGCACGGCGCTCGGCGACACCCCGCTCGTCGTGAGCTGGGGGATGACCGAGGGTGCGAGCCAGATCACCGCGACGCCGCTCGACGCTCCGGCGCGACTCGGCACGGTCGGCGTGCCCGTCGGCTCCGAGGTGCAGGTCCGCCGCGAGGACGGCACGCTGCTGCCCGCCGGCGAGGTCGGCGCGCTCTGGGTCCGCGGACCCGGCATCGTGCACTCGTACCTGTTCGGCCGCGCGGCGGAACGCTTCGACGCCGACGGCTGGCTCTCCACGGGCGACGTCGGGTCGGTGTCGGAGGACGGCTGGGTGTCGCTGGCCGGACGGTCGGACGACGTGATCAACCGCGGCGGCGAGAAGGTCTACCCCTCCGAGGTCGAGGACGTCCTCCTCGGCGACGCCCGCGTGCTCGAGGCCGTCGTGGTCGGACGTCCGCACGACGTGCTCGGGAGCGTGCCGATCGCCTACGTGATCCCGCAACCGGACGAGCCCGTCGACGCCGACGCCCTCGTGGCCGACCTGACCGAGCGGACCACCGCGGAGCTCACCCGCTTCCGGCGGCCGGTCGAGATCGTCGTGGTGCCCGACCTGCCGCGGGCACCCACCGGCAAGATCCAGCGCGCCCGGGTGCGGAGCATGGCGGAGCGCTCGTGACCGCGACGGGAACCGGCACGGGAACGGCGGACTCCGCGCTGCGCGTCGCCCCGACCGGCGTACAGACCCCGACCAGGACCGCCGCCGGGCGGCCGCGGCACCTGTACGAGATCGACGTCCTCCGCATCCTGACGTTCGCGTGCGTGCTCGGTGTGCACACCACGAGCCACACGATGGCGTCGGACGACATCGGCCTCGCCGGGCTGCTGTCGCTGCTGCACTTCACCCGCCTGGTCTTCTTCACCCTGACGGCGTTCGTGCTCGTGTACAGCTACACGATCCGCCCGAAACCCATGTCGGTGTTCTGGCCGAAGCGCTTCCTGCTCGTCGGCGTGCCCTACCTGGCGTGGTCGTTCGTCTACGTGGCGTCGGCCTGGCTGCTCGACTCCGGGCAACGCGGCGACGTCCCCGCGCTCGTCACGACGTACGCCGAGGGCATCGTCACCGGCACCGCGAAGTACCACCTGTACTTCCTCCTCGTCACGATGCAGGTGTACCTCCTGCTGCCCGCGATCATGTGGGTCGTCCGCAGGACCCGGCGGCACCACGTGACAGTGCTCGTCGTCGCGTTCGTCGTGCAGCTCGGCATCTTCGCCTGCTACAAGTACTTCCCGTCGACGGACGCGTGGATGCACGGGTACCAGAAGCAGTTCTTCTTCTCGTACGTGTTCTTCATCATCTCCGGGGCCATCGCCGCCGACCACGCGGACGGGTTCCTCGGCTTCATCCGGAAGTACCGGCGCGCGATCATGTGGTCGTTCGCCGGCGGTGCGCTGCTGACACTCGTCGTGTTCGCGATCCACCTGCTCGCGGGCAACTCCCCGTACGCCGCCGGGACGCCGCTGCAGCCGATCGAGGTCGTCTGGAGCACGATCGTCTTCGTCGCGTTCCTGGCGATCGGTGCCGCGTGGGCGGACGAGCGCGTCCCCGGCAGTCGCCTCGCCAAGGCGGTCGACTACGCCTCGGACCGCTCGTTCGGCATCTTCCTGAGCCACCCGCTCGTCATCTGGCTGCTCCTGTACGGCGACAGCTGGCTCGAGGGCCTCGTCCCGAAGCCGTGGCTGACGCTCGTCACGTACCTGCTGGTGGTGGTGCTCGCCGTCGCGATCACCGAGGTGTTCCGCTGGACACCCCTCAGCGTGCCGCTCACGGGTCGTCCGTCACTGTCGTCCCGGACGGCGCGTGCCGCACGCTCCGCGAAGCGGCAGGCCGCGGCCGCGTAGCGGGTCGAATCGCGCGTAGGCGGTCGTTTCGCGCGTTGGAGGTCGGTTGTTCCGACCTCCGACGCGCGTTCCTGCCACCTGTGCGCGGTCTGACCGGTCGGGCGGGCCGACCACGCAACGGACGGGAGGCTCGTGGCGGCGCGGCCACGAGCCTCCCGTCCGTCAGATGGTCCGGTCAGGACGCCGGCTGCTGCTCCGCCTTCGGGGTGCCGACCTCGAGGACACCGTCGGTCATCGTGAGCCGCTGCGGCTTCATGAACCACGCGACGACGGCAGCGGCGCCGAGGAGCGCGCAGGACAGGGCGAACGGAAGCTGCCACCCGGACGCGTCGATGAGCAGTCCGAAGACGATCGGCGAGACCACGCCGGCGATCCCGAACCCGGTGTTCATGAACCCGGACGCGGTCCCGGACCACTGCGGTGCCACGTCCATCGGGATGGCCCAGAGGTTCGCGTTGCAGAGCTCGAGGAAGAAGAACGACAGCGCCAGTGAGATCGTGGCGACGAGGAGTCCCTGGCCGATGACGAGGGGGATCAGGCACACGAGCGACCCGCCGAGCCCGACGACGAGGATGCTGCGTCGCGCGTTGCGGGTGTTTCCCCCACGGTGGATGATCCGGTCGCTGAGCATGCCGCCGACGGTGTCCCCGACGACGCCGGCGAGCAGGATCAGCGTGGTGAAGAGGGCGAAGTCGCCGATCTCCAGGCCGTAGGTCGAGCTCAGGAACGTCGGCAGCCAGGTGAGGAACACCCAGAGCGTCCAGCCGTACCCGAAGTCGACGAAGGTGACCGGCAGGATCTGCTTCGCCATCTGGCCCCACGGCACCGGGGGACGCGTCGCGCGGGTCTCGACGGGCGGCAGCTCGTCGAGCTCGACCTGCTTGATGCCCTTCGCCGACTCCGGCTTGTCGCGGAAGAAGAACCACCACACGACGGCCCACGCGAAGGAGAGCACTGCGGTGGCGAAGAACGCGAGTCGCCAGCCGCTGATCGCGATGAAGTAGGCGACGACGAGAGGCGCCAGCGCGTTGCCGAGTCGAGCAGCCGAGTGCACCACGCCCTGGGCGAAGCCGTTCCGGTCGCGCGGGATCCAGCGGCTCATGGCCTGCGTCGCTGTCGGGAACGCCGCGGCCTCGCTGAGCCCGAGGAGTGCGCGTGCGGCGAAGAGGGTCCAGAAGCCGACGGCGAACCCCGTCCAGAGCGTCGCGACGCCCCAGATCACGGTGATGACGAACAGCGCCTTTCGGGGCCCGAACTTCTCGCTGATCGTGCCGCCGAACACCTGCAACAGGGCGTAGGGGAGCGAGAAGGCGGAGACGATGAGACCGGCGGTGGCCTCGTTGAAGCCGAACTCCTCGGTGATGTGGGGGAGTGCGGTGGAGATGTTGGTGCGGTCGATGTACGAGATCGCGTACATGAAGCACAGCAGGATGAGCACGCGCCCACGGATGCGTCCGCGGAACGGTGTGCCCTTCGCCGGTGCGGTGGGAGTCGCCGTCGTCATGGGAGCCTCTTCGGGTCTTCGGGTCTTCGGGGCGTTGCGGGGAGATCGCTGCGCGTGCTGAACGGATGGGACGCTAGACCTGATTTCTATCAGCGTCCTTTGTGGTTCGTTGCGCGGACCGATGGACGGCCCGCGCGCGGACGGGGTACGCCGTGGGCGAGCGGGACCCTTCGGTGTCGGTGGTCGCGCCTAGTGTTGACGACATGGGAGTTGCGATCGAACCCACCCGCGCGGTCCGTCCGTTCGAGGTGATCAGCGAGTACTCGCCGAGCGGTGACCAGCCGGCGGCCATCGCGGAGCTCGCCGGTCGGATCAACGCCGGTGAGACCGACGTGGTGCTCCTCGGCGCGACCGGGACCGGTAAGTCGGCGACCACGGCATGGCTCATCGAGCAGGTCCAGCGGCCGACACTCGTGCTCGCCCACAACAAGACGCTCGCCGCCCAGCTGGCCACCGAGTTCCGCGGACTGCTGCCGAACAACGCCGTCGAGTACTTCGTCTCGTACTACGACTACTACCAGCCGGAAGCGTACGTGCCGCAGACGGACACCTTCATCGAGAAGGACTCCTCGGTCAACGCCGAGGTCGAGCGCCTCCGGCACTCCACGACGAACTCGCTGCTCAGCCGGCGGGACGTCGTCGTCGTCTCGACGGTGTCCTGCATCTACGGCCTCGGGACGCCGGAGCAGTACATGAACGCCTCGGTGGCGCTGCACCGCGGGCAGACGATCTCCCGCGACCAGCTCGTCCGCCGGTTCGTCGCCATGCAGTACCAGCGCAACGACGTCGACTTCGCCCGCGGGACGTTCCGCGTCCGTGGTGACACCATCGAGATCATCCCGATGTACGAAGAGCACGCGATCCGCATCGAGATGTTCGGCGACGAGGTCGAAGCGCTCAGCTCCCTGCACCCGCTCACCGGCTCCGTGATCGAAGACCTCGACGCCGTGTCGATCTTCCCGGCGTCCCACTACGTCGCCGACACCGACGTCATGCACCGGGCGATCGGCACCATCAAGGAAGAACTCGCCGAGCGCCTCGCCGAGCTGGAAGGGCAGGGCAAGCTCCTCGAAGCGCAGCGCCTCCGGATGCGCACCACGTTCGACATCGAGATGATGGAGCAGATCGGCTTCTGCTCCGGCATCGAGAACTACTCGCGGCACGTCGACGCCCGCTTGCCGGGTGAAGCGCCGCACTGCCTGCTCGACTACTTCCCGGACGACTTCCTCATCGTGATCGACGAGTCGCACGTCACGGTGCCGCAGATCGGCGCGATGTACGAAGGCGACGCCTCGCGCAAGCGGACTCTGGTCGACCACGGGTTCCGCCTGCCGAGTGCCCTCGACAACCGTCCACTGACGTGGGAGGAGTTCCTCGAGCGCGCCGGTCAGAAGGTCTACCTGTCGGCCACGCCCGGTCGGTACGAGCTCGGCGTCACCGACAGCGTCGTCGAGCAGATCATCCGACCGACGGGCCTCGTGGACCCAGAGATCGTCATCAAGCCCTCCGACGGGCAGATCGACGACCTGCTCGAGGAGATCCAGCAGCGCGTCGAGAAGAACGAGCGCGTGCTCGTCACGACCCTCACCAAGCGCATGGCCGAGGAACTCACGGACTTCCTCGGGAACGCTGGCGTCCGGGTCCGCTACCTGCACTCCGACGTCGACACGCTCAAGCGCGTGGAGCTCCTGACCGAGCTGCGACAGGGTGTCTACGACGTCCTCGTCGGCATCAACCTGCTGCGAGAGGGCCTCGACCTGCCGGAGGTCTCGCTCGTGGCGATCCTCGATGCCGACAAGGAAGGCTTCCTCCGCTCGTCGACCTCGCTCATCCAGACGATCGGCCGTGCCGCGCGCAACGTGTCCGGCCAGGTCCTGATGTACGCGGACAAGATGACCGACTCGATGAAGCAGGCCATCGAGGAGACCGACCGTCGTCGCGAGAAGCAGGTCGCGTACAACCTGGAACACGGCATCGACCCGCAGCCGCTCCGCAAGAAGATCGGCGACATCACCGAGCAGCTCGCCCGCGAGAACGACGACACGCAGGAACTCCTCGAACGTCGGGGCGGTGGGGCGCGGGACCGCGGTCGGGCGCCCACGCCGTCGCTCAAGCGCGGGGGCATCGCCGGGGAGGGCGCGACGCAGCTCGAGGCGACCATCGCGGACCTCAACGACCAGATGCTCCAGGCGGCCACCGAGCTGAAGTTCGAGCTCGCGGCACGTCTGCGTGACGAGGTCCAGGACCTCAAGAAGGCGTTGCGCCAGATGGAGTCGGCCGGGCATGTCCGCTGAGCAGTCGCGGAAGACCGTCGTGGTCACCGGCGCCAGTGCCGGGTTGGGGTACTTCGCGGCCGAGCAGCTCGCCGCGGCCGGGCACCGGGTGGTGCTCGCCACCCGCAGTCCCGAGCGTGCGGCGGCGGCCGCCGACAGCATCCGCCGACACGTTCCCGACGCGGCGCTCGAGCACCTGCACGTGGACCTCGCCGACCTCGACGTCGTCCGGACAGCGGCGGCAGCGCTCGGTGAACTCGGCCCGATCGACGCCGTGGTCAACAACGCCGGCGTCGTGGGATCGCGGACGGAGCGGTTCACGGCGCAGGGGAGCGAGCTGCAGGTGGGGACGAACCACCTCGGACACTTCGCCTTCACCGCGCTCGTGCTCCCACTGCTCGAGGAGACCGCGGGACGCGTGGTCCACCTCGGGTCGATCGCGCACCGATGGGCATCGCTGGATCCGTCGGATCCGTTCCGGGTCGGGCACTACTCCGGCTACCGGCAGTACGCCCGCAGCAAGCTCGCGGTGATGCTCTTCGGCTTCGAGCTCGCCGAGCGACTCGCGGACGCCGGTTCCCCGGTGTCGAGCGTGGTCGCGCACCCCGGCCTCTCGTTGGACTCCCTCGCACCGTCGCGTCCCGCCGTCGCTCCCGCACGGACCGAGCCGGCGTGGACCCGACCGGGGCAACGGCTGTACGCACAGGGCAAGGACGCCGGGGCACACCCGCTCGTCCACGCCGCGGTGGGCGACGACGTGCGGTCCGGGCAGTACTGGGGACCGGGCGGCTTCATGCAGCTCCGCGGTCCGGCGGCGGTCGTCCCGGCCGAGCCGCGAGCGCACGACCGCGGCGAAGCGGCACGGCTCTGGCAGGCGAGCGAGCGTGCTTCGGGGGTGGCGTTCGCTCTCGACGCACTCGTCTGATGCCGTTCCCGGACCGAATGTCGGACCTCCTTCGTAGAATCGACGGTGATGACCATCACCTCTGACCGCGGTACCGCGACCTCCGGCCGGAGCGCCTTCGGCGACTCCGCCACCACTGAGCCGGCCGACCTCGAGCCCGCAGACCAGCACCTCCCCGGTGGGGCTGCACCGCACGACACCTCGACGCTCAGCGTCCGTGGTGCGCGCGTGCACAACCTGCGCGACGTCGACCTCGAGATCCCGCGCGACTCCCTCGTCGTGTTCACCGGACTGTCCGGCTCGGGGAAGTCCTCGTTGGCGTTCGACACGATCTTCGCCGAGGGACAGCGGCGCTACGTCGAGTCGCTCTCGGCGTACGCGCGCCAGTTCCTCGGACAGGTGGACCGCCCCGACGTCGACTTCATCGAGGGGCTCTCGCCAGCGGTCTCGATCGACCAGAAGTCGACGAACCGCAACCCGCGGTCGACGGTCGGCACCATCACCGAGGTCTACGACTACATGCGCCTGCTCTGGGCGCGCATCGGGATCCCGCACTGCCCGACGTGTGGCGAGGTCATCAGCAAGCAGACGGTCCAGCAGATCGCGGACCAGCTCATGACCCAGGAGACCGGTACCCGGTTCCAGGTCCTGGCCCCGATCGTCTCCAAGAAGAAGGGCGAGTTCGTCGACCTCTTCCAGGAGCTCGCGGCGTCCGGCTACTCGCGCGCGATCGTCGACGGCGAGCGGATCCAGCTGAGCAGCCCGCCCACGCTCAAGAAGCAGGTCAAGCACGACATCTCGGTGATCGTCGACCGACTGGTGGCGAGCGACGACATCCTCGGCCGCCTCACCGACTCCCTCGAGACGGCGCTGCGCCTGACGAACGGCACGGTCGCGATCGACCTCGTCGACCACGAGGGGCCCGGCGCGGTCCGGACCTACTCCGAGAACCTGTCGTGCCCGAACAACCACCCGCTGGCGCTCACCGAGATCGAGCCGCGGACGTTCTCGTTCAACGCCCCGTTCGGTGCCTGCCCGGAGTGCTCCGGCCTCGGCACGCGCATGTCGGTCGACCCCGACCTGGTGCTCGGCGACCCGGAAGCCTCGCTCGCCGACGGTGTCCTCCTGCCCTGGACCGGCACGAGCGGCCTGTACTCGTACTTCGAGAAGCTCCTCGCCGGTCTCGGCAAGGAACTCGGCTTCCGGCTCGACACCCCCTGGAACCAGCTCGACGCGTCCGTGCAGGCAGCGATCCTCACCGGCAAGGACTTCGAAGTCTCGGTGTCCTGGCGCAACCGCTTCGGCCGCGAGATGCGCTACACCAGCGGCTTCGAGGGCGTGATGCCGTACATCGAGCGCAAGTTCGCCGAGGCGGAGTCCGACTCCCAGCGGCAGCGCTTCCAGGGGTACCTGCGCGAAGTCCCGTGCCCGGTGTGCGACGGCACCCGGCTCAAGCCAGAGGTCCTCGCCGTGACCGTGGCGGACCGCAGCATCGCGGACGTGACCGAGCTCAGCCTCGACAACGCGTACGCGTTCATGGAGACCCTGACCCTCACCGACCGTGAAGCCCACATCGCCGCGGCCGTGCTGCGCGAGATCCGGGCGCGCCTCGAGTTCCTGCTCGAGGTCGGGCTCAACTACCTCACGCTGTCCCGTGGCGCCGGTTCGCTGTCGGGCGGCGAAGCGCAGCGCATCCGGCTCGCGACCCAGATCGGGTCGGGGCTGACGGGCGTGCTCTACGTCCTCGACGAGCCGAGCATCGGGCTGCACCAGCGGGACAACCGCCGGCTGATCGACACGCTCGTGAAGCTGAAGAACCTCGGCAACACCCTCATCGTCGTCGAGCACGACGAGGACACGATCCGCACGGCGGACTGGGTCGTCGACATCGGTCCCGGTGCCGGGGTGAACGGCGGCAACGTCGTGCACTCGGGCTCGTACGAGGGCATCATCGAGAACCGCGAGTCGATCACGGGCGACTACCTCGCCGGGCGTCGCATGATCGAGATGCCGTCTGAGCGCCGGAAGATCAACAAGAAGCGCGTGATCAGCGTTCAGGGTGCCCGTGCCAACAACCTCAAGGAAGTCGACGTCGACTTCCCGCTCGGGGTGTTCACCGCGGTGACCGGGGTCAGCGGGTCCGGCAAGTCGACGCTCGTGAACGACATCCTCTACAAGGTGCTCGCGAACCAGCTCAACGGCGCACGGCACATCGCCGGCAAGCACACCCGCGTCAAGGGACTCGACCAGCTCGACAAGGTCGTCCACGTCGACCAGGCACCGATCGGCCGCACCCCGCGGTCGAACCCGGCGACCTACACGGGTGTGTTCGACCGGATCCGGCAGCTCTTCGCCGAGACCCCGGAAGCGAAGGCCCGCGGCTACCAGCCCGGTCGCTTCAGCTTCAACGTCAAGGGCGGTCGCTGCGAGAACTGTTCAGGTGACGGCACGATCAAGATCGAGATGAACTTCCTCCCCGACGTCTACGTCGCGTGCGAAGTCTGTGGTGGCGCGCGGTACAACCGCGAGACGCTGCAGGTGCACTACAAGGGCAAGGACATCTCCGAGGTCCTCGACATGCCGATCAGCGAAGCGGCCGAGTTCTTCGAGCCGATCTCCGCGATCCACCGCTACATGGCGACCCTCGTCGACGTGGGTCTCGGGTACGTCCGCCTCGGGCAGAGCGCGACGACCCTCTCCGGCGGCGAGGCGCAGCGCGTGAAGCTCGCGACGGAACTCCAGCGCCGGTCCAACGGTCGCACCGTGTACGTGCTCGACGAGCCGACGACGGGCCTGCACTTCGAGGACGTCCGGAAGCTGCTGCTCGTGCTGCAGGGCCTCGTCGACAAGGGCAACACCGTGATCACGATCGAGCACAACCTCGACGTCATCAAGTCGGCTGACTGGCTCATCGACATGGGTCCGGAAGGTGGTTCCGGTGGTGGCACCGTCCTGGCGACGGGCACCCCGGAGTTCGTCGCGGACGTCCCCGAGAGCCACACCGGTGTCTTCCTGCGCGAGATCTTCGACGCGCAGGACGCCCGCGTGGGCAAGGAGCGCTCCGTCGGCGCCCGTACGGTCACGGAGACCGGCACGCTGAAGCGCGGCACGAAGGCGGGTGCTCGGTAGGTGGCGGACACCGTCCCGTGGCGTCCGAAGGCGGGGGAGATCCCGACCGACCCGGGCGTCTACCGCTGGCGTGACGGCAACGGCCGGGTGCTCTACGTCGGCAAGGCGAAGAACCTCCGGGCGCGGCTCAGCAACTACTTCGCGCCGCTGCCGACCCTGCACGAGCGCACGCGCCGGATGGTCCTCACGGCGAAGAGCGTCGAGTGGACGACCGTCGGGTCCGAGATCGAGGCGCTCCAGCTCGAGTACACGTGGATCAAGGAGTTCGATCCGCCGTTCAACGTCAAGTTCCGGGACGACAAGTCGTACCCGTACATGGCGATCACGATGGCGGACGAAGCACCACGGGTGATGGTGACGCGGAACCGGAAGATCAAGGGCGCGAAGTACTTCGGGCCGTACCCGAAGATCTGGGCCGTGCACGACACGATCGACCTGATGATCAAGGTGTTCCCGATCCGCACCTGCTCCGACTCCTCGTACAAGCGCGCGATGCAGACCGGCAAGCCGTGCTTCCCCGGGCAGATCGGCAAGTGCGGCGGACCGTGCTCGCAGCGGGTCACGATCGCGGAGCACCGTGCCCTGGTCGAGGAGTTCGTCCGGTTCATGGCGAGCTACGACCGCCGGGTGATCACCGAGCTCCGGCAGCGCATGGGCGCCTCCGCCGACGCGATGCAGTACGAGCAGGCCGCGAAGTACCGCGACCAGGTCGAGGCGCTCGAGGCCGTCCTCGAGAAGTCGGCCGTCGTGCTCCGCGATTCGGTGGACCTCGACCTGTTCGGCATCGCCGAGGACGAGCTCGCCGCCGCCGTGCAGCTGTTCTCGGTCCGCGGCGGTCGCATCCGCGGTGTCCGCGGCTGGGTCGTGGACAAGGAGCTCGACATCTCGACGGGCGACCTGGTCGAACAGATCGTGCAGGGCAACTACGCCGACGGCACGGCCGAGTCCGAGCCGCCCCGAGAGGTCGTCGTCCCGGAGCTCCCCGACGACGCCGACGCGCTGCAGCAGTGGCTCAGCGACCGTCGCGGCGGCCGGGGGACGAAGCTCAGCACCGCGCAGCGCGGTGACCGGGCCGGCCTCGCACGGACGGCGTCGCAGAACGCGCAGCAGGCGCTGATGCTCTACAAGACCAAGCGCTCCGCCGACTACACGACGCGTGCCGCGGCCCTGGCCGACATCCAGGAAGCGCTCGGCATGACCGAGGCGCCGTTGCGGATGGAGTGCTACGACATCTCGCACCTGCAGGGCACGAACGTCGTGGCGTCGATGGTCGTGTTCGAGGACGGGCTGCCCCGCAAGGACCAGTACCGGCGGTACTCGATCGCGGAGACCCGCGACGACACCGACAGCATGCACCAGGTGCTGACCCGTCGGCTCGCGCGCCTCGACGAGGACGCCGAGCTGCCCGAGCAGCCGGACCAGAACGCCGACGGCGTGGTCGCGGTGGAGAAGCCCACGAAGCGGTTCGCGTACCGCCCGCAGCTGCTCATCGTCGACGGCGGCCAGCCCCAGGTCCAGGCGGCGAAGCGGGCGATGGACGAAGCCGGTGTCACCGACATCGCGCTGGTCGGCATCGCCAAGCGGCTCGAGGAACTCTGGCTGCCGGACGACGACTTCCCGGTGATCCTGCCGCGCAATTCCGAGGCGCTCTTCCTCATCCAGCGCATCCGCGACGAGGCGCACCGGTTCGCGATCACCCACCAACGGGGACGGCGCAAGCGCGACGTCCGCACGCAGCTCTCGGAGATCCCGGGCCTCGGGCCGAGCAGGGTGAGTGCGCTGTTGAAGCACTTCGGTTCGGTGGCGCGGCTGCGGTCCGCCACGGCGGACGAGATCGCCGAGGTCAACGGGGTGGGTCCGGCGACCGCCGCTGCGGTGGTCAGGAAGCTGACGACGGTGCCGACGAGCACGCCGACCGGCGAGTCGCCGACGAGCGCGCCCGAGCCGGCGGAGCCGGGTGCACAGGACACGGACGCGACCCGCTCAGGAGGCCCGGTGCAGGTCCCGGAGACGACCGCCGACGGTCCGCACCTGCCTGCATGACGCGTGACGAGCCTCCAGGCCGGCCTGCGGACCGCGCGTGTCGGGGGATAGCCTTGTCCGCGAGCCCAACCGACCCGAGACCACCCGGCCGGGCCGTCCCGGAGACCCCTGGCGACGCGCCCGGGCAGCGACGACGGAGCACATCTCCCAGATGACCGACACCGAACCGAAGCCCCAGCACGACGTCCTCATCGTCACCGGGATGTCCGGTGCGGGCAGGTCGACGGTCGGCAAGGCCCTCGAGGACCTCGACTGGTACGTCGTCGACAACCTGCCGACCCAGATGCTCGGTCCGCTGACCGATCTCGCCGACCGGGCGGGGGAGAAGATCCCGAAGCTCGCCGCGGTGGTCGACGTGCGCGGCGGGCGGCACTTCACCGACCCGGAAGCCGCCGTCGAGCAGCTGCGTGCGAGTACCTCCGCACGGGTGCGCGTGCTGTTCCTCGAGGCGACGGACCAGGTGCTCGTCCGACGGTTCGAGCAGGTCCGCCGACCGCACCCGCTGCAGGGCGAGGACACGCTGCTGGACGGCATCGCTCGTGAGCGCCAGCGACTCCTCGGTCTCCGAGAGGCGTCGGACGTGATCATCGACACCTCGGACCTCAACATCCACCAGCTCGCGAACACCGTCATCGAGAAGTTCGCCGAGGACCGCTTCACGGGTGTTCAGGTGACGCTGATGAGCTTCGGGTTCAAGTACGGGCTGCCGCCGGACGCGGACATGGTCGCCGACGTGCGGTTCCTCCCGAACCCGTACTGGGTGCCGGAACTCCGGCCGCACACGGGCCTCGACAAGCCCGTTTCGGACTACGTCCTGGCCCAGTCCGGTGCCCGTCCGTTCGTGGACCGGTACGCCGCCGTGCTGGAGCCCGTGCTGGACGGCTACCAGCGCGAGAACAAAAGACACGCTACGATCGCCATCGGCTGTACCGGCGGGAAGCACCGCTCGGTCGCCATCGTCGCCGAGTTGGCGAGTCTCCTCCGTGGGATGCCCAACGTCGCCGTGCGTGTGAAGAACCGAGATCTCGGCCGGGAGTGACCGTCCCACCGGCCGCTCCACACGGCTGCGCCACCGGGACCGACGAGCCCCACCACCAGAAACGTTAGGAATGATGCTGTGCCGTTGACTGCCGAGGTCAAGGACGAACTGGCCAGGGTCGTCGTGGGCCGCAACACGGTCCGTGCCGCCGAGCTCGCGACCGTGCTGCGCTTCGCGGGCGGGCTGCACGTGATCTCCGGCCGCATCGCCGTCGAGGTCGAGCTCGACACCCGGATCATCGTGCACCGCGTCCGCAAGGACCTCGCCGAGCTCTACGGCGTCCGCAGCGAGGCCTCTGTCGGCTCCTCGGCGTCCGCTCGGCGTGGCACCCGCTACCTGGTCCGCGTGCTCGAGGCCGGGGAGACCCTCGCACGCCAGACCGGGCTCATGGACGCCCGCCGTCGTCCGGTCCGCGGGCTGCCGAACCGGCTGACCACCGGGAACCGCGAGGACCTCGCCGCGATCTGGCGCGGTGCGTTCCTCGCAGCCGGCACCCTGACCGACCCGGGTCGCGCCGCAGCGCTCGAGGTGACCTGCCCCGGCAACGAGGCGGCGATGGCCCTGGTGGGAGCCGCGTCGCGTCTCGGGATCGCCGCGAAGGGCCGTGAGGTCCGCGGGGTGCACCGCGTCGTCATCCGCGACGGCGAGGCCATCGGGCAGATGCTCACGGTGATGGGTGCAGCGCGCACCACCGCCGAGTGGGAGGAGATGCGCCAGCGCCGGGAGGTCCGCGCGACCGCCAACCGCCTGGTGAACTTCGACGACGCGAACCTCCGCCGCTCGGCCCAGGCCGCGGTCGCAGCGTGCGCACGCGTCGAGCGCGCGCTCGAGATCCTCGGCGACGAGGTCCCCGACCACCTGCAGTACGCCGGGTCCCTGCGGCTCGCACACCGGGACGCGTCGCTCGACGAACTCGGCCAGCACGCCGACCCGCCCATGACCAAGGACGCCATCGCCGGCCGCATCCGCCGCCTCCTCGCGATGGCCGACAAGCGTGCCGCGGAACTCGACATCCCGGGCACCGAGGCCAGCGTCCCCGAGGAGCTCGAGGGCGCCTGAGGCCCCCTCGTCCGACCCGTCCCGGCGTGGCGCTTCCTGGACGTCACACGGGCGGGCGCTGATGCTCCGACTGCTAGGGTCGTTACGGCGACGTTACGGGGCGTATCGTCACCACACGCGGGCCCGACGAGGGCTCGCGACTCCGAAAGCAGCGCCCCCTGGGCGCTCCACACCCAACAGGAGATCCATTGACCGTCAAGATCGGCATCAACGGCTTCGGCCGCATCGGCCGTAACTTCTTCCGGGCCGCCCTCGCCAAGGGCAGCGACCTCGAGATCGTGGCGGTGAACGACCTCACCGACAACGCCGCGCTGGCGAACCTGCTGAAGTTCGACTCCATCACGGGCCGTCTCGGCGTCTCCGTCGAGCTCGACGGCGACAACATCGTCGTCGACGGCAAGCCGATCAAGGTCCTCGCGGAGCGCGACCCCGCCAACCTCCCTTGGGGCGAGCTGGGCGTCGACATCGTCATCGAGTCGACCGGGTTCTTCACCAAGGCCGCCGACGCGCAGAAGCACATCGACGCCGGCGCCAAGAAGGTCATCATCTCCGCCCCGGCCACGGGTGACGACGTCACCATCGTGCTCGGTGTGAACGAGGACCAGTACGACCCGGCGAACCACAACATCATCTCGAACGCCTCGTGCACCACGAACAGCCTGGCGCCGCTCGCCAAGGTGTTCAACGACAAGTTCGGCATCGAGCGCGGTCTCATGACCACGGTCCACGCGTACACCGCCGACCAGAACCTGCAGGACGGCCCGCACAAGGACCCGCGTCGCGCCCGCGCCGCTGCCCTCAACATCGTCCCGACCTCGACCGGTGCCGCCAAGGCCATCGGTCAGGTCATGCCGGAGCTCGCCGGCAAGCTCGACGGTTTCGCCCTCCGCGTGCCGGTCCCGACCGGGTCGATCACCGACCTGACGCTCGAGACCAAGGCCGAGGTCACCGTCGACGAGATCAACGCGGCCTACAAGGAGGCCGCTGAGGGCCCCCTCAAGGGCATCCTGCTCTACAGCGAGGACCCGCTGGTGTCGACCGACATCACGACGGACCCGCACTCGTCGATCTACGACTCCGGCCTGACCAAGGTCATCGGCGGTCTCGTGAAGATCACGTCGTGGTACGACAACGAGTGGGGCTACTCGAACCGCCTCGTCGACCTGACCGAGTTCGTGGGCGAGCGACTCTGAGCATGACCCTCCGCACCCTCGAGGACCTCGGCGACCTCGCCGGCAAGCGTGTCGTCGTCCGCTGTGACCTGAACGTCCCGCTCAAGGACGGCGTGATCACGGACGACGGCCGCGTGCGGGCGTCGCTCGCGACGCTCAACACGCTCATCAACGCCGGCGCGCGCGTCATCGTCATCTCCCACCTCGGCCGTCCCGACGGGTCGCCGGCGCCGGAGTACTCGCTGG
This sequence comes from Curtobacterium sp. L3-7, assembly GCF_048756585.1. Classification (NCBI taxonomy): domain Bacteria; kingdom Bacillati; phylum Actinomycetota; class Actinomycetes; order Micrococcales; family Microbacteriaceae; genus Curtobacterium; species Curtobacterium sp. L3-7. Next base: position 2,666,829 of record NZ_CP151474.1, on the reverse strand, counting down.
CCCCGGTGGCCCAGCGCCTCTCCGAGCTGCTCGGGAAAGAGGTGACGTTCGTCGGCGAGACCGTCGGCGACGACGCCACCGCGGCCGCCGAGGCCCTCGGGGACGGCGACGTCCTGCTGCTCGAGAACCTCCGCTTCAACCCGGAGGAGACCTCGAAGGACGCCGCCGTGCGCGGTGGCTTCGCGGACCGCATCGCCGCTCTGGCCGACGCCTTCGTGTCGGACGGCTTCGGCGTCGTGCACCGCAAGCAGGCCTCCGTGTACGAGCTCGCCTCCGCGCTGCCCTCGGCAGCCGGTGAGCTCATCGAGACCGAGCTCCGCGTGCTCGAGCGTCTGACCACGAACCCGGAGCGCCCCTACACGGTGGTGCTCGGCGGCTCGAAGGTCAGCGACAAGCTCGGGGTGATCGACCACCTGCTCCCGCAGGTGGACACGCTGTGCATCGGTGGCGGCATGCTCTTCACCTTCCTCGCGGCGCAGGGCCACGGTGTCGCCAAGTCCCTGCTCGAGCAGGACCAGCTCGACGTCGTGCGCTCCTACCTGAGCAAGGCCGACGAGCTGGGCGTGACGATCGACCTGCCGACCGACGTCGTCGTGGCGTCCGGCTTCTCCGCAGACGCCGACCACGAGACGGTCGCCGCCGACGCCATCGAGTCCTCCTCGTTCGGCGCCGACGGCATCGGTCTCGACATCGGCCCGGAGACAGCGGCGCGGTTCGCCTCGGCGGTGTCCGGTTCGAAGACCGTGTTCTGGAACGGCCCGATGGGCGTGTTCGAGTTCCCGGCCTTCGCCGCGGGCACGAAGACCGTCGCGCAGGCGCTCACCGAGGTCGACGGGCTCGGGGTCGTCGGCGGTGGCGACTCCGCTGCTGCCGTCCGGTCCCTCGGGTTCTCGGACGACCAGTTCGGGCACATCTCGACCGGTGGCGGCGCGAGCCTCGAGTTCCTCGAGGGCAAGTCGCTCCCCGGTCTCGAAGCACTGGGGTGGTCACGATGACGCGGACTCCTCTCATCGCCGGCAACTGGAAGATGAATCTCGATCATCTCCAGGCCATCGCCACCGTGCAGAAGCTCGCGTGGACCCTCAAGGACGCGCGCCACGACTTCGACGACGTCGAGGTCGCGGTGTTCCCGCCCTTCACGGACCTCCGCAGCGTGCAGACGCTCATCTCGGCGGACAAGCTCCCGATCCGCTTCGGTGCGCAGGACCTCTCCCAGCACGACTCCGGCGCCTACACGGGCGACGTCTCCGGCGCGTTCCTCGCTGCCCTCGACGCCGCGTACGTGATCGTCGGGCACTCCGAACGTCGCACCGTCCACGGTGAGACCGACGAGATCGTCGCCGCGAAGACCGCCGCCGCTGTCAAGCACGGACTCGTGCCGGTCGTCTGCGTCGGGGAGACCGGCGAGCAGCGCGAGAGCCGCGGAGCCGGTGTCGTGCCGGTCGAGCAGCTCCAGGTCGTGCTCGACGCGGTCAAGCCGTCCGAGATCGTCGTCGCGTACGAGCCGGTCTGGGCGATCGGCTCCGGCCAGGCGGCCACGGCTGAGCAGGCGCAGGACGAATGCGCAGCACTCCGTCGCGGGATCGCTGCGGCGTGGGACGACGAGGCTGCTGCCGAGACCCGCGTGCTCTACGGCGGCTCCGTGAAGTCGGGCAACATCGCGGGCTTCCTGCGCGAGCCCGACGTCGATGGCGCGCTCGTCGGTGGGGCGTCGCTCGACGTCCAGGAGTTCGCGGCCATCGCGCGCTTCCGCCAGCACGTCGGCCTCTGACACACCGTTCCGTCCGGGGTACCGGCCGAGCCCTGCTCGGCCGGTATACTCGTACGGCTGACTGACACGAAAGGTACGTCGTGGCGATTCTCTCCGTCGTGCTGCAGGTGCTCCTCGCTATCACGAGTCTCCTGCTCACGCTCCTCATCCTCCTGCACAAGGGCCGCGGTGGCGGTCTCTCCGACATGTTCGGCGGTGGTGTGACGAGCAACCTCGGGGCGTCCGGCGTGGCCGAGCGCAACCTCAACCGGATCACGGTGATCCTCGGTCTCCTCTGGATCGTGTCGATCATCGTGCTCGGTCTCATCAACAAGTTCACGGCGGGGAGCTGATCCATGGCAACCGGAGGCAGTGCAATCCGGGGTTCGCGCGTCGGCGCGGGCCCGATGGGGGAGCAGGACCGCGGGGTCCAGGCAGAGCGTGTGGCGATCTCGTACTGGGACGCCCTCGGCAACGAGGTCGTGCGGTACTTCTCCGCCACCCTGCCGGACGAGGAGATCCCCGAGACGGTCGACTCGCCGTCCACCGGGCTCCCGGCCGGTCGTGACAAGGAGAACCCGCCGCAGGTCACGAAGACCGAGCCGTACAAGACCCACCTCGCGTACGTGAAGGAACGCCGCACCGAAGAGGAAGCCGAGCAGCTCCTCGAGGACGCGCTCCAGCAGCTCCGGCAGCGTCGCGGTACCGCGAAGTAGCACCAGACGTCACGAAGGCCCCCGCACTCCGGTGCGGGGGCCTTCGTCGTGTCGCAGCACACTCGCGAGGCGCCGGGAGGCTCTGCGAGGCGCTGCGAGGCGCTGCGAGGCTTTGGGAGGCGCTGCGAGGCTTTGGGAGGCGCTGCGCGGCCGTGCGAGTGGCCACAACACCCCGCCCGCGCGCCACCGACCGGTCGGAACCTGTCGCTCCAGGCTTCGTCGAGCGACTGTTCGTGACCGCTCGGCGGACGTGAGCGGGGTGTTGTGACCGGTCGGCGGGCGGAGCACCCGGCACGTCCCGCGCGCCGGCGGGCGTGCGACCCGCCACGTCCCCCGTCGCGGCACCCGCACCACACGGAAGACGGGAGGCACGGTGCCAGCTGGCACCGTGCCTCCCGTCCGGAAGTGCGTGCGTCAGTACGTCGACGCGATCAGGTTCTCCGGGACGTCACGCGCGGCGTCCTGGTCCACGAAGAACACCGTGCGCTTGCGGCCCTGCACGCCGCCGACGGGGACCTCGTCCACCGAGGCCCCGGCGAGGGCGAGTCCGAGCACGGACGCCTTCTCGGCACCGGAGAGGATCACCCAGACCCGCTGCGACGCGTTGATCGCCGGGTAGGTCAGGGTGAGCCGCTGCGGCGGCGGCTTGGGGGAGTCGTCGACCGACAGCACGACGCGGTCGGTGACGGTGAGCTGTGGGAACTCCGGGAAGAGCGACGCCGTGTGCCCGTCCGGGCCGACACCGAGCAGCGTGATGTCGAACTTCGGCGCGACGGCCGAGTCGGGCGCAGCAGCCTGGAGCTCGCGCTCGTACTGCGTCGCCGCTTCGTCGATGGTCAGGCCGGCGTCCGATGCCGCCATCGGGTGGATGTTCTCCGCCGGGATCGCGACGTGGTCGAAGAAGTCCGTCTGCGTGCCGGTGATGTTGCGGTCCGCGTCACCCTCCGGCACCCACCGCTCGTCGACCCACCACACGTGCACCTTCGACCAGTCGACGCTCTCGCGCGCCGGGGACTGCCCGATGGCCGCGAGGACCAGGGACGACACCGAACCACCGCTGATCGCGATGTCGGCACGCTCCTGCTCGTCGAGCACGTCGATGATCTTCGTGATGAACCGTGCGGCGACGGAGGCGCCGAGGGCCTGCTTGTCCGGGTGCACCAGCACCCGCCGTTCGTTGGTCACGTGACTCCCGTGTTCGTGGTGCGGCCACCCGATGTGACCGCCGTCGGTCCGGCCGGCCGATCCCCGTCGTGACGACGGCGGCAGACCGGCCGGACCGCTGTGGAGCTGATCAGCCCGCGACGGAATCGCGGAGCTGGGCCACCCCGTGCTTGACGACGTCTCCGAAGAGGACGTCTGGGTCGAGTCTACGGAGTTCCTCGGCCAGGCAGTCGCGCAGGTTGCGGCGTGGCAGCGACAGATCGTGCGTCGGCTGGCCGGGCATCGACAGGGTCGCGACGTCGACCAGGGAGCGCTCGAGCTCGATCGTCCCGCTCTCGCGCACCAGGGAGACGCCGTGGATGCCGCTCGACCCGGTCGCGCGCGGCGACGTGACGACGGACACGGGCACCTGGAGCTGCAGCCGCAGCCAGGCGGCGAGGAGGATCGTCGACGGGCTGTCGCTCGCCCCCGAGACCTCGACGCCGGTGATCGGCTCGTACGGCGGCTGGTCGAGCGCCGCGGCGAGCTGGTTCCGCCACAGGGTCAGGCGGGTCCACGCGAAGTCGGTGTCACCCGGCACGTAGGACGCTCCGAGCGCAGCGATCGCGATGCTCGGGTCCTTCTGGGCAGCGGCGTCCGTGATCCGGCGCTGCGCGATACGACCGAGCGAGGACTCGGACGGCTTCGACGGCGCGATGCCGGGCCACCAGGCGACGACGGGCGCGTCCGGCAGCAGGAGCCCCGTGACCAGGCTCTCCTCGTCGGTGGCCGTCTCGCCGTAGGCGCGGAGCACGATGACCTCGCTCGCGCCGGCGTCGCTCCCCACGCGGATCTGGGCGTCGAGGCGACCGGGCGAGTGGATGTCGCCGTCGTTCTTCGACACGATGATCACGCGCATCGGGTGCTCGCGCGATGCCTCGTTCGCAGCCGCGATCGCCTCTTCCTCGTGGCCGAGGGCCGTCGAGATGATCAGCGTCAGGACACGACCGAGTGCGACGGCGCCGCCCTCTTCGCGGATGTGGACCAGGGTCTTCTGGATCTTCGAGACCGTGGTGTTCGGCAGATCGATCTTCATGGACGCCTCCAGGTCCGGCCGTCGCGGGCGAGCAGGTCGTCGGCCGAAGCCGGACCCCACGTGCCGGGACGGTACTGCTCGGGCTGGCCCTGCGTGGCCCAGAACTCCTCGATCGGGTCGAGGATCTTCCAGGACAGCTCGACCTCCTGGTGCCGCGGGAAGAGCGGCGGGTCACCGAGGAGCACGTCGAGGATGAGTCGCTCGTACGCCTCCGGCGATGCCTCGGTGAACGCGTGGCCGTAGCCGAAGTCCATCGTCACGTCGCGCACCTGGGTGCCGACGCCCGGGACCTTCGACCCGAAGCGCAGCGTCACGCCCTCGTCGGGCTGGACGCGGATGACGAGTGCGTTCTGGCCGAGCGGGGACTGCGGGATGCCGAACACGTCCTCGGGGACGCGCTTGAACACGATCGCGATCTCCGTGACACGGCGGCCGAGGCGCTTGCCTGCGCGCAGGTAGAACGGGACGCCCTGCCACCGTCGCGTGGCGATGTTCAGCTTGATGGCCGCGAACGTCTCCGTGCCGGACTCCGGGTTCATCCCCGCTTCTTCGAGGAAGCCGAGGACCTTCTCGCCGCCCTGCCATCCGCCGGCGTACTGGCCGCGGGCGGTGGCGGTCGACAGGTCGTCCGGGAGCTCCACCGCGGAGAGCACCTTCTCCTTCTCGGCGCGGAGGTGACCGGCCTTGAACGAGACGGGCTCTTCCATCGCGGTGAGCGCGAGGAGCTGGAGCAGGTGGTTCTGGATGACGTCGCGCGCCGCGCCGATGCCGTCGTAGTACGCGGCACGTCCGGCGACACCGATGTCCTCGGCCATCGTGATCTGCACGTGGTCGACGTAGTTCGAGTTCCAGATGGGTTCGTACATCTGGTTCGCGAACCGCAGCGTCAGGAGGTTCTGGACCGTCTCCTTGCCGAGGTAGTGGTCGATGCGGAACACGTCATCGGGAGCGAAGACGCTCTCGACGATCGCGTTCAGCTCGCGCGCGGTGCGGAGGTCGGAGCCGAACGGCTTCTCCACCACGACGCGACTCCAGGAACCGTCCCGCTTCTCGGTCAGGCCGGACAGCTTCAGCTGCTCGGTGACGACCGGGAACATCTTCGGGGGGATCGAGAGGTAGAACGCGTGGTTGCCGAGCGTCCCGCGTTCGGCGTCGAGTGCGTCGACCGTCTCCTTGAGCTGGACGAACGCGTCGGGGTCGTCGAAGGACCCCTGGACGAAGCGGATGCCCTGTTCGAGCTGCCGCCAGACGTCCTCGTCGAAGGGAGTACGCGAGTGCTCCTTGACCGCGTCGTGGACGAGCTGGGAGAAGTCTTGGTCCTCCCAGTCACGTCGAGCGAACCCGACCAGCGCGAACCCAGGAGGCAGGAGCCCCCGGTTCGCGAGGTCGTACACCGCGGGCATCAGCTTCTTGCGGGACAGGTCGCCCGTCACGCCGAAGATGATGAGGGTACTGGGACCCGCGATGCGGTTCAGTCGACGATCCGTGGGCAGCCGGAGCGGGTTGTGCTCCGGGGTGATCGCCACCGGTGACATGTGTCGGTGAACTCCTTTTGGTGTCAGGAACGTACTGCGGCCGTGAGCGCCTGTGCGAGCGCGGGAACGTCCCGCGTGGACAGGGTCAGGACCGGGCGCCCGTGCTGCGCGAGGACGCTGGCGTCCCCCGCTGCCTGCGCCCGGATGAGCTGGCCGAAGGTGAAGGGGCGGCCGGGGACGTCGAGGTCTGCCTGGTCGTCGGAGACGATCTGCAGGAACACGCCGTTCGCGGGTCCGCCCTTGTGGCACTGCCCGGTCGAGTGGAGGAACCGGGGGCCGTACCCGAAGGTGACGGGACGGCCGGTGCGCGCCGCGAGCAGGTCGCGGATCGGTTCGAGGGACTGGCTCGTCGTGCGGTCGACGTACGCCTGGACGGCGACGTAGCCGCGGTCGCCGAGACCGGACAGGAGGCCCGTCACGGCCTGGGCGACGGTGGTGCCCGGTTCGAAGCCGGTTGCCGTCACCGCCGTGCCCGCTTCCTCGAAGGCGGGTTCCGGTCGTCGGGAGCCGTCGCCGGCTCCGCCGTCGAGCAGGGCTCGCGCGGCGGCCTTGGCGGCCTCGACGTCGGGCTGGTCGAAGGGGTTGATCCCCATGAGGCGACCGGCCACCGCGACCGCGTACTCCCAGACCAGGATCTGGCCGCCGAGCGTGCCGTCGATCTCGGCCTCGTTCGGAGCCACGTGGCGTTCGGCCCCGCGCGACCCGACGATGCGGATGATCTGCATGTCCGCCGGGACGTTCGTGACCTCGGGGGAGTCCGGGGTGAGGACGACGGGCAGGAGCCCGAGCCCGTCCTTGCCGGTGGACTCGGCGAGGAGCTGTTCGATCCAGTCGCCGAACCCGACGATGTGGGTGCCGTCCGGGACGATGCCGATCTTCGACACCGTCGGATCGACGCTCATGAGGACCGCGCCGAGCACGAGCCCGGGGTTCTCGTCGGTGTCGACGGCGAGGAGCGCCGAGATGGCGTCGGCCTCGTCGAGGAGCTCCTGGATGTCCGCTCCGGCCAGACCCGACGGCACGAGGCCGAACGCGGTGAGTGCGGAGAACCGGCCGCCGACGTTCGGGTCGGCGGTGAACACCCGGTAGCCGGCGTCGCGAGCGGACGCCTCGAGCGGCGAACCCGGGTCGGTGACGACGACGATGCGCTGCGCGGGGTCGATCCCGGCATCGCGGAACGCCTGCTCGTACACCCGGCGCTGAGCGTCGGTCTCGATCGTGGAACCGGACTTCGACGAGACGACGAGGACGGTGCGCTCGAGGTCGTGCTCCACGGCGGCCCGGACCTGCGCCGGGTTCGTCGAGTCGAGGATCGTCAGCGGGACGCCGTACGTCCGCGTGATGACCTCAGGAGCGAGCGACGATCCCCCCATGCCGGCGAGCACGACGTGGTCGACTCCCTCGGCACGGAGGGAGTCGCGCAGGGCCTCGATCTGCGCCACGAGGGGGGTGGAGACCGAGACGGCCTCCACCCATCCGAGGCGCTCGGACGCCTCGGCCTCGGCTGCCGGACCCCAGAGCTCGGGGTCCTCCGCGGTGATCCCCGACGCGACCAGGTCGGCGACGAGCTGCGGGACCATCTTGTCGATGGCCCGCGCGGCGTCGCCGGTGGCTGCGATGGAGACCGTCACTTACTTGTTGGCGTTCTCGAGAGCGGTCTTGACGGTCTCGACGAGCTCACCCCAGGAGACGATGAACTTGTCGACGCCCTCCTTCTCGAGGAGCGCGACGACGTCGTCGTAGTCGATGCCGACCGCGGCGAGCTGGTCCATGACGCCGTTGGCGGCGTCGTAGGAGCCGGAGATCGCGTCACCGTGCACCTGGCCGTGGTCGAACGTGGCCTCGAGGGTCTTGCCCGGCATGGTGTTGACGGTGTGCGGGGCGGCGAGCTCGGTCACGTAGAGCGTGTCGGAGAGCGACGGGTCCTTGACACCGGTCGAGGCCCAGAGCGGACGCTGGGTGTTGGCACCGGCCTCGAGGAGGCCCTTGGCGCGCTCGGAGTCGAACGCCTGCTCCCAGACCTGGTAGGCGAGCTGCGCGTTGGCGACGCCGGCCTTGGACTTGAGGGCCTTCGCCTCGTCCGAGCCGATCGCGTCGAGGCGCTTGTCGATCTCGGTGTCGACGCGCGACACGAAGAACGAGGCGACCGAGTGGATCTTCGAGAGGTCGTGGCCAGCGGCCTTCGCCTTCTCGAGGCCACCGAGGTAGGCGTCGATGACGGCGCGGTAGCGCTCGAGCGAGAAGATCAGGGTGACGTTGACGGAGATGCCGGCGCCGATGACCTCGGTGATCGCCTCGAGGCCCTCGAGCGTCGCGGGGATCTTGATGAGGACGTTCTCGCGGCCGACCTTCTCGTACAGGAACTTGGCCTGCTCGATGGTCTTCGCGGTGTCGTGGGCGAGGCCCGGCTCGACCTCGATCGAGACGCGGCCGTCGAAGCCCTTGGTGTCGTCGTAGATCGCCTTGAAGCGGTCCGACGCGTTCGCGACGTCCTGCGTGGTGATCGCGAAGATCGCGTCGGTGACCTCGGTGCCAGCGGCGGCGAGCTCCTTGACCTGCGAGTCGTAGCGCTCGCCCTTGGCGAGTGCCGACGCGAAGATCGTCGGGTTGGTGGTCACGCCGACGACGTTGCGGTCCTCGATGAGGCCGTCGAGACGGCCGGTCTCGAGGAGCTCGCGGGAGAGGTCGTCGAGCCAGATGCTCACGCCGACGGCGGAGAGCTCGGCGGTGGGGGTGGTGTCAGCCATGTGTTTCTCTTCTTCTTTCGTCGACCGGCCCGCGTCGCGGAGGTGATGCGGGCCCTGGTGTCGTGGTGTGGGGCCGGGAGGCGACTGGCGGAGCCGAGCCGGGCCTCCCGGAAGAAGGGCCGGATCCGGCGAACCGGACCCGGCCCATCAGGGTCAGGAAGCCGCGATGGATTCCTTCGCGGCGGCCACGACGTGCTCTGTCGTGAAGCCGAACTCCTTGAAGAGCGTCTGGTAGTCGGCCGACGCACCGAAGTGCTCGATCGAGACGCTGCGGCCCTTGTCGCCGACGATGTCGCGCCAGCTCATCGCGATCCCGGCCTCGACCGAGACACGCGCGGTGACGTCCTTCGGCAGGACCTGGTCCTGGTAGTTCTCGCTCTGGGCGCGGAACCACTCGAGCGACGGGGCGCTCACGACGCGGGCGTTGATGCCCTCGGCCTTGAGCTGCTCACGTGCCTCGACCGCGATCTGCACCTCAGAGCCGGTCGCGATGAGGATGACGTCCGGGGTGCCGTTCGGCGCCTCGGCCAGGACGTACGCGCCCTTTCCGACGTTCTTCGCGGATGCGAAGACCTCGCCGGACGCGTCACCGTCGCCACGCTCGAAGACGGGGAGGTTCTGACGGCTCAGCGCGATGCCGGCCGGGCGGTCCTGGTGCTTGAGCATTTCGAGCCACGCGTACGCGACCTCGTTGGCGTCGGCCGGACGGACGACGTCGAGACCCGGGATCGCGCGGAGTGCGGAGAGCTGCTCGATCGGCTGGTGCGTCGGGCCGTCCTCACCGAGGGCGACCGAGTCGTGCGTCCAGACGTAGATCGCCGGCGCCTGCATGAGCGCGGCGAGACGGACGGCCGGGCGCATGTAGTCGCTGAAGATGAGGAACGTGCCGCCGAAGGGGCGGGTGTTCCCGTGCAGGACGATGCCGGACAGGATCGAGCCCATCGCGTGCTCGCGGATGCCGAAGTGCAGCACGCGGCCGTACGGGTCGGTGCTCCAGGCCTTGGTGGCCGCGTCGAGCGGGCCGAAGGACTTGGCGCCCTCGATCGTGGTGAGGTTCGACTCCGCGAGGTCCGCGGAACCGCCCCAGAACTCGGGCATCAGCGGCGCGATGGCGTTGATGACCTTGCCGGACGCGGCGCGGGTGGAGACGGCCTTGTCGGTCGGGAAGTCCGGCAGCGCTGCCTCGAGGCCCTCGGGGAGGGTCTTCGACATGACGCGGTCGAACAGTTCCTTCTGCTCCGGGTGGGACTCGGCCCACGCGTCGAAGGTCTTCTGCCACTCGGCGTGCTGTGCCTGACCCTTGGCGACCGCGCCGCGGGTGTACTCGAGGACCTCGGGGTCGACGTGGAAGGTCTGCTCGGGGTCGAAGCCGAGGACCTCCTTGAGGCCCTTGATCTCCTCGGCGCCGAGCGCGGAGCCGTGGATCTTGCCGGAGTTCTGCTTGGTCGGCGACGGCCAGCCGATGATCGTCTTGAGGACGATGAGCGACGGCTTGGTCGTCTCGGCCTTCGCGGCCTCGATCGCGGCGTACAGGGACTCGACGTCCTCGGTGTACTCGCCGGTCTTCTTCCAGTCGACGGTCTGGACGTGCCAGCCGAGGGCCTCGTAGCGGTCCGGGACGCTCTCCGAGAAGGAGATGTCGGTGTCGTCCTCGATCGAGATCTGGTTCGAGTCGTAGAAGACGACCAGGCGACCGAGCTGCTGACGGCCCGCGAGGCTCGCTGCCTCGTTGGTGACGCCTTCCTGCATGTCGCCGTCACCGGCGATCACGTAGGTGAAGTGGTCGAAGGGCGACTGGTCCTCGCCGGCTTCTGCGTCGAAGAGGCCGCGCTCGTAGCGCTGCGCGTAGCCGAAGCCCACGGCGGACGCGAGGCCCTGGCCGAGCGGGCCGGTGGTGATCTCGACACCGTCGGTGTGGCCGTACTCCGGGTGACCCGGGGTCTTGGAGCCCCACTTGCGGAGGTGCTGGAGGTCCTCGAGCTCGAGGCCGTAGCCGTGCAGGTAGAACTGCACGTACTGGAGGATCGATGCGTGTCCAGCGGAGAGGATGAACCGGTCACGGCCGATCCACGTGGAGTCGCTCGGGTCGCGGTGCATCACCTTCTGGAAGAGGAGGTGTGCGAGCGGCGCGAGGCTCATCGCGGTGCCGGGGTGACCGTTGCCGGCGGCCTCGACCGCATCGGCGGCGAGAACGCGGGCCGTGTCGACGGCCTTCCGGTCGATGGCGTCCCAGGTGAATTCAGCCACTTGGATGTTGACCCTTCTGTAGCGACATGTGCGAGGGCTCGTGCCATCGCACGGACATGGTTCCCATCCCGGGGCTCCGTCGTGTCGCCGTCACCGGCGGCCGACCGGCGCATTTTCGCGGCCGGCTTCGTCGGGGCACACTGCGGGAGGGCGTCTCCAGCATAGTGACCCGCCACTCAGAAGGGGTTCAGGTGACCCCCGATGTTCATGGACGCGGTCCTCGCGCGTTGCCGCTCCGGGCGTGTCGCCCGCTGTTCCGCGGTTCTGCGGCGGTCTCGGGACCCATCTCGTCGACTTCTCCACCGGATGGGGAGCGGGGCATCGTCGCGGCGCTTCCATCACGTAAACTGTCGATGACCCGTGAACATTCCGGGTCAGCGCATGCCCGGACGCCGATGGCGTCGTCCACCGAGCGTGCGAGCTGAAGCGAACAGACTGAGGTCCCCTTGCCGACTGCCACCGTGACCAGGCCCGACATCGAGCGTCGCTCGACGCTGTCCCGCAAGGTCCGAGCGTACGTCTCGCTGACGAAGCCGCGTGTGATGGAGCTGCTGCTCGTCACGACGGCGCCGACGATGTTCCTCGCCGAGCGCGGGGTGCCGAACCTGTGGCTGGTCTTCTGGACGCTGCTGGGTGGCGCGATGTCGGCCGGGTCGGCGTCGGCGTTCAACTGCTACATCGACCGCGACATCGACCGCCTCATGAAGCGGACCAGCACGCGGCCGCTCGTCACCGGCGAGCTCTCGGATCGTGAAGCCCTGGTGTTCTCGTGGGTGCTCGCGATCGGGTCGACCGCGGTCCTCGGGTTCCTGGTCAACTGGCTCGCCGCAGCGCTCAGCGTCGCCGCGATCCTGATCTACGTCTTCGTCTACACGCTGTGGCTCAAGCGCCGCACGCCGCAGAACATCGTCTGGGGCGGATCAGCCGGTTGCATGCCAGTGCTCATCGGCTGGGCGGCCGTCACGGGGTCGCTGACCTGGGCGCCCGTGATCCTCTTCATGGTGATCTTCCTCTGGACCCCGCCGCACTACTGGCCGCTGTCGATGAAGTACCGCGACGACTACGACGCCGCCGACGTGCCGATGCTCGCCGTCGTCCGGGGCCGCACGGTCGTCGGTCTGCAGGTCGTGCTGTACGCGTGGGCGACGCTCGTCTGCTCGCTGCTGCTCATCCCGGTCGCACACATGGGGCCGCTCTACTCGGTCGTTGCGCTCGCGGGCGGTGTCTGGTTCGTCGTCGAGTCCCACAAGCTCTACAACCGGGCGATCCAGCACGTGGAACAGGTCCAGCCGATGCGGGTCTTCCACAGCTCGATCACCTACTTGACGCTGCTCTTCATCGCGGTGGGCATCGACCCCCTGCTCCCGCAGGTCTTCACTTTCTAGGCACTGCGGCGATTTCCCGCGTGGGAAGTCGAAACGCGCGTCGGTGGTCGGGTTTTCCGACCACCGACGCGCGTTTCCGCTTTCCATCACGCCCGTTGTGGGCGGGTCCGACCGTGACCGGCGCGTGACCGGCGCGTGACGCAGCGTCCCCTGGGTGCGTGCGTCCAGATGCGAAAGCGACAGTGTCCGCCCGGGATCCGGGCGGACACTGTCGCTTTCGCGGGTGGCGGGTGCGGTGGGGGTCAGCGGGGCAGCGGCTCCCGGACCGCCTTGCGGCCGCCCGATGCCCGCGTGGACAGCGTCACGACGGTGACGGCGCCGACGAGCAGCCCGGCGAGGACCATGTGCGTGCCGACCAGCCCGACCGGCAGCCCGGTGCGTGCCTGGGTCAGGCCGACGGCGATCTGCACGAACTCCACGACGAGCAGGACGAGCGCCCAGCGGCTGGAGAGGTGCAGTCGCACGGCACCGACGACGAGCACCAGGGTCAGCGCGAAGAGGACGTACGCCGGGACCGCGTGGACGTGCTGGAGGATCGCCGGGTCGAGCCCCGTGCGGTGCAGGCGGCCGCCGTCGACCGCTTCGTCCGCGCCGGCGTGTGGGCCGCTGCCCGTGGTCAGGATGCCGATGAGGACCGTGACGGCGGTGGCGGCGATCGTGCCCCGGACGACACCGACGTACCAACCGGGCACCAGCCGCGACGCGGTGCGAGGCCCGTTCATCGACCGGTAGACGAGCGTGGCCGTCACCGCGGTCAGGAGCGTCGACACGACGAAGTGCAGCCCGACGACGTAGGGGTTCAGGTTCGTGAGGACGCTCAGACCACCGATGACCGCCTGCACGGGGATCGCTGCGCCCTGGGCGAACGCGAGCCAGAACAACTCGGGGCGGGTACGACGCATCCGGACGACCAGCAGGAACATCGCGATCGCCACGACCACGAGCACGAAGGTCAGCAGACGGTTGCCGAACTCGATGATCCCGTGCACGCCCATCTCCGGCGTCGACACGAGCGAGTCGGCGGTGCATCGGGGCCAGGTCGGGCATCCGAGGCCGGACGCGGTGAGGCGGACGAGCCCACCCGTGCCGATCAGGACGACCTCGACGACGAACGACGCCCAGGCGAGGACGACCACCCGCTGGTCGACGACGCGGGGGAGGGACCACCACCTGGTCCGGGTCTCCTGGCCGACGGGGGATCCGACGCGTGTCACGAGGGTGGTGCCTTCCTGTTGTTCCGTGCAGTGAACCTGTAGGATTCGAGGGTTCAGCAGCAGTCAAGTCTAGGCAGGCGCCGGCTCCGAATGGGCCGAGATCGCCGATCATGCCCAGGACTGCGTGGAACCATGACGTTGCGAGGTAGCAGCACCGTGATCGCCTTGTCGGCGGTTCGCGATGGAATGGCGCCCGACGCCGACCGGTTGGAACCGGAAGCTGCCACGAGAAGGAAACGAGGAGACCATGTCCGACGTGCTCATCGACCGTCCAGAACTCGAAGGGCTCGGCCAGTACGAATTCGGCTGGTCCGACTCCGACTCCGCTGGTGCCTCTGCGCGTCGCGGGATCTCGGAAGAGGTCGTCACCGACATCTCGAACCTCAAGAACGAGCCCGAGTGGATGCTGAAGAACCGGCTCAAGGGCCTGCAGCTCTTCGGCCGGAAGCCCATGCCGACGTGGGGTGCCGACCTGACGGGCATCGACTTCGACAACATCAAGTACTTCGTGCGCTCCACGGAGAAGCAGGCGCAGTCGTGGGAGGACCTCCCCGAGGACATCCGCGCGACCTACGAGAAGCTCGGCATCCCCGAGGCAGAGCGCCAGCGCCTCGTCGCCGGTGTCGCCGCGCAGTACGAGTCCGAGGTGGTCTACCACCAGATCCGCGAGGACCTGGAGCAGCAGGGTGTCATCTTCATGGACACCGACACGGCCCTCCGCGAGCACCCCGAGATCTTCGAGGAGTACTTCGGCACCGTGATCCCGGCCGGCGACAACAAGTTCGCCGCGCTGAACACGGCCGTGTGGTCCGGCGGCTCGTTCGTCTACGTCCCGAAGGGCGTCCACGTCGAGATCCCGCTGCAGGCCTACTTCCGGATCAACACCGAGAACATGGGCCAGTTCGAGCGGACGCTGATCATCGCGGACGAGGACTCGTACGTCCACTACATCGAGGGCTGCACTGCCCCGATCTACAAGTCGGACTCCCTGCACTCGGCCGTCGTCGAGATCATCGTGAAGAAGAACGCCCGCGTGCGCTACACGACGATCCAGAACTGGTCGAACAACGTCTACAACCTCGTCACCAAGCGTGCCATCGCGCACGAGGGCGCCACGATGGAGTGGATCGACGGCAACATCGGCTCCAAGGTCACGATGAAGTACCCGTCGATCTACCTCGCCGGTGAGCACGCCAAGGGCGAGACGCTCTCGGTCGCCTTCGCGGGCCCCGGCCAGCACCAGGACGCGGGCGCGAAGATGATCCACATGGCGCCGTACACGACGTCCTCGATCGTCTCGAAGTCGATCGCCCGTGGCGGCGGCCGTGCGGGCTACCGCGGCGAGGTCCGGGTCGACCCGAACGCGCACCACGCGGCGAACACGGTCCGCTGCGACGCGCTCCTCGTCGACACGATCAGCCGGTCGGACACGTACCCGGCGATCGACATCCGTGTGGACGACGTCCAGCTCGGGCACGAGGCGACGGTGTCGCGCGTGAGCGAAGAGCAGCTGTTCTACCTCATGTCACGCGGCATGGCAGAAGACGAGGCGATGGCGATGATCGTCCGCGGCTTCATCGAGCCGATCGCCCGCGAACTCCCGATGGAGTACGCACTCGAACTCAACAAGCTCATCGAGATGAGCATGGAAGGATCCGTCGGCTAGATGTCCAGCCCCACCCAGACACCCCGCATCGACCAGCCGATCGAGCCTGCGTCCGCCACGGTCCAGCACGGCGCGAAGGCGCACTCCGACGGCGGATGGGACTCCAAGGTCCCCGTCCAGACCCGTTCGGCGCGCCCGCAGTCGGGCGACATCGACGACTTCCCGACGGTCACCGGCCGAGAGGTCAACTGGAAGTTCGCGCCGCTCGACAAGCTCGCACCGCTCCTCGCGGGTGGGCTCGACGGCTCCGCGTACCCCTTCCTGGCGACGGAGACCGACGGCGCCGACGTGGAGTGGGGTCGCAGTGACGACCCCCGCGTCGGCACGGCGGGCCTCCCGGAGGACCGGGCGGCGGCCGCTGCCTGGACCGCTCGTGACGCCGTCCTCGCCGTGACGATCAAGGCGACCGAGTCCTACGAGTCGATCACCATCACCCGCTCGGACTTCGGCACGCAGCCCCGCGCTGCGCACACCGTCGTCACGGCCGAGCCGAACGCGCAGGGCATCGTCGTCATCGACAACCGCGGTTCGGCGCTCCTCAGCGAGAACGTCGAGATCGTCGTCGGTGACAACGCCCGCCTGACGGTCGTGTCGCTGCAGGACTGGGCCGACGACACCGTCCACGTGTCGACGCAGTTCGCCGAGGTCGGCCGCGACGCCTTCCTCAAGCACGTCGTGGTCTCGCTCGGCGGCGACGTCGTCCGGGTCAACCCGTCGACGCACCTCGGCGCCCAGGGCGCCGACACCGAGATGTACGGCGTGTACTTCGCCGATGCGGGTCAGTACATCGAGCAGCAGGTCTACGTGAACCACGACGCGCCGAACACGCGCGGTCGGGTCAACTACAAGGGGGCGCTGCAGGGTCAGGGTGCGCACACCGTCTGGATCGGCGACGTGCTCATCGGCCGCGCCGGCGACGACACCGACTCGTACGAGCAGAACCGCAACCTCGTGCTGACCGACGGCACCCGCGCGGACAGCATCCCGAACCTCGAGATCGAGACGGGCAACATCCAGGGCGCCGGGCACGCGAGTGCGACCGGTCGGTTCGACGACGAGCAGCTGTTCTACCTGCAGGCCCGCGGCATCCCGGAGGAAGAAGCACGCCGACTCGTCGTGCTCGGCTTCCTCGTCGAGGTCATCCAGAAGATCGGTGCCCCCGAGCTCGAGGAACGCCTCATCGCCGCCGTCGAGCAGGAGCTCGCCGAGGGGCGGACCGTGCTCGTCGCGCCGTCGGCCGAGGCGGACGGCTCGGACGCCTGATGGCCGAGAAGGTCTGCTCCGAGGGCGACATCGCGGTGGACAGCCCGATGCGCGTGGTCGTCGACGGCACCGCTGTGGCGATCGTGAAGGACTCCGCGGGCACGGTGCACGCCATCGGTGACACGTGCACGCACGGGGACATCTCCCTCGCCGAGGGCTTCGTCGAGGGCGACTCGCTCGAGTGCTGGGCGCACGGATCCCGCTTCTCCCTGACCACCGGCAAGCCGCAGAACTTCCCCGCGTACGAGCCCGTCCCGGTCTTCCGGGTCGAGGTCCGCGACGGCGACGTCTACGTCGACGTGCACGACCCCGTCCCCGTCGACTAGCGACCCCAACTCTTCCCCGCGGCTGACGCCGCGACCCAGCTGCAACCGAAGGAACGCAATGTCCACTCTCGAAATCCGCGACCTGCAGGTCTCGATCGACACCGACCAGGGTGTCAAGGAGATCCTCAAGGGCGTCGACCTCACCATCAACGAGGGCGAGATCCACGCGATCATGGGGCCGAACGGCTCGGGCAAGTCCACCCTCGCCTACACGATCGCCGGCCACCCGCGCTACAACGTCGTCGGTGGCTCGATCACCCTCGACGGCGAGGACGTTCTCGCGATGAGCGTCGACGAGCGTGCCCGCGCCGGCATGTTCCTCGCGATGCAGTACCCGGTGGAGATCCCGGGCGTCACCGTCTCGAACTTCCTCCGCACCGCCAAGACCGCGATCGACGGCGAGGCTCCCGCCCTCCGCACCTGGGTGAAGGACCTCCGTCAGTCGATGGCCGACCTCAAGATGGACTCGGCCTTCGCCGAGCGCAACGTCAACGAGGGCTTCTCCGGCGGCGAGAAGAAGCGCCACGAGATCATGCAGCTGGAGCTCCTCAAGCCGAAGTTCGCCGTCCTCGACGAGACCGACTCCGGGCTCGACGTCGACGCGCTGAAGATCGTCTCCGAGGGCGTCAACCGCGCGAAGGCCGCCACGGGCCTCGGCGTGCTGCTCATCACGCACTACACGCGCATCCTGCGCTACATCAAGCCGGACTTCGTGCACGTGTTCGTCGCGGGCAAGGTCGCCGAGCAGGGCGGCCCCGAGCTCGCGGACCGGCTCGAGAACGAGGGCTACGACCGCTACGTGCAGGCCGCAGCCGCGGCCGAGGCGCACTGACCATGATCACCGCACTCGCACCGGAGAAGTTCGACGAGGTCGTCGAGGGCCTCAAAGAGGTCCAGGACCCGGAGCTCGGCGTCAACATCGTCGACCTCGGGCTCATCTACGACCTCGCATGGGACGACGAGGCGACCGCGCTGATCATCAGCATGACGCTGACGAGCGCGGGCTGCCCCCTGACCGACGTCATCGAGGGCGACACCGCGAACGCGCTCGACGGCATCGTCGACGCGTTCCGCATCAACTGGGTCTGGATGCCGCCGTGGGGTCCGGAGCGGATCACCGACGACGGGCGCGAGATGATGCGTGCGCTCGGCTTCTCGATCTAGTCGCGACCACACACAGACGGGAGGCGCGGTGCCAGCTGGCACCGCGCCTCCCGTTCGTCATGGGCCGGGTCGCGCAGAGCCCGCGCCGTTCACTGGTCACGACACACCGCTCACGTGCGCCGGGTGGTCGCCAACCGTCGACTGGGTAGCCATCGGCCGACGGTTCGTGGCCGGTCGCCGGATGCTGTCGGGGTGTCGTGACCGGTCGCCGCAGACGCGTCCCGGCACACCCGCACCCGCACGCGAACGCGAAGGGCCCCGGACCAGCGGTCTGGGGCCCTTCGCGCGGGTGCAGGAGCGTCAGCGGCGGCCGACGGCCTTCCACACGAGGGGGACGATGCCCGCGGCGATGAGGGCCTTCACGAGGCCGCCCACGACGAACGGGTACAGGCCGGCAGCGAGCACGGACTGCAGGTCGTTCGGCAGGCCGAGCGCACCGAGCGCGACGGCGAGGTAGGGGAGTCCCGTCACGAACGGGATCGCGCTCGCGAGCGTGAACGCCACCGCGGCGCGCCCCACGTGGCGGTCCCAGTTGCGGCGTGCGAGCCACCCGACGACGCCGGCGGCGGGGATGAACCCGATGACGTACCCGAAGCTCGGCAGGGTCAGCGCGTGCAGGCCGCCCTGCATGTCCGCGAAGAACGGCGCGCCGGCGAGCCCGGCGATCGCGTAGACGAGCATCGAGAGCAGTCCGCGGCGGGCACCGAGGGTCGCACCGACGAGCACGACCGCGAGGGTCTGCCCGGTGATCGGGACGGGCCACATCGGGACCTCGACCTGGGCCATCGCCGCGGTGAAGAGCGTTCCGCCGGCGATGAGCGCGGCATCGGTGGCGAGGCCGTGCGTCCGCAGACGGTCGGCGAGGACTGCGCGGGGAGCGAACCCGGTGGCGTTCGTCATGGATTCTCCTAGAATGGACTGCTGGTCCTGTTCAGGACCATCGGTCCCGTCAGCGTAGCGGTGCACCTCATGCGCACGTCGTTGTGCAAAACCACCAACTGATTGGACTTCCACTGTGCTTGCCGTGCACGACCTCGAGATCCGAGTCGGGGCCCGCCTCCTGATGGAGAACGTGTCCTTCCGCGTGGAGAAGGGCGACAAGATCGGTCTCGTCGGCCGGAACGGCGCCGGGAAGACCACGATGACCAAGGCCCTGGCGGGGGAGACCCCGCCGACCGACGGCAAGATCGAGCGCTCCGGCGAGATCGGCTACCTGCCGCAGGACCCGCGCTCGGGCAACCCGGAGGACACCGCGCGGAAGCGCATCCTCGACGCTCGCGGTCTCGGCGAACTCGTCGAGGGCATCCGACTCGCCACGCTCGACATGGCCAGCGACGACCCGGCCGTGGCCGAGAAGGCGATGCGCCGCTACTCGCGCCTCGACGACCAGTTCAACGCGCTCGGCGGCTACGCGGCCGAGGCCGAGGCGGCGTCGATCGCGTCGAACCTCAAGCTCCCGGACCGCATCCTCGACCAGCAGCTCAAGACGCTGTCGGGTGGTCAGCGTCGTCGCATCGAGCTCGCCCGGATCCTGTTCTCGGATGCCGAGACCATGATCCTCGACGAGCCGACGAACCACCTCGACGCCGACAGCGTCGTCTGGCTCCGTGAGCACCTCAAGAGCTACCCCGGCGGCGTCATCGTGATCTCCCACGACGTCGAACTCGTCGACGAGGTTGTCAACCGGGTGTTCTACCTCGATGCGAACCGCCAGACCATCGACATCTACAACATGGGCTGGAAGCTGTACCAGCGGCAGCGCGTCGCCGACGAGGAACGTCGCCGCAAGGAACGCGCGAACGCCGAGAAGAAGGCGGCCACCCTCAAGGACCAGGCTGCTCGATTCGGTGCCAAGGCGTCGAAGGCGGCCGCGGCGCACCAGATGGTCGCGCGGGCCGACAAGCTGCTCGCCGGCCTCGAGGACGAGCGCGCCGTCGACCGGGTCGCGAAGCTCCGGTTCCCGACGCCGGTCGCATGTGGTCGGACGCCGCTGATGGCCGAGGGGCTGTCGAAGTCGTACGGCTCGTTGGAGATCTTCGCCGGTGTCGACCTGGCGATCGACCGCGGCTCGCGCGTCGTCATCCTCGGTTTCAACGGTGCAGGCAAGACGACCCTGCTCCGTATCCTCGCCGGCGCCGACGCGCCCGACACGGGCGAGATCCAGCCCGGTCACGGTCTGCGTATCGGCTACTACGCGCAGGAGCACGAGAACATCGACGTGAACCGCACCGTCATCGAGAACATGGTGTCGGCGTCGACGGAGCTGAACGAGACCGAGGCCCGTCGGGTCCTCGGGTCGTTCCTCTTCACGGGGGACGACGGCTACAAGAAGGCCGGCGTGCTCTCCGGTGGCGAGAAGACCCGTCTGTCGCTCGCGATGATCGTGGTCTCCGGTGCGAACGTGCTGCTCCTCGACGAGCCGACGAACAACCTGGACCCGGCGTCGCGCGAGGAGATCCTCGGCGCGCTGGCTGGCTACGAGGGCGCCGTGGTGCTCGTGTCGCACGACGCCGGTGCGGTCGAGGCGCTCAACCCCGAGCGGGTGCTGCTGCTTCCCGACGGCACCGAGGACCACTGGAACAAGGACTACGCGGAGCTCATCGAGCTCGCGTAGTGTCGCGCAGGCAACTGCGGGAGGCTGACCCGACCAGGCTCGTTCCCGTGACTGGTCACGACGGCCCGCTCACCTTCGCCGAGTGGGCATGGATCGTCGTCGTGAGCAGCGCCGACCGACGGACCGTGACCACTCGGCGAACGACCGGCGGGGTGTCGTGACCACTCGGCGAACGACCGGCGGGGTGTCGTGACCACTCGGGCCGGTCAGCGCGCTGCGGTCAGCGTGAGAGGAGCTCGTCCTCGATGTCGGCGTCCGACTTGGGCTTCGCGTCCTTGCGCCGCTGCCGCTCGAGGGCGCGCTCGCGCTCTTCCGGGTCGTCCTGGTTGAGGTTCCGGTACTCCTGCACCATCAGGTAGGCCAGGAAGCCGAACCCGCCGGCGGCGAACATGAACCACTGGATGAAGTAGCTGAGGTGGAGGCCGGTGTCCGCGCTCGGCCGGTCCCACCCGAGCGGGCGGGCCTCGGTCGGCGCCGGGGTCTCCGATGCGAGCTGGCCGTAGGCACCCGTCCAGATCGGGGCGTCGACCTTCTTTGCGACGTCGGCGAGCGTCACGGACTGGACCTGGTCGGTGTGGGCCGGATCGGTCCGCCCGGGGATGCGCGGCTCGCTCTGCTGCAGACGGGCCACGACGGTGACCTGCCCGGTCGGTGCGGCCGGGATGCTGTCGGGTGCGTCCTGCCGGTTGCCCGTCGGGACCCACCCGCGATCGACGACGAAGGCGCGGCCGTCCGCGGTGACGAGCGGCGTGAGGACCTCGAAGCCGGGTTGTCCGTTGTGCACGCGGTTCCGGACGAGGAGCTGGTCGTCGGTGTCGTAGCGCCCGGTGAGCTCGACCCGGAGCCAGGTCTGGTCGTCGTCCCAGCTCGAGGCCCGGGGGAGTGCCTGGTCGACCGGCACCGGGGTGTGGTCGTAGTTCGCCGCGATCTGCTGGTTCTCGCGCACGGCCTCGTTCCTGCGGTCCCACTGCCACATGCCGAACAGGGCACAGACGATGGCGAACGCGACGGCGATGGCGAAGTACCCGAGCCAGCGACGGCTCCCGACGAACCGCCAGCCGACGAAGGGCTCGTCGGGGTCGCGTTCCACCACGCCGGCGTCGACGGCCGCTCGGCGTTCCCGCTCGGCAGCGCGACGGAGCTTCTCGGCGTGGCGGCGGCCGTACCGGGAACCCGGGTCGAAGTCGTCGGTCATCGCTCGTTCGCCGAGCGCGCCCGTTCGCCGACGTCGTTCTTCGGCTGGTCGTGCGCGTCGTGCTTGGCGTCGTCGAGCTGGTCGACGTCTTCGTCGATGCCGGTGACCCGGACCGGGAACGTCCGGGAGCGGAGGTACCCGGCGAGGAAGTCACGGTGCTCGTCGCAGGCCGCCCAGATCTTCACGCGGTCGATGGCGTGGATGCGCGGGTTCCGCCAGTTCACCCGCCAGCTGGCGGCGGTCGAGCAGCCGGCGCGGGAACACACCGGGGTCGAACCCGGCTCGGTGAAGAGGTCGAACGTGGCGCCCATCAGCGGTGGCCCCACACGCGGGAGCGGTCTCCGTTGCGCTGCCATTCTTCTTGCGCGTGCTGGGCGCCTTCGCGCAGGCGGTCCTGCTCGTCTCGGTAGGCCTGTGCCCGCGCGTCTTCCTGCTGTTCGCGGAGGCGCGGGTCGATGTCAGCGGCACGGACGAGGGCGCCAGCCGGAGCGACGTAGTCGGACTCGGTGTGGCTGCCGGCGTTCGCGATGACCACGGCGACCCAGGGGATGACCGCCGCGAGGACGATCGGGATCAGCGCGAGCCACGGGCTGTGCCAGACGGTGTAGACGAGGACCGCCCCGACGAAGAGGATCACGCGCACGGCCATCTGCCAGATGTACCGCGACAGACGGTGTTTCCGGTCGCGCTGCGGTGTCTCCGGCAGTGCCGTGATGGCCTGCGTCGTGCGTCGCGTGATGCGTCGCGTCGTCTTCATGCGTTCGGTCTCCGTCTTCCCTCTGACAAGCCTAAGCCCGTGCACCGACACATGGACACATCACGCGCACATGGCCACATCACGCGCGCGATGTGGGCCCGGGTAGGCTCGTGCGGGCGTGTCGGCCGGGAGACCCGGTCCGCAGCGCACGAGATCGCCACCGAACGGAGCCTCCATGACCACCCCCCGTACCGTCCTCATCACCGGCGGCAACCGCAGCATCGGATTCGCCCTCGCGGAGCGGTTCGTGGCGGAAGGACACCGGGTCGCCGTCACGTCCAGGAGCGGCCTCGGCGGACCAGAGGGTGCGTTCACGGTGCAGGCCGACATCACCGACACCGCGTCGGTCGACGCCGCCTTCACGCAGGTCGAGGCAGAGCTCGGACCGGTCGAGGTGCTCGTCGCGAACGCCGGGATCACGAACGACCAGCTCCTGCTGCGCATGTCAGAAGAGGACTTCACCAGCGTCATCGACACGAACCTGACCGGGACGTTCCGGGTCGTGAAGCGGGCCACGAAGGGCATGATGCGTGCCAAGTTCGGGCGGATCGTGCTGATGGGCAGCGTCGTCGGGGCCTACGGGCAGGTCGGCCAGGTCAACTACGCGTCGTCCAAGGCGGCCCTCGTCGGCATGGCCCGATCGATCACGCGCGAGCTCGGGTCGCGTGGCATCACCGCGAACGTCGTCGCGCCCGGGTTCATCCAGACGGACATGACGGCAGCGCTGCCGGAGGAACTGCAGGCCGAGTTCAAGAAGCAGATCCCGGCGGCGCGCTACGGCAGCGTCGACGACGTCGCGGACGCGACGCTCTTCCTCGCCGGTGACGGCGCCGGGTACATCTCCGGTGCGGTCATCCCGGTCGACGGTGGCCTCGGGATGGGGCACTAGCGCGGACTCGGGCCCGGCGCGGGCAGCGCTCAGCCGCGCAGGCCGAGGGCGGCGAGCACGGGGGAGAGGTCCCGGTCGACGACCGCGACGTCCGCCGACTCCCGGACACGCGGCTTGGCGTCGAACGCCACGGACAGCGCCGCGACCCGCATCATCTCGAGGTCGTTCGCACCGTCGCCGATCGCCACGGTCCGTGCGAGGGGCACACCGTCCGCCCCGGCCCATGTCCGGAGCGCGGCGGCCTTCGCGTGCGCGTCCACGACGTCGCCGAGCACCCGCCCGGTGAGCCGGCCGTCGACGACCTCGAGCCGGTTCGCCTGGCAGTGGTCGAGGCAGAGCGCGGCGGCGAACGGGTCGAGGACCTCGTGGAAGCCGCCAGAGACGACGCCGACGGTGCCGCCTGCGGCGTGCACGCCGCGGACGAGCTCGTCCGCGCCGCGGGTCACCTGGACCGCGCGCTGGGCGTCGGTGAAGACGGCGGACGGGAGGCCAGCAAGGGTCGCGACACGCTCCCGGAGGCTGTCTCCGAAGTCGATGTCCCCCCGCATGGCGCGCTCCGTGATCGCTGCGACCTGTGGCCGGGTCCCGGCGGCGTCGGCCAGCAGCTCGATGACCTCGTCCTCGAGCAGGGTGGAATCGGCATCGAGGACGACGAGGAAGCGCGGCACGCCACAACGGTAGCGGTGCCGCGCCTCCTGTGACGTCGGACGGGGCTACGCCTCGACGCGGACGCCCTTGCCGACGCATGGGGGGAGTCCGGAGTCGAGTGCCGTCACGCCTCGACGCGGACGCCCTTGCCGACCACGGTGATCCCGGAATCGGTGACGGTGAAGCCCCTGGCCAGGTCGGCCTCCCGATCGACGCCGACCTGCGCACCCGGTGCGAGGACGACGTCCTTGTCCAGGATCGAGCGGTTCACGATCGACCCGGCGCCGATCGACGCCCGCTCGAAGACGATCGAGTCGAGCACCTTCGACCCGGAGTCGATCCCGCACCACGGCCCGATGACGCTGCGCTCGACCTGGGCTCCGGAGAGCAGGCACCCGAGCGACACGATCGAGTCCACGGTCGCGCCGGTGTTGCCGTTCGCGTCCCGCACGAACTTCGCCGGCGGCAGGTTGGTCTGCTGGTTGAAGATCGGCCAGTCCTGGTTGTACAGGTTGAACACCGGCACGGGCGCGATGAGGTCCATGTGCGCGTCGAAGAACGAGTCGATCGTCCCCACGTCGCGCCAGTAGTACTTGTCGCGGTCGTTCGAGCCGGGGACCTCGTTGCCCTTCAGGTCGTAGACGCCTGCGTCGCCGCGTGCGACGAAGTCCGGCACGATGTCGCCGCCCATGTCGTGCGCCGACGACTCGAGCTGGCCGTCGCGCAGCACGGCGTCGACGAGCGCGTCGGCGTCGAACACGTAGTTGCCCATCGAGGCGAGGATCTCGTCGGGCGAGTCCGCGAGGCCGACGGCGTCCTTCGGCTTCTCGAGGAACGCGTCGATCTTCGTCGGGTCGTCCTCGGCCACCTGGATGACGCCGAACTGGTCGGCGAGACCGATCGGCTGGCGGATCGCCGCGACCGTGGCGCTGCGGCCGGAGGCGATGTGTGCCTCGACCATCTGGTGGAAGTCCATCCGGTACACGTGGTCCGCGCCGACGACGACGACGATGTCGGGGCGCTCGTCACGGAGCAGGTTGAGCGACTGCAGGATCGCGTCGGCCGATCCGGCGAACCACCGCTTGCCGAGACGCTGCTGCGCCGGGACCGACGCGACGTAGGACCCGAGCAGGCCCTCCATGCGCCAGGTCTTCGCGACGTGGCGGTCGAGACTGTGGGACTTGTACTGCGTCAGGACGACGATCTTCTGCAACCCGGAGTTCACCAGGTTCGAGAGTGCGAAGTCGATGAGACGGAAGTTCCCGCCGAACGGAACAGCGGGCTTCGCCCGGTCGGCCGTCAGCGGCATGAGCCGCTTGCCCTCACCTCCCGCGAGGACGATGCCGAAGACCTTCTTTGGTGCCATGCCGTTCACAGTAGGCGTCAGCACTGGGAACCGGTTACGTTGAACCAGTGCGAGTCGATCTGCTGACCAGGGAGTATCCGCCGGAGGTCTACGGCGGTGCTGGCGTCCACGTGGCCGAGCTCACCGCAGCGTTGCGGTCGGGAACGGACACCGACGTGCGCGTGCGTGCCTTCGGCGCGTTCCGCGACGAAGAGGGCGTCTGGGCCTACCGGACACCAGCGGGGCTCGAGAACGCGAACGGCGCGCTCCAGGCCCTCGGTACCGACGTCCAGATGGCGGCGGACGTCGAGGGTGCCGACCTCGTGCACTCGCACACCTGGTACGCGAACGCCGCCGGACGCCTGGCGCAGCTCACCCACGGCATCCCGCACGTCGTCACGGCGCACAGCCTCGAACCGCTCCGGCCGTGGAAGGCCGAACAGCTCGGCGGCGGCTACCGGCTGTCCAGCTGGATGGAGCGCGAGTCGTTCGAGCAGGCGGATGCGGTGGTCGCGGTGTCGAAGGCGATGCGTGCGGACATCCTGCGCTCGTACCCGACGATCGACCCGGCGAAGGTCCACGTCGTCTACAACGGCATCGACGTCGACGAGTGGAAGCCGGACGTCGACCACGACGCGGTGCGTGCCCTCGGCATCGACCCCGAGCGACCGAGCGTCGTCTTCGTGGGGCGCATCACCCGCCAGAAGGGCCTGCCGTACCTGCTGCGCGCCGTGGCGTCGCTGCCGCCGGAGGTCCAGATCGTCCTCTGTGCCGGCGCCCCGGACACCCCGGAGATCATGGCCGAGGTCACCGGACTCGTCGAGGACCTCCGGGCACACCGCGACGGTGTCGTCTGGATCGACCGGATGCTCGCGCACGAGGAGATCGTCAAGGTCCTGTCCTCCGGCACCGTCTTCGTGTGCCCGTCGATCTACGAACCGCTCGGCATCGTGAACCTCGAGGCCATGGCGTGCGGGATCCCCGTCGTCGGCACCGGCACCGGTGGCATCCCCGAGGTCGTCGCCGACGGGCTGACCGGCCGCATCGTGCCGATCGACCAGGCCAGCGACGGCACCGGCACGCCGACCGACCCCGACAAGTACGTCGCCGACCTCGCGGCCGCCCTCAACGAGGTCCTGTCCGACATCGGGCTGGCGAAGCTGATGGGCCGCGCGGGTCGGCTCCGCGTCGAGACCGAGTTCACCTGGGACGCGATCGCGACGCGCACGCGCGCCGTGTACGACCAGGTCCTGGCGACGCGCTGACCGC
This sequence comes from Curtobacterium sp. L3-7, assembly GCF_048756585.1. Lineage (NCBI taxonomy): Bacteria > Bacillati > Actinomycetota > Actinomycetes > Micrococcales > Microbacteriaceae > Curtobacterium > Curtobacterium sp. L3-7. Next base: position 2,639,860 of record NZ_CP151474.1, on the reverse strand, counting down.
ACCACGGCCCTGAACCGGACTGGAGGCTCGGGGTGACGTTCCTGACGGACGTCACCTGAGCCTCCAATCCGTTGCGCGCGGGGCGCGCCGGGCGTAACGTACAACCCGATGGTTGTACGTGATGAGATGGACGCCGAGGCGGTGGACCGCGTGTTCGCGGCCCTCGCGGACGCGACGCGCCGGGACATCGTCCGGCGCGTCATCGTGCGTGAGCAGTCGGTGTCCTCGCTCGCATCCGGGTACGCGATGAGCTTCGCGGCCGTGCAGAAGCACGTCGCGGTCCTCGAACGTGCCGAACTCGTCCGCAAGGAGCGGCGAGGTCGCGAGCAGATCGTCACGAGCGAGATCGGCGGCGTCCGACGCGCCGATCGTCTGCTGCGGTCCTACGAGGACCTCTGGCGGCACCGGGTCGACCGGATCACGGAGCTCCTCGCCGACGAGGGCCCCGCCGATCGGCCGCACACCGCTCCGTGACGGAGCCCACCGACCCCGAGGGGGACCGGAAGATGAGCACCACCATCGACGCGACGCACGACGTCGACGCCCTGACCATGACCTTCACCGCCGAGTTCGACGCGCCGGTCGAGCGCGTCTGGCAGATCTGGGCGGACCCCAGGCAACTCGAACGATGGTGGGGACCGCCGTCGTGGCCGGCCACGTTCGTCCGGCACGCGCTGGAGCCCGGTGCGCACAGCGACTACTTCATGACCGGCCCGGACGGCACGAAGGCGGCCGGCTACTGGACGATCGTCGCCGTGGACGAACCGCACTCCATCACGCTCGAGGACGGGTTCGCGGACGAGTCGGGGCAGCCGGACACGTCGATGCCGATCACGACCATGGAGGTCACGCTCGAGGACCTCGGTGGACGCACCAGGATGACGAACACGGCGCACTTCGCGACGGCGGAGCAGCTCGAGCAGTTGCTCGAGATGGGCATGCGCGAGGGCATGCTCGAGGCGCTCGGACAGATCGAGTCGATCCTGGCGGAGTGACGCTCGGCGTGTGCCCCGTTTCGGATGGTCGGCTGCCGTAGGGTGATCACATGCCCTCGGTTGTGCGCTTGTCTGACGTGTCCGTGGTCCGGAACGGGGCCACCATCCTCGACGGTGTCTCGTGGGAGGTGCAGGACGACGAGCGGTGGGTCGTGCTCGGTGCGAACGGCGCCGGCAAGACCACGTTGCTGCAGGTCGCGGGGGCCCAGAGCTTCCCGACCTCTGGCGAGGTCGAGGTGCTCGGGACCGAGCTCGGCGGCGCCGACCTCTTCGACCTGCGGCCCCGCATCGGGTTCGCGTCGACGGCCCTCGCGCGTCGCATCCCGGTCACCGAGAAGGTCATCGACGTCGTGCTGACCGCCGCCTACTCGGTCACCGGGCGGTGGAACGAGGAGTACGAGGAGCTCGACGTCCGCCGTGCGCAGCGCGTGCTCGACGAATGGGGCCTCGGCGCGTTCACCGACCGCACCTTCGGTGAGCTGAGCGACGGCGAGCAGAAGCGCGTCCAGATCGCCCGTGCGGTGATGACCGACCCCGAGATCCTGTTCCTCGACGAGCCGGCAGCGTCGCTCGACCTCGGCGCACGCGAGAGTCTCGTGCGCACGCTCGGCGGGTACGCGAAGAGCGGCGACTCGCCGGCGATCGTCATCGTGACGCACCACGTCGAGGAGATCCCCGAGGGCTTCACGCACGCACTGATCCTGGCTGACGGGCACGTCCAGGCGGCGGGGCCGATCGACGAGGTCCTGACCGACGCGACCCTGACCGAGGCGTTCGGCATCGGGCTCACCGTGTCGAAGGACTCCGGCCGGTTCTCGGCGCGCGCGGCCTAGCCCTGCTCCACATCGGCCGTGCTGTCTGGTAACGTAGACGGCTGGCGTAGGCCAACGACTTCCCGCGCGGTTCTGCGCATCTCAACACACACTGCTATCCGAGGAATCTCCATGAAGACCGACATCCACCCCGAGTACCGCGCCATCGTCTTCCGTGACCTGGCTTCCGGTGAGACGTTCCTGACGCGTTCGACCGCGAACAGCGACAAGACCATCGAGCTCGACGGTGCCACCTACCCGGTCATCGACGTCGAGATCTCGTCCGCGTCGCACCCGTTCTACACGGGCAAGCAGCGCATCCTCGACTCGGCCGGTCGCGTCGAGAAGTTCAACCAGCGCTTCAAGGGCTTCAGCAAGTAAGACGCTCGTGCGCTTGACGGGCGGCTCTCCTCTGGGAGGGCCGCCCGTTTCGCGTTCGTGCCGATCGCGCCCGCACAACCGAAAGCAGCTCGCACCGCGTCGTTGCGCGGTGCGAGCTGCTTTTCGTTGTGCGGGGGGCGGCGAGGAGTCGACGAGAGCGTCAGTCCGCGGTGCGGTGGGGCCAGCGGCCGTCGGCGGTGAACGACGGGTCGCGCTTCTTCCGCATGTAGTCCTGGAACGACGCGGCCTGCTCGGCGCACCAGCCGACCTGCTTGCGGTGGAGCTCTTCGGCGGAGACGGTGAGGTCGTCCGGGTACTTCGTCGCGATGGCCTGCGCGACACGGCCGGCAGCGATCGCGTCCGCGCCGGCGTCGTGCGCGTCGGAGAGGGTGACGCCGTACAGCTCGGCGGCGGCTTCGAGCGTGCGCTTGCCCTTGCGGTAGGTGTCGAGCGCCTTGTCGATCACGAGCGGGTCGACGACGTTGCCGATCACGGGGGAGGCGATGCCGTGCCGCTTGGCTTCACGGTCGAGCAGCGTCAGGTCGTACGGGGCGTTGTAGATCACGAGTGGGATGCCGCGCGCGAACACGGCTTCGATCGCGGCGACGATCTCGGCGACGACCTCTCCTGCTGGACGCCCCTCGGCGCGGGCACGCTCGGTGCTGATGCCGTGCACGGCCGATGCCTGCTCGGGGATCTCCACCCCGGGGTCGGCGAGCCAGGAGCCCTCGACGATGCTGCGCCCGGTCATGTCGATCAGCCCCACGTGCGCCGTGACGATCCGGGAGGTCTCGACGTCGATGCCGGTGGTCTCGAGGTCGAACACGCCGAGGGCATGCCACCACGGACGTGTCGAGAGGTCCGGGGAGTGGGTCGGAGCGTCGACCTCGGCTTCGGAGTACGTCACGTGACGAGGCTAACCGGACCGACCGACACGCCGGGTCACGCGGTCGGCGCGGCCCCGACGTGCAGCCAGTAGAACGACTGCGTGCCCAGCGTCAGCGTGACGTTGCCCTCGTCGTCGAACGACGGGAACGAGCTGCCGCCGAACAGGTCGTAGAGCGGACGACCCGCGAACTCCGGAGCCGAGATGGTCGCCGTCGTCGCGTTGACGGCGAACGAGAACACGCAGAGCACGTCCTCGGCCGAGGCACCGAACTGGGTGCCAGCACCCTCCCACGAGCGGACGAAGGCGAGCACGCTCTCGTTGTCGGTCTCCTGCACCGCGATCGACCCCATGCCGAACACCGGGTGGGCCTTCCGCACGTGGATGACGTTGCGCACCCAGTGCAGCAGGGACCGCGACTGCGCGAGCTGTGCCTCGACGTTGACCTGCGCGTAGTTGTACACGAGCGACTGGACGACCGGCAGGAACAGCTTCCCGGGGTCCGCGGTGGAGAACCCCGCGTTCCGGTCCGGCGTCCACTGCATCGGCGTGCGGGACGAGTCCCGGTCGGGCAGCCAGATGTTGTCGCCCATCCCGATCTCGTCGCCGTAGTACAGGAACGGTGAACCGGGAAGCGAGAACAGCAGCGCGTGGATGAGTTCGAGCTCCGCGCGGGAGTTGTCGAGCAGGGGAGCGAGGCGCCTGCGGATACCGATGTTCGACCGCATCCGCGGGTCGTACCCGTACCAGCCGTACATCGCCTGCCGGTACTCCTCACTGACCATCTCGAGGGTGAGCTCGTCGTGGTTGCGGAGGAACACGCCCCACGCCGCACTGTCCGGCACGTCGAGCGTCTCGGACAGGATCGCGGAGAGCTCCTTGGCGTGCTGGGCGCGGAGCGAGTAGAAGATGCGCGGCATCACCGGGAAGTCGAACGCCATGTGGCACTCGGGCTCCTCGTCCGTCCCGAAGAACGCGGCGGTCTCGCGGGGCCACTGGTTCGCCTCGGCGATGAGGACACGGCCCGGGTACTCCTCGTCGACCATCGCGCGGAGCTTCTTGATGAACTCGTGCGTCTCCGGCTCGCCCTCGCCGTTGCCCTCCTCCGACTCGAAGAGGTACGGGATGGCGTCGAGCCGCAGGCCGTCCACGCCGAGGTCGAGCCAGTGCCGGACGACGTCGTACACGGCCTCGACGACCGCCGGGTTCTCGAAGTTGAGGTCCGGCTGGTGCGAGAAGAACCGGTGGAAGAAGAACTGTCGACGGACCGGGTCGAAGGTCCAGTTGGACTCCTCGGTGTCGACGAAGATGATGCGGATGTTCTCGTAGTGCTCGTCGGTGTCGCGCCAGACGTAGAAGTCGCCGTAGGGACCGTCCGGGTCCTCCCGGGACTGCTGGAACCACTCGTGCTGGTCCGACGTGTGGTTGATCACCATGTCGATCACGATGCGCATGTTCCGCTCGTGCGACTTCGTCACGAGCTCGCGGAACTCCTCGAGCGTGCCGAACTCCGGCAGGATCGCCTTGTAGTCCGCGATGTCGTAGCCGCCGTCGCGCAGCGGGGACTTGAAGAACGGCGGCAGCCAGAGGGCGTCGACGCCGAGCCACTGCAGGTAGTCCAGGCGACTGATCAGGCCCTGCAGGTCCCCGGTACCGTCGCCGTTCGAATCGACGAACGAGCGGATCATGCACTCGTAGAAGACGGACCGCTTGTACCAGAGGGGGTCGAGCGTCAATCCGGGCAGCTGGATCGGGGCTGTGAAGGTCACCGTGCTCCTCGTCGTGGTCGACGGGCATCTCCGCCCGCCCCGGACACGATAGGCCGACGGCTCCGAGCGTGTTCCCGGGTGCACCGGAGTCGGTTTCGTAGACTGGCGCGGATGCAACCGCCCGTGCTCTCTCCGTACCAGTCGCTGATGGCCTCGACCCCCGTCGTGCACCGAGCCGTCGAGGTCGACGGCCGCACCACGCACTACTGGGAGTACGGGCCAGCCGACGCGTCGCAGACCGTGCTCGCCGTGCACGGGTTCCGTGGCGACCACCACGGGCTCGAGTCGATCGCCGCGCACCTCGTCGGGGTCCGCGTGATCGTCCCGGACCTGCCCGGCTTCGGGATCTCCGACCCGCTCGCGGTCTCCGACATCGACGGGTACGTGTCGTGGATGCGCGGGTTCCACGCGGCGCTCGGCCTCGACCGCACCGCCGTGGTGCTCGGGCACTCGTTCGGGTCGATCGTGGTGTCCGCAGCCGTCGCCGCCGGGCTCGACACGCGGCTGCTCGTCCTGGTGAACCCGATCGCGGCTCCTGCGCTCCAGGGCCCCCGTGCCATCGGCACCGGCATCGCGATCGCGTACTACCGCGCGGGTGCTGCACTGCCCCGACCCGTCGGCCTCGGCGTCCTCAGGAACCGCGCGATCGTCCGGGCGATGAGCGTCGCGATGCTCAAGTCGAAGGACCCGGAGATGCGCCGGTGGGTGCACGACCAGCACGACCGGTACTTCTCCGCCTTCGCCAACCGGACGAGCGTGCTCGAGGCCTTCCGCACCTCGGTCACCCACGACGTCTCGGAGTACGCCGACCGCATCGAGGTCCCCGTGCTCATGATCGCTGCCGAGCGTGACGACATCACCGCCGTGCCGGAACAACGTGCGCTCGCCGATCGGCTCCGTGACGCCGAGCTCGTCGTCATCCCCGAGGTCGGGCACCTGGTGCACTACGAGACGCCGGCCGCCGCTGCCAGCGCGACCCTGCGCCGGATGGCCGACCCCGTCCGGAAGCCCGCGCGCGCTGCCAAGGCGGGCCGGGCCTCCAGGCCGAACACCGGGCGCGCATCGTGAGCCGCCTGCGCGTCGGGATCGACTGCCGGTACGTCCGGATCGGTCGGCACGACGGGATCAGCCGCTTCACGGCCGGTGTCGTCGCGCACCTTCCGGAGCGCCACGACTACACGCTGCTCGTGAACGACGAACGACAGCTCGAGTCGCTGCCGGGCGGTCTGCCGTGGGAGCTGATCCCTGCGCCGACCGACGCCGGTGAGCCGCTCGTCGCGCGTCACGTGAACCGACTCGGACTCGACGCGGTGTTCTCACCGATGCAGACGATGGGGTCGCGAGGGCGCAGGTACGCGCTCGTCCTCACGCTGCACGACCTGATCTACTACCGGAACCGGACGCCGCCGCGGGAGTTCGCGTGGCCGATCCGGCTCGGCTGGCGGGCGTTCCACCTGTCGTGGTGGCCGCAGCGCCTCCTGCTGAACGGAGCAGACGGGGTGGTGACGGTGTCATCGACGACCGCTGCGCTGATCACGGCGCACCGACTGACGAAGCGCCCGGTGACGGTGGCGTACAACGCAGCAGACCCGGCCACGGTGCGACCGGCGGGGGGATCGCGGACGAAGACCCTCGTCTACATGGGCTCCTTCATGCCGTACAAGAACGTCGAGACGCTCGTCGCGGCGCTCCCGCTCCTCGGTTCGGACTGGACGCTGCACTGCATGTCCCGCGTGTCCGCTGCCGACCATGCCCGGCTGTCCGCGCTCGCCGGCCCGGACGCGGTCGTCTTCCACTACGGGGCGTCGGACGAGGAGTACCTCGACGCGCTCCGGTCGGCGACCGCCCTGGTCACGGCGTCGTACGACGAGGGGTTCGGGATCCCGTTGGTCGAGGCGATGGGTGTCGGGACGCCGGTGGCCGTCAGCGACATCCCGATCTTCCGCGAGATCGGTGGAGACGCGGCGGAGTACTTCGACCCGTCGTCGCCTGCTGCGGTCGCTGCGGCGGTGCGCAGACTGGAGGCTCGGTGGGACGCCGCCTCGGACGCTTCGGTCGTGCAGGCGGCCCGGTTCCGGTGGGAGGACTCCGCCGAGCAGGTCGTCCGGGCGGTCGAACAGGCGGTCGCGGCGCGCGGCGCCTGAGCCCGGAGCGGGGCTCCGGTCACTGCTTGGCGGCGACGACCTGCACGGTGGCGTCGGGGAACACCCGGTGCACGGCGTCCGTCACCTGTGCCTGGACCGCCAGGACGTCCACACCGGTCGGAGCCGTCTCCACCTCGACGGACTGACCGGCGGGCGTGTCGGCTCGTCCCTCGCTCGCGGCCGCCCACACGCACCTGACCTGCTGCACGCCGGCGACCTGCCGGATCGCACGGGCGAGCCGGAGTCGTTCGTCGGTGCGGGCCTTCGACGGCGAGATCCCGACGTCCACATCGCCCAGGTCCGCGATCGCGTACACGTGCACGCCGTTGCCACTCGCGTCCGACACGGCCTCGCTCAGCTGGTCGATGAGCGCTGTGCGCTGGTCCGGTGACAGCTCCGTGGACGCGGTGACCGTCGCCGTGACGTCGTAGCTGGCGAAGGACGTCTTCGTCGGCTTCGTGGCGTCGGTCGAGATCACGCCGTCGAGCGCGCCGGCGTCTTCCGTGAAGCGCTGGAGGCTGGCGTCCGGTCGGGGGAAGATCCCGCCGACGCCGGTCTGGACACTGCCGATGATCATCGAGAGCACGACGATGATGACCGCGGCCACGACGACCACCCCGGCCAGGAGCAGGGACCACGCGCGGACGCGTTGCGGTGTCGTGCGCACGGGCACGGAGGACGTGTCCGTGCCGAAGGCGCGACCGAGGTCGTCGTCGTCCCCGAACCGGTCGCTGTGTCGGCCGGTCGGGCCCGGTCCCTCGGTCGTCATGTCATCCCCTCACACGCGTGCTCGGGCCATCGAGTGAACAGGATGCTAGTCCGCGCGCGGGAGCGGTGCCGCGCGTGGAGACAACGATCGGGCAACGTCCTCCACAGGGCGAGGTTGCCGTGATGCCTCCACGGATCCGCACATTGGGCAGCGAGGATGCGCGGTGTTCGGGAGGGTGGTGCCGTGTTCGCTCGTCCGCTTCCGCTGCTCCTCAGGAACACCTCGTTCACCGTCCGCGAGGGGCGCCGTCGAGGTGTCTCGCGGTCACGGATGCGTGGGCGGGACCTCGTCCGTCCCACCCGCTCGCTCCGCGTACCGCGGGTCGTTCCGCTCGACACCGTCGAGCTGCGGGCCCGTGCGTACAGGCCGCTGCTCGGTGCAAACCAGTGGTTCAGTCACACCACCGCTGCGGCCTTGTGGGGCCTCGCCCTGCCCGCGCGACTACGAGACGAGCCCGTACTGCACGTGACCGGCGCGAACGGACGGCAGATGCGTCGGCCGGGAGTCGTCGGTCACAGGACGAGATCGGTTCCGCGCATCGGAACAGCGGCGGGGTTGCCGACGAGCGATCCACTCCGGACGTGGCTGGACTGCGCCGCCGTGCTGTCCGTCCGAGAGCTGACCGTGATGGGGGACCAGCTCATCGAGCGGTGGTGTTCGCTGGACGATCTGCGGGTCGCTGTCAGCCGCGCTGGTGGCATCAGGGGGATCACCCGCCTGCGCGCAGCGGTCGAGTTGGTCCGGCCGGGCTCCGAGTCCCCGATGGAGAGTGCGTTGCGCCTGGTGCTCGTCGATCACGGGCTGCCTGAGCCGGAGTGCAACCTCGATGTGCGCGGCAGCGATGGTCGATTCCTCGGGCGGGTCGACCTCGCCTACCCGGAGTTGCGGATCGCGATCGAGTACGAAGGACGCCACCACCAGGAGGACCGGGCGACGTACCTCCGCGACATCGCGCGCCGGGAACGCTTCGAAGCCGAACGGTGGGCCTTCGTCCTGGTGACCGATGGCGACCTGGTGGATGAACGCCGCCTCGTGGATCGCGTGCGACGGCGGCGCGCAGAGCGTTCGTCGGACGCACAGCGGGTGTGAGCATCAGTCGCTAGGCTGCAGGCATGTTCATCACCCTGCTGGTCGTGTTCCTCGCGATCGTGGCGGTCGGTGTCGTGCTGGGGGTCCAGGCGTCACGTCGTGCGCGGTCATTGCGGGGGCTGGAGGATCCGCTCGCGCCCCGGCTCGGCATCGACGCCGATCAGGAGATCCGGACGGCGAACGCCAAGGCCGCGCGCCCAGATGGGGCGACGGGCTTCACCGGCGGTCCCGGCGCCTGAGGGCGAGTCCCCGCGGGGCATTGTCGAGCGTCGTCCATCGAGCGCGCGCGAGTGGCGACGAGGTGGGTGGTGCAGACGCTGCTTCTGCGCACTCGATCGGTTTTCTGTTTCGAGTGCGACTTCGTGAGTGATCGAGTGCGCGGAAATGGCGACGAGGGGCCGGCTGAGGTCGTCACTTCTGCGCTGTCGGACCGGGGGCATCCTCGCGCTTGTGCCGGGATGAACTGACGGCGGCGCGACGTGCGCTGCGCGTCGAGTGCGCAATCGCGGCGATCGGAAGCCGTCCGCGGGCTGCAGGTCTGCGCACTCGGATGGTCGCAGCGGATCGGGAGCGATCGAGTGCGCGGTCCTGGTGACGGGTTCGGGCTGTCAGTCGGCATTGCTGCGCAGTCGATCACTGGCCGCACCAGGTCGCCGCACCACGCGAGCATCACGCCACGCCGAGCCCCCACGCCGAGCGCCGCGTCACGCCGAGCGCCGCGTCACGCCGAGCGCCGCGCGCGCGGTCGCCCGGCCCGCGCGGTTGCCCCGCCCGGCTCAGCTGCGCTGTTCGAGCGGGTTCTGGTACTCGAAGGAGTACTTGCCCGGCGCGTCCGATGCGTCGTCGATGGGGTCGTCGAAGCGGACGAGCTCCGCGTGGAAGCGTTCCGGGTCCCACCGGAAGGAGTGGATCGACCCGTTCCGGATCGGCGTGTGGTGTCGATCGGCGGTCCCCGGAGCCGCGGCGTTCACCACGCTCCGGATCACGGCACCGTGCGTGGCCACCACGATGACGCCGCCGTCGTACCGGACCGCGATCTCGGCGAGGGTCTCGGTCGCGCGGGCGAGCAGCGCAGCCCGCGACTCCCGCCCGGGGATGACGTCGTCGGGGTAGTGCGCCAGGACCTCGTCGTCGGTCAGCCCCTCGGCCTCGCCGTAGGAACGCTCGGCGAGCCCCGGGTACGTCGTGGGCGCGGGGAGCGCGAGGCGCGAGGCGATGATCGACCCCGTCTCCGACGCGCGCGACAACGGCGAGGAGACGACGGCGTCGAACGACCTGCGCGCGAGCAGCGATGCCGAAGCGGCTGCCTGCGCCCGTCCGGTGTCGTTCAGCGGGATGTCGGTCGAGCCCTGGATGCGGCGCTGCTTGTTCCAGTCGGTCTCGCCGTGGCGCACGAGGTACAGGAGGGTGGTCACGACTCGATCATGACAGAGCCAGCCGGGACGCCAGGGCGACCAGGGTCTCCGTGGTGCCGGCGTCGATCTTCGCCGCCGCCCGCCGATCGCTCCGCGTGGCACCGCGGTTGACGATCACGACGGGGTGCTTCCGCCGCGCCGCGTGGTCGACGAGCCGGACGCCGGAGTTGACGGTGAGCGACGACCCGACGACGAGCAGTGCGTCGGCGTCCGCGACGATCGACACCGACTCGGCGAACTTCTCGGTCGGCACGAACTCGCCGAAGAAGACGACGTCGGGCTTGAGCATCCCGCCGCACACGGTGCAGTCGGGCACGACGAAGCGCTCGACGTCGGTGATCTCGACGTCGCCGTCGGGCTGGAGGCGCACCGAGTCGGGGTCGTCGATCCAAGGGTTGAGCTCGTCGAGGACACCGGCGAGGTCTGCCCGGGCGAACACCTGCCCGCACGTCAGGCAGACGGCGCGGTCCATGGAGCCGTGGATCTCGACGACCCGCCGTGACCCTGCGCGGAGGTGGAGTCCGTCCACGTTCTGGGTGATGACCCCGGTGACGACGCCGGCCCGTTCGAGCGAGGCCAGGGCGTCGTGCCCGGCGTTCGGCCGTGCGGCGGCGAAGGTCCGCCAGCCGAGGTGCGACCCGGCCCAGTACCGCTGGCGCTTCGCGGCGTCGGCGCGGAACTCTTGGAAGGTCATCGGCTTCCGGACGACGCGGCCGCCGCCCCGGTAGTCGGGGATCCCGGAGTCGGTGCTGAGGCCGGCACCCGAGAGCACGGCGATCCGCTTGCCCGCGAGCAGGTCCACGACCCGGTCGAACTGGGCCGTCTCGGTCGCGTCGCTCGTCGCCATCAGGTTCACGGTACCCTCAACAGCCGACCGACCCCGCCACTTCCACGCCGCCACGCGTAGACGTGAGCAGCGACGCGAGCAGCTGCCATGCGCCGCCACGACCCCGGAACGAGACCAGTGCACCCCGTCCGCATCGACACCATCGACGACCCCCGCCTCGACGACTTCGCCCGACTGACCGACGTCGCGCTGCGTCGGGTGTCCGAACCGGAGGGCGGCCTGTACATCGCCGAGTCGAACACGGTCATCGAACGCGCCGTCCGCGCCGGCCACGTCCCGCGGAGCATCCTGGTGCAGGAGAAGTGGCTGGACAGCGTGCTGCCGCTCGTCGCCGACCACGACGGTCCGGTGTTCGTCGGCCCGGACGACCTGCTCGAGGACCTCACCGGCTTCCGGATGCACCGCGGCGCGATCGCGGCGATGCAGCGCCCCGAGCTGCCGAGCGTCGAGGACGTCGTCCGCGACGCGAAGCTCGTCGTCGTCCTCGAGGACATCGTCGACCACACCAACGTCGGCGCCGTCTTCCGGAGCGTCGCAGGGCTCGGCGCGGACGCCGTGCTGGTGAGTCCGCGATGCGCCGACCCGCTCTACCGTCGCAGCGTCCGGGTCAGCATGGGCACCGTGCTCCAGGTCCCGTGGACACGGATCGGCGACTGGCCGGAGGCGGGGGAGTCGCTCCGCGCGCAGGGCTTCCACCTCGCCGCGATGGCGTTGACGGACCGCTCGGTCGACCTCGACGCCTTCGCGGCGGACGTGCCCGATCGCGTCGCGCTGGTGATGGGCACCGAGGGGCAGGGGCTCACGCCCGCCGCGATCGCCGCCGCGGACACGACGGTGCGCATCCCGATGCACCACGGCGTCGACTCCCTCAACGTGGCGGCGGCGAGCGCCGTCGGCCTGTGGGCGGTGCGGTCGGCGCAGCGAGCGCGAGGATAGGGCCGGGAGGCTCGACCCACCTTCTCCACATCGCGGCGGTTCCGCAGGTGGCCGGTACCCGGCCCCGGTACCCTCGGTTGTCGTGTCACGTGTCGTCCGCCGCCCCCGTTCCGCCGTCAGGAGGCCGGTGACGATCTCGGTCGTCGCGGTGCTCGTCCTGGCGGTGGGGTACCTCGTCGCCGCAGCGGTCGTACCGTTCTCCCCGGCGAGCGCCACGACCACCTCGTACGCGGCCCCGACGTCCTCGTTGCCCGCGTTGACGTTCCCGTCGTACGGCGCGACCGCGGTCGAGGCGCCCGGCTTCCCGGAGAGCCTCCGCACGAGCGGTGACACGAAGCAGCGGTCGATCGCGAGCATCTCGAAGGTCGTGACCGCGTTGGTCGTGCTGGACGCCAAGCCCCTGTCGCAGGGGCAGGCGGGTCCGACGATCGCGTTCACGCCGGAGATGGAGGGCCTCTACGCGCAGTACCTCGCGCAGAACGGCGAGGTCGCCCCGATGCCGTCAGGGCTCCGGTTGTCGGAGTACCAGACGCTGCAGGTCATGCTCATGAAGTCGGCGAACAACTACGCGGGCTCGCTGGCGCTCTGGGCGTTCGGGTCGATGGACGCGTACAAGAAGGCCGCAGCGTCGTGGCTCGACGAGCACGGCCTCGACGAGACGTCCATCCAGGAGCCCACGGGCCTCGACGCGAAGAACGTCTCGACGGCGACGGACCTGGTGGACCTCGGGAAGCTCGCGCTGGCGAACCCGGTGGTGAAGGAGGTCGTCGGCGCGAAGCAGGCGACGATCCCGAACGTCGGCGACATCGAGAACTCGAACAAGCTGCTCGGGATCGACGGGGTCGAGGGCATCAAGACCGGGACCCTCGACGAAGCCGGTGCGTGCCTGCTCTTCGCGGCGACGTACCAGCGCGGCGGGAAGACGGTCACGGTGATCGGCGCGATGCTCGGCGGCAAGGACCACGACGCGCTCGACGCCGACATCCAGCGACTGCTGCACTCGGTTGCCGACAACTTCCACGTGGTCACGCTGACCCATGCCGGGCAGACCTTCGGCACCTACTCGACGCCGTGGAAGGACGAGACCGACGCCGTGACGCAGTCCGCGTCGGAGGTCCTGGTGTGGGGCAACACCACCGTGACGGCGACGACGAAGCTGGACCCCGTGACGCTCGGTACCAAGGGCGAGCGGATCGGACGGGTGCGGTTCGCGATCACGGACCACGACCCGGTGACGGTGCCGCTCGTCCTGGAACAGGCGATCCCGGATCCGGGCATCTGGTGGCGTTGGACCAACCCGTTCCAGGGCGCCTGACGTGCTCGGGCTCGTCCAGAGCTGCTGAGGCGCTAGGGCGTGTCGCTCCGGTGCTCGACGATCGTCTGCAGCTCCGGGCGTTTCGGGCTGATGCCGTCGCCGGACGAGGTGTGCCGGATGCGGCGGACGACCCACGGCACGAGGTACTCCTTCGCCCAGCCGAGGTCCTCGGCGCGGGCTTCGCGCCAGGGCCGCGCGGCGAGGGGCTCCGGGTTGAACGGCTCGAGTCCGTGCTGCACCCCGAGGGTGTCGAGCACGGCCGCGGCGATCGTCGCGTGGCCCATGGGGGAGTGGTGCAGCCGGTCGGGCGCCCACATGCGTGAGTCGCGGAGCACCCGGAGCGCCCACATGTCGGCGACGAGCGCGCCGTGCTTGAGGGCGATGGCGTGCAGGTGCTCGTTGTAGATCGCCGCCTTGCCACGGACGAGCCCGAGCACCGGGGTCATGCCGACGTCCGGGCCGGTGAAGATGACGACGGTCGCGCCGTCGCGTCGCAGGGCGGCGACGGTCTGGTCGAAGCGCGAGGCGATCTCGTCGGGGTCCGAGCCCGGGCGGATGATGTCGTTGCCGCCGGCGGAGATCGTGATCAGGTCCGGCCCGAGCGCCAGCGCGTCCGACACCTGCTCGTCGATGATCTGCTGGAGCAGGCGTCCGCGGATCGCGAGGTTGGCGTACGCGAAGTCGTCGGTCTGGTGGGCGAGGACCTCGGCGACCCGGTCTGCCCATCCGCGGAACCCACCCGGCACGGTGGGGTCCGGGTCTCCGAGCCCTTCGGTGAACGAGTCACCGATCGCGACGTACCTGGACCACGGATGACGATCTGACACGCCTCGGAACATAGTCTCGTGCCATGACGAAGGCAAAGCCGTGGACCGTTCCGGACGACCTGCTCGCGCGGTTGGCGGAGCGCGCGCCACGGTACGACGCCGAGAACGCGTTCTGCACCGAGGACCTCCACGAACTCCGTGCGGCCGGGTACCTGCGCATCGGGGTGCCGATCGCGGACGGCGGCAGCGGGCTCGGTCTGCGCGCGACTGCTGCGGTCCAGCGGGAGATCGCCCGGGCCGCGCCGGCGACGGCGCTGGCCCTCGGCATGCACCAGGTCTGGGTGCAGGCGGCCCGCAGCGTGTCCGCTCGTGGTGAGTCGTTCCTCCAGTCCGTCACGGACCACGCCGCGGCGGACCGGCTGCTGGCCTTCGGGGTCAGCGAACCCGGCAACGACCGTGTGCTCTTCGACTCGTTGACCGAGGCTGCGCCCGACGGGGAGGGCGGCTACCGGTTCACGGGCACGAAGGTCTCCACGTCGCTGGCACCAGCGTGGGACGTGCTGAGCGTCTTCGGCAAGGACTCGACGGGCGACGAGCCGCGACTGGTGCACGGGTTCGCCCTCCGTGCCGACGGGGGCATCCGGCACCTCGACGACTGGGACACCCTCGGCATGCGGGCGACGCAGAGCCGGACGACCCTGCTCGAGGGCGTCCACGTGCCCGCGGACCGGATCGTGCGGTCGCTGCCGGTCGGGCCGACCGCCGACCCGCTCGTCTTCGGGGTGTTCGCCGCGTTCGAGTTGCTCGTCGCGTCGGTGTACGTGGGGATCGCCACGCGGGCGCTCGACCTCGCGGTGGAGCGGGTCCACGACCGGCGGGGGATGGACGGGACGTCGCGTGCGGACGACCCGGACGTGCGCCGGGCGATCGCGGACATGCGGGGGACGGTCGACGCCGTCGCGCTCCAGGTGGACGCCCTGGCTCGGGACGTGGACGAGCTCGAGGACCACGGGCCCCGGTGGTTCCCGCTCCTCGTCGGCACCAAGGCCCGCACGGTGGACGCCGCCCAGTCCGTCGTGGACGAGGCGATGCGGGTCGTCGGCGGCGGGTCGTACCGGGCGTCGAGCGAACTCGCGCGGCTGGCCAGGGACGTGCGGGCCGGGCAGTACCACCCGTCCTCGCGGGACTCGGCCGCGCGCACGATCGCGACCGAGGTGCTCGGACCCCCGTCAGCAAAGTAGTTCAGATGCGGTACTATTGGTGTTTTCCCCGCAGGAGGCGATGCGCCAGGTGACGAGCACGACGGACGCGACGATCGAACGGACCGAGCGCGGCCGCTCCGCACCCACGCACCGGACACCCCCACGGCGTCGGACCCGGCGCCAGCGCCTGTGGGATCGCCTGCTCGTCCTCGACCCGGGCTTCGTGAAGAGCGAGGGCGCCCTCCGCACCCTGCTCTGCGTCCCGGCCGGCATGGCCGTCGGGTACGCGATCGCCCTCGGGTTCGGGCTGCCAGCGATCCTCGGGCTGATGATCGGCGCGATGCCGGCGTTCATCACGTGCCTGGTCATCGTCGACCCGAGCGCCGGACGCGTCGCCGGGCGCACCGGTGCCGTCATCGTGCCCTTCGTCGTCGCCCTGGCCGGCAGCATCGCGCTGCACCCGTTCCGCATCGTCGAACTCGTGCTCATCGTCGTGCTGCTCTTCGTGCAGTTCCTGGCGTTCCAGTGGGGGAAGTGGGCGTCCGACGCCGCCATCGTGGCCTTCTCCGGGTACCTGTGCGGGCTGCTGCTGCCGCTCCCGGAGACGGCGGTGCTGCCACTGTCGATCGTCGTCGCCGGCTCCCTCGCCGTGACGATCGTGATCCGGACCGCGTTCCTCCGTCCGAACCCGTACCGTTCCCTGATGCGCACACGGCGCGGCTTCGTGGCGCGCGGGTCGGACGTGCTCGAGGCGGCGACCGCCGCCCTCGCGACCGCCGACGAACCGCGCCGTCGTGCTCGCGCGCTCCGGCGGCTCCGGCACCGGCGTGCGCAGTACCACGAGATCGCGCTGACGGTCGACGGCATGCTCGCGGCGAGCGGCGTCGACGGTACGGCCGACGAGCTGCACCGACTCGTGTTCGACACCCACTTCGCGATCGACGAACTCGGTCGTGCCGCAGCGGCCCTCGTCGAGCAGGGCGCGCCGGAGGACGTCCGGCACGCAGCGCTCCGGGCGTTCACGACGGTGCTCCGGCACGGCGGCAGCGCCGGGGACGACGCCGGGCGGACGCTCGGAGCCCGGTTCGCGATCACGGCGACCGCTGCCGACCGGGGTTCACGGACCGCGGTGCTCGTGCAGCGGATGGGCCGGGAGTTCGCGGACCTCCGGACGGCCGGGCTGCGCTGGCGGGAACTCCGCGACGAGCTGCCCCGCGCGGGCGACGGCGTGCCGTTCGCGTCCCCGGTGATCCTCGCGGGTGGCCGCCCGGTCGGCGCCGTGCCGGTCGTCGCGGACGAGATCGCCGAGGGGCCGTGGCGCCGGTTCCACATGACGGCGTCGCTCCGGACCGCGGTGCACGCGGCGATCGCCGTCGCGATCACGGAGCCACTCGCCCTGCTCCTCGACGGCAGTCGCTTCTACTGGGGCGTGATCGGCGTGATGATCGTCCTCGCCGGCACGAACACCACCCCGGAGCGTGTCCGCAAAGGCATCCACCGCGGCGTCGGGACGATCGTCGGCGGTGCGGTCGGCATCGGACTGGTGCACGTCCTCGGCACCGACCACCCCTGGGTCACGATGGTCATCGTCTGCGTGCTGCTCGCCGTCGGCACCTACGGGTTCGGCGGTCTGTACGCGGTCTGGGCGGCGTGCCTCGTCGTCGTGCTCTGCCAGGTCTACGACTACTCGGGCACCTTCACCGACGCGCTCATCCCGATGCGCCTCGCCGAGAACCTGCTCGGCGCGACCATCGCGATCCTGGTCAGCCTGGTGGTGCTGCCGCTCGCGACGCGCAGCGTCGTCCGTCGTGCCGTCCGCCGGCAGCTCGTGGCGGTGCGGGCCTTCGTGCTGGCGACCGTGGGGGTGGACGCGGACGCGACCGACGACGGCGACGAGGCGGACGGGACCACGGCCTCCCGGTCGGACCGGCTCGACCTGCGCTCCCGCTCCCGTGCCGTCGACAACGCGACGTACCAGCTCGAGAGCGTCCTGAAGCCGATGGTGCGGTTCCCGACGGGCGGACCGGCGCGCGCCGACGCACGGATGCGCGCCTCGCTGCAGGCGGCTGCGGCGTTCGCGCGGGAGCTGGCCGGGAGGCCCGGTGCGGCCCCGGCGGTCGTCCCCGCAACCCTGCGCGGTGCGGCCGAACACCTCGCCGCGTCCGTGGACACGCTGTCGGACCGCGTCGTGGCCGGTCCCGCTGCCGAGGGCGTCTGGGCCCGGATCACCGACCGGCTCGAGGACGTGGCGCAGTCACTCCCCGACGGTCCGGACGGCGACGCGCTGCGGGACCGCGTGCACGCGCTCGGTCGCATCGACGAGTCGCTCGCGCTGCTGGCCGAGCGGGTCGGCATGACGGTCGTCGGCGACGCCTCGACGCCGATGTCGGCGGTCGGTGGCACCATCTCGGTGTGAGCAAGCAGGACGGACGCAACCGCCTCGTCTCCGACCAACCGGTCGCGGACCTGACGGCGACGGTGCTGCACGTCGACATGGACGCGTTCTTCGCCTCGGTGGAACTGCTCGACCGGCCGGACCTCCGCGGGCTGCCGGTGATCGTCGGGCACGACTCCGACCGCTCGGTGGTCACGGCCGCCACCTACGAAGCCCGCAAGTACGGCGTGAACTCGGCGATGCCGATGGCCGTCGCGAAGCGCCGCTGCCCGAACGCGATCATCGTCGAACCGCACTTCGAGAAGTACCGGGCGAACTCCGAGGCGGTGATGGACGTCTTCGATCGATTCACCCCCAGGGTCGAACGGCTCGGCATCGACGAGGCGTTCCTCGACGTCGCCGGGGCCGTCCGGATGTACGGCACGCCGTGGGAGATCGGCACCGCGATCCGCCGCGCCGTGTTCGAGGCGACCGGGCTGCACTGCTCGGTCGGTGCCGCGTCGACGAAGTTCGTCGCCAAGCTCGCCTCCAGCCGCGCCAAGCCAGCGGGGCTCCTCGTGGTCCCCGAAGCCGAGACCGTGGCGTTCCTCCACCCGCAGCCGGTGTCCGCGCTGTGGGGTGTGGGCGGCAAGACGCAGGAGATCCTCGAGCGCCGAGGCATCCGCACCGTCGGCGACCTGGCGACCACGCCGCTCGGCTCACTCGTGTCCGCGCTCGGCCCTGCCGGTGGGCAGCGTCTGCACGACCTGGCGTGGGGGCGTGACCCCCGCGTGGTCGACACGGCCGTCGGCGAGAAGTCGATCGGGCACGAAGTCACCTTCGGCACCGACCTCACCGACCGCGACGCCGTCGCTCGGGAACTCCTGCGCCTGGCGGAGAAGGTCGCCGTCCGCATGCGCCGTGCCGACGTCCAGGCCCGCACGATCGCCCTCAAGGTCCGCTACACCGACTTCACGACGGTGACCCGCTCGCGGACCCTCGCCGAGCCGACCGACGTGGCCCGCCGGATCCACCGCGAAGCCGTCGAGCTGTACGACGTGCTGCACAAGCCGGGCAACCGCATCCGGCTCATCGGGGTCCGCGGCGAGAACCTCGTCCCGACCGCGGCGAGCAACGCGCTGTGGGACGACGACGCGCCGTGGCGTGAGACCGAGACCACCGTCGACGCGGTCACGGCCCGCTTCGGCGCCGGCGTGCTCCGCCCGGCGTCGCTGGTCCGCGGCACGCCCGAGCAACGACCTCCGCACGCCCGACAGGACATCGGGTGACGGTAGAATCGGGGACAGTGAGCGCAGCGGAGTACGAACACCAGCAGCACGCCGCGGCCGACGGACTCGACACCGAGCAGGCCACGGCGCCGTCGGAGGAACTCGGGCAGGCCCGATCGGCATCGGGCGAACTCGCGCCGGCCGAACTGGCCGAGATCGCGGGCAACGCCGCGGCGGAGCACCTCTCGCCGGCCTTCCCGGACCGCGCGGCATGGGGCACCGCGTCGAAGCTCCGCGCCTGGCAGGTCGAAGCGCTCACCAAGTACTTCGAGACCGAACCGCGCGACTTCCTCGCGGCCGCGACGCCTGGTGCCGGCAAGACGACGTTCGCGCTCCGGCTCGCGACCGAACTGCTCGCCAGGGGCACCGTCGACCGCATCGTGGTCGTCGCGCCGACGGAACACCTGAAGCGTCAGTGGGCGGACGCCGCCGACCGCGTGAACATCCGCATCGACCCGATGTTCAAGAACGGCGACGGCATGTTCGGCCGGCACTACCAGGGCGTCGCGATCACGTACGCCCAGGTCGGCATGAACCCCGAGGTCCACAAGAAGATCACCGAGGGCGGGCGCACGCTCGTGATCCTCGACGAGGTCCACCACGGTGGGGACGCACTCACGTGGGGGGACGGCATCCGGGAGGCGTTCAGCGCGGCCACTCGGCGTCTGTCGCTCTCC
Organism: Curtobacterium sp. L3-7; assembly: GCF_048756585.1. Classification (NCBI taxonomy): domain Bacteria; kingdom Bacillati; phylum Actinomycetota; class Actinomycetes; order Micrococcales; family Microbacteriaceae; genus Curtobacterium; species Curtobacterium sp. L3-7. The sequence goes on along the minus strand of NZ_CP151474.1, from coordinate 2,620,193 downwards.
GGGACGCCCTTCCGCTCGGACACCGCACCGATCCCGTTCGTGCAGTACGCCCCTGACGAGCAGGGCATCCGCACGTCGATCTCCGACTACAACTACGGCTACGGACGCGCCCTGCAGGACGGCGTGGTCCGTCCCGTGCTGTTCATGGCGTACGCCGGCCAGATGCGCTGGAAGACGCGCATGGGCGACGAGATGTCGGCATCCCTCGGCGAGCAGGTCACGAAGGACATCACGGCGCAGGCGTGGCGCACGGCCCTCTCCCCGGAAGGCGAGTGGATGCCTGCGGTGCTGTCGGCGGCCGACAAGCGCCTGACCGAGGTCCGGCGCGGTGTGCCGGACGCCGGCGGCCTGGTCATCGCGACCGACACCACGACCGCGCGTGCGTACGCCAGGATCCTGCAGCAGATCACGGGGGAGCGCCCGACCGTCGTCCTCTCCGACGAAGCGGCGGGGTCGAGCCGGATCGGCGCGTTCGCCGCGGACACCTCGCGATGGATGGTCGCGGTCCGGATGGTGTCGGAAGGCGTCGACGTCCCCCGGCTCTGCGTCGGGGTGTACGCGACCAGCGCGAGCACGCCGCTGTTCTTCGCGCAGGTGATCGGTCGCTTCGTGCGTGCACGTCGCCGTGGGGAGACGGCGTCGGTGTTCCTGCCGAGTGTCCCGGGGCTGATGGCCCTCGCCGCGACCCTCGAGCTCGAGCGCGACCACGCCCTCGACCGCCCGAAGGACGCCGACGACGGGATGTACAACCCGGAAGACGCGATGGTCGCCGAGGCCAACAAGGAAGAGCGTGCCTCGGAGAGCCTCCTCGACCTGCAGCCGTTCGAGGCCCTCGACTCGCAGGCGTCGTTCGACCGTGTCCTCTACGACGGCGGTGAGTTCGGCACCGGTGGCGAGATCGGCTCGCTGGAGGAACTCGACTTCATCGGGATCCCCGGGCTCCTCGAACCCGACCAGGTGCGCGACCTGCTGCGTGCGCGGCAGGCCACCCAAGCGAAGCGATCCAAGGGTCGCGCCGTGAAGGACGGCCAACCGAAGGCGGCAGCGCCCGAGAACCGGCCCATGTACATGACACTCAAGGAACAGCGGTCGGAGCTCCAGCGGCTCGTCTCGATCTGGTCCAGGCACTCGAACGAGCCGCACGGCGCCATCCACGCGGAACTCCGTCGGATCAGCGGGGGACCGGCCGTCGCACAGGCCAGCATCGAGCAGATCCAGAAACGCATCGACCTGCTGCGCTCCCGCATCGGCGGGCGCCGGTGACCCGGGTGCGCGCGTGATCGTCGCCGTCGACGACCGGACCTGGCTCGTGAAGCGCACGGTCGAGTCCTCTCCCGAGGCGATCATCGACCGGTTCGGTGGCGGGTACCGTCTCCGCCGCTTCAGCCTCACCGAGTCGCGCCGGACCGCGCACGGGGTGTACCTCGGGGTCGACCTCGCCGAGACGGCGTGGTGGCGGTTGCGCGACGGTCGTCGTTGATCTCGACCGGATCTCGGCATTCTGCGCGGCGTACATGACGCAGCAAGGTCAGATCGAGTAGACCGGAGGAATGGCAGACTCCATCCCTCACGTCCTCGTCCTCGGTGGCGGCTCGGCCGGCTACACGACCGTCAAGCAGCTCCAGAAGCACGCCGCGACCGTCCCGATGCGCATCACCCTCGTCGACCAGAACACGTACTACACGTACCTGCCGTTCCTGCCAGAGGTCGCCGGCGGTCACATCGCGCCGAAGGACGTCACGGTCGAGCTCCGTCGTGCGCTGCGCAAGACCCGGGTGATCCAGGGCAAGGTCACCGGGATCTCGTCCGCCGACAAGACCGTCTCGATCGCCACGGCCGGCGGCGACGACCGCACGCTCGGCTACGACCAGCTCGTCGTCGCGCTCGGCTCCGTCACGCGGACCTTCCCGACCCCCGGACTCGAAGAGGTCGGTGTCGGCTTCAAGAGCGTGGAAGAGGCGGCGTACGTCCGGGCGAAGCTGCTCGACAACATCGCGAAGGCTGCGGCGACCCGTGACGAGGACGAGCGTCGCCGGCTCCTGACCAGCATCTTCATCGGCGGCGGCTACACCGGCGTCGAGGCGATCGGTGAGCTGTTCGACGTCTCGCAGGCCGCGATCAAGACCTACCCGTCGCTCGCGGGGGAGCAGCCGCGCTGGGTGCTCATCGACGCGCTCGACCGCGTGGCACCCGAGGTCGGCCCCGAGCTGTCGAAGTGGACCCTCGAGTCCCTCCGCGCCCGCGGCATCGACGTCCGCCTGAAGACCACCATGCCGAGCTGCGAGGGCGGCGTCGTGAAGCTCTCCGACGGTGACGAGTTCGCCACCGGACTGCTCGTCTGGACCGCCGGCGTCAAGCCGAACCCGCTCCTCGACGCCTCCGACCTGCCGCGCGGGCCGAAGGGGCACCTCGCCGCCAACGCAAAGCTCCAGGTCGAGAACGAGGAGACGCACGAAGTCGTCCCGGGCGTCTGGGGTCTCGGCGACGTCGCGCAGGTCCCCGACCTCACCGCGGACAAGCAGCCGGCGTACTACCCGCCGAACGCGCAGAACGCCGTGCGCCAGGCCGTCGTGGCGGCGGACAACGTCGTCGCGACGATCACGGGCAAGCCGCTCGAGGAGTACCGCCACCCGTCGATCGGGACCGTCGCCTCGTACGGCGTCGGGAAGGGTGCCGCGAACATCAAGGGCATCAAGATGACGAACCTCCTCGCATGGCTCGCACACCGGGCGTACCACGTCTACGCGATGCCGACCCTGAACCGCAAGGCGCGCATCGTCATCGGCTGGGTGACCGGCGCGGTCTCCGGTCGCGACGCGACCTCGCTCATCAAGGAGACCGACCCGCGCCGCGCCTTCGTGGACGCGACGAAGTAGCGACTGCCTAACTGACGGGAGGCCCGGTGCCAGCTGGCACCGGGCCTCCCGTCCGTCTGCTGGTCCCGTTGGCCGCGCACCCTCCCGACTCGGAACGACCAGGCCGTTGTCGTACGACAGCGACCCTGTCGCTCCTTGCGGGCGCAACAGTTGCACGCGCGCCGTTGCGACGTACCCGCTGTCGTACGACAGCGACTCTGTCGCTCCTTGCGGACGCAACGACTGGTACGGAGGAACCAAACGGGCGCGCAAAACCGAACGGCCCACCCGAAGGTGAGCCGTTCGCCGCGTGTCTCAACACTGCGTGTCCGAGGGGGGACTTGAACCCCCACGCCCTAATACGGGCACTAGCACCTCAAGCTAGCGCGTCTACCAATTCCGCCACCCGGACAGGTGTTCGTTTCAGTTGTCGGCCGCTCCGGTGGGTTTCCCCGGCGTTGCTGCCGGAGAAGACATTAGCACGGCTCTGAACGCACGTTGAACACGGGCGCGCATCCCGGGCGCGTCCTCCGGCGACGGCGAGTTCCGGTGAGTCAGCGGTGCCCGATAGCGTTGGCGCATGACGACGGATCCCGCGGCCACCACGACCGAGCTCGAAGCCACCGCGGCGATCGCCAGGGACCTCATCCGGATCGACACCACGAACTGGGGCGAGGGCCGTTCGAAGGGCGAGACGGAAGCGGCGCACTACGTCGAAGCCAAGCTGCAGGAGCTCGGCGCGACGCCGCAGCTGTTCGAGTCGGAGCCCGACCGGGTGAGCGTCGTCGCACGCATCCCCGGGCGTGATCGCAGCAAGCCGGCGCTCGTCGTGCACGGCCACCTCGACGTCGTCCCGGCCGATCCCGCGAACTGGAGCGTCGACCCGTTCGGCGGCGTGGTCAAGGACGGCATGCTGTGGGGCCGCGGCGCGGTGGACATGAAGAACATGGACGCGATGATGCTCACCGCCCTCGGTGACGTGATCGCCGCGCAGGGGGCACCCGAGCGCGACCTCGTGATCGCGTACTTCGCGGACGAGGAAGCCGGGGGAGTCCTCGGCTCGCACCACGTCGTGTCCGAGCACCCCGAGGTGTTCGCCGGAGCGTCGGCCGCCATCAGCGAGGTCGGTGGCTACTCCATCACGCTCGGTGATCGCCGCGCCTACCTGCTGCAGACCGGCGAGAAGGCCCTGATGTGGATCAAGCTCGTCGCGAAGGGCACCGCGGCGCACGGCTCGCACGTCATCCGCGACAACGCCGTGACCAAGCTCGCAGCGGCCGTCGCCCGGATCGGCAGCGAGGAGTGGCCCGTCCGACTGTCCGCCACGACCGAGGCGATGGTCGCCGAGGTCGCACGGTTCCTCGGCGTCGACGCCGCGGTGACCGGCCCGGACGAGGTGGCCCTCGCGACGGGGTCCGCGTCCCGGTTCATCCACGCGGCGCTCCACACGACGTCGAACCCGACGGTGCTGCAGGCCGGGTACAAGCACAACGTCATCCCCGACGCCGCCGAGGCACTCATCGACATCCGGTGCCTCCCCGGCGACGAAGAGACGGTCCTCGAGCGCGTGCAAGAGCTCGCCGGCGACGACGTCGAGGTCGTGATGTCCTTCCGCGACATCGGTCTCGAGCAGGACCTCGGCGGACCGCTCGTGGACGCCGTCCGTGACGTCCTCGGCCGCCACGACCCGGGTGCGCCGGTGCTGCCGTACCTGCTGTCCGGCGGGACCGACAACAAGGCGCTGTCGACCCTCGGCATCGCGGGCTACGGCTTCGTGCCGCTCCAACTACCGGCCGGCGTCGACTTCCCGGCGATGTTCCACGGTGTCGACGAGCGCGTGCCGCTGGACTCGCTCGCGTTCGGTCGTCGTGTCCTCGGGGACCTGCTCGCGTCGTATTGATATGCTGTCGGGTCGCCACCGGCGACCACGACCCGAAAGGCCGCGCCAGTGCACATCCTCGAGGCGATCTTCCTCGGCTTCGTGCAGGGACTGACCGAGTTCCTGCCCGTCTCCTCCAGCGCACACCTGCGCATCGTCGGACTCTTCCTGCCGGACGCGCAGGACCCGGGTGCCGCGTTCACCGCCGTGACGCAGCTCGGGACCGAGACCGCGGTGCTCATCTACTTCTGGCGGGACATCACGCGCATCGTCAAACGCTGGTTCGGGGCGCTCGGTGGCAGGGTCCCGCGCAACGACCCCGACGTGCGACTCGGCTGGCTCGTGATCATCGGCACGATCCCGATCGGCGTCGTCGGACTCCTGCTGCAACACTCCATCGAGACCACCTTCCGGTCGCTCTGGATCGTCGCGATCGTCCTCATCGTGTTCGGCATCGTCCTCGGTGTGCTCGACCGCATCGGCCGCAAGGAACGACGGATCGAGCACATGACCTTCGGGGGCGGGATCCTGATCGGCATCGCACAGGTGCTCGCTCTCGTTCCCGGTGTCTCGCGCTCCGGGGCCACCGTCTCGATGGGGCTCGCCCTCGGCTACACCCGTGCCGCAGCCGCGCGTTTCGCGTTCCTGCTCGCGATCCCGGCGGTCTTCCTGTCCGGCCTGTACGAGGCCGCGACCAGCCTCAACGACACCGGCGCGCCCTTCGGCGTGGCCGACACGGTCATCGCGACCGTGGTGGCGTTCGTCGTCGGGTTCGTCGTGATCGCGGCGTTCATGAACTACATCAGCAAGCGCAGCTTCATGCCGTTCGTCTACTACCGCATCGCACTCGGTATTGTTCTCATCGTGTTGCTGTCGCTCGGAGTGATCCAGCCGTGAGGGCCTGGGAGGCCCCGTCCGTCCCCGACGTCGGCGGGACCGGACCCCGTCCGGTCGTGCACGACACCGCGACCGGGAAGCCCGTCGACCCGACCCGCGGTGACGACCGTGCGGCGTTGTACGTCTGCGGGATCACCCCCTACGACGCCACGCACCTGGGACACGCCGCGACGTACCTGGCGTTCGACACGCTCGGCCGGGCCTGGCGCGACGCCGGGCTCGACGTCGAGTACGCGCAGAACACCACCGACGTGGACGATCCGCTGCTCGAGCGGGCGACCCGTGACGGCATCGACTGGCAGGAGCTCGCGGCGTCGCAGATCGACCTGTTCCGCCGGGACATGGAAGCCCTGCGCATCCTGCCGCCCGACGACTACGTGGCCGTCACCGACGAGGTCGAGCGCATCGCCGAGGCCGTCGCGTTCCTGCAGGAGACCGGCTACGCCTACAGCGTGCCGACGCCCGACTCTGTCGGCGACGACCTCTACTTCGACGTGAACCGTCCGACCGAGTCCTGGGCGCTTGGCGACGAGAGCCGCATGGACCGCGAGACGATGCTGGCCCTGTGCGCCGAACGCGGCGGCGATCCCGACCGTGCCGGCAAGCGCGACCCGCTCGACCCGCTGCTCTGGCGGGCCGCCCGTGCGGGGGAGCCGCGCTGGGAGACCGTGCTCGGCGAGGGGCGGCCCGGCTGGCACATCGAGTGCAGCGTCATCGCCGGCGACCGGTTGGGGCTGCCGATCAGCGTGCAGGGCGGTGGCAGCGACCTGGTCTTCCCGCACCACGAGATGAGTGCTGGGCACGCTGCGGCGCTGGCGCACCAGCCGTTGGCACATGCGTACGTGCACACCGGCATGATCGCGTACCAGGGCGAGAAGATCTCGAAGTCGCTCGGCAACCTGGTCACGGTCCGCGGCCTGCTCGACGACGGGGCCGATCCCCGTGCGATCCGGCTCGCGCTCCTGTCGCACCGGTACTCGGACGACTGGGAGTGGTTCGACGCCGAACTGTCGAGCGCCATCCGACGGCTCGCGGCCTGGGACTCCTGGGCGACGGCGGGCGCCGGACACGCCGACGACGCCGACGACGTCATCGCGCGCATCCGAGCGCGCGTCGCCGACGACCTCGACACGCCGGGTGCGGTCGCGGCCGTCGACACCGCGGTCGCCGGCGGGACCCGGTGCACGCCCGAGCTCGTCGACCTGGTCGACGCCCTGCTCGGCATCCGCATCGCCTGACGCGCGCCCACGACCGGCACCTGCCGACCGGTACCTGCCGACCGGTCACAACACCCCGCTCACGTCTGCCGACCGGCACCTGCCGACCGGTCACAACACCCCGCTCACCTCTGCCGAGCGGCCACGATCCGTCGTTCCGGCCGCCCGCGAGCGACAGTTCGTGACCGGTCGGCGGAGGCGGACGGGGTGTCGTGACCAGTCGGCGGGCGGCGGGCGGGGCGCGGGATCCGGACGGGGGCCGAATCGGACGGGAGGCTCGGTGCCAGCTGGCACCGTCCCTCCAGGCTCGGCCGTCACCCCGCTGGCGCGGTGTGCCGGTACCGGCTGGTGGGGCCCACCTCCCGTCCGTCGTCGCGCGCTCCTACTGCGGTGGCTGCGGGGGCCGCCACGGGCCCTCGCCCGCCTGGCCGGGACCGTCCTTGCCGTCCTTGCGCTCCCGACGCCGGAGGTACTGCTCGAACTCCTGCGCGATGGCGTCACCCGACGCCTCGGGGGAGTCGACGGTGTCGCGCGCCTGCTCGAGCTGCTCGATGTACGACGCCATATCCTCGTCATCCGAGGCCAGGGCGTCGATGCCCTCTTCCCACTGCGTCGCGTCGTCGAGGAGCGTGCCGCGGGGGACCGTGACGTCGGTGAGCTCCTCCATCTTGTCCAGGAGCGACAGCGTGGCCTTGGGCGACGGCGCGTTGTGCACGTAGTGCGGGACCGAGGCCCAGAGGGACAACGTCGTGAGCCCGGCCTTGTCCATCGTGTCGGAGAGCACACCGAGGATGCCGGTGGGGCCCTCGTAGGACGATTTGTCGACGTCGAACGCGGCACGGACGCCGGCGTTCTCGCTCGACACGAACACCGAGATCGGACGGGTGTGCGGGACGTCCGCGAGCATGGCGCCGACGAACACCACCGCGTCGATGGAGTACACGTCGGCGAGGTCGATGATCTCGGCGCAGAACGCCCGCCACGTGCGGGACGGCTCCGGTCCGACGAGCACGAAGACGTCGCGCTCCGCCGGGGAACCCGCCGCGCCGATGACAGGGCGTCCGACGTCGCCGGGGCCGTGCAGCACGATCCGCGGCCACTGGATCCCGCGGACGCCGTTGTCGTCGCTGCCGACGGTCGGGCGGTTGAACTGGTAGTCGACGTACTGCTCCCCGTCGATCTCCCGCAGTTCGTCGAGCCCGAGTGCGTCGACGATCCGCCGGGCGAGGCCACTGGCGGCTTCCCCGGCGTCGTTCCAGCCCTCGAACGCGACGACCAGCAGGCGGCCGTCGTTGAAGGGGGAGTGCTGTGGCACGGAGCGGACCTCCTGGAGGTGGAGTGGAGCGGGTCGGCGCGGGAGGCGGACCGTCCACAGCCGACCGGACACGATCAGGCATCCACAATAGGCCCCAGGGCCGTCGGCGACCGCGTGCGCCGGTAGACTCGTCGCCCGTGACCGCGCATCCCCTCGCCCTCGTCCAGCCCGCAGCCGTGCTGTGGGACATGGACGGCACGATCATCGACACCGAGCCGATCTGGCAGCAGTCCCAAGTGGAGCTGACCGGTCGCTACGGCGCCGAGTGGACCCACGAGGACGGTCTCTCCCTGGTGGGGAGCGGCCTCGAGCGCTCGGGGGAGATCCTGCGGGACAAGGGCGTCGACATGGAGGTCGAGGAGATCGTCCAGTGGATGACCTCGTACGTCATGGAGCGGCTGGCGCACGACGACCTGCCGTGGCGTCCCGGTGCGCGTGAGCTCATCGAGGAACTGCACGCCCGTGGCATCCCCACGGCGCTCGTGACGATGTCCCGCCGCAACATGGCCCTCGTCGCCGCCGACGCCCTGGCGGACCACCCGTTCCGGGTCGTCGTCGCCGGCGACGACGTCGAGCACCCGAAGCCCCACCCCGAGGCGTACCTGACCGCAGCCGCCCAGCTGGGCGTCGACGCCACCGCATGCGTCGCGATCGAGGACTCCGCCACCGGAGTCGCCGCGGCCGTCGCGTCCGGCGCCGTCACGATCGCCGTCGAACACATCGTGCCGCTGCCGGAGACTGCCGGCGACGTCTACCTGACCTCGCTCGCCGGTGTCGACGTGGATCGGCTCGTGGCCCTCACCTCGCCGGCGCTGGCCGCACGCGCCGGCGGGTCCGCCGCCGGCGCCGAGGAGGTCGCGCGGTGAACGCCGAGCTCCCCGACACCACCGGGTTGCCGCACACGACCGGTGGCACCCCGCACACCCCACCGCGCGGCCCGTTCCGCGCGGGCGACCGGGTGCAGCTCACCGGCCCCAAGGGCAAACTCACGACGCTGTCGCTCGAGCCCGGCGTGATCTACCACACGCACCGCGGGATGCTCGCGCACGACGACGTGATCGGGCAGCCGGACGGATCCGTCATCACCGCGAGCTCGGGCGACGAGTACCTCGCGCTCCGGCCGCTGCTGAACGACTACGTCATGTCGATGCCGCGCGGTGCCGCGATCGTCTACCCGAAGGACGCCGCCCAGATCGTCGCGTTCGCCGACGTCTTCCCCGGGGCCCGCGTCGTCGAGGCCGGTGTCGGCTCCGGTGCGCTCTCGCTCTGGCTGCTCCGCGCGATCGGTCCGACCGGTCGCCTGCAGTCGTTCGAGCGCCGCGACGAGTTCGCCGAGATCGCCCGTGGCAACGTCGGCACCTTCCTCGGCGCCGTGCCGGACAACTGGAGCGTGACCGTCGGCGACCTCGTCGAGGAGCTCCCCGGTGCCACCGAACCCCAGAGCGTCGACCGTGTCGTGCTCGACATGCTCGCACCGTGGGAGTGCGTCGACGCGGCCGCCGACGCGCTCGTGCCCGGCGGGCTGATCGTCTGCTACGTCGCGACGGTCACGCAGCTGAGCCGCACCGCGGAGGCGCTCCGCGACACCGGACGCTTCACCGACCCCCAGTCGAGCGAGACGCTCGTGCGCACCTGGCACGTCGAGGGGCTGGCCGTCCGACCGGACCACCGCATGGTCGGACACACCGGGTTCCTCGTGACGGCACGCCGCCTGGCCGACGGTGTGGTCCTCCCGAACCTGAAGCGACGCGCAGGCAAGGCCGAGTTCTCCGACGAGGACGTCGAGGCCTGGACGCCGGGCGCCGTCGGCGAACGGTCCGCCAGCGACAAGAAGCTCCGCAAGGTGGCGCGTCAGGCGGCGGCGCAGGCCCGGAAGGTCGCGGCGGCCGAAGCCGCGGACGCGGCAGGAGCCGGCGTGCTGGACGCGTCCGATCCTGCTGGAGACGACCGGTAGGCTACCGACCGTTGCCCGCCCCGCATCGAACGGAAAGAGGGTCCGTGCGCACCATCCCCGCACTCCTGGTCACCATCGGACTGGCCGCGTCGCTCACGGCGTGCGCGTCGAGCGGAGCCGGTACGACGCCGTCGAGCTGCAACGCTCCCGGTGCCGCGTCCGAGTCCGTCACCGCGTCGGGCGCGTTCGGCAAGGAGCCGAAGGTGTCGATCCCCGCGGGGCTCACCACGAAGGGCACCCAGGTCTCGGTCCTGAAGCAGGGCGACGGCCGCACGGTGGGGGACGGTACGCCGGTCCTCATCGAGTACACGCTCGTCGACGGCGCCACCGGGAAGGTCGCGCAGACCAGTGGGTACTCCGGCACGACCGCGCCGATCACCGCGGGTTCCTCGAACGCCGGTGCCCTCGGCAAGGCGCTCGAGTGCGCGAAGGTCGGCGACCGGCTGGCGGTGGCACTGCCGCAGAGTGCGCTGTCGAGCGGCGCGACCTCGACCAAGAAGACGGAGGACGCCGTCGTCGCGGTGATCGACGTCAAGCGGGCGTTCGACTCCCGCGCCACCGGGACCCCGCAGCTCGCCGGCGACGGCATGCCCGCCGTCGTCCTGGCCCCGGACGGTGCCCCCGGCATCACGGTGCCGTCGTCCGCGGCCCCCTCCTCCGACGAGACCCACCTGCTCCGCAAGGGTCACGGCGAGGTGCTCACCGACAAGGACACCGCGGTCATCAAGTACACCGCCGTCACGTGGGGGAACGACTCCACGGTCGCCGGGTCGAGCTGGACCGACGGGACCGGCGCCCAGACCGTGCCGCTCGCCAAGGGCCAGGTCCAGGAAGGCGTGCGCAGCGCGCTCGTCGGCCGGAAGGTCGGCGACCAGGTGCTCGCGATCGTCCACCAGCAGGGTGTGGCCTACGCGTACGTCATCGACGTACTCGGCTCGATGAAGTCCTGACCCGGATCCCGGTCCTGACGACGCTCGTCCGCTCTCCACGAACCCGCGCGCGGGTGCACTCCGGTGCCCCCGCGCTGCCGTAGGATCGGCTCGTGCCAGCCACCCGTGTGCCCCGCGTACCGGCGGAAGAACGCCTGTTCAGCCTCGTGCTCGCGCTGCTGTCGACCGAGTCGGGCCTGACGAAGTCCGAGATCCTGACGAACGTCCAGGGCTACCGACAGCGGTTCGCGGCCGGTGGGGACAACGCGTCGCTCGAGCGCCAGTTCGAACGCGACAAGGACGACGTCCGCGAACTCGGTATCCCGCTCGAGACCATCGAGACCCCCGGATCGTCCGGCAACAACCAGACCCTGCGGTACCGCATCCCGAAGGGGGAGTACGACCTGCCCCTCGACGTCCGGTTCACCCCGGACGAATCCGCGCTGCTGTCGCTCGCGGCGATGGCGTGGCGCGAAGGGGCCCTGTCGTCCGATTCGCGTCGAGCCCTCCTCAAGGTCCGTTCCGCCGGTGACGACGACAGCCGTGCCGGCGCGACCGGCATGGACGCGTACGCTCCGCGGCTCCGCGCGCGGGACGCCGCGTTCGAACCACTCCGTGCCGCGCTCGACCGCGCGGCAGCCGTCCGGTTCGACTACATCACCCCTGGTGAACACGAAGCACGACGGCGCGATGTCGCTCCGCTGGCGCTCGTGCAGCACGGCGGCCGGTGGATGCTCGCCGCACACGAACCCTCGACGGACTCCGACAAGAACTACCTGCTCTCGCGGATCGTCGGTCCCGTCACGACGTACGAGCCGGGTCGCCACCCGGCGCCCGCCGGTGCGGGGGAGCGGACCCTCGCGGAACTCGACCGGCTCTGGTCCGAGCGCACGGCGACGATCGCGGTCGTCCCCGGGTCGGATGCCGAACGCCGTCTCGGCCGTCGGCGGGACACCACCGCACAGGGCGACGGCGTCCTGGTGCTCCACTACGTCGACCCGCAGATCCTCGCCGAGGAACTCGCCGCCTTCGGCCCAGAGGTACAGGTGCTCGAACCCGCGGACGTCCGCGACCGCGTGCTCGACCGCCTCCGCGGCCTCGTCGCCGACCACAGCGAAGGGGTGCTCCGTGGCTGAACCCCAGCCGCTCCAGGCGCAGGACAAGCTCGCGTTCCTGCTCGCACTGGTGCCGTACCTGATCGACCGCGAGCGGGTCTCCGTGGCCGAGGCCGCTCGGCACTTCGGGGTCCCGGAGACCAGGATCCGCCGCGCGGTGGAACTCATCTCCGTGTCGGGGATCCCCGGCGAGACGATGCAGTACCAGCACGGCGACCTGTTCGACATCGCCTGGGACGACTTCGAGCAGAACGACATGATCGTGCTGACGAACCTCGTGGCGATCGACGACTCCCCGCGGCTCTCCGCACGAGAAGCATCTGCGCTCATCGCAGGCCTGCAGTACCTCTCCGCGCTGCCGGAAGCCGCCGACCGCGACGCCATCCGGGCGCTGATGGCGAAGCTCTCCCGCGGTGCTGGTGGAGCGTCCGCGAACGTCGCCGTCGGCCAGGAGCGCCACGACGCCACGCTCGCCACCATCCGGGAGGCGATGTCCGACGGCCGTGGACTCGTGTTCGACTACGCCGGGCCACGAACCCAGGGCAGCACGCGCTCGGTGGACCCGCTCCGCGTGGAGTCCATCGACACGGACTGGTACCTCCGCGCCTGGGACCTCGATCGTGCAGCGCTCCGCACGTTCCGACTGGACCGGATGTCGGCCGTGCGCGTCGACGACCGCCAGGCGTCGCACTCGACGGACGACGTCACTATCCCCGACACGTTGTTCCAGCAGAGCGCGGACGACGTGATCGTGACCGTGGAGCTCGACGCCTCGTCGTTGCCGCTCGTGGCGGACTTCCTCGCGGACACCGCCGACGTGCCCGATGCCGATCGGCGCGTGCGCATCCGGCTCGCCGCGTCCGCGGGGTTCGACGGTGTGGTGCGTCTCGTCGCCGGCCTGCCGGGGCGGGCCGTCGTGCTCGACCCGCCCGCCGCGCGAGACGCCGTGCGCGCCTTCGCCGCGTCCGCGCTCCCCGCGTCCTGACGCGGGCGGCCCACGACGCGGGCGGCCCACGACGCGGGCGGCGCACGACGCGGCCGGCCCACGACGCGGGCGCGTGGCGACGCGGGGTGAGAGCGGACGCGCCCTGGTCGCGACCGTCCACCGGACGGGAGGCTCGTTCCCGGCCCGCACCGTGCCTCCCGTCCGCCGACCGCCCACCGGACCCGCAGGTGCCGCCGACCGCGGCGAGTGGTCGCGACACCCCGTGCATCGACCGCCCACCGGTCGCAGACCGTCGGTCGGTGATCCCGACGACGACGGACGTTGACCGGTCGGCGGATGCGAGCGGAGTGTCATGACCACTCGTCGCGACCGTCCACCGGACGGGAGGCTCGTTCCCGGCCCGAACCGTGCCTCCCGTCCGCGGACCGCCCACCGGACCCGCAGGTGCCGCCGACCGCGGCGAGTGGTCGCGACACCCCGCGCATCGACCGCCCACCGGTCGCAGACCGTCGGTCGGTGATCCCGACGACGACGGACGTTGACCGGTCGGCGGATGCGAGCGGGGTGTCGTGACCACTCGCCCGAAGGTGCGCTGTGCGTTCGCACGTCGCGCCGCCGACCGAGGGCCGCGCTGCCGTAGGATCGACGCATGGCTTCGACGACCGCGCGCGGGCGAGAGAAGCGGCAGGGTCGCCGTCCGAAGGAACCCGAAGGCCGCATGTCCCTCGGGCAGCACCTCATCGAGCTGCGCAACCGCCTGTTCAAGGCCGTCCTCGCGGTCCTCGTCGGTGCGGTCGGCGGCTGGTTCCTGACCCCGTTCGTGCTCGACTCGCTGCGTGCCCCCGTGTCCCAGCTGGCGAAGGTCGGCGGGCACACCGCCGAGTTGAACTTCCCGATGATCACGGGCGCGTTCGACCTCAAGCTGCAGATCGCGATCACGATCGGCATCGTGATCGCGAGTCCGGTGTGGCTCTACCAGATCTGGGCGTTCATCGTCCCGGCGCTGGTCCGGCGCGAGAAGCAGTACGTGTGGGGCTTCCTCGGCACGGCGATCCCGCTGTTCTTCGCCGGGTGCTACTTCGGCTGGTACGTCCTGCCGCACATCGTCGGGATCCTCGGCAGCTTCGTGTCGAGCCAGGACACCTCCATCGTCGACGCGAAGGCCTACTACGACTTCGTCATCAAGCTCATCGTGGCCGTCGGCATCGCCTTCGTGCTGCCCGTGTTCCTGGTGCTGCTGAACTTCGTCGGCGTGCTCGAGGCGAAGTCGATCATCAAGTCCTGGCGCGTGGCCATCCTCTGCATCCTGGTCTTCTGCGCGATCGTGACCCCGAGCGCCGACGTCATCTCGATGTTCCTGCTCGCGATCCCGATGATGGTGCTCTACGTCGCCGCCTGCGTGGTGACCTGGCTGCACGACCGTCGTCTCGCGAAGCGCCAGGCCAAGCTCGACGCCGAGTACGGCCTGTGACCGACACCGGGCTGAGCGCGGCCGAGCGGTTCCAGGCCGCCCGCGTCCGGAGCCGGTCGCGCAACCTGGAGCTGTTCCGTGCGGACTTGCGATTCGACCTGGACGCGTTCCAGTTCGCCGCGTGCGATGCGCTCGACCAGGGGCGGAGCGTGCTCGTCGCCGCCCCGACCGGCGCCGGCAAGACGATCGTCGCCGAGTTCGCGATCTGGCTGGCGATGCGGCAGCCGACGGCGAAGGTGTTCTACACGACGCCGATGAAGGCGCTGAGCAACCAGAAGTACGCCGAACTCGTGGAGGCGTACGGGGAGTCCGAGGTGGGGCTCCTCACCGGCGACACCAACGTCAACCCCCGGGCACGGGTCGTCGTGATGACGACCGAGGTGCTCCGCAACATGATCTACGCGGACTCCGACCTGCTCGACGACCTGGCATGGGTCGTGCTGGACGAGGTCCACTACCTCGCCGACCGGTTCCGGGGCGCGGTGTGGGAAGAGGTGATCCTGCACCTGCCGACCGAGGTCCGTCTGGTCTCGCTCAGCGCGACGGTGTCCAATGCCGAGGAGTTCGGCGACTGGCTGCAGACGGTCCGCGGCGACACCGACGTCATCGTGTCCGAGGACCGTCCGGTGCCCCTCGAGCAGCACGTGCTCGTCGGCAACAAGATGGTCGACCTCTTCGACTCGTCCGGCGCCGCGGCGACCAACCGCGTGAACCCCGAGCTGCTGCGTCTCGTCGGCGGAGGCTCACGCAACGACAGCCGTGGCGGCCACCGCGGACGCCGGGGTCGTGGCGGGTACGTCGACCGCCGTGGTCCGCGCACCGAGAAGCTGCACCGCGAGCACATCGCCCGCATGCTGGACGAGCGGATGCTGCTCCCGGCGATCTTCTTCGTGTTCAGCCGCAACGGGTGTGACCAAGGTGTCCGGCAGGTCCTGCGGTCTGGCGTGTCCCTGACCACCCGCGAGGAGCGGAACGAGATCCGCGAGACCGCGGAGTACCACTGCCGGACGCTCCTCGACGAGGACCTCGCCGTCCTCGGGTACTGGGAGTGGCTCGAAGGGCTCGAGCGGGGCGTCGCGGCGCACCACGCCGGGCTCCTGCCCGCGTTCAAGGAGGTCGTCGAGGACCTCTTCCAGCGCAAGCTCCTCAAGGTCGTCTTCGCGACGGAGACCCTGGCGCTCGGGGTCAACATGCCGGCCCGCACGGTCGTCCTCGAGAAGCTCGAGAAGTTCAACGGCGAGGCCCGTGTGCCGATCACGCCGGGGGAGTACACGCAACTCACGGGTCGAGCCGGCCGTCGGGGGATCGACGTCGAGGGGCACTCGGTCATCCAGTGGACCGACGGCCTCGAACCGCAGGCCGTCGCGTCGCTCGCGAGCCGTCGGACGTACCCGCTCAACTCCTCGTTCAAGCCGACGTACAACATGGCCGTGAACCTGATCGAGCAGTTCGGTCGACAGCGCACGCGCGAGGTCCTCGAGACGTCCTTCGCGCAGTTCCAGGCGGACCGCTCCGTCGTCGACCTCGCCAGGAAGGTGCGGTCGCAGCAGGAGTCGCTCGACGGCTACCAGCGGTCGATGGCGTGCCACCTCGGCGACTTCACCGAGTACGCGGCGCTGCGACGGCGACTCTCGGACCTCGAACGCACGAACGTCCCCGGCGGCCGCGAAGCCTCGCACGGCGCCCGCCAGGAACGGCAGTCCCAGATCACCGAGGTGCGGCGCGCCCTGCAGCGTCACCCGTGCCACGCCTGCCCCGACCGCGAAGCGCACGCCCGCTGGGCGGAGCGCTGGTACAAGCTCAAGCGCGTCAACGACAAGCTCGTGCAGCAGATCCGCTCCCGGACCGGCGCCGTTGCGACGACCTTCGACCGGGTGACCGACGTGCTCGTCCAGCTCGGGTACCTCGTGCCGAGCGCGAACGACGCGTCCGCCGGTCCGGACGGCGAGCTCACCGTCGCAGCGGGTGGTCGTCGTCTGCAGCGGATCTACGGCGAGCGGGACCTGCTCGTCGCCGAGTGCCTCGAGGCCGGGGTGTGGAAGGACCTCACGCCGGCACAGCTCGCCGCCATGGCCGCCACGATCGTCTACCAGCCCCGTCGGGAGGACGCCCCGGGCACCGAGCACGCTCTGCCGCGCGGTGCGTTCCGCCCGGCGCTCGACGAGACCCTGACGATCTGGTCACGCCTCGACGACGTGGAACGCGACGCCCGGCTGTCCGGTTCGCAGCCGCCGACCCCCGCGATCGCCGTCGGCATGTTCCGGTGGGCGTCCGGCTCGGCGCTCGACGACGTCCTGCGGTCGCTCGACCTGGCGGCAGGCGACTTCGTCCGGTGGTGCAAGCAGGTCATCGACCTCCTCGACCAGATCAAGAACGCCGGCGACCCCGAGCTCGCCGAGACCGCCCGACGTGCGACGGACGCGGTCCGCCGCGGCATCGTCGCGTACGCGACGGTCTGACGGGAGGCCCGGTGCAGGTTCCCGAGACCGGTGTGCGTCCGCGCGCGCCCTTCGCGGCGTTGCCGGTGCGGATCGCGCTGCCGCTGGCGGTCATCGGTGGGCTGTTCTTCGCCCTGTCCTTCCCGTCGCCCGGGTGGTGGTTCCTCGCCTACCCCGCGGTGGCCTGTCTGCTGCTGTCCGCCATGGGACAGGGGTGGCGCCGTGCGGCATGGCTCGGCTACCTCGGGGGAGTCGCGTTCTGGATCCCGGCCATCTCGTGGGCCGGGCGCTACCTGGGGCCGGTCCCGTGGCTCGCGCTCGCGCTGTTCGAGGCGGCCATGTTCGCGCTCGGCAGCGTCGCGATCTCCCTCGCGTACCGCTGGGTCGCGCGCGTCGTGCCCTCGACCGCCGGACGCGTGTGGGGCCTCCCGGCCGTGGTCGCCGCACTGTGGACCGGACGCGAGTGGTTCTCCGGGAGCTGGCCGTACGGCGGGTTCGCGTGGGGACGGGTCGGGCTGTCGCAGTCCGAGAGCCCGTTCGCGCACCTCGTCGCGTACGTCGGCGTCCTCGGGTTGTCGTTCGTCGTCGTCTACTGCGTCGCCGTCGTCGTCTCCCTGGGGCTCGTCGGGGGGATCCAGCTCCGGATGCGCGTCGCCGTCGCCGGACTCCTCGTGGCGGCGGTGCTCGCCGTCCCCGCCTGGCCGACAGCGACCGACGGGACCATCCGTATCGAGTCCGTGCAGGGCAACGGTCCCGCCGGGTACTTCGACCGGGCGGCCCCCGGACAGGTCCTCGAGTCGCAGGTCGCCGCGACCGACGTGTCCGCGAAGGGCGTCGACCTGGTCGTCTGGCCCGAGGCGTCCGCCGAGTTCGACCCGCGCCAGCAGCCCGTGATCGCGAGCGCGCTGAACTCCGTCGTGCAGTCCGTCGGGGCCCCCATCGTCGCCGGCGCGATCACCCAGACACCGGCGGGTGTGCTCCACAACACGTCGTTCGTCTGGACCGCCGACGGGTGGCAGTCGTCCTACGACAAGAAGCGCCCGGTGCCCTTCGGCGAGTACGTCCCGGACCGGTGGTTCTTCTCCAAGCTCGCGCCGTCACTCATCGGACTGCTGCAGCGCGACTACACGCCGGGGACGAAGCCGAACGTGCTCGACGTCGCCGGGATCAAGGCGGGCATCGCGATCTGCTTCGACATCGTCGACGACGGGCTGACGCGGGACATGGCCCGCGGCGGCGCGCAGGTGATCCTCGCGCAGACGAACAACGCCGACTTCTCCGGCACCGACGAGAACCTCCAGCAGCTCGAGATCGCGCGGATGCGGGCCATCGAGACCGGCCGGTCCCTCGTGAACATCTCGACCGTCGGCGCCTCGCAGGTGATCGACCCCTCCGGGCGGACGATCGACCGCGTGCCGGAGTACACCGCGACCTCGATGGTGACGGACGTGCCCCTCGGCACCTCGACGACGCCGGCCACCGTCGCGTCCGGACTGATCGCGCTCGTCCTCTCGCTCGGCGGGCTCCTCGTCCTCATCGCCTGCGCCCCGTTCCACACGCCCCGCCGCCGCCGCTGACCGTCCACCCGTCCCGCGGTCCCGCACTGGGAACCCACTGTGAATGCGGATGCCCCGGAACGAACGCGCGTGGGACAGTGTTGCAGAGGGGGAACGAGCGAGAGGAGTCCACCATGGCTGATCGGAGTCTCCGCGGCATGCGGCTCGGGAGCCAGAGCCTCCAGAGCGAAGAGGGCGTCGAGCTCTCTGACCGCAAGCGCGCGGTCTACCAGACCGACTCGGGCGAGACGTTCGACGTCGTGTTCTCCGCCGAGGCAGAGGTCCCGCAGAGCTGGGCCGACCCCAGGAGCGGACGCGAAGGACGTCTGCTCGGCGACGACGGGGTCCCCGTCGAGGTCGCAGCAGAAGACGTCAAGGCACCACGTACCCACTGGGACATGCTGCTCGAGCGGCGCTCGCGCGAGGAGCTCGAGGAACTGCTCCAGGAACGACTGCAGTTCCTGCGCGCCCGTCGCGGCGCCTGAGGCACTGGCGAACGACGAAGGCCCGCTCCCCGATGGGAGCGGGCCTTCGTGGTTCCCGGCTACTGCTGTGTGCGGTCGTCGCCGAGTTGCTCGCGCGTGGCTTCGGCCGCGGCGGCGAGCTTCTCCTCGACGCTGCGGTTCGACTCCGCGAGACGCTCGTCGAGACCCGCGTCCGGCACGATGTCCGCTGCGGTCGCGTTCGGGTTCGCCGCAGCCGCGCCGCCCCCAGGCTCGGTCGCCGCCGTGTTGGCGAGGCTCTCGTTGGCGAGCTTGGAGATCTTCGCGAGGAAGTCGCTGCCACCCGCACCGCCGGCCGCAGGCGCTGCGCCCGAGCGGCCCGTGGTGAAGCCCTTGGCGATGCCGGACAGCGCCTCCGTGAACTCGCTCGGGATCATCCAGAGCTTGTTCGCGGTGCCCTCGGCGATCTTCGGCAGGGTCTGCAGGTACTGGTACGACAGCAGCTTCTCGTCCGGGTCGCCGGTGTGGATGGCGTCGAACACCGTCGCGATGGCCTGCGCCTCACCCTCGGCGCGGAGCACCTGGGCCTTGGCGTCACCCTCTGCGGCGAGGATCGCCGCCTGTCGCTGGCCCTCTGCCTCGAGGATCTGCGACTGCTTGGTGCCCTCGGCCTGCAGGATCGCTGCACGACGGCTGCGCTCCGCTCGGAGCTGCTGCTCCATGGCGTCCTGGATGGACACGGGCGGCTCGATGGCCTTGAGCTCCACGCGTCCGACGCGGATGCCCCACTTGCCGGTCGCCTCGTCCAGCACCACGCGGAGCTGGCCGTTGATGTTGTCGCGGCTGGTCAGTGCCTCTTCGAGGTTGAGCCCACCGACGACGTTGCGGAGCGTGGTGGTCGTCAGCTGCTCGACGGCGCCGAGGTAGTTCGCGATCTCGTAGGTGGCGGCGCGGGCGTCGGTCACCTGGAAGTACACGACGGTGTCGATCGAGACCACGAGGTTGTCCTCGGTGATCACCGGCTGCGGCGGGAACGACACGACCTGCTCGCGCATGTCGAGCAGCGGCCGGAGCCGGTCGATGAACGGCACCAGGAGGTTCAACCCCGGGTTGAGGGTCTTGTGGTACTTGCCGAGCCGCTCGACGATGCCCGCCGTGGCCTGGGGGACGATGCGGATCGCCTTGGCCAGGACGACGATCACGAAGATGACGATGACGACGATCAGTACGAGGAGCACGATCGTCCCGGGTTCGAGGGTCATGAAGCAGCCTTCTGTTGGATGCGGACGACGGCGGTCGAGCCCTCGATGGACTCGACGACGACGTGGGTGCCGAGCGGCGGGGTGCGATCGGGGGCGGCGACGTCGATGCGCGCGCTCCAGGTCTCGCCGTTCGCCAGGCGGACCTGGCCGGGGGCGGTGGAGGTGAACGCGACGGCGACCGTGCCGGGCATGCCGACCAGTCCCTCGACGCCGGTGCGGTGGGGGTCGGCGTTCCGGCCGAGCGCGACGAGGAGCCGGGGCCGGACGAGCGCGAGGAGCAGGAGCGCGACGGCCGCGGCGATGATGGCGGACAGCCACCACTCCGCGCCGATGAGCGCTGCGATCAAGCCGCCCGCTGCTCCGGCTGCGAGCATGATGAAGATGAAGTCGAGGGTGAACACCTCGACCACCCCCAACACCAGCACCAGAGCGATCCAGACGATGGTCTGGATCCAATCCGAGATGTTCACGCGATCTCCCTCCCTCGGTCGCGCGCGGCAGCGCTGCGTCGCGACGGCCGGTTCAAGTCCGTTCAACATATCAAACGACGTCTGACCGGGCGCACGGATTGGTAGGCTCGACCGGTCCCGATGCACGGTCACGAACTGGAGAACACCACTGTGAGCAGCCCCCTCGCCCCCGGATCCCTCGCCGGCAAGCGCGCCCTCGTCACCGGCTCGTCCCGCGGCATCGGCGCCGACACCGTCGGGTACCTGGCCGAGGCCGGGGCCAAGGTGGTCGTCAACTACCGGAACAAGGCCCGCCGCGCCGAGCAGATCGCCGAGGGCATCGTCGCCGCCGGGGGAGAAGCCCTCGCTGTCGGCGCCGACCTGACCGACCACGACTCGGTGCAGGCCATTGTCGACACCGTGGTGCAGGCATGGGGCGGGATCGACCTCCTCGTCCTGAACGCATCGGGCGGGATGGAGTCGGGCATGGGCGAGGACTACGCGCTCCGTCTCAACCGTGACGCGCAGGTCGACATGCTGCAGACCGCCGTGCCGCACATGGCCGCCGGCTCCCGGGTCGTGTTCGTCACGAGCCACCAGGCCCACTTCGTCGAGACCGCCGAGACGCTGCCGGAGTACCTGCCGGTCGCGAAGAGCAAGCACGCCGGTGAGATCGCGCTCCGCGAGCTCCTCCCGCAGCTGGAGGCAGCCGGCATCGAGTTCGTCGTCGTCTCCGGCGACATGATCGAGGGCACGATCACCGCGACGCTCCTGAACCGCATCAACCCCGGTGCGATCGAGGAACGTCGCGGGGCCGTCGGCAAGCTCTACAGCGTCTCCGAGTTCGCCGCCGAGGTCGCCCTCGCCGCGGTCGAGCCGATCCCCACGGACAACACGCGCCTGGTCGGCGACGTCAGCGGCTTCACCGCCTGAGCGCTCGGGGTAGCGTCGACCGGGTGACTGCTGCACCCGGCCTCCGCCTGACCTCCCGCATCCTGCTGCTCGACGACGACGGCCGCGTGTTCCTGATGGACACCAACGCCCCGTCGTCCGACGGCTTCCACCGGTGGATCACGCCGGGTGGGGGAGTCGACCCGGGCGAGACGCACCGCGATGCTGCGATCCGGGAACTCCGCGAGGAGACCGGCATCGTCATCACCGACCCGGGCGAACCGGTCTGGTCGTGGGACTTCGACGTCACGTGGGACCAGGCGGACCACGACCGTGGACACTCCGAGTTCTACGTCGTCCGGACCGCCGGGTTCGTGCTGTCGAGCGACGAGTGGACCGATGACGAGCGGGTCGACATCCTCGGTTCCCGCTGGTGGACGGCCGACGAGCTCGACGCCACGGACGAGCCGTTCGAGCCCGCCGAGCTGCCCGACCTGGTCCGGCGGGTCATTCGCGGGGCGTGAGCACGCAGAACTCGTTGCCCTCGGGATCGGCCAGCACCACCCACGGCACGTCGCGCTGACCGACGTCGGCGAGCGTCGCGCCCCGAGCCACCAGGGCGTCGACCTCTGCCTGGTGCGAGTCGTCCGGCGCGGGTGCGAGGTCGAGGTGGAGCCGGTTCTTCACGGTCTTGCCCTCCGGCACCGGCACGAAGACGAGCCCCTGCGGCTGGTGCTCGCGCGGCGTGCCCTCCGGGATCTCGAGCGCGTGTTCCGGCGCGATCACGGCTTCGTCGTCGGACTCGTACACGACCGGCCACGCGAGGGTCTCACCCCACCACCGCGCGAGGGCGTGCGGGTCGTGGCTGTCGACGACGATCGAGTACCAGCGGAGTGCCATGGCGCCAGTATGGCCGTGCCCACCGACGCCGTCCGGCCAGCGGTCGACCACCCGGTCGGTACCCTGATCGGCATGCACACCAGCGACGCGTCGATCGCCGACAGCCACGACCGCATCCGTGTCCGCGGCGCGCGCGAGAACAACCTGCGCGATGTCGACGTGGACCTGCCGAAGCGTCGCCTGACGGTGTTCACGGGTGTGTCCGGTTCCGGCAAGAGCTCACTCGTGTTCGGCACGGTCGCCGCCGAGTCGCAGCGGATGATCAACGAGACGTACAGCGCTTTCGTGCAGGGCTTCATGCCGACGCAGGGCCGTCCCGACGTGGACGTCCTCGACGGGCTCACCACCGCCATCGTCGTCGACCAGGAGCGGATCGGCGCGGATCCGCGGTCGACGGTGGGGACCGTCACGGACGCGAACGCGATGCTGCGCGTGCTGTTCAGCCGGCTGGGGCAGCCGCACGTCGGCGGGCCCAACGCGTTCTCGTTCAACCTCGCGACCGTTTCGGCCGGCGGAGCGATCACCGTCCAGAAGGGCACCGACGCCAAGGCCCAGAAGGTCAGCTTCAACCGGCTCGGCGGGATGTGCGCCCGCTGCGAGGGGCGGGGGAGCGTCAGCGACATCGACCTCACGCAGCTGTTCGACGACGCCAAGCCGCTGTCCGACGGTGCCCTCACGATCCCCGGCTACGGGACCGAGGGCTGGAACGTCCGGCTGTACGCCGAGTCGGGGTACTTCGACGCCGACAAGCCCATCCGGGACTTCACCGAGCAGGAGCGGCAGGACTTCCTCTACCGGGAGCCGACGAAGCAGAAGATCGCCGGCATCAACATGACGTACGAGGGGCTCGTGCACCGCGTCCGACGGTCGTTCCTGCAGAAGGACCGGGAAGCCATGCAGCCGCACATCCGGGCGTTCGTCGACCGGGCGGTGACGTTCACGACGTGCCCGGACTGCGGCGGCACCCGGCTGAACGACGTCGCGCGCTCGTCCAAGGTGGCGGGCAAGAGCATCGCCGACGTCTGCGCGATGCAGATCACCGACCTCGCGACATGGCTGCACACGCTCGACGAACCGTCGGTCGGCCCGCTCCTCGACGGGCTCCGCGACGCCGTCGACTCCTTCGTCGAGATCGGCCTCGGCTACCTCTCGCTCGAGCGCCCCACCGGCACCCTGTCCGGCGGCGAAGGGCAGCGGGTGAAGATGGTGAAGCACCTCGGGTCCTCGCTCAGCGACGTCACCTACGTGTTCGACGAGCCGAGCACCGGCCTGCACCCGCACGACATCCAACGGATGAACGGACTCCTGCTCCGGCTCCGCGACAAGGGCAACACGGTGCTCGTGGTGGAGCACAAGCCAGAGGTGATCCAGATCGCCGACCACGTGGTCGACCTCGGGCCCGGCGCGGGCGCCGCCGGCGGGACGCTCTGCTACGAGGGACCGCTCGACGGACTCCGGGGGAGCGGCACCGTCACCGGGAACCACCTCGACGACCGGGTCTCGGTGAAGCCGTCGGTCCGGCAGCCGACGGGCGCGATCGAGATCCGCGGCGCCGACCGGCACAACCTGCAGGACGTCGACGTCGACGTGCCGCTCGGCGTGCTCACCGTCGTCACGGGTGTCGCCGGGTCGGGGAAGAGCACGCTCATCCACGGCTCGCTGGCACCGCGCGACGACGTCGTCGCGATCGACCAGAGTGCCATCAAGGGGTCCCGCCGCAGCAACCCGGCGACCTACACCGGGATGCTCGAGCCGATCCGCAAGGCGTTCGCGAAGGCCAACGGCGTGAAACCGGCGTTGTTCAGCGCCAACTCCGAGGGGGCGT
Organism: Curtobacterium sp. L3-7; assembly: GCF_048756585.1. NCBI lineage: Bacteria > Bacillati > Actinomycetota > Actinomycetes > Micrococcales > Microbacteriaceae > Curtobacterium > Curtobacterium sp. L3-7. Next base: position 2,595,851 of record NZ_CP151474.1, on the reverse strand, counting down.
GCCCGGCCTGCAACGGTGCCGGCGTGATCTACACCGACCTCGGGATGATGGCCGGGGTCTCCACCACCTGCGCGGAGTGCGACGGCAAGCGCTTCGACCAGTCGGTGCTCGAGTACCGGTTCGGCGGGAAGGACATCAGCGAGGTGCTTGCGATGTCGGTCGCGGATGCCGCGGCCTTCTTCGCCGCGGGGGACACCCGCGTCGCCCCGGCCAGGGCGGTCCTCGAACGGCTCGTGGACGTCGGGCTCGGCTACCTGACCATCGGGCAGCCCCTCACCACGCTGTCCGGCGGGGAGCGACAGCGCCTGAAGCTCGCGACGCACCTGGGGGAGCCCGGCGGGATCATCGTCCTCGACGAGCCGACCACCGGGCTGCACCTGGCGGACGTGCAGCAGCTCCTCGGGCTGCTCGACCGGCTCGTCGACTCCGGCAAGAGCGTCGTCGTCATCGAGCACCACCAGGCGGTGATGGCGCACGCGGACCACCTGATCGACCTCGGGCCCGGTGCCGGACACGACGGCGGCCGGGTCGTGTTCGAGGGGACCCCGGCGGAGCTCGTCGCCGCGCGGTCCACGCTGACCGGGCAGCACTTGGCGGATTACGTCCGGGGCTGAGCGGCCGGGTGCGGGTGGTGCCGGTGAGTGTGAGCTCCACATCGAGTGCGCGGAAGTTGCGGGCTGGAAGGGGTTCCGGCCTCGTTTTCTGCGCACTCGATCCTCTGTGGTGACGGATCCGGACCGGTCGCGTGCGGTCGCGTGCAGGCTCCACATCAAGTGCGCGGAAGTTACGGGCGGAGTCGTGTTCCGGTCGAGCTTTCTGCGCATTCGCGCGTAGGGCCAGGCCGACCACGGGCGGACGGGAGGCTCGGGTGCCGGGAGCGAGCCGAGCCTCCAGTCCGGAAGGCGGCGGCTGACGGCCGTTCCAGCGTGGCGCGCGTACGGTCGCGACCATGAGTTACAGCCAGCCGGATCCGGCAGAAGAGACCACGCAAGGCGGAGCGCCCGAGCAGCCCGACACCGAGCCCGAGGTGCTCGAGGAGTCGGGGGAGGAGAGCGCGGCGCTCGAGATCGACGCCGACGATGTCCCCACCGAGGACGGGGAGCAGTCGTAGGGCACGTCGTCAGACGGACACTGCACGCTCGATCGCGACGGGCAGCATCTACTGAGAAGTTGATGCTGCCCGTCGTCGTCTCGGACCTGGTGAGGCGGTCGCCAGCCGCGACGCGCCCTCGTTATGTCAGCTCACGGACGGCCACGAACAGGCACAAGCTGAGGCGATGGGGATCCCTGTCGTGACCGTCGGACTCATCGAGCCTGGCCGTTCGGATGAGATGCGCCGCCCAGAGCTCCGGTAGCAGCGGCGTTGTCGGACACATCGTCCTACTCGCATGCAATGGACCATGCGAGCAACCTCATCTGGGCGGCCGGGCTCCCTGGCCGGGTGTCCCTCCAAGCGCCGATAATGCATATTATGTCAGATAATGCGGGGGTTACAGCAGGCGCGAGACTTCCCGACCGACGCCGGCCGTTCATGCGACGATCGAGCCATGTCGTCCTCGCTCCCTGCGAGTGGCTCCGTTGACCAACCGTAATCCGGCATGTAATTCTCATTGAACGAGCGAGTCCAAGCTTCCACCTCCCGCCGCAGGCCTGGCGTCAAAAGGGGCACCCCTCGATCACACCAGCCATCGTCGGTGCCGAAAGGCCAATCAATACCGTAATCATTGCCGAGTATGTAGGCTGTCATCTTTGACCATCGCAATTCCTTGTACTGCCTGGGCTGTGCGGGGTAGATCCCACCTGAAACTTCCCCGCACCGGTTTTACCAGGATAGCAAATGCTCGACAGATTATGTCACCGTGGGTAGCCGGTGATCACCTTCCAGTTGCCGTTTCCTACCGGAGCGTACACCGTATAACTTGCAACCACTTTTATCTTTGATCTGGAGCGGACTCGTGTAGAGAAAGGTCCAGCGGTTCCGCATGCGAGCTCAGCATACCCACCCTTAACAACATTAGGCCAATGTTTGCGCGGGAAAGTATCTTTGGTTGCTCTCTTAGTGCTATTGTCACTTGGTTTGCAGCCGGGTGCAGCAACACCAGCGGTGCCGGCAACGGTGACGGTGCCGGCAACGGTGACGGTGCGCCAGGTCTTCGCGGGCATCGGGGTGTTGTAGCCGCCGATGTTGTTCTTCGTGTCCAGGATCCGACCCGTGGCCGGAACGAACACGCCGCCGGTGCCACTACACGTCACCATCACGGCCTGACCCCACCCGATATTCGCCGAGAATGTATCTTATATCAGTCCGGGTGTTCAGAGGCGCTGCAGGACGAACCGGTCTCCCCGCTCGGACTCCGCGTAGACCAGCGCACCGGGCGCGACCGACACCACGACGCCTCCAGCTTGTCCGGCGTGCTCGTCCAGGGCTGACCGGAGATCCTGGACGAACTCATTGCCGTCGACCGTGAACACCACACACGGTGTGTCCGCTGCCGCGCCGAGCGCTTCGAGCTGTCGCAACACCGCTTCGGGAGCCGGATCCGTTCCCGAGACGACCGGCGAGCGCCGATCGGTTCGGAACGGCTGTCGGAGTGCGACCTCGATCGCGAACTTCCGTCGGGCGGGCACCGAGCCGCGAAGGCCGGCGAGCCGGGAGCGTCGGCCCGGTTCCACGAACGAGGTGATCAACGCCTCCGCATGGGCATCGATCTGCTCCGATGTCATCAAGACTCCCCTGGTGGTCCGTTGCACGTCCCGGTCTACCAGGAACGGGCTCCGGGGTGCTGAAACTGGACGTGGTCGCCGACAGCGACGAGTTGGCTCGGTTGCAGTGCCGTCGTTCGACGGTCCTCGCCGACGAAAGGCACCTCATGCACCCCGTCAAGTACCTCAGCAGCATCGGTTTCCGCAGTGACTACGCCTACCTCGGAGCGTTCGTCTCGATCGCCCTCTCGCTGATCAGCTGGCTGTTCTCCCGCGGCAACAAGCACCACGACAAGGCACAGTCCGACCGATGGGGCATCTTCGTCGGCCACTGGGCGCCGACGTTCATGGCGCTCGGCGTCGCGCTGACCCTCGAAGAGCGCGACTGACACGACGGCGCGCCCCATCACATGCGTGTGATGGGGCGCGCGACCTGTCTGGAGTCCCGAGCGTGGGCTCAGAAGACAGCCACGGTCATTCCCACCGACGAGCTCGGTCCGTCCATGGCCTGGAGCGCGTCGGGCAGCTCCGCGAAGTCGATCGTCCGTCCGATGGACTCGTCCGGGCGCAGTCGTCCGGTGACGACGTCGTCGAGCATCGCGGCGTACTCACCGACGGAGATGCCGTGGCTGCCGAGCAGCTCGAGTTCCTCGCCGATCACCCGGCCCATCGGGATCGCCGGGGCGGCCTCGTCGTCGAGGAGCAACCCGACCTGCACGTGCCGACCTCGCGCGCGGAGTGACGCGACGGCAGCGACCGAGGTCGCGCGACTGCCGTAGGCGTCGACCGAGACGTGCGCTCCGCCGTCGGTCAGCTCCTGGACCCGCTCCACGGCCCGCTCCCCCGACGGCACGGTCGTCGCGCCGAGGGCCTCTGCACGTGCGAGCGCGCCGGGCGAGACGTCCACGGCGACGACGTGCGCACCTGCTGCGATCGCGACGATCACGGCCGACAGTCCGACACCGCCGCACCCGAACACCGCGACGTGCTCCCCCGCACGCAGGCGGCCGCGGGCGTGCAGCGCGTGGTACGCCGTCCCGAAGCGACACCCGAGTCCGGCGGCCTCGGCGAACCCGACGGCGTCGGGCAACGCCACGAGGTTCAGGTCGGCTTGCGGGACGACGAGCTCCTCGGCGAACGACCCGGGCAGGGTGAACCCCGGCTGCTCCTGCCGCGTGCAGACCTGGGTGGCGCCGTCCAGGCACTCCTGGCAGGTCCCACAGGCGAAGACGAACGGCGCGGTGACACGGTCCCCCACCCGGTGGTCGCGGACCTCGGGTCCGGCCTCGACGACGACGCCCGCGAACTCGTGTCCGGGGACGTGCGGCAGCGTGACCGAGTCGTCGTGGCCGCGCCAGGCGTGCCAGTCGCTCCGGCAGACGCCGGTCGCCGCGACCCGCACCACGACGCCGTGCGGCGGGCACGGTTCCCGATCCACGTCGACGATCGTCGGGGTGGCACCGAACTCCTGGTACATGACTGCGCGCACCGGATCATCATGGCAGGGACAGCAGCCAGAACGAGCGGACGAGGGTGGGTGGTGACCGTGGGTGCACTGGTCCTGAAGATGTCGATGTCAGTGGACGGGTTCACGAGCGGCGCGGACGGCTCCGACTGGATGTTCCGGGCGAGCACTCCGGACTCGGCGGCCTGGGTGGCCGACACGGTCGCGAGCGCCGCGGTCCACGTCTTCGGTCGCCGGACGTTCGAGTCCATCGCCGGGTTCTGGTCGACCGCGACGATGCCCGTCGCGGAAGCGATGAACAGCGTCCAGAAGGTCGTGTTCACCCGGGCCGGCTTCGACCCACGCACGCTCGACGCCGCCGCGGTGTGGCGGGACGCGCGGGTCGCGGACGGGGACCTCGCCTCCGAGGTCACCCGCCTCAAGGCCGAGCACGACGGAGTCGTGCTCGCGCAGGGCGGCACCGCGTTCTGCCGGAGCCTCGTGCACGCCGACCTGGTCGACGAGTACCGGCTCGTGGTGCTGCCGGTCGCGCTCGGAGGCGGGGACGCCCTCTTCGCCGGACTCCCCCGCGAGCTGGACCTCGAGCTCGTCAGCTCGACGACGTTCGCGGGCGGCGCCATGGCGAACGTCTACCGACCCCGACGCTGACACCAGGCAACCGGCCGGCCGCGCCCCTGACCTCAGCCGGCCGCCGCCCGCATCGCCTGGTTCACCGGGGTCTGCGCCTGCTTCCAGACGTTCGACCGCATGCTCGCGTACGTGCCGCCCGTCCCGCTGCCGTAGTGCCGGAGGTTCGTCTTCTTCCCGTCGGTGAGCCCCTGCCAGTACGCGGTGACGGCCTGCTTGCTCCCACCGACGAGCCAGATCTGGTCGGCGTCGTCGGTGGTGCCGGTCTTCGCGAACAGCGGCGTGCCGTCCGGGGTCTGCGCGCCGACGGCCGTGCCCCGGGCGACGGTCCCCTGCATCGTCCGGAACGCGGTGTCCGCGACCGCCGGCGACAGTGCCTGCGTGCAGGAGCGCTGCTGCCCCCCGAGCGACTTCCCACTGCGGTCGGTGACGGCGTCGATCACGGTCGGGGCGCAGTACACGCCGCCGTTCGCGACCGCCGCGTAGGCGGACGCCATGGTCAGCGGGGCGATGTTCGAAGTGCCGAGGATCGACGCCGGGTTCGCCGGCAGGTCGCCACCCGCTGCGAGGTGCACGCCGAGCTTGGCGGCGACGTCGCGGATGTCGCAGAGGTCGAGCTTCGCCGCCATCGACGCGTAGGCCGCGTTCACGGATCCGGCGGTCGCGGCGGCAACGGTGTAGTTGCCGCGCTGTCCTGGGGAGTCGTTCTTCGGGCTCCACGCCGAGGTGATGGTCTCGCCGCACTGCGTCCAGCGGCTCGTCGTGTGTGGTGTCCCGTTCACGACGGCGTTCACGCTCCGACCGGCTTCGAGCCATGCGAGCAGGGTGAACAGCTTGTACGTGGACCCCGGCTGGAAGCCGATCCCACCGCCGCGGTCCTGGTCGACGCTGTAGTTGATGCTGGTGTCCGTCGCGGGCGCGCATGCGCCCTGGTCCGAGTCGACCGCCGCGCAGGACGGGAGCTGGTTGTAGTTGCGGTTCTGCGCCATCGTCAGCACGCGACCGGTGGACGCCTCGACGGTGTCGAGCGTCGATCCGAGCGCGATCCTGGCCTCGGTGTTCGGGTCGTACGTGTCGAGCAGGCCCTTCTGCTGGCCGTTCAGGTCGAGGTCGAGACTCGTCTGGATCGTGTAGCCACCGTTCCGCCAGGCGACGTCCCGTTGCTCCTGGGTCGTGCCGAGTTGCGTCATCGTCTTCACGACCCGAGCGGCGTAGTCGCAGAAGAACTGGGATCCGACCCCTGCGGCGGCCACGCACCCCTGCGACGGCGCGGCCAGGTGGACGTACTGCTCCGGCTGGGCCGCGATGGCCTCGTCGTACTGGGCCCTGGTGAGGTGCCCCTGCGCGTGCATCGACCCGAGGATGACGTCTCGGCGCTCGGTGTTGGCCGGGTAGTGCGACGGGTCGGAGAGGTCGCGCTTCTCCGGCCACTGCACGATCGCCAGGATCGAAGCAGCCTCGGTGGGTGTGAGGTTCGTCGCGTCCTTGCCGAAGTATCGCTGCGCCGCGGCCTGTACACCGTAGGTCTGATCGCCGAAGTAGGCGATGTTGAGGTACGCGGCGAGGATCTCCTTCTTGGAGTACTTCTTCTCGAGACCGATCGCGAGCTTCATCTCCGCGAGCTTCCGGGACGCCGACGGCTCGATGGCTTCGCGGTACGCGGCGTCGACCTCCTCCTGCGTCGGGAGCTCGAGCGCCTGCTGCATCTTGATGTTGCGGACGAGCTGCATCGTCAGCGTCGACGCACCACCTGACCCGCCGAGTCCCCCGCTGGCCAGGCTGCCGACGGCGGCACGGACGACCGACGACGCGTCGACGCCGCCGTGGTCCCAGAACCGCTTGTCCTCGCCGTCGACGGCCGCGTACCGGAGGTACTCGCTGATCTCGTCGAGCTGCAGCTCTTCGCGGTTCTGGGCGTACACGGTCGCCAGGTGCACGGGCTGCCCACCCTGGTACGCGAGCACCTCGTTCCGCTGCGGCAGGTCACCGATCTCGATGTACTCCGGCAGCGAGTCGAAGACGTCGATCGTCGAGGTCGTGGTGACGCCGAGCACGGCGATCGCGGGGGTGACACCGACGGTCACGAGCAGTCCGGCGAGCGTGCTGAACCCGATGAACCCGATGAACGCTCCGACCCCCGAGCGGTTCTCCTGTGTTGCCATGCGCACACTGTCCTGCATGCGACATGACGTGCACTGGGTGATCGGTGTGGATGTCCGGGGTCAGGCTGGCAGAACGCCGTGACGGAGCGTGTCGAGGAGACGGTCGACGCGGACGCGGTGTGCGGCTGCGACGTCATCACCGGACTCCCCCGCGAGCACGTGGCCGGCGGTCTCGACGAGCACCGAGGCGTACCCGGCGACCACGTACGCCGCTGCCAGTCCCGCGTCCGCCGGGAACGCCGGGTCCGACGACAGCGCGTCGCGGAGCGCGGCCTGGAGTTCGCTGGCGATCGCACGCGCGTGCGCCAGCAGCGCCGGCGACCCGGCGATCGTCCGGAAGAAGGGCACGGACCGTGGATCGAGCCCGGACAGTGGATGGCGCTCGTCGGCGAGTCGGTGGAACAGGCCGGACAGGGCCTCCCCCACCCCGACACCGTCCGCGCGCTCCGTGACGGCTCCGACGAGCAGTTCGCGGGCCTCGTCGGAACGATCGAGGAACAGGTCCTCCTTGCGTGGGAAGTGGTTGAAGACCGTGACGCTCGAGACCCCTGCTGCCCGGGCGATCTGCGCGACCGTCACCGCGTCGAACCCGTGCTCGAGGAACAGCTCCGCCGCCGTCGACGCGATCTTCTCGCGCGTCTGCGGTCCCCCGCGGGTCGCGGTCCTGGGCATGCTGACTCCTCCGTGCCTTGTGTAACTAACTTTAGTCGGTTAACCTAACGACATGTCCACCAACCAGTCCGACGTCATCATCCCGCAGTCTCGCGCCTCGCTCCGTGATGCGTGGGTCGCACTCGCCGGTCTGTCGGCGGTGTTCCTCTTCGAGATGCTCGACAACTCGATCCTCACCGTGGCGCTCCCGACGATCGGGCGCGAACTCCACGCGAGCACGACCGCCCTGCAGTGGGTGACCGGCTCCTACTCCGTGGTGTTCGGCGGTCTGATGCTCGGGTTCGGCGCCGTCGCCGACCGGTTCGGCCGCCGCCGCGTGATGCTCCTCGGACTCGTGCTCCTGGGGCTCGCCAGCCTGACGACGGTGTTCGTGACGACGGTCGAGCAGCTCGTCGCCGTCCGGATCGTGATGGGCATCGCCGCCGCGATGACGACACCGGGGTCGATGGCGCTGGCCTTCCGGCTGTTCCGCGAGGACGACCTGCGGGTCCGCGCCACCACGGTGATCTCGACGGTCGGCCTCGTCGGACTCGCGATCGGCCCCACCGTCGGCGGGCTCGTCCTCGCGGTCGCACCCTGGCAGGTGCTGCTGCTCGTCAACGTGCCGATCGCCGCACTCGCCTTCGCGGGGATCCGCACCGGCATCGCCCGCGACGACCCGACGGAACTCCACCGCGACCCTGTCGACGTGCTCGGGGCCGTCCTCGGGACGGCGGCGATCGTCTGTGCGCTCGTGGCTCCCACGCTCTTCGTGCAGGACGGGGTCGGCGCCGTCGGACCGTGGATCGCGACGACCGCCGCGGTCCTCGCGGTCGTGCTCTTCGTCGTGCGCGAGCGCACGGCCCGACACCCGCTCCTCGACCTCACCCTGGTCGCTCGTCCGCTGGTGTCCGCCGGTCTCGCGTACAAGGCCGCGACGGGCATCGCGGTCGCGGGCATGGGGTACCTCGTCACCCTGCAGCTCCAGCTCGCCTGGGGCTGGTCCCCCGCGCTCGCCGCCGTCGGCATGCTGCCGCAGGTCGTCGTCCTGATCGCGGGCGGCCGGTTCGTCGGACCGTTCGTGCAGCGCGTCGGTCTGGGGCGTGCGGCGTGGATGAGCGCCACCTCCGTGGTCCTCGGGCTCGCGGTGTTCGCGCTGCTCGGTCGCACCGGTTACGTCGCTGTCGCCATCGCGCTGGTGCTCGTCGCCGCCGGCATGCGCGTGGTCGGTGTCGTCGCCGGCGTCAACGTCCTCCGCGGCCTCCCCGAGGACCGCACCACCATCGGCGCCGCACTCGTCGACACCGCCTCCGAGGTCTCCTCCGGCGTCGGTCTCGCGGTCGTCGGCACGATCCTCGCCGCGCTCGTCACCGGCTCGATCGCGTCCGCGCACTGGACCGCAGCGCAGGCCGCCGGGTTCGACGAGGCGGTCACGGTCGGCAGCGGGGCCCTGACGGCGGTCGCCGCGGCGCTCGTCCTGTGGGCGACGATGCGGACGCGCCGCGGTGCGGCGCAGCCGACGGACTGACCCGTCACCGGTCGGCCCAGCCGACGGATGGCCCGGTCACGAGGCGGACGGGAGGCTCTGCGCACCGCCGCCACGAGCCTCCCGTCCGGCCCTGGTCGAGTGGACCACCGGTCCACTCCGCGGAGATCGGCCGTTGTCGCGTCGCGCCGCGCCTGCTTGGCTGGTCGGATGAGCGACCTGCGGTTCTCCGACGACCCAGCTGATCTCGACTTCGAGCGGGTGCACCGCTGGCTGAGCGAGCAGTCCTACTGGGCGCGCGGCCGGACCCGCGAGCAGCAGCGCGCCGCGATGGCGGGCTCGCGGGTCTTCGGCGTGTTCGACGGCGCGAGCGGGGTCCAGCTCGGGTACGCCCGGGTGATCACCGACGGCGCGACGTTCGGCTGGCTCGCCGACGTCTTCGTCGACCCCGACAGCCGTGGCCGCGGCGTCGGCATCGCCCTCGTCGAGGGCATCACGACGTCGTTGGCGCCGCTCGGACTCAAGCGGATCGTGCTGTACACCGCGGACGCACACGGCCTCTACGAGAAGTCCGGCTTCCGACCGGTGCCGGATCCGGCGAACTGGATGGTCCTGCCCGGCCCGGGGTTCGGCCACGACGTGCACGACTGACCACCAGCCTCCCGGAGAATGGACGCATGCGTCGCATCCTCCAGTCCTCGGTCGCCGCAGCGGTCCTCGTCCTGACCACGCTCGTCGCGACGGAACCGGCCAGCGCGCACTCGGCGCTGACCGCGAGCAACCCCGCCGACGGCGCGACCGTGACGACGCCGCTGGAGCGGGTCGAGCTGACGTTCTCGCAGGCGCCGCTCGCCGGACTCGACGCCGGCCTCCGGATCGAGGTCCGCGACGCCGCCGGAACCGACGTGTCGAACGGCGGGGTGCTCGTCGACGGGACGACGATGTCCACCGGGGTCCGAGTCGAGGACGGCGCGTACTCGGTGCTCTGGCGGTACGTCTCCCCCGACGGGCACCCGATCACCGGCGAGCTCGGCTTCACGGTGGCGCTCCCCGCCGCATCGACGCCGACGGCGGTACCGAGCCCGTCGTCGTCCTCGCTCGACGTGACGCGGTCTCCGACCGCCCCGCCCGTCTCCGGGGCCGACGGCGGATCCCCCTGGTACGCGGGACCGGCGCCGTGGATCGGTGGCGGCGCGCTGCTGCTGGCCGTGGCACTCGTGCTCGTCGCCACCACCCGCGGACGCCGGACCGCGGACGAGGAATGAGCGTCAGTACGCGATGCGTCCGTCGCGGTCGTGGAACTCGCCCGTCGGGCCGCTCTGGTCGAGCGTCGCCAGGGCGACCGTGGCGTCGGTGCCCTCGGTGACGGTCTGGTGACCGCCGAACCCGTTGAACTCCGTCGCCGTGTACCCGGGGTCGCTGACGTTGACGCGGAAGTCGGGCAGGTTCTTCGCGTACTGCACGGTCAGGGCGATCACCGCTGCCTTCGACGCCGCGTAGGGGATCGACGGCACCGGGTACTCGTCCCGGCCGGGGGTGGTCAGCCAGCGCGCGAACCCGACGCCGGACGCCACGTTGACGATCACCGGGTTCGCCGATTGCCGGAGACGGGGCAGCGCCGCCTGCGTCACGCGGACGATGCCGGTGACGTTGGTGTCGAGGACGGGCGTCATCGCGTCGGCATCGAGATCGTCGACACCGAAGGACGTCCCGAGGACCCCGGCGTTGTTCACGAGGACGTCGAGTTCCGGCAGGGACGCCACTGCCGCGTCGATGCTCGCCTGGTCGGTGACGTCGAGCCGGAGGACCTGCGCGCCGAGGTCGCGTGCGGCGTCGCCGGTCCCGGGGTCGCGCATGCCGGCGTACACGGTGTGCCCGGCGTCGATGAGTCGTCGAACGGTCTCGAGCCCGAGGCTCCGGTTGGCTCCGGTGATGAGTGTGGTGGTCATGCACCCAGCCTGGACCGCACGCGGTGGGCCTCCCAGGTGCCGGTCGACGGTGGGACCCGGAGTACCAGGCCGACCCGGCCGATCGGGGCGATGATGGGGCAATGAGCGAGTTCGCGAGTGTGCTGCGGTCCTGGCGTGATCGGGTCCGGCCCGAGGGGGTCGGCCTCCCAGCCGGCCCCGGGCGACGGACACCAGGGCTCCGACGCGAGGAACTCGCCGCGCTCGCCGGTGTGAGCGTCGACTACGTGGTGCGGCTCGAGCAGGGGCGCTCGGTGAACCCGTCGCCGCAGCTGCTCGGCTCCCTCGCGACCGCGCTCCGACTGACGACCGAGGAGCGGGACCACCTGTTCCGCGTCGCCGACGCCGCTCCGCCGTCACGAAGCGTCGTCCCCCGCCACGTCACGCCGGGGGTCCAGCGCATGGTGGACCGTCTCGGCGACGTCCCACTCGCGGTGTTCACGGCGGCGCACGACACGCTGCTCTGGAACGACCTCTGGGCGGCGCTCACCGGTGACCCGGAACGCCTCCTCGGCATCGAGCGGAACCTGGTCTGGCGGCACTTCATGCTCGGCCACGACGGCATCGAGTACGACGACGACCACCAGGAGGAGTTCTCCAGCGACCTCGTGGCAGACCTGCGCGTCGCCGTCGGGAAGTACCCCGGCGACCGGGCACTCGCCGAGCTGGTGGCCCGGCTCCGACGGGAGTCGCCGGAGTTCGAGCGCCGGTGGGCGGTCGCGCGGGTCGCGGAGCACCGAGCGAGCCGGAAGACCCTCCACACCGCCGTCGGTCCGATCACGGTGGACTGCGACGTGCTCAGCGTGCCGGGCGGGGACCTGCGGATCGTGGTCTACACGGCGGTCCCCGGATCGGACGACGCCGACAAGCTCGACCTGCTCCGGGTCACCGGGCTGCAGGACCTGGCGCCCCGCTGACCCACCACGACCGGCTCACGCGGCCGTCAGGAGCAGCGACGCGTTCTGGCCACCGAAGCCGAACGAGTTGTTCAGTGCGGCCCGCATCGGCGCCTGCCGTGCGACGCCGGACGCGACGTCGAGGTCGATCTCCGGGTCCAGCCGCTCCAGGTTCAGCGTCGGCGGCACGATGCCGGTCTCCAGGGCGCGGATCGTCAGGATCGTCTCCACGGCACCTGCGGCGCCGAACATGTGGCCGATCGCGCTCTTCGGCGCCGTCACCACCGCATCCGCACCGACGACCCTGGTGATCGCGGCCGCCTCGCTCGTGTCGCCGACCGGCGTCCCGGTGGCGTGTGCGTTCACGTGGTCGACGTCGGTCCCCTGCAGTCCGGCCATCCGGAGCGCCTGGAGCATCGCGCGTTCCTGTCCGGAACCGTCCGACCGCGGTGCGGTGATGTGGAAGGCGTCGGAGGTGATGCCCCAACCCGCGAGCCGCGCACGCACCCGTGCACGGCGGGCGGCGGCGTGGTCGGCACGCTCGAGGACGACGAGCCCCGACCCCTCCCCGAGCACGAACCCGCGCCGGTCGGCGTCGAAGGGTCGCGACAGGGTGGTCGGGTCGTCGCCGTCCGGCTTCGCGAGCGCCTGCGACTGGGCGAACGACGCCATCGTCACCGGGGTCACCGCGGCCTCCGCTCCCCCGGCGACGACCACGTCCGCCTCCCCCGAGCGGATCAGACGGGCACCGAGCGCGATCGCCTCGGCTCCCGACGCGCAGGCGGAGACGGTCGTGTACGCGCCGGCGCGAGCATCGAGGTCGATGCTGATCTGTGCGGCAGCGCCGTTCGCCATGAGCATCGGCACCGTCCGCGGGGACACGCGCCTGGCACCGTTCCGACCGAGTTCGTCGTGCGCGTCGAGGAGCGTCTCGATGCCGCCGATGCCCGTGCCCACCACGACCGCGAGTCGGTCGGGGTCGACGTCCGGCGCGCCGGCGTCCGCCCACGCCTCGGCAGCGGCGACGAGCGCGAGCTGCTGGCTGCGGTCGAGACGCTGCGCGCGGACCCGCCCGAGCGCACCATCGGCGTCGAGCGCGGCATCGGCGCCGATGCGGATCGGCACCTGCGCCCAGAGGTCGCCCTGGCGGTCGAGCGTCCGGACGCCCGACCGACCGGCGACGAGCGCGTCCCAGAGCGGGGCGACGCCGTGCCCGAACGGCGAGACCGCGCCGGACCCGGTGATGACGACGTCGTGGGGATAGCTACTTGTATGCTGCACAAGTTGAGTTGTACCACGTACAATCCGGGCATGGCAAGCACACGCGGCTCGGCGACGCGGGCACGGATCCTCGACGCGGCGGCCGACCTCCTCGGCGACCGCAGTCCCCGTGCGCTCACCGTCAGCGACGTCGCACGGGCCGCCGAGGTCTACCCGAACCAGATCACGCACCACTTCGGGTCGAAGGACCGTCTCGTCGTCGACGCGGCGTTCGCCCGGTTCCTCCGTGACACCACGCGACTCCAGGCCGCCGGGCGTCGTGCGACGACCCCTGCGGCGCTCCGGTCGGTGCTGGCGCGGACCGCGCTGGCGATGCCGTCGACGGCGCTGCTGGTGACGGCGCTCGGGACCGCGCAGGACGACGCCCGCCTCCGCGACCGCACGAGCACGCTGCTCGCGGTGCTCTTCCGACAGTCCGAGCGCTACCTCGACCGCATCACCGCTGACCACGGCTGGCACAGCGAGCGCGGCGTGGCGCGTGATGCCCGGACGTTCTGGAGTGCGGTGTTCGGTGCCGTGCTGTTCGCCACGGCGGGCGCCGTCGGCGGGCCCTCCGACGTCGACGTCGCCGCGACGATCAGCATCACCGACTGACGGCGACTACTCCCCGAAGCCGGACCGGACGAGCGCCTCGAGCGCGTCCACGGCGTCCTGCGCGTCGTCGCCAGAAGCCTCGATGGTCACCGTGGCGCCCTTCGGCAGGGCGAGCGCCATGATGCCGAGCAGGCTCTTCGCGTCCACACCGTTCACGCGGACGGCCGCGTCGTACTTCGCGGCGGTCTTCACGAAGTCCGCAGCGGGGCGGGCGTGCAGGCCGGTCTCGTTGACCAGTTCCACGGTCGTGGACGCGGCCACGTCGTCGCCAGGGGCGGCCCCGTCGACCGGTACCGGGCCTCTCCCCATCGGCACGGCCGTCTCGCCGATGGCGCGTCGATCCGGAACCGGCGACGTGGGCCCAGACTGGTCGCCGTCCACCGGACGGGAGGCAGTGCTCGCGTCCGACCCGGAGGCTGCGGCGGACGCCGCGGCGGCGAGCACGGCGTCGACGTCGCCACCTGTCTGGGCCGCGACGGCGGCGGCGACCGTCCCCTCGACGATCGGGGCATCGGACACGTGCACCCGCGCGCGCACCTCGTCGTCCAGGAAGTCGAGCGCGGTGTCCGTCGTCAGGTACGCGGACCCGAGGTCGCACAGGACGACGACCGCATCGGCATCGGCGAGCTCCTCGATGCCGGCCGTGATCGCCTCGAACGAGGTGCCGATGCCGCCGTCCTCGGTGCCGCCGGCGGCGACGAGCTGCACGTCGGCCGCCATCTGCCGGGCGAGCTCGACGGTCCCGGTCGCGACCGCCGCGCTGTGCGACACGACCAGGATCCCGACGGTCACGCCGCGTCCACTGCTGCGCGGAGGATGTAGGCGGTCGACTGGGCACCCGGGTCGCGGTGCCCGACCGCCCGCTCGCCGAGGTAGCTCGCGCGCCCCTTGTGGGCGACGAGCGGCTCCGTCGACTCGGCGCCGGTGACGGCCGCGTCCGCTGCCGCCTCGAGCACCCGCTCCGGGGACTCGCCGGCCTGCGCCGCCGTGGCCGCGGCGTCGACCGCCGGGGTCCAGGCGTCGATCATCGTCTTGTCGCCGACCGCGGCCTTGCCGCGGGAGACGACGCCGTCCCTGGCTGCCGTGAGGACCGCGACGAGCGCGTCCGCGTCGAGTTCGGATGCGTCACCCGCTGCCTGGGCCGCCTTGAGGTACGCGGTGCCGAACAGCGGACCCGCCGCACCGCCGACCGTGGAGATCAGCTTCGTGGCGACGGTCTTGAACACGGCGCCCGGTGTGTCGAACGAACCGCCGTCGACGGCTTCGAGCACGGCGCGGAAGCCCCGGTCGAGGTTCTCGCCGTGGTCGCCGTCACCGATCTCCCGGTCGAGCGTCACGAGCTCCGCCCGGTGTTCGTCGATCGTCGCGGCGGTGCGGCGTACCCAGTCGATGGCCCATGCGGTGTCGAGCGCCAATTCTCGTTCCCTTCCTGCGGTCGGTGCGGTGTCAACGGCCCCAGCGCAGTGCTGGGGTCTCCACCGGTGCGTCCCAGAGCGTGGTCAGTTCGTCGTCGAGCACCGTGACGGTGATCGAGAACCCCTGCATCTCGAGGGACGTGACGTAGTCGCCGACCAAACTACGCGTGACCTCGTAGCCGCGGTCGGACAGGACTTCTGCGGCGCGTCGGTAGGCGATGTACAGCTCCGACAGCGGGGTCCCGCCCATGCCGTTCACGAACAGGAGCAGGCGTGCGCCAGCCGGTGCGGCGAGGTCGGTCAGGATCGGTTCGAGGACCCGGTCGACGAGCGCGTCGACCGGCGCCATCGCGATCCGCTCACGGCCGGGCTCTCCGTGGATCCCGATGCCGAGCTCGGCCTCGTCGTCGGCCAGGGTGAACGACGGCTCCCCCGCGTGCGGCACGGTGCCCGGCGCGATCGCGAGGCCCATCGACCGCGTGACGTCGTTGACGTGCCGGGCGACGGCGGCGACCGCGTCCAGGTCGTCGCCGCGTTCGGCGGCGGCGCCTGCACACTTCTCCACGACGACGGTGCCGGCGACACCGCGGCGGCCGGCTGTGTAGAGGGAGTCCTGCACGGCGACGTCGTCGTCGACCACGACGGACTCGACGCGGATGTCGTCCATGCCGGCGAGCTCCGCCGCCGTCTCGAAGTTGAGGACGTCCCCGGTGTAGTTCTTCACGATGTGCAGGACGCCGGCGCCACCGTCGACGGCCTTCGTCGCGGCGACGATGGGGTCCGGCGTGGGGCTCGTGAACACCGGGCCGGGAACGGCGGCGTCGAGCATCCCGTGCCCGACGAACCCGGCGTGCAGGGGCTCGTGCCCGCTGCCGCCGCCGCTGACCAGGCCGACCTTGCCCTGCTTCGGCGCATCAGTGCGGTGAAGGTGGATCGGGTCCTCCACCAGGACGACGTGCCCGGCGTGTGCCTGGGCGAACCCGCGGACGGTCTCGATGACCACGTCCTGCGGGTCGTTGATGAGCTTCTTCATGTGTGGCCTCCACGGGTGTCGACGCCGGGACGAGGCCTGCACACCGCCGACGTCGTCCGGAGTGCGCCCAACATACAACGGGCGGGCGTTCGTCCGATCTGCACGTTCGTGCACGGCAGGGTCGTCGCGGGCAGCCCCCGGGGCTGGCGGACGCACATCCCGGATGCACGTTCGTGCACTTTCGCGCAGATCGCTCACGTGTCCATCGCGCGCCGTGAAAACCCAGCAGTATGCTCGCCACAATCACTCGATGGGGAGTGTCGGTGCAGCCCGGGACCCCCAAACCACAGCGCAATGGAGGTCACCGATGGACGGCATCGGAGTCAAGTTCCTGTCTGAGCTCGTCGGCACCGCGATGCTCATCATCCTGGGTGGCGGTGTCGTCGCCGCAGTGTCCCTCAAGAAGTCCAAGGGCTTCGGCGCGGGCTTCCTCATGGTCACGATCGGTTGGGGCTTCGCGGTCTTCGCCGGTGTCACCGTCTCCTACAAGTCGGGCGGCCAGCTCAACCCCGCGGTCAGCCTCGCCCAGGCCATCCTCGGCAACATCACCATCGGCGAGATGTTCCTCTTCTGGCTCGCCCAGATGATCGGTGCCGTGATCGGCGCCGTCATCGTCTGGCTCGCCTACAAGCAGCACTTCGACGAAGAGCCGGACCCGGCTGCGAAGCTCGGCGTCTTCTCGACCGGCCCCGCGATCCGCTCGTACGGCTGGAACCTCGTCACCGAGATCATCGGCACCTTCGTGCTCGTCTTCGTCGTGATCGCCTTCACGAACGGCAAGACCCCCGCTGAGCTCGGAGCCATCCCCGTCGCCTTCCTCGTGATCGCGATCGGTGTCAGCCTCGGTGGCCCGACCGGGTACGCCATCAACCCCGCCCGTGACCTCGGCCCGCGCATCGCGCACGCCTTCCTGCCCATCAAGGGCAAGGGCTCGAGCGACTGGGCCTACGCCTGGGTGCCGGTCGTCGGCCCCCTCCTCGGTGGAGCGATCGCGGCGGGCCTGTCCTACGCGCTCCTCCCCCTCGCCTGAACCCACCGAACGAACCCGTAAGGAGCACCAATGGCCGACTACATCGTCGCCATCGACCAGGGCACGACCAGCACCCGAGCGATCGTCTTCGACCACTCCGGGTCGATCGTCTCGACCGGACAGAAGGAGCACGAGCAGATCTTCCCGCGCGCCGGCTGGGTCGAGCACGACCCCGCCGAGATCTGGGACAACACCCGTGAGGTCATCGGCCAGGCACTGTCCCGCGCCGACATCACCCGCCACGACGTCGCGGCGGTCGGCATCACGAACCAGCGCGAGACCGCGGTGGTCTGGGACAAGACCACCGGCAAGCCGGTCTACAACGCCATCGTCTGGCAGGACACCCGCACGCAGTCGATCGTCGACAAGCTCGCGGACGGCGACACGGACCGGTACAAGTCGATCGTGGGCCTCCCGCTCGCGACCTACTTCGCCGGCACCAAGATCATGTGGATCCTCGAGAACGTCGAGGGCGCCCGTGAGAAGGCCGAGGCGGGCGACCTGCTCTTCGGCACCACCGACACCTGGGTCCTCTGGAACCTGACCGGTGGCGTCGACGGCGGCGTCCACAAGACCGACGTCACGAACGCGTCCCGCACGCTGTTCATGGACCTCGAGACGCTGCAGTGGCGCGACGACATCCTCGCCGACTTCGGTGTGCCGAAGTCGATGCTCCCCGAGATCGTCAGCTCCTCCGAGGTCTACGGCCACGTCGAGTCGTCCAGTCTGCTCCGCGAGGTCCCGATCGCCGGCATCCTCGGCGACCAGCAGGCCGCGACCTTCGGCCAGGCCGCGTTCGACAAGGGCGAGTCGAAGAACACGTACGGCACCGGCAACTTCCTGATCTTCAACACCGGCACGGACATCGTCCGCTCCGAGAACGGGCTGCTGACGACCGTCGGCTACAAGCTCGGCGACCAGGAGACGCACTACGCGCTCGAGGGCTCGATCGCCGTCACGGGCTCGCTCATCCAGTGGCTCCGCGACAACCTCGGACTGATCCAGAGCGCACCGGAGGTCGAGGCGCTCGCGAAGACCGTCGACGACAACGGCGGCGTGTACTTCGTCCCGGCGTTCTCCGGCCTGTTCGCGCCGTACTGGCGTCCTGATGCCCGTGGCGCGATCGTCGGCCTCACTCGCTACGTCAACAAGGGGCACATCGCGCGTGCGGCCCTCGAGGCGACGGCGCTGCAGACCCGCGAGGTCCTCGACGCGGTCAACGCCGACTCCGGTGTGGACCTGACCGAGCTCAAGGTCGACGGCGGCATGACCGCCAACAACGAGCTCATGCAGTTCCAGGCGGACATCCTCGACGTGCCGGTCGTCCGACCGGTCGTCGCGGAGACGACGGCGCTCGGCGCCGCCTACGCAGCAGGCCTCGCGGTCGGGTTCTGGGCGAACCTCGACGAGCTCCGTGCGAACTGGCAGGAGGACCAGCGCTGGGAGCCGAAGCTCGACCCGGCGGAGCGTGACCGCACGCTGCGCCTCTGGAAGAAGGCCGTCACGAAGACCTTCGACTGGGTCGACGAGGACGTCCAGTAGTCCTGCAGTCCACTCCACCGACGGGAGGCCCGGTGCCGGTTCCATGAACCGGCACCGGGCCTCCCGTCTTCGGTCTGGTCCGTACGCGCCTACCAGACGGGCGCTGCGGTCACCCAGTCGGCGAGCTTCTGCTCGGCGGCGCCGGAGTCGATCGCCTCGGCGGCGACGAGGAGCTGCTCGCGGAAGCGGTGCAGGATCGGACGGTCCCACTCGGTCGGGTCCTGCGCGAGCCGGAAGGACACCAGGCCGGCGGCCGCGTTGAGGAGCACGATGTCGCGGACCGGACCGGTCTCCCCCGCCAGGACGCGCCGGACGATCGCGGCGTTGACGTCGGGCTCGCCGCCGAGCAGGTCCTCCATCCGTGCCCGGGGGATGCCGAGGTCCCGCGGGTCGAGGTCGTGCTCCGTGACCCGGCCGCCGGTGACCTCCCAGATGTGGCTGTGACCGGTCGTGGTGAGCTCGTCGAGGCCGTCGTCGCCGCGGAACACGAGCGCCGTCGCGCCACGGGTCTGGAACACGCCCGTGATGATCGGCACGAGGTCGAGCTGTGCGACCCCGACGGCGTTCGCCTCACACCGAGCAGGGTTGACGAGCGGGCCGAGGAAGTTGAACACCGTGGGCACGCCGATCTCCCGGCGGACCGGGGCGGCGTGCGCGAAGCCGGGGTGGAAGGCGCTCGCGAACGCGAAGGTCAGGCCGACACGCCGGAACGTCTCGGCGACGTGCTCGGCGTCCATCGACAGGTCGAGACCGAGTGCGGCGAGGACGTCGCTCGACCCGGACTTCGACGAGCTCGCGCGGTTGCCGTGCTTCACGACGGGGACGCCCGCGGCCGCGATGACGATCGCAGCCATGGTCGACACGTTCACCGTGCCGACGACGTCGCCCCCGGTCCCGACGATGTCGAGCGCCATCGGGTCGACGTCCAGCGGGACCGCCGCGTCGAGGATCGCGTCGCGGAACCCGACCACCTCGTCGACGGTCTCGCCTTTCGCGCGGAGGGCGACGGCGAACGCCGCGATCTGCGCATCGGTGGCCCGGCCGTGCACGATCTCCTCCATCGCCCATGTGGACTGCCTGATCGTGAGGTCCTCGCGCGCCATGAGCGCGCTGATCACTGCAGGCCAGGAGAGAACGTCAGACATACCCAGGATCGTACTGTTTTCGAACGACCCGCCAGTTGCCTGGCAAAACACTGTCCGAGGTTTCGGCCATAATGGACACTGTGACAAGCACCCCTCTCTCCAGACCAGCCAGCGGTACGGTCCTCAACAGGCCGAACCCCGTTGCCGTGGGGACGATCGTGTGGCTGGGCAGCGAGGTCATGTTCTTCGCCGGCCTGTTCGCGATCTACTTCACGCTGCGCAGCACCTCCCCCGAGCTCTGGGCGACCGAGACCGCCAAGCTCGAGGTGCCGTTCGCCTCCGTGAACACCATCGTCCTGGTGCTGTCCAGCTTCGCGTGCCAGTTCGCCGTCTTCGCCGCCGAACGCTTCCAGGTGCACCGCACCAGCTGGAACCCGCGCGACTGGGGCATGACGGAGTGGTTCTTCGTCACGTACTGCATGGGTGCGGTCTTCGTCTGCGGCCAGATCTTCGAGTACGCCAACCTCTGGCACGAGGGCGTCACGCTCTCCTCGAGCGCGTACGGCTCGGCGTTCTACATCACCACCGGCTTCCACGGCCTCCACGTCACCGGTGGCCTGCTCGCCTTCCTCCTGACGCTCGGCCGTGGCTTCGCCGCCAAGAACTTCGGCCACAAGGAGGCCACCACGGCCATCGTCGTGTCGTACTACTGGCACTTCGTCGACGTGGTCTGGATCGGCCTCTTCGCAGTCATTTACCTTCTCAAGTAGGAATCGGACAGCACCCACCGCATGTTCAACAGAACCAAGTCCAAGAAGGGCCGCCGCTCCCCGCTGGCGACCGTGTCGCTCATCGCCGTCGCGCTGATGACCACCGGCGGTGCCTACGCACTGTTCAGCTCCACGGCGAACGCGGACGACAACGTCAGCACGGTCGCCGCATCGAGCCAGTCGCAGGTGAACGAGGGCCAGAAGCTCTTCGCGTCCAACTGCGCCACCTGCCACGGCCTCTCCGCGCAGGGCACCAGCGAGGGCCCGTCCCTCATCGGTGTCGGCGCCGCGTCTGTCGACTTCCAGGTCGGCACCGGCCGCATGCCGATGGCTGCCCAGGGCCCGCAGGCCGAGGAGAAGCCGTCGCAGTTCTCGGACGAGCAGATCGACGCCCTGTCCGCGTACGTCGCGTCGCTCGGCCCCGGCCCGTCGGTCCCGTCCGAGTCGCTCACCAACGGTCAGGACGGCGACGCCGCTGCCGGTGCGGAACTCTTCCGCATCAACTGCGCCATGTGCCACAACGTGGCCGGCGCCGGTGGCGCGCTGACCGAGGGCAAGTACGCCCCGAAGCTGACGGACGTCAGCGGCAAGCACATCTACGAGGCCATGGTCACGGGCCCGCAGAACATGCCGGTCTTCAACGACCTGAACATCACGCCGCAGCAGAAGGCCGACATCATCACGTACCTCAAGTACGTGCAGGACAACTCCTCGCCCGGTGGTTTCGGCCTCGGCGCCCTCGGCCCGGTGGCAGAGGGTCTGTTCATCTGGATCTTCGGACTCGGGGCGGTCGTCGCGATGACCGTCTGGCTGACCGCGAAGTCCAACTGATCGTCCGTGTCGCACGACACTGAAGGGAACACCATGGCAGAGCACGACGACGAGGCACTGAACTCGTCCTCGGCTGTCGAGAAGCACGGCACGAGCACGACGTCGCCCGGTACCGCGGTCCTGCCCGCCGAGCCGTTCGAGAACCCGGGTGAGCCGCCGCACCGCGCACGCCGCACCGACGTCGACCCGAAGAAGCAGCGTCTGGCCGAGCGCCAGGTCGCCACGTTCTTCTACGTGTCGATCGTCGCGAGCGTCCTGTCGATCGCGGCGTACGTCGCCTTCCCGATCAAGGCCGACGACTTCAGCACGGTCCGCACCGGGAACCTCTTCCTCGGCCTGGCCATCGCGCTCGCGCTGCTCAGCCTGGGCCTCGGCGCGGTCTACTGGTCCAAGTCGCTCGTCAGCGACCGCGAGATCGCCGAGGACCGCCACCCCACGCGTGGCTCCGACGCGACCCGTGCGAAGGCCGTCGAGGCCTTCCAGCTGGCGGACAAGGAGTCCGGGTTCAGCCGTCGCAAGCTGATCCGCAACTCGATGATCGGCGCCCTCGCTGCGTTCCCGCTCCCGGGCATCGTGCTCGTGCGTGACCTCGCACCCGCCGCCGACCCGAACGAGCTCCTCCGCCACACCATGTGGGCGAAGGGCACCCGCCTGACGAAGGACCCGACCGGTCTCCCGATCAAGGCGTCCGACGTCACGATCGGCTCGGTCTTCCACGTCATCCCCGACGGGCTGCTCGACAAGGAGGACATGCTCGAGGAGAAGGCCAAGGCCGCCGTGCTCCTGATGCGCCTCGACCCGAAGGACCTCAACCCGGCCAAGGGCCACGAGAACTGGGGCTACGACGGTATCGTTGCGTACTCCAAGATCTGCACCCATGTCGGGTGCCCGGTCGCGCTCTACGAGCAGCAGACGCACCACCTGCTGTGCCCCTGCCACCAGTCGACCTTCGATGTCTCGAACAACTGCGAGGTCATCTTCGGACCGGCGGCTCGTCCCCTCCCCCAACTTCCGATCGCGATCGACGACGACGGGTACCTGGTAGCGCAGAGCGACTTCCACGAACCGGTCGGCCCGTCCTTCTGGGAGCGTGCACGCTGATGACCACCACCACGACACAGCAGCCCGCAACCGGCACCAAGCCGGCTCCGGACCGCGGATCCCGCATCATCGGCGGGCTCTCCAACTACATCGACGAGCGAACGAGCATCTCCGGGCTGGTGAAGGAGGTCGGTCGTAAGATCTTCCCCGACCACTGGAGCTTCATGCTCGGTGAGGTCGCCCTCTACAGCTTCGTCGTGATCCTGCTCTCGGGCACCTTCCTGACGTTCTTCTTCCAGGCGTCCATGGCAGAGGTCGTCTACGACGGCTCGTACATCCCGCTCAAGGGCGTCGAGATGTCGACGGCGCTGCAGTCGACGCTGAACATCTCGTTCGACATCCGTGGCGGGCTCTTCGTCCGGCAGATCCACCACTGGGCGGCCCTGCTGTTCGTCGCCTCGGTGATGCTGCACATGGCCCGCGTGTTCTTCACCGGCGCGTTCCGCAAGCCGCGTGAGCTCAACTGGGTCTTCGGCTTCGTCCTCTGGGTCCTGGCCATGGCCGAGGGCTTCACGGGCTACTCGCTCCCCGACGACCTGCTCTCCGGCAACGGTCTCCGCATCATCGTCGGCATGATCGAGGGCGTTCCCGTCATCGGCGTTTGGATCGGGTACATCCTGTTCGGCGGCGAGTTCCCCGGGACAGCGATCGTCGGCCGTCTGTACACGTTGCACATCCTGTTGCTGCCGGCGATCCTCGTCGCGGTGCTCGGTGTCCACCTCGTACTCGTGGTGATCAACAAGCACACGCAGTACGCGGGCCCCGGCAAGACCAACGACAACGTCGTGGGTGTCCCGATCCTCCCGGCGTTCGCCGCGAAGGCCGGTGGCTTCTTCTTCATCGTCGCCGGCATCCTCGCCCTCATCGCGTCGCTGTTCACGATCAACCCGATCTGGAACTACGGCCCGTACGACCCGTCCCCCGTGTCCGCCGGTACCCAGCCCGACTGGTACATCGGCTTCGCGGACGGTGCGCTCCGTCTGGTGCCGCCGCACTGGGAGGTCGTGTGGTTCGGCTACACGGTGTCGTTCAACATCCTCGTCCCGATCGCGGTGCTCGTGGGGCTCATCCTCGCGATCTTCATCTACCCGTTCATCGAGGCGTGGGTCACGGGCGACAAGCGTGAGCACCACATCGCCGACCGCCCGCGCAACGCGCCGACCCGCACGGCCTTCGGGGCCGCCGGTGTCACGCTCTACGCCAGCCTCTGGGCGGCGGCGAGCTCGGACATCATCGCGACGCACTTCTTGGTGTCCGTCGACTCGGTGATCCACGTCATCCAGGCGACGACGGTCCTCGGCCCGTTCGTGGCCTTCTGGATCACGAAGCGCGTCTGCCTCGCGCTGCAGAAGAAGGACCGCGAGATCGTCCTCCACGGGTACGAGTCGGGCCGCATCGTCCGTCTCCCGCACGGTGAGTACATCGAGGTCCACGAGCAGCTCGACGAGTACGAGCGCTGGCGTCTGCTGCAGTTCAACGACTACAAGCCGTTGATGATCCGTCCGAACGCCAAGGGACAGATCACGCCCCTGCAGAAGATGCGTGCGAGCGCCTCGCGCTTCTTCTTCGAGGATCGCATCGCGCCGGTCTCGAAGGCCGAGCTCGACGCCGCGCACGCCGCGCACCACGGGCACGGCGTGGAGGGCTCGCACGAGGCACCGCAGGTGGGTGCCGGTACCCCCCAGCACTGATCACACGACCCGCAACACGACGAACGCCCCGACCTGACAGGTCGGGGCGTTCGTCGTTTCGTGTACCCCGAACGCACGCACATATCGAAATTGTTATCTGCAACCTGACACCTGTTCAGGGGTAGTACGTTGGTTCTACGCCTCGCACGAGCGAGGAACGGAATGAGGGGATCACCATGAAGAAGACGTCTCGTGTCATCGGCACCATCGCTGCACTCGGCCTCGGCGCCGGCCTCGCTCTCGCGGGACCCGTTGCCGCGAACGCCTCGACCGGGCAGTCCGCGGCCACGGCATCGGCAGTCACGCCGCTCAGCGGAGACTGCAAGTGGCGCAACGCCGTCGGTCCGATCGGCGGGGGCTGGTCGGGGGCATCCACGGGGTGCAACTACATCGGCACGACGAAGAACACGACGGTGACGTACGTGTGGACCAAGACGTCCGACACCGAGTCGTGCGTCCAGGGCAAGGGCTTCAACGCCCTGACTGCTCCCGTCTGGCAGAGCGCCGGCTGTGGCGACGGCGGGAGCACCACGATCCTGTGGGGCAACGTCGCCGGCGCCAAGCAGGTGAAGGTGAAGTCGCTCGCCGTCGCCACCGGCTCCACGATCAACTGGGAGTGACGATGACGCCACGGCGACGGACCATGACCGGGATCGCGACCGCGATCGTGGCCACGACCGTCGCCGTCGGCGCGACGGGCTGTACCGCATCGGAACCGGAAGGGTCGGCGCCGACGGCCACCTCGGCCGCTGCGCTGGAGAAGCAGGTCGACCGTCTACGTGCACACCTGGCGTGCGACGGGGACGTTTCGTGGGCGGACGACCCGTACTTCTGGGACTCGATGCGGGGTGTCGACTGCACCACCCCGGACGGCCAACCGGTGTTCGTCCGCGTGTACGCGCACGATGATTCCGCGGCGCAGGTCCTCCAAGACTGGAAGGGCACCTTCGGAGCGCATCGCGCCCTGATCCGCGGGTCGGACTGGTTCGTCATCGGCCCGGAGGAGACCATCGCTCCCGTGTCGTCCGCAGAATCGGTGGCCGCTCCGTCCGTGCGGGTTCCCGACGCAGAACCGCTCACCGGGCGCGCAGAGGCTCGGACGACCTGCGTCCGGTTCTTGAGCGCGGCGGCGCAGGACCGCGTCCGCGCACCGGAGCAGTTCCGTTCTGAGCTCCCCAAGCTGGACGCGCTCTACCCGGGAACGAAGACGGTGCTCGACGAGGCCCTCACCACGGAGCACCTCGAAGCGCTCGAACAGGCGCCCGACACCCAGTTCGCCGCGCGTCTGGGCGATCTCGCCGGCCCGTTCAAGCGGTTCTGCCGGGACGTCCCACCAGAGAGCGGCGCCGAACCAGGCCAGGCGTCTCCGGCAGCGTGACCGACACGCCGTCCCCAGTTCACGGGCGGTTCACCAACACGTGCTGGACTCTTCCAGGACGGTGTGGCAACGTGTTGCACCACGCATCTGGAACGGGTGGCCCTCGCGGAGCCCGCCAACGGAATGAGAACCCGATGGAACCCCGGACGGCCGAGCACCCCAGGCCGAACCACTTCCTGCTCCACCTCAGCGACACGCACCTCATCGCCTCGGACGGTGATCTGTACGGTGCCGTCGACTCGGCGGCACGGTTGTCGCAGATCGTCGAGGAGATCGAGGCATCCGGCACCCGTCCCGAGGCGATCGTCGTCACCGGTGACGTCGCCGACAAGGGCGAATCGGGGGCCTACGCCCGCGTGCGTCGCATCGTCGAGCCGGCCGCCGAGCGCATCGGCGCCCAGGTCATCTGGGCGATGGGAAACCACGACGAGCGCGGAGCGTTCCGTCAGGAGCTCTTCGGACTCCAGCCCACCGAGCGGCCTGTGGACTTCGTCTACGACGTCAACGGGCTCCGGGTCATCACGCTCGACACCAGTGTCCCCGGCGAGCACTACGGCACCGTCACGCCGGAGCAGCTGGACTGGCTCGCAGAGGTGCTCTCCGAGCCCGCTCCGCACGGCACGGTCCTCGCGATGCACCATCCGCCGGTACCGAGCGTGCAGGACCTCGCCGTCCTCGTCGAACTGCGTGACCAGCGCGCCCTTGCCGAGGTCGTCGAGGGCAGCGACGTCCTGACGATCATCGCGGGACACCTGCACTACTCGACCAGCGCCGTGTTCGCGGGCATCCCGGTGTCCGTGGCGAGTGCGACGTGCTACACCCAGGACCTCAACGAGTTCCGCGGTGGGACCCGTGGCCAGGACGGTGCGCAGTCGTTCAATCTGGTGCACGTGTACGGCCACGACGTCGTCCACTCCGTGGTGCCGATCGGACAGTACGCCACCGTGGGCGAGCCCGTCTCCGCCGCGGAGACCGACGCACGACTCGCCGCTGCCGGGGTCGTCATCCCGCCGGCCGTCGAGCCGGCACCGGTCACGTCGAGCATCCCGGTCTTCACCCTCGATTCGGTGCCCCTCTCCCCCGTCCACCGCTGACCGGTCACGACTCACCGCGTGCGTTCCACCGGGCGGTCAGAACACGTCGTTCTCGATCTGATTCGGCGACGGCACGAGGCCACTCGGCGGAGCTGAGCGGTGTGTTGCGACCGGTCAGCAGTCGTCGGGGGCTTGCCCCGACCGGTCAGCAGTCGCCGGGGGCTTGCCCCGACCGGTCAGCAGTCGCCGGGGGCTTGCCCCGACCGGTCAGCAGTCGCCGGGGGCTTGCCCCGACCGGTCACGACTCCCCGTTTGGGTTGCGCCGAGCGGTCGGAACTCGTCGCCGGCACCGCGTCCAGCCGGCGGTTCGTGACCGCTCGGCGGACCTGAGCGGGGTGTTGTGACCGGTGGGTGGACACCGCCTGGGCGCCGGGCACCGCGCGGGCGACGGGCACCGCGCGGGCGCCGGGCACCGGTGGGAGGGCACCGCGCGGGCACCGGCTACTCCTCGGGCTGCTCCCACGGGGCCGGGAACGGGAAGTAGCGGTCGAGGAACTCGGTGACGCGGGTCGTGCGTTCCTCGTCGGAGACCTCGGGGAAGCTGCCGTCGTTCAGGCAGAAGAAGTCGACGTTCCGCTTCTTGAGCAGGTCGTCGAGTGCCCGGAGCCCGGACTGCATCGTCGTGTCCACGTACCGGACCGGCGCGTTCTCCTGCACGATCGCCCGTCCGGTGAGCAGCGCGTAGTAGTGGTACAGGGAGTTCGTCACGGAGATGTTCTCGGCCGCGCGGAACCGTGACGCCGCCGTCGCGCGGAACTCGTCCGCGAACTCGTGCTCCATCTCGGTCATGATGCTGGCCCGGAGCGGGGTCGGTGCGTGCTCGAGGTGGCGCGTGGTGACGGCACCGAACCGCTGCTGGAGCAGACGTCGGTTCACCCGCGCGGAGTTCTCGAATCCGCTCCGGCGCGGGTTGTTCGAGCCGAGGCCGATCCGGGTCGTCGCCAGGATGAACTTCGACACGGAGCCCGGGCTGAAGAACACCGAGGGGTCGACCTGCCGACCGAAGAACATGTCGTCGTTCGAGTAGATGAAGTGCTCGCTGATGCCCGGGATGTGGTGCAACTGCGACTCGACGGCCTGCGAGTTGTGCGTGGGCAGCACCGACGGGTCGGCGAAGAACTCCTCGCTCCGGACGATCCGGACACGCGGGTGGTCCGCGAGCCAGGCCGGCGCCGGCGAGTCCGTGGCGATGTAGATCGTCCGGATCCACGGGGCGTACGTGTACACCGAACGCAGCGCGTACTTCAGCTCGTTGATCTGCCGGAACCGGGCGGGCGCGTCGTCGCCCTCCCCCAGGACGGCCGATGATTGCGCGGCCTGCCGCGCGCGCTGGTACTCGATCGCGTTGCCGTCCACCCACGAGAACACGATGTCGATCGGGAAGCGGATGTCCGAGACGTGGTCGTCGAACATGTGCTCGACGGTGCGCCACGTGCGACCGTACCGCTCGATGTCGGTGAGCACGAACTCGTCGACGGGCAGGCTCCTGCGCATCAGGGCGTTCTCGACCGGTGCGAGGACCTCGGTGTCCGTCACCCGCCAGAACTCGAGCTGGACACTGGTCTCGGCACCGTACCGGAGCCGCCCGAGCGGCTCGAGGCGCGGGCGGAACACCCGGAGCACCGGCTGGTCGACGGGGCCCAGGCCGTCATCGACGACGAGGACGGCCGGCTCCCCCGGCGGCTTGGCGTAGAACGGCTCGCCGACTGCGGCGTCCATCACGGCCGACTCGGCGCGCTGACGGTCCCGCTCGTCGACGGCGATGACGGGGCGCTGGTCGTTCCCGCGGATGAGCAGGTGGTCGACGTCGGCCGCGGTGAGCGCGTCGTCGAGGAAGAGGAGGTCCTCGATCATCGACTGCTGCGGTGTCAGGTGACCGTTCAGCAGGGTGAAGCGGCCCTTCCGGAGCACGATGTCGGGGCGGTCGAGACCGCCGGAGGACGGTCGAGGGTTCAGCAGAGGACTCTCGGTCTCCGGCTCGGTCCCGTTGCTCATCCATGCCCTTCTGATCAGGTGGTCGGGCGCTGCACCCGACCGATCCGATCCTACCGGGCAGGCGGCTCCTCCGTCGTTCTGGGCACCTTCACGACGATCCCGACGACGATGAACAGCGCCGCTGCGACGATCTGCAGTGCTGCCCAGACCTGTCCGGGGATCGAGATCGTCACCAGCGGGTTCCAGCAGACCGCGACCGCCGCCATCAGGACGGCCGCCCACCAGGCACGGCCCCTGGTCGCGAAGACGAGCACGATGAGCGCCAGGACCGTGACACCCCACCGGACGAACACGAACGCCGGCGCGTCGAGGAACGCGATGCACGCGAGCAGCACGATGGCCGCGACGAGCCCCGGCGCCAGGGCCGGGCGCGTGAACGCCGGCGTCCCCGCAGGACCCGAGGACGCGGCGGCTGCGGGGCGGGCACCGGGCGCGGTGGAGTGGAGCGACGACCCGACTGCTGGCCGTCCCTTGCGTGCGGCCATCAGGCAGATGCCTCGTCGAGTTCGATGGCCGTGATCGGGCGGGACATCGGCGGCAGGCCGCGGAGCCGCTCGAGCGCCGGACCGAGCTCTGCGACGTACGCGCGGTAGCCGTCGTCGGTCAGGTGCAGGCCGTCCTCGGTGTACTGCTCGGCGAGGTGGTCGCCGTCCGCGAGGGCGGGCCACGCGTCGAGGTACTGCGCGTGGCAGGTGGCGACGAACTGGCGCAGGTGTCGGTTCGTCTCCTCGATCCGCGGGGTGAACTCGGCCTGGCGCGGCAGGATCGACACCAGGAGGAGGCGGACGCCGGGGAGCTCGCGGCGGAGCGTCACGAGGATGGTCTCCACGTTCCGCACGACGTGCTCGGCGCTCTTGCGGTGGTTGCCGAAGTCGTTCGTGCCGATGAGCAGGACGATCGCGTCGGGAGCGGCCTGCACGACCTCGTCGAGACGCTCCAGCACACCGTCCGTGGTGTCCCCGCTGATGCCGAGGTTCAGGGTGCGCTCGTCGGGGAAGCGTTCGTCCCACGTGCCTCCTGCGGTGATGCTGTCCCCCAGGAACAGGACCAGTCCGCGGTCGTCGTCGCTCATGCTGCCTCCTCGTGCGCTGGCGCGCGAGACCCATTCTGCTGCGTGCTGTTGGCCTGCGTCGAGTCGGTGCGGTGGGCTTCGCGTTCGGCGCGGGCCGTGATGCGCTCCACCATGCCCGGGAAGATCACGCCGTGGAACGGCAGGATCGAGTACCAGTAGAGGCGCCCGGCGAGCCCCTGCGGGAAGTACAGCGCCCGCTGGTGGTAGTCGCAGCCGCCGTCGTCCGTGGGCGTGACGGTCATCTCGAGCCAGGCCCGCCCGGGGGACTTGAACTCGGCCCGGAGCCGGAGGTAGTGCCCGCGGTCGAGTCGTTCGACGCGCCACCAGTCGAGCGCGTCGCCCTGTTCGAGGCGCTTCGGGTCCCGTCGACCACGGTTGAGGCCGACTCCCCCGGCGATCTTGTCCATCCACCCCCTGGCGACCCACGCGAGCGGGAACGAGTACCAGCCGTTCTCGCCGCCGATCGACTCGACGACGCTCCAGACCGCTTCCGGCGGCGCGGACGTGTGCCGGGTCCGGTCGTCGGAGTACACCGTGTGCCCGGCCCAGTCCGGGTCGCTCGGCAGCGGGTCGGCCGGGGTGCTCGACAGCGTCGCGCTCCGCCAGCTCGTCTCGACCTCGGCGGTGCGCATCTTCGTCAGTGCGAGCCGCACGGCCCTGCGGTACGACGTCAGCCCGCCCTCCGGCCGCGGCACGACGTCGTCGATGTCGTGCTCACGCTGGACGCACTCGAACTGCAGCGACTCGATGATCGGCGTCGCGAGCTTGCGCGGGATCGGCGTCACCATGTTGAACCAGTGTGCGGCGAGCCCGGGGGTCATCACCGGCAGCGCGGTGATCGGCCGCTGCGGGAGCTTTGCCTCGACCGCGTACCCGTTCAGCATCTGCCCGTACCGGAGGACGTCCGGCCCGCCGATGTCGAACGTCCGGTTCACCTCCGCCGGGATGTCGAGCGCCTCGACGAGGTAGTAGAGGACGTCGCGGACGGCGATCGGCTGGATCTTGTTGCGGACCCACCGCGGTGCCGGCATCCAGGGCAGGACGTCGGTGACGTGCCGGATCATCTCGAACGACGTGCTCCCGGAGCCGATGACGACACCGGCCTGGTACGCGATCGTCGGCACACCCGACCCGAGCAGGATGTCGCCGACCTCCTTCCGACTGCGGAGGTGCTTCGACAGCTCCCCGTCGGGGTGCAGGCCGCCCAGGTACACGAAGCGCCGGACACCGGCGTCGTGCGCCGCGGTGGCCATCGTCTGGGCGGCGTCCCGCTCGGACTCCTCGAAGTCCCCGTCGGCACCCATCGCGTGGGCGAGGTAGTAGACCGCTTCGATCCCGTCGACCGCGGTGGCCACTGCCGAGCCGTCCTGCAGGTCACCCTGGACGACGTCGATCGACTCCCGCCAGGGGACGTCGTCGAGCTTCTGCGGGGTACGGACGAGCACGCGGACGGCGTGCCCGGCTTCGAGGAGACGTGGGACGAGACGACCGCCGATGTAGCCGGTGGCCCCGGTGACGAGGACGCGCATGCCGGGAACGGTACGCCGCGCCCCTCCGGGTACGCTTGTCGGGTGGACAACGCAGCCTTCCCCGTCACCGCCGACGCCGTGCGTCGACTCATCGACCACGCGATCCTGAAGCCGGAGCTGACCCGCTCCGACGTCGATGCGCAGCTCGACGAAGCCGCGACCCACCGCGTGTTCAGCGTGTGCGTCCGCCCGAGCGACGTCCGCCACGCCGTGGAGCGCCTCCAGGGCACCGGCGTGGGCGTCGGGACCGTCATCGGCTTCCCGCACGGCACCACCTCGACCGAGGCCAAGGTCGCCGAGTCGCTGCAGGCCCTCGCCGACGGCGCGTTCGAGCTCGACATGGTCCAGAACATCGGCGCGGCGAAGTCCGGCGATTGGAACCGCGTCCAGCAGGACGTGCGTGCCGTGGTCGACGCTGCGGGCGACACCGTGGTCAAGGTCATCCTCGAGACGGCGTTCCTCACCGACGACGAGATCGTCGCCGCCAGTCGCGCGGCCGTCGCGGGCGGCGCGGACTTCGTGAAGACCTCGACCGGGTTCGCCGGCGGTGGCGCCACGACCGAGCACATCGCCCTGATGCGCGAGACGGTCGGCCCGGACACCGGCGTGAAGGCGTCCGGCGGCGTCCGAGGGCTCGACACCCTCGTCGCGATGGTCCGGGCCGGTGCGGACCGCATCGGCACGAGCGCGTCGGCCCGCATCCTCGACGAGGTCGCACACCGCGTCGAGACCGGCGTCGCCTCCGGCGTCGGCGACGACACCACCTCCTACTGACCTCCGGCCGACCAGGCCGACCCGACCACCAGCACCGAGCCGGTGCGTGACCGACGCGACGCCGCGTCGGGAGCCGCTCCGAGCCTCCAGACCGTCGCATCGGAGCGCGCATGTCGAACACCGACCCCATCACCGACCACCCCGGGCCGCTCGCCCTCGCCGTGGACCTCGGCGGCACCAAGGTCGAGGCGGCCCTGGTCACCGACCAGGGCGTCGTCCTGCCCGGGACCCGGTTCCGGAGCCCCACCGGCCCGCAGCGCAGCTCCGAAGCGCTGCAGGCAGCCGTCGACGAGGTGGTCACGAGCGCCCTCGCGGCGCTGCCGACCGACGCGACGCTCGCCGGTGTCGGCATCGGCTCGGCCGGCCCCGTCGACGAGGAGCACGGGCTCGTCTCGCCGCTCAACATGCCGGTCTGGCGCGGCTACCCGCTCCGCGACCGCGTCGCGGCGCTCGTCCCGGCCGGGACGCCGGTGACGCTGCGGATGGACGGCCTCGCGATCACGCTCGCCGAGCACTGGCTCGGTGCGGCGCAGGGCTCCGACCACGTGATGGGCATGATCGTCTCCACGGGCGTCGGCGGTGGGCTCATCCTGCACGGCCGCACCGTGAGCGGTCCGACCGGCAACGCCGGGCACATCGGTCACGTCGAGTGCGGTGGGTACGACGACCCGTGCGCCTGCGGCGGCACCGGCTGCCTGGAGGCCGTGGCGAGCGGGCCGAAGACGGTAGCGTGGGCAAGGCGGCAGGGATTCACCGGGGAGACCGGCGAGGAGCTGTCCGCCGCGTACGCCGCCGGGGACGAGATCGCCGTCGCGGCGATCAAGCGCAGTGGTCGCGCCCTCGGGCAGGCCATCGCCGCCGCCACGTCGCTCGTGGACCTCGAGGTGGTGGCGATCGGCGGCGGGTTCTCGCACGTCACGCCGGACCTGTTCGAGTACGCCAGGCAGGCCGTCGCCGAACGCGTGGAGTTCGGCTTCGTGACCAAGGTGCGGATCGTCCCGACCGGGCTGTCCCAGGACGGGCCGCTCATCGGCGCCGCGGCGCTCGTGCACCGCTCCCACGTCCTGCGCTGAGCCGGCCCGCACCGGCCGCTGTCGAGCTGCGCTGCTGTCCACAGTCGGCTCCATCGCGTCGGTGCGGTGCGGCAGGATGACCGGGTGCGCTCCTCCCGACTCGTCACCACCGACGACTGGCCGGAAGCCGAACTCCGCGCAGCGGTGCTCGCCGGCGACCTGGTCGCGATCGGCGAGTGCTGGGCGTCCGTCGCGGAACCGACGGACCCGGGGCTGCGTGCTGCGTCGTTCCGCTGGAGCGTGGGCGACGAGCGGATCATCGCATCGGACCGCAGCGCCGCGTGGATCTGGGGCGGGTGCTCGCGGCCGCCGCTCCCCCACGACGCCTGCATCGACGACGGGCAGCGCGTGCGCCAGCGGGGCGGTGGACGCGTCCGCGAGGTCCGCGTCGAACCATCCGACGTCGCGGTCGTCGCCGGCGTCCGGGTGACGACCCCGGTCAGGACCGCGCTCGACCTGCTGCGGATCGCCGGACCGGCGGACTGGGCGGTCCGCGCCCCCACCGTCCTGGGACTGCTCGCGGCGACCGACACCTCGCCGTCGACGCTCCGGCTCCGCCTCCGGCAGCTCGGGACGGTGCCGATGGTGCGGCAGGCGGAACGGCGGCTCGCCGAGCTGGTGTGACCGCTCCTGGTCAGCCTGCGCTGACGCGGTAGACGTCGTACACGGCGTCGATGCGTCGCACCGCGTTGAGGACGCGGTCCAGGTGCGTCGTGTCACCCATCTCGAACACGAACCGTGACAGCGCGAGACGGTCCGACGACGTCGACACGGTGGCCGACAGGATGTTCACGTGATGGTCGGTCAGCACCCGGGTGACGTCGCTCAGCAGTCCCGACCGATCGAGCGCTTCGATCTGGATCTGGACCAGGAACACCGACTTCGACGACGGCGCCCACTCGACCTCGATCATGCGGTCGGGTTCGTTCATCAGCGACTTCACGTTGGTGCACGATGCCTGGTGCACGGACACACCCTGCCCGCGGGTGATGAACCCGACGATCTGGTCGCCGGGAACCGGGGTGCAGCACTTCGCGAGCTTGACGAGGATGTCGGGCGCCCCGCGGACGAGCACGCCACTGTCGCTGTTGCGGAGCTGCCGGCTCGTGACCTGCCGCGGGAAGGCGAGCTCCGGTTCGTCCGTCTCGGTCTCGGTCTGGACGCCCGCGAGCACCTTCTCGATCACCGACTGCGTCGAGACGTGTCCCTCGCCGATCGCGGCGTAGAGCGCGGAGACGTCGTCGTACCGCATCGCGGATGCGACCTCCGAGATGGAGTCCTGGCTCATGATCCGCTGGAGCGGCAGGTTCTGCTTGCGCATCGCACGGGCGATGGCGTCGCGGCCCTGCTCGATCGCCTCTTCGCGGCGCTCCTTGGTGAACCACTGCTTGATCTTGTTCCGCGCGCGGGGGCTGCGGACGAAGGTCAGCCAGTCCTGGCTCGGCCCGGAGTCGGGGTTCTTCGACGTGAAGATCTCGACGACGTCACCGCTCGACAGCGAGCTCTCGAGCGGCACCAGGCGACCGTTCACCTTCGCGCCCATCGTGCGGTGTCCGATCTCGGTGTGCACCGCGTACGCGAAGTCGACCGGGGTCGCACCGGCGGGGAGCCCGATGACCTTGCCCTGCGGCGTGAAGACGTAGGTCTCCTTCGCGCCGATCTCGTAGCGGAGGGAGTCGAGGAACTCGCCGGGGTCGCTGGTCTCGGCCTGCCAGTCGGTGATGTGCGCGAGCCACGCCATGTCGTCGTTCGCGCTCGAGCTGTCCACGTCGCGACCGGCGGCACGCTGCTTGTACTTCCAGTGCGCGGCGACACCGAACTCGGCGCGCTGGTGCATCTCGTGCGTGCGGATCTGGATCTCGACCGGACGTCCCTGCGGCCCGAGGACCGTGGTGTGCAGCGACTGGTACAGGTTGAACTTCGGGGTCGCGATGTAGTCCTTGAAACGCCCGGGCAGCGGGGTCCAGCGCGCGTGCACGGAGCCGAGCATGGCGTAGCAGTCGCGGACCGTGGGGACGAGCACCCGGATGCCGACGAGGTCGTAGATCTCGTCGAACTCGCGGCCCCGGACGATCATCTTCTGGTAGATCGAGTAGTACTGCTTCGGCCGGCCCATGACCTCGCCGCGCACCTTGGCGGCCTTGAGGTCCTTCTTCAGCGTCCCGATGACGTTCTGGACGAACTGCTCGCGCTTCGGCTGCCGTTCCTTGACCAGGCTGTCGATCTCGACGTAGAGCTTCGGGTGCAGCACCGCGAACGACAGGTCCTCGAGCTCCAGCTTGATCATCTGGATGCCCAGACGGTGCGCGAGCGGCGCGTAGATCTCGAGGGTCTCCTTGGCCTTGCGCGTGGCCGAGGTGGACTCGACGAAGCCCCACGTCCTGGCGTTGTGCAGGCGGTCCGCGAGCTTGATCACCAGGACCCGGATGTCCTTCGACATCGCGATGACCATCTTGCGGACGGTCTCGGCCTGGGCGCTGTCGCCGTACTTGACCTTGTCGAGCTTCGTGACACCGTCGACGAGCATCGCGATCTCGTCGCCGAAGTCGTGGCGCAGCTGGTCGAGCTGGTAGTCGGTGTCCTCGACCGTGTCGTGCAGCAGCGCAGCCGCGATCGTGATGGGCCCGATGCCGAGGTCCGCGAGGATCTGCGCGACCGCGACCGGGTGCGTGATGTACGGCTCGCCGGACTTGCGCTTCTGGCCGTCGTGCGCGCGTTCCGCGACCGAGTACGCACGCTCGATCAGCGTGACGTCCGCCTTCGGGTGGTGCGAGCGCACGGTCCGGATGAGCGTGTCGACGGCACCGGCCGGCTGGGCGCGGGAGAACAGGCGCGGCAGCAGGGACCGGAGGGAGCCGAGGTTGCCCGTGGTGTTCGGGCCCACGGGCGGGCTGGACGGCAGCGGGGACGGACCGGGGCGGCTCGCGGCGGAGTCGTCCTGCGCCGACGTCTCACGGATGTCCGTCATGCTGCGTCTCCCAGAACTCGAACCGGCCGAACTCGATCCGACCAGACTACGCGCGTGTCGTCAGTGCTCGTGACCACGTTCGCGCTGGGCGTCGGCGCGCTCCACCGGCGCACCGGCGGCTTCCCACGCCACCATGCCGCCGGCGAGGTTCACCGCAGGGACGCCGGACTGCTCGAGGGCCGCGACGACCCGGGCGGACCGCATGCCGGAGTGGCACACGATGATCGCCGGGTCGTCGGTCGGCTGGATCTCGGTCCACCGGGTCTGGAACTCGGACATCGGCACGAGGGTGGCCTGGGGCGCGTGGACCTCGTCCCACTCCCCCGGCTCGCGCACGTCGTACAGACGCGCGCCGTTCTCGATGCGACGGAGAGCCTCGTCGACGGTGATCTCGTCCATGCGGCTCAGGCCTCGACCGGCGCGGCGGTCTCCGCACGCTTGCGCGCGGCGGCGGCCTTCTTCGCGTCGGCCTGCTTGATCTTCGGTTCGTTCTCACGCAGGTGCGCGTACATCGGCGACGCGATGAAGATCGTCGAGTACGTCCCGACGATGATGCCGATGAACAGCGCGAGCGAGATGTCGCGCAGGGTGCCGGCGCCGAGCACGTACGACCCGATGAAGAGGATCGCCGCGACGGGCAGCAGCGCCACGACGGACGTGTTGATCGAGCGGACCAGGGTCTGGTTCACCGCGAGGTTGACCGACTGGACGAACGTCCGGTGCGATTCCTGCGCGGTGTTCTCGCGCACCTTGTCGAACACCACGACGGTGTCGTACAGCGAGTACCCGAGGATCGTCAGGAAGCCGATCACCGCGGCCGGCGTGACCTCCAGCCCGACGATGCCGTACACACCTGCGGTGATCAGGAGGTCGTGGAGCAGCGCCACCATCGCCGACAGCGACATCTT
The DNA here is from genome assembly GCF_048756585.1 of Curtobacterium sp. L3-7. Classification (NCBI taxonomy): domain Bacteria; kingdom Bacillati; phylum Actinomycetota; class Actinomycetes; order Micrococcales; family Microbacteriaceae; genus Curtobacterium; species Curtobacterium sp. L3-7. Next base: position 2,558,730 of record NZ_CP151474.1, on the reverse strand, counting down.
CCACGTGCGGAAGTACAGCGCCATGAACACCGCGGCGAGGGCGAGGAAGATGATCAGACCACGGATCGCCTGTGCGAGCACGTCGGCGCCCCAGGTCGCACCGATGAACGTCGACGCGACCTGGCCCCTGTCGACGTCGTACGCGTCGGCCAGCGCGGACTGGATCTGCGTCGTCTCGGCATCGGTGAGCTGCCCGGTCTGCACGCGGATGCCGTGCGTTCCGAGCTGTGAGACGCGCGGGATCTCGTCGGGGACGATCTTCTCGACCGTGTTCGTCGCGAGGTTCTGGTTGACGGTCTTGACGTCGGAGATCGTGAACTCGGACCCACCGGTGAACTCGATGCCGAGCTGGTACCCGCCGCGGAGCCACGGCACCGCGAGGGAGATCACGATCGCGGCGATCGCGATGATGTACCACGTGCGACGGCGTCCGACGATGTCGTACGAGCGCTTGCCCGTGTAGAGGTCGTTGCCGAACTGGCTGAAGCTCGCCATCAGCTGTCCTTCCCGTTCGGCTTGCCGCCGTTGTCGGTGGTGTCGCCGTTGCCGGCCTTCCGCTCAGCGATCGTCTGGCGGCGCTGTGCCTCGCCGGCGGCCCGCTGGCGCTTGCCGTCCACGACGGGCGCACGGAACTGCGCACGACCGCGGTAGACCGCGCCGAGGGCTGTCGGGTCGAGGCCGCTGAACCGGTGCCCCTCGTTGAAGAAGCGGCGACGCGAGATGAGCTGCAGCATCGGGTGCGTGAAGAGGATCACGACCACGACGTCGATCAGGGTGGTGAGGAGCAGCGTGAACGCGAAGCCCTTCACGTCGCTCACCGCGAGGATGTAGAGCACGATCGCCGCGAGGAAGTTGATCGAGTCGGACGCCAGGATCGTGCGCAGCGCGCGCTTCCAGCCGGACTCGACCGCTCCCTCGAGCGCCCGACCGTCACGGAGTTCGTCACGGATGCGCTCGAAGTACACGATGAACGAGTCCGCCGTGATGCCGATCGCCACGATCAACCCCGCGACGCCGGCCAACGACAGTCGGTAGTCGACGCGCCAGGACATGATCGCGATCACCAGGTACGTCAGGGTGGCCGCGACACCGAGCGAGAGCACCGTGACGAACGCGAGCGCCCGGTACTGGATCACCGAGTAGATGATCACCAGGATGAGCCCGATCAGGCCGGCGACGAGACCGCCGATGAGCTGCGCGGTGCCCAGGGTCGCGGAGATGTTCTCGTTCGACTGGACCTTGAAGTTGATCGGCAACGCGCCGTACTTGAGCTGGTCAGCGAGGGTCTTCGCCGACTCCGCGGTGAACGAGCCGGTGATCTGGGCCTTGCCGTTCGTGATCGCACTGTTGGTCTGCGGGGCCTCGATGACGGATCCGTCGAGGACGATCGCGAACTGGTTCTGCGGCGACTGCAGGGACACCAGGCGGTTCGTGACGGCCCGGAACTCCTTCGTGCCGGTGCCGTTGAAGTCGAGGGTCACCGCCCACTCGCCGGTCGTCGTGCCCTGCGAGTTGGAGGCGAGGCCCGAGGTCGCGTTCGAGATGTTGGCGCCGTCCACCTCGACCGGGCCCAGGATGTACTTCGACGTCCCGGACGCGTCACACGTCACGAGCGGCTGGTCGTCCGGCGCGGTGGTGACGTCGTCCGGCGCCTTGCAGTCGTAGTTGGTGTACAGGTCCTGCAGCTTCGGGGTGACCCAGGCGAGATCGCTCGCGCTCGTCGGCTTCGTGCTCGGCGTCGCCTGCAGCGATGCCGGCGGCGAGTACGGCGTCGGGGACGCGGACGACGACGAGCCGTCGCCGACGGCGCTGTTCGTCGCGGCTTCGGTGTAGAGCACCGGGCGGAACGTCAGCTTCGCAGCTGCTTCGATGCGCGAGATGGTCTGCTGGTCGGGCTTGCCCGGGATCGAGACGACGATGTTGTTCGCGCCCTGCGTGTTGATCTCGGACTCCGAGACGCCGGTGGCGTCGATGCGCTGGCGGATGATGTTCACCGCCTGCTTGAGCTGGTCCGATGTGACGGAGTCACCGTCGGTGCTCTGCGCCGCGAGGGTCAGCTGCGTGCCGCCCTGCAGGTCCAGTGCGAGCTGGGGGACCCAGCTGGCGCCTTCGAACCACTTGCCCGCGTCGTCCTTGGTGGTGCTGGCGAGGATCGACGCAGCCGTGTTCAGGCCTGCGAGGACCGCCATGATGATCACCAACCAGGTGAGCGAGCGCAGCGCTTTCTTGACGGGTGTCGATCGTGCCACCGGTCGTCTCGTCTTTCTGTCAGGACCGTCGACGAGTGCGCCGGCGGACGGAGTGATGCCGCCGGGTCACGAGTGTGCCCCGACGGCCGAGTGGTTCAGTCCTCGGACTTGCGCTTCGCCTGTTCGGCGTCGTCCGCACGCTCGCCGTAGACCGGCTCGCCGTTCAACTCGGCGACGGGCTTCGGCTCGTCTTCCGGGGTGGCGGTCGTCTCGATGTCCGACGCGGTGTCGTCGACGACACGCGAGAGGGTCTGACGGTGGACGGTGACGATGGTCCCAGGCGCGATCTCGACCTCGGCGGTGACCTTCTCGTCGTCGACCGACAGGAGCGTGCCGTAGAGACCGAAGGACAGCATGACGCGGGCTCCAGGGACCATCTTGGTCGCGAGCTCCGACTGCTGCTTCTTGCGCTTGCGGCTGTTGTAGAACATGAAGGCCGCGAACGCCACGACGATGACGATGAGGATGACTTCTTGACCCATGATTGCGATGCCTTCTCTGGTATTTCGGTTTCGGGCCGTAGCAGTCTAGGGCACGTGGCTGTGGCGGATGCCGCAGACGGGCCTACTCGTCGTCGAACAGCCCCGGTTGGGCGGAACCGGCCGGCTGACCGGGCGTGAGCCCGAAGTGTCGCCAGGCCGCCGGCGTGGCGATCCGACCCCGAGGAGTGCGGGTGACGAGCCCGATGCGGACCAGGAACGGCTCGACCACCGACTCGATGGTCTCGGATTCTTCCCCGACGGAGACCGCGAGCGTGTTCAGGCCGACCGGTCCCCCGTCGAACCGGGTGAGCATCGTCTCGAGCACCGCGCGGTCGAGTCGGTCCAGCCCGTACTCGTCGACGTCGTAGAGCTCGAGGGCGCCCTGCACCGCGGCCATGCCGTCCCGGGTGCCGTGCACGAGCGCGTAGTCCCGGACGCGGCGGAGCAGACGGTTCGCGATGCGCGGCGTGCCCCGTGACCGACCGGCGATCTCGCGGAGCGCGAAGCGGTCGAAGTCGAGTTCGAGCAGGTGTGCGGCGCGGATGAGGACCTGTTCGAGTTCGTCCCGTTCGTAGAACTCCAAGTGCGCCGTGAACCCGAAGCGATCTCGCAGCGGGTTCGGCAGGAGGCCCGCCCTGGTGGTCGCCCCGACGAGGGTGAACGGCGCGAGGTCGAGCGGGATGCTCGTCGCCCCCGCACCCTTGCCCACCATCACGTCGATGCGGAAGTCCTCCATCGCGAGGTACAGCATCTCTTCCGCCGAACGGGCCATCCGGTGGATCTCGTCGATGAAGAGGACCTCACCGGGCATCAGCGACGACAGGACGGCTGCGAGGTCGCCGGCGTGCTGGATCGCCGGACCACTCGACATGCGCAAAGGGCGACCGGACTCGTGCGCCACGATCATCGCGAGCGTGGTCTTCCCGAGCCCGGGCGGACCGGCCATCAGGATGTGGTCGGGCGTGCGGTCCTGCATCGCTGCGGCCTTGAGGAGCAGGTCGAGCTGGCCGCGGACCTTGCGCTGCCCGACGAACTCGGCGAGCGACTTCGGGCGGAGCGCGCCTTCGAACGCGAGTTCTTCCGGTGACTGGGCGTCCGCCGCGGTGATCCCGCCGCTCATCGGCCGGCCCCGGTCGGGCGGAGGGCACCGAGCGCGGCACGGAGCAGTGCCTGGGTCCCCATGGCCGCGACCCCGGGTTCGTTCGCGATCGTCTCGTCGACCGCGGAACGTGCTGCGTCTTCGCGCCAGCCGAGCCCGACGAGCGCGATGACGACGTCTTCCGACGCGGGGTGCGCCGTTGCGCCATGACCGGCAGCAGCTGTGGCCGACGAGGTCTCGAAGGCGGTGAGCTTGCCGGACAGCGCGACGATGATGAGCTTGGCGGTCTTCGGCCCGATGCCGGACACCTTCCGAAACGCGGCGTCGTCGTCGTTCGCCACGGCGTTCGCGATCTGTCCAGGGTCCATCGCGCCGAGGACACCGAGCGCCGACTTCGGGCCGACCCCGGACACGCTGCGGAGCAGGTCGAAGACGCGCAGCGCGTCGGTCGACTCGAACCCGAAGAGCAGGTGCTCGTCTTCACGCACGATCATCGCCGTGCGCACGAACACCTCGGCGCCGTGGCGCATGGTGAGTGCGTGTGCCGGTGTCACCGTGACGGCGTAGCCGACTCCCCCGACCTCGATCACGACGGCGGATCCGGCGACGTCGATGCAGGTGCCCCGGAGACTCGCGATCATGCCCCGAGCCTACGTCCAGCCGCCGACGTCCCCGACGCGGCGCGCTGTGCCCCCGTCCCCGAGCGCCCAGCGGACGCGGCGGCCGCCGCCGCGCGTGCGAGTGGCGAGGATGCCGTGCGCCCACCGGTCCCGGCCTGCGCGTCGCGCCACGCGCGCTGCGCCGGCGTCAGACTGCCGGACTGCACACCGACCTGGTCGGGTGCACCGAGCCTCCAGGCATGACAGACCGCCAGGGCGAGCGCGTCGGCGGCGTCCGCCGGCTTCGGCGCTTCGGCGAGACCGAGCACGCGCGCGATCATCGCCTGCACCTGCTTCTTGTCGGCGTTGCCGTACCCGGTGACGGCTGCCTTGACCTCGGACGGCGTGTGCAGCCCGACCGGGATGCCGCGCACCGCAGCGGCGTGCAGTGCCAGGCCGGACGCCTGTGCCGTGCCCATCACGGTGCGGACGTTCGCCTGGGCGAACACCCGCTCGACCGCGACGGCGTCTGGGTGGTGCTCCTCGATCTGCTCCGCGATCCCCGCGGCGATCAGGACCAGCCGCTGCTCGAGCGCCATGTCCGACGGGGTGCGGACCACGGTGACCGCGACCATGCGGGCGCGACGGTCAGGGGTGACCTCGACGACGCCGACGCCGCACCGCGTGAGCCCGGGGTCGACCCCGAGCACGCGGAGCACGGGCCCGGGGCGCGACAAGGTCAGTCCTCGTCCTCGTCCTGGTCGAGCTCGGCCTGGACGTCGGCGGGGATGTCGAAGTTCGCGTAGACGTTCTGGACGTCGTCGGAGTCTTCGAGTGCGTCGATGAGGCGGAACACCTTGCGGGCCGTCTCGGCGTCGACCGGGACCTTCAGGCCGGGCACGAACTCGGCGTCGGCGGAGTCGTAGTCGATGCCGGCGTCCTGCAGCGCGGTGCGGGCCGCGACGAGGTCGGTCGCCGAGGTGTAGACCTCGAAGCCGCCGCCCTGGTCGATGACGTCCTCGACACCGGCGTCGAGCACCGCGGTCATCACGTCGTCCTCGGACAGACCGTCCACCTTCGAGACGGAGATGACGCCCTTGCGCGAGAAGTTGTACGCGACGCTGCCCGGGTCGGCCATGGTGCCGCCGTTGCGGGACATCGCGGTCCGGACCTCGGCCGCTGCACGGTTCTTGTTGTCCGTGAGGCACTCGATGAGCATCGCGACGCCGTTCGGGGCGTAGCCCTCGTACATGATCGTCGTGTACTCGATGGACTCACCGGTCAGCCCGGCACCGCGCTTGATCGCGCGGTCGATGTTGTCGTTGGGGACCGAGGTCTTCTTCGCCTTCTGCACGGCGTCGACCAGGGTCGGGTTGCCCGACATGTCGGCGCCGCCCATCTTCGCGGCGACCTCGATGTTCTTGATGAGCTTCGCGAACGACTTGGCACGTCGCTGGTCGATGACGGCCTTCTTGTGCTTCGTCGTTGCCCACTTGGAATGCCCGGACACGGTTCTCCTTGCGTCTTGCGGAAAGTCCAGATCAGTGTAGCGATCTGGAGGCTCGGCGCGGTCCCGGCGCGCAGGCCGCGGTCCCGAGCGGATCAGGCGGAGCGGGTCAGGCGGAGCGGACGAGGTCCAGGAAGCGTCGGTGGAAGCGGTCCTCGCCCGTGACCTCCGGGTGGAAGGCGCTCGCGAGGACGTTGCCCTGCTGCACGGCGACCGCGCGGCCGTCCGGCAGCGCACCGAGGACCTGCACTCCGGCGCCGTGCCGCTCCACGATCGGTGCACGGATGAACACCGCGTGCACCGGCGCCTCGCCGAGGTCGGGCATCGGGATGTCGATCTCGAACGAGTCGTTCTGGTTGCCGAAGGCGTTCCGGCGCACCGTCGTGTCGAGCACGTCGAGCGTCTGCTGCCCGGCGGTCGCGTTCGTGATCCGGGCGCTCAGCATGATCATGCCCGCGCACGTGCCGTACGTCGGCAGGCCGTTCCGGATCGCAGCGGTCAGCGGCTCGGCGAGACCGAAGACCCGCGAGAGCTTGTCCATCACCCCGGATTCGCCGCCGGGGATCACGACGCCGTGCAGTCCGTCGATCTCCTCCGGGCGGCGCAGCGACACCACGTCGGCGCCGAGCTCGGTCAGCGAGACGATGTGCTCGCGGAAGTCGCCCTGCAGTGCGAGCACCCCGATGCGGGGCGCTGCACCACCGATGGGGCTACCAGCCACGCTCGGCGAGGCGGTGCGGCGCGGGGACGTCGGCGACGTTGATGCCGACCATCGCCTCACCGAGACCGCGGGACACCTCGGCGATGACCTTGGGGTCGTCGTGGAAGGTGGTCGCCTTGACGATCGCGGCGGCACGGGCGGCCGGGTCGCCGGACTTGAAGATGCCGGAGCCGACGAAGACGCCGTCTGCGCCGAGCTGCATCATCATCGCGGCGTCCGCCGGGGTCGCGACGCCACCTGCGGTGAAGAGGACGACGGGGAGCTTGCCGGTCTCGGCGACTTCCTGCACGACGTCGATCGGGGCCTGCAGCTCCTTCGCCGCGACGTACAGCTCGTCGGGGCGGAGGTTGCGGAGCGCCGCGATCTCCTTCGAGATGGTGCGGATGTGCTTGGTCGCCTCGGAGACGTCACCGGTGCCGGCTTCGCCCTTGGAGCGGATCATCGCCGCGCCCTCGGTGATGCGGCGGAGCGCCTCGCCGAGGTTGGTGGCACCGCAGACGAACGGAGTGGTGAACTTCCACTTGTCGATGTGGTTGACGTAGTCGGCGGGCGACAGCACCTCGGACTCGTCGATGTAGTCGACGCCGAGCTCCTGCAGCACCTGCGCCTCGACGAAGTGGCCGATGCGGGCCTTCGCCATCACCGGGATCGACACCGCTGCGATGATCTCCTCGATCATCGAGGGGTCGGACATGCGGGCGACGCCGCCCTGCGCGCGGATGTCGGCGGGGACGCGCTCGAGGGCCATGACCGCGGTCGCGCCGGCTTCTTCCGCGATGCGGGCCTGCTCGGCGTCGACGACGTCCATGATGACGCCGCCCTTGAGCATCTCCGCGAGGCCGCGCTTGACGCGCGAGGAGCCGGTGATGGACGTGCCGATGGGGTCCTGGCCGGGGGTACTGGTGCTGTCGCTCATGATGGCGACCAGTCTAGTGCTGCGCGGGCCACGCTTCCGCGACGAGCCGGCGGGTGTCCCCGAGCATCTGGGACATCGACTTGGTGCGGGCGATGATCGGGAAGAAGTTCGAGTCGGACTCCCACCGCGGGACGATGTGCTGGTGCAGGTGCCCGGCGACGCCCGCCCCGGCGACCTCGCCCTGGTTCATGCCGATGTTGAAGCCGTCGCAGTGGGAGACCTGCCGGAGGACCCGCATCGCGGTCTGCGTCAGCTCGCCGATCTCCCGGAGTTCCTCGGGGGTCGCCTCGTCGTAGAGCGGCGTGTGGCGGTAGGGGCAGACGAGCAGGTGCCCGTTGTTGTACGGGTACAGGTTGAGCAGGACGTAGGCGTGCTCGCCCCGCGCGACGATGAGCGCGTCCTCGTCGGACTCCCGCGGTGCTTCGCAGAACGGGCAGTCGTCCTTGTGCCCGCGGCCCTCGCCCTCGCGTCCGGCGTCGATGTACGCCATCCGGTGCGGGTTCCAGAGGCGCTGGAAGGCATCCGGGACGGCCGCCTGCGTGGCGGCGTCCCGGATGACCAGCGGCTCGTCCTGCTCTGCCGACATCAGACCTGAGCGCGCTCGCGGATCGCCGTGAGGATGCGCTCGACCGCCTCGTCCACGGGCACGCCGTTGTCCTGGCGACCGTCGCGGAACCGGAAGCTCACCGCACCGGCGTCGCGGTCGTCGCCGCCCGCGATGAGCTGGAACGGGACCTTCGCCTTGGTGTGCGTGCGGATCTTCTTCTGCATGCGGTCGTCCGAGTGGTCGACCTCTGCGCGGACGCCGTGCGCACGGAGCTTCGCGATCACCTCGTCGAGGTAGTCGGCGTACTCCTCGGCGACGGGGATGCCCACGACCTGCACCGGGGACAGCCACGCCGGGAACGCGCCGGCGTAGTGCTCGGTCAGCACGCCGAAGAACCGCTCGATCGAGCCGAACAGGGCGCGGTGGATCATCACGGGACGCTGACGGGTGCCGTCGGCTGCCGCGTACTCGATGCCGAAGCGCTCGGGCAGGTTGAAGTCGAGCTGCACGGTCGACATCTGCCACGTGCGACCAATGGCGTCGCGGGCCTGGACGGAGATCTTCGGGCCGTAGAACGCAGCGCCGGCGGGGTCCGGCACGAGCTCGAGCCCGGACTCCTCGGCGACCTCGCGCAGGGTGTTCGTCGCCTCTTCCCAGACGTCGTCGTCGCCGACGTACTTCTCCGGGTCCTTCGTGGAGAGCTCGAGGTAGAAGTCGTCGAGGCCGTAGTCGCGCAGCAGCGAGAGGACGAACTGGAGCGTCGTGGTCAGCTCCTCCTTCATCTTCTCCTTGGTGGTGAAGATGTGAGCGTCGTCCTGGGTCATGCCGCGGACCCGGGTGAGGCCGTGGATGACGCCGGACTTCTCGTTGCGGTAGACAGTGCCGAACTCGAACATCCGCAGGGGCAGGTCACGGTAGGACCGTGCTTGCGAGCGGTACGCCAGGATGTGCATCGGGCAGTTCATCGGCTTGAGGTAGTAATCGGCGCCCTGCCGGGTGACGTTGCCGTCCTCGTCCACCGCCTGGTCCATGTGCATGGGCGGGAACATGCCGTCCTTGTACCAGCCCAGGTGCCCCGACTGCTCGAACAGGTCGCCCTTGGTGATGTGCGGCGTGTAGACGAACGAGTAGCCGTTCTCCTCGTGCCGACGACGCGAGTAGTCCTCCATCTCGCGGCGGATGATCCCGCCCTTCGGGTGGAAGATCGCCAGGCCCGAGCCGATCTCGTCCGGGAACGAGAACAGGTCGAGCTCGGCACCGAGCTTGCGGTGGTCGCGCTTGGCCGCTTCCTCCAGACGCACGAGGTACGCCTTGAGCTGGTCCTTGTCCGGCCATGCGGTGCCGTAGATGCGCTGCAGCTGCGGGTTCTTCTCGGAGCCGCGCCAGTAGGCGGCGGCGACGCGCATCAGCTTGGCGGCGTTGCCGATCCACCGGGTGTGCGGGACGTGCGGGCCGCGGCAGAGGTCCTGCCAGACGACGTCCCCGGACTTCGGGTCGACGTTCTCGTAGACGGTGAGTTCACCGGCGCCGACCTCGACGCTCTCGCCGGAGTCGCCGTCGGCCGCGGCGCCCTTCAGGCCGATGAGCTCCTGCTTGTAGGGCTCCCCTGCCATCAGCTCGCGGGCTTCGTCGTCGGTCACGACCCGGCGACGGAAGCGCTGGGCCTGCTTGATGATGCGGTCCATGCCCTTCTCGATGGCCTTGAGGTCCTCGGGCGTGAACGGCTCGGCGACGTCGAAGTCGTAGTAGAAGCCGTCGGTGACGGGCGGGCCGATGCCGAGCTTGGCGTCGGGGTTGATCTGCTGCACCGCCTGCGCGAGGACGTGCGCGGCGGAGTGGCGCAGGACGTCGAGGCCGTCCTGCTCGTCGAGGGTGACCGGCTCGGCGGTCTCCCCCGCCTGCACGTCCGCGGCGAGGTCCTTGAGGACGCCGGCGACGCGGATCGCGACGATCCCGCGCACGCCGTCGAAGAGCTCGGTGCCCGTCGTGGTCGTCGTCGCGGTCCGGGGCTCGGGTGCCTGGGGAAGCTCTGCGGGCTCGGGTGCGACTGACTCGGTCACGATGATGGGACTCCTCGGTTGGATGGGGTGGATCAAGACTAGTGCGCGAGGGCGGTCACGCCGGGACCATCCCGAGCGTCGTCACGGGCAGGCGCGGTTCGATGCGCTCCCGGCCCGCGAGCCCGTCGAGTTCGAGCAGCGCCGCGAACCCGATGGCCTGGTATCCGGCGCGTTCCAGCAGCGTGATCGTGGCGTCCGCGGTCCCGCCGGTCGCGAGGACGTCGTCCACCACGAGCACGCGCGTACCGGCCGGGAGCTGACCCGGACGGAGCTCGAGCTCGGCCTCGCCGTACTCGAGCGCGTACTGCTCACTGAGGACCTCGCCGGGGAGCTTGCCCGCCTTCCGGATCGTCAGCACGCCGACCTGGTGCTGCGCGGCGATCCCGCCGGCGAGTGCGAACCCGCGTGCTTCGATGCCCGCGACGGCGTCGAACCCGGCGCCGATCGCGAACGGGGCTGCGAGGGCTTCGCAGACCCGTCCGAACGCCACGGCGTCGGAGAACACCGGCGTCACGTCACGGAACAGGATCCCCGGCTTCGGGAAGTCCGGGACGATGGCGGTGAGTCGTTCGACGAGGGCAGCAGCGGTTTCGGTCACCCGACAACGGTACGGGTTCGACGACGGACGCCCGGCACACGGGGTGCCGGGCGTCCGTCGTCAGCGCCACACGCGCATGCCGGCACCGAGCATCAGCCACTGGGCTTCACGCTCGGCGCGTTCGCGATCGAGCTGCACGCGCAGCGCGGGGTCGATCGAGGGCCGGACGCGACGGGTGCGGCGGCTCCAGATGATGAGTGCCATCCCGATGCGCAGCGCGACCCGGTCGGTCAGGGAGACCGTGCGGGGCGCGTCGAGCGCTTCGGGGGGACGGAGGACGGACTTCGTTGACATCGTGGTCACCGTTCGATGAAGGAATGTTGAACAAGAAGAGGGCATGGTGAATCACCCCATGCCGGGCGTGGGGAATGGACCGGACCCGAAATCGATGCATTCGCACCGAATGACCCGGAATCGGTCAGGAGAACGTCGTGACACGGAAATCGTCGCAGCCACCACCGACATTCCCGACGGCATTCCCGGTCGTCGTCGTGCGCCAGAATGACCGCGATGCGGCGGTCCGGCGAGCACCGACGACGGCCGGTCAGCCCCGGACGATCCCTGCGCGAGCGGTGCTCAGCGCGCACACCGAAGGGGTGCGGAGATCAGGCGTGTGGCGGACGTTCCGCGTCAGCGGGACCCGGCGAGCGGGGCGCCGGTGATCCCACGGACTGCACGGAACGGCGTCTGCGTGGTGATGGTGTTGGTGAACATGTCGGCCCCCTTTCGGCACGAGGTCTGGGTGCCGCGACCAGATCGTTCGCGGCGTGAGAACACTATCCACATTCCCGGCAGGAGCGCAAGCACAAATCGGAAGAAAGAAGAATTGCATTCCCGAACACGACGAACGCCCCGGAACCCATGCGGTTCCGGGGCGTTCGGGATCGAGCTGGACTAGACGCCGACCGCTGCCTGCGCGCGCACGACCAGGCCGTCCTCGCCGACGGTCACGCGGACCGTGTCACCGGCCTGCACGGCACCGTCGACCACGAGGGTCGCGATGCGGTCGTCGACCTCGCGCTGGATCAGCCGGCGCAGTGGACGGGCGCCGTACTCCGGCTCGTACCCGTGCTCGGCGAGCCAGTCGACCGCCTCGTCGGACACCGACAGCACCATGTCCTGCGCGATGAGTCGCATCGCGGTCTCCGAGACGAGCAGGGAGACGATCGCGTGCAGCTGCGCACGGTCGAGCTTGCGGAACAGCACGATGTCGTCGATGCGGTTGATGAACTCGGGGCGCATGGCCTCGCGGAGCTTGCCCATCACCCGGTTCCGCAGGTCCTCGTCCGAGTAGCCGCCGTCCGCCGACGCCGAGAACCCGAGCGCACCGGAGCGCGACGCGAGGAACTCGGACCCGATGTTCGACGTCATGATGACCACCGTGTTCCGGAAGTCGACCGTCCGACCCTGTCCGTCGGTCAGGCGACCGTCGTCGAGCACCTGCAGGAGCAGGTTGAACACGTCCGGGTGTGCCTTCTCCACCTCGTCGAGCAGGACGACCGAGTACGGGTTGCGACGGACGCGCTCGGTGAGCTGACCGGCCTCGTCGTAGCCGACGTACCCGGGAGGGGCGCCGACCAGTCGGGAGACGGTGTGCCGCTCGCCGAACTCGCTCATGTCGAAGCGGAGCATCGCCGACTCGTCGCCGAACAGCGACGCCGCGAGCGACTTCGCCAGCTCGGTCTTGCCGACGCCGGTCGGCCCCAGGAACAGGAAGCTGCCCACCGGTCGGCGCGGGTCGCCCATGCCGGTCCGGTTGCGCCGGACCGCCGTGGCGATCGCGCGGACCGCGTCGTCCTGGCCGACCACGCGTTCGTGCAGCTCGGACTCGAGCGCGGCGAGCCGCGTCCGGTCGCCCTGCGTCAGCCGGGTGGCGGGGATCCCGGTGGCGCGGCTCACCACGGCAGCGATGTCCGCTTCCGTGATCTCGCCGGTCACACGGTCCTGTTCAGCGACTGCCGGACTGGAGGCGCGGCTGACGTCCGCCGACCTGGCGGCGGTGATCCGGGCCTCCAGTTCGACCGTCTGGTCGCGCAGGCGCGACGCCTCCTCGTACAGCTCCTCGGCGACTGCGCGGTCCTTGTCCGCCAGGAGCTCGGCGAGCTGGTCGCGGAGGTCCTCGACGTCGACCTCGCCCGAACGGGCGAGCCGACGGCGTGCGCCGGCCTGGTCGATGAGGTCGATGGCCTTGTCCGGCAGGTGCCGGTCGGTGACGTAGCGGTGCGACAGCTCGACCGCGGCGCGGAGGGCGTCGTCGGTGTACGTGACACCGTGGTGCTCGGCGTAGCGCGGGGCGAGGCCGGTCAGGATCGCGACGGCGTCCTCGACGCTCGGCTCCCCCACCGTGACGGGCTGGAAGCGACGCTCGAGTGCCGCGTCCTTCTCGATCCGTCGGTACTCGTTCAACGTCGTCGCGCCGACCATGTGCAGGTCACCGCGTGCGAGCCGGGGCTTGAGGATGTTGCCGGCGTCCATCGAGCCGCCCTCGCCGCCACCACCGGCACCGACGACGGTGTGGAGCTCGTCCACGAAGACGATGAGCTCGTCGGCGTGCGCCGCGATCTCGTCCATCGCCTTCGTGAGGCGCTCCTCGAAGTCACCGCGGTAGCGGGTGCCGGAGAGCATGCCGGCGAGGTCGAGGGAGACGACGCGCTTGCCGTGGAGCAGGGCGGGGACGTCACCGTCGGCGATGCGCTGTGCGAGTCCCTCGACGATGGCGGTCTTGCCGACACCGGGCTCGCCGATCAGCACGGGGTTGTTCTTGGTGCGACGGAGCAGGATCTCGACGGTCTGCTCGATCTCCTCCGCACGCCCGACCACGGGGTCGATGCGGCCGTCACGAGCGCGCTCGGTCAGGTCGGTGCCGAACTGGTCGAGCGTCGGGGTGTCCGACTGCTCCTGCTGGTCCGCCTCGGTCGTTCCCGGCATGGGACGCCCCTCTCGAGCCGCCTCTGCGGCCTGTTGTGCGTAGGACTGCATGACCTGGGGCGTCACGCCGGCGCTCGCGAGGAGCTGGCCGGTGACGGTCTCCTGGTCCATCACGAGCGCGAAGAAGACGTGCTCGGGGTCGGTGTAGGTGCTGCCGAACCCGCGCGCGGCCTGCGTCGCCTCCACGAGGATGCGCTGCGCGGACGGGGTCAGCGCCGGGCGCCCGTCGACGCGGACGTCGGACGGGGCCGGGAGTCGCTGCTCGATCTCCTCGGCCAGGCGCTCGGGGTCGACGCCACCGGAGCGGATCACGGCGTCGAAGGGCTGGGTGCGGACGAGCACGTGCAGGATGTGCAGTGCGTCGATCTCGCGCTGCCCCTGCGCCACCGCGAACTCGGCGGTGTGCTGGAGCAGCTCGTGGGTGCGACGGCTGAGCAGTCGCGTGATGTCGACGGGGCGTCCCAGCGAACGGTAGCGCTGGGTGTCACCGTCGGTCTGCGCCGCGAGCAGGCGGGCGAGGAACTCGTCGAACGAGTCACTGCCGCCGGTCGGGCCGAACGTCTCTGGCAACGGGACCTCCTGGGAACTTGAGTGCCTTTGACTCAATGCAACGCAGGAGGCGCCGGGTCATTCCCGGTCGTGCGAGAAACTTGCGGCGAACCGACTCAGGTCCAGGATCAGGGCCGCACTCAGGTCCGGGCTCAGGTGCGGGCGATCGCGGCGGTCGTGGCCTCGGTGACCGCGAGCAGGTCGCTCGGGGCGATCTCGATGTCGAAGCCCCGACGGCCGCCGGACACGAAGATCGTCGCGTACTCGGTCGCCGATTCGTCGAGCACGGTCCGGATCCGGGAGCGCTGGCCGACGGGGCTGATCCCGCCGACGACGTAGCCGGTGCGCTTCTCGGCGAGGGCAGGGTCGGCGAGCGTGGCCTTCTTGCCCCCGACCGCCGCCGCGATGGCCTTGAGGTCGAGACGGTTCGCGACCGGGACGATCGCGACCGCCAGGGCCCCGTCGACGGAGACGATCAGCGTCTTGAAGACCTGTTCCTCGCGGAGGCCGAGCGCGGCCGCCGCCTCTTCGCCGAAGTTCGTCGCGGTCTCGTGGTGCTCGTACACGTGCGGGGTGAACGGGACGCCTGCCCGCTCCAGCGCGAGCGTCGCAGGGGTGCTCGGAGATCCAACGCTCATGCCGTGATCCTCCCCCGTCCGGGACGCATGCCGTCGGCGGCACGCGGGGTTGCGCCGAACCTCGTGCGCCCCGGTGGAGTGCGCAGCAGTGTTCCGGGCCGGGTACACGGGTCGAATGCGTGGAAAGGGTGGCACGAGGGATCCGGTGGCGGCCACGACTGCGCACTCGATCGCTTTGGGCTCCGGGAGCCGGATCGAGTGCGCGGAAACGGTCAGGGGGACTGGATTCGGGTCGCCACGAGTGCGCACTCGATGGGGTTGGGCGCCGGGACTGGATCGAGTGCGCGGAAACGGTCAGGGCGACCGGGAGCGAGATCGTGTCGCCACGAGCGCGCACTCGATCGGGCGGGGCTTGGGGCTGGTTGGGGGCGCTGGCGGAGAAGCCGGCGGATCAGCCCTCGTGCTGCGGGCCCTGGTCGACTGGGTCGTACTCGGTGCCGCGGCCCTGCTCCTCCTCTGGGAGCGGGACGTGGCGCTCCGTGCCACTGCCACCGGGGTTCGTGGCGACGTAGTCGGCCTCGCCGGACTGCGTGTCGTGGCTGACGGGTTCGACGATCTCGGGGTCGGGTTCGCGGGGTGAGGTCATGCGCCAGGCCTACTCCCCCGAACTGGGCGAGCACGGCGCGCGGCGGAGTGCCACGATGAGCGGGAGAGCAGCGGCCGGAATCCGGGAGCACGCATGGCCGACGACGGCGACGACACCACGGACGCCCGAGCGCGCCTGGAACGCGTGGCGTGGGGTGCGGGGTCGACCGAGGCGGAGGCCGCCAAGGCGCGCATCGCGCTCGCTGACCTCGATCGACGGGCGCAGCGACGCTCGAGCGCCGTCCGCCGCGAGCCCACGGCAGCGGAGACCGTCCACGGACCTGCCACAGCGCCGGTGCCCGAGTCGGCCACGGCGCCGAGACCCGACCCCGTGCCGGACGAGCGGCCGATCGACCAGGGTCACCCGGGCCTCCAGGCCGAGGTCGACCGATCGACCGAGCCGGACCGCCGGTCCGGTGCAGACGACGAGTCCGTGACGCAACCGTCGTCGGTCTGGGCGCGCGTGCGGCGGGTGCTCGGCGAGCGGCGTGCGCGACCGTGGATCGCCGGCGGCGTCGCCGCGTCCGTCGTCGTCGCGTTCGGCACCGGACTCGTCGTCGGGACCGCACGTCCGGACACACCCGCGTCGCCGTCGGTGACCCCGACCGCTGGAACGGTGACCCTCGAGCAGCTCCTCGACGCGCCGCAGACGTACGCGGACCAGCTGCCGGGCTCGTTCGAGGTGCCGGTGAGCCTGCACACGACCCGACTCGTGTTCACGAACCGGTCGCTGAGCGGCGACGACTCGGCGACACCGTGGAACGTCTGGGCGGGCGTCGGCTCCGACCGGTCCACGATCTGCCTGGTGGCGACGGCGGACCGGCTGCAGGCCACGACTGCCTGCTACCCGCGGGAGGACGCGTTGCACGGGTCGGTGTCGCTCTCGGCGTCGTCGCTCAGCGGGACGCTCACGGTCAACCTCTCGGGTGGCGGCGTCCAGGGGCTCGTGACGAACGAGTACTGATCGGGAATGTCCGCGCCGCTGCTGCGTTGGAGCGCTCCTAGAAGATTCACGGCGGTGCCTCTCGCCAGGCTCGGGACATCGTGCAACACTGGATGGACCGCACTCGCCGTGGAGTGATCAACCACACACCAACCCGCGAGCGCGCACTGCCCGACCGACCCGGTCGTGGTGTCGCCGACGTGACATCCCCGTCGCGCGCTCCGCCACGCCTTGAGGAGGTCAGCACCGTGTCCACCAGCACAGCGTCAATCAGCACGACCACGTCCACGGTCTCGACTTCCGTCCTGACCTCGAAGGCCGTCGTCGGCATCGCCGTCCTCGGCCTCGCGACCTTCTTCGCGATCACGACCGAGCTGATGCCCGTCGGGCTGCTCGGCACCATGAGCACGGACCTCGGCGTCACCGAGTCCACCATGGGCATCGTCATCACCGTCTACGCCACCGCGGTGGCACTGCTCGCGCTTCCCCTGACGTCGCTCACCGCACGGTTGCCGAGGAAGACCGTGCTCGTGTCGACGCTCGTCGGGTACACCGTCTCGAACCTGATGATCGCGCTCGCGCCGTCCTTCGCGATCGTCTGTGCCGGCCGGGTCGTCGGTGGCATCGCGCACGCGCTGTTCTTCTCGGTCGCGTCGGCGTACGCCACGCGCATCGTGCCACCGCGGCTCGCCGGCCGTGCCATCGCGTTCGTCTACTCCGGCAGCTCGCTGGGCTTCGTCATCGGCGTGCCCTTGGCAACCGGGGTCGGCGAGTCGATCGGGTGGCGCCCGGCGGTCGGTGCCGTCGCGGTCTGCGCGGCGATCCTGGCCGTGGTGGCCCTGGCGTTCCTGCCCGGTGTCCGCGGGACGTCCTCGCCGCACATCGGGTCGCCGAAGGCATGGGCGCGCAGCGGGCTGCTCGCCGTCGTCGTGGCCGACCTGCTGCTCTTCGCTGGGCACTACATCGTCTACACGTACATCGGGCCGTACGCGATCGACGCCGGGCTCGCCTCGGGCCTCGTGAGCGGGGCGCTGCTGGTCCTCGGCGGCACCGGGGTGATCGGGCTCTGGCTCGCCGGCATGTTCGTCGACAAGGCACCCCGGCAGACGCTCATCGCCGCGGTCGCCACGATGGCAGCCGCCTTCGTCGCACTGCCGTTCGTGCACGGTTCGCTCATCGGCACGATGATCGTCGCCGGCGTCTGGATGGCTGCGAACGGCACGACGGGGACGCTGTTCATGGCGGCTGCGATCCGCACAGGGGGCGTCTCCCCCGACATCGCGGGGGCGCTCGTCAACGGGGCGTCGAACATCGGCATCGCCGCCGGTGCGGCCATCGGCGGGCAGGTGCTCGGGCTCACGGGCATGCAGACGATGCCGTTCGCCGGAGCCGTCGTGCTGCTCGGGTCGCTCGGGGTCGTCGTCGCTGCCCGTCGGGGCTTCCCGCTGCGGACGACGCACCAGGAGCACCTGTCGACCTCGTCGATCGAGGCGATCACGTCGTCGCTCGGGGTCGTCACCACCTCGATGCCGACCATCAGCCGGGCGATCCAGACGATGACGGGGTCCGTCGCGACGATCACCGGGACGACGCGGACGCAGCAGTCACGCTGACGCGGCGGGCCGCGGCGCGCAGGTACACCGGCGTGGTGCGGTTCGACCTCGCACAACCAAAAGCGATCCGCGCCACGAGAAGTCGTGGCGCGGATCGCTTTCGGTTGTGCGGAGTGCCGCACCATCGGCGGCGACCGCGAGCCGCACCCGGGGTCAGTCCTGCAGGTGCTCCGCGCGGCGTCGGCTGCGGACCGCTCGGACGGTGAGCAGCCCGGCACCGAGGAGCACGAGCACGCCGGCTGCGATCAGCCCCGGGGTGAGGTCGGCTCCCGTGTAGGCGAGGGCACCGGTGGACGACGAGCCACCCGTCGAGGACACCGGCGTCGTGCCGCCGCCACCACCGGACACCGGCGGAGTCGTCGGGGGAACGGTCGGCGTCGGGGTCACCGCTGCCGGGACGACGAACGCGATCGGATCGCCCGACCCCGTCTCAGGGGTGGTGATCGTCTTCCGCTGACCAGGGTCCTCCCCGGTGCCCACGACGACCTCGTACTCCGAGGTGGGGTTGAGCCCCGGCAGCACGAACGAGCCGTCTCGACCAGTCGTCGTGGTCACCGGCTCCCCCGCGTCCGGGTCGGTCGGCGTCGCCACGACCTGGACACCTGCGACGGGGTCGCCGTTCGTGTCGGTCACGGTGCCCGGCTGCTCGACGACCTGCGGAGCGGCCGGCTCCGGTGTGGTGAAGGCGAAGTCCGCGTTCGTGACGTCCAGCCCGCCGGTCGTGTCCACCGCCAGGGTCGAGGTTCCCTCGGCGCCCTCAGCCGGGAGCGCGGAGCGCACCGTGTAGGCGCCGGGGACGGTCGTGAACTCGTACCCGCCACCTGCACCCGTCGTCGTGGACGCCAGCACGTTGCCGTCGGCGTCGAGCAGGTCGACGACCACCCCCGCAGGAACCGCGATCGTGTCGAGTGTGACGGTGCCGGAGATCGTCGCGACGGCAGCCGGCGGAGCGGCGATGGGGTCCAGCTGTTCCGGCGGCGCGCCGGCTTCCCCGGTCCTGATCGGCACCGGGTCGGCATCACCCACCGACACGGCCAGATCGGTCTCCGGGGGCAGGCCCGAGCCCGTGTAGACGCCCTCGCTGTTGGTCTCCGTGGTCACTAGGGGGGATCCGTCCGCCGGGTCGATGATGACGACCGGGACGTTCGCCGCAGGGGTCGTGCCGTCCTCGCCGGTGACGGTCCCGATGACGGACGCGGTGCCGTCCGGAGCCGTGAACGCGCGATCTGCCCTGCCGTCGGTCCCGACGAGACTCACGGTGCCGCTCTGATCGAACGGTTCGGCGCCGCTCGGGGGCGTGACCTCGACCGTGTACCCGCCGATCTGCGGCAGGTCCGGGAACGAGTAGGAGCCGTCGGTGCCCGTCGTGGTGGTGTAGATCGTCCCCCTGGGAGCCGTCACGGTGACGGTCGCGCCCGGGATCGGCGTGGTGTCGAGTGTGGCGACGCCGTTCAGCGCCGCCGTCCGCGACGCGAACCACGTCTGGTACACGGGGAAGCCGCTGCGCCACTGGTAGCTGACCGTCAGGCTGAGGAGCGGGACCGTCGGGGTGAACCAGGCGGTCGCGCCGGCGGTGTCGTTCGCCGCGGCGTTGCCCGTGAGCGTTCCCGTCGTCTCGTTCCAGGTCGGCTTGTCCTGCCCGGTCGAGCCATCGGGGTCCGGCGTGCAGGACCACCCGCCCGGCGAGGACACCGAGCACGAGTTGTACGAGCCCTGGTACCCGAGCTCCGCCGGCGTGACGGTCCCACCGCCCGCGACGGTGGCGGAGATCGTCGCCTGGTCGGCGTCGATGTCACCCAGGACGAAGGACCAGCTGCCGACCGGGGTGCTCCCGTCGAAGGTGTAGGTCGTCACGGACGGGCTGCCCGCGTTGTTCGCGTTCGGCCGCTGGTTGATGTAGGTGTGCCCCTTGCTCGAGCCGTACAGCTGACCGGGTCCGGTCGCGGCGGACTGCCACGTGGACGCGCCGCTGACGACGGTCGCCTGGGACGCGTTCGACTTGAACGTGGTCTCCGGGAACCCCGGCATCGTCATGGTGCCGTGGTAGTCCTTGCCGGTCCCGCTGACCGTGAAGTCCCCCCAGTGCTGCGCCGGCGTAGCCGACGCGCTCGTAGCACCCCCGAGGGCCAACCCCGTCGCGAGGACGATCCCGGTCAACCCGGCTGCCACCATCCGCCAACGGCGCATGCGTACTCCCCTGTTCGCGCACCGACCGACCTCGATGCCCGCTCAGGCTATCCAGCAACCCCCCGTTCGGGCCAGATCGAGATCCGGTCGTGACGCCGCACCCGTCACTCCCGCACCACGTCCCCGAGCGCCGAGAGCGCCGCGACCTGCCCCGCGACGAGCATGGAGCGAGCGGCCTCGATCGGAACCCAGCGGGCGTCGTCGATCTCGGGCACCTCGACGAAGCGACCCGATCCGCGCGGGAGCTCGAGTCGCACCGTGTTCGAGTGCACCGCGTCCACGGAGAACGACGGGGCGTGCCCGGCGAACACCGTCACACGCTTCCCGGACGCCTGTCGGAACTCGCCGAGGTCGACGAGGTCCGCCGTCGGTGCCCCCACCCCGATCTCCTCCGCGAACTCCCGCAGCGCGGCATCGCGCGGCGACTCGTCGTCGCCGTACCCGCCCTTCGGGATCGACCACGCACGCTCGCGACGACGCCAGAACGGGCCGCCCATGTGCGCGATGAACACCTCGAGCGCCCCGGACGCATCCGTCCGGTACAGCAGCAGTCCCGCACTCCGCACCACGGTGTGAGGCTACGCTCGCGCCATGCAGCGAAGCACCCGTCCAGGAGACGACCTGCGTCCCGTGCGACTCGACGACGACCGGACCGTCCTGGTCGACGACACCGCGGACGGCACCGATGCACGCTCGGACGCACCGACGGTCGTCTGGCACCACGAGACGCCGCACACCGGCGCGCACCTCGAACCTGTCCGCCGCGCGGCATCGGACCGCGGCATCCGGCTGGTCGCCGTCACCCGCCCCGGCTTCGGCGGCGCCGACCCGCTGCCGGGCCGGACGGTCGCCGACGGCGCCCGGGATCTCGCGCAGGTGCTCGACGCGCTCGGCATCGACAGCGTCGCGGTCGTCGGCGGTTCCGGCGGCGGCCCGCACGCCCTCGCCGCAGCCGCGCTGCTCACGGACCGCGTCACCGCCGTCGCGACGTTCGCCGCACCAGCCCCCTTCGTCGACGACGCGGCCTGGTGGGACGGCATGGCGGACGACGGCGGTCTGCGCAGCGCGCGGGCCGGACGGGAGGCTCGGCTCGCCTGGGCGGAGACGGCCGGGTTCGACCCCGCGCAGTTCACCGACGCGGACTGGGCGGCCCTGGACGGAGAGTGGGCCGCGCTGGGTCAGGACGCACAGGCGGCGGGTCCCACGAGCCTCCAGGGCGGTGCCGACGACGACGTGGCGTTCGTGACGGACTGGGGCTTCGCCCTCGCCGACGTGCGGGTGCCGGCGCTCGTGGAACAGGGCGTCGACGACCGGGTCATCCCGCTCGCGCACGGACGGATGCTCGCGGCCGGCCTGCCGGACGCGACCCTGCACGAACGGTCGGGCCTCGGGCACGTGTCCGTCCTCACGGCACTCCCGCAGGCGATGGACTGGTTGCTCCGCGCCGGCCGGGAGTAGTTTCAGCGCCAGGAGCGCCGACCGACGCCCCGCGCTGGCCCCGATGAGGAGGTCGATCGGGATGGACGAGCAGTGGACGAGCGTCACCCTCGCGGCGGATGCGGCACATCCGCACGACGAGGCCGTCAGGTGGATCGCGGCGCGAGCAGGGACCGGGATCCGGCACGTCCGGGTCGTCGGTGTCGATCCGGCACTCGAGGGCCGCGTCGGTCCGGACGGCAAGCGGGTCGCGGAGCACGTCGCGGACGAGACCAGGAGCGCGTTGCCCGGCGTCGACGTCGAGGTCGTCCGGCACGCCGGACCGGCTGCCGCTGCGCTCCTCACCGAGTCGGACACGACGGACTTGCTCTTGATCGGCACGTTCCGGAGCCGGCGCGGGTCCACGGTCGGGGGCGAGGCCGCTCGCGTCGCCGGACGCGCGGCGGTGCCGACCGTCGTCGTGCCGGACGGGCCGCACCCGATCGACGGGGACGTCGTCCTCGCGGTGGAGGATCCGCTCGACGAACGCGCGGTCGCGATCGCCGTCGACGAGGCCCGCCGCACGAACCGTCGGCTGACCCTGCTCCGGGCGTGGGAGATGCCCGTGCTCACCAGGACCGGCCTGACCGACTTCGCCGAGGACCCCGACCGCTGGCGGCTGCAGAACAAGGCGTTGCTCGCGCGGGCGTCGACGGAGATCGCGGGGCGGTACCCGGACGTCCGGCTGCGGTCGCTCCTGGTCGAGGGTCGGCCGGGTCGGGCGATCGCCGCGCACACCAGGCACGCGTCACTGGTCGTGCTCGGGCGGGGGCACGTCCGGGTGCTGTCGGGGTCGGTGCTGCGCGACGTGCTGCACGGGACGGTGTCGCCGGTGTGCGTCGTCCCGCCGTCGGCGCACGAGGCCGCAGCGGTGACCGCCGCGGCGGCCGAGGCGATCGGCTGACCGCTCAGCCGAGCAGGTCGCGGATCGCAGCCTCCGCTCGACGCGCCAGGTACGCGACGCCCGCCGTGTTCGGGTGCAGTGCGCCCGGCTCCAGGTCGATCCGCCGGAGCCCGTTGGTCGAGTCGAGCGTGACGCCGGAGACGTACGGCCGCTTCGTGGCGCAGGCCGAGCGCGCCTGCGTCGACGCGAACACGTCGACGAAGCGGACGCCCGCCGCGGCAGCAGCCGACCTGGCGACGTCGTTCAGTTCCTCTTGGACGCCGTGCAGGTAGCGGACGTCGGTGTTCGTGAACGGGTACGAGTTCGTCGGGAAGGACCCGGTGAGCGTCCCGATGTCGAGCGCCGACCGGAAGCACCCCTTCGCCGGGGTGTGATCGGCGTCGGGGAAGATCGCCGGGTACCCGAGGAACACGATCTCCGCGTTCGGCGCCGCGTTCCTGATCGCCGCGAGGGTGTTCGCGATGCCCAGGGACACCCGGGCCTGGATCTTCGTGCCGAGCTGGTCCACGCCGTCGCGGACCAGGGTGCTCCGGCAGGACGGGGCGTCACGGCCGGAGAAGACCGGGCCCTTCGCCGAGAGCGCCAGGCACGACGCCGCGGTGCCGAAGAGATCGGCGTCGTTCCCGCCGATGGTCAGGGTCACGAGCCGCGTGTCCGACGACAGCGCCTCGATCTGCGGCGGCACACCCCGGAACTGGTGCCCGCCGAGGATGTCCGCGCTGGTGGCGCCGCCGCACGTGACGTCGTGCAGCGCGAGGCCGAACCGGGCGGCGATCCGGTGCGGGTAGTCCTGGGCGGACTGCCCGCACGCGGTCGTCGGCAGCCCGGTCGGGTCACCGAGCCCGTAGCCCGCCGAGTACGAGTCGCCCAGCGCGACGTACTCGCTGCCGACCGGCAGGTTCGCGAGGCGCTCCGGCGGCTCGGCCGACGAACGGTACGGCTGCGGCACGGGCCAGAGCGGCGCCGCCGACGCGGAGGGCGCGGCGATCGATCCGGCTGCGAGCACGACGAACACCGCCAGTGCGGCGACCAGCGTCGAACGGACGGAACGGAGCAGGGCGGGTCCCTCGGGTGTGCGCGGGGTCGGACAGAGGGAACCAGGCTAGCCGGGCGTCCTCAGCGTCGGCCGAGCCGCCGTTCGCCGTTGCTGCCCGTGCGGTGCTCGAGTCCGTAGTGCGAGTACAGCTCCGGCTCGGTCGCCGCGTCGAGCTCGCCGTCGGTGGGGATCGACGGCGCGTCCTTGATGAGCTTCTTCGCGAACGTCACGTGCAGGTGCTTCGGGGTGACGGTCGCACCGGTGAGCGGGACGAAGACGAGCTTCTGGAAGCCGACGATACCGGTCTGCACGGCACCGAACGCGGGTTCCGAGGTCGCGGTGTCGTAGTAGATGCTCTCGAGCGTCCCGACGCGGTCGTCGCCCTCGTCGACGACCGGCAGGCCGATCCAGTCCCGGATGTTGGCCGCTTCGAACACGGTGCTCCCTCCGCGGTCGCCGGTCGCTCCGGCACCGCTCCTCGACGCTACCGGTCGGCAGCTGCGTCCGTCCGGCCCTGGACGCCGAGCCCGTCGACCGCTGCGAGCACGTCGGCCGCGTGCACGGCGAGGATCGCCGGATCGGGTTCCTCGGAGAACACCTCGCCGCGACGGACCGACGCGTCCGTCAGCACGACGTGCGGTCCGGATGCCGGCGGCCCCCAGCTCTCGGGCGGTGCCGGTCCGAAGAGCACGACCGAGGGGATGCCGTACGCCGATGCGAGGTGGGCCGCCCCGGTGTCCACCGTGACGACGACGCGTGCCGCGGCGACCACCGCGGCGAACGCACGGAGGTCGAGGACGCCGGCCAGCACCGCCCCCGGTGGCAGGCCGGCCCCCTCCGCGACCGCGGTGGCGCGCTCGACGTCAGCCGGGCCTCCCGTCAGGACGACGTCGTGTCCGCGCTCGCGCAGTCCGCGCACCACCTCGGCGAAGCGGTCGACCGGCCAGTGCCGGGCGCCGTGAAACGCACCGACGTGCACCACGGCCGCCCCGTCGACGACGGGGGGATCGTCCGGGCGGTCGATCGCGACGTCGTCGGCGTCCGCGTCGACGTCGTACGCGCGGAGGAGTGCGGTCCACCGCTCGCGTTCGTTGACGGTGCCGGTGTCCCACGTCGGTCCGCCGGCGCCGTGGTGGATGACCCGGCGCGCACCGAGCGCGGCGACGAGGTCCTCGGACTCCGGACCGGCGCCGTGGAGGTTGACGGCCACGTCGGTCACGCCGGAGGGCACCCCGATCGGGTGGTCGAACCCCTGCTGCGCGAGGTGCACGTCGACGGACGGGATCAGCTCGACGAGCGGCGCGAGCCACGCCGTCGTCGCGAGGCTGATGCGGTGGTCGGGGAACGCGCGGCGCAGAGCGTGGAGGGCCGGGACGGCGACGAGGAGGTCGCCGAGCTTGATCGCGCGGAGCACGACGAGTTCCGGTCGGCCGTCGGACGGGGGCAGGCGATCGAGAGCGGTCACGATCGGGACGGTAGCCGGACGTGGCCGACGGGCTCCCCAGGACGCGCTCTGCGGCCTTCCTGCCCGCGCACCCGGCACCCGGTGCGTAGAACTCAGGGCATGGCCCTCTCCGCGGACCGCCCCGTCGGCGGGATCCTGTTCGACCGGGACGACACCCTCGTCGTCGACGTGCCCTACAACGCCGACCCGCACCGTGTCGTCCCCGTCCCGGGTGCGCGACTCGCCGTGCAGCGCGCCCGAGCGGCAGGTCTCCCCGTCGGCGTCGTGACGAACCAGTCCGTGATCGCCAGGGGCGGGGCCACGCGCGCCGAGGTCGACGCCACGAACGCCCGCGTCGACGAGCTCGTCGGGCCCTTCGCGGTGTGGTGCGTCTGCCCGCACGGCCCCGACGACGACTGCGCGTGTCGGAAGCCCCGCCCGGGGCTGGTCCTGCAGGCGTCCGAGGTCCTCGGGGTCCCCGCCGAGGAGCTGGTCGTCGTCGGTGACATCGGCGCGGACCTCGGCGCCGCTGCCGCCGCCGGTGCGCAGTCGATCCTCGTCCCGACGCGCTCGACCCGCGCGGAGGAGATCGCCGCGGCACCGACCGTGGCCGTCGACCTCGCGGAGGCGGTGGCGCTCGTGCTCGCGCGGGCGGTGGAGCGCCCGTGACGCGCGCGGGTGGTGGGGCGCCCGTGACCCGCGTGCTCGTGGCGCGGCTCGACTCGTTCGGTGACGTGCTCGTCGCAGGACCCGCCGTCCGTGCCGTCGCCGCCGGGGCGTCGCACGTCACGATGCTCTGCGGGCCCCAGGGTGCACCGGCCGCCGAGCTGCTGCCGGAGATCGACGCCGTCAGGGTCTGGGCGGCACCGTGGGTCACCGAGACCCCCGGTGCCCTCGACGACGACGCACTCTCGTCCTTCCGCCGGCTCGTCGACGAGGCCGACGTCGACGAAGCCGTGGTGCTCACCTCGTTCCACCAGTCGCCGCTCCCCCTCGCCGTCCTGCTCCGACTGGCCGGCGTCGCCAGGATCACCGGCGCGTCGGTCGACCACCCCGGCACCCTGCTCGACGTGCGGCTGCGGCCGGGAGAGGACCTGCCAGAGGACCTCCCCGAGCCGGAGCGCGCCCTGCGGATCGCGGCGGCTGCCGGGTTCCGGCTGCCACCGGAGGACGACGGGAGGCTCGCGGTGCGTCACGACGCCGTCGCACCTCCGGACGTGCTCGGCCTGGGCCGGTACGTCGTCGTCCACCCGGGAGCGAGCGTCCCGGCGCGTTCGTGGCCGGTCGGACACCACCGCGCACTCGTCGCCGCCCTCGCGGCACGCGGGACCCCCGTGGTCGTCACCGGATCGCCGGGCGAGCGCGCACTCACCGCGGAGGTCGCCGCCGGTGGGGCCGGGTACGACTCCCCCGTCCTGGACCTCGGCGGACGGACGAGCCCGGGCGAGCTCGCCGCGGTGCTGGCCGGGGCGGAGGTCGTGGTCGTGGGCAACACCGGGCCGGCGCACCTGGCCGCTGCGGTGGGGGTACCGATCGTCAGCCTGTTCTCGCCGGTGGTGCCAGCGGTGAAGTGGGCGCCGGTCGGGCCGCACGTCGAGGTGCTCGGGGACCAGACGGCGGCGTGCCGGCTGAGCCGTGCCCGGGAGTGTCCGGTGCCGGGGCACCCGTGCCTGACCTCGGTGACGGTCTCGGACGTGCTGGCTGCGCACGACCGGCTGCTCGCTGCGCTGGGCTGACGGGCTGCGCTGCACCGCGCTGACGGGCTGCTCGCTGCGCTCTGTGGATGATCCGGGGGCAGTCTGCGAAGCAGACCATGACCCGCTGCGTAGCGTCCTGCTCCTGCTCCACTCATCGCCCCCCCCGACCGCATCGAAGGGATCGCATGCGCATCCTCCTCTGGCACGTGCACGGCGGCTGGATGGACGCCTTCGTCCGTGGCCGACACGAGTACCTCGTGCCGACGACCGACGCCCGCGACGCCTGGGGGCTCGGGACCGGCGGCCGCGACTGGCCGAACGTGACCGAGATCGACCCCGCTGCGCTCCGCGAGACCGACGTCGACGTCGTGGTCCTGCAGCGGACCGAGGAGGCGGCCGCCGTCGCCGAGCTCCTGCCCGGGCGCGACCTGCCGACGGTCTTCGTCGAACACAACGCCCCGAGGGTGGACGTGCCGAACTCGCTGCACCCGTTCCGGGACCGCGACGACCTGACCATCGCCCACGTCACGCACTGGAACGCACTGATGTGGGACTGCGGCAGCACCAGGACGACCGTCGTCGAGCACGGCGTCGTCGACCCGGGTCCGCTGTGGACCGGCCGACTGGAGCGGTTCGGCGCCGTCATCAACGAGCCCGTCCGACGCGGCCGCGTCGTCGGGACCGACCTGCTCGCGACGTTCGGGGCGGTCGCCCCCGTCGACGTCTGGGGCATGGGCACCGGACAGCTCGCGGACCCGGGTGTCGTCGTCTCCGGGCTCGGTGACGTCCCACCGGAGCCGATGCACGCCGCACTGGCGGAACGACGGGCGTACCTGCACCCGAACCGGTGGACGTCGCTCGGGCTCTCGCTGATCGAGGCGATGCACATGGCCATGCCCGTGCTGGTGCTCGCGACGACCGACGCCGCGCGCACGGTCCCGCCGGAGGCCGGTGCGATCTCGACCGACGTGACGGAGCTGACACGCGTCGCCCGGCTGCTCGTCGACGACCCGGACGAGGCGCGGCGGAGGGGGCTCGTCGCCCGCGAGGCCGCGCTCGCACGCCACTCGCTCACCCGGTACCTGCGGGACTGGGACGAGCTGCTCGACGACACCGTCACCCGCCACCGCCGTACTCGTCCCACACCGGCCGGTCTCGCCGGTCACCCCGTCGGAGGGAACGCTCGATGAGGATCGCCATGGTCTCCGAACACGCCAGCCCGCTCGCGGTGCTCGGCGGTGTCGATGCCGGCGGGCAGAACGTGCACGTCGCCGCCCTGTCAGGTGCGCTCGCCGATCGCGGCCACGAGGTCACGGTCTACACCAGGCGGGACGCCCCGACACTGCCCGTGCGGGTCGTGCTGCGCCCGGGGGTCGAGGTCGTGCACGTCGACGCCGGTCCGCCCGAGCACGTCCCGAAGGACGACCTGTTCCCCTGCATGGCGGCGTTCGCCCAGGTGCTCGCCGCCGAGTGGTTCGTCGACCGGCCGGACGTCGTGCACGGGCACTTCTGGATGTCCGGACACGCCGCGCTCGAGGCCGTCACGCAGGTACAGGCCCGCACGGGCGGCGTCCGGATCCCGATCGTGCAGACGTTCCACGCCCTCGGGGTCGTCAAGCGTCGGCACCAGGGCGCCGCGGACACCAGCCCGGCGGAACGGGACTGGATCGAGCCCTCCGTCGGACGCGGCGTCGACCAGGTCGTCGCGACCTGTTCCGACGAGGCGTTCGAGCTCAAGGCGCTCGGCGTCCCCCTCCGCGCGATCTCGGTCGTGCCGTGCGGGGTCGACGTCGACCGGTTCCGACCGACGGGTGTGGTCGAGGAACGGGGACGGACATCCAGGATCCTGACCGCGTCCCGGCTCGTCCGACGGAAGGGCGTCGGGACGACGATCGCCGCGCTGGCCCGGCTCGTCGCAGACGGGCGGGACGTCGAACTCGTCGTCGTCGGCGGAGCCGGCACGGCCGGTGCCGACCTGCCGGACGACCCCGAGTACCAGCGGCTCGACACGCTCGCACGGCAGCTCGGCGTCCGTGACCACGTGCACTTCCGGGGCCAGCTCGGGCAGGACGAGATGCCGTCCGTGTACCGGAGCGCCGACGTCGTCGTGTGCGCGCCGTGGTACGAGCCGTTCGGCATCGTGCCGCTCGAGGCGATGGCGTGCGGCCGACCGGTCGTCGCGTCGCGCGTCGGGGGTCTCATCGACACGGTCGTCGAGGAGTCCACGGGCATGCACGTCCCGCCCCGGGACGAGGACGCCGTCGCCGCAGCGGTCGCCGAGCTGCTCGACGATCCCGGGAAGGCCGACGCGTACGGCGCAGCCGGCCGTGCACGCGTCGAGAACCGGTACTCGTGGACGCGCGTCGCGGCGGACACCGAGCGCGTCTACGAACGGCTGATCGGTCGCACGATCAGCACTCCCGACCACACCACGCGTTCGGCCAGAGCCGCGCGCGACACCGAGAGGACGGCACGATGACCATCGACCGGCACGGCATCGAGACGACCGAGCGGACGAGCGGCAGTGCCCGTGCGGTGCTCGACCACGTCGCCGCCTCCGTTCCCGTCATCGCATCGCTCGTCGAGCACGGCGACCACATCGCGGCCTGGGCGGACGACGTCGCCGCGCGGCTCGTGTCCGGCCGTCGGCTCCTCGCAGCGGGCAACGGCGGATCGGCAGCGGAGGCGCAGCACCTGACGTCGGAGCTCACGGGCCGGTTCGACGGCGACCGCCCCGCGTACTCGGCGATCTCCCTGCACGCGGAGACCTCGGCGGTCACGGCCATCGGGAACGACTACGGGTTCGACGAGGTCTTCGCCCGTCAGGTCCGTGCACATGCCAGGGCGGGCGACGTCGTCGTGCTGCTGAGCACGAGCGGGAGGAGCCCGAACCTCCTGACCGCCGCAGCAGCCGCCAGGGCCGTCGGTGCCCGGTCGCTCGCCCTGACCGGTCCGCGGCCGAACCCGCTCGCGGACGCCGTCGACGACGCGATCTGCATCGACGGTCCGTCCGCCAACGTCCAGGAGGCGCAGCTGGTGCTCGTGCACGCGCTCTGCACCGCGATGGAACCGGCGCTCCGCCGTGGGGGCCGAGCATGACGGGCAGCGTCCGGGGCGCAGCACCGCTCCGGATCGTGGTCGTCGGGGACACCCTGCTCGACGTCGACGTGTCCGGCACGAGCGACCGCCTGAGCCCCGACGCACCGGTCCCCGTCGTCGACGTCCACACCGACGACCGACGCGCGGGCGGTGCCGGCCTCGTCGCGACGATGCTCGCGCGGGACGGGCACGACGTCACGCTCGTCACCGTCCTCGGCGACGACGCCCATGCCGCGGAGATCACCGCGCTGCTGCCCGACGTCCGCGTCGTCGCCGGTCCGTCCGGCGCCCCGACGCCCGTGAAGACCCGCGTGCGGGTCGGTGACCACGCCCTCGTGCGCATCGACGAGGGGTGCGAGACCCCGTCCGTGCCCGAGGCGACCCGGGCGATGACCGATGCACTGCTGGACGCCGACGCCGTCGTCGTCGCCGACTACGGTCGCGGTGTCCCGGCCTCCCCCGCCGTCCGGGACGCGATCGCGGCCGCCGCGCGGTCGACGCCGGTCGTCTGGGACCCGCACCCCAAGGGAGCGACGCCGGTCGCCGGCATCACCGTGGCCACGCCGAACGCGGCCGAGGCCCGACGGTTCACCGGACTGGGTGGCACCGGCATGCCCTTCGCCACCGACGCTGCCGAGGCGTTGCTCGGTGCGTGGGACGTGCAGGCCGTCGCCGTGACGCTCGGCGACCGCGGCGCACTCGTCGGTCGCCTGAGCGGCGACCGGCTCGACAGCCGGTTCGTCCCGGCGCCGTCCGTCACCGCCGGGGACCCGTGCGGTGCCGGTGACCGGCTCGCCGCAGGGGTGGCCGTCGCGCTGGCGTCCGGTGCGGACGTCGCAGACGCCGTCGCCGCCGGGGTCGCGGACGCGTCCGCCTACCTCGCCGCCGGCGGGGTGACGTCGCTCCTCACCGACGTCGGCCGCCCACCGGTGGACGTCCCGGGAACCGACCGCGACGCCGTGCGGGTCGTGCACCGCACCAGGAGCGCCGGCGGCGTCGTCGTCGCGACCGGCGGCTGCTTCGACCTGCTGCACGCCGGACACGCCAGGACCCTCTCCGCAGCGCGCGCCCTCGGCGACTGCCTCGTGGTCTGCCTGAACTCCGACGACTCGGTCCGACAGCTCAAGGGGCCGGAGCGGCCGATCATGAACCAGGACGACCGCGTCGAGCTCCTGCTCGCACTCGACTGCGTCGACGCCGTTGTCGTGTTCGACGAGACCACCCCGGACGAGGCGCTCCGACGCTTCCGTCCCGACGTCTGGGCCAAGGGCGGGGACTACACCGCCGACGCCCTCCCCGAGTCCGACACGCTCGCCGAGTGGGGCGGACGGGTCGTCACCGTCCCGTTCCACCCCGGACGCTCCACCACCCGTCTCGCCGCGGCGCTCGCGCACGTCGGCTGAGGCCCACCGAAAGGAACCACATGCCCGTCCCCACCACCCCCATCGGCCGCGTCCTCGTCACCGGCGGTGCCTCCGGACTCGGAGCGGCCGTCGTCGATGCCGTCCTCGAAGCAGGCGGCACCCCGATCGTCCTCGACCTCCGCGTCGACGGCGTCGCCGACGGGATCGACGCCGTGGCGGTCGACGTCACCGACACGGCGGCGACCGAGCAGGCTGTGCGGGACGCCGCCGAACGGCACGGGGGGCTCGACGCCGTGGTCACCGCCGCCGGCATCGACAAGCCGGCGCCGATCGGCGGGCTCTCCGCAGCGGACTGGGAACGGATCGTCGGCGTGAACCTGCTGGGGACCGCCGCCGTGGTCCGTGCGGCACTCCCCTCGCTCGAGCAGAGTCACGGCCGGGTCGTCACCGTGTCCTCGTCGCTCGCACTGCGCGGCGTCGGCGACGGCACCGCCTACTCCGCGTCGAAGTTCGGCGTCCGCGGGTTCTCGCAGGCGCTCGCCGCAGAAGCAGCAGGCAGCGTCGGCGTGACGAACGTGATCCCGGCCGGCATGCGGACCAACTTCTTCGCGGACCGCACCGAGCAGTACAAGCCGGGGCCGGACGCGCAGCTGATCGAACCGTCGTACGTCGCCAATGCGATCCTGTTCGCACTCGCCCAGCCCGCCGGGTGCGAGATCCGGGAACTCTCGATCATGCCGGCCACGGAGCCGAGCTGGCCCTGACACCCGGCCCGCAGGCCGTCAGCGTGTCCAGAGCAGGTCCTCCACTTCGGTGAGGACCTGCTCGGGCGTGACCTCGTCGACGTAGGACGGGTCGTGCTCGCATCGATCGGCGGTCCAGCCCACCTGGGTCACGTCGACCCCGCAGACCGGGCACCGGGTGACGAACGCCATGAGCACCCGGTGTCGGCCGCGGTCCAACGGCCCGGCGTTGATGACGTTGCCGAACCAGAACACGCCAACCGTCCGCGTGCCGACCGCCACGGCGAGGTGCCGGGGACCGGAGTCGTCGCCCACCATGACGTCGGCAGCAGCCAGCACCGCAGGCAGTTCCCGGAGCGGCAGCGTGCCGACGAGGTCGTGCAGCCGGGATGCACGGTCCGTGCCCACCGCCGCCACGATCGCATCGGCCGCTGCACGGTCGGAGTGGTCCCCGACGAGGACCACGTCGTCGCCGGCGTCGATCCGCGCCGAGGCGACGGCGGCGAACCGGTCGGGGCTCCAGCGGCGCCGCGGGTCCGTCGCGCCTGGGTGCATCGCCACGAGCGTCCCGGCCACCCCCAGCCGCGACCTGACCGCCTGCCGCTCGTCCTCCGACACCGTCAGGCGCGGATCGAGTGTGACCGGTTCGGCCCCGGCGAGTGCGACCACCTCGAGTCCCCTGAGCACCTCGTGCTGGTAGTAGACGTACCGGACCCAGCGCTCGAGGATCTCAGCGTCCTCGGTCGCGGTGCCGACGGTGTGCCGCGCCCCGAGCCGGAGCAGGAACGGGTTCGAGTTGCGGCCGCCACCGTGCAGCTGCACGGCGAGGTCGAACCGGCCGCGGAGCCGGTGGTCGAAGTCCTCGAGGGACGGGGCGTCCACGCCGCGGTCGCGCACGCCCGGGGAGACGGGGAGTTCCTCGAACGCGTGCACCGATGCGGTCCGGCCGACGAGCAGCTCCGCAGCGGCCGGCGTGCCGAGGAGCGTCACACGCGCATCGGGGTAGGCGGCGGCCAGCGCATCGATCGCGGGCATCGCGAACATCAGGTCACCGAGTCCCCCGCCACGGAGCACCGCGATCTCGCGGACCCCACCGAACCGTCGTCCGCCGTCACCGATGCGCACCGAGTGCCTCCCGTTCGTCGATGCCCCTGTCTACCGACGGCACTCCGAGAACACGTCCGGTCAGCCACGGAACGCGTTGCCGTGACCGCGCCCAGGAACCGGGGCGGAGCGTCGGAGACCCGCACCGTCCGCGTCCCTGGAAGGACCCGCATGACGCTCGAAGCCCCCACCACGACCGACCGGATCGTCGTCCTCGACCCCGTGACCGGATCGGTCGCGTCGACGACCACCGCGGCGACCCCCGACGAGGTCCGGGACGCGGTCGCCAGGGCACGCGCGGCGTTCCCGGCCTGGTCGAGGACCGCCCCTGCCGACCGTGGTGCGCTGCTCCGCGATGCCGCCGAGCACCTCCGCGGACACGCCGTCGAGCTCGCCGAACTGAACACCCGCGAGACGGGCAAGGTCCCCGGCGATGCGCTCGGCGGCGTGCAGGCCGGCATCGGCACCCTGCTCCAGTACGCGGAGCTCGGTCCGTTGCACCGCGGCGAGTCCCTGCGGGGACAGCACGGCGCGGCGGACTGGACCGTGCCGCATCCCCGCGGCGTCGTCCTCGCCCTCACCCCGTGGAACGACCCCGTCGCCGTCGCGCTCGGCATCGTCGGCGCCGCGGTCGTCACCGGCAACACGGTCGTGCACAAGGGCAGCGAGCGGTGCCCGGCCACGATCCAGCGTCTGAACGCGCTCCTCGCCGAGGTCCTGCCCGACGGTGTCCTCGTCGGGGTCGACGGCGATGCGACGACCGGCGAGGCGCTGCTCGCCGAGGACGGCATCGCGGTCTACGCGCACGTCGGGTCCACCGCGACCGGGGACCGGCTCACCGCGGTCGCCGCCACCACGCGCGCCCACGTGATCCGCGAGAACGGCGGCAACGACGCGCTCGTGGTCGACGCCGGCGTCGATCCGACGTGGGCCGCCGCGCAGGCAGCGCTCGGGGCGTTCGCGAACACCGGCCAGATCTGCACCAGCGTCGAGCGCATCTACGTCCACCTGGACGTCGCCGAGGCGTTCGTCGCCGCGCTCGTCTCCGAGGCGGACGCCCGCACGGCCGCCCCCGCGTCCGAGTTCGGTCCCCTGGTCGACGAACGACTCCGCGTGCTCGTCCAGCAGCACGTCGACGACGCGGTTCGTCGTGGTGCGACCGTCAGGACCGGCGGCGTGGTGCCGGACGGTGCCGGCTCCTCCTACCCGGCCACCGTGCTGACCGACGTGCCCGACGACGCGCTCGCCATGACCGAGGAGACGTTCGGACCGATCGCGCCGGTGCGCGTCGTCGACAGCTTCGCCGAGGGTCTCCGCCTCGCCGCCGCCGACCGGTACGGCCTCGCGGCGACCGTGCTCACGCCCGACACCGGCAACGCCCTGCTCGCCGCCGCGACCCTCCCCGTCGGGACCGTGAAGATCAACGCGGTCTTCGGCGGAGCACCCGGTGGCAGTGCCGAGCCGCGCGGGGCGTCCGGATCCGGGTTCGGCTACGGTCCGCACCTGCTGGACGAGATGACCACGACGACGGTGGTCCACCTCGAACCTGCCCCGCGCGTCACCCGCGCCGACGAGCGCCCCGCCGATGAACACCTCGCCGACGAGCGGCCCGCCGACACCGCCGCAGCCGAGGGGTACGACCGGTGACCGCCGACGTCCGGCTCATCCGCGACGTCGTCGCCCGGATCGACGACCGCGATCCCCTCGTCGTCGTGATCGGCGACCCGATCCTCGACCGCTGGACGATCGGCGAGGCGGAGCGCGTCTCGCGCGAGGCGCCGGCACCGGTCGTCCGCGTCACCGAGACGATCGCGGTCCCCGGCGGTGCCGCCAACACCGCCGTGAACGCCCGGGCGCTCGGTGCCCGCGTGGTCTTCGTCGGGATCATCGGCGACGACGAGGCCGGCTCGGTCCTCCGCGGGCGCCTCGACGTCGCCGGGGTGGACACGACGCACCTCCTCTCCGTCCCCGGCGCGACCACGACCACGAAGACGCGCGTCGTCGGGGGCGACCGCGTCGTCGTCCGGGTCGACGAACTCGCCGCGGCGCCGACCACCGCCCACCGCGAGCAGCTCGCCACCGCGACCGCACGCGCGTTGCACGGTGCCGACGCCGCGATCGTCTGCGACTACGGTCTCGGGGTCTCTCCCGAGACCGTCCTGCCCGTGCTGGACCGCGATCGCCCCGCTGTCGTCGTCGTGGACGCGCACGACCTCCGGGGCTGGCACGACCTGCACCCGGACCTCGTCACGCCGAACGCGGCGGAGACCGCGGCGCTCCTGGGATCCGACCTCGGCCAGGGGGCCGATCGCGCCGGCTCCGTGACCGCCGCCCGCGCGGACGTGCTCCGGGTGACCGGAGCGCGCGCCGCCGCCGTCACCCTCGACCGCGACGGATCGGTCCTCCTCGCGGCGGGTGACACCACTGGGCACCGCACCCGCGCCACGCCGGCGTCCGAGCAGCAGGCGTCCGGGGCCGGGGACACGTTCTGCGCCGCGGCGAGCGTCGCCCTCGCCGCCGGTTGCGACGCCCGGGCGGCGGTGACGTTCGCGCAGGCCGCTGCGGACGTCGTCGTCCGCGAGGCCGGGACCTCCACCTGTGACACCGCCGCCCTCCTCACTTCTGTCGAGGCGCCAGCGGAGACCGTCGTCGACCACGACGAACTCGCCGCCGCGGTCGGACTCGCCCGCGAGCAGGGAAAGCGGGTCGTGTTCACGAACGGCTGTTTCGACGTCGTCCACCGTGGCCACACGACCTACCTGCGACAGGCGAAGGAACTCGGTGACCTGCTCGTCGTGGCGCTCAACGACGACGACTCGGTGCGGCGGCTGAAGGGCCCGGAGCGGCCGATCAACACCGCTGAGGACCGCGCAGGCGTCCTCGCCGCCCTCGCCTGCGTCGACCTCGTGACCGTCTTCGCGACGGACACCCCGATCCCGCTCCTCGACCGGGTCCGTCCGGACGTCTACGTCAAGGGCGGCGACTACTCGCCGGAGATGCTGCGCGAGACCGAGGTCGTCCGCGGCTACGGCGGCGAGGTCGTGATGGTCGACTACGTCCCGGAGCACTCCACGAGTGCGGTCGTCCGACGGATCCGGGAGACCGCCACGGGCGAGACCGACTGAACCGACCGCGGAAGTCATACCAGGGTAGGGGGCGGTGGGCCCCGCAGTGGGATGGCAGGGCACCGACGGCTCCGTAGCGTCGACACCGTCGGCGAGCGTCGCCGACGGACAGGAGCCCGCCGTGTTCGACCAGCTCACCCCGCTCGTGGTGGACCTCGCCGCCAGCCCGCTCGTGTTCGTCGTGCTGTTCGCCCTGTGCCTGGTGGACGGGTTCTTCCCCCCGGTCCCCAGCGAGGCCGCCCTCGTCGCGATCGCCGCCGTCGCGGCCACGACCGGCAGCCCGCTGCTCGCCGGGGTCCTCGTCGCCGCGGCGCTGGGCGCCGTCGCGGGCGACTCGATCGCCTACTGGATCGGCAGGCGCGTCGGTCTCGCGCGGCTCGCGGACGCACGTCGGCCGAAGGTCGCCTCGGCGTTCGCCTTCGCACAGCGCCAGATGCAGCGGCGCTCCGCCAGCCTGATCCTGGTCGGACGCTACATCCCGGTCGGCCGGGTGGCCGTCAACACGACCGCCGGGGCGACACGCTTGCCCTACCGGCGGTTCCTCGCGATCAGCACGATCGCCGGCTTCGCCTGGTCGGCGACCTCCATCGGCATCGCCCTCGCGACGTCGAGCGTGCTGCACGAACCGCTCGTCGCAGCCGGCGTGTCGATGGCGATCGCCGTGCTGCTCGGTGTCGTCGTCGACCGCGTGATCGGTAGGCTCGGCCGCAGACGCGCGACCCGCGCGACCGCCCACGGCACCACCGGAGAGACCGTCCGCCCGTGACCCCAGCACCCCGATCCACCTGGCAGGTGCTCGCGATGCGCATCGGCCTGGTGGTCGTCGCCGGCTCCCTGTTCGCCGTCGCCGCGCCCGTCACCTCCGTCGTCTACGGCGTCCCCGTCCCGCTGTCGTTGCTCGTGTCCGCGGTCCTCAGCATCACGATCGGCATCGCACCGTGGGCGCCGCGCACTGCCGCCGTCGCGCACCTGGCCGCACTCGGAGCGCTCGGGTTGCTCACCGCCGGGTCGTCAGCCGGCCCGTGGCCCGTTCCCGTCACGGGCATCATCGGCCTGAGCGTGCTGCTCGTCGTCCTGGGCGTGCGCACCAGCTGGCGCCTCACCGCGGTCGTCTGGGCCGCGGCGACCGTCGTCCCGCTCGTCCTCGTCGCCGTCTCCCCCGGCCGATGGGACCAGGCCGACGTCTGGACCGCGAGCTTCGTCGTGTCCGCCGGCGACACGCTCATCCTCTCCGCGGCCGCGGTCGTGATCGGGCAACGGCGGTCGATCCGTGCCGAGCTCGAGGCAGCACGCCGCGACGCCGACACCGAACAGGCCCGCCGTCGCGCGGTCGAGGAGCGCGCACGCATCGCCCGTGAGCTGCACGACGTCGTCGCGCACAGCATGTCCGTCGTGCACATGCAGGCCGAGTCCGCCCCGTACCGGGTCACCGACCTGCCGGACGGCGCACGAGCCGAGTTCGCGGCCATCGCGGAGACGTCGCGCACGGCACTCCGCGAGATGCGTCAGCTGCTCGGCACGCTCCGCGGCGACGAGGATGCAGAACGCGCGCCGCAGCCGCGGCTCGTCGACCTGCCGACGCTCGTCACCGCGACGCGTGCGGCCGGCATCCCGGTGACGCTCGACGTCGGCGACGACAGCGGGGTCGGCCGGCTCACCGAGCTGACCGCGTACCGGGTCGTGCAGGAGGCGCTCGGCAACGTCGCCCGGCACGCGTCCGGCGCGTCCACCGTCGTGACGGTCGGGAGGCACGGCTCGCGTCTCCGGGTCACGGTCACCAACGCCGCTCCCGACGTCCAGGGCGTCCCGCCGGCTCCGCCGGACGATGGCGGCTTCGGCCTCGCCGGCATGCGTGAGCGAGTCACCGCCGTCGGCGGCACGATCGACCACGGTCCCACGACCGACGGCGGGTTCCGGGTCGTCGCGGACCTCCCACTGCACACCGACGACCAGATGCACACCGACGACCAGATGCACAGCGACGACCAGATGCACACCGACGGGGGGACCCGATGATCCGCGTGATGGTGGTCGACGACCAGCAGATGTTCCGGATGGGACTCCGCGCCATCCTGCAGGCCCAGGACGACGTCGAGGTGGTCGCCGAGGCAGGCGACGGCGCAGAAGCGGTCTCGCTCGGCATCCGGTTGCAGCCGGACGTGGTGCTGATGGACGTCCGCATGCCCGAACTCGACGGCATCGAGGCGACCCGCCGCCTGCTGTCGGCCGCGACCGACGCCCCGGTCCGGGTCCTGATGCTCACGACGTTCGACATCGACGACTACGTCTTCGACGCGCTTCGGGCCGGCGCGAGCGGCTTCCTCCTGAAGGACGCCAGCGCCGACGAGCTCGTCGGGGCGGTCCGCACCGTTGCCGCCGGCGACGCACTG
The DNA here is from genome assembly GCF_048756585.1 of Curtobacterium sp. L3-7. Lineage (NCBI taxonomy): Bacteria > Bacillati > Actinomycetota > Actinomycetes > Micrococcales > Microbacteriaceae > Curtobacterium > Curtobacterium sp. L3-7. The sequence goes on along the minus strand of NZ_CP151474.1, from coordinate 2,520,127 downwards.
CTCGCACCGCGGGTCACCCGGCACCTCGTCGAGGCCTTCGTCGCCGCTCCCCCGCCGTCGACACCTCGTGAGCACGTGCTCGACGTGCTCACGGACCGCGAGCGCGACGTCTTCATGCTCGTCGCCCGCGGCCGGTCGAACACCGAGATCGCCGGCGACCTGTACATCGCCGAGCAGACGGTGAAGACCCACGTGGGCCGGATCCTCGCGAAGCTGCAGCTCCGCGACCGGGTGCACGCGGTGGTCCTGGCGTACGAGTCCGGCCTGGTCGGTCCCGCCTGAGCGGACACCGGCCAGGCCGGACCATGCGCATCGCAGGATCAGCGCACGCGGACCTGCTTCGACGCCTGCTTCCCGGACTGCGCGCCCGTGAACGTCACGGTCGAGGACCCCTTCGTCGCCTTCCAGGCGACCGTTGCGGTCCCGTCGATGACGTCCACCGTGCCCAGGTCGGTCGACCCGACGGTGACCCGCACCTGGCGGTCACCGGCGAACCGGCTGCCCGTCAGCACGACCCGCTGGTTCGGTCGTGGCGCACCGACGGAGAGGTCGATCCGCGCACCGCGGCTCAGCGCCGCCAGGTCGCCGTTCAACCGGAGCCCGTCGGAGATCGTGAAGAACGTGTCCGTCTGGTCGGTGAGTCCGACGACGTTCGCTGCACCGGGACCGAAGGCCGCGATCCGGACCTGCGTGCCGGTGTGCTGCTGCGACGCACCGGCGCCCGCCGTGCCGTAGGAGACCTTCATCGTCGTGCCGTCGGCCGTGACGAGCGCGGTGGACAGCGAGGCCGGCGGGGTGTTGTCGACGATCTGGCTCGAGTGCGCGTGGTCCGCCGTCGCGATGACGAGGGTGTTGCCGTCCTTCTGGGCGAACGCGAGCGCGGCCTGCACCGCCTCGTCGAAGTCGATCGTCTCGCCGATCTGGCCGCACGCGTCGGCGGCGTGGTCCTGCTTGTCGATGCTCGCGCCCTCGACCTGCAGGAAGAAGCCCTCGCCGTTCGACGCGCCGCGGTTCAGCAGCCCGATCGACTTGTTCGTCAGCGACTGCAGCGAGAGGCCGGTGTCGAGGCGAGCCGGGTTCGGCGTGCAGCGCACCGCTGCCCGGTCGGCTCCGCCCACCGTGGCCGTGGTCGGCGCGTACCGGGTCGGGAAGTTGCCCGGCGTGAAGAGGCCGAGCACCGGCTGCTTCTGGTCGGCCTTGCGCACAGCGGCGAGCCCCGCGGCGTCGTCGACGACCTGGTAGCCGCGCGCACCTGCCTGGTCGAAGAGCGTCTTCCCCGCGTACTGCCCGGCCTTGGCGGTCTGGGTGAAGCTCGCCGAGCCACCGCCGAGCGTGACGTCGGGGCGGGCGTTCAGCAGCTGCTCGCTGATCGATCCGAGCCCGCCGTTCTGCAGCGCGTCCGACCCGCACGACGCGGTGTCCGGTCCGTAGCAGCTCCGCGCGCCGACGTGGGCGACCTGCACGGCAGGGGTGGCGTCCTGGATCTCCGCCGTCGACACGTTGCCGGTCCGCAGGCCGTTCGCCTTCGCCAGCTCCAGGAGGGTCTGCTGCGGTGCACCGTCGATGTCGACCGAGATCGCGCCGTCGTAGGTCTTGGTGCCGGTCGCCCACGCGCTCCCGGATGCCGCCGAGTCGGTCACGTAGTCGGGCTTGCCCTTGTCCGCGCCGTCCTTCACGAGCGAGTACGTCGTGTACGAACCGGTCAGCGGGAGCGCGTCGAGCCCGGGCAGACGACCGGCGGCGCCGTACTCGTAGTTGCGCGCGACCGTGATCTCGGAGTCACCCATCCCGTCGCCGATGAGCAGGATGACGTTCTTCGCGTTCGCGTTCTTGATCGCCTGCCGGACGGCCTGCGTCTGGTCGCCTGCTGCCCGTTGCGCGCCGCCGTGCTGGTTGAGTGCCAGTTGGTTGACGGCCTCGGCGGTGCCGGGAAGCGCGATCGCGCCGGCGACGACGACGGCGCCGATCGCGAGTGCCGCGCGCCGACGGCGCTTCGGTGTGTGCTGTTCCATGTCGGTTCCCCTCGTCATGTGCCCCGAACGGGTGCCATCCGAGGATGGCTGTACGGGGGTACAGGCGGGTGAACCGGCGGGGTCCGGTGCGTGAACGGGACGGGGCCACACGCATGACAGGAGGCCCGGTGCCAGCTGGCACCGAGCCTCCTGTCCAGGAGATCGCTGGTCTCAGGCGGCGAGGTGCGCCTGCAGGAACCAGCGGTCCTTGGTCAGTCCGCGCTCGATCTCGATGACGACGTCCTGGCTGTTCAGGTCGACCTCGTCGAGTCCCTCGACCGCGCGACGGACCTGCGCGAGCGCCGCGTCGATGTCGGCGATCACCTCGGTGATGGTGACGTCGGAGTTCTGGAAGCCCTCGGACAGCGCCGGGATCGTGGTGTTCGCGGCGACGGTCGCGATGCGCGAGTCGACCGGCAGGCCGAGGGCGACGATGCGCTCCGCGGCGAGGTCGGCGTACTCCTGCGCGTGGGCGACGATGTCGTCGAGGAGCTCGTGGACACCGACGAAGTTCCGGCCGCGCACGTGCCAGTGCGCCTGCTTGCCGTTGACGACGAGGGCCTCGAGGTCGATGACGACCGGCGCGAGGAACTGTGCGACACCGGCTGCGAGCTCCGGCGTCGTCGAGAACGGGGACGTGGTGTTCGGGGTGGTCGTGCTCGTGGTCATGTGCTGCTTCCTCCTACCTCGTGAGCGCGAACGGAGCTCGCGCTCCGGTCGTGCCGATGGAACAACCCTGCTCCGCTTTCTTGAACGGCGCAAGGAAGCACAGGCTGACCTTACCCGCCGTACTCCACCTGGACCTGCTGGCCAGCGTCGGTCAGTTCGAGCTGCACCGCCGCGCGGGCCTGCTCGACCCACGGACTGTCCGCGCAGCCGATCCAGACCGTCGTCCGCGGCTCGCAGTCGGCGACGCACCACTCGGCCGCCCAGCCGATGACGGCCGCTGCCAGGGCCTCCCCGTGGTCGGCGAAGACGAGCGGGGCGACAGCGGACGCACGGGCGCTCCGGACCAGCCAGGTGACGGTCACGCGCGGGGGCGCCGGGAGGATGCGGACCTGCTCGTCGAGGGCGACCTCGACGAAGACCTGGCCGTACGCGTTCTCGGGGAGGTCGAGCAACAGGCGGTGGATCTCGACGAGGTCGTCGGAGCTCCCCGCGATGAGGATGCGCTCGCTGGGCTGTCGACGGGTCCTGGCCATGGACACAACGGTAAGGGAAGCCTTACCTCAGTACAACCCCGAGGTGCTGTGCGAGGAACTCCCACATCCAGGTCAGTGCCACCGCGTTGGTCAGCCCTGGGGCGTTCTGGGCGATCTGCGTCGCCACGCCGTCGCTGTAGGCGGCGAGCTTGAGCGCGACGACCGAGGGGTCGATGCCGTCCGAGGCCACGTCGAACGTCCCCGTGTCGACCCCGCGGCGGATCACGCGGACCAGGCAGGCCTCCCAGACACGGATGCGCTCCGCGTACTCCTCGGCCACCTCTGGACGACGTGCGACCGCGGTCCAGTAGTCGGACCAGATCCGCCAGTGCTGCCGGACCTCCTCGCTGTCGTCGAACAACGGCTCGACGAGCATCCGCAGCGCCGTCGCCGGATCGGGTTCCGCGTCGACGGCGGCGACGATCGCCCCGTAGAAGCGCTCGGTCTCGAGCACGACGACCTCGTTCAGGATCTCCGCGACGCTCCCGAAGTGGTAGGTCACGGTCCCGACGGAGACACCTGCCTCCGCCGCGATGTCACGGAGCCCGGTCGCGCCGAGACCGTTGCGGACGATGACGCTGCGCGCGGCGAGGACGATCATCGCGCGACGGACCTCGGGTCGCTGGCGCGCCCGTGGCTTCGGCTGCGCCGGGTCCGGTGCCTGCTGCTCGGCGCTCACGCGGACGTCCTCGGCACCTCGTCACGGAACGTGTGCTCGGCGACGAGCTGCTCCTCGGTCCCGGCCGCTCCGTCCCGTGCCCACGCGCGGACGGTGTTGACGAGGTGGAACGACTCGGCGTCCGCGGTCACGTGCGACGTCGTCTCGAGGCGCGCGGCCCAGTCGGTGTGCGTCAGACCGATCACCCAGCGGGAGTCCGCGGTGGCCGACGTCGGGTCGTCCGAACGGATCCGGTAGGTCTCGCGCGCGTCCTCGCTGAACACCAGCCCGTCCGGGTATACCCGGCCGCCGCCGTACCCGGGGTCGACGTCGAGCGTCCACGTCCGGGTCTCCACGTCGTGGGTGACGGTGCGCTGCGGGAGCGGGTCGCTCGGTTCCACCCGGGTGATCGCGAGCGGGGTCGACCGCTCGGGCGCCTCGAAGCGGATGTCGTCGTCGTCCGACCGGGTCCACACCGGGAGGGTCACCGAGCTCTCCGACGGATCGAGCACGAGGGTCGCTGCGGTCCCGTGCGGCCACACCCACGGCCAGTACGACGTCGACACGGCGATCCGGAGTCGGTGTCCGGTGACGAAGCGGTGCCCGGTGGACACCAGTCGGACGGGCAGCACGGTGGGTACCCCCGGCGCGAGCGGGTCGGTCCGGTCCATGCCGTGCCGGCGGGCGGCGTTCAGCACACCACGGGTGACGAGCGTCGAGCTGCCGTCAGGGGCCACATCGCACAGCCGCACGGTGACCGTGGCCCTGGGCTCGTCGCTCGTGACGGCGAGGTCGACGAGGACGTTGCCGAGCAGGTCGAACGACTCGTCGACGAGCAGGTCGAAGCACGCCGAGCGGCCGTCCTCGGCTCGCTGGTCCGGCGGCAGGTCGGTCGCGTTGCCGAACGGGAAGAACCGTCCGGCGTCCGTGCCGGTCTCTTGCGGGGAGGAGACCACGACGTCGCCGTCACGTCCGCCGCGCAGGGTGTCGAGCGTGTGCGACACGGCCTCGGTCGCGGTCGATGGCCACGACGTCGCCCCGACCCACCGCCCGGTGCGCGACGCGTGGTACGTCGCGGGCGGTTCCGGGTCGTTGATCCACGCACGCAGCGCCGGATCGGCCTCGACCCCGGTGTCGACGCCCTTGAGCCACCGGTCCCACCATCGCAGGGTCTCCTGCAGGAACCCGATCGACGGTCCCGGCGCGAGCCCGCGGTCCGGGTACTGGTGCGACCACGGCCCGACGAGCCCCTTGACCGGGGCGTCGACGTGCTCGACCAGGCGCAGGACGGCGTCCCGGTACGGGTCTGCCCAGCCGCCGACGGCGAGGACCGCTGCGCCGATCTTCCCGTAGTCCTCCGCCGCGCTGCCGTGCCGCCAGTAGTCGTCACGGGACTGGTGCGACAGCCACACCGGCGTCATCGGCCGGTTCGCGTCGAGCCGCTCCTTCCAGCGCGCGACCCACGACGACCCGACGACCTCGGGCCGCGGCGGACGGGAGTTGAACGCGAACATCGTCGCGCCCCACGCGGCCATGTCGATCCCGAGCACCGCGCCGCCGACGTAGTGCACGTCGTTGTCGTAGCGGTCGTCCGTCGAGCACACCGTGACGACGGCCTTGAGCGCCGCCGGCGCCCTGGCCGCGAGCTGCAGGGCGTTGAACCCGCCCCACGAGATGCCGAACATCCCGACCGCACCGGTCGACCACTCCTGCGCGGCGAGCCACGCGATCACGGCTTCGCCGTCGCGCAGCTCCTGCTCGCTGTACTCGTCGTCGAAGAACCCGTCCGACGACCCGGTCCCGCGGATGTCGACGCGCACCGAGGCGTACCCGTGCGCCGCGTACCAGGGGTGCCGCTCGGAGTCCCGCGGCGCCGTCCAGTCGTCGAGCCGGTAGGGCAGGTACTCCAGCAGCACCGGCACACGGGCATCGGCGGACGCGCCCGCGGGTGCCCAGATCCTGGTGTGCAGCCGCACGCCGTCCGGCATCGGGATCCACTCGTCGCGGACGGTGACCCCCTCCGGTAGTCCGGTCGGCACCCCGATCGCCGTCAGCCCGTCCGTCATGCGTCCTCCCAGTTCCTGATCCGGTGTCCGTCCCCGTGGTCGGTCCAGCCGTCGACGTGCCGCCAGCGCTGCACACCGTCGTCGACCTCGGGCAGCGTCGTCACGCCCGGCTCGAGCGTGGCCGCGAGCAGCGTGCTCGTGTACGGGTGGTTCGGGCCGGTGAACACCCGTTCGGTCGGGCCGATCTCGACGATGCGGCCGCCGGTCATCACCGCGACGCGGTCGGCGACACCCCGCACGACGGCGAGGTCGTGGCTGATGAACAGGCAGCTCAGGCCGTTCTCGCGCTGCAGGTCGGCCAGCAGCGACAGGATGCCGGCCTGGACCTGCACGTCGAGCGCGGTGGTGATCTCGTCGGCGATCACGAGTCGCGGCCCGGCGGCGAGGGCCCGTGCGATGCCCACGCGCTGCCGCTGGCCGCCGGACAGCTGTGCCGGCAGGCGGTTCGCGAACTCCGGTCCGAGGCCGACCTGCGTGAGGAGCTCGGCGACGCGCTGGCGTGAGGACGAGCCGGTGAAGAGCCGGAGCGGTCTGGCGATCGCGGCACCGACGGTCCGACGCGGGTTGAGCGAGGTGTCGGCGTTCTGGAACACCAGCTGCACGGCGCGGCGGAGCGCGGCGGACCGGGCGGCGACGGGCTCGCGGAGGTCACCCGTCACCGTGTCGTCGGTGTAGTCGAAGCTGCCGGACTCGGCGGGCACCAGCCCGGCCAGTGCGGTTGCGAGCGTCGACTTGCCGCTCCCGGACTCGCCGACGACGGCGAGGGTCTCGTGCGCCGCGATCTCGAAGGAGACGCCGTCGACCGCGGCCGGCAGGCCGCGCCCGTACCTGACCACCAGGTCCTGTGCGGTCACGACGGGACGGACGGGAGGCACGGTGGGCGTGGCAGTGGAGCCGACCGTCCCCGGGACGGTCGCCTCCAGACCGTCTGGACCCGCGCCTCCAGGCAGTGTCCCGGCCGTGCTGCTCCCGGCCGTGATGGTCCCGTTCGGCACCGCGGCCAACAGGGCCCGCGTGTACTCGTGCTGCGGGTCGGCGAAGAGGTCGGCGGTCGCGCGGTGCTCGACGATCTCGCCGTGCCGCATCACGGCGATCTCGTCGGCCATGGCCGACACCACCCCGAGGTCGTGGCTGACGAGGAGGACGGCCATCCCGAGCTCCCGGCCGAGGTCGGCGACGAGGTCGAGGACCGCCGCCTGCGTGACCACGTCGAGCGCGGTGGTCGGCTCGTCGAGGACGAGCACGCGCGGCCTGGCCGCGACGGCCATGGCGATGGCGACGCGCTGCTGCTGGCCGCCCGAGAGCTGGTGCGGGTACCGACGGACGATGGTGTCCGGGTCGGGCAGCCGCACGAGCCGGACCAGTTCGGCGACCCGCTCCGGGCCGTCCGGCTCGCCGTGGGCACGGAGGGCCTCGCGGATCTGCTCCCCGATCCGCATCGACGGGGTCAGCGCCTGGCCCGCGTTCTGCGCGACGACGGACGCGGTGCCGCCGCGGAGCGCCCTGGTCTCGGCGGGCGACAGGGCGAAGACGTCCTGCTCGGCGACCGTGACCGTCCCGCCGACGATGGTCGATCCGGTGCGGAGGTGGGCGAGGAGCGTCCTGGCGACGGTGGACTTGCCGCTGCCGGACTCCCCCACGAGACCGAGCGTCCGGCCGGCGTCGATCGTGAACGAGACGCCCCGGACGACCGGGACCCAGGTACGACCGGCGGCGTAGGAGATGGCGAGGTCGTCGACGCGGACGGCCTGCGTGGTGGTCGTGTCGATGACGGTCATGCGCTCGTCGCTCCCTGCGTTGCGCGGTCGACCCCGAGCGACTTGCTCAGTCCGTCCGCAGCGAGGTTGAGGCCGATCACGAGCGTCGCCAGTGCCACGATCGGCGCCAGCGTGCCGAGCGGCACGACGGTCAGTGCGGTGCGGTTCTCCTGCACCATGAGCCCCCAGTCGGGCGTCGGTGGGTTCGCTCCGAACCCGAGGAAGGACAGCGACGCCACGAGGAGCACGATCCACGACGCCCGCATCGCGTACTCGACGAGCACGACGTCGAGGACGTTCGGCAGGATCTCGCGGAACACGATCGACAGGGGCTTCTCGCCGCGGGCGCGGGCCGCGGTGACGTAGTCCTGCGTGATCACGGTGCGTGCGGCCCCGCGGACCACGCGGGTGACGGCTGGGGCGTAGACGATCGTCACGGCGAGCACGATCACCCAGAGACCGGCGTCGAAGACCGTGACCACGACGAGGAGCGCCAGGATCGACGGCACGCTGAGCAGCGCATCCACGACCCGCATGACGACCTCGTCGAACCAGTTGTCCGCGTACGCGGTGACGGCGCCGAGGAACGTGCCGACGGCGACCGCGATCGTCGTCGCGAGGAACGTGACCAGCAGGGCGTACCTGCCACCGTTCAGCGTGCGGGACAGGATGTCGCGGCCGTACTGGTCGGTGCCGAGCCAGTGCGTCCACTCCGGTCCGGCGAGCACGTTCGTCGAGTCGGTCGCGACGGGGTCGTGCACGCCGATGACGGGTGCCAGCACCGCGAGCACGAGGTGCAGCGCGATCAGCCCGAGGCCGATGGCGAGTGCCGTGGAGCTGCGGAGCGGCGCGACGGCGGCACCGATCACGCTGCGCGAGCGCGGGGCGATGGCGGTCATGCGGTGGCCTTCCGTTCGGTGCGCTCGGTGCCGGTGGACGAGCGGCGCCCGGTCGTCGGCCGGATCCGCGTCCGCCGCTGCCGCGTGCGGAGCTTCGGGTCGAGCGCGAGCGCGACCAGGTCGGCTGCGAGGTTGCAGACGACGTAGATGAGGGCACTGAGGAGCGCGATCGCCTCGATCGTGGGCAGGTCCCGGTTGAACACCGACTCGAGCATGAGCTTGCCCATGCCCGGGTAGTTGAAGACGTTCTCCACGACGACCACCCCGCCGAGGAGCCACGCCACGTTCAGCGCGACGACGTTGAGCGTCGGCAGCAGCGCGCTCGGGACCGCGTGCTTCCACACCACCCGGCGCATCGTCAGGCCCTTGAGCTCGGCGGTCGTGACGAACTCGGACGCCATCACGTCGATCGTCGAGGACCGCGCGGTGCGGACGATGTACGCGGCCATCGCGAGGGTGAGCACGATGATCGGGAGCCAGATCGTCGGCAGCAGCTCGGCCACGGTGGCGTCGCTGCCGCGCAGGACGACGGCCGGGAAGAGCGGGATACCGATCGCGAAGAGCAGCACGAGCACGGTCGCGACCATGAACTCCGGGACGCTCATCACCACGAGGCTGACGATCGAGATGACCCGGTCGGTCGGGCGGCCGCGGCGAACGCCGGCGACGACCCCGAGCGTCAGGGACAGCGTGACCCCGACGAGCATCGCCGGGACCGCGATGAGCATGCTGTTCCGGAACGCCGTCAACAGGGTCGGCGCGACGGGCTCCCCGCTGACGAGCGAGGTGCCGAAGTCGCCGTGCGCGGCGCCGACGAGCCACTGCCCGTAGCGGAGCCACACGTTCTGGTCGAGACCGAGCGACTCGCGGAGCTGCTTGACCGCGTCGGGCGTGGCGTTCTGCCCGAGCAGCTGCTGCGCGACGTCACCCGGGAGCGCCTGCACGGCGAGGAACACGAACAGCGAGGCGAGGACCACCGTGAGGACGGCGATGCCGACCCGGCGGAGGACGGGGAGGAGGACGTTCATCGGCGCAGTCCGATCCGGAGGTAGTCGAACTCGAAGCCGAACTCCGAGTAGTTCACGACGTCGCGGGACAACCCCACCAGGCGGTCGCCGAACATCGGGGTCATGTCGGCACCGTCGGCCACGACGAGTCGCTGGGCGTCCTGGTACAGGGTCTTCCGCTTGGCGTCGTCCATCTCGGCACGCGCCTCGTCGAGGAGCTTGTCGAACGACCCGTTCGACCACGCGCTCTCGTTGTAGGACGAGCCCGATCGGAAGATCTGGTTGAGCAGCTGGTCGATCGGCCGGCCGGTGAACCAGTAGCTCACCATCAGCGGCTTCTGCATCCAGATCTGTGTGTAGTAAGAGTCCGACGAGGCGTTCCGGACCGTCAGGTCGATGCCGGCGTCCTTGACCTGGTCCCGGTACGCGACCGCGAGGGGCGTGAAGACCGACTCGTAGCTGGACGTGTAGATCGACGCGCGCAGTCCCTCCCGGTCGGCCCGCTGCAGCAGGCTCCTGGCCTTCTCGGGGTCGTACTCGCGCGGTTCGTCGAGGAAGGCGGCGAGCTGTGGCGGGACCGGGTTGTCCCAGCCGGGCGAACCGGTGCCCTGCAGCGCCGTCTCGACGATCCGCTTCGGGTCGTAGGCGAGCTTCATCGCCTGGCGCACCGTTGGGTCACGGAACTCGTCGCTCGTCGCGAGCATCGGGATCGTGTACCACTGCGCGTTCACGGAGCGCGCGACCGTCGCCCGGTCCGATGCCGCGACCACCCGGGCGGTGGCGAAGTCGAGGTTCGTCTGCGAGATGAGGTCGATCTGTCCGGCGAGCAGTGCGTTCACCCGGGCCGTGGTGTCCTGGATCGAGAAGAAGTCGATCCCGTCGAGTGCCGGACGACCCGCGAAGTGGTCGTCGAACGCCTCGACACTGCCGGCTCCGGCCGGCGTGAACGAGGACAGCTTGAAGGGCCCGGTCCCGATCCCGGTGCTGCCGATCGTCCCAACGGCCGAGGCCGGGACGATGTAGCACTGGTAGGCGGTCAGGAGCGACGGGAACTCGGCGTTCGGCTTCGTCAGCTCGAAGCGCAGCGTGTACCGGTCGACCGCGCGCATCGAGTTCGCGTCCATCACCTCGCCGAGCACGCCGGCCTGCGGGGACCCGGTCTTCTCGTCGAGGATGTGTCGGATGCTGGCGATCGCGTCGTCCGCGCCGAACCGGGACCCGTCGTGGAACCGGACACCCTGGCGGAGGTGGAACGTCCACACGGTGCCGTCGGCGTTCGCGGACCATTCCCGCGCGAGGTCGGGCACGGTCTCCCCCGACTCGTCGAGCTTCACGAGCCGGTTGTAGAGCGCGCCGAGGTACTCGTACGCGGAGAGGGAGCTCGCGGAGTCGAGGGTCTCGGCGGCGGATGCGGCGGGGCGGGCGATGCGGAGACGGCCGCCGCGCCGGGCGGTGCCGGTCGCGGCCTGCTCGGGGATGCTGCCCGTTCCGGCGCTCGCACCGGAGCTGCATCCGGTCAGGGTGAGCAGACCGAGGCCGGCGAGACCGGCGGCGCCGGTGAGGAGCGCGCGGCGGCTCGGGCGACGGTCCGCCGGGGTGCGGCCGTCTTCGGGTTGGACGATGGGTGGCATTCGGGGTGACCCCTCCTGGTAATCGTTCCGGTGAACGATAGAGGGAATCCGCGGCCCCGCCAACCGCGTGGTGCCGCCGACCGCCGCCTCTGCGACCAGGGTTTCCGCGCAGCGCCGCGGATGCAGCCGGGTCAGGGGAGCAGCCGAACGTTTACGAACCCGTTACACAGCGCCGCCGGATCAGGGCCAGGATCGTCTCGAGACGAGGAGCACCGATGGCGACCTTCACACGCGGGTTCGGCGGACGACGACGTGACGAAGACGATCGGTTGCCACCCGGTCAGACCCTGGTGCGCGACTGGCCCGTCCTGTCCGCCGGGGACACACCAGACGTCTCCCCCACGGACTGGACCTTCTCGATCCGGACCGAGACCGCGCTGCACGAATGGACGTGGGACGAGGTGCACGCGCTCGGGGTCGAGGACGTCACCGTCGACATCCACTGCGTCACGCACTGGTCCAAGCTCGCGATGCCGTGGCGCGGCGTCCCGCTCGACCGGTTGTTCGAGCAGGTCGAGACGTCCCTGGACTTCTGCATGGTGCACAGCGTCGGCGGCTACACGACCAACGTGCCGCTCGACGAGCTCCTCGACGGACAGGCCTGGATCGCCTTCGAGGCGGACGGCGCGCCACTCGAGGCCGAGCACGGCGGGCCGGCGCGGCTGCTCGTCCCGCACCTGTACTTCTGGAAGAGCGCGAAGTGGGTGCGCGGGATCGTCATGCAGGCCGACGACGAGCCCGGGTTCTGGGAGAACGCGGGCTACCACCTGCACGGCGACCCGTGGAAGGAAGAGCGGTACTGGTGAGCGGACTGGAGGCACGGGTCGGCACGGTCGCGCCGCCAGCGAACCGCAGACGGCCGGCCTGGCACGACGCGACGGTCGCGGCCGTCCGAGCGGAGACGCCGACGGCCCGCCGGATCATCCTCGACGTCCCGACCTGGCCGGGCAACGACGCCGGACAGCACCTCGACCTCCGGCTCACCGCCGAGGACGGGTACCAGGCCACCCGCTCGTACTCCATCGCGTCCAGTGGATCAGGCACCCGCGTGACGCTGGCGGTGGATCGTGTCGACGACGGCGAGGTGTCTCCGTTCCTCGTCGACGCCGTCGAGGTCGGTGACGCGCTCGAGGTGCACGGCCCGCTCGGCGGGTGGTTCGTCTGGCGCCCGGGCGCGTCGCCGTCCTCGGCGTCGCGTCCGGTCCAGCTCATCGCGGGCGGATCCGGGATCGTCCCACTCGTCGCGATGGTGTCCGCGCACGCGGAGGCCGCCGATCCCGCCCCGTTCCGGCTGCTCTACGCCGTACGGACCCCCGAGGACGTCTTCTTCCGATCTGAGCTGGCGGATGCGGCGAACGGGCCCGCTCCCCTCGAGGTGACGATCGTGTACAGCCGCCGTGCGCCCGACGGATCCCCGGTGCCGGTCGGTCGTCTCACGCGGGACGCACTCGGCGCAGCGGTCCTCCCACCGGATGGGGGTGCGCTCGTGTACGTCTGCGGATCGACACCCTTCGTGGAACAGGTCCTGCGGTGGCTCGGCGAGCTGGGGCACGACACCGGGGACGTCCGGGCAGAGCGCTTCGGAGGGAACGGATGACGATCCTCGACGGCAACGCCCTCGCCGGTGATCTGGCGGACGTCCTCGGACCGGACCCGACGACCGCAAGGCTCCGGTGTGCAGGGTGCGGTTCCTCCGACGCACTCGGTGTGGCGAGAGCGCACCGGAGTGCGATGGGCTCCGTCGCGCGGTGCAGCGGATGCGGCACGGTGCTGGTGACGGTCGTCCTCGTCGGTTCCCGACGACTGATCGGGCTTCCGGGGGTCCGAGCGGTGACGCTCTGACGGGCGGTGTCGCTCGTCCCGGAACCAGAAAACCCCGACCGAGGTCGGGGTTTCCGGGGGGCCGGGTGGAGCCGGCGATTCCCGAGCGGATGACGAGATTCGAACTCGCGACCCTCACCTTGGCAAGGTGATGCGCTACCACTGCGCCACATCCGCATCGCGCGTCCTGTCGGTCGCGCAGGGTCCACCATACCCGTCTCTGCGTGTTCGGCCCGACTCCCTGCCAGAACCGGGCGTGTCCGTGTTGGCTGGGTGCATGAGCGACTTCGTGAAGGACACCACCGACGGCACGCCTGCCGAACCCGAATCCCACGGCGTCGACCTGGTCGACGGGGACGCCCCCGCGATCCGGATCCTGGTGCGCGGGGACCTGCCGCCGACCCTCGAACACGACGGTCGGACCTGGGCGGCCACCCGCGAGACGCACGACGCCGGCGACGCCCCGGCGATCGCCGTCTACCGTCCGGCTTGAGCGGGCGGGGCTGCGGTCACCTCACCCACATGCGGACACCTCACCCACATGGGGTGACAGCCGCCGTCGATCTGGCCTTCCCCCTGCGCCCGGCTTATGGTTTCCCTAGTTCTGGCCTTTATCAGGGAAAAGGCGGGTCCATGTCATTCACCACGCAAACGAACCCGGTCCGGGGACTCCTGGATCGACGACCATCATCGACGCTCGACCGACGTCGTCTCATCGACCACATCGAGGACTTCCGCGCGTCGGGCGGCCGCCTCATGACCGTCTGGGCACCGGCGGGTGCAGGAAAGACCGCCCTCCTCACCCAGTGGGAGTCGATCCTCGCCGCGCGCGACGTCCCGCACCACGTGGTGGAACCGTGCCGCGACGAGCTCGAGACGCTCATCGACGAGCTGACCGTCCGGCACAGGTCCGCGGCCGCGGGTGAGCGCCGCACGCTGCCGGCCGAACGGTGGGTCCTCGTCGACGACCTGCAGCAGTCGGACCCCACCGGCACCGCGTTCGTGCGACTGCTCGGCGTCGTGCCGGACGGGACCCGGGTCCTCATCGTCGGCCGGTACGAGCCGAGCGAGTTCGGCGCGGTCGTCGAGGCCGCCGGAGGTCGCACCACGCTCCGGACCGCGGAGCTGCGGTTCACGGCCGGCGAGACCCACGAGCTGGCCGCCGCGTTCGGGATCCCACTGACCGTCGCCGATGCGGAGCGGCTCACCGAACGGACCGCCGGGTGGGCTGCGGGGATCGCGCTCGCCATGCCGTACCTGTCGAGCGAGCCGGACCCCGCGGCCGCCATCGTGCAGTTCGACGGCGACCAGCACTCCGTCGCCGACTACCTCGTCGTCCGCGTGCTCGACGAGCTCGACGACCACGACCGGTCCGTGCTCATGCGCGCGGCGGTGACCGAGCACGTGCCGCTCGACCTCGCCGTCACGCTCACCAGGCAGCGCGACGCCGGGGCGGTCCTCGAACGCCTCAGCATCCGGAACACCCTGGTCGACCGCGATCGGGCGTTCGACGGGTTCCGGTTCCACCCGCTCCTCGTCAGCTACATGTGCGCAGAGTCCCGGCGACGTGACGAGATCGGCGCGATCGAGGCCCACGCGACCGCGGCGGCCTGGTACGAGGCCGCCGGTGACCACGAGTCCGCGATGGCGCAGGCACTCCGCTCCCGTGATCGCGGCGTGGTGCGGACGCAGCTGGAGCACTCCGGGCTGGTCCTGCTCATGCAAGGGCGCAGCGCGAGCGTCGCCGTCGCACTCCGCTTCGTGGCACCGGTCACCTCGTCGCTGCCGATCGCCGTGGTCCGGCTCGCGATGGACCTGCCGGACTTCCGTGACCGGATCGGCGCAGCCGAACGACTCGCTGAGGTGCATCGCCTGATGGCTGTTTCGAGCGAGGCGGACATCGCGCTCTGGACGCCCTACGTGCACGCGATCTCCGGGTTCATGGTGCTCGAGAAAGCCGAGGCGGAACGGACGCTCGCGACACTGAGCGCGTACCTGCGTGTCTCGTCTTTGGGGTCGTTGGACATCGCGCTCGGCATCCGGTCCGCGATCGCATGGTGCCTGGTCGTCGCCGGCCGGTACGGCGAAGCCGAGCCGCTCCTGCGGTCGGTCCAGGCCGCTGCCCTCCGTGCCGGGTACGCCTGGGTCTACCTGATGGCCACCGACGGCATCGCGACACTCGCCGCCCGACGCGGGGACTGGCGGGCGGCGACGGTGCAGGAGGGGCGGATGGCGGCGCTGCCGTTCGACGCGACTCCCCCGTACAACCGGGCGACGGCCAGAGCGGTGCTCGTCAACGCGGCGTACGCCTACGAGCGGTGCGAGCCGGTGTCGTTCACGCCGGCCAGGCTCGTCGAGGCGGCGGACCCGACCGGGGACGAACTGGGACAGCTGTTCCAGGCCAAGACGCTCCTGCTGATCGCGGCACTCGACAACGAGCACGCTCCGCGCGAGTCGCTCTCGCGACTGCTGCAACTCGCTCGGACCGAGGGCGACGACCACCCGCGGGCGGTCGCCGCCGCGGCGCCACGCATCCACTTCTGGTCGAACCTGCTGAACGGGGCGTCGGCCGCTGCGGAGGCACGCCGTGTCATCGTGTCGATCCTCGGCGTGCAGTCGCTCGAGGCGCAGACGCTCCGGGTGCTCGCGACGAACCGAGCGGACTACGGGGCGGTCCGGGCACTCGCGGACGCGGTGGACGGTGACCACCTGGCGTGGACCGGCTCCAGCCTCGTCGCCGCACACCTCGCGCTCGCCGCGCACGCCCACGACGGCGGCAGTGCTGCAGAGGCTGCCGACCGGGTCCGCCGTGCGCTCGACCTCAGCGAGGAGTTCGGGTACGCGCGGGAGTTCCTGGCCTGCCGAGGCCTCGGGGCGCGACTCGTCCTCGCGACGCGCGGGTCCTTCGGCGCGCTCGAGCCGTACGCCGCGCACGTGCTCGACCGATGCGCCGCCGAGCGGGTCGACCTCGGAGCCGACTCGGACGAACCGGCCGCGCCGCTCACGCCGAAGGAGCGGGCCCTGCTCGAGGAGTTGCCGGCACACCAGACGCTCGGCGAGATCGCTGCGAAGCACCACCTCAGCGTCAACACCGTGAAGACCCACCTGCGGAGCATCTACGCGAAGCTCGGGGTGACCGGGCGGACCGAGGCGGTGCACGCCGGGCGCAAGCACGGCCTCCTGTGAGTGCCGGACCCGACCACCGGGTCGACGTGACCTGACGGACGGCGACGGCCCGGTCACGTGACCGGGTGGTCCGTCCGCACCGCGTCCACCGCAGCCGCGTTGCTCGGGAACACTTGCGCGTCCCCGACCAAGCCGAAGTGGTCGAGCTCCGCACGGAGCGCCGTGCGGACCCGGCTGAAGGCGACCTCGACGTCCTGCTCCCGGCACCAGTCGAGCGCCTCGGCCGCGACGTCCGCCGCCGTCGTGTCGACCCCGGTGATCGCCTCGCAGTCGAGTACGAGTGTCCGCACGTCGTGATCGGCAGCCGCTGTGACGGCAGCCCGCACGCCGTCGCCGAACCGCTGGGCGTTCCCGAAGAACAGCGGCCCGGCGAACCGGAGCACGACGACCCCGGGGGCCGTCGTCACGCTGTCGTCCCGCACGGCCCGGAAGGCACTCATCGGCTCACCGGACGGCGCGATGACGTCCACCGGTGGTGCGGCCGCCCGACGGACGACGTCGACGAGGGACAGGACGAACGCGATCACGACGCCGATCACCGGTCCGAGGAACAGTGCGCCGAGGAAGCAGACCGCGGCGACCGCGAACTCGAACCGGCGGAGCCGCCAGAGCCTGGCGAAGTCCCGGAAGCCGAGCAGCGGGACCACGGCGACCGCGACGATGGCGCCGATCGCGGGTGAGGGGATGTCCTCGAGCAGCCCGGTACCGAAGCAGACGACCAGCAGCGTCAGCACCGCGGCGACGAGCGCCGGCAGCTGCGTCCGCGAGCCCGCCTGGTCCATCGCGGCGGTCCGGGACGCGGACGAGCCGACCGCGAAGCCACCGGTGATCCCGGCACCGAGGTTCGCCGCCGAGAACGCGAGCAGGTCCCGGTTCGGGTCCTCCGTGTAGCCGTGCCGCTCCGCGTACCGGCGGGCGACGAGGAGCCCCTCTGCGATCGTCACGAGCGTCAGCGCGAACGCGCTCGGCACGACCTGCAACCACTGGTGCCAGCTGATCTGCGGCCAGGTGAACACCGGCGGCCCGGCCGGCACGCTCCCGAGCACGTCGACGCCGGCCTTGTCCAGGTGGAACACGATGAGCACGAGCGTCGACGCGACCAGCACGACGAGTGCCCACGGCACCGCGCGCAACCGGCGGCCGAGGACGAGAACGACGATCGCGCCGACCGCGATCACGACCGACCAGCCGTTCGTGGTGCCGAGCCCGCTGACGAGCTGCCCGACCTTCTCGACGAACTCCCCGCCGCTGTCGATGTGCACCCCGAGCATCTTCGCGATCTGGCTGACGAGGATGTCGAGCGCCAGGCCGCCCACGAACCCGACCAGGATCGGCGCGGACAGGAAGTTCGCCAGGAACCCGAGCTTCAGGACTCCGCACACCGCGAACAACACTCCGCCGATGAGCGCCTGCGCGAGCGCGAGTTGCACGTAGGCACCGCTGTCCGCCGCGACCAGACCCGTGAGCGACGACCCCACGAGCGCCGCAGCCGCAGCGTCCGGGGACGCGACGAGTTGCCGTGTCGACGCCAGCAGCGCGTACAGCGCTGCCGGCACGATGAGCGCGTAGAGCCCGGCAGTCGGTGGCAGCCCGGCGATCTGCGCGTACCCGATGTTCAGGGGGATCGCGATCGCCGCGAGCGTGACGCCGGCGAGGAGCTCGGTTCGGAGGTTGCCGCGGCCGAGCCCGGCGAGTGGGCGGTTCATGCGTGCATCCCCTTCCGCTGCTGCTTCTGCTGCTTCGGCTGCTTCTCCTGCTTCTGCTGCTTCGGTGGCGCCAGCCCCTCGACGTCGCCGAGCGCCGGCCGGATCCACCGCGACTCCGGGTTCGCGTCCACGAGCAGCGCCCGCACCAGGAGCGTCAGCGGCAGCGCGAGGATCGCGCCGAGCGGCCCGAGGACCGCTGACCAGACGACGACCGACAGGAACGCGATGGTCTGGTTGAGGGACACCGCCGATCCGACGACGTGCGGCTGCAGGCCCGACTGGATGACCCCGTTGACGACGGCGTAGATCACGATGACCGCGACGGCGTTCTGCCACCCGTTCGCGAGCAGCGCCAAGAACACCGGCGGGATGATCCCGATCCAGTACCCGATGTTCGGGATGAACCCGGTGATGAACGCGAGCAGGCCCCAGAGGACCGCACCAGGGATCCCGAGCAACCACAGCGCGAGCGTGTCGAGCGCTGCCACCGCCGCACCGAGCAACGCAGTGACGACCATGTACCGCCGGACGCTGACGGTGTACGCGAACAGCGCGTCGACGAGCAGCGGACGGAACGGGTGGAGCCGCGCGGCGATGAGCCGGCCCCACCCGGCGTCGAGGGTCATGAACACGATCAACGACAGCACCAGGAACGTCGAGAACCCGAAGCCGAAGACACTCCCGACCAGTCCGGAGGCGAACGCGACGATCTTGGTCGGATCGAACTCGGCGAACACCGCGCTGACCTGCTGCTGCCCGATCCCGACAGCGCTCAGTGCGTCGCCGACGGAGTGCTCGAGCTCGGTGAACTGCGCCGAGTACTGCGGGAGGAGCGTCGCGAACTGCGCCACGGAGATCACCAGCGCGAACGAGAACCCGATCGCGAACAACAGCACGAGGACGATGACGACCGCTGATGCGAACCCACGGCCCAGTCCGATCCGCTCCAGGAGCACCCGCGCCGGCTGGACGCAGATGGTCACCACGAGCGCGAGCGCCGTCGGTCCGATGATCGACGAGAACCGCGCGCACCCGATCGCGATCACGACGGCGGCCGCGAGCCCCAGGACGAGCCGCAGTCCGCGAGCACCCGCCGCATCCGTGCGGTCCGCCACCTCAGGATCGGGCGCGGACTGGAGGCTCGGTGCGGCACCGCGCGCACGTCGCCTCCGGAACCATCCGAGTCGCATGCCATGCCTCCTGGGTTCGTCGGGGTCGCGGTGCGACGCTATCCGCGGTTCGTGGCGAGCTGGTCGTCCCGTTCGGGTGAGACGCCGTCGGCCGCCGGATCGGTGTGGCCGTCGCCCCGTGCGGGCCGCGCGAGCAGGTCGATGATCCCGACCGCGACGAGCGACGACACGAGCGTCCACACGATCAGCCCGGGTGAGAGTGGTCGGTGCAGCGCGATCACCGCGGCAGCCACCACGGCGACGAGCACCAGGAGCGGTACCCGGAACCGGTCTAGTTCCACGCCCACACGGCCCGTCGTCACGCCCCGCGCCTCGGCAGCACGCCGCGCACCGGCGGTCAGGCGCCCCCACCCGGCGCGCAGTCGCACCGCTGGCCGCGACGACCCGGCGAACCACGCGGTGACGGCGACCGCGAGTGCGAGCACCGTGATCGCGACGGAGGCGCTCAGCACGAACGCGACGACGGTGTCGTAGATCACCCGAGCGGCGTTCCGCGGCATGAGATCGGGGGCGAGCGCACGGACCGTCACGACCCGGCCGAACGCGAGGCCGAGCATGGTGACGGCCATCGCGATCGCCACGCCGATCCCTGCAAGCGAGAGTGCCCGAGCGCGGCGACGCGCCATCACGACGCCGATGCCGATGCAGGCGACGGCGAGCCACGGCAACCACGCGGCGGTCACCTGGACCAGGGCGTATGCGGTCTGCGCTCGGACGGCCGCGTCGGACGTCGCGATGACGACCGTGCGGTCGACCGCGGGGATCCGCGATGCGAAGCCGAGCCCCTGGTCGATCAGTCGCTGCTTCACCTCGGCCACGATCGGGCCGAGCTGGATGCCGATCGACCCGTCGGCGGCGATCGCCACGGCGGCCCGCTGCTCACCGGTGAGTGACCGCACGAGCTGTGCGTGTCCGGTGCGGAGCGCACCGTCCCACAGCGTGGTGAACGCGTCGGACGCCACGAACCGCTGCACGGTCTGGTGGACGAGGTTCTCCACACCGGTGCTCGCCGGCGCTTCGAGCGCCGACAGTGCGCTCGCTGCGCGCGGCGGCAGGTCCAGCTGCCGGAGGCCGTCGAAGACCGTGCCCGTCAGCTGGCGGACGTCGAGGTGCTCGTCGATGACGTCGTTGGTCTCCGCCGTGATGAAGCTCTGCACCGCAGGATCTCGTGCGAGCGGGGAGAACGTCTCGACGAACGCCGCCGTCGACGACGTTTCGCGGCTGGCCCACGTGGTCACGACGACGACGGGTGCAAGGATCGCCCCGACGACGATGAGCGCGGCCGACGGGATCACCCAGCCGAAGCCGCGCCGCCCCTGGTGGTGGCGCCCGGCCACGGTTTCGTCGAGCGCCGCACGCAGGCGCTCGTTCTCCGCCCGCAGCGCCGCGAGTTCGTCGTCGACCGGAACGTTCACGGCGCGAGCAGCCGTTGCTTCGCGGCCGCGAACTCCTGGTTCGTCAGGAGCCCCTGCTGCCGCAGTGCGCCGAGCCGTTCCAGCTCCTCCATCAGGTCACCGGTGCCCGGTGCCGGTACAGGAGGCGCCGCCGGCACCGTCTGCTCCAGCTCGTACGCGTCCGCGTCCGCGCGCTCCTGGGCGGCACGCTGCTGGTGCCCCATGACCGCACCGCTCACGGCCGTTGCCGTCCCGGCCACCACCGCGGTCCTCGCTGCCATGCCGAGCAACCCCGGCCGGCCGAATCGTCTGAACAGCATGATCCGTCCTCACTCGATGTTCGCCGCGACCGCGATCGCGTTGAGTTCCGGCGCGGGGATCCGCACCGTCTCGAGGAGTTGTGCGCCGCTCTCCGCGAACCGTTCCGCGAGGGACTTCGCCCAGAGCTGTTCGATCACCGCGATCGCAGCCGAGGCGCCCGGTGCCAGGTCGTCCGCGATGCGCTCGACGTCCTCGTTCCCGGTGATGCCCCTGGCCTCGAGCTCGAACGCGTCGAACGGGCTGCCGGCCGGGAGGTCGTCGATCTCGATCACCTCGACCGCGCCGCCACCGTCCCGGCTGACGACCAGGATGTCGAGCAGCCGGACGGTGTCGGCGGCGATCAGGTCCGCCAGCGCACCGAGCACGCGCGCATCGGGGAGACGCCCGCGGTATCGGATCACGAAGACCTCGGCCGGACCGAAGTCGAAGGTCACCACGGGGCTCACACCGCCGCATGGGCGGCGGTCGGCGCGGTGCCGAGCACCTTCGCCTTGAGCGCGTCGTACTCCGCCTGGGTGATCGTCCCGGCGTCGAGCAGCGCCCTGGCCTTCGCGATCTCGTCGGACGGCGAGCTGCCGGCGACGTCCCGGATGTACCCCTCCGCCGCCTGCTTCTGCTGCGCTGCCGCCGCTGCGCTCCGATCCGCCATCCCCCGTCCGCGAGCGATCAGGTACACGAACACCGTCAGGAACGGGACGAACACCAGGAAGAACGCCCAGATGGCCTTGTACCAGCCGCTGAGCTCGTGGTCGCGGAAGAGGTCCGCGATGACGGCGAAGAGCGCCATGAGCGCCGCGACGAACGCGAAGCCCAGCAGGCTGTACCAGACGATCGCCCAGAACGTGTACCAGAAGTCCATGATCGTGTTCCCTTCCGAGATGCGGTTGAGACGGGTCTACCGGCGTCAGCGTCCACGCGGCACCACCCGCATCGGGCGATGTGCGCCGGTGCGGCCATCCGCTTCGATCGATCCGTCGGCCGGATCTGGTCGACCCGACGGACCAGGAGCGGACATGAGCATCGGTGGCGGCATCTTCCTCCTCGTGGTGGGCGCGATCATGGCGTTCGCGCTCGACTTCCAGTTGGTGGGTGTGGACATCCAGCTGATCGGCTACATCCTGCTCGGTGCCGGCGTTCTGGTGATCCTCCTCGGGATCATCAGCAGACTCCGGCGCCACCGGGTCGAGTCCATCTACACGGTCGCCGTGGACCCGGCCACCGGGGAGCGCATCGTGCGCCGCCGGACGGAAGAGGGCGGCCCGGAGAACTGAATCGTCGCCGGCGATCCCGACGGGCACCGGGTACCGAGGGGACAGCATGCTGATCGTGATCGGGCAGGTGCTGCCCCTGGCGCTCGCCCTCGCGCTCAGCTCCGTGCCCATCGCGTCGGCCCTGACGCTGCTGCTGCGGAACCCGCGCCGATCGGCTGCCGTGTCCTTCGCCGTCGGGTACACCACTGGGATGGCAGGCCTGGTCGGACTGCTCGCGTCGTTCCTGCCGGTTCCGCTCGGTGGCGACGTGTCCCTGGGGGTGCACGGCCTGCTCGAGATCGCGCTCGGCGTCGCGGTCGTCGTGCTCGGGATCGTCACCGTGCACCGTCCGGCCGGGGGCGGCCGCCTCGGTGCAGGACTGCACCGCCTCACCGGCGCGCTCGGCGGCCTGGGCCCCGTCCTGGCGCTGCTGCTCGGGATCGCGCTCGACCTGCGGCCCAAGTCGGTGCTCGTGGCCGGCACCATCGGCGTCGTCATCGCCGGCGCGACACCGACGGGCGGCGATGTACTGGTCGCGACGACGATCGCCACGGCCCTCGGCGCGAGCACCGTGATCGTGCCGGTCGTCGTCGGCGCCGTCCGCCGCGGGCGTGCGCGAGCCTGGCTCGAGGCCTTCGACCACTGGATCACGAGGAACGGCCGGACCGTCACGGTCGTGGTGCTGTTCGTCATCGGCGCGGTCGTCATCGGGAACGGTCTCGGCTCGCTCTGACCGCCTTTCACCCGGTGCAGGTGATGGCTCGCCGTCCGCCCCGGCGCAGGGTGGTGATCCAGGGCCGTCCTGCTCGCGACGTTCCCGATCGACCTCTGAGGACCGACGATGCCGGCGACACCGCACCGACCGACGTGGCTCGCCCCGACACTCCGCCACTACGACCGCTCCTGGCTCGGCCGCGACGTCCTCGCCGGGCTCGCCGCAGGAGCGGTCGTCATCCCGCAGGCGATGGCGTACGCGACCATCGCCGAGCTCCCGGTGCAGGTCGGTCTCTACACGTGCATGGCGCCGATGCTCGTGTACGCGATGCTCGGCGGGTCGAGGGCGATGAGCGTGTCGACCACGTCGACGATCGCGACCCTGACCGCGACGACGTTCGTCTCCGCCGGCGTCGCCGCCAGCTCCGACGCACCTGAGCGCGCACTCGCCACCCTCGCGCTCCTGGTCGGGATCGTCCTGCTGCTCGCCCGGCTCCTCCGGCTGGGAACCATCGTCGAGAACATCAACCTCGCGACGACGATCGGCGTGCAGATCGGCGTCGGTGCGACGGTGGCCGTCGGGCAGCTCCCGAAGCTCCTCGGCATCGACGACTCCCCGTCGGGCAAGGGCTTCATCCGCTCCCTCATCGCGGTCGCGGAGGCGATCCCGAAGGCGCACCTCACCACCATCGTGCTGTCGGTCGTGTCGGTACTCGCACTCGTGGTGCTGCGTCGGTTCCTCCCCCGGGTCCCTGCGCCGCTCGTCGTCGTCGGGGGCGGGATCATCGCCTCGGCGGTGTTCGGGCTCGCCGCACGAGGCGTCGAGACCATCCAGCCGATCCCGTTCGGGCTGCCGGTCCCGGCCGTCCCCGACGTCACACTGGTGCCGGGGCTCCTGCCCGGCGCGATCGGCATCGCGATGATGGCCTTCCTCGAGTCGGCGGCCGTCTCCCGCGGCATCCGCAAGGTCGACGAGCCCCAGATCGACAGTGACCGCGAGCTCCTCGCGACCGCGGCGGCGAACCTCGCGGCCGGGTTCACGCAGTCGCTGCCCGCTGCCGGCGGGTTCTCGCAGAGCGCCGTCAACCAGCGCGCAGGTGCCCGGACGCAGCTCGCGGGGATCGTCACCGCAGCGCTCGCCGTGCTCGTCGCGCTCGTCCTGGGCCCGGTGCTCGCGCTGATGCCCGCTGCGACCCTCGCTGCCCTCGTGATGGTCGCCGTCATCGGGCTCATCGACATCCGTGCGCTCGCCCGGCTCGCCCGGATCAGTCGGCGGGAGTTCTGGCTCGCCGTGGTGACCGCAGCGGTCGGGCTCACCGCCGGCCTCCTGCCGGCGGTGCTCGTCGGCGTCCTCGGGACCTTCTTCCTGGTGCTGCGCGAACTCCAGCGTGTCCGGATCGTCCCCGGTGTCGCCACGGGGACCTCGCTCGGCGCGCGCATCGAGGGTGCGGTCTACACCGCGAACGTCCTCGAGTACGAACGGACGCTCCTCGAGACCGTCGACGCGGCGACCGACGTGCGCACCTTCGTCCTCGAACTCCCCCGCATGCACGACACGTCCGTGACGGTGCTCGACGGACTCGCGGACCTCGACCGCGAACTGCAGCAGCGCGGCGTGACGCTCGTGCTCGCCGACATGCCGGCGTCCGCGGTGGACATGGCCCGCCGCACGCGCTGGTTCCAGGGGCTCGAGGACGCCGGCCGCGTCCGCGGACGCGCGACACCCGCCACGGCACCGTCCGACCGGCGGCCGACGGATCGTTGACGCCGGACGGGAGCCCGGATCACCGCCGCCCCACCCCCACCGTCCGTCAGGCAGGCGGGAAGACGTGGCCGTTCCGCCACGACGCCGGGGCAGACGTGCGCACTCCTCAGCGGTCGTCGGTGCCGCCGATCGTCGGTCGGCATCCCGAGCCTGACCGTGGACCGACCGCAGCGGATCGCCTCGGTCGGGTGACTCAGTCCGGCGTGATCCGTCCGGTCGGCGCTCCGTCCGGTCAGCGCTCCGTCCGGTCGAGGTTCAGTGTCTCGCCGGCCCGCAGGTCGTACGCCAGACCGAGCGCCTGCCGTGCGCTGAGGTACCGGAGGTCGGCGACGGTCACGCCGAAGCGGCGCCCGATCGCGTGGAGGGTGTCGCCGTCGGCGACGTGGTACCACCTCGGCACGCCGTCGATGCTCTCGACGGAGCCCGTCGCGCCGGCCAGCTGACCGGAGTCGTGCACCGTGAGGCCCGGGTGCCGATCCGGCGTGTGCCAATCCAACCGCGAGACGCCGAGGACCGTCCACGGAGCGGTCTCGGGCCGGTCGACCAACACGACGGTCCGGAGGAAGCTCGGATCGTCCCCCGCTTCCTGCAGGGCGAACTGCCGGTCGGGGACCTGCGCCGTCTCCCCCGGCGCTCCCCAGGCGTCGTAGCCGAAGCTGACCCCGTCGGAGATGGTGTCGCCGACCCGCTCGTCGAACTGGCGGAAGAAGATCGCGAGCGGCTGCCCGAGGGTCGACCGGTACGCCGAGGTCTGCACGACGTAGGCGTCGTTGCCGGTGGCGACCACCTGCAGGTGGATCGACGCGCGACCGTCCGCGGTGGCCAGGTCGGTGTCGAGGACGACGGTCCCTGCTGCCGGTGCCGGGCCGGCCGGGTCCGCAACAGCCGTCGGGGTCGCGGACGCGGTCGGACTCGCCGTGGCCGGTCGTTCGTTCGTCGCGGCGTGGTGCGCCGAGCCCGCGGTCGCGCAGCCCGTCACCGTGAGCACGGCGGCGAGACCGAGTGCCGCGACACCCGTCCGGCGGATCACCGCGTCGTCCCGGGCAACGGCGTCTCCTGGCGCACCCCGGCGGCGACCGCGACCGAGCGCAACTGGGCTTCGAGCGCCTCGCCGTGCAGGTGCTTCGCGAAGCCGATCACGGTGCGGTAGAGCGGCAGGTCGATGGTCGTCCACTGCCCGTTGTCCACGATGACCCGGAGGGCGTCGACGGTGCCGAAGGTGTACCGGCCTGCGGCCTTCGTCTCACCGCTCGAGACCGCGCGCACCTGGTTGCGCGGGATCCCGACGACGAGCCGCGGCGTCGTGCCGCCCACGTAGATGCCGATGCCGTTGTGGTGGGCGACGACCGTCGCGTGTCCACGACGCGGGACGTCCGGACCGGGCTCGGCGCCGAGCATCGCGGCGGTGCGGCGGACGTCGGTCGCGAGGTCCTTCGTGAAGAGCGCCGGAGCGAGGTGCGCACCGGGATGGGCGAGGGCGAGTGCAGCCTCCCGCCGTCGGGTCGACGCGTTCTGCGCCGCCAGGACGATCTCGATGATCGCGAAGATCGCAGCGGCGTAGAGGAACAGCGTCCCGATGACGGTTCCCGTCGACATGCCGGCCTCGTGCTCGCGCCACGCCAGGACGCCGAACCGCAGCACGAGGTACGCCGCCACCACGATGATGCCGATCAGCCCGCCACGACGCCGGCCCGTTCCGTTGCTGTTCCCCACCCGGACACCGTAGCGAGTCCCCACCGTTCGACGGGCAGTCTGGACGATTGCTCAGGTCACGATCCCGCATCCTCCGGTCGGCAAGCTGATCGGCTGCAGACCACTCTGCCCGGTCGGTGTGTGCTGGTCGGTCGTTGCCGGGATCGTGAGCACGAACACGGTGCCGACTCCCGGTGCGCAGACGAGGTCGCCGCCGTGCGCCCGAGCGATGCCCCGTGCGATCGGTAGGCCGAGCCCTGCTCCCCCGCCGCTCGCCGCCCGAGCAGCGTCGAGCCGGACGAGCCGGTCGAACACACGCGCACGGTCGACCGCCGGGATCCCGGGCCCGTCGTCGGCGACGCGCACACGGCCCACGTCGCCCAGCCGGTCGATCTCGACCACGACGTGCCCGGCGCCGTCGGTCGCCCTGGCGGCGTTCTCCAGGAGGTTGGCGAGGACCTGGCCGATCCGGTCGCCGTCCGCGGACACGACGACTGCGCCATCCGTCTCGGAGACCTGGACGGTGAGGCCCGGCGAGCGGAGCCGTGCACGGTCGGCCTCACTCCTCGCGATGGCGCCGAGGTCCACGGACGCTGGCTCGAGCGCGAGGCCGCCGTCCACCCGCGCCATCAGCAACAGGTCGTCCACGAGCCGCGCCGCCCGACCGGCCTGCCGGACCACGTGCACGGCGAGCTCTTCACGCTCCACCACGTCGGGGCGTGCACGCACCAGGGTGTCGGCGGCAGCGGTGATCCCGGCCACCGGCGTCCGCAGCTCGTGTGCGGCGTCCGACAAGAAGGACCGCATCCGGGCCTCCGCCGAGACGGCCTGTCGTTCCGCACCCTCGACGGCGTCGAGCATCTCGTCGAAGGCCACCGCGACTCGACCGATCTCGGTTCCCTGGCGGGCCGGACGGAGGCGCCGCCCGCGGTCACCGTGCGCGATCGAGCGTGCGGCGTTCGTCATCACGTCGAGCGGGCGCATCGTCCGCCGCACCACGATGACCAGGCCGACCGCCGCCACGAGCATGAACCCGACGGACGCGGCGAGCATCACCCATCGGAGTTCGCCGAGGACCTCGTCGACGGGGCCGGTTCCGGCGGTGAGCCGGATCCGCGAGCCGTCGCTCAGGGTCGACACGAGCGTGACGATCCGGTCGCCCTCGGTGAGCCGCGAAGACCTGATCGTCACGTGCGATGCCGCGCCGGTCCCGGTCGTGGAGGGATCCGCCGTGGAGTCGCGCGCGGGAGCGGCCGCCGGCGCGGGGAGGGTCCCGGGGTCCGGTGGACCGTGCCGCAGCTGGTCCGGGCTGGGACCGGCCTCCACGGAACCGCCGTCGGCGGCCGTGATCGTCACCGAGAGGCCCTGCATCGACAGCCGGTCGGCGAGGTCAGCCGCGTCGACCGTCCCGACGAGGGCGGCCGCCGCCGAAGCACGGTCGCGCAACCGGTCCTCGACCTGGGCGCGGAGCCGGTCGCCGAGGGTTGCCTGCACGACGACACCGAGCGCGCCGAGGAGGACCGCCAGCAGGACCAGGA
Source organism: Curtobacterium sp. L3-7 (assembly GCF_048756585.1). NCBI lineage: Bacteria > Bacillati > Actinomycetota > Actinomycetes > Micrococcales > Microbacteriaceae > Curtobacterium > Curtobacterium sp. L3-7. The sequence continues at coordinate 2,492,318 of NZ_CP151474.1, read as the reverse complement.
CCGCGACGACGGTCCGCATCCGGAGCGAACCGGTGCGGAGGACCGACGCGCTGGGCGCCTCGCCGTTCACGCCGCCACCGCACTCAATCGGTACCCGAGACCGCGCACCGTGTGGACGAGTCGTGGGCCGTGCACTTCCATCTTCCGCCGGAGCGCGCTGAGGTGGACCTCGACGAGGTTCGGGTCGACGCTGTCGTACCCCCACACCTGCGTCAGGATCTGCCCCTTCGACAGGGTCCGGCCGCGGCTCTCCGCGAGGAAGGCGAGCAGTCGGAACTCGGTCGCGGTGAGCTCGAGCACGACACCGGCGCGACGCGCGACCGCGGCGTCGGGGTCGAGGACCAGGTCGCCGACCTGGATCACAGCCGGCACCCGACCACGGCGGCGGAGGACCGCGGTGACCCTGGCGACGAGTTCCGCGATCGCGAACGGCTTCACGACGTAGTCGTCAGCGCCCTCGGCGAACCCCCTGAGCCGGTCCTCGACGTCGTCCCGGGCGGTCAGCATCACGATGGCAGCGTCCGACGAGGTCCGCACGCTGCCGGCGAGCTGGATCCCGCTCGCACCGGGGAGCATCCAGTCCAGGACCACGAGGTCCGGGACGAACGCCGCGAGGTCGCGGTGGAGCCCGGAGCCGTCTGGCGCGTCGAGCACGACGAGGCCCTCGTCGCGGAGGGAGCGTGCGACGGAGACACGGATGGTCTCGTCGTCGTCGATGAGCAGGACGCGGGCTGGACTGGGCACGGCGGACACCGTACGTCCGTGATTCGATCACGAAGCCTGGAACGACCTGGGGAGCACCTGTGCTTCAGTCATGCTTCAGATTCGACTTCGACCGTGGTCCACGTCGGCAGCACAGCCGACCCGGCACCGCCGGACGACGAAGTGGAGACACCATGGAGAACCAGAACCAGAACCAGAACCAGAACCAGAACCAGAACCAGCACGACGAACCGACACGGGAGTACCCGCGAGGCGGCCTCGGCCAGGGCGCGCAGCCGACCGAGCAGTTCGCCGCCGCCGAGGCCCCGGCTCCGGCGTCCGCCACCGACCGACCCCGTCGTCTCGGGCGGCGGATCGGGATCGGCGCGGCGATCGTCGCCGTGCTGATCGGCGGCGTCGGTGTGACCGCGGCGGTGGCCGCCGGTGCCGACGGCGGGAGCACGCCGGTGGCAGCCCCGTCCGGCGCACCCTCGGGCAAGCCGTCGGGCGCTCCATCCGGAGCACCGTCGGGCGCGCCGACGGGCGCACCGACGGGCGCACCGACGCCGGGTGCAGCAGTACCCGGCGCGGCGGGACCCGGTGCTGCGGGTGGACCGGCCGGTACCTGCGCTCCGGGTGCCGGCGGAGGACCGACAGCTGCAGCACCCACCCCGCCGAAGGACGGGCCCGCACCGGACGGGGCCGCTGCCGCTCCGAACCCGACCGATGCCCCGAAGCCGCCGAAGGACGCTCCGGGGCAGTCCACGGATGCGCCGAGCGCATCGCCGACCAGCGGTTCCTGACCGGTCGGCAGCCCCTGCCGGACGACGGTCCGTCGGGGCTGCCGTCGGCTCCGGGGGCCGATCAGGGCACCTGTGCCGCACCGGTGGTGACCCAGGAGGATGCACCGGGCGTGGCCCAGACCCTCCCGTCCGCCCCGAAGGCCAGGACGTCGACGTCGACGTCGCTCGTGAACCCACCGAGGTCCTCCTCGTCGCCGGCGACGATCGCGGTGGCGAGCACGTCGGCGGTGACGACGTCGTCGGCGACCACGGTCGCCTGCACGAACGTCGGAGCCGTGCGTCGCCAGATGTGCTCGCCGCGTTCGGCGGTCCCGGAGGTCGCGACCGCACGACGGGGCGCGTCGAGACGGACGACGCCGACGACCCTGTCTCGGTGCGCCGGGTCGACCACCCCGACGCTCCACGGCTCGACACCGCGGTGCATCCCACGGACGAGCACGTCGCCGCCGGCGCTGATCATCCAGTCGGCACCCGCCTCGTCCAGCACCGCTCCCGCGTCGCGGATGGCGAGTGCCTTCACGACGCCGGAGAGGTCGACCACGCCGTCGGGGCGGTGCGGGGTGAACGCGCCGCCGGTCCGCTCCCGCCAGTCCAGAGCAAGTGCGTACACGTCGCGGACCTGCTCCGGGGTGTCGGCGAGCCGGATCGTGCCGTCGGCCACCCGACTGAGGACCGATGACGGGTCGTAGAGGCTGTACCGGTGGTCGTAGCCCGCGAACACGGCGCGGACCTCGGACGCAGCCGCCGCGGTCGCCCCGCGGAGACTGACGACGGTCCCCATCGTCTCGAAGGTCAGGACGTCGTTCACAGTCCCGCCTTGTCGATCGCGGACTGGAGCGAAGTCGTGTACCCCTCGCTCGTGAAGGTCGCGCCGCTCACGGCCTGGATCGAGGCGGACTGTGCGGCGAGGGCCTCCTGCCGGAGGATCGGTGCCGCTTGCTGGCTGATCTGCACGGATCGACCGTCGTGGTCGGTGAGCTGCAGGGCGGTGACGTCGGTGATCTTGCCACCCGCGACGGTGATCCGGACCTGCACGGGGCCGTACCGGGTCTGGGTGGCATCACCGGTGAACGTGCCTGAGACGGACGCCCCGCCGGTGCCCGACGCCGTGCTGCCGGAGGACCCGCTCCCCGACGATCCGCTCCCCGACGCGGAGCTGCCGGACGTCGTACTCTGCGACGGCGCGGTGACGGCAGGCTGGCCGCCGAGCTGCCAGCCGATGACGAGGACCGCGATCGACGACACGATCCCCCCGACGACGGCGCGCGCCCTCATGACTCGAACCGTTCCTGGTGGATCTGGTGTTCGGGGACCCCTGCGAGCCGGGCCTCGCGGACGACGAGGTCCGACCAGGCGCGGGGCCCGCAGACGTACAGGTCCGACTCGAGCAGCCGCGGGAAGACCGACAGCAGGGTGACGCCGCGACGGAGGTCCTCCTCGGGCATCCAGGTCGCTCGGGACCGAGCACGGTGTCCGACCATCGCGAAGAGCCGGGTGCCCGTCGTCGCCGCCAGGTCGGCGGTCTCCCGCCAGAGGTACTGCTGCTGCGCATCGCTCCCACGCAGGAGCACCGTCGCCTCGCCCGGTCGGAGGTCGGTGTCCTCCAGCAACGCTCGGACGGGCGTGATCCCGATCCCCGAGGCCACGAGCGCCAGGTACGGCGCCGTCCGGGCGCGGCTCGTGAAGAGGCCGTACGGACCCTCGAGCGAGACGAACGCCCCCGGCCGGATCCGACCCAGTCGCGACGACCCCGCGCCGAGGTCCCGGACGGTGATGCGGGCCCGGTCACGTCCGGGCACCGCCGAGAACGACACCGGGTGGGCGTGCCACCAGGTCGTCGCCGTCCAGAACCGCCAGACGCCGTACTGTCCGCCGCGCGCGCCGAGTCGGTTGAGGTCGCGCCCGGCGAGGTGGATCGACACGACACCGGGGGCGATGGGCTCCACGCCGACGACGCGGATCCGGTGCCGGACGGTCACGACGAACGGCACCGCGAACCGGTACACGGCGATGAGGCCGAGCGCGAGGACGTACATCGCGATCCAGTACGCCCGCTGCCACGTCCCTGCCGCGAGCACGCTGCCCGCGCTCAGCATGTGCGGCAGCGCGACGAGCACCGCCGCGTAGCTGAGCAGGTGGATGACGTGCCAGGCCTCGTACGGCAGGCGCCGACGCACGGCGACGAGCGAGGACACCACGACGGCGACGAACAGGCCGAGCCCGAGGTACGCCAGCGGCATGTCCGGCGTCGAGAAGAGCGCGATCGTCTCGGCGATCGGCCCGGTGCCCGCCGACGCGCCGTAACCGAGTGTCAGGAGCGCTCCGTGCGCCAGCAGCAGGTACAGCACCGGCTTGCCGAGCGATCGGTGGACCGCGATCGCCGTGTCCTGCCCGAAGGTGCGGTCGATGAGCGGCACCCGGGCGGCGAGCACCAACATCACGAGGACGAGGTCGGTCGCGATCAGCCCGGCGACGATGCCGGCGTCGGTGAGCCACCCACCGATGCCGACGACCGAGTGCGATCCGGGTGACGCGAGCCAGAGCGCCACGGCGACCGCGGCGGAGATCCAGGCGAGGATCCCGAGCAGGTCGGTGGTCGCACTGCGACGACGTCGGGACCGGTCGCGGCGACGCGCGGCGACGGCGAGGGGTTCGGTGGCCGGGGCCGCTGCGAACGGGTGGGCCGTGGGCCGAGCGGTGTCGATCATCGGCTCGTTCCTCTCCAGCATGTGATCGGGTGACGCTCAGCATCGACACCGGCCCTTGGGAGGAACCCGGAACGGGACGTGGACTTCGTTCGAGACTTCGAGTGATCAGGCTCGCCGTGGATCGGCTTCGGTGCGGGGCAGCACGACCGTCGCGACCGCGCCGCGCTCCTCGCCGTTCCGGAGCGACGCGGTCCCGCCGGCCCGTTCGGCGATCCCACGGACGAGCGCGAGCCCGAGACCGCTCCCGGTACCGTTCCCGCTCGGCGCCGTCCGACGTGAACTGTCGGCTCGGGCGAACCGCTCGAAGGCCTTCGGCAGGAAGCCCTCCGGGATCCCGTGGCCGTCGTCCACCACGCGCAGCACGAGCCGGCGCGTCGCATCCTGTTCGAGCTGCACCCGGACCACGCCGCGGGCGTCCCCCGCGGCGACGGCGTTGGCGACGAGGTTGTCGACGACCCGCGCGAACGCTGCCGGTTCGACCCCGTACCGCTCGTCCGGAGCGTCGACGGCGACCGAGAAGTCGATGTCGCGGTCTCCCGCGCCGTGTGCCGCCCGCGCCCGGTCGATCGAGCCCATGAGCTCGGTGACGAGGTCGGCGGCGGCGGTCGGCGGCGCCGGCTCCGCCTCGTCGAGCCGGCTCAGCTCGAGCATCGTGTTCGCGAGGGCCACCAGCCGCGCGGCGTCGTCCTCAGCGGCCTGCAGCTCCCGGGCGAGCGCGTCCGCGTCGCCTGCCGACCGGTGCGCCAACTCCAGCCGTGCGGTGAGCGCGGCCAGCGGGGTCCGGAGTTCGTGGCTCGCGTCCGAGACCATCCGACGCTCCCGCTCGGCGTTCTCCCGCTGCCGGTCGATGAAGGCGTTCAGCGTCCGCGCGAGCGCCGCGAGTTCGTCGTCGGACGTCCCGACCGGCAGGTGCCCGCTCGTCCTGCCGGCGCTGAGGTCCTCGGCGGTGCGGCGCATCCGCCCGACGGGTCGGAGTGCGAGGGTCGACAGGAGCCACGCGGCCGCGCCGAACGCGAGCAGCGCGAGGACCGTACCGACCGCGAGCGACCGGTCGACGCGCGCGACCGTCTCCTCGCCGGCGCGACCGTCGTGCGCCGCCCAGACCACGAAGGCCCCGTCGTCGTTCACCACCGGGGTGCCCACCACGGTCATCACCCGGTGCCCGGCTTCCGTGCGGAGCGTCACTCCGCCTTCGGGGACGTCCGTGGGCAGCACGGACCGCACCTCAGCGGGGAGCGAGTCGACCACCCACCGTCCCGATGCGGAACGGATGCCGACGAGGACACCCTCGGCGGGCCGGTCCGGTGGCTCGTCCGGGTTGTGGAGGAGGTCCGAGACGAACGGGGCGGCGTCGCCGGACGCGAGCGACGCGTCCGACGCCAGCGACGCGCGCTCGATCTGCACGTGCAGCACCACGGCGACGCCGCACAGTACGACGGCCCCGACGACGAGGCTCCCGAGCGTGATACGGGCGCGGATGGACAGTCGACGGAAGACGTTCATCAGGACGCGACGACCTCGAGCGCGTACCCGACGCCGCGGACCGTGCGGATCGCGACGTCGGCCCCTGCTGCGTGCAGCTTCTTGCGCACGTAGCTGACGTACTGGTCGACGATCGTGGGGTCGAAGTGCTCGGCGCTCCCCCACACCTCCCGCAGCACGTCCGCTCGCGTCCGCGGCGACGGCGACCCCTGGACGAGGAACCGGAGCAGCGAGAACTCCTTGACGCTCAGGGGCATGTCGCGGCCGCGGACCGACGCCCGGACCGCGACGGTGTCCAGCCGGACCGTCCCCGCCTCCACGATCGTCGCGGTCCCGGCAGCGCGCCGCCGGAGGTGGGCGCGGATACGGGCGTTGAGTTCGGCGATCGCGAAGGGCTTCGTCAGGTAGTCGTCGGCACCGGAGTCGAGCCCGAAGACCCGGTCGTCCACGGCGTCACGTGCGGTGACGAGCACCACCGGGAAGTCCTCCCCGAGCTCTCGGAGTCGTCGGCAGACCTCGAACCCGGTCATCTCGGGCAGCATCACGTCGATCGCTGCCGCGTCGAACGACTGTGCGCGCGCGGCGACGAGCGCGGCGATCCCGTCGCCCACGACGGTGACCGTGTGCCCCTCGCCGGTCAGCCCTCGCTCGACGAGCGAACGCATCTCCGGGTCGTCCTCGACCACCAGGATGTTCGCCACGTCACACCCGAGCGTCCCGCTCGACGCCCGTCCCTCCGGTGATCGCCACACGCATACCAGCGATCGTAGGCCCGCATCCGCCCGACGGGAGGCACGGTGCGGGCCGGCACCGAGCCTCCCGTCCGGCGGATGGCCGCGCCGGTCGGCCACCGCGATGCCGGTCGTCAGCCGGGAGGGCTGCGGAACCGCCGTGGGAGCAGGACGAACGCCAGCACCGCGGTGATCGCGTAGGCGGCGGCTTGGACCTCCAGCAGCGGCAGGATGCCGAGCGGTTCCTGGAGGAGACCGGCGACGGTGATCCCGATCGCCTGACCGACCGCTTGCCCGAGCCCGAGCGCAGCGAACGCCGTCCCACGGACTGCGCCGTCGACTGCCTGCTGCAGCAGACTCGTGAGTCCGGCGCCCATGAACACCGCCGGCACACCGATCGTCGCGAAGAGCACGGCGTAGACCGGCACGGCGTGGGTGACGAACGACGCGTTCCACACGAGGACGGTGATCACCGTGAACGTGCTCGCACCGATGAGGGCGAGCCGAAGCGCGTCGATCCTCGCGCCGAGGACCCCCAGTGCGAGGCCGGCGCCGATCGCCCCGATCGCCTGTACTCCGCGCAGCAGGCCGACGTCTGCCGCGTCGCCACGGATGACGTCGGTCACGAAGAAGACGAACAGGACGAGGAAGAGCCCCTGCGCGATCGACGCGACCGTGCTCACCAGGACCAGGTGCCGCGTTGCACGGTCGCCGAGGGCACGGAGGACGCCGCCGGTGTCCGGTCCGATCGGAATGGGGGAAGCAGGCGGAGCCGGATCGACGCGTCGCCCGTGCGGCACGCTGAGGACGAGGGCAGCGGCGACGACGTACGAGGCCACGTCGACGAGCGCCACCGTGCCGATGGACCCGACCGCGAGCAGCACGCCGCCGAGCGGGCCACCGATGATCCGGCCGAGGTCGTTGTTCAGCCCGACGAGAGCATTCGCCGAGTTCGCCCGATCGAGCCCGACGAGCGTCGGGAGGAGCGCGTTCTTGGCCGGCAGGAAGAACGCGCCGAACGACGCCTGCGCGACGATGACGGCGTAGACGAGCGGCAGCTCCGACCGGTCGTGCACGAGGAGCAGCGGCAGGAGGGTGAGGGCCTGACCGAGCATCGCGACGACCATCACGCGCCGGTGTGGCAGCCGGTCGGTGACCCGCGCGACGACCGGGGCGAGCAGCACGGGCGGGGCGAGTTCGAGGAGGAACGCGAACGACGTCCCGACGGCCGATCCGGTGAGCCGGAGGACGACGAGCGGCAACGCGATGAACATCAGCCAGTCGCCGGTGTCCGACACGAGCCCCGCGAGCCAGAGCCGTCGGAACGCCGGTACCGCCATCGCCGAGCCTGCGAAGCCACGGCGCGTGGCGGGCGGCGTGCTCGTCATCGGTCGGGGCCGAACCCGAGCCGCGGGAACGCGCTGAGTGAGAGGTGGACGTGTTCGGCGTCACCGGGGGTGTTCGCCCGCGTCGCCTGGATGTACGGCCGGACGACGGCATCGAGCCGCGCGACGACCTCGGCGAGTTCGGTCGGTGTCAGCGCGAGCCCGTAGCTGGCGTGGACATCCGCTGCCTGCCAAACCCCCGGGACCGCGTCCCGACCGCGGAGGTACTCGCGCAGGAGGTGGTGGTCGAGCTCGATCGACGCCGCCAACATCCGGTCCAGTCCCGCCACGTCCGCCGGATCGACATCGTCGGTGGTGAAGCCGGTGATGCTCGTCCGCCACGGCCTGGACCGGCCGTCGCCCGACGGGTCCGGTTCGACCAGTCCGTGGGACGCGAGCACCCTGAGGTGGTAACTGCAGTTCGACGGCGTGTCGCCCACCGCCCGGGCGCATTGCGACGCCGTCGCAGGGCCCGATGCCGCCAGGTACCCCAGGACGTCGAGCCGTACCGGGTGCGACAGTGCGTCGAGGACGCCGGGATCGGCGAGATTGGGACGGTTCTCCTGCACGGCGACTCCTCGACCTGAAGTGGATTTTCAGATCGTACGTCCGACCGTCGCGATCTGCAAATGTCTTTCAGGTCCAGCGTGGACGATGATCGTTCCTGGACGAAGGGAACATCGTGGACACCATCCCCACCGTCGGCGCCGACCATGCCGAGGACCGCACGTGAACGCCCTGCTCGTGGCCCAGCTGGTCCTCGTCGGGTTGCTCGCCGGCGAGGAGCTGATCGTCCGGTGGGGTGTCCAGCCGGCGATGGCCGCCCTGCCCGACGACGCGCACGTCCGCACGCGCATCGCACTGGTCAAGTCCCTCAAGGTCGTCGTGCCGATCCTGATGGTCCCGGCGGTACTGGCGTCCGTCGCCGTCCTCGTCGTCGGCGGGACAGGCGACGGGCTCGCGTGGCGGATCGCCGCGGTGGCTGCCCTGACGGTGTTCGTCCTGGCGTCGTTCCTCGGGACCGTCCCGATCAACATCGGTGTGAACGACTGGGACCCTGCCGATCCCCCGGCGGACTGGAAACGGATCGTGACGCGCTGGGAACGCATCGACGTCCTGCGTTCGAGCGCGGCGGTGATCGCGTTCGTGCTCTCCGCGATCGCCGTCGTCCAGGCCTCGAGCACGTGACGCCCGCGAACCGCCGTCGTCCCCGCCGCGCGGACGATGGGCGGCGGCCGGTCGCGAGCGGGGTGCCCTGGTGGCGGACCCCGTGGTGGCATCCCCGCCGGTGGGAGGCTCGCATGTGGGTGGTGCTCACCGCCGCTGCGGCTGGTGGAGTCGCCCGTGAGGTCGTGCACCCGTTCTACGAGGACGCTGCCGACGCGCTCGTGCACTGGCTCGGGCTGCTGCCGTTCGCCGTGCTGCTGACGTACGTGCTGGTCGGCCGGTGGAAGAAGGGCATGACGGTGCTGTGGCGGCCGACGTGGCCCGAGGCGCGCCGCGTGCTCGTCGTCGCGCCGCTCGCATTGTTCGCGGTGCGGCTGCTCATCGAGGACGACGCTTCGTGGAGATGGCTCTTCGCCGGCATCGCCACGGTCGTGGTCGCCCTCGCCGTGGCGCGTGGCATCTGCGTGGTGCGCGACCGACGCCGGCGAACCGACGTGTACGGGAACGTGGCCGCGGATCCGTACGCGGCGACGTCGCCGACCCGGTAGCAGGAACGGCGAAACCCCCGGCCGCGGCCGGGGGTTTCAGGTGGTGGGCGATACTGGGATCGAACCAGTGACCTCTTCCGTGTCAGGGAAGCGCGCTACCGCTGCGCCAATCGCCCAGAGAGAGTTGAATTCTGGAGGTGGGGACGGGATTCGAACCCGCGTGGACGGCTTTGCAGGCCGCTGCCTAGCCTCTCGGCCACCCCACCATCGAGGTTCACGTCTCCGTGAGTACCCGAACGGTGGGATACCCTCTGGTGAGAAACCGGATCCCGAGGGAACCAGTACTCGAGCGGATGACGAGATTCGAACTCGCGACCCTCACCTTGGCAAGGTGATGCGCTACCACTGCGCCACATCCGCATGTCTGACCCGCTCTCGCGGCGACTCGTAAACTGTATCCGACTCCGACGCGTTTCTCCAAAATCCTGGGTGTTCACCGGGCGTGTCCCCCGAGTTCATGCGGATCGAGGGGCATCGGGTGCGACACGAAGCACCGCGACGCGCGCGGAGGCACCGTCGTGTTCGGCACATGCCGCGACATCCGCTACTATCGATCCGCACGCAAGTGCAGGGGGCGATTGGCGCAGTTGGTAGCGCGCTTCGTTCACACCGAAGAGGTCATCAGTTCGAGTCTGGTATCGCCCACAACCCCAAGAGCCCGACGCAACCGCGTCGGGCTCTTTTCGTCCCCCAACCGGACACGACCGATCACCAGAGCAAGGGCAGTATGACCGACGTCGACCTCGAGTACGCACGCGTGCGCGCGGTGCTCGACCGCCCGACGCTGCGCCTCATGTCCCGCCCGACGAGTGCCGTCGTGCTCGCGGTGTTCCGCACGGTGTTCGACCGCGACGTGCAGTACGTCCCCGCCGACCGGATGCACCTCCAGGTCGAGGAGCACGTCGCACGGCTGCAGGCGACCGGCGCCAGGGTCCCGGCGAGCGAGAACCCGCAGGACGACGACAAGCGCCCGAACGGCCGAGCGCTCTGCCGTGAATGGGTCGCGGCGCAGTGGCTCGTGCGGTCGAACTCCCCCGACGGTGACGAGCAGTACTCGCTCACGAGCCACGCCCTCGAAGCGCTGAGCCTCGTCGACGCCCTGTCCGCCGACCGGGCCCTGATCAGCGAGAGCCGCCTGGCGATGATCGTCGACGCGGTGCACCGGTGGGCCGCCAGGGCGGAGCCGGACCCGGACGTGCAGATCCGCCGCATCGACGCACAGATCGCCGAACTCCAGGCAGAGCGCGACCGGCTGGCGACGGGTGACGCCCCGACCACCGTCGACGACGACCGGATGCGCGACGGCTACACGAACATCACCGACCTCATCCGCCAGCTCCCGAGCGACTTCAAGCGCGTCGAGGAAGCCGTCGCGTCGATGCACCGCGAGATCGTCGAGGACTTCCGGAACGAGGTCCGTCCGATCGGCGAGATCCTCGACGACTACCTCGCACGCACTGACACGCTCATGGAGGCCACGCCGGAGGGCCGGGCGTTCGAGGGCGCCTTCGAGCTCCTCCGCGACGACGCACTGCTCCTGCGCCTCCGCGACGACATCGCGACGATCCTCGAGCACCCGTTCGCCGAGTCCCTCAACGCCGCGGAGCGCCGGGCCTTCCGCAACACCGTGAGCATCCTCCGGCAGGGCATCGAGGACGTCCTCGCCCAGCGTCGCCTGCTCACCGGGACGCTCCGCGACCAGATCGTCGCGCACGACGTCGTCCGTGACCGCGAGCTCGACGCGGTGCTGCGGAGCGTGAACCGCCGGCTCGCGACGCTGATGGGCGACGGCAGCACCCGCGGCACGCTCCCCCTCGAGCTCCTGCCGCCGGTCGCCGAGATCGGCACCCTGCGCGAGCGCTTCTACGACCCGGACACCGAGGCTGTCCCGCCGCCCATCGAGGAGCCGGACGACGACGTCTTCGACGAGATCGACGTCGACTCCCTCCGACGACACGGCGGGCCACTCCTGACCGAACTCCGCGCGGCACTGCGGTTCAGCATCGCGGCCACCAGCGACGGCGCGTTCCACGAGCTCCCCCCTGAGCAGCGGCGTCCCGTCGAGCTGTTCGGTCTGGCGCACCTGCTGACCGGTCGGGACGACTTCGAGGCCGCGGCCGCAGCCGTCGCGCACGAGACCGTGCGCCCGGACGGCACGGCGGTCGCCTTCACCATGCCGACGGCCGCGTTGACCCCGCGGGATCCGTCCGCAGACGACGACACCACCCTGGAGGCTCGGTGACCGACACGACGTCAGCTCCCGTCGACGAGACGGACGAGTACGACGACCCCACTCCCGTGGAGCAGGACGACGAGCGTGACGAGTCCAGCTTCGCCCTCTTCGAGGGCGACGAGGGCCGGCTCGACGAGCTCCAGCGTCGCGCCTTCGTCGCGCTGCTCCGGCACTCGTACATCAGCGCGCGCACGCACGCGGACGAGTGGCGCGCGGTCCTCGACGCCGAGTACCAGCTCCGGTCCCGGCTGAACGACCTGTTCCTCGAACTGCACGTCGACCGGGACCGCGAGGTCGCGTGGAAGCGTCAGGCCCGTTCGGAGAGCCAGCGCCGCGGGTTCCCGACGCTCCTCCGGGACGTCCCGTACACGCGCGAGGAGACGATCGTCCTCGTCTACCTCCGCATGCGACTCCGCGCCGACGCCCGACCGGGGCCGGACCAGGTCGTCGTCGACCGGTCGGAGATCCTCGGGCACGTCGCCGGGTTCCGGCCCGCCACCGCGACCGACAAGACGCGCGACGAGGGCCGGGTCGCGAAGGCCATCGACCGACTCGTGACCGCGCGGGTGCTCCTCAAGACGAGCGACCCCGACCGCTTCCGCATCGCGAGCGTCGTCGAGGTCCTGCTCCCACTGGAGCGGCTCCTGGAACTCGATCAGTGGCTGGCCAACGTGACCACCGGCGGGGGCTCCGAGCCTGACGAAGCCGAGCCGAGCCTCCAGACCGACACCGACGAAACGGAAGACGAGGACGAGTCGTGACCGACTTCCGGATGGACACCGCCGGCATGCCGGCGCTCTTCGACACCGTCGCGCAGTGGCGCGCCGAGTCCATGCAGGTCGTCAACTGGGGCGGCTTCCACGGCCACCGCCGGGTCGAGCTGTCCGGTGCGGCGACGCTCATCTCCGGCGCATCCGGAACCGGCAAGTCGACCCTCATGGACGCGTACCTCGCCGTGATGATGCCGTCCGACGTGCCGTTCAACGGCGCCTCGAACGACGCGACCACCGGACGGGCGCGGAGTGCGGACCAGCGCAACCTGCTGACGTACCTGCGTGGCAAGGTCGACTCCCGGCGCGACCCGGAGTCCGGGGCGCTCCGCGACGTGAACCTCCGCGGTGACGAGACGGCGACGTGGGGTGCGGTCGCCGTCACGTTCCGGAACGACGACGAGCGGCAGTTCACGGTGCTGCGCGCGTACATCGTGCCGAAGCGCGCCCGTGGTGTCGGCGACATCCAGATGACCATGGCGACCGTGGACGACGACTTCGACCTGCGCCGGCTCGAGGACTTCGTGCCGTCCCGGTTCAGCCACCTCGAGCTCACCGGACGCGTGCCGGGGCTCGTCATCCGCGACACCTACCAGGAGCTCGCGTACACGCTGCAGACGCGGCTCGGGATCGGCGACTCCGGCGGCGGGAACCGGGCGATGCGCCTGCTCGCCCGCATCCAGGCCGGGCAGCACATGCCGACGGTCGACTCGCTGTACAAGTCGCTCGTGCTCGAGACCCCCGGCACGTACGAGGCCGCCGACCGGGCGCTCGCCCACTTCGCCGCGCTCGACGAGGCGTACGAGGCGATGGACACCGAGGAGCGCAAGGTCGCGATCCTCTCCCCCATCACCGAGCTGCACCTGGAGATCGAACGGTCCCGCGCCGCCGCCGAGGCCCTCGACGGCATCGCCACCGGGTCCGAGGTGTCACCGTTCGCGCACTGGACGGCCACCAGGAAGCGTGCGCTGCTCGACGACGAGGTCTCGCGCAACTCGCGCGCCCGGACCGTCGCACGAGCCGAGGTCGAGGCAGCTTCCGCTCGCCACGCCGCGGTCGAGATCGAGCTGCGGGAGGCCGAGGCTCGACTCCGGGACTCCGGGGGCAACGCGCTCGCCCAGCTCGAGGACCGCATCGACCGCGGCACGCGTGATCGCGAGGTCGTGCTCCGTGCACGCGAGGCCTTCGAGTCACGGACGGCACTGCTCGGGGAGGTGCCGACGACCGAGACCGCCTTCGGCACGGCCCAGCGGGACTCGCACGAGTTCCTCGGCACGTTCGGTGCCACCCGCGCCGCGCTCGACGAGCGTCGGGACGCCCTGACGCGAGAGGAGTACCCGCTCCTCGACCGTGAGCGGTCGCTGCGTCAGGAGCGCCAGTCGCTCGAGCACCGGCAGGGCGCGATGCCGCTGCCCATGCACGAGGCACGGGTGGCGATGGCGAACGCCGCCGGCATCGACCCGTCGTCGCTGCCGTTCGTCGCCGAGCTGCTCGACGTCCTCCCGGGTGAGGAACGATGGCGCACGGCGATCGAGTCGGTGCTCGCGCCCGTCGCCCGCACGCTGCTCGTCGACCAGGACCAGCTCGACTCCTTCAGTGCCGCGATCGACTCGCTGCGCATCGGGGTGCGGGTGCAGTTCGAGGGCGTCCCGTCCGGTCCGCACCTGGACCTCGACGGCGACCGGTCCATGGTGTCCGGCAAGCTCGCGATCAAGGACTCCCCCTTCAGCACGTGGGTCCGCTCGCGCATCGAGTCCGACCGGATCGACGCCCGCTGCGTGTCCTCCGCCGCCGAGCTGGGTGATGGCGGCCGCCGTGTGACCGAATCAGGGCAGCTCCGCGACGGCCGACGTGGCGCGCACGGCGACCGCCGCCAGGCGAACGTCATCGGCTTCACGAACGAGGCCCGCGTCGTCGCCGTCGAGACCGAACTCGCCTCCATCGCCGAGGACCTCACCACGCTCGAGGCCCGCCGGACCGACGTCGCGCAGGACATCGCGGCACTCGAGGCCCTCCGCGCCGCCCACCAGCACCGGGTCGACACGACGTGGGAGAGCATCGACGTCGCCGGCGTCGACGCGTCGCTGACGCGCCTGGGCGAGGAACGGGAGGCCGTGCTCGCCGCCGACGACGGGCTGCGGACGCTCCGGGCGTCGGTCGCGAAGCTGCGTGCGGCCCTCGACGAGGCCTCCGACCGTCGATCGGCCGCGCGGCTCACGGTCACACGGCTCGAGGAGCGCCACGCGGTGCTCGTCGACGGGCAGGACGCCGCCGCCGAGATCCTCGAGCGGTTCGAGTCCACGCCGACCGCGGTGCCGGACGAGGAACAGGCACACCTCCTCGAGGAGACGTTCGAGGAGGTCGGCGCACCGGACACCGTCGACGGGTTCGACGACGCGACGAAGCGACTGCGCCGACGACTCGAGGAACGACTCTCGCAGGCCCTCGACGGGGCGGCGTCGGCGTCCAACGCCATGACGCTGACCTTCCAGCGCTACCAGGACGCGTGGCACGACCCGAACCTCGGCACCGGCGTCGCGTCGTACCCCGACTACCGCGCGATCCTCGACCAGATCGTGGCGACAGGGCTGCACGCACGGCGCAGCGAATGGCGTCGCCGCCTGTCGCAGTGGAGTGGCGAGGACCTGGTCCCGCTCGCCGGGGCGTTCGACCGTGCGGTCGTCGAGATCGAGGAGCGGCTGGAGCCGGTCAACGAGATCCTCCGCGACCTGCCGTTCGGTGCGAACCGGGACCGCCTGAAGATCGTCATCCGCCGGGTCACGCGCGAGGACGTCTCGCAGTTCCGTCGCGAGCTCCGTGCGCTGTCGGCCTCGGTCGACGCGGAGCTCACCGACGACGTGCTCGAGACCCGGTTCCGGCGGCTCCGGCGCTTCATGGCGGTCATCCGGGTCGACGCGGATGCGCCGCGAGGACGCACGACCCAGCGCGATGCCGTGCTCGACGTCCGTCGGCACATGGAGATCACGGCCGTGCGGTACGACACCGACGGCAACGACCTCGGCGTGTACTCCTCGCTGGGCGACAAGTCCGGTGGCGAGACGCAGGAGCTCGTCGCGTTCATCGTGGGGGCTGCGCTCCGGTACCAGCTCGGCGACGAGACCCGTCCTCGACCCCGGTTCGCGCCGGTGTTCCTCGACGAGGCGTTCATCAAGGCGGACTCGGAGTTCGCCGGGCGTGCCGTGACGGCGTGGCTCCGGCTCGGGTTCCAGCTCGTGGTCAGTGCCCCGCTCGACAAGGTCACGGCGCTCGAGCCCTCGATGGAGCGGCTGCTGTCGATGCGCAAGCACCCGGAGACCGGCCACTCGTCCATCACGGAGATCGTGCGCGTCCCGTCGGCGTCCTGAGCGCCTTGCGGCCAGGTGCGTCGACCGGTCACGACACCCCGCTCACCGCTGCCGAGCGGTCGCATCCCGTCGGAACGAAGCGTCGCGGGCACCACTTCGTGACCACTCGGCGTACAGCGCGCGGGGTGTTGTGGCCACTCCGGCGGGCGGAGGCAGCGCACTCCTGCAGGTGCCCTCCGGGGGTGGCGCGGTACGGTGACCGCGTGATGTGGAACCGGAAGCGGCGACCGAGCGGCGGCGACTCCGACGGCGCCCGCGGGGCCGGGCTCGGGATCGGGGCACTCGTCCGCGTGGTGGACACGACCGAGGGCGGCGAGCAGTGGGTCGAGGCGGACGGGAGCCCGGAACCGATCGGGCTCATCGTCGCGCCGGGCGGCAACCAGATCGTCGGGTACCCCGGTGTCGGCGAGCCCCTGTCGTGGACCGTCGCGTTCGACGAGCCCGTGTACACGAAGGACGGCCGCGGCCCCTTCGAGCGCGCGACCGTCCTGAGTCGTCAGCTGGTGCCGGTGGAGGCCTAGTACTCCTCGGAACCGCTCTTCATCATGGCGCTGATGGCCATGCACGTGAACACACCACCGACGACGCCGATGCCGATGACGACTGCTCCGACGAGCTCCAGCATGTGATCTCTCCTCGTTCAGGGGGCCGTTGTCCAGCGCGTCGCTGTGGCCACGTCCAGGCTATCGGATCCCGCGCATCAGGCGGAGCACCGGGCGGGCGGACACGAGGAGCAGCACACCGACCACGACGGCGACGAGGCCGAGGATCGCGAAGTACGGCGCCTCGTGCTTCGGGCTGTAGTACTTCGACAGCACACCGGTGACGGCCGTGCCGAGGGACACGGACAGGAAGAACAGCGCGACCATCTGCGTCTGGAACTTCGGGGGTGCGAGCTTCGTCGCGACGGACTGCCCGATCGGCGACAGCAGGAGCTCGGCGATCGTGAAGACGAGCAGGATGCCGACGAGCACGAGCACGGGCGTGCCGTTCCGCCCGGTACCGACGAAGGGCAGGAAGAGGAGGAACGCGATGCCCATGATCCCGGTGCCGAGCGCGAACTTCGTCGGGGTGGACGGCTGGCGGTCGCCGAGCTTGGTCCACATCGCCGCGAAGACGCCGGACAGGACGATGATCATGATCGGGTTGATCGACTGCACCCACGACACCGGCATCTCCCACCCGAAGATGCTCCGGTCGAGGCGCTGGTCGGAGTAGATCGTCACGACGGTGAACTGCTGCTGGTAGAGCGACCAGAACACGGCGCTGCCGATGAACAGCGGGATGAAGGCGAACACGCGGGAGCGCTCGTCCTTCGTCAGCCCGCTCGACAGGATCACGACGAAGTAGACGATCGTGGCGGCGATGACGATCCCGACCACGACGAGCGGCAGGTTGTCGACGTTGAGCAGCCCCGTCAGGACGGCCACGACGACGATCACGAGGCCGACGAGCACGAGCACCCCGACCATCGGGTAGCGGCGCTTCTCGAGTGGGTTCGTGACGTGCCGGACACTGTCGGGCAGCTTGCCGCGGCGGATGCCGTACTGGATCAGGCCGGCTGCCATGCCGACGGCCGCCAGACCGAATCCGAAGTGGAACCCGAGCGACGACTGCAGCAGGCCGGTGAGGATCGGACCGAAGAACGCGCCGATGTTGACGCCGAGGTAGTACAGCGAGAACCCGGCATCGCGACGCGGGTCCTCCTTCGAGTACAGCCCGCCGACGATGGTGGTCGCCGTGGCCTTGAGTCCGCCGGACCCGAGCGCGATGAGCACCAGGCCGACGCCGACGCCGGTGACGCCTGGCAGCACGGCCAGGGCGATGTGTCCGCACATCACGACGATGGCGCTCGCGAACAGCGTCCGGTCCGCTCCGATCAAGCGGTCGGCGATCCACGCCCCGATGATGGTGAAGAGGTACACGGCGCCGCCGTAGGCCCCCATGATCCCGGTCGCGACGTGCTCGTCGATGCCCAGGGCGCCCCGCGAGACGGTGTAGTACATGTAGATGAGGACGATGCCCTGCATCCCGTAGAACGAGAACCGCTCCCAGAGTTCGACCGCGAACGGTGTGGACAGTTCGAAGGGCTGACCGAAGAACGTCCGTTCGCGCTGCTGCGTGTCGTGCCCGGGGGCGGAGGTGCCTGACATGGCGGCCAGTCTGCCCCGCATCCGGGGGACGCGCCCAATCGTCGAGTGGTCCTCAGAGCACGCGGTTGCGACGCGATTGGAGGGTTCCCACCACCCCTCCGCTCCGTCACGCGCGCCGCGTTGTCGGCCGCGCACGGCTCTCGTGCGGCACTCGGCGTGGGTGCCTAGGTTGGAACGGCAACACCGGCAGCACGAGGACAGAGCAGTTCAGGAGAGCGCACGATGGTCGACACCGCACCCGTCACGAACACCGGCAGCACCGGCAGCGCAGGGACCCCGAAGGCCGACGCCGCCGGAGACCCGGCAGCCGGTACCCCGAAGGCCGGGACCGACACGGACGTGCGCATCGACGTCGACCTGCTCTCGGAGCACCTGCTCGGGCGCTGGGCCGAGGACCGCCGCATCTCCCGCCGTCTGGTCCGCGACCCCGCCCTGCACAAGGTCGAGGGGCTCACGATCGCCGAACACCGTGCCCGCGCCTTCGACCAGCTCCGCATCCTGCAGGAGAACGGCGCCATCCAGCGCCCCTACCCGCCGGAGCTCGGCGGCCAGGACAACCACGGCGGCAACCTCGCGGCCTTCGAGGAGCTGACGACCGCGGACCCGTCGCTCCAGATCAAGGCCGGCGTGCAGTGGGGGCTGTTCGGCTCCGCGGTCCACCACCTCGGCACCGAGCGGAACCACCGCGAGTTCCTCCCCGGCATCATCGGGTTCGACGTGCCCGGGTGCTTCGCCATGACGGAGACCGGCCACGGCTCCGACGTGCAGAACATCGCGACGACGGCGACGTACGACGCGGACGCGCAGGAGTTCGTCGTCCACACGCCGTTCCGCGGTGCGTGGAAGGACTACATCGGCAACGCCGCGCTGCACGGCAAGGCAGCCGTCGTGTTCGCGAAGCTCGTCACGCAGGGCGTCGACCACGGCGTGCACGCCTTCTACGTGCCGCTCCGCGACGACGACGGCGCGTTCCTGCCGGGTGTCGGCGGCGAGGACGACGGCGTCAAGGGCGGTCTGAACGGCATCGACAACGGCCGACTGCACTTCGACCACGTCCGGATCCCCCGCACGAACCTGCTGAACCGCTACGGCGACGTCGCCGAGGACGGCACGTACTCGTCGCCGATCGAGTCTCCCGGTCGTCGGTTCTTCACGATGCTCGGCACCCTCGTGCAGGGCCGTGTCTCGCTCGACGGCGCAGCGGTGGTGGCGCAGAAGATCGGCCTGCAGATCGCCCTGACCTACGCGATGCAGCGCCGGCAGTTCCCCACCGGCGGCGGTGAGGAGGGCGTCCTGCTCGACTACGGACGCCACCAGCGCCGGCTCATCCCGCGACTCGCGACGGTGTTCGCGCAGTCGTTCGCGCACGAGAAGCTCCTGCGGACGTTCGACGACGTCTTCAGCGGCCGACTGGACACCCCGGAGCGCCGCGAGGACCTGGAGACCGAGGCGGCCGCGTTCAAGTCGATGTCGACCTGGTACGCGCTCGACACCCTGCAGGAATGCCGCGAGGCGTGCGGCGGTGCCGGATTCCTCGCCGAGAACCGGCTCACGAGCCTCCGCGCCGACCTCGACGTCTACGTGACGTTCGAGGGCGACAACACCGTGCTCCTCCAGCTCGTCGGCAAGCGGCTCCTCACCGAGTTCCGCAAGCAGGCACCCCGCGACGCCGCCTCGACCGCGAAGTTCGTCGCCGCCCAGGTCGGTACGAAGCTCGCCGACGCGAGCGGCATCCGTCGCCTCGGGCAGACCGCGAAGGACCGCGGGTCGCTCGCCGCCAGTGTGGCCGATCTCCATGACCCCGCGACGCAGCGCGACCTGCTCAGCGGTCGCGTGGACACGATGGTCGCCGAGATCGGCATGCGCCTGAACACCGCGGGCAAGGACCGCGCACGGCAGGCCCTGCTCCTCAACCGGTCGCAGCACGAGCTCATCGAGGCGTCCAAGGCGCACGCGGAACTCATGCAGTGGGAGGCGTTCACCGACGCCATCGAGGAGGTGCCGGTCGGCGACACCCGCCGCGCGCTGGTCTGGCTCCGCGACCTGTTCGCGCTCGGGCTGCTCGAACAGCACCTCGAGTGGTACCTGCTGCACGGACGGCTGTCCGCACAGCGTGCCCGTGCGGTGTCGGCGTCCATCGACCGGCTCATCGCCCGGATCCGTCCGCTGGTCCCCCAGCTCATCGAGTCGTTCGGCTACGAGCCGGAGCACGTCCGCGCGCCGATCGCCCTCGGCGCGGAGCAGCGGCGCCAGGACGAGGCCCGTGCGTGGTTCGCCGCAGAGCGCGCCGCGGGACGGCTGCCGGAGCAGGAGAAGAAGCCCCGTCCGTGATCAACCTCAGCGGGTTGATTTCGGCATTATCAACCTTGTATGGTTGATCGCGGAGGTGGCCATGTACGCACTCACCGTCGATCAGGTCGACAGTCGGAACGGCGACGACCGCGTCGAGGGGACCATGCGCGAACTCCTCGGCGCGCTCGACGACGTCGTGCTCGCGCCCGAACGCACCGCAGGTGACGAGTTCCAGCTGCTGACGAGCTCGCCGGAGACCACCCTCGACGCGCTGCTGCGCCTGACCCGGACCGGCGGGTGGAGCATCGGCATCGGCATCGGCGACGTGGACGAGCCACTGCCCGCCTCCACCCGGGCCGCCTCCGGTTCCGCGTTCATCCGCGCCCGCGACGCCGTGGAGCGGGCGAAGCGCAACCCCGAGCACCTCGCGGTCGAGATCGACCCTGATCGGCGGTTGCGGGGGAACGACGTGGAGCCGATCCTCCGACAGACCGTGCGGCTCCGTGCCCGACGATCGCCGGAGGGCTGGCAGCTGGCCGACCTGCTCGCGAAGGGGGTCTCGCGTCCCGATGCCGCCGAGGAGCTCGGCATCACCCCCCAGGCGGTCGCGAAGCGGTTCGCCGCCGCAGACCTGCGCGACGAGGACGTCCTGCACGCGGCCCTGGTCCGGCTGCTCGCGGACGCGGACGAGCGGGCATGATCGGCGTGGAAGCAGCCTGGGTCGGCTTCGTGGTCGTCACCCTCGCGGCCGCCGTGTTCTCCGTGCTCCCCCGGCTCGGCCCCGTGGTCCGCGCGGTACCCGCCGCGGTCATCGTGCTCGGCGCACTCGTCCTCACGGCGTTCGACGTCCGGCCGGAGCCGCCGTCGACCGTGCTCGGCACCCTCGCGGCACTGAGCGTCGCGCTCCTCGGCATCGTCGCGGGCAGCGCCGTCACGAACGCCGCGCTCCGGCTCTCGACGCGGACCACGATCCCCGCTGGGACGCACGGCGGCATCCTCGTGGTCGCGTCGAGCGGTCCCGCCGCGCGCGGTCCCACCGCGACGGGAGCGACGCCCACGACGAAGGAGGTCCTCCGCGGTGGTGCCGCCATCGGGGACCTCGAGCGCTTCGCCGTGATCGGCGCGGCCGCGATCGGTCACCTGGAGCTCATCGCGGCGGTGATCGCGATCAAGGGGCTCGGCAGGTTCTCCGAGCTCGACAGTGCCGAGGCGCGTGAGCGCTTCATCGTCGGCACCCTGACGAGCATGCTCTGGGCCGGCGCGGCAGCGGCAGCGGTCCTGCTCCGCTGACCTTCAGCCCGAGGTGGCCCTCAGCCCGAGGTGGCCCTCAGTCCGAGGTGCCCTTCAGTCCGAGGACGGAGACGACGGACCGGCTCCGCCGCCGAGTGCCTCACGCAGTCGCGCCTCGGCATCGTCGGACGCGGTCCGCGTCGCCTCGACGTTGGCCTCGGCCACGGCACGGACGACCTCTTCACGCTGGATCTTGACACCGCGGGGCGCATCGATCCCGATGCGCACGCCGTCGCCGCGGGAGTCGAGCACCGTGATGACGATGTCGTCCCCGATGAGGATCCGCTCGCCGACCTTCCGCGTGAGTACCAGCACCCGGACAGCCTAGCGACCGCCGGAAGCAATCCGTCAGAGCACGCGGACCGGCAGGCCGAGTTCGTGCACGGAGTCCGGCGTCGCGGTCTCGGACGCCCCGATGGACAGCACACCGGCCACGGTCACCACGGATGCCACCGCCGACACCATGGCGCGGCTGTCCTCGGTCTTCCGCCCGGCATCCACGACGACCCACACCTGGTCGGGCACGAGACCGTCGAGCGTCCGGCGGTCGTCCCACGTCGCGACACCGAGCAGCGCGTACCCCTCGCGGACGCCGTCGGCCCTGGCGAGGATCCCGCCCCGGCGATCGCTGGCATCGGTGGCACGCAGGTCGTGCCGCGCCGCGAACAGCCCGGCGGCGGCGTCGACGTCCCCGGCGCGGCCGACGAGCACGACGAGGTCACCGTCGGCCGACAGCACGGCCGGCACCGACGGCCGCCCCGCGGCCAGGACCCGTCGCGACGCGGCCGCGTCGACGTCGGTGACGGTGGACGGGCCTCCCGGCATCACCGCAGCACCGGACGGGAGGCTCGGATCGCCACCCTCGGGACGACCTGCGCCCGCCGCGGGGCCGGGTGCGATCCCGTCGGCGACGAAGCCGTCGAGTACCGACGCGAACGCGTCGGCACGCGTCGACGACGTCCCGTCGGCGGCGGCGATGCGGGCCTCGGCCTCGTCGGCGTCAGCCAGCAGGGCGGCGATCCCGACGCGCACCGCAGGACCGTCGGCGATCGCGACCCGCGCCGTCGGCACGTCGGTGGTGTCGAGCACCTCGACGGTCGCCTCGACGTGCGCACGGCGGAACAGCCCGCCGATCCCGCCGCTCGTGACCTTCTCGGCCGAGACGATCCTGGCTGCGGGGCCGAACTCGGCGCGGACGGCGTCGCGGACGTCGTCGAGCGTCGCGGCGCTACGCTGCAATCGGGTCGGCGGCACGGACCACTCCAACGGTCTCGATGGTGGATCCCGCTGCCGTGGCCTCCTGGTAGGAGAGCACGGGCAGGCCGTTCGACTGCGCGGACACCATCCGGTGCACGGCCGGACGGAGCTGCGGTGCGCAGACGAGCACGGCGGAGAGGCCCTGCTCCTCGACGTTCCGGACGGCATCGCGCACGGAGCCCAGGACCTGCTCGATGCGGTGCGCGTCGAGGACGATCTGGGTCCCCTGCTCGGACGGCCGGAGCCCCTCGAGCATCGACTGCTCGAGCAGGGGGTCGATCATGATGACGCGGAGCACGCCCTCCTCGAGGTGGCGCGCGGGCAGCGCCGGGCCGAGCGCGGCGCGTGCGGCCTCGACGAGCCCCTCCGGGTCGGTCGAGACCTTCGCGCGGAGGGTCAGCGCCTCGCAGATCCGGCCGAGGTCGTTGATCGGGACACGCTCGACGAGCAGCCCCTGCAGGACGCGCTGGAGCTCGGCCATCGAGAGCATGCCCGGCACGAGTTCCTCGACCGCGGCGGGGTTGACCTGCTTGACGCCCTCCGTGAGGACCTTGACGTCCTCGCGGGTGAGCAGGCGCGCGGCGTTGTCGCCGATGACCGCCTGCAGGTGGGTGACGAGGACGGAGACACGGTCGATCACGGTGGCGCCGGTCATCTCCGCGGCGTGCCGGAGCTCGGCGGGGACCCACTTGCCGGCGAGCCCGAACACCGGCTCGACGGTGGCGTCTCCCGGGAGCCCGTCGAGCTGGTCGCCGAGCGCCAGGACGCTGCGTGCCGGAGCCGTGCCACGACCGGCCTCGACGCCGGCGATCCGGATCGCGTAGGTCGACGGCGGCAGGTCGATGCTGTCCCGGGTGCGGACCGGCGGCACCACGACGCCCATGTCCATCGCGATCTTCCGGCGGAGTGCCCGGACCCGGCCGAGCAGGTCGTCCGACGCGCCGGACACCATGTCGACGAGGTCGGGCGCCAGCAGGATCTCGAGGGCGTGCACGCGCATCTGCTCGACGAGGTCCTCCGGGGAGTCGCCGGTGGGTGCAGCGGCTTCGAGTGCCTGCTGCTGCTCCGCCTGCTGTTCGGCGCGGGCGGCGTTCCGCCCGATGCGCCAGCCCGTGAAGAGGAGCGTCGCGCCGACGAGCAGGAACGGCAGGATCGGCATGCCGGGGATGAACCCCATCGCGATCGCTGCCACACCGGCGATCATGAGCGCGTTCCTGGACTGTCCGAGCTGCGTCGCAGCCGATGAGCCCATCTCGGACTCGGCACCGGATCGGGTCACGATCATGCCGGTCGAGACGGCCATCAGGAGCGCGGGGATCTGTGTGACGAGCCCGTCGCCGATCGTGAGGATGCCGTACTTCGACAGCGCGTCCGTGATCGAGAGGCCGTTCTGCAGCATCCCGATCGCGATGCCGCCGATCAGGTTGATGACGATGATGAGGATGCCTGCGATCGCGTCGCCCTTGACGAACTTCGACGCACCGTCCATCGCGCCGTAGAAGTCGGCCTCGGCGGAGACCGCGGCGCGACGCTCCTTCGCCTGCACGTCGGTGATGAGGCCGGCGTTGAGGTCGGCGTCGATCGCCATCTGCTTGCCGGGCATCGCGTCGAGGGTGAAGCGTGCCCCGACCTCGGCGACGCGCTCTGCACCCTTCGTGACGACGACGAACTGGATGACGACGAGGATCAGGAAGATCACCGCGCCGATGATGATCGAGCCGGAGACCGCCACGTGACCGAACGCCTGGATCACGTCGCCGGCGAACCCCTCGCCGAGCACGAGCCTGGTCGACGCGACGTTGAGCCCGAGCCGGAACAGCGTGGCGACGAGGAGCAGCGACGGGAACACCGAGAAGTCGAGCGGCTTCTTCACGAACAGCGTCGTGAGCAGGATCACCAGCGCCAGCAGGATGTTGCAGATGATCAGGAAGTCCAGCAGGAAGGACGGCACCGGCAGGATCAGCAGCAGGATGATGCCGACGATGAAGACCGGGACGGCGAGCTTCGGCAGGTCCTTGCGGTTCATGCTGGCACCTCTTCGGGAGTCGGGTTCGTGCGTGGCGTGCGGAGCTTGCGGGGGCGGAGGTCCCCGGTCAGGGTCGCCGGGTCGAGGACGGTGGCGACCTCGTCCGGCGTGGTCGGCCGCGGTGGTGCGTGCGTCCCGGCCGCGGCGCCCTTGGCCTTGAGCGCCATCACGAAGGAGAGCACCCGGGCGACCGGCGTGTAGAGGTCGACGGGGACCTCCTGCCCGAGCTCGCACGCCGCGTGCAGGGCACGGGTCAGCGGGACGTCGCGGACGATCGGCACCCGCGCCTCCAGCGCTCGGTCGCGGATGAGCGACGCGACGGGACCCGCGCCCTTCGCGACGACGCGCGGCGCGGACTTGCCAGGCTCGTACCTGAGCGCGACGGCGTAGTGCGTCGGGTTCGTCATCACCACGTCCGCGGTGCCGATGGACTGGATCATCCGGTTCCGGCTCATCGCGAGCTGCCGGGAGCGCCGCTGGCCCTTGACGAGCGGGTCGCCCTCTGCGGTCTTGTTCTCGTCCTTGACCTCGCGCTTGGTCATCATGGTGCGCTTGCGGTTCCGGCGGATCACGACGAACACGTCGAGCGCCGCGAGCACCAGCCCGGCGGCGATGGCGGCGCGCAAGAGGGTCCCCGCACCCTCGCCGGCGGCGGAGAGCACGGCGGACAGGGGCAGCGAGCCGCTCGTCATGAGCACGGGAACGAGCCCCTGGACGGCGAACCAGAGCACGAGGCCGACGACCGCGGTCTTCACGAGGGCCTTCACACCGTTCCAGAGCGCCTGGGTCCCGAACACCCGCTTGATGCCCTGCACGGGGTCGAAGTGCTCCGGCGTCGGGGCCAGGGAACGGAAGTGCACGCCGCCCTGTGCGACGGCCGCCGCTGTGACGCCGACGAGCACCACCAGGAGCATCGGGCCGAGCGTCGCCCCGAGCGAGCCCATCGCCTCGTCGAACACCCCGCGCATCGTGCCGATCGTCGGGTCGGCGATGACGACGCGCACGGCGTCCAGCTGCGCCTGCCCCGCTGCGGCCGCCTTGCCGATGGTCGCCGGCACCATGAGCGCGGCGACGGCGATGCCGATCCACGCGCCGAGGTCCTGGGAACGGCCGAGCTGGCCCTTCTTGTGGACCTCCTTCATCCGCTTGGCGGTGGCCTTCTCGGACTTCTCACCGGAGTCGGACATGCTCACCCCCTCCCTGTGATCGCCTGCACGGCGTCACCGGTCAGCGACGAGACGATCGACGGCAGCGCCATGAAGAGCGCACCGGCGAAGATCACCGTCAGGCCGATCTTGATCGGGAATCCCATCTGGAAGGCGTTGAGCGCCGGTGCCACACGGGTCAGGAGCCCGAGGCCGACGTCGGCGAGGAACAGGACGACCACGAGCGGCCCGGCGATCTGCAGCGTCGCGAGGAACATCTGCGACAGCGCGGTGACGAGCACGGACGCCACCCCGCCGAGCGCGAAGGATCCGTCCACGAGCGGCACCGCGTCGAACGACCGGACGAGTCCGGCGACGATGAGCTGGTACCCGCCCGATGCGAAGAGCAGCGCGAGCGCGGCCATCTGGAACAGCCGGGTGAACTGCGCGCCGTTCACCTGCGACTGCGGGTCGTACGCCTGCGCGAGCGTGAACCCGCCGAACAGGTCGATGAGTGCGCCGGCGGACTGCACGGCCGCGAACACGAGGTACACCAGGAAGCCGAGCACCAGGCCGACGACGAGCTGCGTCACGAGGGCGATGACGAACGCCCCGGTGTCGAGCGACTCGTACCCGGCGGTGACCCGTGGCGCGACGCCGACGGCGAGGCCGAGCGCGAGGATCACCTTGACCGTCGCGGGGAACGCCTTGTACGAGAACGGCGGCGCGATCACGAAGAACGCGATCATCCGCACGCCCGCGAGCATGGTGCCCTCGAGCGAGTCGAAGTCGATGGCCAGTTCCATCAGCCCACCCCGAGGAGCTTCGGGATCTGGTCGAACGCGAAGTGCGTGAACGCGACCATCTCCGAGATCATCCAGTTGCCGCAGACGACGAGCGCGACGGCGACGGCCAGGGCCTTCGGCACGAACGAGAGCGTGACCTCCTGGATCTGGGTGACCGACTGGAACAGCGAGATCGCGAAGCCCACGACGAGCGACGTCACGAGGACGGGTGCGGCGAGCTTGCCCGCGACCATGAGGGCCTGCAGGACGAGATCGATGACGGCTTGCTGGTCCACTAGTGCACCACCTGGTAGCTCTCGATGAGCGACTTGATGATGAGCCCCCACCCGTCGACCAGCACGAAGAGCAGGATCTTGAACGGCAGCGAGATCATCACCGGCGGGAGCATCATCATGCCCATCGACATCAGCGCCGCGGAGACGACGAGGTCGATGACGAGGAACGGGATGAAGATGACGAACCCGATGATGAACGCGCTGCGGAGCTCGGAGATGATGAACGCCGGGATCACCGTGGTCATCGGCACGTCGGCCATCGTCTTCGGGTTGTCCTGACCGGCAGCGCGCGTGATGAGCGCGACGTCCTCCTCGCGCGTCTGGTGCAGCATGAACGTCCGGAGCGGCTTCGTGCCGATGTCGACGGCCTGCTGGAAGTCGATGTGCCCCGCCAGGTAGGGCTGGAGCGCGTCGTCGTTGATGTGCCCGATCACCGGCGCCATCACGAACAGCGACAGGAACAGCGCCAGGCCCGCGAGCACCTGGTTCGGCGGGATCGACTGCAGCGCGAGCGCGTTCCTGGTCATCGCGAGGACGACGAAGATCTTCGTGAACGACGTCATCATCAGCATCAGCGCCGGGGCGACGCTCAGCAGCGTGATCCCGATGAGCGTCACGACGGCAGAGGACGGCTGCCCGTCCGGCCCGTTCACGCTGACGGAGAACCCGCCGGTGGACGGCGACGCCGGCGCGGACGGCGTGGCCGGGGCGGTCGGCTGGACGACCCCGGTCGCGTGCGCGCCGGTCGCGGTGAGCATGAGGAACCCGGCGACCATCGCCAACCCGAGCAGGACCAGCAGGACGAGTCGTCCCACTCGGCTCGGCCGGTCCGCCGCTGGCGCGTCGGCCCGGAACCGGCGAGCGGGGCCCACGGTGCGCGCGGCGGTCACCCGGCCCGCCGGGAACGGAGGGCGGCGGCGGCCTGCCGCCAGGTGTCGGCGGACAGGATCGAACCCTGGAGCTGCGCGGACGTCGGGACGACCGTGCGCTGGGCACGACGGTTGCGTGGGCGCATGGGCAGCGGCTCCGCCGCGTCGGACGGGAGGCTCGTGGTGGCGTCGGTCTGCACAGCCAGTTCCTGACGGAACTGCTCCGCCGACGGGGTCGGACGCACGGGCAGCGCGACCGGACCGGTCACGATCGTCAGTTCCGGTGCGGGTGCCGCACCGCTCGTGAGCAGGCTGACGCCGTGCTCGGTCACGCCGAGCACGAGGCGCTCCCCCTCGACGTCCACGACGACGACGCTCGCCTTGCCGCCGATGCCCTGTCGAGCGACGACCTCCACCGCGGCGGAACGACGTCCCCGCGGCTTCTTCCCCGCGCCGAACTGGCCCTTCGACACGCGGCGGTGCAGCACCCACATCAGGGCGAGCACGACGCCGAGCGAGAGCGCGACGCGGAGGGTGATGACGAGCGTGTCCACGTCGGGTCAGAGGCTTTCGGCGACGTCGAGGATCTTCGTGATGCGCACGGCGTAGTCCTGGTCGACGACGACGACCTCGCCGTGCGCGATGAGCCGACCGTTGAGCAACACGTCGGCCGGGGCACCGGCGGAACGGTCGAGCTCGACGACGGCGCCCGGCTCCATGCCGAGCACGTCGCGGACGGACATCCGGGTGCGACCGATCTCGACGGTCAGCGTCATCTCGACGTTGTTGATCCGGCCGAGGTTCCCGGCGGGGATCGACACGTGCTGCACCGGCGCGGCGCCGACGGTGCCGTTCTCGCGGATGCGGATGCCGAACCAGCCGCCGGGGAGCCCGCCGGCGGTGAGCTCGAACACCACCGTGTCCGGGTCGGCGAACAGCGACGCGGCGGACTCACGACGGGCCTCGCCGAGGACACCGACACCGAGCGCCGACACCGCGGCCTCGAGCGACGGACGGAGCACGTCGGTGACCGCCACGAGGCCGTGGTCGGTTCCGCCGGCGGCGGCGATCTGGTCCAGGTCGGTCAGGACCACCGCGAGGTCAGCGGACAGCCCGCCGACGAAGGACGCGACCACACCGTCGACCGCAGCCTCCAGGACGGAGGCGGTCGAGCCTCCAGGCAGTGCCAGCGCGCGGAGGGGCGCCGCCGTCGGGAGCTGCGCGACGAGTGCCTCGGCGGCACCGGTGTGGAGGGTGGTGGTGGCGGTCATGCGGGGAGCTCCGATGTGGTGGTGACGACGATGCCGGCGAGGCGCGAGCCGTTCGCGCCGACGGCGGCGGTGCCGACGGGCTCGCCGTCGACCGCGATGGTGAGGGGACGGTGCTGCGGGTGCGGCAACGGCAGCAGGTCGCCGACGGCGAGGCGCAGGACCTGCGACGGCAGGACGGCGGCCGGGGCGAAGCGCAGCGAGACGCCGACCGGGACGCTCGCGAGCTGGGCGTCGAGGAGGACGCGGGCGTCGGCGGACGACACCGTCTCCGCGGCCTCGCCGAGCTGCGGGAGCACGGCCTCGGCCGGCAGGGCGAGGGTGCCGGGGGCGATGCGGTCGCCGACGCGGATCTCGAAGGACGCCACGATCATCAGGTCGCCCTTCTGCGCGGCCTGGGCGAACTGGGAGTTGTACTGGAAGCCGCCGACGGCGACGTCGTGCGTGAGGAGTCCGCCGAACGAGTAGCGGAGGTCGTCGAGGGCGTCCTCGATGATCTTGCGGACCAGGGCCTGCTCGATCGGTGTGAAGGTGCGGTCCGGCGCGGGCAACGGCTTCGAGGCGCCGAGCGCGTGCGACACCCACGTCAGGGCGGCGTCGAGCGGGACCTGCAGCACGCCCTTCGGGGTCGTGTCGGCGATCGGCAGCAGCGCCATGCCCGTCAGCGCCGGCAGGGACGCGGCGTACTCGTCGTACGTCATCATCTGGACCTGCTCGCACGTGACCTGGCTGACCACGCGGACCTTGGCGGTCAACTGGGTGCCCCACTGCCTGGCGAAGGTCTCGAAGGCGAGCTCGAGGACCCGTGCGTGCTCGCGGGCGAGCGTCGACGGGCGCGCAAAGTCGTACACCTCGGGCGCTGGCAGGGTCTCGGTCACGGGTGGGTCTATCGGGTGGACCCGTCCCACCCGTCAGTGCTGTGCCCACTTCTGGGGGCCGGAGGGTGTCAGCCGGATCGCGCCCCGTCCTGCGCCTTCGCCAGCGCCGGCATGAGTGCGCTGACGTCCTGGTCGGCGTTCGACAGCACCACGATGTCGACGCGTCGGTTCAGCGCGAGGTCCTGGTCGGTGCTCCCCTTCGCGAGCGGCCGGCTCGACCCGAAGCCGACGCTCTGGATGCGGTCGGCCGGCATCCCACCGCGTTCGACCAGGTCGCGGAGGACCCCGGTGGCGCGGGCGGCGCTGAGCTCCCAGTTCGTCGCGTACGGGGCGGTCGAGTTCCGCTGGTCGGCGTGGCCCTCGACGCTCACGTCGTGGTCCGCCGTCTTCAGGACCGGGGCGATCGCGTCCATGATCGCCTTCGCCTGGTCGGACAGGTCGGCGCTGTTCGTGCCGAAGTACGTCTCACTACCGACCAGCCGCACGGTGAGCCCGCGGGCGTCGACGGTGAACTGCACGTTGGTGGTCTGCCCGGCCTTGTCGAGGTTGGCCTTGATCGCCGCCTCGATCGCCTGCAGGTCGTCGAGCTCCTGCTTCGCGGCGGCGACGTCCTGCTTGGTCGCGCTCGCCGGGACGGCCGGGACGGCACTCGACGCCGGGTCCGTGTTGGTGTCCTTGCTGCCGGACGCCGCGGTGGAGTGGTCGGCCTTCGCGTTGTCGACCGAGTAGCCCTTGCCGTCGGTGACCTCGTTCTTCTTCACGACGGTGCCGCTCGCGGTGTCGATCTTGTCCGTCTTGACCTCGCCGAACCCGGTGGCGAGCGAGGTCTTCAGCGCGATGTACTTCTGCTGGTCCACCGTCGACATCGCGAACAGCACGAGGAACATGCACATCAGGACGGTGATCATGTCCATGTACGACGCCATCCAGCGCTCGTCGGGGTGCTCGGCCTCGTCGTGCCCGCCCTTCTTCGACCGTCCACGACCGCGTCCACGGGGGTTCGCACTCATCGTCAGGCCGCCAGCTGCTGGTCGTCGACGGACTCGCCCTTGCCGGACTTGCCCTTGCCCTTCGCCGCGGCACCGTCGCCCCTGGCAGCCGGCGGAACCATCGCCTTGAGGCGTTCACCGAGCAGCCGCGGCTGGCTGCCGGCCTGCACCGCGAGCAGTCCCTCCATCAGGAGCGTCTGACGGTCGGACTCGAGCTGCGCGAGCTTGCGGAGCTTCCCGCCGATCGGCAGCCAGAGGAAGTTCGCGGTGAGGAGGCCCCAGAGCGTCGCGACGAAGGCGCTCGCGATGAGCGGGCCGAGCTCGTCCGGCTTGCCGAGGTTCGCGAGCACGTGGGTCAGCGACACCACGGTGCCGATGATGCCGACGGTCGGGGCGAAGCCGCCGAGGCCCATGAAGAACGAGCTGGCGCTGCGGACCGGCGCCGCGTTCGACTCGATCTCGTCCTCGAGCAGGATCCGGAGCTCGTCGCCGTCGGTGCCGTCCGCGATGTTCTGCAGGGCCTTCTTCATGAACGGGTCCGAGTGCTTGTCGGCCTCCTGCTCGAGCGCGAGCAGGCCGTTCGAGCGGGCGACCTCGGCGAGGCTCACGACGTCGTCGATGACCGACGCCGGCGGGGTGACCTTGCCGGTGAACGCCTTCGGCACCGACTTGAACGACGCGATGGCGTCCTTCAGCGTGGTGCTCGCGATGCCGCAGCCGATGGTGGCGCCGAAGACGAGCAGCATCGGCGCGGGGAGGAACAGGCCGGCGAGCTCGACGTGCTCCATCTCGACCATGCCGAACAGGGCGCCGAAGGCGAGCAGGATCCCGACGATCGTTGCGATGTCCACGTCAGCGCTCCCCGTGCAGCGGTGCGACCGGCGCGAGGACCGGCTGCGGGCCCGTGGCACCGCGCGGTTCGGAGGCACCGCGCGGCTCGGTGCCGTACGCCATCGTGACGATCCGGGCGCGGTACGCGGCGATCCGGTCGATCACCTCTGCCATGGACTCGCGGACGATGTACTTCGCGCCGTCGACCATGATGAGCGTCGTGTCCGGCGTCTCCTGGATGCGCTCCACGAGATCGGGGTTGACAGCGAACCCGCTGCCGTTGAGTCGTGTGACGACGATCATGGCCCGTCCTTGGTGTGTCTCGTCCCCGCCGCCGTCCGTGGGGCAGGGTGTGCGACCGCCCTTCCGTGGGTGGTCAGCGGTCCCTATCGGCCGCACGGCGGCGCGCGTTAGGCGCGCGGGCGTCCACGCAAGTGGGGACCGGCCGTCACCCGATCTCGGGAACGCACGCCGAGCCTCCAGGCCCTGCCCAGGCCGAGTGCACGACCAGCGCAGGTTCGGAGCGCTCCATGGGGTGATGGCCAGATCCCTGCTGACCGTCCCCCTGCTCACCACGACCGCCGTCGCCGCACTCGCCTGGTTCACACTCGGCCCGGCCGCGGCACTCGCGTTCATCGCGCTCGCCCTCCTCGAGATCGCGATGGCGGCCGACTCGTCGGTCCCGATGGCCGGCATCGCCGGTCGGCTGCACTCCCCGGCGCGACGCCTGTTCCTGTCGCTCGGCATCGTCGCCGGCGTCCTCGCGATGCGACTGCTGCTGCCGCCGGCGGCCGTCGCCGTCGGCGACGCCTCGGACCCGGCGTCGGCCGTGTCCGAGGCGGTGTTCGCACCGGGGACCTTCGCCGCACACCTGCAGGACGTGCGTCCCGCACTCGCCGCCTTCGGAGCGTCGTTCATCTGGCTCGTCTTCGCCGAGTACCTGTTCAACACGGACCGCGCGTCCCGCAGGTCCTGGCTCGGCGGACTGGAGGCCCGGCTCGCCGCCGTCGCACGGCCGCGCGTCTGGTCGCTGGTCACCGCTGGGACCGGTGTGGTGCTGACGTCCGTGCTCGTCGGGTCCGCCTCCTCGTGGGAGCCCGTCGCGGTGGTGCCGGTGGTCCTCGGTGGCATCGCGGGCACCGTCGGGTACCTCGGGTCGAAGGCCGTGGCGAAGTGGGCGCTCCGCTCCCCCGCCGGGACCACGGACACGTCCTCGATCGGGACCGGG
Source organism: Curtobacterium sp. L3-7 (assembly GCF_048756585.1). NCBI lineage: Bacteria > Bacillati > Actinomycetota > Actinomycetes > Micrococcales > Microbacteriaceae > Curtobacterium > Curtobacterium sp. L3-7. The sequence goes on along the minus strand of NZ_CP151474.1, from coordinate 2,459,117 downwards.
CGGGACGCCTGGCGGATCCACGCCTACGCGTCGACCGTCGTGTTCGAGCGCGGGCTCGTCGTGTTCATGCTGTTCGAGATCCTGGACGGGGCGTACTCGCTGTCCGGGTCGGGCCCGCTCGGGTCCGACGGCATCGGTGCGCTCGAACAGGCGGCCGTCGCGGGGGCTGCGATCGCGGTCGGGGCGGTGTTCCTCGCTCGCCTGACCTCGCACCTGGACCGGGCGGCCGGGCTGCAGCGGCTCCGGTACCTCAAGGCCGGGGCCGCGTACGTGCTCGGCGTGCTGTCGGTGCTGCTGTGGACGAGCCTGCTCGTGCCGATCCCCGGTACCGTCGTCGGCTGGTTCGGCTCGGTGGTCATCGGACTGGCGCTCGCGACGTCACTGCCGTGGCGGGCGTGGGTCCGCCGTGCGAGAGTTGGCGCGTGAGCACAGCGACGGCGCCGACACCCACCCGACTCCACCGGCTGGCGCTCTTCGCGGTGTCCACCATGACGGGGTTCGGCATCGCGTCGTGGGTCACGCGCACCCCGGCCGTCCGGTCGGACCTCGGCGCGTCGATCGAGGCGATGGGCATCGTCCTGTTCGGCCTGTCGATCGGGTCGATGATCGGCATCATCGGCGCTGGAGCGCTCGTCCGCAGGCTCGGGACCCGCCCGCTCGTGCTCGTCGGCGCAGCGCTGCCGGTGCTCGGCATGCTGCTCGTCGGGGTCCTGGCACCAGCGCAGTTCGCCGTCGGGGTCTGGGGCGGACTGTTCCTCATCGGCTTCGGCGCGGGCGTCGCCGAGATCGGCCTGAACGTCGAGGCCGCTGCGCAGGAGCGTGCGACCGGCCGCCCGGTCGTCCCGATGCTGCACGCGTGCTTCAGTCTCGGCACCGTCGCGGGCGGAGTCGTCGGGATCGCGATGACCGCCGCGCAGACCCCCGTCGTCGTGCACCTGACCATCGCCACGGCCGTGATGGCCGCGCTCGCGGTCTTCGCCGCGACGAACCTCCGGCCGCTGCCCCGGGCCGAGGTCCCCGCCGCTGACGACACGCGACCCGTTCGTCGCCGAGGCGTCGTCACCGTGCAGCTGCTCCTCATCGCGGTGATCACGCTCGCCATGGCGTTCGCCGAGGGATCGGCGAGCGACTGGCTGCCGCTCCTCATGACGAACGAGCACGACGCTCCGGAGGTCCTCGGCTCCCTCGTGTTCACCGGCTTCGCGCTCGCGATGTTCGTCGGCCGGTCCGCCGGCACATCCCTCGTCACCCGCTTCGGGCGCGGCACCGTCATCCGCGCGTGCGCGACCGTCGGTGCGATCGGGGTGCTCGGTGTCGTCCTGGCGCCGACCCCGCTCCTCACCGCCATCGCGGCGGTGGTCTGGGGCCTCGGCATCGCGCTCGGGTTCCCGCTGGCCGTCTCCGCGGCGGGTGACCACCCCACCGACGGCGACCGCCGCGTGTCCGTCGTCGCCGCAGCTGGCTACATCGCGTTCCTCGTCGGGCCGCCGGCGCTCGGCTTCCTCGGGGAGCACCTCGGGCTGCAGCTCACCATGCTCGTGCCGGCGGCACTCCTCGTCATCGCGGTCGTCATCGCGCCGGCCGCCGGGGTGCAGCGGACCGCGGCGCGCTCGGCCGGGTAGCCGCGGGTCAGTCGCGCTCGCCCTGGCGGAGCAGCCGGGTCTCCTCGGCGTCGTACTCGGCCCGGACCTGCCGCAGCACCAGGTCGTCGATGTCGCCGTCGTCGCGCATCCGGAGCACGGTCGCCGACTTGTGCCGGACGAGCTCGAGTTCGAGCTCCACCGCATCGCCGCGCTTCGCGAGCAACGGGTGGTCGGACTCGTCGCTCTGCTCCGCCCGGACGAGCGCCAGGTGCCCCTCGTAGTCGCCGCGAATGCGCTCGACCACCTCGTCGTCGGCCCCGAGCCGCTTGGCCAGGCGCGGCAGCGCGTCGAGCGCCTCCTCGATCGCGGTCCGTTCGGCGTCCCGACGCTCGTCGGCCACCTCGTCGCGACCGCCGAAGTCCGCCCACCTGACGACCGCGGGGAGGACGAGCGACTGCCCGACGATCGTGACCACGACGACGCCCGCCGTGACGAACACGATGAGGTCGCGGTCCGGGAACGCCGCACCGCTCTCGACCATGCGCGGCACCGCGACGGCCATCGCCAGCGACACCGCCCCACGGAACCCGGTGAATCCGCTGACCACCCGGTCGCGATGTCCCTCTCGTGGCGTGCCCCCGGTGCGGAGCGTGACGAGCTTGACGGCGCCCCACGACGCGTTGAGGAAGGCGAAGCGGAGCACCACGACCGTCACCGAGACCAGTCCGATCAGGCCGAGGCCGAGCCACAGTTCCCGGACGCCGAGCGCGCGGACCGCGATGGTCGCCTCGATGCCGACGAGCACGAACAGCGCGCCGTTGAGCAGGAACGTCGCGAACGACCAGAACGACCGCACCTGCTGGCGGGTCTCGGCACGGTCGAGCTTCGGTGCGACCTGACTGACGACGAGCCCGGCCACGACGACGGCGAGGACGCCGGACGCACCGATCGCTTCAGCGGCCAGGAACGCCACGAACGGGACGAGCAACGTGAGCAGGTTCTCCAGCACGACGGCGTGCACCCGCCGGAGGACCTGCATGCCGAGCCAGGACACCACGAGCCCGGCGGCGATGCCGCCGACGTAGGACAGCAGCAGCATCCAGCTGACGTTCCACGCCGTCAGGGTCTGTGCGCCCGCCGTCACCGCCACCGCGATCCCGTAGACGACGAGCGTCGTCCCGTCGTTCACCAGGCTCTCCGCGCGGAGCACCGTCGTGTTCCGGCGCGGAAGGGACCGGGTCAGCGCGCCGACGGCCGTCGCGTCCGTCGGAGCCACCGCGGCACCGAGCACCCATGCGGGACCCCACGGCATGCCGAGCAGGTGCAGGAGCGTCGCCACCCCGCCCGCGGTGACCACGACGAGGAGCGTGCCCATCAGGACGATGCCCCGCAGGTTCGCGCGGATCTCCCGCAGCGAGATGGTCAGGCTCTCCCAGTACAGGAGCGCGGGCAGGAACAGGAGCAGCACCGCGTCCGCCGGGAGCTCCAGGCCGCCGAACGCCGGGATGAACGCGATCCCGGCGCCGAAGACGAGAAGCAGCACGGGCGGTGCGATCCGGATGCGCCCGGAGACGGCGGTGGCGACCGCGATCGCCGTGGCGAGCACGACGACGAGTTCGGGTGCGATGAGTTCCATGGGCCTCAGAGCATGGCAGGCCGTGCCTGTGCGCGGCTCGCAGCAAGGCTGCCGCAGCTTAACCGTCCATGCCGTCGGCGGTCAGTCGAGTGGCGCCGGCCGGGTCCTGACGGGTGCGAGGAAGGCCGTGAGCACCGTCGCGACGATCGCCCCGGCAGCGATGATCGCCGCGAGCACGACGATCTGGAAGCGGCCGGCATCGAGCGGTGACACCCCACCGAAGATCGCACCGACGAACGCACCGGGCAGCGTGACGAGGCCCGTCGTCCTGGTCTGGTCGGTCGTCGGGACCATCGCGGCGTGGACCGCGCGGCGCACGAGGTCCGCCGTCGACCGCCGTGGGGTCGCCCCGAGCGCGAGCCACCCCTCGACCTCGTCCCACCGGTCGTCGGCGAGTTCGACGAACCGCCGACCGGAGAGCGTCGCGATGGTCATCGCGTTGCCGATCACGATCCCGCCGACCGCGAGCACGTAGCGCGGTGTGAACGCGACCGCGCCGGTGGCGAACACGACACCGAGCGACACGACGACGCCAGCCACCATCGCGAGCGCGACCTGCCCGATGCGCTGCCGGAACGCGCCGAGCCGACGGGCCGACGTCGTCGCCGCGACACTGAACATCACCACCAGGGCGATCGCGATCCAGACCGGGTCGCGGATGACACCGGCGAGGACCAGGCTGATCGCGGCGAGTTGCGCGGTCCCACGGAGCACCGCCAGCGCAGGCGCCCACGGCGAGGGCGCACGGGTGGCGAGCAGGACCGTCGTCGCGACGGCGACGAGGACGAGCACGCCGACCAGCGTCCACACGACGGCGCTCCACTCGATCATGAGTCGACCTTGCCACGTGCCGACAGCACATCGTGATCGGCGCGTGTGGCAACCTGTGGAAGACATCGACCCTCCGGAGGCCACGTGACGACCGCGTCTCGACTGCTGCTCGTCGAGGACGACCCGCGACTCGGACCCATCGTCGCCGACGTCCTCGGTGAGGACTGGGACGTGACGCTCGTCACCACCGGAGAAGACGCGCTCCGTCTGGCGGCGGAGCGGATGTTCGCCGTGATGGTGCTCGACCGTCGCCTGCCGGGGATCGACGGCGCCGAGGTCGTCGCCAGGCTCCGAGCCCGTCGCAATGCGACCCCGGTGCTCATGCTCACCGCGCTCGGCACCCTCGACGACCGGGTGTCGGGTCTCGACGCCGGCGCGAACGACTACCTCGTCAAGCCGTTCGAGTTCGACGAGCTCTCCGCACGGCTCCGGGCACTCACGCGTGACTTCTCGTCCGAGGGTGACCCCGTGCCGATCGGCGAGTGGACGTTCTACCCGGCGACGGCGACCGTGTACTCGCCGTACTCCGGCCGGATCCAGCTGACCGACCGCGAGAACGCCCTGCTCGAGCTGCTCGCCAAGGCACCGACGACGGCGTTCTCCAGGTCACAGATCCTGTCCAGCGTGTTCGGCGCGAGCGAGGTCGAGGGCACGGTCGACACCTACGTGCACTACATCCGCCGGAAGACCGACCGTGAGCTCATCACGACGATCCGCGGCGTCGGCTACCGGATCGGGTCGCCGTGAGCGGGCCGTGGCCACGCCGGACCGGTCCGGACCACGACCCCGACCGCACCGCCGTCCGACGGTCGGCGATCCGGATCGGCTGGCAGGTGGCCGCGGTCTCCGCCGGGCTCGTCGTGCTCATCATCGGGCTGGTGCTGGCCTTCGTCCTCTGGCAGTCGACCCCTCGTGAAGAACTGGAACAGCACGCCGAGAACGCCACGCGGATCGTCGTCGACAGCGACGAACTCGTCGTCGCCCTCGCGGTGATCGGGGCCGGTGCCGTGCTCCTGGCCGGGGTCGCGACGTGGGTCATCGCGCGCCGGGCCGTCGTCCCGATCGGCGAGGCGCTCCGTCTGCAGCGCACGTTCGTCGCGGACGCCAGCCACGAGCTCCGGACCCCGCTCACCGTCATGGACGCCCGAGTCCAGCAACTCAGCCGGAAGACGCCGGCGGACGACCCGAACCGCGACGTCGTCGACGCGCTGCGTGACGACACCCGAGCGCTCGTCGACATCGTGAACGACCTGCTGCAGGCGGCGACCTCCACGGACGACTGGGAGACCAGCTCAACACGCGTCGGTGTCGAACTCGACGCGGCGATCAGCGACCTGCAGGTCCTGGCCGGGGACCACGGCATCCGCATCGAGCACGCACCGACCGACGCGAGCGTGACGGTCCCCGCTGTGCCGCTCCGCCGGTGCATCGTCGCGCTCGTCGACAACGCGGTCGGTCATGCACCGGCGGACAGCGTCGTCCAGGTCGGCGTCCGGGAACGCGGCCGGTGGGTGGACATCAGCGTCACCGACCACGGTGGCGGGATCAGAGGCGTCGACCCGTCGCGCGTGTTCGACCGCTTTGCCCACGGGACGCCGAACGTCGGCGCCGCACCCAAGCCGGCCGCCCGGTCGGCCGGCGCACCGACCAGCACGCCGGGCGGTGCGCCGGTCCGACGGACCGGCTACGGCATCGGCCTGGCGCTCGTGCGGGAGATCGCCGTCCGGCACGGCGGTACCGTCCGGGTGCAGGAGACCGGGCCGGCCGGGACGACGTTCCTGCTCACGCTGCCGTCGGCGCGCTGACGACGACGTCCGTCGCCCGCACACCGGACATCGACACCATGACGGCGGAGAGCGACGAATGCGATCCGGGTTCTTGGAGCCGTCTGGGAAACGCGAGACGACGATCATCGAGTGACCCAGCAACCGACCCGCCCGCGCCGCTCCGAGCGGACGCGTACCGGCATCCTCCGTCCTGCCTCCGTCGCCCGCACCGGCATCGTCGCGGCAGCAGCCGTCATCGCCGTGCTCGTCGCCGGGATGGCGCTCCACGACAACAGTGCCGACCTGCCGGTGGTGATCTGGTTCAACGCGCTGCACACCGGGTTCGTCGGCGTGGTGACGAACACCGTCTACGAACTGTTCAGCCCTGTGCCAGCGATCCTGCTGACCGTCGTCGCGACCGCTGTGATCTGGACCGCCCGTCGCGACGTGCGGCCCGCAGCCGCGTTCGCCGTCGTGATCGCCGGCACCTGGTTGCCGTCAGCGGTCGTGAAGCTCGTCGTCCACCGCGCCCGCCCCGACGCGCTGCACCTTCCCCACCCGTTCTCCCCCGCGCAGGTCGATGCGTCCTACCCGAGCGGACACTCCGTGTTCGTCGTGGCCGCGGCCGTCGCGGTCGTGCTGCTGCTCGCCGACACCCGGGCCGCCGGGGCCGTCCGCGTCGCCGCACCGCTCGTCGTCCTCGTCGTCCTCTGCTCGCTGCTCGTCGACGGGGTCCACTTCCCGACGGACGTCCTGGCGTCGGTCGTCTGGGCCCTCGGCGTCGCGCCGTTCGTCCGGGCGGTGTGGATCCGCGGCATCGCGCCGCGGATCCTGTTCCTGGCCTGAGCGCGGCGGGTCGCGTCCGGAACGCGGCCACGTGCGGACGGGAGGCAGGGCGCCAGCCGGCACCGAGCCTCCCGTCCGCAACAGGGTGACGCAATCGGTCTTGTCACCCGATCACCCGCTGCTCGTCCCGCGACGCGCGCTCCCGCCGCGCCGCAGCGCGACGCTTCTGCCGTGTGCGGAGCGCCCCGATCAGCACGGGGAGGACCGAGACCACGACGATCACGATCGCGAGGACGTCGATGTGGTCGGCGACGAACGAGATGCCGCCGAGGAGCAAGCCGACCATCGTCATGACGACCACCCAGGTCGCCGCACCGACGACGTTCCAGAGCGTGAACCGGCGCCAGTGCAGGTCGGCGGTGCCCGCGGCGAGCGGGACGTACGTGCGCACGACGGGTACGAAACGACCGAGCACCAGGGACAGTGCCCCGTACTTCGTGAAGAAGGCCTCGGCCTCGCGGAGGTGCGACGTCTTGAGCAGCCGCGCGTCGTCCCGGAACAACCGCCGGCCGAACTCCCGACCGAGCCAGTACCCGACCTGGTCCCCGGCGACCGCGGCGAGGATCCCGACCGCGATGATCTGCCACGGCGCGATGCCGAGCGGCGTCGCCAGGATCGCGGCGGTCACGAGCAACGAGTCGCCCGGCAGGAACGGGAACAGCACCCCGGACTCGACGAAGACGACAATGCCGATGCCGAGCAGCACCCACGGCCCGAAGGAGTGGAGCAGCGAGGAGGCGTCGAACAGCGGGATCGCGAGCGGGAGCATCATGCCGGCGACTGTTCCCGACCACTCCCAAGGAACCTCGAAGAATGCGGCACGGCATCGCAGATCACCCCGTCGGGGCGAGCGGGGCCGGTCGACCCTGGCCTACTTTCCGGTCATGCAGGATCTCGTGAACGGTCTGCTGCAGCGCTCGTCGTTCGGTGCGTGGGACGTCGTGCTGGCCGTCATCGTGCTGGTGTGCGGCTGGTTCGTCTCCGTCTGGGCGCGGCGCGGGGTGACCGCGGCGCTGTCGAAGTGGAGCGGGCTCGGCCCGAGCGGCACGAACCTGGTCGCCCGACTGGTGCGGTACGCGATCCTGCTGCTGACGATCGGCATCGTCCTGACGGTCCTCGGCGCGCCCCTCCAGCCGGTGCTCGCCGCCGTCATCATCATCGCCGCGGTCGCGTTCCTGGCACTCCGCGGGATCGCCGCCAACTTCGGCGCCGGGCTGGTCATCCAGGCACGGCGGCCGGTCCGCATCGGCGATGCGATCGAGGTCGGAGATGCCAGCGGGCGAATCGTCGAGCTCACCGGACGCTCGGTCCTGCTGCGGTCGTCGGACGGCCGGATGATCCGGGTCCCCAACACGATGCTCCTCGAGGGCTGCCTCGTGAACGCGACGGAGTCCGGGTCGGTCCGGAGCGAGGTCAGGGCGCGGGTCCACGCCGTCGCCGACCTCGACCGCCTCTGTCCGGCGATCGTGCGGGCCGTCGACGGCACGACCGGGTTGCACGGTGCGTCCCCCGAGGTCTTCCTGCGGACGGTCACGCCGGCGTGGACCGATCTGACCATCCGGTTCTGGTCGACCTACGACGACCGCGAGAACGCCCGCTCGGACGTGGTCCGCGCCGTCGCCGAGGAGATCGGTCACGCCGGACTCACGTGCTCGGTGTCGTCCGACCCGCCGCGGTTCCTCACGGCGCTGACCGACGAGATCGGCTGACCCGACCGGCACCGGCGATCTCACCCGATGTGGGCGTGTGCGGGTCGGCGGCGCGAACGGATCCTGGTGCCGAACGACCGAACAGGAGCAGATCATGACAGAGCGGTTCTCCGGGAAGATCGAACTCGACGTCAGGGACTCGGTCTCGGACTGGGATGCCTTCATCCCGCCCAAGGCGCCGCAGGGCGCACCGAACGTCCTCGTCGTCCTCTACGACGACACCGGGCAGGCGGCGTGGTCGCCGTACGGCGGCCGGATCCAGATGCCGACGATGGAGCGACTCGCGGCGAACGGACTCACGTACTCGCAGTGGCACACGACGGCGCTGTGCTCCCCCACCCGCTCCACGCTGCTCACCGGACGGAACCACCACTCGAACGGCTTCGCGACCATCTCGGAGTCGTCGACCGGCTTCCCCGGGTACAACTCGCACATCCCCCCGGAGAACGCGACGATGGCGAACGTCCTCCGCGACGCCGGGTGGTCGACGTTCTGGGTCGGTAAGAACCACAACGTGCCGATCGACGAGTGGACCGCTGGTGCGTCGAAGAAGAACTGGCCGCTCGCGCAGGGCTACGACCGGTTCTACGGCTTCATCGGGGGCGAGACCAACAACTGGTACCCGTCGCTCGCCGAGGACAACCACTACATCGACCAGCCGTACCTGCCCGAGGACGGCTACCACCTGTCCAAGGACCTGGCGGACCAGGCGCTGAAGATGATCCGCGACACCAAGCAGACGGAGCCGGACAAGCCCTGGTACCTCTGGTTCTGCCCGGGCGCGAACCACGCCCCGCACCACGCGCCGCAGGAGTACATCGACAAGTACAAGGGCGCCTTCGACGACGGGTACGAGGCCTACCGCGAGTGGGTGCTCCCCCGGATGATCGAGCGAGGACTGCTGCCGGAGGGCACGCAGCTCACCGATGAGAACCCGATGCCTCCCGGGACCTTCTCGGAGGCGGACGAGGTCCGGCCTTGGGACACGCTCTCCGACGAGGAGCGGGCGATGTTCTGCCGCATGGCCGAGGTGTTCGCCGGGTTCTCGGAGTACACCGACGCACAGGTCGGCCGCATCGTGGACTACCTCGAGGAATCCGGGCAACTCGACAACACCATCGTGATCTACTGCGCCGACAACGGTGCATCAGGCGAGGGCAGCCCGAACGGCTCGGTCAACGAGGGGAAGGTCTTCGGCGGGTACCCGGACGACCTCGCGCAGAACCTGACGATGGTCGACCAGCTCGGCAGCCCTGACACCTACAATCACTACCCGACCGGCTGGGCGATGGCGTTCTCGACGCCCTACCGGATGTTCAAGCGGTACGTGTACCAGGGCGGGATCTGCGACCCGCTGGTGATCTCGTGGCCGGCGGGCATCGCGTCCCGTGGTGAGGTCAGGAACCAGTACCACCACTCGACCGACATCGTGCCGACGATCCTCGACGCGTGCGGCGTGACGTTCCCGGACACCTACGCGGGCGTGCAGCAGAACCCGCTCGACGGCGTCTCCATGCGGTACAGCTTCGACTCGGCGGATGCCCCGACCGAGAAGCACACGCAGTACTACGAGATGCTCGGCAACCGCGGGATCTGGCACGACGGTTGGAAGGCCGTCACGGAGCACGGTCCGATGGCGGGGACGAGCGGGTTCGAGAACGACCGCTGGCAGCTCTTCCACACCGACGTCGATCGTGCCGAGGTCCACGACCTCGCCGACGAGCACCCGGAGAAGGTCGAGGAGCTCGTCGCGCTGTGGTTCGAGGAGGCGAAGGCGGGCAAGGTCCTGCCCCTCAACGACCTGCAGATCATCGGGAACCCGAAGGACTTCGAGACGTTCGTCAACATGGAGTTCAAGGTCCCGGTGCCGCCGACGGGCCAGTACACGTACTACCCCGGCACGACCGAGGTGCCGGAGCGTTCGGCAGCCAACGTGCACGGCGTCTCGTACAAGATCGTCGCGGACATCGACTTCACCCCGGACACCGAGGGAGTCGTGTTCGCGAACGGATCACGCTTCGGCGGGCATGCCCTGTACGTCAAGGACGGCCAGCTCAGCTACGTCTACAACTTCCTCGGCATCCCACCGGAGGACCTCGTGCAGGCGCCGGCGCCGACGTCCGGCAGACACCTGGTCGGCGTCTCGTTCACGAAGGAGTCGATGGGGCAGTACCGCGAGGGCGTCGGACCGCTGGCGCTCTTCATCGACGACGAGCAGGTCGGTGAGATCCCGATCCGCACCGTCCTCGGGCACTTCTCGCTCTGCGGCGAGGGCCTGTGCATCGGGTACGACAGCGGTGACGCCGTGACCTCGGCCTACGCGGGCGACCGATTCGCGTTCCACGACGGGACGATCCACAAGGTGGTGTTCGACATCGCGGACGACGTGTACGTCGACCTCGAGGCACACCTCGCCGCCGCGATGGCCCGCGACTGAGCAGCGCGGAGACACCGGGATGCGACCGCGACCACGTGAAGGACGAGGAGGAGGGCAGACGATGAGCCGCTACGAGATCCGTCTGCCGTACGCCTGGTCCGACACGTTGGCCGCGGCCTTCCCCGAGTTCGACCTGGTGCAGATCGGCCCGGCGGAGACCCTGCTCTTCGGGGAGCTCCACGACCAGACCGAACTGCACACGCTCCTCGCGCGGATCGCGGACCTCGGCCTGGAGATCGCCGAACTCCGACACGACCGCTGACCGCACGACGACGGCGCGGTCCCTCCCGGAGGAGGGACCGCGCCGTCGTCGTGCGGTCAGAACGCCGCGATGCCCTTGCCGATCGTCGTCACGCCGATCACCAGGAGCAGCACCGTCATGATCGTGGCGTTGTTCGCCGTCAGCCAGTCCCGGAGTGTCCCCAACGCACCGGACACCCGGTCGCCGGCGACCAGGAACCCGAGGACCGGGATCGCGATGCTGAGCGACGCCAAGACCACGAACAGGACGATCGCCCAGGTGCTCGCAGCCGCGCTGGCCCCAGCGGTCCCGACGGTCGTACCGGCCGCCACCGCCATCATGAGGTTCTTCGGGTTGACCGCGGCCAGCAGGAACGCGAGACCGGCCGCCTGCACGGGGCGGAGCCAGTCGATGGCGCCCATCCACTTCGGCGGCGCCGCGGTCGTCCCCGGAGCGGGACGCTTCCGCCACTGACCGACGCCGAGTAGGCCGAGGAGGACACCCAGGACGATCTTCACGACGCCGGCGACCGGCTTCGCCGCGTCCGGGTCCGCCGCCGGGATCGACGAGGCCACCAGCGTGAACACCGTCACCGCGACGGCGATGCCGAGCACCCAACCGACCAGGAACGCACTCGCGACCGAACGCGCTCGTGGTGAGAGCAGGAGGAGGATCGCGGCGATGATCGGGAGCGGACTGATGGCGATCGTCACTGCCTGTGGCAGGAGTTCGCCGACGAGCGGTGCGAAGCCCATGGGGGTTCCCTTCAGTTGATGAGTGCTGACACGGCCTTCTGCAACTGCGGGGCCCCGATCACGAGGACGAGTGCGGCGTTCAGGACGTTGGCGTGCCCGCCGATCCACGCCCGCAGGCGGTTCAGCAGGGGCGCGGCGGCGTCACCCCGGGCGAGCACGAAGCACACCGGCACCGCGATCGGTGCGATCCCCAGGGCGACGAACCCGACGGCGACCACCGCACCGGCGCCGAACGACACCGGAGCGCCCGCGATGTCGAGGCCTGCGATGATCGCGCAGGACGCGTCCACCGGGTTGATCGCGAAGATGCCGAACCCGAGGGCCAGTGACCGCGCCGGGGTGAACTCGCTCACCTTCTGCAGCCAGCCGGGCAGCTGCGGTGCGGCGTCGGCGACCTCCCGCGGCGTCTCCGCCGTCGACATCCTCTCGAGGTCACGGCCCCCGCGCCGGAACACCCACACCGCTGCGAGGATCAGGCCGACGGCGATGACGAGCCGCACGATCGCGGCCCAGGTCGGCGCATCGGTGCGCGGGGAGAAGTCGATCGCGGTGAAGACCGCGACGGACACGCCGGTGATGACGATCAGGGCGAGCGCCCACCCGATCAGGTAGGCGATGCCGTTCGCCCGGAACCGCCGGGAGAGCAGTTCGGCGACGAGCGCCATGATCGCGAGGGGGCTGAGCAGGATGCCGAGCACGGGCGCGATGAGTCCCAGGATCAACGCGCCCATGCTCTCGGCCCTTCCGTGGGTGGTGCCGGTCAGTCCTTGCCGGCCATGTCGTGCGCGAGCTCGTGCTCATCGGCCTCGGACAGCGAGGTCTGCACGACCGTGCCGCCGAAGCGGGACAACGCCTCACCGAACTTGTCCTCGGTGATCTTCGTCGCGTACACGACCACGGCGGACCGCCCGTCGGCGACCGCGCTCTTCACGCGCTCGCGGAACTCCGCGTTGATCCCCGTCTTGTCGAGGCCGGCGAAGAGCGCGCCGAGCGCACCACCGATCACGAGACCGAAGAACGGCACGAAGAAGAGCAGGCCGAGGAGGGTACCGAACAGCGCACCTCCAGCGGCTCCCGCACCGACCTTGCCGGCCGGCCCGGGAGTCTCGACGTGGGTCTTGCCCTTCTCGTCGCGGTGGACGAGGGCGAGTCCGGCGAGTTCGACCACGAGGTCGCTCTGCAGTTGTTGGACTTCCTCGTACGCGGCGACCGCGTCGGCGTCGTCGGTGAACGAGATCACGATGAGATCGGCCATGGTGCGTTCCTTCCGTTGGCGGTCGGGGATTCGGTCACCGACCGTTCGACCAAGGTCTATCCCGGGTCACCGCCCGCGACACCACCCCGATCGGGCGAGTCAGCCGGTGTGCCTGCGATCAGCATCGCGGCAGCGGTGACCAGGCTCAGCTCGACGAAGACGGCTGCGATCACGACGAGCGCCGACTGGTCGACCACGACCGGGCCGGCCCCGAGCACGAGCCCGAACGCCGCCAGCGCGACGGCGAGGACGCCCCAGCTCCAGCGGCTCCCCCGGTCGGCCACGGTCGCGGCGACGACCGCGTACCCGACGGCGGCCGCAGCGAACGCGAGACCGGTGCGGGTCACGAGCGCGTCCGGCGTCGGTGCCGGGGCGACGATCGACCAGATCCCCACGCCGAGCACCACGAACCCGCTCGTCGCCAGGAGCACCCGCCGTGCGAGGGACGCGCCCGAGCGCCGACCCGCGTTGCCGAGGACGACACTCCACGCGCTCATCAGGATCAGGGCGATGCCCACCACCACCGACGGAGCCGTCGCCGACGACCCCGGTGTCGCGAGCGCGCCGAAGCCGACCCCGATCCCCACACCGACCTGCATCCAGGCGCCGATGCGAGCGACCACTCCCGGTCCACGACACGTCTCCATGCGCCGAGGATCCGCCGGCGCACGACGACACGGTTCACCCGGCGGGGGTGATCTCCCGGCGCTCGAAGGTCAGGTGGACGACACCGGACGGCGACGGGGTCGCCTCGATCGTGAACCGGTCCTCGAGTCCCTCGAGACCGTCCCAGAGCCGCTCGCCCCGTCCGAGCACGATCGGGACGATGACGACGTGCATGCGGTCGATGAGGTCCGCTGCGAGGAACGCTCGGACCGTCTCGACGCCGCCCCCGATCCGCACGTCCAGCCCGGGCGCCGCAGCGCGTGCCTGTGCGAGTGCCTCGCCCGGGCTCGCGTCGATGAAGTGGAACGTCGTCCCGCCCGCCATCGACAGCGGTTCCCGGGGGTGGTGCGTCAGCACGAAGACCGGGGTGTGGAACGGCGGGTCCTCGCCCCACCAGCCCGTCCACGACTCGTCCGGCCAGGGCCCACGGACAGGTCCGAACTTGTTCCGGCCCATGATCTCGACCCCGATGCCGTCGCCCCACGTGCGCGCGAACCGGTCGTCGAGGTCGGTGCTCCCGCCCGACGCCCCCTGCATCGCGCGGAACGTCTGCGTCCCGAAGAACCACTGCATGAGCCGTCCGTCGGCATGGCCGAACGGCTGCTCGAGCGACTGGCCGGCACCCGCGCCGTAGCCGTCCAGCGAGATGGCGAAGTTGTGCACCCTGACGATCGACACGCAGCAACCATACGACTAGAGGGTCGTCGTGAGCACCCCACCGTCGACCCGGAGTGCTGCACCGTTCGTCGCCGACGACCGCGGGCTCGCCAGGTAGGTGACCATGTCGGCGATCTCGGACGGCTCGATGAACCGCTCGAGCAGCGTGGTGCGGTTCTGCGCGATGACGGCGGCCTTCACCTCGTCGACCGCGGCCCCTTGCGACGAAGCGATCCCCTCGACCGCGCTCGCGACGCCGTCCGAGTAGGTCGGGCCGCCGAGCACGGTGTTCACGGTCACCCCGGTCCCCCGCGTGGTCTTCGCCAAGCCGTTCGCGAGCGCGATCATCGCTGCCTTCGTGGTGCCGTAGTGGACCATGTCGGCCGGCACGGCGACACCGGACTCGCTGCTGATGAACACGATGCGACCCCGGCCCCGCGCGAGCATGCCGGGGAGCAGGTGCCGGGACAGCCGCACGCCGCTCATCACGTTCACGTCGAAGTACCGCTGCCACTCGTCGTCGTCGATGTCCGGGAACGCCGTGAGCCCGAACAGGCCGACGTTGTTGACGAGGACTTCGACCTCGCCGAGTTCCGCGAGCAGTCGCTGCACCGACGCCGGGTCCCCGAAGTCCGCGACGATCCCGCGAGGCGACGAGTCCGCCCACGCGGCACGCAGGCGGTCGACCGCCGCGTCGACGCGCGTCGCAGACCGTCCGTTCACGATGACCCGGACGCCCTCGGCGCTCAACGCGGACGCCACGGCGAACCCGATCCCGCCCGTCGACCCGCTCACGAAGGCCGTCCTGCCGCGCAGCTGCATGTCCATGTCACTCCCGTCGTTGACTTGCTCAGGCAAGTCAACGTAGCGAGGTTCACTTGCCTGAGCAAGTACTATCGAGTCATGGACCATGACCAGGCCGTGTGGGCCGCGTTCGCCACCGTCCTCGAACGCCTCCCCACCGCGCTCGACGCGCAGCTGCAACGGGACAGCGGGCTCACGCACTTCGAGTACGGCGTGCTGTACGCCCTCGACACCGCCCCCGACCGGACCCTCCGGATGAGCATCCTCGCCGGGTACGCCAGCTGCACGCTGTCACGGCTGTCCCGCGCCGTCACCCGGCTCGAGGGCAAGGGCTGGGTGCACCGGCGACCCGACCCGGGCGACGGCCGGTTCACCCTGGCCGTGCTCGCGGACGACGGGCACGCCGCCGTCGCGCAGGCCACCCCCGGCCACCGCGCGCTCGTCGACGAGGTCGTCTTCGGCGCCCTCACCAGCGCGCAGGTCCGGCAGCTCGGTATGATCAGCCGCCGCATCGCGGCGGCCGTCGGCCCGGAGCCCGTCTGGACCCCACCAGACCAGGGTGACCAACGGCCCTGAACCGGTCGCGATGAAAAGGACTGGAGGCTCCCCACCGGCCCGCACCGAGCCTCCCGTCCGTCGACTAGTGGTCCGTCGACTAGTGGTCCGTCAGGGCCGCCGCGTACGCGCGGACGGACCGGTTGTAGCGCGGGAGCGTCGGCTCGATCGCCTCGATCACGACGCGGAGGGCCTCGTCGTGGCGGCCGGCGCTGTGCAGCGCGAGCGCCAGGAACACCCGCGGTGCCGTGCCGGTCGACTCGTGCTCGGGAGCGTCCCGCAGCATCGCGATGGCGTCGTCGAGCCGGCCGAGGTTGCGGAGGGTCGACGCGTACTGCACGACCATCCGGGCTGCGCGATCCGGGTCGACCTCCGCCAGGCCGGCGTCGGCCGCGGCGGCGTACTGCTCGGCTGCCTCGGCCTCGTGCCCGGAGGAGTCGTAGGCGCCGCCGAGCTCGAACGCGCCGAGCGCGGGGTGCGGTGCGGAGCCGGCGAGCTCGCGCATCAGGGCGACGCGGGACTCGGCATCGACGGCTTCGTCGGCCCAGAGCGCGTCGACCAGGCGCTCCCACTCGACGTCGGCGGGCACGGCATCGGGGATGATCGGCATCGCGCCAGGCTACCGAGGCGAAACCGCTCGCACGAAGTCGAGCACGACCCGCGGGGCGTGCTGGTGATCCTGCGGGCGGTGTCCGTGGCCGGCGAGGACCACGTGCACCGCCCCGTCGACGTGCGCGGCGATCGTCTCGTACTCGTCGTTCCACCCACCGGTGACGACGAGCGTCGGGACACCCGTGTGCTCTGGGGTGTCGAGCGTCCACGGGCCGGGGAGCATGCGCTGCCGTTCGGCCGCGAGCAGACCCACGGACGTGGTCGGCGCAGACGCGTCGGACCGGCCCGACACCGCGTTCCCGAAGGCCACCGCGAAGCTGGCGGCATCGAGCGACCTGGCACGGTCGAGCACGGGCTGCACCCGTCGGATGTGGTCCTCCACCGCGGGGGTCCCACGCGCGAGTGCGTACGCCGCCGGCTCGAACAGCACGAGCGCCCGCACCAGATCGGGACGGCGGGCTGCCGCGCGCATCGCGACCGGCCCACCGAACGAGTGCGCGACGACGACGGCGCCGTCTGGGCAAGCCCGGAGGAGCCGTGACTCCCATGCGTCCTGGTCGAACGGTACGGCCGCGGCCGACTCGGAGTCGTAGCCGGGCATCCGCGCGAACCGCTCGTCCGGCAGCCCGGACGCGACCGGCCACGCCCGGTCGACCGTGCGGTTCGACAAGTGCAGGAACACGAACGCGCCGGTCTCCGCCATGGCACGACCCTAGCGAGACCGCGGATGCGCTGACAGGGTGGGACGATGTCGTCCATCCGGAACATCGCCGTCGGACTCCCGGTTCGTGACGGCCACGTGCTGCTGTCCGAGAACCACGACCGCGTCCGAGACCTCCGGTTCCACCCGGTCCAGTTCCGGCGCGAGTACCCGAGCCGCTGCCGGAACCGCTCCGCCAGCGGGACCACTCGGGGATCGTCGCCGGCCTCGGTCGACCAGTACGCGATCTCCGACCCGACCGGCAACCACCCGACGAGTCGATCGGCGGTCTCCTCGACCCGTCGGCGTGGGAACGCGGCCTGCAGCCGACCGTCCGGGTAGCGGTACCGGAGGAGCGTGACGTCGTCGTCCATGGGACCGCAGCCTACGGACCCGGCGCAGCCAGGAGCCGGACGGGAGGCTCGGTGTCGGCTGGCACCGAGCCTCCGGTCCGCTAGTGGGTCGCCACCGAACCGGTGCGCGCCTGCAGGAGCGCATCGAGCCGGTCCACGTCCCGTGGGTAGGTCCGGTAGAGCAGCGTCACGAACGCCGCGTTCACCAGCATCAAGACCCCGGGGATCCAGAACATGACCGCCTTCAGGCCGATCGCCTCGGCCAGGAACCCCGCCGAGAGGTTGAAGAGCGCGTAGGCGAGCCCCTCGAACACGGAGAGCATGAGCGCGAACGCGGCACCGCGGAGCTCCGGCGGCACGACGGACGCGACGATCGGCCGGTTCACACCGGGGTTCAGGCCCTGCATGAACCCCATCACCGACCACAGGCCGGCGAACACCCAGATCGTGCCCCAGTCGAACTGCGTCGCGATCAGCGAGGCGACCGCGAACCCGAGCTGCGCGAACTGCAGCACGGCGATCCGGCCCGCACGCGGGAACCGCCGTTGGAGGGCGTCCGTCACGATGCCGCCGCCGAACGTCCCGACGAGGTAGCCGAGACCGAACGGCAGGGTGACGACCGCTGCGACGGCCGTGCTGAAGCCGTACGTCTGCACGAGGAAGAGGATGCCGAACGACCCGATCAGCAGATGCCCGGAGATGAGGCGCTGGACGAGCATGAGCGTGAACGTCGGGATCCCGAACATCCGTCGCACCTTCGCCCACGTGATGCGCTCGTTCTCGGCGCGCTGCTCGACGGTCATCATCGCCGTCGTCGGCTCGCTCGCGCCGAGGCCGGGGTCCGTGAAGCAGAACAGGAGCACGAGCGAAGCGACGATGGTCAGGCCGCCCCAGCTGAAGAAGCCGTAGCGCCACCCGTCGTGCACGTTCGCGAGCTGCCCGATGAGCGGACCCGCGATCGAGCCGAGCAACGAGATCGCTCCCCAGGTGTACCCGGAGGCACGGCCGCGGCTCTTCTCGTCGAAGAGGTCGGTCGTGATCTCACTCACGATCGGCAGCGCTGCCGCGATGAACACCGCGGACAGGCCGTAGAACAGGATGATGTGCGCGTAGTTCTGCGCCAGGCCGGTCAGCGCCGTGAGCACACCGGTGATGGCGGTCGTGATGACGAACGTCGCCTTCCGGTTCGTCTTCCGGGCCACGAACGCCCAGAACGGGCCGAAGACGATGCTGATGAACTTCGCGATCGATGTCAGGACGCCGACAGCGGCGAGCGGCAGGGAGATCGCCGCGATGATGACCGGCGCGAGGGTGCTGAGGATGCTGCCCTCGTTGTTGTCGGCCCAGAGCGGGGCGACGACGGCAGCGAGTCGGCGCCACCGTTTCGGGACGATGACGGACGGCGGTGTCGCTGGTGCGTCGGTCGGGGTGGCGGCGTGTGGTGCCTGCTGTGCCATCGGAACTCCTCGTCGAGATACCTGGTGCTGGGGTCGGGTGGTGTCGGGCCGGGGCCCTGGGTGGTTCGGCTGCCGGTCAGGAGATCGCCGCGAGGCGCGCGTCGATGCGCCGGATCGCGGCGGCGCGGAGCGCCGGGGTGAACGGGGCGAGGTCGAGCAGGGTCGACGAGCCGGTCTGGGCGGCGAGCTGGCCGACGACCGGGCCGAGCGCGTCCTCCAGGACGGCACGCGCCTGCGGGACGGACAGGAGGCTCGTGATCGGGGTGCGCACACTCGGCCGGTCCGTCGGGAACTCGCCAGCCGCCGGGATCGGCTCGAGTGCGGCACGGTACCGCTCGAGCTGGGCGCGGGCGAGCAGGTGCGAACCGTCGGCAGGGCCCGCCTGCGGCAGGCCGAGGCGTTCGTACTGCGACGGCGGGGCGTCGTTTGCGCGCATGGCGTCGAGCAGCAACCCGACCATGCGGAGCTCGAGCGCGTCGTCGATGACGGGGTGCTCCTGCTCCGGGTCGGTCGCGAGGTCGAACAGGACGGTCCCGAAGGACGACGGGTCGCCGAACGCCGAGCCGGGGACACGGAGGACCGGCACACCCCGGGTGAAGTCGAACGGCGGGACGAGTTCGGCGTCGCGCAGCTCGGCCGGGGTGAAGCGCGAGTTCATGTGGGTCGGCATGAGGGTGTGTTCGTGGAGCGGAGCGTTCTCGGCGGCGGCGGCACGCATGTAGACGTACCGGCCGTCGGTGATGTTCACGTGGCCGCCGAACGAGCCGAACATCGCGGTGATGCGGACCGAGTCGTCTCGGTCGGCATCCGCGCGGTCTGCGCTCGCGCGGACGATCGGCAGGATGGAGCGGCCCTGCATGCGCTCGGTCCGGTCGACGCCGAAGAGGTCGAGCAGCGTCGGGCCGAGGTCGATCGTCTGGACGAGGGCATCGGTGGCGGTCCCGGCGGCGCGGGACACCGGGTCCCAGAGGAACAACGGCGTGTGGATGTTCTCGTCGTACCAGGGCTGGATGTTCTTGCCCCACCAGCCGTGCTCACCGAGCAGGAAGCCGTGGTCGGTGCACACCATGAGCAAGGTGTCCTCCCAGAGACCTTCCTCGTCGAAGCGGTCGAGCACCCGGCCGAGGGACGCGTCGCACATCGACAACAGCGCCGCATACTCCTCCCGGGTCCGCTCGATCACCTCGGGTGTCTCGTCCGCGCGCTTGTAGTCGGGCCAGTCGACCGTCGCGGAGCCGGGTTCGTCGAGCGAGCCGTAGTGACGGCGGTACTCGCGGTACGAGAAGTACGGCTCGTGCGGGTCGAAGCACTCGATCTGCACCATCCACGAGTCCTCGTCACGGTTCGTCGCCATGAACTCCAGGCCGGCGTCGACGGTGCGTGTCTGGGGATGGTCGGCCTCGTCCTGCAGGTACTGCCGGTTCACCAGGTCCTGCCGCCAGAGCGCGTGACGGACGCGCCGGGTGCTCGCCGGGACCTCGGGCTCGGCGACGTGCCCCTTCCACGCGTCCCCCTCCTGCCCGCGGAAGAACTCGAACGTGTCGAAGCGGTTGTGGTACGTCGCTCCCCCGTCCTCCCAGTAGTGCGGGTGGTCCGTGACGAGGTGCGTGTACACACCGGCGTCGGAGAGCATCGCGGGTACGGAGTCGTCGAACGGCTCCAGCGGCCCCCAGGACCGGTGCAGGAAGTTCGGGCGGCCGGTATGCAACTCGCGCCGGGCGGGCATGCACGGCATGCTGCCCGCGTAGCAGTTGTCGAACCGCACCGTCTGGCGTGCCAGACGCTCGAAGTTGGGTGCGTGCACCCAGTCGGCCCCGTAGGGCGGGAGGAACTTGCGGTTCAGGCTGTCGAACAGCACCATCACGGCTCGCATGCCGTGACTCTAACCTACTAAGTACTTAGTAAGTCAAGCGAGGTCATCCCGTCGGTACTGCTCGAGCATGCCGACGAAGGCGCGCACCGACTCGATCCGGTCGACCGAGCCGGGGTTGAGGAGTTGCTGCAGCCGGAGTCCGTCCGCCAGTCCGACCAGCCACTGACTGACGGTCGTCGCGGTCACACCCTGCGGCAGCTTCGCTGGATCGAGGAGCCGGTCCATCTCGTGCGATGACGTCTCGGCCAGCGCGCGGTAGCGCTCGACGAACCAGTCGTGACCCGGGTGGTCGCGCGTGATGCTCTCCGCGGACAGCAGCGCGAACAGCTGCACGAGCGCCGGGTGGTCCTCGTTCTGTTCGAGCCGGCCGACGAACGTCTCGAGCCAGTCCTTGCCCTCGGCCCGCAGGGACTCGTCCACCTGTCCGTTGCGGGTCTCGCGTTCCTGCAGCACCGCGATGAGCAGGGCGTTCTTCGTCCCGAAGTGGTGTAGGAGCCCGGCCGTCGTGATGCCGACCTCTCCCGCGACGTCGGCGACGCTCACGTCGGTGAAGCCCCGCTCGGCGAACAACCGCAGCGCGACGTCGAGGATCTGACGGCGGCGTTCGTCGCCTCGTGGTCGAGTCGGTCGGCCCTGAGCGTTCACCCGACCACCCTAGCCAGTCGGTACCGGCCCGCTCTCGTGGGCCGGGGCTCCCGGATCAGCGGACTGCGGCCGCGGCGCAGCGAACGACAGCGGCGGACACCCACTCGACCGTCGCGTCCGCCGTCTCGTCGATGCCGTGGAGCGACGTGTCGAAGGTCGCGAACCGGTGCGGCGCCCGTGCCGCGGCGTCGCGGAGCTCGCGATCGACGGCGACGTGCTTCTCGGGGTGCTGCCACGCGCCGCCGTACCCGCGCTCGGCGACACGGTGGCGGATCGTGTCCGGGTCGCACACGAGCGCGAGCATGTCCACGCGGAGCCCGGCGGCGTCGGCGGCGGGGAACACCTGCCCCGGCATCCCGATCCCGCAGATGACGGGGACGAGCCCGTTCCGGAGCACATCAGCGCAGACGCGCATCGTGAAGGCCCAGTACTCGTCGTAGTCCCACGCGCGCCGAGCCGACGAGAGCGTGTCGCCGTCGATGGCGCACGCACCGGGGACCCGTCCGGCGATGGCCACGCACGCTGTGGACTTTCCGGCGCCGGCCGCTCCCGACAGCACCAGGACCTCGGACGTCGTCGTCATCGCGTCAGCGTACCGAGCCCGTCGACATGGCATGCTCGAACGCGATGGACACCGCACGAGCACCCCGCGACGACGCGGGTCGATTCGAACCAGGGACACCGGTCGCCCTCAGGAGCATCAACGAGTACGGGCACCACGGCCGCGCCGTCGGGTTCACCGTCGCCGGAACCGTCGTCGTGGACTCGGACGAGTTCTCAGTCGTCGCCACGACACCCGACTCCGAGGTCCGCAACCGCGCAGGGGTCGGCAGCGGCCCGAACGGACGACTCGTGCTGCCCGACGACTGGGACGGTTCGTACCGGGAAGCGACGTGGTTCGGATCCACCGTGGTCCGGGTGCACCAGCGAGCCATGCCGTGGTCCGTGTGGCGCTGGCACGACGGCGTGCAGTGGGAGCCGGACTGGTACGTGAACCTCGAGACGCCGTGGGTCCGATCGGACGTCGGGTTCGACACGCAGGACTGGACGCTGGACGTCGTCGCGCGGCAGGCGGCCGACGGCTGGCAGGTCTCGTTCAAGGACGTCGACGAACTCGCGTTCCTGGAGTCGTCGGGGTTCTGGTCCGCGGAGCGCGCCACGAGCATCCGGGCGGCGGGCGAGGCTGCCCGCGATGCAGCGTCCACACGGTCGTGGCCGTTCGACGCCGAGTGGGAGGCCTGGTTGCCGAGGGACAGCACCCCGGTCGCCCTCCCGACGGGTTGGGAGCGGGTGGCGTGACCGCCCGACGAGCTCGACGCCGACCGGACGTGACGACCGTCGAGATCGTCGGCGGGCCGGAGGCGATCGAGGTCTCCCTCCACGACGCAGACCCCGCTTGGGCCGACCGCTACCGCGAGCACGAGCGGCGCATCCGACAGGTCCTGCCCGGGCCGGAGAGGGGGATCGAACACATCGGTTCCACTGCGGTGCCAGGCCTCGCGGCGAAGCCCATCATCGACGTGCTGGTCACGGTCGAGGACATCACCGCCGAGGAGGACTACCTCGACCAGCTCCTGGCCGCCGGCTACGAGCTCCGCGTCCGTGAACCCGGGCATCGGCTCGTGCGCACGCCGGCTCGGGATGCCCATGTGCACGTCTACGAGCATGGTGCGCCCGCGGTCGACGAGTACCGGCTCCTGCGCGACCACCTGCGCGACGACGCTGCGGACCGGGCGCTCTACGCCGGGACGAAGCGCGCGCTGCTCGACCGGCAGTGGGACGACATGAACGACTACGCCGATGCCAAGACCGAGGTGATCACCGCGATCAAGGCGCGAGCCCGGGCAGCCCGCGGCCGGTGATCACGCGAACGAGCTGAGCGCTGCCGCGTAGCCGTCAGGATCGCTCCTGGTCTCGGCGGTCACGAGGAGACCGTGTGGTCCCACCCGTCGGGTGAACGTCCCCCGGCACGGGATCTCGACGATCGTCGTCAACCCCGCTCGCCACGCTGGGACGAGCTGCTCGAGACGCTCGCGTTCCGGTGACCGTCGCAAGACCTCCGGCGAAGTGATCTCGTTGAACCGTGCCGATGTCCACTCGTCGTACCGCCCGGTGAACGCGGCATCACCGAACTCGTCCCGCCACGACGGCCCGGACACCAGTTCCAGCAGCGCACCACGCTCGGACTGCGGGATCGACGGATCGTGCAACCGTTCGATCGCTCGCGGATCAGGCTGCGAACCGGCATGGGCGAGGCATGCGCGCCACAGCGCGGGCCACGCCACCGACCACCTCGCGCGATCGGCTCCGGATCCGCCAGTCTCCCGATCCGGCGTGTCGACGAGCACCGGCGGGAGATCCTCACCGACCGGGTCGAGCGCCCACGCCTCTCGGACCCAGAGCAGATCGAGCAGCGTCTGCGCGCCGTTCTCGATCGTGAGGAGCATGTCGCGCGGCCACGGGTTCCCCGGGTCCGGCGTCGTCGAGATCACTGAGTCCCCCATCTGTCCGGTCCAGCGAACCACGGAGCCCCCACCACCGCAACGGCGATCAGACGACGGACGGGAGGCTCGGTGCCAGCTGGCACCGAGCCTCCCGTCCGGCCCGTGTCCGGGCTGCGTCACTCGGTGGTGGAGACCCAGTCGATGAGGAGGTTGCCGTTATCGCCCCAGTTGCCGGTCTGGAACATGAAGCGGTGCGCGGTCGTCGGCACGTCCTCGGTCAGGGTCTGGAGGACCTGGCCGTCGACGCTGTACGTGACCGACTCGCCGGGGACCCAGTCGATCGTGTACGTGTGCCAGTCACGCCACGAGACGCCGCTGCCGATCTGGACGCGCTCGTTCTCCTGCCCGGGGGTCATCGAGTGCTGGAACGCGGACGGGCTCGACTCGAAGTTGCCCTCGGGGAAGTCGATCTCGCCGTCGGACCAGACGTTCGAGCTCGGCCAGAGCATGAACGCCGCACCGTTGCCGTCGCCGCCCGTGGCCTTGGCCCGGACGGAGAACGAGCCGCCGACGTGGTCCCATGCGCCGTCCTCGGACCCGAAGGTGCCGGCAGCGCCCGCACCGCCGAGCTGGACGTCCATCACGCCGTCGTGGACGGAGACCGTCTTGCTCGGCTCGTAGATGCCGGACGTGCCGTCGGGGTAGGGCTGCCACGACTGCGGGTACAGGGACTGGACGAGGCCGGTGACCGCGGACGTGCTGAAGTCCTCGACGAACGACGAGTCGGGTGCGACGGCTGCGTCGTCCGCGACGGGCTCCGGCGCGGCCTGCTCGGGGGTCGCGGAGGGGGCGGGCGTCGGAGCGTCGGTCGACTCAGCCGTCGGGGTCTCCGTCGGGATGTCCGTCGGATCGCCGGACGGCTCGTCGCTCGGTGTGCTCGTCAGCTCGTCGCTCGGTGTGCTCGTCGGCTCGTCCGACGGGGCGGGCGACACGACGGGCGGTGCGTGGTGCCACCGGCCGCCCCAGCCCCACGCGTGTGCGGAGGCAGCGGTCGGGATCCCGACCAACAGGACGGAGGCGGTGGCCGCCGCGAGGACGATGCGCCCGCGCTTCACCGCTGGTGCCGAGCGATGGTGGGCGTACTGGACGTGGGGGTCGTGCCGCGCATGGGCGTGCACGTGCTTCGGGTGTGGATGTCGTGCTCCTCGAGGGCTTCGGGTTGGGGAGTCGTCAGGGGCGGACGCACGTCCCGAGGGGAATCGGTGACGTGTCCGCGAACATCCTGCATCATCCTGTGCCCCGTTTGGGGGTCACCGCGAGATCGTCCCCCGAATTCCCCGCTCGGAGCGCGGAGCGGCCACTCGTGTACCCCGAGGTGCTCGGTCGACGGTCAGCGCCCCATCGCCCCGGTGAGCACGTCGACGAGGGCCATCAGCCCGAGGACGACCACGACCACCGACAGCAGCCAGACGAACCCGAGCGCGTACTCGCCAACGGCACGGAGGAACGTCCCGTCAGCACGACGGCCGGTCAGACGGTCGAGACGTCCACGACCTCCTGACCACAGCGCGGGAACGAGCGCGACGACATGTAGACGCCGATCGATCACCAGCCCACCGTGGACGACGCCCGTCTGATCGAGCAGGCGGAACGGGAGCACGAGGGCGCCGGGCACCAGGATCCGCCGGTCACTGAACACCGTCGGCGCGACGAGTGTGTCCCCGTCCCGCCAGCATGCGTCCGGAGAAGCGGCCAGTCCGCAGACCCACTGCCAGGCGATCCCGACGACGAGCACGAGCAGGAGCGTCGTGTTCGGCACCCAGCTCACCGGGAACCCGTCGGCGTCGTAGCCCTGTGCGGTCCACTCCGCACGCGTCGCCCGGGTGAGGACGACCGCCAGGACGGTGACGACGAGCAGCAGCCGTCCGGCCCAACGCGCCACCGTGAGCCACGGCGTCGGGCGGTGCGCCCCTCTGGCAGGCGGCACCGATTCGTCCCGGTGACGCGGAGGAGTCGTCGTGGTGTCCATGGCAGTCGTCATCATCCCGCAGCCGAGTGCGGATCGCGCGCCCCAGTGGAGGGCACGGTGGCCGTCGCGCGTCCCCCGGTCGTGGACCTTGCGTCGTCCACGCCGTACGGCCACTCTGGCGAGATGCGCATCCGGACCGTCGTCGCGCTCTCGATCCTGGGTGCCTGTGCGCTCACAGGAGGGGGTTTCGCGATCCAGCACGTCCACGACCGCATCGTCGCGCAGCAGGAGGCCCCGGCCGCTGATGCCTCCGTCGAGACGGTGACCCGGGCGTACCTGCGGGCGGCGGAACGGCACGACTGCGCGCTCACCAGCCTGCTGACGACCTCGAACACGTTCTCGTGGTGCGGCGCGGCGCCGGACGCACTCTCGGACGGCTGGCCCGATCTCCGGTCCTTCCGCGACCTCCGCGCGCCGGAACACGTCTCCGCCGAGGTCGGTGGCCGCAGCCAGGAGTGCGTGGCATCGACGATCGACCAGCGTTGGATGACCGGCGCCGAGCCCGGCGAACTGCAGTGGAACTGGTGCTGGGTGCACACCTCGAGCGGCTGGCGGCTCTGGGACCAGGGCCAGGGCTGACCGCACCACGCGGCCTGCTCACGCCGGGGCGGTGCCCTGCAGCAGACGCTCGACGTGTTCGACACGACGGACCCGGGTACGGGCACACTGGTGGAATGCCCGGAACACGATCGTTCGAGGTCCACCCTGTCGACCTCCCGAAGACCGTGAAGGATCCGGAGGCCCGCGACTTCCTCGACTACCTGGCGATCGCGAGCCGGTCGATGTCCGAGCGCACGGGATCGACCGCGCTCTCCGACGACGCGCGGGCGGTCCTCCAGGGACTCCGCGATCGCACGCACCTGCGGTGGACGGTCTTCGTCGCCCACGAGAGCGGAGAGCCCGTCGCCGCCGCACAGCTCGCGGTCCCGGTGGACGCGGCAGACCATGCCGACGTCAGTGTGTTCGTCCCGGCGGCTCCGGGGGCGGCCGACCGTGAACGGCACGTCCTCTCGGCGGTCGAGCGGGAAGCCGTCGCCCAAGGGTGCTCCACGATCCGGGTGGCGAGTCTGCACCGCCGCGACGACGCTCGGGCTTCAGTTGCCTCCGGAAACGGCGTCGGCGCTGTGCCGGCGGATTCTCTGGCGCTGGCGATCGCCGCGGCTGGCTACGCGCTCGGGCAGGTGGTCCGGTACAGCCAGCTGCTCCGCGACAGGACGCTGGACCGACGCATCGCAGAGTTGCGGTCGGAGGCGTCGGCTCACGCCGGATCCGACTACCGCTCGATCTGGTGGTGCGGGCCGACCCCGCCGCAGTGGGTCGATGGTCTCTCCGCAGTGCTCGACCGCATGTCGAGCGACGCACCGCGGGGCGAGCTGGACGCGCGCGACGATCCGTGGGACGCGGAGCGTGTCAACTCCCGGGACGCACACATGGCGCGCATCGGCGGGCTCATCGGCGTCGCCGGGATCGTGCACGAACCCACTGGTCGACTCGTTGCGATCAGCGAGCTCTCGATCGGCGCCGATCGGTCGGCCACGACGCTGACGAAGAACACCCTGGTACTGCCGGAGCACCGTGGCCACAGGCTCGGACTCCTGGCGAAGTGCACTGCCCTCGCTGCATGGGCACGAGCGGTGCCGGACTCACCGGCGGTCCTCACGGCCAACGCCGAGGAGAACACCCACATGCTCGCGGTGAACACGTCGATCGGGTTCGAGCCGGCCTGGTGGTCCGGCGCGTGGCAGAAACACGTCTGACCGATCTCGCGGCATGGAGTCGCGTCCCACCGCACAACCGGAAGCAGTCCGCACCACGGTGAATCGTGGTGCGGACTGCTCCCGGTTGGTCGAACGTCGGCGCCCGACGGCCCGGCGCCGCCGAACGGCCCGGCGCCGCCGAACAGCTCAGCGCTTCAGGTTCGTCAGCTCCTGCAGGACCTCGTCCGAGGTGGTGATGATGCGCGCGTTCGCCTGGAACCCGCGCTGCGCAACGATGAGGTTCGTGAACTCCTGCGACAGGTCGACGTTGGACATCTCGAGCGTGCCGGACGCCAGCGACCCCACACCGGCGGAGCCGGGCGCGCCGACCGTGGCCTGGCCCGAGTTCGCCGTCGCGCGGTAGCCGGACGCACCGGTCTTCTCGAGGCCAGCCGGGTTCGCGAACGTCGCGAGCGCGATGCGGCCGATGGCGAGCGAGGACCCGTTCGAGAACGTGCCGACGACGGTGCCGTCCTTCGAGATCGAGTAGCCCTGCAGCGACCCGGCCTCGTGCCCGTTCTGCGACGAGATCGACGCGGTGTTCAGCGCCGCGAACCCGGAGAGCTGGGTCATGTCGACGGTGATGCCGCCGACCGCGAGCGTGCCACCGGACGCGACGGAACCGTCCGCGGCGAAGGTGATCGCGCCGGTCGCCGATGTTCCCTGCCCGTTCGACGCCGCGACGCTCCACCCGGTCGTGGTCCGTGTGTACGCCAGGGAGAGCGTGTGCTTGCTGCCGTTCTGGTCGAACACGGTGGCGTCGCGGTTGAGTGTCTCACCGACGGCGGTGTCGGACGGCAGGTTGCCGGTGACGGTGGCCGAGGAGGTCGCGGTCGCCGGTGCGGCGGCGTCGAGCGGCAGGACGATGTCGGTGAGCTGCCCGCCGTCGTTGACCACGCCGTTCGTCGCGGAGTACCCCTGGACGATCTTGCCGTCCGCGCTGACGAGTCGGCCGTTCGCGTCGAAGTCGAACGCGCCCGCACGGCTGTAGATCGTGTCGTTGCCGAGCCGCGTGACGAAGAAGCCGTCGCCCGAGATCATCAGGTCTGTTGCCTTGCCGGTGGCCTGCGCCGACCCCTGGGCGAAGTTGGTGGAGACGCCGGCGACCTGCACGCCGAGGCCGATCTGCGCCGGGTTGGTGCCGCCGATGCCGGTCTGCGGCCCGCCGGCGCCCTGGGTCATCTGCGACAGGGTGTCCTGGAAGACCGTCGACGAGGCCTTGAACCCGACGGTGTTGACGTTGGCGATGTTGTTGCCCGTGACGTCGAGCATCTCCTGGTGGGAGCGGAGTCCGGAGATACCGGAGTAGAGCGAGCGGAGCATGGTGTGTTCCTTTCAGAACGAGACGGAGGGAGAAGTGGAGGGAGCGGGTCAGGCGGTCTTGATACCGGAGATCACGTCGAGATCGACCTCCTTCCCGTTCACGGTCACGGTCGGCACGCTGTTCGCGTACGACACGGCGCTCGCGGTCCCGCTGACGGATGCACCGGAGGACGCGTCCGTGTAGGTGACCTGCTTGCCGACGAGGTTCGCCGCGGCGATGCGCATCTGCAACGAGAAGTTCTCGTTCCCCGTCGTGGTCTGGTTGGTGATCTGCTCCATCATCGCGAGCTGCGTCTGCTGGCTGATCATCTGGTTCGTGTCCATCGGCGAGGACGGGTCCTGGTTCTGCAGCTGCGTGACGAGCAGCTTCATGAACACCTCGGAGTCCATCGTCTGTGACTTCTTCGAGGCGGCGTTCGCGGCGAGGGCTGCGGCCTGCGTGGCTTGGTCCACACTGCCGGTGATCGAGTCGATCGGCATGGTTCTTCCTTGTCGTGGAGCGGCTCAGGCGAGGACGTCGAGTCCCGCGGTGCGGACGGTGGAGGGGACGGACCGGAGGGTCCTGGCGGAGGCGGGTCGGGCCTCCAGGTCGTCGCCGACCGGCGGACCGGCGGCCGGCCGCCCGTCGCGACCGGCGGACTCGCCCGCCTGGCGGTCCGGGTGGTTCTGCGACGACAGGTCGAGCGTCGTCGCCACGCCGGTGGCGGCCGCGTCGCGCCGGAGGTCCGGCAGCACCTGCCGCACCGCGTCGCGCCCGGCATCGGATGCGGCGAACAGCTCGACGTGCATCCCCTGCGCTGTGACGTGCGCGCGGACGGTGACCGGGCCGAGCGTGTCCGGCACGACCTGCACCGTCACCACGTGGTCACCGTGGCCGGCCTGCGCGAGCGTGAAGACGGGCCGCGCGAGCTGCTGTGCGAGGGGTGCCGGCTGGACAGCGGGCGCGGTGGTCGGTGCGGTGGTCGTCGGTCCGGTGGCCGTCGGTGCCGTGGCCGTCGGGGCCGGGAGCGCGAAGGTCGCCTCCGGCGTCCGTGCGGTGGGTCCGGCCTGGAGGCTCGACTCGCCCTGGGTGCGGACGATCGCGTCCGCCCCGTGCTGCGGCGCGGTCGTCGGCGCGGCCGCGGGAGTCGGTGCGGCGGGTGCGGTCGGCGGGGTGACCGTGGGCGAGACTCGGGCTCCGCGACCGTTCTCGGTCTGCGCAGCGCGAGGAGTGTCGCTCAGCACGAGACTCGGCGCGCCGGTGGCCGGAGTGGCCGGGAGGCCGCCAGCGACAACCGGAGCCGGGCCGCTCGGCGCCGGGCCGGCCGCACCCGCGCCGACGGCCACACCCGCGCCGCTGGGCGAGACTCGGGCTGCGCGAGCAATCTCGCCGTGCACGGCCCGAGGAGTGTCGCCCTCCACGAGACTCGGCTGCGCGGCGCGCCCGGACACCGGCAGCGCCGCACCCGCCAGCGCCGCGGCCGAGTCTCGGGCCACGCGACCGTTCTCGCGCTCCGGAGCCCGAGAGCCGTCGCCCACCGCGAGACTCGGGGCGGCGGCCGCGAGACTCGGGGCGGCGGCCGACGGCGCCGCGGCGGGCGCGGCGACCGGGAGACCGAGGAGCGCGGCGAGGGCGCCGGCATCCGCGGGTGCGGGTGCGGGTTGCACGGGCTGCGTCGGCACGGTCTGCGACGGTACGGGCTGTCCCGCCGTCGGCTCCGACGTGGTGGCGTCGGCGACAGCACCGGACTCGGCGGTGGTCGTGCTCGCCGTCGGACCTCCGTCCTTGCCCCTCGCCGGACCACGCCCGGCGGCAGGTGCTGCAGCGTCCGCGGCGGTCAGCGCGGCGGCGAACCCGGTGCCCGCTGCGGGGTCGTCCTTCGCGGACGAGCCGGCACGGGCGGGAGCCGCAGCCGCGGGGGCGCCCTGTGCGGTGGGCATCGTCATGGTCATGCGGCGGCGCTCCCGGACTGCAGCAGGGACATCAGGGCAGCGGTCTGCAGGTCGGTCCCGGACGAACCGGCCCCGGCGGCGGAGGCGGCCTTCGTCGCGGCGGCGTCCTGGGCCGACGGCACGATGCGCCGGATGGTCGAGATGTCCGAGTCCTTGTACCAGTTGTCGACGATGCGGACGTCCTTGCCGGGGCGGGGCGCGTGCAGCACCTTGCCGTCGCCGACGTAGATGACGACGTGGCCCTCGCCCTTCGGGATGATCAGGTCGCCCGGCTGTGCCTGCGCGAGCGACGGCACCGCGACGCCCATCTTCGCCTGGTCGGGCACGACGCGCGGCATCGTGACGCCGAGGTCCTTGAAGACGGTCTGCACGAGTCCGGAGCAGTCCATGCCCGAGGTCGTCGTCCCACCGAACACGTACGGCACGCCGAGGTACTTCTTCGCGTCGGCGACCACGTCGTCCCCGGTCGCACCGCTGCCGGTGGCGACGGTCCCCTTGCCCGCGTCGACCGACGTGGCCGGGGCGGTCGTCGGTGCGGCGGTGCCCGAGGCCTCGGCGAGTGCCGATGCGAAGGCGGTCGACGACGCTGTCGAGTCGGCCGAGGACGTCGACGTCGCGGCCGTCGACGTGGCGGTCCCGCTCTGCAGCGTGTCGATCTGGGAGCGGATCTCGGAGATCCGGCTCAGCACGGTGTCGAGGCTCATCGGCCGTCTCCGTTCCCGAGGTCGCGCGGGCTCCGTGCCGCGATCTCGTCGAGGGTGGTCTGTTCGGTGCGCAGGTCCTCCGCCGCGACACGGGAGTCGTGCTGCGTCTCGAGCTTCTCGAGCCCGAGCGCCGCGCGACGGGCGGCGTTGTACGACCCCTGCGCGGCATCGGCGTCGGCACGACGGTGCTGCACCACGGCGTCGAGCTCCTCGAGCATCCCGCGGGTCGCGGCACGGGCTGCGGCGACCGCGCTGAGGGTCGCGGCGTCCTCGATCGGCATCGCGGCCTCCTGGTCGCTCAGGTTCCGGCGCGCGGCGATCCGGGCGTCGGCGGCGTCACGGACGCGTTCGTTCGCGGCGGCGAGGACCGCTGCGGCCTGGTCCTGTTCGGCGTGCCGGAGTCGGAGCAGCCCGGCGAGCGGGAAGCGGCGCGCCATCAGACACCCCCGAGCTGCTGGACGAGTGCGCCGAGGCGATCCCACGACGAGTCCGCGGTCGCACGCTCCTCCATGCCCTGGCGGAGGAACGCGTCGATCGCGTCCTGGTGGTCGACGGCCGCGTCCACGAGCGGGTTCGTCCCACGCTGGTACGCCCCGACGTCGAGCAGGTCCTGCGCGGCCTTCCGTGCGGCCATCACCTTCCGCAGGCCGGTCGCAGCGGCGCGCTGGTGGTCGGTGGTGACCTTCGACGCCACGCGGGAGATCGACCCGAGGGCGTCCACGGACGGGAAGTGCCCCGTCACGGCGAGCTTCCGGTCGAGGACGACGTGCCCGTCGAGGATGCTCCGCGCGGAGTCGGCGATCGGCTCGTTGTGGTCGTCACCATCGACGAGCACCGTGTAGAGCCCGGTGATGCTCCCGATGCGGTCGGTGCCGGCGCGTTCGAGCAGGCCGGCGAGGACCGAGAACGTCGACGGCGGGTAGCCCCTGGTGGCTGGCGGCTCCCCCACCGAGAGCCCGATCTCGCGCTGCGCCATCGCGACACGGGTGAGCGAGTCCATCATCAGCACGACGTCCTGCCCGGCATCGCGAAACGACTCCGCGATACGGGTGGCGACGAACGCGGCGCGCAGACGCATGAGTGCTGGTTCGTCGGACGTGGACACGACGACGATCGAGCGTGCGAGGCCCTCGGCACCGAGGTCGTCCTCCAGGAACTCCCGGACCTCGCGGCCGCGCTCCCCGACCAGTGCGATGACGTTGACGGCCGCGTCACTCCCCCTGGCGATCATCGACAGCAGCGACGACTTGCCCACGCCGGACCCCGCGAACAGGCCCATGCGCTGCCCGCGCCCGACGGTCGTCAGGGTGTCGAGCACCCGGACGCCGAGCTGCATCGGCGTGTCGATGCGCGTGCGCGCCATGGCGTTCGGCGTCGGGTGGTCGAGTTCCACCCAGTCGGCGGCGTCGAGCGGGCCACGGTCGTCGATCGGGCGGCCGAGGCCGTCGAGCACGCGTCCGAACAGGCCGTGTCCGGTCGGCACGAGCACCGGTCGCCCAGTGGGCCGAGCCGGCGTCCCCGCGGTGATCCCGGTGAGTCGTCCGAGCGGCATGCAGCGGACGCCCGTCGCGTCCGTCGCGACGACCTCGACGGCGGTCTGCGGTCCGTCGTCGTGCCCGACGAGGACGATCTCGCCGATGCGCGCGTCGAGTCCGGCGATCGTCAGCCCGAGGCCGACGGCGCTCGTGACGACGCCGACGCGCTGCGGTGCGGCGAGGGCGACGGCGGCGTCGAGGCCGCGCGGACGGAGGAGCGTCGCGGTCATGCGGTCACCCCCAGCGCGTCCTTGGCGCGGGCGAGCGCGACTCGGATGCGGGCATCGAGGATGCCGTCCGGCAGGTCGACGACCGCGTCGCCGTCGGCGAGGGTCGCGTCCGCGCGCACCGGGACCGGCAGGTCCAGTCCGGCGACCGCCGCGGCGTCGGCCGGGCTGAGCCGCACGTCGATCGCGACCGTGTGGTCGACGGACGCGAGCGCACGGCGGACGGTCGCCTCTGCACCGGAGTCGACCCCGGCCTCCAGGACCGGACGGGAGGACCGGATCGCGTACCCGACGGCGGCGTCGGCCAGTTCGACGGCGGCTTCCACGACGGATCGCTCCGCCGACTCCAGCACCGGCACCGTGCGCGCGACGAGCGCGTCGGTCATCGCGCCGAGCACGGCGAGCCGCCTGGCCGTCTCGGCCTCGAGCTGCGCGGCGCGGTGGTCGTGCGCTGCCGCGAGCTCGGCGCGCAGTGCGTCCGTCTCCGCCTGCGCGGCCCTGAGCCCTGCTGCGTACCCGGCGGCGTGCCCGCGGACCTCGGCGCTGGCGACGCGGTCGTGGAGCCCGGCATCGGCGACGACGGGGAACGCGACCCGTTCGAAGGTGGTGTCACTCAACGAGCTCGTCCTCCTCCGCGCGGTGGACGGTGATGACGCCCTGCGCCTCGAGCTCACGGACGGAGCGGACCACCTCGGCACGCGCCTCCTCGACCTGCGAGACGCGGACGGGGCCCATCGCCTGCAGTTCGTCGTCGAGCAGTTCGCGGTTGCGCTCGGAGACGTTGGCGCGGATGGTCTCGACGACCGGTCCGGCAGCGCCCTTCATCGCGGTGGCGAGGATCTTCGAGTCGATGCCGCGAAGCACCTGCTGGATGTCCCGCGCCTCGAGCTTGACGATGTCCTCGAAGGTGAGCATCCGGGAACGGATGTCCTCGGCGAGCTCGGGGTCGCGCGCCTCGAGCCCGTCGAGCACGGCCTTCTCGGTCGCGACGTCCGATCGGTTGATGATGTCCACGAGCGGCTGGATGCCCCCGACGACCTCGATGCTCTCGCGCGGCGACACGACGGCGCCGGCGCGCTGCCGGAGGACGCCCGCGACGATGCCGACCGCCTCGGGGGTCGCCGAGCCCATCGTGGCGAACGCCTGCGCGACGTCCGTGCGGGCACGTTCGTCGACCCCGGCGAGCACGGCGCTCGCCTGGGCGGGCTTGAGGTGTGCCAGCACGAGGGCGATGGTCTGCGGGAGCTCGCCCTCGAGGAGGGTGATGATCTGCCCTGGTTCGGCGTCGTCGAG
Organism: Curtobacterium sp. L3-7; assembly: GCF_048756585.1. NCBI lineage: Bacteria > Bacillati > Actinomycetota > Actinomycetes > Micrococcales > Microbacteriaceae > Curtobacterium > Curtobacterium sp. L3-7. The sequence goes on along the minus strand of NZ_CP151474.1, from coordinate 2,424,492 downwards.
GAAGTCGAAGGACTGCCCGGCGAGGTTCGAGGCCAGGCGGTCCATGACGCCCGCGGCGCGCTCGGCACCGAAGGACGCCTCGAGGAGCCCGAGCGCGGTCTCCTTGCCGCCTCGACGCTGCGTGCGCCCGGTCAGCGTCATCCGGTGGAACTCGGTCAGCGTCTTGTCGACGACGGTGTCCTCGACCCGGCGCATCCGGACGATCTCGGCGGAGATCTCCTCGGCCTCGAGCTCGGAGAACTGCTTCATCACCTCGGCGGCACGCTCGGTCTCCATCTGCATGAGGATGAGCGCGACCTTCTGCGCACCGGTCAACGCGCGGTCGCCGGACGCTGGGGCGGCGGCGTTCACACCGTGGTCCGGTCGTCGAGGAGCCCGCGGAGGAGCTCGGCCGTGCGCTTCGGGTCGCGCTCGGCGAGGGCGGAGATGTCCTGACGGCGGCGCTCGGCGGTGATCTCGTCGGTCGTGAGGACCTCGGTCGGGGCGTCGTCGTGCGGCAGCGTCGGCAGCGCGACGGTCGGGGCGTCGCCGGCGGACGAGAGCCCGGCGCGCTGCTCGGCTGCGTCGACCGCCAGCGGCAGTTCGAACGCGCTCCCGAAGGCGTCGAGCTCGCCGACGTCGACGCTCTCGCGCTCCTGCCGCCGACCGCGCTTGACCAGCACGATGATCAGCGCGATGAGGGCCAGAGCGATGCCGATGACGATGCCGGCGGTGCGGATCGCCGACCACATCGCCTCCTGCTGGTCGGCCTCCTGCTGTGCCTTGAGCGCCTTCGCGGCCTCGTCGGCGGTGCTCGTGTCGAAGTCCATCATCGCGACCTTCACCTGGTCCCCGCGGGCGGTGTCGGCTCCAGCAGCGGCGGACACGAGGTCGTTGATGCTCTGCAGGTTCGCGTTCTGCACGGACGTCGCCTTGCTGTTCAGCGCGACCGACACGGTCTGGCGCTGCACGCCACCCGACGGGATCTGCGTCGTCTCGGTGGTGTGGTCGACGGCGTTGTTCTTCGTCGCCGACTCGTTCGTGTACCCGCCGTCACCGGTGCCGCTCGTCGCGGTGCCGTTCGGGACGGCGATGTTGTCCGGGCCGAGGACGCCCGTCGCGCCGCTGGACGCTCCGGCGCCGGATCCGTACTGCTCCTTCGTGGACGACTCGTTGAGCGCGACCGGTCCTGACGTCGGCGTCGTGTAGGACTCCGACGTGCGCGTCCCGGTGTTCTGGTTCATCGTCGCGGACACGACGACGCTGGCGTTGCCGGCTCCGAGGGTCGTGTCGAGCAGGTCCTGGATCTTCTTCGACGTCGACGCGTCGTAGTCGGCCGCCTGGTCGGCGCCCGATCCGGTCGCGCCGGTGCCGACGGCGGACAGGGTCTGGCCCTTCGCGTCGACGACGGACACGTCGGTGGGCTGCATGCCCTCGACCGCGGCGCTCGTCAGGTGCACGATCGACTGCACCTGGTCGGTGGTGAGCTGGACACCGTTCTTCGTGGCGATGAACACCGACGCCGTCGGGTCCTTCTCCTCGGACACGAACACGGACTTCTCCGGGATCGCGAGCTGCACGGTGGCGGTCTGCACGCCGTCCATCGCCGAGATCGTCTTCGCGAGCTCGCCCTCGATCGCGCGCTTGTAGGTGACGTCCTGCTGGAACTCGGAGCTCGTCACGCCCATCTTGTCGAGCAGCGAGTAGCCGCCCTCGTTCGACGACGGCAGGCCGTTCGACGCCGCCTTGAGCCGCTCGGTGTACACCGCGGACTGCGGCACGAGGATGGTCGCCCCGCCGTCGGTGAGCTGGAACGGCACGCCGTCGGTGGTGAGCTGGTCCGTGACCGAGCTCGCGTCAGCAGCGGCCAGCCCGGTGAAGAGCGGCGCGTACGACGGCTTGCCGAGCCAGGACGCGAGCGCGATGCCGCCGAGGACGAGCGCCGCGACGCCGAGGATCGCGATGGTGCGCTGGGCGGCGGAGAAGCCCTTGACGTAGGCGCCGAGGCGGCCGAAGACGTTCTGCAGTGCGGCGGGCATCAGGCCTGCATCCTCATGATCTCGTTGAAGGCGTCGACGCCCTTGTTGCGGACGGCCGCGACGAGCTCGAGCGTGACCTGCGCACGGGTGGACGCGATGGTGGCGTCGTGGATGTCGTCGAGGTTGCCGGTGACGGCCTTGAGCGCGAGGGTCTTCGACGTGCTCTGCAGCTCCTGGAGTCCGTCGACGGCGTTGCCGAGACTCGCGGCGAAGGACCCGTCGGTGCCCGTGGTGGGCTCGGCGGTGGTCGCGGGCGTGGTGGCCTGGTTCGTGCCGAACACCCCGGAGAGGGCGTTCGTGGTCACACCGTTCACGGCGTCGATGGGCATCAGTTCTTCCCGATCTGCAGTGCCGCCTCGTAGGCGGTCTTCGCGCGGTCGACCACTGCGGCGTTCGCCTGGTAGCCGCGCTGGGCCATGATGAGGTCCGCCATCTGCGTGCCGAGGTCGATGTCCGGCATGCGGACGTACCCCTCGGCGTTCGCGAGCGGGTTGTCCGGGTCGTAGGTCACCCGGCCTGCGGCGCTGCCGAACGCGGCGCCCTTGACGTAGGCGCCGGAGACGCCGTTGCCCTCCTGCACCTCGACGTACCGGGCCTGGAACGCGGTGTCGTCCATCGACTTGACCGTGTTGACGTTGGCGATGTTGTCGGAGATGGCGTCGAGCCACTTCCGGTGCACGGTGAGGCCGGTGCTCGCGATCCCGATCGCGTCGAAGGTCGTCACGAGTTCGTCCGCATCGCCGCACGGACGCTGGTGAGCTCGGAGTTCATCGCCTGCGTGGCGAACTGGTACCGGAGCACCGTGTCGATGTTGGAGAGCGTCTCCTCGTCGAGGTTGACGTTGTTGCCGTTCGTGTTCGTGGGCTCGAGGCTCCGCGCGATGGTCGGCGTCGTGCTGCCGTTGCCCTCGACGACGGACTTGGCGAGGGCGTCCTCGAACTGCACCTTCTCGGCGTGGTAGTTCGTGGTGTTGATGTTCGCGATGTTGTTCGCGATCACGCGCTGGCGCATCGAGAGCCCGTCGAGCGCGCTCTGCAGCGCCGCCGACGTCACGGAATCGAACACGGAGGGTCCCCTCGTCAAGGTGCCGTCGTCCTGTGCGATGACACCGTGCGGTGGTGGCCGATCCGTGGCCGGGTGGTCGAGCGATCCGTGCTCGTCGGGCGCTATCGGAGCGCGGGTCCCGGGGTGTTAGCGGTTGCCCCGAACGGGGGGCTCAGGCGGAGGCGTCGAGGTACACCGAGCGCTGCGGCTCGCGCGTCGCGTCGACGGCGCGGAGCGCCCCGAGGTGCTCGAGCGTGCTGCGCCGGTCCTGCTCCAGCACCTGCATGCGGTCCCGCTGCGCGGCGAGCAGCCGGGAGGCCCGCCCCACCAGGTCCCGCGGGATCCGGCCCAGCCCGGTCGGCTCGTGCCACGGGGCCGGGTCGTCGGCGGCCGCCGCCTGTTCCAGGGACGTGAGCACGGCCTCCCAAGCGGCCCGCTGCTCGTCTGACCCGGTCTGCTCGTCTGGCGGGGTCTGCTCAGGCGACACCGAGCGCTCCGCCGATCGTGTGCTGCGCCGATGCCGGCGTCGCCGGCAGGGCGGCCGCGGCGTCGTGCCAGGACTGTCGCAGGGGCTCGAGGATCCGGATGCAGTCGCGCGTCGCCTGGACGTCCCGGTGAACGTTCGCCGTGATCAGCGAGGTCGACGCGTAGTTGTAGATCGCCAGGAGACCCTCGCCGCCGTCCCACGCGTCGATGCGGAGCGTCGCGGACAGCTCGCCGACGATCGCCTGGGCGTGCAGGAGCTGCTCGCGCGCGGCGTCCCAGTCGTTCGTGGTCTGCGCGGCCTCCGCACGGTGCAGGTCGAGGAGCAGCCGGTCGTAGAGCATCGTGACGAGCTGTGCCGGCGTCGCGGAGAGGACGGCCTCGCTGGTGTACTGCGCGCGACGGCGGAGCGTGTTCTTGTCGTACATGGTGTCTTCCCGTTCAGCTCGTCGTCGAGGACAGCTGGCTGGAGAGCCAGCTCGACTGCGACTGGAGCTTGCTGAGGTTGGTCTCGAGTGCCGCGTACAGCGTCTGGAGCGCGGCGCGGCGGGAGGTGAGGCGGTCCGTCCAGCTGTCGATCTGGGTGTTCAGGTCCTTCGCGACCGACTGCTGGCCGGTGATCGACGTGGTGATCGAGCCGTCGTACTTGTCGGACGCCGCGGTCGCGGCGGCACCGACGGTGGTCGCGACCCCGGCGAGGATCGCCTGCGTGCCCTGCGGGTCGGTCGCGAGGGCCTTCTGGAACACGTCGGCATCGAAGGTGAAGTCGCCGTCCTTCGTGATCGAGATGCCGATCGACGACGGCGACTTGCCGTTGACGGGCGCCGACATCGTGCTCGTCAGGCGCTGCACGACGTCGCGGGTGGTCGCGTCCCCCATCAGGACGCCGGCGGTCGTCGAGGTGGTGCCCGTCGTCGGGCTGGTCGTGCTCGTGACGGCGGTGTTCGACGAGTAGTAGGCGGTGATCGCGTTCAACGCGTCGACGAGCCCGGACGCGACCGCCTGGGCCTTCGTGGTGTCCTGCGCGACGGTGACCGTCACCGGGGACGTGCTCGGCGCCGACACCGACACGGTGAGTCCTGGGACGAGGTCGGTGAACGTGTTCGTGGAGCTCGTGACCGTCTGCTGGGCAGCGGTGCCGGCCCACAGCGTGACGCTTGCGTCGGCTGCCTGGGCGACGACCGCGGCACCCGTCTGGGTGAGGACGTCGGTGGCCGTGCCCGCGGCGACGTCCGCTGCGGTGCCGCGGTGGACGGAGAACGCCCCTGCAGCACCCGTGGCGGTCGAGGTCAGCTGGAGGCGGTAGAGCTTCGTCCCGTCGGCGTCGGTCCCTGCGGCGACCTTGGTGGCCGTGACGCCGGCGCCGGACTTCGTGATCGCCGACGCGACGTCGTCGAGCGACCCGGACGCCGGGGTGACCGTGGTGGTCGTGCCGTCCGCCTTCGTGATGGTGACCGGCTCGGCGGCCGAGGACCACGTCGCCATCGCCGCAGTGACCCCGATCTGCGCGGAGGCGACGGCGCCGACCGAGAAGGACAGGGAACCGGCCGTGGCGTTCGCTCCGGTGGAGACCGTGACCGCGGGGTTCGAGCTGGTGGCCGCGAACACGTCGAGCGAGTTCGCCTTCGCGGCGTCCTTCGCCTTCGCGGCGAGGCCCTGCACGAGCCCGTTGATCGTCTGCAGTGACGAGATGAACGAGTTCGTGCTGGTGAGCTTGTTCTTCAGCAGGGTCTGCGGGACCGCCTCGACGGACATCAACGAGTTGATCAGGTCCGTCGTCTTGAGGCCGCTGACGAGACCGTCGATCGCGAGGCTCGAGGCCGAGGACACGGAGGACATCGTCGCTGCTCCCTGACGTCGTGGTGGTGGGTGGGGAGGGTGACGCCGTCACCCGGGCACCCGAACGGCCCGGGTGACGGCGTCGAGGGTGCTAGCGGAGCAGCGAGAGGACGCCCTGCGTGCTCTGGTTCGCCTGCGCGAGCATCGACGTGCCGGCCTGGCTGAGGATGTTGTCGCGCGTGTACTTGACCATCTCCTCCGCCATGTCGACGTCGGTGATGCGCGAGGACGCAGCGGTGAGGTTCTCCTTGGCCACGTTCGTCACGTTGATGGCGTGGTCGAAGCGGTTCTGGATGGCACCGATGTTCGAACGAGCCGACGACACGTACTTGATCTGCGTGTCGATGGCGGTGATCGCGGCCTGCGCGTTGTCGGCGCTGTCGAACGTCAGCGTGCCGACGGCCGTGGCCACGTCGCTCACGTTCGCCTTCGAAAGGTCCACGTCGATCTGGCTCGCCGCGTCGCCGTTGGCGCCGACCTGGAACTTCAGGACACCAGCGGTGCCGGCGGAGCCGTCGAGCAGGTTGATGCCGTTGAAGTTGGTCGACTGCGAGATGCGGGTGAGCTCCTTCTGGAGCTCGCCGACCTCGGTGGTGATCGCCGTGCGCGAGTCCGCGTTGTTCGAGTCGTTGCCGGCCTGCACTGCCAGGTCGCGCATGCGCTGGAGGATCGAGTGGGTCTCGGTGAGGCCACCTTCAGCGGTCTGCACGACGGAGATGCCGTCCTGCGCGTTGCGGGCGGCGACCGTGAGGCCACCGACCTGGGACTTCAGCCCCTCGGAGATCGACAGACCGGCCGCGTCGTCGGCAGCACGGTTGATGCGGAGGCCGCTCGAGAGCTTCTCGAGGGACTTCGACAGGTCGTTCTGCGTCGAGTTGAGGTTCCGGTACGTGTTGAGTGCCGAGAGGTTGGTGTTGATGGACATACCCATGGTGGTTTCCTCCGTGAAATCTGGGTCTTCGTCAGCCCGTCCGTGGGCTGACATGGTGTCCTCTCGGCCGGGCGGCCGGAGGCGTTAGGAGAACCGTCGGGATTTCTCCGAGCGGTTCCCACGGCTCAGCTGGCGACCACGTGGTGGCCGGTGGCGGCGTCCTGCACCGCACGGGCGACACCGACCGCGGCGTTCGCGGCGACCTTCGCCAGGTACGCGCTCCTGCGTGCTGCGGTGGTGCGGGACACAGGCTCCGGCGTCTCGTCGCCGTCGCCGTAGTGCGTGGCCAGACCGTCGCGGAGCAGCCGCATCGCCTCGGAGCGCTGCTGCGACACGGCGGAGTGGGTGATGCCGAGCTCGGCGGCGACGTCGGTGACCGAGCGGTCTCCGAAGTAGACGGCCTCGACGACGAAGCGCATCCGCTCGGGCAGCGCCTCGACGGCGGCACGGAGGTAGCGGCGCCGCTCGGCCTCGACGAGGTCCTCGCCGGGGAGCGGCAGGTCGGCGGCGACGGTGTCGTGCACGGTCTCGTCGATCGGCGTCACGACCCGGCCGGCATCGCTCATCGCGTCGGCGGCGGTCTGGCGGTCGACACCCATCGCGTCGGCGATCTCCTGCACGGACACGGTGCGACCGAGTCGGGAGGACAGCGCCTCCTGCGTCGCGAGGGCCTCGCGGATGCGCTTCCTGGTGCCGCGGCTCGCCCAGTCCGCCGAGCGCATGTCGTCGGCGATCGCGCCGGTGATGCGGGTGCGGGCGTACGCGCCGAACGGCACGCCGAGGGTGGGGTCGAAGGCGTCGGCGGCCGCGACGAGCGCGAGCGAACCGACGGCGGCGAGGTCGTCGCGGTCGAGGTGGGTGGCACGTGCGCGGACGTCGGACACGATGTAGCCGACGAGCGGGAGGTGCTCGACGATCATCGCGTTGCGTTCGGTGCGGTCCATGCTGATCCCCTGGTCGTCTCGACTGGTGTGACCCGTCCGTGGGCGCGGCGATCACCGGCCGCGTGGAGGCCGGTCGGTACGCCGAAGACCCGCCCGGGTCCCTCCGAGCGGTGCACCCGCGTCCCTGCGACGCGTTCCGGTTTGTCCCCCGGGGTGCGTTCTGAATGTATCGGCTGGCAAACCCCTGAACACCCCCTCACACGTCCCCAAAGCGGGGGGACACGGGGCGTTTCCCGGTCGGCATTTGGGGGGACCCGAGTGCGGGAACGGTCGTTCCTGTCCCCCGGAGTGGAGGCACCGGGAGGAAACCGTGCCGACTCGTGCCCCGCCACCGCCGGGGTCGCGCTTACGGGGCACCCCGGGCTGCCGATAGTCCCCGCTGTCCGCAGGATGACCGACACCGCAGGATGACCGACACACAGTCGGACCGACACCGGGAGGAGATGATGAGCGTGAACGACCTGTCCGCCGTGCTCTGGCGCGAACGAGAACTGCTCGAACTGCTCACCTTCAAGCTCGAGGAAGAGCAGCTGCTGCTCGCCGCCGGGCGCTCCCGCTGGGTGTCGCACGCCAGCCGCGAGGTCGAGCAGGTGCTCGAACGCCTCCGCGCCACCGGACTCGAACGGAGCGCGGAGAGCGCCGCCGTCGCCGAGGAGTGGGGCGTGGACCCCGACGCTCCCCTGCGCGAGGTCGTCGCCGCGGCGCCCGGTGGCCCGTGGGGCGAGATCCTCGCGTCGCACCTCCACGCGATGGTCGAGCTGACCACGCAGATCGGGGCCCTGCGGGACGAGAACGACCGCTTCCTCCGGACCGCTGCACAGGCCACCGAGGAGACCCTCGCCGGCACGGTCGGCGACACCGCGACGTACGACGCCACCGGGACCTCGGGCCACGCGACGGGCGAGGCCCGACTGTTCGACGGGACCCTGTAGACGATGGTCAGCACATTCGGCTCGCTCGCCACCGCCTACTCCGGCCTCGCCGCAGCGCGTGCCGGCATCGACGTCACCGGGCAGAACATCGCGAACGCGGGCACCGCCGGGTACACCCGCCAGCGCGTCACGCAGACGTCGATCCCCGCGGCGCAGACCGGCTTCATGCGCGGGACGGCGGCCCTCGCCGGACAGGGCGTCTCCGTCGACGGCATCGCACGACTCGGCTCCCTCACGCTCGACGCCGGCGTCCGCGCCGCTGCCGGGTCCTCCGCGTACGCCACGGCCAGGGCAGCCGGACTCGACCAGCTCGAGACCGGGCTGAACGAACCGGGCGACGACGGGCTCTCCGCGAAGCTCGACGACTTCTGGTCCGCGTGGGGCGACGTGTCCACGCACACCGACGACCCGGGTGCCGCCACCGCGCTGCTCGGTGCCGCGAAGACCGTCGCGTCCACCCTGGCCGCCGGGTCGAAGGCCGTCGACGCACAGTGGACCAGCGTCCGCAGCACCGTCGCCGGACAGGTGTCGCAGCTCAACGACGCGGCGAAACAGGTCGCCGACCTCAACGGCCGCATCCGCACCGCACTCGCCGGCGGCGGCAACGCGAACGAGCTCGTCGACCAGCGTGACCAGCTCACCGAGCAGATCGCCTCCCTCGCCGGGGGCACGACCCGCGCGAACGCCGACGGGACCGTCGACGTGCTCATCGGCGGCAACCCGCTGGTGCAGGGCTCGGATGCCCGCTCGGTCGCGCTCGGCGGCGGGACCCGACTCGCGGACGGCGCGCCGGTCACCCTCGCCTGGACCTCGGGTTCCGGTTCGGCCGTCGCCCTCGACGGCGGATCGATCGCCGGCAACGTGTCCCTGCTGGCACCGGCGAACGCGAACGGCACCGGCGGTGCGCTCGCGCAGGCGTCCGCCGCGTACGACACGATCGCGACGACGATCGCCGCACAGGTGAACGCCGTGCACGCCACCGGTACGACGGCGAACGGGACCACCGGTGCCGCCTTCTTCGCGCTCACCGCCGGCGTCCCGGCAGCGCAGGGCCTCACCGTCGTCCCCACCGACGCCGGCGGCATCGCGACGCGGAACGCGGCCGGCGAGTACGACGGCTCCGTGGCCGATGCCCTCGGCGAGCTGGGGAAGGCCGCGGACGCACCCGACAAGGCGTGGGCGACGTTCGTTGCGGGCGTGGGCACGGCCTCCCGTTCGGCGACGTCGGAGGCGACGCTCACCGGCCTCGCCCTCACCAACGCGCGCACCCAGCAGCAGTCGGGCGCCGGCGTCGACCTCGACGAGGAGAACGTCAACCTGCTCAGCTACCAGCACGCCTACCAGGGCGCGGCACGCGTCCTGACGGCCGTCGACGAGATGCTCGACACCCTCATCAACCGCGTCGGCCTCGTCGGGAGGGGATGACCGTGATCACCCGTGTGACCACCCAGATGTCCATGGCAGCGGCCACGGGCCGGCTGCAGGCCGGTGCCGCCAAGCTCGCACAGCTCACCGAGCAGGCCACGACCCTGAAGAACATCGGGAAGCCGTCGGACGACCCGGTCGGTACCGCATCGTCGATGCAGGTCCGCAAGGAGCAGGCCGCGAACGCGCAGTACACCAGGAACGCGAACGACGCGGTCGGGTGGCTGGCGAACACCGACAGCGCGCTCGGCGACGTCTACTCGGTCCTCTCGAAGGTGCGGGACCTCGCCGTGCAGGCGGCGAACTCCGGCACCATGAGTGACACCGACCGTGACGCGTTCGTCACCCAGTTCCAGGCGCTCAAGGGCGACCTCGCTGCGAGCGCGAACGCCACGTACGGTGCCCGGTCCGTCTTCGCCGGGTCCTCGACCTCGTCGACGGCGTACGACCCCGCCACCGGGTGGGCGCCGTCCACCGCGACCGTCGACCGGCGCATCGGCGACGGGACCACGGTGCGGGTCGACACCTCAGGGGCTGCCGTGTTCGGCTCCGGGTCGACCTCCGTGTTCTCGATGATCGACTCGATCGTCGGGGACCTGCAGAACGGCGTGAACGTGAACCCCCGCATCAACGACGTGGACGCGCACCTCCAGACCGTGCGCGGTGTGCAGGCGGACGTCGGTGTCCGGCACGCGGCCGCCATCGCCGCGCAGGACTCCCTGAAGTCGTCGTCGACGACGCTCGAGGGACGCCGCTCGTCGATCGAGGACAAGGACCTCGCGAAGGCCGTCCTCGATCTGCAGGTGCAGCAGACCAACTACCAGGCAGCCCTCGCCGTCACCGCGAAGGTCCTGCAGCCGACCCTGATGGACTACCTCCGATGAACATCGACCTCACCTTCGCCGTCGCACCGTTCGGTCTCGAGCCCCTCGTCGCGTTCACGCTGACGCCGGTCTCGGGTGCCGACGGGCTCTTCACGCTCGTCGGGGCGGGGACCACGGCGTCCGGGGTGTCCGCGCCGAAGATGTTCCTGCTCGACGCTGCGGTGCACCTGCCCGACTACGCGCCGGCGCTGTCCGACGAGCAGGCGGCGACGATCGGGCTGACCGCGCCGTCGGACGCGATGCTCCTCGTCGTGGCGACCCCGGGTGACGCCGGCACGACGGTGAACCTGCTCGCGCCGGTCGTGGTGAACGCGCGGACGTCGGTCGGCGCACAGTTCATCCTCGAGGACCAGGACCTGCCGTTGCGCGCGGAGCTCGCCCGGCGGTAGGGGGCGGGCTGGTCCCGGCTCCCGGCGCCCGGCTCCCCTACCAGGGTTCCGACTCGGAACGACAGGATCGCTGTCGTACGACATCGATCCTGTCGTTGGGCGGCGTGCGCAACCGTTGCACACGCGTGGTTGCGACAGAGTCGATGTCGTACGACATCGACGTTGTCGCAGGTTGCGCACGCACGAACCCTCCACAGCCAGGAGGCTCGGCTCGTCGTCCACAGATCGACTCGACTCCGCCCCGTGGGCAGGTCACGAGCGGGATCGTTTCCGCATGCACGATCACGTCATGCAGACACCACTGATCCGCACCGCAGACCACGACAGCGCCGAGCGACGCGCGCTCCAGCGTCGTGCTCGCCGTGGCGAACTCGTCGCGGTGCGCCCGGGGGTCCTCGTCGAACCCGACGCCCTCGACGCCCTCAGACCGGAAGCGCGGCACCTGCTGCTCCTCCGCGCCACCGCCTCGATGATCCGCCCACCGCGGGCGATCTCGCACGCGTCCGCGGCGGCGGTCCACGATCTGCCCTTCGTCTCCCCACCTCCGGCAAAGGTGCAGGTCACGGATCCGCGACGGACCCACGCCGACGCGACACGGTTGACCAGCGTGCACGTCGAAGCCGATCGGACCGGCCCGGTTCCCCGGTACGCCGGCAGCCCATCGACGATGCCGACGGAGTTCTGCGGCGCGCACGTGACGGCGCTCGTCCGGACGCTCGTCGACGTCGCTGCGACCGAACCTGCATTCGTGTCGGTCCCCATGCTCGACGCGGCACTGGCTGGTCGTCACGTGTTCCCGGAGATGCTCCTCGACGAACTCGCGGCGGCGCCGCCGAACGCCGTGCACCGTGCCCGCGTGGCCATCGAGATGGCGTCGTCATTGTCGGACTCCCCCGCGGAATCCATCGCACGGGTCCGGTTCCGGCAGCTCGGGACACCGGAACCGGTCCAGCAGCACGTCTTCGCACGACCAGGTGTTCGGCGCGCCGTCGTCGACTTCTGGTTCCCGGCGCAGGGCGTCGTCGTCGAGGTGGACGGGCGTGCCAAGTACGGGGACGGAGCTGCCGCCGCCGAAGCGCACTGGGACGAGAAGCGTCGAGAAGACTTCGTGCGCTCCTTCCCAGAAGTTCGAACGGTCATCCGGTTCAGCTGGGCCGATCTCATGGACCCGGAGGTGATCCGTGCCGCGCTCATCCGTGCTGGCGTTCCACTCCGGTAGCCAGACGCTGCCACGTCTCGACGACGCTGTCGGGGTTGAGCGACATCGAGCTGATGCCGCGCGCCATGAGGTGCTCGGCGAGGTCAGGGTGGTCGCTCGGCCCCTGCCCGCAGATGCCGACGTAGGCGCCGCGAGCACGGCAGGCATCGATCGCCATGTCGATCAGGCGCAGCACGGCCGGGTTCCGCTCGTCGAACGACTCCGCGACGATGCCGGAGTCCCGGTCGACGCCGAGGGTCAGCTGTGTCAGGTCGTTCGACCCGATCGAGAAGCCGTCGACGTGGTCCAGGAACCGGTCTGCGTCGAGTGCGTTCGAGGGGATCTCGCACATCATCACGACCTGCAGCCCGTTGCGTCCACGGACCAGTCCGTTCGACGCCATGCGCTCGACGACGCCGGACGCTTCCTCGACCGTCCGGACGAACGGGATCATCACCCGCACGTTCGTGAACCCCATCACGTCCCGAACCGTCCGGATCGCCTCGCACTCCAGCGCGAACGCCTCGGCGAAGTCGTCCGACAGGTACCGGGCGGCGCCGCGGAACCCGATCATCGGGTTCTCCTCGTCCGGCTCGTACGCCGCGCCACCGAGCAGGTGCGCGTACTCGTTCGACTTGAAGTCCGACAGCCGCACGATCACCGGCTTCGGGTCGAACGCCGCCGCGAGCGTGCTGATGCCCTCGGCGAGTCGGCGGACGAAGTAGTCCCGCGGCGCCCCGTACGCCGCGATGCGGTCCTCGATCTGCTCGCGCAACTCGGTCGGCTGATCGGCCAGGTGCAGCAACGCCTTCGGGTGCACACCGATCTGCCGGTTGACGACGAACTCCATCCGCGCGAGCCCGACGCCGGCGTTCGGCAGCGCCTGGAACCCGAACGCCTGCTCCGGCGACCCGACGTTGAGCATCAGGTCGACGCCGAGGTCCGGCAGGGCATCGACCTCGACCCGCTCGGTGACGACGTCGAGCATCCCGGGGAACACCCGCCCGGTCTCGCCCTCCGCGCAGGACACCGTGACGGCGCCCCCGTCGGTGAGCACGGACGTCGCGGAGCCGGTCCCGACGACGGCGGGGATGCCGAGCTCACGGGCGATGATGGCGGCGTGGCAGGTCCGCCCACCGCGGTTCGTCACGATCGCGGACGCTCGCTTCATCACCGGCTCCCAATCCGGATCGGTCATGTCGGCGACCAGTACCTCGCCCTCCTCGAAGTCGTGCATCTCGTGCGGGGATGCGAGCACTCGCACCGGGCCGGCACCGATCCGCGCGCCGATCGCCCGGCCCTCCAGCAACGGTGCCTCCGTCGGCGCCGCGGCGAGGCGGTGCCGCTCGACGACACCGGCGAGGGATCGGGACGCCACCGTCTCCGGCCGGGCCTGCAGCACGTAGAGCTGTCCGTCGAGTCCGTCCTTGCCCCACTCGATGTCCATCGGGCGGCCGTAGTGTCGCTCGATCGCCACGGCCGTCCGCGCGAGTTCGGTGACCTCGGCGTCGGTGAGCGAGAACCGTCGACGGTCGAGCGGGTCGGTGTCGACGAACGCGGTGGTCCGTCCGACGGCGGTGTCCTCGGTGAACACCATCCGTGTCGCCTTCGCGCCGACGAGCCGGGAGAGCACGGCCGGCCGGCCCGCCGCGAGCGCCGTCTTCGACACCGTGAACTCGTCCGGGTTCACCGCGCCCTGGACCACGCCCTCACCGAGTCCGAACGCGCTCGTGACGAAGACGGCCCGGTCGAAGCCGGTCTCGGTGTCGAGCGTGAACATCACCCCGGATGCGGCCAGGTCGGACCGCACCATGCGCTGCACACCGACGGAGATCGCGACCTCGTCGTGCACGAACCCGCGGTGCACGCGGTAGGCGATGGCCCGATCGGTGTACAGCGACGCGAACACCTGCCGGATCGCTTCGAGCACCGACTCGACACCGCGGACGTTGAGGAACGTCTCCTGCTGCCCGGCGAACGACGAGTCGGGCAGGTCCTCGGCGGTCGCGCTCGACCTCACCGCGAAGCTGACGCCGTCCGGCATTCCTCGAGTCAGGCGTTCGAAGGCCGCGCGGACGGACAGCTCGAACGCGATGCCGAGATCGGTCGTTGCGATCCGTTCCCGGACGGCCCGACCGACACGCGCGAGCGCTCGGGTGTCCTCGACGTCCAGGCCCTCCAGCTGCCGTGCGATCCAGTGCTCGAGCCCGGACGTCGCCAGGTGGCGGCGGAACGCAGCGGCTGTCGTCGCGAAGCCGTCGGGGACGCGGATGCCGGCGGAGGAGAGCGAGCGGATGAGCTCGCCGAGCGACGCGTTCTTGCCGCCGACCGCCGCCAGGTCCTCGAGACCGACTGCGTCGAACGACACGACGTCCACGGTCGTGGTGTTGGTTCGGGGTGCTTCGGTGATGGTCATCGGTGGCGCCTTTCGTCAGGTCGTCGTTGCACCGCCCGGTCGTCAAGACCGCGCTGTGGAAGCAGTCTCGAGGCCGGACAGCACCCGCGAGACTCGATAACGCCGTCAAGATCGGCACTTCTTGCCGGAACGTGGAGCCACGCGTACCGTGTGCCCATGGACGACGACCTGGACCACGCCGGCCTCCTCGGCGCCCGGATCCGCCACTACCGGACGACGGCGGGTCTGACGCTCGATGCACTCGGCGCCGTGCTCGGCATGAGTGCGAGCCGCCTCTCCCTGATCGAGAACGCACGGCGCGAACCCCGTGTGTCCGAGCTCCAGGCGTTCGCGGATGCCCTCGGCGTCGGCGTGACCGACCTGCTCCGTGACGAACCGCCGAACGACCGTGCTGCCCTGGAACTGGAACTTCGTCGGGCGCAGGCCGCTCCCGTTTACGCGGCCACCGGCCTCCCGACCGTCCGACCGGGGCGGAGCCTCGGCGACGACGCCTTGCGGGCGCTGGTCGGCCTCCATCGCGAGCTCGAACGGCGCGCGTCCGAGGCCATCGCGACACCGGAGGCAGCACGGCGCGGGAACACCGAGCAGCGTGCCCGGATGCGTGAACGCGACAACCACATCGCGGAGATCGAGGCCATCGCCGAGGAGTGCGTGCGCTCCGTCGGCCACTCGTCCGGTGCCCTGACCCACCGGGAGGTGAGCCGGATGGCAGAGACCATGGGGTTCGACCTGTTCTTCGTGGACGACCTCCCCCGATCGGCCAGGAGCGTCACGGACATCGCGAACGGCCGCATCTACCTACCGCCGTCGTCGATCCCCGGCGGACACGGCCTCCGCTCGATGGCGCTGCAGGCGATGGCGCACCGGATCCTCGGGCACCGGCCGCCGCACTCCTACGCCGATTTCCTGCAACAGCGGCTCGAGATCAACTACTTCGCGGCCTGCTGTCTGATGCCCGAAGCGCAAGCGGTGGCGTTCCTCGGGCAGGCGAAGCGCGCGAAGGACCTGGCGGTGGAGGACTTCCGCGACGCGTTCGGTGTCACGCACGAAGCCGCGGCGCTGCGGATGACGAACCTCATGACGCGGCACTTCGACATGCGCGTGCACTTCCTCCGCGTCGGTGACGACGGCGCGGTCTACAAGGCGTACGAGAACGACGGACTCCCTCTGCCCGTCGACGTCACCGGTGCCGTCGAGGGCCAGGTCGTCTGTCGTCGCTGGGGTGCACGTCGCGCGGGCGACCGGGCGAACCGGACGACCGAGTTCCACCAGTACACGGACACCCCGACCGGCACGTTCTGGTGCTCGACGCAGACCGGATCGACACCGGAGGGTGGGTTCTCGATCACGTTCGGCGTGCCGTTCGACGACGCGAAGTGGTTCCGCGGGCGGGAGACGACGCATCGGGAGACCTCGCGCTGCCCGGACGAGCAGTGCTGCCGGCGGCCGTCACGAGCGCTCGAGGACCGGTGGGCCGGCTCGGCGTGGCCGAGCGCGCGGCTGCACGCGCAGATCCTCGCGCCGCTACCGTCCGGCCGCTTCCCCGGGGTCGACGACGGGGAGGTCTACGCGTTCCTCGACCGGCACGCCGCATCGTGAGACACGGCGATGTCACCAGCCGCAGCGGCGCCCGCGTCAGCAGCCGCACCCGCACCCGCGTCAGCAGCCGCGCCCGCACCCGCGTCGCCAGCCGCACCCGGGTGGTACGCCCGCTGCCGCTCCACCACCCACGGCCCCGCCCGACCGCCACGACCTCGCCGACCGCCAGCCGCGCACCGTGCACCCGGCCGGCACCCTTCACCACGGCACCCCGACGGTCCGGATCGGGCTCCGCGTGCGTCCCGCCCCCGTCGAGCACGACGTCCCGCACCGCCACCGAACCGAGCACCTGCGCGCCGTCACCGATCCGTGCCGGTCCCTCCACCTGCGCACCGCCGAGGACGCGGCCCCCGGCCCCCACCACCACGTCGGCACCCTCCGAAGCGGTGATCGTCACGGCACCCGGCCCGATCTGCGCATGCGCACCGATGCGCACCGCGCCGCCGTCCGCGACGACACCGACCGCGCCGGGTCCGAGCCGGGCTCCTGCCCCGACCTCGACACACCCAGACCCGCGGGTCTCGAGCACCACGCCGGGGTACAGCACGACGTCGTCGGCGAGCACCACGCCGCGGCCGACGAGCACCGACCCGGGATCGAGGACCGCGACGCGGGGCGCGAGCGCAGCGGTCTCCTGCACGGTGAGGAACCCTGCGGCACGACGGACCTCGTCGAGCGCGTGTTCCGGAGACGAGGCATGCACGGGGTGGTCCACCCAGCGAGCCTCCCACATGCCCGGCGTAGCGTGGCTGCCATGGCCCCGAAGCAGAACCACCAGTCGGACCAGGCGATCGTCCCGCTCCCCCAGGCCCCGGTCGACCGGACGACGAGCGCGGAGGTCTCCACGACGACGAGCGCGAAACTCCCCACCACCGCGAAGGGCTGGGAGCGCTGGCTCGACCGCCTCCTCGACGTGCAGCGCCCCGTCGTCGTCGCCCATGTCAACGGTGTCCGACGCCGCCACCCCGACGCCTCTCCCGCAGAGGTCATCCAGATCCTCGAGCGGCACTACCTCACCGCCGTGACCTCCGGTGGCGCTGCCGTCGGTGCGAGCGCGGTGATCCCGGGCATCGGCGTCGCCGCGAGCTTCGGCCTGACCGGCGTGGAGACGATGGGCTTCCTGGAGACGACGGCACTCTTCGCACAGTCGGTCACCGAGGTGCACGGCATCGCCCTCGACGACCCCGAGCGCTCACGCACCCTGGTGATGGCGATGATCCTCGGCACGCCGGGCACGCAGCTCATCAAGCAGCTCGCCGGACAGGCCGCCGGTGGCCAGGCACGCACGGCGTTCTGGGGCGAGATGGTCACCTCGTCGATGCCCAAGCAGGTCGTGAGCGGGATCGGCGGCCAGGTCCGGGACATGTTCATCAAGCGGTTCGCCGCTCGACAGGGCACGTCGATGCTCGGTCGGGCGCTGCCGTTCGGCATCGGCGCTGCCGTCGGTGGGCTCGGCAACCACGCGCTCGGCCGTCGGGTCATCCAGGCCTCGCGGACCGGCTTCGGTCTGCCGCCGGCGCACTTCCCGATCGTCCTGCAGCAGCAGGAGCCGAAGCAGCGTCAGCTGCCGTGGCGCCGCCGTGGCGGGAGCTCGGACGCGCCGCAGGAGAGCAAGCGGACCGACACCGCGCTCTGAACGCGACCGGACGGCGGACGGGAGGCTCGTGGCGACCCCGCCACGAGCCTCCCGTCCGCCGTCTGCACCGTCCCGGTCAGCGCGCGCGGACCGGCGTCATCACGACCTGCCCGGCGTGGGCGAACCCGCCGCCGAAGCCGAACAGCAGCGCCGGGACGCCCTCGGGGAGGTCCCCACGCGCCCACGCCTTCGACAGCCCGAGCGGCACGCTCGCGGCCGAGGTGTTCCCCGACTCGACGACGTCCCGGATCACGAACTTCGATTCGCCACCGAGCGCTGCGACGAGCGGCTCGATGATGCGCAGGTTCGCCTGGTGGAACGCGAACACCTGGATGTCGTCCATCGTCAGCCCGGCCTGCTCGACGACACGGCGGGCGTGCCCCTCGGCCTCGGTGATGGCCCAGCGGTAGATGGAGCGGCCTTCCTGCGAGAAGCGCTCCGGCGTCCCGGACACGAGCACGGCCTGCTCCAGGTGCGGCACGCTGCCCCAGGACACGGGCCCGATCGACGGCGTGTCGGAGACACCGACGACCGCCGCACCGGCTCCGTCGCCGACGAGCACGCAGGTCGACCGGTCGGTCCAGTCGACGATCCCGGACAGCAGCTCCGACCCGATCACGAGCACGGTGTCGGCCGAGCCGGTGCGGATCGCCTGGTCGGCGAGGGCCATGGCGTACTCGAAGCCGCTGCACGCGGTGTTGATGTCGATCGGCGCGGGTCCGTTCGACATGCCCAGCGCCGCGGCGACCCGACCGGCCGTGTACGGCGCACGGTCGCGGTGCGTGGTCGACGCGACGATGACGAGGTCGACGTCGGTGGGCTCGACCCCGGCGTCGGCGAGGGCGGCACGACCGGCCTCGGTCGCCATCGACGTGACGGTGTCGTCGGGCCCGGCGATGTGTCGCGTGCGGATCCCGGTCCGGGTCACGATCCACTCGTCGTTCGTGTCGACCATCGTCGAGAGTTCGTCGTTGGTGAGGACGCGCGAGGGCTGGTGGTGGCCGAACCCGAGGATCCGGCTGCCGCGCAGCGGTGCAGGGGTGATCATCTCCCGCACGTTACCCCTCGCCGCGACCCCCGCATTCCCCCGCAGGAATACACGTGGAGAACTCGGGACGGGGTCCGTGACCGGTACTCGCAGGGCCTCTCACGGTCCGGCCGTGGCGGCGTAGACACGATCCATGGACTACACACACCTCGGACGGACAGGGTTGTCGGTGTCGCGAGCAGTGCTCGGCACGATGAACTTCGGACCGGAGACCAGCGAGGACGACTCGCACGCCATCATGGACCGGGCGCACGAGCTCGGCGTCAACTTCTTCGACACGGCCAACGGCTACGGCGGCTCGGTGGGCAAGGGTGCCACCGAGGAGATCATCGGCCGCTGGTTCGCGAAGGGCGGCGGCCGACGCGAGAAGACCGTCCTCGCAACGAAGGTCTACGGCGACATGATCGACTGGCCGAACGGCGGGAAGCTGTCGGCGTACAACATCCGGCAGGCTCTCGACGCGTCGCTGCGACGTCTGCAGACCGACCACATCGACCTCTACCAGATGCACCACGTCGACCGTGACACCCCCTGGGACGAGATCTGGCAGGCGATGGAGATCGCGGTCGCGCAGGGCAAGGTGCTCTACGTCGGCTCGTCGAACTTCGCCGGGTGGCACATCGCCCAGGCGCAGGAGGCCGCGAAGCACCGCAACTTCCTCGGACTCGTCAGCGAGCAGTCGATCTACAACCTCGTCGTCCGCGACGTCGAGCGCGAGGTCCTGCCGGCCGCCCGTCACTACGGCCTCGGCGTGATCCCGTGGTCGCCGCTGCAGGGCGGTCTCCTCGGCGGCATCATCGAGAAGACCGAGCAGGGCTCCCGGCGGCTGAGTGGCCGGAGCGCCGAGTACGTCGAGGGGCACCGCGACCAGCTGACGGCGTACGAAGCGCTCGCGAAGGAACTCGGCCACACCCCCGGCGAGCTCGCACTCGCCTGGCTGCTGCACCAGCCGGGCATCACGGCGCCGATCACGGGACCGCGCACGATGGAGCAGTGGGAGTCGGCCGTCAACGCCGTCGACATCCGTCTCGACGAGTCGGCGCTGGCGCGCCTCGACGAGATCTTCCCGGGGCACAAGACCTCGCCGGAGGACTACGCCTGGTGAGCTGAACCACGGACGGGAGGCTCGGTGCGCGTCGGACGCGCACCGAGCCTCCCGTAGGTGGTCGCGTTCAGAGCGCGCGGATCTCGTCGTCCGTCAGCCCGATCCACCGCAGGTAGTCCTCGACGCTGCCCCAGCGCCGCTCCAGGTGCCCGATGACCGTCGTCATGACCTCCGGAACACAGCGCTGCGCCACGGCAGTCGCCTCGGGGTCGGTGCTCACCGCTCGTTCGGCGGCGAACCGCACCGCGAGGCCGTCCGCGCTCGCTGCGTAGTCCTCGCCGACGCGGTCCACGGACGCTCCCCACAGCCGGGCCAGCAGCGCGCTGATGACCCCGGTGCGGTCCTTCCCCGCTGAACAGCAGACCAGCACGTCCCCGTCGGTGTCGGCGATCGCCCGGAGTGCGTCTGCGATCCCCGTGCTGTGCCGGGTCAGCCAGTCGACGTACTGCTCCTCGAGCTGCACGGCGTCCGCCCCTGACTCGACGGTGGACGGGTCGAAGAGCGGCACGCCCCGGTATCCGGGGTCGCTCGCGAGGGGATGCGGGACCCGCGCGATCTCGTCGTCCCGTCGCAGGTCCACCACGGCGACCCCGGTCGGGTACACGCTCGTGGGGAGGTCCGGCTCGGTGTTCGCGCGGTACACCCGGCGCGTGCGGCCGTCCTGGAACCCAGCTCCCCCGACCTCGCGGAGGTTGGTCAGCATCGACGTCGTCGTCATGCTGCCACCCTCCCACAGCACGCGCTGGCGCCCGTCCGCACCGCGCGCCGACCGACTCGGAACGACAGAGTCGCTGTCGTACGACGACGCTCGTGTCGCTCCTTGCGCACGCCGACATCCGCGGGTGTGAACCGACGACAACGCCGCTGTCGTACGACAGCGACGATGTCGTTCCGAGTCGACAAACACCCGCACCCACCCCCACGCACCCCCGCACCCGCACCCCACCCCACCCGCACCCCCCACGCACGACGACGGCCCCCGCGCGGACGCGGGGGCCGTCGTTCGAGAGGGTCGAGCTAGCGCACGGAGACCGGGGTCTCGTCGCGCTCCTCGTAGAGGACGTAGCCCTCTTCGCCGTGGACGGCCGTGTCGATGCCGGCGACCTCGTCCTCGGTCTTCACGCGGAAGCCCATCGTCTTCTCGATGATCCAACCGATGATGAAGGCCAGGACGAAGGAGTACGCACCGACCGCTCCGGCGGCAGCGGCCTGCTTGCCGAGCTGCGCGAACGAGCCCGAGTAGATGAGGCCGGTGTCGTTGGCGAAGAAGCCGAGGTACAGCGTGCCGACGATGCCGCCGACCAGGTGCACACCGACGACGTCGAGCGAGTCGTCGAAGCCGAGACGGTACTTCCAGTCGATCGCGAAGCAGCAGATGATGCCGGCGATGAAGCCGAGCAGGATGCCCCAGCCGGGGGTCAGCGCTGCACATGCCGGGGTGATCGCGACGAGACCGGTGACGGCGCCCGATGCGGCACCGATCGACGTGGCCTTGCCGTCCTTGAGCTTCTCGACGAGGAGCCAACCGAGGATGGCGGCGGCCGGGGCGGCGAGGGTGTTCACCCAGGCGATCGCGGCGATGCCGTCAGCAGCACCCTCGGACCCGGCGTTGAAGCCGAACCAGCCGAACCAGAGGATCGCGGCACCGAGGAGGACGAAGGGCGGGTTGTGCGGCTTGTGCGCGCCCTTGGCGAACCCGACGCGCTTGCCGAGGACGATCGCCAGCGCGAGACCCGCCGCTCCGGCGTTGATGTGCACCGCGGTCCCACCGGCGAAGTCGATGACGCCCCACGTGGCGGCCCAACCGGAGGTGAGGTTGAAGACCCACGAGGCGACGGGGAAGTAGACGACCGTGACCCAGACGCCGGCGAAGACCATCCACGCGCCGAACTTGGCACGGTCGGCGATCGCGCCGGAGATGAGGGCGACGGTGATGATCGCGAACGTGGCCTGGAAGCCGACGAACGCCATCGAGGGGTACGCGGCGTGGATCGTCGAGGCCTTGGCCTCCTCGAACGCCTGCCCGAGGCCGATCTGGTTCCAGTCGATGCTGAAGAAGCCGACGACGCCGGAGACCGCGGTACCGTCACCGTGGTTGGCGAAGGCGATCGCGTAGCCGTAGACGACCCAGAGGACGCTCACCAGTGCGATCGCCCCGAAGGACATCATCATCATGCTGATGACGGACTTGGCCTTCACCAGTCCGCCGTAGAAGAACGCCAGGCCGGGTGTCATGAACAACACCAGCGCTGCCATCACCAACACGAAGGTCGTGTTGCCTTGATCAAGCATGTCTCACCTCTCGATTGCAGTGCGGTCACCACGTCGGCGGTGCTTGCTGTGCATCGGGGCACCGACGTGTCCGCCTCGGGTAGGACAGAGTCTGGCGAGGTGACGTTTCGCGAGGGAGCACGATGTGTTTCGCGGGTGTAACGCGACGGGTTGCTTTGTAAACGTCGTGTTACCGGGGCCTCTCGACCCCCTGGACGGGGGCCAGGAGTTCGCGCAGTCCGTCCGGACGGTGCCCGACAGGCGTCGCGCAACCCGCCCTGGAGGCCCGGCGCGGCCCCGGTAGGGCCGTTCTGGTCAGCGGGTGGCTCAGTCCACGGCGCGGGTCAGGGCCACCACGCGGCTCGCGGCACGCAGGTACTTCTTGCGGTACCCGCCGTCGAGCATCGACGAGGGGTACACGGCGTCGAGCGGCGTCCCCGACGCGACGATCCGCACCTGGGCGTCGTACAGCCGGTCGACGAGCGCGACCCACCGGAGCGCGTCGGTCTGGTCGGTGAACGCCGCGACGTCGGTGAGGCCGACCGCGTCGAGCCCGTCCACGAGCGCGACGTACTTCGACGGGTGCACGGACGCCAGGTGCGCCACGACCGAACGGAAGTCGTCGAGCGTCACCGATCCGGAGGACGGCAACGACGCCGACACGTCGGACACGACCGCGGCGGACTCGTCGACCGCGCGTCGGCGGTAGTCGAGGCCGTCGATCCGCATCGTCTCGAAGCGGTCCGACATCGCCTGGATCTCGCGGAGGAAGTCCTGTGCGGCGAAGCGCCCCTCGCCGAGGGCCCCTGGTGGCGTGTTCGACGTGGCGGCGAACCGCGTGCCGGACTCGGTCAGCTCCTTGATGAGCCGCGTCATGACCATGGTGTCACCAGGGTCGTCGAGCTCGAACTCGTCGATGCACACCAGCGAGGTCCCACGGAGCAGGTCGACCGTGCCCTGGAACCCGAGCGCACCCACCAGCGCGGTGTACTCGATGAACGTGCCGAACGTCTTCCGGCCGGGCTCCGCGTGGTAGGCGGCGGCGAGCAGGTGGGTCTTGCCGACACCGAACCCGCCGTCGAGGTACACGCCCGACTTCGGCGCGGTGTCCGTCGCCGCAGCGCGTCGGCGTCCGAACAGGCCACGCTTCGCCGGCTCCGGTCGGGTCGCGACGAAGGACTCGACGGCGTCGCGGACCGCTGCCTGCGACGGGTAGTCCGGGTCGGGGCGGTACGACGCGAACGACGCGTCCGTGAACTGGGGAGGGGGCACCAGCGCCGCGGCCATCTGCTGTGGGGAGACCGATGGGTCGCGGTCGACCAGGTGCTGGGGCATGCAGTGCCTTCCGGGAAGCGTGTCGTGCGGTGTCACGTTGCATCGGGGACGAGGTACGTCCGCGTACCGTTGCTCTCGACGCCGAGCACCGATCCTAGTCCGGCGCCACCGCACCCAGGAGGTAACCACGATGACCGCACCGGTCGACCCGTCCGCCGAGTTCCGCGCCTACGCCCACCCCGAACGACTCGTGTCGACGGCATGGCTGCAGGAACAGCTCGACGCCGGTACGCAGGACCTCGTGGTCGTCGAGTCCGACGAGGACGTGCTGCTCTACGAGACGGGGCACATCCCCGGCGCGGTGAAGATCGACTGGCACACCGACCTCAACGACCCGGTGCAGCGCGACTACATCGACGGCGAGGCGTTCGCCAGGCTCGTCGGCGGCAAGGGCATCGGCCGCGACACCACCGTCGTGGTCTACGGCGACAAGAACAACTGGTGGGCCGCGTACGCCCTCTGGGTCTTCGAGCTGTTCGGCCACGAGGACGTCCGCCTCCTCGACGGCGGCCGCGCGAAGTGGATCGCCGAGGACCGTGCACTCACGACCGACCGCACCGAGGCCGCACCGGTCGAGTACCCGGTCGTCGAGCGCGACGACACCGTGGTCCGCGCCTTCAAGGAGGACGTCCTCGACCACCTCGGCAAGCCGCTCGTCGACGTCCGCAGCGCACCGGAGTACAGCGGCGAGCGGACGACCGCACCCGACTACCCGGAGGAGGGCGCCCTGCGCGGCGGGCACATCCCGACCGCGGTGAACATCCCGTGGGCGACCGCCGCGGCTCCGGACGGCACGTTCAAGCGCCGTGACGACCTCGACGCCGTGTACCGCGACGGCGCCGGCATCGGCGCCGACGACGAGGTGATCGCCTACTGCCGCATCGGCGAGCGGTCGAGCCACACCTGGTTCGTGCTGCGGTACCTGCTCGGACACGAGAACGTCCGCAACTACGACGGCTCCTGGACGGAGTGGGGCAGCGCGGTGCGCGTGCCCATCGTCCAGGGCGCGGAGCCGGGTACCCTTCCGAACCGATGAGCACCGAACTCCCGGAACCCACACTCCCCCGCGCCCTCGCCGAGATCCGCGACGACTTCCTCGAACTGTCCCAGGCCGACCGGCTGCAGCTGCTCCTCGAGTTCTCGAACGAGCTCCCGGCGCTGCCCGAGCGACTCCGAGGACACGAGGACGAGCTCGAGCGCGTCGAGGAGTGCCAATCCCCCGTCTTCATCACGGTCACCGTGGGCGAGGACGGCGACGCACCCGACGTCGTCCGCATGCACGCGACCGCACCGCGCGAGGCCCCGACGACCCGCGGGTTCGCCTCGATCCTCGCGCAGGGCCTGTCCGGCCTGACGGCCGCGCAGGTGCTCGCGGTGCCGTCCGACTACCCGCTGACGCTGGGCCTGTCCGAAGCGGTCAGCCCGCTGCGGATCCGCGGCATGGTCGGCATGCTCGGCCGGGTGCAGCGCCAGGTGCGCGCGCTGGTGGCGGTGCGCTGAACGCGAGCGAGCGCGGTCAGGAGGCCCGGTGCCAGCTGGCACCGGGCCTCCCGTCCGTCTCGGGCCGACTACCGGGCGGTGGTCGCGTTCTGCGGCCGGACCACCTCGGTGAGCCACGCGAGGATGCGGGCGTCGAACCAGTCGGCGTCGTGGTTCCAGAGCTTGGTGTGCCGCGCGACGTGCGCGACCTCGAGTCGGACCAGGTCCGGCCGCGCCTGCGCGAGTGCGTGCGAGGCGGACGACGGGACGAAGCCGTCGTCGTCGCTGTGCAGCAGCAGGATCGGGACGGTGAGCTCGTCCGCCCGCGCGACCATGTCGAGCTCCCGGATGTCGACCGGGTGCCGCAGGCCGGCGAGCCGGTGCAGGACCGGCGTCCGGAGCACGCGCTGGGCGACCTTCCGAACGACCCGCGGCAGCCGCATCGCCTGGCTCTGCGACTTGAGGACCGCGTGCCAGTCGACCACGGCCGACTCGAGCACGACGCCGTCGACGAGCCGCGCGAACGACGACCGCAGCAGTGTCTGCAGGACGACCGCACCACCCATCGACCAGCCCATCAGCACGACGCTCGTCGCGCCCTGGCCGTCGACCCAGCGGAGCGCGGCGTCGATGTCCTCCCACTCGGTGGACCCGAGACCGTAGCGACCGTCGTCGCTCTTCGGGGCGACGCCGTCGTTCCGCCACGAGGCGAGGAGGACCGAGTAGCCGGCGGCGCGGAACACCGGGACGGCACGGATGGTCTCGGCGCGGGTGACGCCGCGACCGTGCACGAGGACCGCCCACGGCGCAGCGGGGTCGTCGGCACGGACGACCCACGCAGGCGCCGGACCGTTCGGTGTCGGGACGTCGATGTCCTCCACCGGGACGTCGAGCTCGCCGGGGGTGAGGTAGAACCAGCCGCCCCATCGGCCACGACGGGCACTCGTGGGGTCGCCGGCGTCGACGGCGATGATGCTGCGGGTGACCGTGGTCGGGGTGGTCCCGAGGACGTCGCCGACGCGCATGTGCCCGGTGCCGCCGCCGAACCAGAGGCTGTAGCGCCCCTGCAGCTCGGTGTCGGGCGTCCGCTCCAGCGTCACGGTCTTCCGGATCGGGTCGACGGCCACGATGGGCACCCGTTCGGTGCGCTTGCGGTCGGGGGTGACGACCATCCGGGCGATCGCGGCGACGAAGCCACCGACCACCGCGGTCCCGACGGCGGCGGCCGCGATGCCGGCTCCGAGGGCGAGGAGTCCGGCCGACCTGGCGGTGTCCTGGACCGGCTCATCGGCGGGTCGCGCGGAACGGGACATGGTCCGGAGCCTAGTCTGCATTCGTGTCCGAAACCCGAGAGCCCGAGGCCTTCGCGCAGCTCCGCGCGTTCGTGTCATCGGGCGGGACCCGCACCGAGACGACGGTCACCGAGATCCCGTCCCCCAGCCGCATGGCCCCGTTCTCGATCGCCCTCGCGGCGGACGTCTCCGGGGCAGCACACGGGGTCGACTCCGACCTCGGCACCGGGCGGTTCATCGCGCTGTACGACCCCGCAGAACCGGAGGGCTGGCACGGGCCGTTCCGCATCGTGACGTTCGCGCAGGCCCCGCTCGAACCGGAGATCGGCGTCGACGAGTTCGTCGCCGACGTCACCTGGAGCTGGCTCGTCGACGCACTCGAGGCGCACGGCGCGGCGTACGACCACGCTTCGGGCACCGCTACCAAGATCATCTCCCGCGGCTACGGCGAACTCGCGGCCCAGGGCGACGGCGCACAGCTGGAGCTCCGGGCATCGTGGACCCCGCACGTCACGGACGTCGACGGCACCGACCTCGTCGCGCACGTCGAGGCGTGGGAGGAGATCGTCGCCATGCTCGCAGGACTGCCCCCGTCGTCCGACGGCGTGACGCTGCTCGGCCCCAGGAGGCTCGCGAAGTGACTGACCCCGTACCGAACCCCGTCGTCCCCTCGTTCGAGGAGGGACACGACGCGGTCAAGGTCATCGAGTCGCGTGCGGACTACCTCGACGCGGTCGCCGCGATCGCGTCCGGTCACGGCCCGGTCGCCGTCGACGCCGAGCGCGCCAGCGGCTACAAGTACTCGCAGCGCGCCTACCTGATCCAGGTCTTCCGCCGGGGCGCCGGCGCGTTCCTCTTCGACCCCATCGCGATCGGCTCCTTCCCGGAACTGCAGGACGCGATCGTCGACGAGGAGTGGCTCTTCCACGCCGCGTCGCAGGACCTGCCGTGCCTCCGCGAGGTCGGACTCGACCCGTCGCGCATCTTCGACACCGAGCTCGGTGCCCGCATCGCCGGGTTCCCCCGCGTCGGCCTCGGCGCCGTCGTGGAGCAGCTCCTCGGCATCACGCTCGCGAAGGCCCACTCCGCGGCCGACTGGTCCACCCGACCGCTCCCGCAGTCCTGGCTCGTCTACGCCGCGCTCGACGTCGAACTGCTCCCCGACCTCCGCGACGCCCTCGCCGCGAAGCTCGAGGAGTCCGGCAAGACCGAGATCGCCCGGCAAGAATTCGACGCGGTCCTGTACCGGGCGCCGAAGCCCCCGCGTGCCGAGCCGTGGCGCCGCCTGTCCGGCATGCACGCCCTCCGTGGACAGCGCACCCTGGCGATCGCCCGCTCGCTGTGGGAAGCCCGTGACGCCTTCGCGCAGGAGACCGACGTCTCGCCGGGTCGCACGATCCCGGACTCCGCGATCGTCGCCGCTGCCGCGGCCGCTCCGGAGACCCGCAAGGACCTCGCCGCGCTGAAGGCGTTCACCGGCCGCGCCAGCCGCTCCGAGCTCGACCGCTGGTGGGCCGCGGTCGACGCCGGGCGAACGACCGACGACCTCCCGCGACTCCGGGGCAAGGGGGAACCGACCCTCCCGCCGCCGCGTGCGTGGGCCGATCGCAACCCGGAGGCCGACCGCCGGTACAAGGCGGCCCGCGCCGCGATGACCGCCCGCGCCGAGGAACTCGACCTGCCGCTCGAGAACCTGCTCACGCCGGACACCCTCCGCTCCATCGCGTGGGAGCCGCCCACACCGGCCACTGCCGAGGCGGTCGCGGCGGCGCTCGTCGCGCTCGACGCACGGCCCTGGCAGGTCGAGGAGTCCGCGTCGCGGATCGCCGACGCCTTTGTCGCAGCCGGACAGGAGTCGTCCACCGAGGATCCTGCCTCGTCGTAGGAACCGACCAACCGAGGTGCGTCTCCCCAGCCGTGGGGCATAGCGTCGGTTGCGTCGTCGGGGTGCGCCCCGACCAGGGCGGGACGACCCGATCGTCCGGCTCGATCGATGTTGATCTTCTGGAGGCCAGCTTTGCCAAAGGCATCAGACGTCGTCTTCGTTGACGGCGTGCGGACACCGTTCGGACGTGCCGGGGAGAAGGGGGTGTTCTGGCGGACCCGCGCCGACGACCTTGCGGTGCACGCGATGCGGGGTTTGCTCGATCGGAACGCGTCACTCGACCACGCGGCCGTCGACGACGTGGCGGTCGCTGCGACGACGCAGCAGGGCGACCAGGGCCTGACCCTCGGACGCACCGTCGGCATGCTCGCCGGCCTGCCGAAGTCCGTGCCCGGCTACGCCATCGACCGCATGTGCGCCGGCGCGATGACGAGCGTCACGACCCTCGCCGGCGCGATCGCGTTCGGCGCGGCCGACATCGCCATCGCCGGCGGTGTCGAGCACATGGGACGCCACCCGATGGGCTTCAACTCCGACCCGAACCCGCGGTTCATCGCCGAGCGCATGGTGAACGCCGACGCGCTGGTGATGGGCAAGACTGCCGAGCGGCTGCACGACCGGTTCCCGGCGATCACGAAGGACCGCACCGACGCCTACGCCGTGCAGTCCCAGCAGCGGTACGCCGCCGCGTGGGCCGCCGGCAAGCTGCAGCCCGACCTGGTGCCCGTCGAGGTGAACACCGGCGAGGGCTGGGACATCGTCTCCAGCGACGAGCCGCCCCGCCCGGGGACGACGCTCGAGGCACTCGCGGCGCTGAAGACCCCGTTCCGACCGCACGGCCGGGTCACCGCAGGGAACGCCGCGGGTCTCAACGACGGCGCGACGATGAGCCTCCTGGCCTCCGACGCCGGCGCGAAGCAGTTCGGGCTGGAGCCGAAGATGCGCATGGTGTCGTTCGCCTTCGCGGGCGTCGACCCCGAGGTGATGGGCGTGGGTCCTGTCCCCGCGACGGACAAGGCACTCGCCAAGGCCGGGCTGTCGATCGACGACATCGGCCTGTTCGAGATCAACGAGGCGTTCGCCGTGCAGGTGCTCGCCTTCCTCGACAACTACGGCATCGCGCAGGACGCCACGAACGTGAACGCCTGGGGCGGCGCGATCGCCGTCGGGCACCCGCTCGCATCGAGCGGCGTCCGCCTGATGACCCAGCTCGCGGCGCAGTTCGCCGAGCGGCCCGACGTCAAGTACGGCATCACGACGATGTGCATCGGGCTCGGCCAGGGCGGAACCGTCATCTGGGAGAACCCGCACTTCAGCAAGTCAGCGGCACGGAAGGCGGCATGACCATGACCCTCGTCGACAACGACCGACTGCTCGCCCTCTCCGAGGACGAGGTCGTCACGCACTCGTACCTGAAGCACGTCGCGCTGCCGTCCGGCGGCACGCTCGGGCTCATCACGCTCGACAACGGCAAGGACTACAAGCGTCCGTCGACGCTCGGGCCGCGCACCCTCCACGAGCTCTCGGGTGTCCTCGACACGCTCAAGACCGAGGCGGCCGCCGGCACCGTGCAGGCCGTCGCCGTCACGGGCAAGGAGTACTGCTTCGCCGCAGGGGCGGACCTCTCCCAGGCGGCGTCCGTGCCGTCGCGGGACGTCGCCCACGACCTCGCAGCGCTCGGGCACGCCACGCTCCGGAAGTTCGGCGACCTCGGCGTCCCGTCCTTCGCCCTGATCAACGGCATCGCGCTCGGCGGCGGTCTCGAGATCGGACTGCACTGCACCTACCGCGCGTTCTCCTCGGCGGCGCAGGGCATCGGCCTGCCCGAGGTGTTCCTCGGCATCATCCCCGGCTGGGGCGGCGCGACGCTGCTCCCCCGCCTGATCGGTCCGGAGAAGGCGCTCCGCGTCATCGTCGAGAACCCGTTGAAGAACAACCGGCTGATGGACGGCCCCGCCGCGGTGGAGCTCGGCATCGGCGACGCGCTCATCCCGTCGGTGACGTTCCTGCCGTCCGCCGTGGCGTGGATCGACGGCGTCGTGTCCGGCACCACGAAGGTCGTCAGGAAGAACGAGCCCGGCGTGCTCGAGAAGGCCGCGTGGGGCACGGTCGTCAAGGTCGCCCGCTCGCAGGTGGCGTCGAAGATCGGCACGGTGCCGAGGTCGCCGTTCCGTGCGCTCGACCTGGTCGCTGCGGCGAAGTCCGGCTCGCTCGACGAGCGGTTCGCCGGCGAGGACGACGCCCTCGCCGACCTCATCTCGGGCGACCAGTTCGCGGCGTCGATGTACGCGTTCGACCTCGTGCAGAAGCGAGCGAAGAAGCCCGTCGGCGCACCGACCGACGTCGAACCGAAGAAGATCACGAAGGTCGGCGTCCTCGGCGCCGGGCTCATGGCGTCGCAGTTCGCGCTGCTCTTCGCCCGCCGTCTCGGCGTCCCCGTGGTCATCACCGATGTCTCGCAGGAGCGCGTGGACGCCGGCGTCGCACGTATCCGCTCCTCCGTCGACGAGCTGCTGGCGAAGGGCCGGGTCTCGCAGGACGACGCCAACCGGATCAGCGCGCTCGTCAGCGGTTCGGTGTCGTACGACGCGTTCGCGGACGCCGACTGGGTGATCGAGGCCGTGTTCGAGGAGATGTCCGTCAAGCAGGAGGTGCTCGCCGCCATCGAGAAGGTGGTCGCCCCCGATGCGATCCTCGCCACGAACACGTCGTCGTTGTCCGTCGGGTCCATGGCGAGCGTGCTCGAGCACCCGGAGCGCCTGGTCGGGTTCCACTTCTTCAACCCGGTGGCCGTGATGCCCCTGGTCGAGGTCGTCCGCGCGTCGCAGACCTCGGACGAGGCCGTCGCCACGGCGCTGGCCGTCGCGAAGACGCTCAAGAAGACGGCGATCGTCACGGCCGACCAACCGGGCTTCGTCGTGAACCGAGTCCTCGCCCGCGTCCTCGGCGAGGCCATGCGCGGCGTCGAGGAGGGCACGCCGTTCGAGGTCGTCGCCGAGGGTGCTGCACCGCTCGGGCTGCCGATGTCCCCGTTCGAGCTGCTCGAGCTCGTCGGCCTGCCGGTCGGTGCGCACGTGCTCGACTCGCACCACGCTGCGTGGCCGGAGCGCTTCTACCCCGGCGACGGACTGAAGCGGATCGCCGAGTTCGGACACATCCTGACGCGGGACAAGAAGGGCAACGCGACGGGCTACGACCCCGCTGCCGTGAAGCTCGTCGCACCGGAAAAGAAGGACGCGAACGCCGTGGACGCAGGCACGATGCAGCAGCGCTTCGAGGACGCCCTCGCCGACGAGCTGCACCGCATGCTGTCCGACGGTGTGGTCGAGCACGTCGAGGAGATCGACCTCGGGCTGATCCTCGGCGCTGGGTACCCGTTCCAGGCCGGTGGGATCAGCCCGTACCTCGACCGCTCCGGTGCGTCCGAGCGCGTCTTCGGCG
This sequence comes from Curtobacterium sp. L3-7, assembly GCF_048756585.1. NCBI lineage: Bacteria > Bacillati > Actinomycetota > Actinomycetes > Micrococcales > Microbacteriaceae > Curtobacterium > Curtobacterium sp. L3-7. The sequence goes on along the minus strand of NZ_CP151474.1, from coordinate 2,392,898 downwards.
GCACGTTCCACGACCCGCTGATCGTGGGCCCGGCGTCCCGCTGACCCCGCCCGCGCCGCCCGCGCCGCCCGCGGGGCCACGCGGTTCGCACAACCAAAAGCACGTCGCACCACGCGATTCCGTGGTGCGACGTGCTTTTGGTCGTGCGGCGGCCAGGCGGCCGGCTGACGGGGGCCCGAAGCCGTCAGCGCTCGGCGGACTCCCGCGACCGCGCCGGCTTCGCCTGGGGCAGCTTCGTCCCGACGACCTGGTCGATGACGTCGCGGGCGATCGCCTGCGCCGTGAGCCCGGCGTCGTTGAGGATCTGCGTGCGGGTGGCGTGGTCGATGAACTCGTCCGGCAGCCCGAGCTCGTTCACCCCGGTGTCGACACCAGCCGCGCGGAGGTCCTGCCGCAGGCGCGTCCCGACACCGCCGACTCGGACGCCGTCCTCGATCGTGATGACGAGCCGGTGGTCGCGCGAGAGGTCGATGAGGGACGCCGGGATCGGCACGACCCACCGGGGATCGACCACGGTGACGCCGATGCCCTGCGCCTCGAGCAACGCGGCGGCTTCGAGCGCGACGGGCACCATCGACCCGACGGCCACGATCAGCACGTCGTCCGACGCAGCAGCGGCGTGCAGCACGTCGACGCCGTCCGACAGCCGTGACACCGCGGGGATGTCCGGCCCGACCTGCCCCTTCGACCAGCGGAGCACCGTCGGCGCGTCGTCGATCGCCACCGCCTCGCGGAGCTCCTCGCGCAGGGTCGCCGCGTCCCGCGGTGCCGCGATCCGGATCCCCGGGACGACCTGCAGCAGTGCGAGGTCCCACATCCCGTGGTGCGACGGCCCGTCCGGACCGGTGACTCCGGCGCGGTCGAGCACGAACGTCACTCCGGCGCGGTGCAGCGCCACGTCCATCAGGACCTGGTCGAACGCGCGGTTGAGGAAGGTGGCGTAGAGCGCGACCACGGGGTGCAGTCCGCCGTACGCGAGCCCCGCGGCACTGGTGACGGCGTGCTGCTCGGCGATCCCGACGTCGATCACCCGCGAGGGGTGCCGCTGCTGGAACAGGTGCAACCCGGTCGGCCGGAGCATGGCCGCCGTGATCGCCACGATGCGCGGGTCCTCGTCGCCGAGGTCGGCGAGCGACGACGCGAACACCGAGGTCCACGACGGACCCGATGCGGTGTCGAGCGACTCCCCCGTCTCCGGGTCGATGTGCCCGACGGCGTGGAACTGGTCCGCCTGGTCACGGAGCGCCGGCTCGAAGCCGTGGCCTTTCTCGGTGATCGCGTGCACGATGACCGGGGCGCCGTACTCCTTGGCCTGCCGGAGTGCGCTCTCCATGGCCTGCTGGTCGTGTCCGTTGACCGGGCCGATGTACTTGATGTCGAGGTTCGAGTAGAGGGCCTCGTTGTTCGTCAGCCGCGACAGGAAGCCGTGCAGACCACCGCGCATCCCGCGGTACACCGCACGCCCCGGAGCACCGAAGCGAGCCGCAGCCGCCTGGGTCTTCTCGTACAGGGCGCGGTACTCGCGACGGGTTCGCACGGAGTTCAGGTAGCGCGCCATGCCCCCGATCGTCGGGGCGTACGACCGGCCGTTGTCGTTGACCACGATCACCAGGCGGCGGTCGTTGTCGTCCGAGATGTTGTTGAGCGCCTCCCACGTCATCCCGCCGGTGAGCGCACCGTCACCGACCACGGCGACGACGGTCCGGTCGTGCTGCCCGGTCTGCCGGAAGGCCCGGGAGATCCCGTCGGCCCAGGAGAGCGACGACGACGCGTGCGAGGACTCCACGATGTCGTGCTCCGACTCGCTCCGCTGCGGGTAGCCGGCGATGCCGCCGCGCTCCCGGAGGTGCGAGAAGTCCTGCCGCCCGGTGACGATCTTGTGCACGTACGACTGGTGGCCGGTGTCGAACACGAACGGGTCGTTCGGCGAGTCGAAGACCCGGTGCATCGCGAGCGTCAGTTCGACGACGCCGAGGTTCGGCCCGAGGTGCCCACCGGTCTTCGCGACCTCGGCGACGAGGAACCGCCGGATCTCGGCGGACAGTTCCGTCATCTGTGCGTCGGAGAGACGCTTCAGGTCGCGCGGCGACGTGATGCTGGCGAGCAGACTCACGGGCGCTCCTTTCGTGCGGCGAAGGCCCCATGCTATTCGCGCAACCAGCAGACGGACTGGAGGCTCGGTGCGGGTCGCGCACCGAGCCTCCAGTCCGTCGTGTGGTCGCGTCAGCGACCTGTGGTCACCTCGCTCAGACGAGCGAGCGGAGCACGTACTGCAGGATGCCGCCGTTGCGGTAGTAGTCGGCTTCACCGGGGGTGTCGATGCGGACGACCGCGTCGAACTCCACGGTCTCCTTGCCGGCGGGCGAGTGCTCGCTCGGCGTCGCGACGACGTGGACCGTCTTCGGCGTGCGGCCCTCGTTCAGCTCCGTGAGGCCCGAGATCGAGACGACCTCGGTGCCGTCGAGCCCGAGGGACTCGATCGACTCGCCGACCGGGAACTGCAGCGGCACGACGCCCATGCCGATGAGGTTCGAGCGGTGGATGCGCTCGAAGCTCTCGGTGATGACGGCCTTGACGCCGAGGAGGTTCGTGCCTTTCGCCGCCCAGTCGCGCGACGAGCCGGAGCCGTACTCCTTGCCGCCGAACACGACGAGCGGGATGCCCTGCTCCTGGTAGTGCTGCGACGCGTCGTAGATGAACGACTGCTCGCCGTCGGGCGTGGTGAAGTCACGGGTGTAGCCGCCCTCCACGCCGTCGAGGAGCTGGTTGCGCAGACGGATGTTCGCGAACGTGCCGCGGATCATGACCTCGTGGTTGCCGCGGCGCGAGCCGTACGAGTTGAAGTCCTTGCGGTCGACACCGTGCTCGGCGAGGTACTTGCCGGCCGGGCTGTCGGCCTTGATCGAGCCGGCTGGCGAGATGTGGTCGGTCGTGACCGAGTCGCCGAGCTTCGCGAGGACGCGGGCGCCGGAGATGTCCGAGACGGCGTCCGGCGTCATCGTCATGCCCTCGAAGTACGGGGGCTTCCGGACGTAGGTCGACTCGGTGTCCCACTCGAAGGTGTCACCCGTCGGGGTCGGCAGGTTCTTCCAGCGGTCGTCGCCCTCGAACACGGAGCCGTACTCGTGGGTGAACATCTCGGTGTCGATCGACGCGTCGATGACCTGCTGGACCTCGGCCGTGTCGGGCCAGATGTCCGCCAGGTAGACGTCGTTGCCGTCCTGGTCCTGCCCGAGCGCGTCCTTGTCGAAGTCGAAGTGCATCGACCCGGCGAGGGCGTACGCGATGACCAGCGGCGGGGACGCCAGGTAGTTCATCTTGACGTCGGGGTTGATCCGGCCCTCGAAGTTGCGGTTGCCCGAGAGCACCGCGGTCACGGCGAGGTCGTTGTCCTGCACGGCCTGCGAGATCTCCTCGGGCAGCGGGCCCGAGTTGCCGATGCAGGTGGTGCAGCCGTAGCCGACCGTGTAGAAGCCGAGCTGCTCGAGGTAGGTCGTGAGACCGGCCTTCTCGTAGTAGTCGGTGACGACCTTCGACCCGGGCGCGAGGGTGGTCTTGACCCAGGGCTTCGCGGTGAGGCCCTTGTTCGCGGCGTTCCGGGCGAGGATGCCTGCCGCCATCATGACCGACGGGTTCGACGTGTTCGTGCACGAGGTGATCGCGGCGATCGCGACGGCGCCGTGGTCGATCGTGAACGGGTCGGCGCCGTCCATCGCGACCTTGGTCGGCTGCGACGCCGTGGACGGGGCGCTCGAGACGTAGACGTGCTCGTGCGTCGTCGTGTCCTCGGTCGTCGATCCGGCGGCGATCGGGTCGGACGCCGGGAAGGTCTCCTCGACCGCGTCGTCCAGGTCGGTCTGCACGGCCGGGTCGGTGTAGGTGGCGAGGTCGACCTCGAACTGGTCCTTCGCCTTCGACAGCTCGATGCGGTCCTGCGGGCGCTTCGGGCCGGAGATCGAGGGGACGACGGTCGAGAGGTCGAGTTCCATGTACTCGGAGTAGTTCGGCTCGACCGAGGCGTCGTGCCAGAGACCCTGCGCCTTCGAGTACGCCTCGACGAGGGCGATCTGCGCCTCGTCGCGGCCGGTCAGACGGAGGTAGTCGAGCGTGACGTCGTCGACCGGGAAGATCGCCGCCGTGGAGCCGAACTCCGGCGACATGTTGCCGATCGTGGCGCGGTTCGCGAGCGGCACGGCGCTGACGCCCTCGCCGTAGAACTCGACGAACTTGCCGACGACACCGTGCTTGCGGAGCTCCTGCGTGATGGTCAGCACCACGTCGGTCGCGGTCACGCCCGCGGGGATCTCACCCGAGAGCTTGAAGCCGACGACCTTCGGGATGAGCATCGACACGGGCTGGCCGAGCATCGCTGCTTCCGCCTCGATCCCGCCGACGCCCCAGCCGAGCACACCCAGGCCGTTGACCATCGTGGTGTGCGAGTCGGTACCGACGAGTGTGTCGGGGTAGGCGTAGGTCTCGCCGTCGAAGTCACGCGTGTAGGTGACCTTCGCCAGGTACTCGATGTTGACCTGGTGGACGATGCCGGTTCCCGGCGGGACGACCTTGAAGTCCTCGAACGCGGTCTGACCCCAGCGGAGGAACTGGTAGCGCTCGCCGTTCCGCTCGTACTCGAGGTCGGTGTTGCGCTGGAGTGCGTCCTCGCGGCCGAAGAGGTCGGCGATGACGGAGTGGTCGATGACCATCTCGGCCGGGGACAGCGGGTTGATCTTGTTCGGGTCGCCGCCGATCGTGGCCATCGCCTCGCGCATCGTGGCGAGGTCGACGATGCACGGCACGCCCGTGAAGTCCTGCATGACGACGCGCGCCGGCGAGAACTGGATCTCGGTGTCCGGGTCGGCCTCCGGGCGCCAGTTGCCGAGCGAGCGGATCTGGTCCGCCGTGACGTTCTTGCCGTCCTCGGTGCGGAGGAGGTTCTCGAGCAGCACCTTCAGGCTGTACGGGAGCTTCTCGTGACCGGGGACCGAGTCGATCCGGTGGATCGCGTAGTCGACACCCCCAACCGACAGTGTGTCCTTCGAGCCGAAGCTATTGACTGCAGCCACCGTGCCGCCTCCCTACTGATCGGTTTGCCCTCATCCTCGCGGGCCGTGGACCGTCCCACCAGCAAGGCAAACCTAAACCCCCGACGCTGCGGTGCCCCGGGGGAAACTATCTCGATGTCGAGATAACTCTACACCGTGGCCGCGTCGTCGTCGTGCTGGTCGTGCCGGAAGACCGTCCGGACGAGCAGCCAGGTCACCCAGAGCAGTGCGGCGTAGAGCGGGACACCGGTGATGAGCTTGATCGCCGCGAGGAGTTCCACCTGAGCGGCGAGGTAGAGCGGGATCTCGACGACCAGTCGGAGCGCGAAGAGCCCCACCCACATCCACGTGGCGACGGTGAGCACCCGGCGCTTGGCGGGGTCGGCACGCCAGTCCATCGGACCACCGTCCTCGCCCTGCGCGAGCAGCCCGACGATCAGCCCGATGAGCGGACGACGGATCGCCAGCGTCACGAGGAGCACCAGCAGGCAGACCAGGTTGATGATGATGCCGGGGATGAAGTTGCTCTCGGCCTTGCCCGTGATGAGCGCGAGGCCGGCGGAGACGGCGACGCCGAGGATGCCGGCGAACGACATCGCGAGGGACTGCCGCTGCAGCAGTCGGAGGACGACGAACACGAGCCCGACGACCACCGGGATCACGACGCTCGGGACGAGTTCCTTCGTGATCGCGTACACGACGAGGAACGCGAACCCGGGCAGCACCGATTCCGCGAGCCCCCTGGCACCGCCGACGGCGCCGATCAGTGCCCTGCCGGACGGTGCCTCACCGGGAGCCACCTTCGCGATGCCGGCGTTCCGAACGGCGTCGCGGAGCTGGGCGTTCAGCGACAGGGGTTGCTCGCGCTCGTCAGCGAAGCGGTCGTCACGGTCGTCGTGCTGCTCGGGCAACGGTGCTCCGGATCAGATGGCCGACTGCGTCGACTTCGGCATGTGCAGCGGGATCAGGTCGCGCGGCGGCATCGGCGTGGTGCCACGGACCACCACGACGCTGCGGAACAGGTCCTCGATCTCCTCGGCGTCGTCCGGCTGCTCGGCGGCCTTGCCCGCGATCACGCCGCGGAGGAACCAGCGGGGGCCGTCGACGCCGATGAACCGCGCAGGACGAGCGCCGGCGGCACCGCCGTCACCGTCCACCACGACGGGCACCGATGCGCGCAGCTCGGGGCCGAACGGCCCGTCGACCTCGGTCACGGAGCCGCCCTGGCGCTCGATCTGCTCGGCGATCTGCGCGCGGATCTCGTGCCAGAGACCGGTCGACCGCGGCGCGGCGAACGGCTGGACCTGGAGCGTGGACTCGTCGTAGTCGAGCCCGACGGCGACGACGCGCTGCGAGCCCTCCTCGACCTCGAGCCGGAGGTGCAGGCCCTCGCGCGGCAGGATCTTCACGCCGCCGAGGTCCACGTACGGCCGGACCGGGTTCGCCTCGGTCTCGTCGAGCGGACCCGCTTCCTCGCGGTCGTCGGGAGCGGACTTGCCCGTCGGGGCGAACTCCACGACCTCGTCGAGTCCAGAGTCCGCCTCGTCGGCGAGCTCGACCTCGGGTGTCGTCTCAGCGACCTCGACGTCGGCGGCGACCTCTGCGGCCACCTCGACCTCGTCGCGCTTGCGTCGGCCGATCCTCATGCTCGCGTTCCTTCCTGCTGGTTCGTGACACCGTAGCCCGACGAGCCGAAGCCGCCCTGGCCACGGACGCTGTCCGGGAGCTCGTCCACCCGCGAGAACGTCACGCGCGGCACGGGCATCACGATCATCTGGGCGATGCGGTCGCCGACGTGCACCTCGTAGGGCTCGGCGACGTCGGTGTTGAGCAGTGAGACCTTGATCTCGCCGCGGTAGCCCGAGTCGACGGTCCCCGGTGAGTTCACGATCGTGATGCCGTGCTTCGCCGCGAGACCACTGCGCGGGACGACGAACGCCGCGTACCCCTCGGGCAGTGCGATCGAGAGCCCCGTCGGCACGAGGCGTCGCTCGCCCGGCGCGAGCACGAACGCCTCGGTCGAGACGAGGTCGGCACCGGCATCACCGGGGTGGGCGTAGCCGGGAGTGTTCTCCCCGGTCCAGAGCACGTCGACTGGTTCGGTCACGTGTCGAGGGTAGTGCAGACCGTGACCGTTCCGTGACCTGCCCCGAGTCGTGATCGAATGGGGTCGTGACCCTGTACCGCGAGCGCCTCTGGGCGCCACCGACCCTGTACCTGGCGACGGCGCTCGTCATCCCGGCGAGCCTGCTCGTCTTCCTGCCGATCAACATCGCGACGGGCATCATCGTCGCCGCGTGCATGGAGATCGCCGTCCTGGTGCTCCTGTGGGTCCTCGCACCCGTGATCGAGGTGACGGAGACCGAGTTCCGTGCAGGACGCGCCCACCTGCCCCGCACGCTCGTCGGCGAGGTCGCCGGCTACACCGGTGCCGAGGCGACGACGCAGCGCGGCCCGAAGCTCGACGCGCGCGCCTGGACGCTCTTCCGCGGCTACGTGAAGGGCGTCGTCAAGGTCGAGGTCATGGACGACGCCGACCCCACGCCGTACTGGCTCGTCAGCGTGCGGAACCCGCAGAAGGTCGCCGCCGCACTGCGGTCTTGAGACGCGCCCGCCCACCACAGACGTCGAACGGCGCAGACGTCGGACGGCCCGCATCCCCGAGGGGATGCGGGCCGTCCTCATCTGCGTGTGCCTAGAGCGCCGCGCACTCCGCACAGACCGGGCCGAGCTTCGACTCGTGGTCGAGCTGCGAGCGGTGCTTCACGAGGAAGCACTCCACGCACGTGAACTCGTCGACCTGCGGGGGGAGCACGACGACGTCGAGGTCGACGTCGCTGAGGTCCTGACCGGCCAGCTCGAAGCTGCCCGGGTTGTCGGAATCATCATCGACGACCCCCGACATCTTGTCGGGCACGCGCTCCTTGAGGGCCTCGATCGACTCCGAGTCGGAGTTGTCGTCGGTCTTCCGGGGGGCGTCGTAATCGGTGGCCATGCCCATCCATTTCTCGTATCGAGAGGTCGTCGCCGGAGATCGGCGGCGACAGTATCCAACACGCGCCGCCCTGATGCAAACTGAACGTCGGGTGGCTCGTCGTGCCCGTGCAACCAGGCGTTGGCCCGATCCATTCCCGTCGGCCACGAAACGCTCGGCGACATCCACGATCCGATGACGGCGCGCGGCGCGCGCCTCCCCGGAATCCGGTCCGACGCGCTGCATACTTCCCGGGTACGAGGCACGACCGTACGCGACGCTGGGAAGGCGGAACCATGCAAGACGTGAGAGTCATCGGGGTGGAATCCGGGGCACTCCTGCTCGCGACCGACGGCGGCAGCGAGTTCCGGTTGCCCGTCACCTCGTCGTTGGCGGGACAGGTCCGGCAGGCGAACCCGGACGGCACGCCGCAGAAGCGCGTGTCCCCGAAGGACGTCCAGGCCCGCATCCGCGGTGGTGCCGACGCAGCAGAGGTCGCCGCAGCGCTCGACGTCGACGTCGAGTACGTCCGCCGCTTCGAGGGCCCCGTCCTCGCGGAGCGCGCGTTCATCCTCGACGCCGCGCACCGCGTCCCGGTCACGCCCGTCGACGACACGACCCCGGACACCTTCGGCGAGGCGATCTCCGCCAGGCTCGAGTCGGGCGACGCCGCCGGGGTCGCGTGGTCGAGCTGGAAGCACGCCGAGAACGGCTGGCAGGTGCAGGTCCGCTACACCGCTGCCGAGGTCGAGCACGACGCCCAGTGGCACTTCGACCCGAAGACCTCCGTGCTGACGCCGGACAACGGCGACGCGCACCGGCTGTCGCACACCGAGGACGAGGGACTCGCACCGCGGCTCCGCGCCGTCGAGTTCGACCAGCAGGACACCGACGACACCCGGTTCGACTCCGGTGCGTTCCGCGTCGACGAGCCGGACGAGGACGTCACGAACCCGGAGGTCGCCGAGCGCGCCCCGCTCCGCGCGCCGCTCCCCCGCATCGGTGCGGCCCAGATCGAGGAACGCGCGCCTGGCAACGAGACCGCCGACCTGCTCGAGGCGCTCCGCCGTCGCCGCGGGGAGCGCGAGTCGGTGTCGCTCGCCGACCAGCAGCAGGACGAGTCGCGCGGGTCCATCAGCGTCGTCGACATCCCGCTGCAGGGCTTCGAGGACCAGTCGGACACCGCACCGCAGGCGGACCAGCGTCCGTCCTCGGCACCGGAGTCGGAGGGACGGCAGGAGCGCAAGAAGCGCAACCGCCGATCGATGCCCAGCTGGGACGAGATCGTGTTCGGCACCCGCCCGGAAGAGGACTAGCCTCCCTCCCCCAGCGGACTATCCGGCGAAGGCCCCTGCGAGGCGCAGGGGCACGCCGACCTCGTCATCGGTGAGCGCGCCGTGCTGGCCGATCATCCGCTTTGGGTCCTTCCGCGGGTCGAGCTCGCGGTCGTCGTTGAACGCCCACGAGCCGCGCGCGACGACGACCACGTCGCCGATCCGCGGACGGACCTCGTCGGCGACGGCGCCGAACCAGTTCGCCGCGATCGCCTCGTCCTTGCTGGCGACGTACGCCCGCTTGCCGTACTTCGTGCGCCAGGCCTCGACGAGGGCCGACACGTCGGTTCCTGGCGCCAGGGTGAGCTGCCGGCAGCGGGGGTCCCCTGCGACGCCGATGACGTCCACGAGCAGGTCGGGGTCGATCGCGATGTTCGACTCCTCCGGCACGTCGAGGATGCCGTGGTCCGCGGTGACGACGATGCCGACGTCTGCCGCGACGCGTGCGTCCAGTCGTGCGAGTTCCCCGTCGAGTGCCTCGAGCGACGCGGTCCATCGATCGGACTGCCACCCGTGCTTGTGGGCGATGGAGTCGAGCTCCGGGACGTAGAGGTACACGAGCGACCGGCCGACGAGGGTCTCCTCGATCGCGGCGTCGACGCGCTGGGCGATCGTGTCGGCGGGGACGTAGCGCGCGCCGCCGAGCACGTTCGCCGTCATCCCGGACGACCGGTAGCGCGCCGGGCCGACGACGACGGGGTCCACGCCGACCTCGGACGCCGCGGTGAACAGGGTCGACGACCGGAGCCAGCCGGCCGGGACCTCGTCGTCCCACCCGCCGAGCATGTTCATGACCACCTCGGCGTCGGGGTTCCACCCGCTGTACCCGACGACGCCGTGCGTGCCGGGAGACCGACCGGTCGTCAGGGTCGACAGCGCGGCTGCGGTCGTCGTGGGGAACCCGCTCCGCAGGCGCTTCCGGGAGGCCGCCAGGAACCGGGCGTGCCCGGCACGCGCGCCGAGCGCACCGGCGCCCAGACCGTCCACCAGGACGACGACCGCGGAACGGGCGGGGCGGAGGGTGATCCGGGCCTCCAGTCCGTGCTCACGCACCCATGCGTCGTCGACCGCACCGAGCGCCACCAGGCAACTCGGGAGCACGTCGGCGAGGTTCGCGGTGTCGTCGGGGGCCGTCGGTAGGCTTTGGGGCACCCCCCGATCCTCCCAGAAAGGTCCCATGGCACGCACGGACGCAGTCGGTCTGCCCGACGGTGAGCGCATCGAGGACGTCGACGTCTCCGAGGAGATGCAGGGCTCCTTCCTCGAGTACGCGTACTCCGTCATCTACTCGCGCGCGCTCCCGGACGCCCGCGACGGACTGAAGCCGGTGCAGCGCCGGATCCTGTACCAGATGGCCGAGATGGGCCTCCGGCCGGACCGCGGCCACGTGAAGAGCGCCCGCGTCACCGGCGAGGTGATGGGCAAGCTGCACCCGCACGGCGACGGCGCCATCTACGACGCCCTGGTGCGGATGGCGCAGCCGTTCACGATGCGTGTGCCGCTGGTGGACGGACACGGCAACTTCGGGTCGCTCGACGACGGCCCGGCCGCTGCCCGGTACACCGAGGCGCGCCTGGCGGAGCCGTCGATGGCGATGACCGAGGGCCTCGGGGAAGACGTCGTCGACTTCGTCCCGAACTACGACAACCAGATCATGCAGCCGGGCGTGCTCCCGGCCGCGTTCCCGAACCTGCTCGTGAACGGCGCATCGGGCATCGCGGTCGGCATGGCCACCAACATGGCGCCGCACAACCTGGGCGAGGTGGTCGAGGCCGCCAAGCACCTGCTCATGAACCCGCAGGCCACGCTCGAAGAGCTGATGGAGTTCGTGCCGGGGCCGGATCTCCCCTCCGGCGGCACGATCGTGGGGCTCACCGGCGTGCGCGATGCCTACGCCACGGGGCGCGGGACGTTCCGGACGCGCGCCAAGGTCGCCGTCGAGAACCTCACCCCGAGGAAGACCGGCCTCGTCGTCACCGAGCTGCCGTACCTCGTCGGCCCGGAACGCGTGATCGAGAAGATCAAGGACGGCGTCCAGTCGAAGAAGCTCGTCGGCATCTCCGACGTCAACGACCTCACCGACCGCAACCACGGGCTCCGGCTCGTCATCGGCATCAAGTCCGGGTTCAACGCCGCCGCCGTGCTCGAGCAGCTGTACAAGCACACGCCGCTCGAAGAGGGCTTCGGCATCAACAACGTCGCGCTCGTCGGCGGGTCGCCGCGCACGCTCGGGCTGCGCGAGCTCCTCGACGTGTACGTGCAGCACCGGCTGGCGGTCGTCACGCGGCGCTCGGAGTACCGACTCGCGCGTCGACGGGAGCGACTGCACCTCGTCGAGGGCCTCCTCGTCGCGATCCTCGACATCGACGAGGTGATCGAGGTCATCCGGTCCTCGGACGACTCCGAAGCCGCGCGCTCCCGCCTGCAGGACGTCTTCGACCTGTCCGAGGTGCAGGCCGAGTACATCCTCGAGCTCCGCCTCCGCCGCCTGACGAAGTTCTCGCGCCTCGAGCTCGAGGGCGAGCGCGACCAGCTGCTCAGCGAGATCGCCGCGCTCGAGGAACTGCTCGCATCCGACGAACGACTCCGCGGCCAGGTCGCGCTCGAGCTCACCGAGGTGTCGGACAAGTTCGCGACGCCGCGGCGGACGCTCCTGACCGAAGCGGACGCTCCGGTCCGCGGTGGCAAGAAGGCGGTGGTGAACCCCGAGGACCTGCAAGTCGCGGACTCCCCGTGCCGCGTGCTGCTGTCCACGACCGGCCGGCTCATCCGGGTCGACATCCCGACGTCGGAGCTCGGCATCGTGCGGGTCCCGAAGCGGTCCAAGCACGACGCCGTCCTCGCCACCGTGGTCAGCACGGTGCGCGGACAGGTCGGCGCACTGACCTCGACCGGACGCATCGTGCGGTTCTCCCCCGTCGACGTCCCGGCCGTCCCCCCGGCAGCGGTACGACTCGACGCGGGTGTCCGGGTGAACGACTACCTCGGCATCCCCCGGTCCGAGGCCGTGGTCGCGATCGTCGACCTCTCCGGCGCCACGGAGCACTCGCTCGCGATCGGGACCGCGCAGGGCGTCGTGAAGCGTGTCGTCCCGGGAGCCTGGCCGGACAAGCCCGAGTTCGTCGCCATCGGCCTGAAACCAGGGGACGCCGTGGTCGGTGCTGCCCAGTCGCCTGAGTCCGACGACCTGGTCTTCATCACCTCGAACGCCCAGCTGCTGCGCTTCGGTGCGTCCGTCGTCCGTGCGCAGGGGCTCCCAGCGGGCGGTGTCGCGGGGGTCTCCCTCGCCGCCGACGCCCGGGTCATCTGGTTCGGCGCCGTCGCCCCGTCAGAGGACGCCGTCGTCGCCACGGTGTCCACGTCGTCGTCGGCGCTGCCCGGCACCGACACCGGGCGCGCCAAGGTGTCGTCGCTGTCGGAGTTCCCATCCAAGGGCCGCGCGACCCAGGGCGTCCGGGCACACGCGTTCCTGAAGGGCGAGGACGGGCTCAGCGTCGCCTGGGCGGGCATCGCTCCCCCGCACGCCGTGGGGTCGGACGGCGCTGCGCGGACCCTGCCGGACTGGCTGTCGAAGCGGGACGGGTCCGGGAGCCCGCTCGAGGCCGTCATCGGCTCCATCGGCGGCAGCGCGGCGACGCTCGACGGTACGCGCGGCGAGGCGTAGGCGCCCAGGCGGCGCGCGGCCGGCCTCGTCGGCGCCGCTGCCGAGTCTCGGGCACAGCGACAGTTCTCACGCCTCAGAGCCCGAGAACTGTCGCCCAGCCCGAGACTCGCCCCGCGCCGCTACGCGTCGATGCGGTCGTGGTCGAGGCCCTCGCCCGCCAGGATGAACTCCTTGCGCGGGGCCACGTCGTTGCCCATCAGCAGCTCGAAGACCTTCGCGGCTCCCTCGGCATCGGACACGTTCACGCGTCGAAGCGTCCGGTGCGCGCGGTCCATCGTCGTCTCCGCCAGCTGGTCTGCGTCCATCTCGCCGAGTCCCTTGTAGCGCTGGATCGGCTCCTGGTACTTCTTGCCCGACTTCTCCAGCTTCTTCAGGACCGACTGGAGTTCCTGCTCGGAGTAGGTGTACAGCGTGTCGTTCGGCTTGCCACGGTTCACCACGACGACCCGGTGCAGCGGCGGGACGGCGGCGAAGACGCGCCCCTGCTCGATCATCGGTCGCATGTAGCGGAAGAAGAGCGTGAGCAGCAGCGTGCGGATGTGCGCGCCGTCGACATCGGCGTCGGACATGATGATGACCTTGCCGTACCGGGCCTGGTCGAGCTCGAACGTCCGGCCGGAGCCGGCGCCGATCACCTGGATGATCGACGCGCACTCGGCGTTCGAGAGCATGTCGGAGACGGACGCCTTCTGGACGTTGAGGATCTTGCCGCGGATCGGCAGCAGCGCCTGGTACTCGCTGTTGCGCGCGAGCTTGGCGGTACCGAGCGCGGAGTCGCCCTCCACGATGAAGAGCTCGGTACCGGCGACGTCGTTCGAGCGGCAGTCGGCGAGCTTCGTCGGCAGCGACGAGTTCTCGAGCGCGTTCTTCCGGCGCTGGGTCTCCTTGTGGGCGCGAGCGGAGATGCGGGACTTCATCTCCGAGACGACCTTCTCGAGCAGCGTCGCCGCCTGGGCCTTCTCGGTGCGCTGTGTCGACGTGAGGATCTCCGTCATGCGCTTCGACACCACTTGGTCGACGATCTTGCGGACCGCCGGGGTACCGAGGACTTCCTTCGTCTGTCCTTCGAACTGCGGTTCCGGCAGCCGGACGGTGAGCACCGCGGTCATGCCGGCGAGCACGTCGTCCTTGTCGAGCTTGTCCTGGCCGACCTTGAGCTTGCGGGCGTTCGCCTCGACCTGGGCCCGGACGGCCTTCATCACGCCGCTCTCGAAGCCGGCCTGGTGGGTGCCGCCCTTCGGGGTCGCGATGATGTTGACGAAGCTGCGGAACACCGTCTCGTAGCCGCCGCCCCAGCGGAGTGCGAGGTCGACCTCGCACGAGCGTTCGACGTCCGTGGAGACCATGTGGCCCTTGTCGTCGAGCATCGGGACAGTCTCGGTGAAGGTGCCGGTGCCCTGCACGCGCCAGACGTCGGTGATCGCGGAGTCCGGCGCGAGGTGCTCGACGAACTCGCTGATCCCGCCCTCGTACCGGAAGCGCTCGACCACGGGACCGGCCGTTACCTCGACACCGGTGGCCGACGCACGCGCCGCTGCCGCCTCGATCGCGGCTGGGCGTTCGTCGGTGATCGTCAGCCCGAGCCCGGGGACCAGGAACGCCGTCTGGCGCGCTCGGTTCACCAGGTCGGACATGCTGAACGCGGCGTCCTTGGTGAAGATCTGCCGGTCGGCCCAGTAGCGGATCCGCGACCCGGTCACGTTCTTCTTGACCTTGCCGACGACCTTCAGCTCACTGCCGGAGGTGAACGGGGTGAACGGCGCGTCCGGTCCGATCCCGGCGGCGTCGTCGAACACGCCGGGCTCACCACGGTGGAACGACATCGCGTAGGTCTTCCCGTCGCGGTCGACCTCGACGTCGAGGCGCTCCGACAGCGCGTTCACCACCGAGGCACCGACGCCGTGCAGCCCGCCGGAGGCCGCGTACGACCCCGAACCGAACTTGCCGCCGGCGTGCAGCTTGGTGAAGACGACCTCGACACCCGTCAGGCCGGTCTTCGGTTCGACGTCGACCGGGATGCCACGAGCGGTGTCCGAAACCTGCACGGATCCGTCCGGGAACAGCCGGACACCGATCTCGTCACCGTGCCCGGCGAGGGCTTCGTCGACGGAGTTGTCGATGATCTCCCACAGGCAGTGCATCAGCCCGCGGGAGTCGGTCGACCCGATGTACATGCCGGGACGCTTCCGTACTGCCTCGAGCCCTTCGAGGACGGAGAGATGGCGTGCGGAGTAGTCGGAGCTCACCTCCTGAGCCTACCGAGCACCTCGGACAACGCCGCCCGGACACTCGGACTGGGGACAGTCGATCCGCGCTGAGCGAAATGGGGGGTCCGCAATGCGACGTATCCAGGCAGCACGTGTTGAAATGGGTGGACCATCAAGGCACCACCTGCGATCCGTGAGGAGCACAGCAATGACCCAGACCGTGCAGGACCCCTCCATCGACGAACTCAGCAGCCACCAGCTCACGGCTGCCGACCGCTGCGACAGCTGCGGGGCGCAGGCCTACATCCGAGCCACCATGGCCAGCGGTGAACTGTTCTTCTGCGCCCACCACGGCGCCGAGTTCAAGGACAAGCTCGCCGCGACCGCGATCGAGTGGCACGACGAGAGCAGCCGACTCTACGAGTCGAAGTAGGTCGCGTCCGACGCGACCGCACAGCGAACGGGAGGCCCGGTACCAGTTGGTACCGGGCCTCCCGTTCGTCGCATGGCCGTCTCAGAACGCGCGGTTCAGCGCCCAGGCAGCGCCGCGGTAGCTGTTCGGGCCCCAGATGCCGTCGACCGGACCACTGTACTGGCCGTGCGCAGCCGCCCACCGCTGGAGCGCAGCGATGGTCAGGGGATGCTCGGATCCGTAGAACGAGCCCGATTGGTAGTAGCCGCCGACCGCCAGGCGCTTCGCGACGAAGAACCAGGCGTCGGACCGCATCTTGCCATCGATCTCTCCTGCGTAGCCCGCCATGCTGCCGAGACACTGCAGGCGCTTGGAGAAGATCGTGCCCGGGACGCCGTCGAACTCGGTCGTCGTCGTCGGGACCGATCTGCAGGCGTCGGCGATCCGGGTCGTCGCGCTTCGGCGGGCGCTGGCTGGATGACTGCCCCCGCGGTGGTCAGGGACACGACGAGTGCGCCGACCAGGACGAGGGCGTGCTTGGTGTGGTGCATGGAAACCTCCTTGTTCGGCTTCCAACATGTCACATCCTGTGGATCAGCAGATGGGTTGCCAACCGTTGCCATCGAGAACGACGGAAGGCCGAGCCCGATCGGCCCGGCCTTCCGTCGTCACCTTCGATGACGCACCATCGTCACGCGATGCGCTTGAACGCCTTGTCGACGTAGCGGTCGACGGTCGCGCGCGCTTCGCGCGCGTAGCGGTCGATCGTCGCGGTGCGTTCCGTGTCGGGGGCGTACTCCCGCCCGACACGTGCGGTCGCCGCGGCGAGGACGGCATCCGTCAGGTCCGGGTTGAGCGGCAGGAGCGGTCCCTGCGTGTGCGTCCCGAACGACGTTCCGGCGATCGCGCCCTCCACCGCGGAACCAGCCTGGTTGCCACCGCCGGAGACGACGTCGGCGAACGGAGTGACACCGGCGCCGAGCTCGATCCGGGTGGCGTGGTCCTCGAACCCGGCGAGCCGCTTCGCGGCACCGGGCAGGAGCGGGTAGCGCGTCTCGAGCACGAAGTAGTTGACCCGACGCTCGGCACCACGGACCGCCCGGGCGTCGAACACGCCGAAGCCCGCGAGCGGCGAGCCGTCGGTCGGGACGATCTCGTTCGTCGCCAGGTCGAACCCGCCGCCGACGGCCACGACCGGCACACCGGCAGCCGCGAACTCGCGGAGCGGGGCGCCGATGCGCGCCACGTCGTCGCCGAGGGAGCGCATCGCGCTGAGCGGACCGTTGCCGATCACCACGACGTCGGCCGCGGTCGGCAGGGCGTCACCCGGTGCGTACTCGAGCACCTCGGTGGGGATGTCAGCGGCGTCCGCACGGCGGGTCAGGGCCACGACGTTGCCGCGGTCCCCCGACACCCCCATCTGGCGCGGGTAGACGTGCAGGATGGTCAGGCGATCGGCCGTCATGCGGTCTTCTCCATGTCCGGGTGGCCGAGGGCCTTCCGGGCGATCATCATGATCTCGTAGTTGACGATGAAGTTCTTCGTGCCGCTGGTCGTCGCACCGAGGCCCTGCATGAGCGCGATGGCCGCTTCGACGTCGGGCTCGACGGTACCGATGCGGACACCGGCGTGCTCGAGCGCGATGGCGATCTGCCACGCCTTGTCACCGGAGACGACGTCCACGTGGTCGAGCTTCGAGAAGTCGATGTCGTAGATCCAGGAGATGTCCGGCGTGCCCTCGTCGATCGCCATGAGCACCTGCTCGGGGTGGTCCGGCAGCGCGTCGAGGTTCAGCTGGAGACTGGCCGCGTTCTTGAACATGGTGAACTCGGCCGACTCGCCGGCGATGGGGAGTCGTTCGCCGCGGCCGTACGCCGGCTTCATCGTCGTGAAGGCCTTCGTGACGGCGTCCGCGCGGAACTGCGTCCCGAGCGCGGCGCTGGCCGTCGCGGTGGCGGCAGCGGCGTCGACCGCGTAGTGCAGGCCGCGTGCCGGGAGCCGGACCGGGATCGTCGCCCCCTCGAACGCGATGGTCGCCGCGTCGCCGCGGTTCTCGACCACCTCGGCGTCGGCCGAGGTCGCCGCACGGTCGGCCGACGCGAAGTCGTCGGCGTTCTGCAGGCCGTTCGGCGCAGCCGCGACGACCTCGGCGCTCGCGCCGAAGCGGAGCACACGCTGGCCGTCGACACCCGTGTAGGCGTCGAGGAACTGGTCGTCGTGGTTCGTGATGACGTTCGCGGAGGACAGCGCCGCGGTGTCGAGCATCATCGTCGCGACGCGCTCGGTCTCGAAGAACCGGTACAGCTGGTCGACCTGGACGTTGAGCATCGTGACGGTCGACGGCGACAGGATCCCGGCGAGCTCGACGGCGAAGGCCTCGTCGACCTCGAGGATGCCGATGTCCGCCTTGAGCCGGCCGGTCAGCGACACCTCGGACAACAGCGCCGACGCGATCCCCTGCGGCAGGTTCGCGCCGGAGGGGTTCGTGAAGACGCGCAGGCCGTGGGCGCGCACGATCTCGGAGATCATGTGCGTCGTCGTCGACTTGCCGTTCGACCCGAGCACGAAGACGACCCCGTTCGGGAACTGCTTCGTGACGTGCTGCAGGAAGTCCGGGACGAGCTTCAGGACGATGAACCCGGGGTACGCGGATCCCCCGCCCCGCGCACGAGCGAGGGCACGGAGGATCCGCCCGATGAGGATCGGGATGAAGAAACGCACCGGACGGCCTACTCGAGGTAGTCGCGCAGCGACTGCGACCGCGACGGGTGGCGGAGCTTCGCCATCGTCTTGGACTCGATCTGGCGGATGCGCTCACGCGTCACGCCGAACGTGTCACCGATCTGGTCGAGCGTCTTCGGCTGGCCGTCACCGAGACCGAAGCGCATCCGGATGACACCGGCTTCGCGCTCTGACAGGGAGTCGAGGAGGCTCTCGAGCTGCTTCTGCAGCATCGTGAAGCCCACCGCGTCGGCCGGGACGACCGCCTCGGTGTCCTCGATGAGGTCACCGAACTCCGAGTCGCCGTCTTCACCCAGCGGGGTGTGCAGCGAGATCGGCTCGCGGCCGTACTTCTGGACCTCGACGACCTTCTCCGGGGTCATGTCGAGCTCGCGGGCGAGTTCTTCCGGAGTGGGTTCGCGACCCAGGTCCTGCAGCATCTGCCGCTGGACGCGCGCGAGCTTGTTGATGACCTCGACCATGTGCACCGGGATGCGGATGGTGCGGGCCTGGTCGGCCATGGCGCGGGTGATCGCCTGGCGGATCCACCACGTCGCGTAGGTCGAGAACTTGAAGCCCTTGGTGTAGTCGAACTTCTCGACCGCACGGATGAGGCCGAGGTTGCCTTCCTGGATCAGGTCGAGGAACTGCATGCCACGACCGGTGTAGCGCTTGGCGAGGGAGACGACGAGACGCAGGTTCGCGCCGAGCAGGTGCGACTTCGCGCGCTGACCGTCACGAGCGACCCAGCGGAGCTCGCGCTCTTCCGGCTTCGACAGGCCCGTCGAGTGCTGCAGCTTGTCCTCGGCGAACAGGCCGGCCTCGATGCGCATCGCGAGCTCGACCTCCTGCTCCGCGTTGAGGAGCGCGACCTTGCCGATCTGCTTCAGGTAGTCCTTGACCGGGTCGGCGGTCGCACCCGTGATCGTGGTCGAGTAGACCGGCGCTTCGTCGTCGTCGGACTGCGAGATGACGAGCGCCCCGGCTGCGACCGCGTTGGCGGCTTCGGCCGCGGCGGTCGCCGGCTTCTCCTCGGCGTCGTCCTCGGTCTCGTCCACGTCGACCGGTTCGACGGTCTCCTCGTCCTCGACGTCGTCGTCAGCGGCCTTCTTGGTCGCCGGCTTCTTGGCCGCCGCCTTCTTCGCGGGCGCCTTCTTGGCGGGGGCCTTCTTCGCCGCAGCCTTCTTGGGCGCAGCGGTTCCGTCGGTGTCCTCGGCCGCAGCCTGGTCCACCGTGTCGGCGTTGTCCTTCGTGGGATCGATCGTCGTGCTCCGGGCAGCCATGCGATCACCTCTCTCCTCGTGCCACGTTCCTGGGGTCGTGGCGCCCCTCGCCGCTCAGGGCTTGCGCCGCAGTCCCCCGCGTCGCCGGCTCAGTCGTTCCTGGCGGCACTGCCTCTCCGGGCAGCACTAGGACCCATGTCAAGTCCCCCAGCGAATCCGGCGCTCCGGAAGAGCACCTGTACACGGGGGACCCGAACGGGTCCGGGTTCATTATTGCACGGTCCGCTTCCGCAGGCGTGCAACCAGTGCAACCCACAGCGGGGCCACCCGTATTCCGTCCTCGGCGTGCATCACCGCGCGGGTCCGTCGACGGGCGTGCAACAGCATCCCCACGCCGATCCCGACCACGACGTACTGCACGGTGAGGGCGATCCTGAAGTTCGACCACGCGAAGACCGTGTCGCCCGTGACCCGCGAGACGGCGTCGAGCAGGGTGCCGATCAGGAACATCATCACGAAGGCCGCCAGGAAGCCGCCGACGTTCACGACGCCGTTCGCCGAACCCAGTGAGCCCATCGGGTTGAACGACCGCGCGAAGTCGAAGCCGATCAGGGACCCTGGCCCACCGATGCCCATCGCCACGACGAGCAGGACGAGCAGCCACGTCGGCGGGTGGTCGGGCCAGAGCAGCACCGCGGTCCACACCACACCGAGCACGACGACCACGCCGAGCACCAGGTTCGACCTGCGGAACGGGAACCGGGCGCACAGCACGCCGAGGATCGGACCGACGACGAACCCCACGACGACGATGACGGTCAGGAACGCAGCTGCCTCGGTCGCGGAGTAGCCGAGTCCCCGGAGCATCGGGACGCCCCAGAGCAGGCTGAAGACGGTGCCGGAGGACTGCGTGACGTAGTGCGACCAGAAGCCGAGCTGCGTACCCGGTCGACGGAGCGCGTGCCCGAACGTCCGGAACGCGCCGCCCCACGAGTGCGGCAGCGGGATCGTGTCGGTGCGCACCGGCACGGGTCCGTTCCGGACGAAGACGAACGCCAGGACCAGCCCGACTGCGCTGGCGGCCGCGGCGACACCGAACGCGATCGACCACCCGGCGGTGTGCAGGAGCAGGGCGAACGGGAACGCGGAGGCGATCTGCCCGACCTGCCCGAGGTTGCCCGTCCACTGCGAGATCTGCGGCAGGATGCGCCCGCTGAACCACATCGGGAGCAGTCGGATCACCGAGATGAAGGTCATCGCGTCCCCCGCACCGACGAACACCCTGCCGACGATCGCCGGCCCGATCGTCGGTGAGACCGCCACGATCGCCTGCCCCACGACGAGGAGCAGCGCCCCGAGCAGGACGAGTCGGCGCGGGCCGATGCGGTCGAGCGCGATCCCGACCGGGATCTGCAGCCCCGCGTAGACGGCGATCTGGACGACCGCGAGCGTGGAGAGGACCGCGGCGGAGACCGCGAAGCGGTCCTGCGCGTCGACGCCGGACACGCCCAGCGAGGACCGCTGGACGACCGCCAGGACGTACGCGAGCACCGCGACGCCCCAGACGACGAAGGCACGGCGGGAGTTCACCCGACCAGGCTATCGGCGCGGCCCCGCCGCCAGGACGGGCTGTGGAGAACGCGCGATGCGCGCCCGACGGGCGCACAGCCTCCAGGCCGGACGGGAGGACCGGTGCACGATTGCGACGTCCGTCGCGGACCGCATCTGGTCCGGTCTCAGTCCTCGCTCGCGTCGCCGTCGACGCGACGGTCCGCCAGGAAGCGTTCGAGCTCTGCCGCGATCGAGTCCGCCGTCGGCACCTCGCCGTCGACGTTGGTCAGCGGCGACGAGACGGAGTTGCCCTCCATGTAGGTGTCGTGACGCTCCTCGAGCGCACTGACCAGGCGCTGCAACTCGGCGTTGCCCGCCACCTGCTCGTCCACCCGCGCGATGAACTCGCGCCCTTCCTCGCGGAGGGCGTCCGTCGGGAAGATCAGCCCCGTCGACGCGGAGATGCCGGACAGCGCCGCGACGGCCGCGTCCGGGAACTCGGTGTCGGACAGGTAGTGCGGGACGAGGAGGACGAGGCCGGTGACCTGCTGGTCGAGCTCGGTCAGCCGGTGCTCGACGAGGTGCAGCACGTTCGCCGGCGCCTGCGTCTGCGGCTTCCAGACGCTCATCGACTCGATGAGGTCCGCCCGCGTGCCGGACACCGTCAGGCTGATCGGCCGGGTGTGCGGCACCGGCATCGGGATCGACTGCACCCACGTGGTGTCGACGACCCGGAGCTCGGCGGCGAGTTCGGTGACCGCGCGCACGAACCGGTTCCACTGGAAGTCCGGCTCGTACCCGGAGAGGAAGAGGAAGGGCTGGCCGAGCTCGTCACGCACGAGGTGCAGGGCGAGGCGCGGCGGTTCCACGTCGCTGATGTGGTCGTGTTCGAAGGTGATGACCGGCCGACGCGCGCGCCAGTCGAGCAGGACGTCTGGGTCGAACTCCGCGACCAGGCGGGTGTCCAGCCGCTCGAGGATCGACGTCGTCACCTGGGCGACGGCCGAACCGGCGTCCGCGAACCCGGTGAGCCCGGCGACGAGGTGCAGGCCTGCCGGCACCGTCGGGGCGGACTCGTCGAACGTGTAGAGGTCCTCGGGGTGGTTCACCGTCCCCATGCTAGGCGGGCGGTTCGTCCACACCTGCCGTGCAACCCACGCCGACAGCGAACACCGCGTGGATAGGGTTGGAGCATGGTCCGACCGACGCTCTCCACCGACAGTTCATCCCCCTCCTCGATCGCCGCCGACGTGCTCGTCGTCGGCGTCCGTCCGGGCACCGACGGCGCTCCTGCGACCGTCGTGTCGCCCACCACGGGTGCGGTCGCCGCACTCGACGGGCTCGACCTCGCCGCGATCGGCGCGACGGGTTCCAAGGACCAGCTCGTCCGCATCCCCGCGACCGGTGTCGAGGCGTCGAGCATCGCGCTCGTCGGTCTCGGTTCCGGCACCGACGCCGCGGCCGTCCGCGCCGCAGCGGGCAGCGCCGTCCGCCAGCTCCCCCATGCGTCGTCGATCGTGCTCGCGCTGCCGACCGACACCGACGAGCTCGTCGCCGCCGCGTTGGAGGGCGCTGCGCTCGGCGCGTACTCCTTCACCCGGCACAAGGGCACGGGGACGACCGGACCGCAGCGTGGCGACCAGTCGATCACCGTGCTGGCCACGGCGGCACCGGCCGATGCCGCCGTCCGTCCGGCGATCGTCGCCGACGCGGCCGCGCTGGTCCGCGACCTCGTCAACACCACGGCGGGCGATCTCGGCCCGTCCGAGGTGGCAGACGTCGCTGCGTCGTTCGCCGAGGACCTGCCGCTCACCGTCGAGGTCCTCGACGAGACCGCGCTGGCCGAGCAGGGCTTCGGCGGCATCCTCGGCGTCGGCGCGGGGTCCGTCCGTCCGCCGCGACTCGTCGTCGTCCGGTACGCGCCGTCGACCGCGTCGAAGCACCTCGCGCTCGTCGGCAAGGGCATCACGTTCGACTCCGGCGGCCTCTCCCTGAAGCCCGCAGCCTCGATGCTCGGCATGAAGACCGACATGACCGGTGCAGCCACCGTGCTCGCCACCACCGTCGCGGCCGCGCGCCTGGGCCTCGACGTCAAGGTGACGGCCTGGCTCTGCCTCGCCGAGAACATGCCGTCCGGTTCGGCCACCCGCCCCGGTGACGTGCTCACGCTCAAGAACGGCAAGACGGTCGAGGTGACCAACACCGACGCCGAGGGCCGCCTCGTCCTCGGTGACGGTCTCGTCGCCGCCACGCTCGAGCAGCCGGACGCCGTCGTCGACATCGCCACGCTCACCGGCGCGCAGGTCGTCGCACTCGGCGACCGGACCACCGGCCTGATGGGCACCGACGCGCTCGTCGCGCAGCTGCAGGCGGTCGCGGCGTCCGTCGCGGAGCCGATCTGGCCGATGCCGCTCCCCGAGGAACTCGACGCGCGACTCGCCAGCGAGGTCGCCGACATGGTGAACGCCACGGTCGGCAACCCGGCGGGCGGCATGCTCCTCGCCGGCAAGTTCCTCGAGCGGTTCGTCGAGGGGGACGTGCCGTGGGCGCACCTCGACATCGCCGGCCCGTCCGAGAACAAGGGCGGCGGCTACGGGTGGCTCGGCAAGGGCGCCACCGGCGTCATGGTCCGGACACTCATCGCACTCGCAGAAGAGCTCCAGTCCAAGTAGTAGGTTTGGTTCCGGCGGGGCGGGCGTGTTCTGCGCGTCCCCCGTCGGAACGGACGGGACGGGACCGGAACCATGCGGTCCGACCGTCGGGCACCGCCGCCGCGGTGTCCATGCACGGGCTCGAACCCACCAGAACCGGGCCCGGGCTCACACGCACGAGGGAGTTGCACCAGGTGACGGAACAGACTTACGACGTCGTGGTCCTCGGTGGCGGCAGCGGCGGGTACGCCGCAGCGCTGCGGTCGGCCGAGCTCGGCATGAGCGTCGCGCTCATCGAGGGGGACAAGCTCGGAGGGACGTGCCTGCACCGCGGCTGCATCCCGACGAAGGCCCTCCTGCACGCGGCCGAGATCGCCGACGGCACCCGTGAGGCCGAGAAGTACGGCGTCATCGCCGAGTTCGCCGGTGTCGAGGTCCCGAAGGTCATCGAGTACCAGCAGGGCGTCATCAACTCGAAGTACAAGGGTCTGCAGGGCCTCATCAAGGCCCGCGGCATCACCGTGGTCGAGGGCTGGGGCAAGCTCACCTCGCAGAACACCGTGCAGGTCGGCGACCACACCATCACGGGCAAGAACGTCGTCCTCGCGACCGGCTCCTACTCGAAGTCCCTCCCCGGGCTCGAGATCGGCGGCCGCGTGATCACCTCCGAGACCGCGCTCCGCATGGACTACGTCCCGAACAAGGTCGTCATCCTCGGCGGCGGCGTGATCGGCGTCGAGTTCGCGAGCGTCTGGAAGTCCTTCGGCGCCGAGGTCACCATCGTCGAGGCGCTCCCCCACCTCATCCCGGCCGAGGACGAGTCGATGTCGAAGCAGCTCGAGCGGGCCTTCCGCAAGCGCGGCATCGAGTTCTCGCTCGGTGTCCGCTTCCAGGGTGTCGAGCAGCACGAGAACGGTGTCGTCGTCACCCTCGAGGACGGCAAGACCTTCGACGGTGACGTGCTCCTGGTCGCCGTCGGCCGTGGCCCCGTCACGCAGAACGTCGGCTTCGACGAGGTCGGCGTCACGATGGACCGTGGCTTCGTCACCACGAACGAGCGCCTCGCGACCAACCTGCCGAACGTCTACGCCGTGGGCGACATCGTCCCCGGCCTGCAGCTCGCCCACCGCGGGTTCCAGCAGGGCATCTTCGTCGCCGAGGAGATCGCCGGCCTGAACCCGGTCATCATCGAGGACAAGAACATCCCGAAGATCACGTACTCCGACCCCGAGGTCGCGTCCGTCGGACTCTCGCAGGCCAAGGCCGAGGCCGAGTACGGCGCCGACAAGGTGGACTCGTACGAGTACAACCTCGCGGGCAACGGCAAGAGCCACATCATCGGCACCTCCGGCTCGATCAAGGTCGTCCGCGTCGTCGACGGCCCCGTCGTCGGCGTCAGCATGATCGGCGCCCGAGTCGGCGAGCTCATCGGTGAGGCACAGCTCGCCGTGAACTGGGAGGCGCACCCCGAGGACGTCGCCCCGCTCATCCACGCGCACCCGACGCAGAACGAAGCGCTCGGCGAGGCGTTCCTGCACCTCGCGGGCAAGCCGCTCCACGCACTGTGAGCGCGCGCACCGTGACAACGACACCAACCACCACGAACCACCCCTGCGAAGAGGAGTCCCACCGATGAGCGAATCCGTCAACCTCCCGGCGCTCGGCGAGAGCGTCACCGAGGGCACGGTGACCCGATGGCTGAAGAACGTCGGTGACCGGGTCGAGGTCGACGAGCCGCTGCTCGAGGTCTCGACCGACAAGGTCGACACCGAGATCCCGTCGCCGATCGCCGGCGTCGTCGAGGAGATCCTCGTCCAGGAAGACGAGACCGTCGAGGTCGGCACCGCGCTGGTCAAGATCGGCGACGGCTCGTCCGACGGTGGCGCGTCCGACGCCGGCTCGTCCGACGCCGGCTCGTCCGAGTCGAACGAGGAAGCTGCCGAGGAGGCCGAGCCCGAGGCCGCCCCGAGTACCGAGCAGGAGTCCGAGACGCCCGCTCCGCAGCCGACCGAGCCCGAGCCGGCCCCCGCCGGTCAGACGCAGCCCGCCGCTCCGGCGGCCCCGGCAGCGCCGCCCGCAGCAGCCCCGGTCCCCCAGGCCGCTCCGGTCCCGCCGCCCGCGGCAGCTCCGGCCCCGCCTGCAGCCGTCCCGGCTCCGGCCGCCGCGGTCGCCAGCGCGCCCACCGCCTCCGCTGCGGTCCCCAACCCGACGCAGACGGGTGCCGCCTCCGGCTACGTCACGCCGCTCGTCCGCAAGCTCGCGAACGAGCAGGGCGTCGACCTGTCCACCGTCACCGGCACCGGTGTCGGCGGTCGCATCCGCAAGGAGGACGTGCTCGCCGCCGTCTCGGCCGCTCCGGCAGCCGGTGGCTCGGGAGCACCCGCTGCCGCGTCCGGCCCGTTCGTCGCAGAGGTCTCGCCGCTGCGTGGCACCCGGGAGAAGATGACCCGCCTCCGCAAGGTCGTCGCCGAGCGCGCCGTGCAGTCGATGACCTCGACCGCGCAGCTCACCAGCGTCGTCGAGGTGGACGTCACGAAGGTGGCCCAGTTCCGGGACGCCAACAAGGCGCAGTTCCTCGAGAAGACGGGTTCGAAGCTCTCCTTCATGCCGTTCTTCGCCCTGGCGGCGTCCGAGGCGCTGAAGGCGCACCCGAAGATCAACTCCACGGTGGAGGGCGAGGAGATCGTCTACCCGGAGACCGAGAACGTGTCGATCGCGGTCGACACCGAGCGCGGACTGCTCACCCCCGTGATCAAGGACGCCGCGTCGCTGAACCTGGCGCAGTTCTCGCAGTCGATCGCGGACCTCGCCGAGCGCACGCGGAACAACCAGCTCAAGCCCGACGAGCTCGCTGGCGGCACGTTCACGCTGACCAACACCGGTTCGCGCGGCGCGCTGTTCGACACCCCGGTCGTGTTCCTCCCGCAGTCGGCCATCCTCGGCACCGGCATCGTCACGAAGCGCCCGGCGGTCGTGAAGGTCGACGGGCAAGAGGCCATCGCGATCCGTTCGTTCGTGTACCTGGCGCTGTCGTACGACCACCGGATCATCGACGGTGCGGACGCCTCGCGGTACCTCGTCGCGGTGAAGAACCGTCTCGAAGAGGGCAACTTCGGTCCGAACCTCGGGTACTGACCCGCGGCTCCGGCCCGAACGACGGCCCCGTCTCCCCTCGTGGGAGCCGGGGCCGTCGGCGTTCGTGTGCGGTCGCCTCGCGCGCTGTCCGCTCACGGGCTCGAGACCGCGAACACACCGGCCACGGCGAGACCGGTCGCGACCACGAGTCCGACGACCACCCGCCGCACCGGGAGCTTCCCGCCGCCTGGTACCGGGACGCCGTCGACGATCCACCCGCGGAGACGCGCGACCACGTCGTCACCCGGCGGCGGGGTGGGCTCGACGAAGTCGAAGTCGTCACGGGGCGGGTCCCATCGCACCGGTCGGGGCGCCGCCGCGCTCCTGACGACGCGCAACAGCTCCCGGGCTTCTGCGACACCCCCGCCGATCGCCTCCGCCATCGCGGCGTCGAGGACCGCACGACAGGGTGCGCGTGGGTCGACCCGCTCCCAGACCGCACGCGCCGCGTGCAGGAGCGCGGTCGCGCCCGCGGTCTCCGATGTCCGGACGATCCCACTGCCGATCAGGTCCACGGCGTCCGGCGGATGGTCGACGAGCACGGTGGCACCGGCGTCGTCCACGAGGACGTCGTCCGCGCGCGCGACCCCGAGCACGATGGCCCCGGAGACGGCGTCCACGACGAGGTCGAGCAACGGCACCGTGAGCGTCACCGCGACGCCCACGGTCGGCTGCCCGATCCGATCCAGCGCATCGGGCAGCGGAGCCCCGCGGACGGGCCCGGTGTGCACGACGAGCCGCCCGTCGGCGCCGCGACCGACCTCGGTGACGCGGACACAGTGGACCGGGTTGGCCGCGGAGCGGTCGGCGACCCACGTCGCGAAGGGACCGGAGTCGGGTCCGGTCCACCAGTGTTCCAGCGTGATCGCGTCCATGGTGACCAGCGTCGCGGAGGCGGGACGGGCCTCCAGGCCGGTTCCGGGCGTCTGTGGAGAACCCCGTTCGCCCACAGCCTGATCACGGGCGGTCCACGGGAAGCCCGTCAGGCCGTATCCTGGGAGCATGGCACGCAGCAGTTCGACGGACACGAAGGCGAAGGAGCCGGGGCGTCTCAAGCAGATGTTCCAGGTCTTCCAGATGACGCGTCGGGCAGACCCGACGTCGATCTGGTGGTTCGCAGCGGCGTTCGTCGTGCCCGTCGTGCTCGGTGTGCTGCTCGCACTCCTGTTGCCTGGGCAGAACTGGCTCGCGGTCGTCCTGTGGATCGTCGCCGGGGTGCTCCTCGGTGTGCTGCTGTTCCTCATCGTCCTCGGGCGTCTGGCGGAACGCGCCGCGTACTCGCAGATCGACGGGCAGCCGGGTGCTGTCGGCGCCGTGCTCTCGAACTCCCTCCGTCGCCAGTGGCGCTCCAGCGAGATGCCCGTCGCGGTCCACGGTCGTTCGCAGGCCGCCGTCTACCGTGCCGTCGGTACCCCTGGCGTCGTGCTCATCACCGAGGGCCAGCTCGGCAACCTGACGCGCCAGGTCGACGAAGAGCGTCGCAAGGTCCAGCGCATCGTGCCGAACGTCCCGATCCACGTCGTCCACGTCGGCGACGGCAAGGACGCCGTGACCCTGCACAAGCTCCCCCGCGCGATGAACAAGTTCAAGAAGTCGCTCAACCGCAACGAGGTCCTCGCGGTCGCGAACCGTCTCGACTCGCTCACGCAGAACCCGGCGTCCGCGATCCCGAAGGGCATCGACCCGACTCGGGTCCGCGCCGGTCGCCCGCGCTGAGTCGCACCACGAACGCCCCCGGCCGCAGCGGCCGGGGGCGTTCTGCGTGTGGAGGCGTGCAGCGCGATCACGGACCGCCCTTCGTCAGCGAGGTGTCGCCCACCAACCCTCCTCGGCGCGGTGCCACACGCGCACCGGCACCGGCACCCGGCAGCCGCACCCGCGCCCGCGTCGGCACCCGGCACCCGCTCCGGCACCCGGCGATCGGTCAAAACACCCCGCTCACGTTCGTCGATCGGTCGCAAGTGGTTGGTCGCGCGTACCCGGCCCGACGGCTTGTGACCGATCGACGTCGAACCGGCGGCATGTCGTGACCCATCGACCACGGCAGGACGCGACGGGGCAGACCGGAGCGCGGCGCACCGCAGCGTGACGCGGCACGGCGCACCGCAGCGCTCCGGTCAGCGCGAGTCAGCGTCGGACGAGCACCGTGCCGGCCGCGGCGTCGTGCAGGGGTCGACCGTCCTTCGCGTGGATGAGGACCGGGATCACGACGCACAGCAGCACCGTGCGGACCACCGGGCGCCAGACCCCGACGTAGCCCCCACGGATCGGGACGACCCGGAGCCCGACGCACACGTGCCCGAACGAGCCGGACAGCAGCGCGATGAACAGCACCTGCAGCACCGCGAAGATCCCGAGGGTCACGAAGTTGCCCGCCGCGCCGTACGTCCCGATCGCGAGCGAGATGACCGATGCGAGCGCCCAGTCGATCGCGAGCCCACCGAGCCGCCGACCGAACCCGCCCATCGAGCGGGGCCCGGATTCCGGCAGCCCCAGGACCTTGCCCGGCCAGTCCCCCGCACCGTTTGCGGCGGCGGCTGACGAGGACGGAGTGGAACGGGCCATGCTCCAAGGGTAGGCGACAGCAGGCGCGTAACACGCCGGAAACAACGCAGTCACGTCCGGGAAACCCCGTGTCAATAGCCTCGTCGGAGAGTGCACCCGCTGCACCTCCACATCACTCAAACCCCAGGAGATCGACACACATGTTCAGCGATTCCTCCGAGGTCCTGGCCTTCATCAAGGACACGGACGTCAAGTTCCTCGACATCCGATTCACCGACCTGCCCGGCGTGCAGCAGCACTTCAACATCCCGGCTTCCACGGTCGACGAGGACTTCTTCTCGGTCGGTCAGCTCTTCGACGGCTCCTCGATCCGCGGCTTCGCGTCGATCCACGAGTCCGACATGCAGCTCATCCCTGATGTGACGACGGCGTACATCGACCAGTTCCGCGCCGAGCGCACGCTGATCATGATCTTCGACATCTACAACCCGCGGAACGGCGAGATCTACGGCCGCGACCCGCGCCAGGTCGCCAAGAAGGCGGAGAAGTACCTCGCGTCGACGGGCATCGCGGACACCGCGTTCTTCGCCCCCGAGGCAGAGTTCTACATCTTCGACGACGTCCGCTACTCGGTCACGCAGAACAAGTCCTTCTACTCGGTCGACTCCGAAGAGGGCGCCTGGAACACCGGCCGCGAGGAAGAAGGCGGCAACCTCGCCAACAAGACCCCGTACAAGGGCGGCTACTTCCCGGTGTCCCCGGTCGACAAGACCGCTGACCTCCGCGACGACATCACCCTCAAGCTGATCGAGGCGGGCTTCGAGCTCGAGCGCTCGCACCACGAGGTGGGCACCGGCGGCCAGCAGGAGATCAACTACAAGTTCGACACGATGGTCCACGCCGCGGACGACATCCTGAAGTTCAAGTACATCGTCAAGAACACGGCCGACCAGTGGGGCAAGGTCGCCACGTTCATGCCGAAGCCGCTCTTCGGTGACAACGGGTCCGGCATGCACACCCACCAGTCGCTCTGGAACGACGGCAAGCCGCTGTTCTACGACGAGAACGGCTACGGCGGTCTCTCCGACGTGGCGCGCTGGTACATCGGCGGCATCCTGAAGCACGCCTCGGCGCTGCTCGCGTTCACGAACCCGTCGATCAACTCCTACCACCGTCTGGTGAAGGGCTTCGAGGCGCCGGTCAACCTGGTCTACTCGGCCGGCAACCGCTCGGCGGCGATCCGCATCCCGATCACGGGCACCAACCCGAAGGCCAAGCGCATCGAGTTCCGCGCGCCCGACGCCTCCGGCAACCCGTACCTCGCCTTCGCGGCGCAGCTCATGGCGGGCCTCGACGGCATCCAGAACCGCATCGAGCCGCACGAGCCGGTCGACAAGGACCTCTACGAGCTCCCCCCGGAGGAGGCCAAGGGCATCCCCCAGGTCCCCGGCTCGCTCGACGAGGCGCTCGACGCACTCGAGGCCGACCACGAGTTCCTCACGAAGGGCAACGTCTTCACCGAGGACCTCATCCAGACCTGGATCGACTACAAGCGCGAGAACGAGATCCTCCCGCTCGCGCAGCGTCCGCACCCGTTCGAGTACGAGCTGTACTTCGGCGTCTGAGTTCTGCTCGTCAGGCACTCGCGCTGTGCGCACGGGCGTCTGAGTTCTGCTCGTCAGGCACTCGCGCTGTGCGCACGGGCGTCTGAGTTCTGCTCGTCAGGCACTCGCGCTGTGCGCACGTGCGTCTGACCTGCCACACAAGGGCCCCGCACCGTCAGGTGCGGGGCCCTTCCGCGTGGCGTCCGAGCCTCGCAGGCGCCGTGGACGCATCCAGCCTGGAGGCCCGGTGCCAGCCCGCCGGACCGGCACCGGGCCTCCAGGCTGTCGCGTTTCCACCCATGGCGGCCGCACTGGAAAGCGGAAACGCGCGTAGGTGGCCCGGAGTTCTGGCCTCCTACGCACGTTTCGACCTCCTACGCGCGAAACGGGGCCCGTGCCGCCCCGGCACGGACCCCGTCTGCTGCGGCGACTACCGGCTCGTGGCCAACGTGTCGTTCGTCCCCGCGGCGACGCTCACGGGTGCACCCGCGATCGGAGTGGGCCGTCCCAGGGAACGGACGGTCCAGCCCGCCTTGACCCAGTTCTCGACCGGGAGGCAGTTGCGCGCATCGATGACGACCTTGCGTCCGACGAGCTCGCCGAGCGCCCCGGGGTCTGCACCGATGATGTCGTCCCACTCGGTGAGCACGAGCACGATGTCAGCACCCTCGAGTGCCTCGGGCATCGACGCGGTGTAGCTGAGCGTCGGGAACGACCGCTTGGCCGTGTCCATCGCCTCGGGGTCCCACAGCGTGACCTGAGCGCCACGGAGGTGCAGCGCGGCGGCGACGTTGAGCGCCGGCGAGTCCCGCACGTCGTCGGTGAGGGGCTTGAACGCCGCGCCGATGACCGCGATGCGACGGTTCAGGACCGAGCCGCCGGCGGAGTCGATCGCCATGTCGATGACCCGCTGACGCTGGCCCATGTTGATCTCGTCGACCTGCTGCATGAGGCCGACGACCTGCCCGGCACCGATCTCGTTCGCGCGGTACATGAGCGCACGGATGTCCTTCGGCAGGCAGCCGCCCCCGAAGCCGAGCCCGGCGTTCAGGAACTTGCGACCGATGCGGGCGTCGTGCCCGAGGGCGTCCGCGAGCGTCGTGACGTCGGCACCGGTGATGGCGCACATCTCGGAGATCGCGTTGATGAACGAGATCTTCGTGGCCAGGAACGCGTTCGCGCTGACCTTGACGAGCTCGGCGGTGGCGAGGTCCGTCGTGATGACCGGGGTGCCCTCGCTGATCGGTGCGGCGTAGACCTCGCGGATGACGGCGTCGGCCGCAGCGGACGCGCCACCCCAGACCAGTCGGTCCGGGTGGAGCGTGTCCTCGACGGCCTTGCCCTCGCGGAGGAACTCCGGGTTCCAGATGAGTTCGGCGGTGATCCCGCTCGGCGTGAACTCGCGGACGATGCCACGGAGCCGCGCTGCGGTGCCGACGGGGACGGTCGACTTGCCGACGATCAGGCCGGGGTGGGTGAGGTTCTCCGCGACGCCACGCGTGGCGCTCTCGACGTAGGCGAGGTTCGCGGCGTGCGAGCCGGCCTTCTGCGGGGTGCCGACGCACACGAAGTGGACGTCGGCAGCTGCCACGGCCTCGGCGATGTCCGCCGTGAACCGGAGCTTGCCGCTCGCGACGTGCTTCGTGATGAGCTCGGGCAGCCCGGGCTCGTAGAACGGGACCTCGCCGGCGGACAGCGCCGCGAGCTTGGCGGGGTCGACGTCCACGCCGATGGTCTCGAAGCCCATCTCGGCCATGGCGGCCGCGTGGGTGGCACCGAGGTAGCCGGTGCCGATGACGCTGATGACGGGGGCCGGGCGGCTGTCCGCGTTCTTCTTGGGAGCACTCACTGGGTTACCTCCTGCAGGTCGAAGTCGATGTCGGTGCGCTTGATGCCGTCCACGAAGGCCTGGAGGCTGTCGGAGCGCGAGTTGAGTCGCCAGTCGTTGGTCGAGCGGACACCGTCGACGACGGTGGTGGCGGTCTCGCTGAAGTACGAGAAGCCGATGATGTCGTCGTTCGCGGGATCGGCCAGCGCGTCGAACAGGGACGTGATCCACTTCGACTTCTGCCCGTTGGACACGGTCGTGCCGGTCTCGGTGGCGCCGATCTCACTGAGGAGGATCTTCTTCCCGGGTGCCACCTGACGGAGCTGCCCGACGGTCGCACCGAAGGTGTTCGCGAAGGACGGGGTCTCCGAGGCGGTGCGGTAGTAGCCGGACATGCCCACCCAGTCGACGTAGTCAGCGCCCGGGTAGTAGTTCTTCATGTAGTCGAGCGTCTGGTACTTGGCGTTGCCGAGCTTGTCGATGCGGCTCGGCGCCCAGTTCCACACCACGTAGTCGTTCGCGCCGTTGGCCTGGAACACGTCGTGCACGTGCTGCCACATCTTCACGTAGGAACCGGCGGCGTTCTGCTGGGCATCGCCCTCGGACCAGTTGTACCAAGAGCCGTTCATCTCGTGGTCGAGACGGATGACCATCGGTTGCCCGTTCGCCTTGAGCGCCTGGGCGTACTTGGTCAGGTAGGCGTCGAACTTGCCGGAGATGATGTCCTGGTTGGTGTAGCCGGCGACGTACTTCTCGTCGTTGCCGGTCTGCGCGGGGGCAGACTCCCACGTCATCATCGGCAGGCGACCGTTGGCCCACGAACGCTGGACGGCGTTGGCGTTGAAGTCCTGGTCGAAGCCCTGGAAGAACCCGACCATGTTCGTGGCCTTGCCGACCTGCTGGGACACCTGGTCGTACTCGGACCAGTTGAAGGGCGACTGCGCGGTGTAGAGGCCGTACCAGCGCGTGGGCTGGTTCAGGATGTCTGCCTTGGACGGGACCGCGACCGGGGTCGTCGGGTTCGGGTCCTTCGAGGGGCCGGTGTTCGGGTTCGTGACGCCGTGGCCGGTCGAGGCGTTGTGGGTGCCGGACCCGGAGGAGCCCGAGGAGCCGGAACCGGACGAGCCGGACCCGGTCGACCCGGAACCGGACTTCGACCCGGCTGCCGCCTGTGCCTTCGCAGACCCGAGCTCGGACTGCAGCGAGGCGATCTGCGCCTTGAGCTGCGCGACCTGGTCACCGCGGGAGCCGGACTGGGCGGTCGAGGACTTGAGCTGCCCCTCGAGCTTCCAGATCTGCTTCTGCGCCGCGGTCAGCTTGGCCTGCAGCGCCTCGGCGTCGACGGCCTTCTCCTGGGAGGTCTTGACGCCGAGGGCATGGTGCACGGCGGTCGAGACCGGGCTGGACGGTGAGATCCACACGGACCACGTGATGAGGCCGAGCGCCACCACGATCGCGGTCGTCCCGACGGCCGTGCGCTTGGCGTGCTTGCTCGATGGAGCCCACCACGAACTGGTGGAACGGAAGAGGTCAGACAATGGTGAGAGCCTCCAGGGCGAAGATCGCGATCCCGATGCAGTACGGGATCGCCGCGTAGGGGTTGTACCGACGGACCTTGGTGGGCTTCGCCGCTGCGGCCGGAGCCGTCGGCGCTGCCGCGGCAGCCGCCGAACGCCGGGTCGCCAGGACCGTCGAGGTCGAGTTGGTGGTGACGTCGAGCCCGTCGAGCCCACGTGCGTTCGGCCCGAAGAGGTCGTCGAACGCCCGGTCCGCCGCCAGCTGGTCGTCGGTCAGCGCGACATGCGCCCCGGCGTCCGCGGTCGTGTACCCGGCGGCACGGTCGATCGGGCTGACCGGCGTCTGGGTGGCGACGGCCTGCGGCTGCGCCGGGTCGGTCTCCATCGGACCACCGGCGTAGGCACCGGCACGGGTCCCCCAGCCGCTGGCGTGGGCGAGCCGGAAGAAGCCGATGAGGCGGATCGGCATGAGGAAGAACGTCGACACGATGATGAACATCGGCAGCCGGAAGAAGTCGCTCGGCTTCTCGGCGAGGTGCCGCATCTGCCGGATCGCCATGCTCAGGACGCTGGACACGACCATGAGTGCCGCGACGTAGATGAAGCCAGTCGAGAACCCGTACTGGTGCAGGATCCCCTGGTAGAGGTTCTCTCCCTGACCGGTGAGCGCGCGGTAGATCCAGCCGGCGATCACGCCGAAGAGCATGAACGGCAGGATGATGTCGGTGATGAAGAACAGCGCCAGCACGGGTGCGTGACCGAGCATCCACGGCATCATGCGCAGCGTGTTGTACTGCGAGCCACGGGCCCAGCGGAGCTGCTGCTTGAAGAGCTTCTTCACCTGCAGCGGAGCGTCCGTGTACACGAGCGACGTGTACTGGTAGACGGTCCGGTAGCCCTCCTTGAGGGTGAGGTTCGTCAGCGTGCGGTCGTCCGAGACCTCGAGGAAGACGCCCATGAACTTCTCGTGCATGAAGCGGTCCATGACGCGCATCAGGATGTTCCGGCGGAACGCGATCGTGCGGCCTGGCAGGCAGCCGATCTGTCCGAGGACACTCTGTGCGGGCATCGAGTAGAGCGCACGCGAGTTCTCGAGCCAGTCCGCCCAACGGGTGATCCACGAGCGCTCGGGCTCGAGGATGCGCTGCCGGGTGGTGACACCGCCCACGGACTCGTCGGCGAACGGCCTGAGGAGCTCCTCGAGCGTGCCTGGGGTCCACACCGTGTCCGAGTCGACGAGGACGGTGATGTCCCCGTTCGACATCTCGGTGCCGACCTTTACGGCGTTGCGCTTGCCGGGGATCGGCGTGTGGGTCCAGCGGACGAGTGGGGCGAACTCGTCGCAGACCTCCTCGAGCGCTTCGTTCCTCTTGCCGTTGATCACGACGATGATCTCGCCGGGGCGCTGCTCGACCATGCGGCCGATGACGTCCCGGAAGAGGTCGAGTGGCTCGTCCACGACGGGGACGACGACGCTCGTCGTCCCGACGTAGGTGCCGGTGAAGGGGCGGTAACGGGCGGACAGGACGACCTTGAGCAACCAGAGCAACCAGATCACCGCGGAGTACACGGCGAAGAGGTAGAACTCGGGGTGTCCGTCGACCATCTGCCTGATCTGCAGAATGAAGGTGAACATCGATCCCTGCTTCAACGTTCGGGGTGGTGATTCCGCGCCATCGGGAAATCGGGGGTCGGTTCGGGTGAGACCCATTGACGCATCTCCGAGGCGACCGTTGCAACGTGACCCCCGTCCGGGGGCGTTACGAGCACGTTACGGGGTACACCGAAGTCCCCCACCGGGCGCACTCCTCCTGTCCCCTCGGTTGCTGTCAGCACATGTGCGGACTGCTTTCACCCCACCGGTCACCCCGACCGGGTGGACGAGCAGACGGGAGGCCCGGATCGCGTCCCCGCGAAAGCCCAGTTCAGAGCATGGTCACCGGGCGGCTCACGAGCCGACCCCGCACGGCGCGCTGCGGTCTTCCGAACGCTTCGTCACAGCTCGGTAACGGCGCGACATCGGTTGCTGAGCGGGGTACGGGACGTCCGATTTCGGGGGACGACCTGCGACACGAGGAATTAACCTCCGACGACATGTCACCTTCACGACGAGATCGACATCCCGGGCGTGTCGGGCGAAGGTCAGGCGCCGTAGAACTCGCGCTCGAACACCTGTCGGGCACGTCGGGTGACGCCGAGGTAGTCCTCTTCGAGCTGCGTCGCCGACCCCGGCGGGTACTCCATCAACCGCGCGACACCCTCGAGCTGGATGCGGTCGACCGGGAGCACGTCAGTGGTCTTGCCCGACCACAGCACGAGCGCGCTGCGGGTCCTCGACGCGAACCGCCACGCTGCGGCGAGACGTTCCCCGTCCTCCGCCGCGACGAGTCCCTCGGCGACGGCTCCGTCCAGGGCGTCGAGCGTCGACGTCGTGCGGAGCGCCGGCACGGAGAGGGCGTACTGGAGCTGCAGGAGCTGGACGAACCACTCCACGTCGCTGAGCGACCCGCGACCGAGCTTCAGGTGGCGCGCGGGATCCGCACCGCGGGGCAGCCGCTCGGACTCCACGCGGGCCTTGATGCGACGGACCTCGCGGACCTCGCGCTCCTCGATGTGCTCGGGGTACCTGGTGCGGTCGGCGAGGTGCTCGAAGTCGCGGAGGAGCTGCTCGTCCCCGACGGCACCCCTGGCACGGAGGAGCGCCTGTGCCTCCCACGTGAGCGACCAGCGGGCGTAGTAGGCGCCGTAGGACTCGAGGGTGCGCACCACCGGGCCGTTCTTGCCCTCCGGACGCAGGTCGATGTCGAGGTCGAACGGGTAGATGGCGTCGTCGGTGAGGCGGTTGAGCTCGCGGACGATCACCTGTGCCGCACGGGAGGCGGTCTCACCCGTGCCCTCGGGCGCGCGGTAGACGTACAGGACGTCGGCGTCCGACCCGAACCCGAGCTCGCGCCCGCCGTAGCGTCCCATCGCGATGATGCCGAACTCCAGGTCGTCCGGAGCGTCGCGTCGTGCCAGGTCGAGCGCGCCGGTCAGCGTCGCTTCCGTGATGTCGCTGAGGGCGGGCCCGAGCTGGTCGACGTCGAGCCTGCCGAGCGCGGCCGCCATCCCGAGCCGCAGCGTCTCGCGCCGGCGGATCGACCGGATCAGGGACGACGCCGCTGCCACGTCGTCGCCGTGCCGCGCCGTGGTCGCGCGCACCTCGGACAGCAGGGACGCGATCGGTCGCGGCTGCAGGAGCGACTCGGGTTCGTCGAGCCAGGCCACCGCCTCGGGGAAGCGTTCGAGGAGCCCGGACAGGAACGCGGACTCGGACAGGACGGTCGTCAGGCTGTGCGCGGCGCCCGACGAGTCGCGGAGCATGCGCAGGAACCAGCTGGACTCCCCCAGGGTGTCGCTCAACCGGCGGAACGCCAGGAGCGCGCGATCGGGTGCCGGGCCCTCCGCCATCCACCGGAGCAGCACCGGCAACAGGTTCCGCTGGATGGTCGCACGACGCGACGTACCAGGCGTGAGCGCTCGGATGTGCGCCAACGCACCGTCCGGGTCGACGAAGCCGATCGCGCCGAGGCGGTCCCGCGCCTGGTCGTTGGTCAGGACGATGTCGCCGTCGGACGCGGCCACGGCGGAGAGCAGCGGGCGGTAGAACAGCCGCTCGTGCAGGCCGCGGACCTCGAGCTTGACGGCGCGCCAGCGGGTCTCCAGCGCGCTCGCGGACGTCGCGACGCCGCTCGAGCGCGCGAGGACCCGGAGCTCGTCCTCGTCCGCGGGCATCATGTGCGTCCGCTGCAGCCGCCGCAGCTGGATCCGGTGCTCGAGGACCCGCAGCAGGGCGTAGTCGGGACCGAACCGTGCGGCTTCCGGTCGTCCGACGTACCCGGCCGCGGTGAGCGCGTCCATGGCCTCGAGTGTCGAGCGCACGCGGACGCTCTCGTCGTCGCGGCCGTGCACCAGCTGCAGGAGCTGCACGGTGAACTCGACGTCGCGCAAGCCCCCGGGTCCGAGCTTGAGCTGCCGGTCGACCTCGGCGTCCGGGATGTTGTCGGTCACGCGCTCGCGCATGCGCTGCACGGACTCGACGAACCCGGGACGCTTCGACGAGTTCCACACGAACGGGGCGACCGCCGCGACGTAGCGCTCCCCGAGGTCCGTCGTGCCCGCGATCGCGCGGGCCTTCAGCAGCGCCTGGAACTCCCACTCCCTGGCCCAGCGCTCGTAGTACGCCACGTGCGAGTCGAGGGTGCGGACGAGCGCGCCGTCCTTGCCCTCTGGCCGCAGGTTGGCGTCGACCTCCCACAGCGCTGGCTCGACGGCGAGGTCGGTGATCACGTGCGTCGCGGCGATCGCGATGCGGGTGGAGATCCGGACGGCCTTGTCGGTGTCGACAGTGTCCGTCGCCTCGGTCACGAAGATGACGTCGACGTCGCTGACGTAGTTGAGCTCGCGCGCACCGGCCTTGCCCATCGCGATGACGGCGAGCGGGGTGGCGGCGACGTCGGCCTCGGGGAAAGGGACCTCTCGCCTGGCGACGTCCACGGCGACGTCGAGCGCAGCGCCCGCGAGGTCGGCGAGCCCGGCGGCGACGGCGGGGAACGCGCTCGTCGGGGACGGGTGCAGGACGTCGAACAGGGCGATCTGCGCCAGGTGCCGTCGGTAGCGCACCCGGAGCCGCAGCCGGGCGTCCTCACCCGTGCCGCCGTCGACCGCCTCGGTCAGGGACGCCGTGTACTCCTGCTGCGACCATGGTGCGGTGACCGGGTCGAGCAGCAGTCCGAGCTCGGCGGGTCGGCGCTGGAAGAAGTCCCCCAGACCGACCGAGGCACCGAGCAGGCGGACGAACAGCTCGGTGGCGTCGTCGTCCGCCAGGACGGCCCTGACCTCGTCCGGGTGGGTCTCCATGAGGCGTTCGATGCGCCGGAGCGCGCCGTCGGGATCGGCCGTGGACTCCCAGAGCCCCGGCCGCTCGCTGACCGGCAGCCGCATGTCGGAGCCGAACCGGGCCTCCAGGTCGGCCAGACGCTCGAGCGTCTCGGAGAGCTCCGCGAAGCCCAGCCGGGCCAACTCCGAACGCGACGTCTTCGTCCTGCCGGTCATCTCCTGCTAGAGCATCCCCAGGTTGGTGTCGAGCTCGAACGGCGTGACCTGGTCGCGGTACCGCTTCCACTCCTGCCGCTTGTTGAGGAGCACGTAGTTGAACACCTGCTCGCCCAGCGTCTCGGCGACGAGCTCGGAGTCCTCCATCAGCGACAGCGCATGATCGAGGCTCGCCGGGAGCTGCGCGTACCCGAGGGCCTTGCGCTCGGAGTCGCTGAGGCTCCAGACGTTGTCCTCCGCCTCCGCCGG
Source organism: Curtobacterium sp. L3-7 (assembly GCF_048756585.1). Taxonomy (NCBI): domain Bacteria; kingdom Bacillati; phylum Actinomycetota; class Actinomycetes; order Micrococcales; family Microbacteriaceae; genus Curtobacterium; species Curtobacterium sp. L3-7. Next base: position 2,353,187 of record NZ_CP151474.1, on the reverse strand, counting down.
GAGCTCGTAGCCCTCTTCGATGCCCTTGAGTCCGGCGGCGAGGATGAGCGAGTACGCCAGGTACGGGTTCGCCGCCGAGTCGATGCCGCGGTACTCGACCCGCGACGACTGGCCCTTGTTCGGCTTGTACAGCGGGACGCGGACCAGGGCCGATCGGTTGTTGTGGCCCCACGTGACGAACGAGGGGGCCTCGTCGCCGCCCCAGAGCCGCTTGTACGAGTTCACGAACTGGTTCGTGACCGCCGTGATCTCCGGCGCGTGCCTGAGCAGGCCCGCGATGAACTGCTTCGCCGTCGGGGACAGCTGGTACTCGCCGCCGGGCTCGTAGAACGCGTTCTGGTCGCCCTCGAACAGCGACACGTGCGTGTGCATGCCCGAGCCGGGCTGCCCGGAGATCGGCTTCGGCATGAACGTCGCGTAGACGCCCTGCTCGATCGCGACTTCCTTCACCACGGTGCGGAACGTCATGATGTTGTCCGCCATCGTCAGCGCGTCGGCGTAGCGGAGGTCGATCTCGTTCTGGCCGGGGCCCGCTTCGTGGTGGCTGAACTCCACCGAGATGCCGAGGTCCTCGAGCATGCGGACGGCGCGGCGACGGAAGTCGTGGGCGCTGCCGCCGGGGACGTTGTCGAAGTAGCCGGCCTGGTCGACCGGCTTCGGGCCGCCGTCCTTCCAGTCACGGTCCTTCAGCAGGTAGAACTCGATCTCGGGGTGCGTGTAGAACGTGAACCCGCGCTCGCTCGCCCGCGCCAGCGTGCGCTTGAGGACGTTGCGGGGATCGGCGACGGCTGGCTGGCCGTCCGGCGTCGCGATGTCGCAGAACATCCGCGCGGTCGGGTCGATCTCCCCGCGCCACGGCAGGATCTGGAACGTCGAGGGGTCAGGGTGTGCGAGCACGTCGGCTTCGTAGGAGCGGCTGAGGCCCTCGATCGCGGAGCCGTCGAAACCGATCCCTTCGGCGAACGCACCCTCGACCTCCGCCGGGGCGATCGCCACCGACTTGAGGGTCCCGATGACGTCCGTGAACCAGAGTCGGATGAACTTGATGCCCCGCTCCTCGATGGTGCGGAGCACGAAGTCCGTCTGCTTGTCCATGCACGCCCTTTCCGCGTTCCACCACGGCCGTACGACGGCCGTGGTCAATAGGCTAGTGGTCATGCCCCGTCTCCGCTTGGCACTCGCCCAGACGAATCCGGTGGTGGGTGCGTTCGCCAGGAACACCGCCGGGATCGTCGACGCCGTCCGCTCCGCAGCCGCGCGGGGCGCCGACTTCGTCGCGGTCGGTGAGATGGCGATCTCCGGCTACCCGATCGAGGACCTCGCGTCCCGTCCGTCGTTCCTGCGGGCCGCGCGTGCCGCGGTGGTCACGCTCGCCGCACGGCTCGCCGACGAGGGGCTCGGTGACGTCGCCGTCGTCGTCGGGCACCCGGACGGGCCGTTCGAGCCGCGGGCCGTCGACGTCAGCACTGCCCCGACCGCGATCGCGAAGAACTGCGCGAGCGTCCTGCAGCACGGACGCGTCGTCGCCACCACCGCGAAGTACCACCTGCCGAACTACTCGGTGTTCGACGAGTACCGGGTGTTCATCCCCGGTGACGACCTGCTCGTGGCCAGGATCGCGGACGTCGACGTGGCGATCATCATCTGCGAGGACCTCTGGCGCGACGGCGGCCCGGTCGCGCGGGTGCTCGACGCCGACGCCGGGCTGCTGCTCGTCGTGAACGCGTCGCCGTGGGTCGCGGACAAGGACGAGGTCCGGCTGCCGCTCGTGACCCGTCGTGCGACCGAGTCCGACACGATCGTCGCGTACGTGAACATCGTCGGCGGCCAGGACGACCTGGTCTTCGACGGCGACTCCGTCGTGGTGGACGAGCAGGGCACGATCCTCGCCAGGGCCCCGCAGTTCGAGCAGCACCTGCTCGTCGTCGACGTCGACCCGGCACCCGCCACGGACCCCGTCGAGACCGACCACGTCCAGCGCATCGTCCTGGACACGCCGAACACGACGCCCGGCGAGTTCCCCGGGCGCCCGGCGCTGCCCCCGGACATCGCGGCACCGCTGGACGACACCGCCGCGATCTGGGACGCGCTCGTGCTCGGCACCCGGGACTACGTGCAGAAGAACGGATTCCGCTCGGTGGTCCTCGGGCTCTCCGGCGGCATCGACTCGGCGGTGTGCGCGGCCATCGCCGTGGACGCCATCGGCCCGTCGAACGTGTTCGGCGTCTCGATGCCGTCGCGGTGGTCTTCGGACCACTCGCGGTCGGACGCGGACGACGTCGCCGCCCGGCTCGGCCTGCAGTACCGCACCGAGCCGATCGCCGACCTCGTCGCTCCCTTCGACGAGCAGCTCGCACTCACCGGGCTCGCGGCGGAGAACATCCAGGCCCGGGTCCGTGCGCTCATCCTGATGGGACTGTCGAACCTCGACGGGCACCTCGTGCTGACGACGGGCAACAAGACCGAGCTCGCCGTCGGCTACTCCACCATCTACGGCGACTCGGTCGGCGGGTTCGCCCCGATCAAGGACGTCCCGAAGACGATGGTGTGGGAGCTCGCCCGGTGGCGGAACGCGGTCGCCGCATCACGTGGCGAGACCGGACCGATCCCGGAGAACTCGATCACGAAGCCGCCGTCGGCCGAACTCCGCGACGGGCAAGAGGACCAGGACTCCCTGCCGCCGTACGAGGTCCTGGACGCGATCCTCGACCTCTACGTCACGCAGGCGCAGGGCGCGGCGGACATCGTGGCGCGTGGGTTCGACGCGGCCACCGTGGCCGAGGTCACCCGCCTGGTCGACCGGTCCGAATGGAAGCGCCGGCAGGGCGCCATCGGTCCGAAGATCTCCGGCATGGCGTTCGGTCGTGACCGGCGGCTGCCGATCACGTACCGCCCCTGACGGATCGCGTCACGCGTCCTCGTCGTCCCACTTCTCGTTGTTGGCCTTGATGCGCTCCAGCGCGTGTTCGGCCGCTTCGCGGGTCTCGAACGGGCCGATCCGGTCGCGCTGCGGCGACTGCGGTCCCTGCTCGACCGCGTGGGTCTTGTCGTTGAACCACCACTGGGACTCGATGCGCTCGTCGCTCATGCCGCCAAACGTACCCTCGCCGTCCGCGGCACGGGCGGCACGGGTCGTCGTCCGCCGCGGCTAGAGTGGTCCGCATGCCCCGGGACGAACACGGACACCTGACCGCCGGCCGCATCTCCCCCCAGCGGCCCGTCCCGAAGGACATCGAACGCCCCGAGTACGTCGGCAGGGTCGAGCCCCACGAGCACGGGCTCGGCGACACGTACTCCGCGTCCGAGATCGAGCTGATCCGCACCGCCGGGCGCATCGCGTCCCGGGCGATCGACGCGGTGGCCGCCGCGATCCGACCCGGTGTCACCACCGACGAGCTCGACCGCATCGGGCACGAGTACGTCGTCGCGCACGGCGCCTACCCCTCGACGCTCGGCTACCGGGGCTACCCGAAGTCGCTGTGCTCGTCGGTCAACGAGGTCATCTGCCACGGCATCCCGGACGACACGGTCCTGCAGGACGGCGACATCGTGAACATCGACATCACCGCGTACAAGGACGGCATGCACGGCGACACGAACCGCACGTTCGTCGTCGGGCAGGCCGCGCCAGAGGTCGCAGACCTGGTCGAACGCACGCGGATCGCGATGGAACGCGGCATCAAGGCCGTCGCCCCTGGTCGGCAGGTGAACGTCATCGGCCGCGCCATCGAGTCCTACGCGAAGCGCTTCGGCTACGGCGTCGTCCGCGACTACACCGGGCACGGAGTCGGCCGGGCGTTCCACTCCGGCCTGATCATCCCCCACTACGACGCACCCCAGTACGACACCGTCATCGAGACCGGCATGGTGTTCACCATCGAGCCGATGCTCACGCTCGGCGGCATCGAAGCGGACATCTGGGCCGACGACTGGACCGTCAGCACCCGCGACAAGTCCTGGACCGCGCAGTTCGAACAGACCCTCGTCGTCACAGAACGTGGCGCCGAGCTCCTCACCGTCTCCTGAAAGGCAACCGCTCCTCATGACCTCACTCGCAGTCGGCGTCGACATCGGCGGTACGGGCATCAAGGGCGCGATCGTCGACACGACGACCGGTGAACTGACGACCGACCGGATCAAGAAGGCCACCCCGGAGGGCGGGAAGCCCCACGACATCGTGTCCGTCGTCGTCGAGATCCTCGACGAGCTCGGCCCGGACCAGGACGTCCCCGTGGGTGTGTGCTTCCCCGCGATCGTCCGCGACGGCAAGACCATGTCGGCGGCGAACGTGTCGAAGAAGTGGATCGGCTTCGAGGCGGAGGCGCTCTTCGAGAAGGAACTCGGTCGCTCCATCCACTTCGTCAACGACGCCGACGCCGCCGGGTTCGCCGAGCAGCAGTTCGGCGCCGCCAAGGGTCGGGACGGCCTCGTCATCATGACGACGCTCGGCACGGGCATCGGCACCGCGCTCATCAACGACGGCGTGCTCATCGTGAACGCGGAGCTCGGCCACCTGGAGATCGACGGGGTCGACTACGAGACGAAGGCCTCGTTCGCGGCGAAGGAGCGGGACGACCTCTCCTGGAAGCACTGGGCGAAGCGTCTGCAGAAGTACTACTCGCGGCTCGAGGCCCTGCTCTCGCCAGAGCTCTTCGTGGTCGGCGGCGGCGTGTCGAAGCAGTACGACGAGTTCCTGCCGCTCCTCGACCTGCAGGCGGACATCATCCCCGCGACGCTCCGCAACAACGCGGGCATCATCGGTGCCGCGACCCTGGCGTTCAACTCGAAGTAGCCCGGCGCGAGTGTGCCGCCGAGCGGTCGCAACACGCCGTTGACGCTTCGCCGAGTGGTCACGAACCGTCGTCCGGCGGGTCTGGGAGCGACAGTTCGTGACCGCTCGGCGCTCGCACGCGGCGTGTCACGACCACTCGGCACCGGTAGACTCGGCATTGCGAACGGGTCGGTGAGACGGTCGCGTCGCTCCCCCGGGAGCGCCGAGGAACGTCCGGGCTCCACAGAGCAGGGCGGTGGGTAACACCCACCCGGAGCAATCCGCGAGACAGTGCCACAGAAAGCAGACCGCCGGCGGCGACGTCGGTAAGGGTGAAACGGTGGTGTAAGAGACCACCAGGGGTCCGGGTGACCGGACTCGCTCGGTAAACCTCGCCCGGAGCAAGGTCAGACAGAGGACGTCGAGGCTGCTCGCCGAGTCCTCGGGTAGACCGCTGGAGGCCGACGGCAACGTCGGTCCGAGAGAGATGGCCGTCACCGCTGCAAGGCGGGACAGAACCCGGCGTACGGCCGGCCCGTTCGCACCACGTGACGGACGGGAGGCCCGGTGCCAGCTGGCACCGGGCCTCCCGTCCGGTTCGGCGTGCGTCTACAGGCCGGACTCGGCCGTCCGGACCAGGATCGCCTCGCTGTCGGGGCAGAGCACGACGTCGTCGGGCGCGGCCGCACGGACCGCCTGCAGGTCGGCTCCGGTGAGCGTCACGCCGGACGCCGTCGACACACCGCCCTGCAGGAGCGACGCCCCGAACCCGTACCGCGCACGCTGGCGCTCGTACAGCGCGAGGAGGTCGTCCGGGACCTTCGCCGCGACGTCGGCGCGGCTCTGGGTCGCGGAGACCCGGTCGCCCTCGAGCCGCTCGATCTCGGTGTCCCGCTCCGCGACGAGGGCGGTGCGCTGCGCCTCGACGTCGGCGAGCTTCGCCTCGACGTCGCCGACCCGCGCACGGAGGACGTCGAGCGTCTCCATGATCTCCAGCTCGGACGTCTCGAGGTCCCCGATGCGGCGCTGCAACGAGTCGAGTTCGCTCTGGAGCCCGGCGGCGTCCTTGGCGCTCGACACGTTCTGCAGCATGGTCGTGTCGCGCTCGATCCTGGCCTGGGCCGTCGCGGTGTCGGACTCGAGTCGGGCGAGGTCGCGCTCAGCGTCCTCGACCTTGCCGGTCGCGTCGACGAGTTCGCTCCTGAGCCCCGCCGCCGTCGTGCCGAGCTCGGTCAGCTTGGCGCCCTTCTGCAGCGAGCTGATGCGGTGTGCGATGCGGGTGATGCCGTTGTCCAGACGCTGGACGTCGAGGAGGATGGCCTGGTCCTCGGGTGCTGCCTTCATGATCAGGCTCCTTCGTTGTGGTGCTCGGTGGTGGGGGCGGAGGCGTTCGGCAGGACCGCGAAGTCCCACGGGTCGGTCCGGAGGTCGCTCACCGTCACGCGGACACCGGCGGCGCGACGGAGTTCTTCGGCGGCGACGTCGAGCCAGAGCCACTCGCTGGCCCAGTGCGACGTGTCGATGAGTGCCGGGCCGCCGGCGAGCATCGCCTGCTCGCGGAACTCGGATGCCGGGTGGTGACGGAGGTCGCTCGTGACGTACACGTCGGCGGCCTGCACGAGCGGGTTGCCCAGCAGGGAGTCCCCGGCGCCGGCGCAGAGTGCGACGGTCCGGACGGGTTGGTCGTACGCGCCGGACACGCGGACCCCAGACGCGGTGGCGGGCAGCACGTCGACGATGCGCCGTGCGAGCGCCCCGAGCGTGACGGACTCCGGCAGCACGCCGACCCGGCCGATCCCGGTGTCCGCTGCCGAACCGGACTCGATCGGACGCAGGTCGGTGAGCCCGATCCGGTCGGCGAGCACGGCCGAGGTGCCGGAGCGCACGACGTCGGCGTTGGTGTGTGCGGCCACGAGCGCGCAACCACCGCGGACGAGCGTGGCCAGCACGGACCCCTTGGAGGTCGACTCCGCGATCGTCGTCACGCCGCGGAGCAGCAGCGGGTGGTGCGTGAGGAGCAGGTCGGCACCGACCGCGACGGCTTCACGCGCCGTGTCCGGCACGGCGTCGACGGCGAGGTGCACGTGCTCGACGACCGCGTCCGGGTCCCCGGAGACGAGGCCGACGGCGTCCCAGGACTCCGCGCCGTCGACCGGCCAGAGGGACTCGATCACGGCCTGGAGATCGCGGAGCGTCGGCATCCGGTCAGTCTACCGAGGAGCGGCAGGCCACCGGGTTCAGCGGCGGACGAGCCGGAGCACCGCGGCGACGACCCGGGACCACCAACCGGACTGCGCCGGTGTCTCGGTGGTCGCCACGGGCTGCGGCTCCGGTGACGGTGCGACCGCCGGGAGCTCGGCCGCGTGCTCGGCGGCGAACACGACCGGCGTGCCGGCCGTCTCCACACGGTGCGCACGGAGGACGGCGGCGAAGGCGTCGCGGTCCACGACCGTCGGACCGGTCGCGGGCTGGACGAGCGGGGTCGGGCGGGTGTTCGCGGACACCGGCGACACGGCCGGGAGGCGCAGCACGGGTCGCGCGGGCTCGTCACGCTCCGTGGACTCGACGTCCAGGTCGTCGACCCGGTCCGCGGTGACGGGCGCCGCTGCAGGCTCGACGAGGGCCGGCGCCGCGGTCGGCGTCGTCACCCCGGCGACCGAGCCTGCGGTCACGACCGCGACCGCCCCGGTGGCCGCTGCACGGCGGGCGGCCGCACGGTCCCGGCGGTCGTTCTCGTCGGCGGCGTCGGCGAGCAGGTCGGCGAAGACCGAGCGCGCGTACGCACGAGCGGCGTCGACCTCGGGGTCCGCGAGGTCGGCGACGACGGCTTCCCAGGCGGACAGGCGGGCGAGGTCCTCGTCGCGACGGCGGACCTCGTCCTCGAGGATCACGATGCGCTCGATCACCGGGCGGCCGCTCTGCGCGGACACCTCGACCTCGAGCTCGTCGATGCGGAGCGCGAGCCGCTCCGGGGGTTCGGGGAAGGACGGCGCGCAGACCGAGGCGTGTCGCCCACGGTCGCGGGGGCGACGGAACGCCGTGTCGTCCGAGGGTGCCGACGATGGCTCCTCGGTGGCCTGGTCGCGTTCGGGTGCGGCGTCCGTGGTGGCGTCCGGTCGCTGCACCGGGCCCGTGACGGGTGGGACCACGAGGTCCGACACGTACGGTGACCGGGTCGCCGGTGCGTCACGGAGCCACTCCTCGAGCTCGCGACCGAAGGGGTCGACGAGGGGGGTGCGTGCACCGGACTGCGTTTCCATGAGGGAAGTATGAATATCGCGCGCTCGATCCCGTCGGACATCCGCGGAGTGTCGCGGCATCGCGTGCCATATCGCCCCGAACGTGAACGGCGTGTCGTCCGGGCGGGCACCGCTCGGCTGCGATCAGGCCTACAGCGCCGCGGCGAAGTCCTCGAGCAGGGTGCGCCCGGCGTCCCAGTCCCCCACGCCGCTCGCCACGTTGACGTGCCCGAAGGCGCCGATCCGCTGCACCCCCGCGCCGAGCGTCGAAGCGATCCCGAGCGCACGATCAGCGGTGCAGTACGGGTCGTCGTCGCTCACCACGAGGACGGTGGGCGTCCGCACGCCCTGCGTCGGCGCCGTGAAGCCGGCCGCGGCGGCGGGGAACCCGGGGGCGTCCGGGTCCGGCGGCGCCACGAGGAACGCACCGGCGACGCGGCCGTCGTCGTGCTCCGCGAGCCACGCCGCCACCGCCAGCACGCCGAGGCTGTGCGCGACGAGCACGGGCGGTTCGTCACAGGCCGCCACCGCACGGTCGATCGCGGCCGACCAGTCGTCGGGATCCGGCTCGGACCAGGACGTCGGCGCGATCCGCACGGCGTCCGCCCCGCGGGACTCCTGCCAGTGCGACTGCCAGTGCTCGGCGTCGGAGTTCCAGATGCCGGGGACGATCACCCAGGGTCGAGGTCGGCTCACTCCTGCAGCGTACGGGGATCGTCCGCCGCGGTCGATCAGGCCTGCAGCGTGTCCCGCGGGTACTCGCCGAAGCGCGAGGCGTACGCGGCCGAGAACCGCCCGAGGTGTGCGAAGCCCCACTTCACCGCCACCGACGCGACCGTCAGCTCCCCCGGTGATCCCCGGCGGAGCTCCTCCCGGATGCGGTCCAGTCGGATCCCGCGGAGCATGGCGTTCGGGGCCGTGCCGACCTGCCGCTGGAAGGCCTGCTGCAGACCGCGGACGCTCAGGCCGACGTGTTCCGCGACGTCGGTCGTGGAGATCGGCGTGTGTGCGAAGGCGTGCATGTACTCCACCGCCCCGCGGACCCTGCCGGTCGCGCCCTGCGGCAGCGGGACATCAGGCGTGAGGAGCCGGTGCGGGAAGGTGCGGAGCAGCGTCGTCGCGGTCTCGCGGGCGGTCTCGGCCAGCACGAGCGGCGAGACCGGTGCGCTGCCGAGCACCGTCGCGGCGGCGGCCTGGACCTGCCGGTTCCACACACGCACGTCATCGGCTTCGAGGGCGGCGGCGTGGTCGAACACGAGCGGCCCCGGCTGCGCGCCGTGGAACTCGGCCGCGACGCCCTCCAGGTAGCTGCGCTCGAACTGCACCAGGCTCTGGCGGATGTCGGCGAGGTCGAAGACGTACGGGCGTCCGGTCGGGAACATCATCGGCGTCCCCGGGACGAGTGTCACCTCGTCGCGGCCGACGTCGACCAGACCGCCGCCCTCGGCCGTCCACATCACGACGTACTCGTCACGGACCTCGACCTCACCGGACACCCGGGCGTCGAACCGACTCGACCGGAAGGACATCGTGTCGTCACCGACCACGCGGAACCGGTACGAGAAGTCGCGCTCCGTGTACCGCGCGACGAAATCGGTGCCCTCGTACGCGTCCTCGTACATGCGGAGCGCCGCGCCGAGGTCGTCACCAGACGTCTCGAAGCTCATCCTGGGGTCGGACTCGACTGTCATCGACCGGATCGTGACACGCGCCGGTGACCCCGACGGAATCGCCGTCGGAGCCTTGCGGGTTCCGGCTCACCCAGTGCGCGTTCTGGACAGTCAGGCGGTGCTGGAGGACCGGCCGCGGCGTACTGTCCAGCGGTTGTGGTCGCCCTCGCGTTCGTACCGCAGCTCGTCCACGACCATGCCGACCAGCGCCAGACCGCGACCGCTCTCCGCGGACCCGTCCGGCAGCACGGCCGCCGCGGGGTCGACGGACGCAGGCCGACCGTCGTCGGTGAGCCGTGCCTCCAGGCCGTCACCGGTGACCGCGAGGGCCAGCGAGCACGCGACCCGGTGGCCGCCACCCGCGTGCTCCACGACGTTGGACGCGAGTTCGACGAGCGCCAGCTCGAAGGCCATGCGGTCTTCGGCACCGACCGACGGCTCGGTGCCCCACACACCCGCGAGGAAGTCGTGGACCGCGTTCACGTCGTCCGGCGGGGACGCGAACTCCAGGCGGTGCTCGCCCACGGCGGACCCGCTCATCCCCAGTTGGACACCGCGGCGTCCCCGTCCGGGTACGTCCGCAGGATCTTGTCGATGTTCGAGAGCTTCAGCACCATCGAGACCTGGTCGGACGGCGCCGCGATCCGCAGGTCGCCGCCCGCCTGCCGCGCGGTCTTCAGGCATCCGACCAGGGCGCCGAGTCCGGACGAGTCCATGAAGTCCACGGCGGAGAGCTCGACCACCACACGGTGCCGACCGTCCCCGACGACCTTGGCGACGGTCTCCCGGAACGCGGGGGCCGAGACCATGTTGAGTCGCCCCTTGCACTCCAGGACCGCCGCGTCCGTCTGCGCCTCGTGTACGACGATCTCCATGCCGGTGGTCCTCCTCAGGTCGGTGCGCGTGCTCCACGGACCCTATCGGTTCGGATCCGCCCATCGTCGGTACGGTCAGCGAGTTCTCCGTGTCGCCACCGTCTGCACGACCACCGCCGCTGCCATCAGCACGACCATGACCGCACCCATCGCGAGCGCGGTCCCGCCGAGCACCCCCGCGAGTGGCGTGCCGAGGCCACCGAGCCCGAACGACAGTCCGCCCTGGAGCGCCGCGGCGGTCCCCGGGTGCGCGGCGCCGACGTGCTGCGTGCGGGTCATCGCGGCCGGCAGGACGAACCCCCACGCGCCCGTCACCACGGCGAGCGAACACCAGACCGGGACGGGACCGAGGCCGAGCAGCGCCGAGACCAGCACCCCGGCCCCACCGATCGTCCCGACGACGAGCCCGAACGTGAGCAGGCCGTCCTCGGAGAAGCGCCCGACGACCCGCCGGAACACGAGCGTCGTGATGATCATCATCGTCGCGTTCGTGGCGAACACGATCGTGTACAGCCCCTCCGAGAACCCGAACTGCGTCTGGAACACGAACGAACTCGTCGCGATGTACGCGAAGAAGCCGATCGTCGAGAGCACCCCGGAGAGCAGGTAGGCGCGGAACCGCGGGATCGCCAGGAGCTCGCGCATCCGGTGCCAGTTCGCGCCGAGTCCGATGCCGCCGCGTGCCTCCGCGCGGAGGGTCTCGGGGAACCGGGCCACCACCATGGCGAAGAACACCGCGCCGAGGACCGCGAGCACGACGAACATCACGCGCCATGTCCCGACCGTCAGGACCGCTCCCCCGACGAGCGGCGCCACGACCGGCCCGATCGCGTTGATCGCCGCGAGGGTGCCGAACACCTTCGCCATGACCGCCCCGTCGGTCACGTCGGACACCATCGCCCGCCCGGCCACAGCAGCGGCGGCTCCGGCGAGGCCCTCCACGACCCGGGCGACGACCAGCGTGACGACGTCGGGCGCGAGGGCGCACCCGAGCGAGGCGACGGCGAAGAGCGCGGTGCCCCAGAGGAGCATCGGCCGGCGACCGATGCCGTCGCTCACCGGGCCGGCGAGCAGCTGTCCGACCGCGAACGCGACGAGGAACGCGGTCAGGGAGAGCTGCACGGCGCTCGGCGTCGTCCCGAGGTCGCGGGCGATCGCCGGCAGCGCGGGGATGTACATGTCCGTCGCGAACGGCGAGACACCGACGATGAGGGCCAGCGGGACGATCGGCGGCAGGCTCGTCGAGATGGTCCGCATGCGCTCCGTCGTCACGTCCGCCACGCTACCGCGGACCGAATCGATTCGACAGTGCGGACTGGCTGGTCACGAAACCCCGCTCGCGTTCGCCGAGTGGTCGCGGGACGTCGGGTGTCTTTCGGCCGGACGACCATCCGTGGCCGGTCGGCGTCGGGCTGGCGGGGTGTCGCGACCACTCGAGGAGGGTCACCGGCCGGTGACGGGTCGCGCCACGCGATCGACGGGAGGCGCGGTGCCAGCCAGCACCGCGCCTCCCGTCCGCCGGTGCGTTCGGGGGTCAGCCCGTGTTCTGCAGGCCGGCGGCGATCCCGTTGACCGTCAGGAGCAGCAGCCGGTGGTCGGCATCGGAAGGATCGGTGCTGCCGGTGCTGCGGATCGCACGCAGCGCGCGGAGCTGCAGGTGCGACAGGGCGTCGACGTACGGGCTGCGGAGTCGCACGGCGCGGGCGAGCACCGGACGGTCCTCGAGCACGTCGGCACCACCGGAGACCCGGAGCACCCACTCCCGCGTGCGGAGCATCTCGTCGAGCACCTTCGCCGCGAGGTCGTCGCGGTCGGCCAGCTCGAGGTACCGGCGGGCGATGTGCTCGTCCGTCTTCGCGAGCGACATCTCGACGTTCTTGATCATCGCGCCGAAGAGCGGCCACTCGGCGTAGGCGGTGCGGAGGAGTTCCTCGTTGCCCACCGCCTGGAGCGCGGACCCGAGGCCGTACCAGCCGGCGAGGTTGATCCGGGCCTGGGTCCACGAGAAGACCCACGGGATGGCGCGGAGGTCCTCGAGCGACTCGACCGACAGCCCACGGCGCGCCGGACGGGATCCGAGCGGCAGCAGCCCGATCTCCTCCATCGGGGTCACCGTGGCGAACCACGGCGCGAACCCGTCGGCCTTCACGAGGTCGTAGAAGGCGTCGCGGGAGACGTCGTCGAGCTGCTGGGCGAGGTCGGCGAACCGATCGGCAGCGGCCTCGGTGAGCGCCTCGTTCGACGGCGACGACGCGAACAGCGTCGCGGAGGCCATCTGCTCGAGGTGCCGGGCGGCGATGTCCTGGTCGCCGTACTGGGCGAAGATGACCTCACCCTGTTCGGTGAGCTTCAGCCTGCCGTCGATGGACCCTGGTGGCTGAGCGAGCACGGCCTCGTTCGCGGGACCGCCACCGCGGCCGAGCGACCCGCCGCGTCCGTGGAACAGGGTGAGCTCGACGTCGTTCTGCCTGGCCCACTCGGCGATCTGCGCCTGCGCGTCGTAGAGCGCCAGGTTCGCCGACACCGGGCCGACGTCCTTCGAGGAGTCCGAGTACCCGAGCATGACCTCGAGCTTGCGACCGGTCGCGGCGAGGCGCCGCTGGAACGCCTCGGTCCGGACGGCCTCGTCGAGGATGCCGACGCTCGCGTGCAGGTCGGCGAACGTCTCGAACAGCGGGATGACGTCGAGCACCGGCGCTGCCTCGGCGGACCCGAGCGCGGCGGCGGCGAGTTCGTGGACGTTCGCCAGGTCCTCCGCCGACTGCGTGAACGACACGATGTACCGGTTGGAAGCCCGCACGCCGTACCGACGCTGCAGGTCCGCGATGGTCCGGAAGACCGCGAGGACCTCTTCGGTCGTCTCGCTGAGGTCGCCACCTGCACGGATCTCCGCGAGGGCGTTCCGGTGCACCTGCGAGTGCTGCCGGACCTCGAGCTCGGCGAGGTGGAACCCGAAGGTCTCGACCTGCCAGATGAGGTTCTGCAGCTCGCCGTACGCGGGACGCGCCGCGCCGGCCGCGACGAGCGATGCCTGGATGGTTCGGAGGTCCGCGAGGAACGCCTCTGGTCCGTCGTACGCGAGCGCGGCGTCGCCGCGACGGGTCGCGTCGATCCGAGCAGCGGTGAAGAGCAGTGCACGGCGGTGCGTCTCGTTCGGCGCGCGGATCCCGATGCGCTCGGCGATGCCGGGATCGAGGCTCTCCTGCGCCACCACGAGCGCGGTCAGTCCGGCGTCCGCCGGGGTCTCGCTGCTGTCGAGGGTCAGGGTGCTGCCGATGCGGGTCGCCGCGCGCATCAGGCCGAGCAGGATGTGCTCCGCCGCGATCTCGGCCGCCTGCCGGGTCACGTCGGCCGTGACGTGCGGGTTGCCGTCGCGGTCGCCGCCGATCCACGTGCCGAACCGGACGAACGCCGGGGCCTTGGCCGGAGCGCTGCCAGCGGCGTCACCCTGGAGCCGGTCGTCGAGCAGACGGTAGACCTGCGGGACGATCTCGAACAGCGTCTGGTCGAACACGCTCATCGCCGTGCGGACCTCGTCGAGCGGGGTCGGTCGGGTGGTGCGGAGCGGGGACGTACGGAGGAGGTTCGTGATCTCCTCGAGCAGCCGCCGTTCGTTCTCCACGAGCGCCGTCGAGTTCTTCGCCCGGTCGCGCTCGTCGATGAGGTCCGTGATGCGGCGGACGGCCGTGGTCACCGCGCGACGGCGGGCCTCGGTCGGGTGCGCGGTCAGGACCGGGTGGAAGCGGAGCGCGTCGAGTCGCGTGGCCGCCTGCTCGGCGCCGACCTCGTCGACGAGCTGGGCGTACGTCGCCGGGAACGAGTCCCCCGCGACACCGCCGTCGTCCCCGCGCAGCCGGAGCACGCGCACACGGTGGTGCTCCTCGGCCAGGTTCGTCAGGTGGAAGTAGGTGGTGAAGGCACGTGCGACCTCTTCGGCGCGTTCCGCCGAGAGTCCGGACACGACCGCCTCGGCACGTGCCGCGCCGTCCGCGTCGGAGCCCTCGTACGCCTCGATCACCGCGGCACGCAAGGCCTCGACGTCGCGCAGCAGGTCGTCGCCGCCGCTCTCGCGCAGCACGCGCCCGAGCAACTTGCCGAGGTAGCGGACATCCGAACGCAGGTCGCTGTCGACCGCTCCGCTCACATCGTCGCGCGCGCTCCCGAAGCGCGTCGATCCGTCGATCGCCGTCATCTCGTCCTTTCGGGTCGGCCCGGTATACCGCCTCCGGGTCCAGAGCAGCGTATCGGCAGCCGGGCTTCGGTGACGACGACCGTCCGGACGGGCGGCGTGGATTCGCATCGCATCCGGACGGGCTTCCGGGTCCGTTCGTAGAATCCGGGGGTGTGAGCGACACTGCGGAACCGGCCGAGGGCGCCGAAGCGGCCATCGACGAGACGGGGGCCGCCCAGGTGGCGCATGACGAGCCTCCTGTCCTGGAGGGCGCCGACGGACGGGAGCCGCCGGTCAAGCGCTGGGTGTTCTGGCCGGCAGCCGGCCTGGTGCTGGCGTTCGTCGTCGTCGCACTCATCGCGCCGAAGCAGACCGAGGCCGTCTTCGCCACGGTGCAGGACGCGATCGTCCGCGACTTCGGCTGGTACTACGTCATCGTCGCCGCGGGGTTCGTCCTGTTCGCGATCTGGATCGGGTTCAGCCGGTTCGGCGACATCGTGCTCGGCAAGGACGACGAAGCGCCCGAGTTCTCCACGATGTCCTGGCTCGCGCTGCTGTTCGCCGCCGGGATGGGCATCGGCCTCGTCTTCTACGGCGTCGCCGAGCCGCTCAGCCACTACGCCTCCCCCAGGCCAGGCGTCACCGGCAGCGACGAGCAACTCGCCCAGCGCGCGATGTCCCAGACGTTCCTGCACTGGGGCCTGCACGCGTGGGCGATCTACGTCGTCGTCGGGCTCGCACTCGCCTACGCGATCCACCGCCGCGGTCGCCCGGTGTCCATCCGCTGGGCGCTCGAACCGCTCCTCGGCAAGCGGGTCACGGGCGGCTGGGGGAACCTCATCGACGTCGTCGCACTCGTCGGGACGCTGTTCGGCGTCGCGACGTCCCTCGGCCTCGGTGTCCTGCAGATCGGTGCAGGACTCGACTACACGGACATCGCGGCGAACACCCGCGGCCTGCAGATCGGGCTGATCGTCGTCGTCACGCTGATCGCCATCGGGTCGCTCCTGAGCGGCGTCGGCAAGGGCATGAAGATCCTGTCGAACATCAACCTGCTGCTCGCCGCGGCGCTGCTCCTCGTCGTGCTCGTCTTCGGGCCGACCCAGTTCCTGCTCGGCGAGTTCGTGCAGTCGATCGGGCAGTACCTGCAGGGCTTCGTCGGGCTCGCGTTCGACACGAGTGCCTTCGCGGGCAAGGCCGGGCAGGAGTGGCAGGGCGCTTGGACGACGTTCTACTGGGGCTGGTGGATGTCGTGGGCCCCGTTCGTGGGGATCTTCATCGCCAGGATCTCCCGCGGTCGGACCGTGCGCCAGTTCGTCCTCGGCGTGCTCTTCGTCCCGACCCTGCTGACCTTCCTCTGGTTCTCGATCATGGGCGGGACCGCGCTGTGGGACCAGCTCAACGGGAACGGGGACCTCCTCGGCGCCGGCGGGACCGTGAACGTCGAGCAGGTGCTCTTCCAGATGCTCGGCGACCTGCCGGCCGGGTCGGTGCTCGTCATCGGCGCGATCGTCCTGATCGGGGTGTTCTTCGTGACCTCTGCGGACTCGGGGGCACTCGTGATGGGCATGATCGCGACCGGCGGGCAGATCGAGCCGAAGAACTGGATCCGGGTGTTCTTCGCCGGGGTCACGGCGCTCGTCGCCATCGCGTTGCTGCTCGCCGGCGGGTTGAACGCGCTGAAGACGGCCGCGATCACCACGGCGCTCCCGTTCAGCGTCGTGATGGTGCTGATGTGCTGGTCGACCGTCGTCGCTTTCACCCGGGAGCGTCGGGCGTACCTGCGCGCGGAGCGGCGGGCGATGATGGTCGACTTCGCGGACTTCTACCAGCAGGAGGTCGAGGACCCGTCCGAGCGCGCACCCCGGACCGGCCCGATCCAGAAGCTGGCGCGGCGCATCCGACGCTAGGCGCGGCGGCGGATGCCGCGGCGCGTGCCGCCGGGCGGGAGGTGTCGCCGGGAAGGCGGACGGGCAGCGGGAGCACCCCTGCTGTGGCCGACCGTCCGCGATCCCGGCGGGTCTGTGGAGCCCTGGCGGCTAGCTCGGCTCGGAGAGCTGCGCCTGCGCGGCGGTGTGCACCTCGACGATCTGCACACGGGCGGACCGTCGGTCGGTGAGCGGCGTCGTCCACGGCACGATGACCCGTTCCACGTCGCCGTCGTCGAGCTGGGCGATCCACACCCCGGCGATCGCGTCGATCTCGGTCATCGTGGCGGCGACGGCGGTGGCGGCACCGTTCGCCCGGACGATCACCAGGTTGTCGCCGGCGTGGTCGCCGTTCATGTGGTGCAGGATCGCCGCTCGGGCATCGTCGTCGAAGGGCTCGGAGGCGCCGGCGCTCACGCGGTCACCGCCACGTCCGGACGACGACCGGCATCGAGCTCCGCGAGGAGCCCGTTGTTCAGCTCGTACGCGAGCTCGACCTCGGCGATCACCCGCTCGCGCTCGTCGTCGTCCCACGGCGCGGCGTCGAGCTGGCCGCGGTAGGTGTCCCTGAACGCGGCGGGGTCGGCGACCTGGTCGAAGATGTAGAACAGCACGCCGTTCGTGTCGAACCCGAACTGCTCGGAGAGCATCCGGCCGATCATCTGCCCGCCGGACAGGTCGCCGAGGTACCGCGTGTAGTGGTGCGCGACGAACCCACCCGGCCACTGGGCGGCGACCTCGTTGAGCCGTCGCACGTAGGCGGTCGTCGCCGGCAGCGGACAGACCAGCTCGGACCAGTCCGATCCGATGAGGTACTCGAGGTCCGATCGGATCGCGGGCATCCGGGTCAGCTGCGCGGTGACGAACGGACTCGCGACGGGGTGGTCGGCCATGCGCGCGGCGGCACGTTCGAGAGCGTCGTAGACGAACGAGTACTGTCCGAGCAGCGCGGCGTAGTCGGCGACGTCGCACTTCCCGCCGAGCAGGTCGTCCATGAAACCGTTCCCCGCCGAGGAGCCGTGCGAGCGACGGGTGCGCTTCCGCAGCAGCTCGGAGAACGGGATGGCGGGACTGTCCATGAGGTAAGGCTAACCTTACTGAGTCGGACGTCAAGCACTCCGTCGAACTTCCAGGCGATTGCGATCCCCCGAGAGGAAGCTCCACCACGATGAGCAAACCGAACCGCCCCCAGCACGTCTTCGTCGTCGAGCGCACCGAGCGCCTCTCGCCGCACATGGTCCGGGTCCACCTCGGCGGCCCCGCGTTCGAGGACTTCGTCCACGCGGCCGACCCCGAACGCCTCGAGACCACGGACAAGTACGTGAAGCTGCTGCTCGCGAAGCCGTCACTCGGGCTGCAGCCGCCGTACGACCTCGAGGCACTGCGCGAGACCCTCCCGAAGCAGGACCGTCCGGCACGCCGGACCTACACGGTCCGGGCGATCGACCACGATGCCCGCACGATCGCGATCGACTTCGTGGTGCACGGCGACGAGGGACTCGCCGGTCCGTGGGCAGCCACGGCCGAACCGGGCGACACGCTCGCACTGTCCGGCCCGGGCGGCGGCTACGCACCGAGCAGCGATCCGGCCGTCGCGCACGTGCTGCTCGGTGACGACAGCGCGCTGCCCGCGATCGCATCGGCACTGGAGGCGATGGACGACTCCGCCACCGGTGTCGCCCTGGTCGAGATCGCCGGCCCCGACGACGAGCAGGACATCCCACACCCTGCGGGGATCGCGCTCCGCTGGCTGTACCGCGACGCCGCCGGCGCCGAGCCGGGCACGCTCCTGCTGGAGGAGGCCAGGAAGCTGCCACGAGCCTCCCGTCCGGTCCAGGTCTTCGCGCACGGCGAGCGGACCGCGATGAAGGCGATCCGTCGACTCCTGCAGGACGAGTGGGAACTCGAGAAGTCGGACATGTCCCTGTCGGCGTACTGGGCGCTGGGTCGCGCAGAGGACCGCTTCCAGGAGGAGAAGCGCGAGCCGATCGGCGTGATCTTCGACTGACCCTGTTGTACAGCATGGTTGTACAACAGCGCTGAGGAGCGTACGGTGGCGGCATGTCCGCCAGCACTGCCGCGCGCACCGACCGGTTCGACCGCCGGCTGCTCGCACCGATGATGCTCGGGTCGATCCTCAACCCGATCAACTCCTCGATCATCGCCGTCGCCCTCGTGCCCATCGCGTCGGCGTTCGGCGCTCCCCCGTCGCAGACGGCGTGGCTCGTGTCGGCGCTCTACCTCGCGACGAGCATCGGGCAGCCGCTCGTCGGACGGCTCGTGGACACCTTCGGGCCGCGACGGCTGTTCCTGATCGGAGCCGCACTCACCGGCATCGCGGGCGTGCTGGGCGTGTTCGCGCCGAACCTCGGGGTCCTCATCGCCGCGCGCGTCGTGCTGGGGTTCGGCACCTGCGCCGGCTACCCGGCGTCGATGTACCTGATCCGCTCGGAGGCGGACCGCACCGGGATCGCCTCCCCCGCCGGTGTGCTCACGGCGCTGTCCGTCGCGACGCAGACCATCGCGGTCATCGGGCCGACACTCGGCGGGCTCCTCATCGGGCTCGGTGGGTGGCGTGCGACGTTCGCGGTGAACGTCCCGCTCGCGGTCGCGTGCCTGGTGCTCGGGGCGCTGGTCCTGCCGCGCACGGTGCCCGCGGCCCCTGGTGCCGGCAGGCTCCGGATCGACCTGCTCGGCATCGTGCTGTTCGCCGGCACGCTCGTCTCGCTCCTGCTCTTCCTCATGTCGATCGGCGTCGAGACGCTCTGGCTGCTCGGGCTCGCCGTGCTGTTCGGCGCCGCCTTCGCGTGGCGCTCCCTGCGCGCGCCCGACTCGTTCATCGACGTGCGGGTCTTCGCCGGCAACGTGCCGTTGCTCGTCACCTACGCCCGCGGCGTGCTGGCGGCCACGGTGTCGTACTGCTTCCTCTACGGGTTCACGCAGTGGCTCGAAGGCGGTCGCGGGCTCTCCCCGTCGCAGGCGGGACTCGTCCTGCTGCCGACGTTCGCGACGGGGATCCTGGTCGCGACGCTCACCGGCCGACGTCCGGAGATCCGCGGCAAGCTCGTGGTCGGTGCGGCGGCCCAGGTGGTCGGGTGCGTCGTCGTCCTGTTCGCGGGGTCCGGCTCGCCGATCGCCCTGCTGCTCGTCGTCGCGATCGTGCTCGGCATCCCGCAGGGGCTCGTGAACCTGGCCGTGCAGAACACGCTCTACCACCAGGCGGACCCCGCGCGCGTGGGCGCCTCCGCAGGGCTCCTCCGGACGTTCATGTACCTCGGCGCGATGATCGCGTCGTCGGCCAGCGGGGCGTTCTTCCACCACGGGACGACGGACGCGGGACTCCACGACCTCGCGTGGTTCATGGCGGGGACGGCGGCACTCTTCCTCGTCATCACCCTGGTGGACCGGTCGCTCGTGCGGGTGGACCGCGCGGCACGGGGATCGTCCGAGCCGGTCGCGGCGTC
Organism: Curtobacterium sp. L3-7; assembly: GCF_048756585.1. Classification (NCBI taxonomy): domain Bacteria; kingdom Bacillati; phylum Actinomycetota; class Actinomycetes; order Micrococcales; family Microbacteriaceae; genus Curtobacterium; species Curtobacterium sp. L3-7. The sequence goes on along the minus strand of NZ_CP151474.1, from coordinate 2,333,069 downwards.
CTGACCGCGGGGCACCAGACGGGAGGCCCGGGGAGCGTCGGACGTCGCCGGTAGCGTTCGGCGCATGGTCCAGTCCTGCTGCGTCCCGGGCTGCGCGGGCCCGGTCGCGTCCGGCGCGCCGGTGCCGCTGTGCGAGTCGCACGTGGGGCTCGTGGCTGACTTCGCCGCCTCCGCCCGTGGGACCGAGGACGTCCTGCCCGGCCCGTGTCTCGTCTGCGGATCGCGGCTCGGCGTGCGGTGGCCGTCGGGATCGGTGTGCGCCGTGTGCGAGTGGCCGTTCGGGGACGTGCCCGACGGCGACCTCGCTCCCCCGCGGGTCGACGTCGTGTACTACCTGCGGCAGCGGGACGACGTCGGCGACCGGATCAAGATCGGCACGACGGCGAACCCGCGGCAGCGGCTGGGGCGGATCAGCCATCAGGACCTGATGGCGTTCGAGCGGGGCGACCGGGTGCTCGAACGGCGTCGGCACGGGCAGTTCGCAGCGACGCGGTACCCGGGGACGGAGTGGTTCCGCACGACGCCGGCGTTGCTGGCGCACGTCGAGGTCGTCGCCGCCGGCGTGTCGGATCCGTGGGCGGTGCACGCGCGGTGGACGAGCGAGGCCCTGGCGCTCCGCGGGTGACGGATGCGGCGGGCGGGCGCGTCGGCGGGCGCGGGCGTGCGCGTCGGCGGGCGCGGGCGTGCGCGTCGGCGGGCGCGGGCGTCCGGGCGTGGGGTCAGCGCGCGTAGGCGTCGACGAAGAGCGCGCCGCGGACGTCACGGAGCGTGTCGACCAGGCTCGCGATGGTGCGGCCGGAGATCCCCGACACCTGCAGGTCGTGAGGGCCGAGAGCAGGAAGCCGACCGGTCCGGATCCGGATCACCTCCCACCCGACACCGCGGATCGCCCGGTCCTTGCGGCGGTCGGACGCTTCGCGGGGCCCCACGTGCTCGAGGCCGTGCCGTCCGGTGGAGTCGTACTCGATCGCGACGCGGAGCTCGGGCAGGATGATGTCCGGCCACGCCTCGACGTGGTCGTGGAACGGGCGGTCGAGGCGGATCGCGTTGCGGTCGAACGTGAAGTCGAAGCGGTCGGCCAGCGCCTGGCGGAGTTCGGCTTCCACCGCGGAGGCCGTCGCGGGCGCACACACGCTGACGAAGGCGTCGCCGGAGGGCAGTCGCGGGGTCTTCTGGCAGATGCGACGAGGAGCCGCCGAGCGAGAGCCGGACGACCGGACCGCACCGGGCCGACGGACACGCTCGGACGCCACCGCGCCGGTCGGCATGCCCGACGGCGTCCCGGAAGCGCCGATCCCACGGCCGGGCGCGGCCGGCAGGGTCTGGCGACCGGTCACCCGCACCGCACGTTGGGGTGCGGGAACGGCTTCGGGCCACTCGTCGGGCAGGGTCGGCCAGCGTTGCGGCTTCGCCATCAGCGCGCACTCGGGGCACCAGACGGAACGACGACGCTCTCGGCCGGGACGCCCGCGCTGTTCCGCAGGGGTCGCGACGAACACGTGGCCGACGTCGCACTCCCAGGTCAGGAGCACGTCGGCCGCCGGTGGGATCTGGGTGAGGACGATGCCGGCGTTCCACTCCGGGTGGTACTGCCGGACGAGCACCGGGTAGGACGCCCAGGCGGCACGGAACTCCCCGACGGCGTACGGCATCGGCACACCGCGCGACCACTGCCGGCGGCGCCACCACGCGTCGACGGGTTCCACCACGACGGTCACGGTAGGGCGCACCACCGACAGTCGAGCGTTGACGGACCCGCAGCCGTGCGGGCCGTTCCGGCCGCATGGCATACCCTGGTGGGGTACCACTCGACAGGAGGCGCCATGACCGAGCACCACCACGGTTACATCTCGTCCAAGGACGCGTACCTGAAGCGTCTCCGACGCATCGAGGGACAGGCGCGCGGCCTGCAGCGCATGGTCGAGGACGAGCAGTACTGCATCGACATCCTCACCCAGGTGTCCGCGATGACGAAGGCCCTGCAGTCGGTCGCACTGGGCCTCGTCGAGGACCACCTCAGCCACTGCGTCGCCGATGCGATGGCGGACGGCGGTGACCCCGAGGCGAAGATCAAGGAAGCGTCCGAGGCGATCGCACGACTCGTCCGCTCCTAGCCAGACCCGGCGCCGCCGTGCCAGGGTCGGTGTCGTGTACACGGACATGACCGGGCCCGAGCTCCACGGCTACCGCGGGAGCGTCGTCGAGCCCGATGACTTCGACCACTTCTGGACCACCACCCTCGCGGACGCCCGGCAGCACCCGATCGACGTCGCTGTCGACCGGGTCGCGACGGGCCTCACGACGCTCGACACCTACGACGTGACCTTCGCCGGCTGGGCCGGGCAGCGGATCCACGCGTGGCTGACCGTCCCCGCCGGCACGAGCCCGGACGCGCCGCTCCCCGCGGTGGTGGAGTACATCGGCTACGGCGGCGGCCGGGGCCTCCCGACCGAGCAGCTGCTGTGGGCGTCTGCCGGGTACGCGCACCTGCTCATGGACACCCGCGGGCAGGGGTCCGGCTGGTCAGTCGGCGACACCCCGGATCCGGACGGCACCGGCCCGGCGGTCCCCGGGGTCATGACGCGCGGGATCGAGTCACCGGAGACCTACTACTACCGTCGGCTCACGACCGACGCCGTGCGTGCCGTCGACGCCGCGCGGGCGATCGACCTCGTCGACCCCGCCCGCGTCGCCGTGCTCGGCGTCAGTCAGGGCGGCGGCATGGCGATCGCGGTGTCCGGCCTGGTCGAGGGACTCGCCGGTGTGTTCCCCCGCGTGCCGTTCCTCTGCGACTTCCCGCGGGGCACGACGATCACCGACGCGTACCCCTACCGCGAGATCGCGCAGTACCTCACGGTGCACCGGACCGGGCGCGACCAGGTCTTCGGCACGCTGGCGTACTTCGACGGGGTCCTGCACGCCGCCCGCGCGACGGCTCCGGCCTGGTACTCGACCGCGCTGATGGACCCGACGTGCCCGCCGTCGACCGTCTACGCCGCGTACAACGCGCACGCGGGCCCGAAGGAGATGACGGTGTGGGAGTTCAACGGCCACGAGGGCGGTGGCGCGCACGAGGACGTCGAGACGCTCCCGCGGCTGCGGTCCGTCCTCAGCTGAGGGCGTTCTTCACGTACCCCACGAGCGCGTTCGCGTGGCCGTGCCCGAGTCCGTGCTCGGACTTCAACCACGCGACGACCTCCATGTGCCGGTCGGTGTCGAGCCGGTCGGCGACGAGGTCGAGCCACTCCTGCACGGGGCGGCCGTAGGTCTTCTCGATGCTCGGGAAGTACGACGCGGGCCCCTTGGGCTTGCTGCCGTCGGCTGGGGGCTCTGGTGCGGTGACGCGATGGGCGCTCATGGGCTCACGATAGCGAGCGGCCTCCGCGTCACGGAAGGTCATCCGCCGTGCTGACGTGACGCCGGGTTCCGTTCCGTGCCGCTGTGTTGCGCATGGCGTTGTCGGGCGGCACGGACCCCTCGTACGGTCACGCCATGACCGACACGGCACACGCGACGGAGCACCGGCACGGCGCCCTCGCGTTCCGCACCGTCCGCCCCGACGACCCGGCAGCGGCACCGATGCTCGCGGATCTCGAGCGCGAGTACGACGCCCGCTACGGCGACCACTTCGGCGAGCCGGCCTCCACCGAGATCAACCGGTACCCCGTCGAGCACTTCACCGCGCCGCTCGGCACGTTCGTGCTCCTGTACGAGGACGACCGCCTGGTGGCCGGCGGCGCGTTCAAGCCGTACGACGACGACACGATCGAGCTGAAGCGGATCTGGACGGCCCCCGAGGCGCGCGGCCGTGGCCTCGCCGGGGTCGTCGTCGAGGAGCTCGAGGCCGAGGCCGGACGGCGTGGCTTCGGGCGCGTGTACCTGACGACCGGGCCGCGTCAACCCGAGGCGGTCCGGCTGTACACCCGGCTCGGCTACACCCCGCTGTACGACGTGACCAAGTCGTCGGAGGAGGTCGGGATTCACCCGTTCGAGAAGACCATCAGGACCGACGGGGCGGAGCCGACCCGGGCCTCCAGTCCGACCGACCGCCCCGTCATCCCGCTCCGCCACCCGCTGCGGTGGATCGCTGCGGCCGTCGTGCTCGTGCTGCTCGCGAACCTCGTCGAGACGCTCTTCACGAACCCGTCCTGGGAGTGGCCGCGGGTCGGGAAGTGGCTGTTCAGCCCGGCGATCCTGACCGGCCTGCAGCTCACGCTCGTCGCGACGGCGCTCAGCGCCGTGATCAGCTTCGCCGGCGGCATCGTCGTCGCGATCGCCCGCCTGTCGCGCAACCCGGTGCTGTCGAGCCTGGCGTGGGGGTACGTCTGGCTGTTCCGGTCCGTGCCGCTGATCCTGGTGCTCGTCTTCCTGTACAACCTCGGCAACCTCTACCCGACGATCGGGATCGGCGTCCCGTTCGGCCCGCACGTCGAGGTGCCGACCGCGAACGTGCTCGGTGACCTGGCGATCGGCGTGATCGGGCTGAGCCTCAGCGAGATCGCCTACGCATCGGAGATCGTCCGCGCCGGGGTCCTCGCCGTGGACCACGGGCAGCACGAGGCCGCACAGGCACTCGGGCTCCCCCGGCACCGGCAGTTCCTCCGCATCGTGCTGCCGCAGGCGATGCGCTCGATCGTCCCAGCGTTCGTGAACCAGATCGTGGGGCTGCTCAAGGCGAGCTCGCTGCTGTTCTACGTGTCGCTCCTGGACTTGTTCGGGGTCGTCCAGAACCTGTCGAGCACCTACCCGACGGACATCATCCCGCTGCTCGTCGTCGCGACGCTCTGGTACCTCGCGCTGACCAGTGCCGTCTCCATCGTCCAGTACTACGTCGAGCGGTGGACGTCCCGCGGCTCGGTGCGCACGCTGCCGCTGACGCCGTTCCAGCGGGTGCGCGCCGCCTGGCGGCGGATCCGGACAGGAGGCTCGGCTCCGGTCCGGTCGTCGGCGCCTGCTGGCCGTCTGGTCACCGCAGACAACAACGACGGAAGGGTCATCTCGTGAGCGCGACGATCAGCATCCGCGGGGCCGTCAAGGCCTTCGGTGACAACCGGGTCGTCGACGGGATCGACCTCGACCTGGCGGCCGGGAGCGTGACCGCCGTCCTCGGGCCGTCCGGGTCGGGCAAGTCCACGCTGCTCCGGGCGATCAACCACCTCGAGCCGCTGGACCGTGGCGTCGTCACGATCGGCGACGAGACGATCGGCGTGCGGCTGGTGCCGGCGAGCGGTCGGTACAAGGAACTCCCCGAGCGAGCGATCCTCCGGCAGCGCGCCCGGATCGGGTTCGTGTTCCAGCACTTCAACCTGTTCCCGCACCTGACCGCGCTCGAGAACGTCATCGAGGGACTCGTCGCCGCCGGTGTCCGTGTAGCTTCCGCCCGGGTCCGCGGCATCGCCCTGCTCGAGCAGGTCGGACTGGGCGACCGCGTCGACGCCCGTCCGAGGCAGCTCTCGGGCGGCCAGCAGCAGCGCGTCGCGATCGCCCGTGCGCTGGCCCTCGAACCAGAGGTGCTGCTGCTCGACGAGCCCACCTCGGCGCTCGACCCGGAGCTCGTCGGCGAGGTGCTCGGCGTCATCCGGTCCCTCGCCGCCTCCGGCACGACCCTCGTGATCGTCACCCACGAGGTCGCCTTCGCCCGCGAGGTCGCCGACCACGTCGTGTTCCTCGACCACGGCCGGATCGTCGAGCAGGGTCCGCCGTCGCAGGTCCTCGAGGCGCCCCGCCACGACCGGACCCGCGCGTTCCTCAGCCGCCTGCGCTGACCCCGACTCCCCACCCCCACAGCACCCGACCCCAGGAGAACCATGCCCATCACCACCCTGTCCCGCTGGCGCAGCACCGGCGCCCTCGTCATCGCCGCAGGCGTCGTCGTCGCCCTGGCCGGCTGCGCCGCGGGAGCGAACGCCGGCACCGGCTCCGGCTCCTCCGCCGACGGCACGGTCACCATCGGCGCCGCCTCGAACGGCGCAGCGAAGGAGACGACGCTCACCGTCGCCGAGGACACGAAGCTCCACGACGCGCTACCGGCCGACGTCAAGAAGTCGGGCGAGCTCGTCATCGGCATCGGCGCACTGCCCTCCGGGTTCCCGCCGCTGGCCTACACCGGCGACGACCAGAAGACCCTCACGGGTGCCGAGCCCGACCTCGGACGGCTCGTCGCCGCGAAGCTCGGGCTCGACGCGCAGGTGAAGAACTCGACGTGGGACAACCTGTTCGTCGGCATCGACAGCGGCTCGGTCGACGTCGGGTTCTCGAACGTGACGGACACCGAGCAGCGCAAGGAGAAGTACGACTTCGCCTCGTACCGCGAGGACAACCTGGCCTTCCAGGTCCTGAAGTCGAGCGACTGGACGTTCGACGGCGACCCCTCGGTGCTCGCGGGCAAGACCGTCGCCGTCGGGTCCGGGACGAACCAGGAGAAGATCCTGCTCGAGTGGAAGGACCAGCTCGAGGCCGCCGGCAAGACCCTGACGGTCAAGTACTACCCGGACACGAACTCGACGAAGCTCGCGCTCGACTCCGGCAAGATCGACGCGTCCTTCGGCCCGAACCCGAGCATCGCGTACCAGAACACGCAGAGCGCGGGCAGCGCGAACCCGACCAAGACCGCGGGGACGTACTCCGGTGCGGGTGGGTCGTTGCAGGGGCTCATCGCCGCGACGACGAAGAAGGACAACGGACTCGTGGAGCCGGTCCAGAAGGCGATCAACGAGCTCATCGAGGACGGCACGTACGCCAAGTGGCTGCAGGCGTACAACCTGTCGAACGAGGCCGTGCAGCAGTCCGAGATCAACCCGCCGGGGCTGCCGCTCGACAACAGCTGACCCGGGTCGGTCGGCTCGCCGGGCCGGTCGGCTCCGCGGGCCGGTCGGCTCCGCGGGCCGGTCGGCTCGCCGGGCCGACTCGGAACGACACCCTCGACGTCGTACGACGTCGAGGGTGTCGTTCATTGCGGACGCAACACTTGCACGCGCGGCGCAGCGACAGGGTCGCTGTCGTACGACAGCGACCCTGTCGCTCCTTGCGGACGCAACCATCGGCGGCGGGCTCAGCACGCATCGGACGGGAGGCTCGTGGCCATGCCGCCACGAGCCTCCCGTCCGGCGTGCGGCCGGCCCACCGCACCACGCGACGAGTGCGCAGGGGCGGTGCGCGATCCGGCCCGGCCCGCCTGCGGACGCGACGAGTGCGCAGAAAGGCCGGTTCCCGGGTCGGGTGCGACGCCACGTCCGCGCACTCGACGCCGGACGGGAGGCTCGGGTCCGGCCGGCCGAGTGCGCAGAAGGTGCGATCCGAGACGCGGGTCAGCCACCACGTCCGCGCACTCGACGCCGGACCGGAGGCTTGTGACCGGACCGTCACGAGCCTCCCGTCCTGCATGTGGCCGTGCCGGGCATCATGCGACGAGTGCGCACAAAGGCCGATTCCCGGGGCGGGTACGACACCGCATCCGCGCACTCGGCCGGGCGGTCGGCCGGTCGGCCGGCCGAGTGCGCAGAAGGTGCGATCCGGGACGCGGACCAGCCACCACTTCCGCGCACTCGACGCCGTACGGGAGGCTCGTGACCGGACCGTCACGAGCCTCCCGTCCTGCATGTGGCCGGGCCGGGCATCACGCGACGAGTGCGCACACAGGCCGATTCCCGGGGCGGGTACGACACCGCGTCCGCGCACTCGGCCGGGCGGTCGGCCGGTCGGCCGGCCGAGTGCGCAGAAGGTGCGATCCGAGACGCGGACCAGCCATCACTTCCGCACACTCGATGCAGCCGACGCCCGGCGCCGAGCGCGGCGAGCTCAGCGCGCGGCGACCGCCTCGTGGGCGGACTCGTGCGCTGCCCACGCCTCGGCGAGGAGCTCGTACGAGCGCACGCGGTCGGCGTGCTCGTGCGTGATCGTCGTGACGAGCAGCTCGTCCGCTCCCGTCACGCGGCGGAGCGTCTCGAGCCGCGAGATCACCTCCGACGGCGCGCCGACGAACCGGGTCGCCAGCCGGTCACCGACCGAGGAGGCGACCTCGGCGTCGAGCACCGCCCCGTCGGCCGGCGACGGGTACGCGATCGCTCCGACGCCCGAGCGGATCGAGTGCACCCACGCCGCGTAGCCCGAACCGAGGCGCACGGCCTCGGCGTCGGTGTCCGCGACGACGACGTCCGCCGACACGACGACGTGCGGCGCCGGCAGGACCCCCGGCCGGAACGCCGAACGGTAGGCCTCCACCGACGCCAGGACCGTGCCCGGCGACGTGTGGTAGTTCGCGCCGTAGGGCAACCCGAGCGCGCCGGCGATCCGCGCGCTCTCCCCGCCGGTCGACCCGTGCACCCAGAGCTCGACGTCGGCGCCGGCCGCCGGGGTGGCATCGACGACCGACCCGCCGTGCGCGCCGCCGGGCTCGTACGTGCCCGCGAGGAAGGCCCTGAGGAGCGACACCTCACCCTCGAACGCATCGACGTCGCCGGGGACCCGCCCGAGCAACGTCCCCTGCAGGGCGAACCGGCTGTTCGGCGCGATCCGGAAGTCGAACGGCGCGGGGACGAGCAGCCCGTCCACGACCTCGTCGGACCGCGGGGCGAGCGACGGCGGCTTCGCGGTCCCTGGTGCCGGAGCACCCGACCGGCCGAGCCCGAGGTCGAAGCGCGGGCCGTACAGCCCCGTGAGCGTGCCGAACGTCTCGGCGATCTGCAACGCGCGCTGGTTCCCGACGAGGGTGGCGGCGCTGCCGACGCGGATCGTGGACGTCGCCGCGGCGATCGCTCCGATCACGACGTTCGGCGCGCTGCCGGCGACCCCGGGGTTGAGGTGGTGCTCCGCGAGCCAGTACCTGGCGTACCCGGCACGTTCGGCGCGCTGGGCGAGGTCGACGGTGTTGCGGAGCGCCTCGGCGGGGGTCGAACCCGCGCTGACCGGGACGAGGTCGAGGACGGCGAGTGGAGTGGTCACGCGAGGACCTCCCGCCCCGTCCGGACACCGGGGAGTCCGAGGGTCTCCCGCAGGGTCGCTCCGTCGTCGTACGACGAGCGGTACACCCCACGCTCCTGCAGCAACGGGACGACACGGTCGACGAAGTCGTCGAGCCCGTACGGGTTCGTGTGCGGCACGACGACGAACCCGTCCGTGGCGCGCTCCTGGACGTACCGGTCGATCTCCGCCGCGATGTGCGACGGCGTTCCGACGAACCCGCCGCGGGTCGAGACCTCGATGACGAGGTCCCGGATGGACAGGCGCTCGGCCTCGGCACGGTCGCGCCAGCCCTGCACGAGCGCGGGGACGTCCCGGGTGTGGCGTGCACGACCACGGGTGATCGCGGCGCCGTCGAGGTCCGGCTCGACGTCGGGCAGCGGGCCGTCGACGTCGTAGGAGGACAGGTCGCGGTTCCACACCTGCTCGAGGAACGCGATCGCCGTGGCCGGGCTGACCTGCGCCCGCCGGATCGCCCTGGCTCGTTCCTCGGCGTCCGCCGCGGTGTCGCCGAGCACGAAGGTCGCGCCGGGCAGGATGAGCAGCTCGTCCTCCGAGCGGCCGACGCGTTCGAGCCGAGCGGCGACGTCGCGGTAGAAGCCCTGCGCGTCGGCGAACTCGGTGTGCAGCGAGAAGATCACGTCGGCCCGGCTCGCGGCGAGGTCCCGGCCCTCGTCGGAGTCACCGGCCTGCACGACCACGGGATGCCCCTGCGGGCTCCGCGGGACCGGGAACGTGCCACTGACGTCGAACTGCGGGCCGTGGTGGTCGACGTCGCGGATCCGCGACCGGTCGGCGAACCCTCCGGCAGCGCGGTCCGCCACGACCGCGTCGGCGCGCCACGAGTCCCAGAGCTCGCGGGCGACGTCGACGAACTCGGCGGCCCGCGTGTACCGGTCAGCCGGGTCGAGGAAGCCGCCGCGACGGAAGTTCGCGCCGTGGAAGGCATCGGAGCTCGTGACGACGTTCCAGCCGGCGCGGCCCCCGGTCAGGTGGTCGAGGGTCGCGAGCTGCTTCGCCAGTTCGACGGGTTCGTTGAACGTGGTCTGCAGCGTGCCGACGAGCCCGATGTGGTCGGTCACCCCGGCCAGCGCGGCGAGGATCGCGAGCGTGTTCGGTCGACCGACGACGTCGAGGTCGTGGATGCGGCCCTTCTGCTCGCGGAGCCGGAGCCCCTCGGCGAGGAACAGGTAGTCGAAGAACCCGCGCTCGGCGTTCTTCGCGAAGTGCTCGAACGACGAGAAGGCGATCTGGCTCTCGGCCCGGTCGTCGCTCCACACGGTCGTGTTGTTGACGCCGGGGAAGTGCGCGGCGAGGTGGACCTGACGCTTCGTGGTCATGCGGAGACCCCTTCGGTGCTGAGCGTGCGGGACGTGCGGACCGTGCTGTGTCGGCTGACGGCCGGGGCGATCCCGAGCCGGGTGCGCAGGTCGACCGCCGGTCGGGAGGCGACGTCGGCCCGGAGTCCGGCCGTGACGAGCGCCGGGACGAGCTGCCGGGCGATCGCGGTGCTGTCCGTCGGGATGCGCAACGGGCGGAGCCGCACCCCGGCGTAGCCGAGTTCGCGCAGCCCGGCGATCCGCGAGACCAGGTCCGGGACGGTGGTCGCCAGCACCGACGTGTCCGAGACGTACGGCGTCCCGGCCAGGTCGTCGAGGGCGGCGAGTTCGTCGGCGGCGGCAGCCGACGACGAGCCGATGAGCACCGCGAGGTCCGCGAGGACCGGGCGCGGGGCGGTGGACCCGGCCACCTGTTCGAGGTGACGGACCTCGGCGAGCAGTTCCCGGTCCTCCCGTCCGTCGAAGCCGGGCGTGACCAGCACGACGTCCGCGACGTCCACGGCCAGCGCGGCCGCGTCGGACCGGTGGGCCAGCGAGAAGACCGGCGGCCGGCCCTGCGGCGACCGCGGGACGATCGACGCCCCGTGCACCGAGACGTGCTCCCCCACGAACTCCGCGTTGTGGATCCGGTCCCGGTCGATGAACCGCCCGGTCGTCACGTCGCGGATGATGGCGTCGTCGTCCCAGCTGTCCCAGAGGCGGTCGACGACCTCGGCCACCTCGCGCGCCTCGGCGAAGAGCTCCGCGACGGTGGCGTCGTCCGGCGTGGCCGGCAGGGTCCTGCGCCCGAAGAGTGCGGCCTCCCGCGCCGTCGGGCTCACCTGGAGCCGCCAGCCGGCACGTCCGAGCGACACGTGGTCGAGCGTCTGCAAGCTGGTCGCGACGTGGAACGGCTCGGTGTGCGTGACGCTCACGGTCGGTACCAGGCCGATCTGCCGGGTGGCGGGAGCGACCGCGGCGGCGATCAGCAGGGCGTCCAGGCGGCCGATGACGGTGGTCGTGTCCAGGTCGCCATCCCGCTCGGGCCCTGCGGTGAACGAGTCCTCGATGGTCACGGCGTCCACGCCGAGCCGGTCCTGCTCGACGACGATGTCGCGCCAGTGCCGCAGCGAGGTGAGCCGCTCCGCGTCGGAGTCGGCGGCACGCCAGGCGGCAGGGTGCCACCCGGCACCCTGCAGCGCGGTGACGAGGGTGATGCGATCGGGCACGATGGGCTCCGTCTCAGTGGGTGTGTGCGGGGGACGCTTCGGATCCGAACTTGAAGCCGAGGCGGCCGTGGGCGAAACCGCCGCCGGCGCGGATCGCGGTCGCGACCCACGCGGCCTCGGCGAGTTCGGCCTCGGTCGCGCCGGCCTGCACGGCGCGCTGCGAGTGCGCGTCGATGCAGTAGACGCACTGCGTGGTGATGCCGACGGCGACGGCGATGAGCTCGCGGAACTTGAGCGGGATCGCCCGGTCCGCTGCCTGGAACACGGCACCGTCGAACTGCGCGAACGCGGCGAGGATGTCGGGCGTCTCACGCTTGTAGACGGCGGTGTAGGTCTTGTCGTGCTCGCGGTCGAGGAAGTCGGTCATGGCTGCGACGCTATGGCGGCTCGCGCCGTTCAGCGACGGGTGTTGCGGTCCGTGACCGGGGGTTTCGTCACGTGACGTCGGCCGGCTGGGCGCGCGTCACGTGGCGTCACGCGGCGCTGGGCGGGGCGGGCGGCGGGCCCGACTCGGAACGACAGCGTCGCTGTCGTACGACATCGGACTTGTCGCTCCTGCGCGCCTGCAACTGTTGCACACGCGGCCAAGCGACAGGGTCGCTGTCGTACGACAGCGATCCTGTCGCCGGTTGCAGACGCAACGACAGGCGGACGGGAGGCACGGTGCGGGCTCGACCCGCGCCTCCCGCCCGGCGGTCACGCGGCGTGACGGCGCGCGGCCAGCCGGCCGCGCAAGGTCACGTCCTCGTACTCGCGGTGGAACACGCCGCGACGCTGCAGGATCGGCACGAGTTCGTCCACGACGGTCTCGAGTCCCCGGGGGAACTCGTCGATCATCAGGTTGACGCCGTCGGCGGCACCGGTGCGGTACCAGTCCTCGATCGTGTCCGCCGCCTGCTCCGGTGTGCCGACGACGATCCGTGCGCCGTACCCGCCGAAGCCCCGCAGGACGTCGCGGAGGCTCGTGTTGTTCGCGCGGACCCAGCGGACGACGGTCTCGTGGTAGCCGAGCGACGGGCCGTACGTGACCGGGTCGACCTCTCGGTCGAGGATCGACGACGGGATGGGGGCTGCCGGGTCGAGACCGCCGAGGTCGGCGTCGAGGTGCGTGCCGAGCGCCCGGAGTGCGTACCCGTCCGGCGCCAGGGACTCGAGATGGTCGAAGCGGGCGTGCGCCTCGGCCTCGGTGCTGCCGAGGACGAGCGAGAGCCCGGGGACGACCGTGACGTCGGAGGACCGCCGCCCGTACGTCGCGGCGGCGCGCTTCACGGCGCGGAGGTGCTCCCGGGCCGGCTCCGGGGTGAGCTCGACGGCGAAGACGCCCTCGGCGACCCGGGCGGCGAGGTCGCGGCCGTGCGGCGATCCACCTGCTTGGAAGACGACCGGGTGCCCCTGCGCCGACGGTGGGACCCGGAGCACACCGTCGTGCGTGAGGAACTCGCCGCGGTGGTGCACGGTCGCCCCGGTGGCGGCGGAGGCCCACAACGCCCGGACGAGGTCGACGAACTCGCCCGCGCGGGCGTAGCGCTCCGGCCGATCGGGGTTCCGTGCGACGCCGAAGTTCGCGGACACCGAGGGGTCGTACGTCGTCACCGCGTTCCAGCCGACCCGCCCGCCCGAGACGGTGTCGAGCGACAGGGTCCGCTCGGCGAGTTCCACCGGGTCGTTGTACGTCGTCGACGCGGTGCCGACGAGCCCGAGGTGCGTCGTCGCGCCGGCGATCACCCCGAGGGCGACGAACGGCTCGAGCAGCCCGTACGCCCGGACGTTCGGGTCGCTCCAGGCGGGGTGGTCGGCGAGGAACACCATGTCGAGGAGGCCTCGCTCGGCGGTGCGCCCGAGGTCCTCCCAGAACGCCACGGTGAGGAGGTCCGTGGCGGCGACGTCCTGGGTCCGCCACGCGGCCGGTCGCTGCCCGAAGCCCTGCAGGTTCACGCCGAGGACCAGGCCGGCGTCGGCGTCGCGGGTCATGCGGCGGTCGCCGGGCCGCGCTGCGCAGCGTCGGCCGGCAGGACGGGGGTCGCGGCGGAGAGGCGCAGGTCGGCGTCCGGCAGGTCCACGTCGTCCCAGACCGCGAGCACGGGTGAGCCACCGGGACGTGACGGCGTGGTCAACGGGCCACGCACGCGGTATCCGCCGGGGCCGCCGTCGTGGTCGAGCGGCCGGATGCGGTCGGTGTCCGCGAACACCCCGGTCGAGCGGTCCCCCACGATGCTGTCGAACGGCCACGTCGCCCAGAGACCGCGGACGACCCGTGCGAACTCGGCGGGGTCGTGCGAGCGTTCGTCGTCAGCAGCGGGATCGTGCGCAGCGGGATCGTGGGCACCGAGGTCGTGGGCACCGACGAGCAGCCCCGCGCGACCGCCGAGCACGTGGTCGAGGGAGAGCACCCGACGGGCGACGTTGTACGGGTGGTCCCGTGTCGGGGCGACGGCGATCAGGAACCGGTGCGCCGGCAGCGCACGGCCAAGGGCGAGCGCCGCCGACGTCGGGTCGACCCGTGGTCCGTGGGCCTGCTCCTGGACGAAGCGGTCCGCACCGAGGACGACCGTGTCCGCGTCGGTGCGCCGGATCCGGTCCGCGAGTCCGGCGATGCCTCCGGGCTCGTGGACCGCGGTCGCGAGGTCGGGGTCTGACACGCGGATCGGCGATGCGATGCGTGTGCTGGTGTCCGTCATCTGTCCTCCGGGATCGGGAGCGGCCCGCCACCGTCGCCTCCCCAGCGCCGGGTGGCGGGCCGTTGCGGACGACCGTACGGGTCGCGACGAGCCCGCTGCTCGTGGGCGTCACCGCGTTGCGCGGGATGACGGGGCGTTACGCCTCGGCGGTCGCAGCGCGACCGGGCGTCACGCGGACGTGGCGCCAGCGGTCGACCGGGCGGCGGCTGCCGTCGGGTCCCGGCGGTCGAGCGGGCTCGCGCCGTTCACCAGGTGGTCGCCGACGATCCGCCGCTTGTGCACGCGCGGGTTGTGCGACGACAGGGTGCGCGCGTTCCGCCAGTGCCGGTCCAGGCCGATCGATCGGAAGGTCCCCGACGACCCGAGGGCGTCGAACACCACGGTCGTCGCGTCCAGCACCGAATCGGTCACGACGGTTTGCGCCTGGGCCACCGTGATCCAGCTCCGCTCCAGCAGCCCCGTCAGCGTCTCGTCCCCCGCCGGGTCCGCTCCGGCTGCGCGTAGTTCGGCGTGGCGGTCGACGGTGTCGTCGATCGACCGGAGGCTTGCGACGAACGCCGAATCGGCCGCGTACACCCGCGCGGCGACGGTCCCGACGACACCGAGGAGCTCCGGGTCGTGTGTCGGGCGAGCCTCAGTTCCGTTGTGGTGTCCCCGGGCACGAGCACGCAGCGCGGCGACGCCGTCACGCAGTGCCGCACGCCCGATGCCGACGAGGATCGCGTGCATGAAGGTCTGGTAGTACTGCTCCTGGTACGGGTACCGGGTGGCGAACGGGTGCACGCGCTCGTCCGGGACGTGCACGTCGGTGTACCGCACGCTGCCGCTGCCGGTGATGCGCTGTCCGAAGCCGTCCCAGTCGTCACCGACCACCACGTCGGGGTCCTCGGCGTCGACGAGCGCCACGATCTGCTCCCCCGCCTCGTCGATCGCCATCACCGTGATCCACCTGGCGTAGACGCTGCCCGTCGAGTAGAATTTCGCGCCGCTGATGCGCCAGCCGCCGTCCGGGTCCCGGCGTGCGGTCGTGGTGATGCGCTCCCCGGTGGCGTTCGGCGTCTCGCTCCACCCACCCCCGACGACCTCGCCGCCACCGAGCCGCGCGACGAGCTCCCGGTCCGCGGTGCCGCCGTCCGCGTGCACGCGGTCCTCGACGAACGAGAAGTGGTTCCGCCACACGTGCGCCAGGTTCGGGTCCACCTCGGCGATCTCGGCGACGGCGCGGAACAGGTCGGACAGCCGAGCCCCGACGCCGCCCCAGTCCTCCGGGGTCCGCCACCGCGCGAACCCGGCCTCGACGAGCCACCCGAGCTGCTCCGTCGCGAGGCGCTCGTCACGCTCCCGCTCGAAGGCGTCGAGTCCGATCCGCTCGATCACGGGCCGGAGCGGCGCGATGAGCTCGTCGTACCGTTCGTCTGCTGGGATCTCACTCGGGCACATGCGGCGCACGCTACCGACCGCGCGCACGGCCGGACACCGCTGCCGCAACCTCGTGCAACGCGGCGAAACCGGGCGTCACACCGGAGCGGTACGTCGTCTGTGTCAGCGTTGACGGACACGACGACCAATGTTACGTTCGACGGACACGCCGCCCCATGTCACCCTTGACGGACACGGAGACATCATGATCGCAGATCGCGTCATCGACTGGGCGAACATCGTCCGGGAACGACGGACCGTGCTCGGCGCGACCCAGGCGGACGTCGCAGCCGAGTTGGGGACGAGCCGGCAGTGGGTGTCGAACTTCGAGAACGGTCGATCCACCTCGGTCGCCGAGCTCGCCACCGTCTTGCGACTCCTCGCGGTCCTCGACCTGACCGCTTTGCTCACCTCGGAGCCGGCCGATGCCTGACATCCACCTCGGCGTGTACCTGGGGGGACGACGCATCGGGTCCGTCGCCGAGTCCGACGGTGCACACCGACTGACCTTCGACGACGAGTGGAGACGGTCCTCTGGCCGACTCGAGTTGAGCGCAGGACTCGTGAAGTCACAGCGCGTGCACGAAGGTCCGCGGGTGTCGGCGTACCTGCAGGGGCTCCTCCCCGACGACGCGCGGGTCCGCAGCCGCTGGGCAGCCCGGTTCCAGACGGCGAACACGCCGCTCGGCCTGCTCAGGCACATCGGCCTGGACTGCGCGGGCGCCGTGCAGTTCTCGACCACGACGAGCGACGACCTCGATCTCCTCGGCGGTCTCGAACCCGTCGACGACGCCGACGTCACCGAGCATCTCGCGGCCCTGCGCGGTGATCCGTCGGCCTGGGCGATGCCAGCGGACCACGGCGGCTACTTCTCGCTCGCCGGGATGCAGTCGAAGTTCGCCTTGCGACGCACGGATGACGGGTGGGCCGTCCCGTGGGGCAGCGAGCCGTCGACGCACATCCTGAAGCCCGGGATCTTCGGCCTTCCACACCAGGGGGTCGTCGAGCACCTCACGCAACGGGCAGCGCGTGCCGTCGGGATCGACGCTGCGGCGACCACGATCGAGCGCTTCGGCGACGAGGTCGTGCTCGCCGTGGAGCGGTACGACCGGGTGCGTCGCCCCGACGGCACGGTCGAACGTGTCCATCAGGAGGACCTCGTCCAGGCGCTCGGCATCGACCCGGAGACGAAGTACGAGTCCGACGGCGGGCCGGGCATCCGGAGCTGCGCAGGCCTCCTCCACGACGCCCTGCGCGGCCGGGCAGCCACCGAGGGCATCAGGCGGTTCGTGGAAGGCGTGGTCTTCCACTGGGTCGCCGTCAGTACGGACGCGCACGCCAAGAACTCCTCGCTCCTCCACACCGCGCGGGGAAGCGACCTGGCACCGATGTACGACGCGGCGTCGGCCCTCGCGTACGAACGTGTCGACGGCATGCACCCGAAGCAGGTCAAGCTCGCGATGAAACTCGGTTCCGACTACCGGGTCGACTCAACACAGGCGCGGCACGTCGCCCGGACGGCGGCAGAAGTCGGCGTGGACCCGCAGTGGGTCGTCGAGCGCGCCCGTTCGATCGCGTCGGCGTTCCCCGACGCGATCTCCGACGGGTTGCGCGCGCTCGCGGGCGCCCAGGTCGGCGTCGACGACTCGTTCCGCACCGCCTTCCTCGACGCGGCAGCACGCCGCTCGGCTGCGGTCATCCGATCGATCGATCAAATGGGGTCGCTTCCCGCTGCGGGGACGCAAGCCGCGGCCCGAACCGCTTCCGGGCGGTTCGCCGCGAAACGGGGAGAGTAGCGTCGACGCGATGACCATCCACGACCTGACCGCGCCGTTCGCCGGACAGGGGCTGGTGCAGATCGGCGAGGTAATGCTCGCGTTCGCCCTCGCGTCGCTCATCGGGCTCGAACGGCAGCTCCGGTCGAAGAGCGCGGGCATCCGCACGCAGACCATCGTCGGCACGGCCTCTGCCCTGATGCTGCTGGTCAGCAAGTACGGCTTCAGCGACGTCCTGCTCGCCGGCCACGTCGTCCTCGACCCGTCGCGCGTCGCGGCCCAGATCGTCTCAGGCGTCGGGTTCCTCGGCGCCGGGCTGATCCTGACGCGCCGTGGAGCCGTCCGCGGGCTCACCACCGCGGCGTCCGTGTGGGAGACCGCGGCGATCGGCATGGCCGCCGGCGCCGGACTCTGGCTGCTCGCCGTCGTCGTCACCGCCCTGCACTTCGTGGTGGTGTTCGGCTACACGGCACTCATCCGCGCGCTCCACCGTTCAGCGGAGTCGTCGTTGACGCTCGACGTGCTGTACGACTCGGGCCGAGGCGTGCTGCCGAAGGTCCTGACGCTCGTCACCGCCAGCGGCTGGCACGTCGGCCGGCTCGTCCAGCAGGAGAGCGACCGTGACGAGACGACCTCGGTTCGACTGGAGGTCACCGGACCGCGGGACTCCGGCATGCTGCTGGCACAGCTCGGCGAGGTCGACGGCGTCCGCGCGGTCGACCCCACCGCGGCCGACGACCTGGAGTGACCCACTGCCATGATCGACGGATGCCGTCGTTCTTCCTGACCCATGCCGAGGTCGTCGTGGACCCCGCCGCGCCCATCGAGTCGTGGCACCTGTCCGACACCGGCCGGGCCCGCGCTGCTGCTGCACACCGACACGCGTGGCGTCCCGGCACGGCACGGATCGTCTCGAGCGGGGAGCGCAAGGCCCTCGAGACCGCCGACCTCCTCGCCCGGACCGTCGGCCTGGCCACGACGGTCGACCCACTCCTCGGCGAGATCAACCGGAGCGCGACCGGCTACCTGCCGCCGTCGGAGTTCGAACCGGTCGTCGACGCCTTCTTCGCCCGCCCCGCCGAGTCGGTCCGGGGATGGGAGCGCGCAGTCGACGCGCAAGCCCGCATCGTCGATGCCGTCCGCGGGCACACCGCGGACGGGGCCGACGTCACGATCGTCTCGCACGGCGCGGTCGGCGCGCTCCTCCTCGCGGACCTCATGGGGGCGGCGATCTCCAGGGACCTCGACCAGCCGGGCATGGGCAGCCTCTTCACGTTCGATCCGCGCGCGTGGCGCGCGACGTCCGGCTGGACGCGCGTGACGCCCTGATCGTGCCCACCCACCGGACTGGAGGCTCCCCCACGGCCCGCCCCGCGCCTCCAGTCCGACCGGTGGTCGGTTCCCCCCGTGCCCACGTCGCGAGCCTACGGTCGCGGCCCCGCCCGCAGCGTCCTGGTCCGCGCGGATGTGTCCGGAGACCCACTCGGGTGTCCGCCGACCCGCTCAGGCCGGGAGCTGCTCGCCCGCCTCGACCGCGACGTCGAGCCGGTTCTCGGCCGGTGGCAGCGGGCAGGTGGCGTGCGCCGTGTAGGCGCACGGCAGGTTCGTCGCACGGTTGAAGTCGATGCGGGTGCGGCCCTCGGCATCGGGGGCGTCGATGTCGAGGCTCCGGTTCGCCGCGGACGTCGTGACGCCGCTCGTCCGGTCGGTGAACAGCACGTGCAGCCCGTCGCCGTGCCCGTTGAACGCCAGGAGCGTCCGCGGCCCGTCGAGGTCGAACGACAGGGTCCCCGGTGCGGCGTACACGTGCTGGAGTCCGTCGACGACGGAACCGACCGTGACCTCGCGCGGCTCGTCGAACGGGGTGAACCGGGCGTCGACGACGAAGCGCTCGTCCGGTGCGTACGCCGGTGTGCCGCGGTACCCGGTGCGGATCGGGCTCGACGGGTGCCTCGGGCGGACGATGTCGCTGCCGCCACGGCGGGCCACCTCGACGACGGTCGTCTCGTCGTCGGTGCGCCACACCAGGGTGGTGGACGAGCGCTCCGCGAGCGGCCCGAACCGGTGCGTGCCCGTGACGACGGCGCCGTCGATCTCGAGCGACTCCCCGTCCGCGAGCACCACGACGGGGCCGTCGTCACTCGTCGACCACTCGCCGGGCGCGTCGTCGAAGCGCTCGGGCGTCCACGTCAGCCAGCGGATGCTCGTGACGGCGAGGAAGCCGTGCTCGTCGGCGCGAGCGGCCTCGTGCGCGTCGTGCCACGCACGCCAGTCGACTGCGAACGCGGTCTCGGTCGTCGTGGTCATGCTCCAGACGCTACGTCGTCCCGGGCCGCACGGCGACCCGTCCGACATCCGGCGTCACCGGCGGCGGCCGCCAGCGGCCAGGGCCAGCACCGCCCCGACCGCGCCGACGACGAGGAGCGGGCGCGTGACGCGCCGTCGCTTCGCGACCCACCCGCCGTCGGTGGCGTTGCCGGACTCGGCCGGCTGCCACAGGTTGCCGTCGGTGGGCTCGCCCTTCCCGCGCAGCGCGAAGGTCTCCACCATCGGTCCCGTGATCGCGTGGAACAGGCCGGGGAACACGTACTGCAGCGGCACGAGCGACGCCTGGATCCGTCCGACGAACCGGTACCGCTTCGGATGGGCCGCCGCACGCAGCACGGCTCGCCCTGCCCGCTCGACGGACACCGTCGGCGGCAGCGGGTGGGACCGCTTGCCCGTGTAGTTGGCGCCGTTCTGGTAGATGGGCGTGTCGATCGTCGAGGGCATCAGCGTGGTGAACTCGATGCCGGTGTGGGCGAACTCGTCGCCGAGCACGTCGACCAGGCCGAGCGCCGCGTGCTTGCTCGTGACGTACGCCGACTGGTACGGCGCGGACAACAGGGACTGGATGCTCCCGACGAAGACGTAGGTCCCGCGGCCGCGCTGCTTCCAGTGCGGCAGGAGGTGCGTGATCGCGTTGACGTGCCCGTACAGGTTGGTGTCGACGACCCGCTTGAACGACTCGGTGGGGGTCTGCTCGAACAGGCCGTAGACGAACAGGCCGGCGTTCCCGACGAAGACGTCGATCCGTCCGAACCGGCTCGTGACGGCGCCCACGAGGTCCGCCACCTGCTGCTCGTCCGCGACGTCCGTCGTGATCGCGAGCGCCTCGGCACCCAACCGTCGGCACTCCTCCGCGGCGGCCTCGAGACTCTCGTGGCTGCGCGCAGCGAGGACCACCGTCGCGCCCGCTCGTGCGAACTCGTGTGCCGCCGCTCGTCCGATGCCGCTCGAGGCTCCGGTGACGACGACGACCTGACCGCGGAATCGATGTGCCATGTGCCCGTTCGTACGCGCACGGCGCTGTCCATCGACCGTGCGGGCCGTCCCCCGGTAGCGTGAGGTCGGCAGGGTCGAGGAGGTCACGTGCACGGCGACGCAGTGGACACACTGGGCATCGACAGTGTGTGGTTCGACCCGCTCTGGCGCATCGAGGTCCGGCTGACGCCCCTCGAACGGACGCTCCTCACGACGTGGCCGGTCCGGCGGCTCGCGTTCATCGCCCACGCGGGCGCGGCGTCGATCACCACGACGCAGACGTACACGCGCCTCGAGCACTCGCTCGGGGTCCTCGCCCTCGTGGCGCACTTCGCCCCGGACGACGCGCTCGCCCGGGTCACCGGGCTGCTGCACGACGTCGGGCACCTGCCGTTCAGCCACACGCTCGAGGGGCTCGGCGGACTCGACCACCACACGCTCGGTCGCGCGGCGGTCCGCGGGCTCGCCGACGTGCTGCACGCCGGCGGCATCGATCCGGAGGACGTGATCAGCACGGACGACGGCGCACTGCCGTCCCCGCTGACGAACCGGAGCGGCGGCCTGAAGCTCGACCACCTCGACTCGTTCCTGCGCAGTGGTCAGGCGCACGGCCGGACGACCTCGCCGCCCGCGGAGCTCCTCGGCCGGCTGCGGCTCGTCGACGGTACCGTCGACACCGACGCCGCGACCGCCGCCGCGGTGGTGGACCTCGCGGTGCGCGAGGCCCGGGCGCAGCGGTCCGAGGCGAACATCGTCCCGAACGTCGTGCTCCGGTCGCTGGTGACGCGCGTGCTCGACGCGGGGACGCTCACCCCCTCCCGGTTCGCCGGGCTGACCGACGACGAGCTCTGGGCGGTGCTGCTCGCCGACCCGGCCACGGTCGACGAGGCCGTCGAACTCCGTCGGAACCCGGAACACTGGCAGTTCGCCGACGGACACACCCCGGCGTCGGACGACGCCCTCGCCCATGTGGTCCGACGGACCTACCTGGACCTGCCGACCGTCGACGGCGCGGTCATCACGAGCGAGGACGTCACCGAGCTGCAGCGCGGGATCCCCCTCGACCTCGCCGTGCAGCGCACCCGTGTGCCGAGCGCGCTCCGGAGTGGGACGATGACGTCATGACCGGTCCCGGGAGCACGAGCGACGGGCTGTCCCTGGACGAGGCAGCCGCGATCGCCGAACACGCGCGCGAGGGCCGTCTCGACATGGACGACCCGCAGATCCGGCAGCTCGTCGGCGAGGCGAACCGGATGATGGTCCGCACGCAGATGTGGGGCGAGCAGCCGGCGACGCCGAGGCGGCGGTGGAAGCGACGCGGCCTCGCGATCGGCGCCGCCGCCATCGTCGCGATCTGGGTGATCGGCCTGCTGGGCCCGCTCCTCCTGCGCCTCGGCGTCTGATACGGACGCTTCCGCGACCGCCTACCAGGGGTGGGCGATGTCCCGGGGCCGAGCCGGGCCTCCCGTCCGGACCTGCCGCACCGCGGGGACGACGGGACCGGCCGGGGCGGACGTGAGCAGCACGGCGCACGCCGCGCCGCGGGCGACGACGTCCTCACCGAGCGCCGTGAACGCCACCGCTGGCGCGCGACGCGAACCCAGGCGTTCGAAGAGCCTCGCGTGCAGTGCGTCGAGGAGGGTCGCGCCGCCGGCGAGTGCTGCGCTCCCGCCGACGACCACGCGCTGCACGTCGAGGAGCTCGACGACGTGGACGAGCGCCGACCCCAGCGCCGCGCCGGCCTCGGCGAGGAGCGGCCGTGCCGCAGGCAGCGCGCACAGCTGTTCGAACGCGGCCCGGACGGACGCCGGGTCGTCTGCGGTCGGCGCGAGCAACCCGGCGGCCACCCCGCGCCTGACCTGCTGGAGGGGCTGACACGCCTCCCAGAGCTCGGTCCAGCCGCCGTGCGCGTGCACGGGGATGCCGCCGAACTCCCCGGCGTTGCCGGTGCTGCCTCGGACGACCCCGCCACCGACCACGATGCCCGCTCCGACGCCGTGCCCGAGGTACACCGACACCAGGTCCTCGGTCGACCGCGCCGTCCACCACTCGGCGAGGGCACTCGCGACGACGTCCTTCTCGATGCGGACGGAGAACCCGGTGCGCTCCGCGAGTTCGGCGGCGATCGGGACGCCGGACCACGAGGCGAGCTGCACGGGAGCGCCGAGCGCCGCGCGGTCCCGCTCGATGGGGCCAGGCGCCGCGACACCGATGCCGGCCACGCGCGCCCGGTCGATCCGAGCGGACGTCACGAGGTGGTCGACCGCGCCGGCCATCGCGTCGAGCGTCGACGAGGGAGCGTCGACGTCGGCCGCACCGAGGTGCTGCTCGGCGACGAGCCCGCCGGCGAGGTCCAGGAGCACCACGGAGACCTGCGCGGGGTCGAGGTGGACGCCGACGGCGAAGCGACCGTCCGGCGCGAGTTCGAGGCGACGACCGGCCACCGGGCCGGCGACCCGGACCGCCGCGTCGATCTCCCGGACCAGGCCGTCGGCGAGGAGTCGGGCCGCGATGTTCGACACGGTCTGGGCGGTCAGTGCCGTCCTGGTGGTCAGCGCGGAGCGGGTGACCGGTCCGTCACGGCGCACGACGTCGAGCACCACGGCGCGGTTGTGCGCCGCGATGTGGGTCGCGTTCTGCCCTGCAGACATCTCAGCGATCCGGTGCTTGACGAAGCTCGTGCATGGTCCCTAGCATTCCTGACCAAGCGAATTTGTCAATCAATTGGATTGAACCGATCCGGACGGGCAGATCGCCGAGTGACCACACCGAGGTGGTCGCGCCCGTCGTCACACCGCTGTGCGACGGGAACTCGAAGGGACGCCCGTGACGACGACCGCTCGCCCGGCCACCACAGCGCGACCCGCTCCACCGACCGAGCGCACCGGTCGACGAGCGGGGAAGAAACACCCCTGGACCGCAGCGGAGAAGCGACGCCTCCGCATCGGTATCGCCTTCATCTCCCCGTGGATCGTCGGGGTCCTCGTGTTCATCGCGTACCCGCTGATCTACTCCTTCGTGATCAGCCTGACGCGGTACTCCGGCATGAACGCCGCGACCTTCGTCGGGTTCGGCAACTACATCGCCGCGTTCCTCGACCCGCTCGTCCACACCGCCGTGGGCAACACGCTGTTCTACGCGGTGATCGCGGTGCCCGTCGGCATCGTCGTGGCGATCGTGATCGCGCTGGCGATGAACCAGGACGTCAAGGAGATCAGCTGGTACCGGACGGCGCTGTACATCCCGTCCCTCATCCCGACCTTCGCCCTCGCGTTCATCTTCGTCGTGCTCGTCAACCCGCAGACCGGCATCGTGAACCAGGCGATGAAGCTCGTCGGGATCCCGGCGACGAACCTGCTCGGCGACCCGACGACCGCGAAGCTCGTGATCGTCGCGCTGGCGCAGATGGGTGCCGGCAACGCGGCGCTGGTGTTCCTCGCCGGCATGCGCGGCATCCCGAAGACCCTGTACGAAGCAGCACGCGTCGACGGCGCCGGTCCCGTGCGGCAGTTCTTCGCACTGACGCTGCCGCTGATCTCCCCCGCGATCCTGTTCAACCTCATCACGGGGATCAGCAACGGCCTGCAGGTGTTCACCGAGGCGTACGTGATCTCGTCCGGCACCGGCGGACTCGGGTCCCCGGACAACGGGACGTTGTTCTACATGCTCTACCTCTACAAGAACGCGTTCAGCTACGCGCAGCTCGGGTTCGCGAGTGCGATGGCCGTGCTCCTGTTCCTGGCCGGGATGATCCTCTCCGGGCTCGTCTACTGGCTGTCCAAGCGGTTCGTGAACTACGACGTGAGCGGGGAGTGACGCCATGACGATGCAGAAGGACCGAGTGTCCACCGAGAC
This sequence comes from Curtobacterium sp. L3-7, assembly GCF_048756585.1. Taxonomy (NCBI): domain Bacteria; kingdom Bacillati; phylum Actinomycetota; class Actinomycetes; order Micrococcales; family Microbacteriaceae; genus Curtobacterium; species Curtobacterium sp. L3-7. The sequence goes on along the minus strand of NZ_CP151474.1, from coordinate 2,308,533 downwards.
GTCGTCGATCGAGGACGTCCGCCCCAAGGACCGCAGGAACGCCCGCGCGGACCGCTCCAGGAACGCCGACGGCTCCGTCCGCTCCCCGTGGTCGTCGATCGGCGCCCGCGTGGTGCTCATCGCGATGAGCCTGCTGTTCCTCATCCCCATCTACTGGATGGTGATCTCCGCGCTGAAGAGCAACAGCGAGCTCGGCGCGTTCCCCCCGACCTGGTTCCCGCAGTGGCTGGACTGGTCGAACTTCGGCGACGCCGTGAACGCGATGCCGTTCTTCACGTTCTTCCGGAACACGCTGATCATCACCGTGCTCGTGACGCTGTTCTCGATGGTGTCGAACCTGGTCATCGCCTACGGGTTCTCCTGCATCGAGTGGCGTGGCCGCGACCGGATGTTCTACGTCGTGCTCGCGACGCTGTTCATCCCGTTCCCCGTGACGCTCATCCCGATGTTCGACCTGTACGCGCGGCTCGGCTGGATCAACACCTTCCTGCCGCTCGTCGTCCCGAGCCTGTTCGGGTCCGCGTTCTACGTGTTCCTCCTCCGGCAGTTCCTGCTGCAGATCCCGAAGGACCTGCTCGACGCCGCACGCATGGACGGCGCGTCCGAGTGGCGCATCCTCTGGCGCATCGTGTTCCCGCAGGCCAAGGCCGCGCTCGTCACGGTCGGCATCTTCGCCGCGGTGGGTGCGTGGAACGACTTCCTCGGGCCCCTCATCTACCTGCAGGACGAGAACGTGCAGACCCTGTCGATCGGCCTCCAGGTGTTCCGCCTGAACAACAGCGCGGACTTCCAGTTCAACCAGCTGATGGCGGCATCGATCCTCATCATCCTGCCGCTCGTCATCCTGTTCTTCTTCTTCCAGCGGACCTTCCTCAAGGGCATCCAGATCGGGAGCTTCAAGTGAACGCGCGACACAACGGCGCCGCCTTCGACCGCCGGACCTTCCTCCGCGCCGCCGCCGCGACGGGCGGTGCTGGTGCCCTCGCGTTGCTCGCCGCCGGGTGCGCGACGGGCGGTGTCGGCAGCAACCCGAACTCGGTGTCGATCTGGGGCGTCACGGGAACCTTCGTGCCGTTCCAGACCAAGGTCATCAACCAGTTCAAGCAGCTGCACCCGGAGATCGACGTCCGCGTCAACCAGGTGCCATCGCAGGGCACCGGCGACGCCACCAGCGTCATCACGGCCGTCCGCGGTGGAACAGCACCCGACCTGTGGCTCCTCGACCGGTTCAGCGCGGCGCAGTACGCGGCGATCGGGCTCATCGAGCCGATCGACGAGCTGATCGCCGAGTTCGAGGACGTCTCCAAGGAGGAGTTCCTGTCCTCCTGGCTCGGGTTCACCGTCGGCGAGCTGACCTACCAGGGCAAGACGTACGGCCTGCCGCACGACACCGACGCCCGCGGGATGTTCGTGAACCGCACGATGCTCCGCGACGCCGGGCTCGACCTGGACGAGTTCGACTGGGAGCAGAACGGCCCGGTGACGATGGACCGGATGGCCGAGGTCAGCGACAAGCTCACGAAGAAGGAGGGCGGTAACTACAGCAAGATGGGCCTCCTCCCCTGGTACGGCGAGGGCTGGCCGTTCACGTGGGGGCTCGGACTCGGGGCGTCGTACTTCGACCAGGCCGACTCGCAGATGACGATGGACTCCGGCAGCGTCAAGAAGATCTACGAGTTCTACGACGAGTGGGCGCAGCGCTACGGCTACCGCGCCGCCGACACGTTCATCGCCACGTACGAGCCCACGGGACACCCGCCGGGGCAGACCGCGTTCCTGGCGAATCGCATGGCGTTCATGGTCAGCGTTCCCTCGACGATCCAGACGTTCGACAACTACGGGCCGAAGGACCTCGACTGGAGTGTCGCGTACCTGCCGACCCAGGCCGCCGGTGACGACAAGTACACCTGGTCCGGCGGCTTCGCGCTCTGCCTGCCGAAGGGCTCGAAGAAGAACAAGGCCGTGTGGGAGCTGATGAAGTACTTCACCGGCAAGCGCGGCCAGGAGACCTACATGGTCCCCGCCACGAGCGTCCCGTCGAACATCGCCGCGCTGAAGGACCCGAAGGGCTCCGCGAAGTCGATCCGCTTCTTCGTCGAGTCGATGCCCGACTCCACCTGCCGCCCGCCCCTGCCCGTCGGTGGCGCCTGGTGGGACTCGCTCGCCGACGCCAGGTCGAGCGTGCTCCTCGGCACCGCGTCGCCGCAGGAGGCGGTCGAGCGCGCACAGGCGCGGGTCAACCCGATGATGCAGACCTACTCCCCGTTCAAGCTGCCCAAGGACTACGACAAGGTCCGGGTCTAGCTTCCCCGGGCCGGATCACGCACCACCACCACGAAAGGCAACCATGCCCAGCACCACCACCCCGATCCGCGTCGCCGTCCTCGGCTTCTGGCACGTCCACGCCGGTGACTACGCCCGCCAGACCGTCGAGCACCCGGGGACCGAGCTCGTCGCCGTGTGGGACGACGACGTCGCCCGTGGGCGCGAGGGCGCCGAACAGTTCGGTGTCGAGTTCACCGACGACCTCGACGCGCTGCTCGCCCGCGACGACATCGACGCCGTCACGATCACGACGTCGACCGACGTGCACCGCGACGTCATCACGCGCGCCGCACGGGCCGGCAAGCACGTCTTCACCGAGAAGCTGCTCGCCCCGACGGTGGAGGAGTGCGAGGAGATCATCGCGACCTGCGACGCCGCCGGGGTCACGCTGATCGTCTCGCTCCCCCGGCTGTACCACGGGTACACGCAGGCCATCCTCGAGGAGATCCGATCCGGCCGACTCGGCGAGGTCAACCACGCCCGCGTCCGCCTGTCGCACGACGGCGCGGTCCGGCCGTGGCTGCCGGAGCGCTTCTTCGATCCGTCGACCGCGATCGGCGGCGCGTTGACCGACCTCGGCTGCCATCCGGTGTACCTCACGCAGCTGTTCCTCGGTGCCCGCCCGGACTCGGTCGAGGCCGTCTACCGCTCCGTCACCGGCCGCGCCGTCGAGGACCACGCGGTCGTCACGGTCGGCTACGCCTCCCAGGCGATCGGCATCATCGAAGCCGGCTTCGTCGCGGGCACCCCGTTCACGATCGACGTGGCAGGCACCGGCGGATGGCTCGCGTTCTCCGACCAGGAGGCCCGGCTCACCGCCGGCGGGTCGGCGTACGGCGACGAGCCGGTCACCATCCCGGTCCCCGAGGACGGTCAGGACGCCTTCGGGCAGTGGGTGGACCACATCACCTCCGGCACGCGTGCCGACGACAACATCGCCCGCGCCGTCGAGCTCACGAGGCTCGTCGTCGCCGCGAACGCCGCTGCGCGCACCCCCGTCGCGGCCTGACCGGCCGCGCGATCGACCGACACCAGCAACCCAGCACGAAACCAGGAGTCACCATGTCCAACGACACCATCCGCGTCGGACTCATCGGCGGCGGCGGCATCGCGTCCGCACACATCGCCGGCTACGCCCAGCACCCCGACCTCATCCGCATCGCCGCGGTGGCCGATGCGTTCGCGTCGACCGCCGAGGCCCGCGGCGCCGAGCTCGGCGTGCCCCACTTCACCGACTACCAGGAGATGCTCGACCGCGCCGACATCGACGCCGTCGACATCTGCCTGCCGCACCACCTGCACCGCGACGCGATCGTCGCCGCGGCACGGGCCGGCAAGCACGTCCTCTGCGAGAAGCCGCTCTGCCTCACCCCGGAGGAAGCGCGCGACGTGCAGGCCGCCGTGAGCGAGGCGGGCGTCACGCTGATGTGCGCGCACAACCAGCTCTTCATGCCGGCGGTCGCGAAGGCGAAGGAGCTCATCGAGACCGGCGTCCTCGGCACCGTGTACGAGGTCCGCACGACGGACAGCTTCCGCAACGACTTCGACCCGGAGAACATGGGCTGGCGTGCACACGCGTCGAAGAGCGGCGGAGGCGAGCTCATCGACACCGGCTACCACCCGAGCTACCTGCTCATGCACCTCGCCGGCGGTGTCCCCGTCCAGGCGACGGCGCTGCTCTCGACCCACCGCCTGACGTTCATGGAGGGCGAGGACTCGGCGCAGGCCCTGTTCCGCTTCGACAACGGTGCCGTCGGCCAGCTCGTCACGAGCTGGGCGTACGAGCCGGCCGCCGGCACCGAGCGTTTCAGCGCCGTCGGTGAGCTCGGCTCCCTGACGAGCGACGGCACCACGCTCCGCTGGGACCTGCTCGACGGCACCAGCGAGACCGTGACCTACGAGGACGTGGACACCTTCGCGGCGGAGATCGGCGCGTTCGGCGCGTGCCTGCGGGACGGCACGCGTCCGATCCACACCGAGCGGGAGGGCATCGCCGTGCTCGGCATGATCCTGGCGGCGTACGAGGGCGCCCACAGCGGCACGATCGCGTCGGTGCTCCAGGTGGAGCCGGTCTCCGCGTGATCCTCGACGACGAGACCACCTCGGTGCTCCGGGCCGCCGCTGACGCGGTCCGGGGCACCGCCGGTGTCGGTGTCGGCGACCGGGTCGAGGAAGCCCTCACCCGCACGCTGACCGACACCATCACCCTCGACGACGACGGCACCGCCTTCGTCATCACCGGCGACATCCCCGCGATGTGGCTCCGCGACTCGACGACGCAGATGCTCCCGTACCTGCGCTTCGCCGCCGACTCCCCCGCGATCGCCGACGTCCTGACCGGGGTCGTCCGGCGGCAGTTCCGGTGCATCGACCACGATCCGTACGCCAACGCCTTCAACCGCTCGGCCACCGGCGCACACCACGATGCCAGGGACCTCTGCGCGGACCCGTCGGTGTGGGAGCAGAAGTACGAGGTCGACAGCCTCGCCTACCCGGTCCAGTTCGCCCACCGGCTGTGGACCGCGACCGGACGCACCGACCTGTTCGACGAGCGCGCCCACCGGGTCCTCCGCACGATCGTGGACCAGTGGCGCGCCGAACAGGACCACGACGCGTCCGCGTACCGCTTCGTCCGGGACGTCGGCATCGCGACCGAGACGCTCGACCGCGACGGTCGCGGCACCCCGGTCGCCGTCACGGGCATGACCTGGTGCGGGTTCCGGCCGTCGGACGACGCGTGCACGTACGGCTACAACGTCCCGGAGAACCTGCACGCCGCGCAGGCCCTGCTGGACCTCGCCGAGATCGCCCGCGACGTGTACGGCGACGCGCCGCTCGCCGACGACGCCGACGCACTGCGGTCGGCCGTCCTCGACGGGGTGCGTCGGCACGGCATCGTCGAGCACGACGGCGAACAGGTCTACGCGTACGAGGTCGACGGGCTCGACGGCGTCGTGCTCATGGACGACGCGAACATGCCGTCGCTGCTCTCACTGCCGTTCGACGCGCCCGACGTCATCGACCCAGAGGTCACCGCCGCGACCCGACGCTTGGTGCTGTCCCCAGCGAACCCGTACTGGTTCAGCGGAGCGGCGGCCGAGGGGATCGGGAGCCAGCACACCGAGCCGAACCGGGTGTGGCCGATCGCGCTCTGCGTCGAGGGCATCACCGGGACGCCGGAGCGCCGGCGGGAGCTCCTCGCCGTGCTGCTCGCGACGGACGCCGGGACCGGGCGCATGCACGAGTCGTTCGACGTGGACGACCCCGCCGCGTTCTCACGGGAGTGGTTCTCGTGGGCCGACGCGATGTTCTGCGAGCTGGCGCTGACCGTCGCGGACGACCTCAGTGGTCGCGCAGCGCCTCGATCAGCTCGCCCTTCCGCTTCGACGAGTACCCGGTGAGTCCGAGCTCCTTCGCACGCTTCCGGAGATCCGCGACGGTCCAGTCGTCGTAGGAGCCGGACTCCCCGCCCTTCTTCCCGACCGCCCGCTTGCCCTTCGCGGCCGCGGCGTTGCTGATCCGCGCGGACTTCTCCTTCGAGTTGCCCGCTTCGCGGAGTTCCTCGTACATCTCGGGGTTCTTCACGCCCCGCATCTGCTGGTTCGGCATGGCCGAGACCGTACGCCGCCGAGCCTCAGTGCTTCTCGGGGTCGTTGCCCCAGTTCATGAGCGAGTACCGCCACGCCGTGTCGTGCACGTCACCCTTCGGCCGCTGCTTCGCGTGCCGCGCGACGTACCCGACGACCTTCCGCATGTGCGCGTAGTCGGCGTCCGTGTAGTCGGCCTGCTTCTTCTCGAGGATGCGGACGATGTGCCGCCCGCTCTCGTGCCCGGTGGACTCGGTGCTCCCGCCGGACTTCTGCCCGACCTCCTTGGACTCGTCGGTGTCGAGCCACTTCCGGAGCTCGGACGCGGTCATGTTGACCGCATCGGCGAAGTCAGCCCTGGTCTGCTGGTCGTCGTCACTCATGGCACCACCATCGTCCGGATCGCTGAGCGTCCGGCGAATCCGGATCACGCACGCTCCTGACCACCTCTCAGGCGTCGACGGGTTCGGTGGGTGCATGCCGCACGACCAGTACGAATCCGCTGACCCACGCACCCGCTACCCCGACGTCTCGCCCGAGCCGCAGACGCAACCCGAGCCGGGTCTGCAGTCGCGGATGACGCCCGTCCCGGACCTCGGCGAGGACACCTACCGCGGGACCGGCCGCCTCGCCGGCCGCAAGGCGCTCATCACCGGTGCCGACTCCGGCATCGGCGGCGCCGTCGCGATCGCGTTCGCCCGCGAGGACGCCGACATCGCACTCGCCTACCTGCCCGAGGAACAGGAGGACGCCGACCACGTCATCGAGCAGGTCCGCGCCGCCGGACGGACGGCTGTCGCGATCCCCGGTGACCTCCGCGACCGCGAGTACGCCGGACGCCTCGTCGCCGAGGCGGCCGAGGGGCTCGGCGGTATCGACGCGCTCGTCAGCGTCGCGGGCAAGCAGGTCTGGCAACCCGATCTGCTCGACATCACCGACGAGCAGTTCGAGGCCACGTTCGACGTCAACGTGTTCGGGTTGTTCCGGCTCGTGAAGGCTGCGCTCCCCCACCTGCACCCGGGATCGACGATCACCACGACGGCGTCGGTGGAGGCGTACAAGCCCGCACCCGACCGGCTCGACTACGCGGCGACGAAGGGCGCGATCAACAACTTCTCCAAGGGCCTCTCGCAGGCCCTCATCGAGCAGGGCATCCGCGTGAACGTCGTCGCGCCCGGTCCCACCTGGTCGGTACTGCAGGTCACGAGCGGCGTCGACCCCGAGACCCTGCCGGAGTTCGGCAGCAGCGAGTCGCCGATGGGCCGCGCGGGTCAGCCAGCCGAGCTCGCGCCCGCGTACGTGTTCCTGGCGTCGCACGAGTCGAGCTTCGTCGCCGGCGAGACGCTCAACGTGAACGGCGGCATGGTCACGCCCTGACCGGTCCTCAGCGGCTGTTGCGCTCGTACCTTGCTGTGTACACGAGGAACGTGATGTGCCCGAGCAGCGCGATCCCGAAGAACACCAGCGCGACGGCCCACACCCGGTTCAGGGTCCCGTCGCCGACGAACAGCATCACGATGCACGCGATGACCGCCGCGGAGAGCAGACCGACCTGCACGGTCGACCAGGTCTTGCGCCAGCGGGGCTGCTGCGGCTGTGGGTTCACGAGACACCATCTTGCCGCACCGCGCGCGGCTCGACCTGGACACCGGACGCGCGCGCGGCTCGCGACGCGACCACGGGGCGGACGGGAGGCTCGGTGCGGGCGCGCACCGAGCCTCCCGTCCGGTGGTGCGCACGATCAGTGCCGCGGCCCGGCTGCCGGAGCGGAGACGAGTCCGACCAGGGCCGCCAGTGTGAACGCCGTCACCGCGCCGGCGACGCCGATCACGGCGCCGGCCGCTGCGGCGCCCAGGGCCTGCCCGAGCACCAGGGTGACGAAGAGCATCGAGGTCCCCGCCGACGCACGATCCGGGTCGATCTCGGTCGTCCAGGCGATCAGCGCCCCGGTCGCCGCGGTGTAGCCCCACCCGAACACCAGGCAGGCGACGAGCGCGACCGGGACGGCACCGGGCGCCACGGCGAGCGCGAGGGACCCGACCACGACCGCGGTCACGCTGATCGCCCAGAGCCGCGCGGGTCGCATGCCGACCGTCCACCGGCTCGTGACGACGACCGCAGCACCTCCGAGGCCGAGGGCGATCCAGGCGGTGATGGAGGCCTCCCGATCGACACCGGCGTCGACCAGGACCGATCGGCCGTAGTTCCAGACCGCTGCGGAGCCGGCGCCGAGCAGCAGCGCCGCGAGGAGGAGCCGGCGGTGCGCGACGAACCACGACCCCGTTGGTCGTCCTGCTCGGTCCACTCGTCCCGTCGTGTCGGCGTGACCGCGTTCCGTCGTGTCGTCGTGACCGCGGTGGTCGGTGCGGAGCACGGCGGCCCCGGCCAGCACGGAACAGGCCGCGGCGACGAACCAGGCGGTGCGCCACTCGGGCAGGACCGCGAGTGCGAGGAGCCCGGCGGCGACGAGCCCGGGTCCGGTCCCCGCGTTCACGACCGACTGCGCGCGAGGCACCCGATCCGGTGCCGTGTTCCGCGCGACCAGCCGGACGAGCGCCGGCGATGCAGCGCCCGCGCCCGTCGAGCTCAGGACCGCCGCGACGCCGAAGGTGGTCGCGTCGTGGCTCCACGCCATCCCGGCAGCACCGACCGCCGCGGTGCTCGCGGCCAGGACCACGAGCGAGCGCGGGTGCCTCGTCGCCGCGAGGAACCCGATCACCGCCCCGACGCAGTACATGGTCGACGCCCCAGCGGAGATCCACCCGGCGAGCGCCGCGCCGAGGCCCAGGTCCGCCTGCACGTCCGGCAGCACCAGGCCGTACGCGAGGCGGACGAGCCCGTAGGTCACCGCGACGAGGGCTGTGCCGGCGACGGCGAGCCCGGTTCCTTTCGAAAACGATCGTTTCACTTTTCGGAGTCTAGGGTGCTGACATGGCCATGCGTGCAGGAACCGAGCAGAAGCTCCTCGACGCCGCCGAGGACCTGTTCTTCACGCACGGCATCGCGGCGACCTCGGTGGACGCGGTCCTGGAGCGTGCAGGGGTGTCGTCCGCGACGCTCTACCGGGGGTACCCGAGCAAGGAGGCGCTCGTCGCCGCGACCCTCGAGCGGCGGCGGCTGGACTGGGAGGCGACGTGGACTGCTGCGGTCGAGCGGCAGACCGGTGATCGCGCCCGGCTCCTGGCGGTCTTCGACGCACTCGACGACTACCGCACCCGCTCGGCGGCGTCACGGTGGTGCGCGTTCCTCGGCACCGCGTCCGAGTACGCCGATGCGCCGTCGGAGATCCGCGTCGTGCTCGATGCCGAGTCGTCGGGCCTCCGCACGCGGCTCACGGAGTTGGCGGTGCCCCTCGTGGGTGATCGGGCGGGGACGCTCGGTGAGCAGTTGACGCTCGTCGTCTCCGGCGCGCTCGCCATGCGCCTCCGGGACGCCGATGCCGACACCGGTGTGGCACGAGCGGTCGCGTCGAGCCTGCTCGACGGGCACGGCATCGAGTGACGCGGACGTGGGCCTCCTGGCAGCATGGCCGGCATGAGGCTCACCGCGGATGCCCACGTGCACAGCGAATGGTCGTGGGACGCCGCGACCGACCCGGCGTCCGTCGGGCTGATGGAGCGCACGTGCGCCCGCGCCGTCCGGATCGGCCTGCCCGCGCTCGTCTTCACCGAGCACCTGGACTTCGAGGACCGGTGGCGGGTCGAACCCGGGGACATGGGCGACCACGCGGAGGCGTTGGTCGACGAGACGAACCACGTGCGCCTGCCGCCGTTCGACCTCGACGGGTACCTCGAGTCGATCGACCGGTGCCGCCGGGCGTTCCCCGCGCTCCGGATCCTGACCGGAGTGGAGTTCGGGCAGCCGCACGTCTGGGACGCGGCGGCGGCCGACGTGCTCCGGTCGGGGACGATCGATCGGGTCAACGGGTCGTTGCACATGCTGCCGTTCACCGACGGTGACCGGACCGAACCCGTCACGCTCTACCACGGTCGCGATCCCGACGAGGTGATGTGGGCCTACCTCGACGAGATCCCCCGCATGGTCGCCGGCTCGGCCTCGTTCGAGGTCGTCACGCACATCGACTACGCGGTGCGCTCGTGGCCGTCGGAGTCGGCCGGGCCGTTCGACCCGCGGCGGTTCGAGGAGGGTTTCCGGGCGGCGATGCGCGCGATCGCCGGGTCGGGTCGCGCGCTGGAGATGAACACCAGGCGGCTCTGGCCGTGGATCCCGGAGTGGTGGCGCGACGAGGGCGGGCGAGCCGTGACGTTCGGGAGCGACGCACACGCTGAGGAGACCCTCGGGGCGCACTTCCCGGAGGCGATGGCGATGCTCGAGCACTTCGGGTTCCGGGAAGGGACACGTCCAGAGGATCCCTGGCTGCGCTAGCCGTCTTTCGCGCTGGGGTGTTCTGTCCGTGACTCCTTCCGCGTGGGCCGCGTCCCTAGCGTGGATCTCGACGACAGGAGCACGCATGCACACCAGGACACTCGGCCAGGGCCTCGAGGTCTCCGCGATCGGACTCGGTGCGATGGGCATGTCCCAGAGCTACGGCCCCAACCCCGGCGACCGCGACGACATGATCGGCGTGCTGCGGTACGCCGTCGCGCACGGCGTCACGTTCCTCGACACGGCAGAGGTGTACGGCCCGTACGACAACGAGGAACTCGTCGGCGACGCGATCCGGCCGATCCGCGACCAGGTGGTCCTCGCCACGAAGTTCGGCTTCGACATCGTCGACGGCAGGTCGGTGGGCGTGAACTCGCGCCCCGAGCACATCCGCGAGGCGGCAGAGGGTTCGCTCCGCCGGCTCGGCATCGACGCGATCGACCTGTACTACCAGCACCGCGTCGATCCGGACGTGCCGATCGAGGACGTCGCCGGCACCGTCGGGGAACTCGTCGCCGAGGGCAAGGTCAAGCACTTCGGGCTCTCCGAGGCGGCGGCGGAGACCATCCGGCGCGCGCACGCCGTGCACCCGGTCACCGCCGTGCAGAGCGAGTACTCGCTGTGGACGCGCGACCCGGAACCAGCGGTGCTGCCGACCTGCGCGGAGCTCGGCATCGGGTTCGTGCCGTTCAGCCCGCTCGGCAAGGGCTTCCTGACCGGCACCATCGCCGTGGGGACGTCGTTCGGCGAGGGTGAGATCCGCGGGAAGGTGCCGCGATTCGAGGCCGAGAACCTCGCCGCGAACCAGGCCCTCGTCGACGCGGTACGGACCCTCGCCGAGACCCGTGGTGCGACGCCCGGGCAGATCGCGCTCGCGTGGCTCCTCGCCAAGCACCCGTCCATCGTGCCGATCCCCGGGACGCGCCGCACGGAGCGCATCGACGAGAACGCCGGCGCGACGGCGATCGCGCTCTCCGCCGACGACGTCGCCGACCTGGACGGACTGACCGACCGGATCGGCGTCGCCGGCAACCGCTACGACGCCGCGGGGATGGCCGCCGTCAACCGCTGATCCGAGACCGGCTGATCCGCTACCCGCCGCTCAGGCGTACCGGATGCCGTCGCCGGCGATGACTGCGCGGTACCCCTCGCGGTAGGTGGGGTACCGGAACGAGAACCCGGAGGACTTCAGGAGCGCGTTCGACAGGCGCTTCTCGGTCACCGGGACGTCGGCGGGCGCCTCGGGCAGGGGTCCGGCACCGAACTCTGCGGCGAGGAACCGCAGCACCTCGTCGCGGCGGACGGGCTCGTCGTCCGTGCCGATGACCAGTGGCGGTGCGGCGTCGAGCGTCGCGAGGTGCACGAGCGCCGCTGCGGCGTCGTCGCGGTGGATCCGGTTCGTCATCGGCGAGCGCCCTGGACCCGGGACGACGGTCGCGCGGCCGGATCGGACCTGGTCGATCAACCGGGTGCGGCCGGGTCCGTAGATCCCGGAGAGCCGGACGAGCGTCGCGTCGGGGACCCGCGAGCGGAGAAGCTCCTCGGCCTCGATGAGCACCTCGGCGGTCTCGCTGCCGCCGGTCGCGGGCGTGTCCTCGGTCACGATGCCGTCGCCGCCGTACACCGCAGTGGAGGACACGACGACGACGCGTGGCGAGGAGCCGGACGCGTCGACGGCGTCGAGCACGTGCCGGAGTCCGTCGACGTAGGTCGCGCGGTACGTCTCGGTGTCCCTGCTGCCAGCGGCGAGTGCGACGACCACGACTCCGGTGTCGGCGCTGATGACCGGGGTGTCGTGCCGCAGGTCGACGGCACTTCCCTCGATCCACGTCGGGAGCAGTTCGGGGCTGCGGCGCAGCCCGACCACGGTGTGACCGGCCTGGTGGAAGCGGAGTCCGGCGGCGGTCCCGAGGTCGCCGCAGCCGGCGATGACGACGTGCACGCGGTCGACTCTACGGCCGGCGACCTGGGGCTCCGCGGTCAGAGCGAGAACCCGCCGTCGCTCGTCAGCACCTGCCCGACGACCCAGGCCCCGGCCGACGTCGACAGCCACGCGATGAGCTCAGCCGGGTCCTCCGGCCGTCCGACCCGACCGAACGGCGTGCTCGCCAGGTACTCGTCCAGACCCTCGAGCGAGCGGTCCGTCGTCTCCGGGTCCATGTACCCGGTGTTCACCGGACCGGGGTTGACCGTGTTGAGGACGATCCCGAGCTCCAGCAGGTCGGCGGCGACGGTGGCGGTGACCCCCGCCAGCGCTGCCTTGCTCGCGGCGTAGGCGACCTCGCCGCGCATGGCGCCGTGGATCTGCCCGGACGTCATCCAGAACACGTGCCCCTGCGGCTCGGCGTACGGGCCGTTGCCGGTGATCCGGTCACCAGGACGCCGCTGCTCCTCGGTCTGCGGAGCCCGACGGCGGGCGAACTCCGCGGTGAGCAGCATCGTCGCCCGGGTGTTCACCTCCCAGAACGCGCCGAGCCGTTCCGGGGTCATGTCGAGGATGCTGCCGTCGTCCCCGCTCTTGGCGTGGTTGCACACCAGGACGTCGAGCCCGCCCGCGAGCTCTTCGGCCGTGTCGATCACACCGGCGATCGTCGACGGGTCCGACAGGTCCGCGGCGACATCGGCGAAGCGTGCGCCCTCGGTCAGGTGGGCGCGGATCCCGTCGCGGACAGCGTCGAGGTCGTCACCACCCCACGGCAGGTCGAGGTCGTGCGGACGGTGGTGGTGGATGACGATGCTCGCGCCGAGCGAGGCGAGCTTCGTGGCGACGGCGAACCCGATGCCGCGGCGTCGGGAGACACCGGTGACGAGGGCGGTCTTGCCGTGCAGGGGCAGGTGTGCGGACATGGTGAACCTCTCGAATCGCGCCGGATCGGCGCACAGATGGGAATCGAAGACGGTTCAGCGGCACTGCATGCCCATCACCGTACCCATCCCCGTCGCGCTCGACAACCGCTCCGAACAAGAACCGTAGGATCGGGGAACCTCACTCGTCGACGTCGCCGGAGGACCGCATGACCACCAACCACACCGCACCCGTCGCCCGACCGACCCGGGCAACCGCGTCGGTCGCCGCGATCCTCGCCGAGTCCGCCGCGCGGTACCCCGACGACGTCGCCGTCATCGTCGGCGACCGCAGCACGACGTACGCCGAGCTCTGGTCGCAGACGCTCGCCTACGCCGGGGCACTCCGCGATCGAGGCGTTGGCGAGGGGTCGAGGGTCGCGATGCTCGTCCCGAACGTCGAGGACTTCCCGCGCGTCTACTACGCCACCCTCGCCCTCGGCGCGGTCGCCGTCCCCGTGCACGCGCTGCTCAAGCGGCACGAGATCGAGTACATCCTCCGGGACAGCGGCGCGACGCTGCTGGTCTGCGCGGCCCCGCTGCTCGGCGAGGGTGCACCCGGTGCGGAACTGGCCGGCGTCGACCTCCTGACGGTCCTCGCACCGCCGGCGTCCGACGACGAGGCCCCGGTCCACGACCGGCTGGAGGCCCTGGCGTCGTCGAGCGAACCGCTCACCACCTACACGCCGCGAGACCCGTTCGACACCGCGACCATCCTGTACACGAGCGGGACCACCGGGAAGCCGAAGGGTGCGGAGGGATCGCACTTCTCCCTGCTCGAGCAGGTCAACACGAATCTCATGACGACGTTCGACATGCACCGCGGCGACGTCCTGCTGGGGGCGCTGCCCCTCTTCCACACGTTCGGACAGACGTGCACGATGAACACCGGCTTCCGGGTTGGGGCGACGATCGTCATGCTGCCGAAGTTCGACGGCGACTCCGCCCTCGCCGCGATGGTCGAACACGGCTGCGAGGTCTTCATGGGCGTCCCCACGATGTACATCGCCCTGCTCGACGCCGCCACCCGCTCCGAAGCGCGCCCACACCTGCGCTACGCGATCTCCGGCGGTGCCTCGCTGCCGTTGGCCGTCCTGGAGCGCTTCGAGAAGGTGTACGACGCCCCCATCCACGAGGGCTACGGCCTCACCGAGACCTCCCCGGTCGCGACGTTCAACCACGTCGGCGTCCCACCGCGGCCCGGCACCATCGGGACCCCGGTCTGGGGCGTCGACGTCGAGATCGCGGACCCCGAGGTGCACGACGCGATCGTGCTCCTGCCGCACGGCTCGATCGGCGAACTCGTCATCCGCGGGCACAACCTGATGAACGGGTACCTCGATCGTCCGGAGGACACCGCCGCGGCGATCGTCGACGGGTGGTTCCGGACCGGAGACCTCGGGACGAAGGACGACGACGGCTACCTGACGATCGTCGACCGGACGAAGGACATGATCATCCGGAACGGCTACAACGTGTACCCGCGGCAGGTGGAAGAGGTCCTCGCCACCCACCCCGACGTCACGATGGCGGCGGTGTTCGGCGTCCCCCACGAGCTGCACGGGCAGGAGATCGAGGCCGCCGTGGTGCTGCGTTCCGGAGCCTCCGCGACGCCGGAGGAACTCATCGGCTTCGTCGCCGGTGAGATCGCGGCGTACAAGTACCCGCGTGCCGTGCACGTCCTCGACGCGCTGCCCCTCGGTCCGAGCGGGAAGGTGTTGAAGCGGGAGCTGGTCGACCGGTTCGGAACGAGCACGGAGCAGACGAGCACGCTGAGCCCTGTCGGTATCGAACCGACGGCATCCACGGTGTGATGGTGGCCGGGGAACAGGCAGCCGCGGACCGAGACTTTGATGCGGACTTCGCCGTCGAGTGGACTCTCAACACGTGCCGCGACGCGAACGACTGGGCCAAGATGTTCGCGAAGCACCCAGGCGTGCTCGGCATGACACGGGCGACTGGTGACGAGGACCTCGCGATCGCATGCTCAGCGTTCCCGGACACCAGGGTCTGTGAGGGGAGGCATTGACCGCCTCCTGACAGCCTCGGCGACCCCGGTACGGCGTGCAGTACTCAGCGGACCGCGCGACACCCGTGCGTCGAACCGAGAGTGCGCGCCACCTCGATGCTGTGTGGACGCCACGGAGCCGGCGACTGGCAGGTTTCTGTGACGAGACCCACCACTTGTCGCCGACTCCGCTCACGAGTGCCGGCAACGGCGCACGCGTTCGACTGGACCGTACATCTCGTCGCCGTTCCCGCGGACGTTTCATCAGCAGATCGGGTAATGACGCGATGTCGGCGGTGGCTCACGCCTGACCTGCGATCTCTCGGAGTGCTGCGAGCTGGCCTCGCCACGCTTCCCGACCTTGGCGGGTGTGTCAGCGACGTGCGGGGCGTCTTCCCCGCGAACGCCGTCCCGACCGATACGTAGCCAGCTGCCTCCAGGAGGGCGAGAGCCACCCTGTGTGCTCGTTCGCCTGTCTGCTGAGACGGTCTGCTTCGGGCCGCCGTTGACCCCGGACCTCTCCGCATCGATCGGACTCGCACACCAGATGATGACCGCCATGCCGGCCGTGCCGCGCCTCGCCACGACTGTCGTCGACGTCTGAGACGCCGCAGACCTGCACTTGCGTGCCATGACCCACCCCGCGGCGGCAGGCAAACGGTTCCTCGCCTCGACAGGAGAGCCCATGTCGTTCCAGGACGTGGCCGCCGAACTGCGCGACGCGGTGGGTCTGCACCCCACCCGACTGCCCGTGCTCCCGGACGACGTCGTCCGCGAAGCGGCCAAGACCGACCCCGGGATGGCAGGCATGGTCGGCGAGCTCGGCGAGGTCCGACGCGTGTCGAGCGCAAAGGCACAAACGGTCCTCGACTGGTCGCCACGGTCGAACACGGAAGCGCTCCGGGACACCGCGAAGGCATTGCAGGAACTCGGAGCGCTCGGCGAAGCGGAGGACCGCACCGAGCTTTCGCCATGGGGTCCGCATGCCGATCCTTCAGCGAACGGATCGAACGACGTTCATGCTCCGCCGCGGGTGCCGGCGGCAGCGTCGAGGTCGGCGCGCACTGCTGCTGACTCAGCATCGACGGGCAGGTTGTCGAGTTCGCCGCTGGCGGTGATGCCGCTGTCTGGGGTCAGTGGGGGCGAAGGCGTCTCACCCACACCTCGATCGTCGAACCCCTGCCGGCGGAGGCGATCACGGCGAAATGAGCTGCTGGAGATGCAACTGCGCGCTGAGATAGTCCGACGCGAGGTACGCGCTTCTGGCTTGATCGGCTCGTGAGGCAGCCCACTCTGAATGCAGCCGCGCGAGCGGGAGGAGCGAGTCGCCTGCCGCGGTGATCCGGCGGCCATCGAAGCGGCTTGGGTCGTTCAACCCGGCGAGCTCGATCGCGTTGAGCCAGGAGAAGAAGCCCGTCAGGTCTAGCATCATCGCGAACGGTTGGTGCTCGCGCAGGTACTTCGCCGCACGCAACTCCAGGTACAGCGACGTGATCGGCGCCCCCGACCGGTACTTCCACAACTTTACGAGCCGCACGAAGTCCTTTGTCCGCGGGATCAAATCACGGGTGCCGTTGACGTACTCGTTGTGCTTCAACGGACTCGACTTCACCCACCCGGTGCCCTTCGGATCAGGGATCCAATAGTCATGATCGCCAGTGATGTGCGCCGGCATGACTTCCGTGGGCGGTCCGCTAGGCCACTCGATGCGCACCCCGGGACGGTCGATCGTGACGGACCGTGCGGACCACCGAAGCTTGTCCGCCAGGACGTTCTTCAACTGCAGCATGTCATCGTAGCTCTGGCTCGGACGGACATGCCGCATCGATGCGAAGTAGTCGACGTCGCTCCACACACGGAGGGCGGTCCCATGGGACCAGGACCCAGTCTCGAAGATCCGGAACGCATCCATGCCGGATACAACGGCATCCTGGATGGCGGTTCGGTGGGCACTCGCGACCGCGCGATCCTCCGCTGAGGGCGTCATCGCAGCGACAGCATCATCCAGGTAGCTCTGCACGGTCATCGGGCGTCCGCCCGATGAGTCTGACCGCCGTCGCGCTCGATGTTCCGTTTCGCCCGGAGATAGGCCCACCGCGGCGTCGGGTCCGCCCGTTCACGCGCAGCGTCGAGCTGTGACGCAATCTCGTCGAGACGGTCCCTGAGAACCGAGTCGTCAGCCGACGTCAGCGCGTCGACGCGCCGGAGTCGGCGTGCTCGGTCCTGAATCGCAAGAAACTGCACCGCAACTGATTGCGCGCGCTCCGCACGCTTCGCAGGCCGCAGGGTTCCATGAACGCCGGTTGCTGCTGCTGCCAACAACGCCAGCCCACCGGCAAGGTATTGCAACCCGTTCGTTGCGAACGTCAGCACACCGCCCACGGCGCTTCCCACAGCAATGACGCTTCCCAACGCCCAGCTCCAACCGGTCCACAGCTTCGCCGCTTCAAGGTTCCCCTGTTGCCCGAATGTCGCGTTCTCCTCAAGGCGATCGGCCTCAGCGCGGATCTCGTCTCGCACTCTCTCATCAGCCATCAGCTGCAATCTATGCGTTCTACGCGCCTCCCTTCAACCAGTCTCAATAGCCGATGGGTCACCGGACGACCCCACATTCTCGGACGCTGCACAGACGCATCGGGGTCTGTCCCGGGTGACTCAGCGGAAGCGTGCCCTGGATCTCAAGCACCGTTGAGGGTGTGAGGTGAACTCATGCAGATCAAAGAAGCCCTGCTTCCCACACGCTCCACCTCCACTGTTGCCGCGTTCTTCGACCGCCTCGGCTGCGTCATCACCCGGGACGGTTCGAGCGTGACCGTGAGGATCGGCCTGAGCCGGATGCGCTTCGTTGAGAGGGACTTCGACGGCTCGCACCACCTTGCGTTCACCATCCCGACCGGAACATTCGACAAGGCCCACCAGTGGCTCGAACAGCGCACGACGCTTCTGTCCGTCGGTGATCGAACGGAGTTCGAAGGACCAGGATCGTGGAACTCACGCTCGATCTACTTCGATGGCCCTGATGGTCAGGTGCTGGAACTGATCGAACGAAGAGCCCTACCAATCAGACACGTCGAGTCCTTCGCCGCCGATGACCTTGAATGCGTGAGCGAGATCGGTGTTGCAGTCCCGGACGTCCTCGCCGCGGTGACAACGCTCCGAGCAGCGGGTATCCGGCCCTACGGAAACAAGCCCACCAGCGACTTCGCTGCCGTCGGAGACGTCGACGGCCTTCTGATCCTGGTCACGCCCGGTCGCGCATGGTTCCCAACCGACTCGCGCCGCGTCGCAGACACTCCGGTGACTGTGATCACCTCCGTTGAGCGGGGATTGATGCTCGGAGCCGGAAAATCCCTTCGGCCCGCGACTGCAAGTCCCGCCGAGAGGGCGCCAAACGGCTGATGGTCTGCAAGGCTGCGAGCATGCCTTGGCCGTGCGCCGCCCGTCTGAAGTCAGACCGCCTTCTCCTCGAACCCTTGTCGATCGAGCACGCCGACGTGATGGTGAACGTGCTCGCGCCGAGAGAGCTGTACCGCTTCACCGGCGGCGAGCCGCCGAGCGCCGAAGAACTCCGAGCGCGCTACGCCCGCCAAGCCCGAGGCCAGTCCGACGATGGCACCGCAGGATGGCTGAACTGGATCACCCATCCTCGTAACGGCGGCCCACCGATCGGATTCGTGCAGTCGACTCTGCACCAGGCGGCCGAGGGCATGACCGCGGAGCTCGCCTGGCTCGTCACACCGAGCGCTCAAGGACACGGCTTCGCAACCGAAGCCGCACAACAAGTAGCGACGTGGCTGCACTCGATCCACATGCAGGAACTCAACGCACTCATCCACCCGGAACACGAAGCCTCGGCCCACGTCGCTCGACGAATTGGGATGCACTCGACAACAATCAGCCCTGACGGCGAGGTCCTGTCGCGGAAACGGCTCGCCGCGACGGACACGCGCTGAACGTGGTCTCGATAGCGGATCGGCCGCCGGTCGCCGTTCGGGGTGGATAGCGTCATGTCGTGATTACGATCGAGACCGTCGCTCCGACCACCGCCATAGCGGCTGACATCGTTCGGAACTACATGGCCGACGTCGCGGCACGGTGGTACCAGCGCCCGGCAACAGACGACGAGCTGAGCCAGGCACTCCAAGACGAGCCCTACGGCGATCTACAGGGGTCCACCGGCGCGCTGCTCGTCGCCGTCGAAAGCGGGCAACCCGTCGGCTGCGCCGGCGTCCGCTTCCTCGACAGTGTGGCTGAACTCACCAAGGTCTTCACGGTGCCGGCACATCGAGGCCGCGGAATCGGCTCGCAACTGCTGCACGCGGCCGAGCAGGTCTGCCAACAGCGATCAATGAGTACGGTCCGGCTCGACACCCGCGCGGGCCTCGCGGAGGCGTGCGCGATGTACGAGCGGAACGGCTACGAGCGCGTCGCGCCCTTCAATGACGAGCCGTACTCCGACCGTTGGTACAGCAAGACCCTTACTGCGGGCGTCCGATAGCCGATGGTGCAACGAGACCGCGCAACTACGTGAGGCGGATGCGCGGTCTCGTGTCCGGACTACTGCGCGGAAGCGGCGAGGGTCTGTTGCTGCTGCCAGGACGCGATGCGCTCGTTGTAGGTGTCGACGACGAGAGGCATGGCGTGCTCGCCGAGGATGAGTCGCAGGGGCGGCTGGTCCATGTCGGTCAGCGCGAGGATCGCGTGGCCGGTGTGGGTGGGGTCGGCGGCGGGCATGTTGCTGAAGAACTCGCCGGTGCGTGCTCGGGCGCCGTCGTAGGCCGACAAGGCCTCGGTCTGGTCGCCGGAGTCGCCCATGAAGTCCGTCGCGTACGCGCCGGGCTCGATGAGGGTGACCTTCGTGCCGAAGTCCTGGGTCTCCTGGGCGAAGGACTCCCCGAGCCCTTCGACGGCGTACTTTGATGCGCCGTAGAGCGCCGCGGTCGGAAAGCTCATCAGCCCGCCGAAACTCGACGTGATGAGGACCCGGCCGTGCTGCTGCGCGCGGAGGACGGGAGCAATGGCCTGCAGGAGCCAGAGCGCACCGAAGACGTTGACCTCGATCTGCCGGCGGGCCTGGTCCTCGGTGGTCTCCTCGACGGCGCCGAAGAGGCCGTAGCCGGCGTTGGCGACGATGATGTCGAGCTGATCGAACCGGTCCATGCCCTGCTGTACCGCGGCGAAGACTGCGTCGCGGTCGGTGACGTCGAGCTGGACGGCGTGCGTCTGCTCCGGGAAGCGCTCGACGAGTTCGGCGACAGCGTCCGTGTTGCGGGCGGTGAGGACGACGTTGTCGCCACGGTTCAGGGCGGCCTCAGCCCACACACGGCCGAAGCCGCGGGAGGAGCCGGTGATGAACCAAGTCCGGGTGGTGGTGCTCATGATGATCTGGGGTCCTTCCGGCGTGGCACGGCGCCACGCATCACCGACCAGCGAACCGGGGTGGCCACCGCTGAGGGAGTCCCGGTGAGAGGGTGCCTCAGAGTGCCTCCCTTCTTCCGGGAAGCGGTCGTACAGTCGGACGATCATGAGCGACCGAGAACAGATTCGCGACTTCCTCGTCAGCCGGCGCGCACGGACGACGCCGGAGTCCGTGGGCCTACCGGCTGGCGCTGCGAACCGGCGGGTGCAGGGGCTCCGACGCGAAGAAGCCGCGGTCCTCGCCGGAGTGAGTGTGGACTACTACGCGCGCCTCGAGCGCGGCGACGCGACCGGGGTGTCCGACGCGGTGATCGACGGTCTCGGCCGTGCGCTCGTTCTCGACGACGCCGAGCGTGCGCACCTGGAAGACTTGATCCGCAGCGCCGGCCGAGCGATCCGGCCGCAGCGCCGGCCGCCGTCTCGCGCAGCGACGCCGAGCGTGCAGCGGGTGCTGGACAGCATCACCACGAGTCCCGCGTTCATCAGCAACTCCCGCCTGGACCTCATCGCGGTCAACCCACTGTGCACGGCCCTCTACGCGGATCTTGCCGAACCGACCGGGGCAGCGATGAACCTGGCCTGCTACACCTTCCTCGACCCCCGCGCGGCGACGTTCTACCGCGACTGGGACGAGATCGCCGAGATGACCGTCGCGCTCCTCCGCTCGTCAGCCGGGCAGGACCCCTACGATAAGGACCTCTCCGACCTCATCGGCGAACTCGCCACCCGCAGCGATACCTTCCGCACCATGTGGGCTGCGCACCACGTCCGCCGGCACACCTCCGGGCGGAAGCGCCTGCACCACCCCATTGTCGGGGACCTGGAACTCTCGTTCGACTCCATGGCCCTCGCCGCAGACTCGTCCCTCGATATGACGGTCTACACGGCCGAGCCCGACTCCCCGAGCGCGGACGCGCTCACGCTCCTCACAAACTGGACGACAGCGACGCCCGCCGCCAACATGAGCGGCACCAGCGGCGTCCGATAGCCGATCCTTCATCGGGACGGCCGTGGACTTCGGGGCGGGCATTGGCTCGCGGGGGTCGGTCGCTGTGGTGCGCTTGTTGGTATGAGTGGGGATCTTCTGCTGTGGCTGGTCTGCGCGGTACTCGTTGTCGTGATCATCGTGGTGCTGTTGGTGTGGAGGACCGATCGCACCGTTCACGGGAGACACTCCGGCTGGCGGCGGTCGCGCCAAGCGCGCCGCGCAAAGAGTGTGGGCGGTTCCGGGTGTCCGGAACCGCCCACAGGGCTAGCTCAGCTGGAAGCCGACCGCTGGCCCCGATATGCCATCGATGAGTGCGACGGCTAGGTACGCGGCGCTGAGCACAGCTCCGATGGCGAGCACGATTCGATCAGTACGCGCACCGAACCACGCTGGGACGAAGAGAAGACCGAGGAACACAAGCCCGAGCCCGGGGAGCACGAAGTTGCTCGCGAGCTGCGCGAGGAGCACTGCCCCGAGGAGCAGCGCATGCTTCCCTGTGGCGTGATTGCCGTTGCCGCTGAGCCCCACTTCCATCAGAACCCGACGCCTTCACCGGCGGACTGGGTGCCGCTCTTCGTGAGTGTTGCGTGCATGCTCCCACCATATGTCGGACCGATCTTGCCGATGCCGTACCGGATGGTGATCTGCTCGTAGAGGATGTCCTTACCCTTGGGCGAGTAGTTGGCGCACTTGTCGACGGAGATGTTCGGACCGAAGCTGTAGCTCTCCTTGGTCGTGTCCTTCGTGTTGCACCGGATGTAGCCCTGATAGCCGCGGTACTTGGTCTTCGACCACGCTGACGCGCCGTCGTAGTACTGCAGGGTCTTCATGGTGCTCTTCCAGATCATCGACCGGCTGTTGATGTGCACGGCCGCGGTCTTCGAGCGAACCTTGCCGGCGGCGCGAACTACCGCACCACCGGTCGACGCCGTTGCAGCGCTGTCGGTGCTGTCGAAGGTTGCTTCCGGGGTCATGACCCCCATGCCGTCGTACGTTGCGGCGTCCTGGTCGTCGCTGGGCATCGTGGCGCAGACGTTGAAGTCATCCGGCTGCGTCGCAGTTCCTGACCGAGCGTTCTGCTGTAGCAGTGCCTCGGCGCAGTAGTTGTCGATCGGAGTGTCCGAGGCGGTGAACTTCCACGGCCCGAACGTCTTATCTGCCGCGATGCCAGCAGAGGTGCCGGTCACCCGAGCAGTCCAGTAGTACGCCTGCCCTGCGGTCAGTGAGGCAGCGGGACGGAAAACGTCAGCAGTCGCCGCGCTGGTCTCGATGGGGTCTGAGACGCCGTCCGGGTTGGCCGTCAGCGTGTACTGCGTGGTGACGTCGTCGGCGAATGAATCGTTCGTCGCCTTGAGGTATAGACCAGTGTCAGTGGAGGCGTATGCGGTGTCGACGGGGTAGCCGGAGACGCCGTTGGTGATCCAATCACCGCCGAGCGCGAAGAGCACGCTGGTGCTTGTGACGGCGTTGCCGGCCTGGTCCACGATGGTCGCGTCCACGCGGTGTTCGCCGCCTCGAGCGGCGACGGTTGCCTTCGCGGTCGTCGTCTTGGTGGCTGACAGGTCGACAATGCCCGCGTCGGCCCCGTCAACGGTGAGGCCGAGCTGCTGGCCCGTTCCCGTTGCGATCGGAGCAGTGACGGCGCAGGTGAAGTCCGCGGACGGGATCTTGTAGGTGGTGGAGCCGGCCGTGTAGGGGCAGGTCACCTTCGGAGCGATCGGGTTGGCATACCAGCCTTGCACGTCGAACACGTAGTTTGTGGCGGATCCGACGTTGTGTAGGTCGAGCTTGCCGTTTGCTCCGAGCGGCACCGTGATGGTGTTGGTACGGATGGTGTCGTAGTCGTAGTTGATCGCGCTCGTGTTGGGTTCGTCAGCGTCGTCTGCCCAGACGCGGGCGTAGCCGCCGTTCTGTCCACCATGCGCGACGGTGAGGGACAGCACGACCGCTGACACCCCGGAACCGATGACCGGGACGCCAGCTTGCCCGGCGACCTGGATGGCGCGGGTTTCGTTCGCTCCCACGATCTTGTTACCGGTTGCCCGGGAGTCATAGACGCGGCCGGTACCCGGGGTGAAGACGGCGCCGCTCTTGCCCGCGGCGGTGAAGTAGCCCTGCACGTCGACGACCAGGTTGATGGTGCTGGTGCCGTTGTAGATGTTGATCTTGCCGTCAGCAGAGAGCTGCACCTGGGCCTGCATGCCGGTCGTCGTGCTCCCGGCGTAGTTGAACGAGTTCGTCGGTCGAGTCCCGTCGGCCGCGTAGGGGGTGAGGTAACCCACCTTGTCCGTCGTGTTGATCGCAATGAGGTTCACGATCGCCCCGGAAGCGTCAGCAGGCACGCCGGCCGTGCCGGACACCTGGACGGTCACAGTCTTGCCGCCGGCAACGGTGGCCTTAGTCGCGCCCAGTCCGGAACGGGTGTCGACGATGCGCTTCCCGTTCAGCGGGACGAAGCCGCCGGGCGCGGTGCCGTCAGTGTTCGCCGTGTAATAGCCCTGCACGTCGAGGATCAAACGCACGGAGTTCTGCGTCTTGACCTGAATCGAGCCGTCAGCTGCAACTGCGAGGACAGAAGAGAACGACGTGTTGTCGTTGTCAATGCCGCCGTAAATACCCATCGACGTCGTCGAGGCGTTCGCATCCGGACGACCGTAGAGGATCGCCTGCGAGGGGATATCTGCCACGGTGGCGACGAGCGACACGGAACCGACGGTTCCGTCGTCGGGGAGACCGGCCATGCCGGCGACCTTCACGGTCCGCCAGGTGTCCGCTGGCATCGGCGTGTTGTATCCACCGATGTTGTTCTTGGTGTCCAGGACACGGCCCGTAGCCGGGACGAAGACACCGCCTGTTCCCGTATCGCTGAGCGCGTGCGCGGGCGTCGCGACGAGCAGCGAACCGAGAAGAGCGAGAGCGCCCAGGGCAGCCGCAGCCATGCTGCGTCCCCTCGGGCGTGAAGCGTGCAGCACTGTGCGCACGAGACCCCCTAGATCTGGAGACAGCCCCGTGCTGTCAACCTCGAAAGCGTAATCTCCAGGGCTTTCATAGCCACTCCCCCAGAGCGAGGCACAACCGCGACTATCAATCTGTAAGCGGATAGCGGCAGCGACCGTCGTCAGGGCCCGCTTGCGATGACCGCTAGCCGATCCGTCGGCGGGCAGGTCATGAGCGATCGCTCGACCTGGCGTGAAGCGATCAAGGTCCGCCGCACCCGAGAGCGCGACGGACCTTGATTGTCAGTCCTGCTTGACGAGGAACGTGCTGATGGCTGCGGCGAGACGGTCGGGTGCTTCCAGGGCGACGTAGTGCCCTACGCCCTCGATGAGGACGCTTTCGACCGGACCCTCGACGATCTGTGTCACGGTTCCTTCGGTGAAGGGACCACCGAAGCCACCGATTGCCAAGGCGGGCACGGCGAGCTTCTGCTGCGCACGCTCCTGGAAGTCGGCGCCCTCGGAGAGCATCGACTGGTAGAGCCCGATGGCGCCCTTCCAGCCGTCGCGCCGACCGTAGGTTCGGGCGAACTCGTCGACGTCGGACGCGGTGACGGAGGTCGGGTCAGCCGACATGGACGGGAACGCCCACGTGCCGAGGAGTTCCTTCTCGCGGCCGGTGAAGAGCATGTCGGCGATGCCCGGGGCAGCGAGGGCGCCGATGTGCCACGAGCCGCCGTGGGTGATGTCACCGAAGCCCTCGAGGCCGAAGCCGGCGAGACCCATCTCGGTGGCGATCAGGCTGCGGATGTCCGCGGGGTGATCCGAAGCGAGGCGGTAGACGGTGCCGCCGGAGATGTCCTGCGCAGCGAGGTGTACCGGCCCGACTCCGAGCTGGGCGATGAGGGCGTGCAGGTCCTCCGCGGCATCGGCACTGGTGAAGCCGTCGGCGGCGGTGGCGGAGTCCCCAAAGCCTCGGAGGTCGACGGCGAACACACGGTGCTCGGCAGCAAGGAGCGGGATCAGGCGGTGGAACGCCCACCAGGTCTCGGGGAACCCGTGGACCAGGAGGACCGGTGATCCGCTCGTGCCGGCGGAGACGTAGTGCAGCGTCGTTCCGTTGACGTCGGCGGTGTGGTGCTGAACCTCTGGGATCGTGGCTCCCGGTGCGGCGATGGTGTTCATGGCGCTCTCCTTCAATATGACAACCAGGTTGCCTAGTAAAGTAGTAGGCAACTAGGTTGTCAACCCTGCCGGATTCGAGTAAATTCGATGCATGGACGTCACCAGCGGCACCCAGTTCGCACGCCTCCTCCTGGGAGCATTCGAGGTGATGGTCGCGGAGGTCCGCGTCAGCCTCGAAGAAGCCGGCCACCCAGGCCTGACGGTCGCGAACGAGTTGGCCATGCAGGCGATCGACCACGGCGCGTCCAGCGCAGCGTCCCTGGCCCGCGAGACTGGGGTGAGCCGTCAGGCCGCGGCGAAGACGATCTCCATGCTCGAGTCACTGGGGTATGTCATACGAGACTCTGACCCTGCGGACGCCCGGAAGAAGCACCTGCGCGTCACGGCAGAGGGTCGCGCTGCCGTCGACGTCGGGGCAGCCGCTTTCAACCGGATCTACGAACGCTGGCAGCGGGAGAACGGACCGGACTCACGCGTGGCGATCGCGGCTATCGAGGAGCTGATGAGGCTCGGCCAATCGATTGAAAACCGTACCCGATAGCCGATACGTCAGTGCGACGCCTGTGGACAGCGCCGATCGTAGGCACATCGTGCCGGTCGTGTCGAGGTCTCGATAGCCGATCGTCTATCGAGACGCGAAAGTGCGACGGTAGTAGACCAGCGCGTCGTCTCGACTGACTTCCGTGAGCCCGTTCTTCACCAGGACTCGCTGAGAGGCGAGGTTGCTGACGGCTGTGTCGGCGACCGCGACTCGGGCACCCCAGGAAGAGGCGTGTTCGAGGGCAACTCCAACTGCTTCAGTCGCAAGACCTGCTCCGCGGGCTGACGGTACGAGGCCGTAGCCGAATTCCACCTGGCCCGACTCGTCCGGCGAGCCGAAGAACCCGAGGCCGCCGACAGCTTGCCCGTCGTCCGTCCTTCGGATGAGGTACATCGTGAACGGAGTGTCTGTCGGTTCAGCAACAGACAGGGACGTCAACGGGTCTACTTCATCGGCGAAGGGGTACTCGCTGTGCCAGTTGTCGCCAGGCTGCTCCTCGCGGGCGACGATGCGCCGGGCGAGGTCCGGGGAAATCGGCTCGAGCGCAAGGCGAGAGCTTCGAAGTATCACCGGCCGATCATCGCACCGCGCTCGTGTGCCGTCGAACGATCGGCTAACGGGACGCGCGCTTAGGAACTCACGCAGCAAGCGGTCTCGGCTAAAGAAACTGCAGTAGCTTCTAGCCATGTCCGACGAGCAGTCAGCGGAAGGGGAGCATACGCCGACAGACGTCGGAGCTCCGCCCCTCGTTCGCCCGCGCTTCTGGTTGCGACTCATGCGCACTTGGTCAAACCTTTGGCCGATCGCGTACCTCGCTGCCATCTGCTGGTTGCCGATTGCGCTGCACCGCCATAGTCCGCTCGATTCCGCGACCATCGGAGTCTGGGCAGCCATCGGCACGGTCGGTCTCGTGACTCGACTTTGGCAGCGCCGGCGACATCAGTAGCCGCTCAGCACGAGGCAGTACCGATAGTCGATCGCCCTACGGACGCCGGCGCGAGTTAGGTTGGCGCAATGGACGTCTTGAGCGCAAAGGTTCTCGGCTCGATCGCGCTCGCCTTCGGCCTGGTGTTCGTCGCGACGTCGATCATTCGTCTCACTCGACCCGACCTCGACGTGCTCTTGGTGATCTTGAACACCGTGCTCGGCCTCTTCTGGCTCGGCGCTGGCGCCTGGTTGTGGCGCTTCGCGCTTCGGAAGGCGAAGCGGGGCCGGTAAGGGATCGGCTAACGGGACGGCGCAAGGTCCGTGTGATCTACGCTTCCGCATGCTCTGATTGTATGAGTATCATGGCTGCATGAGTAGCAGTGATATGCGAGAGCCGACACTGCTGGTGCTGACGGCACTGGCGGGGGGCCGAGCGCACGGGTACGCCCTTATCGCGGAAGCGGCGTCCATCTCCGACGGCCGGGTCCGGTTGAAGGTCGGCACGTTGTACGCAGTCCTCGACCGTCTTCTCGATCAGGGGTTGGTGCAGGAAGCCGGAGAGGAAGTCGTCGATGGTCGCCTGCGGAAGTACTTCGAGATGACACCCGCGGGTGGAGACGCTCTCGAGAGCGAGGTGCGCCGGCTCGAAGCCAACGCGAGCGCGGCGCGCCGGCGCCTGCAGGGCTTCCAGACCGGGCACGTCACCGGTTCAGCGTTCATCGCACGTGGGGGGATCGCATGACCAGTACGAACCTGGAAGAGCAGTACCGGGCAGCGGTGCGCTGGTACCCGCCGAAGTGGCGACGCCGATTCGGCGAGGCGATGGTCGGGGTCCTCCTCGACGTCGCGGACGGTGAAGGCCGAACCGCCCCGGCCACCGGCGAGCTCGCCGACCTTCGTGGACGAGGGCTGGCGGAGTGGATCAACGTCGTATGCCCGCAGGACGTGCGGGCACTCGTGGCGTCCATCTCGGTCGGAGCTGCCGCCGCGTTCACGCTGACGTACTTCTTCTTCGTCTCATGGCCGCAAGGCTTCGACAGGGGCACCATCCCCGACAACGTTCCACTCTTTGGGCCGTTCCTGAACGCCGCGCCACTGTTCATCGCGCCTGTGCTGCTCATGTTCGTCGCGGCCGTCGCCGGATCGCGGGTACTCACCCATGCGATCGGGGTTGTGGCGTTGCTCGGAGTGGTCAGCGCGGCCCTGCTTCGCTCGGCAACTGGGAACTGGAACGGACCTGGCTCAACCACCGTCGTGTTCGTCGCGTTGCTGGTCATCTTCGCCTCCATCGGCGATCCACGCCGCAGACTCCCAAGCCTTGCCGCGTTCGGCTTGGTCGGGATCGCGTCGGCGCTCTTCGATTTCCTGCGACTCCCCACCGCGCGTCCGTGGGAGACACAATTCGTCGGAGATGCCGGCTGGTGGAGCATTGCGCTCGCTCCCTGGGTGCTGGCATCAGCTGGAGGAATCGTCCTCGTCAGCGTCCTCGTCCTACTTGCTCAGCGACGGACGGTCCTGGCTGCGGCGATCGCCGTCGCCTGGCTCCCGTGGGCGGCCGCAGCGACTGTGACACTGAAAGTGTTTGCCGGCGAGGAAGCCGACTCGTTCGTGATGGCGATCGGCTCGGTCGCACTCTGCCTCTTCGTGTTGCAGCAAGTGCGCACGAGAACGATCCGGCGAGGCACAGGGGACGCGTCCACACGAGCCTGAAGCCACCGATCTCAGTAGACCGTCCGATGATCGATCGGCTACTAGGACGATGCATCAGTCCGATCTGCAGGCGGTACATCCGAGCGGCTGAGCACCCGGAAACGATGCCAGCAAACGAACGTTCCTCCGAAGAGCAGGATCGCGACAAGGATCAGAAAGCCAAGTGCTGACCCTCCCTGCGGAGCGTCACTTGCTGCTCGCACAACTCCGATGACGACGAGGGTGACGGCGACGAGCGGGCAGAGGACGACCCCGACCGCTGCTTGAAGCCGAAGAAACTGCCGGGTCGTTCGTTCTCCGCGTCCCATGACACGGAGAGCAGTCCTCAAGCTCTGCGGTCCCAGGGTGCACTAGAACCGGCGTCTCGATGACCGGTCGACGATCGGGACGCGTCTATCGGCGGGGTCTACAACCCCTTGCGCTTGTTGGTCTCCCAGTAGCCGAGCACCACGTCGTCTCCCTCCGGTAGCTCTCGTTCGACGAGCAGCAGCAGACGACGTCCTTGGCGTTCATGGGAGCGCGCAGCCGCTTCAGTAGGCCAGCCGCTTTCGATGCCGTAGTTTTCGGTGAAGTCGCGGGCCCACTCGAGGATCTCGTGTTCAAGCTGTGGTGAAAAGGACGGTGTACCGGCGTCGCAAGGGCCATCGTCGTCCCATAGCGGCCAGTCGACGCTGTACTCGTTCATCAGCCGGTAGCGCATATCGGCAGGATCGCACAGGAGCCAAGACGCTGTCCGATAGCCGGTCGGCTACCGGACGCCGGCGTGCCTCAGCACTGAGGCCGCGACATGCTGGGGCTGCGAGATGTAGGGCGAGTGGCCGGCATTGAGCACTTCGTGACTGCTGCACCGCTGCGCGAAATGCATCTGCAGCGCTGGGCTCAGTGCGCGGTCGTCGGAGCAGACGATGTAGTGACTGACCAATCCCTCCCACGGTGCTGCTTCGACGACGCCCCTGCCATGCCCGGACGCCTGTGGCACAAGCAGATCAACAGCCCGCTGCGCACTCTGCGGATCGCAGTCCGCATAGAACAGGTCGGCCGCCGCTTCAGCGGGGATGAACGTGCCACCTGCCGGGTGCGGCCGCACTGAAGCATTCACCGGCGCATCAGGGCCGCCGAGTCGCGCGCAGCTCTCCCCGACCCTCGGCGCGAACGCTGCCATGAAGACGACTGAGGCGGCCCCCTCCACTCCAGCGACGACAGCACCGCCGTAGCTGTGGCCCACCAGGACGGGCCGCTCCCGACAAGTGTTGACAGTTCGTTGCACCGCTTCGGTATCGGCCGCCAGCGATCCACGGTGGAGCCGAGGCACGTAGACCGTCACGCCACCCGCTTCGAGCGCTTCCCGGAGTGGTTGCATGTGCAGCGGCTGGTGGTAGAGACCGTGCACGAGGATCACTTCTGGTGACGTCACGTACTGAGCCAATCCGTCCTCGTCGTCGGTGGCAAGCGGGCTACTGGGTGGGCTTCCAGACGAGCCACTTCCGAGCCACTTCATCAGCCACGTTCACGTCGAAGCGGCGCGCGATGAGGAGGACTTGGGCGAGCACGTCGGCCAGCTCGGATCGGAAGTCGCTCTCGAGTTCTTCACTGGTGCGTCCCTTGTCGCGCGCCTGACCGGCTCGAGCGAGGTACGCCTGTGTCAGCTCCCCCACTTCTTCGTTGAGCTTCAACACGAACCAGTCATCGGTGCGATCGATGCGGTGACGCTCTGCGTAGAACGCCGAGACCTGCTCGACCTCATCTCTCAGCTCATCAATCTGCACCACCGCAGTGTCCCACCCCCGGTCGTTCCAGCGTCGCTCGGGCACATCACCTCGTGTCCGATAGCCGATGGGTCACCGGACTGCCGCCCTCGATTTTCAGGAAGCTTGGAAGCCGGCCGCCTGAAGCACCTCCTGCCCGGCAGCAGAGCGGATGTAGTCGCTGAACGCTGCAGCGACTATGGGGTTCTTGCTCTCCTTGAGCACCGCTATCGGGTACGAGTTGACGGCAGACGAGGCGTCCTTGAACGTCACCCCGTCGACCTTGCCGGCCGCGCCCTTGACGTCGGTGACGTAGACCAGGCCCGCGTCCGCTTGCCCGGAGCTGACCTTCCCGAGCACGTCGGTGACGGACTGCTCCTCGCTGACAGGCCTCACCGTCACGCCGGTGGCCTGCTCTACCTTCTCCGTAGCCGCACCGCAGGGGACGGGGCTCGCGCAGGTGACGACCTGCACGCCGGCGTTAGTGAGGTCCTTGAAGTTGGTGATCTTCTTCGGGTTGCCCGGCGCGACCGCGATCTCGAGCGTGTTCTTGGCGAAGTCCTCCGGTGAGCCCTGGAGGTCGCTGGTGGCGAGCTTGTCCATGTTCTTCGTGTCCGCGGACGCGAACACATCGGCCGGTGCGCCATTCTGGATCTGCGTCACGAGGTCGCTGGAGCCGGCGAAGGAGAACTCGATCGTCGCGCCCGGGTGCGCGGCCTCGTACCGCTTCCCCAGCTCGGTGAACGTCTTCTGCAACGACGCGGCCGCGAACACCGTGATCGAGCCCGTCGCAGACGTCGACGAAGCAGAAGGCGACGACGAGGCGCCTGTCGTGCGGCCAGTGGAGCACGAGGTCAGCAACAGCGACGCCGCGGCAACCGCAGTCAGGAGGACGGGCAAGCGGGTGGCGCGGTGCGTCATGGCGGGTTCCGTTCGACAGGGCACGCCGCAGATGCGGCAATGTTTCGCCATTCAACACGAATCTGCGGTCCCGATTAGTTGGCGTGAGTTGGCGCGATTTGTACGGCCGTCGTCCTGATCACCGCTGGCGACGGGCGTGAGGTCGGCGGTTGGGTGGAGGTATGACAGATGAGCGTTCAGTGACGAACAAGACCGATGGCAGTGCCGGCGATGCGAACTACGGCGTAATCGGGGCCGGGTACGCGCAGTATCGACGTCCGGAGCCGGCGTTCATCGCGGCGATCCGGGCTGCGCTCGGCGACGCGCGAACGCTGGTGAACGTGGGCGCTGGTGCCGGCTCCTACGAACCGGCCGACCTGGACGTCACCGCCGTCGAACCCAGCGCGACCATGCGCGCGCAGCGTCCCGCCGGACTCTCGCCGGCAGTCAACGCCACCGCCGAGGATCTCCCGTTCGGGGATGACACCTTCGACGCCGCCCTGGCGTCGTTCACCGTCCACCAGTGGCGAGACCTGCAGGCTGGGCTCCAGGAGGTCCGCCGGGTGACCCGCGGGCCGGTCGTGATTCTCACCTGCGACCCGGCGGCGCTCACCCGGTCGTGGATCAACGACTACGCACCCGAGGTCATCGCCACAGAAGCCAGCCGATACCCGTCGATCGACGCTCTGCGCCTGGGACTCGGCGGAACCCTCAGCGTGGAGTCGGTGCCGATCCCGTTCGGATGCGTCGACGGGTTCAGCGAGGCGTACTACGGCCGCCCCGAAGCGCTCCTCGACCCCGGCGCCCGGCGCGCGAACTCCGCGTGGAGCTTCGTCGGTTCAGACATCGGAGAACGCTTCGAGCACACGCTGCAGGCTGACCTCGACTCGGGAGCTTGGGACGCCCGGCACGGGCAGCTCCGCTCGCAACCGACGTTCGACGGGTCGCTGCGCCTGGTGGTGGGCCACCCGTGACGACGGAGACCGTGCAGCGGCGAGGGAAGGTGCTCTGGCCGGTCGCGGCGTGGTTCTGGGCGTTGCAGTTCGCGGTGCTGAATCCGCTCCTCGCTGTGCTCCTCGTGACGCTCTACGGCGCGACGCCGGCCGAGGTCGGTTGGGTCCTCGGGCTGTACAACGTCGGCGGGTTTGCCACGTCCCTGGTCATTCCGACACTCGCGGACCGGGCCCGGAACTACCTGCGCCCGCTGGTGTTCTGCGCCGTCGGCGGGGTCGCTCTCGTCGCGGTCCTCGCCGTCACGACGTCGCTCCCGGTGGTGGTGCTCGCGCTGGTCATCCTCGGCGGGCCGCCTGGGGTCGGGTCGACGCTGCTGTTCGCGCAGCTCCGCCACGAAGGCGCACTACCGGCGCAGGTCATCCGGACCCGCGCGATCGTGTCCTTCGCTTGGGTGATCGGCCCACCTCTGGCGACCCTCGTCACCGGCGCCGCCGGCAACCCGGCAGCGCTCGCACTCCTCGCCGGCATCGGACTGGTCAACGTCACCACCGTACTCCTACTCCTCCGCCGACGCGGCACCACCCCCGCTGACGACGCCGCGCCAAGGCCGCGGCTGCTCGCGCAGCTCCACGGCTGGAACCGGTGGGGTGTCGTCGGAGCGTTCACGCTGCTGCAGGCGACCAACATCGCCACCGTGACGATCGCGACCCTGTTCGTGTCCCAGGACCTCGGCGCTCCGATCGTCTGGGCCGGCATCGTCCTCGGCGCTGCCGCCTTGCTCGAGATCCCCGCACTGCTGCTCATCGGCCGACTCCACGAGCAACGCCCCGTCCGGCTCCTCCTCGCCGGCGGCTGGGCCTGCGGCGTCGCCTACTACGGCCTCGTCGCGCTGGCGCACGAACCGTGGCAGCTCTTGGCTCTGCAACCGCTGAACGCGTGGTTCTTCGCCACCGTCGCCGGCCTCGGCCTGACCGTCTTCCAGGACGTGTTCCCGAGTCCCGGTCTCGCCACGGGGCTGTTCACCAACACCCGTCGGGCCGGAGCCGTCCTCGCGGGCCTGCTCATCGCCGTGCTCGGCGCATCCCCCGACCCGTACCGGGCCGTCTACGTCGCCGCTGGGGTCATCGTGCTCCTCGTTTTCGCTGGTGCCGCCGCGGTCGCCAATCGTGGTCGCGCCGCTGCGCGCTAGGTTCAGGGGCGTGACCAGCGACCGCGACCACCGGGTAGCGGTCCTCGTCCTGGACGGGGCGAAAGCGCTCGACGTCGGGATCGCCGCGCACGTGTTCGCGAAGCGGCCGAGCATGCCTTACGAGGTCCGCGTCTGCGCCGAGCATGTCGGCACCGTCGACGGGTGGAACGGCCTGGCCTACGCCGTCAGCCACGACCTTGACACCCTTACCTGGGCTGACACCATCCTCGTCCCCGGCTACCGGAACCCCGCCGACGTCACCACGCCGCCAGCGGTCATCGCGGCGCTCCGCGCAGCGTACGAGCGCGGTGCCCGGATCGCCGCGATCTCGACAGGCGCGTTCACCGTCGCCGCCGCCGGCCTGCTCGATGGGCGACGTGCGACGACGCATTGGCACTACACGGACGTGCTCCGCGACCAGTACCCGGACGTGGACGTCGACGAGCACGTCCTGTTCGTCGACGCGGGCAACGTTCTCACCAGCGCCGGCGCCGCGAGCGGCATCGACCTCTGCCTCCACCTCATCCGCCGCGACCACGGCGTCGCGCTCGCCAACCACGTCGCCAGGCGCCTCGTCAGCGCCCCCTACCGAAGCGGCGGCCAAGCCCAGTACGTGCCCCGCACCATCCCAGAGCCGCTCGGCGACGTCTTCGCCGCCACCCGCGCCTGGGCACTCGACCACCTCGACGATGACCTGTCCCTCGCCGTCCTCGCTAGCCAGGCGAACGTGTCCGCGCGGACGTTCTCCCGGCGATTCACGGCCGACACGGGCCTGACCCCGATGCAGTGGGTTCTTCGCGCCAGGATCGACCGGGCCCGAGAACTTCTCGAGCGCACCGACTTGTCGATGAGCCTGGTCGCAGAAGCCACCGGGCTGCGATCAGACGCGAACCTTCGACGCCACTTCGGCAGCATCATCGGCACTTCCCCCACCGCCTACCGAACCGCGTTCCAGGAATGAAAGGCCGTCTCGATCGCCGATCGGCTATCGGACGCCGTCGGGACCGACCGATCTGCGGCGTCCAAAGCCAATCTCGGCCGCAACACGGCACCATCCATCGAGTGACGTTCCGCGTCGAGGCTGGTGCTTCAAGTCCTACGTCCGCCTCCGGATCCCCTTTCGGGTATCGCGCCCAGAGCCGGAACGGGACAGGTTTTTCGGCAGCGAGGCCGGACACGACGGCGGTAGGAAGTGCAGCGACGTGCCGATCGGGCGCACGTTCTTCGTCAGTTGACACCGGCTGAGGGGTTCCCTGACCGGGCATCCCTGCGAGGGCGCGCAGCTCGTAGCGTCGGTGTCTGGTCGGGCCTGCCGGCCGCGGAGCGACGACAGGAGCCACCAGTGACCCTCCACGACGACGCACAGCACGAGCTCTCGATGCTGTTCCCCGACGCCACGATCGGACTCGCCGACACCGATCCGGAGTACTGGGCGGCGTACTCCGACTTTGCGTACGGCGAGGTGCTCGCCAGCTGTGACCTCGACCGCGAAGACCGGCTGATCTACCAGCTGGCGGCGACGATCGCGATCGGCGCGCTGAGCGAGTTCCGTGGACTGCTCGGTGCAGCGCTCGAGAACGGTGTCACGCCGGTGCAGGTGAAGGAGCTGGCGTACCAGGCCGTCGCCTACGTCGGTGTTGCCCGGGTCATCGACTTCATCGCGATCACCAATGACGTCCTCACCGAACGGGGCGTCGCGCTCCCGCTCCCAGGGCAGTCCACGACGACGCCTGACACCCGTATGGCGGTGGGAGCAGCGAAGCAGAAGGAGATCGTCGGCGCCGACAACGTCGACTCGATGTACGCGAACGCGCCTGCGGACGCTCAGCGGTTCCAGCGATTCCTCTCCGCAAACTGCTTCGGAGACCACTACACGCGGACCGGCTTCGACGTGCAACAGCGCGAACTCATCACCTTCGCACTGCTTGTTGCCCTCGGCGGAGCGGACAGCCAGGTCAAGGGGCACGTCGTCGCCAACATCACCGTCGGCAACACCCGGGCGCAGCTGCTCGACGTCCTCACCGTGCTCCTGCCCCAGATCGGCTACCCACGCACCCTCAACGGGCTCGCGCAGGTCGACGCCGCCGCACCTGCCGACAGCTGACGACGCCATGAGGGTTTCCCTGTCAGGGCATCCCTCACATATGCGCAGCGCCATAACGTCGGACATGACGCAGCCGATCGGTCCGTCGACCAGCTGCCATCGCCCGTCATGAAGGAGCAACCGATGTCCCAGGAGATCCTGCCGAAGCAACCGACCATCAAGAACCCGCCGGAGCAGTTCGCCGGCGACGTCTGGGTCGACCCGATTGTCGCTCCGCAGGATGGTGACCAGCGCGCCACGTTCGCGCTGGTGAAGTTCGCCCCCGGAGCCCGCACCGCCTGGCACTCCCACGCCCGCGGCCAGTTCCTCCGCGTCACCCAGGGCGTCGCGCACTTCGGAACCCGCGACGGCGCGCTGATCACAGCACATCCGGGCGACACCGTGTACGTCTCCGCCGGCGAGGAGCACTTCCACGCCTCCGCGGAGGGCACGTTCATGGAGCACTTCGCGATGCTCGAGAACGCCGATGACCCCTCGACCACCACGACCTGGCTCGAGCACGTCACCGACGAGGACCTCGCCGGCCACTGAGCCGCACGGCACCCTCGCCGACATCCCGCACCGTCGCGGCCGGACACATCGGTCCGGCCGTCGTCGTGTGCGCCACCACCCCTCACGAAAGGACTCCCGCCATGCGAGGAGCAGTGATGTACGCCCCGGGCGACGTCCGCGTCGACGAGCGCGACAAGCCCACCATCGTCAAGCCCACCGACGCCGTCATCAGGGTCGTCGCCACCTGCGTGTGCGGGTCCGACATGTGGCCCTGGCGCGGTGTCGAGCCCACCGAGCAGCCCACGCCGATGGGCCACGAGTACGTCGGTGTCGTCGAGGAGGTCGGCGACGACGTCCGGAACATCGAGGTCGGCCAGTTCGTCATCGGCTCGTTCATGGCCTCGGACAACACGTGCGAGATCTGCCAGGCCGGCTTCCAGTCCGGCTGCGTCCACGTCGAGTTCGTCGGCGCGGGCGGCGCGCAGGCCGAGTACCTGCGCGTCCCGCTCGCCGACGGCACCCTCGTCGCGACGCCGGAGATGCCCGCCGACGACAAGATCCCGTCCCTGCTCGCAGCGTCCGACGTCCTCGGCACCGGCTGGTTCGGCGCGAAGGCCGCCCAGGTCGGCCCCGGCAAGATCGTCGTCGTGGTCGGCGACGGCGCCGTGGGCCTCCTCGCGGTCCTCGCCGCAAAGCAGCTCGGCGCGGACCGCATCATCGCCATGTCTCGTCACGAGTCCCGACAGGCCCTCGCTCGGGAGTTTGGCGCCACCGACATCGTCACCGAACGCGGCGACGAGGGCGTCGCGAAGATCAAGGAGCTCACCGGCGGGCTCGGCGCACACTCCGTCATCGAGGCGGTCGGTACGCAGGAGTCGATGATGCAGGCGATCCGGTCGACCCGGAACGGCGGGCACGTCGGCTACGTCGGTGTCTCCCACGACGTCGAGCTGCCCGGCGAGGAGCTGTTCTTCTCCCACGTGCACCTGCTCGGCGGCCCGGCGCCGGTCCGGGAGTACCTGCCGGAGCTCATCGACCTCATCTGGACCGACGCGATCGACCCCGGCCGCGTGTTCGACCTCGAGGTGTCCCTCGACGACATCGCCGAGGGCTACCAGGCCATGGACGAGCGACGCGCGATCAAGGCCCTCGTCCGCCTCTGACGGCGCCCGTCCCATCAACCGGGCCTCCGGCGGCGTCCCCCTCGCCGCCGGAGGCCCACCTCACGAACAGGAGCACCATGCCCACCTGGAACCCCGACACGATCGCCGCGATCGCCAGCAGCGACGATCTCCACGTCAGCCCGTTCCGTGCCGACGGCGTGACCTACGGCACGCCGACCTGGATCTGGTCCGTCGTCGTCGACGGCGACCTCTACGTCCGCGCCTACAACGGGCGGAACTCCCGCTGGTACCGGTCCGCGATCGAACAGGGCGCCGGACGGATCAGCGCCGCCGGCACGGAGCACGACGTCACCTTCGAGGCGGCCGGCCCGGATCTGAACAGCCGCATCGACGCCGCCTACGAGACGAAGTACGCCGGCAGCGAGTACCTGCCGCCGATGCTGCAGGACGGCCCGACCTCGGCCACCGTCCGGATCAGCCCGCGTTCGTGAGTACAGACACCACGTCCACAGACACCACGCCCACCGACAGCACGCCGGCGGCCGGCACGGCCTCCACGACGGGTGGCCGGCTGCCGTTCGTGGTTCCGCTGCTCGCCGTGGGCACGTTCCTGATGAGCACGAGCGAGAACATCGTCGCCGGGCTCCTGCAGGAGATGTCCGCCGACCTCCATGTACCGGTCGCGCAGGTCGGTCTGCTCGTCACCGCGTTCGCGGTCGGGATGATCGTCGGCGCCCCCGTGATGGCCGTCGCCACCCTTCGGCTGCCGCGCCGGGGAACGCTCATCGCCGCACTCGTGGTGTTCGCGCTCGGCCACGTCGTCGCCGCGCTCAGCGACAGCTTCACCGTCGTGGTCATCGCCCGGGTGATCACCGCGGTCGCGACCGGCGCATTCTGGTCCGTCGCCTCGGTCGTCGCCACGACCGCCGCCGGCCCCGCCAGGAGCTCCCGAGCGCTCGGCGTGATGATGAGCGGCGTCGGCCTCGCAACGGTGGCCGGCGTCCCGCTTGGCTCCCTCGCCGGCCAGGTCATCGGCTGGCGAGGATCGTTCTGGGCTCTCGCCGTCCTCGCTGCCGTCGCCGCGGTCGTGATCCGCCGGTACGCACCGGCCGACGGATCCCGTGCGCAGCAGTCCGCGATGGCGGAGATCCGGGCACTCCTCACCGGGCGAATCCTGCTGCTGGTGCTCGCGACGATCCTGATCACCGGCTCCTACATGGGCGCCTTCGCGTACATCTCCCCGCTGCTCACGGACCGCACCGGCCTGCCGCTGTGGGCGGTACCGATCGTCCTGGTCTGCTTCGGGATCGGAGCGCTCGTCGGGACGAACCTCGCCGGTCGACGCGCCGACACGAGACCGATGAGCACGTTCATCGGCGCTGCGGTCGGCGTCGGGGTCGTCCTGGCGCTCCTGCTGCCGTTGTCGGCGTTCGCCGTTCCGACCCTGGTGCTCGTCGTCGCTCTGGGCATCACCGGGATGGCCGTCCCGCCCGTCGCGACCGGCCTCGCGGTCCGGTTCGCCGCGTCCGCGCCGACCCTTGCTGCGGCGGTCGCCGTCGCGGCGTTCAACCTCGGCATCGCGATCGCCTCCGGAGTGGAGAGCGCGGCGCTCGACGGCCCGCTCGGTGTCACCGCCCCGGAGACGATCGGCGTCGGGCTCGTGGTCCTCGGGCTCGTCCCACTCACGCTCCTGGCGCTGCGCACGCGGGGCGCTGATTGAGGTGCCCCACTGACGGACGGGAGGCGCGGTGCCAGCTGGCACCGCGCCTCCCGTCCGTCATCGGGCGTCGTCACTGCGCAGCCTGGATGGTGTCCATCAGCGGCACGCCGCCGTCGACGCTCCGGGCACGCTGGGCTGCGCCGAACGGGCCGTACGGGTACTGGCCGACCTTCGGCGCGCTGACGGCGTCGAGGCGGTCGCGGATCGCGTCGTCGAGGTGCAGGTCAGCGGCCGCGAGGTTGTCGTGGAGCTGGTCCGTGTTCCGAGCTCCGATGATGGGGGCGGTCATGCCGGGGCGGTCGTGAAGCCAGCTCAGCGCGACGCGTGCGGGGCTCTGGCCGATCTCATCGGCTGCGGCGACGAGCGCGTCCACGACGTCCCACGTCTGCGGGTCCGCAGCGCGGTAGGACGCCGTGTACTCGTACACCGGGTTGTCGGAGCTCGCTCGGGTGCCCGAGCTCGGGTTGCTGTCCCGGCGGTACTTGCCCGTCAGGAAGCCGTCGGCGAGCGGTGACCACGCCAGGATGCCGAGGCCGTTGTACGCGGCGCCGCCGAACACGTCGGACTCGCTCTCCCGGGACAGCAGGCTGTACTGCTGCTGGATGGTGACGGGGACGTCGACGTCCATCGCCTTCGCGGTGGAGACCATGAGCTGCAGCTGCCAGCCGGTGAAGTTGGAGATGCCGACCTGGTGGATCTTGCCGGCACTGATCGCGTCCCGCAGGAACGAGAACGTCTCCTCGACCGGGGTGATCGGGTCCCAGGCGTGCAGCTGGTAGAGGTCGACGTTGTCGCGTCCGAGGCGCCGCAACGACTGGTTGAGCTGGCGGTCGAGGTGCCGGCGGGAGTTGCCCTGGTCGTTGATGCCCGGACCGAGTGGCGACCGAGCCTTCGTCGCGATGACGATGGTGTCGGTGACTTCTGCCGGGCGGGCGGCGAACCACTTGCCGAGGGTCTCCTCGGACTTCCCGCCGCCGTAGACGTTGGCCGTGTCGATGAAGTTGCCGCCCGCGTCGACGTAGGCGTCGAGGACGGCGAATGCGTCCGCTTCCGGGGTCATCGTCCCGAAGTCCATAGTGCCGAGTGCCATCGACGAAACGACGGTGCCGGAGCGACCGAGTGTGCGGTGCTGCATGGTGTTCCCTTCTCGTGCTGTCGGGGTCGATGGTCGTCGCGGACGCTGCCGTGAGGGGTTCCCTGGTAGTACGTCCCTCCTGGACCTGCTCACTCATAGAGTCGCTGCATGAGCTCGAACCGCGATGACGTGAAGGACTTCCTCGTCAGCCGGCGCGCGCGGGTGCGTCCCGAGCAGGTCGGCCTGCCGGCGGGTCCGAACCGACGGGTCGAGGGTCTCCGCCGCGGCGAGGTCGCGATGCTCGCCGACGTCAGCGTGGAGTACTACTCCCGCCTCGAGCGCGGCAGCCTCGCGGGCGTGTCCGACGGTGTGCTCGAGGCGGTGGCTCGGGCGCTGCTGCTCGACGATGCCGAACGCGATCACCTGTTCGACCTGGCGCGCGCCGCGAACGCCTCCCCGGTGCGCACCGGCCGCCGCTCCTCGACACCGAAGACGCTCCGGGTCGGCCTGCAGTACACCCTCGACGCGTTCACCGGCGGTCCGGCGTTCATCCGCAACGACCACCTCGACATCCTCGGCGCGAACGCCCTCGGACGAGCCCTCTACGCCGACCTGTTCCGGAAGGCGGACCGCCCGAACCTCGCCCGGGCGGCGTTCCTCGATCGGGAGTGGTCGGAAGCGTTCTACCCGGACTGGGACCTCGCCGCCGACCAGAGCGTCGCGATCCTCCGCGCCGCCGCGGGACACGACCCGTACGACCGGGACCTGCAGGACCTGATCGGTGAGCTCTCCGCGCGCAGTCCGGAGTTCCGCGCGAAGTGGGGTGTCCACGATGTGCGCCGGCACGCGACCGGGGAGAAGCACTTCACCCATCCGGTGGTCGGCGCGCTCGACCTGTACTTCGAGGGCTCGCGCCTGATGAGCGACCCTGCGTTGAGCTTCCTGCTCTACACCGCCGAGCCCGGCTCACCGACCGCCGACGCCCTCCGGCTGCTCGGATCGATCGACGCCACCGACCGCCGCGACGCAGTGCGCGCCGCGGCCGACCCCGACCGATCAGGAGGACGCCCGTGAAGACACGGACACTCGGAACCGACCTCGAGGTCGCCGAGATCGGGCTCGGCTGCATGACGATGACCGGCGGCTACGGCGCCGACCCCGACTGGGCCGCGATGATCGCCCTGCTCCACGGCGCCGTCGACCAGGGCGTCACCCTGTTCGACACCGCCGAGACGTACGGCCCCCACCGCAACGAGGAACTCCTCGGCGAGGCCCTCGCCCCCGTCCGCGACCAGGTGACGATCGCCACGAAGTTCGCCAACGCGATCGACCCCGACACGCACCGACCGCTCGGACGGCTGCTGCGCCCCGACGAGGTCCGCGCCGCCGCCGAGGGGTCGCTCCGCCGCCTCCGGGCGGACCACATCGACCTCTACTACCAGCACCGCGTCAACCCCGAGCACCCGATCGAGGAGTTCGCCGGCGCCGTCCACGAGCTGATCACCGAGGGCAAGGTGCTTCGCTACGGCATGTCCGAGGCCGCCGAGACGACCATCCGCCGCGCGCACGCCGTGCAGCCGGTGACCGCGATCCAGAGCGAGTACTCGCTGTGGTGGCGCCGCCCCGAGACCGGGGTGCTCTCGACATGCGACGATCTCGGCATCGGCTTCGTGCCGTACAGCCCGCTCGGCAAGGGCTTCCTGACCGGAACGATCGACGCCTCGGTGACGTTCGGCGACAACGACCTGCGCGCCAGCATCCCGCGGTTCGAGGGCGACGCGCTCACCTCGAACGTCGCGCTGGTCGACGGAGTGCGGGAGATCGCCGCGGGACTCGGCTCAACGCCGGGACAGGTCGCGCTGGCGTGGCTTCTGGCCCGCAAGCCGTGGATCGTCCCGATCCCCGGCACGACGAAGCCGCACCGGCTCGCCGAGAACCTCAGGGCTGCTGCCGTTGACCTGTCTGACGCCGACGTCGACCGTCTCACGGCGCTCTCCGACTCCGTCGAGATCGTCGGCGGCCGGTACCCGGACTTCCTCGAGGCGCAGACCAATCTCTGACGACGGTCACGGTCGCGGATCGCACGGGAGGCCTGGTGCC
Organism: Curtobacterium sp. L3-7; assembly: GCF_048756585.1. Lineage (NCBI taxonomy): Bacteria > Bacillati > Actinomycetota > Actinomycetes > Micrococcales > Microbacteriaceae > Curtobacterium > Curtobacterium sp. L3-7. Next base: position 2,266,275 of record NZ_CP151474.1, on the reverse strand, counting down.
AGCCGGCACCAGGCCTCCCGTCCTTCATGCGGTCCGAATGCGGGTGGCCGCGACCGCGGCCATCAGGATGACGGCGCCGGCGACGACGAAGCTGACCTGGGTGCCGACGACGAATTGCGCTCGGTCGGCCAGGAGCGCTCCGAACACGGCGATCGCGACCGCACCGCCGACTTGACGGAACGTGTTGAACACCGCGCTTGCGGTGCCGGAGCGTTCCGCTGGGACGCTTGCGAGCACCACGGACGTCGCGGGCGGCATCGCCACGGAACCGCCCCCGCCGGTCAGGATGGTGCAGACTGCGACGGCGATCCACGAGTCGAGCGGTGCGAGCACGATCATCACCACCAGGCCCAGGACCATCGTCGTCAGGCCTGCGACGACCGGGACGCGGGCACCGAAACGGTTGGCGAGGGTGCCGCTGACGATGTTGCCGACGATGCTGAACGCGGCCGACGGAAGGAACACCAAGCCGGCGAGCAACGGCGACAGTCCGAGGTGTTGTTGCAGGTACAGACTCAGCACGAAGACGCTGCCGAAGTTGCCGACCATGAACGTGAAGCCGACACCGAGCGCAATCCGCATCCCGCTCGACCGGAACAAGTCGAGCGGCATCATCGGGTGCCGACCGCGCGCCTGGACGGCGACGAACCCGACGAGCGATGCCGCGGCGATCACGAGTGCGGTGACGACGTACCAGGTGGTGAAGCCGTTCGCCCCGCCTTCGATGAGGCCGAACACGAGCCCCGCGAGGGTGAGCAGCGCTAGCAGCTGACCGGCAGGGTCGAACCGGCGGGGACGTCGTGGTGAGGGTGCCACCTTCACCAGCAGGCTCAGCATGACGGCGCACACGGGGAGGTTGATCGCGAACACGAGCCGCCAGTCGATCGTCGTCAGCGCGCCGCCGAGAAGTGGTCCGACGGCTCCGGCGACCGCACCGCCGACCGCCCAGATGCCGAGCGCGTGGGCGCGTTCGCGGGCGTCGGGGAACGCCTCGCGGATGAGCGCCATCGACGCCGGCAGCATGACCGCCGCCGCCGCACCCTGGAGGGCGCGCGCGGCGATCAGGGCACCGAGTGTCGGTGCGAGCGCGCAGGCGACCGACGCGATGAGGAACCCGGCGATGCCCCACCCGATGGCGCGCTTCGCGCCGATGCGGTCCGACAGGTTGCCGGCAAACAGCAGCAGGGAAGCGAACAGCAGCGTGTACGCGTCGATGACCCACTGCAGGCCTGATGTGCTGCCACCGAGCTCACGGCCGATCGTCGTGAGTGCGACGTTGACGATCAGGATGTCGAGGGTGATCAAGAAGAAACCGAGCGAACCCAGGAGCAGCGCCACCCGAGGTGCTCGTGGCGAGTCGGGACGTGCAGGGTGGACCGTGGCGGTCGTCGAGGTAGTCACAGTCTGATGCTCGCTGTCTCCGCGCAACGGCGGGATGCCCTGACGGGACACCCCTTGCGACGACGCGTCGCTTAGGAGATCTGTCGGGAATGCCCACGCGAACGACGGCCGACCACATGAGGAGCGCGACCACGATATCCATTGCGACGGTGGACGCAACCCGAGCACCGCTGTTCACAAGTGATTCTGGTCGACGCCGACCGTCTCGATGGCCGATCGACTATCGGTCGCGGGAACGACGCTCGGCTCGAGCTCGACGTCGCTCATCACGCCTTGCCCTCCACTCGGCGTCCTGCTGATCCTGCAGCGGGCTTCGACCCATGCTCCCGCGGGCCGCGAGGAAGATGAGCACGGCGACGACAACCAGTACCACCGGCACGAGGAACTGCAGAATCAGCATCGCTACCCCTATCGATCGGTCGTGCCACTTCAGGTGTGGGTAGAGCTCAGCGAGCCGTCGGCGACAGAGGTGCCGTCCGGTTGCCGATCCTCTTCAGGACAAGATCGTGAGGAGCCGGTTCCCGAAGAGTGCTGCGTAGCGTCCCTGCCTCCTCAGAATGTGCTGCACGTCGTCGGCTATCCGTGGGAGTCGTTGAGTGAAACGCTCGAAGCCGGAGAGGATCAGGACGAGGCCAGTCTCGGTCGCATCCCACCCGTAGTCCGCCTCGGCTACGTCTGACATGCAGTCGTTGAGCGCGTCCAGGTTCTTCCCGAAGTGGCTGGGGAACTGAAGGGCCGTCGCGAAGGCGATGTGCATCTGCTTGCCTTCTTGCCAAGCCCCGGCGTCCAGCTCGATGACCCGATAGCCCTCGCGCCGAAGCCACGTCTCGGCATTGCGCAACGCAGCATCGTCTCGCAGCCTGCGGACGAATCCGTCGCGGGCAATCTCAAAGTCCAGCCTGTTGCCGAGGATGTCGTCGGTGGAGAACGCGGGCACGCTCGAACCGTAGTACGCGAGGAGGTCAGAGTGCGGCCGCGACCGATCTCGCAAGAGCCGTCGCTGCCCATCAGCGTCTCCGATGGGGGTCCTGATGGTCGTCCGATAACCGGTCGTCGACCGGACTCGCCGACATCGAGAACGCGGAGCCGCTTCCCGCCGGCGAGGTCCGTGCGTCGCCGAGGTGTCTGCCAGCGCTGGCTGTCGGAAGCTCTTGTCTCACATAGGCGGTCCGCGATCTTTCTCAGTGAAGGTGCCTCATGCGGACGCTTCGCGCGCGTTCCCAGGTCTCGGGGCGTGCGTCCCTCTGATCACGGCTTCCCTTGGTGGGCCCTGCCGGGATCGAACCGACGACATCCACGGTGTAAACGTGGCGCTCTACCAGCTGAGCTAAAGGCCCTCGACAACCATCGTAGCGGCCGCTCCGTCGGGAACAGCGAGCCGGGATCCGGTCCGCCGCGGTTGCGCGCAAGCTGGACCAGTGGACGTCGCGAAGACCGCCGATGCGCTGCTCGAGAACGCGCTGCAGCACGGGCAGTCCGTGCTGCGTGTCGATGGTTCCACGCCGCTCCGAGAGCTCCGAGCAGCGGTCCGTGCAGCCGAGCGTCGCCGGGCCGTCTCGATCCGCACGGGCACGACGGGCGACGTCCTCTCCGTCGTCATGAGGGACGCGGTGCTGCGTGACGAGGCCCGTCAACAGCAGGTGATGCTCCGCATGGCGAGCTCGGCGCTGGCACGAGCGGCTCGACCGTCGAGCGCGCCGAGGCCGTTGAACAGGCGGAACACGATCGGCCCGAAGAGCAGGTCGATCACCACGTCGGGGTCGAGGTCGTCCCGCAGGTGACCGGCGTCCATCCCCGCGCGGACCAGATCGCGCGTCGCCGCACGACGAGCGCCGAAGAATGCCCGCGCGATGATCTCGCCGCCACCCGGCTGCGCCACGGAGGCCCCGATCAGCTGGACCGCGACGATCCCGTCGGCGCTGGCGTAGAAGTCGGCGAGTCGCGCCACCTGGTCGAGGAGGTCGTCCTCGACCCGTCCGGTCGACACGGTCGGGACCGCCTCCGTCACGAGGTCACCCCATGCCTCGACGGCGAGCGGGAACGCCCCGGCCCAGTGCCGGTAGATCGTCGCCTTCCCGACGCCCGAACGTCGTGCGACCTCGTCGATGCTGAACTCGGGCCACCCCGCATCGGCGAGCAGAGCGGCCGCCGCACTGATCGCTGCGGTCCTCGACTGCAGGCTGACCGGCCGCCCGCGTTTCGGTCCTGCAGACGCTCCGGCTCCCATGCACACAACATAGCGAACGGACCGTTCCGAAAGATATAGTGAACGCATCGTTCCGAAAAAGGAGGGCTCTCGCCATGGAAACGCTTCGCGTCGGCATCATCGGCGTCAACGCACAACGAGGGTGGGCGCGAGAAGCCCACGTCCCTGCCATCGCCGCCACCGAAGGACTCGAGCTGTCGGCCGTCGCCACACGCAGTCAGGCGAGCGCCGATGCGGCCGGGGCGGCATTCGGGGTCGCGCGGGCGTACAGCGATCCCCTGGAGCTCATCCGGGATCCCGACGTGGACGTCGTCACGGTCGCCAGTTCGGTGTCCGCGCACGAGCCCCTCATCCACGCCGCCCTCCAGCACGGGAAGCACGTCGTGACGGAGTGGCCCGTCGCGGTCGGCACCGCGGCGATGACGACCATCGCGGGTGCCGTCGCGGTGGCAGGAGTGCGGTCGGCGGTCGGACTGCAGGCCCGTCGCAATCCCGCCGTCCTCAGAGCGGCGCAGCTCCTCGCGGACCACGCCGTCGGCCGCGTCCTCGTCGTGCGCGTCTCCTCGACGACGGCCGGGTTCGGTCCCACGGTCGACGAGAGCACGGCACCGCTGGAGGACCCGGATGCGGGCATGCACCTGCTCACCATCCAGGCAGCGCACACTCTCGACGTCGTCGCAGCACTCCTCGGGTCTCCGGTCGAGGTCTCCGCGCTCCACACCGTCCGGTTCCCGGAGCTCCGGTCCACGACGGGCTCCACCGTGCCCAGGACGCTGCCCGATCACGTCGCGGTCCTCGGCAGGTTCTCCGACGGTGCGGCACTCGTCGCCGAGGTCGTGGGCGGCCGCGGCCCGGACGACACGCCGTTCCGCCTCACGATCGAGGGGTCCACCGGCGTCCTCGAACTCGTCGGCGGGGCGCCGCGGGGGTTCCAGGCGGGGGTCCTCGAGCTGTTCGTCGACGGCCAGCGGCAGCCGATCGACACGCCTGCGCTGCCGGACTCAGTCGTGAACGTCGCGGGCGTCTACCGAGCACTCCGCGCCGACGTCCGCGACGGCACCTCGACCGCGCCCTCGTTCGTCGACGCGGTCCGACTCGCACACCTGGTCGACGACCTCCGTCGGAGCGACGACACTCGGGTCTCGGTGACCGCGGACCAGGAGTGGCCGCGCGCGCTCCGTCGCATCGGTTGACCGCCGCGGGCCGGCACCCGGGGCGAACCCGACAAACGGCTCCAGGCGGCGGTCGCCGGGCGCGCCCCGTGACGGACTGGAGGCTCGGTACCGGCTGGCACCGAGCCTCCAGTCCGCAGGATCCGCGGACCGAGCCGACGGGTCAGACCGACGCGGCGGTCGCGATCTGTGTGTGCAGGTGCACCAACGCGGGGTGCCGCGGGTCCGGGAACGCCTGCACGGCGAACGACTCGATCGCACCCGGTTCGAAGACGAGGCACTCGGTGGACCCGCCGAACTGGAAGTACCCGAGCTCGTCGCCCTTGTCGACGTGACGGCCGGGCTCGATGCCGTCGCCGATGACGCAGGAGGACACCTCGATCATCCCGACGGGGACGACCGCAACGTGTCCGAGCGACGGGTTGTCGGCTTCGATGATGATGATCGCCCGCGCGGCGACGTGCGCCAGGTAGCCCTGCGAGTCCTTCGGCTCCACGGCGTCCGAGCCCTCGGCGTCGGCTTCTGAGAAGTACGTGCCGGGCTGGACGAAGGCGCGGACGATGGTTCCGGCGACGGGTGCGTGCCAGCGGTGGTAGTTCGTGGCACTGAGGAACGCCTGGTACACGGACCCGCCGACGAACCGGTCCACGGACTCGTCGTTCGCGAGGAGGTCCTCGAGGGAGTACGGCTGCTGCTTCACCCAGAACTCATCACGACGTTGCACGTTCGTCGCGATGGCGTACGGCGTGGACTCGCTCGAGCTGACCACGACGGTGTCGTCGTCAGGTGCCGCGACGGGGCGCTGGCCGTCCTTGAACCGGCGGATGAAGAAGTCGTTCCAGGACGTGAAGCCCCAGTGCTCGGCGTCGGGGTCGTGCTGGAACTGGTCCATGCCGACGACCTGCCGTGCCTGCTCCGACTTCCACCCGTCGGGTGCGTCGACGATCACGGACAGCGAGGCGGGGCTGTCGAGGTACTCGGCCCACGCGTCCAGGACGTCCTTCAGTGCGGCGTTCACCTTCGGGTCCCGGTAGACGGCGAACCCGGCCGGGGTGGCCATCGTCCAGTCGAGGATCGCGGCGAACGGGGTGGTGACCATGCCGCCGTCGCTGAACGCCGGAGCAGTCGTCATGACCTCGTTGACGAGGGAGAAGAACTCGTCGATGTCCTCGATGTGCCGCTTCCGGTACTGCTTGCCGTGCGGGACCTGCTCGATCATGCGGGTCATCCCCATCCGGATCACCGGGTCGGTGTCGAACAGGTGCCGGAACGCGGCGACGGCGGGGTGCAGCGGGCGGTCGCGGTGGGCGCGAGCGCGTTCGCGGTGCCCTTCGATCCAGGCTTCGAGGTCGTCCTGACCGGGCAACCACCCGCCCCGGCGTTTGTGGTCGGTCTCTGCGGGTGTCGTCATGTCCCGAACGTTAGTCACCGGGCCAGGACGTGCGACGAACACCCCCGGCGAATCCTCACAGGGCACACGTCTGGCTGGCGTCACCCGGCCGCCGGCGGGTCCTCCGGCATCGGGTGCTCCCCCTGCCAGATCGCGTCCACGGCGCCGAACTCCCTCGGGTAGCACTGCGTGTCGAAGACCTCGCTCCCGTCGGACGGCGTGGTGTACAGGAACCAGGGACCGATCCCCCGCCCCTCGCCGTTCCACCCGCCGTCCGAGTACCAGGAGAGCGGGACGTCGGCCATCGGCTGCCCGGCCTGTGCCTGACACGCGAGCAGCCGGTTGAACGCCGTCCGGTACTCGTCCAGCGTGACGACGCCGTCGGCCGTCTCGGCCTCCTGCTGCGCGGACGGACGAGCGATCTGCGGCGACCGAGCCCAGGACACCCACACGCCGTACCGGTCTGCGTCGTCGGCGGAGACGGTGACCGTGGCGTCGCCGGTCGCCGGTGCCGCGGCGAGCGCCCATCCGATCTGCTCGGACTCCGGGTCGGCGCGACGACCACACGCGGCGCCCTCGACCGGGCGACCTCCCACCTCGACGGTCGGGGCACTGCCGTCGAGGCATGCCCACGCCACGGCGACGCGGTCCGCGCCGGATGGTCGGGAGGACAGGGTCAGCGCGGTGTCGCCGTGTGTGACGCGGAACGTCGGGGTGCCGAGGAGCCGGCCGTGGTTGACGTCCTCGACCATGGACCGCGTCGTGGCACCGAGCGAGGCCTGGACCGCGGTGTCCGGATCGCTGCCGGGGAGCGCCGCGGCGGTGAGCCCGCCGGTCAGTCCGCCACCGACCAGGAACGCGGCGACGACGGCTGCGACCGTGGCCCGGGTCGGTCGACGCCGACGGCGCGCTCGGGCCGCAAGAGTGGACACGACCTCGGCGACGAGGGCATCGCGCATCGCGGTCAGTCGTGGGGAGCGTTCGTCGTCCCGGAGGGAGCGTTCGTCGTCCCGTGGGGAGCGTTCGTCGTTCACAGTGCGCCTCCGAGGGGTTCCGCTGTGGCTGTGTACTGCTGGTGGAGCCGGGCCTTCGCCCGGTGGAGTCGGGACTTGACGGTCCCGGCGGGGACGCCGAGTGCCGTCGCCGCCTCGCGTTCGCTGAGTCCCTCGAGGACGCAGAGCGTGAGGACCCGTTGGTCGGCGAGCCCGAGGCCGCGGAGCGCGGCGACCGCGTCCCCGTCGGTGAACCGATCGGCGGGGTCTGGAGCGGGGTCGTCGACGGGGAACCGGCCGAGGAAGCTGCTGTGTCTGCGGGTCGAGCGGGTGAGGTTGTGCGCCGCGTTCGTCGTCGTCACGAGCAGCCAGGGCAGCAGGGAGTCGTCGACGAACCGGACGTGGTCACGTCGCCGCCAGGCTTCGAGGAAGGCGATGGCGACCACGTCGTCGGCATCGGCAGGGGTGGGGACGAGTCCGACCGCGTGTCGACGGAGCCGTGGAGCGTGCCGGTCGAACACCCGCCCGAACGCCTGGCCGTCGCCCGCGGTGCTCAGGGCCCAGTCGGCGCGGTCCCCCGTGAACTGGTTCATGTCCTGTGGTGTCCGCGGCCCCGCGATCGGTTCCCTCGTCGGCGTGTCGCGGGCCGCAAAGCCGTGGTCGCGCACGATCCGGAGCCTAGGCCACCGGGTCCGGCGGCACCGGCCGACCGTCCGGCAGCGCGATGCGGCCCGGCGACCGGCCGGGGCACGTACGATCTCGGCATGACCGCCGTCCGCACCGGGTGCGACCTCGCCGCGGTCGACGACGTCCTCGCCGGGATCAGCGCGCACGGCGAGCGGTACCTCGCCCGGGTGTTCACGGTCCGGGAGCGCGCCGATGCCCGCGACGACCCGGAGCGCCTCGCCGCGCGGTTCGCCGGCAAGGAGGCCGTGATCAAGCTCCTCCGCCCCACCGGCGGGCAGGCGGTGCCGTTGCACGACGTCGCGATCGTGCTCGACGGCCACGGCGCCCCGGTGGTGGAGCTCTCCGGCGCAGCCCTGACGCTCGCCGAGGCGCAGGGGATCACCGTCGTCGACGTGTCACTGTCCCACGAGCGTGGGCTGGCGCTCGCGACGGCGGTGGCGCTCGCAGACCGGTGAACGGGCCCCGCATCGGGACACCCTGAACCGCTGTTCAGCCCCGGGCGGGTCGTTGCGGTTTCGCGCATCCGGACGGCGGCTTTCCGGGGCATCCCCGTCCCTAGGGTTGCTCGCATGCAGCCGGACCAGAACACCCTCGCTGACACGACCGAACAGGCCGTCCGACGCGCGCTCGCCGACCACGGGCGGCTCACCGTCGACGCGTGGGACGTGGCACCGATCGCGGACCTCTACCTCCTCGGGCTGACGTCCCACGCGACCGTCAACGTGATGCTCGCGATCGAGAACGACCTCGACGCGGAGTTCCCCGACCACCTCCTGCATCGAGCGACGTTCTCCTCCGTGGAGTCGTTGACCACCGCGGCGGCCCAGGTGACGGCGTGACCACGCTGCAGCCGGAGTCCCCGACGCGGTCCGTGGTCGCGGCCGGATCCACCGCGGACCGCTTCGCCGAGCGCACCGCCGCCGTCGCAGCCGTCGCCGCGCAGTTCGCCGACGAGGTCGACCGGGACGCCAGGCCCCCTCGCGAGGCGATCGCCGCGATGCGCGAGTACGGCCTGCTCGCCGCTGCGGTCCCGGTCGAATGCGGTGGCGAAGGTGCCTCGGTGTCCGAACTGTCCGCGATCGCGACCGAGCTCGGCGGTGCGTGCGCGGCGACGGGGATGGTGTTCGCGATGCACCAGGGCCAGGTGATGGCGCTCTGGCGGCACGGCGGCGACGCTGCCGGCGTGCGCGCGATGATCGACCGGGTCCTGGACGGCGCGCTCGTCGCGTCGTCGACCACCGAGAAGGGCGTCGGCGGCGATGCTCGACGGTCCACCTGCGCGATCGAGGCGTCCACCGAGGTCCCCGGTCGCATCCGTCTCCGCAAGGACGCCCCCGTCATCTCCTACGCCACGGAGTCCACCGCGGTGTTCGTCACCGCTCGCCGGGATCCCGACGCACCGGCGTCCGACCAGCGCCTCGTGATCTGCGACACCGCACGCACCGTGCTCTCGCAGACCTCGACGTGGGACACACTGGGACTCAGGGGCACGTGCAGCAACGGGTGGGTCCTCGACGCCGAGACCACCCTCGACCACGTGTTCCGCGACGACTACGCCACGATCTCGGCGCAGACGGTCCTGCCCGTCTCGCACGTGCTGTGGGCGTCGGTGTGGCTCGGCATCGCGGCCTCGGCAGCGGAACGCGCACGCTCGGCCGTCCGCAAGCAGGCACGGGCCAGCATCGGGACGACACCACCCGGTGCGCTGCGGCTCGCGGAACTCCTCGTCGACCTGCAGGGCCTCGCCGACGGCGTCCGCCACGCCGCCGAGCGGTTCGACGCCGTCGCCGACGACCCGGACACCCTCGAGTCGAGCGCCTCCGCCCTCGCCGCGAACGCGCTGAAGATCGGCGCCTCCCAGAAGGTGACGGACATCGTCACCGCAGCGCTCCGCATCGTCGGGATCGCCGGGTACGCCGCGTCGGGACCGATGAGCATCGCCCGACACCTCCGAGACGCACACGGCGCCGCCGTCATGGTGAGCAACGACCGTCTCCTCCAGAACGACGCCGGCCTGGCACTCATGAGCGGAGCGATCCTGTGACCATCACCGAAGCACCCGTGACCGCGACGCCGCTCGACCGGGCCCGCGCAGCACTCCGGGCACGACTGCTCACCGATCGCGTCCTCATCGACCTCGGCTCCCCCGGGCTCTACGGCCGCACCGGAGTCTTCGAGCGCGTGTACACCGCCGTCGACACCGCTGCGGTCCGCTCGATGGCGGACCTCGACTCCGAGGTCCTCCGCTTCCCGCCCGTCGAACCGCTCGCCGCGTTCGAGCGCACCGACTACATCGCCTCGTTCCCGGACCTCGCGGCGTCGATCTCCGGCTTCACCGGCGACGACCGCAAGCACCGCGAGCTCCTCGCGGCGCGGGAACGCGGCGAGCGCTGGGAGTCCTTCCTGGAGCCGGCGGACCTGATGCTCGCCCCAGCGGTCTGCCACCCGGTCTACGGCCTGATCGGTGACACGGTCCCGCAGGCCGGCCGGTCCTTCGACATCGTCGGCGACTCGTTCCGGCGGGAGCCATCGCTCGACCCGATGCGACTGCAGGCGTTCCACATGCACGAGTTCGTCCACATCGGCACACCCACATCGGCGAAGGCGCACCGCGACGGACACATCCCCGTGATGCGGTCGCTCCTGGAGGGCTTCGGCCTGGACATCGACGTGGTCCCCGCGAACGACCCGTTCTTCGGCCGCGTGGGCAAGATCCTCGCGCGCAACCAGGTCGAACAGGCGCTGAAGTACGAGTTCGTCACACCGGTCTACGGTGACGCGGGCGAGGCGACCGCCATCAGTTCCGCCAACCTCCACGAGGACCACTTCGGCCTGTCCTTCGGGATCCGCACCGAGGACGGCGAGGTCGCCCACAGCGCATGCCTGGCCTTCGGCCTGGAGCGCATCACGATCGCCCTGTTCGCCGCGCACGGAACCGACCCCGCCGCGTGGCCATCGGCTGTCCGTCGCGCGCTGACGCTGTGACCACCACGCACGGGTGGTCGGGTTCCCCGGCTTCCCGGGTCGCGGTGCAGACGCCGCCGTCGGTGCGCGCCGGGGTCGTGATCTGCACACCGCTCGGACAGGAGGGCGTGCTCGCGTACCGCACGTTCCGCCTGCTGGCGGACCGCCTGGAGGCTCGTGGCGTGGCTTCGGTGCGCTACGACCCGTCCGGCCGTGGCGATTCCCAGGACGACGCCGACCCCGACGCGCCGGTCCGGTCCGCTCGCAACGCGGCGGCCGTGCTCCGCACGGCCGGGGTCGAGCGGATCGTCTTCGTCGGACTCGCCTCAGGCGCACTCATCGCCTCCGCAGCCGCGACCGAGGACGACGGCCTGGTGCTCTGGGACGCACCCGAGTCCGGCCGCGCCTGGCTGCGTCGACAGCGTGCGCTCGCGACGCTGACGATCGAGGCCACCCGTGTCGTCGACGGCGTCGAGACCCTCGTCGGGATCGACCTGGATCCGGCGCAGGCCGCAGCCGTCGCCGCGCTCGTGCACGTCGAACGAGACCCCCGCTCCACGCTCGTGCTGGTGCGGCCAGGGGCGCGAGGCCCCCGAGCGGTCGGTGGTCTCCCGGTCGTCGAGGTACCTGGGAGCGCAGAGCTGCTCGACGAGATGAGCATCCACGCGCGCATGCCGGTGCAGGCGGTCGACACGTTGGTCGCATGGGTCGACGAACACGTGCCCACGGCGACGGTCGCGTCACGACCGCCACGTGTCGACGCGGTCCTCGACCTCGACTCCGGGATCTCGGAGCACGTCGTGCACCTCGGACCGGAGTCGCTCTTCGCCGTGGAGACGGTCCCCGCCGGCGCGCCGGACGACGCTCCCGTCGTCGTCCTGCACACCGGCGGCGCCGAGCACCGGGTCGGCGGGAACGACTACCAGGTCGCGCTCGCCCGGGCGCTCGCCGAGGACGGCGCCAGGGTCGTCCGGGTCGACCGCCGGGGCACCGGGGAGAGCACGACGGTGTCCGCCGGTGAGCACAACCACCTGTTCGCGCAGACGTGGGTCGACGACCAGGACGCGATCGTGTCCGCCCTCGGGGTCGACGGCGACCGGCTCGCGCTGGTCGGCATGTGTGCCGGTGCGTGGCTCGCCGGCCGCTCGGCGGCGCTGTCCCCGCGGTTGGTCGTGGAGATCAGCCCGAACGACTTCCGCCGGCGACCCGCCGCACCGGGGGGCCACAGCGCGGCGGCCGCGTGGTCGCCGTCGGCCGCCCGGCTGTGGATCCGGTCCTGGTACGACCGTGTCGTGCCGCAGGTCGTCCGTGCGCACGTCGAGCGGAGCCGCACCGGGGGTGTCCTGCAGCACGTGCGACCACTCGTGGCGGCCGGCACCGAGGTGGTGGTGATCGCGGCTCCCGTCGACATCGCCACGTTCGAGCGTCTCGGTGGCCGCGCAGCGCTCGAGCGGTACGCACCAGGGCCCCACCCCGGGTCGGTCAGCCTGGTGCCGGTGCCCGACGGAGACCACGCGCTGTTCTCGCAGGGCATGCGGCGGACGGTGGTGTCCGAGGTCCGATCCAGGGTCGCGGCACTCGTGCCGGAGCGCGTCTGACCGAGTACACACGGAACAGTGCGACGAGCAACGGCGACTGCGACCCTGACGGCAGCCACGCTCGTGGTGCTCCTCGCGGGGTGCTCGGCGGTGCAGGACGGTCCGCCGTGGCCGCGCCCGACCGACCTCGCGGCACGGGCCGAGGCCGCAGGGCTCCACGACGTGTGGGGACAGCGACTGGCCGAGCACGTCCACACCCACGTGACGATCACCGACGGTGACGAACCGGTCGTGATCCCCGCGGACATCGGCCACTCGGACCGTCGGCACTTCGCCGCGGAGATCCACACGCACGACACGTCTGGCATCGTCCACGTCGAGTCGCCGGTCCGTCAGGACTTCACCCTCGGGCAGTTCTTCGACGAGTGGGGCGTCCCCTTGAGCGCCTGGGGTGTGGGCGGTCTGCACGGGGACCTGACCGTGTGGGTCGACGGCCGCCGGTACCTGGGGAACCCTCGGTCGATCGAGCTGGAGGACCTCGGCGAGGTCGACCTCGTCGTCACGACCGTCGGCGAGGTCCCACGTCGTCCGCCCGCGTTCGACTGGCCGCCGCAGTACCACTGAGCGCGGCGACCACCGCTGCCGGGTGCTCGACGTGGGCGAAGTGCCCGCAGTCGTCCAGGAGCACCGTCCGCGTCTGCGGCACCACGCGTGCCAGGTCCTCGAGGTCCCGGACGCGGGCGAAGACGTCGTCGCGCCCGGAGACCGCGGTCACGGGGCACCGGATCCCCCGCCAGCGGTCCGTGTCGTAGGCGGCGCCCGATCGTGCGGCGGCGAGGAAGCCTGCAGGCCGGAGCTCCTCGACGAAGGCGTCGAGGACGCTCCGGTCCAGGCGCCGCACGTGGGTGAAGACGGGTGCGGCGAGCAACCGCAGGAGCCCGATGCCGGCGAGCACCCGGAGCATCGGGACGGCCGCGCCGCGCGTGACGGCGAGGCCGGCACGCAGCAGTGTGAACGCGGGGACGGTCAGCACGCCGCGCACGGGGTGCCGAGCGGCGTCGATCGCGGCGAACGTCGTCCCGGAGACGAGCGTCACCGAGCGGGTCCGGTCCGGGGCGGCGACCGCGAGGTGCATGCCGACGAAGGCGCCCATCGAGTGCCCGACGACGTCGACGACCGGGACGTCGAGCGCATCGAGCACGGCGGTCAGCACCGCGACGGCGTCGTCGACCGACAGTGGCGTCGAAGGTGCGGGCGACGACCCCCAGCCGGGCAGGTCGACGAGGACCAGCCCGCGGGTCGGGAAGCCGTCGGCGGCCTCGAGCAACGGGGTCCACGTGGTCCAGGAACCGGCGACCCCGTGGAGGAACAGCAGGGGCCGGTCTCCGCTGCGGGCGTGCACCACGACGGGACCGTGCACGGTCGGGACGACCGTCCTGCGGAGCGACCACCTGGCGGCGTCAGCCGTCACCGGGAACGGCGCGTACGCGTCGGTCGTGCCCGTCCGCGGTGCTGCGGCGGTGTCGATGGCGTGCACCGAGCCTCCAGTCCGGTGCCTGCGCACCCGGGAGGTGTTCGGAACCGGACCGGTCGACGGTTGGTGCGACGGACCGCCCGTCGGGCGTCCGGCTGTCAGGCGACCGACTGTCAGGCGACCGGGACGGGCGCCGTGCAGGCGGCCAGCCGGTCGAGCGCCGCGCGGTACTCGGTGACGTCGCGGGCGACGCCGGGCTCGGAGATGATCGACGCGCGGATGCGGCCCTGGACGTCGATGACGAAGGTGGCGCGGTTCGCGAAGCCCTTGTGCTCGAGGAAGACCCCGTACTCCTTCGAGACGGCGCCGTGCGGCCAGAAGTCCGCGAGGAGCTCGAAGTCGTAGCCGTTGAGGTCGGCGAACGAGCGGAGCGTCGCCTTCGAGTCGACCGAGATGCCGATGAGCTCGACGCGGTTGTCCTGGAACATCGCGATGTTGTCCCGGAGGGCGCAGAGCTCGCTCGTGCAGGTCGACGAGAACGCGAGCGGGAAGAAGACGAGTGCGACCGGGCGGGAACCGCGGAAGTCGCTGAGGCGGACGTGCTCTCCGAACTGGTTCGGGAGTTCGAAGTCCGGCGCGAGTGAGCCGATCTCCAGTGCCATCGTTGCGTGTACTTCTTCCTCGGGCTGCGGGTGTGCCCGTCGATCCATGCACGCGCAGGGTCGCACGGGCACGATCGGCAATCGTACGCCGACGACACGCGAATGCAAGCACCTGTTCACGAGCGTGCGGACACACGTCACCATCAGGGTGCTCGTCGGTGCTGGGGCCCAGGAGTGTTCCGTGCGGGCGCGGCTCCCACAGGCGACCTGTCGGCAGTGGGGCCTAGAGTGGTCGAGGCTCCCACCGCTGGTCGCGACCCGACCGACCGGTGCGCCACCATGTCCACCACCACGAGAACGAACCGAGGTCAAGGGTGACGGTGAACGACCAGGACCCGTACAGCAACGGCAGCACGGACCAGGACCCGGAGGAGACCGCCGAATGGCGTGAGTCCCTCGACGGACTGGTCGCCGCACACGGTCACGAGCGTGCGCGCGAGATCATGCTGAGCCTGCTCAAGCGGTCCAAGGAACTGCACCTCGGCGTGCCGATGGTCCCGACGACGGACTACGTCAACACGATCGCGCCGGAGAACGAGCCGGAGTTCCCCGGCGACGAAGAGCTCGAGCGTCGCTACCGCCGCTGGATCCGCTGGAACGCGGCCATCACGGTGCACCGCGCGCAGCGCCCCGGCATCTCGGTCGGCGGCCACATCTCGACCTACGCGTCGAGCGCCGCCCTGTACGAGGTCGGCTACAACCACTTCTTCCGCGCGCAGGACCACGCGTCCGGCGGCGACCAGGTCTTCTTCCAGGGCCACGCCTCCCCCGGCATGTACGCCCGTGCCTACATGGAAGGCCGCCTCGACGAGAACCAGCTCGACGGGTTCCGTCAGGAGAAGTCGCACGAGGGCGGCGGACTGTCGTCGTACCCGCACCCGCGCCTCATGCCGCACTTCTGGCAGTTCCCCACCGTGTCGATGGGCATCGGCCCGATCAACGCGATCTACCAGGCGCAGCAGGCCAAGTACCTGTCGAACCGCGGCATCAAGGACGCGTCCGACCAGCAGGTCTGGGCGTTCCTCGGCGACGGGGAGATGGACGAGGTCGAGTCCCGTGGGCAGCTGCAGGTCGCGGCGAACGACGGGCTCGACAACCTCAACTTCGTGATCAACTGCAACCTGCAGCGTCTCGACGGCCCGGTCCGCGGCAACGGCAAGATCATCCAGGAGCTCGAGAGCTACTTCCGCGGTGCCGGCTGGAACGTCATCAAGGTGATCTGGGGCCGCGAGTGGGACGACCTGCTCGCCCGCGACACCGACGGCGCGCTGCTCAACCTGATGAACGTCACCCCCGACGGTGACTACCAGACGTACAAGGCCGAGAACGGCGCGTACGTCCGCGAGAACTTCTTCGGGCGCGACCCCAAGGCGCTGCAGCTCATCGACGGCTACAGCGACGACCAGGTCTGGAACCTCAAGCGCGGTGGCCACGACTACCGCAAGGTCTACGCGGCGTTCAAGGCCGCGACCGAGCACAAGGGCCAGCCGACCGTCATCCTCGCGAAGACGGTCAAGGGCTACGGCCTCGGCCCGAGCTTCGAGGGCCGCAACGCGACCCACCAGATGAAGAAGCTCACGCTCGACAACCTCAAGCAGTTCCGCGACGAGATGCGCATCCCGATCTCCGACGCGCAGCTCGAGGAGAACCCCTACACGCCGCCGTACTACCACCCGGGGAACGACGACGAGGCCATCCAGTACATGCACGAGCGCCGTCAGGCACTCGGCGGGTACGTCCCGGAGCGTCGCACCAAGTACACGTCGATCACGCTGCCGGACGACTCGAAGTACCAGGTCGTCAAGAAGGGTTCCGGCAAGCAGGAGATCGCCACCACCATGGCGTTCGCCCGTCTGCTGAAGGACCTCCTGCGCTCCCCGGACTTCGGCGACCGCGTGGTCCCGATCATCCCGGACGAGGCACGCACGTTCGGCATGGACGCGTACTTCCCGACGGCGAAGATCTACAACCCGAACGGGCAGCACTACACGTCGGTCGACCGCGAACTCCTCCTGGCGTACAAGGAGAGCCCGCAGGGCCAGATCATCCACGTCGGCATCAACGAAGCCGGTGCCCTCGCGGCCTTCACCGCCGTCGGCACCTCGTACTCGACGCAGGGCGAACCGCTCATCCCGGTCTACGTCTTCTACTCGATGTTCGGCTTCCAGCGCACCGGCGACGCCATCTGGGCCGCCGGCGACCAGATGACCCGCGGGTTCATGATCGGCGCGACCGCCGGCCGCACGACGCTCACGGGCGAGGGCCTGCAGCACGCCGACGGACACTCGCTGCTGCTCGCGGCGACGAACCCGGCCGTCGTGTCCTACGACCCGGCGTACGGCTACGAGATCGGGCACATCGTGCAGTCCGGCCTGGACCGCATGTACGGCACGAACGAGGACGGCTCGCCCAAGCACGCCGACCCGAACGTCATGTACTACCTGACGGTCTACAACGAGCCCATCGTCCAGCCCGCCGAACCCGAGGGCGTCGACGTCGACGGGATCGTCAAGGGCATGTACCTGCTCAAGCCGAGCGAGCACGACGGCCCGAAGGCGCAGCTCCTGGCTTCCGGTGTCGCGGTGCCGTGGATCCTCGAGGCACAGCAGCTCCTGGCCGAGGACTGGGGCGTCTCCGCAGACGTCTGGAGCGTCACGAGCTGGGGTGAGCTCTACCGCGACGGCCTCGACGCGGAGCAGCACGCGTTCCTCAACCCGAACGAGCAGCCGCGCACGCCGTACGTCACCGAGCGCCTGCTCGCGACCGAGGGGCCCGTCGTCGCCGTCAGCGACTTCATGCACCAGGTCCAAGAGCAGATCCGCCCGTTCGTGCCGACCGACTACGCCACCCTCGGCGCCGACGGCTTCGGCTTCTCGGACACCCGTCCGGCCGCCCGTCGCTTCTTCCACATCGACGGCCCCTCGGTCGTCGTGCGGACGCTGCAGCAGCTCGCCCGCCAGGGCAAGATCGACGCGGCGCTCGTCCAGCAGGCGATCGACAAGTACCGGCTGCACGACGTGACCGCCGGCACGACCGGTTCCGCCGGCGGCGAGAGCTGACACCGGCGGTGACGACACCCCGCACCGACCCTGCCGTGGGCCGGGAGAACGACCGCGAACGCGCGCTCTCCTGGCTCCGGCAGGTGTCGGGCGAACTCTCGACCGCCACGATCAAGCGGCTCGAGGACACGCTCCCGTGGTACAGCGAGATGCCCCCTGGTCGACGCTCTGCGGTCGGCATGGTGGCGCAGGCCGGCATCACGTCGTTCATCTCGTGGCTCGAGGGCAGCGCGTCGACGCCGTGGATCGCCGCAGCCGACGTGTTCGGTTCCGCGCCGCGGGAACTCCTCCGCTCGGTGAGCCTGCAGCAGACGCTGCAGCTCATCCGCGTCGTGGTGACCGTGGTCGAGGAGCGCGCCAAGGACGACGAGATGCTGCAGGAGGCGATCCTGAAGTACTCGCGGGACATCGCGTTCGCAGCCGCCGACGTCTACGCGCGTGCTGCGGAGGCCCGCGGGCTCTGGGACGCGCGGCTCGAGGCGCTCGTGGTCGACTCGATCCTGTCGGGCGAGTACGACGACGAGCTGCCGTCACGGATCGCGGCGCTCGGCTGGCACGGTCACGGCGAGGTCGCGGTGCTCGTCGGCACGGCGCCGAAGCAGCTCGAGGTCGACCAGGTCCGCCGTGCTGCCCGCCACATGGACGCCGACGTGCTCATCGGCGTGCAGGGGTCGCGGCTCGTGGTCGTCATCGGTCGCTCGACCCCACGGGACGACGTTCCCGAAGGCGAAGAGCCCGTCTCGTTCATGGCAATCGCGCAGGCACTGGAGCCGATGTTCGGCGACGGGCACCTGGTCCTCGGCAACGAGGTCCCCGGGGTGGTCGACGCGTCGACCTCGGCGAAGGCGGCCCTCGCCGGGTTCGCCGTCGCGCGTGCCTGGCGCGGCGCTCCCCGTCCAGCGCTCGCGGACGACCTGCTCCCCGAGCGAGCACTGGCCGGCGATCCCCTCGCCCGCTCCGCCCTCGTCCAGCGCATCTACGTCCCGCTGAAGGACCAGTCCACCGAACTGCTCCAGACCCTCTGGTGCTACCTGGACACCGGTCGGTCCCTCGAAGCCACGGCCCGCGAGCTCTTCGTGCACCCGAACACCGTCCGATACCGGCTCCGTCGTGTCGCAGACATCATCGGGTGGGACGCCACACACGCCCGCGACGCCCTCATCGTGCAGTCGGCGCTCATCCTCGGCGCGATGTCCGAGTCGGCCTCCGGTCGACGTCGGATCGGACGCCGGTGACCTCCGACCGTAGGGGTCCCACAATGTCTCGAGCGGATTCGTGTCGGGAGTCCACACGGGGCACACGCGTCGCGGCAGACAGGATTGTCCGGTGATCGTCGTCGTCGCGCCCGGACAGGGCTCCCAGACTCCCGGCTTCCTCGCCCCGTGGCTCGAGGACGCCGCCGTTCGTGAACGTGTCGGGCAGTGGTCCGAAGCGATCGGCGTGGACCTCGCCGTGCACGGCACCGAGTCCGACGCGGACACCATCAAGGACACCGCGCTGGCCCAGCCGCTCATCGTGGCCGCCGGCATCATCACCGCCGACGCACTCCTCGCCGACGGCCGCCGTGCCCTGGTCGGAGGCGTCGCCGGACACTCGGTCGGCGAGTTCACCGCCGCTGCCGTCGCCGGCATCCTGCAGCCGACCGACGCCGTCTCCCTCGTCGCTGCCCGCGGCCGGGCGATGGCCGACGCCGCAGCGCTCGAGCCGACCTCCATGGCGGCCGTCCTCGGTGGTGACGCCGACGAGGTCGCCCAGGCCCTCGAGGCACACGGCCTCGTGCCCGCGAACCACAACGGCGGCGGGCAGACCGTCGTCGCCGGCGCTGCCGCAGCGATCGCGGCACTCGCCGAGAACCCGCCGGCGAAGGCCCGCGTGATCCCCCTCGCCGTGGCCGGCGCGTTCCACACCCGGTACATGGCCCCCGCGGTCGAGCGCGTGGCCCCCGTCGCCGCCGGCACCACCGCCGTGGACCCGACGCTCCCGATCTGGACGAACGCCGACGGTTCGCGCGTGGACGACGGCCGGCAGTTCGTCGACCTGATGGTCCAGCAGATCGCGAACCCCGTGCACTGGGACTCTGTGATGGAGTCCTTCCAGCAGGCCGGTGTCACCGGCATCATCGAGCTCGCACCGGCCGGTGCGCTCGTCGGACTCGCCAAGCGCGGCCTGCGCGGCACCCCGACGGTTGCGATCAAGTCCCCCGAGGACCTGCCGGCCGCGATCGAGCTCCTCAGCACCGCGGAGGTGTCCGCATGACCGACGTGTCAGAAGCCGTCGAGCCGACCGGAAGGCCCGTCCTCGCGCAGCGCAGGGGCCACGAGTTCAGCCGCATCATGGCGTTCGGCGCCGCGCGCGGTGAGCTCACCGTCCCGAACGACGACCTCGTCGGACCGATCGACTCCTCCGACGAGTGGATCCGGCAGCGCACCGGCATCATCACCCGGATGCGTGCCGGTGAGGGCGTCGAGGCGGTCGACCTCGCCGAGACCGCGGCGCGCGAAGCGATCGCGAAGGCCGGGCTCACCCCCGACCAGATCGGCGTCGTACTGGTCAGCACCGTGACGCACACGGTCGCGACGCCGTCGATGGCGTCGCTCCTCGCCGAGCGCATCGGCGCCACCCCGGCTGCGGCCTACGACATCAGCGCCGCGTGCGCCGGGTACGCCTATGGCATCGCCCAGGCCGACTCGTTCGTGAAGTCCGGCATCGCCGACCACGTGCTGGTCATCGGCGCCGAGAAGCTCAGCGACATCGTCGACCCCACCGACCGGTCCATCTCGTTCCTGCTCGGTGACGGCGCCGGCGCGGCGGTCGTCGGCCCGAGCGACTTCCCCGGCATCGCCCCGACCATCTGGGGATCGGATGGGTCCAAGTGGGACGCGATCGGCATGACCTCGACCTTCAACGAGTGGGAAGCGGGGGCCGCGCGGCCGACGATACGGCAGGCCGGTCAGACCGTGTTCCGCTGGGCCGTCTGGGAGATGGTCAAGGTCGCCCGCGAAGCGCTGGAGACCGCAGGCGTCCGACCCGACCAGCTCGCCGCGTTCGTCCCGCACCAGGCGAACATCCGCATCATCGACGAGTTCGCCAAGCAGCTCGGCCTCCCCGAGTCCGTGGTGATCGCCCGCGACATCACGACCACCGGCAACACCTCGGCCGCGAGCATCCCGCTCGCCACCCACCGCCTGCTCGACGAGCACCCGGAGCTGTCGGGCGGACTCGCCCTGCAGATCGGGTTCGGCGCCGGACTCGTGTTCGGCGCGCAGGTGGTCGTGCTCCCCTAGTCCACCGACTCACCCACAGGCCCGCCAGGCTGCGGGCACGGGATCACCCCGTGCCCTAGGCTGGTCCACGGTCAAACGACACCCCCCTCAAGGAGACACCATCATGGCCCTGTCCAACGAAGACGTCCTCGCCGGCCTGGCCGAGCTGATCAACGACGAGACCGGCATCGCGACCGACACCGTGCAGGCGGACAAGTCGTTCACGGACGACCTCGACATCGACTCGATCTCGATGATGACCATCGTCGTGAACGCCGAAGAGAAGTTCGACGTCAAGATCCCCGACGAAGAGGTCAAGAACCTCAAGACCGTCGGTGACGCCGTCGACTTCATCGTCAAGGCCCAGGCCTGACACCCACAGCCCTGGCGCGAACTTCCTGAACGCCGCGGTCCGGCTCGACCCTTCCGGTCACGGGCCGCGGCGCTCTTCATGTCCACCTCAGAAGAAACAAGTCGTTCCATGACCAACAAGACCGTCGTCGTCACCGGGATCGGTGCGATCACCCCTCTCGCCGCGACTGCCTCGGAGACCTGGGACGCCCTGCTCGAGGGCAAGTCCGGCATCACCAGGCTCGAAGACCCTCGCTACGCCGAGCTCGACATCCCCGTCGAGTTCGCGGGCCAGGCCCGGAAGTTCATCACCGACCAGCTCACCCGCCCGGAGACGAAGCGGTTCGACCCGTCGTCGCAGCTCTCGCTCATCGCCGCGCGCGAAGCCTGGGCCGACGCCGGCATCGACAACGAGACCGTCGTCCCCGAGCGTCTCATCGTCGACTGGGCGACCGGCATCGGCGGCGTGAACACCCTGCTCGACGCATGGGACACCCTGCGCGAGAAGGGCCCGCGCCGCGTCCTCCCGATGACCGTGCCGATGCTCATGGCGAACGGTCCGGCAGCGGCCATCGAGATGGAGTTCGGTGCCCGTGGCGGTGCTCGGACCTACCTCTCCGCATGTGCCTCGTCCACCGAGTCCCTCGCCGAGGCGTACCGGCACGTGGCCACGGGTGAAGCCGACATCGTCATCGCCGGTGGTGCCGAAGCAGCGCTCCACCCGATGCCGCTCGCGTCCTTCGCCGCGATGCAGGCGCTCTCGCGTCGGAACGACTCCCCCGAGACCGCCTCGCGTCCGTACGACGTCACGCGCGACGGCTTCGTGCTCGCGGACGGCGCGGCTGCCCTCATCCTCGAGACGAAGGAGCACGCCGAGGCCCGCGGCGCGAAGATCTACGCCGAGGTCGCCGGCGCCGGCATCACGTCAGACGCCTTCCACATCACCGCTCCGGACCCCGAGGGCAGCGCGGCCGCCCGTGCGGTCCTGACGGCACTCGAGCACGCCGGCGCCTCGCGCGACGACGTCGCGCACGTCAACGCGCACGCCACGTCGACCCCGGTCGGCGACATCGCCGAGTACCACGCCATGCGTCGCGTGTTCGGTGACCACCTCGACTCCGTCGTCGTCTCGGCGACCAAGGCGTCCACCGGGCACCTGCTCGGTGGTGCCGGTGCGATCGAGGCGATGTTCACCGTCCTCGCGCTGCACAACCGGGTCGCGCCGCCGACGATCAACCTCACCGAGCAGGACCCGGAGATCGTGATGGACGTCGCGACGGCTCCGCGCGAGCTGCCGGCGGGCGACCTGCTCGCGGTCAGCAACTCGTTCGGCTTCGGCGGCCACAACGCCGTCGTCGCGTTCCGCACGGCCTGACACCGATCAGCCAGGAGGCCCGTCTCGCGTCTGCGGGGCGGGCCTCCGTCGTCCTGTGGTCGCGTCCACATCGCGAAAGCGACAGTTCCCCGCCGGTGATCGGCGGGGAACTGTCGCTTTCGCAGAGGTGTCGGAGTCTTCAAGCGCCGGACTGACGCTGTGGCGGGGTCAGCCCACGCGGTGGAGCCAGACGACCGGGTTGCCCTCGGCAGCGTGGCGGAACGGCTCGAGTTCGTCGTCCCAGGCCTGGCCGAGCGCCAGTCGGAGTTCACGGTGCAGTTCGAGGGCGTTGCTGCCGGCGACCTCCATCGCGTAGCGCACGCGGTCCTCGGGGATCACCATGTTGCCCGTGACGTCGGTCTGCGCGTAGAAGACGCCGAGGTCGGGCGTGTGCATCCACCGGCCGCCGTCGGACGCCTCGGTGGGCTCCTCGGTGACCTCGTAGCGGAGGTGCTCCCAGCCCCGCAGCGCAGAGGCGATCGCGGCACCGGTGCCGACCTGCCCGGTCCACGTGTACTCGGTGCGCCGGGAGCCGTCCTGCGCGGGCTGGTCCAGCCAGGAGAAGTTCACGGCGCGACTCATCGCGCGACCTGCTGCCCATTCGACATGGGGGCAGAGCGCGCGCGGGGAGGAGTGCACGTAGAGCACTCCTGACGCAGTCCCGGTCATGATTCCTCCGATCATCAGGTGCGACTTCCCCATCGACCTGCGGAGGATCCGGTGACCAGAGCCATCGATATCCGATTGTGATGTCCTTGCGGACACGCCCATTATGCAGCGTCTCCGCTGGGAACGGCAAGGACACGGGCCGGATCCGCCCGTGTCCGGCCCAGGATCAGTGGAAGACGGCCCCGTCCCGATCGATCGGGTGCCGCTCCCCCGCCGTCACCAGGACCGACAGCCGGTTCTCCGGCGGCGGGATCGGGCAGGCGTACTGGTACGAGAACGCGCACGGTGGCAGCACCAGTTCGTTCCAGTCGAGCTCGACGTCTGCGGCGGCGCCCGGGTCGGAGACGAACAGGAACCGCCCCATCGAGTAGCTGCTGTGACCGTCGTCCTCGGGGAGCGCACTCGTCGCGTCCTGGACGATGAGCTGC
Organism: Curtobacterium sp. L3-7; assembly: GCF_048756585.1. NCBI lineage: Bacteria > Bacillati > Actinomycetota > Actinomycetes > Micrococcales > Microbacteriaceae > Curtobacterium > Curtobacterium sp. L3-7. The sequence continues at coordinate 2,242,644 of NZ_CP151474.1, read as the reverse complement.
AGCCGCGCCGCTCCCCCGAACGGTGCCGACCGGACCGCGACGAGCGTGACGGCCACGCCACCGACGGTCGTCGACACGGTGCCGGCGACCGCCAGCGGATCGCCGGCGGCGTCGAGGACGTCACCACGAGCCTCCAGGCCGGCCACGTCCCGCGCCGGCGTGAAGCGGCCGGAACCGATCCAGTCGTCGGACCGTGGGAACCGGTCGATCGCGGCGAAGCGTGCGATCGCCTCCGATGCCGGGTCCCACACGCGGAGGGTACGTCCGGCGACGGTCCCGGCGAACCCCTCCGGGAAGGCGACCGTCGACGGGACGACCGCCTCGTCACCTGCGACGAGGACCGTTCCGTCGACCGGGACACCGTCGACGACCACACCGTCACCCGCGGCAGCGGTCACGGTGAGTCCGCCGACCGACGGTGCCCACGTGCCGGGCACGGGCCAGACGGCCTGCGGGTGGTCGACCCGCTGCGCGTTCACCAGGGCGAGCGGGCCTCGCGGACCGACCGCCCAGCGCTCGCGCGCGGAGGAGGTCATGCCTGCTCCTGCCTCGGGTAGATGACCTTCTGCACGATGATGATCACCGATGCGGCGATCGGCACCGCGACGAGGGCTCCGAGGACGCCACCGATCGTGGCTCCGGCGACCGCGGCGATGACGACGAGGGCGCCGGGGACCTGCACGGCACGGGACATGATGCGCGGGGAGATCACGTACGACTCCACCTGCATGTACACGAGGTAGTAGATCGCGGCGGCCAGCGCGGTCGCCGGCGAGGCGAAGAAGCAGAGCAGCGAGATCACGATCGCCGCGCCGAGCGTCCCGACGAGCGGGATCAGGGACCCCATGAACGCGAACGTGGCCAGCAGCACCGGCAGCGGCGCGCCGATGATGAGCAGGAACACCAGGCTGAGGATCCCGTTGATCGCTGCCTGCGAGATCTGGCCGACGACGTAGCGACCGACCGAGGACGTCACCTCTTCGCTGACGTCGACGAAGTTCTGGCGACGCGAGGCCGGCACGAAGCGGTACAGCATGCTCTTCATGCTCCGCATCGACGCCAGGAAGTAGAGCATCAGGATGAGCACGATGAGCACGCCGGTCAGCCCGGACAGGATGCCGGTGCCGACCGCGAGGATCCCGCCTCCGAGACTCAGCAGGTTGCCCGGGTCCTCGGCGAAGGACTGGACCGACTGCAGCGCGTGCGTCAGGTCGAACGAGCCGGCGAGCTGCTTCGACAGGTTCTGCACCCAGTCCTGCTTGGAGATGTCCTCGACGATCTCCGGGAAGTTGTGCACCAGGTTCGTCGCCTGGTTGACGACGATCGGCACGACGGCGAACACGATGCCCACGAACGCCCCGAGCACCACGACGACGACCGCCAGGATCGCGGCCCACCGTGGGATGTAGCGCTCGAGGAACGTGACGAGCGGGTCGAGGCCGAGGGCGATGAACAGCGCGACGCCGATGTAGACGAGGACGGTCGACAGCTGGCCGATGAGGGCGCCGGCGAGCAGTGCGACGAGGACGCCGATGCCGCCCATGAACCCGATGCGGAACGCGTTGACGCGCACGCCGGTGCCCGACCGGGACGCCTCGAACGTCACGTTCGGGGTCGGGCGGGGCGTCTGGTCGTCGTCGTTGTTCCGCTTGCGTGTGGGGAGGTGCACGTGGGGCGGGCGGGACTCGAACCCGCGATCGTTCCGTTATGAGCAGACTGCCTTGACCAGCTTGGCTACCGCCCCTCGTCGGGAGCCTAGGCCACCGGCTCCCCACGATACAGCGACTCGAACGTCGCGAGCGTGCGGTTGATGTCGTGCGCCTCGATCATGGCCAGACTGCGCTCTCGGAGACGGATGTAGTCCTCGTCCGAGGCCGTCAGGACCTTCGCGAGCTTGTCGGCGAGGTCGCGCTCGTCACCGGGTTCGAACAGGTACCCGTTGCCGTCGACCAGGTGGGGCAGCGCCATCGAGTTCGCGACGACGACCGGCAGACCGGACGCCATCGCCTCGAGCGAGGCGATGCTCTGCAGCTCGGCCGTGGACGGCATTGCGAAGACCGTGGCGTTCGTCAGCGTGCGGAACTTCACCTCGTCGGAGACGAACCCGAGGAACGTCACCCGGTCCTCGATCCCGAGCTCCTTCGACAGCGCGGTCAGTTTCGGGATCATCTCGCCGTCACCGACGATCGTGATGCGTGCGCCGAGCTCGGCTGGGAGCAGCGGCAGCGCCCGGAACAGGACGTCGAGGTTCTTCTCCGGGGCGACGCGGCCGACGAAGACGATCTCGTTGTTCGCCGGACGACCTTCCCGCGCGACGTACCGCGAGGCGTCGATGCCGCACGAGATCGCGAGCACGCGCTGTCCGGCGATGGCTTCGCGGAGGTAGTCGGCGGCGAGGTTCGTCGGCGTCGTGATGGCGTCGGCGAGACGGTAGGTGCGGGCGGCGTCGTTCCACGCGATCTTCAGCGCGATCGGCAGCGTGAAGCGACCGAAGGGCGTGTACTCGAGGAGGTTCTCGGGCATGAAGTGGTTCGTCGCGATGATCCGGATGCCCCGGTCGTGTGCTTCCCGGGCGACGCCGCGGCCGACGATGATGTGCGACTGGATGTGCAGCACGTCGGGCTTGATCGCATCGATGATGGGCGCGGTGTGCTTCCGGACGCTCCAGGGCCACGCGAAGCGCAGCCAGGCGTGCAGCGGCCACTTGTACGACTTGAGCCGGTGCACGACGAGGGTGACCCCGCGGTGTTCCTCGTCGAAGGTGCCGTGGTGCCGGCCCGCGGCCGGGGCGATGATGTGGACCTCGTGGCCGCGCTCGGCGAGGCCGACGGCGAGCTGCTCCGTGAAGGTGGCAGCTCCGTTGACGTCCGGTGAGAAGGTGTCTGCGGCGATGAGGATGCGCAGCGGGCGTCCGGTGGGGGTGGCGTCTCCTGACACGGTGGGCGTCGTCCTCTCCTGGGCCTGCATCCGGCGGGTCGCTGGTCCGACGTGCCGGGGTTGGTCTGGGCCTGAAACGCTACCGTACGCCGATGCGCGGCCGCGTCAGCCGCGCGGTGGACGGGGCGCCCGCCTCCAGGTGGACGGCGTCGGTCAGCGTCTGGCTTCCGGGTGGTACTTCGCGAGCATGAAGACACCGGTCACCGCGATCGCTGCGGCGACGACGAACCCGACGACGGCGAACGCCGGTGCGCCGGCGGCCTCGTCGAGGACGATCACGCCGATGCCGACCGCGACGATCGGGTCCACCACGGTCAGGCCGGCGATGACCAGGTCCGCCGACCCCGCCGAGTAGGCGTTCTGCACGAAGTACCCGCCGAGGGATGCCGCGACGATGACGCCGATGATCGCCAGGACGGTGAGCCAGTCGAACGTGTGGTTGACGAACCGGTTCAGGGTGACCTTCGCCAGGGTCGCCACGAACCCGTAGAGCACCCCGGCGCCGATGATGTAGTAGAGCGCGCTCTTGTGCTTCGCGACGACGCGGAACGACACGAGGACGAGCACGAGGACCACCGCGAGGATGATCAGCACGGTCACGAGCTGGGCGCGGGTGATCGGGCTCTCGTGCCCGACGAACGCCGCGATCGCGACGAACAGGCCGACGCCGATGATGCACGTCCACACCGCGCGCCGCGCCGGTCGTCCGAGGGGGACCCCGGAGGACCGCGACGAGAACCAGGTCGTGATGACGAGCGCCACGGCGCCGAGCGGCTGGACGACGATGAGCGGCGCATAGGTGATGCTGATCAGCTGCAGGACCACCGCGACACCGAGCATGATCGTGCCGAGCACCCAGTAGCCGCTCGAGATCAGCCCGAGGATGTGCCGGACACTCAGGCCCTTCGACTGCTTGCCGAGGCGCGCTTCGACCCGCTTGACCCCGCGAGCCTGGAACTGGGCACCGAGCGACAGGAAGACCGCGCCGATGAGCGCGACCGGGATCATGAGCGCCTGGAACGGGGTGAGGTTGTTCACCGCGTCCGGGAGCTGGAGGTCCGTCGTCACGCGTCGAGGCTATCCGACCGCTCCCGATAACCTGGGTGAATGGCCGTTCTCCCCATCCGGATCACCGGTGAACCCGTCCTGCACGCCCGCGCCGAGGAGGTCACCGTCTTCGACGACGACCTGCGCTCCCTGGTGGCGGACATGTTCGAGACGATGGACCTGGCGCCCGGTGTGGGGCTCGCCGGCCCGCAGGTCGGTGTCGGCAAGCGGCTCTTCGTGTACGCATGGACCGATGATGACGGCGTGCTCTGGCGCGGCGCAGCGGTGAACCCCGTTCTGTGGATCACACCGGCGGTGCCCGAGTCGGTGGAGGAACTGGACGAGGACGAGGAGTCCGAGGGCTGCCTCTCCATCCCCGGCGATCGGTTCCCGCTGCGCCGGAGCGAAGGCGCCCTGCTGCGCGCGGTCGACGAGCACGGCGAACCGTTCGAGATCGAGGCGCACGGCTGGCTCGCGCGCATCTTCCAGCACGAGTACGACCACCTCGACGGCGTGCTCTACGCGGACCGCCTCGTCCACCCGTACGCCAAGCAGTCCCAGAAGTCCGTCAAGAAGCAGAGCTGGGGCGGACCGGGCAAGTCCTGGCTGCCCGGCCGCGACCACCCGGAGGGCTGACGGAGCGTCGGGTCCGGCCTGGAGGCTCGGCTCAGCCCCGGTACGCCGCGATCGCGTCGCGCAGGTGGTCCATCTCCGGATGCCCCGGGCAGTAGATCGCGAGCCCTGCGGCCGTCCGTGCCTCGGCAGCCGACTCGATCGGGGTCGTCCACGGGGCCGTCCCGGACACTGCGCAGGTCGCGGCGAGTTGCTCGATCGTCGACTCCCCCGCCGCGGCGTCCACCGCGTCCTGCTGCTGCGCCGACGCCTCGGTCCCCGTGATGCGCTGCGCCCGGCAGTCGGTCCGCCCGGCTTCCCAGACCGCCGAGTAGGTCGTGAACGTCTCCGTGCGGCCAGGCACCCCGTCGTCCCGGCAGACGAACGCGAACACCATCGGTGCCGTGCCCGATGCCGGGACCGAAGACGACGGCGTGCTGTCGACGGAGTCGTCCGGCTCGGACTCGGCTCCCGCAGTACACGCAGCGACTCCGCCCATGACCACGCCCGCGACCACGAGGCAGCATGCCGCGCGGACGGTTCGACGGAGGAGATGCACCTGTGAACGCTAACAGCATCCACCCCGACGCCCGCCGTGAAGGATCGGCACGACGTACGGGAAAACGAGAAGGCCCCCACCGCGAACGGTGAGGGCCTGACGCTCCCCGAGTTGGACTCGAACCAACAACCTGCCGGTTAACAGCCGGCTGCTCTGCCAATTGAGCTATCGAGGATCACTGTGCTGTTGTGGAACACTGCTCATCCCGGGTGACCCGGTCTGAACAACGGGTAACAGCATAGCAGGACAACGGACGCTCCCCGCGCATCCGGCACGCACCCCGGGCGCGCCGCGCGTCAGTACCCGGCGACCGGGTCCACGACGCCGACGAAGCCGGATCCCGACTCCGCGAGGAACGCCTCCACGTTCGCCCGCACCCGCTCCGCGAGCAACGGCGCCACCATCTCGGGCGTGTCCGCCTGGTGCGGCGTGATGATCGCGCCCGGCGTCTCCCACAGCGGGTGACCGTCTGGAAGGGGCTCCGGGTCGGTCACGTCGACACCGGCGCCGGCGATCTCCCCGGCACGGAGGGCGTCGACGAGCGCGTCCGTGTCGACGAGTCCGCCGCGGGCGATGTTCACGAGCCGCGCGGTCGGCTTCATGCGCGCGAACTGCGCCGCGCCGAAGAGCTTCGCGGTCCCGGAGGTCATCGCCGCGGCGATCATCACGACGTCGGCGGACGGCAGGACGTCGTCGAGGTCGTCGGTCGTCACCGTGCGGGACGCACCCGGCACCGGAGAGGTCGACCGGCGGACGACCGTCACGTCCACGTCGAAGGTTGCGAGCAGCCGCATGTACTCCAACGCGATGCCGCCCGCGCCGATGACGAGCACGTTCCGGCCGTACAGGGACACCCCCTCTGGTTCGGTCGCCCACGACGTCGCCCGGGCCCGCGCGGGCAGGACGCGCAGCGTCGCGAGCGTCAGCGCGAGGGCGTGCTCGGCGACGGGCTCCGCGTAGGCCCCCTTGGCCGAGGTGAAGAGCACGCGGTCCCCGTGCGCGGAGATCAGGTGCGCGAACGCGTCGACCCCGGCGAACGGCAGCTGCACCCAGGTGACGCCGGGCGCGGAGTTGAGCGCGGACTCGAGGCCGGAGGGGTCACGCGGGTCGAGCCACACGATCCCACGCGTGTCGCCGTCGAGCGCGGCGACGGTGCCACCGGCGTCGGACACGGCCGACACGTGGAGCTCGGCCGGCGAGGGCAGGATCGCGATCGGACCGGACGTCGGCGGTGGCACCGGCAGCGGCGCTCCCGAGTCGGTCAGCACTGCGCGGTGGCCACGTGACGTCACGCGTTCTCCTGTCGGTCGGTACGGGGGCCGGTGCCGGCGGTCGCCGGACGGCGTGGAGCGGACGAGCGGCGCGGCGCACCAGCGGCACCGCCGGCGGGTCGACGCTTCACCGGCCGGGCAGCGGTCGCGGCGAGGGTCTTCACGTAGGGATCCACGGGGCTGTCGAGGACCTCGTCGAACGTCCCGAGCCCGACCAGGCGTCCCTCGTTCATGACGGCGACGCGATCGGCCAGGGCGCGGGCCTCACGGAGGTCGCTCGACACGACCACGGCGGAGAACTGGCGGCCCTGCTGGAGGTTCGCCAGGGCCTCGAGCACGGACTGGCGGACGAGGACGTCGACGCCGCGGGCGGGCTCGTCGGCGACGAGGAGCTGCGGTTCGAGGACGAGCGCCTGCGCGAGTGCGACCCGTTGGCGCTGCCCACTGGAGAGCTCCCACGTGTTGAGCCGCATCACGCCGAGCGGCAAGTGCACGGCGTCGACGAGCCGCGCGACGATGAGTCCGGCTTCCTTGCGGTCGAAGCGACGGTCACGGGCGTAGATCGGTTCGGCGATGGCCTCGCCGACGGTGAGGTCGGGGCTCAGGCGATCGGCGGCGTCCTGCGAGAGGTACCCGATCCGCCCGGTCAGCCGGGCGAGGCGACGCGACGAGGCCCGGAGCCCGCGGGTCTTCTGCCCGAGGACGGTGAGCTCGCCGCCGACGATGTGCCGACGCTGCGCACCCTCGCCCTCGCCACGGGCGCCGAACTGGCCGGCGACCGCCGCCGCGAACGTCGACTTGCCCGAGCCCGACTCCCCCAGGAGCGCCAGGATCTCGCCGCTGCGGACCGTCAGGCTGACGCCGTCGACCGCCCGGATCGGTCGGGCGCCTGGCACCCGGTACTCGATGGACACGTCGTCCGCGACGACCGCCGGGCCGTTGACCCCGATCATGGAACCCCTTCCGCGCCGCCCCCTGGCGGCGCAGCGCGGACGGAACGCGTCCGCGCGTCGTACGTGGTGCAGTGGAGCCGACCGCCTTGGAGGCTCGACCAGCGTCGACGACGCAGGCCGGGCCTCCAGGGATGGCCGGTCCGTCGGATCAGGACCCGACGTGCTCCAGTTGCTCCAGCGTACGCCGTCGCTCGGCCTGCTCGGCCGGGTCCGGCACGGGGAGCGACGCCAGCAGGCGCTGTGTGTAGGGGTGCTGCGGTGCGCCGAGGACCTCTGCCGTCGTGCCGGTCTCGACCAGGTCGCCGCGGTACAGCACCGCGATCCGGTCGGACAGCGCGCCGACGACCGCGAGGTCGTGGCTGATGAACAGCGAGGCGAAGCCGAAGTCCTGCTGCAGCTCGAGGAAGAGCTCCAGCACACGGGCCTGCACCGACACGTCGAGCGCACTCGTGGGCTCGTCGGCGATGAGCAGCTTCGGCCGGAGCGCGAGCGACCGGGCGAGCGATGCACGCTGGCGCTGCCCACCGGAGAGCTCGTGCGGGTAGCGGTCGCCGTACGCCGCGGGGAGCTGCACGGCCTCCATCAGCTCGTCGACCTGCTTGCGCGCCGCCCGCGGTGACGACGCGACGCCGTGCACGATGAGCGGTTCGGCGACGCACTCGGCGATCGTCAGCAGCGGGTTGAACGACGTCGCCGGGTCCTGGAACACGAACCCGATGTCCTTCCGGACCGGCTTGAAGTCGCGCTCCTTGAACCCGAGCATCTCGTGTCCGAGCACCTCGAGCGACCCGCCCGTCACCCGCGTGAGACCGGCGATCGCCCGTCCGATGGTGGTCTTGCCGGAGCCGGACTCCCCCACCAGGCCGAGGACCTCGCCCGGACGGATCGCCAGGTCGACGCCCTTGACCGCCTTGAACGCGTGCGAGCCGAGTCGTCCGGGGTACTCGATCTCGAGCCCCTTCGCCTCGACGACCGGTGCGACGTCCTCGGTGATGATCGCCCGGCGCGCAGCGCCGGTCGAAGCCTCGAGCCGGGGCACCGCGGCGAGCAGCCGCTTCGTGTAGTCGGCCTGCGGGTTGCCGAACAGCTCCGCGACGGGGGCCTCCTCGACGATCTCGCCCTGGTACATCACGGCGACGCGGTCGGCCAGGTCGGCGACCACGCCCATGTTGTGGGTGATGATGACGATCGCGGCGCCGAACTCGTCGCGGCAGCGGCGGAGCAGGTCGAGGATCTCGGCCTGCACCGTGACGTCGAGTGCCGTCGTCGGCTCGTCGGCGATGATCACGCTCGGCTCGAGCGCCAGCGCACTCGCGATGACGACCCGCTGCTTCTGACCGCCGGAGAACTGGTGCGGGTAGTGGTCCACGCGGACCTCGGGGTCCGGGATGCCGACCCGACGGAGGTAGTCGATCGCCTTCGCGCGGGCCTCTTTCTTCGAGACACCACCGTGGGCGCGGAGGCCCTCGGCGATCTGCCACCCGACGGTGAAGACCGGGTTCAGTGCGGTCGACGGTTCCTGGAACACCATCGCACCGGCGGTCCCGCGGAGCTCACGGAGCTTCTGCGCGCCGACGGACACGACGTCGGTGCCGTCGAGCATCACCGCCCCGCCGAGCGTCGCCGTCTCCGGCATCAGCCGCAGCATGCTGCGGGCGGTCACCGACTTGCCGGAGCCGGACTCGCCGACCAGGGCGAGGACCTCGCCGGGTCGGACGTCGATGCTGACGCCCTTGACGGCGTCGACGGCGCCGCCGTCCGTTGCGAAGGTGACGGTGAGGTCGTCGACGACGACGACCGGTTCCTTCCGTTCGGATTGGAGGCCGTTGGTCGCGTCGGTCATGCTGCTGCCCCTTCCGCTGCTGTCGCCTTGTCACGGGTGGAGACCAGCTGCTTCAGCCGCCGGCGCGCACGCAGGCGGGGATCGGAGATGTCGTTGAGGCTCTCGCCGACGAACGTGACGCCGAGCACCAGCACCACGATCGCGACACCCGGGTAGACGCCGGTCCACCAGACGCCGGACGCCACGTCGGAGAGCGCGCGGCTGAGGTCGTAGCCCCACTCGGCGCCGGCGGTCGGACCGATGCCGAACCCGAGGAACCCGAGGCCGGCGAGCGTCAGGATCGCGTCGGACGCGTTGAGGGTCAGGATCAGCGGCAGCGACCTGGTCGAGTTGCGGAGCACGTGGCGCGTCATGATGCGCCACGGGTTCGTGCCCATGACCCGGGCGGACTCGACGAACGCGTCGTTCTTCAGCCGGACGGCCTCTGCTCGGACGACGCGGAAGTACTGCGGGACGTAGACGACGGTGATCGAGATCGCCGCGGCCGTGATGCCGCCGTAGTAGCTCGAGTTGCCGCCGGAGACCACGATCGAGACGACGATCGCGAGCAGCAGGGACGGGAACGCGTAGATCGCGTCGGCGACGACGACCAGGATGCGGTCGAGCCATCCGCCGATGTAACCGGAGACCATGCCGAGCAGGACGCCGACGATGATCGAGACGACCACCGCGACGATGACGACCAGCACCGCGGTGCGGGCGCCGAACACGACGCGGCTGAACACGTCGAAGCCGCCGACCGTGGTACCCCAGATGTGCTCGGCGCTCGGGGCACCGGTGCGGGGGAAGTTCGCCCCGTCGGCACCCTGCAGCTGGCCGAAGCCGTACGGGGCGATGAGCGGTGCGAACACCGCGACGAGGAGGTACAGGGCGCAGATGACGACGCCCGTGATGAGCATGGCGCGCTGCCAGCCGGTGCTCCTGCGGAGTTGGACGACGACGGGGAGACGCTTCCAGAGCGGCTCGTGGCGGTCGACGAGGGACGCATCGGTCATCGTCAGAACCTCACTCTCGGGTCGATCAGGGCCGCGACGACGTCCACGATGAAGTTCGTCACCGCGACGATCACCGCGAGCATCGCGACGATGCCCTGGACCGCGACGAAGTCACGGGCCGACAGGTACTGGTTGAGCTCGAAGCCGAGGCCGCGCCAGCCGAACGTCGTCTCGGTGAGCACCGAGCCGCCGAGGAGCATCGCGATCTGCAGGCCCATCACCGTGATGATCGGCACCAGGGCCGGGCGGAACGCGTGCGTCCGGACGAGTCGGGACTCGCGGACACCGCGGGAGCGGGCCGCATCGACGTACTCGGAGCCGAGCGAGCCGATCATGTTCGCGCGCACCAGGCGCAGGAAGATGCCTGCGGTGAGGAGGCCGAGCGTCAGCGCGGGCAGCACGGCGTGCAGGAGCACGTCACCGATGATCTGGCCGTTGCCGGTGCGGAGCGCGTCGATGATGTAGATGCCGGTCGCACCGGGGACCTGGTCGAGCGCGAGCTCCACCCGCGTCGACGCCCGGTCGCCGAGGGGCAGCCAGCCGAGCCACACCGAGAAGACGAGCTTCATGAGGAGACCGCCGAAGAACACCGGGGTCGCGTAGGTGAGGATCGCGAGCGCGCGGAGCAGCACGTCCGGCCACTTGTCACGGAGGTACGCCGCGAGCATGCCGAGCGGGATGCCGAGGACGAGCGCGACGATGAGCGCGTAGAACACGAGCTCCGCGGTCGCGCCGCCGTACGTGACGATGATCTCGGTGATCGGACGGTGGTCGGTCGCGGTCGTGCCGAAGTCGCCACGGGCGATGTTGCCGAGGTACTCGAGGTACTGGACGATCACCGGGCGGTCGTACCCGGCGGCGTGCAGGCGTTCCTGCAGCTGCGCCTGGGTCAGCCGGCCGCCGACGGACGCGACGATCGGGTTCCCGATGATGCGCATCAGGAAGAACACGAGCGTCACCAGGATGAAGACGGTCGGGAAGATCAGGAGGAATCTGACGAGGACGTACCGCCCGATGCCACCGCCGGACTTGGCACTGCGTTGTGCCGCCGGCTTCGTGGGCTCGGTGTCGATCGCCTCTGGGGTCGTGAGGGTCACTGGGTGGGTGCCTTTCGGGTCCTGTGTGTGGACCGGTGGTCCTGCGCGGCCGAAGGGGGCGTTCCGGCCTGCGGAACGCCCCCTCCGGGGTGGTGCTTACTTGCTCAACGTTGCGTAGCGGAACTTGAACGACGCGTCGAGCTTCAGGCCCTTGACGTCCTTCGACGCGACCGCGACGGACTTGCCCTGCAGGAGCGGCAGCGTCGAGATCTGCGTCGCCTCGCGCTCCTGCGCCTGCTCGATCAGGTCAGCGCGCTTGGCCGGGTCGGACTCGGCCTGCTCCTTCGCGATGAGGTCCTGGATCGTCGGGTCGTCGTAGTGGTTCTGCACGAAGTTGTCCTTCGTGAAGAACGGCGACAGGTAGTTGTCGGCGTCCGAGAAGTCCGGGAACCAGCCGAGCTGGTACTCCGGGTACGAGTCCTTCGTGCGCTCCTGGGCGTACGTCGTGTAGACCGTCGACTGGATGTTCACGGTGAACAGGCCCGACTTCTCGAGCTGCGTCTTCAGCAGGGCGTACTCGTCGTCCGACGCCGAACCGTAGTGGTCGGGCGCGTACTGGATGTCGAGCTGGATCTTGCCGTCGACACCGGCGTCGGCGAGGGTCTTCTTCGCCTTGTCCACGTCCGGCGCGCCGTTGCCGTCGCCGTACATCGACTTGAACGGCGTCGCAGCACCGGTGAGGCCGTCGGGCACCATCGAGTACAGCGGCGTGTACGTGTTGTTGTAGACCTCCTTGGCGAGCGCGTCGCGGTCGACGACGTCCGCCACGGCCTGCCGCACGGCGAGGGCCTTCGCCTCGTCGGAGTCGGACTGGCCGGTCCCGAAGGGCTGCGACTTGAAGTTGAAGACCAGGTAGCGGATCTCACCGCCGGGGCCGTCGGTGACCGTGAGCTTGTCGTCCTTGCGGAGCGACGCGATGTCGGTCGGCGTCAGCGAGCGGTACGCCACGTCGACGTCGCCCTTCTGCACGGCGAGCTTGAGGTCGGTCTCCTTCGTGTAGTAGTTGGCCGTCACCTCGTCCGTCTTCGCCTTGCCGAGCAGCCCGTCGTACTTGGGGTTGGCCTTGTACTGGATGAGCTGGTTCTCCTTGTACGAGGTGATCTCGTACTGCCCGGCGAACGCCTTGCCCTTGACGATGTCCGCGGCGGGCGTGAGCTTGTCCGCCGAGAAGACGTCCTCGTCGACGATCGGACCGGCGGGGCTCGAGAGCACCTGCGGCCAGGTCTGGTCGGCGTGGTCCAGGTGGAACACCACGGTCGTGGCGTTCGGCGTGTCGATGCTCTTGAGGTTCGCGAGCAGCGACTGCGGGCCGTTCTCGTTGTTGATCTTCAGTTCACGGTTGAACGAGAACTTCACGTCGCTCGACGTGAGCTTGTTGCCGTTCGCGAACTCGAGCCCCTTCTTGAGCGTGACCGTGTAGGTCGTCGGGTCCGTGAACTCGCCCTTGGTCGCGATGTCCGGCTTGACGTCCGGGCTGCCGACCGGGGTGTTCATCAGGAACGGGAACACCTGGTTCTGCACGGCGAACGAGCCGTTGTCGTAGGAGCCCGCCGGGTCGAGCGACGTGATCGAGTCGGTCGTGCCGATGATCAGGCCGTTCAGGTCGGTGGACGAGCCGCTGCCGCCGCCCGCGCAGCCGGTCAGCACCAGCGCCGTCGCTGCTGCTCCCGCGCCGAGCGCGATCGTGCGCTTGCCCCACGTGGCTGTGCGCTTCTTGAACACGGATGCCATGTCCGATGCCTCTCTGCTGTTGGTTGCAGGAGCCCCTGGGTCGGTGGTGGAACCGCTGTGTACCGGCCCGGGACACTCATTGAGAGACACCCTGCCATGGAACTTCTTCCGGCGGGGCCGCTTTTTTTACACCGCTGTAACGCAGGAGTGCTGCGCATGCCGCATCATCCGGCCGTCGCGCGCGGCGCGCCACGCACGAAAGTTGCGCACCACAACACGACCGTGCGCGGCCGAGTGACGCGCACGGAACGACCGACGTGCACGGGACGAGCGACGTGCACGGGACGACCGACGTGCACGGGACGACCGGTCACGACACCCCGCACGCACCTCGCCGACCGGTCACAGATCGTCGCTGCACGTGCGCACGACCGACGGATCGAGACCAGTCGGCGAACATGAGCGGGGTGTCGTGACCACTCGTCGGGCGTGGGACCAGGAGCACGAGGCACCGGACGACGAGGACCAGGAGCACGAGGCACAGGACACGGCAGCAGGGCGTGGAGCCCAGGACGGCGGGTCAGGCGGGGTCGGCGTCGGCGCGGAGTCGCATGCGCTGCGCGTCGATGTCGACGAGCTGGCGCTGGATCTCGCCGCGACGATCGGCGTTCTCGTTCGGGTCGGCGCGCTGGAGCTGCCCGAGCAGTGACGCCTTGCGCGCGAGCAGGTCCCGCTCGACCAGGGCCACGACGATCCCCCGGCAGTAGATCGCCAGGTCCTCGTCGTTGCGGGCGGGGATCGGCGCGAGCGCGAGCTCCGACACGAGTCCCCTGACCGGGGCGGGCACGTCGGCGGTCAGGCGGTCCAGCCAGTCCGACCGTCCGAGCGAGTCGACGTTGGCGACGACGGCGTCACGGACGACGGCGAGCATCGGCGCGGAGAACGTCGCGGCGGCCGCCAGGCCGAGCAGGGGTGCGCCGACCGACGTCGGCTGCTGCACCATCGCCATCACGGCGTCGCGCTCCATGCGGGTGATCGGGTCGTTCGGGAGCGACCGGATCCCGGCGACGGGCTCGTCGAGCGGGGCGACCATCTGACCACCGGGGCCTGCCTGGCCGACGGGCACGGACGACGATCGGGAACGAGCACCGTCGACCGCGCGACGGACGTCGCCCATCTCCATCCCGAGCCACCCGGCGAGCTCGCGGACGTAGCCCTGCGTCAACGAACGGTCCCGGATGCCGGCGAGGACCGGTGCCGCGGAACGGAGCGCAGCGACCCGCCCCTCCACCGTCTCGAGGTCGTGCCCGTCGAGCGTGCGCCGGATCATGAACTCGAACATCGGCCGCTTGTTCGTGACGAGCCGCCGGATCGCGTCGTCGCCCCTGGCCAGCCGGAGGTCGCATGGGTCGAGCCCACCTGGTGCCACCGCGACGTAGGTCTGCGCAGCGAACCGCTGTTCCTCGGCGAAGGCGCGGGATGCCGCCCGCTGCCCGGCTTCGTCCGGGTCGAACGTGAAGACGACCTCCCCGTTGGCGTTCGGGTCGGCGCCGCTGACGTCGCCGAGCATCGGACGCAGCACCTTGATGTGGTCGACGCCGAACGAGGTGCCGCACGTGGCGACGGCGGTCGTCACCCCGGCGAGGTGGCAGGCCATGACGTCGGTGTAGCCCTCGACGATGACGACCTGCTTCTGTTTCGAGATGTCGCGCCGGGCGAGGTCGAGCCCGTAGAGCACCTGGCTCTTGTGGTAGATCGGCGTCTCGGGGGTGTTGAGGTACTTCGGGCCCTTGTCGTCGTCGAGGAGCCGACGGGCGCCGAACCCGATCGTGGCACCCGTGACGTCGCGGATCGGCCACATCAGGCGCCCGCGGAACCGGTCGTAGGGTGAACGGTCCCCCTGACCGACGAGCCCGGCGGAGATGAGCTCTTCCATCGTGAAGCCGCGGCCCTTGAGGTGGTCCTTGAGCGCGTCGTAGGACTTCGGCGCGAACCCGACGCCGAAGTGCTGTGCAGCGGACGGGTCGAAGCCGCGCTCCCCCAGGAACCGGCGTGCTGGATCCGCCTGCGGGGACGTGAGCTGGGCGACGTAGAACTGCTGCGCCGCTTCGTTCGCCGCGATCAACCGTGCGCGCGTGTTGTAGTCGGTCCGCGGCCCGTCGCCCTCTTCGTAGTGGAGGGTGAAGCCGATCTTGGCCGCCATCCGCTCGACCGCTTCGGAGAACGTGGTGTGGTCCTGCTTCATGATGAAGCTGAAGACGTCGCCGTCCTCCCCGCACCCGAAGCAGTGGTACCGACCGACCTGCGGGCGGACGTGGAAGGACGGAGAGCGCTCGTCGTGGAACGGGCAGAGCCCCTTCAACGACCCGACTCCAGCGGACTTGAGCGTGACGTAGTCACCGACGACGTCGGCGATGTTCACGCGTGCGCGGACCTCGTCGATGTCGTTCCGCGCGATGAGTCCAGCCACCCCTCGATCCTAGTTCGCCGGACCGACCGCGCCGACCGCTCGGCACGAGCTGTGCACAGCCGCGCAGCAGGAGCCGTGCACCGCCGCGCGGACGGCTCAGACGGGGCTGTGGAGGGCTCAGACGGGGATGTGGACGGCTTCCCGGTCGCCGACGACGAGCCGCCGGTGCCATGCCAGGGCGCCCTGGTCGGTCAGGCTCGCGACCTGGTCGACGACCGCGCGCAGCCGTGCAGCGTCGTCACGTGCATCGCGCCAGTCGGCGGCGAACCCCGGCTCGAGCGCTGATACACCGCGGTCGGCGATCGCGTCGAGGAGCTCGGTGAGGATCCGGCGCTGGTCCTCGTACACGGGCTGCCGGTCGCCGTGGGTCATCACGAACGCGGCGACGATCCCCTTGAGCACGGCGATCTCACCGATGATCTCCGGCGGCGTGACCACCGACGCGGCGAACCGGACGAGCGACCCGGACGCGTACGCCTGCCGGGTCGCCGTGGTGGCCGTCCTGGCGAACCGCCCGATGAGCTGCGACGTCAGGTTCTTCAGGCGGGCGGCGTCCTGCCGGGAGCCGTCGTACGACGTCATCCACAGCGGAAGCGATCGCAGCCGGTCGAACGCCTCGAGGAGTTCGTCGCGACTGAGGTCGTCCCCGACCCAGGCGTGCATGGCGGACACGATGTCGTTCTCGCCGACACGGTCCCCCAGCGCGGCGACGTCGATGAACCCGGCGACGACGGCGTCCTCGAAGTCGTGCACGGAGTACGCGATGTCGTCGGAGAGGTCCATCACCTGGGCCTCGATGCAGCGCTGCCGGCGGGGAGCACCTGCTCGGAGCCATTCGAAGGCGTCGTGGTCGTCGTCGTAGAAGCCGAACTTGGTGCGTCCGGACGAGGACTCGGCGACACCCTGCGACGCCGGCCACGGGTACTTGCACGAGGCGTCGAGCGAGGCCCGCGTCAGGTTCAGCCCGTAGGCGCGGTCCGTATCTGGACCGGAGCCGTAGACCTTCGGCTCGAGCCGGGTCAGGAGCCGCAGGGTCTGCGCGTTGCCCTCGAAGCCACCGATGCCGGCGGCCCAGGCGTTCACCGCGGTCTCGCCGTTGTGGCCGAACGGCGGGTGGCCGATGTCGTGCGCCAGGCAGGCGGTGTCCACGACGTCGGGGTCGAGGCCGAGCGAGTCAGCGAGTTCCCGCCCGACCTGCGCGACCTCGAGCGAGTGCGTCAGGCGGTTCCGGGCGAAGTCCAGACCGGTGGTCGGGCTCAGCACCTGGGTCTTGGCGGCGAGACGGCGGAGCGCACTGGAATGCAACAGCCGGGCGCGGTCGCGGGCGAAGTCGCTGCGGCGGTTGCCGTGTTCCTCGGGCAGCCAGCGTTCCGCGTCGGCCGGCCCGTACGAGCTCGTGGCGCTCATCCGCCGCTGTGGTGCAGCTCGGCGGCCGCGAGGACCTTGCGGAACTCGGCGTCGACATCGCGGCTCTCGAGCCAGCGGTCGGGCAGTGCCGTGCGCTTGGGGTGTCCTGCACGACCACGGGGGCCTTCGGCGTCGGCACCCGGGTACGGCGCGTCGTGGTCGAGCTGTGCGAGCAGGTCGTCGATCTCCTGCAGGCTGGACGCCATGGCGAGCCCGGACCGGACGTCACCGCCGATCGGGTACCCCTTGAAGTACCAGGCGACGTGCTTCCGGATGTCCCGGCAACCGTGCTCTTCGGACCCGAAGAACTCGACGAGGAGCTCGGCGTGCCGACGGAACCCGACCGCGACCTCTCCGAGGGACGGCATGTACCGCAGGCCCTCGCCCCGGAACGCCGCCGCGAGGTCGCCGAAGAGCCACGGCCGGCCGAGGCACCCACGCCCCACCACGACACCGTCGCAACCGGTCTCGTCGACCATGCGGAGCGCGTCGGCAGCCGACCAGATGTCGCCGTTGCCGAGGACCGGGATGTCGGTGACGGCTTCCTTCAGGGTCGCGATCGCCGACCAGTCGGCTTCGCCGGAGTAGTGCTCGTTCGCGGTGCGCGCGTGCAGCGAGACCGCGGCGACACCGGCGTCGCGCGCGATGCGTGCGGCGTCGATGTACGTGAGGTGGTCGGCGTCGATGCCCTTGCGCATCTTCACGGTGACCGGGACGTCACCGGCGGCACGGACGGTCTTCGTGACGAGCTCCTTGAAGAGCTCGGTCTTCCACGGCAACGCCGCGCCCCCGCCCTTGCGCGTGACCTTCGGCACCGGGCACCCGAAGTTCAGGTCGATGTGGTCGGCACGGTCTTCGCCGACCAGGATCGTCGCGGCTTCTGCCACCGTGTTCGGCTCGACGCCGTACAGCTGGATGGAGCGAGGGGTCTCGGACTCGTGGTGCTGGATGAGCTGCATCGACACCGGCGTGCGCTCGACCAGGGCGCGGGAGGTGATCATCTCGCAGACGTACAGCCCGGCACCGTACTCACGACAGAGCCGGCGGTACGCCATGTTCGTGATGCCCGCCATCGGCGCGAGCACGACGGGCACGTCGACCTCGATCGGGCCGATGCGCAGGGGCTTCCGGGGGGCTTGTGTGATCGTCATACGGGTTCCATTCTCCCACGTCGGCACGCGCCGGTAGCGTTCTCCCCATGACGACCGATGCCATCGCCCGATTCGACGCCGACGCCGCAGCCCGCGGACTCCGGGTCGAGGTGGTCGAACGCCCGGCCGCGGACTCCCTCGCCGAGGCTGCCGACCTGCTCGGCATCACCCCGGGCGACATCGTCAAGACCCTGGTCGTCAAGCGCCACGACGGCGACTTCGTCTTGGCGCTCGTCCCGGGCGGCCGGAGCATCGCGTGGAAGAAGCTCCGAGCGCTCGTCGGCGTGAACAAGCTGTCGATGCCCGATGCCGCGACGGCACTACAGGCCTCCGGCTACGAACGCGGCACCATCACGCCCATCGGTGCGACCGGGGACCTGCCGGTCTTCGCCGACGAACGCATCGTCGGCCGCCGGGTCGCCCTCGGCGCCGGCCGCCACGGTGCGAGCGCGTTCGTGGACGCCGACGACCTGATCGCGGCCTACGGCGCGACGGTCGCGGACATCACCGACGAGGAACCCCAGCGCTGAGGCCGCGCCCCTAGTCGGGGACCTCTGACCAGTCGCCCTCCGCCCCGGGGACGAAGCACGAGTCGCCGTCGCAGACGACGGCGTCCGCCAGCAGGGGCTGCAGTCCCGGCACGGCCTGGAGGCTCGGCGCGGCCTGTGCGCGCACGTCGAGGTCCGTCATCGGGTCGCCTCCACGTCCGCGCTCGCGTCGTCCGCAGCGCGCTCGGTCGCCGCGGCCACTTCCTCCGGCGTCGACTCGCGCAGCGCGACGACCTGGCGGAGCACCTGCGCGAACGCCGCGGGGTCCTGCGCACCGGACACGCCGTACTTGCCGTCGATCACGAAGAACGGCACGCCGTTGATGCCGTACGCCTGGGCCTGCGCCTGGTCGGCACGGACGTCGGCGAGCTTGGCGTCGTCGCGCAGGGCCGCGAGCACCTCGTCGCGGTCGATCCCGACCTCGGCGGCCAGGTCGGCCAACGAGGCCTCCTGTCCGACGTGTTCACCACGTTCGAAGTACGCCGCGAAGAGCCGCTCCACCATGTCGAGCTGCTTGCCGTGCTGCTTCGCCAGGTGGATGACCTGGTGCGCCTTCACGGTGTTGGTGTGGTGCATCGAGTCGAAGTCGTAGTCAAGCCCGACGGACGCCGCGATCCCGCTGACCTGGTCGAGCATCTGCTGCGCCTGGTCGACGGGCATGCCCTTGTGTCCGGAGAGGAACTCGGCCTCGGTGCCCTCGAAGTCCACTGGGGTGTCCGGGCTCAGTTCGAACGAGTGGTACTCGACCTCGACGTCGCCTCCGAACGCGCTGACGCCCGCCTCGAACTTCCGCTTGCCGATGTAGCACCAGGGGCACGCGATGTCGGACCAGACATCGACCTTCACGCTGTCGTTGCTCATGCTCAACGACAACGCGGCCGACCCCGGGGCATTCCCGGAGTCGACCGCGTCGGTGGCGCTCGGTCGTTACGCGCCGACGAGGCGCTGCGCGAGGTAGCCCTGCAGCTGGTCGAGGGCGACGCGTTCCTGCGCCATGGTGTCGCGTTCGCGGACGGTGACGGCCTTGTCCTCGAGCGTGTCGAAGTCGACCGTGATGCAGAACGGCGTGCCGATCTCGTCGTGGCGACGGTAGCGGCGGCCGATCGCCCCGGCGTCGTCGAAGTCGACGTTCCAGTTCTTCCGCAGGTCGTCGGCGAGCCCACGGGCGACCGGCGAGAGCTGCTCGTTGCGGGACAGCGGCAGCACCGCGGCCTTGACCGGGGCGAGGCGCGGGTCGAGACGCAGGACCGTGCGCTTGTCGACGCCGCCCTTCGCGTTCGGGGCCTCGTCCTCGTGGTACGCGTCGAGCAGGAACGCCATGAGCGCCCGCGTCAGGCCGAAGGACGGCTCGATGACGTACGGGACGTACTTCTCGTTGGCGGCCTGGTCGAAGTACCGGAGGTCCTTGCCGGAGGACTCGATGTGGTTGTTGAGGTCGAAGTCGGTGCGGTTCGCGACGCCCATCAGCTCGCCCCACTCCGATCCCTGGAACCCGAAGCGGTACTCGATGTCCGCGGTGGCGTCGGAGTAGTGCGCACGCTCGCCGTCCGGCACGTCGAAGCGACGGAGGTTCTCGGGGTCGATGCCGAGGTCCGTGTACCAGGCGATCGAGTCCGCGATCCACTGCTCGTAGTGGGTCTCGGCGTCGGCCGGCGGGACGAAGTACTCGATCTCCATCTGCTCGAACTCCCGCGTCCGGAAGATGAAGTTGCCGGGCGTGATCTCGTTGCGGAACGCCTTGCCGACCTGGCCGATGCCGAACGGGGGCTTCATGCGGCTGGTCGTGACGACCTGCGCGAAGTCGGTGAAGATGCCCTGCGCCGTCTCGGGACGGAGGAAGTTCAGGCCCTCCTCGGACTCGACCGGGCCGAGGTAGGTCTTCAGCATCCCGGAGAACTCGCGGGGCTCCGTCCACTGACCGCGGGTCCCGCAGTTCGGGCAGGCGATCTCCGCCATGCCACCCTCCGGTGCACGGTTCTTCTTCGCCTCGAAGGCCTCGATCAGGTGGTCCTCGCGGAAGCGGTGGTGGCAGTGCAGGCACTCGACGAGCGGGTCGGTGAAGGTCGCGACGTGGCCGGAGGCCTCCCACACCTTGCGGGGCAGGATCACGGCGGAGTCGAGCCCGACCATGTCGCCACGGCCGCGGACGAACCGCTGCCACCACTGGCGCTTGATGTTCTCCTTCAGCTCGACACCCAGGGGCCCGTAGTCCCATGCGGAGCGGGATCCGCCGTAGATCTCACCCGACTGGAAGACGAACCCACGGCCTTTGGCGAGGGCGATGACCGAGTCGAGACGGGAGGGCTGAGCCAAGGAGAACTCCGTAAGGTCGCCGAGCTGGATGCCCGGTTCGGGAAACGTACCCGGCAAGACTAACGGCCCAGCACCGCCGCCACTGCGTCGACGTCCGACTCGTCGTTCCAGTGGTGGAACGCGAGTCGGAGTCGCCCCGCCCTGCCGGACGCCGTGATCCCCGCCGCGGTGAGCGCGGCCAACCCGGCGCCGGACGCATCCGGCACCGTCATCACGGCCTGCGACTGCCCGGCGACCCCGAGGCGGGCCGCCAGTCGGTCCGCCAGACCGGTGCCGTGCCTCCAGACCGTGTCCATGTCGAGCGACGCGACGTGCCGCAGGGCGGCGACCGCCCCGGGCCAGGCCTGCCATGCCGGCGACACGTCGAACCGGCGGGCATCGTCGGCGAGCCGCATCGCAGGGCCGTAGCAGGAGGACCAGACGTCCTCGCCGGCGTACCAGCCGGCCTGGACCGGGCGGAGCCACTCCTGGGCGTCGGCGGACACCGTCATGAACGCGACGCCCCGCGGCGCGCAGAGCCACTTGTAGGCGTGGGTGACGGTGACGTCGAACGGTGCGGCCGAGATCGGCAGGATCCCCGCTGCCTGGGTGAGGTCGCAGAGGGTCCGCGCGCCGACGGTACGGGCGGCGGCGACGACGGCGTCGTTCTCGGCGACCGCGCCGGTCGCCGACTGGACCGCCGACCACGCCACGAGTGCGGTGTCCGGGGTGACGGCCGTCGCGAGCGACGGGAGCGGGACGCTCCGGACACGGATCCCGCGGTGCGCCTGCGCGAGGAACGGGAAGACGATCGAGCTGAAGTCCCCGTCCGGGACGAGGACCTCGGCGCCGTCCGGCAGCGACGACGCGACGACCGCGGTCATCGCGGAGGTCTGCGAACCGGTCGCGACCCGGCCGGCATCGACGCCGACGATCTGCGCGAACAGGGCCCGCCCCGCTTCCACGAGGTCCCCGTACCGGATCGGACTCGATCCGCCGGTGCCCCACTCGTCGAGGTCGGCACGCATCGCCGCGAGGGTCCCCCGCGTCGGCAGCCCGGCGGTGCAGGCGGCGAGGTAGCCGTGGCCGTCGACGAAGGAGTCCATGCCGATCATGCTCGTGTGCGCCGATCCATCACACCAGAGCAGTTCCCTTTGCAGCACCATAGCATTGCGTTATGGACGATCTCGACCCGCAGCTGCTCCGTGCGCTCCGAGCCGTCGCCGACGCCGGGTCGATCACCGGCGCCGCAGCCACCCTCGGGTACAGCCAGCCAGCCGTCAGCCAGCTCCTGCAGCGAGCCGAACAGCGACTCGGGCACGCGCTGCTGCTCCGAGGTGCACGCGGCGTCACCCTGACCGAGGCCGGACAGGTGCTCGCCGACCACGCGTTGCACGTGCAGGCAGCGCTGACAGCTGCACGGGAGGACCTCGACGCCGTCGGAGGGCTCGCCCGCGGACGCGTCCGGATCGCCGGCTTCCCGAGCGCCTCGTCGACACTGGTGCCCGCGGTGCTCGCGTCGATGGCGGCCGCGGTCCCCGGGGTCACGACGTCCTACGTCGAGGTCGAGCCGCCGGAGGCGCTCGAGCTGGTCCGGCGGGGTGAGGTCGACGTTGCGCTGACGTTCACGTACGTGGGGGACGACGTCGCGACCGACGCCGGGCTCGTCACCCGGGCGCTGGGTCGCGATCCGCTCGCGCTCGTCCGACTCGCGCTCGTCCGGTCGGGAGGCCCGGGGCACGTCCGCCCCGCCGGCTCGGTCGGTGCCGTCGCCGGTTCCCTGGCGGTCGATCTCGCCTCCCTGCGTGGTGCGCGCTGGATCGGCGGCTGCCCGCGCTGCCGCGGGCACCTGCTCGCCTCCTGCGCGAGCGCGGGGTTCGTGCCGGACATCGTGCTCGAGACCGACAACGCGGCAGCGGTCGTCGGGCTCGTCGCGGCCGGACTCGGGGTGGCGCTCCTCCCCCGGCTGGCGCTCGCGACGACGGTGATCCCGCCAGGGGTGTCGATCGATCCGGTCGACGACGAGCTCGCGCGGCGGGTCGAGGTGGTCGTCGCACGCGGTGCCGAACGGGTGCCGAGTGTCCGGGCGGCGCTCGAGGCGGTGCGCGCGGCGGAACCCTTGCTGGCCTGACCCGGTGCGCGCCTGACCCGTTGTGTGTGTGCTGCGACTACGTGGTGGGGGCGTCCACGGCGCCGCCGTAGCGGCGATCGCGGCTCGCGTACTCCTCGATCGCGCCCCACAGGTCGGAGCGTCGGAAGTCCGGCCAGAGCCGGTCGAGGAACACCATCTCGGCGTAGGCGGACTGCCACAGCAGGAAGTTGCTGGTGCGCTGTTCGCCCGAGCTCCGGAGGAACAGGTCGACGTCGGGCATCTCCGGCACGTACAGGCGCTTCGCGAGGGCCTTCTCGGTCACCTGGCTCGGCTTGAGACGGCCGGCTGCGACGTCCTCGGCGAGCGATCGGACCGCGTCGGCGATCTCGTTGCGACCGCCGTAGTTGACGCACATCGTCAGGGTGAGCACGTCGTTGCCCGCCGTCATCCGCTCGGCGGTCTCGAGTTCCTCGATGACGCTGCGCCAGAGCCGGGGGCGCCGTCCGGCCCAGCGGACGCGGACGCCCCACTCGTTCAGCTGGTCCCGACGACGGCGGATGACGTCACGGTTGAAGCCCATCAGGAACCGGACCTCTTCCGGGGAGCGCTTCCAGTTCTCCGTCGAGAACGCGTACGCCGAGATGTGCTTGACGCCGATCTGGATCCCGCCGGCGACGACGTCGAGCAGGGAGGCCTCTCCCGCCTTGTGTCCCTCGATGCGCGTGAGCCCGCGACCGTTCGCCCACCGGCCGTTGCCGTCCATCACGATCGCCACGTGGTCCGGGACGAACCGCGCGGGGATCGCCGGGGGCGTCTCGCCGGTCCAGTCGATCGGCTTGAAGGACTCCGGTTCGACGGAACGACGGGGGCTCATGCGGTGCGGGTCCCTTCGGGGGTGCTGCGGTCGGGGGTCGGTGGCGGGGGTGCCGGGGTGGTCGCGACCGCCCTGGCCGTCGCTTCCGGTCCGCCGTGCGTGGTCGGAACCGGCACGGGGTGCTCGGTGCGGTCGACGTGCGGCAGGGACTTCAGCGATCGTTCCAGGTGCCACTGGGCGTACGCCGCGACCACGCCGGAGGCCCGGGACCTGCTCCGTTCGTCGGCGGCGTCGACCGTGCGCCAGTCCCCCGCGAGCAGCGAGCCGAGGAGCGACAGCGTCGTCAGGTCGAGCCGGGGCGATCCGGGAGGCGCGGCCCCGTCGGCGACGACCCCGCCGAGCTGGACGACGAACGCCGAGTGCGGGCCGGGCTCCCCCGTGACCGCGCAGTCCGAGAACGAGGGCGCCCATCCAGCGATGCTCATCGCGCGGAGCAGGTACGAGTCGAGCGTCGCGCTCGGCACGTGCTCGCTGCGGGCGAGGGAACGGAGGGCACCGACGAGCAGCAGGTACTGCTGGAGTCCGGCGTCCGCCTCGCTCAAGCGATCGGCGGTCTCGACCATGGCGCTGGCGGCCGTGTACGCGCTGTAGTCGGCGACGATCTGCGCGCCGTAGGACCCGAGGGACTCAGCCTGGGTCACGATGTCGAGCGAGCGGCCCTCGTAGAACTGGGCGTCGACGACCATGAACGGCTCGAGCCTCGACCCGAACTTCGATGCCGTTCGCCGGACGCCCTTCGCGACGGCGCGGATCTTGCCGTGCTGGCGGCTGAGCATCGTGACGATGCGGTCCGCCTCACCGAGCTTGTGGGTGCGGAGCACGACACACTCGTCCCGGTACAGCGGCATGCCCCCAGTATCCCCCGCGCCCCCGACACGGCGTGCCGCGGGTCCTTCCGCGCGTGCCGCGGGTCCTTCCGCGTGGGAACGCGCCGGGTTGCACCCCCGCACGCACATCGCGCCCCGTCGTGACGGGGCGCGATGTGTGCAGCTGGGCGCGATCCGGCCCTCGGTGCGCCGGTGGCGTAGCGGCTAGGCGGAGACGAGCTCCGGGGACGCGCCGGCGGCAGCGCCCGCGCGGACCGCACGGTTCACGGCAGACACGATCGCCTTGAGCGACGCGGTCGCGATGTCGGCGTCGATCCCGACGCCCCAGAGCCGCACGCCGTCGACGTCGAGCTCCACGTACGAGGCCGCCTTCGCGTCACCGGAGGCGCTCATCGTGTGCTCCGAGTAGTCGTACAGCGTGACGTCGACGCCCTGCTCGCGCATCACGGAGAGGAACGCGTCGATCGGGCCGGTCCCGACGGCATCGGCGTCCACCGATCCGTCGTCGACGCGCATCGTGACGGCGAGCTTCGTGGTGCCGTCGAAGTCGCTCGAGGTCGCGGTCTTCGTGATCTCGTACCGACCCCACTTGTCCGACTCGTCATCGGCCGGCAGGTACTCGTCGCGGAAGAGGTCCCAGATCTTCTCCGAGGTGAACTCGCCGCCCTCGGTGTCGGTGCGCTGCTGCACCACACCGGAGAACTCGATCTGCAGCTTGCGGGGCAGGTCGATCGCGTGGTCCGTCTTGAGCAGGTACGCGACCCCGCCCTTGCCGGACTGCGAGTTGACGCGGATGACGGCCTCGTACGAACGGCCGATGTCCTTCGGGTCGACGGGCAGGTACGGCACCGCCCACTCGACGTCGTCGATGCTCGTCCCTGCTGCGGCCGCCTTGGCCTTCATGGCGTCGAAGCCCTTGTTGATCGCGTCCTGGTGCGACCCGCTGAACGCCGTGTAGACGAGATCGCCGGCCCACGGCTGGCGCTCCGGCACCGGCAGCTGGTTGCAGTACTCGACCGTGCGCTTGATCTGGTCGATGTCAGCGAAGCTGATCTCCGGGTCGATGCCCTGCGTGAACAGGTTCATGCCGAGGGCGACCAGGTCGACGTTGCCGGTACGCTCCCCGTTGCCGAACAGGCACCCCTCGATGCGGTCGGCACCGGCCATGTACCCGAGCTCGGCGGCGGCGACGGCGGTCCCACGGTCGTTGTGCGGGTGCAGCGACAGGATCACGTCCTGCCGGTGGGCGAGGTGGCGTGACATCCACTCGATGGAGTCGGCGTAGACGTTCGGCGTCGCCATCTCGACCGTGGCCGGCAGGTTGATGATCACCTTGCGGTCGGGCGTCGGCTCGAAGACCTCCAGGACGGCGTTGCAGATCTCCAGCGCGACCTCGAGCTCGGTGCCCGTGTAGGACTCCGGCGAGTACTCGTAGTAGACCGTCGTGTCGTGCTGCAGCGTGGCCTCTGCAGCCTTGCAGAGCTTCGCGCCGGCCACCGCGATGTCGACGACGCCCTGCACGTCGGTGCGGAAGACCACCTCGCGCTGGACGATCGACGTCGAGTTGTAGAGGTGGACGATGGCCTGCTTGGCGCCGTCGATCGCCTCGTACGTGCGCTGGATCAGGTGCTCGCGCGCCTGCGTCAGGACCTGGATCGTGACGTCGTCGGGGATCGCGCCCTCGTCGATCAGGCTGCGGACGAAGTCGAAGTCCGTCTGCGAGGCGCTGGGGAACCCGACCTCGATCTCCTTGTAGCCCATGCGCACGAGCAGGTCGAACATCGCACGCTTGCGCTCGGCGTCCATCGGGTCGATGAGGGCCTGGTTGCCGTCACGCAGGTCGACGGCGCACCAGCGGGGAGCGCGGTCGATGCGCTTCGTCGGCCAGGTGCGGTCGGGCAGTTCGACGGTGATCTGCTCGTGGAACGGGACGTACTTGTGGATCGGCATCCCGGAGGGGCGCTGCGTGTTCTGCATCGGTCGTTCGCTTTCGGTTCGTCAGGTGGTGTCGGCCGACGACGAGACTCCGCGACGAGGTGGGCCGGTGTGTCAGGCCTCGTCGCGGCAGCGAAGGAGGAGGAGCGCCGAGTACATAGCTCCTTCACCGTAGCACCGGTCCGCCTCGTGTGACGCCCGCGGCGTCGGCGCCCACCGGTCGCAACACCCCGCCCGCGGACGCCGATCGGTCACGAACTGTCGCTCGGCGAGCCCCCGAACGACGATCAACGACCACTCGGCAGAAGGCAGCGGGGTGTTGCGACCACTCGGCAGAAGGCAGCGGGGTGTTGCGACCACTCGGGATCGGGGAAGCGGGGCGACAGACGAGAGGCGGGGCGACAGACGGGAAGCGGGGCGACAGACGGGAGGCGCGGTGCCGGCTGGCACCGCGCCTCCCGTTCCGTGGCGGGGATCAGTCGACGGCGAGCGCCTCGGTCGGCGGGACGCGCATCGCGCGCCGGACCGGAGCGACGGTGGCGACCACCGCGAGGACGAGCGCACCAGCCACCACGATGACGATCGTGGTCGGGGGGAGCACCGGGCCGACAGGGTCACCGAGCGACCCGAGGAGCGTCTGCCCGCCGACCCATCCGTAGAACGTCCCGAGCACGAGCCCGGTGAGGACGGCCGCGACGACCATCTGCACGGCTTCCGTCACGATCATCCGACGCACCTGCGCACCGGTCAGCCCGAGCACGCGCAGCAGCCCGAGCTCTCGCCGTCGCTGCAGCACGCCGAGCGCGAGCGCGTTGACGACACCCACCGCGGCGATCACCGCGGAGAACCCGACGATGACGCTGACGACGCCGTTCACCTGGACGAAGAAGTCGCGCATGCCCTGCAGCTGCTGAGGGCTCCCGCCCTGGAGCTGCCCGCGGAGCTGTGCTTCGAGCACCTGCTGCATCATCCCGAGCGCGACGGCGAAGGTGACGAGCAGGGTGACGCCGATCACGAGTCCGATCGTCGCCCGGGACGACCGGCCCGGCGCACGCATCGCGTTCCGGCCGGCGAGCAGCACCACCGGGTCCTTGGCACCGATGCGCCCGATCAGCGCCAGGACGGGCGGCATCACGATCGTCGCGCCGACCGCGATCCCGGCGAACGACACGAACCCGCCGAGTGCAGCAGGGAGGACCGCGAGCGGTGACGCGCTGCTCACGGCGAGTCCGACGAGCATCAGCGCTCCACCGCCGGCCATCAGCAGGATCGACCAGACCTTGCGTGCCGTGCCGGACCGGACGTCGTCGTGGCTCGGCTCGACGCTCGAGGACAGCGCCTGGAGCGGCGTGACCGTCAGGACTCGACGGGACCCCACCGCGAACGCGCCCCATGTCCCCAGCACGACCGCGACGACCGGCAGCACGAGCTGCCACGGGATGAGCGTGTACGACGTGTCGGGCAGGAACCCGTTGCCCCGGAGGACGGCGACGAAGAGCGCGGAGAGCCCGGTGCCGACGACCGCACCGGCGAGTCCACCCACGACACCGACGACGAGTCCCGCCCGGGTGATGCGGGACCGGAGCGTCGCGCCGGTGGCACCGACCAGGCGCTGGAGCGCGAGGACCCGCGTCTGCCCGGCGATGAGCGTTGCGCAGGTGTTCGCCGTGACGATGGCCCCGACGTACAGTGCGATGCCGAGGAACAGCCAGCCGATCACGTCGAGGATCGCCTTGATCGGGCCGAGGTCGGAGAGGCCGGCGGCCGTCAGCGCCTGGGTGACGATGCCGGGTGCGATGACCAGGGCGGAACCGAACGTGGTGCCGAGCGCGGCGACCAGGACGGTGGGCGAGAAGTCGCGGACGGCGTTCACGCTGCTGCCTCCATCCCCAGCATGGTGGTCGAGATGTCCGCGGCGCTCATCGCCGGGCGGTCCCCGACGATGCGGCCGTCCGCGAGGAAGAGGATGCGATCGGCGTTGGCGGCCGCGACCGGGTCGTGGGTCACCATGACGACGCTCTGCCCCCACTCGGCGACGGCACCGCGGAGGATGCCGAGCACGTCGCGCCCGGTCCGGGAGTCGAGTGCGCCGGTCGGCTCGTCGGCGACGACCACCGCCGGACGCGATGCCAGCGCGCGTGCGATCGCGACCCGCTGCTGCTGACCGCCGGACAGCTGGTGCGGCCGGTGCGTCAGGCGGTTGCCGAGTCCGAGCATCTCGACGAGCCGGTCGATCCACGCGGATTCCTCCGCTGAGGGCTTGTGCCCGCCGAGCAGGAACGGCAGCCGGATGTTCTCGGCGACGTCGAGCGTCGGGACGAGGTTGAACGACTGGAACACGAACCCGAGTCGACGTCGACGGAGTTCGGTGAGCTCCTTGTCGCCGAGCTGCGTGATGTCGGTGCCGTCGATATGGATGTGCCCGCCGGACACCGTGTCGAGGCCGGCTGCGACGTGCATGAGCGTGGACTTGCCGGAACCGGACGGGCCCATCACCGCGGTGAACTCGCCGGCGCCGATGTCGACGCTGACGTCGTCGAGCGCGGTGACGCGTCGCGCGGCGTCCCCGTAGTGCTTGGACACGTGGTCGAGGCGGATGATCGGTGCGTGGCTGGTGGTCATGCATCCACCTTGACGATCAGGAGGCCCGGTCCGCGTCGGTCCGTCGGCTCCCGTGGATCGTCCGCTCGACTCGGTTCGCTGTGGACGGGTCATCCCACCGGATGACACCGTGCGGCGCCGGGCGCTGCGCGCAGTACCCGATCGTCAGTCCTTCGTGACGAGCCCGTGCTGGTGCGCGAAGACCACGAGCCGCACACGGTCCCGCAGCTCGAGCTTCGTGAGCACCCGTGAGATGTGGGTCTTCACCGTCGCCTCGCTGACGAACTCGTGCTGGGCGATCTCGCTGTTGCTGAAGCCCCTGGCCGCGAGGTCGAAGATCTCCCGTTCCCGGGGCGTCAGTTCGGCGAACGCGGCCGGGACGTTCGCCGCCTGCTCCTGCGCGTCGTCGTACCGGCGGAGGAGTTCACGGGTCGCCGAGGCCGCGAACACGGCCGTCCCCGCGTGCACCGTCCGGATCGCCGCGAGCAGGAACTCCGGGTCGGCGTCCTTCAGCACGAACCCGCTCGCGCCGGCACGGATCGCCTTCGCCGCGGCCTCGTCGAAGTCGAAGGTCGTGAGCACCAGGACCTTCGCGCCGTCCGTCCCGCCGTCCTCGACGATCTTCGCGGTCGCCGTGATCCCGTCCATGACCGGCATCCTGACGTCCATGAGCACCACGTCCGGGCGCCCGGTGCGGACGAGTTCGACACCGGCGGCACCGTCGCCGGCCTCTCCCACGAACCGGAGGTCCGGCTGCGAGTCGATGAGCATCCGGATCCCGGTGCGGAACAGGGCCTGGTCGTCGACGAGCGCGACGCGGATCGGGGTGTCGGTCATCGTCCTGTGTGCTCCTGGTCGGTGGTGTGGTCCGTCGGCTGCCTCGTCGTGACGAGCCCCCGCGGCATCTGCCCGCTCGCGGGGTGCGCCGGCATCCGGACCGCGACGGCGAAGTCGTCGCCGCGGGGTCCAGCGGTCATGCTGCCCCCGGACATGGTGGCACGCTCCCGCATCCCGACGAGCCCGTGCCCGGTCCCCGGTCCCGCGTGCCCGTGGTCAGCGCGGCGGTTGACCACGTCGATCTCGACGGTGTCCGGGCGGTACGTCAAGGTGGCGTGCACCGGGGTGCCGTGCTCGCCGTGCTTGTACGCGTTCGTCAGGCTCTCCTGGACGATGCGGTAGACGGCGAGCTGGGTGGTGGTCGGCAGCGTGGTGGAGTCACCGTTGCGTTCGACCCGGACGTCGAGGCCGACGGCACGCATCTCCGTCACGAGACGCTCGATGTCGTCGACGTCCGGGGTCGGCGCGGTGCCCTGCTCGTGGCGGAGGGCGCCGAGCAGCTCACGGACGTCGCCGAGTGCCCGCCTGGCGGTCCCGGAGATCGTGCTGAGTGCCTGGTCGGCGACGGCCGGATCGGCCTTCAGTGCGTACCGGGCACCGTCCGCCTGCGCGATGACGACTGCGAGGGAGTGCGCCACGATGTCGTGCATGTCGCGTGCGATCCGCACCCGCTCCTGCTCGACGGCGACCGCACGGTCCGCGCGGGCCGCGTCGCGTTCGGCGAGGAGCAGGGCCTCACGACTCATCCGCGCGGCTCGACGGGTCCGCACGACGACACCGGCGAGCCACGGCAGCAGGAGCAGCGCGAGGATGACCACGAAGTACGCGATCGTGACCTGCATCGACTCGCGCGCCGGCGTCGTCGCGGTGTCGATGGTCAGTCGTTGGGCGTAGTCCTTCGCGCCGACGTACACGGCGGCCGTGACCGCGCCGCCGATCGCCGAGACGAGTCCCGCCAGCCGGACGCGTCGGCTGCCGTACGCGCTCGTCGTGTAGACGATCGCGGCGATGAACGCGTCGGCACCGTCCGGGTCCTGCCCCGTCACCATCTGGAAGACCGCTGTGACCCACGCGACGGTCAGCGCGAGGCCCGGCGAGAGCCGACGGAGCGCGAGCGCCACCGTCATGCCGAGAACGGTCAGGTAGGCGAGCGGTCCGTCGATCCCCCGAGTCGACGTGACCGCGACGAGCACGCCGAGGACGCCGGCGACCACGAGGTCCACGACGATCTGGGCGCGCAGCATGGGACGGAACACCCGTCCACGGTACGGCTGCGCGCCCTCGTCCGCGTCAATCCACGGAATGACCCGCGTCAGAACCCGAGTCGACCGAGCTGCTTCGGGTCGCGCTGCCACTCCTTCGCGACCTTCACGCGGATGTTCAGGTAGACGTGCCGTCCGCCGAGCAGCGACTCGATCTCGGCACGTGCCCGGGAACCGACGTCCTTCAGCCGTTCGCCCTTGTGCCCGATCACGATCGACTTCTGGCTGTCACGCTCGACGAACAGGTTCGCGAAGATGCGCAGCGGTCCGTTCGGGTCGTCATCGGGGTCCGGCTCGACCATGTCCTCGATCAACACCGCGAGCGAGTGCGGGAGCTCGTCGCGGACGCCCTCGAGCGCGGCCTCGCGGATGAGTTCGGCGATGCGGTCCTCGCTCGTCTCCTCGGTGACGGCCTCGGCGTCGTAGAGTGCCGGCGACTCGGGCAGCAGCTTGGTGATCTCGCCGAGCAGAGCCTCCAGCTGGGTCCCCTCGGTCCCCGACGTCGGGACGATCGCGTCCCACTCGCGGAGCTGCGAGACCGCGATGAGCTGCTCGGCGATCTTCTCCTTGCCGGCGCGGTCGACCTTCGTCACGATCGCGATCTTCTTCGCGCGGGGGAAGTGGTCGAGCGTCTCGTTGATGAACTTGTCGCCGGGCCCGATCGGCTCGTTCGCCGGCACGCAGAACCCGATGACGTCGACGTCCGCGAGCGTGGACTGCACCAGGTCGTTCAGTCGTTCGCCGAGCAGGGTCCTCGGCCGGTGCACACCCGGTGTGTCGACGATGATGACCTGGCCGTCGGGTCGGTGGACGATGCCGCGGATGGCCCGGCGGGTCGTCTGGGGCTTGGACGACGTGATCGCGACCTTCTGCCCGACGAGCGCGTTGGTCAGCGTCGACTTGCCGACGTTCGGTCGTCCGACGAACGAGACGAAGCCGGCTCGGAAGGTGGGGGTGCTGTCGGTGTCGCTCATGCTGAGGTGGATCCCGTCGTGGTGGGTGCGGTGCCGTCGAACGCCTGCTCCGCGCCGGCGAGGGCGTCGGTGCGTTCGGCGAGCACGGAGATGAGGTGGCGGCGCTTGCCCTCGACGCGGTCCGCCGTCAGCACGACGCCGGACACGGTCACGGACTCGCCGGCGGTCGCCAGGTGACCGAGTTCCTTGGTGAGCAGGCCACCGGCGGTGTCGACGTCGTCGTCGTCGAGGTCGACGCCGAACAGGTCGCCGAGGTCGTCGATCGGCATCCGCGCGGAGATCCGCCAGACGCCGTCGGAGACCTCGACGCGGTCGATCACGGTGCGGTCGTACTCGTCGGAGATGTCACCGACGAGCTCCTCGATGAGGTCCTCCATCGTGACGAGCCCCGCGACGCCGCCGTACTCGTCGACCACGAGGACCAGGTGGTTCTTCGCGGCCTGCATGTGCCGCAGTGTCTCGTCGGCGTGCTTCGACTCCGGGACGAACTCGGCCACCCGGAGCAACGAGGTCACGACCCGGCCGCCTGCGCTCTCGTTCTCGTACAGGGCGCGCGCCAGGTCGCGGAGGTAGACGACGCCGAGGACGTCGTCGCTGTCCCGGCCGGTCACGGGCATGCGGGACACCCCGGCGGCGAGGAACTCCTCCATCACCGTCGACACGGTGTCCGCTGCGTCCGCCGTGACCATGTCGGTCCTCGGCACCATGACCTCGCGCACGAGCGTGTCGCTGAACTCGAAGACCGAGTGGATCAGCTCGCGGTCGTCCGCCTCGAGCACGTTGCTCTCGGTGGCCTCGTCCACGAGCGACAGGAGCTGCTCCTCACTCGACACGCTCGACGTGCTGCCGTTCCGCCCGGGTGTGACACGGTCGCCGATGAGCACGAGCAGCCCGGCGAGCGGCCCGAGGACGATGCGCACCGCGTGCACGAGCCCACCGGTGACCCCGATGAGCCGGTCCGCGTGGGCTCGGCCGACGCTGCGGGGGCTCGACCCGACGAGCACGAAGGACACCGCGGTCATGATCGCCGCTGAGACGATCAGCGCGAGCCACCACGTGTCGAGGACCGAGAACAGCGCGATGGTCACGAGCACGGCCGCTGCCGTCTCGGCGAGCACCCGGAAGAAGTTCAGCGCGTTGACGTGGGCGCCGACGTCGTCCCCGATCGCCTCGATGGCGCGGCGACGCTTGCTGCCCCTGGCGATGTCGTCGAGATCAGCGCGGGAGAGCACCCCGAGCGCGGCGTCGGACGCGGCGAGCAGCCCGCCGAGGACGACGAGCACGAACGCCACCGCGAGCAGGACGGCGACGAGCAGCACTGCGGTCACCGCCCCCGGCGCTGGGCGGCGAAGGCGGTCAGGATCTCCCCCTGGAGCCCGAACATCTCAGCCTTCTCCTCCGGCTCCGCGTGGTCGAAGCCGAGCAGGTGCAGGATCCCGTGGCACGTCAGGAGCAGGAGCTCGTCGGTCGTGGAGTGCCCGGCGGTCTTCGCCTGCGCCTCGGCGACCTGCGGGCAGAGCACGATGTCGCCGAGCAGTCCGGCGGGTGTCGGGTCGTCCTCGGTGCCGGGGCGGAGCTCGTCCATCGGGAAGCTCAGCACGTCGGTCGGGCCAGGTTCGTCCATCCAGCGGACGTGCAGCTGCTCCATCGCCCCCTCGTCGACGAGCACGATGGCGAGCTCCGCGTCGGCGTGGACGTGCAGCGCGTCGAGAGCGAAGGCCGCGAGACGCTGGACCGCGTCGTCGTCGATCTGCACACCGGACTCGTTGTTGAGCTCGATGCTCACCGGGTTCCTCCTCGAGGATCGTTCTGGGGGTAGGGGCTGGTCTGGCGGTCCTGCGGGACCCGGCCACGGCGCTCGGCCCGGTTCGCACCGGCTGGGTTCCCCGCCGGGGCCGTGCCACGGCCTCCAGGTCGGTGCCCGGCCTGTTCGGCGAGCCGCTGCTCGTCGTAGACCGTGTAGGCGTCCACGATGCGGCCGACGAGCGTGTGCCGGACCACGTCCTCACTGCCGAGCCGGGCGAAGTGGATGTCCTGCACCTCGGAGAGGATCTGCGTGACGAGCCGCAGCCCCGACACGTTCCCCGGCAGGTCCACCTGCGTGATGTCGCCGGTGACGACCATCTTCGAGCCGAAGCCCAGACGCGTCAGGAACATCTTCATCTGCTCCGGCGTGGTGTTCTGCGCCTCGTCGAGCACGACGAACGAGTCGTTGAGCGTCCGTCCGCGCATGTACGCCAGCGGAGCGACCTCGACCGTGCCGGCCGCGAGCAGCTTGGGGACGAGCTCGGGGTCCATCATCTCGTTGAGCGCGTCGTAGAGCGGCCGCAGGTACGGGTCGATCTTGTCCGTCAACGTGCCGGGGAGGAACCCGAGCCGCTCGCCGGCTTCGACCGCGGGTCGGGTGAGGATGATCCGCGTGACCTCGCGCCGCTGCAGGGCCTGCACGGCCTTCGCCATCGCCAGGTACGTCTTGCCGGTGCCGGCCGGGCCGATGCCGAACGTGATCGTGTTCTCGTCGATGGCGTCGACGTAGGCACGCTGGCCGTCCGTCTTCGGCCGCACCGACTTGCCGCGACTCGACACGATCGGCGAGCCGAACACGTCGGACGGGCTGCGCTGCTCGTCGATGATGCGGGCCGAGGTCGGGATGTCGGCCTGCCCGACGTCCTGACCGCGCTTGACCATGCCCACGAGCTCGTCGACGAGCGCGCGGGCGCGGGCGACGTCGCGCTCCGGCCCGGTCAGGGTCACCTCGTTGCCGCGGACCAGGACCCGGACATCCGGGTACTGGCGTTCCACGGTCTTGAGGAGCCGGTCCTGCGGGCCGAGCAGCTGCACCATGGCGATGCCGTCGACACTGAGTTCCGAGACGGCTTCGGTCTCGGCGGATGCGGTTTCGTCAGCTGGCAATGTTGCCTTCCTGCAGGTCGCCTGCGAGTACGTGCGCGTGCACGTGGAACACGGTCTGTCCGGCGGCTTCGCCGGTGTTGAAGACGAGTCGGAACTGGCCGCCGGCGCGCTCGTCGGCGATGCGCTGGGCGGTGGCGACCACGTGCGCGAGGAGGTCCGGGTCCCCCGCGGCGAGTTCGGCCACGTTCGCGTACTCCTCGGTCTTGGGGATCACGACCACGTGGACGGGCGCCTTCGGGGCGATGTCCTCGATCGCGATGACGCGGTCGTCCTCGGCGACGACGGTCGCGGGGATCTCACGGTCGATGATCTTGGTGAACACGCTGCTCATTGGTCCATCGTAGAACGCGTGACTGACCCGCAGTCTTCCCGGACGATCCCGATGCCCCGTCGAATCCGCCTGATCCTGCAGGTCGCCGCGGCCATCGCGGTCGCGTTCGCGGTCACGCTGGTGCTCGCGCAACGGGACGCCTGGCTCGTCAGCGCCGTGCTCGTCGTCGTCGCCGGGCTCGTCGCCTTCCGCTGGGCACGGACCGGCGTCGACCTGTCGGAGGACGAACTCCTGGTGCGTGGCTTCGCGTTCTCGACACGGATCCGGCGTGATCGGATCGTCGCCGTCGACCGCTTCCCGTCGATCGACTGGCGCGGCGCGGACGGCGTCATGCGGGAGACCCTCGCCAACGCGTTCGTCGGGTCGCGGTTCTCCCCGAACCCGTCCGAGGCCGAGATCGCCGTCGCCCGCGCCGAGCTGCAGGCCTGGCTCGACCGCCGCGGCTGAGGATCATCACCGCGCGGACGGTCGGTCGCTACCAGCGGCCGAGCCGCGACTGCAGCACCGCCAACGCGGCGGGTCCCGCGGTGGACGTCCGGAGCACGGTGTCACCGAGCCGGACCCGGACGGCACCGGCAGCCGACAAGCGGTCGAGTTCCGACCCGTCGATACCGCCTTCGGGGCCGACGACCAGCGAGATCGACGTGGCGTCAGCAGGCGGCTCCCACGTGGCGAGCCGTTCGGTGGCGGTCGGGTCGAGCACGAGGAGCACCACACCGGTCGACGACGCGGACGCCGCGAGCGCTGCGGTCGTCACCGGGTCGGACACCGACGGCACCCACGACCGGATCGCCTGCTTCGCCGCTTCCTGCGCGATCGCCTGCCAGCGCGTGCGGCCCTTCGCGACCTTCGCACCCTCCCAGCGGGAGACGCTGCGTGCCGCGGACCACGGCACGACGTGGTCGACGCCGATCTCGGTCGCCGCCTGCACCGCCATCTCGTCCCGGCCGCCCTTCGCGAGGGCCTGCACGAGGGTGAGTGACGGCACCGGGCGCGACGACACCAGGACGTCCGACACCGTCAGCGACAGCGAGTCGCGGCCGAGCGACGAGACCGCGCCGACGACGACCGTGCCCTGGCCGTCCGAGAGCCGCAGCGTCTCCCCGACCCGCACCCGCGACACCGTCACGGCGTGCCGGCCCTCGGCACCGTCGAGCGTCACGGAGCCGCCGACGGCCACACCGTCGAGCGACTCCACCAGGTAGAGCGACGCCATCAGAAGTTGAAGAAGCGGTCGCGGAGCTTGCCGAACATCCCCTGCTGGAACCGGGCGAGCTGCGGCGGTGACGCCTTGTGCGACTTCGCGAGCTGCTCGACGAGCTGACGCTCCTTGTGCGACAGCTTCGTAGGGGTGACGACCTGCACACCGACGCGGAGGTCGCCACGGCCGTTCCCTCGCAGCTTCGTGACGCCGCGGTCCTTCAGCACGAGCACGTCGGCGCTCTGCA
The DNA here is from genome assembly GCF_048756585.1 of Curtobacterium sp. L3-7. Classification (NCBI taxonomy): domain Bacteria; kingdom Bacillati; phylum Actinomycetota; class Actinomycetes; order Micrococcales; family Microbacteriaceae; genus Curtobacterium; species Curtobacterium sp. L3-7. The sequence goes on along the minus strand of NZ_CP151474.1, from coordinate 2,205,697 downwards.
CGCCGGGACGGATCTCGAGCTCGACCGGACCGTCGAGCCCGTCGATCGTCGCCGTGGTGCCGAGCACCGCGTCGGTCATCGAGACCTCGAGCGTGGCGAGGAGGTCGTCCCCGTCGCGGCTGAAGACGTCGTGGTGGCGGACGCGGATCTCGAGGTACAGGTCGCCGGACGGGCCGCCGGCCGGGCCGACCTCGCCCTGACCGGGCATCTGCAGGCGCAGACCGGAGTCGACACCGGCGGGGACGTCCACCGGGATGGTGCGACGGGCGCGGACGCGGCCCTGGCCCTGGCAGGTCGGGCACGGGTTCGGGATGACGGTGCCGTGGCCGCGGCAGGTGCCGCACGGCGCGCTCGTCACGACGTTGCCGAGGAGCGACCGGACCTGGCGCTGGATGTGGCCGGAGCCACCGCAGATGTCGCAGGTGCGCGGGCTCGTACCGGGAGCGCAGCAGGAACCGCCGCACGTCTCGCAGAGGACCGCCGTGTCGACCTCGACGTCCTTGTGCGTGCCGAAGACGACCTCGTCCAGGTCGACGTCGATGCGGAGCAGGGCGTCCTGTCCCCGTTCGGCACGGCTGCGCGGACCGGTGCCCCGGCCGCCGCCCCCGCCGCCGCCGAAGAAGGCGTCGAAGATGTCGCTGAAGCCGCCGGCCCCACCGCCGAACGGGCTGTCGGCCTGCGGGCCGGCGTCGTACCGTCTCCGCTGCTCGGGGTCGCTCAGCACGTCGTACGCGTGCGTCACGTCCTTGAAGCGCTCGGCTGCGTCCGGGCTCGGGTTCACGTCCGGGTGGAGCTCGCGCGCGAGGCGTCGGTACGCCTTCTTGATGTCGGCGTCGGCCGCGTCACGCGGGACACCGAGGACGTCGTAGTGGTCTGCCACGTATCCCTCAGTTGGTTTCGTCGGTCGTCTGGTCGGTTCGGCCTGGAGGCCGTGGTCACGTCACGCGGTCGGCCCGCGTCGCCGCCGTGGTCGGGCTGGCACGGTCGGCGTGCACTGCAGCGGTCGTCAATTCTCTCCGAGCAGTCTGGACAGGTACCGCGCGACCGCGCGGACCGCGGCCATGTTGGAGCCGTAGTCCATGCGGGTCGGTCCGAGGACGCCCAGCCTGGCGACCTCACCACCTGCGGCGACGTACCCGCCGGCGACGATGCTCGTCGCGTCGAGGCCGTACTCCGCGTTCTCGACGCCGATCCGTGCGGTGACGGACACGTCGTCGAGCTGCATCTCCCCGAACAACCGGAGGAGGGTCACCTGTTCCTCGATCGCTTCGAGCACCGGGAAGAGCCCGCCGGAGAAGTCCTGTTCGCTCTTCGCGAGGTTCGCCGCGCCCGCCATCACCAGGCGGTCCTGCCGGTTCGCCGCGACCTGCTCGATCACGGTCGCGACGACGACGCCGGCGAGGGTCTGCGACTCCGGCCGGATCTGCGCGGGGATCTCCCGCAGCGCCGTCGGGACGTCGTGGAGCAGGAGCCCGACGGTCGCCGCGTTGAGCACCGTGCGGAGCTCGACGAGCGCGGACTCGTCGAGCGCGACGTCGGTCTCGACGACGCGCTGCTCGACCCTGGCGGTGTCGGTGATCAGCACGACCATCAGCCGGGAGTCCCCCAGCCGGACGAGCTCGACGTGCTGCACCCGTGCCCGCACCATCGAGGGGTACTGGACGAGGGCGACCTGGTTCGTCAGCTGGCTGAGCAGCCGGACGGTCCGGCCGAGGACGTCGTCGAGGTCGTTGGACGCGCCGAGGAAGGTCTCGATGGCGTGCCGCTGCGCGCTGGAGAGCGGGCGGGCGGCGGCGAGGTGGTCCACGAACACGCGGTACCCCTTGTCGGTGGGCACCCGCCCGGACGAGGTGTGCGGCGCGATGATCAGCTGCTCGTCCTCGAGCAGGGCCATGTCGTTGCGGATCGTCGCGGCGCTGACCCCGAAGGCGTGGCGCTCGACGATCGTCTTCGACCCGACGGGCTCGCGCGAGGCGACGTAGTCGCGCACGATGGCCTTGAGGACCTCGAGGGAGCGTTCGCTGACCAACCCGGACCCCTTCCACTCGTGCTGGCACTCGGACGTGTCGAGTGCTGATCCTACGCCCGTGCACCGACGTCCCGACACTTCTCCACATCGGGTCGCTACGCTTCCGGCATGACCTACGGACAGCAGCCGGGCAACGGACAGCCGGGCGGACCCTGGGGCCAGCAGCCCGGCGGGCCGCAGGGCCCCGGGCCGTACTACCAGCCGCCGCAGCCGATGACGCCGGAGGACCAGCGCCTCTGGGCCACGCTCACGCACGTCGGCGGGATCCTCTTCAACTTCATCGCCCCGCTCGTGGCGTACTTCGTCCTGCGCGACCGTGGCCAGTTCGTCCGCGAGCACACCCGGGTCGCCCTGAACTTCCACATCACGATGGCCATCGCGTACGCGGTCGGCGTCGTCACGTCGTGGCTCGGCATCGGCGTGCTGATCATCTTCGGCGTGTGGGTCGTGTCGATCGTCTTCGGCATCATGGCCGCCGTCGCCGCGAACCAGGGCCGCTTCTACCGCTACCCGCTGACGATCGAGTTCGTCAAGAACTGACGGACCAGGGCTCGTCGAGCAGCTCGCGGACCACGGCGTCCGCGAGCAGGCGGCCCCGCAGCGTCAGGTCCAGGCGACCCGGCGTGCCGGGCGCCCCCAGGGCACTGCGCCCGTCCACGAGACCACGGGCGATGAGCCCCGCGACCCGGCCACGGCCCTCCTGGCGGAGTTCGGACGTCCGGAGCTCGCCGCGGACGCGCGTGGCGAGGAGCACGCGCTCGACGTACCTGGTCTCGTCGTCGAGGGTCTCGCGCCCTGCGGCCGGCGACTCGTCGGCGAGCACCCGGTTCGCGTACGCGGCCGGGTGCTTGACGTTCCACCAGCGCGTGCCGGCGACGCTCGAGTGCGCGCCGGGGCCGACACCCCACCAGTCGTGGCCCTTCCAGTACGACAGGTTGTGGCGGCTGGCGTGCTCGTCGCCCTTCGCCCAGTTCGAGACCTCGTACCAGCCGTACCCGGCATCGCCGAGGACCCGGTCCGCGAGCTCGTACATGTCCGCGGCGACGTCGTCGTCCGGCGCCGGCAGCTCACCGCGCTTGACCGCGCGGCCCATGGCGGTGCCGTCCTCGACGATGAGCGAGTACGCCGACACGTGGTCGGGCTCGCACGCGATCGCCGCGTCGAGCGAGGTGCGCCAGTCGTCGAGGGACTCCCCCGGCGTCGAGTAGATGAGGTCGAGCGAGACGTCGAGTCCCAGCTGCTTCGCGAGGTCGACGACGAGCGGCACGCGTTCCGGGTCGTGGGTGCGGTCGAGGGTGGCGAGCACGTGCGGCACCGCCGACTGCATGCCGAAGCTCATCCGGTTGAACCCGCCGGCGCGGAGCGTCTCGAGCGAGGACGCATCGACCGAGTCCGGGTTCGCCTCGGTGGTGACCTCGGCCCCCGGCAGGATCCCCCACGTGTCGTCGATGGCGCGGAGGACCATCGCGAGGTCGCTCGCCGGCAGCATCGTCGGCGTCCCTCCGCCGAAGAAGACCGTCGAGACCGGACGACGCGGCACGCCGGAACGGTCGAGCACCTGCGCGGCCCACTGGATCTCGCGGACGGCGTGTCCGGCGTAGTCGTCACGACGGACGCCGCGGAGCTCGGAGGCCGTGTAGGTGTTGAAGTCGCAGTACCCGCAGCGGACGCGGCAGAACGGCACGTGCACGTAGACGCCGAACGGCACGTCGCCCGCGCCCGGCCCGGGGGTGATCAGGCCGTCCACGGGAGCCGGGTCGGCGATCGGCAGAGCACTCGGCATGGAGTCCATTGTCCGTCATGATGGAGTCATGGAGCACCACCCCGTCCCCACCACGGTGCTGTGGGACATCGACGGCACCCTCGTCCGCAACGCGACGTCCCCGGGCAACCTCTACCACCTGGCCCTCGAGCGGGCGATCGGGCGCGATCTCCCCCAGCTCGTCGGGCACCAGCACGGCCGCACCGACGCGGGCATCATCGCGGAGCACGTCCGCGCGCACGACCTCGACGACGGGGTCATCCCGACCGTGAGCAGCCACCTCCGCGATCTGTCCGAGGAACGACACCGTGCCGGCGACCACCGGACGCCGGCACCAGGTGCCACGGCGTTGGTCGCGCGCTTCGCCGAGATCGGCTGGCGCAACGGCCTGCTGACCGGCAACTCCGCGTACCGGGCCCGCGTGAAGCTGCTCGGCGCCGGGTTCGACGTCGCCGCGTTCGACTGGGAGCACTCCTACTTCGGCGACGAGGAGATCGAGCGGGCGGGCGTCACCGCCCTCGCGGCCACCGCACTCGCCGGCACCCGCGCCGTCATCGTCGGCGACACCCCCAGGGACGGCGAAGCGGCCGACGCGGTCGGGATCCCGTTCCTGGCCGTCGCGACCGGGGTCTACGACGTGGACGCGCTGCGGCACACGAACGCCGTCGCGATCGCGCGCGACTGCGTCACGGACGCCGCGCTGATCGAGGACGCGATCGCGGCGTTGCCGCCGCTCCGGCCGGTCGACGAGGACTAGTCGCCGCGGAGCGCCTCGAGGTACTTCTCGGCCATCACGCGCTGCTGCCGACGCAGGAGCGGTGCGACGAACTGCCACTTGCGGCTCGCCGGCTGCGAGAACTGTCGGACCTGCAGCCACACCGAGCCGTCGGCGGTGCGCTCCACCACGAACGACTCCTCGCCGGAGAGCGGGTGCCCCTCGAGCGTGCCGTACGCGAACCCCTTGCGGTCGGGCTCGTCGATCACGGACACGACCCGCACCGGCGCCTGCACCGTCCGCCCGAACGCGTGCATCGTCAGCACGGCGGAGGTCCCAGCGGTGACGAGCGGCGTGCCGTCCGGCGCGAACTTCTCGACCCGGGGAGTGCCGATCGATGCCGGGGCGATCGGGACGCCCTGCTCGTCGAACGTCACCGGGTTGTAGCGGACCTCGTCGTCGTCCGGCGCTTCCTCCACGTGGACGCGGATGCCGCTGCGCTCCTGGATCTGCCACGTCAGCGCCTGCGTCACCGCGGTCTCGAACCGCTGGTCGCCGTGGCCGATCCGCGAGCGCGACTCCGCCGGGACGAAGCCCTCCGGCGGGTAGGTCATGAGGTCCGGCGCCTGCGTCGCACCGACCGCTCCGTAGGTCAGGGCGGTCAGGTACCCTCCGCGGCTGCTCATGCGGCCATCGTACTGGGGCGCGGAGCACGGATCGAACCGACCGGCCCGGACCCCGCTCGGGTCGCCGTCCGCTTTCCGCGCACCCCGAACTGGAGGCCGTGGTCGCCCCCGCCCCGCCCCTATCGTTGGCGGGTGCCCACGCCCGAGACCACCCGCCGCCGGTCCGTCGACCGCCGGGTCGTCGTCCTCGCCATCGCCACGCTCGTGGCGTTCGCGGTCGCCGCCGCGGCACGGATCACGGTCGACCAGGCCGTCGCCGGGTACGGCGCGGCGTCGCGCTACTCGACCGGGGCGGCGAGCGGCTGGACCTCGTTCGACACCGTCAACGTCGTCGCCGGCATCGGGGCGTCGGCGGCCGGCGCCGGCGTGCTGCTGTTCGGCGCGACGCTCGTCACCGCGGTGCGTCGCCACCACCACCCTCGGCTCCCGGTCCTGCTCGGCGGGACGACCGTCCTGTTGGCGCTCGGTGCAGTCGTGGCCGCGGTGGTCGCGACGTCCGCGACCGACTTCGCCACGGTGTCGGAGGCGACCATCGTGCGGACCGCGCTGGCGGGACTGGCTGCTGCGAGCCTCCCGGCGGTTGTTCTGGCCGCCTTGCGGGCCCGCGCCCGCCGCTGAGCCGGTTCCGCGCAGCCCCGTCCCCGGTCCCCGTCCCGGTCCTGGTCCTGGTCCTGGTCACGCGAAAGCGACAGCCTCCCGCCCGAATGCGGGCGAACACTGTCGCTTTCGAGGAACCAGCTTCACGGTGCCGGCGCGGACTGTCGCTCTCGCGCTACTTCTTCTTCTCTTCGACGTCGCCGGAGAGCGCGGCGATGAAGGCTTCCTGCGGGACCTCGACCCGGCCGATGGTCTTCATGCGCTTCTTGCCCTCCTTCTGCTTCTCGAGGAGCTTGCGCTTCCGGCTGATGTCACCGCCGTAGCACTTCGCGAGGACGTCCTTGCGCATCGCGCGGATGCTCTCGCGCGCGATGATGCGGGCGCCGATCGCCGCCTGGATCGGGACCTCGAACTGCTGGCGCGGGATGAGCTTGCGGAGCCGCTCCGTCATGAGCGTGCCGTACGCGTACGCCTTGTCGCGGTGCACGATCGCACTGAACGCGTCCACCTGGTCGCCCTGCAGCAGGATGTCGACCTTCACGAGGTCGGCCGCCTGGTCGCCGATGGGCTCGTAGTCGAGGCTGGCGTAGCCCTGCGTCTTGCTCTTCAGCTGGTCGAAGAAGTCGAACACGATCTCGCCGAGCGGGATCTGGTAGCGGATCTCGACGCGGTCCTCGCCGAGGTACTCCATGCCGAGCAGGGAGCCACGGCGCTGTTGGCAGAGCTCCATGATCGCGCCGACGTAGTCCTTCGGCGCGAGGATCGCGGCGCGGACCATCGGCTCGCGGACCTCGACGATGCGGCCGGTCGGGAACTCGGACGGGTTCGTCACCTGGACCGTGGTGTTGTCCTCGGTCGTGACGTCGTAGATCACGCTGGGCGCGGTCGTGATGAGGTCGAGGCCGAACTCGCGGCTGAGTCGCTCGGTGATGATCTCGAGGTGCAGCAGGCCGAGGAAGCCGCAGCGGAAGCCGAAGCCGAGCGCCACGGACGTCTCGGGTTCGTAGACCAGCGCCGCGTCGGAGAGCTTGAGCTTGTCGAGTGCGTCGCGGAGGTCCGGGTAGTCCGAGCCGTCGATCGGGTAGAGGCCGGAGAACACCATCGGCTTCGGGTCCGTGTAGCCGGGCAGGGCGTCGGTGGCGGGCCGCTGCGCGCTCGTGACGGTGTCGCCGACCTTGGACTGCCGGACGTCCTTGACGCCCGTGATCAGGTAGCCGACCTCGCCGACGCCCAGGCCCTTGGTCGGCTTGGGCTCGGGGCTCGACACCCCGATCTCGAGGATCTCGTGCGTCGACTTGGTCGACATCATCTGGACCTTCTCGCGCGGGGCGATCGAGCCGTCGATCATGCGGACGTAGGTCACGACGCCGCGGTAGCTGTCGTAGACGGAGTCGAAGATCATCGCGCGAGCGGGGGCCTCGGCGTCGCCGACGGGGTTCGGCACGGTGCGCACGACACGGTCGAGGAGCTCGGGGACCCCGACGCCCGTCTTGCCGGATACGCGGAGGACGTCCTCCGGCTTGCCGCCGATGAGCTGCGCGAGCTCGGCGGCGTACTTGTCGGGATCGGCCGCGGGGAGGTCGATCTTGTTGAGGACCGGGATGATCTCGAGGTCGTTCTCGAGCGCCAGGTACAGGTTCGCGAGCGTCTGGGCCTCGATGCCCTGCGCCGCGTCGACCAGCAGGATCGCTCCCTCGCACGCGGCGAGGGAACGGGAGACCTCGTACGAGAAGTCCACGTGGCCGGGCGTGTCGATCATGTTCAGCGCGAACGTCGTGCCGTCGAGTTCCCACGGCATGCGGACCGCCTGCGACTTGATCGTGATGCCGCGCTCGCGCTCGATGTCCATGCGGTCGAGGTACTGCGCACGCATCGCACGGTCCTCGACGATGCCGGTGATCTGCAGCATGCGGTCGGCCAGCGTCGACTTGCCGTGGTCGATGTGCGCGATGATGCAGAAGTTGCGGATCGCCTCGGCCGGAGTCGCGGCGGGCTCGAGCGGAGCGGATGCTTGTGGGCTCACGGTTCCTCAGGTGGGTCGGACGGTCGAACGATTGTCCCACGGTTGTGCGTGCTCGGCGTGCGGGGCGGGCAGTGCTCCCAGGCCGTGGCGCAGGTCGTCCGGCGTCGCGGCGAGGCACACGCGGATCCAGCCCTCGCCCGTGCGCCCGAACGCGCTCCCGGGTGCGACGGCGACCTTCTCGCGCTGCAGGAACCCGAGCGCCCACTCCGCGACGTCCCCGTCCGCGGCGTGCGACATGTCGATCCACAGGTAGAACGCACCCTTCGGGTCGTTGTACCGGATGCCGGCGGCGTCGAGCACCTCGGTCGCGACCTGGAGGTTGGCGCGGTAGTGCTCGCGGGCGTCCCGGACCGCGGAGTGATCGCCGACGATCGCCGCGAGGGCCGCGTACTGGTCGGGCTCCGCGACGCAGCTGATCATCGCTTCCTGGGTCGTCCGCATGGTCGCGCCGAGCCCCTTCGGCGTCACGAGGTACCCGACGCGGACGCCGGTCATCGCGTACGTCTTGCTCAGCGAGAACGCGGTGAACACCCGGTCGTCCTCGTCGAGGGCCGCGAGGCTGACGTGCCGCGTGTCGTAGGTGAAGTACTCGTAGACCTCGTCGCTGACCACCCACAGGTCGTGCCGCTTCGCCAGGGCCAGGATGCTGCGGAGCGTCTCCTCGCCGAACACCGACCCGAGCGGGTTCGACGGCGAGTTCACCACGATCGCCCTGGTGCGCTCGGTGATGCTCGCCTCGAGCGCGTCGAGGTCGGGCTCGAACCCGTGCTGCGGCTCGAGCCGGTACGGCACCGGGGTCGCACCGAGGATGTGCGCGTTCATCGTGAACGTCGTGTAGCCGGGGTCCGGCACCAGGAGTTCGTCGCCGGGGCTCAGCACCAGGGTCATCGCCTGGAACAGTGCCTGCGTCGCGCCGATCGTCATCCAGATCTGCTCGAGGTCCACCTCGATGCGGTTCTCGCGCAGCAGCTTCTGCTGGATCGCCTGGCGCAGCGGCAGGATCCCGCCGTTCGGGGTGTAGTCCGTCCGGTCCTCGGTCCACGCCCGCTTCGCCGCGTCCCCGATGTGTGCGGCGACCGGGACGTCGGGCTCCCCCACGACGAGCATGGTCACGTCTGCACCGCTCTGCTGCAGCAGGGCGGCCTGTTCGAAGACCCGGCGGATGCCGGAGGGCGGGACGGTGTCGATCCGGGGTGCGAGGGACGGCATGTCCGTCACGGTAACGGAGCCGTGTTTCCGCGCGGTGACACGGGTCCTGCGCGTTGAACCGGATGCCCCGTCCTGGTAGTGTTGCTTGCTGGCTTGCGCGTTCCCCGCCCACGGGTGGAACGCGAGACGACCAAGGGCCCCTCTACCCAGCGGTCGCATTCACCCGTACGAGACGAAGCAGGAGCACCACGCATGGCGAACATCAAGTCGCAGATGAAGCGCATCAAGACCAACCTCAAGGCCACCGAGCGCAACAAGGCCTACAAGTCCGAGCTGAAGACGTTCATCCGTCACACCAACGAGGCGATCGTCGCCGGCGACAAGGAGAAGGCCACCGCCGCTCTCGCCGTCGCGTCGAAGAAGCTCGACAAGGCCGTGAGCAAGGGCGTCATCCACAAGAACCAGGCCGCGAACCGCAAGTCGGCCATCGCGAAGAAGGTCGCTGCGCTCTGACGCACCGACCCCCTCGAAGGCCCCGCACCGTTCCGGTGCGGGGCCTTCGTCGTTGCGGGGGTCCGGTTGCGTCTCGATGGGCAGGCAGCGCCTGGCGGACGGGAGGCTCGGGTCGGGTCAGCGGGGTTCGCCGCGACGGGCGATGGTGCGGACCATGACCTCGAGCGCGTAGTGCGCGTCGCGCGAGCCACCCTTCACCGCGGTGTCCGCCTCGGCGATGCTGATGATCGCGTTCGCGAGCCCGGCTTCGCTCCACCCGGCGACGTCACGTTGCGCACGCTGGACCTGCCACGGAGCCATGCCGAGCGCGGACGCGGCCTGGCCGCTCGAGCCCCGGTAGGCGCTCACCTTCGCCATCGTGCGGATCTTGCTCGCGAACGCGGCGACGATCGGCACGGGTGCTTCGCCGGTCGACAGGGCGTGCCGCAGCTCGACGATGGCCGGCGCCGATCGACCCGCGAGTGCGATGTCGGCGACCTTGAACGCGTTGGTCTCGACGCGGCCGCCGTAGTACTTGTCGACGACCTTGTCCGTGATCTCCTGCGCTTCGTCGGCGAGGAGCTGCCGGCACGCAGCCGCGAGCTCGGCGAGGTCGTCCGCGAACGCCGCCACGAGGGTCCGGACCGCGGACGGTGCGATCTTCCGACGTGCGGCGCGGAACTCGGCGTTCACGAAGTCGATGCGGTCGGTCTCACGCTTGAGTTCGTCGCACTGGACCTCGATCCCGCCGCCCGACCCGCCGCGGATCGCGTCGAGGAGCTTCTTGCCGCGGACTCCCCCGCCGTGCCGCAGCACGAGGGTGACGTCGTCCGCCGGCGCGCCGAGGTACGAGATGGTCTCGGTGATGAAGGCGTCCGTGCACTTCTCGACGTTGGTGACCCGGACCAGGCGCGGCTCACCGAAGAGGGACGGGCTGGCGAGCGTCGCCAAGAGCCCGGGTGCGTACTGGTCGGCTTCGAGGTCGTGGACCTCGAGCGCGGGGTCTTCGCCGACCAGCAGATCGCGGAGCATGCCCGTCGCCCGCTCGGCGAGGAACGTCTCCGGCCCGGTCACGAGGACGACGGGCGCTGGACGGATGCCGGACCACGGGACCTGGTCGATCTTCGCGGCAGCGCGCGCGGGCTTCTTGGCGGGCATGCGTTCCTTCCGATGGTGCGGGTCCGAGTCTACGGGCCACCGCCGACCCTCCCGGTGCCCGTCCCGAGGGCGCTTGCCCTCCCGGTGCCCGCCCCGACGGCGCTGGGCCCGAGGACGCCTGCCCCGGGGACGCCCGCTCGGTCCACACCTCCGGTCCCGCCGGTCCCCGGCGCACGACGACGGTCCCCTGCAGGTCGGTGCGGAACGGTGTCGTCCCCACTGCCGCCAGCATCGCGAGTGCTCGGTCAGTCGGGTGCCCGTAGGTGTTGTCGGCGCCGACACCGATCAGCCCGACGCGTGCGGCGAGCTGTCGGTAGAGCTCCGGGTCCTGGTCGGCGGACCCGTGGTGGGACACCTTGACGACGTCGACGTGTCCGGGAGCCACTCCGCGGAGGCGTCGTTGCGCGGACCGGTCGAGGTCGCCGAGCAGGACCGCCGAGAGACACGACCCGCACGTGTCCGGCGCCTCGACCGCCACGACGATGCTCGCGTCGTTGCCGCTCGCCCGCTCGCCGGCCCGCGGCCAGAGCACACGCCACGGGACGTCCCCGAGGGTCCCAGCGGTCCCGTCGTCCGCACGGCGGACGTCGGCACCGGCCCCCGTCAGGCCGCGGACGACGGATTCGTCCGCTGGACGCCCGACCGGTCCGGTGAGCGCGACGTCGACGTCACCGGCGACCTCGTCGACCGCACCGACGTGGTCCCGGTCGAAATGGGTGAGCACCAGGAGGTCGAGCCGGCCGACCCCGAGCAGGTCGAGACACGCGCGGAGGCGTTCCCGGTCGTCGCCGGTGTCGACGAGCGCCGTGCTCGCAGCGCTGCGGAGGAGCACCGCGTCCCCCTGCCCCACGTCGCACATCGCGATCGCCCAGTCGGCGGGTATCCCGACGCGGACGACCACGAGCGGGACGACCACGGTACCCGCGCCGATCACCGCGACCGTCGCCGCCGCCACGACGAAGCGCATCCGTGCCGCCGCTGGACCGAGCACCGCGCCGATGAGTGCTCCCGACACCAGCACGGCTGCACCCACGCCGACGAGTCCGGCCGGCCACGGCACCGACGCCGCGGGGAGCGCTGCGGCGCCGTGCGCGATCGCGCCGATCGCCGATGCGGGCAGCCAGGCGACCGCGGCGGCGACCGATGCGCCTGCGGGCCAGACGGGAGCGAGCAGGCAGGCGAGGAGCCCGACGACGGTGACGACCGGCGCGAACGGCTCGGCGAGGAGGTTCGCCGGTACCGCGTACGTCGGGAGCGCCGCAGCGAGCGGGATCGTCAACGGCCAGCACGCCACCTGCGCCGAGACGGGGACCGCGATCGCCGCAGCAACCGGCGTCCAACACCACCGCGTGAGGAGCGCGGTCAACGGTGGACCGAGCACCACGATCCCGCTCGTCGCGAGCACGGACAGCCCGAACGCGAAGGAGCGGGCGAACCACGGATCGACGACCAGCATGCCGATGACCGCGAGGGCGATGAGCGGCACGCCCCGGACCGGACGCCCGGACAGGTGCACGACGAGCACGACGACGGCCATCACGGTGGCGCGGAGGATGGACGGATCCGGACGGACCAGCACCACGAACCCGACCAAGAGCGTGATCGCCACGGCGGCGCGGACGGCACGCCCGAGTCCGACCGCACGACCGACCAGGACGACCACCGCGACGATGACGGCGCAGTTCGACCCCGACACGGCCGTCAGGTGGGTCAGCGCACTCGTCTCCATCGCCGTCTCGGTGTCGGGATCGAGGCCGCTGCGGTCCCCGATCGCGAGTCCGCGGAGCAGCGCGCCGCCGGGTTCGGGCAACTCGTCGGTGATCCGCACGAACGCCTGTCGCACGCTGTCAGTGACGGCGAGCACGCCGGTCGGGGGTTTGGACGCGGGCACACCGCGGAGGAACACCACCGCGGCCTCCGGTCCGCCCGGGTCGTCGGCTTCGACCGCCGCACGCCCGGTGAGCACCGTGCCCGCAGCCGCACGGAGGGGTGTGTCCGGCACGACACGGACCGGCACCCGCAGCTCTGTGGTGTCGCCGAGGGTCCGGAGTGTCCCGGTCGTCGACCGGGCGGTGGTCGCGATGTCCCGCGTGAGCGTCACTTCGACCTCGACGGTCCGTCCTGCCGCCGCTCCGAGTTCCGCGGGCGACCGAGCCGGCTCGCCGACGGCCACCGCGATCCCGACGAGTGTGCAGCAGGCAGTCGTCAGCGCCAGGGCGAGCACCGCGGACACGGCAGGCGTCGCGCGCTCCCGACCGAGCAGTGCGACCGCGGTGACGCCGGTCAGAGCAGCGCCACCGACGCACCACCACGCCGCTCCCGGCACACCCACGAGCAGCGCTGCACCCACCCACGCGAACGCGACCGGACCGGCGAGCCGGAGGTCGCCGAGCTGCGGAACGAGATCCGCGCGCAGCCCGGTCGGGCGAGCCTCGTCTCCCGGATCGTCGGATCGCGTCCGGCCGGTGCCGCTCACGTCGTCGGAACCGACGGCGTGGTCGGCATCTGGTTGCAGGTCATGTACGGGACGCTAGGTCGCGCTTCGTCGCGGCGACGACTCGACGCTGCCGGTTGTGCAGGAGAGTGGTGAGCCGGCCATCTGGTGAGGAGCCCACCAAGGCCGTCGTCGGTGTCGGCGGCGCGATCCTCGGCGCGGAAGCCGACGCAATGTGGCCGCACGTGCAAGACGCTGCAGCGACGGCCGGCAACATCTTCGCATCCCTCGGCAACGCGATGACGAACCACCCTGACGAGGTGCTCGAGCTCCTCGGCGGGCTCGCGATGATGGCCGGCGGCAGCGCGATGGAGGTCGGCGGCGGCGCTCTCGACCTCACCGGCGTCGGTGTCGTCGGTGGCATCCCGCTGAACATCGCCGGTGCGGGCGTCATCGCCGCCGGCGCGGGCATGGCGGCCACCGGAGGTGCCCAGCTCGGCATCCACGCGATGACCGACGACCGGAACACCCCGTTCCGGTCGGACCACGCCAGCGAAGCAGACAAGGCCCGCCGCGCCAAGGAGCCCAACGAGAAGCACTCTGGTCGGAGCAAGGACGGAACGTACCGGTCCGAGAACAACGACAAGGCGCGCGTCGACGCAGCGCAGAAGGAAGCCGACGGGCTCAAGCAGGTCGGCAAGAAGCTCGGCGCAGAGGTCGACGCCACGAAGCTGAGGGCGTCCGTCGACGGTGTGCCCAACGGCCGCGTCTACGACGGCTTGGTGAAGAAGCCCGACGGCACCTACGTCGGCGTCGAGATCAAGAGCGGCACCGCCATCCGGTCCGCCGCGCAGCGCGCGTTCGACGCCGCCGTCAGCCCCAGCAACCCAGCCACCGCGACCCTCAACGGCAAGATCATCAAGATCATCAAGATCATGAAGATCACCGAGGTCATCGAGCAGAAAGTACCCTGAGACCGATGTTCGTCATGACCACCAACTCCGAGTCCAGCCTGCGACTGACGGACAGCTTCCGGCCGTACCGGGACCAGATCCGCTTCAATCTCGGCCAGCTCGACAACGACGAGGACTGGGCGTACCAGCTCTGGGACGTCCCGGACTCCGCCGGCTGGCCCGACGCCCCCGGCTACTCGGACTTCGACTGGAACAGCCGGTACATCCAGGCCGGCGGCAGCGCCGATCGCATGAGCGTCGAGATCCAGCGTGTCGAGAACGGCGAGCTTCGCCACTACGTCATCGGACGCGCGCACGACGTCGACGAGCCGCTCACTGAGACGGTGAACGTCGCGGGGACGAACCACGCCGTGCACCCCGCCGAGGTGTTCGACGCAGATGAAGCCACCGAGATCTTCTTCCACTACTTCGGCGACAGCGGCACCGTGCCTGACGGGTACGTGCTGCGCCACCTCGACCTGTCGTAGCGTCTTATCAGGGCCCAAACTCGGCGGGCAACGCGCCGACCGGAAACAGTGCCGCCGGCGGCCGAACATCAGGCATCCAGCGACAGGTCAAGCGCTCCGGCTGAAGCTCGTGTCGACGAACCAGAGCCAGCTGGTGAGATGCGCCGCTCCGATCACCGAGTTGATTCACCGTTCGACTCGGTTGTCCAACTACCGGTCTCAATGCTCAACCGTCGCTGGCGACCAGGAGCATCAATGTGCCGTTCTTCCTCGAAACGGCGACGAACTCGATGAATCCCTCTGTCCCAATCACCCATCCCCACTCATGGTGAGCACCGGGTCCAAGGCCCTCGAGAGATGCTCTAGCCTGCCTGGGTGGGGAGCATCGCAGATTTCGGTTCCACGGTGCTTGTTCTGGTCTTCATCGGGGGCGTTCTCTTCGCGGTCCGGGTCATGCGAGAGCTCGGCGCATCCTGGTGGCGGACAGGACGAGGGGATGCTCGAGAGCGCCGGCGCAGGCGCGATCCTCGCTGAAGAATCCGCAGCGGAGGCGTGAACGTCTCGGTGATGCTCGAAGTCGGCTACCACGTCCGCTCGATGCTCCACAGCAGGAGTTCGCTACTGGGTCACCGCCGCGACCACCCAGCCGATCGCCACCGGGACCGCGACCCGGAGGTCCGTCCGGTCGGCCGCGAGGTTCACACCCGCACCCGATCCCGCAAGTCAGCCAAGCGCGCGTCACCGATCCCGCTGACGTCGAGCAGGTCGTCGACGCTCGCGAACCGACCGTGCTCGTCGCGCCAGGCCAGGATGCGCCCCGCGAGCGCCGGTCCGATGCCCGGAAGAGTCTCGAGCGCCGCCTGGTCCGCGGTGTTCAGGTCGACCAGGTCGCCGACGTCAGCCGCACCGCCGCTGCCACCGCCGCCGCCATCGCCACCCGCACCGGCGCCGCTCGCGGTCCCCGCGCCGCCACCCGCACCGCCGTCGAGCTCCTGCGGCACCTCGACCTCGCCGACCCGCGGCACGTACAGCCGCTCGCCGTCCTGGACCGGCCGCGCGAGGTTCAACCGCGCGAGGTCGGCATCGTCGGCCGCACCACCCGCCGCCGCCAGCGCGTCCGTCACCCGGCTCATCCCCGGCACCGTCACGACCCCCGCCCGGTGGACCGCACCGAGCACGTGCACCACGACCGAGGGAGCCGGCGACGTCGCATCCGGGATCAGTGGGCCGTCCGACGGCCGATCGGACACCACCGGCGCACCCGTCACCGTGGCGACACCGCCGGCGCCGCTCCCCCGCGCCCCGAGCAGGACGACGACCAGCGCGACCACCACGACGACGCCAGCCAGCACGAGTGCGGCGCGCGGCGAGAGCGAGAAACGGGACATGCCGAAACGCTAGAGAGCCCGGCCGACCGGCCGGGCTCTCGCGGTGTGAACGGTGCACCGGGAAGGCCGGCGCACCGCTGTGGAGGAACTACGCCTTGATCGCGATGTTCACGAGCTTCGGCGCCCGCACGATGACCTTCACGATCTCGCGGTCCCCGATGTACCGCTGCACGTTCGCGGACGCGCGCGCGAGGGCCTCGAGCTCCGCCGGGTCGATCGACTTCGACACCTCGAACGAGTCGCGCACCTTGCCGTTGACCTGCACGACGGCCGTCAACGACTCCTGCACGAGCAGCGTCGGGTCCGCCTTCCGCCACCCGTAGGTCGCGACGGAGCCCTCGTAGCCGAGCTTCTCCCACATCTCCTCACCGGCGTACGGCGCGAAGACGCTCAGGCCGAGCGCGATCGTCTCGACGGCCTCGCGCACGGCGGGGTCACCGGCGCCCGGTCCGTTGTCGATCGCCTTGCGGGTGACGTTCACCAGGTCCATGAGCCGCGCGATCACGACGTTGAACTTGAACGACTCCATCAGCCCCGGGGAGTCCGCGAGGAACCGGTGGGTGACCTGCCGAAGGGCACGGTCGCCCTCCGCCCACACCGCATCCGGCGTCGAGGTGACGTCGGTGGCGAGGCGGTAGGCGCGGGCCAGGAAGCGGGCGGAGGCCGCCGGCGAGACGTCCTCCCAGTTGATGTCGTCCTCCGGCGGACCGGCGAAGCCCATCACCATGCGGATGGCGTCGACACCGTGCGCGTCGAGTTCGTCACCCAGCGAGACGCCGCCCTTGGACTTCGACATCTTCGAGCCGCCGGACAGGACCATGCCCTGGTTCAGCAGCGCCGAGAAGGGCTCGGTGAAGTCGAGGTAGCCCAGGTCGAACAGGACCTTCGTGACGAAGCGCGCGTAGAGCAGGTGGAGGATCGCGTGTTCGACACCGCCGATGTACTGGTCGACCGGCGCCCACTTGTTGACGAGCATGGGGTCGAACGCCTGTGTGTCGTCGTTCGCCGACAGGAACCGCAGGAAGTACCACGACGAGTCCACGAACGTGTCCATCGTGTCGGCGTCGCGCTTCGCCGGGGATCCGTCCACGGGGTTCGGGACGTTCACCCAGTCGGTCGCGCCACCCAGCGGCGACGTGCCCTTCGGCTTGAGGTCGAGCCCCTCGGTCGAGGGCAGCACGACTGGCAACTGGTCCTCGGGCACCGGGTACTCGGTGCCGTCTTCCCCGTGGATGATCGGGATGGGGGTGCCCCAGAAGCGCTGGCGCGAGATGAGCCAGTCGCGCAGGCGGTACGTCTTGGCGGCACGGCCGGTGCCGCGCTCGTCGAGGAGCTTGATCGCCGCGGTGATCGCGTGCTGCTTGGACATGCCGTCGAGCGGCCCGGAGTTGATCATCCGACCCTGCCCGGTCAGGGCCTCACCCGTGGCGGCCGGGTCGAGGACGGGCAGGTCGAAGTCGTCGAGGGTCGCCCCCTCCGGGATCACCGGGATCGCCCCGGTCACCGGCTGGTTCGTGTCGACGACGACCTTCACGGGCAGGTCGAACGCCCGTGCGAAGTCGAGGTCGCGCTGGTCGTGCGCGGGCACGGCCATGACGGCGCCGTGGCCGTAGTCGGCGAGCACGTAGTCCGCCGCCCAGATCGGCAGGCGCTCACCGGTGAGCGGGTGGATCGCGAACCGGTCGAGCGGGACGCCGGTCTTCGGCCGGTCGGCGTTCTGCCGGTCGATCTCGGAGGTCTTCTGCGTCGCCACCAGGTACGACTCGAACGCGGCGCGGACCCCGTCGGAGACCGACGGAGCCGCCACCAACGATGCCGCGAGGTCGGAGTCCGGCGCCACCACGAGGAACGTCACGCCGTTGATCGTGTCCGGACGCGTGGTGAACACGGTCACCGGCTCGTCGCGCCCCTCGATCACGAAGTCGACGTCCGCGCCGACCGAGCGACCGATCCAGTTGCGCTGCATCGCCAGGACCTTCGCGGGCCAGCGACCCTCGAGCTGGTTGAGGTCGTCGAGCAGCCGGTCCGCGTAGTCGGTGATCTTGAAGTACCACTGCGTGAGCTTCTTCTTGACCACGACGGCGCCGGAGCGGTCCGAGGTGCCGTCCGGCAGGACCTGCTCGTTCGCGAGCACGGTCTGGTCCACCGGGTCCCAGTTCACCCAGCTGTCCTTGCGGTACGCCAGGCCCTTCTCGTACATCTTCAGGAACAGCCACTGGTTCCACTTGTAGTACTCGGGGTCCGAGGTGTGGATCTCCGTCGTCCAGTCGAAGGACGGCGCGTACCGCTTGAACGACGCCTTCTGCTGCTCGATGTTGGCGTAGGTCCAGTCCTTCGGGTCCACCCCGCGCTTGATCGCCGCGTTCTCGGCCGGCAGCCCGAAGGAGTCCCAGCCGATCGGGTGGAGCACGTTGAAGCCCTGCTGCCGCCAGTAGCGCGCGACGAAGTCACCGAGCGCCCAGTTCTCGGCGTGCCCCATGTGCAGGTCGCCGGACGGGTACGGGAACATCTCGAGGATGTACTTCCGGGGACGACGGTCGTCGGGGTCGACGGTGAAGAGGCCGAGCTCTTCCCACCGCCCCTGCCACTTGTCCTGGATGCGCCGGAAGTCGTAGGTGTGCGGGTCCTCGACGTGCTGCTCGATGGTCACGGAACTCTCAATCGGTCTGGGCCCCCACTCGCCGGTTCCGGGTCATCGTGGAGCTTGCGGAGCGATGATCCGGCCGAGCGAGCGGGGAGAGGCACGACACACGTCCGTCAGACACGTGTCGGTCCTCAAGATTACAAGGCACGGGCCCCACTCGCGGACGGCCAGGAGCGAACGTCCCGGGGATGGTCAGGCCGCGATGCGGCCGTCGCGCATCCGGATGGTCCGGTCGACGAGGTCCGGCGCCACCGGCACGTGCGACACGACCACGACGGTCCGCCCTGCTGCCCGGGCGGTGGTCACGAGGTCGCGCAGCACGGCGTCGCCGAGATCCGGGTCGATGTCGGCCGTCGGCTCGTCGAGCACGAGCACGGGGAACGCGTGCAGGAGCGCCCGGGCGAGCGCGAGCCGGTGCGCCTGCCCGCCGGAGACCAGGGCGCCGCGCTCCCCCACGGCCGCGTCGAGACCACCACGGCGCTCCACCCACGCCCCGAGGCCGACCCGGTCGAGCACGCCGAGCAGGTCGTCGTCCGTCGCGGTCTCCCGCGCGAAGAGCAGGTTCTGCCGGATCGACTGGTCGAACACGAACGGGTCCTGCTCGATGAGTCCGACCCGCGCACGCACGGCGTCCGGGTGCATCGTCCGTGCCTCGACCCCGTCGATCGTGTAGCTGCCCCGGTACTCGACGAACCGCACGAGCGCGTCCACCAGCGTCGACTTGCCCGCGCCGCTCGGCCCCTGGACCACGACGACCTCGCCGGGGAGCAGGTCGAACGAGACGTCGTCCACGGCGGCGTCGATCGCCCCCGGCCACTTGACGGTCAGCCCGGACAGGGACACCGCGACCGGACCGTCGACCACGAGGGACGCCGGCTCCGCATCGGCAGCGGTCTCCTGGACGATCCCGTCCGGCGTGACGGCGGGGACCACCCGCTCGACCCGGTCGGCCGCTGCCCGCACCCGCCGGTAGGTCAGCACCGCGAGCGGGACCGACCCGACGACCTCGAACAGCGCGAGCGGGACGAAGACCGCGAGCGCCCAGAGCGGTCCGTCGAGCGCACCGGTGACGACCGCTGGTGCACCGGCCGCGAGGATCCCGATCACCGCGGCACCGCCGATGAGTCCGACCGACGCCCCGACGAGCGACTCGACCGTGGCCCGACGGCGGACCGCACGGGTGACCCGGGCGTCGAGCGCGGCGATGTGCGCGAGCCGTTCGTCGAGGGTGCCGTAGGCGGCGAACACGTCGAGCGTCCGCACCGTGTCCAGGACCAGGTCGGCGACACGCCCGCGGTCCGCCGCGGTCTCCTCGTCGCTGCGGCGCGCGATCGACGCGGTGACGACGGAACCGAGGACGGCGGCGAGCACGAGGGCCACGAGCAGCACGAGGGCGGCGGGGACGGACACCAGTGCGACGGCGACGACGGAGAGCAGCGCGGTCACACCGGCGGACACGAGCGGGCCGACGACGCGGATCGGCAGGTCCTGCAGCCGATCGGTGTCGGTGACCAGGCGGGTCATCAGGTCGCCGCGTCCTGTGGTCCCGAGGCCCGCCGGCGCGACCGACGCGAGCCGGCGGTACATCTCGGTCCGGACCACGGCGAGTTGCCGGAAGGACGCGTCGTGCCCGGCGAGCCGGTCCACGTACCGCAGCGCCGCCCGACCGAGCGCGAACGCCCGGACCCCGACCATGACGAGCGTCAGGTAGAGGATCGGCGGGTGTTCCGCCGCCCGGGTGATCAGGTACCCGCTCGCCGCGAGCAGGGCCACAGCGCACAGCGCGCTGAGCGAGCCGGCGGCGACCGCCTTGCCCCACCCGGCACCGCGCGGCATCGCGAGCCGCAGGACGGAGCCGCCACGGGCCTCCTGGCCGGTCACGCGTGCGCTCCGAGGACCGCGACGGCACCGCTCGCCGCGACGTCGACGCGGACGTCGGCCGCGGCCACGACCGCCGGCCGGTGGCTCGCGACGACGACCACCGCGCCGTCGGCGGCGAGCCGCCGCATCGTCGTGATGAGGTGCGCCTCCGCGTCGGCGTCCAGTGCGGACGTCGGTTCGTCGAGGAGCACCAGGCGGGTACCGGACCGACGGTGCCGGTAGAGCGCTCGGGCGACGGCGACGCGCTGCGCCTGTCCGCCGGACAGCCCGGCGCCGCCTGCACCGACCTGGAGGCTCGGGTCGAGTCCCAGCCCCGCGTCACCGAGCGCGGTCAGCACGTCGTCGTCGTCGGGCTGCTGGCTGAGGGCCACGTTCTCGGCGATGGTGCCGCGGACGAGTCGCGCGCGTTGGTCGGCCCACGCGATCCGGTCGTCCACGGTGGAACCGGCCGGACCGGGCACGACGACCGTGCCGTCGTGCGGCACGGCACCGCGGATCGCCGCGATGAGGCTCGACTTGCCGGCACCGCTCGGACCGACGAGCGCGAGGACCGTGCCGGGGTGGGCGTCGAGGTCGACGGGCCCGATCACCACGTCCTGGCGCCTGACGGCCACGCCGCGGAGCACGAGATCGGTGGCGGCGGGCACCGTCGGCGGAGCAGCAGCCGGCGTGCGGTCGTCGTCGAGCACGTCGAGCACGGCTGCCGACGCCTCGACGCCGTCCTGCGCGGCGTGGAAGTCGGCGCCGACCTGCCGGATCGGCGCGAAGGCCTCCGGTGCCAGCACCAGGACGAACATCGCGGCGCCGAGACCGAGCGAGCCGTCCACGAGCCGGATGCCGATCGACACCGCGACGAGGGCGACCGAGAGGCTGGCGGCGAGCTCGAGCGCGAAGCCGCTCACGAACGACAACCGCAGCACGCCGAGGGTCCCGCGTCGGTACTCGTCCGTGACGGTGCCGATGCGGGCGACCTGCCGACGCGCACGACCGAAGACCTTCAGCGTGGACAGGCCCTCGACGGCCTCGAGGAATGCACCGCCGAGTCGCGCCAGCGCGTCGGACTGCTTCCGCTGCAACGACTGCGTGGCGAGACCGATGAGGATCATGAACACGGGGATGACCGGCAGCGCGCAGAGGACGACGAGCCCGCTCGTCAGGTCGCCGAGACCGATCGCGACGAGCAGCACCGGGGTCGCGATCGCCGTGAGTGCGAGCTGTGGCAGGTAGCGCCCGAAGTAGGCGTCGAGGGCGTCGAGCCCAGGACCGAGCGTCGTCGCGAAGCCGGCGCTCGACCGTTCCGCGAGCCATCCGGGTCCGCGTTCGGCCGCCCGCGCCAGCACGGTGCGGCGCAGCTCGCTCTTCACGGTCGCTGCGGCCCGTGCGGCGAGGTCGTCCGTCGCCCACGCCGCCACGGCGCGCACGACGAACGCACCGCCGAGCAGCGCCAGCGTCGGCACGAACACCGCGGGGACGACGCCGCCGTGGTGCACGGCGTCGACCACCTCGGTGACGGCAGCGGCGACGGCCCACGCGATCGCGATGGTCGCGAGGGTGCGGACGACACCCGTCCCGGCCGCGGCGACGACGAAGCCGCGCGCCGAGCGTGAGAGGCGCAGCAGACGCGGGTCGAGCGGCTTCATCGGCGACGCACCTAGTGGGCGGCCGCGGTGACCTGCGCCCGCGAAACCCGCTTGCGGAACACCCAGTACGTCCACGCCTGGTAGGCGAACACGAGCGGGACGAAGATCAGTGCGACCCAGCTCATGACCGTCAGCGTGTACGTGCCACTCGATGCGTTGTAGACCGTGAGGCTCCGTGCCACGTCGTTCGAGGCGGGCATCACGTTCGGGAAGATCGCCGTGAACATCGCGAGCACCACCGCGGCGATCGTGACCGCCATCAGCGTGAACGCCCGGCCCTCCTTCCCCCACGCGTTGCACAGCACCGCGAGGACGAGCGCGAGCGCGGCGACCACGGAGAGCACCAGCGACGCCGGGGTGGCCCGGACGAACGCCATCGACACGAGGAACGCCGCCGCGACGACGATCGTCACGGTGCCGGCCCTGGTGGCGAGCCGCTTCGCACGGTCGCGGATGTCACCCTCGGTCTTCAGCGCGATGAAGACGACGCCGTGCGTGAAGAACACCAGCAGCGTCGCGAGCCCGGTCAGCAGCGCGAACGGGTTGAGCAGGTCGAACAGCGTGCCCGTGTAGTTGTGCCCGGAGTCCATCGGGATCCCGCGGACCACGTTGCCGAACGCGACGCCCCAGAGGAACGACGGCACGGCGCTGCCGACGATGATCATCAGGTCGAACGAACGCTTCCACTGCAGCTGCTTGTTCTGGTGGCGGTACTCGAACGAGACACCACGGGCGATGAGCGCCGCGAGGATCAGCAGCAGTGCCAGGTAGAACCCGGAGAACATCGTGGCGTACCACTCCGGGAACGCCGCGAACAGGCAGGCGCCGGCCACGATGACCCAGGTCTCGTTGAGGTCCCAGACGGGGCCGATCGTGTTGATCATGACGCGACGGTCGGTGTCGTCCTTGCCGAGGAACGGCAGGGCCATGCCGACGCCGAAATCGAACCCGTCGAGCACGAAGTAGCCGACGAAGAAGACGCCGACGATGGCGAACCAGAGAACGGGGAGGTCCATGATCAGTACACCGTCACTTCGTGCTTGACCTCGCCGGTCTCCTCGTCCACCGGTGCCGGAGCAGCGGGGCCTTCTTGCGCCACCTTCTTGATGAGCCGGAACTCCACCACCGCCAGCGCGCCGTAGATCAGCGTGAAGACGACGAGCGAGATGAGGACCTCGACCCCGGTCACGTTCGGGGACACCCCGTCAGCCGTCTTCAACAGCCCGAACACGAGCCACGGTTGCCGGCCCATCTCGGTGAAGATCCAGCCGACGATCATCGCGGCCATCGGCAGCGGCACCGCCCAGGTGGCGATCCGCCACACCCAGCGCTGCGTCGGGAAACGGCCCTTGCGGGTCAGCCACAGTCCGGCGAGGGCGACGAGGACCGCGCCGACACCGAGGGCGATCATCCAGCGGAACGACCAGTACGTCACCCAGATGATCGGCTTGTAGTCACCGGGGCCGTACACCTGCGTGTACTGCGCCTGCAGGTCGTTGATGCCCTCGACCGTGCCGTTGAAGGTGTGCGTCGAGAGGAACGACAGCAGGTACGGCACACGGATCGAGAACAGCTCGTGCACGCCGTCCGGTGTGCCGAGCGTGAAGATCGAGAACGAGGCGTCCTTGCCGGTCGCCGTGTTGTACAGCGCCTCGGCCGCGGCCATCTTCATCGGCTGCGTGTCGACCATCGTCAGCCCGAGCTGGTCGCCGGTGAGGACGGTCAGCGCACCGGCGGCGACCATCGTCCAGAGGCCGAACTTCAGCGCCGGCATCATCGTCTCGAGGTTCTGGTTGCGCGCCAGGTGGTACGACGCGACCGAGATGATCACGCCGGCGGCCACCATGAAGCACGCGAAGAGCGTGTGCGGGAACGCGGCCAGTGCGACCTTGTTCGTCAGCACCGCCCAGATGTCGGTGAGTTCCGCGCGGCCCTTGGCTTCGTTGATGACGTAGCCGACGGGGTGCTGCATGAACGCGTTCGCGGCGATGATGAAGTACGCCGACATGATCGTCCCGGCGCTGACGCACCACATGCTCGCGAGGTGCAGGCCCTTGGGCAACCGGTCCCACCCGAAGATCCAGACGCCGATGAACGCCGCCTCGAAGAAGAACGCGAGGATCCCCTCGAGTGCGAGCGGGGCGCCGAACACGTCCCCGACGAACCGGGAGTAGTTCGACCAGTTCATGCCGAACTGGAACTCCTGCACGATGCCCGTCACGACACCCATCGCGAAGTTGATGAGGAAGATCCGGCCGAAGAACCGGGTGAGCTGCAGGTAGTGCGCCCGACCGGTGCGGTACCACGCCGTCTGGAAGGTCGCGACGACCACGGCCATGCCGATCGTCAACGGGACGAAGAGGAAGTGGTAGATGGTGGTCAGCCCGAACTGCCACCTGGACAGGATGAGCGGATCGAGGATGTCGTTCATGCGGCTGTACCGATCGGGAACGCCGCGCGCTGTTCGTGCACGTCAGTTGCTTCCTGTGGAAGGGGTACTTCTGGGTGTCACAACCGTTGGGACACCTCCACGGTACCGGCAGGCGACCCGATTCGACAACTTGTAGAAACCCGAACTGCACGAACGTGCAGGGCCCTTGAACGGCACAACCGTGCCGAACGGATGTGCCCGGGAACGACGACAGGTGCCGGGCGCATTGCCCGACACCTGTCGTTTATCTCACACTTGCTGGAGGACTAGAGCAGACCCTTGTCCTGCAGGAAGGCCTTGGCCACCGAGGCCGCGGACTTCTGCTCCACGGAGTTCTGACGGTCGAGCTCGATGAGCGCGTCCGTGGTGAGCACCTTGTTGACCTTCTCGATCGCCGCGGTCGCCTTCGAGTCCAGCTTCGAGGAGACGATCGGCGTGACGTTGTTCACCGGCACGAGGTTCTTCGGGTCCTCGAGCGTGACGAGCTTCTCGGTGGCGATCGACGCACTGGCCGAGTAGATGTCGGCGACCTGCGAGTCGCCGTCCTTGATCGCCTTGACCGTGAGCGGGCCACCGGAGTCGTTCTGCTGGTTGACCTCACCGGTGATGCCGTACTTCGCCTTCAGGCCGGTCGGACCGTACGCAGCCGTGGCGAACTCGGGGTTCGCCGCGATCGAGATGGTGCCACCGATCTTCGACAGGTCGCCGATCGACTTGAGGTCGTACTTGTCGGCAAGCTCCTGCGTGACCGTGTACGTGTCCGAGTCGGATGCGTCCGCGGACGGCAGGGCCTTGACGCCGGAGGGCAGTTCGTCCTTCAGGGCGGCGTTGATGCCGTCCGTCGTGGTCTCCGTCGTCGTGTCCTTGTTGTCGGACTGCAGGAGGTAGTTCAGGAGGTTGCCGTTGTACTCCGGGAACACGTCGATGTTGCCCTTGGCAACCTCGGGCCAGTACGCCTTGCGCTGTCCGATGTTGAGCTTCTTGGTGACGGTGAAGCCGGCCTTCTCGAGTTCCTGCGCGTAGAGCTCCGCGATGATCTCGTTCGACGGGTAGGCCTGCGAGCCGACGGTGATGGTGTCCGACGAGCCGGAGCCGCCGCCGGAGGAGAGCGGGTCGCCTGACGAGCAGCCCGCGAGGGCGATCGCGGCGGCGGTCGCGACCGCGATGGTCGCGCCGAGGCGCTTGGTGCGTGCAGTGGTCACTGGAGGGTTCCTTCCAAGGGGGTTGATGCCCGACTTTCCGGGCGGTCAGCGTCGCGCCGTCCATCACCCGCGGAGGCGGCGGTGGTACCCGCCGGCACCGCGAGCCGCTGCAGGACGGCGAACACGATCTCGAAGACGATGGCGAGTGCGATCACCAGGAGCGAACCGCCGAGGACCTCTTCGTAGTCCTGGTTGGCGAGCCCGGAGAACGCGTACCCGCCGAGACCGCCCGCGTTGATGTAGGCGGCGAGCGTGGCGGTCGCGATGACCTGGAGCACCGCGGCACGGATGCCGCCGACGATCAGCGGGAGCCCGAGCGGGATCTCCACCTTCGTCAGCAACTGCCACGTGGTCATGCCCTGCGCCTTGGCCGCGTCGATGGTCACTCGGTCGATCGCCTCGAGGCCGGAGTACGTGCCGGCCAGGATCGACGGGATCGCCAGGATAACGAGTGAGATGAGCGGCGCTTCGATGCCGAGCCCGATCCACAGGGCGAGGATCGTCAGCAGGCCGAGCGTGGGGAGCGCCCGGACCCCGCCGGAGAACCCCACGGCGAGGCTCTTGCCGCGCCCGGTGTGCCCGATCACGAGGCCGAGTGGCACCGCGATGGCGCAGGCGATGACGATGGTGAGCAGCGTGATCCACACGTGCTCCCAGAGGCGGACCGGGATGCCGTTCGCCCCGACGGAGTTGGCGGGGTCGAAGATCCAGGCGATGGCGCCGGCGAAGAGGTTCACGCGGACACCTCCCCGGTCCGGACGTCCGCCGCTGCACGACGCCGGATGCGCTTGGCGTCACGGCTGCCACCGCGGGTCCACGGCATCACGATGCGCCCGATGAGCACCAGGAGGCCGTCGATGACGAGCGCCAGGACGATCGTCAGCACGATGCCGGTCAGGATCTCGACACTGATGCCGCGCTTGAGGCCGTCGGTGAGCAGGAACCCGAGGTTCGGGATCCCGAGGAGCGCACCGACCGTGACGAGGCTCACCGTGCTGACCGCGACGACCCGGATGCCGGCGAGGAGCACGGGGCCGGCGAGGGGCAGTTCGACGCGGAAGAACCGCTGCACGGGCGAGTACCCCATGGCCGCCGCGGCGTTCAGCACCGCGGGGTCGACGGCGTCGAGTGCGTCGGCCGCCGAGCGCGCCATCAGGGCGACGCCGTAGATCGTCAGCGCGATGACGACGTTCGCCGGGTCCAGGATGTTCGTCCCGAGCAGCGGCGGCAAGGCGAGGAAGAGCGGGAAGGACGGGATGGCGTAGAGCAGGCTCGCCACGACGATGATCGTCGAACCGGTCGCCCGTGCACCGCGGCGACCCTTGCGCAGACGGTTCACGAGCAGGCCGATCGGCACCGAGAGCACGAAGCTGATGACGATCGGCGGGATCGACAGCCAGATGTGCGCGATCAGGTTCGACGTGATCGTGTCGAGGTTGCCGGTGACCCAGTTCACACGCTGTCCCGGTGCGCGGCGTCCCGGTGTGCGGCGTCCGGCCCGGCCGGCTGCGGCACCGCGGACGCCGCGTCGACGACCGGGACCGGACCGGTGAGCACACCGGCGGCACGTCCGTCCCCGTCGACCACGATGGGTCCGGTGGGCGTCTGCTCCACACGGAGCGCTCGACGACCACGTCCGGCGCCGATGAAGTTCGCCACGAAGTCGTCCGCCGGTTCCGAGAGGATCTCGGCCGGTGTCCCGAGCTGCGCGATCTCGCCGCCCTTCTTCAGGATGACGACCTGGTCGCCGAGCTTGAACGCCTCGTCGATGTCGTGGGTCACGAACACGACCGTCTTGCCGAGCTCGCGCTGGAGCCGGATGAGCTCGTCCTGCAGGTCGTTGCGGACCAGCGGGTCGACCGCGCCGAACGGCTCGTCCATCAGCAGGATGTTCGGGTCGACGGCGAGCCCGCGGGCGACACCGACGCGCTGCTGCTGGCCACCCGACAGCTGCGACGGGTAGCGGTCAGCGAAGGCGCGGTCGAGTCCGACGGTGTCCATCAGCTCGAGCGCCCGCGCGCGGGCTTCCTGCTTCGACACACCGGTGAGCAGCGGCACGGTCGCGATGTTGTCCGCGACCTTGCGGTGCGGCAGCAGGCCCGCGTTCTGCATCACGTAGCCGATGCTGCGGCGGAGCTTCACCGGGTCGACGCCTGCGACGTCCTCACCGTCGATGGAGACGGACCCGGCAGTGGGGTCGACCATCCGGTTGATCATGCGGAGCAGCGTCGTCTTCCCGCAACCACTCGACCCGACGAAGACCGTCGTGGTGCGTGATGGGATGACGAGGTCGAACCGCTCGACTGCGGCCGTGCCGTCCGGGTACGTCTTGCGCACCTGGCGGAACTCGATCATGGGTGCCCTTCTGGTAGGAGGTAGCCCGACTCCGAGTGAGAGTACCCGTCAGCACCGACAGCGGTACGTCCAGGTGACGATCCGTGACGTGACCGGGCGTGTCCCGGACAGCGCCACCCGGCGGCGGCCGGTCTGCGGAAGCCGCCACGGCTCTGGAGCCGACCCCGCGCACGGCGGAGGCCGCGGACACGACAGCGCCCGCGCCTCCAGTTCGGAGGGCGGGCGCCGTTCGGATTGGTGACCGGTGGTCAGGAGGCGGCGATCACCGACTCCAGGTACGTCTTGTTCATGACGCGGTATGCCTCGATGAGCCCCGTGTCCGGGTGCTCGCGGTCCTGGTGGGCCCTGGCCAGCACGGCGTGTCCGGATTCGGCGAGGACGACCCACGCTCGCGCGACGGCGTCGTTGTCCGGCAGGCCGAAGCGCTCGCGCATGATCGCGCCGACCGCCCCGCCGAGGGCACCCATGCGGTCTTCCTCGTCACCGACGCCGGAGTCCGCGGCGTCGCCGAAGCGGATCGCGCGGAACCCGGGCTCGGTCCGGTACATCTCGCTCGTCATGTCGATGAGCGCGTCGCAGGCGTCCTGCCAGGTCGTCGCGCCGCTGGCGTCGAGCGCGTCGACGAACCGGGACGCGAGCCGCTGCGTGCAGCGGATGGCGAGCGCCTCCACCACGGCGATGCGGTCCGGGAAGTACCGGTAGACCGTGCCGATGGACGCCCCCGCCCGTTCGGCGACCATGGCCGTGGTGAGCCGCTCGAAGCCGATCTCGTCGATCACCGCGGCTGCGGCGTCGAGGAGCCCGGCGAGGCGCGCCGAACTGCGGGCTTGGACCGGCTCGTTCCTGAGCAGTGATGATCCCCCCGGCAGTGCGTTCGAAACCTCGGTGACGAGCACGTGTTCTCCTTCTCGCGGCGACCGCGGGCTGATTGTGTGACGGGGCAACTCTCGCAGAGCCCGGCTGGAATCCCGCTGCGATTCTCCGGGTGTCGAGTGCGTCGTGCCCATCCTCCACCCCTCCGTGGGATGATGGGCCGATGCCCGACCCGACGTCCCACGAACCGTCGCTGGCCGAGCCGATCCTGCATCGTGCCGCCCGGATCGAGGACGCCGTGCAGGAGTTCCGTGAACAGCGCGCCCGCCGACGCGGCCTCGTGCCGACCGTCATCCCGTACACCGGGTACGGCGCGCCCGGGTGGATCCGGGTGCTCTGCCGGGTGCTGCTGACCCGGCGTGGACTCGCCTCGGACGCGGCGTACACCGGTGTCCGCGGCTGGCGCACCTTCACGAGCGTGGCGGTCGACCACGCCGAGGTGACCATCACCGCCGGCGGGGTCACCCACACCGTGCAGTCCGACCGTGGCGGCGTGGTCGACACCATCGTCCCGATCGACCTCGAACCGGGCTGGCAGACCATCAGGCTGTCCGCCGGCGGGCAGCGCGACGCCGAGGCCGACGTCTTCGTCGTGCACCCGGACACGCGGTTCGGGCTGCTGTCCGACATCGACGACACCGTGATGGTGACCTCGCTCCCCCGTCCGATGCTGGCCGCGTGGAACTCCTTCGTCCTCACCGAGCACGCGCGCCGCCCGGTCCCCGGCATGTCCGTCCTCTACGAGCGTGTACTCGCGCAGCACCCCGGGTCGCCGACGGTGTACCTCTCCACCGGTGCGTGGAACGTCGGGCCGACGCTCCAGCGCTTCCTCACCAGGAACATGTACCCGTCCGGCACCCTGCTGCTCACCGACTGGGGTCCGACGCACGACCGCTTCTTCCGGAGCGGGCAGCTGCACAAGCACGAGAACCTCCGGCGGCTCGCCCGCGACTTCCCGGACATCAAGTGGCTGCTCGTCGGTGACGACGGGCAGCACGACGAGACCCTGTACGGCGACTTCGCGCGCGAGCACCCGGACAACGTCGCGGGTGTCGCGATCCGGCAGCTGTCCACGAGTGAGGCCGTCCTCGCGGGTGGACGGTCCAGGGCCCAGGAACGCTCCAGGGAATCCGCCGCGCCGTGGGTCTACGCCCCGGACGGTGCCGGTCTCTGGACCGAGCTCGCCCGCGTCGGGATCACCGAACTCGACTAGAGCCTGCGCGCACTCTCAGTCGGTGACGCATGACGCCGGTGGAACATCGGCGGTCAGTGGTTCGATCGGGGGCATGGCGCAACGCATCGAGGACCACGCGATCATCGGGGACTGCTACACGGCCGCACTGGTGGACCGTGCCGGCACGATCGACTGGGCGTGTCTCCCCCGCTTCGACAGCCCCTCGACCTTCGCGTCCCTGCTGGGAGACGAGCACGACGGGCACTGGACGCTCCGACCCACCGACCCCGACGCCATCGCCGAGCGTCGGTACGACGAGGACACCCTCGTCCTGACGACGATCTGGACCACGTCCACCGGCGTCGTCGAGGTCACCGACTTCATGCCGATCGGCGCGCACCGGGCATCGGTCGTCCGGCGCGTCAGGGGGCTCACGGGCGAGGTCGAGGTCCGACAGGCCCTGCGCATCCGGTTCGACTACGCCCGCGCACTCCCCTGGGTCCGCCAGGTCGGCGACGACGACGACCCCGCACTCGTCGCGACGGCGGGACCCGGGTCGGTCATCGTCCGCGGCGTCCGGTTCCACGCCGACGACCACCGCCACGTCGCCACCCGCACCGTGCACGACGGGGACGTGCTCGACACCGTGCTGACCTGGTACCCGTCGCACCGCGAGCCCCCGGAGGAACTCGACGTCGACGACGCACTCCACCGCACCAGGCAGTGGTGGCGCGACTGGACCGGCACCGCCCGCGTCGGCGGCCGCTACGCCGACGCCACCCGCCGATCGCTGCTCTTCCTCCGTGCGATGACCCACGCGGAGACCGGCGGGGTCGTCGCCGCGGCCACCACGAGCCTGCCGGAGGACCCGGGCGGCGAACGCAACTGGGACTACCGGTACGTCTGGCTCCGCGACGCCTCGCTGGCACTCGCGTCGATGATCGCCCACGGCTACCAGGACGAGGCGAAGCACTGGCGCGGCTGGCTGCTCCGGGCGATCGCAGGCGACCCGGCCGACGTGCAGATCATGTACGGCATCGCCGGCGAACGCGAGCTGCCGGAACGTGAGCTCGACCACCTCGCCGGGTACGCGGGATCGAAGCCCGTGCGGGTGGGGAACGGTGCGTACACGCAGTACCAGGGCGACGTGTTCGGCGAGGTGCTCGCGGCGCTCCACGACGCCCGCGAGCTCGGCGTCGAGGAGAACGCCGACTCGTGGGCGCTCCAGCGTGCCCTGCTCGGCTACGTCGAGGAGCACTGGCAGGAACCGGACAACGGCATCTGGGAGATGCGCGGCCCCCGACGGAGCTTCACGCACTCGCGGGCGATGATCTGGGCCGCGTTCGACCGAGGGGTCGCCGCGGTCGAGGAGTTCGGACTCGAAGGCCCCGTGGACCGCTGGCGCCGGCTCCGTGACGCCGTCCGTGCGGAGATCGACGAGCACGGGTGGAACGCCGAACGCGGGTCCTTCCGCCAGCACTACGACACCGACGAGGTGGACGCGAGCCTGCTCGTCCTGCCGCAGATCGGCTACTGCAAGGCGACCGACCCGCGGATGCTCGGGACCGTCGCCGCGATCGAGGAGGACCTCCGCGTCGGTTCGGACGGGCTCGTGCTGCGGTACCGCACCACGGCCGGGTTCGACGGGCTGAGCGGCAGCGAGCACCCGTTCCTGGCCTGCTCGTTCTGGCTGGTCGAGCAGTACGCGGCATCGGGGCGCATCGAGGACGCCGAGCGGCTCATGGACGTGCTCGTCGGGTACGCCAACGACGTCGGCATGCTCTCGGAGGAGATCGACGTCGAGACGGGGCACCACATCGGCAACACCCCGCAGGCGCTCTCGCACCTGACGCTGGTGGCCGCGGCGGACGCGATCGAACGTGCCCGCGGCAAGGCGACGGGGCACCGCACCCGGATCCCCCAGCACGACGGCGGCACCAGGTCGTGGACGGGCGAGGGCGAGCGCGCGGGCACCCCGGCCTGACGCTGCCCCGGCGCACCGTGACCCGCCGTGCGGTGGGTCGTTTCGCGCGTAGGGAGCGGATTCGCGCGTAGGAGGTCGGAATTTCCGACCTCCTACGCGCGAAACGACCTCCTACGCGCGATTCGGCCACCTCCGTCCCGTACGCAGACGACGGACGGGAGGCGCGGTGCCAGCTGACACCGCGCCTCCCGTCCGTGTGTGGTCCGGATCAGTGCGTCAGGATGACGACTCCCAGTCCGCGGGACCGCGCGAACCCGCGCGGTACTCCTCGAGCGGGACCTCGTTCGCCTTCCAGGCGGCGACGACGGGCTCCACGATCTCCCAGCACCGCTCCGCGACGTCGCCGCGGATCGAGAGCAGCGGGTCGTCGTGGAAGATCCCGTTGAGCACCTCGCCGTACGGGGTCAGCTCGCCGTCGCTGAAGGACGACGACAGCGTGACCTGGCCCATCTCGAAGGGGTTGCCCCCACCGTTCGCCGACACGGTCAGCTCGATCTCGTCCGGGTTCAGGACGATGCGCAGCGTGTCCGTCTTCGGGCGACCGGTCAGGCCGGAGGGCAGGCGCGGCACCGGCTTGAAGGTGATCAGCACCTCCTTGCGGCTCGCGCCGAGCGCCTTGCCGGAACGCAGCGTGAAGGGGACGCCCTTCCAGCGTGCGGTGTCGACCTCCACCGAGATCTCGGCGAGCGTCTCGGTCTGACGACCAGGCTCGACGCCCTGCTCGTCCTGGTAGGACGGGAGCTCCTTGCCATCGATCGTGCCGGCCGTGTAGACCGCGCGGCGCGAGGCGATCTTCGCGTCGTCGCCCTTCAGTCGGGTCGAGCGGAGCGCACGGGCGAGGGACGAGCGGAACTCGACGGCGTCGATGGCAGCCGGGGCGTCCATCGTCACGAGGCCGAGGATCTGCAGCAGGTGCGACTGGATCATGTCCACCATCGCGCCGGCCTCGTCGTAGTACTGGGCGCGGTTCTCCAGGCCGAGGGTCTCGTCGTAGAAGATGTCGACCTTCTCGATGTTCTCCGCGTTCCAGATCGGCTCGAACAGGCGGTTCGCGAAACGCAGACCGATGATGTTCAGGACCGTGGTCCGGCCGAGGAAGTGGTCGGTGCGGTGCACGCGCTCTTCGGGGACGATCTTGAGGACCGTCTCGTTGAGGGCCTTGGCGCTGGCGACGTCGGTGCCGAAGGGCTTCTCGAACGCCAGGGTCGTGCCCTCGGGGAGGTCGACCGACTGCAGGGCCTCGCAGATGTCCGACGCGATCTGCGGCGGGAGCGCGAAGTACAGGATCGGCTCGTTCTCGGCGGCGTCGAGCAGCGCCCTGAGGTGCTTCGGGTCGGTCGGGTCGCCCTGGATGAAGATCGTCGACTCGATGGTCGCGTCGACCTCGGGTCCCTTGACGTCCTGCGAGGCGAAGGACTTCGTGACGATGTCCTTCCACTTCTCCGGGGTGCGCTCACTGCGGCCGGTGCCGATCAGCTGGACGGGGACGGCACGGCCGCTCTGCAGGAACGTGCCGAGGCCCGGCAGGAGCAGGCGGGAGGCGAGGTCGCCCGTCGCACCGAAGATGATGAGTGTGCGCTTGTCGGTCACCGGTGGTGACTCCTTTCGCGTGGTGGATGGGTCCGCATGGCTGCAAGCCGTACACGGGCCGGTTGATTCCCTGATGAGCGGCGGGCTGCGCGCGCTCTCATGGAGGTCGTCAGGACGCAGTTCGGGCGGCACCGAAGTTGGTGCCGCCCGAAGCGCGTCTGTCGTGGGTCAGTGCCCGAAGTTGCCGCGGTAGTACTCGAAGACCCAGCCGACCAGCGTCACGGCGACGAGCGCCAGACCGATCGGGACGATCCACAGGCCGGCTGCGACACCGAGGAAGCAGATCGACGTCGACGCTGCGAGGAGGATGGGCCACCACGACCACGGGCTGAAGTGCCCGAGCTCGGCGTCGCCGTCCTCGATGTTGGCGTCCTGGCGGTCTTCCGGCAGCTCCCCGCCCTGGGCGGAGAGCACGCGGCCGAGGTAGAACGCGATGAACGCGGCCATGAGCCCGACCAGGCCGATGCCGACCGTGCCGACCGGCTCCCACCCACCGTTGTGGGCGAGGGCGAACCAGATCGTGTACGCGGCGTCCGCGAGGATGAAGAACCCGAAGAGGATCCAGAACAGGTTGACGTTGGCGCGCATCGCCTTACTTCACCTCGCCCTTCGCGGCGTCGTAGGTCGGGGCATCGGGAGCGTCCTTCGCGGGACCCACACCGATCGGCACACCCGCTTCGGGGTGGTTCAGGTCGAACGCCGGGGACTCCGAACGGATCCGCGGGATCGACGTGAAGTTGTGCCGCGGCGGCGGGCAGCTGGTCGCCCACTCGAGCGAGCGGCCGTAGCCCCACGGGTCGTTCACGGCCACCTTCGGGGCGTTCCGCGCGGTGACGTAGACGTTGAAGATGAACGGCAGGAACGAGATGCCGAGGATCATCGCGCCGATGGTCGACAGCTGGTTCATCCAGGTGAAGCCGTCGTTCGGCAGGTACGTCGCGTAGCGACGTGGCATGCCGATGACGCCCAGCCAGTGCTGGATGAGGAACGTCGTGTGGAAGCCGATGAAGAGCAGCCAGAAGTGGATCTTGCCGAGGCGCTCGTTGAGCATGCGACCCGTCCACTTCGGCCACCAGAAGTAGAAGCCGGAGAACATCGCGAACACGACGGTGCCGAAGACCACGTAGTGGAAGTGCGCCACGACGAAGTACGAGTCCGACACGTGGAAGTCCAGCGGCGGGGAGGCCAGGATGACACCGGTCAGACCACCGAACGTGAAGGTGATCAGGAAGCCGATCGCCCAGAGGATCGGGGTCTCGAAGGTCACCGAGCCGCGCCACATCGTGCCGACCCAGTTGAAGATCTTCACGCCGGTCGGGACCGCGATGAGCATCGTCATGAGCGAGAACCATGGCAGCAGCACCGAGCCGGTGACGTACATGTGGTGCGCCCACACCGTGACCGAGAGGGCCGCGATGGCGATGGTCGCGTAGACGAGGGTCTTGTACCCGAAGATCGGCTTGCGGCTGAAGACCGGGAAGACCTCGGAGACGATGCCGAAGAACGGCAGCGCGATGATGTACACCTCTGGGTGGCCGAAGAACCAGAAGAGGTGCTGCCAGAGCAGGGCTCCACCGTTCGCGGGGTTGAACACCTGGGCGTCGAACACCCGGTCGAGACCGAGTCCGAACAGTGCGGCGGCGAGGACCGGGAAGGCCATGAGCACGAGGAGCGACGTCACGAGGGTGTTCCACGTGAAGATCGACATGCGGAACATGGTCATGCCGGGGGCGCGCATCGTGATGATCGTCGTGATGAAGTTCACCGCACCGAGGATCGTCGAGAAGCCCGTCAGGCCGAGCCCGAAGACCCACAACGTGCCACCGAGCCCTGGTGTGAACGTGGTGTCACTCAGTGGCGCATAGGCGAACCAGCCGAACGACGCCGCACCCTGCGGGGTGAGGAAGCCGCCAACGGCGATGAGCCCACCGAAGAAGTAGAGCCAGAACGCGAAGCCGTTCAGACGCGGGAACGCGACGTCCGGCGCACCGATCTGCAGCGGCATGATGGCGTTCGCGAAGCCCGAGAACAGCGGCGTCGCGAACAGCAGCAGCATGATCGTGCCGTGCATCGTGAAGAGCTGGTTGTACTGCTCCTTCGTCGCGACGAGCTGCAGCCCCGGCTCGAAGAGCTGCGCGCGGATGACGAGCGCCATCACGCCGGCGAGCAGGAAGTACAGGAACGACGTGATCAGGTACATGTACCCGATCGTCTTGTGGTCCGTGGAGGTGATCCACCGGACGATGATGTTGCCCTTCCGACCGACCTTCGACGCCTGGAAGTCCGGCGTCGAGGTGCTGGTCGGTTGGCCGACGAATGACGTGGTCATCTGGCGAGCCCCTACTTGTCGTCCGACGCCGTGACGGGCGCCTTGTTGTCAGGCTGGTTCGTGTTGGTGTTGTACTCGTCGCCGAGCAGGCCCACCTTGCCCTGGTCCTTGAGGGTGTCGAGGTACGCCTCGTACTTGGCGGGCGACACGACCTTCACCTGGAAGAGCATGAGGGAGTGGTACTCGCCGCAGAGTTCGGCGCACTTGCCCTGGTACGTGCCTTCCTTCTGCGGGATGAAGTACTCGTAGTTCGTCTTCCCGGGGAGCATGTCCTTCTTGTACAAGAAGTCGATGATCCAGAAGGAGTGGTCGACGTCGCGGGAGTCGAGCTCGATCTTGACCTTCTTGCCGACCGGCAGGTAGAGGGTCGGGAGCTGCGACTCGTCGATCGCGCCGTTCTTGTTCTCTTCTTCCTGGGCCTGGATGCCCTGGTAGTAGACGCTCTTCGACGGGTCGTTCTGGTCGATGTAGTTGAAGTCCCACGCCCAGCGCTTGCCGTAGACGTGCACCGTGGTGTCCGGCTGCGCGAACGGCTTCTCGATCGCGGCCTGGTCCTTGGCGGTGAAGGCGAAGAAGCCCAGCACGAGGATGAGCGGGACGATCGTGTAGAAGATCTCGAGCGGCATGTTGTAGCGCATCTGCACCGGGAGGCCGGTCTGGCCCTTCCGACGGCGGTAGACGATCGCTGCCCAGATGATCAGGCCCCACACGATGAGCCCGACGGCGAGGAGCACGATCCAGCTGGTGGTCCACAGGCCGACGATGCGGCTGGTGTGGTTCGTGACGTCCTTCGTCTCATCGGTGCCCGGCAGCCACCCGTTGAGCTGCTGCTGCGAGCAACCCGCCAGTGCGATGACCAGACCGACGGCCACCGGGACGGCCGCCCAACGTATACGGCGATTCGAACGCACTGTTACCTCTCGGAATGACGTGAACCCGGAGCGCAGTTGCGTCGAAGACCGACGCGAGGCGCACGAAGGCGTCTCATGGCTGGCTCCCAGCTTGGTTGGAACACTCCTAGCTTACTCGCAGCTGGTGACGCCTCGTGCACGCCCGACACACCCTCGGGCCCGATCCGACCGTGTCCGACTCGGTTTTTCCCTGGTCATCGCGGGCCTGCGAGCACGGAAAACGCGAGCGGGGAGCAACCGTGTCGGTCGCTCCCCGCTCGCGTCGTCGGGACTGCCCCAGGTCAGTGGAAGCTGTCTCCGCACGCGCAGCTGCCCTGCGCGTTGGGGTTGTCGATGGTGAAGCCCTGCTTCTGGATGGTGTCCTCGAAGTCGATCGTCGCACCGTCGAGGTACGGGACGCTCATCTTGTCGACGACGACCTCGACACCGTCGAACTCGGCGGTGGCATCACCGTCGAGCAGACGCTCGTCGAAGTAGAGCTGGTAGATCAGCCCGGAGCAGCCACCAGGCTGGACGGCGAGGCGCAGACGGAGGTCGTCACGGCCTTCCTGCTCGAGGAGGCTCGCCACCTTCCCCGCCGCGGCGTCGCTGAGCAGGACCCCGTGCGACGACGGTGCCGTCGCGACCGTGGTCACGGTGGTCGCCTCGGTCCCTGTGGTGATGGTGTCGCTCATGCGCGCCTCCCTCTGCTGCGGTGCCGGTCACCGCTGCCTGGTCGATTGTAAGCACGCCCACCGACGGACCGCAGCCGATGTGGAGAACGTGCACCGAGCCTCCAGGCAGGTCAGCGCGTCGCGAGGCGGGCCAGCAGGATCGTCTCGGCCGCGATCGCCCGGTGCAGCACGCCGAGGTGCTGGGACTCGTTCGGGCTGTGCGCCCGCGTGTCGGGGTCCTCGACCCCGGTCACCAGGATCTGCGCCTCTGGGAACTCGGCGGCGAGGTCGGACACGAACGGGATCGATCCGCCGATGCCCTGCTCCACGGGCTCCGCGCCCCATCCCTCGGCCATCGCGGTGCGTGCCTCACGGACGGCCCACCCGCTGGTGTCCACGAGGAAGCCGTCCCCGGCGTCGGGCTCGCTGATCTCCACGCGGGCGCCGAACGGCGTGTGCGCGGCGATGTGGCGCTCGACGGCGGCGAACGCGTCGCGTGCGGACTGTCCGGGGGCGACCCGGACCGAGACGCGCGCCGAGACCGTCGGCAGCAGCGTGTTCGACGCGTTCGCGACGCTCGGGACGTCCATGCCCGTGACGGTGATCGAGGGCTGGAACCACATGCGCGACAGGACGTCGCCGGTGCCGACCGGCTTCGCACCCGGGACCAGCGCCGCATCGGCGGCGAGTTCGTCCTCGCTGCGGGCCGGCACCGGCGCGTCGTACGAGGTCAGCCCCTCGACGGCCACCGAACCGGCGTCGTCGTGCAGCGAGGCGAGCAGCCGGACCATCGGCAGCATCGCGTCGGGTGCCGCTCCCCCGAACATGCCGCTGTGGCTCGCGTGCTCGAGCGTCGTCAGGGTCAGCTTGAACGTCACGTTGCCGCGGAGGGAGACCGTGATCGCGGGGACCTCGGTGGACCAGTTGTCGCTGTCGGCCACCACGATGACGTCGGCGGCCAGGTGCTCCTTCTGCTCGCGGAGGAACGTGCGGAACGAGCGCGAGCCGAACTCCTCCTCGCCCTCCACGAAGAGGACGATGCCGAGGTCGAGGTCGTCGCCGAACCGCGCGTGCAGGGCACGGAGCGAGGCGACGTGGGTCATCACGCCGGCCTTGTCGTCCGAGGCACCGCGGCCGTACAGGCGGTCCCCGCGGAGCGTCGGCTCGAACGGCGGGGTCTCCCACAGCGCGTCGTCGCCCTGCGGCTGGACGTCGTGGTGGGCGTAGAGCATCACGGTCGGCTTGCCGTTGCGGGCCGGGCGGACGGCGAGGACCGCGGGCTGCCCGAGCTCGACGCCGTCGAGCTCCGTCCCGGTCGCATCCGAGGCACCGGCG
The DNA here is from genome assembly GCF_048756585.1 of Curtobacterium sp. L3-7. Taxonomy (NCBI): domain Bacteria; kingdom Bacillati; phylum Actinomycetota; class Actinomycetes; order Micrococcales; family Microbacteriaceae; genus Curtobacterium; species Curtobacterium sp. L3-7. The sequence goes on along the minus strand of NZ_CP151474.1, from coordinate 2,166,842 downwards.
GGCGTGTCGCCCTCGACGGCGCTCCTGATGATCCTGACCTCGTCGAACACACCGGTGCTGCGCGCCAGGTCGGCCACGGCCTCGGCGTTCCGCCGCACGTGCGCGGGGTCGAACGCCGACCAGGACACCGACGGGATCCGCACCAAGCCCGAGAGGTCGGCGATCGTCGTCGGCAGGTCACCCTGCACCTGTTCGCGGAGGGCGTCGAGCAGGGCGGGGTCGGTCGCGGGTGCGGACTGTGCGTGGTCGGTCATGCCCGGTAATCTAGAGGACAACCGGTGCCGGGGTTCCTCCTCGGCGCTCCGCTCACCAACAGCAGGAATCACCGTGGCCAAGGCAGCACCGAAGACCGACACGACAGTCAACCCCTCGGAAGAGGAACTGCTCGAGCACGGCAAGGGGCGCCCCACACCGTCCCGCCGCGAGCGAGAGGCAGCGAACCGCCGTCCGCTGGTCGGCAACTCGCCCGTCGACAAGAAGGCCGCGCGTGCGCGCCTCAACAACGAGCGCGAGAAGGCCCGCGTCGGCATGGCCAACGGCGAGGAACGGTACCTCCCCGCGAAGGACAAGGGCGAGCAGCGCAAGTTCGTGCGCGACTACATCGACGCGCGCTGGAACGTCGGCGAGGTGATGATGCCCATCCTCGTGGTCTTCCTGATCGTCGGGTTCGTCGCGTCCCAGACCGCGGCCGCTTCGTACGCGCTGCTGCTCGTGTGGGCGTTCGTGGCGCTGTTCATCCTCGACTGCGTCGTGCTCTGGGTCGTGCTGCGCAAGAAGCTCACCGCGAAGTTCGGCGTGTTCCAGAAGGGAACGTTCTTCTACATCCTGACGCGGGCGTGGCAGCTGCGCTTCCTGCGCCTGCCGAAGCCCCAGGTCAAGCGCGGTCAGTACCCCTCCGTTTGACCCGTTCGTCCCGAAGCGCCGCCGGCCCCTGGCCGGCGGCGCTTCGTCGTCCCGGCGCGCGGCGGGGTGGAGCCGGGTGCGCGCGGGGGGCCGTGTCCGGTGACGCGCCGGACGGGAGGCTCGAAGCCGAGCCGCAACGAGCCTCCCGTCCGTCGACTGGTCACGACCCGTCGCGCGCCTTCCGCCGACCGGTCGAAGATTGTCGTTGCGACCTTCCGGGACCGACGGAACGCGACCGCTCGGCGAACGTGAGCGGGGTGTCGCGACCGGTCGCGGCGAACGTGAGCGGGGGGCGGTGTGGGACGCGACAGCGAGCCCGGCGGCGCTCAGCGCGCGGCGCGCGCCTCGCGCTTCAGCCGACGCCGCCGCAGCCGGTTGATCCGCGTCGCCCAGGTCGGCCCCTCGTAGAGGAACGCCGTGTAGCCCTGCACGAGCGTCGCGCCGGCATCGACACGGGCCTGCACGTCTGCCTCGGTAGTGACGCCCCCGACCGCGATCACGCAGAAGTCGGTCGGCACGGCGGCGCGCACGCGGCGCAGGACGTCGAGCGACCGGGCGGACAGCGGCGCCCCGGAGAGTCCGCCAGCCCCCATCGCCTCGACGTCGGCGACCGGGGTCGCGAGCCCGGAGCGCGAGATCGTCGTGTTGTTCGCGATGACCCCGGCGAGCCCGAGGTCCACCGCGAGCCCGGCGATCGCGTCGATCTGCTCGTCGGTGAGGTCCGGCGCGATCTTCACCAGCACAGGGACCCGCCCGGCGGCGTCGTTCACGGCGGAGAGCAGGGGTCGGAGCTGGTCGAGCTCCTGCAGCCCACGGAGGCCCGGCGTGTTCGGTGAGCTCACGTTGACCGCGAGGTAGTCCGCGAACGGCGCGAGGAGCCGCGTCGACTCGAGGTAGTCGTCGACCGCGTCCGCGACGTCGACCACGCGGCTCTTGCCGATGTTCACGCCGATGACGGGCCGACCGGGGTTCCGGCGAGCACGCTCGAGCCGGCGTGCCGCGGCCGCTGCACCCCGGTTGTTGAACCCCATGCGGTTGATCAGGGCACGGTCGGCGATGAGCCGGAACAACCGCGGCTTCTCGTTGCCCGGTTGGGGCTTCGCCGTGATCGTGCCGACCTCGACGTGCCCGAAGCCGAGCAGACCGAGGCCGCCGATCCCCTTGGCGTCCTTGTCGAATCCGGCGGCGAGGCCGAACCGGGACGGGAAGTGGATGCCCATCGTCGTGACGCCGTCGTCGGCCGACGGACGGGAGTACCGCTCCACGAGCCCCCGCACGATCGGGACCCTCGGCAGCACCTTGATGACGCCGAACGCCAGGTGGTGGGCGCGCTCGGGGTCCATGTTCGCGAAGACGCCACGGAAGACGGCCCCGTACCCGGCGCGGACGATGCGTTCCGCGATGCCGCTCACGCGTCGGCCCCGGTCGTCGACTGCGGCTCACCGTGGTGGTCGATGCGGAGCTGCCCGATCGCGGACTCGAAGTCCTCGAGCGAGTCGAACGCCTGGTACACGCTGGCGTACCGCAGGTAGGCGACCTCGTCGAGTTCACGCAGCGGGTCGAGGATCGCCAGGCCGATGTCGTTCGCCTCGATCTGGCTGGCGCCCGAGGACCGCACGATCTCCTCCACCCGCTGCGCGAGCACCGCGAGGTCGGAGTCCGTCACGGGGCGACCCTGGCAGGCCTTCCGCACGCCGGAGATGATCTTCTCCCTGCTGAACGGTTCGAGCACCCCGTTCCGCTTCACGACGTTCAGCGATGCGGTCTCCGTCGTGGAGAAGCGACGCCCGCAGTTCGGGCACTGGCGGCGGCGACGGATCGAGGTGCCGTCGTCGCTCGTGCGGGAGTCGACGACGCGGGAGTCCGGGTGGCGGCAGAAGGGGCAGAACATGTCGTGCCCCAGGCTATCGGTTCGGCACGCCCGCTACGGGCCGACGGGCGAACCTGTGCGGGCCGTCACCGCTGCACCGTGGGCGGGGAGCTGCTCCTCGGTCGAGAGCGCGACGATGTGCGGCGCGACCTCGGCCAGGGCGTCGGCCGTGTAGCGGATCACCTGCTGGGGCCGCAGGAACGTCGACGCCGACAGTCCGGAGCCGAACCGGGCCTGGCCGCCGGTCGGCAGCACGTGGTTCGAACCGGCCAGGTAGTCCCCGAGACTCACGGGCGTGCTCGGGCCGACGAACACCGCACCAGCCGCGTCGATGTCCGCCAGGACCGCGTCGTCGTCGACGGTCTGGATCTCGAGGTGCTCCGGCCCGTACGCGTTGCTCACGGTCGCCGCGTCCGCGAGCGAGTCCACCAGGACGACTGCGGACTGCGGGCCGTCGAGCGCGGCCTGGAGGCGCGTGGCCGTCCCGAGCACCGCCGTCTGTCCCGGGATGGCGGCTTCCACCGCATCGGCGAACGTCGCCGACGTCGTCACCAGCACGCTGCCGGCCTGTTCGTCGTGCTCGGCCTGGCTGATGAGGTCGGCAGCGACGTACGCGGGGTCGGCGGACTCGTCGGCGATGACGAGGATCTCGGTGGCGCCGGCCTCGGCGTCGATCCCGACCACGCCACGGACCAGGCGCTTGGCTGCGGCGACGTAGTTGTTGCCGGGCCCGGTGACGAGGTCGACCGGCTCGAGGCCGATCGACGGCACGCCGTACGCCAGCGCGCCGATCGCTCCGGCTCCGCCCATCGCGTAGACCTCGTCGATGCCGAGGAGCCCGGCCGCGGCGAGGATCGTCGGGTGCACGGCGCCGCCGTGGTCGCGCTGCGGCGGGGACACGAGCGCGATCGAACCGACGCCGGCGACCTGCGCCGGGACGACGTTCATGACGACGCTCGACGGGTACACGGCCTTGCCGCCGGGGACGTAGAGCCCGACGCGCCGCATGGGCTGCCAGCGCTGGTGGACCTCGGCGCCGTCGGCCAGGGTCGTCACGGACGCGGCGGGGACCTGGGCGGCGCTCGCTGCCCGGACGCGGCGGATCGCCTCGTCGAGCGCCGTGCGGAGCTCCGGCGTGAGCCCGGCGACCGCGGCGGCGATGTCGGCGGCCGGCACCCGGACTGCGGCCGGTGCTCCCCCGTCGAACCGCTCGGCCTGCTCCTGCAGCGCCTCGGCTCCACGCTCGCGGACGTCGTCCACGAGCGCCCGGGCCGCGTCCACCGCGTGCCCGACGTCACCGACGGCGCGCGGCATGAGACGGAGGAGTTCGGCGCGGACGGGCAGTCCGCCACGGAGGTTGATTCGCTGCATCATGAGGCGTCCAGCGTACCGACGCGGGGTGCACGTCCGAGTACGGCGTCGATGACGGGCGCGTGCCGCTCGACGTCGTCACTCCCCCATGCGCCGGCGACGAGCAGCGTGGCGATCCGGAACGCGAGCGCGCGGACGAGCAGCTGCGACCACTCCGGGACCCCGTCGCCGAGTCGCTCGAGGCCGTCGAGCGGGTACCCGTGCCAGCAGACCGCGTCCACCGCGGCGATCGCGGCACCGAGCCCCGCTGGTCGCCAGTACGGCGGCCAGTCGATGACCGCCGGCGGGTGCCCGTCCACGAAGAGCACGTTGCCGAGGAGGTCACCGTGGACCAGCTGCGACGGTGCCTGGACGGGACGGAAGGCCTCGACCAGCCGGTCGAGCGACGGGTCCCGGGGCAGCGCGCCGTCACCCCACACGGCTCGGTCCGCACGCGACCACGCGTCGTCCTTCGCCATGAGGAACGCCGGACGCTCGAGCCCGGCGATCCCCCGGTGGAAGGCGGTGCCCGCACGGATGACGTCAGCGACCCGGGTCTCGTCGGCCTGTCCGGGGAGCCACTCCCACGCTTCCCAGGCACCGTGCCGCCACTCGCCCGTGGTCGTCGGGACGGGTCGAGGGGTCCGGAACCCGTCGCTGTCCGGCAGCGACGCGAGGACCCCGGCTCGCCAGTCCGTCTCGGCGGGACCGTCGTGCGGCCGGAGCACCACGGCGCCGGCACGCCAGCTCAGCCCCCGACCGCCGACGAGTCGCTCGATCACCGCCCCCTGCACCCCGAAGGCGCGGAGGACGTCCTCCCCCGGCGCCGCGGCATCGTCACCGGTCACGCGGTGCGCAGTACCTTCGTCATCGGACGGCCCTTGGCGAGTTCGTCCACCAGCTTGTCGAGGACGCGGATCCGCCACATCAGCGGATCGTCGATCTCCTCGATGCGGACGCCACAGATCGTGCCGGTCACCTGGCCGGCGTTCGGGTGCAGGGTCGCCTGCTCGAAGAACACCTCGAACGTCGACTCGTCCGCGAGCTGTCGTGCGAGTGCATCGTCATCGAACCCAGTGAGCCAAGCGATGACGGCGTCGAGCTCCTCCTTCGTCCGGCCCTTGCGCTCCAGCTTCGCGAGGTAGAGCGGGTAAACCGCAGCGAACGGCGTCCCGAAGATGCGGTGTCCGGCCACGTCCGCTCCCCCTACACCAGGCAGCGCGGACCGAGCAGGCTCTTCAGCTCGCCGAACAGGTCCGGGGTGAGGTTCACCGGGAAGGGCAGCTCGAACGTGCGGGCGACGTCGTCCTTGAGCAGCTTCAGCCGGACCTCGGTCTCGCCGCTGTGCCGACCGAGCACGGCGGCGAGCTCGGTGACGATCTCCGTCGTCGCCTGCCGCTCCGGCACGCTCAGCGTCAGCGGGCCGGAACCCATGACGTCACCGAGGTTGGGCTGGAACATGCTCACCGCATGCAGCGCCTTGCCATCATCGCGCACGTTGACACGACCCCGCAGCACCACGATCGAGTCGGCCACGAGCGACGGGCCGAACTCCTGGTAGGTCTTGCCGAGGAACATCACGCCGATCTCGCCGCCGAAGTCCTCGATCTGGACGATGCCGTACGGGTTGCCGCTCGTCTTCGCGACGCGGTGCTGCACGCTCGTCAGCAGGCCGGCGACGGTGACCGTCTCGCCTTCGACCGAGTCGTCCATGCCGATCAGGTCCGCGATGGTGACCGACTGGTGCTTCGCGAGCTCGATCTCGAGCCCCGCGAGCGGGTGGTCGGACACGTAGAGCCCGAGCATGTCGCGCTCGAACGCCAGCTTGTCGCGCTTGGACCACTCCGGGCGGTCGGGCACCTGCGACACCACGGTCATCGAGGGCTGTTCCTCGGCGACCTCGGCGAAGAGCGAGTCGAAGTCGAACCCGACGTTGCCGTGCACCTCGTCGCGCTTGACCTTCACCGCGGCCTCGACCGCGCCTTCGTGGATCTCCACGAGGGCCCGTCGGGTGTCGCCGAACTCGTCGAACGCGCCAGCCTTGATCAGCGACTCGACGGTCCGCTTGTTCGCGGACGAGATCGGGATCTTGCGGAGGAAGTCGTGGAACGAGTCGAACGCGCCCTTCTCGGTGCGGGCCTTCACGATGTCGTCGACGACGTTGAACCCGACGTTCCGGATCGCGCCCATGCCGAAGCGGATGTCGTCGCCGACGGCCGCGAAGAAGCCGATCGACTCGTTGACGTCCGGCGGCATGACCTTGATGCCCATCCGGCGGCACTCGTTGAGGTACAGCGCGAGCTTGTCGCGGGCGTCGCCGACACTGGTCAGCAGTGCCGCCATGTACTCGGCCGGGTAGTGGGCCTTGAGGTACGCGGTCCAGAACGACACCACGCCGTACGCCGCGGAGTGCGCCTTGTTGAACGCGTAATCGGAGAACGGCAGCAGGATGTCCCACAGCGTCTTGATCGCAGCGGCCGAGTAGCCGTTGTCCTGCATGCCCTTCTCGAAGCCCGCGTACTGCTTGTCCAGCTCGGACTTCTTCTTCTTGCCCATCGCGCGACGGAGGATGTCCGCCTGGCCGAGGGAGAACCCGGCGACCTTCTGCGCGATGGCCATGACCTGCTCCTGGTAGATGATCAGGCCGTAGGTCGTGCCGATGATGTCCTTGAGCGGCTCCTCGAGCTCCGGGTGGATCGGCGTGATCGCCTGCTCGCCGTTCTTGCGGAGCGCGTAGTTCGTGTGCGAGTTCGCACCCATCGGGCCCGGTCGGTACAGGGCGATGAGCGCGGAGATGTCCTCGAAGTTGTCGGGCTTCATCAGCCGCAGCAGGCCACGCATCGGGCCGCCGTCGAGCTGGAAGACGCCGAGGGTGTCACCGCGCTGCAGGAGCGCGTACGCCTCGGGGTCCTCGAGCCCCATGGTCTCGAGGTCGAGCTCGATGCCGCGGTTCGTCTTGATGTTGTCGAGGGCGTCACTGATGATCGTGAGGTTCCGGAGCCCCAGGAAGTCCATCTTGATCAGGCCGAGCGACTCCGATGCCGGGTAGTCGAACTGCGTGACGATCTGGCCGTCCTGCTCCCGCTTCATGATCGGGATGATGTCGATCAGCGGGTCGCTCGACATGATGACGCCGGCCGCGTGCACGCCCCACTGGCGCTTCAGCCCCTCGAGCCCGAGCGCGGTGTCGAACACCGTCTTGGCTTCCGGGTCGGTCTCGACGACGGTGCGGACGTCGACGGCTTCCTTGTAGCGCGGGTGGTTCTTGTCGAAGATCCCGGTCAGCGGGATGTCCTTGCCCATCACGGGCGGCGGCATCGCCTTGGTGAGCTTCTCGCCCATCCCGAACGGGAACCCGAGGACGCGCGAGGAGTCCTTGAGCGCCTGCTTCGCCTTGATCGTGCCGTACGTGACGATCTGCGCGACGCGTTCGGAACCGTACTTCTCGGTGACGTACTTGATCGCCTCACCGCGGCGCCGGTCGTCGAAGTCGACGTCGAAGTCGGGCATCGAGACGCGGTCGGGGTTGAGGAAGCGCTCGAAGATCAGCCCGTGCCGGATCGGGTCGAGGTCGGTGATGCGCATCGCGTACGCCACCATCGATCCGGCACCGGAACCACGTCCAGGTCCCACGCGGATGCCGTGGTCCTTCGACCAGTTGATGAAGTCGGCGACCACGAGGAAGTACCCGGGGAAGTTCATCTGGTTGATGATCCCGACCTCGTAGTCGGCGCGGGCCTGGACCTCGTCGGAGATGCCGTCCGGGTACCGGTACTGCAGGCCCTTCGCGACCTCTTTCTCGAACCAGGAGTGCTCAGTCTCACCCTCCGGCACCGGGAACTTCGGCATGTAGTTCGCCGAGGTGTCGAACTCGACGTTGCACCGTTCGGCGATCAGCAGGGTGTTGTCGCACGCGTCGAGGTTGTCGCGGAAGACGTGCCGCATCTGCTGCGGGGTCTTCAGGTAGAACTCGTCGGCGTCGAACTTGAACCGGTTCGGGTCGTTCAGGGTCGAGCCGGACTGCACGCAGAGCAGCGCCGCGTGCGATTTGGCGTCGTGGGAGTGCGTGTAGTGCAGGTCGTTCGTGCCGACCAGCGGGATGCCGAGGTCCTTCGCGATCTTGATGACGTCGCTCATCACCCGGCGCTCGATCTCGAGCCCGTGGTCCATCACCTCGGCGAAGTAGTTCTCCTTGCCGAAGATGTCGCGGTAGTCCGCGGCCGCCTTGATCGCCTCGTCGTACTGCCCGAGGCGCAGGCGCGTCTGGATCTCGCCGGACGGGCAGCCCGTCGTGGCGATGATGCCTTCGTGGTACTCCTGGAGGAGCTCGATGTCCATGCGCGGCTTGAAGTAGTAGCCCTCGATCGAGGCCTTCGACGACAGCCGGAACAGGTTGTGCATGCCCGTCGTGTTCTCGGCGAACATCGTCATGTGCGTGTAGGAACCCGCACCGGAGACGTCGTCCCCGCCGCCGTCGCCCCAGCGCACACGGGTCTTGTCGGTCCGGTGGGTGCGCGGCGTGATGTACGCCTCTGTCCCGATGATGGGTTTGACGCCGCCGGCCTTCGCGGCCTTCCAGAACTCGAACGCCCCGAACATGTTGCCGTGGTCGGTCACCGCCACGGCCGGCATGCCCTGCGCCGCGGTCTCGGCGACGAGGTCGTTCAGTCGCGCGGCACCGTCGAGCATCGAGTACTCACTGTGCACGTGCAGGTGGACGAAGGAGTCGGAATCCGACACGGAACCTCCGGTTGGTGACGCTGCTGCGGGGTGGGAACAGCCTAACCGCGACGGGCGACAACCGCGGCCCCGACGGCACCGATCCCGGCCAGGACGGCGCCGCTCGCGGCCCGGACGTCAGCGGATGAGCGGCAACCAGATGTCGTCGACGATCTCGAGGATCCGCGCGTCGGGCACCCGCTTCAGTGTCATCACGAGGTCGTGCCGCATCAGGTCGGACGGCAGCGACACCAGGCCCTCCGGCCAGTCCCTGGCCGGGATCTCGCCACGGGCCGCCGCGCGCTCGAGGAACACCCTGCCGATGGTCGCCCGGCCCCCCAGCAACCGGGACCGGAGATCGGCCGGCGACAGTCCGGTGTCGGCGTTGATGTTCGACATGTACAGGCTGATCACGGTGATGAAGTCGGACCGCGCCGCGTTGAAGTCCCGCAGCGTCGCGAGGATGTCCCCACGGAGCGACCCGGTGTCCACGACGGGACGACGCTCGAACAGCCCGGCGTGCTGCAGCGCCGCGAGCACGAGGTCCACCTTCGTCGGCCATCTGCGGTAGAGCACGGGCTTCGAGGTCTCGGCGCGTGCAGCGACCCCCTCGTAGGTCAGCCCGGCGTAGCCCACCTGCTCGAGCTCCTGCCACGCGGCGTCGAGCAGCGCCGACTCGAGCTCGACACCGCGGCGTCGTGTCCTTGCAAGATCCACTTGCGTATCTTAACGCGCCGCAGTAGCTTGGCGCCAACAAGAAACGGGAGCGTATCTCCAAATGGACAAGAACCTCAGCAGACTGGCCATCGCGCTGGTCGTCGGTGCGATGGCACCGTTGTTCGACTCGACGATCGTGAGCGTGGCGCTGCACACACTCAGCCGCGACCTGCACACCAGCGTCGACACCATCCAGTGGGTCAGCACCGGCTACCTCCTCGCTATGGGCGTCACGGTGCCCCTCGTCGGGTGGCTGCAGAACCGCGTCGGCGGGCGGCGCCTCTGGATGGCGTCGCTCGTGGTCTTCCTGATCGGCAGCATCCTGTGCTCCCTCGCGTGGGACGCGCCGAGCCTCATCCTGTTCCGTGTCGTCCAGGGTGTCGGCGCCGGCGCGATGATGCCGCTGCTGACCACACTCCTGATGCAGGCGGCCGGTGGACGGAACGTCGGCAAGCTCATGTCGGTCGCGTCGCTGCCCACCGCGCTCGGGCCGATCCTCGGCCCGGTCATCGGTGGCCTCATCCTCGGTGCCGGCAGCTGGCCGTGGCTGTTCTGGGTGAACGTTCCGTTCGCGGTCGCCGGACTCGTCCTCGCGTGGCGGTTCATGCCGGCGGACGGACCCGTCGGCACGGCGCGGCTGGACGCCGTGGGCCTCGTGCTGCTCTCCCCCGCCGTCGTCGGGGTCCTCTACGGCTTGAGCAACGCGAGCCGGTCGGGCGGCTTCGCCCGGTTCGACGTGTGGGCACCCCTCGGCGCCGGCGTCGTCCTGCTCGCCGCGTTCGTCCTCTGGGCCACACGCCGCCGGGGTGCCGCCCTGGTGGACCTCGCCCTGCTCCGACACCGTCCGCTCGCCGCCGCGGCCACGCTGATGTTCCTGATGGGCGCGGCGTTGTACGGCGGGATGCTCCTGCTGCCGCTGTCGTTCCAGGAGCTGCGCGGGACGGACGCGCTCGGTGCCGGGCTGCTGCTCATCCCGCAGGGCGTCGGTTCACTGCTCAGTCGATCGCTCGCCGGACGCCTCACGGACCGGATCGGCGCACGGCTGGTCGCGGTCGTCGGGTTCGCCGTGGTCCTCGCGGCGACGATCCCCTTCGCCTTCGCGGACGGCTCCACGAACGAATGGTGGATCGCACTCGTCCTCGTGGTCCGCGGGCTCGGCCTCGGTGCCGTGATGATCCCGATCATGGCCGTCGGCTTCGTCGGGCTCGACCGACCGGAGATGCCGCACGCCAGCACCATCACCCGGCTCGCCCAGCAGCTCGGCGGCGCGTTCGGGACCGCCGTGCTCGCCGTCGTGCTCGCGGGCGCCGCGGCAGGGGGCGATGCGGCTGCGGCGTTCCAGCAGGCGTTCTGGTGGGCGATCGGCATCACCGGGTTCGCGACGGTGCTCGCGCTGCTGCTGCCCGGTCGTCAGGCAGCCGGTGGCGAGACACCGGTGTCCACGTCCGCGTCCACCCGGCAGCCAGCGGCCAGCACCGTCGAGTGAGCATCGTCGAGTGATCAGCCCGGCGGGCGTGTCAGCGCGATCAGACCGACGCGCTGCGGATCTTCTCGAGCGCGAGCGCCAGGTCCTCCGGGTACGCCGCCTGGAACTCGACCCAGTCGCCGGTCCGCGGGTGCGCGAACCCGAGCCGGACGGCGTCGAGCCACTGCCGCGTCAGCCCGAGCGACTCGGCGAGCACCGGGTCCGCGCCGTACATCGTGTCGCCGACCAGCGGATGCCTGGTCGCGGCCATGTGCACGCGGATCTGGTGCGTGCGCCCGGTCTCGAGGTGCACCTCGAGCAGGGTCGCCGACCGGAACGCCTCGAGCGTCTCGTAGTGCGTCACGCTCGACTTGCCGTCAGAGGTGACCGCGAACTTCCAGTCGCTGGACGGGTGCCGTCCGATGGGCGCGTCGACCGTGCCGGAGGTCGGGTCCGGGTGTCCCTGCGCGAGTGCGTGGTAGACCTTCTCGACCGTGCGCTCCTTGAACGCCCGCTTGAGGTGCGTGTACGCGAGCTCCGTCTTCGCGACGACCATCAGCCCAGAGGTGCCGACGTCGAGCCGGTGCACGATCCCAGCACGCTCGGCGGCGCCGGACGTGGCGATGGTGAACCCGGCGGCGGCGAGGCCACCGGGAACCGTCGGGCCGTCCCACCCGGGAGACGGGTGCGCGGCGACGCCGACGGGCTTGTCGACGACGACGATGTCCTCGTCGTCGTGGACGATCGTCATGCCGGGCACGACCGCGGGGACGATCCGCGGCGCTTCCTTCGGGGTCCACTCGACCTCGAGCCACGAGTCCGCGTGGAGCCGGTCGGACTTGTCGACGACAGCACCGTCGACGCGCACGCCGCCGGCCGCCACGACGTCGGCGGCGAAGGACCGGCTGAAGCCGAGGAGCTTCGCGATGGCGGCGTCGACACGCTCACCGGCGAGCCCGTCCGGAACGGGCAGGGAACGCGACTCGGTCACGTCGCGTCGTGCCCCAGCGAGTCGGACGAGGGACGGGAGGCACGGCTGGTGTCCGCGACGTCGGCGACGGTTCCCGACTCGGGAACCGCAGCGTCCGTGGCGGCGTCGCCACGAGCCTCCTGTCCGCCCTTCTTGGACGAGACCGTCCTGGTGCCGTCGAGGTTCACCCCGAAGACGACCAGCAGCACGAAGACCACCATGCTGATGCAGATGAACGAGTCCGCGATGTTGTAGATCGCCGGCATCATCCACGGCGTCGAGATGAAGTCGACGACGTGCCCCTGCCCGAACCCCGGCTCACGGAAGAGCCGGTCGCTCAGGTTGCCGAGCGCCCCGCCGAGCAGCATGCCGAGCACGATCGCCCACCACATCGAGTGGATGCGCCGGGCGAAGACGATGATCGCGACCACGACGGCGGCGGAGACGATCGAGAACACCCAGGTCATGTTCACCGCGAACGAGAACGCGGCACCGGGGTTCCTGACGTAGAGGAACTGCAGGGCGTTCCCGAGCACGGGGACGACCTGACCGTACGGGAGGTTCGCGACGACGATCGCCTTCACGACCTGGTCGAACGCCACCACCACGACAGCGGCGAAGGCCAGTGCCGCGATCGCGCGGACACTGACCTTCGCTCGTTGGTCTTGCTGGGACAAATCAGTTGCCGAAGCCCTGCGCCGATGCCGGCGCGGGGGTGAGACCAGACTGCTCGGTGCCCGACGAGGAGTCGAGTTCGCTGAGCTGGCTCTGGATGTAGCTCTTCAGCTGGGCGCGGTAGTCGCGCTCGAACGTGCGGAGCTCGTCGATCTTGCCCTCGAGCTGCGTGCGCTCCTGCTCGAGCACCGCGACACGCTGACGGTTGGTGTTCTCGGTGTCGGCGATGATCTGGCGCTGCTTGGCCTCTGCATCGGAGACGAGGCGCGCGGCCTGGGCCTGGCCCTCGGCGATGAGCGCGTCGCGCTTCTCGACGCCTTCGCGGACGTGCTCCTCGTGGAGACGACGCGCGAGCGTCAGGAGGTTCGTGGTGCCCTCGGTGTCCTCGTCCGCGCTGACCGTGGCGGCCGGGGCTGCAGCAGCGGCCACCGGTGCGGGCTCGGGAGCGGCGGCGACGGGGGCCGGCTCCGGCTCGGGCGCTGCAGCGGGGGCGGGCTGCTCGGTCTCGGCCGACTTCGGCGCGGACTCGGCGGCCTGCAGGCGCTGACGGAGCTCGTCGTTCTCCTGGGTCAGGCGACGCAGCTCGACCACGACCTCGTCGAGGAAGTCGTCGACCTCGTCCTGGTCGTAGCCCTCGCGGAACTTGGTCGGCTGGAACCGCTTGTTGACTACGTCTTCCGGCGTCAAAGCCATTGCCGTCACCTCAATAGAACTGCTGAACGTGTGGAACCGAAACGTCTCGCTGCGAATGTACCAGGCGAGACTCCCGGTGCGGATGCCCACCGGAGCGGGCATCGATCCCGACCACCGTACACCGACGCGGGGCCCGATCCGTGATCATGACCTGGGCGTGGCGCGTCGCGGACGACGTGGACCGGGTGCTGCGGGTCAGACCGTGACCGAGATGACCCGCACGATGCTCATCAGGATGATCGTGACGAGCATCACGATGGACCAGCCGAAGTCGAGTGCGACGGCGCCCATCCGCAGTGGCGGGAGGGCACGGCGCACGGTCCGGATCGGCGGATCCGTGAACGTGTAGACGAACTCGGCCACGACGAGCATCCCGCCGCGGGGACGCCACGACCGGTTGAACGCCTGCACCATGTCGAGCGCGAACCGCCCCCAGAGCACGAAGAAGTACAGCAGGAGGAGGAAGTACAGGATCGTGAAGATCACGGACACGGTGCGGCTCGCTCGTCTCGGGTACGTGGTGCCCAGCGGACACCGCGTACGGGGCGGGTGGGCCTGGGCGGCGCCACACGGTCACGGGGACCGCGCGACGCGACGACTCAGGACTGGGCGAAGAAGGACGCCTCGATGTCGGACTCTACCTCGGGCGCCTCACCACTCACTGCGACGTGGGCCGGCGAGAGCAGGAACACCTTGTTGGTGACGCGCTCGATCTTGCCGTAGAGGCCGAGGGACAGGCCGCTCGCGAAGTCGATCATGCGGCGGGCGTCGGCCTCGGTCATCTGCGAGAGGTTGATGATGACGGGGATCCCGTCGCGGAAGCTCTCGGCGATGGACTGGGCGTCCTTGTACTCGCGCGGGTGGACGGTGAGGATCTCGTTCATTTCCTGGACCGGGGTCGCCTTCTGTGCGGTCGTGTGCGAGCGGCGGAGCGGGGTGACCTGGGCGCCGCGCTGGTGGGTGTGCTTCGGCTCGGCCGGAGCGGGGGCGGTCGCCGTGGCTGCCGGTGCGGCGGCAGGGGCCGCTGCCGGTGCTGCCTCGTGCTGCACCGCGGGAGGTGCCGGCTGCTGCTGCTGGGCGCGTGCCTGGGCCGGCGACGCCTGCTGCTGCTCGTCCTCGTACTCGAGTTCCTCGTCGGCGAGGCCGAGGTACACCATCGTCTTCTTCAACGGACCGGCCATGGTTCCTCCAGTGGTGTTCGTGCTCGTGGATGCCCTGCGACGAGGCTAGGGCGAGACGGGACGGTTTCCGGTGATTGCCGTGCCGATCCGTAGGTGTGTCGCGCCCTCGAGCACGGCGTCGGGGAAGTCGCCGCTCATGCCGGCCGAGATGTCCGTCGCGGTCGGCACGAGCCGTTGCACGCGCTCGGAGATCGACCGCAGCCGGGCGAAGGCCGGACGGGGCTCCTCGTCGAGCGGCGCGACGGCCATCACGCCGCGCAGGGCGATAGTGCCCGTGCGCACGATGCGCTCCACCATCGCCTCGACGTCGTCGGGCGCCACCCCGCCGCGACCTGGATCGTCCGTGAGGTTGACCTGCACGAAGCCGTCGATCACCGGCGGCTCGGGCTCGGACTCGTTCGGCGCGAACGCGTCGACGACCGAACCGCGGTCGAGCGACTGCACCACGTGCGCGTACCGGCGGACCTGGCGCGCCTTCTTGGACTGGAGCTGCCCGACGAAGTGCCACGTCAGGTCGAGGTCGGCGAGCTCCGCCGCCTTGGCCTGCGCCTCCTGGTGGCGGTTCTCCCCCACGTCGGTGACGCCGAGTGCCGCGAGCTCGCGGACGAGCGACGCCGGGTGGTACTTGGTCACGACGACGAGCGTGAGCTCGCCGGGGTCACGGCCAGCGGCCCGCGCCGCGTCGGCGATGCCGTCGCGGACACGGGCCAGCCGGTCCTGGAGGCTCGGAGGAGCGTCCGACAAGAGGGTTACTTCAGGAAGTCGGGGACGTCGAGCTCGTCGTCGTCACCGTCGAAGGCGGGGTCGGCAGCGCGCTGCGCCGGCGGCTCGTGCTCCTGCGACGCCCAGGACGGCGACGAGGTGGTCGAGTCCTCGATGGCACCGCTCGCGCCGGTGGCGACGGGCACGGTCGAGCCGCCATCGGGATCGACCCAGCTCGAGCGACGCTCCTTGAGCTGCTGCGTCGGCTCGCCACCGTCGAAGCCCGCTGCGATGACCGTGACGCGCACCTCGTCGCCGAGCGTGTCGTCGATGACGGCACCGAAGATGATGTTCGCCTCGGGGTGCACGGCCTCCTGCACGAGACGAGCGGCGTCGTTGATCTCGAAGATGCCGAGGTTCGAGCCACCCTGGATCGAGAGCAGCACGCCGTGCGCACCGTCGATCGATGCCTCGAGCAGCGGGGACGCGACGGCGAGCTCGGCGGCCTTGATGGCACGGTCGGCGCCCCGCGAGGACCCGATGCCCATGAGCGCCGAACCGGCACCCTGCATGACGCTCTTCACGTCGGCGAAGTCGAGGTTGATCAGCCCGGGGGTCGTGATCAGGTCGGTGATGCCCTGGACGCCGGCGAGGAGCACCTGGTCGGCGGTCGCGAAGGCCTCGACCATGGAGATGCCGCGGTCGGAGATCTCGAGCAGGCGGTCGTTCGGCACGACGATGAGCGTGTCGACCTCGTCCTTGAGCCCGGCGACGCCGTTCTCGGCCTGCGACTGCCGGCGCTTGCCCTCGAAGCTGAACGGCTTCGTGACGACGCCGATGGTGAGTGCACCGATCGACTTCGCGATCCGAGCGACGACGGGTGCGCCACCGGTGCCGGTGCCACCGCCCTCGCCGGCGGTGACGAAGACCATGTCGGCACCAGCGAGGGCCTCTTCGATCTCCTCGGCGTGGTCCTCGGCGGCACGACGGCCGACCTCGGGGTCCGCGCCGGCGCCGAGGCCACGAGTGATCTCGCGACCGACGTCGAGCTTGACGTCGGCGTCGCTGAGCAGCAGGGCTTGGGCGTCGGTGTTGATCGCGATGAACTCGACCCCACGGAGGCCCAGCTCGATCATGCGGTTGACGGCGTTGACGCCGCCGCCGCCGACACCGACGACCTTGATGACGGCGAGGTAGTTGTGGTTCGTGGTCACGTCAGTCCGGCCTCCGGTTGAACCCTCAACCTTTACTTGAAGTTCAGGGTCTTTGCTGCTAGGTGTGGTGCTTGCAACGACGCTACGGGTGCGCTCGCTGCGCTGTCGTGCCGCCACGCCGCGTGTCGGGAGATGCGGTCCCGCAATTCCCCGGCCAGCCTACGACTGGGCGCGGATGATGCCGTTGTCCGGGGCTGAGACGTCGTACTCGACCGCGGTGTCCGGGTCGCGGGAGGCGTGGTCCTTCACGAGGGCGTCGAGCAGTGCGGCCTTCGCGTCGGACTCGTCCGGGCTCCCCCACACGACCCGGGAGCCGTCCTTCATCGTCAGCGTGACGTCGTCCGCCGTGGTGGCCGAGACGCCGGACACCTGCGCGCGGACCGTCGACGGCAGCGCGAGGACGACCTCGGTCATGGTGCGGAACACGCTCGAGCCCAGCTTCGCGGAGCCGATGTCGGCGAGGGGCATCGTGTCCGGCTGCGTCGGCGAGGACTGCACGACGATGCCGGCGGGGTCGACGAGCGAGAACGAGTCGCCCGTCTTGACGGCGACGACCGGGGAGCGCTCCGTCACGGTGACGACGAGCGTGTTCGGCGGCTCCTCCTCGGTGACGTAACTCTCGATGAGCGGGAAGCCAGCGATGTCCTTCTTGATCGCACCGAAGTCGAGCCGGGCGAGCGGCGTGCCGATCTGCTCGGACAGCGCCTGGCGGAGCGCCGCGTCGTCGACACGGCTGGTGCCCTTGATCTCGATCGTCCGGAGCGCCATCAGCGGCGAGTACACGGCGACGAGGATGGAGACGCCGAGGACGACGACGACACCCCCGGCCGTGGCCCACGCGACGCGACGGTGGCGGGAGCGGCGGGTGAACCGACGGACCTCGGCTCGTTCGAGGAGCTTCCGGCGCTTGCGGGCGACGCGCGCTTCGCGCGCGGTCTCCGCGGCGCGGACGCGGGCGCCGATGGGCGTCTCCTCGGCGCGCTCCGGACTGCTCGGACGGGAGGCAGTGGTCGCGTCGACCACGTCGGTGACGGTCGCGACGTGCTCGCGTTCGCCGTGCTCGCTGGCGTCGAGCGCGCGGCCGTCGGGCGTCGCGCCCTCCTGCGGACGTCGCGCCCCGTCGCGCGGGGGCGCGACGTCCGCAGCGGGGTGCGATGCGCGGAGCCCGGTGGTCGCCGGAGTCGGCCGCTTCGGCTCTGGATCCGACGGTGCGGGGGCGGGGCGGGCCTCCTGATCGGTGCCGGCACCACGGCGGACGGGCAGCCGCGGGAGCCGCGGTGCCCGTCGCTCGCGCGGTTCGCGGTCGTGCTCGACCGGGGCTTCCGGCTGTGCCGGACCCTCGTCGAAGCCCTCTGGTCGCTTCACCGCGACAGCGCCTCGAGGACCTGCGGAATGATGCGGTACACGTCGCCGCAGCTGAGCGTCATGATGATGTCGCCGTCACGGGCGACGGCCGCCGCGCGCGCGGACGCCGCTGCCCAGTCGGGCAGGAACTCGACGCGGGACTGGTCGGCGAAGCGCTCCTGGACGAGTGCGCCGGTGACACCGGGGACCGGGTCCTCCCGCGCGCCGTAGACGTCGAGGACGACGGTGTGGTCCGCGAGCTCCTCGTAGACCTTCGCGAAGTCACCGGCCATCAGCTGGGTGCGCGAGTACAGGTGCGGCTGGTGGATCGCGATGATCCGGCCGTCGCCGACGACGTTCCTCGCCGCCTTGAGCGCCGCGGCGACCTCGGTCGGGTGGTGGGCGTAGTCGTCGTAGACCGAGACGCCGCGCTCGACGCCGTGCAGCTCGAAGCGACGCTCGGTGCCACCGAAGGCCTCGATACCGCGGATCGCGTCTGCCGGGGCGATGCCGAGGCCGGTGAGCACCGCGAAGGCGCCGACGGCGTTGATCGCGTTGTGCCGGCCGGGGACGCGGAGGGTCAGGTGGTGGGACTCGCCCGCCGCCCGGAAGTCGACCTCGACGCTGGCGGACTCCACGATGCGCTCGATGCGGACGTCGGCGTCGGTGGCCTCGCCGAACGTGGTGATCGCCGGAGCGTCCGTTCGGGAGCGGACGCCCGCGGTCACGCGCTTCGCGCCGGCGTCGTCGCTCGACACGACCACGGTCTCGCGCGCCTTGGCCGCGAACTCGACGAAGGCGTCGATGAAGGCGTCCTCGCTGCCGTAGTGGTCGAGGTGGTCGGCGTCGACGTTCGTGATGAGCGCGACGGCGACGTCGTAGAGCAGGAAGGAGCCGTCGGACTCGTCGGCCTCGACCACGAACAGGTCGCTCGAGCCGGGGGCAGAGCTGGTGCCGAGGGACTGGATCACGCCGCCGTTGACGAAGCTGGGGTCCAGACCGAGCTCGACCATCGCGGTGACGATCATGCCCGTCGAGGTGGTCTTGCCGTGTGCCCCGGCGACGGCGACCAGCCGGTGCTCGGCGATCAGCGCCGCGAGGGCCTGGGAACGGTGCAGCACCGGCAGACCGCGGCGCTGGGCCTCGAGGAGTTCGGGGTTGTCCGGCCAGAGCGCACTCGTCACGACGATCGTGTCGGCCTCACCGACGTTCGCGGCGTCGTGCCCGATGTGGACGTCGGCGCCGAGCTCGCGCATCCGGCCGGTGGTCGCGGTCTCGCGGGAGTCGCTGCCCGTCACGGTGTGCCCTGCTGCCAGGAACATCCGGGCGATGCCGCTCATGCCGGAGCCGCCGATGCCGACGAAGTGGACCGTGCCGAGGTCGTCCGGGATCGGCTGGGTCAGGTCCGGCTTGATGGTCATGGTCGTTCCTTCGTGGTGCTGGTGCCGCTCGCGCGCTTCGCGGCGTCGAGGGCGAGGTCGGTCATCCGGTCCGCACCGTCGCGGTGTCCGACGCTGCCGGCCTGCACCGCCATGTTCGCGATGCGGGAGCGGTCCTGCAGGATGCCCAGGAGCTGGAACGTCACCCAGTCCTGGTCGAATTCCTCGTCGGCGACGAGCACCGCTCCCCCGGCGCCGACGACGTCGCGGGCGTTGTGCCGCTGCTCGCCGTTGCCGACAGGGTACGGCACCAGGACGCTCGGCAGCCCGACAGCCGTGAGCTCGCAGACCATGCCGGCGCCGGAGCGGGAGACCACGAAGTCGGACGCCGCGTACGCCAGGTCCATCCGGTCGCAGTACGGCAGGACCGTGTAGCCGTCGAGGTCGCTCGGACCGATGTCGGACTTGCCGCCGACGACGTGCAGCACCTGCCACCCGGCGCCGACGATCGTCGCTGCCGAGCGGTTGATCGTGCGGTTGATGCTCCGAGCACCGGACGACCCGCCGGTGACCAGGAGCACCGGTCGTGCGGGGTCGAGGCCGAACTCGGCCAGGCCCTCCGCGCGGCTCGCCCGCCGGTCGAGCGACTCGATCTCGCGGCGCAGCGGCATGCCGACGACACGGGAGTTCCGGAGGCGGGTGTTCGAGAACGTCACGCCGACGTACCTGGTGAGGAACGCGGCGAGCCGGTTCGCCAGTCCGGGCTTGGCGTTCTGCTCGTGCACGACGATCGGCGTGCCGGTGCGCTTCGCGGCGATGTACGCCGGTGCGGACGCGTAGCCGCCGACGCCGAGGACCACGTCGACCTGTCGCTCGCGGATGATCTGCTCGGTGCGCTTGACCGCCGCCCAGAACGCCTTCGGGAACCGCAGCGCAGCGGCGTTCGGCTTCCGCGGGAACGGCAGCCGCGGGATGGTCAGCAGCTCGTACCCGCGCATCGGGACGAGTCGCGACTCGAGTCCCTCCGCGGTGCCGAGCACGATGACGGAGTCCTCGGGGGAACGCTCCGTCAGCCGGTCCGCGACCGCGAGCAGGGGGTTGACGTGTCCGGCGGTGCCGCCGCCGGCGAAGAGGTAGGTGCTCACCGGAGTGATCCGTTCCGAAGGTCGGTCGTCCGGGTCAGGTCGTGCTTCCCGGGGAGTTCGCGGGCGAAGGACAGCACGACGCCGATCGCGACGAGGGTCATGATGAGCGCGGATCCACCGGCGGAGATGAGCGGCAACGGCACGCCGAGCACGGGCAGCAGCCCGAGGACGACGCCGATGTTCACGAGCGCCTGCCCGATCACCCAGGCCAGCACACCACCCGTCACGGTGCGCACGAAGGGGTCGTTCGAGAGCCGGATGACCTTGATCATCCCGATCGCGAGCACCACGAAGAGGGCGAGCACCACGACGGCGCCGATGAGGCCGAGCTCCTCGCCGATGATCGCGAAGATGTAGTCGTTGTCGGCCTCCGGGAGCCACGACCACTTCGCCTTGGAGTTGCCGAGCCCGACGCCGAACACACCACCGGACGCCAACGCCCACATGCCGTGGACCGGCTGCCAGCAGAGGTCCTGGTACTGGCTGGTGTCGGTGCAGCCGGAGAGCCACGCGCTGATGCGGGACGACCGGGAACTCGACGCCATGGTGACGAACGGCAGCAGCACCGCGAGGCCGATGACCCCGACGAGCAGGTGCCGGAGCCGCGCTCCCCCGACGAACAGCGACCCGAAGACCAGGATCATCATGATCATCGCCGTGCCCTGGTCACCGCCGACCAGCACCAGGCCGATCGACAGCAGGCTCGCGATCCCGACCGGGACGAAGACCTCTTTCCAGTCGTCGAGCTTGTCGCGCTTGACGTACATGATCGCGCCGATGCCGAGCACCAATGCGAGCTTGAGGATCTCGGAGGGCTGCGCCGTGAACGACCCGACGCGGATCCAGTTCCGGTTGCCCTGGATCGAGTAGCCGAGGGGCGTCAGCACGACGAGCGCCTGCACGACGAGGCCGACGCCGACGATCCACATCGCCCACTTCCGCCAGAACGCCACGGGGAGCCTGCTGGCGATCAGCATGAGCGGGACACCGATCACGGCGTACATGCCCTGTCGGGTGAAGGCGCCGAAGAAGTCGTGCGTCTCCTTGTACTGCTCGACGCTCGAGGACGACAGCACCATCACGACGCCGAAGACGACGAGGAACAGGGTGACGCCGAGGATCGTGTAGAACGAGCTGGACTCGGCGACGAAGACGTTCTTGACGGCGACGACCGCGCCGTTCGTGCGACGCGCGGCGTTCTGGGTGGACGTGGTCACGCGACCGCTACGGCCGTTCGGAAGATCCGTCGTCGCCATCGGCGTTTCCTCCCAGGTGCTCGTGGACCGCCGCCGCGAAGCGCTCGCCTCGGTCCGCGTAGGAGCCGAACTGGTCGAACGACGCCGCAGCCGGGGCGAGGAGGACCGTGTCGCCCGGTCTCGCGACCGAGGCGGCATGCCGGACCGCCTCGGGCATGACCTGATCAGTGTCCGATGCTTCGACCTGCAGGACGGGCACCGACGGCGCGTGTCGCGCGAATGCCTCGAGCACGGGGCCGCGGTCGGTCCCGATGACGACGACGCCGCGGGCGGTGGGGCCGAAGCGCTCGACCAGCCCGTCGATGTCGACGCCCTTGAACAGGCCACCGACGACCCAGACCACGGACTCGAACGACGACAGCGACGCCGTCGCGGCGTGCGGGTTCGTGGCCTTCGAGTCGTCGACCCACGCGATGCCGTCGGCCGTGGCCACGAGCTCGGTGCGGTGGTGGTCGGCGCGGAAGGCCTGCACGGCGGTCTGGATCGAGCTCGGGCGGACGGAACCCGCACGCGCCAGGGCGGCGGCGGCGAGGACGTTCATCGTCATGTGCGGGCTCGCGAGCCCGGCCTGCTCGAGGTCGGCGTGCGTGGCCAGCTCGAGCGCGCTCTTCTGCCGGTCCTCGGTGAAGGCCCGGTCGCAGAGGACGTCCTCGACGACCCCGACCTCGCCGGGGGTGGGGATGCCCGGCGTGAAGCCCACGGCACGGCAGCCCTCCACGACGTCGGCGTCCTCGACCATGGCGCGGGTGACCTCGTCGGTGACGTTGTACACGCACGCCAGGACGGTCCGCTCGTAGACCTTCGCCTTCGCCGCGCGGTAGGCCGCGGCGGACCCGTGCCACTCGAGGTGGTCGTCGGCGATGTTCAGGCACGCCGACGCGAGCGGCAGCACCGCACCGTCGCCGGAGTCGGCCATGTAGTGCAGCTGGTGGCTGGAGAGCTCGACCACGAGGACGTCGAAGCCGTCCGGGTCGCGCACGACGTCGAGCACCGGGACACCGATGTTGCCGCAGGCGACCGCCCGCAGTCCCTCGGCCTCGTACATCGCGGTGGTGAGCTGGGTCGTGGTGGTCTTGCCGTTGGTCCCGGTGATCGTCACCCACGGAGCGGCGACCGGGCCGCGGACGACCTTGTCGCGCACGCGCCAGGCGAGCTCGATGTCGCCCCAGACGCTGCTGTGCTCCACTGCCCACTGCACGGTCGGGTTGTGCGGCGGCAGGCCGGGCGACACCACGACGAGGTCCGGCGCCTGGTCCTGCAGCGCGGCGGGCACCGAGTCCAGCGGGGTCTGCACGAAGCGGGCGCCGATCACCGCGAGGAGTTCGACGCTGTCGGACGGCGCGTCCGTGGAGTACACCGTGACGGTGCTGCCGAGCTCGACGAGCGTGTCCGCGACCGAGAACCCGGTCGCGCCGAGGCCGAGCACGGCGACGTCGAGGCCCTTCCAGCCCTCCGAGTACCAACTGTCGAGACCATCCAGACGGTCAGCCAACGCGCGCGATCCATTCCAGGTAGAAGAGCCCGATGCCGGCCGCGACGCAGAGTCCGGCGATGATCCAGAACCGGACGACGACCGTCACCTCCGCCCAGCCCTTGAGCTCGAAGTGGTGGTGCAGCGGACTCATCCGGAAGATGCGCTTGCCGCCGGTGATCTTGAAGTACGCCCGCTGCAGGATGACCGAGCCGGTGACGATGAAGAACAGGCCACCGATCAGGATGAGCAGGAGCTCGGTGCGGCTGAGGATCGCGAGACCGGCCAGCGCGCCACCGAGGCCGAGCGAGCCCGTGTCGCCGAGGAAGATCTGCGCGGGGGACGTGTTGTACCAGAGGAACCCGATCAGGCCACCGCAGACCGCGGCCGCCACGACCGCGAGGTCGAGCGGGTTCGCCACCGTGTAGCAGGCGTGCTCCGTGTTCGCGTCGAGTCGGGCACCGCCGCACATCTGGTTGGACTGCCAGAACGAGATGATGACGTAGGACCCGATAGCGAGGATGCTCGATCCGGTCGCGAGTCCGTCCAGGCCGTCGGCCACGTTCACCCCGTTCGACGTCGCGACCGTCAGGAAGACGATCCACGCCAGGAACAGGATCGTGCCGATGACCGTGCCGAGCGCCATGAAGTCGAGCCACGGGATGTCACGGATCGCGGACACCATCGTGGATGCCGGCGGCTTGCCGTTCGCGCTCGGGACGACGAGGGCGATCGTGGCGAAGATGACGCCGACGATGACCTGCCCGAGGATCTTCGCCCACCCGCCGAGACCGAGACTGCGCTGGCGACGGACCTTGAGGAAGTCGTCGACGAAGCCGACGAGTCCGAGGCCGACCATCAGGAACAGCACGAGCACACCGGACAGCGTGATCGAGTCACGCCCGACCAGGTGACCGACGAAGTACCCGATCACCGTGCCGAGGATCAGGACGATGCCGCCCATCGTCGCGGTGCCGCGCTTGGTGTGGTGCGACTGCGGCCCGTCGTCGCGGATGAACTGTCCCCAGCCGAGGCGGTGGAACAGCTTGATGAACAGGGGCGTGAGCAGCAGTGTGAACACCAGCGACACGGCGCCGGCGATCAAGAGGGCGATCATACGGAGACACCTCCGAGACGGTCGCCGAGGAATCGCAGCCCGGCCGACTTCGAGGACTTGACGAGGACGACGTCGCCGGGGCGGACCATCTCCTGCAGGGTGTGGACGGCGTCGTCGACGTCCTCGATGAACACGGACTCGCCGTCCCACGATCCCTCGAGGGTGGCGGCCTGGTGGATGGGCATCGCGCCGCGGCCGACGACCACGAGCTGTCCGATGCCGAGACGCACGACGAGCCGACCGATGCGGTCGTGCTCCTCGACGGAGTACTCCCCGAGCTCGGCCATCTCGCCGAGCACGGCGATGGTGCGCTCCCCCGGTCGCACGACCTGTGCGAGGGTGCGGAGCGCTGCGGCGGTCGAATCCGGCGACGCGTTGTACGCGTCGTTGATCACGGTGACGCCCTCTGGGCCACCCTGGAGCAGCTCCATGCGCCAGCGCTCGGCGCGCGTCATCGACGCGAGCGCGGCGGCACCGTCGGCCAGCGGGACGCCCCAGCGGTGCGCGACGGCCAGCGCGGCCGTCGCGTTCATCGCGTGGTGCTCGCCCAGGATGGCGAGGCGGACGTCGACGGTCTCGGGGACCTGCCCCGGGCCTCCCGTCGAACCGTCATCGCCACTGACGGGAGGCGCGGTGAGCGTGAAGCGCGTGCCGTCGCGGTCCGTGGACACACCGGACAGGCGGTAGTCGGCGTCGTCCGACGTGCCGAAGCCGACGACGCGGGCGGCCGTGAGGCCGCGCATGGCGGCGACGCGGTCGTCGTCGACGTTGAGGAGTACGGCCGCGCTGGCCGGCAGGTCGGTGACCATCTCGGACTTCGCGCGCTGCGTCGCCTCGATGCCGCCGAACTCCCCCGCGTGGGCGAGGCCGACCTTGAGGACGACACCGACGTCGGGTTCGGCGATGCGGACGAGCTTGGCGATGTGGCCGATGCCGCTCGCACCCATCTCGACGACCAGGTACCGGGTGTCGTGCGTGATCCGGAGCATCGAGATCGGTGCGCCGACGTGGTTGTTGAACGAGCCCTCCGGCGCGACGGTCTCGCCGTGCTGCTCCAGGATGGTCCGCAGCATGTTCTTCGTGCTCGTCTTGCCGTTCGAGCCGGTGATCCCGACGACCTCGAGGCCGCCACCCGCGCGGACGCGGGCGACCACCTCGTGTGCCAGTGCGGCGAGGGCGGCGTACCCGTCCGCGACGACGATCTGGGCGGTCGCGGTGCCGTCCGGCAGCGCGGTCTCGTGCTCGGTGATCACGAGGGCTGCGCCGGCTTCGGCGGCCGACGGCACGAACCGGTGTCCGTCGGTCTCCTCGCCGAGCAGGGCGAAGAAGACGCTGCCGGCAGTGACCAGGCGGGAGTCGGTCTCGACGGGGCCGTCCACGACCGTGTCGGCGGCACCGCGAACGAGCTCGCCGTCGACCGCGGCGGCGATCTCGGCGAGGGAGAGGGCGATCATCGCGTTTCCTCCACCGGGCCGGCGTTCGGCTCCCAGCCGGCCTCACGGAGGGCCGCACGGGCCTCGTCGCGGGCGGAGTACGGGGTCCTGACGCCCTGGATGTCGCGGTAGTCCTGGTGGCCGGGGCCCGCCCACAGGATCGAGTCCCCTTCGCCGACGAGCCCCACCGCGGTGCGGATCGCCGCTTCCGGCGGGCTGACCTCGTGGATCTCGTGGTCCGGGAACGCTGCGCGAGCGGCGTCGACCAGGGTCTTCCTGATGGACGCGGCGTCCTCGAAGCGGGGGTGGTGGTCGGTCACGACGAGGATGTCGGAGCCCTCGGCCGCGACCCTGGCCATGTCGCCGCGCTTCGTCGTGTCGCGATCGCCGTCGGCGCCGAACAGCATGACGACCTTGCCAGGGGTGAACTGGCGCACGGCGGCGAGGGTGTTGAGGAACGCGTCGGGGCTGTGCCCGAAGTCCACGTAGACGCTCGGCCCGCGGTCGCCGGAGACCCGCTCGGTGCGGCCGGGCAGGTAGCACTCGATGGCGCTGACCGTCTGGTCCGCACCGTCCTCGTAGTGCCGGTGGTTGCTCTCGAGCGCGTGCGCGATCGCACCCAGCTCGAAGCCGCCCTCGACGAGCATCACGATCGCCAGCGCGGCGTTCGCGGCCATGTGCCAGCCGATGAGCGGCACACGGGTGGTGAGTTCGCGACCCTCGGGGCCGGTCAGACGGAACTCCGTGTACGCGGCGTGCGCGTCGACGATGTCGACGTGCCACTCGGCCTCGACCTCGGGGTGCACCGTGATGGTCGTGACCGGGATGCGAGAGTCCTGGACGACGCGCTGACCCCAGTCGGTGTCGAGCGAGACGACGCCGCGACGACCGTGCTCCGGCTGGAACAGCGGCAGCTTCGCCTGGTAGTACTCCTCCATGTCGGCGTAGTCGTCGAGGTGGTCGTGGCTGAGGTTCGTGAACGCCACGACGTCGAAGACGATGCCGTCGACACGGTGCCGGCTGAGGGCCTGCGCGCTCACCTCGACGGCGACGGCGCGGACCTCGCTCTCGCGCATGCGGGCGAGCAGTGCGTGCATCTCACTCGCCTCGGGGGTCGTGAGCCGGCTCGTGACGCTGAGCGAGCCGATGTGGCGCTCCGCGGTGGAGCTGAGGCCCGAGACCAGGCCGAGCTGCTTGAGGATCCCCTCGAGGATGTACGACGTGCTGGTCTTGCCGTTCGTGCCGGTGACCGCGAACAGCTGCGGCAGGTCGGTCGCCTCGTCCGGGTGCGTGCGGTAGACCCACGCCGAGACGTCGCCGAGCGCCGCTCGGGGGTCGTCGACGACCAGGACCGGCAGCCCGGACGGCTCGGCCAGCGCCACGCCGTCGGCGTCGGTCAGGACCGCGACGGCACCGCGCTCGGCGGCCTGGGTCGCGAACTCCGCGCCGTGCCGGTTCGCACCGTGCACGCCGACGAACAGGTCACCCGGCTGCACCTCGGCAGCGCTCAGCGTGACGCCGGTCGTCTCGACCGCGTCGAGCGAACCGACGACCCGCAGGCCGAAGGCGTTGGCCAGCTCGGCCACGGCCCTCGGGGTCGGGTGTTCGGGTCGGAGGACCGGGGGGATCCGTGCGGACAAGTGCTCCTTCTTCCTCTCCACGTGGACGGGTGGGTCTACCACGTCGACGGGTACGTCTTCGCCTCTGTCGTGGAGGGGGCGACACGGTACTTCTCGAGCACCTGGGACATGAGTGTGCGGAACGCCGGAGCCGCTCCGCTGGACCACTTGTTGGCCTGCGGCTTCGTGAACGTCACCGTGACAACATACTGGGGGTCCTCGGCGGGTGCCATTCCGGCCACCGAGGTGATGCGCTCCGAGCCGTAGCCCTTCGAGCCCTCCGCGACCTCGGCGGTCCCCGTCTTCGCGGCGATGTTGTAGCCGGAGATCGGCTTCATGCCCACGAGCGTGCCACCGGTGACCACGCTCTGGAGCATGTCGGTGACCTGCGTCGCTGCACTCGCGGACACGACGCGCTCGCTCTGCACGTCGGGCGCGTCGATCGTGGTGCCGTCCGCCGTCGTGCAGCCCTTGACGAAGTGCAGCGGGATGCGGACGCCGTCGTTGGCGATGGTCTGGTAGATGCTCGCGACCTGCATGGCCGTCGTCGAGATGCCCTGCCCGAACATCGAGTTGATGTCCGTCTGCTGGTCCCAGTTCGGGCTCGCGCCGTACTGCATCCCCGGCTGACCCGGGTAGTCGATCGCGGACTCCGGCTGGAACAGGCCGAACTTCTTCATGACGTCGTAGCGCTGCTGCTCGGTCAAGCGGGAGCCGAGCTCGGTGATGCCGACGTTCGACGAGTCACGGAGGATGCCCGTGAGCGTCAGGTTCTCGGTCTCGTGGAACTCGGAGTCGTGGATCGTGCCGCCCCAGGGGAACGTGCGGGAGTACGGCACGGTGACACCGGTCGTCGGCGTGGCCTTGCCCTGGTCGATCAGCGCGGCCGCGATGGCCGCCTTGATCGTCGACCCGGGTTCGTACGTGTCGGTGAGTGCCCTGGACCCGAACGCGCCCTTGTCGGTGGTGCCGTCGACGTTGTTCGGGTCCACCGTCGGGTAGTCGGCGACCGCGAGCACCTCGCCGGTCTTCGCCTTCACCACCGTGGCGGTCGCGGACACCGCGCCGAGCTGCTGGGCGGCATCGGCGATGTCCTGCGCTGCCATGTACTGCAGGTCGCTGTCGATCGTGGTCTCGAGCGTGCCGCCGTCCTTCGCCTCCTTGGTGGTGACCGTGCTGCCCGGGAGCTGCACACCGTCCTCACCGCGCTCGTACGTCTCGGAGCCGTTCGTGCCGGCGAGGCACTTGTTGTACGCGTACTCCAGACCGGCCTGGGCGCCGTCGGTGCCCATGAACCCGGTGATGTTGCCCGTCGTCGCACCGGTCGGGTACGTCCGGGCCGATTGCTGCTGCGGGTAGAGCCATGGCACGTCGAGGGCCTGGACCGCCTCGTAGTGCTTCACGTCGAGGCCCTTGACCAGGTAGGCGAAGTCCGACTTCGGGTTCGCCTCGATCGCCTTCTTCATGGCGGCCGCGTCGCCGCCCGATGCCTCCGCGATCGCGGCGAGGGCGTCGTCGACGGTGATGTCCTTCGTGCGGGTCCCGCCGAGCTTGCCCTCGAAGTCCTTCACCAGGCGCGGGGCGGTCGTGATGTTGTACCGCGTGACACTGTCGGCGAGCTCGGTGCCGTTGCGGTCGACGATCGACCCACGCGCGCCGTACAGCGTCACGGGGATGCTGCGCTTCGCGCTGGAGGCCTTGTTGAGCTCGGCCGCCTGGACCACCTGGATGTCGACCAGGCGGATCACGAACACCGCCACGAGCGCGATCACGGCGACGATCACGACGCTGTATCGGAGTCGGCGGTTGCGGATCGTCTTCGTCACGCGGTGCGGTCCTTCCCGGGTGGTACTGACCCCGTGGTCACCTGGTGGACGGCGCCTGGAGCTGGTTCGGGTCGGACTCTACGGACGACTTGGACGAACCCGAGTCCGACGCGCTGGCGCCGCTCGTGTTCCCAGCGTCGTCCTTGGCCGTCGCCGAGCTGTCCGTCGATCCGGTCGCCGCGCCGTTCTCCTTGCTGGTCGACGTGTCACCCTGCTTCGCGACCATGGGGACGTCGTCGAGCAGCGAGTTCGGGACCTGGTTCGCGGTGTTGCCCGTCGCCTCGTCCGGGGTCGCCGGGGTGGGCGTGCCGTACACCCGGCCGGTCTTCGGGTCGAGGTACACCGGCGTCGAGTTCGCGATCATCCCGAGGGCCTGGGCGTTGCGCGCCAGGTTCTGCGGTGAGTCGAGCACCCGGAGGTCCTCGGACAGCGACTGCTGGGTGCGGCTGAGCCGGGTCTGCTCCGCGGTCAGGGAGTTCAGCTCGTAGGCGCCCTGGCTGAGCACCATGCTGATGCCGAGCTGCGCCAGGAGCAGGGTGCCGAGCGCCGCGACCGCCACGATCGCGTAGGCGATGCGCGGACGTGCCCGACGCTGCGCCTTGGTCGGGGTGACCTCGACGAGCTCCGGTCGGTTGCGGGACGGGCGCGGTGCGCGCGACGGGGCGACGACGGGGTCGACGAGTGCGAGGTTCGTGCTCATGTCACTTCCGGATCCGCTCGGCCGCGCGGAGACGCACGGGTGTTGCTCGGGGGTTGGCGGCGCGTTCGGCCTCGTCGGCCAGTTCCGCGCCCTTGACGATCAGGGAGAAGGTGGGGGCGTGCTCGGGGAGCTCCACCGGCAGGTCGGCCGGCGCGCTCGACGTCGTCCGCTTGACGAGGGCCCGCTTGACGATGCGGTCCTCGAGCGACTGGTACGACTCGACGACGATGCGGCCACCCACGGCGATGGAGTCGAGAGCCGCCGGGATCGCCCGCTCCAGCACGCTGAGCTCCGTGTTGACCTCGATGCGGAGCGCCTGGAACACGCGCTTCGCGGGGTGGCCCTGCCGCTGGATGGCCACGGGGGTGGCGTCGTGGAGGACCTGCACGAGGTCGCCGGACATCGTGAACGGCGTCTCGGCGCGGCGCTCGACGATGGCCTTGGCGTAGCGGCCGGCGAGCTTCTCCTCGCCGTAGCGCTGGAAGATCCGCCGGAGTTCGCCCTCGTCGTAGTCGGCGAGGACCTCGGCCGCGGTGATGCCCTGCGTCCGGTCCATCCGCATGTCGAGCGGGGCGTCCTGGCTGTAGGCGAAGCCGCGCTCGGCACGGTCCAGCTGCAGCGAGGAGACGCCGAGGTCGAACAGCACGCCGTCCACCTCGTCGAACCCCTCACCGCGGATCGCGTCGACGATCTCGTCGTAGACGGTGTGCACGAGGCGTACCCGGTCGCCGAAGCGGGCGAGCCGCTCCCCCGCGATGCCGAGCGCGTCGGTGTCCCGGTCGAGGCCGATGAGCGTCAGCTCCGGGAACCGCTCGAGCAGCCCCTCGGAGTGCCCGCCCATGCCGAGCGTCGCGTCGACGACGACCTTGCCCGGTCCCTCGAGCGTCGGCGTGAAGAGGTCCACGATGCGCTCGAGCATGACGGGGGTGTGCGGGAATCGTTCGGTCTCTGCCATGTCCAGCCCTGCTCTTCGTGGGCCGCGGGTCCGGATCCCCATCCATACCGACCTGACACCGGGGAAGGTGCATCAGGGCGGACGGCTGGGAGTCCCGATCCGCGGATCAGAAGATGCCCGGGATCACCTCCTCGTCGTTCTCGGCGAAGGCCTCTTCGGCCTCGGCGTAGTAGGCCTCCCACGCGGTGGTCGACCAGATCTCGGCACGGTCACCGCTGCCGATGACCGTGAGGTCCCGCTCGAGCCCCGCGTACTCACGGAGGTTCTGCGGGATCGTCACGCGGTTCTGCTTGTCGGGCTGTTCTGCGCTGGCCCCCGAGAGGAACAGGCGCATGTAGTCCCTGGTGCGCTTCGACGTCATCGGCGCCTGACGGATGCGTTCGTGGAGTTCCTCGAACGTCCTGGCGCTGAAGACCACCACGCAGCGCTCCTGCCCACGGGTCATCACGAGACCCCCGGACAGCTCGTCCCGGAACTTGGCGGGGAGGATCACGCGACCCTTCTCGTCCAGCTTCGGGGCATGGGTACCGAGCAGCACGTCGGGGCCTCCCCTCAGCTCCACCGGTTGTCGATGAGCCCCACGGTACTCCACTTCCCTCCACCACGGTGCAAATCGGCTCCCCAAAACACCCCTGGCACCCCTTTTGGGGTGCAGACGGGAGGCTCGACCCACCTCGAGCAGGCAGCACAGGCCCGGAATTCCGCGGTTCTCCCGCCTCGGGTCACGTGGGGAGGAAAGTGGAGGGTTTTCGCAGGCCGCCCGACTCGGGATCCCGCCCGGGCACGAAAAAACGGGGCCGGCCCGTGTGGGCCGACCCCGTGGAGGAGTGTGGAGTGGAGTCCTACTGACTCTGGTCGTTCCGCTTGTCCCAGCGGTCGTTCATGCGGTCCATGAACGAGCCACCCGACGGCGACGATCCGCGAGCACCACCGGACGACGGCGTCCGGGGCGCCTTGGACTTCGGCGCTCGCATCCCCGGGCGCAGTGCGAAGAGCACGCCCGCGAGCATGACGACGAAGCCGACGATGCCGATGAGGGGCTGGCGCATGACCAACCCGAGGATGACGACGGCGACTCCAGCGAGCGCGCCCAGGACACCGAGTGTGATCGACGTGTAGGTCGGTCGCCCCTGTCGCCGGGTGACGCGCGCCACGAAGTCGGAGTCGTTCTGGTAGAGGCTGCGCTCCATCTCTTCGAGAAGTCGCTGCTCTTGCTCCGAGAGTGGCATCTTGATTCCCTCTTTGTCCCTGGGATCAACGCGTGGTCAGTGGACCGATTGTATGTCTCGGCCACCCACTAGGGTAGGGATCGTGGCTGAGAGTACGCGATTAGTGGACCTCGTTTCGGCTCGGATCGATCGAGCGCTCGACGAGCAACGTGATCGCCTCCTCGCGATCAGTCCCGACCTGGCTCCGTTCGACGAGTACGCGCGGGACCTGCTGTCCGGCGGCAAGCGGTTCCGGGCACTGTTCTGCTACTGGGGATGGCAGTCGGTCGCCGGCCGTTCCGGCTCGTTCGACCCGCTCGCCGAGGGTGCGAGGCAGACCACGGCAGAGGCGGTCGTCACCGTCGCCGCCGCGCTCGAGGTCTTCCACGCCGCGGCCCTGGTGCACGACGACATCATGGACCGCTCGGACACCCGTCGTGGTCGTCCCGCCGCACACCGCCGCTTCGAGTCCCGCCACGAGGAGTCCGGGTGGGTCGGCGACCGCGCGCTCTACGGCACCAACTCCGCGCTGCTCCTCGGCGACCTGCTGCTCTCCTTGAGCGACGCCGTCTTCGACGAGGGCCTCGCGCTCCTCGACCCGGTCCGTGCGCGCATCGTCCGTCAGGAGTTCCACGCCATGCGGCTCGACGTCACGGCGGGCCAGTACCTCGACATCCACGAGGAGACGGCCTGGCCGACCGTGGACGAGAGCGAACAGCTCCTCCGCGCGCAGCGGGTCATCGTCTTCAAGTCGGCGAAGTACTCGGTCGAGGCACCCCTCGTCATCGGTGCACTCGTCGCCGGCGCGACCGAGTCCCAGCTCGAGGGCCTCCGCGCCTTCGGGCTCCCGCTCGGCGTCGCGTACCAGCTGCGCGACGACATGCTCGGCGTCTTCGGTGACCCGGAGCTCACCGGCAAGCCCGCCGGTGACGACCTGCGCGAGGGCAAGCGCACCGTCCTGATCGCCACGGCACGCAAGGCGCTGCCGGGTGGAGCACGCTCGCTCCTCGACGAGCTGCTGGGCGACCCGGACCTCGACGAGGACCAGGTGCAGATGCTCCGCGCGACCCTCACCGAGTCCGGCGCCGTGACCGCGGTGGAGCGCTCGATCGACCGGCACGTGCAGCGTGCGAAGGCGGCGCTCGACGCCGCCCCGCTCACGCCGTCGGCGCGGGAGCAGCTCGCGACGCTCGCCGACACGGTCAGCCGCCGGTCCGCCTGATCCGCACCACCAACG
The DNA here is from genome assembly GCF_048756585.1 of Curtobacterium sp. L3-7. Taxonomy (NCBI): domain Bacteria; kingdom Bacillati; phylum Actinomycetota; class Actinomycetes; order Micrococcales; family Microbacteriaceae; genus Curtobacterium; species Curtobacterium sp. L3-7. The sequence continues at coordinate 2,133,693 of NZ_CP151474.1, read as the reverse complement.
GTCGGGTGGCGCGGTGCCAGCCGGCACCGGGCCTCCCGACCGGCGACGGGTCGCCGGGAGCCGACGGCGGCTAGAGGAGGGACTGCGCGATGCGGCGCACCTCGGCCTTGCGGCCGGCGCGCAGCGCGTTGATCGGCGAGTCGCCGATCGCGTCGTCCACCGTGAGCATCCAGCGCACGGCTTCGTCGTCCGAGAAGCCGTTGTCGTTCAGCACGATCAACGTGCCCCGGAGCTCGGGCCGCGGCTCACCGTCCTCGAAGAACTCGCTCGGGACGCGCAGCACACCGCCGATGCGGGCGGGCAGCAGGGTGCGCTGCTCGAACAGGCGGTGGACGCGGCCGGGGCTCACGCCGAGCATCTCGACGAGGTCCGGGACCGTCAACCAGCGTTCGGAAAGGGTCATGTCATCCGTGGGTGTGGCACTCACACGCCCATGTTGCCAGAGTGCCGCGGAACCGAGCACCAACTCACGAGTCACATTCGTCACACACTTCACACTCGACTCTCTGGTTGACTTGCGATTCACGACATGCCAGCGTGGAGCCACCTGTGAGTGCGCGCCTGCGTGCGCACGGCTCACCCGGAGACAGGAGCACACCGTGGACACCGAAGCCCAGGACCGCGCTCGACGCGCACGATCTGCACGATTCGCCACCATGCCGATCGTCCTCGCCGGGACGATCGCCGTGACCGCAGGCCTCACCGGCCCGGTCGCCCACGCCGAACCCCGCCACGACGACGACTCGAACAACAAGCGCCACGTGGACGAGGACCAGAACGTCGGGCACCGCTCGGTCTTCGGCACCGCGGTCGCCCGCCCGTCCCAGACCACGGTGACCACCGTCGCGTCGGTGCAGCAGGCGCCGACCACGTACACCGTGCGCCAGGGCGACACCGTCTCGGGCATCGCCGCCCGCTACGGCCTCTCCGCGCAGGAGATCCTCGTGCGCAACGGACTGGGTTGGAACACGATCATCCACCCGGGGCAGTCGCTCCACCTCGCCTCGACGCCCGTCGCGACCACCGCCAGCGCGACCACCTCGTCGAGCGCGACGTACCACGTCAAGCAGGGCGACACGATCTCGGGCATCGCGGCCAGGGTCGGCGTGCCGACCAGTGCGCTCCTCGGCGCGAACAAGCTCTCGCTCGGCAGCGTCATCTACCCGGGCCAGTCCCTCACCGTGCCCCGCGCCGGGTCCTCGGCACCGGCGGCAGCGGCCGCTGCTCCGACCTCGGCTGCTCCGGCCGCCGCTGCTCCGGCCGCGTCGAAGGGCGGATCGGTGACCATCGGCAACGGTGACACCATCGCGTCGATCGCGGCCTCGCACGGCGTGTCCGTCTCGGCGCTGCTCTCCGCCAACGGCCTGACCTACACGAGCACGATCTACGCAGGCAAGACGCTCGTCCTGCCGTCGTCCGGACCGTCGCTCACCACCGAGCAGCGCGCGAACGCCGAGACCATCGTCAGCGTCGGGCGCTCACTCGGCGTGTCCGACCGGGGCCTCGTGATCGCGCTGGCCGCCGCCATGCAGGAGTCCGGTCTCCGGAACCTGTCGCACGGCGACCGCGACTCGGTCGGACTGTTCCAGCAGCGTCCGAGCCAGGGTTGGGGCACGGCGGCACAGCTGCAGGACCCGACCTACGCGACCAGGCTGTTCTTCGGCGGGAAGTCGAACCCGAACGCCGGGAAGACCGCTGGACTGCTCGACATCCCGGGCTGGTCCACGAAGAGCGTGACGGACGCCGCGCAGGCCGTGCAGCTCTCCGCGTACCCGGAGGCGTACGCCCAGTGGGAGAAGTCGGCGACCGCCTGGCTGGCGACGCTCTGAACACGACCGCGAGCGGGCCCGGCTGCCGGTCCCGTGAGCGGTCCGGGGTCATCCGTTCGATCGAGATTGCATCACGACCGGTGCGCCGATGCGGTGTCGTGCACTCCGGATTCGTAGAATGCCGCCGATGAGCACGAACGCCGCCACGGATCCGATGATCGGTCGCATGATCGATCAGCGGTACCGCGTCCGATCCCGCATCGCGCGCGGGGGCATGGCGACCGTGTACCTCGCGACCGACGTCCGACTCGAGCGCAGGGTCGCGATCAAGATCATGCACGGCCACCTGGCCGACGACGCGGCCTTCCGCGAGCGCTTCATCCAGGAGGCCCGTTCCGCAGCACGGCTGTCGCACCCGAACCTCGTCGGCGTGTACGACCAGGGCGCAGAGGGCGACACCGCCTACATCGTCATGGAGTACATCCCGGGCATCACGCTCCGCGACCTCCTGCAGGAGCACCGCGCGCTGACGCCAGAACAGGCCACCGACATCATCCGCGCCGTGCTCGCCGGGTTGGCGTCCGCACACCGAGCCGGGATCGTGCACCGCGACCTCAAGCCCGAGAACGTGCTGCTCGCCGACGACGGCCGGATCAAGCTCGGCGACTTCGGGCTGGCCCGTGCGTCGACGCAGAACACCGCGACCGGAGCGGCGCTCCTCGGCACGATCGCGTACCTCTCCCCCGAGCTCGTCACGCGCGGCGCCGCCGACTCCCGCAGCGACATCTACGCCGTCGGCATCATGCTGTACGAGATGCTCACCGGCGAGCAGCCGTACAAGGGCGAGCAGCCGATGCAGATCGCCTACCAGCACGCCAACGACACCGTCCCCGCCCCGAGCGCCGTGGTCCCCGGCGTTCCGTCGGAGCTCGACGACCTGGTGGCATGGGCCACGGCGCGCGACCCCGACGACCGTCCGCGGGACGCCCGCGAGATGCTCGACCACATCACCGGGAACCAGCAGCGCGCGACCGGGCAGTACCGCACGGCGGTGCTCCGACCGGAGAACGCCACCGCGATCCTCCCGGCCGGCGCTCCCGGTCCTGACGCGTCCGACGCCACCACGGTCCTCGAGCCGCACGGCGGACGACAGCCATCGGGTGAGACCACAGCGGCGAAGCGTGCAGGCAAGAACACCCCGGGACCACGACGCATCGGGGTGGACCCGAACGCGCTCTCCCCCGCCGGGCAGCGGCTCGCGGACAAGTCTGCGAAGCGACGCAAGCGCGGCTGGATCCTCCTCGCCGTCTTCGTCGTGCTGGCGCTGGTCGGTGCCGGCGTCGGCTGGTACTTCGGCCCCGGCCCTGGTGGCAACGTGCGGATCCCGCAGGTCGCCGGCAAGTCCGTGTCCCAGGCGCGCCAGTTGCTCGAGGCACAGGGCCTGCAGGCGGCGGACAAGACCGGTACCCGGTTCGACGCCGTCGTGGCGAAGGGACAGGTGTCCGCGACGGCCCCCGCGGCATCCCGAGAGGTCCGCAAGGGCACCTCCGTGCAGATCCTGGTGTCCAACGGACCGAAGATGATCGCCCTCCCCGCGATCGTCGGGCAGTCGGTGTCCACCGCGCAGGCCGCGCTCGACGACGACTTCGACCTGCAGGACCCGCAGTACCAGTTCTCGGCCGACGTCGCGAAGGACACCGTCATCGCGGCGACCGGGCGGGACGCGGACGGCAACGGCGTCGACCTCACCACGGTCACCGAGTACGGCGAACGCGGCCCGATCACCCTCACGGTGTCGCTCGGCCCCGTGCCCGACGTCGTCGGCAAGTCCGCCGCCGATGCACAGGCGGCGCTCGAGGCCGTCGAGCTCACGGTCGGGTCGCAGGACCAGCAGTACAGCGACGACGTCCCGGAGGGACAGGTCATCTCCGCGAAGCCGCAGGACGACCCCGTCGTGCAGGGCACGGCCGTCGACCTCGTCGTGTCGAAGGGCCCGGCGCCGATCGCACTGCCCGACGTGCACGGCAAGACGATCAACCAGGCGACCTCGACCCTCGAGAACCTCGGGTTGAAGGTCTCGGTGCCCGACTGCACGAACATCCTCTGCGGGTTCTACGACTGGAAGGCGAGCCTGCCGGTCAGGTCCACGGACCCCGCGGCGGGGACCACGGTCCACAAGGGCGACACGATCACCCTGGCCTACGACCAGTAGCCGCGCGGTTCCGCCCGCGAGACGACGGACGGGAGGCCCGGTGCCAGCCGGCACCGGGCCTCCCGTCCGTCTCGTGGTCCCGACTACCGCGCGGTGTGCGGGTGCGCGCTCAGTTCCTCGGCCACGAGGAACGCCAGCTCCAGCGACTGCATGTGGTTCAGGCGCGGGTCGCACAGGGACTCGTAGCGGGTCGCGAGGGTGGCCTCGTCGATCTGCTCCGACCCGCCCAGGCACTCCGTGACGTCGTCGCCCGTGAGCTCGACGTGCATGCCACCCGGGTACGTGCCGGCTTCGCGGTGGACCTCGAAGAAGCCGAGGACCTCGTCCACGACGTCGTCGAACCGGCGCGTCTTGTAGCCGGTCGGCGTCGTCAGGCCGTTGCCGTGCATCGGGTCGGTCACCCACAGGGGGTTCGCGTCCATGCCCTTGATCGCCTCGAGGAGCTTCGGCAGCTCGTCGCGGATCTTGCCGGCACCCATGCGGGTGATGAAGGTCAGACGGCCGGGCTCGCGGTTCGGGTCGAGCTTCTCGATGAGCGCTTCCATGTCGGCGACCGACGTGGTCGGGCCGAGCTTGACGCCGATCGGGTTCCGCACGCGGGACAGGAAGTCCACGTGCGCACCGTCGAGGTCACGCGTGCGCTCCCCGATCCAGATGAAGTGGCCCGACGTGTCGTACGCCTCGCCGGAGCGGGAGTCGATCCGGGTCATCGGGCGCTCGTAGTCCATGAGCAGGCCCTCGTGCGAGGCGAAGAACTCGACGTGCTTGAGCTGGTCGAAGTCCGCGCCGCACGCACCCATGAACCGGATGGCGCGGTCGATCTCCTTCGCGAGGTGCTCGTAGCGCGCGTTCGCCGGGTTCGACGCGAAGCCCTTGTTCCACGAGTGGACCTGGCGGAGGTCCGCGAACCCGCCCTGCGTGAATGCGCGGACGAGGTTCAGCGTGGACGCTGCCGTGTGGTACCCCTGCACGAGGCGACGGGGGTCCGCCTGACGGCTCTCCGGCGTGAAGTCGTAGCCGTTCACGATGTCCCCGCGGTAGGCCGGCAGCGTCACGTCGCCACGGGTCTCGAAGTCGCTCGAGCGCGGCTTGGCGAACTGCCCGGCCATGCGACCCATCTTGACGACGGGCATCGAGGCGCCGTACGTCAGCACGACGGCCATCTGCAGGATCGTCTTGACGCGGTCACGGATGGAGTCCGCGGTCGCACCGGCGAAGGTCTCGGCGCAGTCACCACCCTGCAGCAGGAAGGCCTTGCCCTGCGCCGCAGCAGCGAGGCGGTCGCGGAGCTGGTCCACCTCGCCCGCGAAGACGAGCGGCGGGAGCGTGGCGAGCTCGGCCGAGGCGGCCTCGGCGGCGGCCTGGTCGGGCCAGCTCGGCTGCTGCTTGATCGGGAGCGTCCGCCAATAGTCGAGGCCCTCGATCACGTCCGGATCCTGCAGGGCGACGAAGTCGGTCGACTCGAACAAGGGAGTACCTCGGTGTTCTGGGAGTTGGTCCGTCCCGGCGGGGATGCCGGGACCATCAGAGCCTAACGTGCAGCCGTGCCCTGGCGTTCCCGCATGACCTTCTCGCGCGCCGAGCTCGCGCGCTCCTTGACGCTCGTCGCGTAGACGTCGGCGTACTCCTGCCGGCTGAGCCCGGCGAGCTCGTGCATGACCTCGTCCGTGACGCTCCGCAGGATGAACCGGTCGGTCTCGAACCCCTGGAAGCGGGAGAAGTCGAGCGGCTTGCCGAAGACGACGCCGACGCGCTTGAACTTCGGGATGCGCTGCCCGATCTGCTGCACCTCTCGCGTGCCGATCATGGCGACGGGGATCACCACGACGCGGCCCTCGAGGATCATCCGCGCGATGCCGGTACGGCCCCGGTAGAGCTTGCCGTCGGGGCTGCGCGTGCCCTCCGGGTAGATGCCGAGCTGCTCACCACGCGCCAGGACCTGGAGCCCGGTGCGGAGCGAGGCCTCCGACGCCTTGCCGCCGGAGCGGTCGATCGGCAGCTGACCGATCGCGTTGAAGAACGTCTTCGTCGCCCAGCCCTTGAGCCCACGGCCGGTGAAGTAGTCGCTCTTCGCGAGGAACGACATCCGGCGGTCCAGCACGGCCGGCAGGATCACCGAGTCGATGAAGGACACGTGGTTGGACGCGAAGATCACCGGTCCCGAGGTCGGGACGTACTCGCGCCCGACCACCCACGGCCGGAACAGCGTGAGGATGAGCGGACCGAGCAGGAAGTTCTTCAGCAGCCAGTAGAGCATCGTCGACTCCGGTTCGGGTGGTGCGTCAGGCGGTGCGGGCGTGGATCCGTGCGAGGTCCGCGGCACCGACGACGCCGGCGTCGTTGACCAGCTCGGCGATGACGAACTCGGGCTCCGGGTGGTACCCACGGGCCGGCAGGTTGTTGAGGTAGGCCTGACGGATGGGCTCGAGCAGCCGCTCCCCCGCGCTCGCGACGCCGCCGCCGAACACGAACAGCTGCGGGTCGAGCACGGCGGACAGCGAGGCACACGCCTCACCGAGGTGCCGGCCGAGACGACGGAGCGCCGCGAGCGCACCGGGGTCGTCTGCCAGGATCAGGTCGCCGACGACCTTGCCGTCCAGGTGGCCGCCGTTGTCGTCGCGGGCCTGGGCGAGCGCGACGCCGATGCCGCCGGCGTCGGCGACGTCGTTCGCCATGCGCTGCAAGGCGCGACCGGAGCCGTACTGCTCGATGCAGCCGCGGGCGCCGCACCCACACGGCAGGCCGTTCGGGACGATGCGCAGGTGGCCGATCTCACCACCGGTGCCGAAGCCGCCGCGGAACAGACGGTCCTCCGTCACGATGGCCCCGCCGACACCGGTGCCGATGGTGAGCATCGTCATGTCCGACACGAGCCGGCCGGCACCGAAGCGGAACTCCGCCCAGCCGGCGGCGTTCGCGTCGTTGTCGACGGTGATGTGCAGGTCGCCGAGCCGCTGCTGCAGCTTCTGGCGGAGCGGTTCGTTCCGCCACCGGATGTTCGGCGTGTAGTAGACGATCGACTGCGACGCGTCGATGAACCCCGGCGCCGCGACACCGACGGCCCCGACGTCCTGGGAGTCGCGAAGTCGCGAGACCATCGCGACGACGTCGTCGAGCATTGCGTCCGGGTCCGCAGCGTTCGTGGCCACACGGTCCTCGGCGATGATCTCGCCCAGTTCCGTGACGACCGCTCCCGCGATCTTGGTGCCCCCGATGTCGATTCCGATGGCGTGCACGAGGACCGAGCCTACCGGTTCGGTGCGTACTCATCGAACGCGCGACCTCGGGCCCTATGCTGGGAGCAGAGCTCTCGAAGATGAGAAGCACTCGAATCGAATCGGCCGACAAGGGAGTCACCGTGAACGATCAGCGGCCCGCCACAACCAGCGCAGCCACCACCCCGTCCAGCCAGGCCCCCGTCGCGCCCGACCACGGTTCGGCAGCGCGTCTGCTCGCCGACCGCGCACGGCTCACGCCGGACCGTCCGATCCTCGGTGAACGCCACGGCGACACCTGGACCACGATCCCCGCGTCCGACGTCCTGGCGCGTGTCCGCGGCATCGCCAAGGGGTTCGTCGCCGCCGGGCTCGAACCCGGCGCGCACGTCGCGATCCTCTCGCGGACCCGACTCGAGTGGACGCTCGTCGACTTCGCGATGTGGACCGCCGGGCTGGTCTCGGTCCCGGTCTACGAGACGAGTTCCCCCGACCAGATCCGGTGGATCCTCGGGGACTCCGAGTCCGTGGCGATCGTCGTCGAGCAAGAGGATCACGCCCGCCGCGTCGCCGGCATCGCACCCGACCTGCCGCACCTCGGGCAGCACTGGACGATCGACGGCGGTGGACTCGACGACCTGACCCGACTCGGTGAGGACGTCACCGACGAGGAGCTCGACGCCCGCACCGCAGCGGTGCACGGGCACGACGACGCCACGATCATCTACACCTCGGGCACCACCGGTCGCCCGAAGGGGTGCGTGCTCCGGCACGACAACTTCACGGGCACGGTCGAGGGGGCAGCCGAGGCGATGCCCGAGGTCGTCGCCGACGACGCGTCCACACTCCTCTTCATCCCGATGGCCCACGTGTTCGCGCGGTTCATCGCCGTGATGAGCGTCGCCGAGGGCGTCCTCGTCGGCCACGAGCCGGACACGAAGGACCTCATGCAGGCCGTGTCGACGTTCAAGCCGACGTTCCTGCTCGCGGTGCCGCGGGTGTTCGAGAAGATCTACAACTCCGCCGAGCAGAAGGCGGACCTCGGTGGGCGGGGCAGGATCTTCCGCGCAGCCGCCGACACCGCCGTCGCGCACTCCCAGGCCCTCGCGGCCGGCAAGGTGCCCCTCGTGCTGTCGCTGAAGTTCCGTCTGTTCGACAAGCTCGTCTACGCCAAGCTCCGCGACGCGATCGGTGGTCGCGTCCGGTACGCCATCAGCGGCTCCGCTCCCCTGTCGCCCCGGCTGTCGCACTTCTTCCGCTCGATCGGGGTGCTCATCCTCGAGGGCTACGGCCTCACCGAGACCACGGCGCCCGCCACCGTGAACCGCGCAGCCGAGCTCCGCATCGGGAGCGTCGGTCGGGCACTCCCCGGCGTCGAGATCCGCATCGCCGACGACGAGGAGATCCTGATCCGCGGCGTCGACGTCTTCGACCGGTACTGGAAGAACCCCGAGGCGACCGCGAAGGCCTTCGCCGACGGCTGGTTCCGCACCGGCGACCTCGGCCGGCTCGACGGCGACGGCGTGCTCACGGTCACCGGACGCGCCAAGGAGCTCATCGTCACCGCGAGCGGCAAGAACGTGGCACCGGCGCCGCTCGAGGACGGTGTGCGCGAGCACCCGCTCGTCGGGCAGGTCGTCGTGGTCGGCGAGGGCAAGCCCTTCGTGGCCGCGCTCGTGACCCTCGACCGGGACATGCTCCCCGGGTGGTGCGAGGCACGCGGCATCAGCCCGGCACTGTCCGCTCACGAAGCCGCCTACGACGAGCGTGTGCTCGCCGCAGTACAGGACGCCGTCGACACCGCGAACGGGCGGGTCTCCCGTGCCGAGTCCGTCCGGTCGTTCACGATCCTCGACACGGAGCTGACGGAGGCGTCCGGGCACCTCACGCCGAAGCTGACGATCAAGCGGAACGTCGTGCTCAAGGACTTCGCGGCGGACATCGAGCACATCTACTCGGGCTCGAAGGTGCAGACGACGGCGACGCCGGTGGTGCAGGGACGCAGGCGGTCCCGCGCGTAGGAGGTCGGTTGTTCCGGCCTCCTACGCGCGAATCGGCTTTCGATTGCGGGTGCGATGGGTCGGAACGCGACCGCAAGGAGGCCCGGTGCCGGTCTCAGGGACCGGCTCCGGGCCTCCAGTGCGTTGCGTTCATGGCGTGCGGTGCGTCGTCGACGGCACCGCGCGCGGTCAGCCGTTCTGCTGCTGCTGCACGTCCGTGGGCTCGAGCACGGCGGTCGCCGACGTCGTCGACTGGACCGGCTCGGGGCGGCGGTTCGTGCGGGTGCGGTGCGAGCTGAGCTCGTCGTCCTGAGGTGCCATCGTGCGTCCTGTGGGGGGTGGGAAACCGTGTCGGTGGGGATCCCGACCCGGACACGGTACCTCCTCGTCAGGACATGGCGACAATCCCGCGTCCGGGTGTCACGAACGTGCGGGGAACCGCAGCCGCGCGTGCGGGATCAGCGGCGCATGACGACGGGTGCCGCGGCGTACCGCGTCGCCTCGCTGCCGTCCGGGTGCCGCAGGGTGACCTTGACCCAGTACCGCCCCGGTGCCATCGAACCGAGCGTGAACTTCGCCCCGTTCGTCCCCTTCGCGACCGCGACGTCCTTCGCGATCGCCACGTACCCGCGGCTCCCCGGCGGGTGCATCCCGACCGCGACCGTGGCCGTCGAGCCGGCGACCCACGCCGCGTCGTGGAACTGCACCGTCGTCGAGCCCGCCGCCGCCGGGTCGGCGCGGAGGTGCAGGGATCGCAGGTGCCACGTGGCGGCTCCCGGGTCCTCGTTCGGGTCGAACCGCAGGCTGGTCACCGTTCGACCACCCCAGCCGAGGCGGGGAGCGATCGCGTTCTCGTCGAGCGGGTCACCTGCGGTGAGGTCGAGGGTCACCTCCGACTGGTTGCCGGAGTCGTAGGTCAGGATGTCGTTGCTGATCTGCGGCGTTCCCGACCCGGACACGTTCCAGATGAGCCGCGCCATCTTCCCGCCACCGGGATTGCCGGACAGGTCGAACTTGCCGTCGTAGGACATGTCGAACTGCAGGTAGTGGTAGGTGTTGCCGGAGAACGCGGACCCCGGGAACAGCACCCTGGGGTCGTTCTGCGCGGGCCCGGCGTTCCGCGCCGTGATCCCCCGTGCGTCGCGCGTCAGGAGGGTGGCGTCCTGGTAGCGCACCGCCCCTGTCGCCGGTGCCGATCGGAAGTCCCACGAACGACCGCGCTGCACGGCAGCGAGGTCGGCGCCCTGCGACGGGTTCGGCGAGTCGACGACGAGTTGCGGCGCCGGGGTCACGGTGTACGCGCCGTACGCTCCCGGCGGCATCGCCGCGTGCGGGTGCGCCGCGTCCGGTGCGGCGTGCAGCCGGACCCAGTCGATCTTCGCCGTCCCCGCCTTCGCGGTGTGCGCCGGCAGGACGACCGGGTCGAACCGGACGACGACCATCTTCGCCGAGCGCCACGCACGCTTGCCGAGCAGGGTCGACGAGGCGGCGAGGTCGAGGTCGTAGGTGTTCTTCCCCTGCACGGTCGGGAAGGTGACGCCGCCGCCGCAGGCCGCGGTCTGCTCCCGGCAGGTGAACCAGTAGACCGCGCCGATGCGGTTCGCCAGCGGCTGGTCCATCGAGAACGACAGCCGCGTGTACTTCGCGGTGTCGACCGGCTGGAGTGCACCGTCGCGACCGAACGGCACGCTGCCGGAGATCGAGTGCACGAGCATCACCGAGTCGCCGTCCGTGAGGTCCACGTTGAGCGAGCCGCCGGAGACACCGGACGGCGCCGCCGTGAAGCTGGTGTTCGCGTCGCCGGAGTTCGTGAAGTCCCAGGCGTCGCCGTAGACGTCGGTGGCGTAGTCGGCCGCCTCGCGCTCGGTGCTGGTCGCGGCCGTCGCCGGTGCGGTCGACGCACCCGTCGCCGTCGCCGTCGTCACGGCGGTCGCCGCCGCGATGACGGCCAGCGTCAGTGCGACCACCCGCCGCGTGGTCGTGGTCCGTCGTTCCATGGTGCGCCCCTGCCCCGTCGTGGTGAACGGGTCGAACCTACGTGGAACCAGGCCGGAGCGGACCCCCACGATCGGGTGTCCGCCACTTCGGGGACAGGTCGGCCCTAGTGGAACCAGTCCTGTTCGCGGATGTCGCGGAGCGCCTGCCTGCGGGTCTCCGGGGCCAGCGTCATCACGTAGACGGTGCCGTCGAGGTGGTCGACCTCGTGCTGGAGCGCCTCGGCCATGAGCCCCGTGCCCTCGAGCACGACCTCGTTGCCGTCGACGTCCACGCCACGGACCTTGGCGTAGGGGTGACGGGTCGTCGGGTACGAGAGCCCGGGGACGGACAGGCAGCCCTCGTCCATGAGCTCGGGCTCCCCGGACACCTCGACGACCTCGGGGTTCAGGACGTACCCGACCTCGCCGTCGACGTTGTAGGAGAACGCGCGCAGGCCGACACCGATCTGCGGGGCCGCGACGCCGGCGCGCCCCGGCTCCTGCACGGTGTCGACGAGGTCCTGTACGAGGTCGCGGATGCCCGCGCTGCCGAGTTGCTCGGGTCGGATCGGGTCCGCCGGGGAGCGGAGGACGGGGTCGCCGAAGAGGCGGATGGGACGGACGGTCACGTTACTGCAGCACCACCAGGAGGTCGCCGGCGTCCACTTGTTGGGTCGCCGGGATCGCGAGACGGCCGACGGTGCCCGCGACGGGCGCCGTGATGGCCGCTTCCATCTTCATCGCCTCGATGCTCGCCACCGGCGCACCGGCTTCGACGACGTCACCGACGGCGACCTTGAGCGTCACCACGCCGGAGAACGGCGCCGCGACGTGCTTCGGGTCGGACTTGTCCGCCTTCTCGGCGGCCTTCGTCTCGACGTGGATCGAGCGGTCGCGGACGTACACCGGGCGGAGCTGGCCGTTGAGCGTCGCCATGACCGTCCGGATGCCGCGCTCGTCCGCTTCACCGATCGCCTCGAGCCCGACGAGCAGGTTCACGCCCTTGCCGAGCGGCACGACGTGCTCCTCGCCGGGACGCAGGCCGTAGAGGTAGTCGACGGTCGAGACGACGGAGAGGTCGCCGAAGTCGTCCCTGACCTGCTGGAACGCCTTCGTCGGGCCGGCGAACAGCAGCCGGTTCAGGGCCTGCCGGCGGTCGGCGCCCGGGGTCTCGAGTGCCGTGCGCTCGTCGTCGGGCACCGGGGTGATGGTCGGGACGATGTCGCGTCCGGCCAGCACCTTCGTCCGGAACGGCTCCGGCCATCCGCCGGGCAGCTCACCGAGCTCACCGGCCATGAAGCCGATCACCGAGTCCGGGATGTCGTACTTCTGCGGGTTCTCCTCGAAGTCGGCCGGATCGGCGTCCACGGCCGCGAGCTGCAGCGCGAGGTCGCCGACGACCTTCGACGACGGCGTGACCTTCGTCGGGCGACCGAGGATCCGGTTCGCTTCGGCGTACCAGTCCTCGACCTGCTCGAAGCGGTCGCCGAGGCCGAGCGCGATGGCCTGCTGTCGGAGGTTCGACAGCTGACCGCCCGGGATCTCGTGCTTGTAGACCCGTCCGGTCGGACCCGCGAGACCCGACTCGAACGGTGCGTACACGCGACGGACCGCTTCCCAGTAGGGCTCGAGGTCGCCGACCGCGTCCAACGAGATGCCGGTGTCGCGCTCGGTGTGCGCGAGGGCCGCGACGAGCGCGGACATGCTCGGCTGGCTCGTCGTGCCCGCCATCGGTGCCGCCGCGACGTCGACCGCGTCGGCGCCGGCGCCGGCGGCAGCGAGGAGCGTCGCGAGCTGTCCGCCGGCGGTGTCGTGCGTGTGCACGTGCACCGGCTGGTCGAACCGCTCCCGCAACGCGGTCACGAGCTTCTCGGCGGCGCTTGCACGGAGGAGCCCCGCCATGTCCTTGATGCCGATGACGTGCGCGCCGGCGTCCACCATCTGCTCCGCGAGGCGCAGGTAGTAGTCGAGCGTGTAGAGGTCCTCGGCGGGGTCGAGGAGGTCGCCGGAGTAGCAGAGGGCCGCCTCGGCGACCGCGGTGTCCGTCGCGAGCACGGCTTCGAGCGCCGGTCGCAGCTGACTGACGTCGTTCAGGGCGTCGAACACGCGGAACACGTCCACGCCGGTGGCCGCGGCCTCGGCGACGAACGCGTCGGTGACCTCGGTCGGGTAGGGCGTGTACCCGACGGTGTTGCGCCCGCGCAGGAGCATCTGGATCGGGATGTTCGGCATCGCATCGCGCAGGGACGCCAGGCGCTCCCACGGGTCCTCGCCGAGGAAGCGGAGCGCGACGTCGTAGGTCGCGCCGCCCCAGGCCTCCATGCTGAGCAGCTCCGGGGTCAGCCGCGCCACGGACGGCGCCACGGCGACGAGGTCCTTGCTGCGGACCCGCGTCGCGAGGAGCGACTGGTGGGCGTCGCGCATCGTCGTCTCGGTGACGGCGAGGGCGGTCTGCTCGCGGAGGGCCCTCGCCCATCCGACCGGACCCAGCTGCAGCAGCTTCTGGCGCTGACCGGCCGGCGGTTCGGCGGTGAGGTCGACGGTCGGCAACTTCAGCGCCGGGTCGACGATCTGCGCGCCGGGTTCGCCGTTCGGCTTGTTCACCGTGACGTCGGCGAGCCAGTTGACGACCTTCGTGCCGCGGTCCTTGGACACGTGTCCGCTGAACAGCTGCGGACGCTCGCCGATGAACGCGGTCGAGATGTCGCCCCGCGCGAAGTCGGGGTCCTCGAGCACGGCCTGCAGGAACGGGATGTTCGTGCTGACCCCGCGGATGCGGAACTCGGCGAGGGCGCGCTTGGCACGGGCGACGGCGGTCGGGAAGTCCCGGCCGCGGCACGTCATCTTCGCGAGCATCGAGTCGAAGTGCGGGCTGATCTGCGCGCCGGTGGCGACCGTGCCGCCGTCGAGGCGGACCCCGGCGCCACCAGGGCTGCGGTAGGTGGTGATCCGCCCGGTGTCCGGTCGGAAGCCCTGGGTCGGGTCCTCGGTCGTGATGCGGGTCTGCAGCGCGGCGCCGTGCACGGACACGGTGTCCTGCGACAGGCCCAGGTCGGCGAGGGTCTCCCCCGCGGCGATGCGCATCTGCGACTGCACGAGGTCGACGTCGGTCACCTCTTCGGTCACGGTGTGCTCGACCTGGATGCGCGGGTTCATCTCGATGAAGACGTGCTGTCCGGCACGCTCCCCGACGGTGTCGAGCAGGAACTCGACGGTTCCGGCGTTCACGTAGCCGATCGACCGGGCGAAGGCCACGGCGTCGCGGTGCAGTGCCCGGGCGATCGACGGATCGAGGTTCGGCGCGGGCGCGATCTCCACGACCTTCTGATTGCGGCGCTGCACGGAGCAGTCCCGCTCGAAGAGGTGGATCGTCCCGGAGTCGGTCCCGGTGGCGTCGGCGAGGATCTGCACCTCGATGTGCCGCGGACGCAGGACCGCCTGTTCGAGGAACATCGTGGGGTCGCCGAACGCGCTGTCGGCCTCGCGCATCGCTTCTTCGAGCGCCGGACGCAGCTCGGCCGGGGTCTCGACGCGGCGCATGCCACGACCGCCACCACCGGCGACGGCCTTCGCGAAGACCGGGAACCCGATCGCCTCGGCGCCGGCGACCAGCTCGTCGACGTCGCGGCTCGCCGGGGTGCTCGCGAGGACCGGCACGCCGGCCGCGATCGCGTGTTCCTTCGCGGTGACCTTGTTGCCGGCCATCTCGAGGACGTGCTCGCCGGGTCCGATGAACGTGATCCCGTTCGCGGCGGCAGCGGCGGCGAGGTCCGGGTTCTCGGACAGGAAGCCGTAGCCGGGGTAGATCGCGTCCGCACCGGATTCCCGGGCGACGCGGATGATCTCCGACACGTCGAGGTAGGCGCGGACCGGGTGGCCCCGCTCGCCGATCAGGTACGCCTCGTCCGCCTTGAGACGGTGCAGGGAGTTCCGGTCCTCGTATGGGTAGACGGCGACGGTGCGGGCGCCGAGTTCGTACGCCGCGCGGAACGCGCGGATCGCGATCTCGCCACGGTTGGCGACCAGGATCTTGCGGAACACGCGGGCCCTTTCAGCGCTGGGTCAGGTGAGACAACCCTACTGGCGGTAACGTTGCTCAACGTGCATGTACTCAGCGTGAGCTCTCTCAAGGGCGGTGTCGGCAAGACGACGGTCACACTCGGTCTGACCTCGGCCGCGTTCGCCAAGGGTCTGCGAACGCTGGTGGTCGATCTCGACCCCCAGTCCGACGTCTCCACCGGCCTCGACATCAACATCGCCGGCCACCTCAACGTGGCTGACGTGCTCGAGAACCCGAAGGAGAAGATCGTCCGCCAGGCCATCGCGCCGTCCGGCTGGACGAAGGGTTCGCAGGGCAAGATCGACGTCATGGTCGGCTCCCCCTCCGCCATCAACTTCGACGGGCCACACCCGTCGATCCGCGACATCTGGAAGCTCGAGGAAGCGCTCGCCAACGTCGAGCAGGACTACGAGCTCGTCCTCATCGACTGCGCGCCGTCACTCAACGCCCTCACCCGCACCGCGTGGGCCGCGTCCGACCGAGTGACCGTCGTCACCGAGCCCGGGCTCTTCTCCGTGGCCGCCGCCGACCGTGCCCTCCGCGCGATCGAGGAGATCCGCCGCGGACTCTCCCCCCGCCTGCAGCCGCTCGGCATCATCGTGAACCGTGCCCGCGTGCAGTCCCTCGAGCACCAGTTCCGCATCAAGGAACTCCGCGACATGTTCGGTCCGCTCGTGCTCTCGCCGCAGTTGCCCGAGCGTACGTCGCTCCAGCAGGCCCAGGGTGCCGCGAAGCCCCTGCACGTGTGGCCCGGCGAGTCCGCACAGGAGATGGCGCGCAACTTCGACCAGCTCCTCGAGCGCATCATGCGGACGGGCAAGATCGGCCCCTACGCCGACGGCGCTGCCGCGGCCATCGCCGAGTAGCGCTGCTCCGCACCGGAGACCCCCGCAGGGACGACCTGCCACGATGGGACGACCGGTCACGATGGCTCGACCGGTCATGACTCCCCGCTCAGGTTGCGGCGAAGGTCACGAACCGTCGGCTGGACCACGAACAAGCGACGGTTCCTGACCTCTCGCCGTGTGGACGGCGACGTGGCGCGACCGCTCGGCGCGCGCTCGGCGACGTGTCGTGACCCCTCAGCGCGCGCTCGACAGGTGCCCCCCGACCGGACGCCGCTGATACCCACCCAGTCCCGGCAAGCGCTACCGCTCACCGCTCACCGGTCACCGGTCACAACTCCCCGCTGACGTCCCGCGACGTGTCGGAAATCGTCGATCGACGTGCGCGCGAGCGACGGTTCTCGACCGCTCGACGGGTGACGTGCGGGGAGTCGTAGCCACTCGGCAAGCGGGGGGGAAGGGCGGCGTCAGGAAGCGCCTGCGCCTGCGCGGCGTCAGGAAGCGCGCGTGGCTCGGCGTGCGGCGAGCTCGTCGGCCGGGTCGGCCGCGGGCGTCGCGTCGAGTTCGACGAGCGAGGACTCCACCTCGCGCAGGACCTTGCCGACCGCGATGCCGAACACGCCCTGCCCGCGGGACACCAGGTCGATGACCTCGTCGTCCGAGGTGCACAGGTAGACCGATGCGCCGTCGGACATCAGCGTGGTCTGCGCGAGGTCGGACACACCGGACTCGCGGAGCTGGTTGACGGCGGTCCGGATCTGCTGGAGCGAGATGCCGGTGTCGAGGAGTCGCTTGACGAGCTTCAGGACGAGGATGTCCCGGAAGCCGTAGAGCCGCTGCGAACCGGACCCCGCGGCGCCGCGGATCGTCGGCTGCACGAGCTCGGTGCGAGCCCAGTAGTCGAGCTGGCGGTAGCTGATGCCGGCTGCCTTGGCGGCGACGGTGCCGCGGTAGCCGTTCTGCTCGTCGTGCTCCGGGAGTCCGTCGGTGAAGAGCAACCCGAGGTCGTACCGCGTCATGTCTGACGGGGTACCGGGGGTTTCGTTCCCACTCATTGGACTGCCTTCCAGGACGATCGAGCCCTCATCCGAAGCTTCAACGACGGGTTGAGAGTTGTGCCGAGGTCCACGGTAGCGACTCCGATGGCTCCGACGCGGGACATCCGACTCGGCGCGTCCGGCGTGTCGAGGATACGCCCCGGCACACGGGCCCCACCAGGGCGGTTCACGCGCCCATCCGGCCGATGGCGGCGCGGATCAGGTTGGACCGGATGACCTCGAGGTGCCCGGAGATCTCCCGCGCGAGCTCGAGGGCCTTCGCCTTCGAGGTCGCGTCGCCCCGCCGCGAGACGGGCATCAGCGCGGACTCGATGAGGCCGACCTCGCGCTCGGCGGTCGAGCGGAAGGTGCGGAGGTGCCGCGGCTCGATGCCGGTCCGCTGCAGCTCGACGAGGGCCTTGAGCACGACGACCGAGTCCTCGCCGAAGGTGTCGGTCGCCGGCAGCAGCGAGGCGGACACCGCGTCGGAGAGCAGCATCGGTGTGGCGCCGGCCGCTCGGACGAGGTCGTCGCGGGAGTACCGCTTCTCGCCGCCCAGGATGGACGGCTTCGGCCCGTCGCCACCGCCGGGCAGCACGGGCTCGCGCCCGGCGTCGAGGTCGGCGAGGTACTCCTTGATGACCTTGAGCGGCAGGTAGTGGTCCCGCTGCAGGCCGAGGACGACACGAAGCCGGTCGACGTCGGCCGGGGAGAACTTGCGGTAGCCGCTCGCCGTGCGGACGGGTGTGACGAGCTCACGCTCTTCGAGGAACCGCAGCTTGGAGCTCGAGAGGTCCGGGAAGTCGGGCTTCAGCCGAGCGATGACCTGGCCGATCGTCAGCAGGTCCGCGGCCGGCGAACCCGACCGCGCTGCGGCCGAGCGGGCGGCCACTACGCGTTCGCCAGGCGCGCCAGGTCGACCCGGGATGCGTAGAACGTCAGGCGGAACTTGCCGACCTGGACCTCTGCCCCGTCGGACAGCGGCGCTTCGTCGATGCGGTCGCCGTCGAAGTACGTGCCGTTCAGCGAACCGAGGTCCTTGACCGTGAAGGCCGTCCCGGCACGGAGGAACTGCGCGTGCTTCCGGGACACCGTGACGTCGTCGAGGAAGATGTCCGCATCGGGGTGGCGGCCGGCCGTCGTGACGTCGGAGTCGAGCAGGAAGCGGGCACCGACGTTCGGGCCGCGACGGACGACGAGCAGCGCCGACCCGGAGGGCAGGGCGTTGATGGCGTCGCGTTCTTCCGGCGAGACACCGGACTCGGGCGTGAGTGCCGCGCCCATGTCCATGCTGAAGGTCAGCGTCGTGTCGACCAGCCGCTGCTCCGGGGGTCGTTGTCCCTCAGGCTGCGGGACCACTGGATCTGGCATCGTGGACCTCCTCCTCTTGGCAACCCAGCGTATCGGAAACGACCGACCGAGCGAGAGTCCCGTACCCGGGTGACACGACCTGTCCGCGACGAGCGGACAGCGGTGCGCGACCGGACGACGGACAGGAGGCCCGGTACCAGCTGGTACCGAGCCTCCCGTCCGTCAGTCGCCTGCCTGCAGGCCGGACAGGATCTCCTTGATCTCGGAGTCCTTGAGCTCGACCCACGGCGAGCCGTCCGGGTCACTGGTGGAGGCCTGCGGACTGTCGCCCGTGTTCCACCACTTCGCCTGGTAGGGCACGCCGCCGAACAGCACACGGTCGCCGGTGTCGTACTGCTTCGTCCCGGACCACGCGTCGTACGTGCCGGCCGGCAAGGTGACCTGCTTCACCGGCTTCTCGCCCTTCAGGACGGGGCCGATGAGCTGCCACGGCGTCTCGTAGGCGCTCAGCACCGGGTCGTCCGGCAGGTCGCCCGACGTCCACCACTTCGCCTCGTAGACGTTGTGGTGCCAGACGATCTTGGTGCCCTCCAGGTACGAGGCGTCCGCGTTCCACACCGGGTACGGGCTCGTCGACGGGTCATCGGTCGGCTGCACGGTGGACGAGGGCTCCGCCGTGGTGACGTCGGACGCCGCGGCGACGATCCCGCCGGTGAAGCCCTTGCCGAGGGCGTCGGCGAAGAGCTTCCCGCCCTGGTCGATCCCGGAGCAGGAGTTCGACACGGTCGAGAGGTTCACGTAGTTCGACCCGCAGGTGGTGTCCCGGTTGAGGGACCACATCGACATCCGGCCGAGGCCCTGGTCCCGCGCCCAGGTGTTGAGCTTCTCGGCGTCGGCGAGCGTGAAGACCTCGTCCTGCACGTCGTTCTGCCCGATCATCGGCGTCGCCCCGACCTTGTGCCAGAGCGTGCCGGCGGAGAGCGGCGTGCCGGAGCGCTGGTAGAGCACGCCGAGCTGACGGTGCACCTGCTGCAGGGTCTGCACCGAGGCGGAGTACATGCTCTGGCTCGCGCCCTTGCCGTCGCCGTAGTCCATCGTCATCGCGTTCACGCCGGCGAGGTCGACGCCGGCCCGCAGGAACTGCGCGACCGCCGTGGTGCCGTCGCTCGTCAGTCCGGACGGCGCGGCCGGCAGGGTGAGCCACACCGCGAGCGGGTGGCCTGCTGCACGACGCTGCTGCTGCAGCTCGGCGACGGCCTTCGCACGGCGCTCCCCCGCGGCGTGGTTCGTGAGGTCGTCACCCTCGACGTCGTAGTCGACCGTGCTGACGTCGTACCGCTGCACGACGGTGCTGTACGCGTCGACGAGGTCGCTCCGGTCGGTGCAGGTCGTGGCGAGCTCGTCGTTCGACAGCCCGCCGAACGACACCCCGACCTCGCCCTTCTGCTGCTGCAGGCGTGCGATCCTGCGGTCGAGGTCGAGCTGGTCGGACGCACCCTGGAGCGAGTAGTACGACCCCCAGGTCGGCGTGCAGGCGGCATCGTGGTCGGCGACGACGAAGGACAGCATGACGTCGCGGCCCTTGGCGGACTTCACGTCCTCGAACGCGAACGTCGGGGTCGCGGTGACGTCGGTGTACGCGGCGAACCAGGACTCCTGGGTCTCCGATGCCTGCGCGGACTGCCAGCGGTCGAAGCCGACGTACCCGGCGGCGACGAGGGCGAGTGCCACGACGGCAGCGAGGCCGACGCGGAGCGGTGAGAGGCGTCTCGTGGTCGACATCGTCAGGCCGCCGTCTTCTCGTTCGTGGCGGAGTCGGTGGTCGCGCGGACCGCACCGACGACGTCCGCGTGGTGGTGCCTCGGCATGCTCTTGCCGCGGTCGCCGAAGTAGAGGACGGCACGCCAGTCCTCGGCGACGGGCTGCAGGTCGGGTGCTCCACCCCTGGCCGCCCGCGCGGTGGCACGTGCGGCGCGACGTCGGGCTCGGCGCGCTGCTCGAGCGCTCGGGTCGTAGTACATCCACGCCGTCGCCCAGATCCAGACGTCGACGACCGAGTTCCAGATCCCGATGTAGGCGACGATCGCGTACATCGCCAGCAGGGCGTTGAACGCGGCGAAGACCGCGTTGCCCCAGTTCTCGGCGTGGAAGTCGCGGACGAAGGTGAAGACCGAGAACACGACCATCGCGTACGGCGCCAACACGTACAGCGCCGGCGACGCCGTGCGGTCACGGACCTTCGGCGTGCGGGCGAACGGGATCTTCTTCGCGGTGAGGGCCTGCTGGATGCTCTTCAGCACGCCGGCGACGTTCACGGGCATCAGGATCAGGTTGAAGCCGTAGATCCGGAACACGTCGGTCCGCTTGTACCCGCAGTACTCCAGGTCGCTCGAGAGCAGCCAGAAGTACGGCAGCGCGGCGAGGAGCACCATCGGGCTGAGGAGCCGCGAGTCGTACGGGTAGGCGAGCAGGAAGATCAGGCCGAACGACGCCCACGCGATCGACGCCATGTAGTTGACGCGGAGGGACATCTCGACGATGCCGACCCGCTCGCCGCGCTGCCGACGTTCGCGGACCTGCCTGAGGTACTTCGGCAGGATCAGCAACCCACCGTTCGCCCAGCGTCGCCGCTGCACGATCAGAGAGCCGAAGTCCGGCGGGGTGGCGCTGTACGACAGGCGCTCCGGGTAGTTCACGAGGGTCCAGCCGTGCATCCCGAGGTCGACGCTCGACTCGGTGTCCTCGATGACGGTGCGGTCCTGCACGTAGCGCTTCACCTCGAAGCCGCCGACCGTCTCGACCTCCTCGATGTCGCGGAGCGCCCGGGTGCGGATGACCGCGTTCGCGCCGACCCAGAACGTCGCGTTGTGGCGCGACATGCCCTGGTGGAGGATGTGCTGGATGTCGGTCGTGGCCCCGGCGAGCCGCTCGATGCGCGTGGCGGCACCACGGAACGACGAGTACGGGGTCTGGGTCACCGCGACGCTGGCGTTCTCCGGCTGCTCGAGGAAGTAGACCAGACGCAGGCAGTAGTCGCGGAGCAGCACCGAGTCGGCGTCGAGCGTCAGGACGTAGTCCGACGCCGGGACGAGCAGGTCCGCGTCCGCCGGGTCGGCGACCGTGCGGAGGATCGTGCCGGACGCGGTCTCGTCGAACGCGTACCCGCCGCCGAGCAGGCCGATGTAGGCGTTGAGGTTCATCGCCTTGTTCGCCTCGTCGGAGAGGTTCGCGTAGCGCTTCCGCTCGAACGTGGTCAGTTCGGCGGTGAACGTCCACGCGAGACGGCGCTGGAGCTCCACGACGCGGGCCGAGGTGATCTCGGTCAGCGTCGAGCCGTCGAGCGGCGTGGTGCGCCCCTCGACGGACGGCGTGCTCGCCGCGGTGTCGAGCGCGTCGACGATCGCCGCCTCGAGGGCCTCCGACGTCAGCCGGAACTCGTCGGCCAGCCCGACCAGGACCTGGTCGTGGAAGAAGTGGTCGACGTGGTCGACGACGTCGTGCTCGCGGGCGTGGCGGCGCAGCCAGGCATCGGCCCAGCGGTGGTGCTCGACGAGCGTGCGCAGCGAGTCGACCGTGGCGAACGGGGTGTGCGACGCCTCGACCTCGGCGGAGAGCAGGGCCTCCTGGAAGCGCTCTGCTGCCGGCGCGAGCTGCGTCTGGATGGTCGTCGCGACCGCGCGGGTCCGCTCGAGCTTCGCGCGCGTCTCCTGGTCGGTCGGGAACGGTGCGTCGTCGACGAGCAGGACGATGCGCAGCGACGGGTACTCCTGCAGCGCGGCCGACCAGAGCGTCGTCGCGACGACCTCCGGTTCTTCTGCGTAGCTCGGGACGAGGACCGTCAGCGGCGACTCGTGCCCGGTGCCGAAGTGGCGGTCCAGTTCGGCGCGGGGCACGCGGACGTGGGTGGCGAAGCGCTCCATCGCACCCTGCCGCGCGATGAGGTGCATGAGCGCAGAGAAGGTCAGGAAGGTGACGACGACCAGGTACGAGAGCGCTTCGGTGGTGAACCGGAAGCTCTCGGTGCCGTAGTCCAGGAACTGGCGGATCACGGTGTACACGACGTACGCGATCCAGAAGGCGATCGTGAGGATGATGGCGATGCGACCGGAGACGAGCTTCCGGTCGGAGGGGCGTTCGTGGAGGGTGTCGAGCGGGCGGGTACGTCGCTCGGAACCCCACTGCCGACGGCGCACGGGCGCGTCGTCATGCTGTTCGGGCATGGGTGTCCTTCGTTCGACCGGACCAGCGTTCGTTCGGGGTGGAACGCTGTCGGGAGTCCGGGGTCGTGTCCGACGTTAGGGGGA
The DNA here is from genome assembly GCF_048756585.1 of Curtobacterium sp. L3-7. Classification (NCBI taxonomy): domain Bacteria; kingdom Bacillati; phylum Actinomycetota; class Actinomycetes; order Micrococcales; family Microbacteriaceae; genus Curtobacterium; species Curtobacterium sp. L3-7. The sequence goes on along the minus strand of NZ_CP151474.1, from coordinate 2,110,964 downwards.
CACGAATCGGCGTGCAGACACCCGGAAGGGGGGTTCTGAGCCTGCTTTGCGGGTTCCCGCAATCCCGCGCGGGACCCCGTAATCGCATTGTGCAACGCGTGTCGCGGCGGGCCGGACGGGAGGCTCGGCTCGGCTCCGCCACGGACGTCGCGGCAGGAGGTCGCGGCAGGACGTCGCGACGGCCGATCACGGCACGCGTCCGCAGCAGGCGGTCGTCAGCGACCGCGCGCGAGCAACCAGAGCAGGTACGGGGCGCCGACGACGCCGGTGACGACGCCGACCGGCAGGGCGTTCCCGGGGATCGCGAACTGGGCGATGAGGTCGCTCGCGAGCACGATCACGGCGCCGACCGCGGCCGAGACACCCAGCGCCACACGACCGCCCCCGACGAGCCGTCTGGAGATCGGCGCCGCCATCAGGGCGACGAACGACACCGGCCCCGCGGTCGCGACGGCTGCCGCGGTGAGGCACACGGCGGTCAGGAGGAGCAGGAGTTTCGCACGGTTCGGTCGCAGGCCGAGTGCAGCCGCCACGTCGTCGCCGAGCGTCAGGACGGTCAGTCGCGGTGACTGCAGGAGCGCCAGCACCATGAGCACGACGAACGCCACCACGAGCACACCGACGACGCTCCGGTCGACCGCGTTGAGACTGCCGGAGAGCCAGAGGAGTGCCGTCCCCGCCTGTTGCACGGAGCCGCTCGTGAGCATCCAGCCGGTGACGCTCAGGGACATCGCCGCGACCCCGATGCCGACGAGGACCACGCGGTTGCCCGTGATGCCCCTCCGCCACGCGAGCGCGGCGATGACCAGCGACACGACGAGGGCACCGACGAGCACCGTCCAGAACAGTCCGATGCCGGAGACCCCGAACAGCACGATCGCGGTCAGCCCGGACGCGCTCGCGCCGGAGGTGATGCCGATCACGTCGGGGCTGGCGATGGGGTTCCTGACGACGCTCTGCACGATGCCGCCCGCGACGCCGAGGCTGGCCCCGACGAGGAGCGCCGCGAGGGTCCTCGGCCCGCGGAGCTGCCCGATCACGAAGTCCGAGATCGTGTCCCCGTGGCCGAACAGCGCCTGGACGACCTGAGCGGGCGACAGCGGGATCTCGCCGACGCCGAGCCCGACGAGCACGAGCGCGACCAGCACGACGAGGACGGAGCCGAGCACGACGAGCTCACGACGCGCTGCCCCGAGCCGGGGCCGAGTCCGGGCCCGGGTCTGGTCGGTGGTGCTCACAGCCCCGTCACCGCCTTCGACCGGACCAGGGCGATGAACACCGGCGCACCGATCAAGGCCGTGACGATGCCGACCTGCAGCTCCCCCGGGTACGCGACGACCCGGCCGATGACGTCGGCGACGAGCAGCAGTGCCGGCGCGACGATGGCGGACAGCAGGATCGTCCACCGGTGGTCGGGACCGCTCAGTCGGCGGACGGCGTGCGGCACGGCGAGCCCGACGAACGCGATGGGCCCGGCAGCGGCGACCGCCGAGCCGGCGAGCAGCACGGTGACGAGTCCACCGACGGCCCGGACGAGCACGACGCGCTGGCCGAGCGACGCCGCGAGCTCGTCGCCGAGCGCGAGCGTGTTGAGCGAACGACCGAGGGCGAACGCGATGCACAGTCCGACGAGCACCGGGATCGTGACGACCCCGGCGGTCCCGAGGTCCTTGCCCGCGAGCGCGCCGACCTGCCAGAACCGCAGCTGGTCGAGGAGGCTCTGGCTCGTCACGAGGACCGCGGTCGAGATGGATGCGAGCGCCGCCGCGACCACGGCCCCGGACAGCGCGAGGCCGACGGGCGTCAGCCCCCGCCTGGCGACCGCGGCGATGCCGTAGACGAGCAGTGCGGCGAGCGCGGCACCGGCGAAGGCGAACGGCAGGTACTCGGCCGTCCCGCTGATGCCGAAGACCGCGATGCCCGTCACGACTGCGAGGGCCGCGCCGGAGTTGATGCCGAGGATGCTCGGGTCGGCGAGCGGGTTGCGGGTGACCCCCTGCATCACGGCGCCGGCGACCCCGAGGGCTGCGCCCGCGAGCAACCCGACGAGGGTGCGCGGGACGCGGTTGCCGAGCACGATGAGCCCGATCTCGTCGTTCCGGCCCGGGTGCAGCACGGTGTCGAGCACCGTCCCCAGCGGGATCGGCCGCGACCCGAACGCGACGCTCATGGCGACGGCCACGGCGAGCACCAGGACGGCGATGACCGTCGCACCGACGAGTCGGGGCACGGAACGGGGCGCCGGCGGCGCTGGTGACGGGGAACGCATGAGGAGTAAGGCAACCCTAACGTCTCGCAGGCAGCGACGACCCCCGCCCTCCCCCTCGGTGATCCCCGAGCGAGTCGTGAGCGCGCGCAGGGCTCGCTCATAGCTTCGTCATGGGAAACGGGCTTGTACTCGTATCCATCGACGCCCGACCGGGTCGTCGAGAGCGACCGGAGAGCACCGATGAACGAGACCCCGAACCCCGACGCCGAACCGGGCACGACCCCGATCGACGCACAGGACGCAGCACCCCGCTCCACGTGGGAGGCCCCGCACGCCGACGCGTCCACACTCCGTCCCGCCTACGCGTTCGACGGCTCCGGTCCGTACCTCTACGCACCAGACGGCTCCGGCCCGTACGCCTACTCGCACGACGGTCGCGGCCCGTACCTCATCGGCAGCCCCGCCCTCGCCGGCGTCCACCAGGGCTGGGCCCACGCGGCGCAGCACGGGCAGCAGTACCCGTCGCAGCAGTACCCGTCACAGCAGGGGTGGAGCGGTGCGTTCGGCACGCGCCCCGGCACGAAGAAGCGCAAGCTCGGGCTGGTGATCGGGTCCGGCATCGCCGCCCTCGCGATCGTCGGCGCCGCCGGCGGGACGGCGCTCGGGCTCTCGTCGGTCGGCACCGAGACCACGTCGAGCCAGTCCCAGGGCACGACGACCACGCCGGACACCGGCAGCGGAAGCGGCACGAACGGCTTCACGGTGCCCGGCGACGGGAGCGGAAGCGGCAGCGGGAGCGGCTCGTCCGGCACCAGCACCGAGTCCGCCGCCACGGCGGCCACGGCAGCCCAGAAGAAGGGCGTCGTCACGATCAACACGATCCTGGACTACGACCAGTCCTCGCAGGCCGCCGGCACCGGGATGGTCCTGACCTCCGACGGCACGATCCTCACGAACAACCACGTCATCCAGGGTGCGACGAGCATCACGGTCACCGACGAGACCACCGGCAAGGAGTACAAGGCCGACGTGGTCGGTGCCGACGCCACGAACGACGTGGCGGTCCTCAAGCTGGAGAACGCGTCCGGCTTGTCGACCGTCACGCTCGACGACGACGGCGAACCGAGCACCGGTGACGCCGTGACCGACGTCGGCAACGCCGAGGGCACGGGCAACCTCGTCGCCGCGGAGGGCACCGTCACCGCGACCGACCAGGACATCCAGGTGCAGAGCGAGTCCGGCACGGGCACCGAGTCCCTCACCGGCCTGATCGAGATCGCCGCGGACATCGTCTCCGGCGACTCCGGCGGTCCGGTGCTCGACAGCGAGGGTGAGGTCGTCGGCATGGCGACCGCTGCGTCCTCGGGTTCGGCCGACGTGACGGGCTACGCGATCCCGATCACGACGGCGAAGGCGATCGCGGACAAGATCCTCGCCGGTGACGCATCCGGGACGATCACGATCGGGCTGCCCGCGTTCCTCGGCGTCCAGGTGAGCGGCACGTCCACCACCTCGGGCGGGGTCGCGGTCGCCGGGACCGTCGAGGGGTCCGGCGCAGCGGCAGCGGGCCTCGCTGCCGGTGACACGATCACGTCGATCGACGGCACCGCGATCACGAGCTCGGACCAGCTGACCCAGGTGATCCAGTCGAAGTCCGTCGGCGACAAGGTCTCCGTCGGCTACACGAACAGCGCCGGCACGGCGAGCACCGTCACGGTGACGCTCACCGCGGGCCCTGCCGCCTAGCCCTCTTCAGCTGGAGCAGACAGGAACGCACGCACCAAGGACCGGTAGACGTTGGCCGGCGACTCCGCCCAGAACGCGGAGGCGCCGGCCTCCGTGCGTCCGACGCGCGCGAAGCCATTTCCCTCGGCGTGCACGATCGTGATCGGTCGGGGCTTCCCCGGCCGACGCAGGTACGACACCGTCCACGGCGCCGCCCAGAACCGGGCGAGCCGCGGGTCGGCATCGGCGATCGACGCCGGAAGGTCGGGAGCGTCGTCGCCACCGGCCAGCCGCCTGCCGAGCAGGTCGGCCCGGAGCGACCCCGTGCGGAACGGGAAGGTCCATGCCGGACCGACACCGAGCCTCCCGGCCGCGATCGCGACCACGCGCTCCGGCGCGAGCCGGGTGATGACGGAATCCGCGTCGTCCGTCCCGTCCACGACGGTGCCGGACCAGGCCTGGAGGCGCGACACGCGCCCGCCTGGCAGGTGCTGTTCCAGCGTGGTCGGCTGGACGTCGCCGGCCCACGGTTCGATGAGGGCCTGGGTCGTCGGCGGGACCGTCCCGAAGCGTCCGACCAGGCCGGCGTCGACGAGTCCGCGTCCGCCGGGACTGCGCAGGAGCGTGGGGCTCCAGCGCTTCCCGGCCATGCTCTGCAGCGTGGTGAGGGCGTCGGAGGCGATGTGCGGTCCGTCGAGCTCCGGTGCCGGCTGCGCGGCCGGCAGCTCCTCGAGGTCGCGGGGCGACGACGCGGAGACCGGGCCGACGGCGCGGACGGAGTCGAGGACGGCGAACACGACGTCGTCGGTCTCGTCGAGCCGCGCGAGCGGACGTTCGACGGTCACGTCGACGCGGTGCCGTCCGGTGACGAACAGCAGGTGGGCGCCGACGATCGAGGTCGATTCGTGGTCCTCGTCGCCCTCCTCGCCGGGGCGGACGTACTCGACCAGGCGAGCGGGTGCGCCGACCGTGCCCCAGACGTCGCAGCCGACGAGGAGCAGGCCGTCGACGGACCCGGGGAGCCGTTCGATGAGCGATGCGTTCTCGTCCCCGATGCCGCGATCGCTCGGGCGGGACCGGACGGTGACGACGACGTCGTCGCCGCGCAGCCGGAGGTCCGCGTGGGACGCGTCCTCGCGTCGCCAGGAGTCTGGGCGGCGGAGCGTCACACGGGCGGTGCGGTCCTCGGTGCCGGGTGGGACGGGGACTGCCATGGCCAGAGGCTACGACGGCACGAGTGCGTGCCCGGCGACGGCTCGCCGCGACCGCTCGCTTCGAACGACGTCAGCGAGGACGACGCGGCGGGGGCGGTGGGACGCGCTTCGCGGCGACGACGTCGGCGAGGGCGACCTCGACCCGGCCGCGGCGGGTGTCGATCGTGATGGTGTCCGGGGTGCGTGCGACGAGGTCTCCGAGTGCGTCGGTCGCGCCGTCGCCGTGGTGCGCCCGGACGACGACGCGTGTCCCCAGCTCGACGTCGGCGAGCACCGCGAGGGCGAGTGCCCGTGCGATCCGCCCCTGTTCGTCCGCTCCCACGCACCCGACCCTACGGGCTGCCGCGGGCTGGTACCGGACGCCTAGGGTGGGGGGATGGACAAGGCCCGGGTGGACAGCTGGATCTGGGCGGTCCGGATCACCAAGACCCGGTCCGCCGCGACGACCGCGTGCAAGGCCGGACACGTCCGGGTCAACGGCGAGCGGGCGAAGCCGTCGCAGCCGGTCAGCCCCGGTGACGAGGTCCGTGTCCGTCAGGCCGGGTTCGACCGCATCGTCGTCGTGAAGAGCATCATCCTGAAGCGCGTCGGAGCCACCGAGGCGGCGAAGCACCTCGACGACAGGACCCCGCCGCGCCTGCCGAAGGAAGAGGCCGGCTTCGTCCCGATGCGCGATCGCGGCGCCGGACGTCCGAGCAAGCGGGAGCGCCGGGACCTCGAGAAGCTCCGCGGCTACTGATCGCCCGGACGGTCCAGCGCGTCAGACGAACCGGACGGTCTGCTGCAGGCGGTCCCGGATCTCGAACACGTCGACCGCGCCCTCCGGGGACCACACGCCGTTGAGCACCTGCCCGAGCGCACTGCGCCGGACCACGTAGGCGGTCGGCTTCTTCGGGGAGCCGACGAGCTGCACGTCGTGGTCGACCGCGGAGTCCGGGACGACGAGCAGCCGGCCGGTGAACCGCACGCGGGTCTGCTTCTGGACGGCACGGGCCGCGCGGACGAGCTCCTTCACGGGGCGCTCCCCCGGCTCGAGCGTGTCGCCGACGATCTCGCCGTGGTCGATCCGTACCGGCCCGCCCCAGTCGATGGACTCGAGCGCCCACAACCCGCTCGGCATGAGCACGACGTGGTCGAGCTTGCCCTCTGCACCCGCATCGAGGTCGTGCCAGACCGTCACGCCGATGCCCATGTCGGCGACGATCGAGGCGGTCGCCTCCTCGGCGAGCGCCTCACCGAGCAGCCGGCGGATGAACCGGGGGGCTGATCGGATGAGTGACGGGGCGTACGGGTCCTCGATCGGGTCGCCGAGTCCGACCCACTCGCGCTCGGCAGCGAGGAAGACCTCACGGGATCGACCGCCGGGGTGTCCGTGGGAGCGGGCACGCGGGCGGGAGTCGCGACGCGCCGTGGGTGGTGCGTACTCGTCGCGACCGGAACCGGGCCTCCACGACGAGCTGCCGGACGGAGCCGACGGGGCGGACGTCGGGCGCGACCCCGTGTCGTAGGCGCGTCGCGCGGCCGGTGTGCCGATGCGCTCCCATGCGACCTGCACCCGGCGGAAACGGATGGCGTCGCCGCCGAGGTCCGGGTGGGTCTCGCGGGCCGCTCGGCGGTAGGCGCGGCGGAGTTCTTCGTCGTCGGCGGTCGCGGCGACGCCGAGGACTTCGTAGGGGGTGGCGTCGGCCGGGCTGTCGGTCATGGCCTTGGAACATTACCCGAGGGAGCGTCGGGAGCAGCCGCACGGATGCTGGGCAGTCCCTGGAACGATCAGCCCATGTCGAGGGTGAGTGGGAGGCCGACGAACCGGGCGTACGCCGTCGCTGCCGTCTCGACGGCGCGGCGCACCGCAGGGGTGATCGGCGTGAACGGTGTCACGGCGACGTGGACGTCCCGCGTGCGTTCGGCGCGCTTCCAGGTGCCGACGACCTGCCCGCGGTGCACGACCATCGGCAGGAAGATGCCGTTGCCGCCCGGCACGACACGGTCGGCGTGCACGGCGTCGAGGTGCCCGGTCCGGTCCGCGTACCCGAGCAGGTACTCGTCGAACCCGGGCAGGAGCTGCCCGGTCGGGACGCCGCCCGGCTCCGGCCGGTCCGCGAGCGCGAGGAGGCCGCCGCCGAGGTCCTCGATCGCGTCGCCCGCTGCCGCGACACCACGTCGGACGTCCCCGAAGGGCAGCTTCGTCCAGCTCGCGGCGTCGACCTCGGTCGCCGGTCCCCTGCCACGGAGGAAGCCGAGGAGTGTCCGGCGCAGGGCGTCGTCACGGTCCGGGACGGGCGACGCCGCCGGTGCCCACTCGTCGAGGAGCACGAGGTCCTGCCCGACACGGCTCATCGGGCCCCACGCCACGAGCCCCTCCTGCGCCAGCCGGAACAGCAGGTGGTAGCCGCGCCCGCCGGCGGGGTCGATCCCGGCGTCCCGGTAGCAACCGAGCACGCCGTCGCGGTCCAGGGACCGGCCGCCCTCGAGTGCCGCGACGGTGAGCGCCCGGGCACGGTCGACGGTGGCCTCGTCGAGTCCGAGCTCCGCCGCGCGCCTGGCGGTCTGGCGGATGGTCCTGGTCGCGGTCAGGGAGAGGAGCATCCGGAGGTCGTCGGCACGCAGCATGTGCAGGGTCCCGCGCATCGGCCACGACCGGACGAACTCCCCCCGGTCGAAGGCCGCGTGCACGTCGGCCCGGGTCAGGCCGAGGGCCCTGACGCCGATCGCCCACAGCGACTGGCGGAGGTCCTGCCCTTGCAGCGCCGTCATGTGGGTGACGACGTCGAGCGCCGTCGCGCCCCGCACGCCGATGCGCTGCGCGGCGAGGCGCATCGAGCGGAGGGCCGCCGGGGTCGGCGACCGGGTCACACCACTGCTCTGGTGATGTCGTCGGCGTGTTGCTCGATGTACGCCGCGTCGGCGCGGTACAGGTCGGCGTGGCCGTGCTCGAGGTCGCTGACGAACTTCGGGTTCCCGGCTGCCGCCTCGGTCTCGAGCATGGTGAGGAGTGCGGTGATCGAGGCGAGCATCGTCGGTGCGAGGACCGACCGGGACGCCTGGTCGAGCCCGTAGGCGCGGCAGAACTCCGATGCCCGCGAGAGTCGTGCGTCGAGCGTCGGGGCGGTCGCGCCCTCGACGGCTCCGGTGGTGAACGGCGCGAACCGGTAGACCGCGCTCGCGACGTCCCAGACCCGCGGGCCGGGGTGGGCCGTGTCGAAGTCGATGATGCCGACCGCGGCGATCCCGTCGTAGACGCAGTTGTACGGCGCGAAGTCACCGTGCACGACGGTCTCGACCGGGGTGGACGGGGTCTGCGACCACACGTCGGCGTCCTCGTCGAGCGGGAAGGTCGCCGCGGCGTCGTGGTAGTGCCGGAGCATCCGGGCACTCGTGACGAGAGCGGCTTCGCTCGCGACGTCCTCGGTCCACGGGTACTCCCCCGCGACCCCCGGGACGAACGAGACCGTCTCGAGCGTGTTGTCGAGTTCGATCGGTTCCGGCGCGGCCACGAAGCCCTGTTCGTGGAGGTGCGCGAGGAGCCGGTGGACGGTGGGCGTCCACGGCCCCGCGGGACGGTGGACCCGGTCGTCGGCCTTGGTGATGCGCTCCATGAGTGCCCGCTCCTGTCGTGGTCGTCGTCGTTGACGTGCCATGGCCGGCGTGATCGCCTCCGTTGACGGGCACCGGCGTGGAGGCAAGCGTATCCGCCCCGGTGCTGCGATGTCGCGATCCATCCGCATGCATGCGCATGTGCGTTCATCGGCCAGGTACCCGCGTGCATGCAGCCTTGCATGCAAGGCGTAGGATCGGAGATCGTGAACAGCACGGCGACGACCCAGGCGGCATCCGACCGCGCCTACGACCACGTCAAGCGGGCGATCATCCGCGGGGACCTCGCCGGCGGGACCGCCATCAGCGAGAACGCCATCTGCCAGGACCTCGGGATCTCCCGGACGCCGGTGCACGAGGCGTTCCTCCGGCTCGCCGCCGAGGAGCTCATCGCGCTGGAGTCCCGCAAGGGCGCCGTCGTCCGCCCGATGTCCCCGAACGAGGCGGCTGACGTGCTCGAGATGCGCGAGGCGATCGAGTCGACGGCCGCGACCCGCGTCGTCTCCGACGGCCGCGTGGCGGACCTGGCCCCGAGCCTCCAGGCCATGCTCGCCGAGCAGGAGGCGGCCGTGCGCGACGGCGACGTCGACCGGTTCATCGAGGTGGACGCGGAGTTCCACGGTGCCGTGATCGGCGCGTCGCGGAACGCGATCGCCGTCCTGTTCGCCCGGACGCTGCGCGATCGGCAGCAGCGGCTCCGGCACCAGCTGATGCGGGTGCAGCCGTCCCAGTTGCAGGCGTCGCTCGACGACCACCGTGCGCTCGCCCGCGCGCTCGAGGACGGCGACGCCGCCCGCTACGCGGAGGTGCTCGGCGCCCACGTCGCGTCGCACCGGGGCGCACTGTGAGCGCCACCGGGTCGATCCCGACGACCGGCTCGCTGGCGGTCCCCCGTGCCCGCGTGATGCCGTGGGTCGCCGTCTGGGGTGCCGTGTTCGTGTGCTCGTGGGGCGGCAACCAGTTCAGCCCGCTGCTGCTGATGTACGAACAGCGCGCGCACTACTCGTCCGTGCTCGTGAACGTGTTCCTCGGCGTGTACGTGCTCGGGCTCGCGCCGGCGCTCCTCGTCGCCGGGTCCCTGTCCGACCGGCACGGCCGCCGCCCGCTCATGCTCGCGGGCATCGCCTCCGCCGTCGTCGGCAGCGGTCTGCTCGCGCTCGGCCCGTTCGGCCCCGGCTTCCTGATGGCGGGGCGCCTGTTCGCGGGTGTCACCGTCGGCATCGCGATGGCCGTCGGCAACAGCTGGGTGAAGGAACTCTCGCAGGGCCGGTTCGACCCGACGGCGGACGCCGGCTCCGGGGCCCGTCGCGCGTCGCTCGCGTTCACCCTCGGATCCGCCTCCGGTGCACTCGTCGCCGGGCTCATCGCGCAGTGGGGCCCGATCCCCGAGGTCCTGCCCTTCCTCGTCCACATCGCCGTCGCGCTGCCGTTCGCCGTCATCGTCTGGCGGACGCCGGAGACCCAGCGCTCCGGTGGGCTCGCCGGCCCCTGGTGGCGGCAACTCCGCGTCCCGAGCGCCGGGCACCGTCGGTTCACCCGCGTGGTGCTCGTCGGCGCGCCGTGGATCTTCGGGTCCGCCGCGATCGGCTACGGGTACCTGCCGACCCGGCTCGAGGGGGCGACCGGCACGTGGGGGCTCGTCTTCGCGACCGCGGCGACCGTCGTCGCCCTCGGGGTGTCGAGCGCGATCCAGCCGCTCGCGAAGCACGTGCACTCGATCGCGTCGGCGCGGGGCATCGCGACCGCGGTGTTCCTGATGACCCTCGGGATCGCGGTCGTCACCGTCGCGATCGAGCTGCAGTCGGTGTGGATCGGCATCGCGGCGAACGTGGTGATCGGCGTCGGGATCGGGATCGCGCTCGTGTCGTCGTTGCTCGAGGTGCAGCGGATCGCGGGCGCTCGGGACCTCGCCGGGTTGACCGGGGTGTTCTACGCGGCCGCGTACGCCGGGTTCCTCGCGCCGGCCGTCATCGCGGCGGTGGCGAACGTCGTGGCGCTGCCGCTCGTGCTCTGGGTGATCGTTGCGCTCGGCGTCGTGTCGTGGATCGCGGTGCTGGTCTCGTCACGCCGCCACATCCCGGCGTAGCCGGCGGCGAGTCGCGCCGCCGCGCCGCCGGCTCGGCGGAGCGAGGACGGGCGCTACAGCTGGTCGCGGAGCCACGAAGGGCCGCGGGTCGTCGCGCCGATCGCCTCGACGCGGGCGCGCAGCTCCCGGTCGGCCGTCACGACGACCACGGGGGCATCACCGGCGTCGATGGCAGCCGAGGCAGCGGCGACGATCGCGTCGTCCCCTGACCCGTCCGCGAGCACCACTGACACCCCGGACCCCGGCTCCGACGTCGCCCCGCGGGCGTCCCCCTCGAGCACGACGGTCCACCGCGGCCACCACCGCGTGAACCCGAGGTCGAGCAGCGGCGCCGGGACACCCGCCGCGGCGAGCGCCGTCACGCCGTTGACCAGGCGGGACGCGGCACCCGCTCGGTCCTTCCACCAGCCGTCCGGCACGCTGCCGACGACGTTCGCGGCATCGACCACGACGCGCGGGGCGACGCCGATCGCGGAACGGAGCGCCGGCCACGACGCGCCGAAGCCCGGGTGCAGCGGCAGGTCGTCGACCTCCTCGACGGGGACCCAGGACAGCGCGAGGCTCTCCCGGTCCGCGATGACCGGCTCGAACGGCCGGGAGGCCCGCCCCACCACGGTCGTGTACGTCCAGAACCCGAGGTCGAGCACCGACGTGTGGCGCAGGTCGACCCCGTCGAGCGGCACGCCGGCTTCCTCGGCGGACTCCCGGAGCGCTCCGGTGACGGCGTCCTCGTGCTCGTGTCGGGCACCGCCGGGGATCCCCCACGTGCCGCCGTGGTGGCTCCACTCGACGCGGTGCTGGAGCAGGACGCGTCCGCGGCCGTCGTCGACGAGCAGGCCGGCTGCACCGAACACACCCCACGCCTTGGTGCCGTCGGGTCCGTACGCCCAGGCGTCGCCGGGGTCGCGGGGACCTGGCGGCGGACCTGGGGGCAGCGCGTCTGGCACGCCCCAAGCCTGTCACACGGCACCCGTCATGTGACCGCGGAGGTCGTGTACCGTTTCGTCCGAAGACACGGGGTGCCGCATCCGGCGGCTGAGATCACACCCGTCGAACCTGCTCGAGTTCGTACTCGCGAAGGGATCGTCCGATGAACACTCCTGCGCCCGCTCCTGCCTGGGCCGACCGTTCCGCCGAACTGCTCGAGGCCGTCAGGTCCAGGGCGCCGCTCGTGCAGTGCATCACGAACTCGGTGGTGCAGAACGTCACCGCGAACGTGCTGCTCGCGCTCGGCGCCTCGGCCGCGATGGTCGACGTCCCCAGCGAGGCCGGTCCGTTCGCCCGGGTCGCCGACGCGCTGCTCGTCAACACCGGCACCCCGCACGCCGAGCCCCTGGTCGCGTCCGTCGAGGCCGCCCGCGCAGCGGCCGAGCACGGCATCCCGTGGGTCCTGGACCCGGTGGCGGTCGGGTCGCTCCCGGTGCGCACCGCCCTGGCCCGCGAGTTGCTGGGCGTCGGTCCGACGGTGCTCCGCGGCAATGCGTCCGAGGTCCTCGCGCTGCTCGGCGACTCCGCCGGTGGGCGCGGGGTCGACAGCACGGCCGGCACCGACGACGCGCGTGCGTCCGCCGTCGACGCTGCCGGGAGGCTCGTGGGCGCCGTGGCCGTGTCGGGTCCCGTCGACCTGGTGTCCGGCTCCAGTGCCCCAGGCGGCTCCGGCACGGTGGTCCGGATCGCGAACGGGACCGAGCTCCTCACCCGGATCACCGGCGGCGGGTGCGCACTCGGCGCGGTGATCGCGGCATTCACGTCCGTCGCCCCGGACGACCCGCTCGCCGCGACCGTCGCCGGCACCGCGGTGCACACCATCGCCGCGGAGCTCGCCGCGCGGGACGCCGGCGGTCCGGGGACGTTCCAGCCGCTGTTCCTCGACCGGCTGGCGTCGCTGACGCCCACCGACGTCGTCGCCACGGCACGCATCACCGAGGAGGTCGCCGCATGACCGGGCTCGGTGTCTACCTGGTCACCGACGGCACGCTCTGCGACCGGCACGGACACGGGGTGCTCGGCGTGGTCCGGGCTGCCGTGCACGCCGGGGTCGGGATCGTGCAGGTGCGGGACAAGAACGCGAGCGCGAGGGACCTCCTCGCACTGACGGCCGCCGTCGCCGACACGGTGGGCGACCGTGCGGCCGTGGTCGTCGACGACCGGCTCGACGTCGCCCTGGCCGCTCGGCTCGCCGGGCACCGGGTCGCCGGGGTGCACCTCGGGCAGTCGGACGTCCCGGTGACGGCTGCGCGCGCGCTCCTCGGTCCGGACGCCCACGTCGGGCTGACCGCGAACACCCCGGCGCACCTCGACGTCGTCGCCCGGCTCCCCCGCGGGACGGTGGACCTGCTCGGCGTCGGTGTCGTGCACCCGACCGCGACGAAGGCCGACCACCCGCCGGCACTCGGGCACGACGGGTTCGCACGCCTCACCGCCGCGACGGACGTGCCGTGCGTGGCGATCGGCGGCGTCGACCTCGACGACGTGGCGCCCCTGCGCGCTGCCGGTGCAGCGGGGGTCGCCGTCGTCTCCGGGATCTGTGCGGCACCGGACCCCGGCGCGGCGGCCGCCGCGTACGTGGCTGCGTGGGGCGGCTCGCGGTGAGTCGGCCACCCCGGGTGCTGAGCATCGCCGGCACCGACCCGACCGGCGGTGCCGGACTGCAGGCCGACCTCAAGGCGATCGCCGCACACGACGGCTACGGCATGGCGGTCGTGACCGCCGTCGTCGCGCAGAACACCCGCGGCGTCCGGTCCGTGCACGTGCCGGACGTCCGTGTCCTGCGCGACCAGCTCGACGCCGTGTCGGACGACGTCGTCGTGGACGCGGTGAAGATCGGCATGCTCGGCACGACCGCGGTCGTGGGCGAGGTCACCGACTGGCTCCGCACGAACCGCCCGCCGTCCGTGGTCGTCGACCCGGTGATGGTCGCGACGAGCGGCGACCGGCTGCTCGACGCGGACGCCGAGCGGGCGATGACGGGGTTGTTCGTCCAGGCCGACCTCGTGACGCCGAACCGGTCCGAGCTGGCCGTGCTCGCCGGGCTGGCTGGCGTCGACGACGCGGACCCGATCGCAGCGGCACGGGGTGTGGCCGCCGCGTGGGACGTGCTCGTGCTGGCGAAGGGCGGGCACGCCGGCGGCGACCGGTCGGACGACGTCCTCGTCACACCGGACGGCACCGTCCGAGTGTTCTCCGCGGGGCGGGTGGACACGACCAACACGCACGGCACCGGGTGTTCCCTGTCGAGTGCGATCGCGACGCTCGTGGCCAGGCACGGCGACTGGGAGGTCGCCGTCGGCACGGCGAAGGACTGGCTGACGGCAGCGCTCGCCGGCGCGGACGCACTCGAGGTCGGCAGTGGCAACGGGCCGATCGACCACGGGGCGCTCGTCCGCGCCGCCCTGCCGTCCCCCCGGTTCACCGACGCCTGGTGGGACGACGTCCGCGAGCTGCTCGACGCGACGATCGCGGCCCCGTTCATCCGGCGGATGGCCGACGGCACGCTGGAGCCGGACGTGTTCGCGGGCTACCTCGCGCAGGACGTGCACTACCTCCGCGCGTACGAACAGCACCTCGCGGCGATCGGGCACCGCGCGACCGGGAGCGATGCCGCGTTCTGGGCGGCCGCCGCTGCCGGCTGCGGCGAGGAAGCGGCGACCCTGCACCACCGCCGACTCGCCGGCACCCACGCCGACGACCCGGTGCACCCGACGTGCGCCGGCTACCTCGCGCACCTGGCGGCGGCCGCGACGCACCCCGACGTAGCCGTGCTCGCCGCCGCCGTCCTGCCCTGCTTCCGCGTGTACGCGTGGGTCGGGGCGCAGCTCGGCACCACACCGGTCGGACACCCGTTCGCCGACTGGATCGCGGCCTACGGCGACCCGGACTTCGCGGCGTCGAGCGCCCGTGCGACGGACCTCGTCGAGGAACTCGCACGCGCGGCCACGCCGGCGGTGCGGGGCGACATGGCCCGGGCGTTCCACGAGTCGACCCGGTGGGAGCTGGCGTTCTTCCTGATGCCCTACGAGCTCGGCATGCCCTGGGACTTCGGCGCCAGCCGGACGAGCTCGACGTCGAGCGACCCGTCGGAGGCGGTGCAGCGCATCCAGGTGTGATCCGGCTGGCGTCGACGGTCCGTCGGCGAGCCGGGGTTCAGCAGGCGGAGACCCCCTGGTGCCACGGTGTCCCACGGGATGTGCGAGTGCC
Organism: Curtobacterium sp. L3-7; assembly: GCF_048756585.1. Lineage (NCBI taxonomy): Bacteria > Bacillati > Actinomycetota > Actinomycetes > Micrococcales > Microbacteriaceae > Curtobacterium > Curtobacterium sp. L3-7. The sequence continues at coordinate 2,095,939 of NZ_CP151474.1, read as the reverse complement.
CGAACACGAGCACGTCGACGTCCGGGTACGCCGCTGCCGCGCGACGCTCGCGGCCGGTCGCCGCACCGGTCTCGTGGACGACGGCGAACCGGAGCCCCTCGACGTCGACGTGCGCGGCGAGCGGCAGCCGGTCGTCGAACTCGGGGCCGTCGTTGTTCCCGCGGACCCCGACGAACCGCGCGGCCCTCGCCTCGACGGCGTCGAGCGTCGCCAGGTCCACCCAGTCCCCCGCGTGCACGACGAGGTCCGCGGCGTCGATGTCGTCCCACAGTCCGGCGGGGAGGTCCTTCGCCCGCTTCGGCAGGTGCGTGTCCGACAGCAGGACGATCGAGGTCGTCATGCCTTCGGCAGGTCCGGGTCCACGTCCGTGTCCGTCGCCCGGGCCGGCATCGGCAGACCGGCCTCGTCCGAGGCGCCCAGCCGCTCGAGCAGGCCGGCGAGCAGCGCGATGTCGTCGTCCGACCAGCTCGCGATCCGTTCGTCGAGGGCGTCGCGGTGCAGCTTCACGGATCGGGCGAGTGCCGCGCGTCCCTCGTCGGTCGCCTCGAGCGGCTTCGCGTTCCCCGTGCCGCCGTCGGTCGTCCGGATCAGCCCGGCGGCGAGCAGCCCGGCGAGCTGCCGGGAGATCGTCGACCGGTTCAAGCGGAGGTACCGGGCGATGTCGATGGCCATGCAGCCGGGGTGGAGCACGACGAAGTCGACGAGCGACTGGTCGACGATGCTCAGCGCGGCGTCGTCCCCGCGGGCCCTGATGCTCGCCCGCCGGGTGATCCGGGAGAGCTCGGTGTAGGCGCGTCCGATGTCAGCGTCCCGGACGTCGGACCTCGGGTGGTCCATCCTGACTCCAACCTGTCGTTCCGTGCCCGTCACCATACCGGTGGGGTACAACCCTGGACCCCGGTGAACCGCCGAGCAGTGCGCGATCCGCCGACGGTCTGCGCGAACCCGCAGCCGGGCTAGTCGCCGCGTGCCGCCGCGTGCAGGGCCTCGATGTCGAGCTTCACCATCTGCCGCATCGCCTGGTACGCCCGCGCCGCGCCCTCCTGGTCGCCGCCGGCACTCATGATCTCGCCCATGTCCGCCGGGGTCACCTGCCAGGACACGCCCCATGCGTCCGTGATCCAGCCGCACGCCACCGGGGTGCCGCCGGCGTCGACGAACGCGTCCCAGATGCGGTCGAGTTCTGCCTGGTCCTCCACGTCGACCTGGAACGAGATCGCGTCGGTGTGCGGGTGCCCCGGGCCGGCGTTCATCGCGCGGTAGGGCTGCCCGTTCAGGCGGAACTCCACCACCAGGGTCGTCCCGTCCGGGAGCTTCTCGACGTGGTCGAGGGACGAGTCCGGGATGACCGAGGTGTAGAACGTGGCGGCCTGCTCGGCCTGCCCGTCGTACCAGATGAAGGGGACGATCTGTCGCACGGTGGGTCCTGTCGTCGGGCTCAGTCCGCGACGCTGCGACTGAGGAGCGGTGCCTTGTCCGGATGGTCGTCGAACCACTTGCCGACGAACCAACACATCGGGACGATGCGCTTGTCGTTCCTGGACTCGACGTCGGCCACGGCGTACTCGACGAGCTCGGCGGCGTAGCCGTGCCCGCGGTGTGCCGGGACCGTGTACGTGTGCGGGAACGCGACGGCGTCGTCGTTCTCGCGGTAGTCGAGCACGCTCACCAGCGCGCCGTCGACGTACATCGCGTACCTCGAGCGGTCTGCCTCGTCGCGGAACTCGTGTGCCATGCCGCCATCATGCCTCGGAATTCACCGAGGGGCACGGCGTTGTCTTGGGGCATGACGACCATCGGGATCATCGGAGCAGGCAACATCGGCGGACAGCTGGCACGACTGGCGGTGCAGCACGGGTACGACGTGGCGATCGCGAACTCGCGCGGCCCGGAGACGCTGGCGGACCTCGTGTCCGAACTCGGCGACCGGGCACGGGCGGTCACGCGGGACGAAGCGGCGGCAGCAGGGGACCTCGTCGTGGTGACGACCCCCCTCGCGGCGATCGAGACGATCCCCGTGGAGCCCCTCGTCGGCAAGGTCGTGATCGACACGAACAACTACTACCCGCAGCGCGACGGACACATCGCGGCGCTCGACGACGAGACGACGACCACGGCCGAACTGCTGCAGGACCGCCTGCCGGGCGCCCGCGTCGTCAAGGCCTTCAACCACATCGCGGCCGCCGACCTGACGACGGCCGGGACGCCCACGGGCACCGCCGGTCGCCGTGCCCTCGTCGTCGCAGGCGACGACGCCGACGCCAAGCGCGTCGTGTCGGACCTGCTCGACGAGTTCGGCTTCGACCCGGTGGACATCGGCCCGCTCGCCGAGGGATGGCGCATCCAGCGCGACACCCCCGGCTACGTCAAGCCGTACGCAGTCGTCGAGCTCGAGCAGGCCGTGGCCGACGCGAAGCGCTACCGCGACATGTGAGCCCCGGCGCGGTCGCGGGCTCGACGGAGCCCGCGGCCGCGACGGCGCCCACGGCCGTGATCAGGCCGCGTCGAAGATCACCGTCATCTCGGCGATGTCGTCCTCGCTCGGCGTCCACGCGGTGCCGGCGTCCACGTTCTGCGTGATCTGCTCGGGCTTCGTCGCACCCGCGATCACGCTCGTCAGCCCCGGCTGCGCCAGGAGCCACGCGAACGTCGCCTGCAGCATCGTGACGCCGCGCTCGTCGCAGAAGCCCTGGTACTCCTCGAGCACGTCCCACGGCGCGCTCTCGAGGAGTTCCGGCTTGAGCTTCGACAACCGACCGTCGACGGGGCCGCCGGAGCGGGTGTACTTGCCGCTGAGCAGCCCGTTGTACAGCGGGAAGAACGGCAGGAACCCGAGCGCGTACGCGCGGACCGCCGGCAGGACCTCGGCCTCGGCGCCGCGGGCGAGCGGGCTGTACTCGTTCTGCGCGGACACGAACGCCGTGGTGCCGGCGATCGACGCGGTCAGCTCGGCTTCGGCGATCTGCCACCCGGCGAAGTTCGAGTGCCCGACGTAGCGGATCTTGCCCTCGCGGACCAGGTCGTCGAGGACGGACAGTGTCTCCTCGATCGGCGTCACCGAGTCCGGCCGGTGCATCTGGTACAGGTCGATCCAGTCCGTGCCGAGGCGCTGCAACGACGACTCGACGGCGAGCCGCACGTAGCGCCGGGACCCGCGGACGCCCCAGTCCGGTCCGTTCGCGCCACGCATGTCCATGCCGAACTTCGTCGCGAGGACCACCTCGTCGCGACGTCCGGCGATCGCCTTGCCGAGCATCGACTCCGACTGCCCGGGGGTTCCGCCGTAGATGTCGGCGGTGTCGAAGAGCGTCACGCCGGCGTCGAGTGCGGCGTGCACGACGGCGTCGGTGCCGTCCTGCGTCTCGGTGACCGTGTCCGGCCTGCCGAAGTTGTTGCAGCCGAGGCCGACGGTGGAGACGACGAGCCCGGAGGGGCCGAGTGGACGGTGTTCGATCGCTGCCATGCACCGACCGTACCGGCGTCCCCGGAACTGGGGCTGCGACACCGGCACCGGTTGCCGTTAGAACTGACGATGGATCAGCCTACGGAGGGAGCCGAACAGTGGCGTCGCATCGCTTACCCGATTCCGAACGACCCCGCCGTCCCGTCCCTGCCTGGGTGACGACCCCGTTCGTCGACGGCGCGGCCGATCAGGAGGCCCGACCCGCGTCCGCCGCCTCGGCACCCGTCCCCGAGACGGTCGAGTCCACCCCGCCGCAGATCGTCGCCGCCTCGACACCGGCTCCGTCCAGCGCTCCCGACGCCGCCGCGGTGCTCGATCCGGACGCCGTCGCGCCCGACTACCCACCCGTGGAGGAGCACCTCCCGCCGGCCCCGACGTCGCCGACCGTGCACACCGTGCCGTTCGACCAGCTCGTCGCCGAGTCACCTGCGCCCGTCTCCACTGCGCCTGTCCCAACTGCGCCCGTCTCCCCGGTCGACGCGCCCGTGCTCGTCGGTGCGCCCGCAACCCGTCCGACCGCGCCCGCCGGACCTGTCGTCCCGCAGGCAGGGCAGCCGCGGTTCTCGGTGCCCGGGCTCGAGCACGTCGTCGTCGCGGGGACCGAGCCGCCTCCCGTCGGTCCGGTCGGGTACCGGACCCCCGCACGCTTCGCCCACCAGCAGGTCACCCGGGCGCTCCCGATCACCGAGGCACCGGCCCCCGCCGACCTGGCTCCCGCCGTCCTGGCCCCGGCCGCCGGTCCAGCGGCCGCCCCGGCCCCGGTCGTCACGGGAGCTCCCGAGGCGACCCGCGCCGCGACCCGTGACGAGCCGGAGGCGACCGTCGACGCCCAGGCCGAGCCGAGCCTCCCGTCCGACGCGGAGGCGACCACGAAGCGGACCGCACGCCGCCCGCTCGGCGCGACGCCGGGTGGGATCCTCGGCGCCGTCGCCGGGATCGCGGCGCTCGGACTCGCGGCCTGGTGGTTCCTCGCCCCCGCGTCCGTGCACGCGGCGGGTGTCGCGATCGGCGCGCTCGGCGTCGTGCTCTCGATCGCCACCCTGCGGAACCCGGCGGCGACGTGGCAGCGGCCGGTCGCGCTCCTCGGGGCCGTCCTCGGCGGCGTCGGCACGCTCGCGCTGCTCTGGGCCGTCGCGACCGCCGTCCTCCCGATGGCCGGCGTGACCTTGCCGGACCTCACCGGCTCGGGCCTGACCCCCACCCTCGTCCCGTAGCGCGCCCGCTCCGGCTCCCGCGCCCCTGTCGGAGCATCGAGTGCGCCGAAACGGGGACCTCCCGCCCCTCGCGCCCACCACTTCCGCGCACTCGATGCCCCCGACCCGGCGACCAGGCGGGCACGAACCCGGTCAGACCGCGCGGACGACCCCGCGCGACAGGATCGCGTTCGTCAAGGCGTCGATCGGCTCGCGCTGCACGGTCGGGTTCGCGATGAGGACGTAGTCGACCGCCGGCAGGTCGGGCAGCCCCAACCGCTGCGACACCTTCACGAGGTCGGCGGGGATGAGCGAGTGCGGGAACACCGCGACGCCGATCCCTGCGCGCACGGCGGCGAGCACGCCGTTCACGTCACGCGTGTTGCAGGTGATCCGCCACGTGCGACCGGCGGCTTCGAGCGCGTCGATCGCCATCTGCCGACTGATGCTCGGCGCCTGGTACGCGATGAGCGGCACCGGCTCGTCCCGCTCCACCGCGATGCCGTCCTGCGCCATCCACACCATCTGGTCCGTCGCGACCCTGGTGCCCTCGGCAGACTCCCCCGCGGTCTGCTTGATGAACACCAGGTCGAGCTGCCCGGCGTGCACCCGACGCAGGAGCGGTGACGACTGGTTCACCGTCAGCTCGAGGTTCACCTGGGGGTGCAGTCGCCGGAAGTCCCGGAGGATCCGCGGCAGCTGCGTGATCGCGAGGTCGTCCGCTGCGCCGAACCGGAGCCGCCCGCGTGTGGCCGACCCGGAGAAGTAGGCATCAGCGGTCGCGTGGGCCGCGAGGATCGTCCGCGCGAACCCGGCCATCGCGTCCCCGTTGTCCGTGAGGCTGACGCCGCGGGTGTCCCGGGCGACGAGGGTCCGCGACACCGCCGTCTCGAGCCGGCGCACGTGCTGGGACACCGTCGGCTGGCTGATGCCGAGTCGCGCCCCCGCCTGGGTGAAGCTCTGCGTCTCGGCGACGGCGAGGAAGGTCTGCAGCAGGACGGGATCGAGCACGGGCACCTCATTCGACATCGCAATGGAGTGATAGCAACCATACGGGGATCGAATGGGTTCGTCGCAAGTAGTTTCGATGGAGTACCGATTCCGCCACCGACAGCCGGAGACCCCACCCCGTGAGCGCGTCATCGACGACCCTCTATCCGCCGACCGAACCCCTGCCGATCCAGGCCACCCGACCGCCCTGGCGGCACACGCTCATCGCCCTGTCGGTCCCGAACTTCCGGCTCTTCACCGCGACCAACCTCGTCGCGATGACCGCCGGGTGGATGCAGCGGATCGCGCAGGACTGGCTCGTCCTGCAGCTCACCGGCTCGGTCGCGCAGGTCGGCATCACGGTCGCGTGCCAGTTCGCCCCGATGCTGTTCTTCGGTCTGTTCGGCGGGGTCATCGTCGACCGCTTCTCGAAGCGCGCGCTGATGATGATCACGCAGGGTGCCTTCGCGGTGCTGTCGGCCCTGCTCGCGGTGCTGACGCTCGCCGGGGTGGTGCAGGCGTGGCACATCTGGGCGATCGCCTTCGTGGTCGGGATGGTGACGGTCATCGACAACCCGGCTCGCCAGGTCTTCGTGACCGAGATCGTCGGCCACGAGCACCTCAGGAACGCCATCAGCGTGAACTCCTCGGTGTTCCAGCTCGGCGGGATGATCGGCCCGGCGCTCTCCGGGGCACTGCTCGTCGCCGTCGGCGCGGGGTGGTCGTTCGGCGTGAACGCGGTCGCCTGCGCCGCGGTCGTCGTGACGCTGGGGTTCCTGCGCGTCTCGGAGCTGCACCGCACCCCGCCGGCACCGCGGGCGAAGGGCCAGCTCGTCGAGGGGCTCCGCTACGCGATCGGGAAGCCGACGATCATCGTGCCGGTCGTCCTCGTCGCGTTCTTCTCGGTCTTCGCGCTGACGATGCCGGTCCTGCTGTCCGCCTTCGCCTCCCAGGTGTACGACGTCGGGGCCGGCGGCTACGGCGTGTTCAACTCGGCGATCGCCGTCGGCGCCCTCGTCGGCGCCCTGCTGTCCACGCGTCGCGCCGTGGTCAGGTTGCGCACCATCGTCGGCGGCGTGTTCGGGACCGGGATCCTGCTCGTCGTGTCGGGCAGCATCCCCGTGATCGCGCCGTTCACCGTGATGCTCGTCGCCGTCGGCATGTCACAGCTGCTCTTCCAGACGGCCTCGAACTCGCTCGTGCAGCTGTCGTCGAACGTCGCGATCCGCGGCCGCGTGATGTCGCTCTACATCCTCGTGCTCCTCGGCGGACAGGCGATCGGCGGACCGCTCATGGGTCAGGTCGTCGACCACTTCGGCGCCCACGTCGGCATGGTCGTCGCCGGAGGGGTGCCGGCCGCGGCAGCGGCCGTCATCGGCCTGGTGCTCGCCCGTCGCGGTGGGTTCCACCTCGGCGTCCGGATGCGGCACCACGTGCCGCTCCCGGCGATCGTCGGGCACCGCTGACGGACAGGAGGCTCGTGGCGGGCTCGCACCGGGCCTCCTGTCCGGTGGTGGTCGGTTCCATCCGCTCCCGCACAACCAAAAGCCGTCCGAACCGCGGAATTCCGCGGTTCGGACGGCTTTCGGTTGTTCAGCGGGCCGTGCCAGCCACCCGCGACGGTGTCGACGAACCTCAGTAGGCGACGCCGAACCGTGCCTGGTGGTGCGCCGGGGTCTCGATCTCGTCGACGAACGCGATCGCGAAGTCCTCGCCCGAGATGTCGGAGTTGCCCTCGGCGTCGGTGAGGAGCACCTCGTCGGTGGTCCGGTAGGTGCCACGACGCTCGCCGGGGTTGTAGCCGCCGAAGGCCGCTGCCGGGCTGACGTAGAACCAGTCCACGGACGTGTCGGATGCACGGAGGTCGTCGAGGATCTGCCCGTGGCTCTTCGCCTCGCCCTTGAACGCGTCCGGGAACTCGGCCGTGTCGAACAGTCGGGGGCCACCGTCGGCGACGAGCAGCGACCCGGCACCGCCGACGATCCCGAGGCGCGCCCCCGCGGCCTCTGCGGCGTCGACGAACGGCTGGAAGCGGTCCTTGAGCTCGCTGCCGTCGGCCTGCACCGCGTGGAGTGCGACGACGATGACGTCGGCGCCCTTCGTGACCTCGGCGACGAAGGCGGCGTCGAACGCGTCGCCCTGCGCGAGGGTCAGGCCCTCGGCGGGTTCGAGCTTCGTGGTGTCGCGGGCGACGGCGACGACCTGGTGGCCGCGGGACAGCGCTTCGCGGGTGATGGCGGAGCCGGCGTACCCGGTGCCTCCGAAGACGACGATGGTGGACATGCGTGTTCCTCTCGTGGTGGTGCGTGCTTGCTTGACTCACCTTAGGGGCGTTACTCTCTTTTGGTAAGTAGGCACCTCGTGGTGCGTAACGGAGGTCGTCGTGAGTGCACTCGAGTACAGCCCGTACGCGGCCGACTGTCCCAGCCGGCAGCTGCTCGACCGGATCGGCGACCGCTGGAGCGTGTTGACGATCGGCACCCTGGCGGACGGACCCCAGCGGTACTCCGTCATCGCGAATCGCGTACAGGGGGTGTCGCAGAAGATGCTCACGCAGACACTGCGGGCCCTCGAGCGCGACGGGCTCGTGACCAGGACGGTGTTCCCCGAGATCCCGCCGCACGTCGAGTACGAGCTGACCGACGCAGGGCGATCGCTCCGCACCGTGCTCGAGCCGCTCGAGCGGTGGGCGACGACGCACATGGCCGACGTCGAGGTCGCGCGTGACGAGTACGACACCGCACGTTCGGAATCTCGCCGGCGCTGACGTGGTTGCGTGGAGGCATGCGATCGATCGTCTACACGAAGCCCGGTGACTCGTCCGTCCTCTCCCTCGCCGAGCGCGAGCCGCAGGACCCAGGCGCCGGGGAGGTCCGCGTCCGCGTCGTCGTCTCCGGCGTGAACCCGACGGACTGGAAGGCCAGACAGGGCGGAACGTACGGCGACGCACTGCCGTTCCCGGAGATCACCCCGAACCAGGACGGCGCCGGGATCGTCGACGCCGTCGGCCCCGGTGTCGACGAGCTCGCCGTCGGTGACCGGGTGTGGCTCTACATGTCCGTGTCCGGTCGCCCCACCGGCACCGCACAGGAGTACACCGTCGTCCCGGTGGCCCGCGCGGTCCGACTCCCGGACGGGGTCTCGTTCGACGTCGGCGCATCGCTCGGCGTTCCCGCGATGACGGCGCACCGGGCACTGACCACACACGAAGAGGGCCCCTCGCGCCTCGGACCCGGCGCGCTCGACGGCGTGACCGTGCTCGTCGCGGGCGGTGCCGGTGCGGTCGGGCACGCGGCGATCCAGCTCGCACGGTGGGCTGGCGCGACCGTCATCTCGACGATCAGCTCCGACGAGAAGGCCGCGCTGGCGACGGCCGCCGGTGCGCACCACACGGTGAACTACCGGCAGGACGACGCCGCCGCGCGGATCCGCGAGATCGCCCCGGACGGCGTCGACATCGTCGTCGAGGTGTCGATCCCGCAGAACGCAGCCCTCGTCGCGGACGTCCTGGCGAACCACGGCGTCGTGTCGATCTACGCGAACAACGGCGGCGACGAGGCGACGCTCCCGATCCGCCCGAACATGAGCGTCAACGCCCGGTACCAGTTCCTGCTGCTCTACACGATCGGCGACGAGGCCCTGACGGCTGCTGCCGAGGACGTCACCGAGGCGCTGCACGACGGAGTCCTGCCGGTCGGCGCGGACGCCGGGCTGCCCATCACCCGGTTCGATCTCGCCGACACCGCCGCGGCACACGACGCGGTCGAGCAGGACACGGTCGGCAAGGTGCTCATCGACGTGCAGCCGGAGTAGCGGCACCTCCTTGCCATCGCGGGTGTGATGGGTGGAGCATCGACCAATGCGCATCAGTGTCGATCCGCTCCACCCCGTCACCTCGGGCTCCGCCACCCGCGAGACCGCCTCGAAACCCGCCCGTGACTCGAGCGTGCAGACCGTCGCGAAGACCCTGGCGATCCTCGAGGCGGTCGCCGAACGCGGCAGCGCCACCGCCAAGGAGGTCGCCGAGGTCCTCGGCTTCCCGCTCCCCACGGCGTACCGCCTCCTGCACGCCCTCGTGCACGCCGAGTACCTGGTGCACCGGCGGGAGGAACGGCGCTTCGAGCTGAGCCACAAACTCGAGGCCCTCGCCCGCTCGGCCCGGTCGAACGGAGCCACCGTCCAGGCGGATGGGTGACACACCGGGTCCACAACAGACCCGACTTGTCCCTCGAACAGGGGGCACACCACGATGGCATGACATCCGATGAGAGGAATCGTCATGCAGCATCGCGCTCTCCGAGCACTCACCATCACCGCAGCCGCCGCCCTCACCCTGGTGGGCGGGTCCCTCGGCGCGACCACCGCCAACGCAGCCACCGCCTCCCCGCAGGTCATCGGCGGCGAGCAGGCGCCGAACACGCCGTGGGAGGTGCAGCTCGTCTTCCAGCAGGGCGGCACCGCCAGCTACGGCTGCACCGGCGAGGCCCTCAACGCCGAGTGGGTCCTCACCGCGAACCACTGCGTCGACGGCACCACCGCGATGAACGTCTACCACTCGAACAGCACCGCCGACCGGGGCCCGGCGACCGCCGCCGACGAGCTCTACAGCGCACCCGAGGGCGACATCGCCCTCGTGCACCTCTCCACCCCGGTCACGCTGAGCTCGTACGCGCAGCTCGACCTCGGCTACACGACGAAGACGTCGGGCACGGGCACGATCATGGGCTACGGCAACCGGGCGGACAGCGAGCCGACCGACGGGCTCTACCAGGCGAGCGTCTCGCTCTCCGGGCACTCCACGGACGCGTACTCCGGCGACGCGCAGCACGTGACGGGGATCTCGGGAGCGTCGAACCACGGCGACTCCGGCGGGCCGCTCATCGTCGGTGGCGAGATCGTCGGTGTCTGCTCCACCGGTGACGTCGCCGACCCGGGCTCGAACACGAACGCCGGGTCGAACTACGCGATCCTGTCGCAGAGCGGCGACTGGATCGCCCAGACCGCAGGCCTGTAGTCGGCAGGCCGGGTCGCGTCGTCCGACGCGACCGCAGGTCGGACGGGAGGCACGGTGCGGGCCCGCACCGTGCCTCCCGTCCGTCAGTCCGCATTCCATCACCGGTATGCGTTCCCCCGAGCGGGCGAAATACCAGGGTGCGGATGCATGCCCACGCGGGTACTTCGCCCGTTCGTGGGTCGGGAAGGCCGCGAGGTTGGTAAGCATGGTGCATGAGCGAACTCGCGCCGCCCGCTGCCGGAACCCGAGCGATCGTCCTCGGAGGTGGTGGAGTCGCCGGGATCGCGTGGGAGCTCGGGGTCCTCTCGGCACTCGAGGACGCCGGCGTGGACCTCGCCGCAGCCGACCTCGTGGTGGGCACCAGCGCCGGCAGCGTCGTCGGGACCTTCGTGCGCAGCGGGGGCGTCCGCGGCGCGTTCGAGCAGCAGATCGCGCCGCTGCCGACGAGCTACGAGGAGCCCGGCGTCATCGACGGCGAGGCGATCCAGCAGCAGATCGGGCAGGTGCTCGCCGGCGCGACCTCCGAGCAGGACGGCCGCGCACGACTCGGCCACGCGGCGCAGCAGGTGACCGCCGGGCAGTCCGACGACGAGCGCGCCGCGACCTTCTCGGAGACCCTGCCGTCGACCATGTGGCCGGACCGCCCGCTCGCGATCACGACCATCGACGCGACCGACGGCACCTTCCACGTCCTCACCGCTGCCGACGGTGTCCCGCTCCCCCGCGCCGTCGCCGCGAGCTGCTCGGTGCCGTTCGTGTGGTCACCCGTCCACATCGAGGGGCGGCCGTACATCGACGGCGGGATGCGCTCGGCGACGAACGCCGACGTCGCCGCTGGGTACGAGCGCGTCCTGGTCATCGCCTGCGGCCCCGAGGCTCCGTCTCCGCTCGGGCCGTGGCTGGACCAGGCCGTCGAGGCACTCCGCGCGGGTGGGTCGAGCGTCGAGGTCGTCGTCGCGGACAGCGCCTCGACGCAGGCGTTCGGCGCGAACTCGCTGTCGTTGTCGACCCAGCGACCGAGTGCCGAGGCCGGTCGCGCGCAGGCCTCCGCGATCGCGGACCGGATCGCGGAGTTCTGGGCCGCGAGCTAGACGAACGCGGCGGCTAGACGAACGCGGCCTGGCCCGTGATCGCGCGCCCGACGATGAGGGTGTTCACCTCGCGGGTGCCCTCGTACGAGTAGATCGCCTCGGAGTCGGCGAAGAACCGCGCGACGCCCTTGTCGAGCACGATCCCGTTGCCGCCCTGCACCTCGCGGCACCATGCGACCGTCTCGCGCATCCGCGCCGTCGCGAACGCCTTCGCGAGCGCCGAGTGCTCGTCGCCACCCACTCCGGCGTCCTGCATCGCCGACGCCTGGGTGCAGAGCGCGATCGACGCCGTGATGTTCGCGAGCGACTTCACGAGGAGGTCCTGCACCATCTGGTGCGCGGCGATGGGCTTGCCGAACTGGATGCGGGTCTTGGCGTAGTCGAGCGCTGCCTCGTACGCGCCGACCGCGATGCCGACGGCCTGCCACGCGACCTCGGTACGCGTCAGGCGGAGCACCTCGGCCGTGGTGCGGAACGACGTCGCACGCTGCAGTCGGCGGGCCTCGGGGACCCGGACGCCCTGCATCACGATGTCGGCGTTCTGCACGCCGCGGAGCGCGATCTTGTCCTCGATCTTCGTCGCGGTGAACCCGGGGGTGTCCGTCGTGACGAGGAAGCCCTTGACCTGCCCGTCCGCGACGTCCTTCGCCCAGATCACGACGACGTCCGCGAACGTGGCGTTGCCGATCCAGCGCTTCTCGCCGTCGAGGACCCACTCGTCACCCTCGCGCCGCGCGGTGGTGCGCAACCCCTTCGCGGAGTCGCTGCCCGAGTACGGCTCGGTGAGGCCGAACGCCCCGATCAGCTCGCCGGCGGCCATGCGCGGCAGCCACTCCTGCTGCTGCTCGTCGCTGCCGGCGACGGCGATCGAGTTCATCGCGAGGCCGGACTGGACGCCGATGAACGTGGCCACGCTGGCGTCGACGCGACCGAGCTCGAGCGCCGCCCACCCGCGGTACACGGCCGAGTTCTCGAACTGCCGCACGAGCGGGACACCCGGCCCGTACATGCCGAGTTCCGCGAGCGGCTTGACGACCTGCATCGGGAACTCGGCGCGCGCCCAGTACTCGTCGGCGATGGGCGCGACGTCGCGCTCGAGGTACTCCCGGAGTCGCCCGATCGACGCCCGCTCCTGGTCGGTCAGCTGAAGCGCGAAGCCGTAGAAGTCCGATTCGAGCAGGGTCGTGGTGGGCGTCGTCGTTGACATGGGACCAACGATGCATCATTCTCGGAAACGTTGCAAGGGAGGCTCGCGTGTACACGTCGGATTCCGCGCTGCGCGCCTTCCGGGAGGCTCGTCACACCTTCATCGCCGGGTCCAGGATCGACATGGGTGCCTTGGCCGCGTCGCTCGGCGTGGACCGCACGTCCCTGTTCCGGTGGGTGGGCAACCGTGACCGGTTGCTGTCCGAGATCCTCTGGTCCCTCGCCGTCCCGACGCTCGACGCCGCTTCCCGATCGGCGGCGCCGTCCGGTGCCGAGCGGGTCGTCGACGTGCTGGACCGGTTCACCGCCGACCTCATCGCCGCGCCGTACTTCCGGGCGTTCCTCACGAGGGAACCCGCCCGTGCGCTGCGGCTCCTCACCACCTCGGACAGCGATGTCCAGGGACGGCTCGTCACCGCGATCACGGCGCTGGTGGCGGACTCGTTCGACCCGTCCCCGCTGTCCGCCGAGGAGCTCGCGCGGCTGCTCGTGCGGATCTCCGAGTCGTTCACCTACGCCGACCTCATCTCGGGCGAGACCCCGGACCCCGCACGGGCCCGAGCGACCTTCTCGTACGTGCTGCGTATCTGACGTATCACCGGAGGCATTCTTTCTGCTACGTTTCCTGGTGCCGGACCAGGGGGTCCGTCCGCGTCAGCGATGACGCCACCAGATTGGGGAATCATGCGAATTCGTTTCATCACAGCCGCAGTCACTCTCGCCGCAGCGGGTGCGCTCGCAGTACCGACCGCCGCGAGCGCGACTCCGGTCGCCGCGACGAAGACCGCGAACCCGGTCCTCGAGGAACACCGCGTGGCGATGCCGTCCGTCGGTTCCATCGCACCGAACTACACGGTGACGCCGGAGGGCGGCGGCTCGTGGACGTACGGGACGAACGGCCCGAACAACACGGCGTTCTCGAACTTCTACCACGCGTCCCGGAGGCACGGGTCCTCGGTCCAGAACGGCCAGGGCCACGTCTCACGGAGTCCGGACACCGCGGGCGGTGCGACAGCGAAGTCGTCCATCACGAAGACCTTCGCCGGCAACAACGCCTACTACCGGTTCGTCAAGTAGACCGATCAGGACCAGGCCCCCGGATCGGTGACGATCCGGGGGCCGCTCCGACGACATGTTCCGGACACTCATCGCGGGGACCGTCGCGCTCGTCCTCGGGCTCGCGTTCCTCGTCACAGCAGTCCTCGACGACCTCGCGCCCGCCGGTTCGACCGACATCATCACCGTCTGGGACGCCGACGCCTCAGACGACGGCGCCTTCCAGCGCCTTGTCCGTGATTTCGCCGCCGAGCACGACATGACCGTCCTGAAGGAAGAGCGAACCGACTCCGGAACCGGCGTCAGGCGAACGGAGTACGTCACGAACCGCGGAGCCATTCGCGGATTCGGTGCCCTCGACCACGATGTCGCGGGCTTCGATCCGACGCTCGTCACCACGTTCCGGCCGATCGCAGACCTCCCCGATAATCAGATCAACGGGATGTACGTCACCGATGCGGGCAGCGTGTCCGCGCGGGCGTTTGCGGCTTCGATGTCGAACGCCGGCGTCGCTGTGACGGTGAACCCGCTGTCACCGCTTTTCGTCTCGCTCTGGATCGTCAGCGAGGTCCCCGCAATCCCACTCACGGGGTGTCTCGTGGTCGCGATGATGATCGGCGTCGCCGGCTGGCAGGCTTCCCGCCGCAACGCCGTCGCGATCGCCGCTTCCCACGGTCGCGGCGTCCTGCGGTCCGCGAGCCTCGATGCCGTCGCGATCGCCGCGTGCGTCGTCGTCTGCGGTCTCGCCGGCATCGGTCTCACGGCCACGGCGCTCTCGATCGTCAACGGTGGGGCTCGACTCGGGACGTTCGTCGTCGCCGCAGGACTCGGCATCGTCGCGTCCGGGGCGATCCTGGCGTTCGTGACGCTCGCCACGGCGGTGGTTCCCGCCAGCTCGATCACCCGGAGCATCGCCGGCGAGCGTCCGTGGCGCACCCTGCTCGTCGTCGCGATGGTCGGCAACGTCGTCGCCCTCGCGCTGTCATCCGGTGCGGCCGCCTCCGCGTGGCGCAGCGTCGAGCTCGCACGGCTCGACACGTCGGAGCGCAGCGTGTGGCGCAAGTCGCTCGACAACGTCCAGCTGCGGTTCCAGTCGTCGTTGACCGAGTTGGACACGGCCGAGGTCGGACTGGCTGGCGTGTACACGCGTCTGAACGCCGCCGGGTCGGCGATCCTCGCCGACCACCCACTCGCACCGGACCCGGCGCGCCACGATCCGAACGACGGCAACGTCCTCATCGTGAACGCGCAGTACCTGCGGGAGCAGCCCGTCCGTTCTCCCGCCGGCAGCCGGGTGGTCCCGTCGCAGCTCGATCCCGACGCGCTCACCCTGCTCGTCCCGGAAGGTGAGCGACTGACGGGTGGCGAGCGTCGTGCGTGGCGGGACTTCCTGTCGTTCCAACGCGAGAACTCGACCGACCCCGGAGCGATCCCGACCACGATCGACATCGACGAGGTCCGTGTCGAACAGGGTCGGGTGTTCGACTACGCCACGGACGACATCGCGGCGACCAGCACGCTCGAGTCCCCCGTCATCGCCGTCCTGCCGGCTTCGACGGTCTCCATGTCGGAGAACTACCTGACCTCGAACATGACGACCGGTGAGATCGTCTTCACCGACGAAGCTGCGTTGCGGTCAGACCTGGAGGCGCACGGGCTGACCCGCAGTGTCGCCACCATCGAGCCGCTGCGGGACTTCGTGACCTACCGATCCGCCGTGATCGACCGTGGGCTCCGATACGCGGTCGCGGCGCTCATCGTGGTCCTCCTCGTGCTCCTGTGGTCCGCCGCGCTCACCGGTCGCGCGGTCACGATGATCCGGAGTCGCCGCACGATGATCGGGCTCCTGTACGGCCGTCGGCTCTCCGTCGCCGCGGCCCCGGTCCTCGCACTCCCACTGACGGTCATCGGCGCGACGACCGTGGCGCTCATCGTCGCCGGACCACAGGTGAGCGCGCCGGCGGTGTTCGCGAGCGCCGCAGTCGACATCCTGTTCGTGTCGGTCACGATCGCCCGACGGTTGCACAAGGAGGAACTGCGATGAGCAACGAAGCCATCCGTGCTGCGTCACTCGGCAAGGCGCACGGCGGGACACCGTTGTGGTCCGACGTCACGTTCGCCGTGCCAGCCGGCAGCTCGCTCGCCATCACCGGGCCGAGCGGGAGCGGGAAGTCGACGATGCTGCGCTGCCTCGGGCTCCTGTCGCCGCTCGACACCGGCACGATCGAGATCGAGGGTCACCATGTGACGAACGTCCGAGTGCGGCAGCGCTCGGCGTTGTTCCGATCGACGATCGGTCACCTGTTCCAGAACAGCGCGCTGGAGGACAACTGGTCGGTTCGGCAGAACCTCGACGTCGCGTTCATCGGATCATCGACGAAGCGCCGCGACCGCGCGCTCCCCCGACGTGCGGCTCTGTCGTCCGTCGGGCTGAACCGTGCGGAGGGAGCGAAGGCACACACCCTGAGCGGCGGTGAGCGTCAACGCCTCGCACTCGCACGACTCTTCATCCGCAGGCCGCCGGTCGTCTTCGCGGATGAGCCCACCGCGGCACTCGACGTCACCACCGGAGCGGCGATCCTCGCACGACTCTCCGAACTCCGAGACGCCGGTGCGGCCATCGTCGTGGCAACGCACGACCCGGCCGTCATGGCGTGGGCTGACGACGGGCTGGACCTTTCTCCGAGAGGATGAGGGTCACCGATCGGAGACCGATGACCATCGACGAGTACCCCTTCCGCCGCCAGTACCCCACGCGGTGGAACGACAACGACATGTTCGGGCACGTGAACAACACGATCTACTACAGCGCGATGGACAACGCCGCCACGTACTGGTTCCGTGAGCAGGCCGGGCTCGACCCGTTCACATCGGAGTGGATCGCCGTCCTGGTGTCGTCGAGCTGCCGGTTCGTCGAGTCCGCCGTGTGGCCGGACGTCATCGAGGTGGGGATGCGCTCCAAGCACCTCGGGAACACGAGCCTGTCGTGGGAGTTCGGCCTGTTCCGGCAGTCCGACGGTGCGCTGCTCGCGACGGGTGAGTTCGCGCACGTCATCATCGACCGCGAGGGTGCCCGCCGCCCGATCCCCCTGCCGGAGTCCCTCCGCGCGCTCGTCACGTCGACGATGGTGTCCGTCGACGCCTGACCGCGTCCGCGGCCGCGCGGCGCGTTCTGCTGCCGCACAACCGAAAGTAGTCCGCACCGCGGAGTTTCGCGGTGCGGACTGCTTTCGGTTGGGCGAGAGGACCGGCGTCGAGCGGCGCGTCAGCCCTTCAGCGCGGCGAGCTCCAGGTTGATGTCGTCGGGGTCCTGCACGGACAAGATCACCATGCCGGCGTCGCCGAGGTCCGTCACCTCACCGTGCTCGACCCCCGCGGCGTCGAGTCGCGCGGCCGCTTGGTGTAGTTCGTCGACCGAGCCGACGACGAAGCTCACGTGGTCGAGTCCGACCGTGTCCGGGTCGAACCGCTGCCCAGCCGGTGCGACCGGACGCAGCCCGAACACCTGGTCGCCGAGCCGGAAGACGCTGCCCCCGTAGAAGCGCTCGCGGTCCTCGCGGATGCCCGGCTCGTCGACCTGGTCGCTGAAGTCGATCGCCGGGTCGGTGCCGAGCAGCTGCTGGTAGAACGCCTTGCTGCGGTGGATGTCCGTCACGGTCACGCGGACGTGGGCCAGTGCGGACGGTCGTGCAAACGGTTCTGTCATGCGCCCGACCCAACGCCCGACGCCTCGGAGCGCCCCGTGCCCGCGCGCCGACCGGACAGCGGGAAGCGACACCTCCGGCCGTTTCCGTCGCTAGGGTCGGCCACGTGGGCGTGATGTTCTGGGTATCGATCCTCGCCGTCGTCTACGGCGTCGTGCTGAACGTCTTCCCGAAGTCCTTCGCGCGCTTCGGGAAAAAGGCCGAGGAGATGCAGGGTGACCGGTGGTCCGCGGCGGTCATCACGCCGGCGTGGGTCCGTGTGATCGGCATCATGTTCATCGTCGGGGGTGGCTTGTTCCTGGTGGAGCGGCTGCTCGGCAGAGGCCCCTGACTGCCGTCACGCCGACGCCCGATGTCGCCGCCCGACTAGATCAACGCGTCCGTCAGGTGGTTCGGCGTGCCGAAGCGTGCATAGTGCGCTCTTGAGGCAGTCTCGTGGTCGAGCACTGCGTGACCACGCTGACACGCGTATTGAAGAACGTTCTTCCCAGCGGCTGCCCGGCTGTGCTCGGAAACTAGACCGACGCAGCTCCGCTACGTCGGTTCGGCGCGGAAGCGCGTCAGCAGGAAGATCCCTCTCTGTCACTCGTCCAATCCGCGAAGCCAGGTGGAGCGGCCTCTAGGAACGACGCTCGCAAGAGACGTGAGCAAGCCAGGCTCGATAGTGATGTCTGACCAGAGCGCTTCAGTGCTGACGTCGAGGCTCACCATGGACGCTATTGCTGACCAGTACGCAGACTCCTCGTTCCAAAACACGTTCCAAGCAAAATCCTGCAGAACATCCGTGATACGCATCAGCCCCAGATTGAGCGCAGTAGCGGTCGCAGCGAGATTACCTGATGCTGGCATGAACACTGGCCCCTGTGCCAAGACTCGCTTCCTTAACATGGCTGTGGAAGAAGCACGCACCCCATGTCCGTGCTGACTCGCCCGTAGGTAACGAATGTAATCCGAGCGGAAGACGTGATCCGCAGGCACGGTCTCCTGCGCCAGGGCGATGACATCGGCTACGGTGAATCGGTTCTTCTTCGTGGGGAATCTTGAAGCCACCCAACCATACGGACCGAGTTCGCGTGAGGTATATATTCGCGATATGCGGTCAAACTCCCGTTGAACTCGCTGTCGGTAAGCAACGATCTGAGGGTCCGAGGCGTGAAGATCAGCAATTTTCCTCTGTGTTCGATGCTCCTCCGCCGCGGCGCTCACTTTATACACCCTGGCCGCTCGGTCACCGCCAGTCGCCAGCACTCGAATAACTGCCTCTAACTCGTAGATGGTGCGCCAGCGAACTTGCGCGGCGATGGGATGGCCCATCTCGAGAAGCACGAAAGCCTCCTCCGCGACGAGAAGTGCTTGCGCATGAACCTCAAGAAGCACGTCGACTACATTTCCCGCGCGCCGATCCGTTCGCCAACTGCTCGAAGAGCATTCATTGATGTGCCATAAAACGATCAGAAGTGCCCGGTAGTGACGCGTGACCGCCCCGAAACGCTCGTCAATGATGTCTGCTTCGGCTTTTCTGACTTCCACGGCCGCGCCGCCCAGCGACAGACCAAATTCCTGAATCAGAGCCTCGCGTGCATCGACGAACTCTAGCGGCGCGCCTGGCCGAGAGTCCTGATCGAGGCGATGCGATCGCGCGATACTTGCCCGGACGCTCCTCTGAAGGCTTTTCATTCTCTCTCGAATGAGAGCCGACCCTACCGCGAACGGCTCATCTTTTGACACAGAAGCATCGTAGCCAAATCCGGTGGCGTGAAGACACTCACGTGCGCTCGAGGCAGACAATTCGCCGCCTAGTCCCCGTGAGCACTTGGCTCCCAATCACGATTGATCGGTTGCGCTTGGGCCGAAAGAACGAACTACTCGTTGCGTGGGCGACTCAGATGAGGCGGTCTGTCAGGTGGTTGGGCGTACCGAAACGGTGCGCGGTGATCGACACCGCCTGCTCGCGGAGGAAGGGCAGCAACTCGATGCGCCCTGCCTCGGTGACCGGCGAGTCGTACACCGCGATGTCGGGGCGCCCATCGACCGCGGAGTACAGCGACGACGCGGACCCGCCGATGAGCCGCACCCGGGTCGACGGGCCAGCGGCCACGCGCGCCCCGAACGCCGCGTCGGACTCCGACGACGTGACCGACCGCACACAGTCGAGCGCGGCGATCGCGGCCGGCACGTCGCCCACCGAGGAGACGTCGATCGTCGTACCGGCCCGGAGCGCAGCAGCGACGACACGGACCAGATCCTCCGACGAGGACGACGCGGACGCAGACGACGACCCCACCCGCACGTGCACGCCCGGGTACGGCAGGTACCGCGCGACGTTCCGCTCCGCCGACAGCGCGGACACGTCCACCGCGGTCCCGAAGAGGGACGTCCACGCGAGCTCGTCGGACGCCACGGCTCGGGACACCGAGGACGACGAGACACCGGAGTCGCGGACGAACGCCGCGACCGCTGCCGACACGGGAGCCCCCGCGGTGGCCGGAGCCGGCGTCCAGGAGCCCAGCCCGAACAGGTAGTTCACGCCGCCGGCCTTGGTGCCCGCGCCGACGGCCGACTTCTTCCACCCGCCGAACGGCTGCCGACGAACAATCGCCCCGGTGATGCCGCGGTTGACGTAGAGGTTGCCCGCGTCGATGCGCGACAGCCACGTACCGATCTCGGACGGGTCGAGCGAGTGCAGCCCCGAGGTGAGCCCGTAGTCGACCTCGTTGACGATGTCGATCGCCTCGTCCAACGACGACGCGGTCATGATGCCGAGGATCGGGCCGAAGTACTCGGTGCGGTGGAACGCCGACCCACGCTTGACGCCGGCGCGCACGCCCGGGCTCCACAGACGACCGGACTCGTCGAGCTGCCGAGGCTGCACGGCCCAGCGCTGCCCGGGCTCGAGCGTGGTCAGCCCCTCGAGCAACTTGCCCTCCGCCGGCGAGACGACCGGCCCCATCTGCGAGGTCGGGTCGGTCGGGTAGCCGACCGTGAGCGACGACACCGCGTCGAGGAGCTGCGACCGGAAGCGCCGCGACTTCGCGACCGAGCCGACGAGCACCACGAGGGACGCCGCCGAGCACTTCTGCCCCGCGTGCCCGAACGCCGACGCCACGACGTCCTTCACCGCGAGGTCGAGGTCCGCCGACGGCGTCACGATGATCGCGTTCTTGCCAGAGGTCTCGGCGAGGAGCGGCAGGTCCTTCCGGAACGACCGGAACAGCGACGCCGTCTCGTACGCGCCGGTCAGGATCACGCGGTCGACGAGCGGCGACGACACGAGCGACTCCCCCAAGGACGACTCGGGAACGTCCATGAACGCGAGCACGTCGGCGGGCGCGCCCATCGCGTCGAGCGCCGTGTCGATCACCGAAGCCAGCACGGCCGCGCACCGGGCAGCGGGCGGCGCGGGCTTCAGCACGACGGCCGACCCGGCGGCGAGCGCGGCGAGCGTGGACCCGGCGGGGATCGCCACGGGGAAGTTCCACGGCGGCGTGACCAGGGTCAGCGCAGCCGGCGAGAACGTCGCACCGTCGACGTCGTCGAGTGACGCCGCGAGCTCCCCGTAGAAGTGGGCGAAGTCGATCGCCTCCGAGACCTCGGGGTCGGCCTGGTCGATGGTCTTCCCGGTCTCGGACGCCATCACCTCGACGAGGGCAGCGCGGTTCGCCTCGAGCGCGTCGCCGACGGCGTGGAGCACCGCGCCACGCGCCGGACCGGACCAGGTCCCCCAGACGGAACCAGCGGCGCGGACGCGCTCCAGGGCGGACGTGAGTTGCGACTCCGACTCGACCCGAGCCTCCCGGACGGCCGACTCGCCCAGCGTCGACGACGCGACCCGAGCGGTGATCGCCGCACCCCATTCGCGCACCGCGGCGACCGACGGGTCGCTGTCCGGCGTGTTCTCGAAGTGGCCGGGCGCCGGGCGGCCGACGGCGGCGTACCGGTCGGCGACGCGGTGCGATTCCGGCGCGGCGAGCCCACCGGGGAGCGACAGCGGCGCCAGAGACGCGCGGAACCGCGACTCCTCCCGCTCGAACAGCGTCGGCGAGGACTGCAGCGAGAACACCGCTGACATGAAGTTGTCCTGCGACGCGCCTTCTTCGAGCCGACGGATCAGGTACGCGATCGCGACGTCGAACTCACCGGGGTGGACGACCGGCGTGTACAGCAGCAGGGATCCCACCGTGCGACGGACCGCAGCGGCCTGACCCTGCGCCATCCCGAGCAGCATCTCGAACTCGATGCCGTCGCGGACACCGCGCTCCCCGGCGAGCAGCCAGGCGTGCGCGACGTCGAACAGGTTGTGCCCGGCGACGCCGACCCGCACGTTCGCGATCCGGTCCAGGGTGAGCGCCCAGTCGAGCACCCGCTTGTAGTTCGTGTCGGAGTCCTGCTTCGTGTGCCAGGTGGCGAGCGGCCAGCCGTGCACCGAGGCCTCGACCTGCTCCATCGGCAGGTTCGCGCCCTTCACCAGGCGCACCTTGATCGCGGCACCGCCACGGGCGCGACGAGCGGCGGACCACTCCTGCAGCTGCTGCATCGCGGAGAGTGCGTCGGGGAGGTACGCCTGCAGGACGATGCCCGCCTCGAGCCCGAGGAACGCGGGTTCGTCGAGGAGCTTCGTGAACACCGCGATCGTCAGGTCGAGGTCCTTGAACTCCTCCATGTCGAGGTTGATGAACTTGGCGGGCGACGATGCCGCTGCCCGCGAGAACAACGGGCGGAGCTTGTCGACGATGTCGTCCACCGCGTGGTCGAACGCCCACGGCGAGTGCGGGTGCACCGTCGAGGAGACCTTGATCGACACGTAGTCGACGTCGTCCCGCGCGAGCAGCTTGTGCGTGCCGTCGAGGCGTCGAGACGCCTCGCGCTCACCGAGCACGGCCTCGCCGAGCAGGTTCACGTTGAGCCGGACGCCGTCCTGCTTGATCTTCGCGATGGCCGGACCGAGCTTCGCATCGGTCGCGTCGACGATGAGGTGGCCGACCATGTTCCGCAGCACGCGTCGGGCGATGGGGACGACGACACCCGGGAGGCTCGGTGCCAGTCCGCCACCGAGGCGCACCAGTCCGCGGAGCGCGCCGGGCAGGAACCCGGGTGCGTCCGGCGCGATCTGCTTGAGACGACGTGCTGCGACGCCGAGGTCCTCCGGACGGACGACGCCGTCGACGAAGCCGACGGCGAACGCCAGGCCCTTCGGGTCGGCGAGCACCCCGGCGAGCTGCTTCGCGGACCCGTCGACCGGGTACGTCTCCGCCTCGGCGAGCCACTGTCTGACGAGCGCGACGGACTCGTCGGCGAGGAGGTCGTGGTCGGTCGTGGGCGCAGCGTCGGCGTGCGGCTGGACGTCGGTCATGGCATCAGTGTGCTGCTCCGCGTTTCGGTAGCGGAAGCAACTCTTTCTGATCGGATCCGTTCAGTTCACCTATCCTTTCTGCATGCTCGACGTCCGCCGTCTCGTCCTCCTCCGGGAACTCTCGATCCGGGGCACGGTCGCGGCCGTCGCCGAGGCGCTGAACTTCACCCCGTCGGCGGTGTCGCAGCAGCTCGCGGTCCTCGAGCGGGAGGCCGGCGTCCAGCTCCTGCGCAAGGCGGGACGGCGGCTGCAGCTCACCCCGCAGGCGGAGGTGCTCGTGGCCGCGGCGAGCGACGTCCTCGACACCCTGGAGCGTGCCCAGGCGTCGGTCGAGTCGACACTGACCACCGTGCAGGGACGCATCCGGGTGGCCGTGTTCCAGTCGGCGGCGCTCGCCCTGATGCCGAGCGCGCTCCGGACCATGGCGATCGAGCACCCCGACGTCCGCGTCGAGATGGTGCAGCGCGAACCGGAGACGGCGCTCGGCGAGACCTGGGCGCGGGACTTCGACATGGTCGTCGCCGAGCAGTACCCGGCGCACGCTGCTCCGCGCTTCCCCGGGCTCGACAGCCGCGACCTGACGACCGACCCCGTGCGACTCGCACTCCCCCCGGAGGACACGGCTCTCTGGCAGGTGTCGTCCCTCGCCGAGGCCGCCGAGCTGCCGTGGGTCATGGAACCACGAGGAGCCGCATCACGGCACTTCGCCGAGCAGACCTGCCGCCGCGCGGGCTTCGAGCCCGACGTCCGCTACGAGACCGCCGACCTGCAGGCCCAGATCCGGCTCATCGAGTCCGGGAACGCCGTCGCACTCATGCCGGACCTCGTCTGGGCCGGTCGGTCCACGAGCTGCCGGCTGCTCGAGCTCCCCGATCCGGCACGTCGCACGCTCTTCACCGCGCAGCGCATCGCGAGTGCCGAGTCACCGGCGGTCTCGGCGTTCCGCGACGCCCTCGAACGGGCAGCAGCCGCCCCGCGTTCCTGAGCGCTCCATGTCGGAAAATCCCCGATCATGACAAGGTTTGCGGAACTTTTTCCGTTGCCGGATCGTGATCGAACGAGGCGGTTCCTGAGCGCCCGCTCACCCTACGCTCACTGCTGAGCGGCCACTCCGGACCGCCACTGACGACACGTTCCTCTGGGGGGAAACGATGACCACACACTCCACGTCGAGGGTTCGCAGGTACGCGGCCGTCGGCACCGCCGTCGCGATCGTCGCAGGCTCGTCGGCGTTCGGCCTCGGGCTCGGCGCGACCACGGCGTCCGCCGCCGAGCCCGAGGCTGCTGCGGCGACGAGCGCGGTGAGCACGACGAGCGCCGCGAGCGCCGCGGGCACGACGAGCGCCGCGGGCGCCGCGAGCACGACTCCGGGAGCCTCGGCGGCGCCCGAGGTGGCCCCGACCGCGACCGCGACGGACGACCCCGCGCCGACCGACGGCACCACCGCACCGGTCCCGGCGGACGAGCCGGCCGGGGACACGGCTCCGGCGGGAACCGACACGCCCGCGGACGACGCAGCCACACCGGACGACGCGGTGCCCGCGGACGACGCAGCGCCAGCAGATGACGCAGCGCCCACGGGCGAGACGTCGGCCGAGGGCGGTCCCGACGTCACGACCGATGCCGTCACGCCGGCCGGCACCGTCGCCGTGACCGGCACGACGACGATCTTCCACACGCTCTCGGCGTCCACGGACGGCTGGCCCGCGGACACGACGTTCACCTACCAGTGGGTGTTCACCGACCGCGACGGAACGACCGACGTCGCGGGGGCGACCACCGACACCTACGTCGTCGACCCGCAGGACGTGGACGGCACGGTGCAGGTCCGCGTGACGGGCACCGCACCCGGCGAGGACCCGACGACCGTCACCAGCGCCGCGACCGCCCCGATCGCGGACGACCCGACCGGATTCCGCCCCTTGGCCATCCGCGACGTGCCCACACGGGTGGGCGAACCGTTCTCGGTCAGCCTCGCCGCGTTCGAGGGAGACGGCCTGCAGTACTTCGTCAACGACCAACCGGGCGGCTCCTCGGCCCCCGGCGTCCTGCCGGCGGGGGTGTCCTTCAGCCCGGACGGGACGCTGTCCGGGACACCGACCGTTGCTGGGTACACCATGCTCTGGGTGCACGTCTCGACGTCGAGGCACCCGGACGGCGGGACCGCGATGCGCGTGTTCTTCACGACCGAGGCCGCCCCGGCGGTCTCCATGCGCGTGTGGGCGTACACGTCCACCGACGACCGTCCGTACGACCTGTGGCAGATCGCCCCTGACGGGTCCACGCGCTACACGAGCAACCCCCAGGACTGGTACGGCGATCCGGCCACGCCGTTGCGGGTCCCCCAGACCGCGGAGGTCAACCTCGACGTCGCCGGGACCGACGCGTTCGGCGACACGGTGCTCTTCGAGGACGGCGGTGTGCGGTGGAGTTCCTCGGTCGCCGGGGACTCGTTCGACACGTCGCTGTCCCCCGGGGCCCTGGACGCCGGAGCGGCCCGCCTGACGTTCGCCCACGCGAGCGAGCACGTGATCACCGCCACCCACGGCGACCTGTCGATCTCGTTCACCATCGACGTGACCCCGACGGCGACGACCGTGGTCGCGACGAAGCCGGCGTCCGGTACGGGCCAGCTCGCGTACACGGGTGCCGATGCGACCGGTCCGATCGCCTGGGCGCTCGGACTGCTCGCCGCCGGCGGCGCACTCCTGGTGCATCGCGCACGGCGACGCCGCGCCTGACACCCCGTCGCGACCTTCATCACCACCTGACGCTCATTGGGGGCCTCCTTGTTCCGCACCACCACCATCCGCCGTTGCACGGTCGTCACCGCCGTGCTCGTCGGCATCTGCTCGACGACGCTCGGACTCGGCGCCACAGCGGCCGTCGCCGACGACACGTCCACGGCGACGTCCGCGACGACCGCCGGTGCCGATGCCCCGACCGAAACGGGGACTGCGACGTCCACGACGACCGCCACGGCCGATGCCGTCACCCCGGCCGACGCGGGCGGCACCACCGACGCCGGTCCGACACCGTCCGGTGCCGCCTCGGCTCCGACAGCACCCCCGACGGACGTCTCGAGCACGGACGTCTCGAGCACGGACGTCTCGAGCACGGACGTCACACCCGCGGGCACGGTCACCGTCAGCGGGATCGTCGAGGACTGGCACACCCTGACCGCCGACACGGCCGGCTGGCCAGAGGGCACGACGTTCACCTACCAGTGGCAGTCGTCCTTCGCCGATGGCGAGCCGATCGACGTCGTCGGCGCCACCGACGCGAGCATGACGATCAGCCCGACGCTCGGCCAGCTCGACCGGCTGCGCGTCCGGGTCACCGGGACCGCTCCGGGACAGGAGCCGACGACCGTCACGAGCGAGTTGACCGCGCCGGTCGCCGAGAACCCGGACATGCGTTGGGGCTACCTGGGCACCCAGACCGTCCACGCGTCCATCGACGAGCCGTTCTCGCAGAGCCTCGCCGCGTTCGACGGCGACGGGCTGCAGTACTACGTGAGCGATGGCCCCGATGCCCCGGCGGACGACAGTGTGTTGCCGGACGGTGTGACGTTCTCCGCTGACGGCACGCTGTCGGGTACGCCGACCTCGCTCGGTGTGTCCGAGTTCTGGTTGCACACCTCGACGGGGCTGCACCCGAACGGCAGCGAGATCTCGAAGGTCGTGCTCGACGTGTCGTCCGGTCCGGCGGTCGGGTTGCGTGTCGTCGTCCGCGGCGAGATCACGTCGACCGGCTGGCCGTCGTGGGTCGTGGACACGGACGGATCCGTCACCTCCATCGACTCGACCGAGGTCCAGACCGGCGACCCGACCAAGCCGATCCGCGTCCGCCAGGACGGCTCGCTGGAGGTGGGCGCGCTCGGCTTCGACCGACTCGACAACGTCGCCGAGCTGCCGGACCTGACCTGGTCCTCGTCCGTGGACGGCGACACCTTCACCCCGACGGACAGCACCGACACCGTCACGCTTCGGTTCACGCACGCGAGCCCACACGTGATCACCGTCCGATCGGGTTCACTCACCCAGACCTTCACGGTCCAGGTCGATCCACTGCCCGCGGTCACGACGACCTCGTCGACGACGACGCGCACCCCCTCCGGCCAGCTGGCGTACACCGGCGCGGACACCAGCGGGCCGCTCGCATCGGCGCTCGGACTGCTCGGCGCGGGTGCTGCGCTCGTCGTCGCACGCATGCGGCGACGCCGGGCGTGAGCGTCACTGCCACCTGAGCGACCGGCGCGAGGCAGGCACGTCCGACACGGTCGCGCCTGCCTCGTCCGTGCGTCGGGACCTGCACCCCCAACCCGGGTCACATTCCGGACAGCCGTGTTCTGCGGGCGCGCGCTTATCAGTACGATCCGAGCACGCCTGAGATTCTCGGCGGATTCTTACGATCCGGCACCCGTCCGGACCCGAACACTGGGGGAACCCGTGCACCGCAGCACCTCCGGTGTCCGACGCGCCTGCGCCGTCGGCACCACGATCGCACTCATCGGCCTGACCACCGGCCTCGGCATGGTCACCGCAACCGCCGCGTACGCCGACGACTCGACGCCCGCCGTCTCCGCGCCCGCCGACCCGAACGCGCAGACGAACACCGACACGACGCCCGCTTCATCGGAGACGCCGACGACGCCCACCGCCGACGAGCCCGGTGCCGACGAGCCCGGCACCGAGCCCACCACCCCGGTGTCGACCGACCCCGCGCCGTCGACGGACCCGGGTACCTCGACCACGACGGACAAAACCGACTCGGCAGGCAAGCAGGCCCCGACCACCTCGTCGACCTCCACGGACGCGGCGTTCTCCTCGAAGGCCGCAGTGGCCTCCGACGCGAAGATCGTCGGCGACGCCAAGGTCGGCAGCACCCTCCGCGTCGACGCCCCGGAACTGAGCGGCACCTACCAGTACGCGTGGTCGACCGACGGCGGGCAGACCGTCGCGGAGATCACGCCGACCTACTCGGTGACGACCGCTGACCTCGGCAAGCGGATCTCCGTCCTGGTCACCGACGGGAACGGGAACACCGCGACCTCCGAGACCGACGTCGTCACCGAGGACGTCGCGTACGACACGAAGACGACCGCCGACGCTCCGCGCAGGATCGAGGTCACGGCGGGCGACACGCTCGACGAGACCTTCGCCGTGTCGAAGGGCAGCGGCGACGTCGCGTACGCCATCGGCTACACTGACCCGGACAGCTCGGACCCGACCGACCCCGACGACCAGCCCGAGTCCTACCTGCCGTACGACACGGTCTTCGACGCTGCGACCGCGACACTGCGCGGCGAGGTCACGGCCGCGAGCACCTTCGACTTCACGGTCGTCGCCTCGAACGGCACCTCGAGCGCGACGGAGTACGTCGAGGTCGCCGTCGACCCGGGTGCCGCGGTGGGCGTCATGGCCTCCGCGACCGACACGTCGGCCCAGGACGCGTTCGACGGCGTCCACCCGACCAACTCGTGGATCATCGAGCCGAACGGGGCGATCACCACGATCTCCTTCCCGGCCGACCTGGACGCCGAGCCGACGATCGTCGACGGTGGACAGCCGACCGTGCAGCAGGGCGGCTCGCTGTGGGTTGACGGCTCCCCCGTGGACGAGTTCGGCAACAGCACGGTCGAGTTCGACGACGACGGCAACTTCCCGATGGCGACCGTGACGAGCGACCACGCGGACGACCAGATCGCCTGGGACGACGACTCGTTCTCGACCAAGGTCACCTTCCCGCACGCGTCCACCCATGTGCTGACGGTCGCCGAGGACGGGCTCTCCGTCTCCTTCCCCGTCACGGTGAACCCCACCGTGGTGACGGCCCCGGTCGCAGCGGTCACGCCGACGACGGCCAAGGGCCAGCTCGCCTACACCGGCTCGGACGCCACCGGCGCCCTGCCGTGGGCGCTCGCGATGCTCGCCGCCGGTGCCGGCCTGGTCGGCCTGCGCGCGCTGCGTCGCCGCACCCAGCGCTGATCCGCATCCAGCGCTGATCCGCACCTGGCACTGATCCACACAGCGCCGGTCGACCGTCCAGGCCGACCGGCGCTGTCGCGTTCCACGGTCCGGACGGGAGGCTCCTGCCGGAGTCCGGCAGGAGCCTCCCGTCCGTCCCGTGGCCGCGGCCGGCGCCGGAGCCGTGAGGGCACACCGGTGCGGCAGCGCACACTCGAATCGGGTCGCCGCGGATGCGGGAGGCCCCGAGCGGGCGGGCCTCGGCCCACCCATGACCCGAGGAGTGCACATGGCAAACGGAGTCGCAGCAGTGTGGGTACCGGTGACCGACATGGACCGGGCGGTGGCCTTCTACCGGGACGCCCTCGGTCTCACCGTGACGAGCCAGGACGACGACTGGTCGGAGATCGACGCGAACGGCCTGATGATCGGGCTGAACGGCCGCGAGGACGCCTCCGGCTCCGTCGACGGCGGCGCGGTGATCACCTTCCAGCCGGACGGCACCATCGACGCCGAGGTCGAGCGGCTGAGCGACGCGGGCGTCGACTTCACGGGCGGCATCTCGGACCACGAGTGGGGTCGTATCGCCCCGTTCAAGGACTCGGAGGGCAACGACCTGCAGTTCTACGCACCGCCGACTGCCTGATCGCCCGCCGGAGGACGGCGGACGTCGATAGCGTTGGGGCATGCCCACGCTGCTCCAGATCGACTCGTCCGCCGACCTCTCCCACTCCCGTTCCCGTGCGCTGACCGCTGCGTTCGCCGACGCGTGGCGCGCTCGGGGTCCGGAGTACACCGTGGTGCACCGGGACCTGCACACGGCACCGCTCCCGCACCTGGAGAGCTCGGCACTGCACTGGGCCGCCGCCGACCGCACCGCCGAGGAGTCCGTCGCGCCCGAGGCCGAAGCGCTCCGCCAGGAGATCATCGACGAGCTGCTCGACGCCGACGCCGTCGTGGTCGGATCGCCGCTCTACAACTACACGGTGCCGTCGTCGCTCAAGGCCTGGATCGACCGCATCCACGTGCCGGGAGTCCTCGCACCCGCGTTCGACGGGGACGCACAGCCGCTCGCCGGCAAGCCCGTCGTGACGATCGTCAGCCGCGGGGCGACCTACGACGCCGGGACCCCGACGGAGCACTGGGACCACGGATCGCCCGTGCTGGAGCTCATCCTCGGGACCGCCCTGGGGATGCGTCAGTACCCGATCACGGTGAGCGCCACGCTCGCGGACCGGCTCCCGGCGCTCGCACCGCTGGCCGACCACGCGGCCGCCGAGTTCCACGACGCCAAGACGACGCTGGAGCGCCTCGCGACCACGGTCGTCTGACCACCGTCGTCTGGCCGGAGCGGGCCCGGCGGCCGGGGCCGGCGGCGGCGAGTGCGTTCAGGTGGGGCGGATCTCGTCACCCCGCCCGAGCAGGTCGGCGTGGAACGCCGTCTGCGTCAGCGCGCTCGCGAGCAGGAACCCCGTCATCGACTCGATGCCGCCACTGAACGGCACGCGCGACGCGACCTCGAACAGTGTCGGGGCGTCCAGCGTGTCGAGCGCCTCGGCGACGTGGCGACTCCGTTCCTCCCGGTGCCGAGCGAGGGTGCGGGCGCGGGACACCACGTCGCGGAACCGGTACTCGTGCCCCGGGCACACCTCGAGGTCCGCGTACGGGTCGAGCTTCGCCAACGACGCCAGGTAGTCCCCGAGCGGGTTCGAGTCGGTGCGGCCGCCGAGCCCGATGCCGGAGTTGATCCGCGGCAGCACGTGGTCGCCCGTGAAGAGCAGCCCGTCGGCTTCGTCGAGGAAGCAGAGGTGCCCTGCGGTGTGGCCCGGCGTCCAGAGCGACCGGATCGTCCGCCCGGCGATCGGCAGCAGGTCCCCGTCGTCGAGCAGGACGTCGGCGTACGGCGGCTCGATCGCGCCGAGCCCGATGTGCCGACCCGCTCCCCACGCTGCGGTGAGTCCGTCGCGCAGCTCGTGCGGCACGCCCCACGTCGCGATCTCGGTCTCGTGCGCTGCTGCGTCGTCGCGCTCGTGGTCGAGCGCCCGGACCTCGGCTGCGTGCATCGCGATGGGCGCCCCGGACATCCGTCGGACGGCGGTCGCGGCGCCGAGGTGGTCAGCGTGCAGGTGTGTCACGGCGACCAGTCCGACGTCCCGCACCGACCGGCCGATCGACCGGAGCCCGGCGTCCAGGACGTCGAGCGCGCCGTCGTCGCTCCACCCGGGGTCGATGAGCGTCAGGGAGCCGTCCGTGGCCTCGACGACGTAGACGAGCGTGGCGTCGGGCACGCCGAACCGGAACGGGACGGCGAGCGTCCACACGCCGGGGCGGACCTCCTCGACCGGGGGCAGCACCCCGTCGGCGAGCGCCCGGGCCTGCACGGGACTGATCGGCGTCGGGGACGGCGATGCGGGCGGAACGGGACTGCTCGTCACGGCGCCCACCCTACCGAGCCGCTGCCTCCGCCCCGAGACTCGCCCGGCCGGGCCCGAGACTCGGGGCAGGCGACAATTCGCGGGCCAATCGGCCCGAGAACCGTCGCGCAGGCCGAGTGTCAGGCCCGGCCCGGGCCCGGGGCCACCCGGGACGAAGCGCGTACACATGACCCATGGAGATCGCACCGATGCTCGCCAAGGCCGTCCCCGAGGTACCGGAACCCGACCGTGTGACGGGTGGCCTCCGGTACGAACCGAAGTGGGACGGGTTCCGGGGCATCGTGACGATCGACGGCGACGACGTCGAGATCGGCAGTCGTGGCGCGAAACCACTCACCCGGTACTTCCCCGAGCTGGTCGAGGCGTTCCGCACCCAGTTCGGCGGGCGTGACCACCCGGTGGTCCTCGACGGCGAGGTCGTGCTGCGCGCCGGCGAACCCGGACACGAACGGCTCGACTGGGAAGCACTGTCCCAACGCATCCACCCGGCGGAGTCCCGCATCCGGAAGCTCAGTGCGGAGACCCCTGCGCAGTTCGTGGCCTTCGACCTGCTGGCTGCGGACGGCGAGGAGCTCGTGGACCTGCCGTTCGACGAGCGGCGTACCCGGCTGGAGGCCCTGGCCGACGAACTCGCCGACCCGCTGTTCGTGACGCGGACCACCCTCGACGTGGACCTGGCGCGCGAGTGGCTGACGACGTTCGAGGGTGCCGGGCTCGACGGAGTCGTCGCGAAGCCCCGGGCTCGGCCCTACGAGCCCGGCAAACGATCGATGTTCAAGGTCAAGCACCACCGGACGGCGGACGTCGTCGCGATCGGGTACCGCGTGCACAAGAGCGGCAGCGGGGTCGGCTCGCTGTTGGTCGGGTTGTACGGGGAGGACGGCGAGCTCCGGCAGGTCGGCGGCGTGTCCGCCTTCTCCGACAAGCGCCGACTCGCGCTGGTCGAGGAGCTCGACCCGGTGGTCCTCCGCGACGCGGACGGGAGGCCCGTGACCGGTGACGGGGAGAAGTCGCGGTTCTCGTCGGGTCGCGACACGTCCTTCGTCCGCCTGTCGCCGGAGCGCGTCCTGGAGGTCCGGTACGACCAGATGGAGGGCGCGCGGTTCCGGCACACGGTGCAGTTCGAGCGCTGGCGGCCGGACCGCGATGCCCGGTCGTGCGGCTTCGAGCAACTCGAGGTCCCCGCTGCCTACGACCTGCGTGACGTGCTGTCCTGACGGTGTTGCCGCTTCGTGATGTCCGATCTCCGAACTAGTTAGCCAAACTAGTAACTTCGTGGAATGATCGGATCACGGCAGCCGACCAAGGGTGCCACCACGGATCGGAGCGGACCGACATGAGCAACGCAACTCTCGTCCGACACACGCAGCGCAGCCCGCTGAGCGAGGTCCGCGAAGCACGTCACCAGCGCATGCTGCAGCTCAGCGCAGTCATCAGCGGCATCGCCGGCGTCACCGCCACGGCGCTCGCACTCGTCACGATCGGCCTCGGCGCATGATCGTCGACGGCATCAGCGAGGCACACCGCCCCACCTGGTCCAAGCTCGCGCGCTTGCACTCCGCCACGATCGAGCTGCCGATGCACACGACCCGCGTCGAGGACCTGCTCCCGGACGACTCCGCGCTCTAGGGCTTCTTCGCCCGGGACGGCTGGACGCGCGGGGGCTCGCCGGGCATCTTCGGGAAGTCGGGCGGGAAGGGCAGCTCACCGAGACCGTTCTCCAGGTCCCGCTCCCACCACGTCAGCAGTGGCGCGATCGACGCCGACTCCGTGCCCATCGTCTCCCACGGGTCCCCTGTTCCCCGCAGCCGGTCGGGCATGGTCAGCACCGTGAACGCCGTCGGGTCCGCATCCGGGAGCTCGTCCCACGTGATCGGTGCCGAGACCGAGGCGTGCCCCAAGGCCCGAGGACTGTAGGCACCCGCCATCGTGCGGTCACGGTTCGCCTGGTTGAAGTCGACGAACACCCGGCTCCCCCGTTCCTCCTTCCACCACGCCGTCGTCACCCGGTCGGGCATCCGCCGTTCGAGTTCGCGTGCCGCGGCGATCACGGCATGCCGGACGTCCAGGAACTCGTACTCGGGGACGATCGGCGCGAAGACATGCAGCCCGCGGTTCCCGCTCGTCTTGATCCACGCGGTGAGCCCGACCTCGTCGAGGACCTTCCGCAGCTCCTCGGCGACGGGGACGGTGTCGTGGAAGTCGGTACCGGGTTGCGGGTCGAGGTCGATCCGGAGCTGGTCCGGGTGGTCGCTGTCCGAGGCCCTGGACGCCCATGGGTGGAACACGACGGTGTTCATCTGTGCTGCCCACACCGCCACGGCCGGTTCGTCGAGCACGAGCTGCGGGTGCTGCCGACCGCTCGGGTACGTCACCGTCACGGAGCGGACGTAGTCGGGCGCTCCCTTCGGCGGGTTCTTCGAGAAGAACTGCTCGCCGTCGACACCACCGGGGAACCGCTGCAGCGACACCGGGCGGTCCCCGTTCGCCCGGACGAACGCGTCTCCCACGGTGACGAGGTAGTTCGCGAGGTCGAGCTTCGTGACGCCGGCGTCCGGCCAGAGCACACGCGACGGGCTCGTCAGTCGGACCTCCCGGTCGCCGTCGGGCCCCGGAACGGTCAGCGTCGTCGCTTCGCTCGCCATGCAGCGGAACCTACACCGGCCGCGCGAGAGGATGGGCGTGTGAGCGCGTACCTCGGAGTGGACCTGGCGTGGGGACTCGGGACCGAGCGGCGAGCGGCGAACGAGACGGGGCTCGCGGCGCTCGACGAGCACGGGACCGTCCTCGACGCCGGGTGGGCCCGTGGCGTGGACGCCGTGACCGCGTGGGTCGTCGAACACCTCGGCCCTCGGACCCTCATCGGCGTGGACGCGTCGCTCGTCGTGACGAACCCGACGGGCATCCGCGAGGCCGAGCGACAGGTCGGACAGCGCTACGGCCGGTGGAAGGTCGCCGCGAACCCGACGAACCTCGCATCAGCGGCGAGCGCCGGCGCGCGGCTGCTCGATCGGCTCACCGCGCTCGGCGTCGGGTACGTCTCGGACACCGCGGGGATGCACGCGCGGACCACGCCCGTGCTGTTCGAGTGCTACCCCTACACGACGCTCGTGGGGGTAGCAGAGCTCGGCTACGACGAGGAACGCCCCCGGTACAAGCGCCTCGACACCAGGATCCCGCCCGCGACGGCCAGGGCCAGGCGGGCCGAGGCGTTCGACGACCTCGTGCGACGACTTCGCGAGACGCCGCTCGACCCACCACTCGCCCTCGACTCGCACCCGCTGACGGCTGCGCTCGCCGATCCGTCCGTGCTGCACGGCCCGACGCACAAGCACCGGGAAGACCTGCTCGACGGCGTGCTGTGCGCCTGGACGGCCGCGTTCTGGGACCGGCACGGCGACCAACGGGTGCAGGTGCTGGGAGGTGATCCTCCCCACCGGCACGGCCCGGACGCCGCTGGCGCGTCGCCCGGGAACCGGCGGCGTGGGCCCAGCCTCCCGTCCGACCCGGTCGACGAGGCAGGCCGGAAGCCGGTGGTCGTGGCCCCGACCCGTGAGTCGCAACGGCGCCCGCGGCTAGGGTTGGAGTCGTGAGCACGACGACCGAACCGCTGCGCATCGGGCTCGTCTCGCTGCACACCTCCCCCGGTGACGAACCGGGTTCCGGCGAGGTCGGCGGCATGAACGTCGTCGTCCGGCACCAGGCAGAGGCCCTCGCCGACCGCGGCCACCACGTCGAGATCATCACCCGCCGCTCGGCACCCGCGCAGCCGGACTCCGTGTCGCTCGTGCCCGGCGTCTGCCTGCGGTTCCTGTCCGCCGGGCCGGCCGAACCCGTGCCGAAGGGCGAGCACGACGCGTTCATCGAACCGTTCCGGCACGGACTCGCAGCGCTCGGCCCGTTCGACGTGCTGCACTCGCACCACTGGTTCTCCGGCGCGGCCGCGCTGCCCGTCGCCCGAGACCGCGGCATCCCGCACGTGCAGTCCTTTCACTCGATCGCCGCCGACTCCGCGTCCCCGCTGTCGGAGGGCGAACGGCCGGAGTCCGCTGGTCGCATGGCCGGCGAAGCGATGCTCGCGCGCGAGTCCGATGCGGTCGTCGTCGTCAGCGAGTCCGAGGCGGAGACCGTCCGCACCCGACTCGGCGGCGACCCCGGCCGCCTGTGGATCGTGCCCCCGGGCGTCGACGGCTCGGTGTTCCGACCGGCTGCCGCCGGCGCCCGCCGCGCCGACGTCCCGTACGTGGTCGCCGCAGCACGCGTCCAGCCGCTCAAGGGCCTGGACCTGGCGATCGAGGCGATCGCCGGCATCAGTCAGGAGGCCCGCCCCACCCTCGTCATCGCCGGGGACTCCTCGAGCGAAGCGGGCGACTACCTCGCCGAACTGCGTCGGCTGGCGGCCGCGCACGGCATCGCCGACCGCGTCACCTTCATCGGACCGCAGTCACGGGCCGACCTGGCGTTCCTGTTCCGCGGCGCGGCAGCCGTGCTGGTCCCGTCGCACTCGGAGACGTACGGCCTCGTCGCGCTCGAGGGATCCGCGTCCGGTGTGCCCGTCGTGGCCGCCGCTGCCGGTGGGCTCCGCGAGGCGGTGGTCGACGGGGAGACCGGCGTCGTGCTGGAGTCCCGGGCCCCGGAGGTCTGGGCCGCGGAGATCGAGCGCATCCTGACCGAGCCGTCGTACGCCGCCGAGCTGTCGGCAGCGGGTCGCGAACACGCGGAGCACCTGAGCTGGGAACGCTCGGCCGCGGGGCTCGAGCAGGTCTACCGTCGGGTGCTCGGTCGCTCGTGACCGCACCGGACCTCGACGGCTTCTGGGCAGCGCTCGACGCGGTGCCGGTGGCGGACGACGCCGAGGCGCTCTACGACGTCCGTACCGCCGAGGGGCGACTGCGCCGGGCGAACCTGTCGCGGTACCTGTCCGATGTCGGCAACGGCGCGGACACGTTGCTCGTCGCGGAGGCCCCGGGGTGGCGCGGCATGACGAACACCGGGGTGCCGTTCACGAGCGTCCGCGAACTCGGCCCGACCTACCGGATGCCGCCGGAGCCGACCGCGCCGTGGGAGGCGTCGTCGCGGGTCGTGCACGCGGCACTCCAGGACTGGAGCGGACCGCTCCCCGTCGCGTGGGCGATCTTCCCGCACCACCCGTTCGTCGCACCCGACCGGCTGACGAACCGGACGCCGCGTCCGGCCGAGGTCCGCGACGGGGCGCCGGTCGCGCTCGCGCTCATCGAGGCGCTCGGGGCATCGCGGGTGATCGCCGTCGGGCGGAAGGCCCAGGGGGCGCTCGCGCTCGCCGGCATCGAGGCGATCGCGGTCCGGCACCCGGCGCAGGGCGGCGCGACGCAGTTCACGGAGCAGCTCGCGGCGCTGAACCGCTGACGGAGCGTCAGGCGGACTGGACCTCGACGCCCTTCGTGGCGAGGGCATCCGCCACGTGAGCAGGCAGCCTCGTCGTCGCGTACACGGTCGTGAGCGCCGGGAGCTCGAGCAGGTCGTCCCAGTTCTGCGGGTCGTAGCGGTCGTCGGACCCGTCCCACCCCGGGTGCACGTCCTGCAGGATCTCGAGGTCCGGATCGAACGTGACCTCGGTGACGAGGGACAGGTGCGAGGGGAGCAGGTCGATGTCGTCGTAGTACTCACGGGCCCGGTCGTCCTGCCCCTCGACGTCGAGGTCCTCCTCGGTCTCGTCAGCGGACTCCCCGTCGTACGACTCGATGACGTCGAGGTCGTAGCAGAGCACGTCGAGCACGAGCAGCTTCGCGTTGAAGTCGGCGAACTCGACGGGTTCCTCGGTGGTGTTCGACTCGTCGTCCATGGTGCGCAGCGTATCCGTGCGGTCCGGCGACTGCCCGGTTTCGAGCAGGACACGTTCGTGTTGCGATCGGCGGGGAGAACCCTGTGAAGCCGGACAGGATACTGTCCCCCGGAAGAGGGTGGTGCATGACCACCACGAACACCGAGGCCCCGAAGCAGGAGCAGCCTGAGCTCCGTCGGGTCATCGGCCCCAAACTCCTGCTGCTGTTCATCGTCGGGGACATCCTCGGCACGGGCGTCTACGCCCTCACCGGTCAGGTCGCGGCCGAGGTCGGCGGAGCAGCGTGGCTCCCCTTCCTCATCGCGTTCGCCGTCGCCCTGCTCACCGCGTTCTCGTACCTGGAACTCGTGACGAAGTACCCGCAGACCGCGGGAGCCGCGCTGTACGTCCACAAGGCGTTCGGCATCCACTTCGTCACGTTCATCGTCACGTTCATCGTGATGTGCTCGGGGATCACCTCGGCGTCGACGGCATCCCGCGCGTTCGCTGCGAACCTCGGCGCCGGCTTCGGGCTCGAACTGCCGAACGTGGTCGTGATGCTCATCGGCATGGGCTTCATGCTCCTGGTGATGGCGGTCAACTTCCGGGGCGTCAGCGAGAGTGTGAAGACCAACGTCGTGCTGACGCTCGTCGAGCTCAGCGGTCTCGTCATGGTGATCATGATCGGGTTCTGGGCCATCGCCGGGGGCAACGCGGACTTCTCGCGCGTGGTCATGTTCGACACTCCCGAAGACAAGGGCCTGCTGCTGTCGGTGTCGACCGCGACGTCGTTGGCCTTCTTCGCCATGGTCGGCTTCGAGGACTCCGTGAACATGGCCGAGGAGACGAAGGACCCGTCCCGGATCTTCCCGAAGGTGATGCTGACCGGCCTCGGGATCACGGCGGTGATCTACGTGCTCGTGTCGATCTGCGCCGTCGCCGTCGTGCCGATCGGGCAGCTCGCCGGCAACGAGACGCCGCTCGTCACCGTCGTCCAGACCGCCGCCCCGGACTTCCCGATCGCGGACCTGCTGCCGTTCATCTCGATGTTCGCCGTCGCCAACACCGCCCTGATCAACATGATGATGGCGTCCCGGTTGCTGTACGGCATGAGCAAGCAGGGCGTCCTGCCGGGGTTCCTGTCGAAGGTCTCCCCCACCCGTCGCACCCCGTCCACCGCGATCGTCTTCACGACGCTCATCTCGCTGGCGTTGATCGGCTGGGTCTCGCTCAGCCCGGACTCCCCCATCGTCGTCGTGCTCGGCGGCACCACGTCCCTGTTGCTGCTCTCGGTGTTCGCCGTCGTGAACCTGTCCGTGCTGGTGCTGCGCCGCGACAAGGTCGGGCACAAGCACTTCCGAGCGGGCGTCGTCATCCCGGTCATCGGTGTCGTCACGTGCCTGTGGCTCGTCCTGCCGTTCTCGTCCGGACGTGACATCGAGCAGTACCAGATCGCCGGGGCCCTTCTCGGACTCGGGATCCTGCTGTGGATCGTGACGTGGTTCACGCACGGCAGGAAGCAGGCCGACAAGGCGCCGACCGGCCTCGTCACGGAACCGACGAGCGTGGTCCGCGACGGAGCGCAGGGCGGCTCGCACGAGGGAGACCACCGGAACTGACCCGAACTGGGGCGGGTACGAGGGCGGCGCTTCCCAGGTCGCCCTCGTACCCTCGTTCAGGCACCCGGACGAGAGGACCCCCGCATGCACCGCGTCGGCATCACCCTGGCGTCCGTGTTCGGTGCGGGGATCGTCGCCGTCGGGATCGGTGTCGTCGTGCTCGTGGTCATCGCGGTGAACTCCCTGTCGGGCATCGGTGGTTCGTCGTCCACGCCGCGAGCCGTGACCTGTCCGGCCGCCGCCACGAAGACCGTCGGCGGCATCGCGGTGCCCGAGGGACCGGTCGCCGGCTACTGCCAGGACCGGCTCGTCAACGCAGCGGCCGTGATCGAGGCCGCACGGGCACTCGGCATCGGGCCGCACACGCAGGCCGTCGGCGTGATGACCGCGATCGGCGAGTCCGGGCTGCAGAACCTGGACCACGGCGACGCCGTCGGGCCCGACAGCCGCGGACTGTTCCAGCAGCGGGACAACGGCGCGTGGGGCACCTACGAGCAGCGGATGGACCCGTACACCGCGGCGTCGATGTTCTACGCGAAGCTCGTGAAGGTCCCCGGCTGGAAGACGATGACGCCGACGCAGATGGCGCACGCGGTGCAGGTGAACGCCGACCCGGACCACTACGCGAAGTTCTGGCCGACGGCGAAGCAGGTCGTCGAGGGTCTGACGGGCGAGACCGTCCCCGACACAGCGCCGCAGGGCTGACCCAGCGCGCAGCGCCGGGTCCGTTTGCGCCACCGCCACCGTCACGCGGCGGCCTCGGTCACCTCGTCCTCGTCGAGCTCCACGAACGCCGCGCCGCCGTCGTGCACCACGACCTGCCCGCGGACCCGCACCCGGTGTTCGTCGAGCGTGCACGCCATCGCGTCGACCCACTCCCAGTCGACCGGGTACATGTGCAGGGCACCCGGCCGTTCCCAGGCCAGGATCACATCGGCCGCGCCGACCTGTTCGACGATGTCCGCCACGAGGGCGCCGAAGTCCTCGACGTGGTCGTCCGGTTGGTACGGCAGGTCCCCGATGGGGATGACGAAACGGATCGGCACGGCGTCGGCGCCGAGGAACAGCACCCAGCACTGTCGGCGGTGCGGGCGTTCGAGGAGCGCGACGACGAGGTCGACGACGTCGTCATCGGTACGGACTGCGGTTCGCTCGAGTCGGTCGAGCACGTCGGTGTCTGGCATGGCTCAACGGTCGCGGACCGAGGCCCCGAGCAGGGCGCCCGGGTCGAACCGGTGGACGGACCGGTCAGAAAGGCTCCTGTGGAGGAGCCGGTTCAGATCCCGTGGGAGATGGCGCTGTCCACCAGCAGCAGCGCTGCGAAGAACGCCGCGACGACCGCCGCCAAGCCGATCACCGCGATCGGCCACGCCAGGCGTCGGCGCACCATCCGCAGCACCGAGAAGAGGATCGCGAGCACCAGGACCAACGCGACCGCCACCGGCCCCGCGTAGACGACGACCCCGCCGAGCGTCTCGTCACACCGGTTCCCCGGTGCGGTGCACGAGTGGAACGCGAGCGAGAGGAACACGATCCCCCACCCCGCGACCACCGCAGCCGCCGTCGCGATGGTGAGCACGGCGATGGTGGCGACCATGTCCGCGACGCGACGGCCACCCGTCAACTGATGCCGAGCCTCCAGTCCGGATTGCACGGGCACGGCGATCACGACCGCTGGCGGGACCCGCCACGCGTGGACCACAGCGCAGCGGCGACCAGCAGCGGCTGGCCGAAGAGACGGGCGATGCGCTTCTCGTCGGAGTCGAGGCCGAAGCCGTCCCGCCGGTTCAGCCACTGCGCGATGTTCCCGGGGAAGACCGCGACGAAGAAGAGCGCGACGACCGTCCCGACGAGCCGACGACGGCGGGACGCCAGCACCAGTGCGGAACCGAGACCGATCTCCGCGACGCCGGATGCCAGGACGGTGGTGTCCTCGTCGATCGGCACGAACTCGGGCACCTGCGCGCGGAACTCCTGGCGGGCGAAGGTGAGGTGGGACGTGCCGGCGAACACCAGCGCGAGACCGAGCAGGACACGGACGAAGGAACGCATGCACCCAGCATGCCCGTCTCGATGGACAGACGCCCGGTGGTACCCCCTGAACCGGCGTCTCCCGGACGTCTGAGAGCCCGGGTACGGTCAGGACATGGCTGCACGGAC
Source organism: Curtobacterium sp. L3-7 (assembly GCF_048756585.1). NCBI lineage: Bacteria > Bacillati > Actinomycetota > Actinomycetes > Micrococcales > Microbacteriaceae > Curtobacterium > Curtobacterium sp. L3-7. The sequence continues at coordinate 2,054,889 of NZ_CP151474.1, read as the reverse complement.
CCGCGATCAGGAGCCACCAGCCGCACCCGCGTTCGTCGCCGTGGTCCTCGGCTTCGTCACCGCGTACCTCGGTGCCGTCGTCCCCGCCGAGTCGATGGTCCGTCACATCCTCCTGTGCGCCGTCTTCGGCATCGTCGCCGTGCTCAGCGGCTGGCGCGCCATCGCCATCTCCGGCAGGCGGATCGGACCACGCGTCTGGGCCTGGGTCGGGATCGTGATCGGTGGCGCCGGCCTCGTCTCCCTCGTCTGGCAGGCGCTCGCCATCACGACCCACGGAGCGGTGCCGCCACCACCGTGGGCCCCCTACCTGCCGGGCTGACGGACTGGAGGCTCGTGGCGGGCCCGCCACGAGCCTCCCGTCCGCCACCTCAGCACCCCGACGGCGTCTGGCCGGACCGCCGGGCCGAGCGCAGGAGCGCCGCAGGGTGCAGAGTGGCCGGGTGACAACGACGCCGCAGCCCTCGCTCTTCCGCCGCAAGCCGATCGACCAGATCGACGACGAGACCGGGGGCGAGGACGGCCTGAAACGCCACCTCGGTCTCTGGCAGCTCACCGCGATCGGCATCGGCGGCATCATCGGCGCGGGCATCTTCACGCTCGCCGGCACCGTCGCGCACGGCATCGCGGGTCCTGCGGTGCTCATCTCGTTCCTCGTCGCCGGGGTCGCGAGCGCCGCCGCTGCCCTGTCGTACGCGGAATTCGCGGGCATGATCCCGAAGGCCGGCAGCGCCTACACGTACGGGTACGCGGTCCTCGGCGAGATCGTCGGGTGGTTCATCGGCTGGGACCTGCTGCTCGAGTACACCGCGATCGTGGCGGTGGTCGCGATCGGCATCTCCGGCTACGTCGGGTTCCTGGTCGGTCAGTTCGGCATCGACCTGCCCGCCTGGATGCTCGGCGCGCCGGGCACCGGGGACGGCCACGTGATCGACGTCTTCGCGATCATCCTCTGTCTGCTCACCGCGTTCGTGCTGACCCGCGGCATCCGGAGCGCCGCCCGGTTCGAGTTCGTCGCCGTCGGCATCAAGGTCCTGCTCGTGGTGCTCATCGTCGTGCTCGGCGTGTTCCACATCAACAGCGCCAACTACTCGCCGTACTTCCCGTTCGGCTTCGGCGGCGTGATGACCGGTGCCGCGACGGTGTTCTTCGCGGTGTTCGGCTACGACGCGATGTCCACCGCCGCCGAGGAGTCGAAGGACGCCCGCAAGCACATGCCGAAGGCGATCCTGCTGTCCTTGGCGATCTCCATGGTGCTCTACGTGCTCGCGACCCTGGTGCTCACCGGCATGCAGAAGTACACGGACATCGACCCTGCGTCCGGGTTCTCGTCGGCGTTCGCGTCCGTCGGGCTCGGCGGCGTGGCGAACATCATCGCGATCGGTGCCATCGTCGGCATCGTCACGGTGCTCGTGACGTTCATGCTCGGCGCCTCTCGCGTGTGGTTCTCGATGAGCCGCGACGGCCTGATGCCGAAGTGGTTCTCGAAGACCGACCCGAAGCGCCACGTCCCCACCCGCGTCACCTGGATCCTCGGCATCGCGTCGGCGGTCCTCGCCGGGGTACTGCCGATCGGCGTCGTCGCCGAGCTGACGAACATCGGCATCCTGCTCGCCTTCGTGGTGGTCTGCACCGCCGTCGTCGTGCTCCGCTACACCCAGCCGGACCTGCCGCGGCAGTTCAAGCTGCCGCTGATGCCGATCGTCCCGATCATCGGCGTCATCGCGTCGCTGTGGCTCGTCACGTTCCTGCAGTGGGAGACCTGGGTGCGGTTCGCGGTGTGGTTCGCGATCGGGCTCGGGGTGTACTTCGGGTACTCGCGGAAGCACAGCAAGCTGGCGGATCGGGTCTAGCGAGTAGACCCATGGTTCTGCCATGCTCATCGCATGGGGAAACTGAACGAGCCCTCAGGCTCACCACCTGACGTCACACGACGAAGGATCATCCAACTCGCAGCAGCAGCGGTCGCGGCGATGGCAGCCGAAGGGGCCTTCGCCGCCGCTCCGGCACTCGCTGCGACGACCTGGTACTACCCGCACACCCGCAAGTACTCCGTCACGTCGCCGTACGGGTACCGGATCCACCCGATCACCGGGGTGAGGACCTTCCACGACGGCGTCGACATCGGTTCGCCCAACAACGAACCGATCTACGCGATGCGGGACGGCGAAGTGATCGTCGCCGGCGTGCTCGGCGGCTACGGCAACTTCGTGCGGATCCGACATGCGGACGGCTCCACCACCGGATACGGACACATGAGTCGGATCCGCGCATCAACAGGACAGAAGGTCGTCGCCGGCACCCGCATCGGGGACGTCGGATCGACCGGCGACTCGACCGGCCCACATCTGCACGTCGAGTACCGCACCACGGCCGGATCGGCGGATCCCGGCTCCATCCTCAGCAATGCACCCGTCGCGGTGCCCGGTGGCGTCGTCACGCCGCCGATCGAAGAACAGGACCTCGGAATGGCATACCTCATCAACGACGGAAGCCGCGGCGCACTCGTGGGCGCTGGCTACTTCGGTTCGCTCAACGGCGAAGAGTTCGGAATCCTCATGCGCTCGGGGATCTACGACGTGAAGGTCATCAACGCGCGCGAATTCGACGTCACACGAGAAGCACACAACAAGACGCCGGTCTGGTTCAACAAGCTCGTGGACGCGATCGCCGCCAAGGTCTGATCGCACCCCGTCGATGATGGTCGGCGGTGGCGGCACGGTGAACGCGTGCTGGCCACCGCCGATCGACGTTCAGGCCTGTTCGCGTCGGTGCTTGCCCGCCGCGGCGGTCGGATCCGCCAGCGGGTGGTTCCGGAACCAGCGGAGCAGCTCGCGCGCTCGACTCTGGTCCGCGCTGGAGTCCCCCGCGCCGAGGAACGAGCTGAACCCCTCCGGCAGCTCCGACGACTCGTCGCGGTCGAACGCCATGGTCCACTCCGGGAAGCGCCGCGTGTGGATCGACTCCTCGACGAGCAGGGAGACGTCGTGGTGCCGATCGTCCTCGAGGATCCGCGCGTACGTCGCCATCACGGCGTCGTACGGCCCCTCGAGGAGCTGCATGAACCGACCGGCGCGGTACACCAGGAGGCCGGAGAGACCGTCGCCGGTGTTCCGCTCCCGTGCGTGCGACAGGACCGCTTCCAGCTCGTCGTCGTCGAAGCGCTCGCGAGCAGAGCTCATGTAGACCAGTGAATGCAACATCGTGCGTTCGAGCATGCCCTGCCGGCGCCGCCGCGGACAGCCCCTGTCCGGGTGGCCGTGCGCCTTCGGCTCCGGCCGCGGGGGTCGGTGGTTGCTGGCACGATGGACCCGTGCCAGCCGCCCCGATGATCGACGCCGTCGACGTCATCCGCTTCGTCGGGCCACAGACGTTCGGTCGTGCGCGGGACATCGTCCGCCGCGGGCTCGTCGACGAGGCCACCTGGCACGACGACGGCACGATCACCGGGGTCGTGGCCGGCTCCGCCGACGAACCGTACGAGGTGCACGTCGACACCACCGCCGCACGCGGCGAGTTCGTCCGCCCCGTCCGGTCGCGCTGCACGTGCCCGATCGGCGGCGAGTGCAAGCACGTCGCCGCCGCGCTCCTCACCATCAACGCCCGTGCCGTGGCCGCGCATGCCGGCCCACGAGCCGAAGAACCGGCTCCGGACTGGAGGCACGAGGTCGCCCGCCTCGCCGGCGACACCCCGCCACCGGTCACGTCCACCACGTCGACCCCGCTGGGTCTGCAGTTCGAGCTCCGCGACGCGGTGCCCGCCCGCATGGCTGCGCGCGCGCGATCGGCCGGTCGGGCGCTGCCGACGGCGTCGCGGTCGGTCCGACTCGGCGTCCGCCCCGTGACCCGCAGCAACGCCGGCAACTGGGTGCGTGGGCAGCTCACCTGGGGCACGCTCCCGTACTCGATGAACCGGCTCGGCCTCGGCGCCGAACAGCACGCGTGGTTCCTGCAGTTCGCCGCCCTGCACCGTGCTGGCGCGCTCGCCGGGCTGCCAGGTGAGAGCGACTGGATCCACCTCGACGACTTCCAGAGCCCGCTCCTCTGGGCACTGCTGCGACAGGCCCCGACGCTCGGGGTCGCCTTCGTGACCGGGAAGCGCGAGGGCGGTGCCACGCTCGGCACCGACGCCCGCGTGCTGCTCGACGTCGCTCGCTCGGACACCGGGCTCGTGATCGGCACCAGCGCCGTGCTCGACGGCAGGCCCGTGGTGGACGGCGCCGCCCGGCTCATCGGCGACCACGGGCTCTACGTGTTCCACGAGTCGCCGGAGTTCCGCGTCGAGCTCGCCCCGGCGCCGGAGCCCGTCCCAGCGGACCAGCGGCGCATGCTCGTCGAGGGCACCAGGATCCAGGTCCCCGCTGCCGAGGTGTCCGAGTTCCTGGCGGACTGGTCGCCGCGACTCCGGGGCGCGCTCGGGCTCGTCAGCTCGGACGGCTCGATCGAGCTCCCCGAGCGGACTCCCCCGGAACTCGTGCTCACCGTGACCTTCGAGCCGGCCCGCGCACCGCGGACCGACGACGTCGCACACCTGCAGTGGCGCTGGCACGTCGACGGCCGGAAGGACCCGGTGTCGATGCACGGGCCGCTGCCGGACCTGACCGGTGTCCGCGCCGCCGACGACGTGGCGGAGTCGCTGGCATGGTTCGTCGACGGCACGGTCGAGGGAGCAGACGTCGCGGTCCTCGCGAACGAGCTCCTCCCCGCGCTCCCCGACCACGGCGTGCGGGTCGTCGTGCAGGGTGAGCGCCTCGACTACGAACGCCTCACCGGCAAGCCGAACATCCGCGTCACGACGATGCCCTCCGACAAGCACGACTGGTTCGACCTCGGGATCATCGTCAGCGTCAAGGGCAAGGAGATCCCGTTCACCCCGCTCCTGACCGCACTCGCGAGCAGGCAGCGGCGGCTCAAGCTCGTCGACAACTCGTACCTGTCGCTCGCGGACCCGGCGTTCGACCGGCTGAAGGAGCTCATCGACGAAGCCCGTGACCAGAACGAGTGGGAGCCGTCGCAGCCGATGACGGTCACGCCCCTGCAGGCCGGGCTGTGGTCCGAGTTCGACCAGCTCGCCGACGAGACCGACCACGACGAACGGTGGGCGGCGATGGCGTCGCGGCTCCTCGACGCAGCACCTCCTGGTGATGTCCCCGTCCCGGACACCGTCCACGCAGACCTCCGGCCGTACCAGCTGTCCGGGTACGCCTGGCTGTCGTTCCTGGTGTCGAACGGCATCGGCGGGGTGCTCGCCGACGACATGGGACTCGGCAAGACCCTGCAGGCGCTCGCCATGATCGCCTCGCGCCGGGGTACCGCGCCAGACGACCCGCCGTTCCTCGTCGTCGCACCGACCTCGGTCGTCGGGAACTGGGCGGCCGAGGCAGCACGGTTCGTCCCGTCGCTGCGGGTCGCCACGATCGAGACGACCTCGTTGAAGGACCCCGCGCTCGTCGCCAGGACCGCTGCAGCGTCGGACGTCGTCGTGACCTCCTACGCGCTGCTCCGCCTCGACGCCCGCGCCTACACCGACCTGCCGTGGTCGGCGCTGCTCCTCGACGAAGCGCAGTTCGTGAAGAACCCGCAGTCGCAGACGCACCGGGCGGCCGCCGAGCTCCAGGCCCCCGTGAAGATCGCGATCACCGGCACCCCGCTCGAGAACGGGCTGACCGACCTCTGGGCGCTGTTCTCGATCGTCGCACCCGGGCTGCTGTCGTCGTGGACGCGGTTCGGCGACGACTACGTGAAGCCCCTCGCCTCCCCCGACCTCCGCGGCTCCGCGCGCCAGGAGCTCACCGCACGTCTGCGCCGTCGGATCCGCCCGCTCATGCTGCGGCGGACGAAGGAGAGCGTCGCCGCCGACCTGCCACCGAAGCAGGAGCAGGTCGTCCGGGTCACGCTCGACCCGGCGCACCGGGACGTCTACGAGCGGACGCTCAACCGTGAGCGCCTCAAGGTGCTCGACCTCATCGACGACCTCGACCGCAACCGGATGATCGTGTTCCGGTCGCTGACACTGCTCCGGATGCTCGCGCTCTCCCCCGCGCTGGTGTCGGGTGAGTCAGAGGACATCCCCTCCGCCAAGCTCGAGCTGCTGCTCGACGAACTGGAGCAGCTCGCGGCAGAGGGCCGTCGCGCACTCGTGTTCAGCCAGTTCACGTCGTTCCTCCGCATGGTGGCCACGGCCCTCGACGACCGCGGCATCGGGTACGAGTACCTCGACGGCTCGACACGGGCCCGCACGAAGGTGATCGACCGCTTCCGGAACGGGACCGCCCCGGCGTTCCTCATCTCGCTCAAGGCCGGCGGCTTCGGGCTGACCCTCACCGAAGCGGACACCGTGTTCGTGCTCGACCCGTGGTGGAACCCCGCTGCCGAATCACAGGCCGTCGACCGGACCCACCGCATCGGGCAGACCCGGTCGGTGAACGTCAACCGCCTCATCGCCGAGGACACCATCGAGGAGAAGGTCCTCGCACTCGCGGCCCGCAAGGCCCAGCTCTTCGCCACGATGATCGACGACGACGCCCTGTTCGCCGACGACGTGACCGCCGAGGACATCCGTTCCCTGCTCGCCTGATCCGGCGCGGCACGCTCAGCCGAGCGACGCGGTCCACTCGGCCGTGGTGACCACGTCTGCCTGGCGCGGGAAGACCTTCTCGAGCAGCACCCGGTGCACCTCCGGGTCGGGGTCGACGCACGCGTCCGACAACACCGTCAGCCCGAAGTCCAGGTCGGCGGCCTGCCGCACCGTCGACAGCACGACGCCGCTCGTGGCGATGCCGCAGAGCACGAGGTCCCGGACGTCGAGCCCACGCAGGAGCACCTCGAGGTCCGAACCCGCGAACGCACTCACACGCAACTTCGTGACGACGATGTCCTCATCGCCGGCACCGAACGCCGGGTGGATCTCGGTCGCGTCCGGTGCCTGCTGCGCCATCCGTGACGCCATGCCCCCGAACATCCTGTTCGTCGCCGCAGCCTCTGGCGCGCCGGGTCGGAACGCGACGCGGACGAACAGCACCGGGATCCGCCGCTCCCGCGCCGCCGACACCGCGGCCGTCGCCGCGGCGAGTCCTTCGTCGGTGCCGAGCCGCTCGACGATGCCGTTCTGGTAGTCCATGACGAGGAGTGCGGTGTTCACTCCGCCGACGCTACCTCCCGAGTCCGTCGATGCGGTCGACCTCGTCGTCGGTGAGCTCGACGCGGGCGCCGGCTGCGTTCGAGGCGATGCGCTCCGGCTGGGACGACTTCGGGATGACGACGAAGCCGTGTGCCACGTGCCAGGCCACGATGACCTGCGCCGTGTCGACCTCGTGCGCCTCGGCGATCGAGACCAGCGTCGGGTCCTGCAGGTTGCTCGCCTTGAAGGGGCTGTACCCCTCGAGCACGACGCCGCGGTCGCGCAACCCGTCGGCCACGGTCCGGTCGAACTCGGCCGGGCTCCACTTGATCTGGTTCACCGCCGGGGTGACACCGGTCGCCTCGGTGAGCTCGTCGATCTGGGCGAGCGAGTAGTTGCTCACCCCGACGGCCTTCGTCAAGCCGTCCTGCTGCGCCTGCACGACCTGCTCCCAGACGTCCGGTCGCGCCTCGCCGTTCGGCGGCCAGTGCACGAGCCAGAGGTCGAGGTGGTCGAGTCCGAGCTGGTCGAGGCTCTCCTCGATCGTGGCGCGGACCCGGTTGGCGTTGTCCGGCGGCAGCTTCGTCGTGACGAAGACGTCGTCGCGGGCGAGCCCGGAGGCCGCGACGGCCTTCCCCACACCACGTTGGTTGCTGTAGCCGGTGGCCGTGTCGATGTGTCGGTACCCGGCCTCGAGTGCTGCGTGCACCGCAGCAGGGGCGTCGGCGTCGGCGATCTGCCAGGTCCCGAAGCCGAGGAGCGGCATCGCTCCGCCGGTCACCGGTACGGACGGTTCTGCGAAATCGGTCATGCCATCGTGTCTACGCGGCGATGTCGGACGCTGCCACCAGGATCGTGGGACACACCACCGAGCACCACCTGGAGCACCACCCACCATGCCGTCACGCCGACGCCGTAGGACCCGCCTGACCCTGACCTCCGCGCTGATCGCCCTCGGCATCGCCGTCATCGGGTACGCCCTCCACACCACGGATCTCCAGCCGACTGAGGCAGACGCGGCACCAACGGCGACCACGTCCGTCGGTGCGAGCCCGGTCGGCGAACCGACGAACACGCCGACCGCAGCGAGCGCGCCGGAGCCGAGCCGAGCCTCCAGTCCGGCCGACGCGGCGCGTGCGCGCACCCTGCTGGCGGCCCTGCCCGTCAAGGGGAAGGCCGCGGCGACCGGGTACGACCGCACGGCGGACTTCGGCACCGCCTGGCTCGACGTCGACCGCAACGGGTGCGACACCCGGAACGACGTCCTCGCACGCGACCTGACCGAGATCACCAAGCGCGGCCCGTGCACGGTCACGAGTGGCGAACTCGTCTCGCCGTACACCGGCGCGACGATCGACTTCGTGCGGGGCGACACCACCTCGACCGAGGTCCAGATCGACCACGTCGTCGCCCTCGAGAACGCGTGGATCACGGGCGCGCAGCAGCTCGACCAGTCCGAGCGAGAGGCCCTGGCGAACGATCCGGAGAACCTCTTCGCCGTCGACCAGCACTCGAACGCGCAGAAGCGCTCCGGCGACGCCGCCACCTGGTTGCCGGCGAACACCGCGTTCCGCTGCACCTACGTGGAGCACCAGATCACGGTGAAGACGGAGTACCGGCTGTGGGTCGTCCCCGCGGAGCGCGACGCCATGTCCGGCGTGCTCGAGCGGTGCTGATCCCGAGACGGCTGCGCGACGGCAAGGAGGCACGACTCGTCTCCGCCGGTCGTGGCAGCATGCTGGCATGGCTGAGCAACTCACCGTCCCGCAGGCGTTCGCCCTGCTCCTGACCGAGCCCGACGGTCGTCGGGTGCTCGACGCCCAGCGGTTCGATGCCGGACTCGCGGGTGCGGTCCTGGCTGACCTCGCGGTCCGCGGCGTCGTCTCGCTCGACGGCAAGCACGTCCAGGTGGTCAACGGCACGCCCACCGGCAGTGCGGTCCTCGACGACGTGGTCGGGACCATCGCCGCGTCGGGCGGACCGCGAGGGGCGAAGTGGTGGGTGACCAGGCTCGGGAAGCGCCAGCTCCGCGACGACGTCTACGCCGAGTTGGTCAGCAAGGGGCTCCTGACGTCGACGCAGCGCACGACGCTCCGCATCTTCACGACGACGTCCTTCCCCGAGGCGGACGGGCGACCCGAGCAGCAGCTCCGGACCACGGTCCTGAGCGTCCTCGACGGGCATGCCGCACCGACCCCGTTCGCAGCTGCGGTCATCGGCCTGCTCGATGCCACCCGCACGCTGCGCGGACAGTTCGGCAAGGTGGACAAGGCGCGTGTCCAGGACATCACGTCCGGTACCTGGGCGTCGGTCGCCGTGAAGCGGGTGCTGCAGGACGTGCAGACCGCGATCATGCTGGCCGGCGTCACAGCTGCGTCGGCCGCGACCGCCTCATCGAGCTGAGCGCCGCCCGGAGCCGCGGTGCGACCAGCGACGCCGAGCCGGCGACTCCGAACGCACCCGTCAACAGCGATCGGCGGGTCAACTGCGATGGTGGCACGGAACTCCTCGGACGACGTCGGCACTGGATCGGGCACTGGATCGGACTGCATGCCCCTGCTCCGATACCGGTGTCCGGAGTGCGCATCCAGGCCCGTTGCCCTCGCCCGTGGGACGATGGCCGTCCACCACTTGGAGGAGTCCGATGAGCAACGACCAGTGGACCGGCTCGGCATTCGGCCGCGGCGTCGAGAACACCGCGTCCACCGCAGCGAGCGAGCTCCGGCGGCGCATGGCATCGTCGGCGGCCGGGTTCCTCGGGAGTGCCGCATGGGTGCCCTGGAAGTCAGCGGACGCCCCGGACGGCGGGAGCATCGCCCACGTGATGATCCGCGACCTGCCCTTCGTGCCGGTGTTCACCGACCCGGCTGAGCTCGCCGCAGGGCTCCCCGACACCGATGCACGCCCGGTCCGGATGGCCGAGCTCGTGACCGCCGTGCCCGAGGAGTTCGGCATCGTCGTCGACCCGACGAGCGGCGAAGCGGCGAACTTCCTGCATGCGGACGCCCTCGCGGCCATCCGTGCCGAGCTCCGCGGCGCGGTCGATCTCGACGACGACGAGGCCGACGAAGGCTGACCCGAGGTCCCGGTCGACGGACGTTTCTGGTCGGCCCGATGACGAATCCGGTTCCCGAACCGCGGGTTTCGGGAACCGGATCCGTCATCGCCGGATTCGCCAGATGAGCATCCACCCCGTTCTGGGGATCCCTCACATCGCGACCGCTCCGCCAGAGTCGATGTCGTCGCGAATGGATGAACGGGGGCGACGATGCCGTTGGGTGGACCAGGACCACGAGATTGGTCTCCGTCGGAACCGTCGACACCGGCTCCGCGGGCGCGGACCGGTCCGGCGCTCTACGACCCCACTCCCTGGGTCACCTCGGTGCCGACCCGGAGAACACGTCCGTGGGCGTACGCCACGCTCTCCATGCTGCTCGGAGGGGGAAGCGTGATCATGGCGCTCCTCGAACCACTGCTGAACGGCGTCCAGACCGGGTTCATCGTCTCGACGATCGGCGTCACTGCCATCGTCATGGGCGTCCGCGCTGTCAAGGTCGCCCGCTGGGGATCCGCGACGTCACGGGCGTTCGGTCGTGGAGGCACGATCCTCGGGTCCGTCGGCACGGCACTGATGCTCTACGCCGTCCTCGGTGTCGGATTGTCGAGCGTCGGCGTCGCCCTTCCGGCACTGTCACTCCCCGCTCCGGGTTGGAGCATGGGCGCACGGGCAGCCGCTCCGACGGCGTCTTCGGCTCCGGACTCCGCGCAGCCCGCCGTCGCGGCACCGTCCGTTCCGGCGGCACCCGACACCGCTGCGGACGCTCCCGTCGCGGGGCAGACCAGCGTCACACCGACCACTCGAGAAGCCGAGCAGTCCACGTTGGCCCAGAGCGCCGGGTCGCTCTCGTTTGCGATGCGACAGCAGTTCGGTGCCGGGCCCTACCCCGCCGACCTCCTGGTCGGGATGAGCGCGCCCCAACGCATCCTGACCACCGATGGCATCGGGCTCGCCCCGGTCCCGGACGGTACTCGCGTGCTCTACTCGGTCTCCTCCGACCACACAGCCTGGTCGGTGACGATCATCGGCGCGCAGTTCGGCTCGGTCGCGACCTACAGTTCGACCGTCGGAACGGTGCAGGTCGGCTGACGCTCAGGCCGGGCGGACCAGCTCGATGAAGCGGGACAGCAGGGACAGGCCGGGGATCGAGGGCGGCAGGGCCGTGGTCAGCGCGGGCGAGTGCACGAGGTACGCCGCCCACTTCGCACGGGAGAGCGCCACGTTCAGGCGGTTCGGCATGAGCAGGAAGTCGAGCCCCCGTGGGATGTCGGCCGCGCTCGACGCAGCGAGCGACACGATCGACACGACGGCCTCTCGCCCCTGGAACATGTCGACCGTCCCGACCTGGGTACCGGTCAAGCCCGCGCGGTCGAGCTCGTGGCGGATCACTGCGCCCTGCGCGTTGTAGGGCGCGACGACGATGATGTCCTCGTCCGTCAGCGTCCGCACGGTGTCGCCGTCGGTCCAGGACCGACCGACGACGTCCTTCGCCAGGGACACGACGCGTGCCGCTTCCTCGAGGGAGGACGTGGTGTTGCCCGCGTGCACGACCGGCACCGGGTGCACACCGGCGTCGATGCCCTCCAGGTGCCGCCCGGTCGCCATCGACGTGAGCTGTCCGTTGTAGGACAGCCCCGACACCGCTGACGTCAGCGCCGGCTCCATCCGCCGGGTCCGCGCGAGGAAGTACCCGAACTCCGCCGGCAGCACGTGCTCGCCGTCCGCCAGCCACCCGAGTGCCGACTCGTCGACGGGCTCGGGGTGCGACCCCTGCGAGACCTGGGGCAGCTGCTGCGGATCACCGAGCAGGAGCAGCCGGGTTGCGGCGATCGAGGACGCGATCGTCGGGGCGAGGGAGAACTGTCCGGCTTCGTCGACGACGAGCAGGTCGAGGGAGCGCCGCGCGATCGTCGACTCGTTCGCGAACGTCCACGCGGTGCCGCCGACGACTCCCCCGTTGCCGCTCTGCTCGCAGGACTCCAGGAACGCGGCGACCGCGGCGCCGTTCTTCACGGGGGTCCACGCTGCCGCCTCGATCTCGTCGGCGTCGGCACCGGCCTTCGGCTGCTTCACGACGCGGTCGGCCGGCACTCCCGCTCGGACCACCGAGGTCAGGAAGTTCTCGCTCGTCGCGTGCGACTGTCCCACGACGCCGACGCGCCAGCCGTGCTCACGCACGAGTCGCGCGACGACGTTCGACCCGACGTAGGTCTTGCCCGTGCCGGGAGGGCCCTGGATCGCCAGGTACGACCGGTCCAGCCCGAGCAGCGTCGCGACCACCGCGGCGACGGTGTCGTCACCGACCACTTGCGTGATCGCCCCGCGCGGGGGCACCCGCCGGAGCAGGTCGAACGCCGGGTCGGGCAGTATCTCCGGCAGCGCGTCGAGGACCTCGGCACCCCACTCGGCGATCGCCTCGGGCTGGGGCTTCGCGCGTGGCGGCGAGGACGGCGCGAGCGCGACCGGGAACTCGTGGTGCGGCTCCCCACCGACGGGCAGCCGTTCGAGCACGAGTACCTCTGTCGCCTCGCCGTCATCGTGGACGTCCAGGACCACGGCGCGGTCCGTCGCACCCTTCGACCCGGGGCCCGGTGAGCCGACCGATGGCGGAGGCGGGGCGTCGTAGACGAGGTGGGGCGAGCCTCCAGGCCGGAGCCGACTGCCGGGCGCGAGCGTCCCCGACAACCGGAGTTCTCGGGACTGCGATCGGGCACGCGGCAGCGTGTCCCAGTCGCGTTCGACGGACGCACGCTCGACGACGAGGACGTCGCGGGTGTCCGCCCACTCGTCGACCGGGTTGCGGAGCCGGTCGAAGTGGTCCTGCCAGAACGTCTTGGCCTCCCGCCGGTGGTAGTCGATCGCGGCAGCGGCGAGCGCCAACGCGGTCTGGTCAGGGGTGCGGTCGAGCGCCTCGACGTGCTCGAGCTCGGACGCCAGGGCGACGTACACGGGGTTCGGTTCGCGCTCGACGGGGATCGGCGGCAGGTCGAGTTCGGCTGGCGCCTCCGTGGACGGCGGCCGGAGCGACAGCAGCCAGTCGCGCAGCCGCAGGGTCGAGCGGCAGTCGTACGCGTTGTAGTCCGCGACCTGGTCGAGCATCCGCTGACCCTCGGCGGCGTCACCGGTGCGGAGTTCCTCGATCGCGTCGACGTAGGCCGTGATGCTGTCCGCGGCGTTCGTCACGTCGCTCAGGCGCAGGTCCTCGCCCATGTACAGCGGCTCGAGTTTCTTGATCGAGTAACTGTGACTGCCGACGACGAGCGCCTTGCGGACGATCGGGTACAGGTCGACGAGCACACCCGCGCGGAGCAGGTCGTCGACGGCTTCCTCGCCGACGCCGTGCCGCGCGGCGAGGGACAGCAGGTGCGTCCGCTCGTAGGCGGCGTAGTGGTAGACGTGCATGCCGGGGTGCTCGCGTCGACGCTCCTCGACGAACGCGAGGAAGTCCACCAGGGCCTGTCGTTCGTCGCGGATCGTGTGCGCCCAGAACGCCGTGAACGCCGCGCGGTCGTCGACCAGGCCGAAGAGGTAGTCGAGTCCCCAGTGCACGCCGTCCTCGGTGTGGAGCGGGTCCCCCTCGAAGTCGAAGAACACGTCGCCCGCGTCCGGTACGGGGATCGCGTCGAGGGCTCTTGCGTCCGCCAGTTCCCATGCCGGCTTCTTCGTCGCCGTCCGCTCCGACTCGACCTGGAGGCTCGCCTGACGGACCAGGCGACCTTGCGTCGTGCTCGACATGCCGGGCACCGGTGCGGTGCGGACCGCCAGGTCGTCGATCGTCAGCACCCCCTGCCGGATCAACTTCGTCCGCTGGTCGAGGCGCATCCCGGCGACGAGGACCAGGTCACGGTGCTCCTCCACCTGGGTCTGGCAGACGGCGCAGCGACCGCAACTGCTGTAGCGCGGATCACCCCATCGCAGGGGCTCGTCCGCTGCGATCCGCTCCGCGATCACCCGTGTGAGCTCGGCGCGCTGCGTGCGGTACACCGGCGTGATGTCGGCCAGGTCGTGCGTGGTCGTGGTGCGGTCGCCGAGGACCAGGTGGACCTGCTCGCCCGTCGGGATGTCGTGCGCGCGCATCTGCTCGGCGTAGGCGGCGAGCTGCAGCAGGGCGCTGATCTTGGCGTGACGGGCGAGCTTGGTGTCGTAGACCTCGTACTCGCCGCGGTCGTTGCGGATGATGAAGTCCGCGAAGCCGATGAAGCCCGCCTCCTCCGCGGTCGGCGGTCGGTGGAACGTCGGCTGGTAGAGGACGTCCGCGCCCGTGCGCATGGTCTGCAGCGCTGCTTCCGCTGCTGCGCGGTACTCGGGCGGCGCCGGGCGGTCGAACTCGACCACATCATGGGTCGCCTTGAGGATCTCGAGGTAGTCGAGCTCGTGCTTGTCCCCGAGCTTCGCCGTCCGGTCGAGCATGTCGTCGTGCAACTCAGGAAGGGCCTCACCGCGGCCGAGCTTGGCGTCGAGTCTGCGCAGGAACGCCCACTCGCACGACGCCCACGTGGTGAGGTCGCTCGGGCTGAGGAGCGCGTGGCCCTCGGGCGTGATCTGCATTGCTGCACCGTAACAGCGGCGCCCGACACCGGGATCGTGGCTGATATGCTGCCGGACGTACCACTTCGGGGGAAGGCGATTTCGTGGCAAAACTGGTGTTCGACAAGGGGGCCGTCGGTCACATCGCGGACAAGGTCAGCAAGAGCGGCGACGATCTGTCCGCGGTGACGCTGAGCGCACGAGCCGGGGGCGCGGACACCGGCAGTCCGACCGTCACATCCGCGATCGAAGAAGCGGTTCGGATCCAGTCGGCGATGGTGCAGTCGGTCGCGACGTCCGCCGCAGCGCTCGCATCTGGCGTCCGAGCGACCGTCACGAGCTTCACGCGCGCCGATGACGAACTCGCGAAGAAGGCGCGCGGATGAGCGTCGACCCCATGGCCGGCGACGTTGACTCGATCCGACGGCTTGCCCAAGTACTCGAACAGCGGTCGATCTCCGTCGACACGGCTGGGGACTCGATCAGCACGGCCGCGTCCTCGGCGACCAGCAGCGTGTGGGAAGCAGCCTCGCGGACGGCGTTCACTTCCAAGGCTCAGGAGCTGGAGACGCAGGTTGGTCGGGTGTCGAGCCGGATCGAGAACGTCGCAGTCGCGCTGTCCGAGTACGCAGCGAAGCTCGACCAGATCCAGACCGACGCACGGACCGTCCGCGCCGCCCAGCTCCGGAACGATCAGGACATCGCCTCCAACGCTCGCACGCTCGATCGGCTGAACTCCGCTGACGACGAGGATTCGATGACGAAGGTCGTCACGGCATCGGCGCTCGGGGTCGCGTACCAGACCACAAAGCTCGCACTCGATCGGTCGTGGACGGACCTCGTCGCCCGCCGTCAGTCCGCCGACACCGCCGTCGTCGCGAAGCTCCACGGTGACGCCGTCCTCGGCACGCCGCCTCCGTCGGCCGCGACGGTCAACGGCATGAGCGACACCGCATTCCTCGCGTGGCTCGCGGGTCAACCGGCAGATGCACTCCCCCGTATCGGACTCGACAAGGCCGTGGCCGATCGGCTCGGACAGATCAAGGACCCGCAGGTCATCGCTGCCTGGTGGAACTCGCTCGGCGGTGCGGACGGCAAGGGAAGCTCGGCGAAGCACAGCGACGTGCAGCAGGCCCTGGTCAGCGGTATCCCGTTGTTGATCGGCAACCTCAACGGTGTCGCGTACTGGGCGCGTGACAAGGCGAACCGAAGCACCCTGGAGTCACAGGTGAAGACTGCGACCGGGGAAGACGCCGTCGCGTACGAGAACATCAAGACCGCCCTCGGCAAGTTCCCGAGTGTCGCCCTGGTCACGCTCAAGCCAGACCACCCACCACTCGCGGCGGTGGCGCTTGGAAACCTGGACACGGCGGAGAACGTGACCTACGTCGTGCCCGGAATGAACTCGGACACCCCGAACACCACAGTCGTCGAGCGCGCAGCACACAACCTGAAGATCCGTCAGGGCATGTGGTCAGACGAATCCACTGCCGTCGTCGCCTGGCTGAACTACCGGACTCCCGGAGGGCCTCCCGCGGTGCTGCACGGTGACATGGCCCGAGCAGGCGCAGAGCGGCTCGGCGACGACCTCGCGGGCTTCAACGCCACTCGCGGCGACACCAAGGGACACCTCAACGTGGTCGCGCACTCGTACGGCACTACGACCTCGTCGATCACGCTCGCCGAACGCGACTACGGCGTTGACAACTGGGTGTCGGCCGGTTCCGCAGGGATCGAGCGCGACATCCCCACCGCTGCAGACATCCACGCCGACCATGTGTACGTCGCGCAGGCACCACGCACCATCGGCGACGACGGCCTGTTCGGCACGAAGGGCGACGGCTGGTCGTGGATGGGCCAGATGGGCAGCATGACCCGTCACGATCCCGCAAGCCCGTCCTTCGGTGGCACCTACCTCCCCACCGCGGGCGTGCCGCGGGACCCGGACATGCACGGTGTCACGACGCACGATCCGCTCGCCAACAGTGACACACGTCCGAACTCGTACGGCTACTTTGACCGGAAGACCGAATCCCTCGACAATCTCGCTCGAGCCACCACAGGGAGCTTCCCGACCAAATGACGCTCACGATGCGCTCCATCGGCTCTGCGGCGCTGATCCTGACGCTCGCTGTCACCGCAACGGCATGCACTTCGACTCCGGGAGGTTCATTGAACGCGAAACAGGCTTCCGAACGGATGCAGACCTTGGTTCGGGACACCATGAAGGTCGCGGGCGGGGAGTGGACGAGTGCAAGCAATGGCCCCGCTCCCGATCCCTGCAGCACTCCCGCCGGCGAGGACGGGGTCACGTTCTCGTGGGATCAGACCGCTCCTGGAGTCGACGATCCGAAGGCGGTCATGGAGCGGGTGGATCAGGCCTGGCGTGATGGGGGGCTGACGACCAACACGCAGAGCGTCAAGCGAGGAGACGGCAAGATCCTGCACCGAGTCGGCTCCACAGGGAAAGACGTCGACTCGATCCTGTTCGCGGCCACGACGAGCCGTATGACGATCGAGGTCCAGTCACTCTGCGGTGAAGGCAACGTCGACGACTTCACGTGAGTTCGAATCGGCAGCACGACTCGAGCCACGACCGGGAACCTCCTGACCCGATGACTTCCTTCATCCGCAGCACAGCGACCGCCGCGCTCATCGTGGCGATCGCTTGCTCCATCGCCGCATGCTCCTCAACGAAGGGGCCCCGGCTGTGGACGCCGAACAGGCTTCCGAGCAGATGCAATCGCTCGTCCGCGACACGATGGATGTCGCGGGAGGGAAATGGACGAGCACGAGCAACGGTCCGGCACCGGACCCATGCACGACTCCGGATGGTGGCGAGGGGGTCTGGTTCTCGTGGGATCAAGATGCCGACGGCGTGCGCGATCCGGAGGCCGTGATGCATCGGGTCGACCGGGCCTGGCGAGACCACGGCCTCACGACGAAGACGCAGAGTGTCAAACGGGCGGACGGTGAGACCCTGCACCGGGTCGGCTCGGCAGGGCACGATGTCGACTCGATTCAGTTCAATGCCACGACGGGCGGGATGTCCATCAACGTGCAGTCGCTTTGCGGTGCAGGCAACGTCGACCACTTCACCGACGACCGCGGTTGATTCCGGTGGTCGACACGCGAGCAATGATTGATCTGGCGGGTCCTGATCGGGCCAGAGGCTGTGACACGAAGGTGACACGCACCCGGGCCCTGAGGAAGCCGTTGACAGCCATCCTCATCACCGCCACCACACTGATCGCTGGCTGCTCAGCAACGGGAGCAGACACGGCTGACCTCCAAAGAAGTCGTGAGGCAGCAGCGACCGCACGCGAACTGGTGCTCGATGTTCCGGGTTCCGAGTGGCCTTCGGCTACTCGCACTGTTATCCCGGCTCCGACCGAGTGCAGGCAGAGTGGCCATCCTCACGGCGGGGTGCAATTCCACTGGAACTCTCGCGGCACTCCTCCGGCCGATCCGGAGGCTTGGATCAACGCGGTCGCTGCCAACCTTCGGGATGCGAACTACACGGTGTCCATCCGAAGCACGGATTTCGGCAGGTACGGCGTTCTCTACCAAGTACACACCAAGGACAAGGACCGCCCTGCGGTGTCAGCGACCGCGAACCAGCAGACCTCTTCTCTCACCGTCGATTCGGTGTGCGCAGCCGGCGATCTCGCGGATTACGACTCGAATGACTCAGGAGCCCCACGTTGAGTTGCCACCTCCGCGCCGTCATCTCAGTGCTCCTGATCGGAGCGATGGTCACTCTTGCCGGATGCGCCCACCATGATGGTCAGGGGAACACCGTGGATGCAGATCAGGCACGCAGGCAGATGCGTGAGTTCGTGCAGTCGACGATGGACCTGACAGGTTTCGCTTGGGTCAGCGACGGTGGGTCACCGATCGCATTCGAGTGCGGCACGGGCGACGGTGGCGAGGGCGTCGCATTCTCGTGGGATCAGCACGCGACAGGCGTTGAGCAGCCCGGCGCGCTCGTGAAGAAGGTCGGCGCGGAGTGGAAATCCAGAGGTTTGTCGCCGTCCTACCGGACTGCCAAGCGCAATGACGGCCTCACGCTGTACACCGTTGCAGCCGAAGGCGACCCGGTTCGCACCATCTCGTTCAACGCCACCGAGCACCGAACATCGATCCTTGTCGACTCATCTTGTGGCACCGGGAACGTTGCCGACTACAAGCAGTGACGTCTCTGCGGGAGCATCGCCCCATGGTGAACGTATGAAACAGTCGAGAACGATCATTGCCGCCTTGGGTATCGCGGTCGCACTGACCACGACGATGTCGGGGTGCTCGGGACCTCCGCAAGGAGGGATCGCCGTGGACGAGAAGCAAAGCAGACAGGCCGCCGAGCACGTGTTGCACCAGGTGTTCGAGGTCGACGGATCCGAGTGGCCCGAAGATGACCGCAACGCTGAGCCAGCGCACGCCGAGTGCACGGCTGATGACGATCCGCATGGTGGAAGGTAGGACCACTGGAACGCCATGGGGTCAGCGCCGAGCGATCCGAAGGCGTACATTGAGTCCGTCGCGAACATGCTGCGCGAACACGACCGAACCGTCGCCGTGCGGTCAGCCGATGGCGGGAAGTACGGAACGCTCTACCAGGCAATTGCAGACGAGGACGGCAAGCCGATGGTTGCGGTGACTGCGAACCCTCGGACGACCACCGTCACCGTCGAGTCGATGTGTGCGTCCGTTGCCGAACAGGGATGACGTCGTGGCGGCTATGTCTCGCACACGCAGCATCGGCCGATGGAACGTCGGCACCGCGGACCGCGAGACCTCACTGACCCATCGGCCGAGCCGGCTCATCGATCAAGCACTCCGTCCGCGTGACGAAGGTCCGGTTCTCCGGCGTGTACTTGATGGACCCAACGGCGTTCAGCGCGAGGACGAGCGCCCTCTGTCCCTCGACGAAGTCGCCCTCGCCGGCAGCCGACTGCTTCGCCCACATCGTCGACACCTCGGCCTGAGCACGGCCCCGGTCGACGGACGACGGCAGGGTGAAAGACTCGAGGTAGGTCGTACAGGGGTTCCCCGCGGGGCTGGTGCCCGGACGGGCGCGCTGGGTTGCGCCACCGGGCACGTTGTCGTACGGAATGTCATCGTCCTCGAACCCCAAGTCGTGCGCGATGGCGTCGACCCGCTTCTGCAACGCGTACTGCGCGTCGTCCGGCCTGAAGTCCGAGCCTGGATCGCCGTCGGCGAAGTAGCCGAGGCGGACGCGCTCGTGGAACACCGCATCATCAGTTGGCGCAAACCGGAAGACCGTGAGAGCCGGGGGCACGATCAGCACTCCCACGAGGCTCAAACAGACGATGTCAGCGACGAGCACCCACACGGACGACCGACACCGACCGCGCCGAACCACGAAACGGATCGCGACCGTCAAGGCGATCAGGGACGGCAGGATGCCGAGGACCAGCGCAGCGTACTGGTAGCCCAGGTAGTCCCCACTCCCGTGGCTGACCGGTCGCAGCGCGAGGACGATCCAGATCCAGAGCTGCAGCGCCAGTGCCATGCAGGTGCCGACCGACGCCGCAATGGCCCATCCGATCAGGCCGCGAGGGAGCTTCGACGTCACGGCAGCAGCCTGCCAGACGGAACGCGATCAACCTTGATGGTCACTTGTCCCACGCCGACGTCGGGGGCAGCCGCCGTCGTGCTCGCTCGGCGTTGAGGAGCTCCTCCACAAGGTCGCGCTTCCCCGCTGTGTAGTCCCGCCCGTCGTCGGCTTCGGCGAGCGCCCGCTTCAACGCCCCGTACCGTGCTCGAGCCGCGTGATCCCGGAGCAGTGCGTCGCGGAAGAGCCGCTGGTTGCAGGTCTCCCACTCATCCGACGCGAACACGTGCAGGATGTGCGTTCGCAGGTCCCCTGCCGAGCGGACGTAGATGCCGTGGTTCTTCGGCCCATGACGGTGTTGCGCGTAGCCGAGCGGAGCCACGAGGGACGACAGCGCGAACGGGTCGACGTCCGTGGCACTACGAACCGCGAGGTCGATGATCGGCTTCGCTACGAGCCCGGGGACCGCGGTGCTCCCGATGTGCTCGATCGCGGTGACCGCCGGGCCCAGCGCGGGAGCGAGCCGATGGGCTTCCGAACGGAACAACGCGCCCCACTCCGCTCGGTGCTCCACCAGCTCGACCATCACCCGCAGCCTATCCACGTGTACGGCGGCGCCGGAGGCTCCCCCCATCGAAGCCTCCGGCACCGCCGAGAACACCGCCGAGATCAGGCCGCTCGGACCCGCAGCGCCTGCGAGCTCAGCGCGACGAGGTCGTCCGCTCGAAGCCCAGGCCAGCCGTGCAGCAGCTCCCGCCAGTCGCCCGGCAGCGCAGACGCGCCGTACAGCGCCCCGGCGAGTCCCCCGGCGATCGCCGCCACCGTGTCGGTGTCGTTGCCGGATCGGACCGCTGCGACGAGCGCCCCCTCGAGCGAATCGCTCCGGAGCACCGCGGCGTACGCAGCCTGCAGCGCGGACACGACCCAGCCGTTCGTCGCGGTGAAGTCGACGGGCTGCCCGGCCTCGGCGGCGGACAGTCGATCGGCCCAGAGTCGACGCCGCTCGCTCGGCAGCTGGTCGAGACCGCGACGGACGTCGAGCGAGCCCGTCAGCACGGCGTGCCGGATCGCGACGCACCAGAGCACGCATGCATCGCCGGCATCGGCCTCGTAGTGCGTGAGGTCACTGACCGCCCGGGCAGCGTCCGCGAGCCGACGATCGGTGTCCTCCGCCGGCTCCAGGTACGCCAGGACCAGTGGCGTCGTCCGCATCAGCGATCCGTTGCCAGCGGAACGACCGCTCTGGTCGTGGACCCGCCGGGCCGACGCTCGCGAGGCGGACGCGGTCCGAGCCTCCAGTCCGCTCAGAACGCTGCGTGTCTGGATGCCGACGTCGGGCGCGGTCCGCGCCCAGTCCGCCCAGGCCGCGACGAGCCCGTCGAGCGCCGCGTCGTCTGCGAACGAGCCGCCGCGAGCGGCGGTGCGCAGGATCGGGACGGCCATGCTCGTGTCGTCGGTCCACTCCCCCGGTGCCCAGTTGAACGCGCCGCCGCCCTTCATGCGGATGGGCTTGGGCTCCGGGACGGGTGGCTGGAACTCGTAGCCGGCGCCGAGGGCGTCGCCCGCAGCGGATCCCAGGACTGCGCCGACTGCACGGTCGAGTGTGTTCGTCATGGCCCCTCCAGATTTACGCGGAATTGCGTAAACCCAGCATGCACCCGTCGACGGGTTTACGCAAGCATGCGTAAACTCGTGGCGTGACTGAGTACCGCGATGCGAACGGCAAGCGCCTGGCCGACTACCCGCGACCCTCCGTCGCGGTCGACACCGCTGTGCTCACCGTTCCGGTCGGCGGGGCGCTCTCGGTCGTACAGGTCCGGGACCAGACAGACGGAGACTGGCGACTGCCGGGGACGTTCGTGCACGAGAGTGAGCGGCTTGCGGACGCCGTCCTGCGGTCGCTGCGCGACAAGGCGGGCGTGACCGGGCTCGCGCCGAGGCAGTTGCACGTGTTCGACGATCCCTCGCGGGACGACCGCGGGTGGGTGTTGTCCGTGGCGCACCTCGACGTGGTGCCGGCGGCGTCACTCGACCTCGGGGACGGCGCGCGACTCGTACCGATCGGCGAGGCGACGGGCATGGTGCACGGGCACGACGACATCCTCGGATTCGCGGTCGATCGGCTCCGTGCCGATCATCGTGGGGCGCCGGACCCGCACGGGCTCCTGCCCTCGCCGTTCACCATGTCGGCGCTCCGGGGGCTGCACGAAGCCGTCCTCGGTGAGCGGCTGCTGCCGGACTCATTCCGGCGGGCGATGGTGCCGCTGCTCACGGCGACGGACGCCAAGGCTGCGGAGGGGCCGGGGAAGCCGGCGACGTTGTACGTGCGGTAGCGCGGATGTCGCCGAGGGCGGGCAGTCGCTGCGGTCCGGCGTGGGGTCCGTCATCGACCGCGCCGACCGCTTCAACCGCGTCCGTCCCGAGTTCTGCATCCCACTCGACCAGCCCGCGGCTGATCCGCGCGGTCGAGTCCGCGCGGCGGCGCTGGCCGGCCGGGAGGCTCGCCCCACCCCCGGCAGGCACCGCACGACCTCGGCGACTCACCCCAGGCGGCCGCCGCCGTCGACGTGCAGCGTCGTCCCGGTGACGAACGTGTTGTCGATCGCCAGCAGAACAGCCGACACGACGTCGGCCGGCGATCCGACGCGGCCCACCGGGTTCGCTCCTGCCGTCTCCTCGAACATCTGCCGCTTGGCGTCATCGCCCATGCCGTCCCACGCGCCGGAGTCGATGATCCCCGGAGAGACGGCCACCGCGCGCAGCGGAGCGAGCTCGACCGCGAGCGCCTCCACCAGGAACGACACCGCACCGTTCGTCGTCGCCATCACCGCCAGCCCCGGTGCCGGCTTCCACGCTGCGACGCCCGAGAAGAGCACGAAGACGCCGCCGGGCCGCATCACCGGGGCGAGGTGCTTCGCGAGCAGGATCGGCCCGACGACCTTGGCTCCGAACGCGCCCTCCACAGCCTGGCGGTCGAGCTCGCCGACGGGGCCGTTGGCGTGCGCCGCAGCGAGGGAGACGACAGCGTCGAACGAGCCCGCTTCGGCGAGAGCGGCGATCGAGGCCTCGTCGCCGAGATCGGCGTGCACCACATGAAGGTCCGGGAAGTCCACTGCCGTCCGTGCGGTGTCGCGCGCGCCGATGAGCACGTCGTCGCCGCGGGTCGTGAGCTCGCTCGCGAGGGCGCGCCCGATGCCAGACCCGCCGCCGATGATGAGGATGCGCTTGGTCATGTCGATTCCTTCCGTTCTGGTGCGCAGCGGTCGCTGCTTGGTGGTTGCAACCTGCCCGTACCGCTCGCCAGTCCCAAACCTCGATCGATGGTTGTTCTCCTTTCCATAGAATGCTTCTATGCCAAACCTCAGAGCGTTCGAGGTCTTCCTGTCCGTCGTCGAGGCCGGCTCAATCTCCCGCGCCGCGCGGAAGCTGCACCTCACGCAGCCGGCCGTCTCACACCAGGTGTCGAGCCTGGAGCGGGACCTCGGCGTCCCGGTGTTCGACCGAGGACGTCGTGGTGCGACCCTGACGCCCGCCGGTCGCGCGTTCGCTCCTCTGGCGCGTGATGCCCTCGACGCCGCACTCCGCGCCGAGGAAGCAGCGCGGGGCTCAGCACCGATCCGACTCGTCGTGGCGCAGACGTTCACGGTGCCGTTCGTGGTGCCGGCACTCCGCGCCCTGGGCGGCCCGCTTCCCGAGCTCAGTGAGGGCTCGAGCGCACTCGGGATGGTGGACGAGGTCCGTCGTGGGACGCAGGACGTCGCGATCGTGCCCGGACCGGTGGACGCTCCCGACCTCATCGTTCGGGAGGTCGGGACGGAGGAGATCGTCGTCGTCGGCTCGCCGCAACCGGACGTGACCCTCGAGACCGTGGTGACCGGCCCGCTCATCGGGATCTCCGGCGACACGGGCTACGGGAGCTGGCTCGACGCGCTGTTCGTCGAGCGTGGGCTCGTACCCGTCGTCACGACGACCGTCGGCTCCCCCGCTGCCGCTGCGGCGCTCGCCTCAGCCGGGTTCGGGTTCGCAGTCGTGCCGGAGTCCACGCTGACAGGTGACGCGGAGCGGTCACGGCTCCGGCCGCGGGTCAATCGCGACATCGTGGTGGTCGGGCGGTCGGAGGAGGCGGTCGGGCCGTTCGTGGAGGCGCTGACGTCCGCGCGGTAGACGCGGTCTGGGCGCGGATTGGAGGACCGGGCTGATCCGGGCGGTCAGGTCCGGTCCGGTTCGACACGGCTGAATCGCGGGCCGTGGTAGTCACCGCGGGTCACGTGCGCGGTGAAGTCGGCAAGTGACCGGACCCAGTGCCCGCGCTCCCCGTAGAGGGCCTGGTACACGACGACGGGCTCCTCGGTCTCCGTGTCGAGGGCGATGAACAGGACCTCGTACTCGCCGCCCTTGAAGTGGCGGTAGCGGCCGGGCGTCACATCGTTCATCACTCTCCCGATCGTAGTGAGCTACCGCAACCGGCCACACCATCAGAACTCCACGTATGAACCAATACCTCCCCACGGTGATGGCATCGCCGCGTTGACCAACAACGAGACGTGGGAAGGAGGGAGGGAACCCAACATTCGCGTCCGCAGTCCACTTCACCACGCTGCTGCTCGGTTGGAACCAGCTGGGCCCCGCGGCGTCGTACCCCCGAGCGTGCGCCGGCCACGCTGCTCGACCGTGCGACCGACCACGTGCCGCAGCTCAGTGGGGACCACACGCAGCAGTACGTCGCCATGCTCGATGCTGCTCTCGGTCCACGAAACCGACGAGCTCACCGAACTGGCTCGGCGAAGGACTGCCGACTGTCGAGGCACATCGGAACGTGCCGCCGCTGTTCCAGGCGGTAGCGCTCGTCGACGCCGGTGTGGACGACGTGTACCTGGGTGATCCCGCGCTGACGGAACATTCGTGGGCGCGGCTGGGGTCGTTCGTCCGCGATGACGTCGTGCTCGACGGAGTCGCTGCGACCCGACGCTGCCGAGGCCATGATCCGGTTGGAGCACTCGCGGGAGCGCTTTGCCGGCTTGCCGCTGCCTGAGGCGGGTGGGCAGCCGAGGCCGGCGGGCGCGCTCACGGTGCAGATGGCGTAGGCGGGGAGGTACTGCGGGGAGGTGGCGGTCACATTGCGCGACTTGCCGGCTGATGACCGAGTGGCAGTGCTCGGGGTGCTTGGCGTGGGCACGAGTGCGATCAGGGCTCACTCCTCCACAAGCCCTTTGCGTTGACCTCGGCGCACGGCTCCGCCGCCGTGCACAGTCCGAAGCGCGTAGGCGTCTAGCGTCGTCGGATGCAGGTCTGGGAGGCGGATGATGCACGGCGTCGGCACATGGGTCGGTTCAGTCGGCGGGACACCGCGCCAGAGCTCGCCCTTCGTCGAGAGCTCCATGGTCGCGGCCGACGGTTCTTCGTGGATCGCCGGGTGAGCCCGTGCTCACGCGTTCGACCCGACATCGTGTTCCCTCGGGCACGGATCGCCGTGTTCGTCGATGGGTGCTTCTGGCACTGGTGTGAGGAGCATGCGCACCTCCCGAAGGCCAACGCCGCCCTCTGGCGCTCCAAGCTGCTCGCGAACCGACAGCGTGACGCGCTCAACGAGGCGATCCTGATCTCGGAGGGGTGGCGGGTCATCCGAGTGTGGGAGCACGACGACGTCGGTTTGGCAGCCGACTTGGTCGAGGAGGCGCTCGATCGTTGGGCGATGATCACCGGGCGGCTCTGATCCTGTAGACAGAGGGCATGCCGAACATCGAGGTGGTTGCCGCTGTCCTCACGCGCGACGACGGATCGGTGTTCGTCTGCCGTCGCTCGCCGGGGCGAGCATCCGCTGGGTTCTGGGAGTTCCCAGGTGGAAAGGTCGAGAGGGGCGAAGAGCCGCGGGATGCCCTCGCCCGTGAGTTGCGCGAGGAGCTCGACATCGAGTCACAGATCGGAGCGCTGATCACCCGAGACACGACCGCCGTCGGCAGCGCCCAGATCGACCTCGCGTGCTACCGCGTCGCATTCGACAGCGAAGGCCCGAAACGCAGCACCGACCACGACGAGCTGCGTTGGATGACACCGTCGGAGCTCCATCTTCTCCGGTGGGCGCCGCCCGACCTTCCGGCGGCGCGTATCGTCTCAGCGGGTCAGCCGAGCCCGTAGCGGCGATTGATTGCACGCTGGAACCGCCGGTGGTGCGCGAAGTACCGTTCAGTGAACTCATCCCACGCGCCGCAGGTTCGCCCGACGAGAGCGTTCACGGCGAGCGTGAGGTCCTCGGTCATCGGCGCGCGGCGTGGACCACGTTCGATCAGACCGCCTTTGGCGACGACGACGTATCCGAGTTCGAAAAGCGAGTCGCAGCCGATCAGACAGGCCGGCATGACAGTGTCTCTTCGCGCTCTCTCGGACCGCGATGTGTCCGCGCGTCGTTTGATGTGCGCTGTCACGAGCATCGCGACGGGAAGGTCACGACCGCAGAGAGCGCAGGTCGCGAAGAGCGCATCACCAAACAGGTACCTGCGAAGTGCCGACTGCTCCCCGCGCGCGTTCACCACGACTTGTCGATCCCCGCGGTACGTGAAGTGCTCGACGGCGTCGTCGTCATCGGGCCAGGCCTGAAGCTGTGCGGCGTCGGCGCGAAGACCGGCTTGTGTGAGGAGCCAGGTCGACAGCGCCCCTCCGATCTCGGTGAGGTAGACCTGCTTCACCGCACCCCGTCGCGAGAACGGCCAGGCGGTAGTGTCAGTTTCCGTTCGGAGTTCGAGGGGGATCTCGTCGAGGTCGATCGGGCGGTCGAGCTCTTGTATCTCGACTCGCAACACTCGGCCGTCAGTGGACCATCTCCTCGCTGGGTCCTCGAAAGGTGGTGGCCCTTCGAACGCGGGTGCCAGGACGGTGCTCCACGCACGGACAGCACCGCGTGAATAATGGAAGACCACGTCACCGGCGGTCGCTTCGAGCAAGCGGTCCCAGTGCGCGCGACTGGTTCCTGCGGTCTGGCCGGGACCTCTCCGGGAGCGCTTCGGGGCCCACAGGACTCGAGCTCGTCGTTCTTCGTCGAACGTCTGTCCCTGGTTGACCCAGAAGATCCGCACGTTTCCCCAATCGACCGCTTTGCTAACGGTCGACAGGATAACGAGTCAGGGGATCCAGTGTCGGGTGAGTTCTCTCCCGGCGACACTGATCGTCAGAAGAACTGTCGGAGGTACCGGCGGAGTTCAGGGTCGACGACGTGAACGAAGGTCCCCCTGACACCTCGCGTGAGGAGCACCGAGTACGCGTTCGTGACGAAGCGTCGGACGTCTTCGTCGGTGTAGGTGATACCGAGGCGGGGGTTGTTCTCCATTCCCTTCTTGTCGAAGTAGTTCGATCGGTCGAAGACGATCCGCCGAGCGATCGCGTCGAAACGGAGGTCCGGACCGATGATCACTCCGACGTAGTTGAGGTCGTACCCCTGGACCGTGTGGATCGAGCCCACTTGGTCGACCGCCCCGGTGGACGTGATCCAGTCGGTCTGCGTCTGGTTCCACTGCAGCCGACGCCCGTCGATCTCTATGTCGATCGCAGATCGATCACGCTTGCTCTTCCACTCCCATGCGTATCCAGCGACGAGACGGGAGAGCCCAACTTCATCGTCCTTCGCGCGGATCGCGTCGTGCATCGCACCGAGATCGTCGTACATCCTCAATTCGTAGTCACCGAATGACTTCACCCCAGGGGTTTCGCCGCGCATTATCGAACGGACAAGGAGACGTAGTCAGCGCCACCCTGAACCCGCATCTGTGTGAAGAGCCGGTAATGCCGATGGAGGCCGCGCGCCTTGCGCACCAAGTCCGCTTGAAGCGTTTGGGGCAAGTCAGCTGGCCGCACGCTCTGCTCTGAGTCGAGGAGGAACACTTGATGGGCGCTCTGGTGCTTGATCCAGTCCACCTGCGTGTAGTGGTCAGCATCTACCCCGAAGAGTCTCTCGTTGATCTCGCCGAAGCTCTTGTTCTGGGGACCTGACGCCTGGTTCGCTCGATGGTTCAACCGGTGAGACTCATCCACGACCAGCAAGTCCCATCGCTCCTCGCTCTTGCCGACCTCGAACGGGGTGAGGACCATCGACTTGTCGAGACCGGGGGTCTTCATGAACACACGCTTCAGGGAGGTACGCAACGCCTGCTGTGGCACCACCAATCCCACTCGGAAGCCGTCGAGGAGCTCGCGGTGCCCGTCGGTGAAGTAGTCCGAGAACATCGAGTCGCCGTCGATCTCGTCGATCCCTACGCCATCAGCGATGTCGCGGAGCAACTTGAGGAGATAGACAGCGACGATCGTCTTCCCGGTACCCGGGTCCCCTTGAACGACGATCGTGCTGTCCGCGCCTGATTCGAGGTCGTCGAACAATCCCTCGAGGATGTCTTCCGTGACCACCGCTTGATCCCGGTTGAGAGCCTTGAACGGGGAGAGCTTGTACAGCTCGCTGTTCTCGATGTCCGCGATGCTCCGTGTGAAGAGCTCCTGCGATCTCAGAGCGTCGAAGACCGCATCGAATGTCTCTCGGTAACGCTCTCGATCGTAGTAGTCCGCGTTCACGATGCCCTTGTTGCTGTTGAGCACGGTGTACTTGTCGTCGCCAGCGAACAAGCCGATGAGCTGAGACTCGAGATCGAGGCACACGGACTTGTTGAACGTGCTGTCGAGCACCAGGCGAACGGCCTTCAACGAGCGCCGTTCTTCCGAATCCAGGTGCTGGCGCATCCTTGCCGCGGTGTTGAGCGTCTCGCCGACGTACACCCGTTTCCCGTCATCGAGGATGTAGACGACCGGCCAGTTCAAGAACCGGGGGTCTCTTTCACGCCACAACCGGAGGTGAGCCTCGCTGAACGGCCACTTCTCGATGTCAAAGCTGGTCATACTTGGTGCTTCGTCCTCGGGCTTTGTCGATCGGGTATTTCTCCCTGGTCACAGCGAGCTTCGCTCGGACGAGATCGACCGGTTCGACGCCCAGCCGATCGGCGAGCAGAAGACAGTAGGTCAGGACGTCGGCGAGCTCCGCACGCACTCTGCTGTCGTCCGCGTCCGCCGACCACTGAAAGCATTCCAGGAGCTCAGCCGCCTCGATCGAGATGCTCTTCGCGAGGTTCTCCGGTGAATGGAACTGTGCCCAGTCACGTTCGGCGACGAACTCGCGTAGTTCGTCGCGAAGTCCCTCATCTGCCATGTCGGCACGCTAGCAGCTCGCTCGAGAACGCTCACGTGACGAACAACTCTCTCAACGTCGGGACTCGGACCCGACGCAGCACTGGGCGGCGACAACGCAACCACGGATGAGCTGTGTGAAGACGCGACCCCACGAACGGGGCATCGACTCGATGGGATCAGATCATGAGAATAGAACCTTCCTCAGATATTGGAGTACCTGGTATGAGCACCCCATCGAAGCTTCGTCGAGTCGCTTTCACTTCCGGGGGCGTCATAACCCTCGTGTTCGCACTCAGTGCTTGCAGTTCTGCGGACGGGACCGGGGCAGCAGGAAGCGCGGCGGGCCTCCCTGCAGCGAGTTCGTCGGCTTCCGCTGCCGCGGCTTCGACATCGGCATCGGCATCGGCATCGGCTGCAGCGGAAGTCGAAGCTCAGAAAGCTGCAGACGAGGCGTCTGCAGCGCAAGCAGCGGCGAAAGCGAAGGCAGCAGCAGACGCGGCGGCGGCGGCGCAGGCTGCCGCGGACGCGCAGGCAGCTGCGGATGCAGCAGCGGCGCAAGCCTCCGCTGATGCAGCCGCGCAGGCTCAGGCGGCTGCGGCGCAGCAACCGGCTCAGGCTGCAGGATCTGTGTACTACGCGAACTGCGACGCCGCTCGCGCTGCCGGCGCAGCCCCAGTCCGGACCGGAGACCCGGGATACTCCCGGAAGCTCGACCGAGATGGCGATGGAGTTGGCTGCGAATAACGCCCTCCATCCGAACCCGCGGTCGGTACCGGTGGCTTCTGACCGACCGCCGCCTTCCGGCGGTCGCCCACGCCGCCAACGCGAACAACGGCACGCGCGAACTACCGGCCCCCAGAATTGGTCCTACCGTCCGCCACGGCGAGCCACGAGAATAGCTCATGACCATCCGCCCACGGGAGGCGCGGGTCGAGAGGGCACCACACCATGACCATCGCCGGCGACTCAGCACGCACCGAAGCCCGCCGCCAACGAGACCGCGCCCACGAACTCCGCCGCCAAGCCGACGAAGCCGAAGCCCGCGCCAGCCGCTTCGACATCGCCCACCGCACCGAGAGCGAGACAGCGAAGGTCCTCGCTCCCCTGGCCGGCATCGGCTACCACCTCCTCGCCGATCGCCGCTGGCCCGGCAGCAAGACCGCCCAGGTCGACATGGTCGTCGTCGGCAGCGCCGGCGTCTTCATCGTCGACACGAAGGCCTGGCGCGACGTCGCCGTCCACAACGGCCGCATCACCCGCGGCCAAGAGGACGTCACGGACGACGTCGCGAACCTCGCCGACCTGGCGTGGAAGACCGAGGCCGCCCTCGCGGAGATCGGCCTCCCGCCGGGCGAGGTCCACGCGGTCGTCGCCCTGGCAGGCCAGAAGAAGGTGCACGCCGAGGTCGCCTCGGTCGACGTCGTCGGCGTCAACGACCTCATCGCACACATCACAAAACGTGGCCGCCGCCTGAGCGCGACCCGAGTCGACCAGCTCCTCACCGCAGTCCTCGCGCACTTCCCGGTCATCGACGGCGAGCAACACGCGCCACCGCAGGTCATCGTTCCGGCAACGGTCCTCCCCCGTGATCCCGACCCGGTGGTCGACACCGAAGAACTTCACGACCACCTCATCGACGCCGTCCTCGACGCCCCCATCGAGGAGTGGATGGCCTTCCTCGACCCGGCCCAGGCCAAGCTCGTCCGCCGCAACTTCAACGGCCCCGCCCGCATCCGCGGTGCGGCAGGCACCGGCAAGACCGTCGTCGGCCTCCACCGTGCCGCCTACCTGGCACGCGCGTCCGGCGGCCGCGTCCTCTTCACCACCTACATCCGCACCCTCCCAGCCGTCCTGCGGTCGCTCCTCGAACGCCTCGCGCCCGACATGGTCGACCGCGTCGACTTCGTGAACGTCCACGCATTCGCCAGCCAGCTCCTGAAGGAGCGCGGAGTCGTGTTCCGTATCGACGGGCTGGAGGCTCAGCGCGCGTTCTTCGATGCATGGAACGTGATCGGAGCCTCCAGTCCACTGCGCGCCCCGCGCTTCACGCGCCGGTACTGGGAAGAAGAGATCGGGCACGTCATCAAGGGTCGTGGGCTGACGCGCTTCGACGAGTACGCCGACCTGGCGCGCGTCGGGCGGAAGCACGCGCTGCCGGTCGAGATCCGGCAGGCGGTCTGGGACCTGTACGAGGCGTACTCGACCAACCTGCGGAACCGGGGCATCTGCGACTTCGAGGACGTGGTCCTGCTCGCCCGCGATGCCGTCCGCGAGCAGCCGCTCGACCGCTACGACGCCGTCATCGTGGACGAGGCCCAGGACCTGTCGTGCGCGATGGTCTCGCTCCTGCACGCGCTGGTCGGCGATCGTCCAGACGGCCTCACACTCATCGGCGACGGCCAGCAGACGATCTACCCGGGCGGGTACACCCTCGGCGAGGTCGGCATCAGCCTCTCGGGGCGCGGTGTCGTCCTCGACGTGAACCACCGCAACACCGCGGAGATCCTCGAGTTCGCGAAACAGATGGTGGCGGACGACCAGTTCGTCGACATCGAGGGGGTCGACGGTGCCGGCGATGCGGTCTCCGACGTCACCCGATCCGGCCCGCAGCCTGCCGTCCGACGATTCGCCGACCGCGCGGCGCACGATGCCGCGCTGCTCGCCCGCGTCGAGGAGGTCCTCCGTCTCGTCGGCACCGGCCGCGGCGACGTCGGGATCCTCACCGCGACGAACCCGCAGGCCGACAAGGTGATGGCGGTCCTCGACGCCGCGGGGGTGCCGTCCGTCTCGCTGAAGCACTACACGGGCAAGAGCTCCGACCGGGTCCGCGTCGGCACCATCAAGCGTGCGAAGGGCCTCGAGTTCAAGCAGGTCCTGCTGCCGCACGTGCCGGCGAAGCTCCTCGCGGACGCTCCCGACACCGAATCCGTCGCCGCCCGCGAGCGCCGTGAGCTCGACCGCCGCGAGCTGTACGTCGGGATGACCCGAGCGCGGGACGGCCTCTGGGTCGGTTCACTCGGGCGATCCTGAACGACCTGCACTCGACGAGGGGTCGGCATCACAACCGCACAACGCGATCCGCTCGACGGGCGAACTCCGCCGAGTGCGATGCGACGATGACGATCCGGCCGGGTCGAGCCCGGTCGATCGCCTCGAGCACCTGCTCCTCGGTCGCGACGTCAAGATGAGCGGTGGGCTCGTCCATCAGCAACAACGGACGGTTGCTCGCCAGCGCCCTGATCACAGCCAAGCGCTGCCGCTCTCCCCCGGACAGACTGGTACCGCCGCGTTCGAGTGCCGCATCGAGCCCGGCGCTGCCCAGTCGTTCCGTCATCCCGAGCTCGTCGATCAACCGCATGACGAGGTCGACGTCGGGCGGGTGCTCGGCGTCGGGGGTCAGGAACTCGCGGACCGACCCGCCGAGCGTCGGCGTCGTCTGCTCGACGTAGCCGATCTGCCGCCACAGCTCGATGGGGTCACAGCCACCGACGTCGATCCCGCCGACGCTGAGCGTCCCGTCCTCCACGTGCGCGAGCGCCGCGATCGCAGACAACAGCGTCGTCTTCCCGGACCCGCTCGGACCGACCAGGCACACCATCTCGCCAAGGCCAGCCGAGAAACTCACCGCCTCGGTCAGCACGCCGTCGGCGGGAGAGCACCTGACGTGGACCGCTCGGACGACCGGCGGAGTCATCGGCACTCCGAGGCCCTGCGGCAGCGACCGGGTCGACGGGGTGGGCGGCACGGCGCGAAGTTGCTCCGCGGCGGCCCTGGCTGCTTGGAGCTGCTGCGCGGCTTGCGCGGACGACGCCGCGGGTCCGAGCAACACCGCGACCGTTCCGAGGAACCCCGAGAGGCGCGCCGCCGAGAGCGTCCCGCCGGCGACGAGCGCTACCCCGAGGGCAGCGAGACCGATGAGCAGCGCCATCGAGATGACCTTCACGACCAGGTCGACGAGGGCCTGCGCACGGCCGATCTGTCGCTCCGCCAGAGCGACGTCGGACAGGTCGCGTCCGAGACGACGGAGGTGGGGCGCAGCGAGTCCCCAGACGGTCGCGGAGCGGATCGACAGGAGGTGCTCGTTCAGATCGGCAGTCGTCCGGCCGAGCGCGACCAGCGCTCGCCCAGCTCGAGCCTTCACCGGGCGCAGGACCACCGCGATCGAGGTGGCACCGACGGCGAGCGCCCCGAACATCGCCGATGCGAGGCGCCAGTCGAAGACGAACAGCAGGACGAGACACCCGGCGAGCATCACGATCGCGGTCCGACGGCGGATGCGGGCCGCCGACAGCAGCGGCTCGAGTTCACCCACCGTGCGGGAGGAGATCGAAACGGCCTCGCCGACCCCGAGCTGCTCGACGGCACGAGGAGACATCCCGAGCAGTCTGCGGGCGATGCCGAGGCGTAGGCGTCGCATTTCCTCCGCGCCGATCCGCGCGAGGACGAGGGCGCGCCAGGCGGCGGTCGCTCCCGATCCCACCACCGCGGCTGCGACGGGCAGCCAGACGAGCGGCGAGTCCGCGCCGCGTGCAGTGAGCGCGCTCACGCCGAAGGCGATCACGAGGGGCAGAACGAGTTCGAAGGTCGATGCAACGAGTGACGCGACGTGACCGAGGACGAGCTGAGTGCGATCGCATCGCGCTTCCGCGACTGCCGGGTCCAGGGTCGCGATCACGCGGCCCTGTCTCGACGACATCGCGCGACCGCGATGCACACCAGGCCGAGTGCCGCCAGGAGCACAGGTAGCGCATGAAGGGGCTCAGCGTCGGTCCGAACGAGCGCGGTGAGCGCCGACCGTGGAAGCCAGACGGCCCCATCCGGGATCGTCCCGGCAATGACGGGCTCGATGACCACCAGGTACGCGAGCATGACGACCAGGACGATCACGGAGCGCCGCGTCAGACAGGCGAGTGCGAACGTGAGCAGCGCGATCACCGCAGCGGACGCCGCTGCCCCGGCGACGGTCCTGCCCGTCGCTGTACCCGCGGTCAGATGGAGCAGCCCGGCAGCTCTGACACCGACGTCCGCCGCCCCGATCGCGGCGAGCGCGGTCAGCGCGCCGACGGCGCCCGCGATGACCGCGAGTGACACCGCTCGGACCGCGAAGACCACGCGGAGCCGACGCGCGGCCACCGCGACATGAAGCAGCGCGCCAGAAGTCATCTCGGCACCGGCGAAGTGCGCGCCGATCACCACCGCGACCAACGGCACCAGCATCGTCACGGCGCTCTGGGCGAGGGACGCGAGATCCGCGCTCGACGACGCCGAAGTGAGCGCGCCGTCGGTCTCGAGCTGCACGCCGCCGGTGCCGGTGTCCGTCCCACCAGCAGCCGCGACGGACACGGCGAGGAACGTCAGGCCAGCAGAGAGGACGACCGCCGTGCCACCGGCGATGCCAGCAGTGGTGTCCCGACCCCACCGACGGGATTCCGTTCGGACGATGGAACCTGCTTCACTGCCGTGCATCGAACCGTTCCTCCAGTGTTGCGGACCGCCGGTCTCGGTGGGTCACCGGGACGCCAACCGCACGCAATGCCTGTTCTGCCGCCGGTGCGTCGTCGAGCGGAACGACCGGGAGTCCCGAACGATCTGTCCACCACCGGAGGTTCTCTCCTGACAACGCCTCCGTGGCGCGGTCGGTGTCGTGGGCGGAGATCCCGAGCACGATGACCGCCAGCTGTTCGGCGTAGTCCTCCACCGGCCCCGAGAACATCAATCGCCCGGTGTCCAGCACGATGAGCTCCCGACAGACCGTCTCGACATCGTGGAGGTCGTGGCTCGAGAACACCACGGTCCGCCCCTGCCGGGCGAGCGTGAGGATGAGGTCGCGGGTCCGACGTCGAGCATCCGGGTCGAGACCGTTCATCGGCTCGTCGAGCAGCACGAGTCGGGTGCCGCAGAGCACAGCCGCAGCGATCGAGACCCGCTGGCGGTTCCCGAGCGACAGGCGTCGGAGCCTCGTCTTGAGCTCGCCGGCGATGTCGGTCATCTTCGCGGCGTCGTCGACAGCGGAGGGCGCGACCCCGGCGAGCCCGGCGAGGTAGCGGAGGTTCTGCTCCACCGTCCACCCCGACCAGAGCGACATGCCGTCGATGGCCGCCCCGACACCCGATCCAGCTGATTCGGCGGCGAGGTCCGTCCCCGCCACGGACAGGCATCCGCTGGTCGGTCGGGTGACTCCGGCGATGATCCGCAGCAGCGTGGACTTGCCACTGCCGTTCGCTCCCACGAGACCGACGACAGCTCCACGTGGCACGCGAAACGAGACGTCACTGAGTGCGATCCGCTCGCCGTACCGGTGCGAGATGTCCGCGGCGGACACCGTGTCCACGATCGGTGTCACCCGCCGTAGCTCGCGCAGAGGATGTACCCGATGCTGACACAGAACCCCATGCGGGGGTCGGTACCAGGACGGACCTGGACGAGCGGGGACGCCGATGCTCGGCCGTCCTCCGGCATCTCGAACTCGCGCGTCGCGATGCGCAGCCCCTCGGGGGTTGGCACACCACGCTGCTCCAGGGTCGCGAGCGTTGCAGTCGCGGCGGTGTGCGCACGACGCTCGGAGTAGGTGGGCAGCTCGGCGATGCCGTTGACGTAGTCGATGAATCCGTCCGAGGAGATGATCTCGATGAACTCGTCGATCTGCTTCGTCACGGCTTCCTTGGTGACTCGGTGACGGATCTCGTCGAGGGTCATCTCGAGCGCGGGGTCGATGGAGGTCGTGCTGATGGTCATGGTTCTCTCGATTCTGTGGATCGGGTCGTTCAGTGGGCGGACGCGATGAAGCGTCGGAGTGCGGTCAACGCGGCACGGTTGTGATCGAGGCCGGAGACGGAGCGGAAGCCGACGAGCAGGACGATCGACTCCCCGGCCCGCAGGTCGAGGACCAACGGCGCCCCATCGGCACGGGCGGCGGCGAGCGACGGGAATCCCCCGCGCACACCACCGGCAGCGAATCGTCCGTACGACGGCACGTACCGCCGCTCGACCCGCTCGATCTCGGCGGGCACGAGACGCCTCCAGTCGCCGAGTTCCAGGGCGCGCGCGCTCAGCCGGAGCTGCCCGCGGTGCGGGAACCGCAATCGCTGGTCGACGAGCCCGGTCACGCGACGGATCGGTCCCGCTGCAGCGAGTTCGTCCGTCGTTGCCGCACTGAACTCGTCGACGAGGTGGATCTCGGTACCGGACTCCGTCTTGCTCATGCTGGCGTCGGGATCGATTCGTTGTCGAACGTGTACGTGACTTTCCGAACGCCGTCGCTCATCAGCTTCGTCACGCAGAAGATGGTCGGGCGGTGGTCACCGAACTGCGAGCGCTGGACCTTGATGCCGTCGGGGACGATCACGCCTCGTTCTCGCAGTGCTTCCGGGTCCAGCAGGACGGTCCGGACGAATTCGTCACGGTGTTCCGGAGCCTGGTCGTACAGGTCGCCGAGCACACGGATGAACTCATCACGCGTGATGAAGTCCCGGATCGCCTCGAGCCCGGCCCGGGCTTCCCCCCGAACAGCCTCGCGCGACAGTTTCGGGACCGCGGCGTCTTCCTCGACCTTCGGGTAGTCGATCTTGGCCAGGTTTTCGTACTCGTGACGCTCGTTCGGCATCGTGTCCCCTCCTCAGGAGCGCATCAGCGCGCTCTGCGGTACCGAGATTCGCAGCCTCGCACCCTCGGCTGCATCGGCCATCGGCCCTCCTTGTTCCATCCGTTCGGCCAGGTAGTCTCGACGTCGATACGACCTAAAGTACTACCGCTAACATTCAAAACGCGAGACGCGACGAGGGTGGGGGATGAACTGTGATCCGAGTACTGGTGCACGACCCGGACCCGCTCGCTGCGGCTGGTCTACGAGCGGTCTTCTCTGGCGCAACCGGCATCGAGGTCGTCACCAGCGCCGCCGGGATCGAAAGCGTCGTCGAGCCCGCCGCCCCGACTCGCCGACAGGTCGCGATCGTGTCGGTCTCGAACCGGGCAGACACGTCGATGGTGGTGATCGAACGGCTGGCAAGTGCCGGAACCGCCGTGCTGACGCTCACGCTCGACGAGGACGACGACCTCCTCCTCGCGACACTCGAATCGGGCGCATCCGGCAACCGCACCAAGTCAGCGAATCCAGATGAGCTCATCCGCGCCGTTCGCGGTCTCGCCGACGGACGGCCTGCACTCTCGGACCGTCAGTCCCGACTCCTCCTGGACCAGTGGGTGCTGGGTCGCCGAAGTCCGGGACACATCGAAGCCCGACGGGCCGCGGCACGCCTCAGCGCGCGCGAACGCGAAGTCGTCCGCGCCGTCACCCGCGGCCTGACCAACAGCCAGATCGCCACCGAGCTGCACTGCGCACCTACCACCGTGAAGGCCCACCTCGCGGCGGTCTTCACGCGACTCGGGGTGACGAACCGCGTCGCACTCGCGATCCTGGGACTGCGTGCCGGTCTGCTCGACGACGAGGGCACTGACGACGACGACGACTGAGCGGCCCATCCTCCGATCGGAGGATGCACCCACGCCCCACCCACCGATCCGCCGGCGGCCCGGCCGCGCCACGCTGGACTCATGCCCGAATCCCCCGCCATCGAGGTCCACCACCTCACGAAGCGCTACCCCACCGGCAAGCTCGCCGTCGACGACGTCTCCTTCACCATCGAGGCCGGCGAGACCTTCGCCCTCCTCGGCCCCAACGGCGCCGGCAAGTCCACAACGGTCGAGATCCTCGAGGGCTACCGATCCCGCACGGACGGCACGGTCACGGTCCTCGGCCACGACCCCGCCCGCACGAGCCGCAGCCACAACGCCCGGATCGGCATCGTCCTGCAGTCCAGCGCGGAGTCCCCGAACGTCACCGTGGCCGAGCAGCTGCGCCACTTCGCAACGCTCTACCCGAGGCGTCGGGACGTCGAAGAGACCCTGCACGCCACAGGGCTCACGGAACAACGCAACACCCGGATAGCGAGGCTCTCCGGTGGCCAACGCCGCCGCGTCGACGTCGCCCTCGGCATCATCGGCCGCCCGGAGGTCCTCTTCCTCGACGAACCGACGACCGGCTTCGACCCGGAGGCTCGCCGCCAGTTCTGGGGTCTCCTCCGGCAGGTCCGCGGCGAGGGCACGACGATCCTCCTGACCACGCACTACCTCGACGAGGCAGCGCACCTTGCGGACCGGGCGGCCGTCATCGCCGACGGCAGGCTCCTCGACCTCGCCCCGATCAACGAGCTGGGCGGCGCGGAGGCACGCACCCCCCGAGTCAGGTGGACGAGCGACAACGAACAGCACGACGAACGCACGAACGACCCCGCCGTCCTGATCAGGGCAAGCACAGACCCGATGCGCGACCTCGAAGTCATCCGCCCGTCCCTGGAGGACGTCTACCTCGAGATGGTGGGGTCGAAGTGAACCGCATCACCTACGAGATCCGCTCCTACTTCCGCGCCCCCGACGCGGTGTTCTTCACGTTCCTCTTCCCGATCATCATGCTGGCCCTCTTCTCGGTCGCCTTCAGCAGCGCCGCGGACATCAGAGCAGGAAGCGCCAGCGTCGACTACGCGACGTACTACCTCCCGGGCCTGGTGGCGACGGGCTTCCTCCTCTCCGGCACCCAGTCCCTCGGCGTCGACATCGCCACGGAACGCAGCGACGGCACCCTGAAGCGCCTCGGCGGCACGCCACTCCCGGTGCTGAGCTACTTCATCGGCAAGATCGGCATGGTCCTCGTCACGACGATCCTCCAGACGGCATTGCTGATCGGCATCGCGAGCATCGTCTTCCGCGTGGACCTGCCGACAGCCCCAGAGCAGTGGGCTCGATTCGCCGGCATCATGCTGCTCGGCATCGCGACGAGCTGCGTCCTCGGCATCGCGATCTCCGCACTCCCCCGCGAGGGCCGCCGCGCCACCGCGACGATCGTCCCCGTGGTCCTGGTCCTGCAGTTCATCTCCGGCGTCTACCTCCCCTTCACGCAGCTCCCCGGCTGGCTGCAGAACGTCGCGTCGGTCTTCCCCCTCCGCTGGATGGCGAGCGGGATGCGCTCCGTCTTCCTGCCGGACGCGTTCGCGTCCGCCGAGCCGGGAGGCTCGTCGCAGCTCGGCCTCGGAACGCTCGTCCTGGTCGCGTGGCTGGTCCTCGGCACGGTGGCCTGCGTGCTGACGTTCCGCTGGAACCGCAAGGACGCGTGATGCCGACTCCGAAGTGGGATGCTCGGACCATGGGCACAACGCGCATGACCGATGAGTCCTGGGTGCGAAACCGGTGGCTGCACGCCTTCTTCGCCGCGACGATGGCCCTCACGGCGTTCATCACCGCCTACGGCTGGTCCCCGTGGAGCACCCGCTGGCCCGCGTACGCCGCGATCGCCGTCCTGGTCGTCGCGTACGCCGCGTTCGGCCACCGCGGCTACGACGAGCCCCGGGCGGCAGCGGCGTTCCTCCCCCTGCTCGTCGCCGCCGCGCTGGTCCTGCCCGCCGTCGCCCCGAGCACCGCGTTCGTGCAGTGCATCCTGTTCCCGCTCGTGTGGGTCCAGTCCGAACGCATCAGGAGCGCCGTCCTCCTCTCGATCGCGATCGGTGTCGCGAGCGGCATCGGCCTGCAGGTCTCCAGCGGCGCCGGGGCGCTCGTCAGCACCCTCCTCATCGAGGGCATCAGCGTCGTCGGCGCGTGCGCCATGGGCGTCTGGATCTCGAGCGTCGCCGGGCTGTCCGAGGAGCGCCGCAGACTCCTCGACGAGCTCCGCGCGACACAGACGTCCCTCGCCGAGGCGAACCGCACCGCGGGCATCGCCAGTGAGCGGGAGCGCCTGGCCCGGGAGATCCACGACACCGTGGCGCAGAACCTCGCCGGCATCGTGATGCTCACGGAGCGCGCGCAGAGCGACCTCGCAAGCGACCGCACCGACGCGCTCGAAGAACGCCTCACCGTCCTCGAGGAATCCGCCCGCGCAGCACTCGAGGAGTCACGCGCCCTCATCGCCGCCGGTGCCGCCGGTGTCACCCGTGACAGCCTCGGCGGCGCGCTGCACCGCCTCGGCGAGCGGCACACCCGCGAGACCGGCACGCCCGTCACGGTGGACGCGCCCGACTGCGCGCTGGACCGCGACGCGCAGGTGGTGCTGCTCCGGGTCGCCCAGGAGGCTCTCGGCAACGTCCGCGCGCACGCTCGCGCCGCCTCGGTGCGCGTCGCACTGCTGCCCTCGCCCCAGCAGACCGTCCTGCGGATCACGGATGACGGGGTCGGCTTCGACGCATCGGACCCGACCGCGGGCCACGGACTCCGCGGCCTCCGGGAGCGCCTCGCCCTGGCGGGCGGGTCCTGCCGGATCACCAGCGGCCCTGGACGCGGCACCGTCGTCGAGGCGAGCCTGCCCGCCGGGGCCGCACCGAGCCTCCCGGCTGTCCAGCACCCCGCTGCGGCGGTGACCCGGTGATCCGCGTCGTAGTGGCGGACGACCATCCGATCGTCCGCGCGGGAATCGTCGCGCTCCTGCAGGACGCCGACGACGTCGAGGTGGTCGGCCAGGCCGCCGACGGCGAGTCAGCGGTGTCGACGGTGCTCGCCGAGCGGCCGGAGGTCGTGCTGATGGACCTCCGGATGCCGGGGATCGACGGGGACGCTGCGACCGCGCGGATCCTCGCCGTGGAGCCCGGGATACGCGTACTGATCCTGACGACGTACGAGTCCGACGACCAGATCCTCGCCGCGATCGAGGCCGGTGCCACCGGGTACCTGCTGAAGGCCGCTCCCGAGTCCGAGATCCTCGCCGGGGTCCGGGCGACCGCGCGGGGCGAGACGGCACTCGCGCCCTCGGCAGCAGCCGCACTGGTCCGCCGGGCGACCGGCGCAGTGCCGACCGGGCCATCGCTCACGCCCCGGGAGCTCGACGTGCTCCGGCTCGTCGCGCAGGGCCAGAGCAACCCGGCGATCGGTCGCACGCTGTTCCTCAGCGAAACGACGGTGAAGACGCACCTCGGCCACGTGTTCGAGAAGCTCGGCGTGGGCGACCGCACCCGAGCGGTGACGCGCGCGATGGAGCTGCGCATCCTCTGACGGCCGCGGTCAGCCGCGCGCGTCTACAGTCGAACGAATGCCCGCCCCGCACGCACGACCGACCCCGTCCACCGCGATCGACGGCATGATCCGCGTCCGCGGCGCCCGCGAGAACAACCTCCGGAGCGTCGACGTGGACGTGCCCCGCGACCGGATCGTCGCCTTCACCGGGATCTCCGGCTCGGGGAAGTCGTCCCTGGCCTTCGGGACGATCTTCGCCGAGGCGCAGCGTCGCTTCCTGGAGTCCGTCGCCCCGTACGCGCGACGGCTCATCGCGCAGGGGTCGACGCCGCACGTGGAGTCCATCACGGGCCTCCCGCCGGCGGTGGCACTGCAGCAGCGGCGCGGCGCCCCGAGCTCCCGGTCGACGGTGGGCACGCTGACGACCCTGTCGAACTCGACCCGCATGCTGTACTCCCGCGCCGGCACGTATCCTCCCGGGGCGGAGCGGCTCGAGTCCGACTCCTTCTCCCCGAACACCGTCGCCGGTGCGTGCCCGCGGTGTCACGGGCTGGGCACCGCGCACGAGGTCACCGAGGCCTCCGCCGTGCACGACCCGTCGCTGAGCATCCGCGACGGGGCGATCACCGCGTGGCCCGGTGCGTGGCAGGGCAAGAACCTCCGCGACGTGACGGCGGTCCTCGGGTACGACATCGACCGGCCGTGGCGGGAGCTGTCCCGCGAGGACCGCGACTGGCTGCTGTTCACCGAGGAGCAGCCCGTCGTCGAGGTGCACCCGCAGCGCGACCGGATCGCGAAGCCCTACAAGGGACGGTTCTGGAGCGCACGACAGTTCGTACTGCACACGCTCGCCGACTCGCAGAGCGAGACGCAGCGGAAGAAGGTGCTGCAGTTCGTCGAGTCCGGACCGTGCACGCTGTGCGGCGGCACCGGGCTGACGCAGGCGGCGCTCGCGGTGACGTTCGGCGGGAAGACGATCGCCGAGCTGCACGCACTCCCGCTCACCGCACTCGCCGAGGTGCTCCGCCCCGTCGCCGAGCTCACGGATGCGGCGCCGGCGACGTCTCGCGCCTCGTCGGGTGAGCGCACCGAGGTCGCCGTCGCGATCGCGAAGGACCTGCTGACCCGGGTCGAGGTGCTCACCGGGCTCGGCCTCGGGTACCTCGGGCTCGACCGCGCGACGCCGACGCTCTCCCCCGGCGAGATGCAGCGGCTCCGCATCGCCACGCAGCTCCGGTCGGGACTCTTCGGCGTCGTCTACGTGCTCGACGAGCCGAGTGCCGGTCTGCACCCGGCCGACGTCGAGCCGCTCGTCGAGGTCCTCGACGGACTCCGCGCCGGCGGCAACAGCGTCTTCGTCGTGGAGCACGACATGAGCATCGTGCGGCAGGCCGACTGGATCGTGGACGTCGGCCCGGGTGCCGGGGCGTCGGGCGGGACGGTGCTGTACAGCGGGCCCGTGCCCGGGCTCGCGTCCGTGGAGGAATCCGTCACCCGCCGCTACCTGCAGCCGCGACCGCCCGTCGATCGTCAGCCGCGGACAGCGTCCGGCACGCTCGAGCTCCGGGACGTCACGCGGCACAACCTCCGCGGGCTCGACATCGACCTGCCGCTCGGTGTCCTCACCGCGATCACGGGCGTGTCCGGGTCGGGCAAGTCGTCGCTCGTCGGTGGGGTCCTGCCGTCCGTGGCCCTTGAACACCCGGGCATCGACCGGGTCGTCGAGGTCGACCAGAAGGCGATCGGCCGGACGCCGCGGTCGAACCTCGCCACGTACACCGGGCTGTTCGACGCGGTGCGCGCCGCGTTCGCCGGCACCGACGAGGCGAAGGCCCGCGGGTGGACCGCCGGCCGGTTCTCGTTCAACGTCGTCGGCGGCCGGTGCGAGGTCTGCCAGGGCGAGGGATCCGTGTCGGTGGAGCTGCTGTTCCTGCCGGGGAGCTGGGCCCCGTGCCCGGAGTGTCACGGGTCGCGGTACACGGCCGAGACGCTCGAGGTCCGGTGGCACGACGCGACGATCGCGGACGTGCTCGGGATGACCGTCGAGGACGCGGCGTCGTTCCTCGCGTCGTTGCC
This sequence comes from Curtobacterium sp. L3-7, assembly GCF_048756585.1. Lineage (NCBI taxonomy): Bacteria > Bacillati > Actinomycetota > Actinomycetes > Micrococcales > Microbacteriaceae > Curtobacterium > Curtobacterium sp. L3-7. Next base: position 2,011,383 of record NZ_CP151474.1, on the reverse strand, counting down.
GGTGGCCTCTCGCGCGCTGGAGACCCTCCGACAGGTCGGACTCGGGTACCTGCGCCTCGGACAGCCGGCGCCGGAGCTGTCGGGCGGTGAAGCGCAGCGGATCAAGCTCGCGACCGAACTGCAGCGGGCTCGCTCCGGCCACACCCTGTACCTGCTCGACGAGCCGACCACCGGGCTGCACCCCGCGGACGTCGAGCTCCTCACGACGCAGCTCCTCCGACTCGTGGACGCCGGCAACACGGTCGTGGTGGTCGAACACGCGATGAACGTCGTCGCAGCGGCGGACCACGTCATCGACATGGGCCCGTCGGGCGGCGACGAGGGTGGTCGGGTCGTCGCTGCTGGCACCCCCGCCGAGGTAGCCGCGGCGGCCGGCAGTCGCACCGCCCCCTACCTCAGGGCCGAGCTCGGACGCTGACGCCAGGTCCGGGTCCGGGTCCTGGTCCTGGTCCTGGTCCTGGTCCTGGTCTTAGTCCTGGTCCGGCCCCGGAAACGCAGAAAACCCCTGACCAGTACTGGTCAGGGGTTCCCTGGTGTTGCAAAAGAAGTCCGGCGGCGTCCTACTCTCCCACAAGGTCCCCCTTGCAGTACCATCGGCGCTGAGAGGCTTAGCTTCCGGGTTCGGAATGTGACCGGGCGTTTCCCTCTCGCTATGACCACCGGAACACTGTCGACCATGATCTGGTCTCAACATGTTCCTTCAAGCCGTTGCTGAAGTATTCAATTGATTCCCGATCGTCTGTCGGGAACCACAAAGTGGACGCGAGCCCGTGACCCGAAAGTCACGGAAATAATTGTGTTGTCAAGTCTTCGGCTTATTAGTACCGGTCAGCTCCACGGGTCGTTAGTCCCCGCTTCCACATCCGGCCTATCAACCCAGTAGTCTGCTGGGAGCCTCTCACACTCAAGGTGCATGGAAATCTCATCTCGAAGACGGCTTCCCGCTTAGATGCTTTCAGCGGTTATCCGGTCCGAACGTAGCTAATCAGCGGTGCCCTTGGCAGAACAACTGACACACCAGAGGTTCGTCCATCCCGGTCCTCTCGTACTAGGGATAGATCTTCTCAAATTTCCAACGCGCGCAGCGGATAGGGACCGAACTGTCTCACGACGTTCTAAACCCAGCTCGCGTACCGCTTTAATGGGCGAACAGCCCAACCCTTGGGACCTACTCCAGCCCCAGGATGCGACGAGCCGACATCGAGGTGCCAAACCATGCCGTCGATATGGACTCTTGGGCAAGATCAGCCTGTTATCCCCGAGGTACCTTTTATCCGTTGAGCGACAGCGCTTCCACAAGCCACTGCCGGATCACTAGTCCCGACTTTCGTCCCTGCTCGACCTGTCAGTCTCACAGTCAAGCTCCCTTGTGCACTTACACTCGCCACCTGATTGCCAACCAGGTTGAGGGAACCTTTGGGCGCCTCCGTTACTCTTTGGGAGGCAACCGCCCCAGTTAAACTACCCATCAGGCACTGTCCATGAACCCGATCAGGGTCCTACGTTAGACATCCAAAGTGACCAGAGTGGTATTTCAACAATGACTCCACGAACACTAGCGTGCCCGCTTCACAGTCTCCCACCTATCCTACACAAGCCACTCCGAACACCAATACCAAACTGTAGTAAAGGTCACGGGGTCTTTCCGTCCTGCTGCGCGTAACGAGCATCTTTACTCGTAGTGCAATTTCGCCGAGTTCGCGGTTGAGACAGCTGGGAAGTCGTTACGCCATTCGTGCAGGTCGGAACTTACCCGACAAGGAATTTCGCTACCTTAGGATGGTTATAGTTACCACCGCCGTTTACTGGGGCTTAAATTCAGAGCTTCGGCCGAAACCTAACCCCTCCTCTTAACCTTCCAGCACCGGGCAGGCGTCAGTCCGTATACATCGTCTTGCGACTTCGCACGGACCTGTGTTTTTAGTAAACAGTCGCTTCCCACTGGTCTCTGCGGCCTTCAACGCTCACGGAGTGAATCCGGTCACGTGTCCGGCCCCCCTTCTCCCGAAGTTACGGGGGCATTTTGCCGAGTTCCTTAACCACGATTCTCTCGATCTCCTTGGTATTCTCTACCTGACCACCTGAGTCGGTTTCGGGTACGGGCGGCTGCAACCTCGCGTCGATGCTTTTCTCGGCAGCATAGGATCACTGATTTCCCCTAACGGGTACGCGTCGGATCTCAGGCGTACAGACGACGGATTTGCCTATCGTCAGCCCTACATCCTTACACCAGGTTCACCTTACGGATACCATCGCCTGGCTCAGCTACCTTCCTGCGTCACACCTGTTCATACGCTAACCGCACCAGCATGGGGTCGAGCGTTAGACCGCACCGCTTCACCCCGAAGGGATCCGCTGGATACGGGTTAGGACTCTTAGCACCACTGGATTAGCTTGGGCGGTTGTTCGCCGGTACGGGAATATCAACCCGTTGTCCATCGACTACGCCTGTCGGCCTCGCCTTAGGTCCCGACTTACCCAGGGCGGATTAACCTGGCCCTGGAACCCTTGGTCTTTCGGAGGACGGGTTTCTCACCCGTCTTTCGCTACTCATGCCTGCATTCTCACTCGTGTGGCGTCCACGGCTGGATTACTCCGCCGCTTCACTCGCCACACGACGCTCTCCTACCACTCCGCACGACTGAACCACGAAGGCTTGTCTAACATGCGAAATCTACAACTTCGGCGGTGTGCTTGAGCCCCGTTACATTGTCGGCGCGGAATCACTTGACCAGTGAGCTATTACGCACTCTTTCAAGGGTGGCTGCTTCTAAGCCAACCTCCTGGTTGTCTATGCAACTCCACATCCTTTCCCACTTAGCACACGCTTAGGGGCCTTAGTTGGTAGTCTGGGTTGTTTCCCTCTCGACGATGAAGCTTATCCCCCACCGTCTCACTGCTGCGCTCTCACTCACCGGCATTCGGAGTTTGGCTGACGTCAGTAACCTGTTGAGGCCCATCGGCCATCCAGTAGCTCTACCTCCGGCGAGAAACACGCAACGCTGCACCTAAATGCATTTCGGAGAGAACCAGCTATCACGAAGTTTGATTGGCCTTTCACCCCTATCCACAGCTCATCCCCTCCATTTTCAACTGAAGTGGGTTCGGTCCTCCACGACGTCTTACCGTCGCTTCAACCTGGCCATGGATAGATCACTTCGCTTCGGGTCTAGGACATGCGACTAAAATCGCCCTATTCAGACTCGCTTTCGCTACGGCTGCCCCACACGGGTTAACCTCGCCACATATCACTAACTCGCAGGCTCATTCTTCAAAAGGCACGCCGTCACCCCTACAAGGAGGCTCCGACGGTTTGTAAGCAAACGGTTTCAGGTACTATTTCACTCCCCTCCCGGGGTACTTTTCACCTTTCCCTCACGGTACTTGTCCGCTATCGGTCATCTGGGAGTATTTAGGCTTATCAGGTGGTCCTGACAGATTCACACGGGATTTCTCGGGCCCCGTGCTACTTGGGATACACATCCGGCCATAACACCATTTCGTCTACGGGGCTGGCACCCACTACGGCCCGGCTTTCAAACCGGTTCGACTATGATGCGCTGTAACCGCCCCAGTCCGGCAGAACTGAGCGACGTGTCCCACAACCCCGACCATGCAACGCCCGCCGGCTATCACACATGATCGGTTTAGCCTCATCCGCTTTCGCTCGCCACTACTCACGGAATCACATGTTGTTTTCTCTTCCTGTGGGTACTGAGATGTTTCACTTCCCCACGTTCCCTCTACCCGCCCTATATATTCAGGCGGGAGTCACCAGGTCGACAAGTCGCCTGGCGGGGTTTCCCCATTCGGAAATCCTCGGCTCACAGCTCGATTATCAGCTCCCCGAGGCTTATCGCAGATTTCTACGTCCTTCTTCGGCTCCAGATGCCAAGGCATCCACCGTTTGCTCTTAGAAACTTGACCACAAAGATTAAAATTGCGATCGACTCGACAACACGACCACCCCGAAGAGCAGTCATCGTTGCGAGCGATCTAAGATGCTCGCGTCCACTGTGTAGTTCTCAACATACGATCGGCACCACACTCCCCCAGCCATAACAGCTAGCTTCATGTGGCCCATCGAAGAACCATGCGGATCACTCCGCCGGCCCAACCCCCACCACCACTCACGTGGACGGCAGGAAGCCTGGTCCCTCAGGACCCAACAACGTGCACCAGCCAGCCCGCTCACCCCCGACCCCTTCCAACCAGACCCGAAGACCTGGCGTACTAAGACCGGAAGCCGCGCTCCCGACTGCACTGTCAATGTTCCACCCATGAGCTACCGGCGAGAACGTTCGTCTCGATCCGGCGCCTGGACATCGCAAGCGATGCCAGATGCTCCTTAGAAAGGAGGTGATCCAGCCGCACCTTCCGGTACGGCTACCTTGTTACGACTTAGTCCTAATCACCGATCCCACCTTCGACGGCTCCTTCCACAAGGGTTAGGCCACCGGCTTCGGGTGTTACCGACTTTCATGACTTGACGGGCGGTGTGTACAAGGCCCGGGAACGTATTCACCGCAGCGTTGCTGATCTGCGATTACTAGCGACTCCGACTTCATGAGGTCGAGTTGCAGACCTCAATCCGAACTGAGACCGGCTTTTTGGGATTCGCTCCACCTTACGGTATCGCAGCCCTTTGTACCGGCCATTGTAGCATGCGTGAAGCCCAAGACATAAGGGGCATGATGATTTGACGTCATCCCCACCTTCCTCCGAGTTGACCCCGGCAGTCTCCTATGAGTCCCCGGCATAACCCGCTGGCAACATAGAACGAGGGTTGCGCTCGTTGCGGGACTTAACCCAACATCTCACGACACGAGCTGACGACAACCATGCACCACCTGTACACCGACCACAAGGGGGCGACCATCTCTGGCCGTTTCCGGTGTATGTCAAGCCTTGGTAAGGTTCTTCGCGTTGCATCGAATTAATCCGCATGCTCCGCCGCTTGTGCGGGCCCCCGTCAATTCCTTTGAGTTTTAGCCTTGCGGCCGTACTCCCCAGGCGGGGCGCTTAATGCGTTAGCTACGACACAGAAACCGTGGAAAGGTCCCTACATCTAGCGCCCAACGTTTACGGCATGGACTACCAGGGTATCTAATCCTGTTCGCTCCCCATGCTTTCGCTCCTCAGCGTCAGTTACGGCCCAGAGATCTGCCTTCGCCATCGGTGTTCCTCCTGATATCTGCGCATTCCACCGCTACACCAGGAATTCCAATCTCCCCTACCGCACTCTAGTCTGCCCGTACCCACTGCAAGCCCGAGGTTGAGCCTCGGGATTTCACAGCAGACGCGACAAACCGCCTACGAGCTCTTTACGCCCAATAATTCCGGACAACGCTTGCACCCTACGTATTACCGCGGCTGCTGGCACGTAGTTAGCCGGTGCTTTTTCTGCAGGTACCGTCACTCTCGCTTCTTCCCTACTAAAAGAGGTTTACAACCCGAAGGCCGTCATCCCTCACGCGGCGTTGCTGCATCAGGCTTTCGCCCATTGTGCAATATTCCCCACTGCTGCCTCCCGTAGGAGTCTGGGCCGTGTCTCAGTCCCAGTGTGGCCGGTCACCCTCTCAGGCCGGCTACCCGTCGTCGCCTTGGTGAGCCATTACCTCACCAACAAGCTGATAGGCCGCGAGTCCATCCCCAACCAAAAAATCTTTCCACCACCAGACCATGCGGCCAGTGATCATATCCAGTATTAGACGTCGTTTCCAACGCTTATCCCAGAGTCAGGGGCAGGTTACTCACGTGTTACTCACCCGTTCGCCACTAATCCACCCAGCAAGCTGGGCATCATCGTTCGACTTGCATGTGTTAAGCACGCCGCCAGCGTTCGTCCTGAGCCAGGATCAAACTCTCCGTAAAAAATTACAGACCCAACACCCGAAAGCGTCAGGCCGAGTTGATCTTGACTGTTGACTGTCTACTGACAATCTTCAATCCAAAAGGAATTGTCTCCGACTCGACCAGCAAAACCGGCCGAGCACGGGGTCAATAAATTGGCATTGACAATGTGCACGCTGTTGAGTTCTCAAGGACCAGACGCACTCCCCGCTCGACCCCGAAAGAGGTTCCGCCAGAGAGGCATTCGTTCTTGTTCCCCGAGCACGCCGAATCTCTTCGGCTTCTACGGGGGGTGGTTGCCAGAGCGGGAACCCGTCCGGACTGCGACTTCCGGGGCTTGCACCCTGGTGTCCGTCTCGGCCGTTCCGTTCTCCGCCTCAGCGGCAACGAGTGATTACTTTACACACGCCCCGGGGGCCCTGCCAACCGTCGCTCCCCCCGGGCGTGTCGCGCGTCCGGGCGCTCATGGCCAGGCGCCGCGATCGGCCCGAGTGCGCAGAAGTGGCGGCCAGTCTGGCCCCGGACGCGCATCGTCTGCGCACTCGATCCCCGCGGCCGACGCGAGCCCGATCGAGAGCGCGGATGGTGCGACGTGCAGGGACTCCGGGTCGCCACGTCTGCGCACTCGATCGGCGCGGCGCGAGGCGGAGTCCCAGCGGGCGACGGCGGAACCCCCGGGACGACGAGGGGCACAGTGCGCGAACGCACTGTGCCCCTCGAGGTGGAACGGCCGACTACTCGGCAGCGGCGAGCTGCCCGCAGGCCCCGTCGATCTCCTTGCCACGGGTGTCGCGGAGGGTCGTCGGGATGCCGGCGGCGTTGAGTCGACGGACGAACTCGTCCTGCACGTGGACCTCCGACGAGGTCCACACCGATCCGGGCGTCGGGTTGAGCGGGATCGGGTTCACGTGCACCCACCCCTTGCCGCGCTTGTTGAGCTTCTCGGCGAGCAGGTCGGCTCGCCAGGCGTGGTCGTTCATGTCCTTGATGAGCGCGTACTCGATCGAGACCCGTCGCCCGGTCTTGACGTAGTAGTTGTGGGCGGCGTCGATGGCCTCGTCGGCCTTCCACCGCGAGTTGACCGGGATGAGCTCGTCACGGAGCTCGTCGTCCGGCGCGTGGAGCGACAGCGCGAAGGTGATCGGGATGTTCTCGTCGGCGAGCTTGTTGATCGCGGGGACGAGCCCGACGGTCGACACCGTGATGCCGCGAGCGCTCATGCCGAGTCCGTGCGGCTGTGGCGCGACCATCGTCCGGACGGCGTCCATCACCCGCTTGTAGTTCGCCAGGGGCTCCCCCATGCCCATGAACACGATGTTCGTCACGCGCTCGGCGTCGACACGGTCCTTGCCGCCCTTGCGCGGATCTCCCCCGAGCTCTCCCGCGGCGATGGCCGCGTTCGCCCGGACGATCTGCTCGATGATCTCGGCGGTCGACATGTTGCGCGTCAGGCCCTGTTGTCCGGTCGCGCAGAAGGGGCAGTTCATCCCGCAGCCGGCCTGGGACGAGACGCAGAGCGTGATGCGCCCCGGGTAGCGCATGAGCACCGACTCGACGAGGGCGCCGTCGTGCAGCTTCCAGAGGAACTTGATGGTGTCGCCCTTGTCCGTCGCGAGGCGCCTCGTCTCGGTGAGGAGCGGCGGGAGCATCCCGGCGACGAGCTGCTCGCGCTGGGCGGCGGGCAGGTCGGTCATCGTCGACGGGTCGGACGAGTAGTGCGTGAAGTAGTGCGTCGACAGCTGCTTGGCCCGGAATTTCGGCAAGCCGAGCTCGACCACCTTGGCCTCGCGTTCCTCCACAGACAGGTCGGCGAGGTGCACCGGCGGCTTGCCGCGCTTCGGCGACGCGAACTGCAGGAGCGGACGGCCCTCCCCGTCGGTGGCCTGGGTCCAGCCCTCGGTGCGCGGACGCACCTGCGGGCGAGCAGAGCGCTGCTCTTCGAACGGGGTTCGGGTGTCGGCGGCCATCACTCCAGCTTACGGGACGCGTGGCGCGGGTCGGCGTCCGGTCAGGAACCGGCGGGCAGCAGGCGGGCGAAGTGGTGCGCGGCGGCGTACATCGGGACGATGTCGACGACCTCGCCGGGGTGCGGCGCCTGCAGCACGAGACCCTCGCCGAGGTACAGGCCCACGTGGTCCTCGTTGTCGTACACGACCATGTCGCCAGGCTTCGCCTCGGACTCCGGGATCGTCGTCGCGGCCGCGTCCTGGGTCGGGACGTAGTGCGCCAGCTGGATGCCGACCGCCTGGTACGCCACCATCGTCAGCCCGGAGCAGTCGATGCCCGAGTGGCTCGCCCCGCCCTCGACGTACGGGTCGCCGAGGTACTGCAGCGCCGTCGACAGGATCGTCGCCCGATCGCCGCCCGCGGAGAGCGCCGTGGACAGTGCGGCCTGCGCCTGCGCCGTGGTCACGCCGAAGCGCGTCACGAGGGTCGGGTACGAGACGACGGTCGTGGTCGTCGCACTCATGCCGTCGGTCGTGGTGATCGGCACCTGGACGTCGTGCGCCACGGTGTAGTTCTGGAGCGGCTCGGCGGCGGACACGGTCTGCGCCGCGGTGACGTCCGGCGTCGCGGCGTTCGCCGGCATCGACAGGGTCAGCGCCGAGGTGAACGCGAGCGCCGGCGCGAGCAGGATCGCGGCACGCTTGGCGTTCGTCGCACGACGCACGTGCCGGGGATCGAGTGCACGTTCCGCGCGGAGCGCGCCGGAGCGGGACACGAAGGCGGCGCCGGCCGGCTGGGCCACGGCGATGGGCCGTCCCGAGGACGCCTGCCGGAGTGCGATCACCTTGGCGGGCTTCGCGTGTTCGACGTAGGTGGAACGGGCCGCGACGGGACCGGAGGCCGATCGTCGACCGCGGGCACGGGAGGTGGGAAGAGCAGGCGGCGCGGGCTGACGGTCGTCGGCTGCTGCGGGCAGGGCGTGGCGTCCCATGGTTCCTTCCGGGTCTCGAGCCGTCGAGCGGTGGTGCACGGGCACGGTCGCAGCGGTGCGATCGCGCCGTCGGGAACGGCGACTCGGGAAGATAACGTATTGGTCACGAACCTGATCCCGGCTGGGGAAGACCGGCGAGTCCCTGCGGGCCGTCACAGGAACCGCCCGGTCTCGCAGGTTCCTCAGGCGACCGGCTCGTCGACCGTCGGCCGCATGACGGCGGCGAGGCGGGCCTCCCGGTCGGCCGCGACGTCGTCGAGGCGCGCCGCCAGCCCGAGGACCGACGCGTCGACCGGTGCGTCCCCCGAGATGTCCCCCGCGATCGGGGCTCCCGCGCGCAGCGCGACCGGCAGGACGCCCGCCCAGACGCCGTGGTCCTCGCTGTCCGTGGGGTCCTCGCCGACGCCGGCGAACCGGATCTTGACGCTCGCGTGGTCGAGCGGGACCTGCAGGACCTGGGTCTGCCTGACCTCCTTGGCGGCCATCTCGCGCACCTCGTCACGGCGGCCGGGCATCAGGTGGTCGCTGACCTGCCACAGTGCCTCGGCGCGGAGTTCGGTGGGCACCACGGTCGCGCGGCCGGCGATCATCGCGCTCCGGTAGTTCGCCGAGCTGTCGAAGGTCGAGCGGGCGAAGACGATGCCGTCGAGGTGCGTCACCGTCGCGGCGACCGGCACACCATCGGCGCCGGCGTCGAGGAACAGGCCGCCCCCGGTCGACCCGTGCAGCAGCAGGACGGGCCCTGCGCCGAGGTCGCCGACGCCGCAGAGGAACGGCAGCACGATCGGGTGGCCGTCGCGGACCAGGCCCACGTGGGCGACGAACGCCTCGGCGAGGACCTCGCGGAGGGCTTCGGGATCGGTGGCCTGGCGGTCGCGCTTCCGGCGGACGGACATCGAGGGAACGGCGGGGGTGCTGGTCATGGCGATCACGCTAGGTTCGGGAGTGGACCAGTCAGTAGTCCAGATCGGATCGAGTGCGATGGACCAGTTCGGGAAGACCGCCGGCGTCGTCGCCCGGGTGCGCGGCATGGTGCATGACGGGACGCTCCGCGCCGGGGACGCCCTGCCCTCGACGCGAGTGCTCGCTGCCGAGCTCGGGGTCGCCCGCGGAACGGTGGTCGCGGCGTACGAGCAGCTCGACGGCGAGGGGTACATCCGGACCAGGCACGGGGCGGCGGCGCGGGTCGTCGCGTCGGTGGACCCGGCCCCGGGCGCGGGCACGAACCCGTCCGCGGACGGGGGCGCGCGGGCGATCGGGGCTGTGCGGGCCGCCGGGGCTGCGCGGGCCGCCGGGGCTGCGCGGGCCGCCGGGGCGGCGCGGGCTCCGGAGGCCGGCGTCGTCGACGCACGCCCCGGGATCCCTGCCGTCACCGCGATCTCCGCGCGGGACTGGCGCGCCGCCTGGCGTGCGGCGGCGGACCAGCCACTCCGGAACACCATGTCCGACCCGCTCGGCCTGCCGGCACTCCGGGAGCAGATCGCCGTGCAGCTCGGGCTGAGCCGCGGGTTCGCCCCCGACCCGTCGCGGGTGGTCGTCGCCGCCGGGACCTCCGACGCGGTGTCGCTCGTGACCGAGGCACTCCGCAACGCGCTCGGCCGCCCACCGCGCGTCGCCGTCGAGGACCCCGGCTACCGCTCCGGCCACCGTGCGGTCGCGAGTGCGGGCGGGATCGTCGTGCCGGTTCCCGTCGGGCCGGACGGCATCTCGCTGTCACACCTGGCCGACACGGCCGTGGACGCCGTCATGGTCACGCCCACCCACCAGTACCCGCTCGGCTCGGTGATGCCGGTCGCGGGCCGGCAGCGTCTGCTCGCCTGGGCCGCCGACACGGGAACGCTCGTCGTCGAGGACGACTACGACTCCGAGTTCCGGCACCGCGGGCAGCCCGTCCCGGCCCTCGCCGCGCTCGACGCGTCGGTCCTGCACGTCGGTGGGTTCTCGAAGACCTTCGACCCGCGGCTGCGCTGCGCGTACGTCGTGCTGCCCGACCACGACCGGGCAGCAGACGCCGTGGTCACCGAAGCCGTCGTCGCGGCACGCGTCGCGCGTGGTGCGGTCGTCGCGGAGCCCGTGCAGGCGGCGGTCGCGCACCTGCTCAGGACCGGCGCGTTCCGCCGACACCTGGGGCGGGTGCGGCGCGACTACGCGCACCGACGGGAGCTGATCGCGGCGCGGCTGGCCGGTGCGTCCGGCACGACCGGACTGGAGGCTCGGGCCCTGAACGGCGGGCTGCACGCGGTGGTCTCGTGGCCGGGTCACCCCGCCGCCGCCGACGTCGTCGCCCGGCTGGCGTCGCGCGGGGTCCTCGTGGCGGAGCTCGCGGACTACGAGGTGACGCAGGGGTCGGCCGGCAACGGGGTCGTGCTCGGGTACGGCGCGGTGGCGCTCCCGGCCCTCGAGCACGCCGTCGACGCGTTGCTCGAGGAACTGGGGGCCGGCCGGCCGCGCCGCCGCGGTCAGCGGACGGCGCCAGCGGACGGCGTCAGCGCTTGACGGCGTCGATCTTGAGCATCTTCGCGATGACGCTGTCGAGCTCGCTGTCGTCGAAGACCTGCTTCCAGTCCTCCTTGATGAGCTTGTCGCGGCCGTAGCCCATCGCGATGTGGCAGGCGTCCGAGAACGGGTTCGAGCCGCGGAGCCCGTTCGTCAGCGCGATCCAGGTGTGGCCGTAGAGCATCGCGCGAGCGGCCTCACGGGGAACCCCGACACCGGTGACGGTCTCCTCCAGGGCGTCGTTGAGGAAGTCGCCGATCATGCAGGCGATCGTCTCGACGAGGGTCGGCTCCAGGACGGCGAGCTGCTTGACGGTGACCCAGTGCACCTGGATGACGGGCGCGTACATGGTCGAGATGACGGCTTCGGCGACGGCCTTGGCGACGTCGCCCTCGTCACCGAGGGACTCCGACGCGTCGAACGCAGCGATGACCTCCTGCGGGGCGGCGATGCCACCGAAGGTGTCGTCCCACTCCTCCTTGGTGGTGCGCTCGAGGAACACCGACGGGTGGCACGGGTGCGCGACGGCGTAGTGGATGTCCTCGCGCTTCGCGAGCAGCCCGGCGTACGCGGCGGCGGGGTCGAGCGTCAGGATCGTCGCTCCGGGCCGCATGACCGGCACGAGCTGCTCCGAGATCGTGCCGAGCAGGACGTCCGGGACGGCGAGGACGACCACGTCGGCGGCCTTCGCGGCGTCGAGGCTGTCGGTGATCGATCGGCCGAGGGCCTCGATGCGCTCCTGACCCGCAGGCGAGGCCTCGCTGTAGAGCGTCGTGTACTCGCTCTTCGCGAAGTTGTTCGAGACGCGGGTGCCCATCTTGCCGCCGGCACCGATCACGGCGACGGTGACGTCGGCGGTGCCGGAACCTGCTGCGATGGTGTGGCTGATGGCGGTGTCGGTCATGATTCCTTGCTCCTGGTGTACTCGATGGTGTGTTCGGTCCACGCCGCCTCGACGCGCGTGGTGGTCTGTGCCGGATCGCCGTCTGCGCCCACGGTGGCGTCCTGCCACGGGAGCCAGAACTCGATGACCCGGTTGATGTCCCGGCCGTGCGGGTCGATCGCGTCCCGGACGGCCACGTGGTCGATGCGTCCGGTGCCGATCGGGACGCCGGTGTACTGGAACCCGACCCATCCCGGCGAGCGGGTGAAGTCGGCGTCCTTGACGTGCCAGTTCCGGGTGTGCGGGGCGCACGCGGCGACGACGTCGGACGGGTGTTCCAGGTTCGCGACGGTGTTCGCGGGGTCCAGGCAGATCCCGAGGGACGGGGACGCGACCGCTGTGACGACGGCGACGAGGTCCGCGGTCGGCACGACCTCGTACGTCTCGAGGGCGAGCGTCACGCCAGCGGCTTCGTACGCGGGCAGCGCCGCACGCAGCCGGCGTTCGGTCTCGTCGCCGGACGGCAGGTCGTCGCCGGAACTCCACATCGAGCGGACGAGCGTCGCGCCGAGCGCCACCGCGATGTGCAGGTACCGCGCGAGGTGGTCCGGCGCGGTCCCCCTGGTCCCCACCTCGAGCACGAGCCCGAGCTCCCCGGCGAGCGAGCGGATGGCAGCCAGACGCTCGTCCGACGCGGTGTCGAGCGGCAGGTGGTCGCAGATCTGGAAGAGGTCGACCCCGTGCGCCGCCGCGTCCCGCATCGCGTCGTCGAGCGACATCGGCGACGGCACACGGTCGGACATCCGCCAGAAGTAGGCGTAGGTGGAGAGCCCGAGCAGCGACGTCATGCGGTCACCGCCAGGGCCTGCGCTTCGTCCAGGATCGTCCTGATCGCCTCGGGGTCGTGCGCGAAGCGGCCGAGGAACAGTCCTCCGATGCCGCCCCGCCCCCGGGTGAGCAGGCCGGGTCCGGCGCTCCCGCCGTAGATCACGACGCTCCCGGCCAGTTCCGGCCGGGTCGCGAGGTGCGCCTCGATGCCCTCGAGCACCTCGACGATGTGGTCGTCCGGCGCCGGCTGCGGCGCGCCGATGGCCCAGACCGGCTCGTACGCCGCGATCACCGGGCCGGCGATGCCGTCGGCGACGGCCGTCGAGACGAACCGGTCGAGCTGCGCCGTCACGTCCGAGATCGCTTCCGGACGGGAGGCTCGGGTCGCCTCTCCAACGCAGATCAGGGGACGCAGGTGGTTGCGGAAGGCAGCGTGGACCTTCCCGGCGACGTCGTCGTCCGTCTCGTGGAACAGGCTGCGACGCTCCGCGTGCGCGATCTCCACGAGGTCGACGCCGATCTCCGCGAGCTCACGCCCGGAGACCTCGCCGGTGAACGCGCCCTCGTCCGCCCACGCCAGGTCCTGGGCACCGAGGAGCACCGGGGTGCCCTCGAGGACCGACCGGACCGGGACGAGAGACGGGAACGTGGGGATCACGAACAGGTCGACGGCGCCGCTCGTGACGGCGGGGTGCTCGCGGGCGATGTCGGCCACGGTGGACGCCCACTCGAGCGTCCGGGCGTGGCCGAAGTACATCTTCAGTGACACCCCGATCGTGAGTCGGGGCGTTGCCGTGGCCGTCATCAGGCGTCCGTGCCGACCGGAGCCGAGCCGTCGTACGAACAGATCGCGGCGACCTTCTCGGCGCTGGCGGAGGTCTGGTCGAACTCGTAGCCGAGCCACTCCTTCGCCATCCGGCGGGCGACCTCGACTCCGACGACGCGCTGCCCCATGCAGAGCACCTGCGCGTCGTTCGACAGGATCGACCGCTCGACCGAGAACGAGTCGTGCGCGGTCACGGCACGGATCCCGGGGACCTTGTTCGCCGCGATCGCCACACCGAGCCCGGTGCCGCAGATCAGGATCGCCCGGTCGGCGTCGCCGTTCGCGACCATGCGGGCCGCGTCGACGGCGACGTGCGGGTAGGCGGTGTGCCCGTCCGCGTCGACGCCCACGTCGACGACCGACGCGACGCGCGAGTCCTTCGCCAGGTCGGCCTTGATGATCTCCTTGTAGTCGAACCCGGCGTCGTCGGAACCGACGACCAGACGGAACTGCGTGCTCATGGTGATGCCTTTCAGGGGGTGCGTGCGGGTCAGGCCGGGACGGAGATCGTCGACAGGACCGCTGCGGTGATGAGGGCGAACGAGATCGCGCCGGCGTCGGGTGTGCCGACGGCGTCCTCACCGTGGGTGCGCGCCCGGCCCATGCGGGGCAGGAGGGACGCGGTCGCGTCGGCAGCGCTGGTGGCGGCCGCTGATGCCTCGGACCAGGCGGTGGTCAGGTCGTCGCCGGCGGTGATGCGGGTGGTGAGGACGTCGTCGAAGGGGACGAGGGCGTCGACCATGGTCTTGTCGCCCACGACCGCGCCGAAGGCGAGGACCGCGTCGGTGGCTGCGTACACCGCGCGCTGGACGGTCGCCGCTGTCGGACGTTCCTCGTCCCCGATGACGCGACCCAGAGCCTCCAGTGCGGCACCCCAGATCGCGCCGGACGTGCCACCGGCCTTGTCCGACCACGCGTCTCCCGCGATCGTGAGGACCGTGCCGGCGCCTGCGCCGCGTTCGGCGGCGTCGCGTGCTGCCGCGTCGGCGGCGGTGGAGCCGCGCTGCATGCCGATGCCGTGGTCGCCGTCACCGGCGACCGCGTCGATCCGACCCAGCTCGTCGGCGTGGCGGTCGATGGTCGCGCGGATCGCGGTGATCGCTTCGGCGACGACGCGGGCGGACTCCTGGGATTCGGGGGTGCCGGGGGTGACCTGGACCTGCGCACCGGCGGTGAGGACGTCTTCGGGGAGACGCTCCTGCGCGACCGCAGCGCCCTTCCGGAACGCGGGCGCGTTCGCGGGTGCTGCCCAGAGCTGCTCGAGTTCCGCGTCCGGCCAGAACAGCGTCAGCGACACCCCGGCCATGTCGAACGACGTGACGAGCTCCCCGACCTCGGGCTCCACGATCGTGATGCCCGCATCGGTGAGGCGCTGCTGCACAGCGTTGAACACCACGAACAGCTCCTCGTACTTCACGCTGCCGAGGCCGTTGAGGATCGGGACGACCCGGTCTCCGGCGCCCTCCGGACGCTCCTGGAGGAGCCGGTCGGTGAGGAGTTCCGCGAGGCCGTCGGCGGTGGGGACGTCGGCTTCGTCGATGCCCCGTTCACCGTGGATCCCCATCCCGATCGCCATCCGCCCCTCCGGCACGGTGAAGAGCGGTTCGTCCGCGCCCGGCAGGGAGCAGCCGGAGAACGCGACGCCGAAGGACCGGGTGCGCTCGTTCGCACGGGTGGCGACGGCGGTGACCTCGTCCAGGGACTTGCCTTGCTCGGCGGCGGCACCGGCGACCTTGAACACGCACAGGTCCCCCGCGATCCCCCGCCGCTTGTGCGTCTCGCCCGCCGGCGCCGACGCGACGTCGTCGGTGACGCGCACCGTGCGGACCTCGATCCCCGCCTCGGTCAGTGCCCGGGCGGCGGCGTCGAAGTTGAGGACGTCGCCGGCGTAGTTGCCGTAACTCAGCAACACGCCGCCGCCGTGCTGGCTTGCGCGGGCGACCGCGGCGACCTGCTGCGCGCTCGGGCTGGCGAACAGGTTGCCCATCGCCGCACCGGCGGCGAGCCCGTGGCCGACGAGCCCGCCGAACGCCGGGTAGTGGCCCGACCCGCCGCCGATCACGAGGGCGACCGTGCCGTCGGTGGACGCAGTGGACCGGGCGACACCACCGTGCACCTTCCGCACCCACGCCCGGTTCGCCGCGACGAACCCGTCCACCATCTCGTCCGCGAAGTCCGCCGGGTCGTTGAACAGCCGGGTCATGCGCCTGCCTCCGTGGTGACCGCGCGCTCGGCGTCGGTCGTCGTCGGTGCGGAGCCGGCATCGCCGGTGCCGCGGTGCTGTCGGGACACGATCACCATGAGCACGCTCGACAGGATCATGAAGAAGCCGACGATGAACATCGGGATCTGGTACCCGCCGGTCCACTCGCTGACCGCGCCCGTGATGTACGGCGCCGCGAACCCACCGAGGTTGCCGACGGTGTTGATGAGCGCGACACCGGCGGCCGCTGCGGCACCGGACAGGAACTGCGTCGGCACCGTCCAGAAGTTCGGCAGCGCGGCGAAGATCGAGCACGCGGTGATCGCGATGACCGCGACGGTGGCCGCCGGGGAGTTCATGTAGAGCGCCACCGGGATGCTGACGCCGCCGACGAGCGCCGGCAGCGCGATGTGCCAGACCTTCACGCCGCGGCGGAAGGCGTCACGCGACCAGAAGTACAGGACGACCGCGGCGGGCACGTACGGGATGGCCGTGATGAGCCCCTTCTGGAACAGGTCGAACGACGTGCCGAACTGCTCCTGGAAGCCGTCGATGATCGTCGGCAGGAAGAAGCTCAGCGCGTAGAGCCCGTAGATGAAGCCGAAGTAGACGAACGCCAGCATCCAGACGCGGCCGTTGCCGAACGCGGCGCGCAGACCACCCTTGCCGTGGCCGTCGTTCTTTCCCTGGGCGTCCTTGGCGAGCGCGGTCTCCAGCCAGACCTTCTCGTCCTCGTCGAGCCACTTGGCCTGGGACGGCTTGTCCTTGAGGACGAAGAGGCACAGGATGCCGACGATGATCGCGGGGATCGAGACGCAGAGGAACATGAAGCGCCAGCCCGCGAGTCCGCCGAGCAGTCCCTCGTGGGTCATCAGCCAACCGGCGAGCGGGGAGCCGATGACGCTCGTCAGCGGCTGCGCGAGGTAGAACAGCGCAAGCATCTTGCCGCGGTGGCGTGCGGGTACCCACGTCGACAGGAACAGGATCGCGCCGGGGAAGAACCCGGCCTCGGCGATGCCGAGCAGGAAGCGCAGGCCGACGAGCTGCGGGTAGTTCTGCACCCACGTGAACAGCAGCGAGACGACGCCCCACGTGATCATGATGCGGGCGAGCCAGATCCGCGCGCCGAACTTGTGCAGGGCCAGGTTGGACGGCACCTCGAGCACGAGGTAGCCGATGAAGAACACACCGGAGGCGAAACCGAACTGCGCGGCGGTCAGACCGAGGTCCGCCTCCATGCCGTTCGGCGCCGCGAAGGAGATCGCGGTGCGGTCGAGGAAGTTGATGAAGAACATCAGCGCCACGAACGGCACGATGCGGATGGAGATCTTGCGGATGGTCGTCTTCTCGACGACGGAGGTGGGGATACCTCGCGTGGCGGGGATGTCCACGATGACTCCTGCTCGATGGGGTGGTCGAGCTCGTCCGGCACGGCTGCGTGTGCGGGTTCCGGAACGAGTTCGGGGCGCTTCGGCGCGCCCAGGACAGTGTGCATCGCACCCTTCGTATTTGTCAACCGGTTGACCAGTTGACCGAACGGTACGATCTCCCCATGCCCGCGTTCAGCGAGAACGACCCGCTCAACATGCGACTCGAGCTCGAGTCCGTGCCGACGGGTTCACCCGCCTCGGAGGTCGCCCGTCAGCTCGTCTCGTTGCTGACCGCCGGCGACCTCGCCCCCGGGTCGCGCCTGCCGTCCGAGCGCGTCCTCGCCGAGCGGCTCGGGGTCGGTCGTTCGGCCGTCCGTGAGGCGCTCGCGGCACTCGAGATCCTCGGCATCGTGCAGATCCGGCCGGGTTCGGGCACGTACCTGCGCGGTGGCACGTCGGACCTCCTCCCCACGACGCTGTCCTGGGGCCTGATGCTCGCGTCCAACCGGACGCGGGAACTCCTCGAGATCCGCTCGTCGCTCGAACGGACGGCGGCGATCCTCGCCGTGCAGCGCGCGACGGACGAGGAACTCGACGCACTCGGCGCGACCCTCGACCAGCAGGACGCGGCGCTCGACGATCCGACCGCCTTCATCGAGGCCGACGTCCGCTTCCACATCCTGCTCGCCCGGGCCGGTGGCAACGACGTGCTCGCCGACCTGTTGCAGAGCCTCCGTTCGATGCTCAGCGTGTGGGTCGGTCGCCGGGTGACCACGCGTGAGGCGACCGAGGCCGCGTACCGCGAGCACCGTGCGGTCTTCGACGCGATGCGTTCGCGCGACGTCGCGGCGACCCAGCGTGCGATGGACGAGCACATGGCAACGGCGAGCGCCCGCATCGAGCACGCCGACCCGGTCCCCACGGAGTAGCACCGGTCCTTGCTGATCCGGCAACGGGGCTTGCCCGACGAGCGCGGCGTGTGGCTGGATTGCACGATGCACGAGCATCACGACATCTCCGCAGACGCGTCTCCCGACCCGGCGACGTACTGGGAAGCCCGCTACGCCGACCAGGACCGCATGTGGTCCGGCCGGGTGAACGCGGTGCTCGCCGACACGGTGGAACGGCACGTCTCGCCGCGGAGCGGACGGGATCCGCGGGACCTGCGTGCGCTCGACCTCGGGTGCGGGGAAGGCGGCGACGTCCTCTGGCTCGCGGCGCGGGGGTGGGCGGCGACCGGCGTCGACCTGTCGGGCACAGCGACCGACCGCGGACGCACTGCGGCGGAGGCTGCCGGGCTCGAGGACCGTACGACCTTCGTCGCCGCGGACCTCGCCGTCTGGGACACCGATGAGCGCTTCGACCTCGTCACGGCGTCCTTCCTGCAGTCCTGGCCGGTCGAGATCCCCCGCGACGCGATCCTGCACCGGGCCACCCGCTTCGTCGCACCCGGTGGGCACCTGCTCGTCACCGCGCACGCCGCGCCTCCTAGCGGCGTCTCCGAGGAGTTCCACGGCCACCGCTTCCCGAGGCCGTCGGACGACCTGGACGCCCTTGCGCTCGCGCCCGACGAGTGGGACGTCGTCGCTGCGGAGATCCGGCCGCGATCGGTGCAGCGCGACGACGGGACCGTGCACGAGCTCCTCGACAGCGTGGTGCTCGTCCGGCGGCGATGACGACGGCAGCGGCGGCACAGCCGCCGGCGGCGGGGACGACGACAGCGACGGCAGCGCCGCCGCCGTCGTCGGCACCGTCGACTCAGTCGGGCATGGCCTCCGCGTAGACACGGAAGTCGCCGCGCTCGACGTGCATCGACCAGAGGCGCTCGGCGACGGACTCCCCCGAGTGCGACGGATCTCCGTCGTCGATCCCGAACGGGATGATCACCTGGCCGACGTGGATGCCCTCGTCGGCGAGGGCGTTGTGCAGGAGCTGCGCGTAGGCGCTCTCCCCCGCGAACGCCACGGACGTCCCGGTCACCCGGGGCCCGGGCCGGACCGCGCTCCCGCCGTTGACGAACAGCATCGTGCCGCGGCCGAGCGCCCGCATCCCGGGGATGACCTGGTGGGCCGCGGTGACGGGGCCGTAGATCGAGAACTCCACTGGGCCGACGAGGTCGTCGGCGACGGTCTCGAGGACCGGGCGCATGAACTCCTTCGCCGGCAGCGGGCTGTACTGCAGGACCTCGATCAGGCCGAGGTCCTCGCTCGCACGGACGAGCGCGGTGCGGAGGGCGCCCTGGTCGCGGACGTCCGCCGTGTAGCCGCCTGCGGTGATCCCCTCGCCGCCGAGGGTCTCGACGAGTGCGTCGACGCGCTGCTGGTTGCGGGCGATCATCGCGACGGAGAAGCCCTCGCGTCCGAATCGCCGGGCGACGGCCATGCCGAGGCCCTTTCCTGCTCCGATGATGGCGATGGTGCTCACGGGCGGTGGTACTCCTCGTCGCTGACGTGCTCGAGCCAGGTCGCGGGGTCGTCCGCGAGGTCGAGCATCGCGAGGTGCTCCATGGAGTCGTCCGGCGTCGCGCCGTGCCAGTGTTCCTCGCCGGCGGGCGTGTACACCGTCTGCCCGGGGAGGACCTCGATGACGCCGCCGTCACGCGTGCCCATCAGGGCGACACCCTCGGTGACGTGGAGCGTCTGCCCCTTGGCGTGCGAGTGCCACGCGGTGTGGGCACCCGGCATGAAGCGGACCTTGGCGACGGTCATCGTCTGGCCCGACTCCTTCGGCCCGGCGATCGGGTCGAGGTAGACGTCGCCCACGAACTGCTCAGGCGGGTTCTTGGTCGTGGGCTGCTTTGGATCGATCTGCATGGCGCTCCTTCTGTCGTGCTTCGTCTTCCTGCGTCGCCACCCAGCTCGCGAGCAACCGGAGGGAGTCCTCGGTCGGCGAGCCGGGCTCGGCCGAGTACACGAGGAAGTTCAGTCCGGGGTCGCCCATCGGCTCCATGGCCTCGTAGACGAGGTCGAGATCGCCGACGACCGGGTGGTGGAAGTGCTTGCTGCCGTTCGCGTGGTGCCGGACGTCGTGGGCACCCCAGCGGGTCCGGAACTCGTCGCTCCGCGTGGACAGCTCGCCGATGAGGTCCTGCAGTGCCCGGTCGTCGGGGTTCCGGCCGGCCTCGGTGCGGAGGATCCCGACGTTGATGTCCGCGGCCGTCGTCCAGCTCGGGTAGAACCGCTCGGCGAGATCGCGGTGCAGGAACGTGAACCGGGCGAGGTTCACCGGACGCTCGGGCTGCGCGTACATGTCCCAGTACAGGCCGCGGAACAGCTGGTTCTCCGCGATGACGTCCATCCGACCGTTCCGGACGAACGCGGGACCGGCGGTGAAGCCGTCGAGCGCCCACTGCATGCTCGTGCGCACCGACTGCGCAGGCTGGCGTCGACGGCGCCGCACCGGGGACGCGTTGGCTGCTCGTGCGAGGTCGAAGAGGTGCTCCCGCTCCGCGTCGTCGAGCAGCAGCGCATCGGCGAGGGACGCGAGCACGACGTCGGACACCCCGGAGAGGTCCCCGCGCTCGAGACGCGCGTAGTACTCGACGCTCATGCCCGCGAGCATCGCGACCTCGGTCCGCCGGAGACCGGGCACCCGACGGCCGGGACCCCCGGGGAGCTCGACCTGCTCGGGGGTCACCCGTGCACGACGGGAGGTCAGGAACTCCTTGACGTCGTCCTTGTTCGACATGCCCACCACGGTACGAGCCGCAGCCCGGACGTGGAACGCCCTGGTGGTACACCCCAAGCCCGGCGGCGTGCAGGCTCGCTCCGGTTGAATCGGAGAGCCCGACCGGCCCACCAGCCCGACCGGCCCACCCCACCCTGCGAGAAGGAGCACCATGACCCGCAGACGCGTCCTCATCTCCGGCGCGAGCATCGCCGGTCCCGCCCTGGCGTACTGGCTGCACCGGTACGGGTACGAGACGATCGTCGTCGAGCGCGCACCAGCGCTCCGCACCGGCGGGCAGAACGTCGACGTGCGGGGTGCCGGCCGCGAGGTCACGCGCCGGATGGGCATCGAGGACGACATCCGTCGCGCAACGACCGGCGAGGTCGGCACCCGCTTCATCGGACCGAGCGGCCGCGTCATCGCAGAGTTCCCCGCCGGCACGACGGACTCCGGCGGCGCGACCGCCGAACTCGAGGTCCTGCGCGGCGACCTCGCCGCGCTCCTCGTCGCGCAGACCACCGCCGACACCGAGTACCGCTACGGCGACCGCATCACCGCGATCCACGACGACGAGGGCGCGGACGCCGTCCGCGTGGAGTTCGAGTACGCACCGTCCGAGCACTTCGACCTGGTGGTGGCGGCCGACGGGATCGGGTCGTCCACGCGGCGACTCGTCTTCGGCAAGGAGCCGACGATCCGGTCCCTCGGCCTCGAGACCACGTACGCGACGATCCCCCGCACGGCCGCCGACGACGACTGGTGGCGGTGGTACAGCGCTCCGGGCGGACGGTCCGTCACCCTGCGCCCCGACGCGCACGGCACGATCCGTGCGGCGATGTCGTTCCTCACCGACCGCACGCGCGAGCAGGCCGGTGCCGAGCTCCGGGACGTCGACGCCCAGCGCGCCCGCCTCCGCGAGCGCTTCGCCGACGCCGGGTGGGAGGCGCAGCGGGTCCTCGACGGGTTCGACGTCGCCGACGACCTGTACTCCGAGTCCATCGGCCAGGTCCGGGCTCCCCGGTGGACGTCCGGCCGCGTCGCACTCGTGGGCGACGCCGCGTACTGTGCCTCACCGATCAGCGGGATGGGCACGAGTCTCGCGATCACCGGGGCGTACGTCCTGGCCGGGGAGCTCGCCGCGCACGTCGACCACCGGGACGCCTTCCGCGGGTACGAGCGGATCATGCGGCCGTACGTCGACCAGGCACAGCAGCTCCCGCCGGGCACACCACGCGTCGCCAACCCGAGGTCGCGTGCCGGCGTCGCGCTGTTCGGGCTCGCCGTCCGCGCGGGGTCGACGCCCCTCGTCGGCAAGGTCGCCGGGCGACTGTTCACCCCGCCTGCCGACCGCATCGACCTGCCCGACTACGCCCACCTGGAGCGCTGAGGTCGTAGCGTCGACACCATGGAACTCCTCTTCGTGCACGGCGCCCTGGTCCGCGACGGTGCCTGGTGGTGGCAGCCGACCGCCGACATGCTGTCCGAACGGACCGGGATCCGCAGTCGGGCCGTCGAACTCCCGTCGTGCGGTGAGACCACGTCCGGCCGCCCCGCCGGTGGCCTCGTCGCCGATGCCGCCGCACTCCGCGCAGCACTCGACGAGGTGGACGAGGCGATCGTCGTCGGGCACTCCTACGGCGGCACCGTCATCGCGGAGGCCGGACCCCACCCGGCCGTCCGGCACCTGCTGTACGTGTCGTCGTACCTGCCCGACGTCGGGCAGGCGCAGGGCGCGATCATGGCCGACGAACCGGACCCCGTGTCGATCGGCGACGCAGGGGACGGCACCCTCGCTGTCGCGGGCTACGACGCCGCCTCGTTCGGCGCGCGGTTCCTGCAGGACGCCGACGAGTCCGTGCAGCGCGCCGCCTGGGAGCGCGTGACCACCCAGACCGCCGCCGCGTTCGTCACCCCGACGAGCGCTGCTGGCTGGCAGGGCGTCGATTCCACGTACCTGGTGTGCACCGACGACCGCAGCACCACCGTCGCGCTCCAGCGCTCGCACGCGGCACGCGCGACACGTGCCGTCGACGTCCCGACCGGGCACCACCCGTTCGTCACCCGACCCGACATCGTCGCCGACGTGGTGGAGTCGGTGCTGTCCTGACGCCGGGGTCGCACCCCAGTGTGGACAACGCGCCCGCTCACGACGGGGCGCGGCGTGCATGACGGGGTGCGATGCGGCCCGGGTCGCCACCCATGACGGACTGGAGGCTCGGTGCCATCTGGCACCGAGCCTCCAGTCCGTCTGTGGCTTGGTTCCGATCAGTCGGTGCCGGCGTCGAAGGCCGCGCCTTCGGACGCCGCGTCCGTCGCGCGGCCGAGCGCGTCGTCCGCGTCGGAGGTCACGACGGCGCCACCGAGGATCTCCTCGGACTCGCCGGCTTCGAGCTCGCCGACGAGCTCACCCGTCGCCCCGCCGATGAGGCCGGCGGCCGCGTACTGCTCGAGGCGCGCACGCGAGTCCGCGATGTCGAGGTTCCGCATCGTGAGCTGCCCGATGCGGTCGTCCGGGCCGAACGCGGCGTCGCCGACACGCTCCATCGAGAGCTTGTCGGGGTGGTACGACAGCGCCGGGCCGGTGGTGTCGAGGATCGTGTAGTCGTCGCCGCGACGGAGACGCAGGGTGACCTCACCGGTGACGGCGGAGGCGACCCAGCGCTGCAGCGACTCGCGGAGCATGAGCGACTGCGGGTCGAGCCAGCGGCCCTCGTACATCAGGCGGCCGAGGCGGCGGCCCTCGTTGTGGTACGACGCGACGGTGTCCTCGTTGTGGATCGCGTTGAGCAGGCGCTCGTAGGCGATGTGGAGCAGCGCCATGCCGGGGGCCTCGTAGATGCCGCGGCTCTTCGCCTCGATGATGCGGTTCTCGATCTGGTCGGACGCGCCGAGGCCGTGGCGGCCACCGATGGCGTTCGCTTCGTAGACGAGTGCGACGGCGTCGGCGAACTCGACCCCGTTGATCGCGACGGGCCGACCGGCCTCGAAGCGGACGGAGACGACCTCGGTCGCGACCTCGACGTCGTCACGCCAGGCGGCGACACCCATGATCGGCTCGACGATGTCCAGGCCGCTGGAGAGCTCTTCGAGGCTCTTGGCCTCGTGCGTGGCGCCCCAGATGTTGGCGTCCGTGGAGTACGCCTTCTCGGTGGAGTCACGGTACGG
Source organism: Curtobacterium sp. L3-7 (assembly GCF_048756585.1). NCBI lineage: Bacteria > Bacillati > Actinomycetota > Actinomycetes > Micrococcales > Microbacteriaceae > Curtobacterium > Curtobacterium sp. L3-7. The sequence continues at coordinate 1,987,152 of NZ_CP151474.1, read as the reverse complement.
GAAGCCCCGCGCGACGAGCCACTCGCTCATCTCCTTGCGGCCGCCGAGCTCCTCGACGAACTCGGAGTCGAGCCACGGCTTGTAGACGCGCAGACGCGGGTTCGCCATCAGGCCGTAGCGGTAGAACCGCTCGATGTCGTTGCCCTTGTAGGTGGAGCCGTCGCCCCAGATGTCGACGCCGTCTTCCTTCATCGCGCGGACGAGCATCGTGCCCGTCACGGCACGACCGAGCGGCGTCGTGTTGAAGTACGTCTTGCCGCCGGAGCGGATGTGGAAGGCGCCGGTCTGCAGGGCGACGAGGCCTTCTTCGACGAGGGCGCTCTTCGCGTCGACGAGCCGCGCGATCTCCGCGCCGTACTCGTGGGCACGACCGGGCACGGCGTCGATGTCCGGCTCGTCGTACTGGCCGATGTCGGCCGTGTACGTGCAGGGCACCGCGCCCTTCTCGCGCATCCAGGCAACGGCACAGGAGGTGTCGAGACCTCCGGAGAACGCGATGCCGACTCGTTCGCCGACGGGGAGACTGCTCAGGACCTTGGACACGCTGACAATCGTAGGGGACGGGGCACGATGCCCGGCCGTCCGGGTGGACGGTTGTGGAGAACCCGCGGCACGGTCGCGTCTGGTCAGCGCTCACTGTATGGTCACTAAGTGCTGACCACTGCGCCGCGGCTCGACGTGCTGAACCGACTCGGGCGGGCCCTCGCCGACCCGACCCGGTCCCGCATCCTGCTCCGACTCCTCGACGGCCCCGGATACCCCGCTCGCCTGGCCGAGGAGCTGGGGCTGACCCGCACGAACGTCTCGAACCATCTCGCCTGCCTGCGCGGGTGCGGGATCGTCGTCGTCGCGCCGGAGGGGCGGAGCACCCGGTACGACATCGCGGACCCGCACCTCACACGCGCGCTCGAGTCCCTCGTCGACGTCGTCCTCGCCGTCGACGACGGCACGGGCTGCACCGACGCCGACTGCGACGTCCCGCTCTGCTGCGGGCCCGGCGCATGACGGCCGCCGCGCCGTTCCGCACGCCTGCGTCCGCCGCGCGTCGGCTGGTGCTGCAGCGGCGAGTCCGGTTCATCGTCGCCGCGACGATCACCTACAACGTCATCGAGGCAGTCGTCGCCATCGGCGCCGGCACCGTCGCGTCCTCGACCGCCCTCATCGGGTTCGGTCTCGACTCCGTCGTCGAGGTGCTCTCCGCCGGCGCCGTGGCGTGGCAGTTCGCCGGCCGCGACCCCGAAGCACGGGAACGCGCCGCGCTGAAGCTCATCGCGGTGTCGTTCTTCGGCCTCGCGCTGTACGTCACCGTCGACGCGGGCCTGACACTCACCGGCGTCCGCGAACCGGAGCACAGCACCGTCGGCATCGTCCTCGCGGCGATCAGCCTCGCCGTCATGCCGTTCCTCAGCCTGCTCGAGCGGCGGACCGGCACCGAGCTCGGTTCGGCCTCCGCGATCGCCGACTCGAAGCAGACCCTGGTGTGCAGCTACCTCTCCGCCGCGGTCCTCGTCGGACTGCTGCTGAACACCCTGTTCGGCTGGACCTGGGCGGACCCGGTGGCGGGACTCGTCGTCGTCGTCTTCGCCGTCCGCGAGGGACTCGAGGCGTGGCGTGGCGACGCGTGCAAGCAGCCGGTGTCGGCGCTGACCGGCGAGCGACCAGCCGACACGTGCGACTGCTGCTCGCTCTTGACCGGTGACGAGCTGTCGGTCAACGCTGCCCACAAGGTGAAGCACGGCCTGGCCCTCACCGCGCGCGGCGACGTCCGCATCGAGCTGATCACGACGCCCCCGGACGATCTCGGCCAGATTCCACTGAGCGCCTTGGCGAAGGGAAGTCGGTGCCGATCTTCGACCACCTTATGCTGACCTACCTCAGCCGCCCGCACGTCAAGCCGAAGCAAGGTTTGGAAGCTATCTCGCTGCGGGTCGATGTCCGTGTGGTGGTGGCGGAAGCCTGGATGATCGCGAACGTCTACGCCGCGATGTTCCACGCGCGAGCGAAGCGCCATTTCGGCGAGGAGATGCCAGAAGGCGTTGCGCCGTATCCCACGCTGGTGATCGGGCGCCTGCCGGAGTACGTCATTGGCAACCGTCCGCTCGTGGATCGGGCCGCGGTGACGTTGCCGCCGGACGGCATCATTCCCCCGAGAAAGTCTGGACTGTTCCTCCATGGCAGCTTCATGCCGATGGACGTCGACTACGAGAGCAAGGTCAGCGGAGTCGTCGTCGACGGATAGCCCACGATGTCGGCGAGGCCTCAATCCCAGAGCTTGATTCTGAAGAACCCGCCCTGAGGTGTGTCGTGGAAGTCGAAACCAAGCTCGTCCGCCCAGGTCTGGAGGTGAAGCCCCATTTCGCGAACCACTTCGTCAGTAGCGGCAATATCGACCTCGACCGTCATCGGAATGTCGCCGAGAAGCTCCACATATCGGTCCCACCACGGCTCGATGTGCTGACGCCAGCCTGGGAGCATCGCAATTTCGCTGGGTACAGGACGGAACCCCTCCTCGGTACGAAGCGCCGCGGCTAGATAGGCGAGCGTCTTCCAGAGGATGTGCAGCGCGTTGAACGTCGCGAGCATGCCGCGCTGAAAGTAGTCAGGGTCGTCTTCGGAAATCGCGGGCAGCTCCGTAGCCAGCGTCTCCTGCCATGCCTCGATCGATGCCTCGACGTTGCTTGCGGACTGCTCGACTTCGCGCCCCGTGACCTGGGAGCCCAGGTACTCAGCCAGGTGCTCCTCGATCTGCTCGCTCGCCATCGAGACGAAGTTCATCGACGCGTAGCCGAACTCTTCGCGGTCGTGCAGATCGAAGGGCTCGTCGCCGATGTGATGAATGCTGGCATGGACTGCCTCGTGCGCGGCGAGATGCTGAATCAGTCCGGACTGCTCTGCGGTTTCCTGCGCGCTTTCGAGTGGCAAGAGCCAGTAGACGGGGATCAGAATGTCGACGAATCCATCGGCGTTCGGCGGCATGGTCTTCGCCGCAACTACCCCCGCTCCGCGCTCCATCGTGAAGGGGGTGCCGGTCCGGTCCTCGCGCGCGTTCACTGTCGCAACGAGATCGCCGGTGATCACCAGTCGCGTCTTCGCACGATCTTCAGGTCGAAGTGCGTTCGTGACTGAGCCGATCAGCTGCGCGAGAGCGCCGCCATCTCCGCTCGACTCGATGCCGGCGGCGAGAAGCCTGGCGCCCTCATCACTCAGGTTCTCGACGACGATCTGAAGTCCGCCGGGGCTGTCAGTTGACCCGGTCATGATGTTGTTCCTTCGTCCTGATCGCGGTTTCCTCGCCGCTCATTGATATATCGCTCGTGGAGCTCGTCAGTCTTTTCCAGTAGCGCGATCAGCGCACGGCCCCGCTCTTGGAGGACGTCCGGAATCGACATCTCGAGGAAGATGCGGTTGTAGTCACCAAGGGTAATCAAGGACAGAAGCGCCATCGAGAGCAGCGGCTGCGGGCGGAATGGCTGCGGCCGGAGCTCTATCTCGAAGCCCCCGCTCACCTCGTCGAGGTGGTGCTTGTAGATATCCGCGAAACTCCCATGTACGGCACCGGAGCCCGTCCGATACGCCGCGTAGGCGGTTGGCCCGAGAAGCTCAAGACGCACCTGGGCGTTGGGCCAGCCGTTTTTCCGGCGTGAGGGGATATCTTCTTCGCGCACCCCGGCGGCCTTCAGCATTTCAGCGATAGAGCGATTGATTCGCTCCTCGATCGGTAGCATGACGTCACTGCGCTGAGCGACCTGCTCGCGAACGTCCTTCAAGAACTCGCGCTCCGCGATGAGGCTGTTCATCACGTAGGACGTGTACCGGCTTCCGTCCCCGGGATCGCCGAGCAGATACATCACCGTCGAGACGGAATCCATGAACTCGCGGCTCACCGCGATCTGCTGATCCCCGCCGTGCCCATCAGCGATCTGGCGGATCAAGGTCGTCATAAGCTTGATCATGCGGGCGTAGTGACCGATGACAATCGCGTGGTTGCGCGAGAGTCCGTCAGTCTGGCCCTCCGTGCGGATGCCCGCGACCGCGGCCAGGAACATCGACGTCTCCTTCAGCAGCTCAAAGCTCTCACGGACGAAAGGCACCTCGTGTGTAGTAGCTTCGAGCTCCTCAAAGTTGACAGCATGGAGTTCCGTGAGCACCGCCGGATCTAACGGGCTCGTACCTCGTGCGGATTCAGGATTCATCGGCATACCCCAGAAGTTCATCGTGCGGAGGCGAGTCCTCACTCCAGCGGTAACTCGCCCCATTTGGCTTCACGCGGTGACGAGCCGTGGAGAGCACCAGCTCGTCCTTGGCCCGTGAAATGGCGACGAAGAACTCAGCCTTCACGTCGCTGTCATTGCCCCAGAAAAACTGCGGCTCGACTCCGAAGACGACGACCTTCTCAAACTCGAGACCCTCGCACTTATGTACCGTCAAGATCCGGATGGCGTCCTCTTCCGACAGCCGGTCGAGTGCCGCAATCGGATCGCCGTCGATCGCCAGTTCGCGCTTGAAAGCGCCGGTCGCTTCCTTGATCACGTGCTTCAGCCGGTCCCCCTGTTGATACGACGGCGACAGCGCATTGAGTGACGGCCGCGTCACGAACTTTAGGAACGAACTGATGAGTGGATTCCACGACGAGTACTCGGCGGCATCGAAGCCTGGCACACGCACGGCCAGGCGAGCGTCGCGAAGCAGCGCGCGGAGCTTGCTGTCCAACACGCCGTCCACCTCCTCGATTCCACCGCGGGTCACCACGCGCACCAGCTCGGTATAGGCGGACGGTCGCCCCTCATCCGCTACGACGCGGAGGTAGTTGAAGATCAGTGCTGCGACCGGCTCCGTCGTCAAGTCTTGAAACTGCTGCTCGTTGCGATACGCAATACCAGCGGCGGTGAGGTGCTCGCCAAGGACACTCGTGATGAGGTGGGGCTGCTGCCGCGCCAGCACCGTGATCTCCCGAGGAGGAACACCCGCCTCAAGCCATTTTTGGATCAACGAGGCCACCGCGGCTGCCTCGTCTTCGTCGGTCTCGAAGCGCAGCGCTTGGAGCACGCCTTCGTCGCCGACAAGATCTTCGTCCGGGCTCGCGGCACCCGGATCCATCTCGAGAATCATGCGGTTCTGCATCCGACGCAGGCGCGGCTTCGATCGGAAGTTTTGGTACAACTGCAGGTCGGTTGCGCTGAAGTCTGCAGCAAAGGTCGCCATGACTCCGTCGAGCGCGCCCGCGAAGCGCATGATGCGCTGCTTAGTATCGCCAACGCCGATGAGCTGCACGCCGGTACCCTCGAACGCCTCCTTCAAGAAGGCGTACTGCTCGGTCGTGGCGTCCTGGAACTCGTCCATGAAGACGTGGCTGTAGGTCTGCCGAAGCGCCTCTCGTGCGTACTCGTTCTTCTTCAGGATCTCCAGGGCGAGCGGTACAAGGTCGTCGAAGGTGATCTGCTCGTTCTGAATTCGGGCACGCGCGTCGAGCCGGTAGTCCGCGTTGAGGGCGTTCAGGCCGGTAAGCGCTGGACGGAAGTTGTCGACGAGCCGCTTGGCGAAGGCGTGGAAGGTGAAGCTGTCGAAGCGAGCGGCGTACTGCGAGCCGGAGCGCAGTCGAACGCGGGACTGAAGATTGCGGGCTGCGTCGACCTTGAATGAGATCGCCAGGATCCGCTTGGGATACGGACTCGCGCCGGTTCGGAAGAGGAAGTCCGCACGCTGCGCCAGCAGCTCGGTCTTACCCGCGCCAGGGCCGGCGGTGACAACGATGTTGGCTGCCGTTTCACGCACGGCCTTCAGCGCGTTCGGTTCGAGCTCCAGTCCGCCGACCGGATGCCAGTTATTGGGATGGATCACTCGGGAAGGGCCCCCAGCTTCGCACGCACGTCCGCGACGAGCCGCTCGAGTACCTCGGGAAGGTCTTCGAGTAGCTCCTCGTCGGTCAGCGCCGCCATCGCCCGAAGGTGTGACGCAGGCTTGCTCTTCAGATCGAACAGCCGGTGATAGTCGTCGAAGAGCTCGCGGACGCCGCTCGGGAGGCGATCCTCGTTCGCATGCGACTTGCCGAGCACCGCAGCGATGGTCTTGTCGTCGGGCGTACCAACAGACTCCACTCCGTAGGCATCCGGAAACGCCTCGAGCATCATGAGGTCGAGATCGACGGGGTGCGAGAAATAGACGCCCTTTGTCTCGAGGGAGTTGACGGGGCCCACGCCGCCAGCGATGCACGGATCTACGAGTTCCGGGAAGTCGACGACGTCGTTCCACTTCCGAAGGCCTTCGATCGACGCGTCCGCATACGTGCCGGGCGTCAGCTTGTTGTACTGCTTCAGCGCGTTCCGAACGCGACCCCAGCCGCCCTGATGGCGCCCGGAATCAAGGTCGAGCAACGTCACGTGTGGGATCTCCAGCTCGTGGAGGAGACGCCAAAAGTGATTGACGTGGCGACCGCCGAGCGGAACGACCGAGACTGAGGCATCGTCCTCGGCGACGCCGGCCGCAGCAAGGACGCGAGGCAACACGATCTGCTCGCTATCTCCCTCACCAAGAACGACCAGACGCGAGAAGTAGAGCTCTGGGAATGCGAGCACGGCTTCACGCACGTACTTCCCTGTCTCATCGCTCGTCGTTGGTAGCAGGATGCGGCGCACCTGCGACTGGCGGGAGCTGTCGAGGCGCAGGAAGCAGATCGACTCAGGATCGACCCGGCGGAGCAAGGCCGGTGAGTGCGTCGCGATGAGGGACTGCGAGTCGCCGTGCTCTGCGGCCGTCCGGAGCTGGCGGATGATGCGACCGAGGTACTGCGGAGCCAAGCTGTTCTCCGGCTCCTCGAGCGCGATCACGGTGTGAACGGGAGGGCGCAGGCGGTGCTGATCGAACGAGGTCTCGGTGCCATTCAGCACTTCCCGCGCGAGGGACTGCCAGGTGAGCACGAGTGAGATGTAGAGCAATGACTTCTGTCCGTCACTTAGCCGATCGAACGGAAGCGACGAGCCGGCCGGGGACGGTGCGAACGAAACGGTAAGCTGGCGGAGCACACTCTCTAGATCGCCACTGCCAAACGCAATCGACGGGTCGGTGAAGAAGGCGCCGGAGTGGAGACCCTTCCACTCCCCCGCGAGCTGAACACCGATGCTCTTTACGGCGTCATTGTCAGCAAGCGCGTCGGTGAGACTCTTCGACAGCGTGTACAGTGTCGCGCGCTCGGCAGTCCAATCCGCAGCGCGTAGCGCGCGACCGACCAACGACGCGGTCGTGTAAGCGATGTGCTCGGCCGGATCGCGGCGCGCAGGCAGGTAGTGCACCTCTATGTTGGCGCGGTCGAAGCGCGACATGTCGGCTCGCTGCAGCGGTTCTCCGTCCGCATCCGCTTCGAGGATGTACTCGAGCTTCTCCTCGATCACATTGTCGGGAGCGATAGTGGCGGTGAGGCGGACGCGGATCCGCGGAACCCCGTCCTCCGTAGCGATTCGCATGTGCGCGAAGTTGGGCGGGACCGAAGCGTGGTCGCCTGATGCGCCCGACTCGGGCACCTCAAGGTCTACCTCGATCCACAGCACGGGGCTAGCGACATGCACATCTGCTGCCGTCTGCCCATTCGGGATGTGGAAGTCCGAGTGACGAACTTTGCGCTGCGCCGACAGCGGGCTGAAGAGCCGCGAGAGCGCCTCGAGCACAGCCGTCTTGCCGGCGCCGTTAGGTCCGAGCACGTAGGTGACGTCGCGCAGGGCGATCTCAGTCGGGTCGGTGCCGAACGATTGGAAGCCGGACATTCGAAGGTGGGTGATCTGCATCAGGCGTCCTCGTCTCGATGCGCGTGCGAAGAAGCTCGACGGGACGGACGAGCGCGCTGGGTGAGCTGGAAATGCTTCATCGGGTGCATTCTCCTTTGTGCCCTTAGTTATGAGGCAACGGACGCGCCGTGGCAATAGGCCAGATGTTGTGACTTGAGCAACGAGGTCGGCCCGAAACGGAAGAGCGGCGACCACGAGCGACGAGCCTGTCGCTGCTCAAGTGGTCGCCGCTCCTCAGATGAAGGAGAGCGCGCGTGGATGGATCCGAAACTGGACGCCCGGTCGAGCGGAGCGCGTCAGCAACATGCACCAGACCGCCGCCTCGAACACCGTGCCGAACTGCGCACGTCACTAGCCGGAGTCGGCCGGCGTGGGCTCTCACGTCGATGAGGAACGTCGTCGCCTCGAACACATCGCGCACGAGCTCCTCCGGCACATCGCCGTCGTTCTCGATGCCGAGACCCGAGAACACCACGTCGCCGAAGAGGAGCGGATGCTTCATCGGGTCGACGGCGTGAAGCCAGGCCAGTGCCATCGCCCTCGTGTTGAGCGGCGCAAAGTCACGATGGGCGGCCTCGTTGACGTACATCGTGGCGTTCATGCCGGGCGCTTCGATTATCTCGAGCCCGCCATCGACAGCCTCCGGGAAGGCGCCGATGTCGGGCATCTCCTGGAGCCGCGGTGGGCGGCCCTCGTCGTGCGGGATGACGATGCATTTCACCATCGCTCCCACCTCCTTACTGTTGTCGCGGCCGAGATCTCGGTAGTTATCTGACAAGCCGCGAGGCAGCAACGAGGACAGGTGGTTGAAGCGCCGAGACGCCCGGGAGAGCACTGGCGGTACTCGATCTCGGCCGCCCGGTGCGGGTCAGGCCGAAGACTGCTTGGTAGTGCGGCCGCCACGCGGCGGAGCGCCCCCGAAGATGGCCTCGATCGCGTTCTGCTTGGTCTTGGCCTCGCGCTCGATCTCGGCCCGCACCCACGGTGCGCTGCAGCACCTTCGGATCGGAGTTGCTCGTCTCGACCCAGGACTCCAGCGCCAGACGGATCTCCTCTGTGACGCTCCGGTCGTTGAGCTGCGCGATCACTTCGATCTGCGCTCGCAGATCATCAGTGATGCGCACGCTCAGCGGACGGATGGGACCGAGAGCCGTGGCCGGCACCTCGGGCAGTTCGTTCTCGCTCATCGCGAGCCTCCTCATCGGATGCGGCCGACGAACCCCGGATGGGTTCCTCTAGATGAAGCCGCTGCCCGGCGAGGAGGACTGCTGAGTATGACGACTCGGGTCATGACGTCAATGCGCCGGTCGCAAACGATGTCGATTCCACAACGTCGCTCCGGTGCGATTCACTGGTGAAAGCGCTTGACGATCTGACGCCGAGCAACGAGCGAACGGGGCAGGCATGGCGTTGACACTCAGTCCGCTTCTCGTGGACGCGGGGATCGATCCCGCGAAGGCGCTCGTCATCCGCCACGCGTTCGCGCAGGAGGCCGGAGAGAGCGGCCTCACCGGACTTCACGCCAACTCAACGCACGCGGAGATCTTTGAGTACACGCGGAGGCAGTCCGCGAGCGCGCGGAGCTTCCCGTCCGCACCTCCGCCGATCTGGGTCGTCTTCATCAAAGAAGGCGGCGACCAGGCACGGTTGTGGTCCGTCGTGGAGAACCACGGTGAGGTCGAGAACAACGGCATCATCCGCACCTTCGACATTGCCGAGTCAGAGCACATGGCAGACCTACGCAACCGGCTCGTCATCGGATGGCGATCCCCGCGCACCTGGAGGATGAACGCCACGACGGCGCGAGCTACCCCGTGGTCGGCATTGCCGACGCCGAACCTATCCCGTCCTCCGGCTTTGACCGACTCGTCCTGAATCACATCCAGCTGCAAGCCGTCATGCGGGAGCACCGATACGCCTCGTGGCGCACCGCGCTCGCGTCAGTGGTCGGGATCTACCTCATCACGGACACCCGAGATGGCCGGCACTACGTCGGCAAGGCCGACGGCGAAGAGAGTATCTGGCAGCGCTGGAATGCCTATGCCACAAACGGGCACGGCGGCAACGTCGAGCTGCGTCATCTCGATCCGAGCAGCTGCCGCTTCTCACCCCTGCGCGTGTTTGATCCGTCCACGCCAACCCGCGACATTGACATCGCCGAGAGCCACTTTAAGGACGCGCTCGACAGCCGCCGGCACGGGCTCCATCGCAACTGACCTAGTTCAACGCCTCATCAGCAACGAACGGCCGGATTGCCATCCAGTCGACGTCGTCGTTGACGAAGAAGTATTGCCGGCCGCCCGGACCATGGCGGAGCTTGCCCATGATCGCGAAAAAGGATCCCGACAGGTCTTCGAACTCTTCGAGGCCGGAGCGCTCGAGCAGCGTCGCGAGCTCGTCTTCCTCGATCACGATGGTGGGCGACCCGCGGCCGGTGTTAAGCCAGGCGCCGCCGTCGTCCTTTGGGCGAGGAAAGCGGATCGTGCCCCAGTAGACACGGAGACGGTTCCGGTGCTTGTCTTCGATCTCCGAGAGATGCACGCACCCGGACTTGACTGTCTGACGGGTGTCGTCTGACATGATCAGCAGCGTCTGGCTGCGCCGGAACGCCTCGCGCATCACGAGCTGACGAAGGAGTCGACCAAGTCCCATCGAGGACTGGCGCACGTTACCTCGACCCCGACGGGTGTAGCGGACAGCCGATCCGCCAGTCGAGGGCGGCGCTGTCGGGTCGTGGCGAACGTGCCGGATGGCGCGGCCGCGGTTCGGGTCGATCCGGAAGATGTCGCCCGCGTTGATGAGTTCGTCGACCTCATCGAGGGGAGCACCGCCACCGTCATCGGTGACGAAGGAGGCAAGCTCGCAGTTCTCGCGGTGCGGTCGAGCACCGAAGCAGGCGCGACGACCGTTGCGGGCCTCGCGGATGAAGTAGGCGTCGGCTCCGCACCCGGTGCAGATCAGCGTCTCGCGCAAGGCATCCCGCTCCCCCGAACTCAGGGCAGCAAAATCCTCGGCGTCCCAGACGGCGCCGGTCGTGCGACTCTTCGCTTCCTCCACGATCAGCCCCTAAGCGGCCAGGCCGCGGAACTCCGCGCCAAGCTCGTCGAGCCACTCATCGATGCCGTCGGTCGGTGCTGCGGCGACCGCGAAGGTGCGGCGCACGTCGATGAAGACCGGCTCGAGATGCGCCTCGTGGCCGTCGCGGGTCAGCAGGTGCCGGACTCCCGCGAGCGTGTCGTCCCGAAGCTCCTCCTTATTGAACCAGACGTAGGCAGCCTCGGCGTGCCCATCGGTCCACTGCTCGGAGAAGAGCGGGTTCACGCGAACCTGCAACCCACCGATCTCGATCCGGGCGGCGTGCGACGGGATGTGGCCGGCACCGTTCCAGCGCGGCGCGACGCCGTCCCAGCGGACGCTGATCTCCTCGAAGCTCGGGCGACGACGATCGGGAGCCGCCTGCGCGACCTGACGGAGCGCCTCACCGTCACGGGTGGTCTTTCGGTCGCGGTTGATCGCGTGCCGCATGGGACGCCAGAAATCCGTCGCAGGTTCGTAGTCGCTGCGCGACTGCTCCGCGATCTGGCGCGCCAGACGGGAACGAGCCCGCGGGGTGGCGTTGGCGAACTTGATGAACGCCCCGAGCCCGATCTCCATCATTAGTCCTCTCGTCGGACGCCCTTGAAGGGCTTCCCGTCGCTCTTGCCGTCCATGAAGCGCCCCGTCGAGGTGTCCCACTTCGCGTGGGTCTGGGTCTTGGGGTTGTAGGTCTGCGAGCGCCCCGTCACTGCGCCCTGCCGGTAACCCTTGCCGGTGTTCTTCGCCATGTCTTCCTCCTTGGAAGTGTTCTATTAGCAAAACAGTGACTCAAGAGTAACACGGCGTTCCAGTTGCGCAACATCTCATCACTCACGGGTTACGCTGGAGGTGCGGGCCGCAACGGCTCAGAAAATTGGGAGCCTCATGCCAGACACAGTCATCGACGTAGCGGGCCTCGCCAGCGCACTCGAAACGCGAGTCAAAGCAGACGAGATCTCTTGGCGAACGGCCGCCGGCCAAATCGGCGTCAGTCCGTCGCTTCTCACCCGACTGCGCAACGAACAGCGCCCCGACCTTGATGCGTTCGCGCGCATTGTCCGGTGGCTACGAATCCCCGCCGATCAGTTCATGGTTGACGCCGACGAGCTCGCCAACCGAGAAGAGCCGGAGCTCGGCTCGTCGATCAACGCGCTGCTTCGTGCGCGCAACGACCTCGACGAACAGGACAAGCAACACCTTGAATCGATCCTGAAGTCAGGACTCGACTACTTCCGCTCCACGAGGAAGACGAGCTAAGTCATGAACAAGGCTGCTCTCGGCCGACTCGCCATGGAGGTGAGGAAGGACTACGACCTGTCAGAGGACGTGCCTTTCGATCCGTTCCACTGGTCGGGCGAGAACGGCATCCCGTTCATCTCGCTGCGGGACTTCACCGCAGACGCAGCGGCCATGCGCCGCTTCCTGGAGGAGAAGCCCCACGTCTGGTCCGCGGCACTCCTCCGCGATGGTCGACGCAGCCTGGTGATCTACAACCCTGAACGAAGCAACGAGCGCATACGCTCCGACCTGTCGCACGAGGTCGCGCACTTCGAGGCCGAGCACGACCCGTCGCCGGCTTGGACGGGCGCCGACAGCAGCTGTGGCGGTACCTCGAAGGCCCAGGAGAAGGAAGCCGAAGAGTTGGCCGGGGCACTACTGATTCCGCAGGAGAAGGCCAAGATCGCGGTCATCAGGGGCATCGCGCCGCTCGTCGTCGCCAACCGCTAGCAAGTCAGCATTGAGATGGCGACCTGGCGCATGAAGATGTCCGGCGGCTACGCCATCCGAGAGCGCAGCCGACGGAAGTGGGGCAAGACTGGCTAGTCGCCAGCCGGTGACGGCCGATCCAGACCTAGACCGGGCACCGTCTAGCTACTGATCGCTATCGCTGGTCGGTTCCCCAGATGCCAGCCCCTCAGGAATCATTTCCGCGTACTCCTCACGAATGAACGCGAGTCCCTCGGCAAGTGACGGATCGAACTCGAGCGAGCTGGTCACGAAGTCGAGACCGCGCTTGCTCTAAGCGATGATGTCACTTGCTCCTCGCGTTCTTCAGCAAGCTGCGCGTCTACGACGGCCCGGAGGGCCTTCGCGTCGAGAGCGAACGCACCGAGATCAACGACCCCCTTCACGCCTGGCAGGCGCAGCAGCGCCACGCTGCCGCTGACCACGTCGCAGACAAAAGTAAGAGAGCCTCCCGCATTTCTGCGGAAGGCTCTCTTAGTTCGACCTCCACTGGCCTCAACGAGTCCAATGGTTTAAGCAACTCAATAATGGTCGGGCTGACAGGATTTGAACCTGCGACCCCTTGACCCCCAGTCAAGTGCGCTACCAAGCTGCGCCACAGCCCGTGAGCCCTTGCGGACTCGGAGTCCCGGAGGACTCCGCCACCCACACCCGACCGAGCGCGGAGCAGCCCGACCAGCATAGCGGACGCCGGACCCCTGCCGCGCCACGTCCTGTCCCGGTCCCGCGTCCGGGCATCGAGTGCGCAGGAACGGGGACCTCCCGGTGCTGGAGGCCGCCACGTCCGCGCACTCGATCTCGCGCGCTACCGAGTCAGCGCCCACAGCGCCACCGAGCCGGCGCCAGAGCGACCCGAGAAAGCACCACACAGCGACACCGCCCGCCCCACCCCGGACATGCAGCGCCCAGCACCCGGCTCGTAGGGTGGCCCGATGCGTTCCCGTACCGCCCGTGCCCTCGTCGCACTCGCGGCAGCCGGCCTCGTGCTCGGCGCCGCCGGATGCACGAAGGCCGAAGCCCACGACGACCGGCCGACGCTGACGAAGGCCTCCGCCGACACCGTGACCGTCGCGGACGAACAGGATCCCGTCGAACGGTCGATCCGGGCGAGTCGCGCACTCTTCGCCACCGCACCCGGCGCCGTCGTCGCGCCAGCCGGGAACGACAGTGCCATCGAGACCGCGGCCGACGCTGCGACGAGAGCGCACGTCCCCCTGCTCCTGACCAGCACGAAGCAGGAACAGACCGTCGCCCGCGAACTCGACCGCCTCGGCGCCACCTGGTACCAGGCCGAGGGCGACGTCCGCATCGACACCGACGCCCAGCGGCGATCCGCGCCGGAGGACGGGGACGCGCCGGAGTCGACCCGGTCCTCCCGGCCGACGACCGTGGTGGTGGCGGACGGGACGGCCGACGCTGCCCCGGTGGCGACCGCGAAGGCGGCCGGTGCACGCGTGGTGACCATGCCGGACGGCGTCACGGACCCGGCGGCGGCACCCGACGTCGTGACCGCGCTCCACGACCACCGCGACGCGCCGACGCTGTTCGTCGGGTCCGCGTTCGGTGGGCTCGGCGACCCGACGTGGACCGTCCGCGCTGCGGAAAGTGGGTTCCAGCTGCCGCATGGCGGGCAGCGACCGTTCGACGGGCACCGGTACGTCGCGATGTACGGCGCACCGGGGGCGCCGTCCCTCGGCGTGCTCGGCGAGCAGGACCCGGCGGCGTCCGTGTCGCGCGCGAAGCAGCTCGCCGCGTCGTACGACGACGTGTCCGACGAGCCCGTGACCCCCGCGTTCGAGGTCATCGCCACCGTCGCGGCCGGTGACGCCGGCGCCGACGGGGACTACTCGACCGAGCTCCCCGTCTCGACGCTGGAGCCCTACGTCGACGCCGCGCACGACGCCGGCATGCCCGTGATCATCGACCTGCAGCCCGGCCGCTCGGACTTCCTGTCCCAGGCGAAGCGGTACGAGTCGCTCCTGAAGCAGCCCGGTGTGTGGCTCGCGCTCGACCCGGAGTGGCGGCTGACGGCGGACCAGGTGCCCCTGCAGCAGATCGGGAGCGTGAACGCCTCGGAGGTGAACCAGGTCTCGGACTGGCTCGCACAGCTCGTCCGATCCGAGGGGCTGCCGCCCAAGGCACTCGTCCTGCACCAGTTCCGGCTGTCGATGATCCAGGACCGCTCGTCGCTGGAGTCGCACCCCGAGCTCGACCTGCTCATCCACGCCGACGGGCAGGGATCGCAGCCGGACAAGCAGGCGACGTGGAAGGCGCTGCACGCCGACGCGCCAGCAGGCACGCGCTGGGGCTGGAAGAACTTCTACGACGAGGACCAGCCGATGCTGACGCCTGCGCAGACCATGCAGGACGTGGCGCCGACGCCGTCGCTGGTCACGTACCAGTAGCGCGCGTTCTCCACAGCCTGGAGGCTCGGCCTGCGTTTCATCGGTCGGGCCTGACAACATGGGGCCATGGACACCCCCGTTGCAGCCCCGCCGAACGCCTCGCCTTCTGCAGACATCGCTGCCGAGGCGCAGGCAGCGCTGGCTGCGCTCACCGGGCGTCCCGACGCCGTCTTCCACCCCGGCCAGCTCGAGGCAATCTCCGCCCTGGTCGAACACCGGCAGCGCGCACTCGTCGTCCAACGCACCGGGTGGGGCAAGTCCGCGGTGTACTTCCTCGCGACCCTGCTCCTGCGGCGTCGCGGCGGGGGCCCGACGGTGCTCGTGTCGCCGCTGCTGGCCCTGATGCGGGACCAGGTCGCTGCCGCTGCCCGCGCCGGTGTCCGGGCCGTGTCGATCAACTCCGCGAACGCCCACGAGTGGTCCGACACGCAGGCCGCGCTCGCCCGTGACGAAGTGGACGTCCTGCTCGTCTCCCCCGAGCGGCTGAACAACCCGAAGTTCCGCGACGAACAGCTGCCGACGCTGGTCGCCCGGATGGGCATGCTCGTCGTCGACGAAGCGCACTGCATCTCGGACTGGGGCCACGACTTCCGGCCCGACTATCGGCGCCTCGCCGAACTCATCCGGTCCCTGCCGCACGGCGTGCCCGTGCTCGCGACCACCGCGACCGCGAACGAGCGCGTGGTCGAGGACGTCGCCGAGCAGCTCACCGCGGGGCCGGCAAATCCGGTGTTCACGATCCGCGGGTCGCTGGCTCGCGCTTCCCTGCGTCTCGGGGTCCTGACGCTCCCCGATGCCCGAGCCCGGCTCGGGTGGCTCCTGGCGCACCTCGGCGACCTGCCGGGCAGCGGCATCATCTACACGCTGACCGTCTCCGCGGCAGAGGACATCGCGCGGCTCCTGCGCGAGAGTGGCCACGCCGTCCGCGCGTACACCGGGCGCACGGACACCGACGAGCGCGAGCAGCTGGAACAGCAGCTGAAGGGCAACGAGCTGAAGGCCCTCGTCGCCACCAGCGCCCTCGGCATGGGGTTCGACAAGCCCGACCTCGGGTTCGTCGTGCACGTCGGGGCGCCGTCCTCCCCCGTCGCCTACTACCAGCAGATCGGACGTGCCGGCCGAGCGACGGACAACGCCGACGTGCTCCTGCTCCCCGGGTACGAAGACCAGGAGATCTGGAAGTACTTCGCCAGCGCCTCGATGCCGACCGAAGCCCGCGCCTCCGCGGTCCTCGGCGCGCTGTCGACCGACTCGGCGATGTCGACGGTCGCACTCGAAGGGCTCGTCGACATCAAGCGGTCCACCCTCGAGCTCCTGCTCAAGGTCCTCGACGTCGACGGCGCCGTCCGTCGGGTGACCGGAGGATGGGTCTCGACCGGGCAGCCGTGGGAGTACGACGCAGCGCGCTACGAACGCGTCGCCGCCGCCCGTGCGGCCGAGGCCGCATCGATGCTCGACTACGAGTCGACCTCCGCCTGCCGGATGCAGCTCCTGCAGCAGGACCTCGACGACCCATCGGCAGAACCCTGCGGCCGCTGCGACAACTGTGCGGGCGCCTGGTACCCGGCTGACGTCCCTGAGGGGGCAGCGACCGGCGCGGCCTCGGCACTCGACCAGGTCGGCGTCGAGATCGCTCCCCGCGCGCAGTGGCCCTCGGGCATGTCCGCGCTGAACGTGCCCGTGCGCGGCAAGCTCGCCGCCGACGAGGTCGTCGCGCCCGGTCGCGCCGTCGCCCGTCTGACCGACCTCGGCTGGGGCGGTCCGCTGCGTGCGCTCTTCGCGTCCGGGGTCGCCGACGCACCGGTCTCGCGCGAACTCCTCGACGGCTGCATCCGGGCGCTCAAGGACTGGCCGTGGGAGACCCGGCCGACCGGTGTCGTGGCGATGTCGTCGCAGTCCCGGCCGCAGCTCGTCTCGTCGCTCGCGCAGGCACTGTCGTCGATCGGGAAGCTCGAGTTCCTCGGGACCCTCGACCGCACCGGTGGGACCCAGCGGGGCGATGGTGCGACGAACAGCGCCTACCGGCTCGCCGGCGTGTGGGACAGCTTCACGGTCGGGCCTGCTCTGTCTTCGGCGCTGCAATCGCACCAAGGACCGGTGCTGCTCGTGGACGACCTCGTCGACAGCCGTTGGACGATGACCGTCGCCGGGCGGGAGTTGCGACGTGCCGGTGCGTCAGCCGTGTTGCCGTTCGCGCTTGCGACAGTCGCATAGGGTCGTCTCGAGGGGGGCAGAAGCCATGGACGTCGCTCAAGACTGGCGAGGAACGCCGTCACCGGCCCCGGTCGACCACGCTCCGCTCCCCTGGTGGGCACTGCCCGCATCGTCGCAGCCCCTGTCCGCAATGCCGTCCCCGCGGTCGCCGGAGGGGCGACGAGAACGGAGATGGGGCGACACGCCGTTCGGGCTCGCCGCATTGATCACCGCACTCATCGCGCTCACTGCGGGCATCATCGCCATCATCGTCGGCGTGTTCTGCGTGGGGTTCATCACCGCGTTCGGAGCACCGCTCGACGTCACCCGTCCGGCGATGGCGGGGTTCGCCGTGCGAGGATCGGCGATCACCGCGGCTCTCCTCCTCGTCGCGCTGGTGCTCCTCGTCGTGGGCCTGTTCCGCCGACTCCCGCCCCGGTGGTGGATCGCCCCTGCGCGACGCTCCTCGGCCTCGCGATCGCATCCCTGATCTGGTTCCACCCGGGGACCCACATCTCGTGGGACTTCTCGTCCTGACGAACGGTCGCCGAACTCAGGCGGTGGGCCAGACTCGATTCGCGATCTCCACCACGGAACGCACCTTCGCCCACTGCTCGTCCTCGGTCAGGACGTTGCCCTCCTCGGTCGACGCGAAGCCGCACTGCGGGCTGAGCGCCAGCTGCTCGAGCGGCGCGAACTCAGCGGCCTCAGCGATCCGACGTTCGATGACGGCCGGATCCTCGAGCTCCCCCGACTTCGAGGTGATCAGCCCGAGGACGACGACCTGGTCGCCCTTCGGCAGGAATCGCAGCGGCTCGAACCCACCCGCGCGGTCGCTGTCGTACTCCAGGAAGAACCCGTCGTAGCCCGTGTGCCCGAGCATCTGCTCCGCCACCGGCTCGTACCCGCCCGACGCGATCCACGTCGACCGGAAGTTCCCGCGACACACGTGCGTCGTCACGACCAGGTCGTCGGGCCGACCGTCGAGGACCCGGCGGATGATCGTGGCGAACCGCTCCGCGATGCCGTCGGTCTCGATCCCCTGAGCCCGTGCCTTCTCCATCTCCACGTCGGAGCACGCGTAGGCCCAG
This sequence comes from Curtobacterium sp. L3-7, assembly GCF_048756585.1. Classification (NCBI taxonomy): domain Bacteria; kingdom Bacillati; phylum Actinomycetota; class Actinomycetes; order Micrococcales; family Microbacteriaceae; genus Curtobacterium; species Curtobacterium sp. L3-7. The sequence continues at coordinate 1,968,867 of NZ_CP151474.1, read as the reverse complement.
GCCGTGTCGTCGAGCTGCAGGTAACGGACGCCGGCGTCGTAGAACGCGGCGATCGCGTCGCGGTAGGCCTGCACGAGGTCGTCAGTGATCGCATCGCGGTCGGCGTAGTGGTCCGTGCGGATCTGGTCCGCGTCGAGCCGGAAGTCGAACACGGTCGGCGACGGGATCGTCATCTTCGCCGTCACGCCGCGCTGCGCTGCCTCGGCGAGCACGAACGCGGCGTGCGCGAGGAACGGGTGATCGGCTGGGAAGGACACCGGGCCGGTGACCCGCATGCCCTTCGGGGTGGTCTCGACACCCTGGAACGCGATGCCGTGGTCAAGCTCGACGACCTCGACGCCGTTCAGGCGACCCCAGAAGTCGAGGTGCCACCAGGCACGGCGGAACTCTCCATCGGTCGCGAGCTGAAGGCCGGCCTCGACCTCGGAGTCGATCAGGCCGCGAATCGCCTCGTCCTCCACGGACTGCAGCTCGGTCGGGTCGATCGTGCCCGCGGCAGCTCGCTGCCGAGCGTCCTTCACACTGGCGGGGCGGAGGAAGCTGCCGACGATGTCGGCACGGTACGGCGGTCGCTGCGTGGTCATCAGTCGATGCTATCGACGGTCTCCTGCGGCGCATCCGCTCAGGGAGTGATGACCGCGACGGCGGGGAGCACTTCACGGCTGCCGAACCCTCTCCACCCGAACGCGGCGAGCACCCACGGAGGGAAAGCGACGACGGTCGCGATCGGGAGTGTCCACCAGGGATGGCGCCATCTCTTGCAATCAGCGCCAGCGCTCCGTTCCGTCCCCACCGTCGGCAGCGTATCGGCCGTCGTCCCACGCGTCAGTATGTGCGAGGTCGCTTGAAGTCATCGGGAAGGCGGATGCAGGGTGAGGCCGAGTCGATGTCCAGCACGGTGCCGTGGTCCCACACGGTGAGCAGCATCTGAACGCCGTCATCCGTCGTGATCGTGTATCGGCGGCGCCCCGAGAGCAGTTCGTCCTCCCGCACGTCATCACCGCGTTCCTCGGCTCGAACGGCCAGTGTCTTCTGCGCACCGGCACCGTCCTCGCCTTCCCGCAAGGACGCTCTGATATTCCCGCTCCACACGTATCCACCGGAGCACCGGAGGAACGACCCTTCGGACAGCTGCTCGATGTCGATCACGTCCCCCTTCGGGAGGAGTTCCATGGCCGCGCGCTCGGAACGCTGCGTCAGCTCCTTCGCGGCAGCGATGCGTTCCATCGGGTCGCCTTCATCCACAGCATTTGCGGCGCATCCGGCGAGGGCACCCACAACGGATGCGACGCCGACTGTCTTGACGATCCGCATCAATCGCTCTCCCCTCACTCGCACCCGAACTCCCGCTGCGTCACCGGTCGGTCCACTCGTTGCGCAAACGTCCTGGGCCGACGGTTCAGAATTCGCCGCCTCGGTAGAATTCCTTCGGAAGAGAGAAGCAGTCCGAGAAGGAGCCTCCATCGATGCTGTGCGGTGCGCTGTCCAGCAACACAGAGACCCCCTCGTGGTCCGACACCGTGATGCGCTCCGTCCCGTTGAATGACTTGCTTTGCTCCACCTCCAAGCCCGCGTCGTCCGCACGCTGGCCGAGCTCGCCGAGGACGAGGTCTGGCCGTGCGTCTGTGCGCAGATTGATCGTGATACCGCCCGCCCACATGTCACCGTGCTCGCATGATTGCAACGAGCCGTTCGGAAGCTGCTTGATGTCATCGACGACCGTGTCCGGCACGAGTTCTGCCACACGCTGCTCGAACCGTTGTGTTCGTGCTTTTGCGTCAGCCACTCGCTGCTTCGGGCTCTGCGCCACAGTCGAGGTGTTGGCGGCGCATCCGCTCAGGAGCGCGACCCCCATCGTGATCGCGAGGATTCGTGCGGTCCTCATCCTCGACTCCTCGCTTCGGGCAGATCATGGCACGCCGTACCCGTTTTCACACAATTCATCCGCGACCCTGCCTCGCCATTCTCCATTCAGCGTGATTCATTTGACCGGTCCAGTGGTGAGAGTCTCGCCGTGCCTGGTCGAGGGCCCCCAACGCGAGAGCGATCATCACCGCCGCGGCCTTCGACAACGCGGCACACGCGGCTACTTCGACGAATCCGGCACAGCGCCTGGCCATTTTCCGAAACGCTCCTCGACCGCGACCTCTGGCAGGAGTACAAGTTGCTTCAGCCGGTCGGTCGACGTGGCATAGGCCGCATCGGTCCATCCATTCGCCTTCGCGATGTCTCCGATCACCGGCTGCGGTGTGAGTTTCAAGCGGACGTAGACGCCGGTGTCCGGTTCGTGCTCGTTCACCGACCAGCCAAGCTGCGCCAACTTGTCGATCACCATCGGGAGCTGGGAGGGATCCTCCGCGGTCGCCGTCACGAGCACCTGGTGATGCTTGTTCAGTCCAGAGACGGTCTGGTCGATCTGGACTGACGTGTCCGTCAGCCCAGGCATCGCTCGGAGCTGCTCCCGCGCGGCGTCGAGCGACTGGCCCGCACGCCCGTGCGACGACGGAGTTGAACTCGTCGGCGTCGGACCCTGTGTACCCATCGTGCTGCACCCTCCGACAGATCCCAGGATAACGATCGCCGCACCGATGCACGCGAGGCGTCGATGTCGAACAGAAGGAGCTGAATTCAATGCGCTCCTCGGATTGGTGCGGTTGATCACGGTCAATAACTAGGTTCTGGCAGGAAGCCGTCTGGAAGCGAAAAACACATCGAAAACGAGTCGATGTTGACCACAGTCCCGTCGTTCCACACCCCAACAAGCAGGGAGACGCCGGAGTCCGCGGTCAGAGTTACCCGCGGGGTACCCGAACGAGTCTTGTCTTGCTCCACATCGAACCCGCTATCCTCGGCACGCCGCGATATCTCATCGACGAGCCGGGAATCGTCCTGTCCACTGACGAGACTCAGCGTCGTATTGCCGGACCATTGCTTCCCAGAGGAGCAAGCCAGCAAGCTGCCGGTGCGCGTCTGGTGGAGACTCTTCACTTCCTTCTTGGGAACGAAGCCCGCAACGAGTTGCTCAGCCGACTGCGAAGCAGACTTCACGGCCTTGATGCGTGCGACCGGGTCGTCGGGGAGATCAGAAGACATCGTCGAGCATCCAGCCATCGTCGAAACCAGGCCGAGCGCGGCGATCACTCCCGCGGTTCGTTTTGAGTGGGTCATTTGTCTCCGAACAGAATTTCCCGCATGTCGGTCAGGAGCTTCCGACTGTCCGGGCTGTCCACCCCACACCCCATCAATCGGGATGCGTTGCGCTTCCTGGAGTAGAGCAGCCGCGTACGGAGCACTATTTGCTTGGGGAATCGATGCGGGAACGGGCCGTCCTTTTAGGCGAATGCAGCCATGTTCGGATCACGCTGCTGGAACCATCCGGCGACCGCCTGCGTGACGAGTTCGTTGCACCCGGGGGTGAAGGTCACCTGCTCATTTGATCCGGTCCGGAACCTCGCCCGGCCATTTTCCCCATTTCTGCTCGAGGTCCTTTGCCGTGATGAGTGCGCTGGAATTGTCCCGAGGGCCGGGATAACCTTTGAGTCCGAGTTCATCGAGGGCGGCGATGACGTCGGGACTACCGGGACCTGACAACAAGAGCTGCACTCCCGTCGGCTGATGGCCGATATCCGTCGCCCATCCGACCCGCGTGACGTAGTCGACGAGCTGGGTCAGCTCGGTCGAGCTCTCGCTGCCACGTATCGTCACACGCACGTCGACGAAGTACGTCGTCTTGAGACTTTCACGATCTGTACCCGTCGTGACGGTCGCTTTGGTCACGTCCGGTGCGCTCTGCACGCGGTCTCGCGCTTCGAGCGGGGTGAGCGAGCTTCGCATTGCGCATCCTCCTAAGCCGCTGACGACGATCACGCCCGACACCATCGCGAGCACGATTCGACGCCACCGCCGATCACTTCCGAACGCCATAGAAGTCCGTCACCTTCTTGTCACCGCGGAAGTACGTGTCAAACTGCGTCGACGAGTTCTGTGAAGACCCCTGTGCCATACGCGCGTATCTGTCCGCGTTGTGGATGTCTCCCGGACCTAGGAGATCCGCACCCGGCCCCGACTCGCTTTCAAGGCGAGCCGGCGGTCCGGCAACAGTACCCCGCGAATTGTCTTGTCCGTCCAGTCGGGCCACCGGATCGCCGTCTGCCTCGAGTGCGGTGACTCCAGTCGTACCCGGTATGTCAAATCGGCCGATGGGCGCACCTGCCGTGACGACCTGCTGCACGTTGTGCGAACCCGGATTCGCTGCCATCGAGCCAGCGGTGATCCCTCCGAGACTGAACCCACTAAGCATCACGGGCGAGTCCGATGCAGCACCATCGTCATGCATAGCGCGATCCAAGGCGTTCCACGCCGCGGTCGAGAGAGCGGTCTGACGTTCTTGCTGAAGTGCGAGGACATCACTGGTGAAGTCGTTCCCAATGGACGCAGTGGTCGGCCACCACCTGAGCGTCGAAGGTATCTGAACGATGTACGAGTACTTGTCCTTCGCGTACTCCGTCCGGATGATCCTGATGTCCGACACATCCTGGCCGCCGACGCTGTCGATCTGCGAGGATCCGGCGAAGAGACTCGCGAGGTCCTCGGGCAGGATGCGCCCGTCCTTGTCCTTCGGGAGGTCTTCGAGTCCAAGCGCTGCGAGACTTGCGCGGTAGGAACGATCGCCGCGGTCGCCGACGGAATCAGGAACAAGCTGTCCGTCCACCTCGCGGTCGGGGATATTGGGTTCATCGGTAGTCAGCGCGAGCGCGCGGTCATCAAACAGACCAAGCCAGGTGCCATCCCGGATGATCGTGTCCAAGAGCCCTTGGTAACCGGCGCCGGGTATCCGGTTGAGTCCGTCTTGAAGCCCATTCACGGCATGCTTCTGGAACAGGAGCGGGATCTGCAGCATCACGTCGCCGACGTCCTCACCCGACAGGATGCGCTGCCACGCCTCTCCGAAGGTTCCGCCAACCCCGGTGTTCAACGCTTCGGACAGAACCGCAGTGATCTTCTTCGCCGCGTCGACGGTATCGGCGGTGATCACCACTACGCGGATCAAGAACTGTCCGAAGCTGTCGGCGTCCACAACTGCTTCGACCGCGGCGAGGGACGCGGACAAAGCCTGGTCGGCCGTCTGGTACACCTTCACGATCGACGCCGTGATCACCACGAGCGCCTCGGTCGACGCGACCGTCACCCCGAGCTGCACGGATGCGGTCAACACCGCCGACTCAGCCGCCACGGCCGTTCCCGGCGAGAGGATCGCCGACGCCAACAGATCACCATCTGCCGAGATCGCCCCGACCTTCGGCACCAACGGCAACGCGTACGCATTGAGGTCAGTCAGCCCGTTCGTCATTCGGTCGAGTTCGGCGAAGTCGACCTTCAGCCCTTCAGCCATCCCTGTCCCTGTCCCTGATCAGTCCTGCGACGAGGCTCAGCAGCTCCGTACGGATGTCATCGTCGGTCTGCGCCGTCACCGTGACGGTCCCGGCATCGGTGATGAGCTCTGGCGTGACCTCGGCGCCACGCGCCTCGGGCTCGAGTCCGACGCCCATCCGCAGCCAGCCTCGGGTGGTACCGAACCAGTTACCGACGAACACCGGCCCGTGGTCGAGCGTGAACGCCTTCACTCGGAACCCCGAGTGCACGGGGTCCGCGAGTCCGCGGAACAGGTCGACCGCCTCGGCCGGCACATGGAGCTCGCGCACGACGGCGTCGAGCAAGCGCGGATCACGCTGGCCGATCGCGTCGACGAGTGCCTGCGACGCGACCGTGCTGACTGTGACCGCGCCGCGTGCAGGGCCGTCGACGGACACTGCCGGTACGAGCCCTGCGAGGGTCCGCCAGGCCTGCTCGAGTGTCGTTCCCCGGAGACGGGCGGAACCGTCGCCGTGCACCGTGAGGTGTGAGGCGGCCGACGCCTGGATCACGGTGGAGTGCGCGGCCGTCCCGCCCGGCGTCCACGCGGTGACCTGGATGACGATCGACCCGGCGTTCTGCAGCGCGAGCGCCAGCAGGAACGGCGCGTCGAGGTCCTCGGCCCACGAATCTGCGTCGAGAGCGGGAGAACGCTCCAGCACACCTCGCGAAGCGAGTCCCGCCGCGAGGTCGTCCCGACCGTCGCCGGCGGGCACGAACGACGGCAGCACGAGGCCGGGCAGGTGGGAGCGCAGCGTCTGGAGCTCGTCCACGGACAGCTCCCACTCGATGACGTCAGTGCTCGGCGCCGCGCTCATCCGACGCCGTTCCGCATCGCTGCCCCACGCACGTCGAGCCAGTCCTTCGACCCCGCTGCGGGCGGTGCGGGCACCTGCCCGATGAACGCCCGGGCGCTCGACACCTCGGAACTCGAGACCTCTCGTCCGTTGACCTCGTGGACGGACACGCGGATCTCGTCCGGGTTGCCGGACAGCGCTGCCCCGACGACGTTCATCAGTCCGTTCACGGCACCGCTGGCGACGTCCTTCACCCTGTCGACGACGTTGGCGACCAGGCTGGACGCCTGGTTCCAGAGATCACGCGCGATCCGCTCCGCCTCGGCGATCTTCGCCTTGACGGCATCGACCGCCTTCGCATGCGCCTCGAGCGCCTCCGCTGCATCGTCGAGCAGCTGGGCCTTCTTGCCGAGCTCGGCACCGGATTCGTGGACGCGCCGACGCACAGCATCAGCGGCCTTGGACGACGACGAGAGCGCGTCGGCCTGCGCCACGAGCCCGGAAGCTCGCGAGCGCAGACCGGCGGCGTCGTCGCGGAGCGTGCGGGCTTTGGCCCGCAGGTTCGCCATCTCCCCGTACACAGTTCACCCCCGTAGCGGCATCACACGGATGCCGCACACGACGGACCGGCTCAGCGACCCAGCTTCGACGCCAGCTGCTGGTCCACGTCACCCAGCGTGGTAGCCGTGGTGCGCAGGAACTGCGCCAGGTCGTTCAGCCCACCGATGGTGTTCTGCGCACCGGAGGTGAAGCGCTGGTACGCGTCGTTGTACGCCCCCGACGACCGGTCCGTCTGGAACCCCGCCTGCGTCAGCGATGCGATCTGCGCCTGCAGCTTCGACAGCGTCGCGTTGATCTCGTCACGACCAGCAAGCAGCCGGTCCGCGTTGCCGTTGAGCTCCTGGTAGGACACGTTGATGTTCGGCATGATCATCCCCTCGTTCGGTTCTCGTCGCCAGCCCCTCCGGCGACTTCTGGCACGCTACCAGAGGAGGAGAATTCCTCACCCATGCGATGGGAAACAGGCAACGCGACCTGCACCCGGGTGACCCGCCCGGAGTCGACCATGAACCCCCGACCGAGCGGGAAGTCCGACCGCGTACAGCGCGGGAACGCCGTCCGGAACAACGTCAGCCCGTCCGTCTCCTCCGGCTGCAGGGCGATGCCCGCGCGGGCGGTCTTGAGCTCCCCGAACAGCTGCCAGGCGCTCGGCGCGGTGACGGTGTCGGCCTCCGCGAGGACGAACACCCCTGCGCGTCGAGCGGCCTTGATCAACCGCGCGACCTGCGACTCGGCTGGCAGCCCCTCGAAGTCGCCGACGTTCTCGATCACGATGAACGGCGACGGGTCGATCGTCCCTCCTGCTTCGAGCGACGACGCCAGCTGGCTGGCGAGCGCGTCGGCCGAGTCGGAGTCACTCGCGACCGCGGCCCAGTCCGCCGCGTCCCGGAGCGCACTCCGGCGGCCGACAACCAGGTACGCAGGGCGAGCAGGGTACGTCGCCGTGACCGACCCGATGAGCGTGCGCATCGTCGTACTCCGGCCGGACCCGAACGGCCCGGTGACGACGAAAAGCCCGTCGGTGGGGATGCCGATGGCCGACAGCGTGTCGTCGGCCACCCCGATCGTCGGACGTCCATCGACCGACACGGGCAGCGAGGAGATCCCGACGGAGGCGGGCAGCCGTCGGACCGCCGGTGTCGCCGGGACGCCGCGCGCCACCAGGGAACCGGCCAGGGACTCCACCGAAGCGGCCTGCACGACGAGATCGGCAGAGCCGCTCGGGACGGCGACCTGCACCTCGTGGGATCCCACGAGCCCCCGCCCGGGGACGGCGTCTTCGAGCACGTCCGCGGCGACGTCGGCCGCGTTGTACTCGATGTCGCTCGCGAGCCGCAGCACGATCCGTTCGCCGATGTTCGCCTGCAGGTTCGTCGGGAAGGCCCCGACACGGTCGGCCGACATCACGAGGTGCACGCCGAGCGCCCGCCCGGTGGAGGCGATCGCGAGCACCTGGTCGAACAGTTGCAGCGTGCCCGGTCGGAACTCGTACTCGTTCCGGAACGCGCCCATCCCGTCGACGAGCACCAGGATGCGCGGCTCCGCCTCGCCGGTGACGGCCCGGTACTCGGTCAGGGAGGAGGCTCTGGCCGCCGCGAACCGCCGCGAACGGTCCGAGATGGTCGCCTCCAGATCGACCAGGAGGCGCGTGATGCGTTCGTCGTCCGGCCCGCTGATCACGGACCCGACGGTGGGCAGTGCGTCGAGCATCGAGAGCCCGCCCCCGCCGAAGTCGAGTCCGTAGACCTGCACGGGGTGCTCGTCGGCCACCGAGGACGCCGCGATGGCGACGGCGCGGAGCACCGTGGACTTGCCGGCGCCACCGGTCCCGAGCACCGCGACGTTGCCGACGACGTCGAGGTCGACGGCGTAGGCGGTCTGCTGCTGGTGTTCCGGGACGTCGAGCGTGCCGATGACGAGCGACGCTCCGTCGGATCGCCCGACCGCGCCGAGGTCGACGCTCTCGCCGAGCTGGTCGAGCCACGGCTTCCGCGGGATCGCGAGCGAGCGTCGGTCCGCTGCGGCCGCGATGGTGCCGGCGAGCCGTTCGATGTCCTTCGCGCGAGCGGTGTCCCGCGGAGCGCGTGCGGCACTCGGCCACATCGTGCCCGGCCCGAACGGGAAGTCCTGCACGTCGATGTCGGGCTCGTGCACGACGTCGTCCGACCGTCCACCGAGGTACGCCGTCTGGAAGTCCAAGACGCGCCCCGGTCCGGTCTTCGCCGCAGCGCGTCCGGGGGTGCCCGGATCGAACCACGCCGCGTCGGGCACACCGAGGACGTCGGCGCTGTCCACCTCGTCGGCGACGCGCAGGGCGATGCGGAGGTTCGTGTTCGCGCGCAGGGAGTCCTTGATGACCCCGCTCGGCCGCTGCGTCGCCATCACGAGGTGGAGCCCCAGCGAACGACCACGCTGTGCGACGTCGATGACCCCGTCGATGAACTCGGGGATCTCGGAGGCGAGCGCGGCGAACTCGTCGATGACGATCACGAGCGACGGCGGCGCCGCCGGATCACCGCGCTGCTCGAGCGTGACGAGGTCCTTCGCCCCTCGCTCGTTGAGGAGGTGCTCGCGGTACCGCAGTTCCGCCCGCAACGACGTCAGCGCGCGGCGGACCAGGTGCGGGTTGAGGTCGGTGACGAGTCCGACCGTGTGCGGCAGCCCGACGCACTCGGCGAACGCCGCACCACCCTTGTAGTCGACGAGCAGGAACGTCACGCGGTCCGGGGCGTACTCGGCCGCGATGCCCATGATCCACGTCTGCAGGAACTCGCTCTTGCCGGAACCGGTGGTCCCGCCGACGAGCGCGTGCGGGCCCTGGGTGCGGAGGTCCAGCGCGAGCGGCTCGCTCGGCCCCTGCCCGATGACCGCCCGGATCCCGCCGGCTTCGCGACCGGCACCGGGCACCCAGTCCGCGGTGATGCTGTCGTTCTTCGCCCAACGGCTGACGACGGCGAGCGGGTCCCCGGCGAGGTCGCCCTCGTACAGGTCGACGAACGCGACGCTGTGCGGCAGGTCGGTCTCGTCGAGCACGCGGGCGCCGGTGTCCTGGACGGGTGCGATGGCCCTGGCGACGGTCGCGGCCTCGATCACGTCGACGCGGTCGAGCTCGTCGAGCACGACCGCCTGGCCGGACCGCACGAACCCGACGGTCGCGGTCCCGGTGGAGCGGTCGAGGGAAATGTACGTCCGGCACACCACCGGCAGCGCCTGCTGCGTCGGGGCGAGCCACAGCACGAAGACGCCGAAGTCCGCGCCCTCCTCGGCGAGCGCCACCAGTCGAGCGCGGTCGGCAGGGGCCTCCGCGGTGACGATGACGAGCACCGCTGGGGTCGCCGGCAGCCGGTCGACGGACTCGCCGTGCTCCTCGTCGAGCGCGTGCCCCTCGTCCAGGCGCGACCGCACCTGCTCGCCACGGCCCGCGCCGGCGTCACGGCGGGTGGCGACGAGCCCCTCGAGTTCCGCGAGCAGCGTCGACGCGCCCGCGAAGTCGCTGACGAGCCCTCCGGACCGGAGCGGGCTGTACGCGGAGTCGACGTGCGGCAGCCACTTCAACCACCCCCACTGCTCCGTCGTGGTGCCACCGGCGAAGGCCGTGACGACGAGGTCGGCCGGGCTGTGCAGGCCGACGAGCTGCACGACGAGCGAACGGGCGACATCGTCGGCGGCGAGCCCGGTCCCGGCGACGCCGATCGCACCGGCTCGTTCGAACGTCTCGATGACCGGGACGGGACCGACGGTGGCGTACTCGTCGGCGAGTGCTTCTGCGCGGTTCCAGTCGTCGACGCTGCCGGTGTTCTTCGACGGCAGCGTGATCGATGCGCGCGATGGCTGGGTCCCTGCGCCGAACCTGACCTCGAGGAAGGTGGTGTGCTCGGGTTTGCGCGTCCACAGCAGCTCGGACCGCGTCCGCATCGCCGCCGTCACGACGGCGGGAGCGGGCGATTCGGCCACCCGGGCGTCGATCTCGCGCGCCCGCTCCGCCGCGAGCCGCGAGCGGACGTCCGCGAGCGAGTCCTCGAATCGCTGCCGTTCGTCGCGCTTCCGCCGCTTGACCTGCACGCGCTGGTCGATCCACGTCCCGATCATGATCACCGGGGACAGCGCGATGAAGATGAGCGTGTACGGCTGCTTCGTGACGAGGAACAGCACGGCACCGAGCACGATCGGGGCGATGATCGCGATGATCGGGAGCCGTGGCTTCTCGCCGGGGACGGGGATCTCGGGCAGCGTGAACGACCGACCCCGGTACGCGGGGTCCACCCGCGGAGACCGCGAGAACTCCGACGGCGTCTCGGCGGCGCCCGGGAGCGTCGGGAGACCGCTGGATGCGAGCGGCACGATGCGGAGCCGGGACTCCCCCACCTGCACCTCGGACGACGGCTCGACGAAGGCCCGTGCGACGAGCCGTCCGTCGACGGAGACGCCGTTCGCGGAGTTGAGGTCGACGACCTCGATCGTCTCGCCGACCGTGACCGACGCGTGGCGGCGGGAGACCTCGTCGTCCCCGGCGAGGTACACCTGCGCCATCGCGTCGCGTCCGATGAGGTTCACGCCGCGCGAGAGCGTGTACTCGTGTCCGGCCTCCGGACCGGCGAGCACCTGCACGACGGCGGCGGGTGCGTCCTCCACGTCGTCCCCACGCCGCCGCTCGGTGACCGGCACGACCTCCACCCGGCAGCCGGACCGCAGCGAGGACTCGTGCACCGTCGCCGACGGGTTGAGGAGCCGCGCCTGCGGACGGTCCGGGAACTGCACGCGCAGCGTGAGCGGGTGCACCCCGGCCGGACTGCCGGTCGCCAACCGGTTCGCGAGGCTCCCGATCGTCGCGGTCACGTCCGCCGTCACGACGACGTCGCGATCGCCCCCGGCCGTGCCGCCGATGGTCATCTTGAGTTTCACACGTCACCCCCGCGACCATCTTAGGGAGGCGGCGCGACGAGCGGCGCGTCTACGCGGCGGTGCCGATCGCGTCCAGCTCAGCCACCGCGTCGGCCGGCAGCGCGAAGCCCGCCGACGCGACGTTGTCGCGCAGGTGCGCGACCGACGACGTCCCCGGGATCAGGAGCATGTTCGGCGACCGCTGCAGCAGCCACGACAGCGCGACGGTCAGGCGCGACACCTCGAGACGGGCTGCGACCGCGTCGAGCGCCCCTGACTGGATCGGCGAGAAGCCGCCGAGCGGGAAGTAGGGCACGAAGGCGATCCCCTGGGCAGCGGTGAGGTCGACGAAGGGGTCGTCCTCACGGTGCGCGACGTTGTACAGGTTCTGCACGCACACGACCGGTGCGATGCCCTGCGCCTCCGCGAGCTGTTCGGCGTTCACCGTCGAGAGCCCCAGGTGGTTGATGAGCCCCTGCTGCTGGAGCTCGGCGAGCGCCTCGAACTGGGGAGCGATCGATCCGGGCTGTGGGCCTTCCATGCCACCCATGCGCAGGTTCACCACGTCGAGTCGCTCGACGCCGAGGTTCCGGAGGTTGTCGTGTACCTGCTCGACGAGCTCGTGCGGTTCCCGCGTCTCGGGCCACCCACCCTGGTCGTCGCGTCGGGCACCGACCTTCGTCACGATGCGCAGGTCGTCCGGGTAGGGCGCGAGCGCCTCGCGGATGAGGCCGTTCGTCACGAACGGACCGTAGTAGTCCGACGTGTCGATGTGCGTGATGCCGAGGTCGACGACCTCGCGCAGCACACGGATCGCCTCGTCGTGGTCGGCGGGCGGGCCGAACGCCCCGGGTCCGGCCAGCTGCATCGCGCCGTACCCGACACGGGTGAGTTCGAGGTCGTCGGCGAGACGGTACGTGCCGCCGGGGAGCGTGGTGTTCGTCATGTCGTCCACGATCCTCCTGGACCGGGATCGGTGACAGGCCCCGATGGTCCCTGGGACCCGGGGTCCTAGGAGCGGTACCCGACGATCCGGCGAACCGCTTCCTCCACACGAGAACGCCGCTCGCGGGCGTCCACAGGCTCGACGAACACGGCGTCGGGCAACGACGTCTCCGCGTGGACCACGGCGAGCACGTACCCGAGCAACTCCGCCGCGTCGAACACGTCGGCGTCGACCGCGCCGCCCCCGGACCCGGCGAGGACCCCGACCGCGTCGGCGAACGGTGCGCCGTCCACGTCGGGGGCCGTCCCGCCCGCAGCCACGTGGTCGAACAGGTCACCGGCGAACCGGGGCAGGTCCTCCGGGTCGAACCGCACCCCGCCGAACATCGTCATGACGCGATCCTACGGAGCCGCGGGCTTCGTGGGCTTCGGGAAGGCCGAGCGCATGTGGTCGGACGTGAGCACGTCACCGATACCGATCATGAACACCGAGAAGACGATCTGCTCGATCACCATCCAGAACGGGTAGAGGCCGGGGATCGCCGCGATGATGAGCGTCACGATCGGGAAGATCCTGCTGAACAATCGCAGCCGCTGGTACGCCCAGTAGTACCCGAGCTGCGCTCGCCAGGCGAACACGTACAGCGTCAGCGTGATGAGGAGCACCACGGTCGCCCGGAACCACACGGCCCACGGGATCGTCTCGCCGGCCCGCGTGAGCAGGACCGCCACGACGATCGCGGCGAGACCCACCACCGTCTCGGCGACGAGCAACCAGCGGATCCACCGGAACGACCGCACGGTCGCGGGGTGCGCGAGCATGTCCTCACGGATCACGTAGTCGGCCTGTCGGCCGCCGGCCAGGCGGTCGAGCCGGAGTCGGCACCACAGCCGGTCGGCCCGGTCCGCGATGGATTGCAGCGTCACCCGTCCATGGTGCCGTATCCGGCGCGGATCACGTGCCACGAGCCTCCCGTCCGACCAGCCGGGAGGCTCGGATCGCGACCGGCGCGCACCCCGCGCGACCGGCGTGACCGGGTCCACGGCGTCAGCCGGCTGGCAGCAGCTCGGCACCACCCAGGATGGTGGTCGTGTTCCAGTCGAGGATCACGAGCGAGTGCACCTGGGGCGGCAGGATCTGCGGGACGCGCAGGTCGATGACCGCGGACGTCGCGCCGTGCGGGATCGTGCCGACCTCGACGGGGTCGCCGTCCGGGACCCATCGTGCTTCCTGCCCGGTGCCCACCACGTCGCCGCCCGTCAGCTGCACCCGGACGTCCGCGGTGGCGAGGTCGGTCCGGAAGTCCGTGATCGTGACGCGCAGCGCACGCTCGCCCGACCTCGTCACCGTGACGTGGCCGGTCGTGTCGACGCCGATCGGGACGATGTCACCGTCCACCGGCAGCCCGGTGCGGTACCAGGGCTCCGGGTGCGGTGGCATGGTCGCGACGGCGTCCGTCGGCGCACGCTCGACGGCCGTGTGCGCCGTCGGGGCCGGAGCGAGCAGCCAGAAGAAGACCGCCGCGGCGACGATCACGCCGGCCGCGCCGATCGCTGCCCAGCCGTTCGGCGTGGGCCCGTGCCCGGGTGACATGCACGGAGCGTACGCCCGTGCATGCCGTTCCGGGGAGGGGTCAGGTGCGCTTCCGGCGCTCGCGGACGCGCATGTTGACCGTGATCGGCGTTCCAGCGAAGCCCCAGACCTCGCGCAGACGCCTGGTGATGAACCGGCGGTACTGCGGGTCGAGGAACTGGGTCGTGAAGAGCACGAACGTCGGCGGCTGGCTCGCGGCCTGGGTGCCGAAGAGGATGCGCGGCTGGCGTCCGCCACGGACCGGGTGCGGGTGCTCCTGGACGAGCTCGGCGATGAAGGCGTTGACCTTGCCCGTCGGGATGCGGGTGTCCCACGACTCGAGCGCGGTCTCGAGGGCCGGGACGAGCTTCTCGAGGTGCCGGCCGGTGCGGGCCGAGATGTTCACGCGCGGCGCCCACGCCACGTGGGCGAGGTCCTGTTCGATCTCACGCTCGAGGTACCGACGACGCTCGTCGTCGAGGAGGTCCCACTTGTTGTACGCGAGGACCAGTGCGCGACCGGACTCGAGCACGAGGTCGATGATGCGGAGGTCCTGGACGGACACCGGCTCGGTGACGTCGAGGACGACCACGGCGACCTCGGCCTTCTCGAGCGCGGCCGTCGTGCGGAGCGAGGCGTAGAAGTCCGCGCCCTGCTGGAGGTGCACGCGCTTGCGGATGCCGGCGGTGTCGACGAAGCGCCAGACACGGCCGCCGAGCTCGACCTGCTCGTCCACGGGGTCGCGGGTGGTGCCGGCGAGCTCGTTCACGACGACGCGCTCTTCACCGGCCGCCTTGTTGAGCAGCGAGCTCTTGCCGACGTTCGGGCGTCCGAGGATCGCCACGCGACGCGGGCCGCCGATCTCCTGCTTCGCGACGGCGGAGACGTCGGGGAGGGTGGTGATGATGAGGTCGAGGAGGTCCGCGACGCCACGACCGTGGAGTGCGGAGACCGGGTGCGGCTCGCCGAGCCCGAGGTTCCAGAGCTCGTAGGCGTCGAGGTCGCGGCGGTCGTCGTCGGACTTGTTCGCCACGACGATCACCGGCTTGTCGGTGCCGCGCAGCATCTTCACGACGTGCTCGTCGGTCGCGGTGATGCCGACCGTGACGTCGACGACGAACAGCACGGCGTCGGCGAGGTCGATCGCGACTTCTGCCTGGAGCGCGACCGAGGCGTTGATGCCCTTCGCGTCGGGCTCCCACCCGCCGGTGTCCACCAGGGTGAACCGCTTGTCGTTCCACTCGGCCTTGTAGCTCACACGGTCGCGCGTGACGCCGGGGACGTCCTGCACGACGGCTTCGCGGCGACCGATGATGCGGTTGACGAGCGCGGACTTGCCGACGTTCGGACGACCGACGATCGCGAGGACCGGGAGTGCCGGCAGGTACGCGACGCCGTCCTCGCCGAACTGCGCGGAGTCGAGGAGCGCGACGTCTTCCTCGTCGAGGTCGTAGTCCTCGAGGCCGGCGCGGAGTGCGGTCGCCCGCTGCTCCGCTTCCGACTCGTCGAGGCCCGCGAGACGCTCGCCGAGGGCGTCGTCGTACTCCGGGAAGTCGTCGTGCTCTGGTCCGTTGTCCAGCTGCGCCATGGTGGGTTCCTTGCCGGCGGCCGGTCGGCCGCGTGTGTTCGGGCCCGTCGGGCCGGTGTCAGTGTCCGGCCGCGCGGGCCAGGTCGACGACCGCCTGCACGGTCTGGTCGAAGTCGAGATCGGTGGAGTCGAGCGTCGTCACGCCGTCCGCGGCGTTCATGAAGTCGACGACCTTCGCATCGGCTGCGTCACGTCGGGCGAGTGCAGCCGAGGTCTCGGCGGCCGACTGGGTCGTGACCTCCGCCGAGCGTCGGGCCATTCTAACCTGCTCGTCGGCGGTCAGGAGGATCCGGACGTCGGCGTCGGGCGCGACCACCGTCGTGATGTCCCGGCCCTCGGTGATGATCCCCTTCGCATCGGTCTTGCGCATCACGTTCCGGAACAGCTGCACGAGGCGCTTCCGGACGTCGGGGAGCTTCGCGATGTGCGCCACCGCCGCCGTCACCTCCGGGGTCCGGATCGCATCGGTCACGTCGGTGCCCGCCACGCGGACGAAGTACGCGTCCGGGTCGGTGCCGATCTCGTAGTCGAACGTGTCCCAGCTCGCCAGGATCGCCGCGGCGTCGTCGAGGTCGACCTCCTGCTGCAGGGCGTGCCACGCCAGCGCGCGGTAGGCGGCGCCGGTGTCCTGGTAGCCGAACCCGAGCGCGCGAGCGGCGGCCCGGGAGACGCTGGACTTGCCGCTGCCAGCCGGACCGTCCACCGCGATCACGAACTTCGCGACGTACGCGCCGTCCGCGAGACCGGCCGGCATCGGGTCGCGGGTCAGGCCCGGTTCGCCACTGCCCTGGCCGTCGGCGCCGCCGATGTCGCCACCGGTCACCGGGCCGGGCTGGTCGACGGGCGTGGGGAGCCCGGTGTCGGGGCCGTCCGGCCCACCGGTCACGCCGGACTCGTTCTGGTCGTTCAGGCCCATGCTGCTGCGATCCTCCATCCGCGGCTCTCGAGTTCGTCGACGAGTCGCTGTTCCTGCTCGGGCACGACCGACGCCTCGACGATGCCGATCGGTGCTCCGGGTGAGTGCTCGAGGCGCATGTCCTCGAGGTTGATGCCGATCTCGCCGATGGTCGTGAGGAGCTCGGCGATCTGCCCGGGTCGGTCGTCTACCAGGACGACGACCTGGGCGAAGCGCTTCGTGGTGCCGTGCTTGCCCGGGAGTCGCTCGACGCCGCGATTACCGGATGCCATGGTCTCGGCGATCGTCCGCGGAGCACCGGGTGCGTCGGGGTCGGCGAGGGCGTCGATGACCTTCGTCAGCTCGTCCCGCAGGTCGCTCAGGACCGGCCGGATGTGCGCCGCGTTCGCCCCGATGATCTGGACCCAGAGCCCTGGATCGCTCGCCGCGACCCGGGTGACGTCGCGGACGCCTCCGCCGGCCAGTCCGAGCGCCGACTCGGGAGCGCTGCGGAGTCGGGACGCCATCAGCGTCGAGACGAGTTGCGGGACGTGCGACATGATCGCCACGGCCTGGTCGTGCGGCTCGGGCTCCATCGGGACGACCGTCGCCTCGAGGTCGAGGGCGAGCGCTTCGACCACGGCCGCCCGGCGGTGCGTGATGTCGTCGTGGCCGGCGATCACCCACGGGCGTCCGATGAACAGGTCGGCGCGCGCCGCGGTCGGGCCGCTGCGCTCGCGACCGGCCATCGGGTGCGACCCGACGTACCGCGTGACGTCGGCTCCAGCGGCACGGAGACGCTCGAGCGGTACTGACTTCACGCTCGCCACGTCGGTGACGACCGCGTCGGGGTAGGCGGTGAGCTCCCGCTCGACGACCTGCGCGGTGACGTCCGGCGGGACCGCGACGACGACGAGTTCGGGAGCGTCCCCGTCGGCGGGGCGACGGCCGGCGCCGTAGTCCACGGCGAGCGCGAGCGCTGCTGGTGAGACGTCGTCGAGGATGACCTCCACGCCCTTCTGCCGGAGACCGAGGCCGATCGACGCGCCGAGCAGGCCGGCACCGACCACGCGAACGGGTCCGCGGAGCCGGCGGTCGGGCTCCGGTGTTGTGCCGGGGTGGGGCGTCTGGGTCACCGGGCAAGCCTACCGACCGGGTCCGAGCGCATCACGCGGTCAGTCGCTGGTCTCCGCGGAGTCCGGTCCCGTCGGTGCACTCGCACCGCGCGCGATGCCGAGCAACTTGCCGAGCTCGACGTTGCTCAGCTCGCGGGTCCGGCCACTCGGCAGGCTCCCGAGGTGCAGCGGCCCGAACGACCGGCGGACCAACTCGTTGACCGGGTGACCGACCGCGTCGAACATACGGCGGACGATGCGGTTGCGGCCCGAGTGCAGGGTCAGTTCCACCAGGGACTCACCCCGCGATGATTCGAGCAGCCGGACCTTGTCGGCGGCGATCGGGCCGTCCTCCAGGTCGATGCCGTCGAGCAGCAGCTGGATCGTGGCCGGGTTGACGTTGCCGGCGACCTTCGCGATGTAGGTCTTGGTCACGCCGAACGACGGGTGCGCGAGCACGTGGGCGAGTGCACCGTCGTTCGTGAGCAGCAGCAGGCCCGAGGTCTCGGCGTCGAGCCGCCCGACGTTGAACAGGCGCTCCTCGAACTTCTCGACGAACTGCGACAGGTCAGCACGGCCGCGTTCGTCGAGCATGCTCGACACGACGCCGGTCGGCTTGTTCAGCAGGACGTAGCGGCGCGAGGTGTCGACCTGCACGGGCACACCGTCGACCGCGATCGCGTCCGTCTCCGGGTCGACCCGACGCCCGAGGGCCTCGACGACGGCACCGTTCACGGTGACACGCCCCTCGGCGATCAGGTTCTCGGCGACCCGACGCGACGCGACACCGGCCGCAGCGATGACCTTCTGGAGGCGCTCACCGTCCGGCTGCAGGTCGGCCGGTGTCGACGCACTCTCGGCTGCGTCCCACTCGGGGATGATCGGGCGTTCCGGGGTGCCCTCCACCGGGGTCCCCGCGGCGTCGCGCTCCCCCGCTGGTCGTGGCGTCGTCGCACGGTTCCGGACGGTCGCGGTCCCGCCGACGTAGCGTCGACCGTTGTGCCAGACGCGGCTGGCCTGCCCGTCGTCCTCGCGGCGATCGCGGCCGCGGTCGTCCCGGCGGTTTCGCTGGTCGCGCTGGTCGCGGTCGGCGTTGCTCCACCGGGGGCGATCCGTCCGACGGTCTCCGGTCGGCGCGCCGCGGCGGTCGTCGTCGCGACGGCCGTACCCGCGGTCGTCACGACCACCCTGCGGTCGATCGTCACGACCACCCTGGGGCCGGTCGTCTCGGCGGCCGTACCCGCGGTCGTCACGACGGGGGGCGCCGCGGTCGTCACGACCGGGTCCACCACGGTCGTCCTGACGCGGACGGTACCCACGGTCGTCGTCACGACGGCCGTACCCACGGTCACCGGCGCCACGGTCATCCCGACGCGGACCACCACGGTCGTCCTGACGCGGACGGTACCCACGGTCGTCGTCACGACGGCCGTACCCACCACTCGCAGCGCCACGGTCATCGCGACGCGGACCACCACGGTCATCCCGACGCGGACCACCACGGTCGTCCTGACGCGGACGGTACCCACGGTCGTCGTCACGACGACCGTACCCACGGTCACCCGCACCACGGTCATCCCGACGCGGACCACCACGGTCGTCCTGACGCGGACGGTACCCACGATCGTCGTCACGACGGCCGTACCCACCGCTCCCGGCACCACGGTCATCGCGACGGTCGTCCCGACGGGGACCACCACGGTCGTCCCGACGGGGCACCCCGCGGTCGTCCTGACGCGGACGGTACCCACGGTCGTCGTCACGACGACCGTACCCACGGTCACCCGCACCACGGTCATCCCGGCGAGGCGCTCCGCGGTCGTCGTCCCGGCGGCCGTACCCACGGTCGTCGCGCTGGACAGGCGCACCCGAGCGACCGCCGGAACGGTCGCCGTACCCGCGGTCCGCACCACCGGGACGACCGGAGTACCGGTCCCCGTCGCGACCCGACCCGCCCGGGCGACCCGAGCCTCCAGTGCGTCCACCGCCGGAGCGGCCGGCGTCTCCGCGGCCCGCACCCCCGCGACCGGCGCCGCCGTGTCGTCCGTCCTCATACGCGGCCATCGGGGATCCCTTCGTTCTGCTCGAAGCCGTCGGCGCCGTCCTCCAGGAGGGGCGAGATGAGCGGGAGTTCGTCGAGCGAGTTGATGCCGAGCTGCTGCAGGAGCAACCCGGAGGTGACGTAGTTGATGGCACCGGTCTCGGAGTCGGTGAACGACTCCTCGATGAGCCCGCGGGCCACCAGCGTCCTGACGACCCCATCGACGTTGACGGCCCGGATCGAAGCGATCTGGGAGCGGGTGATCGGTTGCTTGTAGGCGACGACGGCCAGCGTCTCGAGCGCGGCCTGCGACAACCGCGACGGGCGCTCGGCCTCGACGAACTGTTCGACGACGGCGTCCAGGTCGGCTCGGACGTAGAAGCGCCAACCACCGCCGACCTCGCGCAGTTCGAACCCGCGGCGGACGGTGCCGTCGACGCCGTCGAAGTCCGCAACGAGGCGCTCGATGGCCTGGCGGACGACGGGGACCGGCGCGCCCACGGCCGCTCCGAGGGACACGAGGGACTGTGGTTCGTCCGCGATCATCAGGATCGCCTCGAGCTGCCGGTCGACCGGCGCGTCGGACCGCACCGATGCACCGGACCCGACCGGGGCGTCCGACACGGGCGCATCGGCGGCACCGGAACGGATCGACTGCTCGATCGCCCGGGCGTCGGCGATCTCGTCCGCACCGCCGGGTTCGGCACTCGAGACGTCGTGGACGTCATCCGTCATAGTCGGCTCCAAGATTGGCGAGGCTCTCGTCGGTCCAGTGCTCCGCGGTCCACCGCAGGGTGAGCTCCCCGAGCGGTTCGTCCTGCTCGAAGGTGATCGACGCGTTCCGGTAGAGCTCGAGGATCGCGAGGAAGCGAGCCACCACGATACCCGTCATGTCGACGCCGGCGACCAGTTCCCGGAACGAGACGTCCGGATCGCCCGATCCGGCGCGCGTGCGGAGGATCGAGACGACGACGGCTGCCTGCTCCCGGATGCTGACCAGCGGCGCGTGCAGGTGGTCGAGGCCGACGGTCGGGATCTCCCGTGGGGCGAAGGCGAGTGCCGCGAGCGCGGCGAAGTCCTGCACCGACAGCGTCCACACGAGCTCCGGCGTGCGGGCGCGGAAGCGTTCCTCGAGCCGGACGCTGCGGACGTGCCGGCGCGACTCGGTGTTCCAGCGCGCACCGAACCAGTCGGCGGCCTGCTTGAACGCCCGGTACTGCAGGAGTCGGGCGAAGAGGAGGTCACGCGCTTCGAGGAGTGCGACGTCCTCGGCGTCCACGAGCTCGCCCTGGGGCAGCAGCCCGGCGATCTTCAGGTCGAGCAGGGTCGCGGCGACGACGAGGAACTCGCTCGCCTCGTCGAGCTCGTCCGCGGACTCCGCCAGCCGGACGTAGGCGATGAACTCTCCCGTGACGACGCCGAGGGACACCTCGGTGATGTCCAGCTCGTGCTTCGTGATGAGCGACAGCAGCAGGTCGAACGGGCCGTCGAAGTTCCGCAGCCGGACGCGGAAGCCCGACCCGTCGGTGGCGTCAGGCGACGGCGCCACGCTGGACGAGCTCTCGTGCGAGCTGCCGGTAGGCGTGCGCCGCAGCGTGGTCCGGAGCGGTCTGGGTGATCGGGCGGGCCGACACCGTGGCATCCGGGAACTTCACGGTGCGGCCGATCACGGTGTCGAGCACGCTCTCGTCGAAGGTGTCGACGACGCGCTCCATGACCTCGCGCGAGTGCAGCGTTCGCGAGTCGTACATGGTGGCGAGGATGCCGTCGAGCTTCAGTGCGGGGTTCAGCCGGTCGCGCACCTTGTCGATCGTCTCGATGAGCAGCGCGACACCACGGAGGGCGAAGAACTCGCACTCCAGCGGGATCAGCACACCGTGCGCGGCGGTGAGGGCGTTGACGGTGAGCAGGCCGAGCGAGGGCTGGCAGTCGACGAGGATGACGTCGTAGTCCCCCGCGACCTTGCGCAGGACGCTCGCGAGGATCTGCTCCCGGGCGACCTCGTTGACGAGGTGGACCTCGGCCGCCGACAGGTCGATGTTCGCCGGGATGACGTCGAGGTACGGCGTGTTCGTCGGCTGGATGACCTGGTTCGGGTCCTTGATGGAGCCCATCAGCAGGTCGTACACGGTGGGGATGTCGTGCGTGCGGACACCGAGCCCTGCGGACAGGGCGCCCTGCGGGTCGAAGTCGACGGCGAGGACCTTGCGGCCGTACTCCGCCAGCGCGGCACCGAGGTTGATCGACGTCGTGGTCTTGCCGACGCCGCCCTTCTGGTTGCAGAGGGCGATGATGCGTGCGGGCCCGTGACCGTCGAGTTCCTCCGGAACGGGGAACTCCCGAACGGGCCGGCCGGTCGGACCGTACGTGGTCTCGCCGGTGCCGGGCTGTGTCGTCGGGTTGGTGCTCACCGGGCCATCGTACAAGCGCGGGCGACCGGAGCCGGGCCGCACCGCCGGGCTCAGGCCGCCCGCAACGCGACCCGCATGCTGTCGACCCGCTCCGCGATGACGGGGTCGCCCGCCCACCGCTGCTGCAGACGCCCGACGAGCTCACCGACCTGCGCGCGGTCGAGCCCCGGGTGCAGTGCCAGCCCCACGGTCAATTCCGGGCCGGCGAAGCGGCCGAGCGGGTCGCCCGGCTCGAGCTCGACGCGGGCGACGCTCTGCTCACCGTCCACCGAGGCGGCGAAGGCGGCCGCAACGCCCGGGTCCTCGAAGCACGGAGTCCACGGCAGGTCCTGCCCGATCGCCCAGACCGCCGGCCGACGGAGGACGAACTCGCTCGCTGACGTCGGGTCGAGCACCACGAGCTGCGTGTCCTCGCTCGCGGCGGCCATCGCGACGCGGCGGGACTCGACCGGGATCGGCCGTGCCGTGGCGTCCCAGGCCTGCATCGCCGCCACCGAGGTGAACGCGGGCATGACGGTTCGGCCGTCCGGCCCGGCGACGGTGACGATCGAGAGCTCCTGCGTCTTGTCGACGATCCGGCCGTCCGGGGTCTCCCCGACCTCGCCGGCCTCGGCGACCAGCGGGATCAGCAGGCGAGCCGTTCGCAACGCGGAGACGACGTCAGCCTGCGACGAGCCTGCGGGCAGCGCGGCGATCGCGGCGAGCACGGCCGGGTCGGCTAGTCCGTCGTCGTCGGCGAACGCGTCGTCGTGGCTGTCGAACGTCCGACCGGCCCACGGGAACCCGGCGGAGTCCGCCGCGTGGTCGTGGGGTGTCGCCCCGTCCTCCGGCCCGCCGCCGCGCCCGTTCGAGATGCCCACCATCCGCTACTCCGACGCGATGTCGAGCGCGGCCGGCAGCGTGAACGCGCCGGAGTACAGGGCCTTGCCGATGATCGCGCCCTCGAGTCCGTGCGGCACGAGCTCCCGCAGCGCGACGAGGTCGTCGAGGGTCGAGATGCCGCCGGACGCCACGACGGGCTGGTCCGTACGGTCGCAGACCTGGCGCAGCAGCTCGACGTTCGGCCCCTGCAGCGTGCCGTCCTTCGTGACATCCGTCACGACGTAGCGGGCACACCCGGCGTCCTCGAGGCGGTCGAGGACCTCCCACAGGTCGCCGGCGTCCTCGGTCCAACCGCGGCTGGCCAGGGTGGTGCCGCGGACGTCGAGCCCGACGGCGATCTGCTCGCCGTACTCCCCGATCACCCGCGCGGCCCACGCGGGGTTCTCGAGCGCGGCGGTCCCGAGGTTGACGCGTGCAGCGCCGGTCGCGAGCGCGGCTTCGAGCGACGCGTCGTCGCGGATGCCACCGGAGAGCTCGACCGAGACGCCGTGGACCTCCTTGATCGCGTGCGCGATCACCTTGCGGTTGTCCCCGCGACCGAACGCCGCGTCCAGGTCCACCAGGTGGATCCACTCGGCACCCTGGTCGCGCCACGTCCGCGCAGCGGTCACCGGGTCGCCGTACGAGGTCTCACTGCCGGCTTCGCCCTGGGTCAGGCGGACCGCCTGGCCGTCGACGACGTCGACGGCGGGCAGCAGGACGAGGGGCGGGGTCGAGGTCAGGTCGGTCATGGTCCTGTCGGTTTCGTTGCGGGGTGCGGTGCCGGCTCGTGGCCGGACGGGAGGCTCGGTGCGGGTCCGGCACGCTCCTCACCTGGACCGTGGTCGGGCCCACGACGCGGCGCGGGTCAGAGCGAGTTCACCCAGTTACGGAGCATCTGGATGCCCGGCTCGCCGGACTTCTCGGGGTGGAACTGGGTCGCGGTGAGGGGTCCGTTCTCGACGGCGGCGACGAACCGCTGACCGTGTTCGGCCCACGTGAGCTTCGGCGCGCGGAACGGCCCGTACGCCTCGAGCGGGAAGTCGGTGACGCCGTACGAGTGCACGAAGTAGAACCGCTCGTCGCGGATGCCGTCGAACAGCACGGAGTCCGCCGGGGCGTCAATCGTGTTCCAACCCATGTGCGGCAGGACCTCGGCGTCGAGCTGCTCGACGGTCCCGGGCCACTGCGCGAGGCCCTCGACGTCAGCGCCGCGCTCCACCCCGCGGGCGAACAGCACCTGCATGCCGACGCAGATCCCGAGGACCGGACGGCCACCCGCGAGCCGGTGGTCGACGATCTCGCCGCCCTGGACGCCTTCGAGCTGGTCGATGACGGCCGCGAACGCGCCCACGCCGGGGACGAGCAGTCCGTCGGCGTCGAGCGCCGTGCGCTTGTCGGCCGTCAGCGTGACCTCGGCGCCGGCACGCTCGAGCGCCTTCGCCGCGGAATGCACGTTCCCCGATCCGTAGTCGAGGACGACGACGTTCGGCTTCGTGGTCACAGTGCTCCCTTGGTCGAGGGGATGCCGTCGACGCGCGGGTCGAGTTCGACCGCACGGCGCATCGCCCGCGCGAACGCCTTGAACTCCGCTTCCGCGATGTGGTGCGGATCGCGGCCCTCGAGCACGCGGACGTGCACGGTGATGCCCGCGTTGAACGTGATCGCCTCGAAGACGTGACGGACCATCGACCCGGTGAAGTGGCCACCGATCCGGTGGAACTCGAAGCCGGCCGGTTCACCCGAGTGCACCAGGAACGGACGGCCGGACACGTCGACGACCGCCTGCGCCAGTGCTTCGTCGAGCGGGACGAGCGCGTCGCCGTACCGACCGATGCCCGCTCGGTTGCCGAGCGCCTGCTTGAGAGCCTGGCCCAGCACGATCCCGGTGTCCTCCACCGTGTGGTGCACGTCGATGTCGGTGTCCCCGGAGGACTGCACCCGGAGGTCGATGAGGGAGTGCTTGCTGAACGCGGTCAGCATGTGGTCGAAGAACGGCACGCTCGTCATGATCTCGGACTTGCCGGTGCCGTCGAGGTCGAGCGACAGGGAAACGGTCGATTCACTCGTCGAGCGGGTGATCTCGGCGGTACGCGCGGTCATGCTGCAACCCTAACCGGCGGCTGTGCGGCGGCCACCCGGCGCATGGCGTCGAGGAACGCGGTGGTCTCCTCCTCGGTGCCGGCACTCACCCGGAGGTGGTTCGGGATCCCGAGGTCCCGGACGATCACGTCCTGTTCGAGCAGCGACTCGAACGCCGCACGCGGGTCGGCCACACCGCCGAAGAGGACGAAGTTCGACCACGTCTCGTACGGCGAGTACCCCATCGCGCGCAGCCCGTCGACCATGCGGTCGCGCTGCCCCCGGATGTCGTCGACCATCGCGAGCATCTCGGGTGCGTGCCGGAGCGCCGCGACCGCCGCCGCCTGCGTGAGCGCGGACAGGTGGTACGGCAAGCGGACGAGACGGAGGGCGTCGATCACGGCGGGGTGTGCCGCGAGGTACCCGACGCGGGCGCCCGCGAACGCGAACGCCTTGCTCATCGTGCGGGACACGACGAGTCGTTCGCGACCGGGCAGCAGTGTCAGCGCGGTCGGCTGCCCCACCGGCATGAACTCGGCGTACGCCTCGTCGACCATGACGATGCCGTCCGTGGCGTCGTAGACCGCTTCGATCGTCGCGAGGTCCAGCGGGGTGCCCGTCGGGTTGTTCGGTCCGCAGAGGAACACGACGTCCGGGCGGTGCGCACGCACGGCGGCGACCGCGGTCTCGGGCGAGATGCGGAACTCGGCGTCGCGCTCGGCAGCGATCCACTGCGTGCCGGTGCCCGACGCGATGATCGAGTGCATCGAGTAGGTGGGCGGGAAACCGAGCACGCTGCGCCCGGGACCGCCGAAGGCCTGGAGGAGCTGCTGGATGACCTCGTTCGAGCCGTTCGCCGCCCAGATCTGCTCGGCCGTGAGATCGTGCCCGAGGTACCCCGCGAGTGACTCGCGCAGCTCGGTGAACTCGCGGTCCGGGTACCGGTTCACCGTCCCGAGCGCCCGACGGACCGACTCGACGATGTCGTCCGCGACGTCCTGCGGCACCGGATGCGTGTTCTCGTTGACGTTGAGCTGCACGCGGACGTGCTTCTGCGGTGCCCCGTAGGGACTCTGACCGCGGAGGTCGTCTCGGATCGGGAGGTCTTCGAGCGTGAATGCCACCGATCCATCGTAGAGCGGTCGGGCTGCACGGTGACCGGCCGTCCGGACGGTCATGCCCTGTGCACCCGCCGACGGGTGGTGCTTGCTTCGCCGGGGCGTGGTGCTTACTTTGCCGGCGCGAGGTGCTTACTTCGCCGGTGCGTACTTGGCCGGGATGGCGATCTGCTCGCCGGCCTGGACGCCGGAGCCGTCGAGCGCGTTGAGGCTCACGACGTCCGCGATGAAGTCACGCGGGTCGGCGTTGGGCGCGGTCTGCTCGGCGAGCTGCCAGAGCGTCTCCCCGGGTTCGATGGTCACCGTCTGGAAGTGCACGTCCGCCGAGGTGTTGCCGGCAGCGGCCTGGCCACCGTTCAGCGCGAACAGACCGACGACGATCATGACCGGCAGGGCGGCGAGCGTCGTGAAGACCACACGGCCGCGGCGCGTGATGCGGAGCCGGGTACGGACGGCCGTGCCCTGCATGTCTGCGAGTGCGATGGTGCTCATGTCGTGGTGCCTTCCTGCTCTGGTGAACCGAAGCGATGTACCGAACATACGTTCGAACGGGCAGCCGCACAAGTCCCCTGGACACATTTCTGGGAGGTTTTCGTGCGACACGCTCGAACAGGTGTTTGTCCGGCAGCATGCCGTCGGATACTGTTTCGACTGACTGGGACAAGCCTGACGGGGACCACCGACATTCCCGCAGAGGCCGTCTCCGGTCCGACCAGAAGGCGAGACGACGTGGCGGACGAACTGCGGGGACAGAAACCGCTGACGGCGAAGCAGCAGGCGATCCTCGACGCGATCCGTGCGTCGATCGCCAGCCGGGGGTACCCGCCGAGCATGCGCGAGATCGGCGACGCTGCCGGCCTCTCGTCACTGTCGAGCGTGTCGCACCAGCTCGGCCAGTTGGAGCTCGGCGGCTGGATCCGCCGCGACCCCAACCGCCCGCGAGCGCTCGAGGTCCTGGTCGACGAGCCGACACCGGACGCGGACGGCCCCGATGTCGACGCCACGACCCTCGTCCCGCTCGTCGGCCGCATCGCCGCGGGTGTTCCGATCACCGCGGAGCAGCACGTCGACGAGATCATCCCGCTCCCCCGTCAGCTCGTCGGCACCGGGGACCTCTTCATGCTGAAGGTCGTCGGCGAGTCGATGATCGACGCCGCGATCTGTGACGGCGACTGGGTCGTCGTCCGGTCGCAGCAGACCGCCGAGAACGGCGATGTCGTCGCGGCGATGCTCGACGAAGAAGCCACGGTCAAGGTCTTCCGCCAGCGCGACGGTCACACGTGGCTGCTCCCCCGCAACTCCGCATTCGAACCGATCCTCGGCGACGCCGCGACGGTGCTCGGCAAGGTGGTCGCCGTCCTCCGCAGCATCTGACGCACGAGACACCTCGGGAACGACGAAACGCCGCCGGATTCGGCGGCGTTTCGTGTGTCCAGGACTGTCTCAGGGACCGAGCCGTGTCTGGCGGAGGCGAGCCGGGCCTCCAGGCCGACGAAGCGAGCCTGCGGGGACTAGGCCGTCGTGACGGGCGCGACCACGAACGGGTCGAGCTCGGCGACCTGGCGCTGGAAGACGCGCACGCGCAGTCGCGTCCCCGCCTCGACGTAGTCCACGGACTCGACCGCACCCGCGTCGTGCAGGGACGAAACCAGGTCGCCACGCTCGTACGGGATCACCACGGTGAGCTCGACGTCGGGCTCGGGGAGCCTCGCCTCGATCGCCCGGAGGAGCTCCGGGATGCCCTCGCCGGTGCGTGCCGAGACGAACACGGCGTCCGGGGCGAGCCCCACGAGCACGAGCCGCTGGGCGTCGTCGATGAGGTCCGACTTGTTGAACGCGACGATCTCGGGGATGTCACGGGCGCCGACGTCGCCGATGACGTCCCGGACGGTCGCGAGCTGGGCTGCGGGGTCCGGGTGCGACCCGTCGACGACGTGCACGATGACGTCGGCCTCGCCCACCTCTTCGAGCGTGGAGCGGAAGGCCTCGACGAGCTGGTGCGGCAGGTTGCGCACGAAGCCGACGGTGTCCGCGAAGGTGTACTCGCGGCCCTTGCCCGTGTTCGTCCGGCGGATCGTGGAGTCCAGCGTCGCGAAGAGCTGGTTCTGCACGAGCACGCCGGCGCTCGTCAGCCGGTTGAGGAGGGACGACTTGCCCGCGTTCGTGTACCCGGCGATCGCGACGCTCGGCACCTCGTTGCGGTGCCGGTCGGCGCGCTTGGCCTCTCGCGCGGGACGGAACGACGCGATCTGCCGGCGCAGCTTCGACATCCGCGTGTGGATGCGGCGACGGTCCAGTTCGATCTTCGTCTCACCCGGACCACGCGACCCCATGCCGGCACCGCCGGAGACCTGACCACCGGCCTGGCGGGACATCGACTCACCCCAGCCGCGCAGTCGCGGCAGGAGGTACTCGAGCTGCGCCAGTTCGACTTGCGCCTTGCCCTCGCGGCTCTTCGCGTGCTGGCTGAAGATGTCGAGGATCACGGCGGTCCGGTCGATGACCTTCACCTTGACGACGTCCTCGAGCGCACGCCGCTGGGACGGGGCGAGCTCGGTGTCGGCGATCACGGTGTCGGCCCCGGTGGCCTTGACCACCATCGCGAGTTCTTCGGCCTTGCCCTTGCCGAGGTAGGTCGAGGGGTCGGGGTGGGGCCGTCGCTGCAGCAGCCCGTCCAGGACCACGGCACCCGCGGTCTCGGCGAGTGCCGACAGCTCACGGAGCGAGTTCTCGGCGTCGGCCGCGTCGCCCTGGGCGTACACGCCGATGAGGACGACCTGCTCGAGCCGGAGTTGCCGGTACTCGACCTCGGTGACGTCCTCGAGCTCGGTGGAGAGGCCGGCCACGCGGCGCAGCGCTGCGCGGTCGTCGCGGTCGTACTGGTCGCCGTCACCGGCCCAGCCGTGCTCGTCGACCGAGCGGGTCTGGATCGCCTGTGCCGGCGCGAAGATGGACGAGCTGGCTCGCGAGTCGGCGTTGCGCAGCACGCGCTCGACGACGCCGTCGCCTTCAGCTTGGTTGTGGGTATCCGTCATGCTGTCCACAGGGTACCTCTGCGGGCTCCAGGACACACGGGGTTGCCGGTACGGTTCATCCATGGCGAACGACCACTACTTCTCGGCCACCCCGGAGAGCCAGGCGCGCCCGCGCCAGATCCACGTGACGCTGGCGGGTCGTTCCCTGGCGCTGACCACTGCGTCCGGGGTCTTCAGCCCGGACGGCATCGACCGCGGGACCCGGGTGCTGCTGGGCTCCGTTCCGCCGCCCGCGCACGACGGTGCACTCCTCGACGTCGGTTGCGGGTGGGGGCCGATCGCGATCACGATGGCGCTCCACTCCCCGGGCGCCCAGGTCTGGGGCGTCGACGTGAACGAGCGCGTGCTCGGCCTCGCGCGCGCCAACGCCGAAGCCGCCGGGGTCACGAACGTGACGATCGGGGTGCCCTCCGACGTCCCGGCGGACCTGCGCTTCCGGACGATCTGGTCGAACCCGCCGATCCGCGTCGGCAAGGACGAGCTCCACGACATCCTGATGACCTGGCTCCCCCGGCTCGAGGTGTCCGGCGACGCCTGGCTCGTCGTGTCGAAGGACCTCGGTGGTGATTCCTTGCAGCGGTGGCTCCACGACGCGCTCGGGGCGTCGTTCCACGTCACGCGGGCATCGACGGACAAGGGGTTCCGCGTGCTGCGCGTGCACCGCACGGCGGAGTAGCCGCGTCACGGACGCGGTGCGCGCGCACCTCGGCCGAGCGTTCGTCTGCCCGTGCGAGCGCCCGTGCGCCCGCGCGCCCGCGCGCCTGCCCGCCCATGCGCCCGCGCGCGTGCCCGTGCGCCCGCGCCTGCGCGGGTGCCTGCGTCCGCGGCCGCCGTCGAGTGGTCACGACACCCCGCTTGCGGTCGCTGAGCGGTCACCGATCGTCGTTCGCGGCGAGCAAAGGCGACAGCTCGCGACCGCTCAACGGCAGTGAGCGGGGTTTCGTGACCTCTCGGCTCCATCGCCGGCCGGTCGGGCGTCTCATGCGCCGCGCCGCCGCGCCGCGCGCCCCGCGTCAGACGGTCAGGTCGCCGGAGAACACCAGCTCGGCCGGCCCGGCGAGCGACACGTGTTCGCCGTCCTCGGCCGCGAACATCCGTACGGTCACGACGCCACCAGGGACCCGCACGCGCCAGGTGTCCGGCGCGCTCGCTCCCGCCCAGTACCGCGTCGCGAGCGCCGCGGCGACCGCCCCGGTGCCGCAGGACAGCGTCTCGCCGCTCCCTCGCTCGTGCACCCGCATCGTGATCTGCCCGACGCCGTCCTGGACGAGCGGGTCCCCCGGCAGTACGAACTCGACGTTCGCACCGGCTGCCGGTGCCGGGTCGAGCACGGGGACGTAGGTCAGGTCGAGGTCGGCGAGCTCGTCCTCCGTCGCGACGGCGACCACGACGTGCGGGTTACCGACGTCGATACCGAGGCCCGGCCGGGCACGGTCGAGGTTCTTGGCGCGGACGAGCACGTCGGAGGACCCACCGCCCTCGATGCCGAGGTCCCACCGCCCGAGGTCGGCGGCGAACCCGTTCGCCTGGCGCTGGATGTCGACGATGCCCTTGCGGCTCCCGACCGAGAGGGTCTCGCCGGGTTCGAGCTCCACGAGCCCGGACTCGGTCAGGTAGCGCGCGAAGACACGGAGGCCGTTCCCGCACATCTCCGCGACCGTGCCGTCGGCGTTGTGGTAGTCCATGAACCACGTGACCTCGGGAGCGGACGCAGCGATGGCGCGCCCCTCGGGGAGGGCATCGGCCCGCACCGCCCGGATCACGCCGTCGGCCCCCACACCGAACCGTCGGTCGGCGATCGCGCGGATCCGGTCCGGGGTCAGGTCGACCGTCGCGTCCGGGTCGGCGAACAAGACGAAGTCGTTGCCGGTCCCCTGGCCCTTGGTGAAGTGCAGCTCGGTCACGGGACGATCCTACGGGCCACGTCCGAGAGCTCCTGCCGGTCGGCACCGGTCACGTCGAGGTCCTCGGCGTCGGCGTACCGCTTGAACCAGGAGACCTGTCGCCTGGCGTACTTCCGCGTCGCCACCGCGGTCGCCTCGACGGCATCGGCGACCGTCGCGTCGCCGCGCAGGACGTCGAGCGCCTGGGAGTACCCGATCGCGGCACGCGCGGTGCGTCCCTGCTCGAGCCCGCGCGTCCGCAGCGCGGCGACCTCGTCGACCAGTCCGTCACGGAACATGCCCGCTGCGCGGTCATGGAGCGCGGCGACGAGCTGCGCACGATCACGACGCAGGTGCAGGACACGGGCGGGTCGCCACGCGCGCGGCGCGGACGGGAGGCTCGGGGTGACCCGGTCGGATCGGCTCGCGATCTCCACGGCGCGGATCAACCGCCGTGGGTTGCGGACGTCGATCGTCTCGGCGGCCGCCGGGTCGAGTTCGCGCAGCCGCGCGAGCAGTGCGTTCGGTCCGTCCTCCGCGTGCTCGCGTTCCAGCGCGGCGCGGAGTTCCGGGTCGGTGCCGGGGAACTCGAGGTCGTGCAGGACGGACGACACGTACAGGCCGCTGCCCCCGACGAGGACCGCGACCCCACCGTCGTCGACGATGCGGCCGATGACCACTCGCGCGTCGCGCTGGTACGCGGCGACGCTCGCCTCGTCGGTGACGTCGAGCACGTCCAGCTGGTGGTGCGGGATGCCGTGTCGTTCGGCGAGCGGGACCTTCGCGGTCCCGATGTCCATGCCGCGGTAGAACTGCATCGCGTCGGCGTTGACGATCTCGGCGTTCCGGCCGTGCGCGCGGTGTCGATCGGCGATCGCGATCGCCAGGTCGGATTTGCCGGTGCCGGTCGCGCCGACGACGGCGATCAGCGAGAGGGTGTCGGCCGCGGGCTCGCCTGGCTCGTCGTGCGGCCCCGGTGCGGGGTCAGCGGCCGACACGGAGCGTCGGCAGACCTAGCGACACCGGCTTCGGCCCGTCACCAGGTGCCGCCGGGGTCGGGACACCGCAGGACTCGGCCTGCGCACGGTCCCACGCCTCGCCGGCACGGGTGCGCCGGATGCGCAGCGGCTGGTCGGTGTCCGCGATCAGGAAGTGCGGTGCAGCACGGGTCACCTCGACCGTGACGACGTCGCCTGGGCGCGGGACGTCGGAGCCGGCCGGCACCGAGAAGTGCACGAGACGGGAGTCCTCGGCTCGGCCGGACAGCCGGTGCGTGGCACCGTCCTTCTTGCCCTCACCGGTCGCCACCAGGACGTCGACCGTCCGGCCGACCTGCCGCTGGTTCTCCTCCGCGGTGATGCGATCCTGCAGCGCGGTGAGCCGCTCGTAGCGTGCCTGGACGACCTCCTTGGGGAGTTGGCCGTCCATCGTGGCCGCCGGGGTGCCGGGGCGGATCGAGTACTGGAACGTGAACGCCGACGCGAACCGCGCCTGCTCGACGACGCGCATCGTGTCCTCGAAGTCGGCCTCGGTCTCGCCGGGGAACCCCACGATGATGTCGGTCGAGATCGCCGCGTTCGGGATCGCGGCGCGCACGCGGTCCAGGATCCCGAGGAACCGCTCGCTCCGGTAGCTGCGGCGCATCGCCTTGAGGACCCGGTCCGAGCCGGACTGCAGCGGCATGTGCAGCTGCGGCATCACGTTCGGGGTCTCGGCCATCGCATCGATGACGTCGTCGGTGAACGCCGCCGGGTGCGGGCTCGTGAACCGCACGCGCTCGAGGCCCTCGATCTGCCCGGCCGCGCGCAGCAACTTTCCGAACGCCTGCCGGTCACCGAACTCGACGCCGTAGGAGTTCACGTTCTGGCCGAGCAGCGTGACCTCGATCGCGCCGTCGTCGACGAGCGCCTGGATCTCCGCGAGGACGTCTCCGGGACGACGGTCCTTCTCCTTGCCACGGAGCGACGGGACGATGCAGAACGTGCAGGTGTTGTTGCAGCCGACGGAGATCGACACCCACCCGCTGTGCGTCGAGTCGCGCTTGGTCGGCAACGTCGACGGGAAGACGTCCAGGGACTCGAGGATCTCGAGCTGCGCCTCACCGTTGTGCCGGGCGCGCTCCAGCAACGTCGGCAGCGACCCCATGTTGTGCGTGCCGAAGACGACGTCCACCCACGGCGCCTTCTCGAGGATGACGTCCTTGTCCTTCTGCGCCAGGCAGCCACCCACCGCGATCTGCATGCCGGGGTGGTCCCGCTTGATGCCCGCGAGCTGCCCGAGGTTGCCGTAGAGCCGGTTGTCGGCGTTCTCACGCACAGCGCACGTGTTGATCACGACGACGTCCGCCTGGGTGCCGTCCGCCGCGACGTACCCGGCGGCCTGCAGCGACCCGCTGAGGCGCTCGGAGTCGTGCACGTTCATCTGGCACCCGTAGGTGCGGACTTCGTAGGTGCGGGGCTGCGCTGCGACGGTGGCCATGGTCGTCCCAGTGTAAATCGGTGCCTACTCGAACCGGACCGTGCCGCGCGGCCCACCCTTCCGTGACCCGCCCCCGTCGAGCGCTCGCTCCACCGCGATGCGCACGACGCCGCCGTTGTAGCCCTTGCGCATGAGGAACCCGGAGAGCCGGCGCTCTGCGGTCGCACGGTCGAGGCCCCTGAGCTGACCGGCACGCTTCTCGGCGAGCTCGATCGCACGGATGAACTCGTCGTCCTCGTCGTCCGCCGCTGCATCGAGGGCTGCATCGATCGCCGCCTGGTCGATGCCACGTCGGCGGAGCTCGGCGACGACACCCTGGCGCCCGAGCCCCTTGCGATCGTGGAGTCGGTCAACGAGGTCGGTCGCGAGGGCGACGTCGTCGAGCAGTCCCACACGGGTGAGCCGTTCGACCTCGTGCTCGATCACATCCGGGTCGAGGTCGTTGCCCCGGAGCATCGTCCGGAGCTCGGACTCGCTCACGCCCTTCCGGCCGAGTGCGCGCATGCTGAGCCGCTCGGCGTCCGCGCGCTGTTCGTCCAGCGGTCGGGGCGCGTCAGCGGGGTCGATCTCGTCACCGCCGGCGATCGAGAACACCGACGCCGTCGTGGCATCGGCCTCGTCGGTGTCGTAGCCGTCCTGCTCGGCGCGGGCGCCGCGACCGGAGCCGTCCCCCACGACCGGCGAGACCCACTCGGACTCCGCACGGTGTCCACGGAGCGGAACCGGCGCGCTCGCAGCGGCATCGGCATCGGCATCGGCATCGAGCGTCGTTTCGACGCCGGGGGTGTCCGCTTCGCTCTCCGGTTCGGGCAGCGGCGGTGTCCGACGGCGGCGGGACCTCGCACCGAACAGGTCGGTGACCGGTGCGAGGTCGTCGCTGCCGTCGTCGTGCCCGGTCACGCGCCCTTGCGTGCGGTGAGCTTGGCTTCGAGCGACTCGACCGGCGCCGTTGCTTCTTCGGTGGCCTTGGCACCACCGATGCCGAGCTTGGCGAGGATCTTGCCTTCGATCTCCGCAGCGATCTCCGGGTTCTGGATCAGGAAGGAACGCGAGTTCTCCTTGCCCTGCCCGAGCTGGTCGCCGTCGTAGGTGTACCAGGCACCGGACTTCTTGACGATGCCGTGGTCCACGCCGAAGTCGAGCAGCGAGCCTTCGCGCGAGATGCCCGTGCCGTAGAGGATGTCGAACTCCGCCTGCTTGAAGGGCGGCGCCATCTTGTTCTTGACGACCTTCACGCGGGTGCGGTTGCCGACGGCGTCGGTGCCGCTCTTCAGCGTCTCGATGCGACGGATGTCGAGGCGGACCGACGCGTAGAACTTCAGCGCCTTACCGCCGGACGTGGTCTCCGGGGAGCCGAAGAACACACCGATCTTCTCGCGCAGCTGGTTGATGAAGATCATCGTGGTCTGCGTCTGGTTCAGCCCACCGGCGAGCTTGCGGAGCGCCTGCGACATGAGTCGCGCCTGGAGGCCGACGTGGGAGTCACCCATCTCGCCTTCGATCTCGGCGCGGGGCACGAGCGCCGCGACGGAGTCGATGACGATCAGGTCGATCGAGCCGGAGCGGACGAGCATGTCGGCGATCTCGAGTGCCTGCTCGGCGGTGTCGGGCTGCGACACGAGCAGCGCGTCGATGTCCACGCCGAGCTTCTTGGCGTACTCGGGGTCGAGCGCGTGCTCGGCGTCGATGAACGCGGCGATGCCACCGTTGCGCTGCGCGTTCGCGATGGCGTGGATCGTCAGGGTGGTCTTACCCGAGGACTCCGGGCCGTAGATCTCGATGATGCGGCCACGCGGCAGCCCACCGATCCCGAGCGCGACGTCGAGGGCGACGGAACCGGTCGGGATGGTCGCGACCGGTGCACGCTCGTCGGAGCCGAGGCGCATCACGGCACCCTTGCCGAACTGCCGGTCGATCTGGGCGAGTGCGGTCTCGAGGGACTTCTCGCGGTCTGCGGGTGATGGCATGGTGTGCTCCTTCGTGCTCGATGTCGGCCGCCTGTAGGCTGTCTCGTCCCCCGGGGCCGGTGGTGCAAGGCCCCTGGTTCTTCGACAAGGCTTCGGACGTTCCCGATGGCTTCGAACCTAGGGCGGGCCACCGACATCGATGCCGATCACCGCGCTGACTGTGGATGAATCCGCCGATCACGCCGCTGTGCAGGAAGCTATCACCCATCGAACACGCGTTCGAGCGACACGCCGAACAGATGTTCGGTAGCCGAACGCTAGTCGCGCGGCTCCAACAGCCCCTTGCCGTGCCGGCGGTCCTGTGGGACGTCCTGCGAGTCACACAGTGCGTCCCACACCTTCCGGGTGTCGATCCCGGCGGCGATGGCATCGGCGGCGGAGCGCCCGCCGAGCTCCTCGAGGACCACGTCACGGGCGACGACCGCACCGTAGGCCTCCCCGAAGACCTGGTCGACGGCCCGCCAGAACTCACTCACACGCATCAGACCACCCTAAGCGTCAGCACGAACGGCGAACGCCCCCGCCGGCGGACCGACGGGGGCGTTCGTGTGCAGTGCGTCTCAGCGCACCGCGAGGTCGTTGTCGAACTCGGCGACGAGTTCGTCCGGGAGCGTGTCCGGGACCGGGGTGAGACCTTCCACCACGGCGAGGCGGTCTCCCACCTCGCGCATGATCGTGGAGATCGGGGTGTCCAACGCATCCGCGACGGAAGCGAGGATCTCCGAGCTGGCCTCTTTCTGACCGCGCTCCACCTCACTGAGGTACCCGAGAGCAACGCTGGCCTTGGACGCGACCTGACGGAGGGTCCGGCCCTTCTGCAAGCGGAAGTCCCGCAGAACGTCGCCGATTTCCTGACGAACGAGAACCATGAGAACTCCTCCTCTCTGTCGTCTCCGCGCCCGACCGGCCAGGGTGACCGGGTTCGGGTTCAGCAACACTAGCGTTGCCGGTTGCAGCATGCTAGCCACCTGGGCTGCCGTCCTGCTGGAGATTGCGTGAGATGTAACCCAGCGGTAACGCGGGCTATTCCCCGGTCTCGAGCGTGACGTGCAGCCGTGTCAGGAGTTCGGAGACAGCGGCCTGCCGGATTGCCTGACGGTCCCCGTCGAGGTGCAACTCGAACGCCTCCGCGCCCGCCGCTGATGCGATGCCGACGAACACCGTGCCGACGGGCTGGCCGTCCTGCGGGTCGGGCCCGGCGACACCCGTCGTCGAGATCCCCCACGTCGCGGGTACGCCGTCGACCGCCAGGGCGGTCCGCACGCCGGTGGCCATCTGCGCCGCCACGGTCGGGTCCACCGCGCCGTTCCGGGCGAGGAGCGCCGCGGAGACGCCGAGGACGGACGCCTTGACGGGCGTCGCGTAGGCCACGACTCCCCCACGGACGACGGCGCTCGCTCCGGGCACGCCGACGAGTTCCGACACGACGAGCCCGCCGGTGAGCGACTCCGCCACCGCGACGGTCTCGCCCCGCGCGGTCAGCGCCGCGACGACCGATGACGCGAGGGTCACGCTGCGGTCCGGTTGTGCTTCCACGCCTGCCAGAGGTAGTCCAGCCCGCTCCACACCGTGGCGATGAACGCGGCCGTCATCAGGATCCCGTTCGTCCAGTGGGCGAAGTCGCCGGCGATGTTCCACCACGGGAAGAGCGCGAGCGTGATGGCGACCGCCTGCAGCACGGTCTTGATCTTGCCGCCGCGGCTCGCCGGGATGACCCGGTCGGACAGCACCGCGAACCGGAACACCGTGATGCCGATCTCGCGCACCATGATCAGGACCGTCACGTACCAGGGCAGCTCGCCGAGGATGGACAGGGCGACGAGCGCTCCCCCGATGAGCACCTTGTCGGCGATCGGGTCGACGAGCTTGCCGAAGTCCGTGACGAGGCCCTGACGCCGCGCGATGATGCCGTCCGCGCTGTCGGTGACGATGGCCACGACGAAGAGCACGGCCGCCCAGATGCGCGTCGGCCCGTCCTGCCCGGCATCGGCCAGCAGCAGGACGAAGAACAGCGGCGCCATCAGGATCCGGATGACGGTGATGATGTTCGCGACGTTCGCCGTCGACGCGGGACCCGGTCCCTTGCGGACGAGACGTCCCCGCCAGGGGAACCGCTTCGTGTTGGTGCCTTCCGAGGCGGTCATCGTCTTCACTCCCTGCCCGTGAGGCCCCAGGCGTCCTCGTCCGGTTCTTCCTCGACTCGATCGTACCCGCGCGTCATGTCGCCGACCGGGTCAGCGCTGTACCGGTCCCCGTCATCGGACGGCGACGGGACAGGCGGCGACACCGGTGCCGGCGCCGCCGCCGCGGGCTCCGGCGGTGGCTCCTCGCCGCGGAGCTTCGCGAGCACCGCCGGCAGCTGGTCGCCGGTGACGAGGACGTCCCGCGCCTTCGACCCCTCGGACGGCCCGACGATGTCGCGCGACTCCATGAGGTCCATCAGCCGCCCGGCCTTCGCGAACCCGACACGGAGCTTCCGCTGGAGCATCGAGGTCGACCCGAACTGCGTGGAGACGACCTGTTCGACCGCGGCGAGGAGCAGCTCGAGGTCGTCGCCGATGTCGGCGTCGATCTCCTTGCGCTCGACCACGGCCTGGACGTCCTGGCGGTACTCGGGCTGGGCCTGCCGGGTGACGTGCTGGACGACCTCGGCGACCTCGCTCTCCTGCACCCATGCGCCCTGCACGCGGACGGCCTTCGATGACCCCATCGGCAGGAAGAGCCCGTCGCCCTGCCCGATGAGCTTGTCGGCGCCGGGCTGGTCGAGGATCACGCGCGAGTCGGTGACGCTCGTCACGGCGAACGCGATCCGCGACGGGACGTTCGCCTTGATGAGGCCGGTGATGACGTCCACCGACGGCCGCTGCGTCGCGAGCACCAGGTGGATGCCGGCGGCACGTGCGAGCTGGGTGATGCGGACGATCGACTCCTCGACGTCCCGCGGGGCGACGAGCATGAGGTCGGCGAGCTCGTCGACGACGACGAGCAGGTACGGGTACGGCTTGAGCTTCCGTTCGCTGCCGGCGGGCAGGACGATCTCGTCGTTCTCGATCGCCTTGTTGAAGTCGTCGACGTGCCGGAACCCGAACGACGCGAGGTCGTCGTACCGCATGTCCATCTCCTTCACGACCCACTGCAGCGCCTCCGCTGCCTTCTTCGGGTTCGTGATGATGGGCGTGATGAGGTGCGGGACCCCGGCGTAGATCGAGAGCTCGACGCGCTTCGGGTCGACGAGGACCATGCGGACCTCGGACGGCTTCGCGCGCATCAGCAGCGAGGTGATCATCGAGTTGATGAACACCGACTTGCCGGACCCCGTGGAGCCGGCGACGAGCAGGTGCGGCATCTTCGCGAGGTTCGCGACGACGAAGCCGCCCTCGACGTCCTTGCCGACACCGATCGTCATCGGGTGCTTCGACTTGGTCGCGGCACTCGAGCGCAGGACGTCGCCGAGGGACACGATCTCGCGGTCCGAGTTCGGGATCTCGACACCGATGGCGCTCTTGCCCGGGATCGGGGACAGGATGCGGACCTCGTTCGAGGCGACCGCGTACGACAGGTTCTTCGACAGCGCCGTCACGCGCTCGACCTTGACGCCCGGACCGAGCTCGATCTCGTACCGGGTCACCGTCGGGCCACGGGAGAAGCCGGTCACCTTCGCGTCGACCTTGAACTCGGTGAGAACACCGGTGATGGCCGCGACGATGTCGTCGTTCGCCTGGCTGCGCGCCACCGACGGCGTCCCGGCGCTCAGCGTCGTGGCCGCAGGGAGCCGGTACGGCTTCGCCGGGTCGTCCGCCGATGCCGCCGCCATCGCGTCGTCCGCCTGAGCTGTCGCGTCGTCGACGGGGTCGGCCGGAGCGGACGGGAGGCTCGGTGCGGCCGCCGCGGGCAGGTCCCGTTCCGGACGGATCACCTCGGTGCGGTCGTCCGGGACGGGGGCGCCGAAGTCACGGAGCGCCTGCTCCGCACGGTCGAGGTCAGCGGCGACGTCCTGCTCGAGGGAGTCGTTGAGGTTCACCGACGCAGGCTCGGCCGGCGTGTGGTCGACGAGGCCGGCAGCGGCACCGGCGTTCGGGCTCGGTGCCGGTGCCGGTGCGACCGCGGCGGTCGAGGCCGGGATGACCGGGCTGTCGTACGCCGGGTCTTCTTCGCGACCGGACTTGTTGCGGCGCCACCACGGGATGTGCGCCTCGGCGTCGTCGTCCGGCTGCTCGCCGTCGCCGAACCCGAGGTCGTCGAACAGCTGCAGGCCCTGCGAGTCCGTCTTGCCCGCGACGCCCTTGCGCGGCGCCTTCGCCGGTTCGGCGGGCACGTCTTCCTCGGCGGCGGGGGCGGGGGCGCCGAACAGGTACGCGTACAGCTCGTGGAGTCGACGCCCGACCTTGTTCGGCGGCGTCTTGGTGATGATGAAGAGGGAGAGCACCAGCAGGACGATCGCCACCGGGACGGCGATCCAGACGGTGGCGACCGCGACCAGCCAGCCGATCACGACCCAGCCGATCACACCACCAGCCGTGGCGAGCGCCGGCATGCCGTCGGACGCGCTCGGCTGGCCGCCGAAGACGTGGCACAGGGAGGAGATCGACACGAGCAGCAGCCCGAGGCCGATCCCGATGCGGGTGTTGTCGTGGACGGACGCCGGATGCCGGAACAGCCAGCCGGCGAACACGATCATGATGACGGGGAGCGCGAACGCCAGCCGGCCGAACAGGCCGCCGAACGTGTACGCGTCCAGCGCCACCGAGACGCCGTTGCTCGGGTTGAGCCACTCGACGACCGCGCCGGCGATGGCCAGCACGAACAGGAAGAACGGGAAGCCGTCGCGACGCTGGTCCTTCTCGAGGGTCTCGGACCCGAGCAGCCGGAACATCGCACCGACGCCGTGGGCCATGCCCATCCAGGCGGTCACGAGCGGGTTCTGCCCGGTGAACTCGACCGACGGCTTCGCCTGCGGCAGCTTCTTCGTGGTGGCCTGCGTGCGCGACGTCCCGCGCGACCCGCTTCCACGGGACGACGATGACGCGCGTGAGCGCGTGGTCGACTTGGTGCCTCCGGCCATGGGGTAGACCCTAACGCCACCTGGGGACAAACCGACGGAGCCCCGCCGCACGAGGCGGCGGGGCTCCCGACGGGTCAGTACCGGATCGCGTCGATGACCTTGACGCGCACCGCGACGAGCGCGGGGAGCAGTCCGGCGAGCGCCCCGACGAACACCGCGGCGCCGATCCCGACGAACGCGGCCTCGAGCGGGAACGGTGCTCCCCCGATGTCGGCCCCGCTCGTGATCGCGGTCCGCACGGTCTCGTTGCTGAGCACCGCCGCCCCGAGCATCACGCCGACGCCCCCGGCGACGGCGGTCCCGAGGACGTTCTCGAGCAGCACGGCCACGAAGATCCGGCCGGCGGAGGCACCGACACCGCGCCGGATGCCGATCTCGCGGATCCGCTGCCGGACGCTCACGAGCGACACGTTGAGCAGCCCGAGCCCGCCGAGCACCAGGACGAGCACGGACACCGCGGCGATGACGTAGCGCAGCGGCCCGAGCGGGTCACCGTCCACCGTGGCACCGGCGTCCATGCGGCTCGCGGTGACCTCGACGCCGCCGCCGAGGGTCCGCTCGGTGTCGCTCGCGATCCGCTTCGCGAGCTGCTTGCCGCCCGACGCGGGGATCCAGACCTCGAACGTGCGACTGCCGCCCGTCTCCGGGTCGACGACGGTCCCGGCGGCGGCCGTCGTGCGCGCGAGCTGGAACATGCCGGGCTCGGTGTCGTACTCGGACGTCTTGTACTCCCCGACGACGACCGCG
Organism: Curtobacterium sp. L3-7; assembly: GCF_048756585.1. Taxonomy (NCBI): domain Bacteria; kingdom Bacillati; phylum Actinomycetota; class Actinomycetes; order Micrococcales; family Microbacteriaceae; genus Curtobacterium; species Curtobacterium sp. L3-7. The sequence goes on along the minus strand of NZ_CP151474.1, from coordinate 1,927,415 downwards.
GTGACCGCGGGCGTCCCGGGCAGTCGGACGGTCGGGTGCGTCACGAGGTCGGGGTCGCCCAGACGGTCGAGGAAGGCCCGGTTCACGATGATCGCCGGCGCGAGCCTGTCACGGTCGGACTCGGTGAACCATGATCCGTCGGCCATCCGGACCCGGTGCATCTCGGCGTACCCGGGATCGACGGTCTTCGTCCACACGTCGCCGACGCCGTCCGGGAACTGGACCTTCCGCGGCCCCTCCGCCGCCTCGCTCGCGTACGACACGCCGTAGCGAGCAGCCCCGGCACGGAGCTGGTCGAACACCGCGTCCTCGTCGGGCAGGGCGTCCCCCGACTTCGTCGACGCGGTGAGCTGGAACGTCGCCGGCCGGCCACCGTACTGCTCGTTGAACGCCTCGGTCGCCTTCTCGGCGAGCGATCCGAACCCGACCACGACGGCGAGCGACGCGACGGCGATGGTCACACCGACCAGGCTGAGGACGACACGGCCCCGGTGCACGCGGAGCTCCTGCCAGGACTCGACGAAGGTCCCGACGACGGTGCTGAACACGCCGTTCACGCGGCGGCCTCCTCGAACGCGTCGACCACGAGGCCGTGGTCGATCCGGTGGACGGTGTCCGCTCGGGCCGCGACGGCGGCGTCGTGCGTGATCGTCATGAGCGCGGCACCGGTCTCGGCGGCGACGGTCTCGAGCAGCTCCATCACGATGCGACCGGTGTCGACGTCGAGCGCTCCGGTCGGCTCGTCGGCCAGGATGAGCCGGGGCGAGCGGACGAGCGCCCTGGCGATCGCGACGCGCTGCTGCTCGCCGCCGGAGAGCCGGTGCGGCTGCGTGTCGGCCCGGTCGGCCAGCCCCACACGGTCGAGCATCTCGATCGCGAGACGACGACGACGCCAGAAGTCCTTCCCGGTCGCGTAGAGGAGCGGGATCTCGACGTTCTCGACCGCGGTGCGGCCCTGCAGCAGGTTGAACTGCTGGAACACGAAGCCGACGTCGGCCCCGCGGATCCGGTCGCGACGGAGCGACCCGGCCCGGCCGACGTCGACCCCGCCGAACTCGTGCGTGCCGTCGGTCGGGGTGTCGAGCAGCCCGAGGACGTTGAGCAGCGTCGACTTGCCGGAGCCCGAGCGGCCGACGATCGCGGTGGTGCTGCCGGCTTCGACGTCGAGGTCGATCCCGCGGAGGATCTCGAGCGTGGAGCCGTCCGGCAGCGTGACGGACTTCTGCAGCCCGCGGACGGAGACCAGACTCATCCGACCATCACCGCGCCCCCTCGGTGGAGTCGTCCTCGGACTGCTCCTTGCCCGGCACGAACTGCAGGACCTGGTCACCCTCGGCCACTCCGGACTTCACCTCGACCAGCTCACCGTCGTTGATGCCGAGCTCGACGTCGCGCGTCTCGTGCTTCCCCTCGTCGGTGACGACCGTGACGACACCCTTCTGCGCGGTGCCCTGGACGGCCGTGGTCGGGAGGGTCAGGACGCCCTCTGCCTTGCCGGCGGGCACGGCCACGGTGACCTCGAGCCCCGGGAACACCGTGACGTCGCCCGGGACGTCGCACTCCAGCTGCGTCCCGCCGGAGGAGGCGTCCGCGCCGGACCCGTCAGCGGCGTCGGTGTCCGACGACGAGGAGTCGGACGCGGCCGCGCTCGTCAACGACAGGTTGGTGCAGGTGAACGGCGCCGGGCCGTCCTTGACCGTCACCGTCGCCTCGGACGGGCGGTTGATCAGGCGGTAGAGCTGCGCGGCCTCGAGCGTGGCGCTCGCGCGGTACGACTCGGGGGCGACGCGGGCCACGGTCGTGCCGATGTCGACCGGCTGCTGCGACACCAGGTCGAGCCCGGACACGGTGCCCGCGGCCGGAGCGGCGACGGTCGAGAAGGTGACCTTGGGCGGGAGCGGGCTGCCGTCGGCCGTGACACCGTCGACCGGGGTCTCGACACGGACGTCGAGGATCGCCGCACCCTGCTCGACGTGGTCGCCGTTCGCCACGAAGAGGCGGTTCACGGTGCCGGCTGCCGTCGAGCGCACCGGGGTGGACGCGACGGAGCGGATGGTGCCCTTCGCCTCGACGTCGTTGCTGATGTCGCCCTTCTCCACCGTGACGACGGGGTCGTCGATCTTGCCGGTCGGGACCTTGTCGGCCTCCGGCGGCTGAGCGGCGAAGAACGCGAGCCGGACGAGTGCCACTGCGATGGCGGCGAACACCAGGAACTTGAGGCCGGGCCACACCCAGCGTCGCAGAACGATCACACAGGAATACTAGTGACCGGCATCCCGACGAAAGATCATGCTCAGGGATGAGAACGGCCCGCCGCAGCGTCCGGGACGGACGTGCGGCGGGCCTCCGGTCGGACCGCGCGCGGGCCCTACGCCTCGATGATCACCGGGACGATCATCGGACGACGGCGGTGCTTCGTGTTCACCCAGCGTCCGACGGTCCGGCGGACCACCTGGCTGAACGCGTGCTGGTCCCGCGTGCCGTTGCCGGCCGCGTCGGCCAGGGCACGGGCGATCTGCGGGCGGACGTCGTCGAAGACGGAGTCGTCCTCGGCGAAGCCGCGCGACTGGATCTCCGGGCCGATGACGCACTGTCCTGTTGCGAAGTCGACCGCGCAGAAGACGGAGATGAACCCCTCTTCCGCCAGGACACGACGGTCCTTGAGGTCGGCGTCGGTGATCTCGCCGACGGTCGAACCGTCCACGTAGACGTACCCGATGTCGAGCTGTCCGACGACGTTCGCGACGCCGTCCTTCAGGTCGACGACGATGCCGTCCTGACCGAGGATCACGTTGCGCGGCGGGACACCCGTCTGGATAGCGAGGTCGGCGTTCGCGTAGAGGTGCCGGTGCTCGCCGTGCACGGGCAGGACGTTGCGCGGACGCAGGATGTTGTAGCAGTACAGCAGCTCGCCGGCGGACGCGTGGCCGGAGACGTGCACCTTCGCGTTGCCCTTGTGCACGACCTTCGCACCGAGCTTCGTCAGGCCGTCGATCACGCGGTAGACGGCGTTCTCGTTGCCCGGGATGAGCGACGACGCGAGGATGACGGTGTCGCCGTCGCCGATCTCGATCTGGTGCTCGAGGTTCGCCATGCGGGCGAGGACGGCCATCGGCTCGCCCTGGGACCCGGTCGACATGTAGACGATCTGGTCGTCCGGGACGTCCTTGGCCTTCTTCGTGTCGATCAGCACGTTCTCCGGCACCCGCAGGTACCCGAGGTCGGCGGCGATCGTCATGTTGCGGATCATCGAGCGACCCATGAACGCGACACGGCGGTTCGCGGCGGCCGCGGCGTCGAGCACCTGCTGCACGCGGTGCACGTGCGAGGAGAAGCTCGCGACGACGACCTTCTTGCGCGCCCGCATGATGATGTTCTCGAGCACCGGGCCGATGTCGCGCTCCGGAGCGGTGAACCCGGGGACGTCGGCGTTGGTGGAGTCCGGCAGGAACAGGTCGACGCCGGCCTCGCCGAGCCGCGCGAACGCACGGAGGTCGGTGATGCGGTCGTCGAGCGGCAGCTGGTCCATCTTGAAGTCGCCGGTGTGCAGCACGCGCCCTGCCGGGGTCGTGATGGCGACGGCGAGGGCGTCGGGGATGGAGTGGTTCACCGCGACGAACTCGAGGTGGAACGGGCCGAGCTGCTCGGTCTGGTCCTCCTGCACGACGAGCGTGTACGGCTTGATCCGGTGTTCCTTGAGCTTCGCCTCGACGAGCGCCAGGGTCAGCGTGGACCCGATCAGCGGGATGTCCTGGCGGAGCTTCAGCAGGTACGGCACGGCACCGATGTGGTCCTCGTGACCGTGCGTGAGCACGACGCCGAGGACGTCGTCGAGGCGGTCCCGGATCGGCGCGAAGTCGGGCAGGATCAGGTCGACGCCCGGCTGGTGCTCCTCGGGGAACAGCACGCCGGCATCGACGATGAGCAGCTTGCCCTCGTACTCGTAGACGGTCATGTTGCGACCGATCTCGCCGAGGCCACCGACGGGGATGACCCGGAGGGTGCCCGGCTCGAGGGGCTGGGGTTCGGAGACTTGCGTGGGCATTCGGTCCTGACTGCTTCGGCGGCGCGCGTCCTGCGCGCCGCGGTCGATCAACGGGTGGTGCCTGGCACCTTCGGAAGCGCTCCTCCCGCGGCCGCGTTGCGGTCCGGGCGGAAGTTGGAGAAGTCGGCGCCGGGGATGCCGTGCACGGCTTCGAGGGAGGTCTCGATGGCGTAGGCCTCCGAGTCCTCGGGGCCGACGAGCGGCAGGCGGACACGGGGGCTGCCGATGCGGCCGAGCCCGTGCAGGATGTACTTCGCCGCGACGGTGCCGGGGACGTGCGTCATCACGGCGCGGACCAGCGGTTCGATGCGCTGGTGCTCGCGCGTCGCGGTGGCGAGGTCACCGGCGTTCACGGCGTCGATGATGGTCCGGTACGGCGTGGACGTGATGTTCGCCGTCACGCCGATGAGTCCGGTCGCGCCGATCGACAGGTGCGGGAGCACGTTCGTGTCGTCGCCGGAGAAGTACATCAGGTCGGTGTTGTTGAGCACGCGGGACACCTCGGCGAAGTCGCCCTTGGCGTCCTTGACGGCCACGATGTTCGGGTGGTGCGAGGCCCGCACGATCGTCTCGTACGTGATCGGGATGCCCGTGCGGCCCGGGATGTCGTACAGGATCACCGGCAGGTCGGTGGCGTCCGCGATCATCCGGAAGTGCGTCAGCACGCCGGACTGCGTCGGCTTGTTGTAGTACGGCGTGACGATCATCACGCCGTCGGCGCCGGCCTGCTCGCTCTGCTTGTAGAGGTGGATCGCGTGTGCGGTCTCGTTGGAGCCGCCGCCCGTGATGATCTTCGCGCGGCCGTTCGCGACGGACTTGCCGACCTCGACCAGCCGGAGCTTCTCCGGGTCGGTGAGCGTGGACGTCTCACCGGTGGTGCCGGTCACGACGATGCCGTCGGCACCGGCGGTGATGCAGTCGTCGATGTGCTGCTCGACGCCCGGCCAGTCCACTTCACCGTCGGCGGTGAAGGGGGTCACGAGGGCGACGAGGACCTGACCGAAGGGATTCTCACGCGGGGACACGGCCACCAGCGTACCGGGGATGCGCGTGGGCGAGGCCGTCCGCCCGGACGGTGCGGCACCAGCGGCCGGCCGGGAGGCTCGGCGCGCGTCCGTCACGCCGGTCCCGCCCCACACACGGCCCCCACCAGATCGAGGGCGCGGCGCGCGCTACGAGCGGCGGCGCCACTCCACGAAGCGGTAGCGGACGCCCGTGCGGGAGGTCTGCCACGGGCCCTCGTCGACGAGCGCCCACGCGTCGTCCAGCGTCGGCGCGACGGTGTCGCCGGCGACCTCGGTGTCGATCACCGTCTCGGAGACCCGGTCCGCGAAGGGCACCGCCGCCTCGTAGACCTGTCCCCCGCCGATGACCCAGACGGGCTCGTCGGTGTCGAGCGCCGTCGCCAGGTCGTGCACGACCTCGGCGCCGTCGGCCGACCACGACGCATCGCGGGTGAGCACGACGTTGCGGCGACCCGGGAGCGGTCGGAAGCGCTCCGGCAGCGAGTCCCAGGTGCGCCGACCCATCACGACGGTGGCGGTCCCCGTCACGTGGCGGAAGTGCGCGAGGTCCTCCGGCACGTGCCACGGCATCCCGCCGTCCGCGCCGATGACCCCGTCGAGCGACCGCGCCCAGACCAGGCCGACACCCCGGACGGGTTCGACCCACTGCTCCGGCGTCATCAGACGGCGACCGCGCCCTTGATCGCCGGGTGGTGGTGGTAGCCGAGGACCTGGAAGTCCTCGTACTCGTAGTCGTCGATCGAGTCGCGGTGCGCGATCTCGAGCGTCGGCGGCGCGTACGGCGTGCGGGAGAGCTGCTCGCGGACCTGCTCGACGTGGTTGTCGTAGATGTGGCAGTCGCCGCCCGTCCACACGAAGTCACCGACCTCGAGCCCGGTCTGCGCCGCGATCATGTGCGTCAGGAGCGCGTACGAGGCGATGTTGAACGGCACGCCGAGGAACATGTCGGCGCTCCGCTGGTAGAGCTGGCACGAGAGCTTGCCGTCGTTGACGAAGAACTGGAAGAAGGCGTGGCACGGTGCGAGCGCCATGTCCGGGATGTCCGACACGTTCCACGCCGACACGATGAGCCGGCGTGAGTCGGGGTTCGTCCGGATCTGCTCGATGACCTGGGCGATCTGGTCGATGTGCTCCCCGGACGGCGTCGGCCACGATCGCCACTGCACGCCGTAGACCGGGCCGAGGTCGCCGGACTCGTCCGCCCACTCGTTCCAGATCCGCACGCCGTGCTCCTGCAGCCAGGTCGCGTTGCCGTCGCCGCGCAGGAACCAGAGGAGTTCGTACGCGATCGACTTGAAGTGCACACGCTTGGTCGTGACGAGGGGGAAGCCCTCCGACAGGTCGAACCGGAGCTGCGCGCCGAAGATGCTGCGCGTGCCGGTCCCGGTGCGGTCGCCCTTGGGAGCGCCGTCGTCGAGGACGCGCCGGAGCAGGTCTTCGTACGGGGTGGCAACGGTGGCGTCGGGCTGGACGGTCGCGGTGTCGGTCACACCCGAAGCCTAAACGCGACCACCCACACTGGCGAGTCGACATGCGCGACGTCCCCCGAGCCTCAAGACCGACTGCGTAGCGTGGTCTCCATGACCGAACCGCTCTCGATCCTGGTGGCCGGCGCGTCCGGCTTCATCGGGACCCCGCTGGTGCGTGCCCTGCGCGATGCCGGGCACCACGTCTCGACCCTGGTGCGGCGCGAGCCGCACACCCCCACGGAGTTCCGGTGGGCCCCCGGCAGCCGACCGCTCGACCCCGCGGTCCTCGACGGCGCGGACGTGGTCGTCAACCTCGCCGGGGCGAACATCGGCAAGCTGCCGTGGACGGACACGTACAAGCAGGAGATCCTGCGCTCCCGGGTCGACGCGACGGACACCCTCGTCGAGGCGATGCGGCACGCGACGACCCCGCCGCGCCTGTTCCTGTCCGGGTCCGCGTCGGGCGTCTACGGCGACCGTCCCTCCGACGTGCTCGGGGACGACGCCGATGCCGGGACGGGCTTCCTCGCCGAGGTGTGCACCGCATGGGAAGCCGCCGCGAACCGGGCGCCGGACGGGGTCAGGGTGGTCACGTTGCGGACCGGCATCGTCGTCGGGAGGGGCGGGGGCGCGCTCGCACCGCTCGTACCGCTCACGAAGGTCGGACTCGGCGGACGACTCGGCACCGGCGGCCAGCACTGGCCGTGGATCGCGCTCGAGGACGAGGTCGGTGCGATCGTGCACCTCGCGACCGTGTCCTCCGCGGCCGAGGTGTCCGGCCCGGTGAACCTCGCCGGTCCGGAACCGGCCGTCGCCGACCGGATCACGAAGCGCGTCGCCGAGGACCTGCACCGCCCGTACCTCTTCCGGATCCCGGAGTTCGCGCTGAAGGCGCTGCTGCGGGACGCCGCGGACGAGATGCTGCTGTCGAGCCAGCAGATGGTCCCGACGAAGCTGCTCGAGTCCGGCTACGCGTTCCGGTACACCCGGGCAGAAGCCGCGGTCGACGCGGCGTTCTAGCGGGAGTGGGCCAGGGCGGTCCGCATGGCTGCCCTGGCTCGCTTCCGGTCGCCTGCGGCGTCGTAGACGACCCCGAGTCGGAACCATGCACGCCAGTCGTCCGGAGCGGCCTCGACCGCGGCCTTGTACTGCGGGAAGAGCTCGTCTGCCGCCGCACGGTCGGGTCGGCCGGACGGGCGCAGCGGGACGACGTCGGCCGGGGTGCCGTGCTCGCGTTCGAGGCGGGCACCGAGCCGCGTGATGCGCAGCCCGAACCGGAACTCGAGCACGAGCAGGAGCGCACCGATGGCCGCGACGACGAAGAGCGCGACGCCGATCGCGATGCCCACGGCGAGGCCCGTCGCGATGAACGCCACGGCGCGCTGCCCGACGAGCACGATGTAGAGCGCGAGGAGCACCGTCATCAGGGCGGCGCCCCAGAACGGCGAGCGGAGCTTCACGCGGCGCTCCTGGCAGATGGCTTCACGCGGTGCTCCTAGCCGATGCCGAGCACGGTGCCGAGCCCGACCGACAACCCGCGGAGGTCGCCGACAGCGGCGAGGGCGGCGCGGATGCCCGGTGCGTAGGCCACGTCGTCGTTCGTGTCGTGCCGGATCGTCAGGGTCTCCCCCGGGCCGCTCAGCACCACGTCTTGCACGGCTTTGACTCCCGGCAGCCGCAGCGAGTGGATCGGCACGCTCGCGACCTGCTGCCCGCGGGCACGCTGGTCGACGTGCGGAGCGTCGACCGGGCCGACCGCCCGCCGGGCGTCGGAGATGAGCTCGGCGGTGCGCACGGCGGTGCCGGACGGGGAGTCGATCTTGCCCGCGTGGTGGGTCTCGACGATCTCGATCGCCGGAAACCACGGCGCGGCGATCGTCGCCAGGTGGGTGCCGAGGACCGATCCGATCGAGAAGTTCGGCACCACGAGCGTGCCCTGCTCCGGACGGGCCTCGAGCGACGACCGGAGCTTCGCGAGACGGTCTGCTGACCAGCCGGACGTGCCGACGAGCACGTTCGCACCGCTCTCCAGCGCGTTCGCCACGATCGCGGGGCTGAGCGCCGGGACGGTGACGTCGACGACGATCCCGGCGCCGTTGAAGACCGACGGCCCGGCTTCGTGCGCGCCGTCCTTGGACGACAGGCTGGCGACGAGCTCGAACCCGGGGAGTTCCTCGACGACGGCGGCCACGAGGCCCCCGAGACGACCGGTGGCGCCGACGACGGCGACGGGAGTGACCATGCGCCCCATCCTAGGATCGACGCATGACCACCGAGCGCACCCGGGTCACCGTCCGCATCGTCCCGGCCGACCTGCCGGAGGTCGACGTGCTGCTCGACGCCTACCTCGACGAGCGCGAGGCGACGTTCCCGAGCGCGCAGGGCAGCTACTCGCGGAAGCGGACGCCCGCCGCGGAGTTCACCCCGCCGAACGGCGTGTTCGCGGTCGCCTCGGACGACGCGGGACGGGCGCTCGGGTGCGGCGGGCTCCGGCGCATCCCGGACGACGGCGACGACGTGCGGTTCGAGGTGAAGCACGTGTTCGTCACGCCCGAGGGCCGCGGGCGGGGCGTGGCCACGGCGATCATGGACGAACTGGAGCGCGCGGCCGCCGGACTCGGCGCGACGTCGATCGTGCTCGACACGAACGACTCGCTCGTCGCAGCCGGTGCGATGTACCGCTCGCGGGGCTACGCGCGCGTCGAGCCGTTCAACGACAACCCGAACGCGACCGCCTGGTACCGCAAGCCGGTGGCCCTGGACGCGCGCTGACGGCGCACTGGAGGCTCGTGGCGGCCCGCCACGAGCCTCCCGTCCGGATCACGCCTGCGGTCCGGTGGCGGGGCGGGACGAGTGCGCGGATACGGCGGCGCGCGGCGGCGGCGGAGCGCCGCTTCTGCGCACTCGATGGGGTGGCCGGGCCGGGCAGGTGAGCCGCCGGACGGGAGGTCCGTGGCGGCCCCGCACCGTGCCTCCAGTCCGGTGCCGGCGGCGGGACGAGTGCGCGGATGTGGCGACGCGCGGCGGCGGCAGAGCGCCGCTTCTGCGCACTCGATGCGGGCGGGCGCGGCTCAGGGCTGCGGGGTCCCGGACGCGCGCTGACGGCGCACTGGAGGCTCGTGGCGGCCCGCCACGATCCTCCCGTCCGGATCGCGGTTACGACTAGAGCGGCTGGTCGACCGGCAGGCCGGTCCGGAGCTCGACCGGCAGGTGCGCCGTGTCGTTGAGGGTCACGAGCTCGGCGGGCTTCGCCGACCGGATGCGGATGATCGTCAGCGCCGTGTGAGCGACGTTCGTCCCCATCCAGCGCCACTCGGGCGCCCGGAAGACCTCGCGTACGAACCAGCCGATCACGGCGTTGTGCGTGATGATCAGGTCGTGCCGGTCCTGCATCGCCGGCGTGAACCACTCCGCCACCGCATCGCCCATCTGGGCCTGCCCGGCGATGATCTCCTCCTCGGTGATGCCGCCGTAGAACTTCTTGTACGCAGCGGGCATGTCCGGCGTCGGTCCGGAGGGGATGCAGTCGAACAGCAGCGTCGACGGTTCCGGCTGGATCGCTGGCAACCGCTGCGCGAGGAACGACGCGGTCTCGCTCGGCGCTTCGAGCGGCGAGTGCCAGACGCCGTCGAACGGCACGCCGCCGAGCCGGTCGGCGACGAGCATCGACTGGCGCTTGCCGCGCTCGGAGAGCTTGCCGTCGCGGAGTCCGTGCTCGGCGTCCTGGTGCTCGCCGTGCCGGACGAGGTAGAGGTAGTGCGACATCTCCGTCATCGACCGCCGATGCCGATCGCGGACTCGAGTGCCGAGCGCTCGACGTCGCCGACCACCGACGTGATCTTCGGGCGGGTCAGCAGGTCTCTGGCGAGTTCGAGCACGTCGTCCGTCGTCACCCGGTCGACCCGTTCGAGTGCGGTGTCGAGGTCGGTGAACTCGCCGGTGCCGAGTTCGGCACGGCCGAGACGGGTCATCCGCGCGTCGGAGTCCTCGAGGGAGAGCGTCACCGCTCCCTCGATCTGCCCCTTCGCGCGACGGAGTTCGTCGTCGGTGATGCCGTCGTCGGCCATCCGGGCGAACTCGGCGTCGACGATCTCGATCACGCCGCCGACCTTGTCGGGAGCGCAGCCCGCGTACACACCGAACGCACCGTTGTCGAGGTAGGCGGGCGCGAAGGAGGACACCGCGTAGGCGAGCCCTCGGCGTTCACGGACCTCCTGGAAGAGCCGGGAGCTCATGCCACCACCGAGGACGGCGTTCAGCACGCTCAGCACCGGACGGCGGTCGTCACGGAGGTCCAGGCCCTGCGAGCCGCGGAGCATGCTGACCTGCTCGGTGGGACGGTGCACCACCGTGAGCTTCTCGACGGCGGGGTCCGCCACGGGCTGCGCCGTGCGCCTGGCGACCGGACGGGCGCGACCGGCGCTCTGGAAGACCTCTTCGACGAGGGCGCAGAAGCGGTCGTGGTCGACGGCTCCGGCCGCGGTGATGACGAGCCCGTTCGGCGCGTAGTGCTCCGCGTAGTGGGACAGGACCTCGTCGCGCTGCACCGCGCGGATGCTCTCCGGCGTCCCGCCGATCGGACGGCCGAGCGCGTGCCCCTCGAAGGCCGCGGCGAAGAACGCCTCGCCGGCGACGTCGGCCGGGTCGTCGGCGGCCATCGCGAGCTCTTCGAGGATGACGCCGCGCTCGACGTCGAACGCATCCGCTTCGAGCACCGAGTTCGTGACCATGTCACCGATCACCCGGACGGCCATCGGCACATCGGCGTCACGGACACGGGCGTAGTAGCACGTGTACTCCTTGGCGGTCGCGGCGTTGTGCTCGCCACCGACGGAGTCGAACGCCACGGCGATGTCGAGCGCGCTGCGGGTCGTGGTGCCCTTGAACAGCAGGTGTTCGAGGAAGTGCGTGGAGCCGTACTGGCCGGCTCGTTCGTCTCGGGACCCGACTCCGACCCAGTACCCGATGCTCGTCGAGTGGGACGCCGGAACGGCCTCGGTCAGCACGCGCACGCCCGAGGGGAGGACGGTGCGGCGGACGAAGGATCCCCCGGACGTCAGGAACGACGTGTCCGGGGCCTCGAGGGGCAACGGCACTGGGTGGTTCATCGCGGTCGAGCCTACTGACGTTCCCCGGGTGCCGGGCCGAAGTCCGCGTGTGCCTCGAAATGGGGTACACAAAGTGAGGACAGACCGACACGTCTGTCTGTCCTCCATGTGCTACAGTTGCGTACGCCGGATCGGTAGCCCCCCTAGATTCCGATCCGGTGGCTCGGGACATCAGTCCTCGGCGGCACGAGTCCCCCCACTCAGCCGCGGAGCCGATGAGTCCCAAGGAGCCACGCTGTGACGGTCGATTCCCCCCAACCGGCCGTCCAGCGTCTCCTTGGGCCGAGCAATCCGAACCTCGCGTCGTCGGACGGGTCGAGCGTCCCCCCGGCTCCCCGCTCCGGCGGCGCGAAGGTCCGCATCCTCGAGACCGCGACGCGACTCTTCTACGAAGAGGGGATCCACAGCGTCGGCGTCGACCGCCTCATCTCCGAGGCGAGCGTCACGAAGGCGACGTTCTACAAGCACTACGGGTCCAAGGACAACCTGATCCTGGCCTACATCCGAACGCAGCACGAGCGCGTGCAAGACCGGTTCGAGCGCCTCGTCACCGACGCCGCCGAAGCGCCCCGGGCAGTCCGCGCCTGGGTCGACGCCGTCTCGGACGAGGTGAACGAGGCCGAGTTCCGCGGCTGCGCGTTCCTCAACGCCGCCGCCGAGTACCACGACCCGCGCGACCCCGTCCGCCAGGTGGTCGCGAGTCACCGCGACTGGTACACGGAACGTCTCGCGGAACTCCTGCAGGCCGCCGGCCACCCGCTCCCGGGCGACGGCGCCGACGAGCTCATGCTCGCGCGGGACGGCGCCATGTCGGGTGCCTACGCCGGCGACGCCATCGCGGCGACAGCGGCACTCCGTCGCGTCGCCGAACGCGTCCTCGCCGGCTGACGGCGTCCGCCGGTTTCCGCGCACCCCTGGTGACGGCCCCTGTTCGGGGGTACCGTGACCGCACGGTCGACCAACCCGCCGATCGTGCCCCGGCCGACCCGTTTCCCTGCAGCGTCGGCCAGGGCCCCGTGCTGCCCGCACGTCTCGAGGACAACGATGTTCGACAACCGTTTCATCCGTCACGCCATCGACCGCAGCGCCGAGAACGCGCTCGACCGACGACGCTTCTTCGCAGCCGCCGGTGTCGCCGGCGCCTCAGCCGGCATCGCCGCGCTCGGCTCGTCGGTGCTCACCGCCGCCCCCGCCTCCGCCACCCCCGAGGAGGACGCCGCCGTCTCCGACGCCGCGATCCTCAACTTCGCGCTCAACCTCGAGTACCTCGAGGCCGAGTTCTACCTCCGCGCCGTGTTCGGCACGGGCCTGACCGACAGCATGATCACCGGCATCGACCCCCAGGGGCCGGTCATCGGTGGCAAGAAGGTGCCGTTCAAGACCGCAGCCATCCGCGGGATCGCCACCGAGATCGCGAACGACGAACGCGCACACGTCGCGTTCCTCCGGAGCGCGCTCGGGGACGCGAAGGTGTCCCGTCCCAAGATCGACCTGGTGAGCAGCTTCACGGTCGCCGCCCGAGCCGCCGGGGTCGTCGGGCCCACCGGCACGTTCGACCCGTTCGCGAGCGAGGAGAACTTCCTGCTCGGGGCGTACGTCTTCGAGGACGTGGGGGTCACCGCCTACAAGGGCGCTGCTCCCCTGATCTCCAGCAAGACGTACCTCAGCGCCGCTGCCGGGATCCTCGCCGTCGAGGCCTACCACGCCGGCATCATCCGGTCGAAGCTCTCCGACAAGGGCCTGCAGGTGCCGGCGAACAAGATCTCGGACGCCCGGGACTCGCTCGACGGCCCCACGGACGACGACCAGGGCATCACGACGTCGAGCGGCGCGGTGAACCTCGTGCCGACCGACGCGAACTCCCTCGCCTACGGTCGCACCGCCGAACGGGTGCTCAACGTGGTGTTCCTGACGCCGAACCAGATCGACAAGGGCGGCTTCTTCCCCGAGGGCGTCAACGGAGCGATCGTCGCCAGCGGCAACCCGGGGAGCGCGACCGGCCCGGCCTGATCCGTCTGGCCGCCGTGGTCGCGACCACGACCCGGACGGGAGGCACGGTGCCCGCTCGCACCGTGCCTTCCGTCCGTCTCCGGTCGGCTCCATGGCACGGGTGGTTGCCTGGGTGCATGGCAAACGACCCGCTCTGGCGCCTCCCCGAGGTGCCCACCTTCACCCTCACCAGCCCCGACTTCACCGACGGTGACGAGCTGCCGACGTCCGCGCGCGGCGGCGACGTCGGTGGCGAGGACCGCTCCCCCGCCCTCGAGTGGTCTGGAGCCCCCGAGGACACGCAGAGCTACGTGCTCACCGTGTACGACCCCGATGCGCCGACGGGCTCGGGCTTCTGGCACTGGTGCGTGTCGGACATCCCGGCCGATGTCACGTCGCTCCCCTCCGGTGCCGGCACGGACGACGCGCTCCTGCCCGCTGCGGCGCTCCGTCGGCACAACGAGTTCGGGTCGGACACGTTCCTCGGTGCCGCGCCTCCCGCCGGGCACGGGTCCCACCGGTACTTCTTCACGCTGAGTGCGCTCGACGTCCCGCTGCTCGAGGTCCCCGTCGATGCGACCCCCGCTGTCGTCGGGTTCATGTTGCGGGAGCACCTCCTCGCGCGTGCCGTGCTGATGGGCACGCAGGAGACCCCCGCGGAGTAGCGCGCCCGTCCCGACTCGAAACGACAGCGCCGCTGTCGTACGACAACGACGCTGTCGTTCGTTGCGGCAGCGGACTGTTGCGGACGCGCGGCAGCGACAAGGTCGCTGTCGTACGACAGCGAGTTCGTCGTCCCGAGTCGGCAGCCGGAACCCCGCCCGGTGCCCCGCCCGCACCCCGCACCCGCCAGCGCACCCCGCACCCCGCACCCCGCCAGCGCACCCCGCACACGCGGAACGGCCGCCGTCCCGGAGGACGACGGCCGTTCTGCGTGCAGGGGTGGATCAGACGGTGGCGTCCGAGGACTCCTCGCGTGCACCGCTGCTGTCGGTGTCCGACTCCTCGGCCACGACCGGCGCGAGCGAGAGCTTGCCGCGGTCGTCGACCTTGGTGACCTCGACCAGGATCTTCTGGCCGACGCCGAGGACGTCCTCGACGTTCTCGACACGCTTGCCACCGGCGAGCTTGCGCACCTCGGAGACGTGGAGCAGACCGTCGCGGCCCGGGAGCAGCGACACGAAGGCGCCGAACGTGGCGATCTTCACGACGGTGCCGAGGAACTGGTCCCCGATCTCCGGGTTGGTCGGGTTCGCGATCGCGTTGACCTGGGCGCGAGCGGCCTCGGCCGACGGACCGTCGACGGCGCCGATGTACACGGTGCCGTCGTCCTCGATCGAGATGTCGGCGCCGGTCTCGTCCTGGATCCCGTTGATCGTCTTGCCCTTCGGGCCGATCAGCTCGCCGATCTTGTCGACGGGGATCTGCACGGAGATGACACGCGGCGCGGTGTCCGCCATCTCGTCGGGTGCGTCGATCGCCTCGGTGAGGACACCGAGGATGGCCGAGCGGGCCTCCTTGGCCTGCTTCAGCGCGGCGTCGAGCACCGACGACGGGATGCCGTCGAGCTTGGTGTCGAGCTGGATCGCGGTGACGAACTCCGAGGTACCGGCGACCTTGAAGTCCATGTCGCCGAGGGCGTCCTCGGCACCGAGGATGTCGGTCAGCGCCGCGTAGCGGGTCTGGCCGTCGACGGTGTCGGAGACGAGGCCCATCGCGATGCCCGCGACCGGGGCCTTGAGCGGCACACCGGCGTTGAGGAGCGACAGGGTCGAGGCACAGACGGAACCCATCGACGTCGAGCCGTTGGAGCCGAGCGCCTCGGACACCTGACGGATCGCGTAGGGGAACTCCTCGCGCGACGGCAGCACCGGCACGAGGGCGCGCTCGGCGAGGAAGCCGTGCCCGATCTCGCGACGCTTCGGCGAACCCACGCGGCCGGTCTCACCGGTCGAGTAGGGCGGGAAGTTGTAGTGGTGCAGGTAGCGCTTCTTCGTGACGGGCGACAGCGAGTCGATCTGCTGCTCCATCTTGAGCATGTTCAGCGTGGTGACGCCGAGGATCTGCGTCTCGCCGCGCTGGAAGATCGCCGAACCGTGGACGCGCGGGATCACGGCGACCTCGGCGTCGAGCGGACGGATGTCGGCGAGGCCGCGACCGTCCATGCGGACCTGCTCGGTCAGGATGCGGCCGCGGACGACCTTCTTCGTGACCGACTTGTAGGCGCCGCTGACCTGGCCGTTGGCCGACTCCGGGAGCTCGCCGGCCGTCACCTTGGCGGCGATGGCCTCCTTGACGCGCGCCTTGAGGGCGTCGTCCGCGTCCTGGCGCTCGAGCTTGCCGGCGATCTTGTAGACGTCGCCGAGCTCGGACAGGGCGATGGCCTCGACCGCGTCGTAGACCTCGGGGGCGTACGGCGGGAAGACCGGGTAGTCCTGGATCTCCTTGGCCGACTGCGCGGCCATCTTCGCCTGCGCCTCGACGAGGACCTTGAGGAACGGCTTCGCCGCCTCGAGACCCTGCGCGACGACGGCCTCGTCGGGCTTGGTGGCGCCGCCCTGGATGAGGTCCCAGCTGTGCTCGGTGGCCTCGGCCTCGACCATCATGATCGCGACGTCCTCGTTGCCCGCCTCGTCCGTGACGACACGGCCGGCGACGGTGAGGTCGAAGACGGCCTCGGCGAGCTGCGACGCCTTCGGGAACGCGACCCACTGGTCGCCGATGAGCGCCAGGCGCACACCCGCGATGGGGCCGGAGAACGGCAGACCGGAGATCTGCGTCGACGCCGATGCCGCGTTGATCGCGAGCGCGTCGTAGAACTCGTCAGGAGCGATGCTCAGGACGGTGATGACGATCTGGACCTCGTTGCGGAGGCCGTCGACGAACGACGGACGCAGCGGCCGGTCGATGAGCCGGCAGACCAGGATCGCCTCGGTCGAGGGGCGGCCCTCGCGGCGGAAGAACGAGCCGGGGATCTTGCCGGCGGCGTACGAGCGCTCTTCGACGTCGACCGTCAGCGGGAAGAAGTCGAAGCCCTCGCGCGGGTGCTTGCCGGCGCTGGTGGCCGACAGCAGCATGGTCTCTTCGTCCAGGTACGCGGCGACGGCACCCTGTGCCTGCTGCGCGAGACGGCCGGTCTCGAACCGGACCGTCCTGGTGCCGAAGCGACCGTTGTCGATGATCGCTTCAGCGAACTTGATCTCGGGACCCTCCAAGAGGATGCCTCCTTGCGTCTGTGATGCAGCAGACCCGGCCTCGGGCACACGCGTGCACGTGCGCTCCACGACGCGGAACGCATGCCTGGCCAGCAGTAGAAGCAGTCGGGACGGAGTCGGCCCGCATGCCACCACCGATGACCAGCTTCGTGCCGGTCTGCGTGCGATGTTGTGTGTCGTCACGGGAAACGGTCCCCGGACGCCTCGACTTTAGCAGTCGGCGGTGAATCGACGGCGAGGCTCGTGGCGAACGGGCGTGTCCCCGATAGCCTGCGTCCATGCGTCGATCCCCTGCCAGACGCGTACTCGTCGCGGCCGCCGTGGTCGTCGGTGCGCTCGTCGCCCCCGTCGTGACCGCTGCTCCCGCGAGCGCGACGGACTACCCGACCTGGCAGGACGTGCAGAAGGCGAAGGGGAACGCGGACGCCAAGGCGGCCGAGGTGAAGAAGGTCCAGGCAGCGCTGCAGTCCGCGCAGGCGGACGCCGCTGCCAAGTCGCAGACCGCGCTCGACGCGTCTGCGAAGGCGACGAAGGCCGAGGCGGACCTGAGCGAGGCCACCCAGACCGCCACGAGCCTCCAGTCCCAGGCCGACGAAGCGTCGGCGACCGCGACGCGCGCGCAGACGCGGGCCGGCCAGCTCGCCGCGAACCTGTACCGCGACGGGTCCACGAACCAGATGACCACGCGCATCGCGACCGCGAAGAACCCGGACCAGCTGCTCTACCAGCTCGGCGCGATGGACCAGCTGTCGAGCACGTGGGCCGGTGTGATGGACGAGGCATCGGTGGCGGCGAAGACCGCGTCGTCCCTGCACGACCAGGCGAAGCGGGCCGAGGACGAGCGTGCGTCGCTCGCACAGGCGGCCGAGGAACGCTCCGCCGCGGCGAAGACCGCCGAGCAGAAGGCGGACGCCGCCGTCGCCTCCACGAAGGACCACAGCAACGAGCTCTACGCGCAGCTCGCGTCGCTGAACGACACGACCGCCGCCACCGAGCAGCAGTACGAGGTCGGCCAGGCCGTCGCGGCGCAGGCAGCGGCGCAGGCAGCAGCAGCGCAGGCCGCCGCCGAGGCCGCGGTCACCACGCCGTCGACCGGCACCTCGTACCCGAGCACCTCCGGCGTCACGGTCGACCCGGCGGCCGCGAAGGCCTACGCCAGGAGCGTCCTCGGCAACTACGGCTGGGGCGACGACCAGTACGGCTGCCTCGTCTCCCTGTGGACCCAGGAGTCCGGGTGGCGCGCGAACGCCCTGAACTCCTCGAGCGGTGCGTACGGCATCCCCCAGGCACTCCCCGCATCGAAGCTCGGTGCGGCGGGTGCCGACTGGCGGACCAACGCGAACACGCAGATCAACTGGGGTCTCGCGTACATCAAGTCGAGCTACGGCACCCCGTGCGGCGCGTGGAACCACGAGATGAGCGTCAACCCGCACTGGTACTGACGAGTCGGAGCGCCTGCACCGGGCACATCGCGACGGCGTCCTGTGCCGCAGCGACGTCCGACGGGGCGAGCGGCACGTCGCGGGTCCGACCCCCGTCACGGGCGATCGGGAAGCCCCACTCGTCGCGGTCCAACCGCTCGGCGAGGAGCTCCGTGCAGAGCCCGCGCCCACGGCACCGCGTCCAGTCCACGTGCAGCGCCGTCGCCCCGGCGCGGGGGCTCGCCCCGGCGCGGCCGTTCATCGCCGCACCGCGCAGGTGCCGCCGAGGTGTGCCTGCACGTCCTCGTGGAACACGCTGAGCGCACTCCGCACCATCCGTGCGACACCGTCCGGGTGGTGACACGCACCCCGCCCGTCGACGAGCCTGGTCAGGCGACGCACCTCCCCCGCCAGGTCAGCGCCACGCGCACCGGCGGCCAGCGCCCCGAGCACGTCGGCCAGACGCGGCAGCCCGTTCACGCACGGCCCGCACCGTCCCGCAGACGCCCAGGCGAGCGCCGCCGCGATGCGGGCCGTGACCGAGACCGGGCATGTCTCGTCGTCGAGCACCGCCACCACGCCGGCACCCGGCGAGGCACCCCACGGCCCCAGTCCGTCCGCATCGAGCGTCGCGTCGAGCGCGGCCGCCGGCACCCACGTCCCGCCCCATCCGCCGACCAGCACGGCTCGCGTCCGTGCGGGGTCGGGGACCGCCCTGGAGGCCCGGATCACCTCCCCGAGCACCGTCCCGCCCGCCACCTCGAGCACCACCGCCGTGGCCGGGTCACGGACGTCGCTGACGGTCACGAGACGGGTCCCGGGTGCCGACGCGGTCCCGATCGAGCGGTTCCACGCCGCGCCCCAGCGTGCGACGAGTGCGGCCTGCGCGAGGGTCTCGACGTTCGAGACGATCGTCGGGCGTCCGCTCGGGCCGCGTTCGGCGAGCCGGACGACCCGGTCGGTCGGCTTCCCCGGACCGCCGGCCACGGCGGACGCGAGCGCTGCGGCCTCGCCCGACACGAACGACGTGTGCGGGAGCACCCGGAGTGTGATCGCGACTGCGTCGTGCCGCTCGGCGAGTGCTCGCTGCACGACGTCGGCGTTCGCCGCGCCGGTCGCCAGGACCGCGTCGGTCGCCCCCACGGCGAGCGCCGCGATGACGAGTCCGTCCAGCACGAGGTGCGGGCTCGTCGCGAGCAGGACGGCGTCCTTCCGGCTCGCGGGCTCACCCTCGGCGGCGTTCCCGATCACCAGGGGTGTGCGCCTGCGCGAGTGGACCGAGGCCGCCGTCGCGGTGCGTGCAGCGGCGACGCTCGCAGCGAGTTTGCGCGCGAGCGGGAACCCGGCTCCGCCCCGGCCGTCGATGCCGGCGAGTCCGAGCTCGTCGATGATCCCCGGTCGGACGGACGGCATCGGGCCGTGCGTCCGCACGTGGTCGGCGAGTGCGGGGCCCGGCGCTGCGAGGAGTCTCCGGACGCCGAGTGGTGGAGCGATCGCGGTGGTGGTCGTCATGGTCGGGCCGTCCTCTCGAGGTGGAACGTGCGGTGTTCGGTGACCCGGTCGGAGCAGCGCCACACGACGGCACCGGTGACCGCTGCCGCACAGACCCCGGCGACGACCAGGAACCACGCCGAGGTCCCGTCGGTCCCGGTGCCGATCGCGTGTGCCATCGCGACCGGCCACATCGCGTACGCCGTCCAGTGCACGACGCGGAACACCCGCGGGCCGATCACCCGCCGGAGCAACGCGGTGACGACGAGGACGACGAGCAGGTCCACCGCGAGCGTGCCGAGCCCGAGCCAGAACCAGCGGTAGGCGCCGACGAAGGGCACGACCGTGTCGACCAGCCGCAGTTCGGCCTCGGTGTCGAGGAGCAGCGTCACCACGTGCACGACGACGAAGAGCGTCGCGGCGAGGGCGACGTCCCGGTGCACGAGCTGGACGGCGAAGCGCGGGAGGCCCCGGAGCGGACGGCCGCCACGCGTGACGATGCCGAGCACGACCGTCAGGGAGAGCAGCACGACGGCCGCCACGCCCATGCCCCGCCCGAGGACCCACAGCGCGGTGTCCATCAGGCGACCTGCCGTTCGTCCGGCCATCCCCCGAGGCGCACGACGTCTCCGTTCGCCCCCACCAGTCTCGCTGCGACGCCGTGCGCCCGGAGCATCGCGGGAGCACGGTGACCGCGGACGACCGCTGCGGTGGTGAACGTGTTCGCGAGGACGCACGACGGTGCGACGACCGTCACGCTCCGCCAGACCGGGTCAGCCGGCAGCCCCCACCGCGGGTCCAGGATGTGGTGCCGTACGTCCCCGTCCTGCTCCCATCGGCGCTTCTGGGTGCTCGACGTCGCGATCGACCACCCGGGCGACAGGGTGACCCGTTCGGTCGGGTCGTCGTCGAGGTCCTGCACCAGCACCTGCCATCCGCCGTGCGGTTCCGGACCCGCGGTGGCGACGTCCCCGCCGAGGGAGACGAGCACGCCGATGCCGAACCGGGCGGTGACGCTCGCGGCGGCCATGTCGGCAGCAGCGGCCTTCGCGGTGGCGCCGAGGTCGAGGACCACCCCGTGCGGGACCCGGAGGAAGGTGCCGGAGAGCAGGACGCGCTTCCAGGCCGGCCGCCCGTCGAGCGCCGCGGCGAGCTCCGTCGGGGTGTCGGTCGGCGGGGCGTCGGCGAAGGCTGCGTCGTACCCGAGTGCGACCATGCGCGCCCCGAGCGTCGGGTCGACGTCGCCGCCCGTGGTCTCGGCGGCGTCGAGTGCCTGGTGGACGAGACTCGCGAGCAGGGGTGAGACGACGGCGCCGCGTTCGAGTGCGGCGGCACGGGAGCGCAGCTCGGAGTCGGGGCGGAAGCGGCTGCACGCGGCGTCGACGGCGGCGAGGACCTCGCGCACGCACGACTCCGCCGCGGCGAGGTGACGGCGGTCGCGGTGGTCGAGCACGACCCGGGCGGTCGTGGTCCAGACGTCCCACGAGGTGGCGGCGCGCACGGTCACGATCCCGTCGTCGTCGCGTCGGTGCTGCCGGTGGTGCCCTGGCTGACGCCCGTGTCGGACGACGTCCCGGTGCCGGCGGACGTCCCGGTGCCGGCGGACGTCCCGGTGCCGGCGGACGTCCCGGTGTCCGTGGACGTCCCGGCGTCCGTTTCCGTGGAGGTCGACGTCGACGTGCTCGTGTCACCGGTCGTCGCGGCCTCGGTGTGCCCGAGCCACAGCCCGCCGCCGGTGACCAGCGCCACCACGAGCCCGCCCGCACCGACCAGCGCGCTCGTGATCCGTGCGGACCGCTTCCCACTGCCCCTGGTGTCCATCGTTCCTCCTCGCCGTCACCACGAGGCTCGCGGCCGTGACGATGAGGACACCGGGCGTCAGCTGCGCCGCTCCCCGAGGAACCCTGTGGTCCGCCTAAGAGCCCGGTACGGTGGACGCGTGGACGTCACCGTCGAGCCGCTGCGGCACGAGCACGCCGCGGCGATCGTCGCGGCGGAGGACGACGAGACGATCCGCTGGCTGAGCGGCGGCCGCAGCACGGTCGTCGGCACCGAGGCCTACGTGGACCGACTCGCCCGCGAGGCAGCGGCCGGCGCGGGCAAACGCGCGTTCGCGGTCCTCGTCGACGGTGACTGCGTCGGCACCATCGACTACGACCCCGAGGTCCACGACGGCCTCGATCCGGGCGACGTCAACATCGCCTACGGCATCGCCCCGTGGATGCGCGGCCGCGGCGTGACGGCGATCGCCGTCGCGCAGATCTGCGACAGCATCCGCTCCGGAGGTGTCGGCACCCGAGCCGCGATCCGCGCCGACGTCCGCAACACCGCCTCCGCGAAGGTCGCCGAGCGCGCCGGCTTCACGTTCGTGCGCGAGTTCGCGAGCACGACCGACACCGACGCGGACGGACGTCCGGTCCGGTTCCGGCTGTTCGTCCGCCCGCTCTAGTGACCGAGCCCGCCGAGCAGGCTCGCGAAGTCCTGCACCTCCGGCAGGGCGTCCGCCTCCTGCGGTGACCGACGGGAGGCTCCGATCGCCCAGGCGAGGTCGGTCCCGGCCCGGCGGATGCGACCGTCCAGGGCCACCTGGTCACCCTGGGTACCCCAGTCGTCGGTCGCGGCGAACACGCCGGTCGGCACGACGGCCGCGCGGAGGTACGCGAACACCGGGCGCATCGCGTGCTCCAGTGCCAGGGAGTGCCGCGCCGTGCCGCCGGTCGCGCCCAGCAGGACGGGCATGTCGGCGAGGGCGTCCTTGTCCATCACGTCGAGGAAGGACTTCGCCAGGCCGCTCATGCCTGCGGTGAAGATCGGCGAGACGAAGACGAGCGCGTCGGCCTCGACGACCGCAGCGGTCGCCGCTGCCAGGGCGGGGGCCTGGAAGCCGGTGAGCATCGCGTCGGTGATCTCGTGGGCCAGCGGACGCAGGTCGACGTGCACGACGCGGGGCGAGCCTCCCCTCCGGTCCTGCTCGATGGCGGCGACGGCGGAGGCCGCCAGGCGGTCGGCGAGCAGGCGGGTCGACGAGGGCTCGGAGAGCCCGGCGGAGACGACGGCGATGGTGGTCATGGTGACTCCCGATCTTCAATGCGTTTGCATGAACATCGTACCCAACCGGGCTCCCCTCGCAACCATTCCCCTCCGCGTGCGTCCCCGTCACGTCCCCAAAGCGACACTTCCCCGCACCCCCACACCGTCAACAGCGCAAAGGCGACAGATTGCTGCCGACAGTGCGCGGCGCACTGTCGCTTTGGCGGGTTCGGGACGACGCACCCGACGCATCCGACGCACCGGTGCGCCGGTGCGCCGACGCCGCCGGGCACACGGAGAACGCCCCGGGCCTCACGAGGAGGACCGGGGCGTTCGGTCAAGCGTGTGTCGGTCGACGAGCGACGCTGACCTTATCGGCGCAGGCCGAGGCGCTCGATGAGCGCGCGGTAGCGGGCGATGTCGACGTCGGAGAGGTAACCGAGGAGACGGCGACGCTGACCGACCATGAGCAGCAGACCACGCCGCGAGTGGTGGTCGTGCTTGTGCTCCTTGAGGTGCTCGTTCAGGTCGTTGATACGACGCGTCAGAACGGCGACCTGGACCTCGGGGGATCCGGTGTCGCCCGGGTGGGTCGCGTACTCTTCGATGATCTCCTGCTTGACCTTCGCGTCAAGTGCCATGGTGATCCCCTTCTGTCCGTTGCGCGGTGCCCACACCGGATGCGTGAGCGCTCTTTGTCCGCGGCCGTTCGACGGCAACCGCACAAGACTACCAGACGGGCTACGCGGTCCTGGCCCGGAGTCGACGACGACGCGGGGCCGGCATCAGACTGCGCGCGAGCCCGACGAGCGTCGCTCCGAGCAGCCCGCCCATGCCGTTCGACAGCACGTCGTGCGGGTCGGCCACGCGGTACGGCAGCAGTGCGCCCTGTGCGATCTCGATCCCGGCGGAGAGGCCGACCGCCAGCACGGCGGCGACGAACCACCAGCGGCGCGGCAACCACATCGCGGCGATCATCCCGACGGGCACGAACATGGCGATGTTCGCGAGGAACTCCGTCCGGTCGTAGGTGAGCCAGGCGCCACCCGGGAGCTGCTGCGCCCAGACGATCGCGTGCGAGACGAAGGACTGCTGCGCGTCGGAGAAGACGTGCGGGGTCAACGTCATCCGCCAGATCACCCAGGCGTAGGCCGCCGTGAGGGCGAGCAGGAGGAGTTTCCGGAGCATCCGGACAGTGTGGGTCACCGGCCTGCGCGACACCTGGAGCGCTCCTGGGCAGGAGCACCGCCGATGCTGAGGGAACGCCTGCCCGTGGTGGCCAGGCGGGTCCTCGGGGTGGAAGCATGGGGCCACGGGTGGAACAGGGCCGCCCGGAACCGCACGAACGCAGCGCCCGACGGACAACGGTCAGACCAAGGAGGACCGCCGATGCCGGACCACGAGACGAATCGCCAGCACCGGACCCGCGTGCCGAGTGCTGCCCGCCAGTGGCTGTGGATCGGCGGTGCCGCCGTCGTGGTGATCGCCGTCGTCGCGGCCGTCGCGCTCTGGCTGCCGAACCGACCGAACGGCCCGGACGGCCGGCACATCGTCGAGCGGAAGAGCGCCGCACAGGCGTTCCCCGGCGGTCTCGCACGACAGCCCGCGAACGAGAACCAGCCCGGCATGCGGGAGTCAGCCGCCCGGCAGGACGGCGAGCAGGACACCGCCGACCGCATCGCCGTCATCGCGGACCAGCCGATCGCCACGTGGTTGACGAACCCCTCGATCGCCCGGACCCGGGAGACCGTCCGCGACGTCGTCTCGAACGCGAGGAAGCAGGACAGGACGCCGGTGTTCGTCCTCTACAACGTGCCCGACCGGGACTGCGGTCACTACTCCAAGGGCGGCACGACCGCGTCCGAGTACGTCCCGTGGGTGCGCTCGGCGGTGCGGGCGATGGCCGGGTCGAAGGCCGTCGTGCTGGTCGAACCCGACGCCATCGCGCAGATCCAGGTGTGCAAGCGGCTCCAGGACTCCCGGCTGCCCCTGCTCAGGAAGGCGGTGGACGAACTCACCGGCCACGGGCTGACGGTCTACCTCGACGGCGGCAACGAGAACCGCGTGCCGACGGCGTCGATGGCGAAGTGGCTCCGCGAGGCCGGGATCGACGAGACGCAGGGATTCTTCACGAACGTGTCGAACTTCTACCGCGTCGACCAGGAGCGCGCGTACGCCGACCGACTGGCGGATGCCGTCGGTGGCGATCCGCACTTCGTCATCGACGTGTCCAGGAACGGTCAGGGCTGGCGTGGCGACTGGTGCAACCCGAAGGGCGCCGGACTCGGGCAGGACCCGCACGTGACCGCAGGGTCGAGCCGGCTGGACGCGCTGCTCTGGGTGAAGACGCCGGGGCTCAGCGACGGCACCTGCAACGGCGGCCCGGCCGCCGGCCAGTGGTGGGAGTCGTACGCGCTCGCCCTGGTCGAGAACCGCAAGGGCGACTGACGGGAGGCCCGGCTCGGCCCCGATTGTCGGCTGTCGGGGGTTCCATGGTCACCATGACCTCCGCCCAGCCCCGATCCGTCGGCCGCCGATCCGTCGTCCCGCCCTACCTGCTGCGCGCCATCGCGGACGCACCGTCGGACGCCTTCCCCCGCGCGACTCCCGCCGCACGCACGGCGTTGGCCTCGCTCGCCGTCGTCGAGGCACCCAAGCGCGAAGCACGGCTCGGCGTCAGGCACGCCGCCGCTGCCCCCGACCGGTCGCCGCAGCGGAGCATCTTCGACGCGCACGGGTCGACCTCGCTCCCCGGCACCCTCGTCCGCAGCGAAGGAGCCCCGGACACCGGAGACGCGGCCGTGGACGAGGCGTACGCGGGCCTCGGTGCGACCCACGCGTTCTGGCTCGACGTGTTCGGGCGGGTGTCGATCGACGGCGCCGGGCTCCCCCTCGACGCGAGCGTGCACTACGGGAACGACTACGACAACGCCTACTGGGACGGTAAGCAGATGGTGTTCGGCGACGGGGACGGCGAGGTCTTCGAGCGCTTCACGATCGCCCTCGACGTCATCGGGCACGAGCTCGCACACGGGGTGACCCAGTACACGGCCGACCTGACCTACCAGGGGCAGTCCGGGGCGCTCAACGAGTCGGTGAGCGACGTGTTCGGCTCCCTCGTCGCGCAGTACGCCGCAGGTCAGACCGCCGATCAGGCGAGCTGGCTCATCGGCGAGGGGCTCTTCACGCCGGCCGTGCACGGGGTGGCGCTCCGGTCCATGAAGGCACCGGGTACCGCGTACGACGACCCGGTGCTCGGCAAGGACCCGCAGCCGGCGACCATGGCCGGGTACGTCGACACCGAGGACGACTCGGGCGGCGTCCACACGAACTCCGGCATCCCGAACCACGCGTTCTTCCTCGCGGCGACGGCGATCGGCGGTCGCGCGTGGGACGGCGCCGGCGCGGTGTGGTGGGACGCGCTCACCTCGGCGGAGGTGACGGCCTCGATCGACTTCGCCGGCTTCGCCCGCGTCACGGTGTCGGCTGCCGACGCCCGGTTCGGGGCAGGCTCCCGCGAGTCGTCCGCCGTCACCGATGCGTGGCGCACGGTCGACGTGCTCCCCTGATCTCCCGGCCGGACCGCGCCGCGCGGGGGTATTTTCGGGGCATGCACATCGTCGTCCGCCGAAGTGGTGGGGTCGCCGGCCTCACGCGTGGGTGGCGCGTGGACACGGAGTCCTGCGACGACCCGGACGGCTGGTACGACCTCGTCGACGCCCTCCCCCGCGAGCCGCCGGTCCGACGCCGGGGACGGGTACCGGACGACTTCGAGTGGACGATCACCGTCGCCAGGACCACCGTGCGGATGCCGGGCAGCCAGCTCGACGGCCAGTGGGCCGCGCTCGTGGACCGGGTGCGCGCCGAGGGCGACCCGACCTGACGGACCCGACCGTGAACCGGTCAGGCGACGTCGATGACCGTCAGGCGACGCGTCGGACGCGTCATCGCGACGTAGACCGCGGCCGCCGCGCGGGCCGCGTCGTCGCCGACACCGTCCGGGTCCACGAGCAGCACGCCGTCGAACTCCAACCCCTTGGCGTCGGCACCGGTGAGCACCGTGACCGACCCGGGACGCGGTGACCCGAGGCTCCGGACGTCGAGGTCGCCCTGCGCCAGACGCTGTCGCACGACGTCGACCTGGGCGTCCGGCACGATCACGCCCATCGTCCCCGAGCCGATGTGCTCGCGCTCGGACGCCACCGTCGCGGCGATGGTGTCGAGGACCTCGGCGCGGGACGCTCGGAGCCGCACGACGGGGTCGCCGTCCCGGACCGCCTGGTTCGCGGTGACCGTGAGCCCGGCGGACGCGGCGAACGCACCCGCTGCCTCGACGATGGACCGCGGCGTGCGGTAGTTGACGGTGAGTTCCTCGACACGGTGGTCGAGGGGCACCTGCGGGGCACGGCCCCGACGGCGTCGGGCGAGCGCGCCGATCACGTCGTCCCATGTCCGGGCGGCTCCCGGCGAGGACCCCTGCGCCATGTCGCCGACGATCGTGAACGATCGGAGCGGGTTGCGGCGGGCCAGCACGCGCCACTGCATCGGGGAGAGCTCCTGCGCCTCGTCGACGACGATGTGGCCGTACGTCCACTCGCGGTCCTCGGCGGCGCGCTCCGCGGTGCTCCGGGGGTCGCCGCCCTCGGCGAAGGCGCCGGCGACCTGCTCGGCGGTGACGATGCCCTCGACGCCCATGTTCTCGATGGCCTGCCTGGCGTTCTCGATGTCCCGGTTGCGACTCGCCTTCGCCTGGCGCTTCGCGGCACCGCCCGTCGGGTCGAACGTGCCGAGGAGCTCGGCGGCCTCGTCGAGGAGCGGGACGTCCTCGACCGTGAACGTCGCCCCACGCTCGCGCGCCAGTAGGGCACGGCGCTCGGGAGTCCAGTTCGGGGTGAGCGACGCGAGCCAGTTCGGCCGGGCGTACAGGTCCTCGAGCAGCTTCTCCGCCGGCAGCGGCAGCCACGCGGTGTTGAGCAGCACGCGGGCGTCGTAGGACGAGCGGATGTCCTCGCGCAGGACCTTGATGTCCGCGTCGTCGACGGTGGTGCCGCGCTCGCGGAGCTGATCGGCCAGGAGCTTCGTCATGGCGTCGAGCGCGATCTTGTTGAAGGTGACCCTGGCGACGTTGTGGGGCTTCCCGCGGTCCTGGGCACGGCGCATCGCGTCCGCGACGAGCTGCGGCGGGACGACGAGCCGTTCACCCTCGACGTCGAGGGTCACCGATTCCGTGGGGACGACCTGCCGCGAGCGGACCGCGCGACGGAGCAGGTCGGCGATCTCCGCCGAGCCCTTCACCGCGGCGGTGTCCCGGCGGTCGTGCGTCGTCGCGTGCACACCGGGGTAGAGCGACCCGAGCGAGGCCATCACGACGCCGGTCTCCCCCAGGGACGGCAGCACCTGCTCGATGTAGGTCAGGAACGCCGGGGACGGCCCGACGACGAGCACGCCAGAGCCCCGGAGCCGCTCGCGGTAGGAGTACAGCAGGTACGCGGCGCGGTGCAGCGCGACGGCGGTCTTGCCCGTGCCGGGTCCGCCCTGCACGATGAGGACGCCCTCGAGCGGTGATCGGATGATGCGGTCCTGCTCGCCCTGGATGGTCGCGACGATGTCGGTCATCCGGCCGGTGCGCTCGGCGGTGACCGCGGCGAGCAGTGCACCCTCGCCCTGCAGGTGCGTGCGCTCGTCGTCGTAGAGCGTGGCGTCGAAGACCTCGTCCTCGACGCCGACGACCGATCGGCCCTCGAGCGAGAGGTGCCGACGGGCACGCATGCCCATCGGGTGCGCGGCAGTGGCCTGGTAGAAGGCGCTGGCACCGGGGACGCGCCAGTCGAGCAGGAGCGGGCGGTGGTCCCGGTCGCGGAGCCCCACGCGGCCGATGTACCGGAAGGCGTCCTCGCCAGCGGGGGGATCGGCGACCTCGAGCCGACCGAAGACGAGCCGGTCCCCGACGCGTTCGAGCGTCTGGATGGTGTCTTCGTAGAGCTTGGCGAACGCGTCACGCTCGCTGCGGCTCTGGTGGTTCCCACCGACCGCCTGACGACGGGTCTCGGTGAGGCGTTGTCCGGCCTCGGCGGTCAGTTCGTCGAGTCGGGCGAAGAGCCCGTCGACGTACGTACGCTCACGGTCGATCTCGGTCGGTTCGGACACACGCCACCCTTCGGGACAGGGGTATCCAGTGTAGTCCCACGGGACGCACGGGAGGCGCGGTGCCAGCTGGCACCGCGCCTCCCGTCCATCAGCGCGTCAGCGCTACATCTCTTCGTGGGTGTCCGGGTCGCCGTCCCAGAGCCGGCCACGCTCGAGACCGGAGATCGCCGAGACCTCGTCGTCGGAGAGCGTGAACCCGAACACGTCGAGGTTCTCGCGCTGCCGGTCGGCGTCGCCGGACTTCGGCACCGGGATCGCGCCGAGCTGGGTGTGCCAGCGCAGCACGACCTGACCAGGAGTCACCCCGTGTGCGGCAGCCGCAGCGGTGATCGGTTCCTCGGTGAGGAGCTCGGACCGCTTGGCGAGCGGGCTCCAGCTCTCGGTGACGATCCCGAGGTCGGCGTGCACCGCTCGCAGGTCCGCCTGGGGGAAGTACGGGTGCAGCTCGACCTGGTTCACCGCGGGGGCGACCCCGGTCGCGTCGATGATGCGTGCGAGGTGCGCGGGCGTGAAGTTCGAGACGCCGATCGAGCGGACCTTGCCGCTGTCGCGGAGGTCGACGAACGCCTTCCACGTGTCCACGAACTTGTCCACGGACGGATTTGGCCAGTGGATCAGGTAGAGGTCGACGTACTCGAGGCCGAGGTTCCCCAGGGTCTCGTCGATCGACTTGTGTGCTTCGTCCCAGCCGTGGTGGCGACCGGGGAGCTTCGACGTGACGAAGAGCTCGTCGCGCGGGACGTCCGACTCGCGCACCGCACGACCGACGGCGTCTTCGTTGCCGTAGTTCAGCGCGGTGTCGAGCAGGCGGTACCCGCTCGCGATGCCGGTGCCGATCGCGGCAGCACCCTCGTCGCCGTCGAGCGAGTACGTGCCGAGGCCCAGCACGGGCATCTGGTGCCCGTCGTTGAGCTCGACCGTCGGAGCGAGCGGGACGGCCGCCGCCATCAGCGCACCCCGAGCAGGTCGATCACGAAGATCAGGGTCTTGCCGGACAGGAAGTGTCCGCCGCCGGCCGGCCCGTAGGCGAGCTCCGGCGGGACGACGAGCTTGCGACGCCCGCCGACCTTCATGCCGGGGATGCCCTCCTGCCAGCCGCGGACGAGCGCCGCGAGCGGGAAGTCGATCGGTTCGCCGCGGTTCCACGAGCTGTCGAACTCCTCGCCGGACTCGTACTCGACGCCGGCGTAGTGCACCTTCACGGTCGAGCCGGCGGACGCTTCGTCCCCGGTGCCCTCGACGATGTCGGTGATGACGAGGCCGGTGGGGGCCGGGCCCTCGGGGGCGTCGAACTCGGGCTTGCTGTTCAGGTCAGTCATGCCGCAAGTCAACCAGAGACGGCGGACAGCCCCCAGAATGGTTCCACCGTGACACAACCCACCCCAGCACCGCCGCGCCGCCGCGTCTTCGCCGACCTCACCCCGCTCCGCCGGTCCCCCGCGTTCGCCCGACTCTGGGCGGGCACCGCGATCGCCGGCATCGGGACACAGATGACGACCGTCGCCGTCGGCCTCGAGGTGTACGACATCACGCACTCGACCTTCGCCGTCGCACTCGTCGGCGTGATCGCGCTCCTGCCGATGATCGTCGCGGGCCTGTACGGCGGGATGCTCGCCGACGCGTTCGACCGGCGCACCGTTGCACTGGTGTCGAGCATCGTGGCCTGGGCCGCTGTCGCCCTCATCGCGACGCACTCGTGGCTCGGTCTGCACAGCGTCGCGCTGCTCTACGTCCTCGCGACCGTGAATGCCGTCGCGGCGACCGTGAGCAACGCCTCCCGCTCCGCGATCGTGCCGAGGCTCGTCGGCACCGACCTGCTCCCGGCGGCGAGCGCCCTCGGCGGCATCGCCTCGGGCTTCCAGGTCACGGTGGGCCCCGCGATCGCCGGTGTCCTCATCGCGTCGGTCGGCTTCGCGCCGACCTACACCATCGACGTCGTGCTGTTCACGTTCGCGTTCGCCGGGGTGTTCACCCTGCCGAGGATGGCCGCAGACCACGGTGCCCTGAAGCCCGGGCTCGGATCCCTCGTCGAGGGCGCCAGGTTCCTCCGGAAGTCCCGCAACATCACGATGACGTTCGTCCTCGACATCGTCGCGATGACCTTCGGGCAGCCCCGCGTGCTCTTCCCCGCGATCGGCGCCCTGGTGATCGGTGGCGGCGCCGTCACGGTCGGGACGCTCACCGCCGCCTACGCCGTCGGTGCGCTGCTCTCGAGCGTGTTCTCCGGCCCGCTCGGCCACGTCCGCCGTCAGGGCGAGGCCGTCGGGTGGGCGATCACGGCCTACGGCGCCGCGATCGCCGCGTTCGGCGTGGTCGTCGCCCTCGCGCACGTGCTCGGAGGTCGTGCCGGCGATTCGTTCAGCACCGGGATCCTGCCGGCGCTCGGGTTCGCCGCGCTCTTCCTCGCCCTCGCCGGCGGCGCGGACAACGTCAGCTCGGTGTTCCGGAACACGATCCTGCAGTCCGCGTCGCCCGACGGGATGCGCGGACGGCTGCAGGGCATCTTCATCGTCGTCGTCACCGGCGGCCCTCGGCTCGGCGACCTGTACGCCGGACTGGTCGTCGCCGCGGGCATCGCCGTCCCGCCGATCCTCGGCGGCGTCGCGATCATCGGTCTCGTCGCGCTGCTCCTGCGCCTCGTCCCGTCGTTCCGCCGCTACGACGCCCTGCACCCCCACGCCAACTGACCCGCGAGTCTCGCCCGGCCTCCGCCCCGAGTCTCGGCCTTGGCGACAGTTCTCGCGCCGACGAGCGCGAGAACTGTCGCTCACCCCGAGACTCGGGGCCCGGACCGGAAGCGACCGAGCACCGGACCAGGGCGCGTGGACGGGTAGATTCGTCCACATGCCGGACCCGACTGCGCGCGAGCTCCAGCGGACCGGGGTCCGCGCCGTCGTACGCCGCACCTACCACTCGGTGATCCGGCACCGTGTCGTCGACGCAGCAGCCTCCCTGACGTTCTTCGCCCTGCTGACCGTGTTCCCGACGACGCTCACCGTGGTGTCGGCGCTCGCGATCGTGGACCGGGCCGGGGACAGCCTGGCCGACATCATCGAGATCATCGGCTTCATCGTGCGGCCGGAGACCGCCGAGCACCTCGAACAGCCACTGCGCCAACTCCTGACCCTCGACAACCCGTGGCTGGGGTTCTCGACCGGCGTCGTGCTGACGCTGTGGTCGCTGTCCGGGTACGCGACCGCCTTCGGCCGCGCCATGAACACCGCGTACGAGGTCGAGGAGGGCCGCCGGATCTGGAAGTTCCGCAGCATGATGCTCCTCGTCACGCTGCTCGTCATGGTCGGCGGCGCGATCGCCATCGTCATCCTGCTCGGGACCCCGACCATCTCGGCCGCGATCGTCCACCAGCTGGGCTGGGCGACGTGGATCGACGACCTCTGGAACGTCGTGAAGTGGCCGATCCTGGCGGTGGACCTCGTCGTGATGGTCGCCGTGCTCTACTACGCGACGCCGAACGTGAAGACGCCGCAGCTGCGGTGGGTGTCCGCCGGTGCCGCCTTCGCCATCGTGGCATGGGCGATCGCCACGTTCGGGTTCGCCCTCTACGTCGAGACCGTCGGCGGCGGCAACCGGGCGTACGGCTGGCTCGGCGGCGCGATCCTGCTGCTCGTCTACCTGTACCTCTCGAACTTCGTGCTCGTCGTCGGCGGCGAGCTCGATTCCGAGGTGATCCGGATGCGGCAGCTCCTCGCCGGGATCGAGGCCGACGAGGCCATCCGGCTCCCGCTCCGCGACGTCACGCGCAACTTCACACTCGCTCGCTGGCGTGACGCCGACGTCGCAGCGGCGCACGAGGTCAGGACCGCGGCGGCACGCCTCCCCCAGGCCGAACCCCACGACCAGGAGCAGGAGCGCCTCCGCACGGTCTCCGACCAGGTCAGGGTCGGCGAGCCGCCGCTCCCCCTGTCGTAGCCACTACTGCTTCCGGGCCGCCTCCGCGTCGAGCATGGCCTCCGTGATGACCGGGATCGCGCCGGTTGCGAGTTCGATGCCCGACAGCCGCGCCGGGCTGAGGACACGCTGCACCTGGTCCGGCTCCATGAGCCCTGCCGCGACGACGAGGGTGGAGATCGGCGTCGAGGTGGTCAGTGCGGTGTGCGCGATCGACGCCGCCGCCGCGTAGCCGATGTACGGCGTCAGGGCCGTGACGACGCCGACGTTCGTGTCCACCTGAGCCGCGAGCTTCGCCTCGTTCGCCTCGATGCCCGTGACGCAGTGCTCGCGGAGCGTGGCGCACCCGCGGGTCATCCACTGCAGCGACTGCATGATCGAGTGCGCGATGATCGGCTCGAAGGCGTTGAGCTGCAGCTGCCCGCCCTCCGCCGCCATCGTCACCGTGGCGTCCGCACCGGCGACCGCGAACGCGATCTGGTTGACGACCTCGGGGATCACGGGGTTCACCTTGCCGGGCATGATCGACGAACCGGCCTGTCGAGCCGGCAGCGTGATCTCCCCGAACCCGGCCTGCGGTCCCGACGCCAGCAGCCGCAGGTCGTTGCAGATCTTCGAGAGCTTGATCGCGCTCCGCTTGACCGTGCCGGAGAGCGTCATGAACGCGCCGGCGTCGCTCGTCGCCTCGATGAGGTCCGGTGCGGTCACCACGTCGATGCCGCTCGCCTCCTGCAGCTGACGGCGCACCTCGTCGCGGTACAGCGGGTCGGCGGTGATCCCGGTGCCGATCGCGGTCGCGCCGAGGTTCATCTCCGCGAGCAACGGCGTGACCCGGCGGAGCAGGAGCACGTCCTCCTGGATGGTGTGCGAGAAGCCGGTGAACTCCTGGCCGAGGGTCATCGGCACCGCGTCCTGCAGCTGGGTCCGTCCGACCTTGAGCACGTCCGCGAACGCCGCTCCGCGTTCGGCGAAGGCTTCGGAGAGCTGCTCGAGCTGCTCGACGAGCCGTCGCACGCCGAAGATCATCGCGATCTTCACGCTCGTCGGGTACGTGTCGTTCGTCGACTGGCTGCGGTTCACGTGGTCGATCGGGTGCAGGTAGGCGTAGTCGCCCTTCTCGCGCCCCAGGAGTTCGAGCGCCCGGTTCGCGAGCACCTCGTTCGTGTTCATGTTCGTCGACGTGCCGGCGCCGCCCTGCACGACGTCGACGACGAACTGGTCGCGGAGGGCTCCGTCGCGGACCTCCTGCGCGGCACGGTCGATCGCGTCGGCACGCTCGTCGTCGAGCACGCCGATCGCTTTGTTCGCACGGGCCGCGGCCTGCTTCACCGTCGCGAGCGCCTCGATGAGGTCCGGGTACACCGCGATGGGCACGCTCGTGATCGGGAAGTTCTCCAGCGCCCGCAGCGTGTTGACACCCCAGTACGCATCGGCCGGCACCTCCCTCGACCCCAG
Organism: Curtobacterium sp. L3-7; assembly: GCF_048756585.1. NCBI lineage: Bacteria > Bacillati > Actinomycetota > Actinomycetes > Micrococcales > Microbacteriaceae > Curtobacterium > Curtobacterium sp. L3-7. Next base: position 1,893,111 of record NZ_CP151474.1, on the reverse strand, counting down.
GGAATCGGTCTCGGTGCGGGTACCAACGCTCACGTGCGCCTCCTCGTCGTGGATCACGTCACGAGGGTAGTCCGTCCCGTCCAGCCGGTCCGGTGGGCGCGCGGCGACCAGACGGCGGACGGGAGGCTCGTGGCGGCCCCGCCACGAGCCTCCCGTCCGTCAGTGGAACTGCGGGACGATCAGGTAGATGCCGTAGAGCACCACGGCGCCGCAGACGACGAAGCAGGCGATGGCCGCTGCGCGCAACCCGCGCACGGCGGTGGTGGCGCCTTGCGGGTTCGGGAACCCTGCGGTCGCCGGGCCGATCGTCCCGTCGTCCTTCACGGTGAACTTGCCCTCGCGGGTGTCGGCGGCGCTCCAGAAGCGGAGGCCGACCGAGTACACGGCGACGACGAAGCAGGAGGACACGACGGCGACGAGCGCCACCGTCAAGAATGCGAACCAGTCGATGCCCATCAGCGATCTCCCACGGCCAGGAATGCGAAACCGCGTCCGTCAATGGCGATGCCCATCAGCGACGCCCTCCCTTGCGTGCGGCCATGCGGCGGAGCGTGCGCTCGCGGCTCAGCTCCTCGCGGCGGGCGGCCACGTTCTCCGCGCGCTTCTTGCGCTGCAGGTCGCGGAGCTCCTTGCGGGTGAAGACCGCGTTGGCGGCGACGTCGACCTCGATCGCGGAGGCGGAGCCGTGCGGCTTCCGGAGCGACCACAGGTACAGGCCGAGGATGACCGCGGCACCGACCAGCGCGTCGATCACGAGCCCGACGACACCGAGCCGGGCGATCCCGGACGCGACCGCGCCGACAGCTGCCGACGCGGGCAGCGTGATGAACCAGGCGATCACGATCTTGCCGGCCGTGGACCACTGGATCTTCGAGCCGCGGCGACCGAGCCCGGCACCGATGATCGAGCCGGAGGACACCTGCGTCGTCGACAGCGCGAAGCCGAGGTGGCTGGAGGCGAGGATCGTGGCAGCGGTCGAGGCCTCTGCTGCGAAGCCCTGCGTCGCGCGGATCTCCGTGATGCCGGAGCCGAGCGTGCGGATGATCCGCCAGCCGCCGGTGTAGGTCCCGAGGGCGATCGCGAGGGCGCAGGCGACGACGACCCAGAGCTGCACGCCGCTGTTCGACGACTGCGCGCCGGACGCGATGAGGGTGAGCGTGATGACGCCCATGGTCTTCTGCGCGTCGTTCGTCCCGTGTGCGAGCGACACCATCGACGAGGTGAAGATCTGCCCGATCCGGAAGCCGCCGCGCTCGTTCGGGAAGACCGGGCGCCGGGTGATCCGGTAGGCGATGCGGGTCGACAGGTACGAGACCAGCGCAGCGATCACCGGTGACAGGAACGCGGGGATGATGACGACGGTCATCAGCGCGAGGTAGTTGACGGACTGGAACCCGGCACCGACGATCGCGGCGCCGATGAGCCCGCCGAACAGCGCGTGCGAGGACGAGGACGGCAGGCCGCGCAGCCACGTGATCATGTTCCAGACCACCGCGCCGATGAGCCCGGCGAAGATCATCTCCGGCGAGATCGCGACGCCGCCGGGACCCTCGTTGATGAGGCCGTGCGAGATCGACGTGGCGACGGCGGTGCTCAGGAACGCACCGACGAGGTTGAGCACCGCTGCGACCGTGACCGCCACCTTGGGCTTCATGGCCCCGGTGGCGATCGGTGTCGCCATCGCGTTGGCGGTGTCGTGAAAACCGTTTGTGAAGTCGAAGAAGAGGGCCAACGCGATGACCAGGACGACTATGAGTGTGATGTCCACCGCGGGCAAGTGTCCCAGTCCGGGGCGTTCGGAGCAAACCCCGATCGGTCACCAGCCGTTCATGTCGACTGCAGACTCGTTCAGGTTCGGAAGCATTCCGATGGGAGAATGGGTCCATGGACACCGTGGAGCTCCTCATCCTGCTGGTCGGATCGCTCGCGGTGACCGGCTTCGCTCGGGCGAAGGGGCTCCCCGCTCCGCTCCTCGTCACAGCGGTGGCGCTCGCGGCGTCGTTCCTGCCGGGGCTGCCCCCGATCGAGATCGACTCCGAGGTCATCCTCACGCTGATCCTGCCGCCGCTGCTCTACTCGGCGGCGCTCGACGTCTCGTGGCAGAGCTTCCGGACGTCGATCAAGCAGATCCGTCGTCTCGGCATCTTCCTGGTCATCGTCACCGCCCTGGCCGTCGGCCTGGCCGCGTACATCGTCATCCCGGACATGGACTGGCCGGCGGCGATACTGCTCGGGGCGATCGTGGCGCCCCCGGACGCGGTGTCCGCAGCGGCGATCGGCCGGAAGCTCGGACTCCCCCGTCGCGTGATGACGGTGCTGTCCGGCGAGAGCCTCATCAACGACGCGGCGTCGCTGACCCTGGTGCGGGTGTTCACCCTCATCGCCGCGGGGACGTCGCTCACCATCTGGCAGGACCTCGGCATCTTCGGGCTCGCCATCGGCGTGGGGCTCGCCGTCGGTGGGGTCCTCGGCGTGCTCGTGCACTGGATCCGGCAGCGCATCAACGACCCGGTGGTCGAGACGATCATGAGTATCCTGCTGCCGTTCGTCGCGTACATCCTGGCCGAGGACCTCTCCGGGTCCGGCGTCATCGCGGTCGTCACCGCCGGCCTGTACATCGGGTACAACTCGCCGAAGGAGGGGTACGCCACCCGGCTGCAGGAGCGTCCGCTGTGGACGAGCATCGACGTCATCCTCGAGGGCTTCGTGTTCGCGCTCATCGGGCTGCAGCTCAACACGGTCGTGCAGGACCTCATCAAGAGCGAGCGGAGTCTCGGGCAGACGATCACCGCGGCCGCCGTGGTCCTCGCCGTCGTGATCGTCGTCAGGCCCCTCTTCGTCTTCGAATCCTACGTCCGCAACCGCTTCAACGGCCGGTGGCTGCGACCGCTGCGGATCCGGCTGTCCCGCGGCCATCCCTCGTTGCGGTGGTTGCGCGGTTCCGCCGAGCCGAAGCTGAACTGGCGTGAGCTCACCGTCATCTCGTGGACCGGCATGCGCGGCGTGGTCACGCTCGCCGCCGCGGTCTCCGTCGTCGCGAACCCGGTCGACATCAAGGCACAGGACACCATCTTCGTGATCGCGTTCTTCGTGACGGTCGGCACGCTCCTGTTGCAGGGGCTGTCGCTGCCGTTCGTGATCCGACGGCTCAAGGTGCAGGACCCTGCGGAGGGCGAGGAGGACATCCGCAGCGAGATGCGGCTCAACCAGCGCACGACCGAGGCGGCGATCCAGCTCCTGGACGACCGGAAGCCCGAGTGGTCCGCGCAGTTCGGCACCGACGCGGTGGAGGCCGTCGTCTCCCGGCTCAAGGCCCGTCTCGAGCGTCAGGCGGAGACCTTCCGACGCGACGCCGAGGAAGAGGAGTCCGAGGAACGGAACGCACCGGTCCGGCTCAGCGGCGCGCAGATCCAGGACATCCGCCGCGAGCTGCTCGACCGGCGTCGCGAGATCGTGCTCGAGGAACGCGAGCGCGGCAACCTCGACGAAGAGGTGATGCGCCGGGTGCTCGTGACGCTCGACGCGGAGGAGCTCGCGATGGACTCGGCCCAGGCGTCCCGCAGCCGCTCGTAGGCGGCCTGGCGGGTAGGTCTGCCCGGGACGCGGTCAGCCGTGCGGCGTATCCTGGCCCGACCCGACACGAGAACCAGGAGCACAGCGCCGAGTGAGCACGCCGCGGAACGACGTCCCGAAGAACACCGACACCCCGGACCGTTCCGGTGGGGCGCAGCAGAAGTCCGTTCCGAAGCAGCGGACCACCCGCCCCTCCGCCCGAGGCACCAAGCCGCGTCGGGGTTCGAAGGTCGCCGGGTCCTCGCGTCCGAAGCAGCGTCGTCAGGCGCCCGTCCCGGCACCGCAGAAGATCAGCGCGTACCGCCGCTGGTACGGCACGCTGCACCCGTCGCTCCAGCTCATCGGCCTGCAGCTCTGGATGCCGCTGTTCTTCATCGTCGGCTTCTGCCTCTGCTACGTCTTCGCGTTCCACGCGCCGCACCCGCACGACGTGCCGATCGCCCTCGTCGGCAGCGACCCCGGCTTCGTCGCCGCGGTGCAGAAGGCGCTGCCGGGCGAGTACGTCTTCCACACGTACGACTCCCTCGTCGCCGCCAAGCGGGACGTGATCGCCGGATCGATGGCCGTGGCGTACGACCCAGCGACGAACGAGTTCTTCAAGGCGAGCGCGCACCAGTTCCAGGTCGCGAGCCTCGTCCCCGCGACGTTGTCGGCCGTGCTGACGGCGACCGGGGTGGCGACACCGAAGGTCACCGAGCTCGCCGCGCTCCCCGCGTACGACGAGTACGGCACCGTCGCGATGTACGTCATGCTCGCGTGGTGCATCGGCGGCTACATGGTGTCGATGTTCATCGGCATCATGGGCGGCCCGCTGCGCCACCGCACCAGGATGGCCGTCATCGTCATCGGCGGGCTCGTCATCTCGCTCATCACGAACACGCTCGCCGGGCCCGTCGTCGGCGCCATCCACGGCCACTGGATCGAGCTCGTGCTCATCGCGTGGGGCTGGATCGTGGCGATCGGCCTCGCGGTGAACGGCCTGAGCTACTTCGTCGGCCGGTTCATCGCCGCCCCCGCGATGATCTGCTTCGTCTTCCTGTCGATGCCGTCATCCGGTGGCGCCTACCCGAAGTGGTTCATGCCGGAGCCCTTCGCCTGGCTCAACCACGTGGTGGTCGGCTCCAGCATGGTCGACATGATCAAGCACCAGATCTACGGCGTCGGCCCGGGTCCGGCGCGTGGGCTCATCACGATGGGCTGCTACGCAGCGGCCGGCCTCGTGCTCATGTACTTCGGCAAGAAGTGGTGGGAGCACCGCCGCATCCGCGCGATCGTCACCGGGCGCACGACGATGTTCATGGACGCCCAGACCGCCAACCGCGAGTTCCTCGGCAAGCAGCGCGACGTGGAGCTCGAGCGCCACGGGCTGACCTCGACCGAGACGGGGACCCTCAAGATCCTCCGCGACGACGAGTTCTGGGAGGACGAACGCGCTACAGGGGACGTCTTCACGGGTGGCCGCGACGGTCTCGAGAACGAGCCACTGACGACGAGGAGCATCCCCGTCGTCCGGCCGACCGCCGATGCCGCGCAGCACGAGCGGTCCGGGGAGAAGCAGCACAGCCGGCACGCCGCGCGCTGAGCGGTATCCTGAGGCATCATGACCCGTAGCGCCTGGCACCGTCTCCTCATCACGCTCGTCATCGTCTTCCTGGCGCTGACCGTGGTGTTCTACGCAGCGAGCGTCATCCTCGCGCCAGCGGACGGCCGGAACACCGCAGGGCTCTTCGTCGGCTGGGCGATGTTCTCGATGGTCGGCGCGATCGTGTTCGGGATCATCGACTTCTTCGTCCGTCCGCTCGGCGGCCGCAGCGGTGACGCCGACGTGATGGCCGCGGCCGAGGAAGCCAGGACCGGCAGCACCCGCACGCAGCGCTAGGCGTTCGGCGCGTCGACGCCGACCCCGGTGAACCCGGCGACAGTGGCGTTGTCCTCGGCGAACGTGAACCGCGCCGCGACGGTGCCACCACGCAGCACCTCGGGGAGCCAGTACTTCGCGTCGTCCCACATCGCGTCGTAGGGAACGTCGTCGAGCGGGATCCACCGCGGTTCGAGCTCGTCGCTCGCGACCGGCGTGCCGGACCAGACCCGACAGACGAACACGTCGGAGACCTGGGACCAGGACGGCCGGAACGGGAACCGGTAGTCCAACGTGCCACGAGCCTCCAGGTCGGCCGGGTCGAGCCGCAGGCCGACCTCCTCGGCGACCTCGCGGACGGCGGTCTCGACCGCCGTCTCCCCGGGCTCGCGCTTGCCACCAGGGCCGACCACGCGGCCGCTCCCGAGCCCGCGGCGCTTCTCGCCGAGCAGCACCGACGGCCCGGGACCGTCGTCCCGGAGCAGGTACACGACGACGACGCGGGGGTGCTGGTTCTTCGTCTCGTCGCGCTCGGTCACGTGTCCAGTGTGGCCGATGATCTGGCGTACGCTCGTTCCATGGCAGGTGTGCTGCGGGGGCACCATGGCTGAGCACCGGAGATTCGGGCGCAGCCTCGAAGTGCTGCGTGCCGAGGCGGCGGAAGAGATCTCGATGATCGTCGAGCACCGCTCGCGGCAGGGCGACGACCCGTGGGAGTTCATGCCGATGCTCCCCACCGTCGACGAGCAGGTCGTGCTCATCCTCCGCGAAGAGTCCCTCGAACTCGACGCCGCGATCGGGCAGCGGAGTGCACAGTGGTCGATGCACCCGGCCTCCGGCCACGGCACCCAGCTCGGTGAGGAGTACCACCGCCTGCGTCGCATCGCGCTGCAGCACCCCGAACTGACCGAGGCGGTCTGGAAGCTGATGGGCGCCCTACCGGAGCAGCGCTGACGTGGGGTTGGATGGCTGCATGACCGACACCGTGCTCGCCGTCCTCAACCAGCCCTCCCGCGACGCCGCGCCGCACGATCCGTCCGCCGACGCCTTCACGTTCGCGGCCCCGCTCGAGGAGCACGTCCAGGTGCAGGACCTCGGCATCATCCGGGGCGACGGCGTCTTCGAGACGATCACCGTCGTGGACGGTCGCCCGCAGGCCCTCGAGCCGCACCTCGCCCGCTTCGAGCGGTCCGCCCGCATGCTCGACCTGCCGCTTCCGGACCTCGACGCGTGGCGCCGCGCGATCGAGGCCGTGTGCGCGGAGCTCGACCCCGTGCACGAGGCGTTCGCGAAGACCGTCCTCACCCGCGGCGTCGAGGGGTCAGGGCGTCCGACCGGGTGGGTGTACGCCGCGGCGTCGCCGGACTCGACCGCCGACCGGACCGAGGGCATCGCGGTCGTCACGCTCGACCGCGGGTACCGCCACGACGTGGAGCGCACGTCGCCGTGGCTGCTGCAGGGCGCGAAGACGCTGTCCTACGCGGTGAACATGGCCGCGCTCCGCGAGGCCGCGCGCCGCGGGGCCGACGACGCGCTGTTCGTGTCGACGGACGGCTACGTGCTCGAGGGCACGCGCGCGAACCTGATCATGTCCGTGGGTGGTCGGCTCGTCACACCGCGCACGGACATCGGGATCCTCGCCGGCACGACGCAGGCGGACGTGTTCCGCTTCGCCGACGAGGCCGGGATCGAGACCGCCTACGAGCTGGTCACCATGGACGACCTGCGCGCGGCCGATGCGCTCTGGCTCGTGTCGAGCGTCCGGCAGGCGGCGCCGATCCGGCTGGTGAACGGCGACGAGGTCCCCGTGGACGCCGAGCTCACGACCCGCATCAACGACTTCCTGCTGTCGCGCGAGTCCTGACGCCGCACCGCCGGCGGTCGGACGGGAGGCTCGGATCGCGACGTGCGCGCACGTCGCGATCCGGGCCTCCCGTCCGTCCAGAGCGCTACCAGCGTGGCGAGGTGACGCCGACGCCGTCCGCCCACTCGAAGACCTGGCGGCCCTCGATCCAGACGCGCGTCGCGCGGCTCGTCGCGTCGAGCGGGTCGCCTGACCAGAGCACGAGGTCGGCGTCGTAGCCGGGCTCGATCCGCCCGACGCGGTCGCCGAAACCGAGGAACGTCGCCGGGTTCGTGGTGAGCGCTTCGAGTGCCGTCTGGCGTGGGAGACCGTCCCGGACGGCCATCGTCGCCTGCGTGACGAGCATGGCGATCGGCACGACGGGGGCGTCGGTCGTGATCGCGACCCGGACGCCCGCCGCGGCGAGCGCGGCCAGGTGCGGGATGCCGCGGTCGCGGAGCTCGACCTTGGACCGGCTCGTGAAGAGCGGTCCGTAGATGACCGGGATGTCCTTCTCGGCGAGGACGTCGGCGATCTTGTGCGCCTCGGTGCCGTGGTTCACGACGAGCCGGTACCCGAACTCCTCGGCGAGTCGGACGGCGGTCGCGATGTCGTCGTGGCGGTGGGTGTGCTGGTCCCAGGCGAGCTCGCCGTCGAGCACGCGGACGAGGGTCTCCTTGGTGAGGTCGCGCGTGAAGGGCTCGTCCTTCGCAGCGGCGGCGTCACGGGCGGCGCGGTAGTCCTGGGCCGCGACGAACGCCTCCCTGATCACCTTGGCGACCCCGAGTCGGGTGGACGGGGTCTGGCCCTTGTCGCCGTACACGCGCTTCGGGTTCTCGCCGAGGGCGCTCTTCACGCTCACGGCGTCGGAGATGAGCTGTTCGTCGATGGTCCGGCCGCCCCAGGTCTTGATCGCGACGGACTGACCACCGATCGGGTTGCCGGAGCCGGGCTTGACGACGATCGAGGTGATGCCGCCGGACAGGGCGTCGCGGAAGCCCTCGTCGTCGATGTCGACGGCGTCGATCGCGCGGACCGCTGCCATGTTCGGCCCGGTCAGCTCGTTCGTGTCGTTGCCGGCCGGGCCGTTCGCCTCTTCGTGGATGCCGACGTGGCCGTGCGCCTCGACGAACCCCGGGACGAGCCATGCACCAGCAGCATCGACGACGGGCATCCCCGGTGGGGGTGTGACGTCGGGTCCGAGTGCCGTGATGCGCCCGTCCTCGACGACGACCGCTCCCCCGTCGAACTCGTCCGCCGTGACGGGGACGACGTGGGCACCGGTGATGGCGAAGGAGTTGGTCATGCGGTCCACGGTAGCCGTCGCCGCCGACACGACCGGCGAAGTACGACATACCGGTTCCTGGCGCTCGCTGGCCGACCGTGTCTACCGTCGTCGGGACGGACGGAGGCCGCTGTGCACCAGGACACGACGACACGGATCACCGACTGGCCGCGCCACGAGCGAGCCGAGCGGCCGTGGCGGAGCGGGGTGCGTGGACCGCGCGCCGACCGGCTCTGCACCGCGGTGACCACGTGGATCCCACCACGCATCGCGACCGCCCGGTACCGTGCGGCACCCGGCGACGACGCGCTGCTGGACGGGGCGGTCGCCGCGCTCCGACGGCTCGATCGCGAGCACGGGACGCGGATCGGCGCACTCGGCGGTGTCCTCGCCCGGACCGAGGCAGTGGCGTCCTCCCGCATCGAGGACGAGCACGCCGGCCTCGACGACTACGCCCGCGCCGTCGTCGGTGTCCGTGCGAACGACAGCGCGACGGTGATGGTGGCCGCGACCAGGGCGCTGGACCGCCTCGTCACGGACGCGGCGTCCGGCACGATCACGGCGGACGCCGTCCGTGCCGCGCACCTCGACCTGATGCGGGACGACCCCCTGGACGGACGCGACGCCGGTCGGTACCGGACCGTCCAGAACTGGATCGGCGGTGGCAGCAGCCCGCGGCTCGCGACGTACGTCCCGCCACCACCGGACCTGGTCCAGGAGGCGATGGCGGACCTCCTGGTGTTCCTCGCCCGCGACGACCTGCACCCCGTCGCCCAGGCCGCGATCGCCCACGCCCAGTTCGAGTCGATCCACCCGTTCACCGACGGCAACGGGCGCATCGGGCGGGCGTTGATCGGCGCGGTCCTGCGACGCCGTGGTGTCAGCAGGACGACCGTGCCGATCGCGACCGCGCTCGTCGCCGACCGTTCCCGGTACTTCGACCACCTGGTGCGCTACCGGTTCGGGTCCGTCCACGACTTCGTCGCCGACCTGGCGATCGCGATCGGGACCGCCTGCGACGAAGCGGCACTCACGGCGCTGGTGCTCGACGAGCACGCTGCGGATGCGGCACGGCGTCTGCCGTGGGACGTCGGCGCGCTGTTCCACGACCCCGTCATGACCGAGGACGACCTGACCGCCCTCGCAGCGGAGTCGGGCAGGTCGCCGGACGACCTGGCGGTCGCTCTCGACCGCGCCGGCATCATCCGGTCCGTGACGTCCCGCCGCCGCCGACGGGCCTGGCTCGTGACGGACGTCGCGACCGAGGTCGACGCGTTCGCCGAGCGCGTTCGATCCACCGTCGACATGGACCGCCTGCGCAGGCGTCTCGACGTCGCTGCGGCCTAGGCTGGTGCGGTGAGCAGCGAGCACGGAGCGACCACCCCGCCCACCGCCGACAAGCGCCCGGTCACCCGGTCGCACCACGGCATCGACTTCGTCGACGACTACGAGTGGCTGCGTGACAAGGAGTCCCCGGACACCGTCGCGTACCTCGAAGCCGAGAACGCCTACACCGCGGCCGCGACGGACCACCTGGCCCCGCTGCGCGACCGGATCTTCGGTGAGGTCAAGGGCCGTGTGCAGGAGACCGACCTCTCGGTGCCGGTGCGCATGGGCGGGTGGTGGTACTTCACCCGCACCAGCGAGGGCAGCCAGTACGGCGTGCAGTGCCGGGCGCCGATCAGCGATCCGGACGACTGGACGCCGCCGTCACTCGACGGTGGCGCCGATGCCCTCCCCGGGGAAGAGGTCGTCCTCGACGGCAACGTCCTCGCCGACGGCCACGACTTCTTCTCGCTCGGCTCGTACGACATCTCCGACGACGGCACCCGGCTGGTGTACGGCGTCGACGTCGAGGGCGACGAGCGCTACACCCTGCACGTGCGGGACCTGACGACCGGGCAGGACCTCGACGACGTCGTCGAGAACACCGGGTCCGGTGCGACGTTCGACCCGTCCGGCCGCTACGTCTTCTACCCCACGGTGGACGATTCCTGGCGTCCCGACCGGATCTGGCGCCACACTGTCGGCACCGCCGCGACGGACGACGTCGTCGTCTTCGAAGAGCCGGACGACCGGTACTGGGTGGGCGTCGGGGTCACCCGGTCCTCGCAGTACATCGTCATCGAGCTCGGGTCGAAGATCACCTCGGAAGCCTGGATCCTCGACGCTGCCGACCCGACTGGCGACTTCCACGTGGTGTGGCCGCGTCGGGACGGCGTGGAGTACGAGATCGAGCACGCCATCGTCGGCGGCAGCGACCGGCTCCTCGTCCTGCACAACGACGGCGCCGAGAACTTCGAGCTCGTGGACGTCCCCGCCGACGACCCCACCTCCGAGACCGACCGCCGTGTCGTCGTGGCGCACCATGCTGAACGCCGCATCGAGTCCGTCGACGCCTTCGCCGGGCACCTCGCGCTCGAGTACCGTGCCGAAGCGCTGCCCCGTGTCGCGATCATCCCGATCGAGGGCGACGGGTTCGGCGATGCGCACGAGGTCCCCTTCGACGAGGCGCTCTTCTCCGCCGGCCTCGGCGGCAACCCGGAATGGGACCAGCCGAGGCTCCGCATCGGGTTCACGTCGTTCGTCACCCCGTCAGAGGTGAGCGACCTCGACCTCGCGACCGGGCAGGTGACGGTGCTGAAGCGCCAGCCGGTCCTCGGCGGCTACGACCCCGCCGACTACGTGCAGGAGCGCGACTGGGCAACGGCTGCCGACGGCACACGGGTGCCGATCTCCCTCGTGTGGCGTCGTGACGCCGTCGACACGGGCACGCCGAGCCCGCTGCACCTCTACGGGTACGGCTCGTACGAGCACTCCATCGACCCCGGGTTCAGCGTGATGCGACTGTCGATGCTCGACCGGGGCGTCGTGTTCGCGGTGGCGCACGTGCGCGGTGGTGGCGAGATGGGACGTCACTGGTACGAGAACGGCAAGACCCTCACGAAGAAGAACACCTTCACGGACTTCGTCGCGGTCGCCGACCACCTCATCGAGACCGGTCGCACCACGGCGGGACAGCTCGTCGCCGAGGGCGGCAGCGCGGGCGGGCTCCTGATGGGCGCCGTCGCGAACATCGCCCCCGATCGCTTCGCCGGCATCCTCGCCGCGGTGCCGTTCGTCGACGCCCTGACGAGCATCCTCGACCCCGACCTGCCGCTCACCGTCATCGAGTGGGACGAGTGGGGCGACCCGTTGCACGATGCCGAGGTCTACCGGTACATGAGCGAGTACACCCCGTACGAGAACGTCCGCGACGACGTGCAGTACCCGGCGATCCTCGCGGTGACGTCGATCAACGACACCCGGGTGCTCTACGTCGAGCCGGCGAAGTGGACGGCCAAGCTGCGGGAGGTCGGTGCTCCGGTGCTCCTCAAGACCGAGATGGCGGCGGGCCACGGCGGGGTGAGCGGGCGGTACGCGTCGTGGAAGGAGCGCGCGTTCGAGCTCGCGTGGCTCCTCGACACGCTCGGTCTCGCCGAGGTCTCGCCCGCGGCGGCGACCGCAGCACCGATCGCGTCGGCCTGACGTCCGGTCGACCGGCCTGCCGCCGGTCGTTCGCCGGTCGGTCGACCTGCCGCCGATCGGTCGTAGCACCGCCAGCGAACGAGTGCGCAGAAGCGGCGACGCGCAGGCGCCCCAGGTCGGCATTGCTGCGCACTCGGTCGCGCAGGGGGCCCGTCCGCCGGTCGGTCGGTCACAGCACGGCGAGCCAACGAGTGCGCAGAAACGGGGACGCCGCGGCACCCCAAGACGGCATTGCTGCGCACTCGATCCCGCAGAGCGCGCGTCAGCCGACCGCACCGCACCGCACCGCACCGACCCGTCGGCGAGCGACACCCGCGGCGGCGCACGCGCTCACACGCGGTTGAGCGCGTGCACCGCCTCGTCGTAGGACTCCTCGGCCAGGCGGACACGGTCCCCCGCGAGCACGCCGTACCCGAACGTCCCCTCGCCACCGCGCTCGGCGATGCCGGCGTTCGTGCGCAGCGCGTCCAGGGCGTGCAGTGACCGCACGCGCTCGGTGAGGACGTCCGCCGCGGTGCCGATGCGCTTCCAGAGTGCGTGCGGGAACGCGTCGTCCCCGAGCACGTCCATCGCCATCCGGGCGCGCATCGTGCCCTGCCACGCCCGCTCGGTCGTCGCACGGTCGGCTGCTTCACGCTCGGCGGCGGTCTCGGACTCGTCGTCGGCGACCGCCGCACGCACGAGCTCTCGGACCTCGGGCTTCACGACGGCGGTGACGTCCTGCGCGACGTGCTTCGGGGAGCGGAGCGCCCACGGCGTCGGTGCCGGACGCTCCACGGCGTCGTCGAGGGCGTCGAGCAGCTCGAGGAACGGTTCATCGTGCAGGAACGTCACGACGTCGCGCACCGCGTGGTCGCGCCGCTCCCGCGTCGACGCGAGGATCCGCTCGCGCGTCATCGCGTCGACGAGGTCGTCCTGCGCCGGCGTCGACGCCCTGGGCAGCCGGTCGATGAGGTACTCCGCGAGCGCCGCACGCGCCGTGACGTTCGCCAGACCGTCTGCTGCCGAGGCGGCGCGGTCGCCCGCGTCGCCCGGCGCGAACGCCGACCGGTACGTCTCCAGGATCGCGGCGATCTCGAGTGCCGTCCCGGCGGCGTGGCGGAGGTCGGCCGTGTCGCCGGAGCGGAGCCGGGCCTCCTGGCTGAGCAGTGCGGAACGCAGCTTGCGGAGTCGCTTGGTGAGGATCCGTGCGGTCGTGCCCTTCTCGGGCTTGTCCGCGGACTGGAGGCGCGGTGCCGGTGCACCTGCCAGCCCACGTGCCAACTTGGACGCGACGGCGGCGGGGCCGGCTCCGACGGCGGCGAAGCGGCCGTCGAGCGACCCGAGGAACTCGTGGGCGATCTGCGGGTCGACGCCCTCGACGGTCTCCACCTCGACCTCGCGCCAGGTACGCGGGTCCGCGGGGGCGTCCGCGTCGAGGCGCTGGGCGCTGACGCGGTCGTCAGCGAGTTCGGCGACCTGGTCACCGTCCTCGTCGAGGAGGCGGGTGACGGTCCGGGTGGTGGTGATGCGCACGACCGGGTGCAGTCCGCGGCCCCGGCGCTCGGTGAAGAGCGCGGCGAGGACGGCTTCGGGAACGGTGTCGGCGTCGTCGGTGAGGGGGAAGTGCTGCTCGTGTCGGACGGTGTCGGACTCGGCGCGCTTGATGTGCCAGCCGGCATCGGGTCCCCCGGTGCGACGGCGGACCGTCACGCGGGAGGCGACGAGGTCGTAGCGCTCGGTGTCCCAGTACGTGGCGTCGAGTTCGAACGGGTCCTGGTGGTCGACCTGCAGGATCCCTCCTGCCCCGATGAGGTCGGGGAGCTCGGCTCCGTCTGGAAGGTCGTACGTGCGCTCGATCTCGAGGTGCGTGTCCGTCACACGCTCTTGTCTACCAGCCCGTCCAGGGTGCGGAGGACCACGCGGGTTAGCCTGTGGACATGAGCGAGACGATCACCCGCGACGCGTTCGTGCCCGAAGCCGGCGCGGTCACCATGTTCACCACGACCTGGTGCGGTTACTGCGCACGGCTGAAGAACCAGATGTCCAAGGCCGGTGTGCCGTTCCGGGAGGTCGACATCGAGGCCACCCCTGGCACCGCCGAGCTCGTCGCCGAGGTGAACGGCGGCAACCAGACCGTGCCGACGCTGGTGTTCCCCGACGGCAGCACCGCGACGAACCCCTCCCTGGCCGAGGTGCAGTCCCGCATCTGAGCGGGAGCCGCACCCTAGCCGCCGAGCGCCTCGGTCAGCAGCGCCGCCATCGCGTCGAGCTGGATGTCGCCGGAGTCGACGACCTCTTCGTCGGAGCCGTCGAGCGCGCGCGCTGCCAGCCCCGCCTTGCTGTCGATGAGGTCAGCGATCTTGGTGTCGATCGTCTGCGCCGCGATGATGCGCCACGCGGTGACCGGTTCCTCTTGCCCGATGCGGTGCACGCGGTCGATCGCCTGGGTCTGTTCGGCAGAGGTCCACGAGAGCTCGGCGAGGACGACGTTCGACGCGACCTGCAGGTTGAGCCCCACGCCCGCCGCGGTGAGCGAGCAGACGATGACGGCGACGTCGGGGTCGTTCACGAAGGAGTCGATCTCCGCCGTGCGCTGGGCCGGCGTCTGGTCGCCGCGGACGGTGGCGGTACGCAGGCCCCGGCGTGCGAAGACCTCTTCGGCCTGGTCCATCACGTCGAGGTGCTTCGCGAAGAACACGACCTTGCCGACGTTCGACGCCAGCTGCGCCGCGTAGTCCGCCGCCAGCTGCGCCTTCGCGCGGCCGATCCGCCGGACCATCGAGAACACGTTCTCGCCGGTCGACGAGGCGTCCTGGTCCTCGAGCTCCCAGCGGGCGACCTGCCGCACGAGCTTGTGGTCGATGCCGACGACCGGGTCCTGACCGGTGCGGGCGTCGAGCGCCTGGTGGTACCGGCGGACGAGCTTCGCGGTGAGCTCGCGCTCGGCGTCGCGGATCGACCGACCCTCTTCGCCGTCGAGCTCGACCGGGATGTCCGCGATGCGCCGGGCGGGGATGTCCGCCGCCACGTCGACCTTGCGGCGTCGGACGATGCCCATGTCGATCACGGCGCGACGGGCCTCGCTGAAGAAGCCGGGGTCGGCCGGGGTGAGCCCGATCTCCTCGAGCTCGTTCATGAGCTTCGCGCGGGGCTTCTTGTCGTCGATCCAGCCGAGGTACTCCCAGATGGTGCGGAAGTCCTCGACGGAGTTGATGAGCGGTGTCCCCGTCAGGGCCATGAGCAGCGGCGACGAGGTCCTGGAGCGGATCTTCTCGGCGAGCTGCAGCACGAACTTCGACCGCTGCGAGTCCTTGTTCTTGATGAAGTGCGCCTCGTCGACGACCATGCCCTTGAACCCGAAGGCGCCGAGCCAGCCGACGTGCCGGTCGAGGATCTCGTAGTTCACGATGACGATGTCCGCGAACCCGTCGAGGTCGTCGCCGTCACCGTGGATCACCGTGGCGCGGCGGTTCGGCACCCAGCGTTCGGCTTCGCGTGCCCAGTTGGTCTTGACGACGTTCGGCACCACGACGAGCAGCGGGAACGCGTTCGCGGCGTCGGCTGCGAGGAGCGACTGCGCCGTCTTGCCGAGACCCGGCTCGTCGGCGAGCAGGAACGTGCGGTGCCCGTCGGCGGCCGCGGCGATGAGCTCGGCCTGGTGCTTCATGAGCGTGGTGCCCGACGCGGAGTGCTGCGTCGGCGGCTCTGGGAGCGGCATCGTCGCCGCTCCCCCGCCGGCGCCGTACTCGAACGACTTGAACAGCGGGCCGAACAGCTCCCAGTTCGCCAGACGACGCGGGTGCGCGACGGGCTGGTCGGCGAGGGCGAAGTCCGGCGGCAGGAACGGGTTCGCGAGCTGGCGCTGCACGACCGCCTGCGGGACGACGGCGCGTTCCTGCGCGACCGCGACGGGGGCGGGCTCCGCCGCGATGACGAGGTCCTCCGGCTGCATCTCGACGCCACCGGCGATCATCATGTCCCGCTTCACGGTGCGCGTCGCTTCCGACACCGATGCCTCTTCGGCGAGCAGCTGGATCACACTGGTGTCCCGTGCTGCGGTCTTCGCGAGGATCTGCGCGACACCGTCGAGCCGCTTCATCTGCTCGGCGCGCTGCGCGTCGGTGAGGGTCGTGTCCGCCTTCACCCGGGCGCGTTCCTCACGCATGAGCAGCGCGACCGCCTGGAACTTCGTGCGGTTCGACGCCTTCAACGGTCCGCGCTGCGCGGCCGCCTCGACCTCGCGCACGGCGCGGGCGAGCACCGGGATGACACCATCGTTGTCGAGCGGCCGGGTCCGGCGCGACGCGGTCCGCGTCCCACCGGCTGCACGCCGCGTGCCTGATCGAGCCAAGGCTCCTCCTGTTCCACCCCGAGACCGGGGCGAGCCGCCCGTGCGGGCGGAAGTCTCCTCGGTGCGTCCGTCGCACCGATGCCGGCAACGGGCCACCGTGGCCCGCCGATCCCCGCGACGTGTGTGCGACCGTTCCCGTCGAGGACACCCGGGTGGGAGTCCTCGTCGATGGGACGGTCTGCGCGGAGATCCGGCGCCGTCGCACGCACGCGACGCTGCAGGACTGGGTCGTCCCAGGGCGGTCGCGGATCCGGTGCCCACGTCGGTCAAGTGACCGACTCGTCGTGTCCGGAATCGACCCGACGCGCGGGCACGCGGTGCGTGCGCGCTCAGTTTACTCCCGGACCACCGACGGAGGCGAGTCGGCGCACCCCGCGCGCGTCGTGCCTCCCGTCCGCCCCGCCCAGCCCACCGCGAACGGAACGCGCGTCGGTGGCCGAAACGCGCGTCTCAGACGCGCGGTGCGGACCGCGGGCGGGCCGTGGGCTCGGCCGGGAGGACCGGGGCCGGTTCCGCGAGCGCGGCACGTGTCGCCGCCAGCAGCTGTTCCGCGGTGGCGATGCCGTTCGCGGAGCCCGTGGTCGCCTGCCCTCCGGCGTGTGCCAGCAGCTGGGCGCCGATGGCCGGTCCCAGCCGCTCGGCCCCGGCGGGGTTGCGGGTCGCCCAGTCGCGTGCGATCGCGTCGGCGAGCCGTTCGGCGGCGGCACCGCGGTCGGCGTCGCCGCGGGAGCGGTGCCAGAGCCCGGTGACGACGAGGTGCGCCACCACGGCGCCGATGTCGCGGACGGGGTAGCCCCATCCCGCCGTGTCGATGTCGAGCAGTCCGGAGATCCGCCACGGTTCGGCGTCGTCCACGAACACCTGCTCGAGGTGCAGGTCGCCGTGCACGACCTGCTTGTCGGAGTTGTTCCACCCGATCGACCGGCGGCCGATCGCGTCGTAGAGCTCGTCGATCTGCAGCGCGTCCTGCGGCAGCGCCGAGACCAGGGTCCTCCGGTGCCAGTCCGCGTGGTCCATGGCGTCGGCGCGTGCCTGCTGGGTCATCGGCACCGTCGCGATGCGTCCGGTGAGCGCGGCGAGCGACGCGACGAAGCGCGGGTCGTCGGCGATGTCGAGGATCCTGCTGCCAGCCGGCACGCCGCGGATCCGCTCGAGCACGAGCAGACCGTCACCGCGACTCGAGAGCACGCGGGGCACCGGGAGCCCCGCAGCCACGAACTGCTCGTGGGTCTTCACGATCGGCGCGACGCGGTGCGGCCGGACGACCTTGAGGAAGAGCGTGCCCTCCGGCGCGTCGACCCGGACCACGGCGCGCTTGCCAGGACGGTAGGCCGCCACCGTCAGGGTCGGGTTGGTCACCGGCATCCCGAGCGTGGTCAGGAGCTCGGCGACGGCGTCGCGGTAGGTCACCTGCGGCAGGACGGGGAGACCGGGGTCGTTCGGGTACGCCCACACCGAGACCGGTTCACCCGTCGACGGATCCGTGACGAGCGCGCTGTTCTGGTCGTGCGTCCCACCGGTGTCCACGTACGTCAGGACGGTCCCGCGCTGGCCGTTCCGGTCGACCGTGTCGACCTCGTAGCCGTACAGGTACCCGTTGCCGGATGGCTCCACCGAGTGGGCGCGTGCGGCCACGACGGTGGTCCCGGAGCCGACGAATGCCTCCGGGATGACTCGCTCGTGATTGGGCCACACGACATCAGTCAACAGGGTCCACGCGGATTCGTCGCGTTCGTGCACGGCTCGGCGTCGTGCGCGTGGCTACCGTGGTCGTCGTGAACCCCGTCGCGCGCCTCCGCAGCTCGAGTCGCACGCCGTTCCTGCAGGTCGTCAAGACGGCGGTCGCGGTCGTCGCGGCGGTGTTGCTGTGCCAGGTCGTCATCAACGGCCCGTTCCCGACCTTCGCGGCGATCGCGGCGCTCCTCGTCGTGCAGCCGAGCATCAACCAGTCCTTCGTGAAGGGCCTCGAGCGGAGCGCCGGTGTCGTGCTCGGGGTGCTGCTCGCCACGGGGCTGCACTTCGCGCTCGGTGACTCCGTGTGGGTCGTGCTGCTCGTCATCGTGGTCGCGATCCTCATCGCGTGGGCCCTGCGCCTGACCCCGACGTCGGCAACGCAGGTCGCGATCAGCGGCATGCTCGTGCTCACCGCGGGGATCGTCACGCCGAACTACTCCGCCGACCGGATCCTCGAGACGGTGCTCGGCGCCGCCGTCGCGCTCGTCGTGAACGCCGTCATCGTGCCGCCGGTCCTGCTCGGCCCCGCACACCTGGCCGTCGCCCGGCTCGCCCGCGACACCGCGGTGGCGTTCGAGCGGGTGGCGATCGGACTCACCGAGGGCTGGGACCGCGACCGTTGGCACGACGCCCTCCTCCGTGCACGGTCCCTGCGACAGCAGCACGCCAAGGCCGAGGCGGCCCTGACCTCCGCGCAGGAGTCCCTCACGATGAACCCCCGCGGTGGGCGGCACCGCACCATCCTCGAGCGCGACGTCGTCGTCGCCGAGCACCTGCGCGTGCTCGTCACCCGCGTGACCGGGATGACCCGCGCGATCCAGGACAACACCGCGCCGGACCTCCGTGCCGACCCGATGGTCGGGCGGATCGCCACCGAGGTCGCCAGGATCGGTGCCGACGTCCGGGCGCTCGGGGCCCAGGTCGAGTCGGCCGTCGTGGCGTCGGCGACCTCGTCGTCGGTCTCCGCGTCCGCCGCTGACGGGTTCGACGACCCCGCGGAGCCCGCGCTGACGGCGCCGCTCGAGGTCGTGCGCCCGAACTCCCGGCACTGGATCCTCATCGGGGCGTTGCTCGAGGACATCCGCCGCGTCCGCGAGGAGCTCCTCGGCGAGGACGACTGACCGGTCGGGGGCGCGGGGGCGTTTCGGGGGGCGGGCGTCTTCGCGCGTCGGAGGTCGTTTCGCGCGTAGGAGGTCGGAAATTCCGGCATCCTACGCGCGATTCAGCTTCCGACGCGCGGAACGCCCCACCGTCAGCGAGCCGCGATCGCCGCCTCGGCCGCGGTGTGCACGATCTGTCCCCAGATCGTCCGCGTCGGGACCGAGGGATCGGACACCACCACCTCGGCGTCCGCGAACCGACGGATCTCGGCGAACACCGCCTCCTGACCGGCCTCGCGCGCCGCGCGACTGGCGACGTCGGGCACGGAGGCGCGCAGCTCGGCGACGATGCGCTCACGACGACCGTCGTCCATCTGCCCCAGCGCCCCGACCCCCTTCCACGCGGCATCGAGCTCGGTGCGCAGGCGGATGATGGCCGGGTGGTCCGGCTCGTCGTTCATGGCTCCCCCAGAGACAGGACGTTCTGTCGGGTACAGGCGTCCGGTCGGGGAGCCTAGCAAGGACGCAAGCAGTCCTCACGTCCCTCGATCGTGGGCCACGCCCCGTGTTCACTGTGACGAGATTCAGTCGGGATGCACGTCGGTCCGCCCGTGAACGCCGGTTCGATGCCACGATGGGTCCCAGGAGGTCCACTATGCGGTTGTTGGTGGTCGAGGACGACGACGAGATGCGCGCCCTCATGGAACGCGGGCTCGCTGCCGAGGGGTACCGCGTCACCGCGGTCGAGAACGGTGTCGAGGCGCTCATCGCGCTCGGTGAACAGGCATTCGAGCTCGCGGTCGTCGACGTGATGATGCCAGGCATGTCCGGGTTCGAGCTCGCTCGGCGGATCCGGGAACGCGAGGACCCCGTCCGCATCCTGCTCGTCACCGCCCGCGACGCCGTCGACGACCGGGTGTTCGGTCTCGACGCCGGTGCCGACGACTACCTCACGAAGCCGTTCGCCTTCGCCGAGCTCACTGCCCGACTGCGAGCACTCGGCCGGCGCGAGGCCACAGGAGCACCGCGGACGATCGAGGTCGGCGACGTCTCGATCGACTCCGAGGCCCGTCGCGTCTCCATCCAGGGCCAGCGCGTCGCCGTCAGCCCGACCGAGTTCGCGCTCCTGCGTCTGCTCGCCCGTTCCGTCGGCACCGTGGTCGACCGTCCGAAGATCCTCGAAGAGGTCTGGGACGGGTCGCAGCACGTCGACCCGAACGTCGTCGAGCAGTACATCTCGTACCTCAGGAAGAAGCTCACGTCGCACGAGGCGACGGTCGCGATCTCCACCGTGCGTGGCCGCGGCTACCGGCTCGACCTGCTCGGTTCCTGACGGGCAGGCCCGTCGCACCGATGCGCTTCGTCAGGCCGCTCCGGCTGCTCTCGCTCCGGTCGCGGATCACGATCGGCTCGACGGCGATCGCCGCGGTCGTCATCGTGTTGCTCGTCCTGGTCATGCGCTTCCAGGTCGTCAGCGTGGTCGCCTCCGCGACCAGGACGCTGCTCGACGCCGACGCCGACCCGTACGTGGCGACGCTCGAGGTCGACAGCGACCCTGATCTCTCCCCGCCAGGGAACGCCCAGCTGGTCGCCGTCGTCTCCCCTTCCGGCGACATCGTGCTCTCCACGATGCCGACGCGGGTCGAGCGCGCCCTCGGCAGCCTGACGTCGACCGAGGCGGGCACGAGCGTCATCGACGTCTCGGGGTCCCAGTACCGCGTCGTCGTCGAGCACCCGGTGAACCAGGCCGGACGCTGGACCGTCGTCGCAGCGCGGAACTCGCAGGCCGAGGCGATCGTCGTCGACGACCTCACCACCACGCTGTCGATCACCGGCCTGGCGATCCTCGTCGCGTTCGGAGTCGCGTCGTGGGCGCTCGCCACGGCGGCCCTCCGCCCGGTGAACCGGATGCGCCGCGAGGCCGAGCGCCTCTCCGTCGCCCCGGAGCGCGCGGAGCTGCCGGTCGGCCCGGCGCAGGACGAACTGGCGTCGCTCGCGACGACCCTGAACGCGTTCCTCGCGCGGACCAGGCAGGCGACCGAGCGCGAGCGCCAGATGGTCTCCGACGCCAGCCACGAACTCCGGACACCGCTCGCGATCCTCACCACCCAGCTCGACCTCGCCTCGCTCGACGCCGACGACGCCCGGGCGCTCGCCGAGCACATCGAGCGGGCGAAGAACAACGTCGCACGGCTGTCCCGACTGGCGAACGACCTCTTGACGCTGTCGCGCATCGAGGAGTCCGAGCGTCGTTCCGAGGACGGGGACCGCCAGACGCTGACCGCGTGGTCTGACCTCGGCGACGAGGTGATGGCCGCCGTCGACCGCGTCCGGCTGATCGCTGGCACCAAGGACATCACCGTCGACTTCGACCTCGAGGCCCCGGTCTCGGTCGGCGGCTCCGGCCCCGGTATCGGCGGCGGCACGGTGGAGCCCCGGTACCGGCTCGACACCGGCGCGATGGCGCAGCTCGTGACGAACATCGCCGGCAACGCGGTCGCGGCGCTGCCCCGCGGCGGCGGCATCCTGGTGACGTGGCGGAGCACGCCCGGCTTCGGCGAACTCCAGGTCACCGACGACGGGCCAGGGGTCCCCGAGTCGTTCGTCGCCGTCGCCTTCGACCGCTTCACCCGGCCGGACGAGGCCAGGAAGTCCCGCCCGAACCCGGACCCGGCGACCGGCGGCATCCCGCTGCCCGGAGGCTCCGGTCTCGGGCTCGCGATCGTGCGCGCGATCGCGGAACAGGCGGGAGGCACTGCGTCCCTCCGCAACGTCCGTTCCGGTGGTCTCGAGGTCACCATCCGCGTCCCCGAGGTGCGCTGACCAGTCGGGCGCGCACCCGCGGCAGCGCTGCGCCCGCGGCAGCGCTGCGCTCACTGGAAGTCCCGCGAGCGGGTGCGCACCGCGAGCGGCAGGTGCTCGATGCGGTCCGCGACCACGTTGACCACGCCGTCCTGGGACCGCTCGAGGATGCCCCGCACGATCACCGCCGGCGACTCACGGGCGACTCGTCGGTAGCGTCCCCACACCCCGACGCTGCAGATCACGTTCACCAGCCCGGTCTCGTCCTCGACGTTCATGAACGTGATGCCGGATGCGGTCGCCGGTCGCTGCCGGTGCGTGACGATCCCGCCCACCTCGATCCGCCGTCCGGTCTCCGCAGCGGCGAGGTCCCCGACACTGAGCACCCGTTTCGCACGCAGCCGGTCGCGGACGTGCCGGACCGGGTGGTCGTCCGTCGTCATGCCCGTGGACCACATGTCCGCGATGAGGACGTCCCCGCTGGTCATCTGCCCGAACAGCGGCGGCTGCACGACGACCTGCGTGTCCGGCAGCTGGTCGGCACGCTCGGCGGCGGCCTGCGCCGCCGACCACATCCCACCCCGGCGGTCGACTCCGAACGGTGCGAACGCGTCGGCGGCGGCGAGCGCCTCGAGCTGTGCGGTGGTCAGCCCGACCCGGCGGGCGAGGTCGGACATGTCGGCGAACGGTCCGTGTGCATCGCGCTCGGCGACGATCCGCTCGGCGCTCTTCCGTCCGAGCGACGCGACCTCGGCGAGTCCGAGGCGCACGGCGAACGCACCGTCGCGGCGGTGTCTCGCCGTGTCGTCGGGAAGCGCGTTGTCGAACGGCAGCACGGGGGCCTGCTCCGGGTCGAGGCACGCGTCGTCGGTCGCCGGCGCCGGCTCCCCCGTCGGCTCGAGCGTCGCGTCGACACCCGAACGCAGGATGTCCGGCCGGAGCACCGTCACCCCGTGCCGCCTGGCGTCGGCGACGAGGGTCTGCGGCGAGTAGAACCCCATCGGCTGCGCCCGGAGGAGTGCCGCCAGGAACGCCCCGGGGTAGTGCAGCCGCATCCACGCACTGGCGTAGACGATGAGCGCGAAGCTGATCGAGTGGCTCTCCGCGAACCCGAAGTTCGCGAACGCCTGGATCTTCGCGTAGATCGCATCGGCGTCGGCGCCGTGGATGCCGTTGTCGGCCATCCCTGCGTAGAGCTTGTCGCGGAGCCGGTCGATCTTCTCGTGCCCGCGCTTGGACCCCATCGCCCGGCGCAGCAGGTCGGCGTCGTCGCCGGAGCAGTTGCCGACCGCGATCGCCATCTGCATGAGCTGCTCCTGGAACAGCGGTACGCCGAGGGTGCGTTCGAGCACGGGTTCGAGTGCCGGGTGCAGGTAGGTGATGGGTTCCTCGCCGGTGCGCCGACGGATGTAGGGGTGCACCGCACCGCCCTGGATCGGCCCGGGTCGGACCAGCGCGACCTCGATCACGAGGTCGTAGAAGCGTCTCGGGAGCAGCCGGGGCAGCGTGCCCATCTGCGCACGTGACTCCACCTGGAACACCCCGATCGTGTCCGCACGGCAGAGCTGGTCGTAGACGCCCTGCTCCTCTTTCGGGATGGAGTGCATCTCCCAGCGTTCCCCGCAGTGCTCGGCAGCCAGGTCGAACGAGTACTGCAGCGCCGCGAGCATGCCGAGCCCGAGCATGTCGAACTTCACGAGGCCCATGTACGCGCAGTCGTCCTTGTCCCACTGCAGGACCGTGCGGCCGTCCATCCTGGCGTGCTCGATCGGTACCACCTCGCCCACGGGACGGTCGGTGAGCACCATCCCGCCCGAGTGGATGCCGAGGTGCCGCGGGAACCCCAGGACCTCGCTCGCCAGCCCGACGACCGCCTGGGGGATGTCGTGGTCCTCGCTCTCGGTGACCGAGCCCCACCGCTCGACCTGCTTCGACCAGGCATCCTGCTGGCCGGGGCTGTGCCCGAGCGCCTTCGCCATGTCCCGCACGGCGCCCTTCGGCCGGTAGGTGATCACGTTCGCCACCTGTGCGGCGTTGTACCTGCCGTACTTCTCGTAGACGTACTGGATCACCTCTTCGCGGCGGTCCGAGTCGAAGTCGACGTCGATGTCGGGTTCCTCGTCGCGCATCGCCGAGAGGAACCGCTCGAACGGCAGTCCGTACCGGATGGAGTCGACCGCGGTGATCTCGAGCAGGTAGCACACCGCCGAGTTCGCCGCCGACCCGCGTCCCTGGCAGAGGATCCCTCGTCCGCGGGCGTACTGCACCATGTCGCGGACGATGAGGAAGTACCCGGGGAAGTTCTTGTCCTCGATCACGGACAGCTCGCGTTCGATGCGCTGCCGCTTGTGCGGGTCGACCCCGTCCGCACTGCCCGGGTACAGCCGTCGTGCCCCGGCCCAGGTGAGTTCCCGAAGCCACGACATCGCCGTGTGGCCGTCCGGCACGTCGAGGTCGGGCAGCCCCGGTTTGACGGTCTTCAGCCGGAACCCGAGCTCGTCGGCGAGCGTCACGCTGTACTCGACGGCGCCGGGGTAGCGGGCGAACCGCCTGGCCATCTCGGCACCGGATCGCAGGTGTGCCGAGTCGGCTGCCGGCAGCCAGCCGTCGATCTCGTCGAGACTGCGCCGGGCCCGGACCGCGGCGAGGGCGGTGGCCACCGGGAAGCGGTCGGGGGTGGCGTAGTGCACGTTGCCGGTGGCCACGACCGGCAGCGCGTGCCGGGCGGCGAGGGCGGCGAGGACGTCGTTGCGGGCGCTGTCGAGCGGGTCGCCGTGGTCGAGCAGCTCCACCACGACGTTGCCGGTCCCGAAGCGGTCGAGGAGCACGCGGAGCGCCGTCTCCGCCGACGACTCCCCGCCCTGCTCGAGCGCCTGGCGCACGGTGCCCTTCCGGCAGCCGGTGAGCACCCGCCAGTGTCCGTCCGCGCGGGACGCGAGGTCGTCGAGGTCGTACCGCGGGCGCCCCTTCTCGGAGCCGGCCGCGAGGTGCGCGCTCGTCACGGCGCCGGCGAGCCGGTGGTAGCCGTCCTGGCCGTCGGCGAGCAGCAGCAGGTGCGAGCCCTCGGGGTCGGGGACGCCGTTCTGCGGTTCGGTGAGCCCGAGGGACAGCTCGGTGCCGTACACGGTGCCGACGGCCGGGTAGGCCTCTGCCACCTCTGCCATCCGGGCGGCGCCGTAGAAGCCGTCGTGGTCGGTGAGCGCGAGGGCGTGCAGGCGCAGCCGGGCGGCCTCTTCGAAGAGGTGCTCCGGCTGGCTCGCGCCGTCGAGGAAGCTGAAGGTCGAGTGCGCGTGCAGTTCGGCGTAGGGAACGGCGGGCGGCCCGTCGGACTGCGTCGGCTCCGCGGGGACGTACGGCGCCCGTTTCCTGGACCACGCCGGGCTGTCCCCGCCGTCGCCGGCGTTCGTGGACCCGGGGCTCCGCTTGTCGGACAGGGCGCGCTCGAACTCCGACCACGGGATGGGTGGGTTGCTGTAGCCCATCAGGCGCCCCCGCTCACGTCGCCACCGCTTCCGCCCACCACCGGTGGTCCGCCAGCACGAGGTACCAGGCGCGTCCCTCGGCGTCGACGAGCTGCAGCCGGTGCAGTCGTCGTCCGCCGGCGTCCCACCAGCGCACGACGAGCGGCCACGGCCCCGCCCACGCCGTGACCGGGGCGAACCGGCCACCGCGGTCCGCCTCGGCGCGGAACCGCTCCGGCGCTCCGGAGAGCACCCCGCGGTCGTCGACGTCGACGCTGCCGCCGTCCGACGCCACCACGTCCACCGGACGCGGCCGTTCGAGCACCGTCGCCGGCGGTGGCCCCGGCAGCTTGCCCGGCCAGGGACGGTCGGCGACGGACGCGAGGTCGGCGGCGGGAGCATCGCCCCACGGCACGAGCACGACCCGCTCGGACAGGGTGCGGCCACCACCGACGCGCGGCGTCACCACCCCGTCGTGACCGACCATGCCCTGCACGCGGGCGAGGCCGTGGTGCACACGTTCGTCCGGCCCGGACCCCCACAGCCCGCGCTCGTGGTTCGCCATGTCGTCGACCGCGACCGGTTCGAGCACGACCGAGGTCACGGGGGCTTCGAGCCCGGTCGGGTCGACACCGCCGGCGAGCTGCCAGCGCACCCGGTCGACCACGTCGGCGGCGTCGAACCAGCGCGGGTGCGCCCACGTGCGTTCGAGCAGGATGTCCCGCTCGTCGACGATGCCGACGCGGATGGTCGTCGCGACGAGCCCCGCGGCACGGAGCCGGGCGGCGAAGTCGTCTGCCGTCCGCCGGAACGCGAACGCGATCTGGTCGGCACGGTCGAGCGGCGGCTCGAACGCGGCTTCCACCCGGAGTTCGGGCGGGACCGGCCGCGACGAGACCTCCCGCGGGTCGCGTCCGCCCGCGAGCCGGTGCAGGAACGCGCCGGCGACCCCGAAGCGGTCGCGGACCTGCTCGTCGGTGAACGCGGCGAACTCCCCGAGGGTGGCGATGCCGAGCCGCCCGAGCACCATCGCGAGGTCGGCGTCGCCGAGGACACCGAGCGGCAGGTCGGCGAGGAACTCCGCCGAGCCGTCGACGGGCACGATCCGGACGCGCTCCCCCGGGCGGACCGGCCGGGCACGTGCCGCCTGGTCCGCCGCGAACGGTGTGTCCGCCACCCCGGCACGCACCGCGGGGGCACCGTGGTCCGCCGCGATGCCCGCGAGGGTCGCCGCCGCTGCCCGCTCGCCGCCGTAGTAGCGCGCCGGGCCACGAGAGCGCAGCGCGACGGTGCCGGGTCGCAGGACCTCGACCCCGGGGACCGCCGCTTCGACCGCGCGGATGACCGGTTCGAACGCACGGTGGTCGAGGCCCTCGTCGTAGGGCTGCACGACGAGCTCCGGGCAGCGCGCCTGAGCTTCGCGCACGCGGAGTCCGCGCACGACGCCTGACTGCCTGGCCGAGGCCGAACTCGCGAAGACCTGCCCCTTCGACACCACGGCGAAGGGCTGTTCCGGCGGCACCCCTGCTGCACGGGCCGCGGCGATGACCGGCCAGTCGGGGCACCAGAGCACGATCGTCCTGGTGGGTGGGGGCTCCGGCATCGCGGCGCCCCGGACGAGTGCGTCGGCACGGATCCGACCGCGCCCGATCACGACGCCACCGCCACGGGGCGGAAGCCACGCGTGTCGCCGGGGAGCACCACCGGCGCCTGGACCGCTGCCCGCACGACGCCGTCCGCAGCCGGGAGCAGCAGCTCGGCGCTGACCGGACGCACCGCACCGGCACGACCGGTCGCGGTCACGGTGGCACGTCGCTCCGTCAGGTGCCCGTGTCCCTGCCCGATACCGCTCCACGACGACGACGTCACCCGGAGCGTGACGTCGGCGCCCGGCCAGGAACCGAGCGCGACCAGTGCCGCACCGCGCTGCCGCAGCCGCGCGGAGAGCCGTGCGACGTCACCTGGCACCACCCGCCCGAGTGGGCGGGTGAGCACGATCTGCGCGACGTCGGCCATCGCGGAGGTCACCGCGAGCCACTGGTCGCCGGGGTCCGGCACGAGCACGAGTCGTTCGAGGTCGATGCCGGCGGCAGCTGCTGCCTCGACGCCGAAGGACGGCACGCCCACGACGGCGCACCACGCCCCCGCCGCCGAGGCCGCCTGCAGCATGGTCATCGCGAGCAGGACGGACTCCGGCACGGCGTAGGTCCCGCCCACACGGATCGCACCGCCGGGCAGCAGCGGCT
Source organism: Curtobacterium sp. L3-7 (assembly GCF_048756585.1). NCBI lineage: Bacteria > Bacillati > Actinomycetota > Actinomycetes > Micrococcales > Microbacteriaceae > Curtobacterium > Curtobacterium sp. L3-7. Next base: position 1,865,348 of record NZ_CP151474.1, on the reverse strand, counting down.
CGAGCGCCGGGGAGGTGGGGAGCCCCGCGGTGTCGACACGCGTGGCTTCCATGTCGGCGACCCGCGACCGCAGGGACGTGATCCGGTCGAGCGCCGCCCGCGCATCAGCGATGTGGTCAGCCCCACGCGCAGCACCACCCCGCGCAGCACCGTCCCGCACAGCACCGTCCCGCACAGCACCGTCCCGCCCGGGGCGCGGTGCGCGAGCCCCGGGCGACCGGAGTGCCGCCGCCGTCTGCATCACATCATGTTCGAACACGTGTTCGATGATGTCAATCGGGACCGACATTCTGTGGACAACGATTCGAACACGTCTTCGAACACGACTCGTGCGGCTACCAGTCGGCGACGACCCCCATGCTGCCGAGCACCGACCGGGTCTTCGTCAGGGCCTCGTCCGCCTCGTCACCGGCGACCGAGGACCACGTCACCGCTCCCCCGGCACCGAGCGTCCGCGACCGGACCGCAGTCCGCGACCCGGCAGCACCACCGTCGTCGAGCACCGTCACCAGTGTGCGGATCACCACCGACAGATCCACCGCCCCGCTCGTCGAGAAATACCCGATCGCTCCGGAGTACACCCCGCGCGGCCCGCCTTCGAGCCGCGATGCGATCGCCATCGCGCTGGTCTTCGGCGCACCGGTCATCGAACCCGGCGGGAAGGCCGCACGGACCACGTCCGCCCGCGACACGCCCTCCGGCAACACGGCACCGATCGTCGAGACCATCTGGTGGACGCTCGCGTACGTCTCGACCGCGCACAGCCGGTCGACGTGCACCGAACCGGGCACCGCCGTGCGGAGCAGGTCGTTCCGCAGCAGGTCGACGATCATCACGTTCTCCGCGCGGTCCTTGACGCTCGCCGCGAGCTCGTCCCGCACCGCGAGATCTTCCGCAGGGTCCGCCTCGGGGCCCGTGAGCCGCCGCCTGGTCCCCTTGATCGGCTCGGCGAGCACCTTGCCGTCCGCGCCGATCCGCAGGAACCGCTCCGGCGACCTGCTGGCCACGCGCAGCGGGCCGAGCCGCAGGTAGGCGCCGAACGGGACGGGGTCCGCCGCGCGCATCCGCAGGTACTCGACAAGGTGCGGGTCCGTACCGGGACCAGCCAGGGCCTCCTGTCCGGTGCCAGGTACCGAGAAGGCGGTGGTGAGGCAGACCTGGAACGCGTTGCCGTCGCGGATCTCGGCGCGGCACGCGTCGACCGCGGTCTCGTAGGCGGCGCGTGACACGCGGCCGATCGCCGGACCGGACGGGAGGCTCGGGGGCACGTCCCGGACGTCGGCCGCCGGTCCGCCGTCCGCCACCGTCCCGAGCCATGCCCGGTTCGCCGCCGACGCGTCCGGTTCCGCGTCGTCGACGAGCGCGAGCGCCCATGCCGCACCGTCGTCGCGGACGACGACGGCGCGGTCGACGAACCGCAGGTCCGCGTCCGCGTGTCCGTCCGCGGTGCGGTCGGGACCGCCGGACTCACGACCGAGCTCGTAGCCGAGGAACCCGACCCACCCGAGCGCGAACCCCAGCCCCGGGATCGGCTCGGCGAGTCGGGGCGTCAGCGCGAGCAGGTCCGCGAGGACGTCGAAGGCCGGACGGTCCTCGGAGCGGGACGCGCCGAACCATGCCAGGAGCGGCATGGACACGTCGAGGTGCGCGCGCCGGTCCTGGTGCCGGAACCGGGCGGTGAACGCGCCGTCACACGGCGCGAGGACCGACCAGCGTGCCCGGTCCCGCGCGCTGTCGGGCGCCCCGACGGGCACCGAGGAGTCCAGCCAGACGACGTCGCCCCCGAGCGTGCCGGCGAACGACACCGGGTCGACGCCGTCGAGCTGCCGGATCTCGATGCGCGGGGAACCGGCTCCCGAGGTCAGATCGCGGCGATCGTCCATGCGGCGGAGTGTGCGGCGCCTGGGTCGAGCACGACGAGCCCGCGCTCGGTGCCCGCGTTGAAGGCGTCGGGCGCACCGGTCATCGGCTCGACGGCGAGACCGGCGCGGTGGTACTCGGGGACGACGTGGTCGGCGGTGTGCACCTGGACCCACGGGCACTCCGGCCCGAACGTCACCCGTACGCCGTGTCCGTCGCGGGCGGTCAGTGCGATCGTCGCGGTGCCCTCGGCGTCGCGGTCGAAGCCGGTGAAGGCGTGGTCGACGAACCGGGGGCCGATCGCGGTCGGGGTCCTGAGGTCGAACTCGTCGTGCACGGGGACGAGCGCCGTCGGGATCAGCCGGTCCGCGGTGACCTCGAGGACCTCGGCCGCCGGCAGCGTCAGCGTCCAGTCGTCCACGGTCCCCTCGCCCGCGCTCAGGTACGGGTGCGGACCGGTCCCCCACGGTGCACGATCGTCCCCGGTGTTCTTCCCCGTGATCGTCGTGCGCAGTCCCCCGGCGTCGAGCCGGTACTCGACGTGGACCACGACGCGGAACGGGTACCCGGCCTGCGGCGCGATCGTCGTCATCAGGACGACGCGGTCCGGCTCGTGGAGCGCGACGGCGAAGTCGGTCCACCCGACGAGGCCGTGCAGCGCGTGCCCGCGTGCGGGTTCGGACAGGGCCAGCTCGTGCTCCTGCCCGTCGAAGGTGTAGCGGCCGTCGACGACCCGGTTCGGCCACGGCGCGAGGACTGCGCCACGGAACACCGGACGGACCTCGTCGGCGGCGAACGGCACGACCAGGTCGCGGCCGCGGTGCTGGATCGAGCGGAGGGTCGCCCCCACCGTCGCGATCTCGGCGGTGTAGCCGGCGGCCGAGATGGTCAGCTGCGAACCGGACAGCGGGGCGTCGTTGCTCATGCGATCAGCGTAGTGGGAGCGCAGAACACAACGAAGAAGCCCCGCTCTCCTGTGGAGAGCGGGGCTTCGGTGGTGGATCTGAGGGGACTCGAACCCCTGACCCCCTGCATGCCATGCAGGTGCGCTACCAGCTGCGCCACAGACCCATTTCGTTTCTCCGACTTCCCGGAGGCACCAGTGCAGCGTACACCATGCGCGACCCGGGGAGCGAAATCGGGGCGGGACCCCGGGCGCGTCGGAGACGGGCTACGCGGTGTGCTCGGCCGGGATCTCGAGCGGGATGGTCGGGCAGTCCGACCAGAGGCGCTCGAGCGAGTAGTACTGACGGTCTTCTTCGTGGAAGACGTGCACGACGACGTCGCCGAAGTCGATGAGGACCCAGCGGCCCTCGCTCCGGCCTTCCCGACGCAGGGTCTTCGCACCGGCCTGGAGCATCCGGTCCTCGACCTCGTCCGCGATGGCCATCACGTTGCGCTCGTTGCGCCCGGTGGCCAGGAGGAACACGTCGGTGAGCTGCAGGGGCCCGGTCACGTCGAGGGCGACGAGGTCGTCTGCCTGCTTGGCGTCAGCGGCGCCGGCGGCGATCTGTACGAGTTCCAGTGCGCGAGGAGAGGCGGTCACGGAGTCCTTCCGGTTGTCATCCGACACTTCCGCCGGATGGGACACGATCATAGGTCACACCACCGACGGCGGCGAGGGGTGGGCACCGACGGTGGACGTCAGGACCCGAAGAAGTTCGTCGTCACGAGGGCGACGATGATCACGGTCGCCGCAGCCACGCCGACAGCGGTCACGGTGATGCCGAGGATGAGCGGCGTGCGCGACTCCTTCGGCTTCGCGGCGGCGAGCACCACCTGGCGGGTCGAGGTGTGGCTCGACACCGCACGGCTCGCCCGGACGGGGCTGGCATCGGTCTCGGGCTGCTCGTCGTGCTGGTCGAGCAGGCGGTCGACCTCGGCGCCGTCGATCGGCCGGTGCGACCCGGTCGAGGACAGCGATGCCGGCAGGTCGATCGAGCCGGTGAGGATGACCTCGCCGGTGGCGTTCAGCGCACCGGTCGGGTCCGCGAGGGCGGAGTTCGGCAGGATCAGCGCGTTGGTGCGCGTCTCGGCGACACGGCGTGTGCCCGTCTCCTCGTCGTGCACCTCGGCGTCGTGCGAGTCGTGTGCCTGGGTGGACCAGTGCCCCGTCGGCGCCTCGAACGCGGTGGTGACGGGCTTCGGCTCGACCGGGCGACGGAAGGCGGAGCCGGCGGGCGCCGGCGTGGGCTCGTCCTGCGAGGTCGATCCGTCCTGCGCCTCGGGCGACTGGATCGGGACCTCGTTCGTGTCGTCGTCGTCGGCGTCGAGCGAGAGCGGGAAGACGCCGGGGGCCGAGGCAGCTGGCGGCTCGTCCGCCGGAGCGACGATGTCATCGACCGGCTGCGCCTCGGGAAAGTCGTCGGCGTCCGCCTGCGGTGCCCACGTCGAGCGGTGGCGGCGCGGCTCCTCGGCGTGCGCCGCGGCTTCGTCCAGGGGTTCGAGGTCGTCGGGCGAGCCATCGGCGGAGGTGGCCTGCTCGACGGCGGCCGGGTCGAGCTGGGTCGGACCGGACGACTCCGGAACGGCTCCGGGCTCGTCGTCCGTGGCGGATGTGACCGGCGCGTTCGACCCGGCGAACCCGGACGGAGCGGTCGGCGCTGCCGCACGCTCGTCGGGCGACAGGGAACCGACGGTCCCGATGACGTCCTGCACGGTGCGGTCGGAGGACTGTGGCGTGGGGTTCTGCAGCGGGACGGGACGGACGCCCTGCCCCTCGGCCGCACGCATCTGGCGGATCTGCCGACGGGTCAGCCCGCCGGTACCCGGCACGATCTCGGTCGCGGACGCCGGTGGCGGCGACGGGACCCCGGCCGACGCCTGCGGCGGGACCGCGGAAGAGGAGGGCGCCTGGACGGGTGCGGCGGCCGCGGGTGCGACGTGCGACCCCGGGCGACGACGCCCGGCATCGGCCGACGTCGGCGTGTCCGAGGAAGTGGTCCCCGAGGAGACGGGCTCCGAAGCCACGGTCGGCGGCGGGGTCACGGGCTGCGCGCCGGCGTTCGCCGCGCGCTCACGCTCGCGCGCCTGGCGCCGCGACAGTGGCGGCTGCGCGTCGGACGGACTCATGCAACGCTCCGATACAGATGGTGCTTGGTGATGTACTGGACGACACCGTCGGGGACCAAGTACCACACGGGGTTTCCGCGTCTCACCCGGTCGCGGCAGTCGGTCGACGATATGGCCAGCGCGGGGACTTCGAGCAAGCTTACGTCGCGTTCGGGCAGACCGGTGATGCTGAGGTTGTGACCCGGGCGGGTCACCGCGACGAAGTGCGCGAGGTCCCAGAGGCCATCATGGTCTTTCCAGTCGACAATCTGCTGGACGGCGTCTGCGCCGGAGATGAAGACGAGCTGCGCATCGGGCCGCTGGTCGTGCAGGTCACGGAGCGTGTCGACCGTGTAGGTCGGGCCCGGCCGGTCGATGTCCACGCGGCTCACCGTGAACATCGGGTTGGATGCGGTCGCGATGACCGTCATCAGGTACCGGTGTTCGGCGTCGGTGACGCCCGACTTCATGTAGGGCTGTCCGGTGGGGACGAAGACGACCTCGTCGAGGTCGAACGACTTGGCGACCTCGGACGCGGCCACGAGGTGGCCGTGGTGGATGGGGTCGAACGTGCCACCCATCACACCGATGCGGGGCCGCCCCGAGCTCTCGAGCATCGAGCAGCGCGTCAGATCTTCGTGTGGCCGAACTCGTCCACACCGGTCTCGTGCGTGCGGGTGGCCTCGAACTTGTTCGAGTGACGGTACGCGACGTCACGGAAGGACCACGTGACGAACCCGAGGAGCGTGAAGAACGCTGCGGCCACGACCGGGAAGATGAACGCGGGGACCCCCGAGGCGTGCTCGGCGGCTTCTGCGAGGAGGGTCATGCTGCGGTGCTCCGATCGGTCGAGGAAGACTGCGGACCAGTCTAGCCGCGGATCTGACCCTGTCCGCGCACGACCCACTTCGTGCTGGTCAGTTCCGGCAGCCCCATCGGCCCGCGCGCGTGCAGCTTCTGAGTCGAGATGCCCACCTCGGCGCCGAAGCCGAACTCCCCGCCGTCGGTGAACCGCGTCGACGCGTTCACCATCACCACGGCGGAGTCGACGGCCGCGATGAACCGCTCGGCGGTGTCGACGTCGTTCGTCACGATCGACTCGGTGTGGTGCGTCGACCACTTCGCGATGTGCGCCATCGCACCCTCGACGTCGGGCACGACCCGGATCGAGAGGTCGAGGTCCATCGACTCGGTCGCCCAGTCGACGTCCGTCGCACGGAGCACACCCGGCACGATCGCACGGGTCTCCTCGTCGCCGCGCAGGGTGACCCCCGCCGCGCGCAGCCGTCCCGCGAGGGTCGGCAGGAGGCGTTCCGCCGCACCGCGGTGCACGAGCAGCGTCTCGAGCGCGTTGCACACGCTCGGGCGCTGCACCTTGCTGTTGAGGACGATGTCCACCGACCGTTCGAGCGGGGCGGACTCGTCCAGGTACACGTGCACGACGCCGGCACCCGTCTCGATCACCGGCACCTGCGACTCGGTCACGACCGTCTGGATGAGCGAGGCGCTCCCCCGCGGGATGAGGACGTCGACGAGCCCACGGGCGCGCATCAGCTCCGTGGCGCCCTGCCGCCCGAACTCGTCGATGGTCTGCACGAGGTCGCGTGGCAACCCGACCGACTCGACGGCGTCCTGGATCCGCGCGACGAGCACGGCGTTGGTGCGCTGCGCCGCTGACCCACCCCGCAGGACGACGGCGTTGCCGCTCTTCAGCGCCAGGCTCGCGATGTCCACGGTGACGTTGGGACGTGCTTCGTAGATCGCGCCGACGACGCCGAACGGCACGCGGACCTGGGACAGCTGCAGTCCGTTCGGCAGGACCGAGCCGCGGACCGACTGCCCGACCGGGTCCGTGAGTCCGACGACGTGCTCGACCGCCGCCGCGAGGGCCTCGATGCGGGCCGGGTCGAGTCGCAGCCGGTCGAGCAGCCCGCCGGTCAGGCCGGATTCCTCACCGGCGACCAGGTCGCCGTGGTTCGCCGCGACGATCTCGTCGGTCGCGGCACGGACCGCCACGGCGATCGCGCGGAGCGCCGCGTCCTTCGCCGCAGTGGTGGCGGTCGCCAGCGACGCCGCCGCCGCGCGGGACGCGACGAGCTTGTCCGAGAGGGTCGGTGCGGGAGCGGTCAGCGACATGGCTCGATTGTAGGTCTGCCCGGGTCCGGATGACGGCGGACGCGAGCCGACGGGTCCGGTCGACCAGAGCCTCCAGTCCGGGTGTCCGGACCGGCTCAGGAACGCGGCGCCGCGTGGAACCAGGTGCCCACGTGCTCGCCGGCCAGCGCCTGCGCGACCAGCGCGGTGTCGGTGACCAGGACGGACGTCCCGGCCTCCGCTGCGAGCCGGGCGGCAGCGACCTTCGTCCCCGCTCCCCCGGTGCCGACGCCCGCTGCGCCGACGGACCCGAACGTGACCCCGGCGAGCTCGTCGCCGAACGGTACCTCGTCGATCCGCTCGGCACCGGGCTGCTCAGGGGGCCGCGTGTACAGCGCCTCGATGTCGGAGAGCAGCACGAGGGCGTCTGCGCCGAGCAGTCGTGCGACGAGGGCCGCGAGCCGGTCGTTGTCGCCGAAGCGGATCTCGTGGGTGGCCACGGTGTCGTTCTCGTTCACGATGGGCAGCACCCGGAGCGCCAGCAACCGGTCGATGGCCCGCTGCGCGTTCACACGGTGGGTCGGGTTCTGCAGGTCACCTGCGGTGAGGAGGATCTGCGCCGCGACGACACCGTGCCGGTCGAGCTGCTGCTGGTACCGGAACATGAGCACGTTCTGCCCGGTCGCCGCCGCCGCCTGCTGGGTGGCGAGGTCGTCGGGCCGCCCCTCGAGCCCGAGGAACGGGAACCCCGTCGCGATCGCACCCGACGACACCAGGACGACCTCGGTGCCCCGTCCGTACGCCGCGGCGAGGGCGTCGACGAGCGCACCGATCTGCCCGGTGTTCGGACCGCTGACCGACGACGACCCGACCTTGACCACGATCCGTCGAGCGCGCGGGATGTCCTCGCGCGACGTGACGGGGCCGAGGGCGGTCTGGTCGGTCGTGTCGGTCATGTGCTGGTCAGTCCTCTTCCGCGGGGTCCTCGTCCGCCCACAGCCCGGACTTGCGCTCCGACTCGAGTTCGGCGCGCGCGGCGGCCTTGGCGTCCATGCGCTCGAAGTACTCCTCGCGCCGCTGGTTGCGGGTCGGACGCATGTTCATGTCGACGCGGGCGTCCGTCCCGCGGGCGCTCGTGATGAGTTCGGCGGTCGACGTGAGCGTCGGCTCCCAGTCGAAGACCATGCCGCCCTCGCCGCCGATGACGACGGTCGACCCGGCGACGGCTCCGGCCTTGAAGAGCCCGTCCTCGACACCGAGCTTCGCGAGCCGGTCGGCCAGGTAGCCGATCGCCTCCTCGTTGGTGAAGTCGGTCTGCTGGATCCAGCGCTCCGGCTTCGTGCCGCGCACGCGGTAGAAGCGGTGCTCCTCGCCGCCCTCGGCACGGACGGTGAACCCGCCCTTGGCGTCGACGGCCTTCGGACGGATGACGATGCGCTCCTGGACCGGCTCGGCCGAGGCGGTGGCCCTGGCCTGCTCGACGATGTCGGCGAGGGCGAACGTCAGCTCGCGGAGGCCTTGGTGCGACGCGGTCGAGATCGAGAAGACGCGGTAGCCGCGCGCTTCGAGTTCGGGCGTGACGAAGGCAGCGAGTTCCGCGGCATCGGGCACGTCGACCTTGTTGAGCGCGATGAGCTGGGGGCGCTCGGCGAGCGGGACCTGTCCCTCGGGCACCGGGTAGCGCTCGAGCTCGCCGAGGAGCACGTCGAGGTCGCTGATCGGGTCGCGACCGGGGTCGAGCGTGGCGCAGTCGATGACGTGCAGGAGCACCTCGCAGCGCTCCACGTGCCGGAGGAACTCCAGGCCGAGGCCCTTGCCCTCCGATGCGCCCTCGATCAGGCCCGGGACGTCGGCGACGGTGAAGCGGACCTCGCCGGACTCGACGACCCCGAGGTTCGGGGTGAGGGTCGTGAACGGGTAGTCCGCGATCTTCGGCTTCGCGGCGGACACCGCGGCGATGAGCGAGGACTTGCCGGCGCTCGGGTACCCGACGAGTGCGACGTCGGCGATGGTCTTGAGCTCGAGCCGGACGTCGCCGGACTCCCCCTCGGTCCCGAGGAGTGCGAACCCCGGCGCCTTGCGCTTCGTCGTCGCGAGCGCGGCGTTGCCGAGGCCACCCTGACCGCCCTGGGCCACGACGACGCGCATCCCGGGCTCGGTCATGTCGGCGAGCAGGTCGCCGTTCTCCTCGAAGACCACGGTGCCGACGGGCACGGGCAGCTCGAGGACCTCCCCGGAGATGCCGCTGCGCATGTCGCCCATGCCCGGCTGACCGTTGCGGCTCGAGCGGTGCGGTGAGCGGTGGTACCCGAGCAGCGTCGTCACCTGCGGGTCGGCCACGAGGACGATGTCGCCACCGTCGCCACCGTTCCCACCGTCCGGGCCGGCCAGTGGCTTGAACTTCTCGCGACGAACGGACACGCAGCCGTTGCCGCCGTTCCCCGCGCTGAGGTGCAGGATCACGTCGTCGACGAACGTCGCCATCGGTTGTTCACACTTTCGTAGAAATGGGAAGGAGGGGCAGGCACTCGGCCTGCCCCTCCTCCTGAGACTTGCGTCGCCGTCCGCTCACGCGGCGGCGATGTCGTCAGCAGCGCTTGTGGTGGGTGCTACGCGTTGACGATGTTGATGACCTTGCGGCCACCCTTGGTGCCGAACTCGACCGAGCCGGCGGCCAGGGCGAACAGCGTGTCGTCGCCACCGCGGCCGACGTTGGCGCCCGGGTGGAAGTGCGTCCCACGCTGGCGGACGATGATCTCACCGGCGTTGACGACCTCGCCACCGAAGCGCTTCACGCCGAGGCGCTGTGCGTTCGAGTCGCGACCGTTGCGAGTGGAACTCGCACCCTTCTTGTGTGCCATGAGGAGACTCCCTTACGCGATCTTGGTGATCTTGACGCGGGTCAGCTCAGCGCGGAAACCCTGGCGCTTCTTGTACCCGGTCTTGTTCTTGAACTTCTGGATGACGACCTTCTTGCCGCGGAGGTCCTCGAGCACCTCGGCGGTCACGGTCACCTTGGCCAGGTCGGTCGCGGCGGAGGTGATGTTGTCACCGTCCACGAGGAGCACGGGCGCGAGCTCGATGTTGCCCTTGTCATCGGCCTTGGCGCGATCGATGGTGAGGATCGTGCCGACCTCGACCTTCTCCTGACGGCCGCCGGCGCGCACTACTGCGTAAACCACGTGGAAATCCTTACGTAACTCTGCTTGAGGGAAGTCTCGGGTGCCCAGGCGCGATCTGCCCAGTCGGACTGGGGATCGACGACACAGGCAGAACCGCCCGTTGACACCAGGGATCGAGAATACTCGATGCCCATGGGTCCGGTCAAACGGCGACACACGTAGTCTGTCGGAGTGACCGTGTTGATCGACCCACCGACGTGGCCCGCACACGAAACCGTGTGGTCGCACCTCGTCAGTGACCTATCGTACGCGGAACTCCACGAGTTCGCTGCACGGGCCGGTGTTCCGCGGCGTGCGTTCGACCACGACCACTACGACGTGCCGCTCGCGCGGTACGACGAGCTCGTGGCGCTCGGTGCGACGCCGGTCACCGGCCGCGAGCTGGTGCTGCGGCTCATCGCGAGCGGGCTGCGGGTCGCGCAGCGGGACAAGCGCGTCTTCTAGACCGCGCCGGGCGCCGGCCTGGAGGCTCGGTGCGCGTCCGCCGGGTCGGTCGCGTCCGTCCCGTGGTCGCGCCGGCAGCCCGTCAGCGAGCGGGCGGTGGGCCCCACGGGTTCGCCGGGGGCTGCTGCCCGTACGGCTGCTGCTGCGGGTACGGCTGGCCCTGCTGATGGCCCTGCTGCTGGGCCACCTGCTGCGGGGGCTGCGGGGCGAACGACGACGGCTGCGGGGGCTGCACCGTCGCGGGCGGGACCGCGTCGGCGGGGCGCACCGTGCCGGGCATGCCCGCGCGCGGCCCGGGCCGCGCGCGGCGTGGACGGCCGAGCCAGAGCCACGCCACGGTCGCCGTCGCGAGGAGCATCGCCGTGAGCGGCACACCGCGCTGCAAGGGCGCCGTGACGACGTCGATGACCAGGCGTCCGGGACCGGCGGCGATCGTCCCGTACGCGCCCGTGAAGACGCCGACGAGCGCGAGCGCCACCGTGCCCGCCGCCCCGCCGAGCACGGCACGGAGGAGCACCACCGGCAACGGGCTCCGACGCGTGATCGGCGTGAGGAACGCGAGCCCGAGGAACGCCCCCGCGTAGAACGGGAACGGACTGAGGAACACCCCCGTCGCGAAGCTCAGGATGACGCTCTGCCCGCCGTACGACTGGAACGGGCTGACGGTGATGCTCGTGCCGAGCAGGCCGATGAGTCCCGAGACTGCCTGGATCGCGATGAGCCCGACCACCGCGATGGCCGCACCGGCGACGGTGGCCGCCGAGGCACCGGGCGCGAAGGCCCTGGTCGGGTCCCCCGCACGCCGCGGCGGACGCGGCGGTGCGGAGGGCCCGGTACCGAGAGCCTGGGCACCGGCGGGCTGCTGGGGCGGCAGCGGCGGCTGGTGCTGCTGCTGCCACCCGGCGCCGTAGTACCCGCGGTCGTGCTGCGGACGCTGCTCGGGGTTCGTCACCGTCAGTTCCCCAGGATCACGGTGCCGTCGTCGGTCGTGCCCTCGTCGGCGCTGGCCGGCGCGCTGATGCTGCCAGACGACACCCGACGCGAGCGAGCGCGTCCCTGACCCGGCTGCTTCGGCTCGGGCAGCGCCTGCAGCACCGAGTCGAGCAGGGAGTCGGCGTCAGGGGCCTTGCGCGGCTCGCGCTTGGTGACCGCGACGGGGATGTCGAGGATCGCGACGGTGGTGTCCGCCGGCGTCACGGGCGTCGAGGACGACACCCGTCGACGGGTCGGCGCGCTCTCCTTCGAGGCCTCGACGACGGGCACCGCGGGCGCGACCGGCGCACCCGCGACGGAAGCGGACGAATCGGCCGAAGCGGACGAACCGGCCGAGGCGGACGAATCAGTCGAAGCAGCCGAGGCGGCGGCCGGGATCGTCAGCACGCCGTCGGTGGACGCCGGGGCGGTCTGCTCGGAGCTCGCGCGGCCACCACGACGGCGACGACGCTTCGCGCCACCCGAGGACTCGCCCTCGGTCGACTCGGCTGCCGGAGCGACGACGGGCGACACCGGTGACTCGGAAGGAGCCGAGGCGGCCGACACGGGCGAGGCCACGCCGGTGTCGGCGGGCTCGTCGTGCGGGATGGTCGACGCGGCGATCCGTGACAGCGCGTTCTTGACGTCGTCCGTGATCTGGTGCGCCTGCGACGACTTCTGGTCGTGCGACCCGTTGCCGTTCGACCCGTTGCCCGACCCGCCGTTGCTGCCGTTCGACCCGCCGTTGCCCGACGTGCCACCCGAACCGCCACGACCCTTGCGACGGCCCTTGGATGGACCGGGGTCCGCGTTGTTGTCGTTCACCTGCGCGTTGACCTCGGCGAGGGACTCGCGGAGCCCGACGCCGATCTTCTTGCGGGTCATCTGCACGAGGCCGAGCGAGGTGACCTCCGCGACCTGGTGCTTCGTGCGGTCGCGGCTGAGGCACTCGATGAGTCGGCGCAGCACGAGGTCGCGGTTCGACTCGAGCACCATGTCGATGAAGTCGACGACGATGATGCCGCCGATGTCGCGCAGGCGGAGCTGGCGGACGATCTCCTCGGCGGCCTCGAGGTTGTTCTTCGTGACGGTCTCCTCGAGGTTGCCCCCCGAGCCGACGAACTTGCCCGTGTTGACGTCGACGACCGTCATGGCCTCGGTGCGGTCGATGACGAGCGAACCACCCGACGGCAGCCAGACCTTGCGGTCGAGCGCCTTCTCGATCTGCTCGTTGAGGCGGTACTCCTCGAAGGAGTCCGGGCCGTCGTAGATCTCGACGCGGTCCTTGAGGTCCGGCGCGACCGCGTCGAGGTACTCCTCGATCGTGCCGCGGGCGGCGTCGCCGTCGATGATCAGCTTCGTGAAGTCCTCGTTGAAGACGTCACGCACGATCTTGACGAGCAGGTCCGGCTCCGAGTGCAGCATGACCGGGGCGTGCCCGTTCGCCACCTTCTTCTGGATGGCCTCCCACTGCGCGGTGAGGCGCTGCACGTCGCGGGTGAGCTGCTCCTCGGTGGCGCCCTCGGCAGCGGTGCGGACGATGACGCCCGCGTGCTCCGGCAGCACCTCCTTGAGGATCTTCTTCAGACGCGCACGCTCGGTGTCCGGGAGCTTCCGCGAGATGCCGTTCATCGAGCCGTTCGGCACGTACACGAGGTAGCGGCCGGGCAGCGAGACCTGGCTCGTCAGACGGGCGCCCTTGTGGCCGACGGGGTCCTTCGTGACCTGCACGAGGACCTTGTCGCCCGGCTTCAGGGCGGCCTCGATGCGTCGGCCGTGGTTGCCGGTCTCGACGGAGTTCCAGTCGACCTCGCCGGCGTAGAGCACGGCGTTGCGCCCGCGGCCGATGTCGACGAACGCGGCCTCCATCGAGGGCAGCACGTTCTGGACCTTGCCGAGGTACACGTTGCCGATGAGCGACACGTTGTGCGACTTGGTGACGTAGTGCTCGGCGAGGACGTTGTCCTCGATGACGCCGATCTCGATCTTCTGCGCGGAGGAGCGCACGATCATCTGGCGGTCGACGCTCTCGCGACGGGCGAGGAACTCGTCCTCGGTCACGACCTGACGACGACGTCCGGCGTCACGGCCGTCGCGGCGGCGCTGCTTCTTCGCCTCGAGACGGGTGGAGCCCTTCACCTTCTGCGGTTCGGTGATGTACTCGACCTCGCGGCGGCGGGGCTCCTGGTGGTCGCGCGGCTCACGCGGCTCCCGGTCGGCACTCGAGCCACGACGACGGGTACGGCGGCGGCTGCCACCACCCTGCTCGTCGCGGTCGTCCTCGTCGTCCCAGCGGTCGTCCCGCTCGGGGCGCGCCGCACGCTGCGGGAGCTCCGGCAGGACCGGGGCGTGGAAGATCAGGCTGAGCGTCGACGTCGCCTTCGGCACGACGGGCTCAGCGGCCATCTCGGCAACCGGTTCCTCCGGCTGTTCGGCGACGACCGCGGACGCATCCGTGTCGTCGGCGCCGGACTCCGCGACCGCGGTCGCCTCGGCCTCCGCCGCGACCACCGGCAGGTCGCCGGTGAGCGTGCTGACGTCGTGCGCGTCCGTCGTGCCGGTGACGACCGAGACCTCGACCGAGACCTCACTGGTCGCGTCCGTCGCAGCGTCGGTCGCCTCCGGACGGGAGGCGGTGCTCGCGTCCGTCACGAGCGTCGCGTCCGCCGCGGCGTCCGTCCCGGAACCGGTGCCGGTCTGCGCGACCGGTTCGGTGCCCGAGACGGCGACCGTCTCGACCGCGTCGGTCGACGGCTGGGCGCCACCACGGGCCTCCAGGCTGCCGGCCGACCGTGCGCGGCGGCCGCCGAACAGGCGGCCCCGTCGCTTCGGTGCGCTCTCGTCGTTGTTCGTGTTGTTCTCGTTCTGCTCCACCATGTGCTGGTGCACTCCTCGACCCCGCCCTCACCCCGAGGGGCGGCGGGAACTTGTGTAGTTGTGGCGGGCGGCGACCACGCCGCCCGCACTCGCTGGGTTCGTGACCGTCCGGCGTCGACATCTTCATGCGGTCCGCGCACGATCCGTGCGGAGCACCCGGCTCCGCTCGGCTCGGCGTCGGAGTGACGCGTCGTCCGGTCACGGCACGCTCTCACCGCGCCTGATCGTCCGGGCATGCGCCCGGAAAGCTCTCGTCGTCACACGGATCGGCCGCGTGACCTCCCCATCATCGCACGCGAGGCCCGGGAAGGCGCAGACCGCCATGTCATGATGTCGGCGTGAGTACGACTGCACCCACCACCCGTCGTCCGGTCGCGATCGCGATCCTGCTGCTCGTCACGGGGGCGGTGGGGCTGTACGGGGCCTTCGCGCTCACGATCGACGAGTTCAAGAAGTACGCGAATCCGGACACGGTCCTGTCGTGTGACGTGAACCCGTTCATCAGCTGCTCGGACGTGATGGCGAGCTGGCAGGGGCACCTCCTCGGGTTCCCGAACCCCCTGCTCGGGCTGATGGGCTTCGTCGCCCCGATCGCGGTGGCCGTGGTGATGCTCGCCGGGTTCCGCGGCTCGCGGTGGTTCTGGGTCGCGTTCAACGCCGGGGTCTTCCTGGCCTGGGTCTTCGTCACCTGGCTCTTCACGCAGACCGTGTGGTTCATCGGCGCGCTCTGCCCGTGGTGCATGCTCGTGTGGTCGATGACCATCCCGATGTTCTGGGTCTTCACGATCTGGAACATGTCCCGCGGCACGTTCGGTCCCGGAGCACGCCGCGTCGGCAAGGCGCTGCTGCCGTTCTGCTGGGCGTTCCCACTGGCGAACTACCTGCTCATCGTCGTCGTGATCATCATCAAGTTCCCGACGGTGCTGTCGATCTTCTGATCCCATCACACTCGGTGACACGTCACCTGATTCCTGGACTCTTCTCAGCCAGGGCGACCCTCGGGCGCGTCGCCACCCGTTACGCTCGTTCTCGATGAGCGACAACGAGAGCAAGAAGGCTCGCAGGAACGCGGCCCGGGAGCGCGCCGCCGCCCAGCGCGCGAAGGAGAAGGCCCGCAAGCGCCGCAACAAGACGCTGACGATCAGCGGCATCATCGTCGGCTCCCTCGCCGTCATCGCCGTCGTCGTGCTGGTCATCGCGAACTCGATCCAGCCAGCGGGCCCCGGGCCCAAGAACATGGCGAGCGACGGCATCGTGCTGCAGGGGCAGAACGGCAAGATCGTGCCGGTGGAGACCAAGGGCATCCCCGAGGGCGGCAAGCCGACGCCCACCAAGCAGGACGACTCGGTCGCGAACATCACCGTGTACGAGGACTACATGTGCCCGATCTGCAACCAGTTCGAGACCGGCAACATGAGCCAGATCAAGCAGTGGGTGCAGAGCGGTTCCGCCACGCTCGAGGTGCACCCGTTCAACCTGCTCGACCGCTCCTCGCTCGGCTCCAAGTACTCCACGCGCTCGGCAGCAGCGGCCGCCTGCGTCGCGAACTACGACCCCGACGCCTTCCTCGACGTGAACACCGCGTTCTACGAGAACCAGCCGTCAGAGGGCACCCGCGGCCTGACGAACGCCAAGCTGGCTTCGATCGCCAAGGACGCCGGGGCCACGAACAAGAACGTCGCCTCGTGCATCACCGACCAGAAGTTCGCCGGGTGGGTCGCGGACGCCACGAACCGCGTCCTGACCGAGCCGCTCGCGAACTCGAGCCTCGACAAGCTCACCGGCACCCCGACGGTGATCGTCAACGGCAAGCAGTACAACGCGACCGGTACGAACGCCTGGACCGACGCCGACGCCTTCGCCGCGTTCGTCGAGCAGAACGGCGGCGCCGTCAAGAACTAGGCGGTCTGCGGCTCGGCGCGGATACGCTCCGATCCCCCGCACAACCAAAAGCACACCGCACCACGGGTCTCCGTGGTGCGGTGTGCTTTTCGTTGTGCGAACTGCGCCGGGCTCGGGCTAAGCCGGGCTCAGGCGAACCAGAGGCCGAGCTCGCGCGCGGCGGACTCGGTGCTGTCCGAGCCGTGCACGAGGTTCTGCTGCACCTTGAGGCCCCAATCACGACCGAGGTCACCACGGATCGTCCCGGGTGCGGCACTCGTCGGGTCGGTGGTGCCGGCGAGCGAGCGGAAGCCCGCGATCGCACCGTTGCCGGCGACGCGCACGGCGACGACGGGTCCGGACTGCATGAACTCGACGAGCGGCTCGAAGAACGGCTTGCCCTGGTGCTCCTCGTAGTGCGCGTCGAGCAGGTCACGCGGCGCCGTCAGCATCTTCAGGTCGACGATCTCGTAGCCCTTGGCCTCGATCCGGCGGAGGATCTCACCGGTGAGCTGGCGGGCGACGCCGTCGGGCTTGACGAGGACGAGGGTCTCTTCGAAGTCGGACACGCAGTACTCCCTGGGGTTCGGGGGTGGATGTGGTCAGTCCTCGGCAGCGGCGCGCCGGGCGGCGTTCATCCGGTCGAGCTGTCCGCCCTTGACGAAGCAGAACACCCACAGGACCAGGAACACCAGGCCCACGACGAACATGAACGGTTCGATGAAGCCGGTGGCGAGGATGGCCGCCTGGAGCAGCCACCCGAACCATACACCGGCACGGGTGCCCGTCATCCGCGACGCGAGCGCCAGGATGATCATCGCGCCGATGCCGCCGCCGAAAGCCCATCCGGCGGGCAGGGTGTGCTTGCCGAAGACGACGAGCATCGGGAAGAAGAACATGATCGCCTCGAGGACCAGCGCGATCGAGGTGAGGCTCTCCTGCGCGCCGCGTTCGCGACGCGGTCGCCTGGCCGGCCGGGAGGCTCGGGGTGCGTCCGTCACTTCGCCTCACTTTCCTGGTGCACCAGGTCCATGACCGCGCCCACCATCACGATGGAGCCGGCGACGAGCACCATGGCGTCCTCGGCCTCCACCTCGTCCGCCAGGTCGCGCGCTTCCTGGAGGGCCTGGGCGAGGGCCGGCTCGACGACCACGCGGTCGATGCCGACCTCGTCCACGACGACCCGGGCGAAGTCGTCGGCGTCGAGCGCCCGCTCCCCCGGCGGCTGCGTGACGACGAAGGTCTGGATCGTGTCCTTGAGCGCCCGGACGAATCCGCGGGCGTCCTTGTCAGCGAGGATGCCGACGACGCCGACGACGTGGCCGGACGGGAACGCGACGGGCAGCGCCTCGGCCAGGGCCTTGGCGCCGTGCGGGTTGTGCGCGGCGTCGACGACCACGGTCGGGTCCTGGGCGATCGGCTGGAGCCGGCCAGGGCTCGTGGCGCCGGCGAGCCCCTCGGAGAGGACGTCCTCGTCGAGCGGCTGCGAACCGCGGCCGATGAACGACTCGACCGCGGCGATCGCCACGGCGGCGTTGTGCGCCTGGTACCCGCCGAAGAGCGGCACGAACAGGTCGTCGTAGCGCCCGGCGATGCCCTGCACCGTGATGAGCTGGCCGCCGACCGCCGGGGTCACGTCGACGACGCTGAACCCTGCACCCTCGACGGCGAGCGTGGACTCGGTGAGCTCGGCGGCGCGCTCGAGTTCGGCGAGCGCCTCCGGCACCTGCGCGCTCGACACGACGGCCGAGGACGGCTTGACGATCCCCGACTTGGTGCGGGCGATCTCGGCGACGGTGTTGCCGAGCTGCTTGGCGTGGTCGATCGCGATCGGGGTGAACACCGCGACCTGGCTCTGCACGACGTTCGTGGAGTCCCACTCGCCGCCCATGCCGACCTCGATCACGGCGACGTCGACCGGCGCCTCGGCGAAGCACGCCAGCGCGAGCACGGTCAGTGCCTCGAAGAACGTCAGCGGGAGCTCGCCCTTGTCGGTGAGCTCCTTGTCGGTCATCTCGAGGATCGGCACGATGTCGTCCCAGTTCTCCACGAACCGGTCGGCGGCGATGGGGGCGCCGTCGATGACGATGCGCTCGCGGATCGACACCAGGTGCGGGCTCGTCATGAGTCCGGTGCGGAGCCCGTGCGCGCGGACGATGCTCTCCGTCATCCGAGCGGTCGACGTCTTGCCGTTCGTGCCCGTGATGTGGATGACCGGGTACGCGAGGTGCGGGTCGCCGAGGAGCTCGACGGCACGACGGGTCGCGGTGAGGCGGTGTTCGGGCGACTGCTCGCCGATCCGGGCGTACAGGGCGGCCTCGACGCGCTTGACCTCGTCGTCGTCACCACCGTACGGGACCACCTCGGTGGGGTCGGCGTCGCCGGCCGGACCAACCGGGATCTCGATGCCGTCCGGTGTCTGGTCCTCGAAGCCGTTCTCGTCGTCGTCGCTCATGCGCGCTCCACCTCCACGGTCACCTTCGCACCGTCACCGACCTCGGTGCCCGGGTCGTCCTCGGCGAACACGGCGGCCACCAGCTGCAGCGTCGTCGTCAGGGTCTCGTTCGCGATCAGCTCCTGGTGCGCCTGCACCGCTGCCTCGGCCGTCTCGTCCGCACGGAGCGTCAGGACGATGCGGTCGCTGACGTCGAGGTCGGCCTCGCGCCGGGCCTGCTGCACGGCACGGACGACGTCGCGGGCCAGGCCCTCGGCCTCGAGCTCCGGGGTGGTCACGGTGTCGAGCACCACGAAGCCGCCCTCGTCGAGGAACGCCACCACGGTCGACTCGTCGGCCACGGTGAGGTCGAGCGTGTACTCGCCCTCGACCAGGTCGATCCCGCCGACGGTGACGCCGGACTCGGTCGCGACCCAGTCGCCCTTCTTGGCGGCCGGGATGACCTGCTGCACCTGCTTGCCGATGCGGGGGCCGGCGGCGCGGGCGTTGACGGTGAGCTTCCGTTCGATGCCGTACTGCGCGAGGGACTCCTCCGCCTGGGGCTCGAGCACGACCCGCTTGACGTTGAGCTCGTCGCGGAGGATGTCCACGAACGGCTCGACGGCGGCGGTGTCCGGCACCACGAGCGTCAGCGTCGCGAGCGGCAGCCGGACGCGCTTGCCGGTCGCCTTGCGGAGCGCGAGCCCCTTCGAGGCGACGTCGCGGACGCGGTCCATCGCGGCGACGAGGGCGTCGTCCGCGGGGAACTCGGACGCGTCCGGGAAGTCCTCCAGGTGCACGCTGCGACCACCGGTCAGGCCCTTCCAGACCTCCTCGGTGACGAGGGGTGCGAGCGGGGCGGCGACCCGGGCGAGCGTCTCGAGCACGGTGTACAGCGTGTCGAACGCGGCCTTCGCGGACTCCGACGATCCGGCGCCGAGCCAGAACTTGTCGCGCGAGCGGCGGACGTACCAGTTCGTCAGCACGTCGGCGAAGTCGCGGATGGCCTGCGCGGCGAGCGGGGTGTCGAGCGCGTCGAGGTGCTTCGTGACGTCGGTCACGAGCACCCGGGTCTTCGCGAGCAGGTAGCGGTCGAGCACGTCCGTCGAGTCCGTCCGACGTGATGCCTGGTAGCCGTCGGTGCCCGACGCGTTCGAGTACAGCGTGAAGAAGTAGTACGTCGACCAGAACGGCAGCAGGAACTCGCGGACGCCCTGGCGGATGCCCTCCTCGGTGACGACGAGGTTGCCGCCGCGGATCACCGACGACGACATCAGGAACCAGCGCATCGCGTCGGCGCCGTCGCGGTCGAACACCTCGGAGACGTCCGGGTAGTTCCGGAGCGACTTCGACATCTTCTGCCCGTCGGAGCCGAGCACGATGCCGTGGCTGACCACGTTGTGGAACGCCGGACGGTCGAACAGTGCCGTCGACAGCGCGTGCATGACGTAGAACCAGCCGCGGGTCTGTCCGATGTACTCGACGATGAAGTCCGCCGGGTTGTGGGTGTCGAACCACTCGCGGTTCTCGAACGGGTAGTGCACCTGGGCGTACGGCATCGACCCGGAGTCGAACCACACGTCGAACACGTCGGTGATGCGGCGCATCGTGGACGCACCCGTGGGGTCGTCCGGGTTCGGCCGGGTGAGGTCGTCGATGAACGGGCGGTGCAGGTCGACCTCGCCGTCGCCGTTCAGCGGCAGCCGGCCGAAGTCGCGCTCGATCTCCTCGAGCGAGCCGTAGACGTCCTGCCGCGGGTACGCCGGGTCGTCGGAGACCCACACCGGGATCGGCGTGCCGAAGTAGCGGTTGCGGGACACCGACCAGTCGATGGCGTTGCCGACCCACTTGCCGAACTGGCCGTCCTTGATGTTCTCCGGGACCCAGGTGATGTCCTGGTTCAGCTCGCCCATCCGGTCGCGGAACTCGGTGACGCGGACGAACCACGACGAGACGGCCTTGTAGATGAGGGGCTTGCGGCAGCGCCAGCAGTGCGGGTAGCTGTGCTCGTACGACGCCTGGCGCAGCAGCCGTCCGGCATCGCGCACGGCCTTCGTCAGCGGCTTGTTCGCGTCCGACCAGAGCTGGCCGGCGACGAGCGGGAACTGGGACGTGAAGACGCCGCCCTCGTCGAGGGACAGCACGACGGGGATGCCGGCGGCGGCGCAGACCACCTGGTCGTCGGCGCCGTACGCCGGAGCCTGGTGCACGATGCCGGTGCCCTCGCCGGTCTCGACGTAGTCGGCGACGAGGACCTGCCAGGCGTGCTCCATGCCCTCGGCGTCGGCGAGGTCGTCGAAGAGGCGCTCGTACCGGACGCCGTCGAGTTCGGCGCCCTGCAGCTCGCGCGTGACGGCCGCGACAGCGGCCTCCGGCGACTCGTACCCGAGGTCCTTCGCGTAGGCGGCCACGGTGTCCGACGCCAGCATGTACTGGACGGAACCGGCGTCGCTGCCGTCAGCCGAGCCTCCCGGCCCTGCCGGCAGCACCACGTACGTGACCGCCGGTCCGACTGCCAGCGCGGCGTTCGTCGGCAGCGTCCACGGGGTCGTCGTCCAGGCGAGGGCACGGACGCCGTCGAGTCCCAGTTCAGAGGCGCGGGCGCCCTGCAACGGGAACGACACCGTGACCGACTGGTCCTGGCGCATCTGGTAGACGTCGTCGTCCATGCGCAGCTCGTGGTTCGACAGCGGCGTCTGGTCGTTCCAGCAGTACGGCAGGACCCGGAAGCCCTCGTACGCCAGCCCCTTGTCCCAGAGCTGCTTCCACGCCCAGAGGACGCTCTCCATGTACGTGACGTCGAGCGTCTTGTAGTCGTTCTCGAAGTCGACCCAGCGCGCCTGACGGGTGACGTACTCCTGCCACTCGTCGGTGTACTGCAGCACGGACTTCTTCGCGGCGGCGTTGAAGACGTCGACGCCCATCTCGTCGATCTCGTGCTTCTCGGTGATGCCGAGCTGGCGCATCGCCTCGAGCTCGGCGGGGAGCCCGTGGGTGTCCCAGCCGAAGCGGCGGTGCACCTGCTTGCCGCGCATCGTCTGGTAGCGCGGGAAGACGTCCTTGGCGTAGCCGGTCAGCAGGTGGCCGTAGTGCGGCAGGCCGTTGGCGAACGGCGGGCCGTCGTAGAAGACCCACTCGTCGCAGCCGTCGCGCTGGTCGATCGAGGCCTGGAAGGTGTCGTCGCCCTTCCAGAAGGCGAGGATGCCCTGCTCGACGGCGGGGAAGCTCGGGGACGGGGTGACGCCGGCAGCGGCGTCCGCATCGCGGTTCAGTGGGTATCGCACCGGTTGCTCCTGTGGGTTCGGTTGCTCTCCACGAGGACGGAGCACGCTCCGCGGTACCACCTCGCTTGCCGTCCCGGGACACCGGAACGGCCGCTCGTCGTCGGGGATGGTGACGGTCCCGAACCCGCCCGGCTCTACTGACGGACCGTTTCGTGTGCGTCCCGCGTTCTTCCGGGAGCTCCCCGGTGATGGCCGGATCAGTGCTCTTGGTACGGGAGTTTACCGGACGGGAGCATGCTTGAGGGATGCCCTCGTCTGATCAGCAGCAGGATCGTCCCGAATCCCTGCTCACCGTCGTCATCGCGTTCGGCGCGAACCTGCTCGTCGCCATCGCCAAGTCGATCGCCGCACTCCTGTCCGGATCCGCGTCGATGGTGGCCGAGGCGGCGCACTCGTGGGCCGACACCGGGAACGAGATCTTCCTGCTCATCGCCGAGCGGCGGGGCGCGAAGCAGCGTGACGTGGCGCACCCGCTCGGCTACGGCCGCGAGACCTACATCTGGTCGATGTTCGCCGCGTTCGGGCTGTTCACCGCTGGCGCGATCGTGTCGATCTACCACGGCATCTCCGAGCTGGGCGAGACCGGGCCGGCCGAGGACGTCGCCCTGAACTACATCGTGCTGGCCGTGTCGTTCTGCCTCGAGGGCACGAGCTTCCTGCAGGCCTACCGCCAGGCCCACGGTGCCGCGACGAAGCGCCGGGTGCCGGTGCTGCGGCACGTGCTGCAGTCATCGAACCCCACGCTCCGAGCGGTGTTCGCCGAGGACGCCGCCGCGCTCGTCGGCCTGGTCATCGCCTTCCTCGGGGTCTTCCTGCACCAGGTCACCGGCCTGGCGGTCTTCGACGCGATCGGCTCGATCGCGGTCGGCATCCTGCTCGGCGTCGTCGCGATCGTCCTCATCGACCGCAACCGCCGGTTCCTGCTCGGGGAGAGCACCTCGCCGGAGCTGGAGAACGCGGTGCTGGTCGAGCTGCTCTCCCGCGAGCAGATCGAACGCGTGACGTACCTGCACCTGGAGTTCGTCGGGCCGTCGCGGGTCTACCTCGTCGCCGCGATCGACCTGACCGGCAACGAGGACGAGTCGCACGTGGCCGTCCGGCTGCGCGACGTCGAGAAGTCACTCGAGGACAGCCAGTACATCGAGGAGGCGGTCCTCACCCTGAGCCTGCCCGGCGACGAGTCCCTGGTGCCGACCGACGCCGAGGTCCCCGACGTCGTGCGCGACGGCACCGCGGAGGACGTCGCATCGGGCGGGGCGGGCACGCTCCGCACCGACTGACGGCGCCGCACCGACGGACGGCGCCGCGGCGTCAGCGCGCGTCGAGGCCGGCGGCGTCCGGCGTCAGCGCGCGTCGAGGCCGGCGGCGACCGGCGTCAACGCCGCGCCGACGTACTCCACGAGCGGGCGCCGAGCCACTCCGTCCGCGACCCACACCCCGAAGGCAGCGGCGGCGGCGCCGAGCATCGCGCCGGCGACGGTCTGCGGCCAGAGCGACCCCGCGTACTCCCCCGTCCGCCGGGCGACGAACGCCGCGACGGTCGCGTGCTGCGCCATCACCCGGGCCGCGACGCTGCCCACGAGCTCCGGCCCGATCCCCATCACCTCGGCCTGCGCGATCGCCCACGGGACCCGCTCGGGGTCGTGCGCCCGGGCGGCGGCGAGCAACGCGCTCTCCACCGCTCGCACCGCGGACGGGTCGTCCGACGCCGCCAGCAACGCGGGCAGCGCTCCGACCGCGGCGTCGAGCTCGAGCCACATCACGTCGGACTTCGCCGGGAAGTAGTTGAAGAACGTCGCGCGGCTCACCCCGGCGCGTGCGGCGATCTGGTCGACCGTGGTCCGGCCGTAGCCCTGCTCCAGGAACAGCTCGGCGGCGGCGTCCGCGAGCACCTCGGCGCTCGAGCGTCGCGGCCGTCCCCCACGGCGGATCGGTTCGTCCATGGGGTCCAGTAAACAACTAGACTCGTCGAGCCATGATCTTGGACCCAGTACAGAAAACCCGAAGGATCGGTGCCCTCGCCGGTGCCGTCGCCGTCCTCCTCACGCTGACCGCCTGCACGGGGTCCGGCACGAGCTCCGCCGACGCCACGCCGGAGAACGGCGGCACGCTGACCTACGCCTCCGGCGACGCGGAGCCCACCTGCCTCGACCCGCACGTCGGCGGCAACTACCCGCAGGCGCTGCTGGCGAGCCAGTACATCGAGGAGCTCGTCGGGCTCGACGACGGCGAGCCCACGCCGGCCCTCGCGACGAAGTGGACCACGAGCGACGACGGCAAGACCCTGACGTTCACGCTGCGTCAGGGCGTGTCGTTCACCGACGGCACCCCGTTCGACGCGGCCGCCGTGGTGCGGAACATCGAGCACGTGCAGGACCCGACGACGGCGTCGAGCACGGGCTACCTCGCCCTGCAGTCCATCCAGAAGGCAACGGCCACCGACGACCACACCGTGACGCTGTCGCTCAGCCGTCCGGACAGCGCACTGCTCGAGTCGTTCTCGCAGGCGTGGGTCGGGATGGAGTCCCCGAAGGCACTCGACCGCTCCCAGAAGGAGAACTGCGAGTCCCCCGTCGGCACCGGCCCGTTCGAGATCACGAACTGGGAGCACGGCGACCGTGTGACGCTGGTCCAGAACAAGGACTACTGGGGGAAGACGAAGCCGCGCCTCGACGGCATCTCCTGGCGCTTCATCCCGGACTCCACCTCGCGCTACGCGGCGCTGCAGTCCGGCCAGGTCGACGTCATCGACAACGCGCAGCCCGACCAGCTCAAGGCCGCGTCCTCGAAGGGCGCCATCCGCGACCTCGACGCGCCCCGACCCGGTGCATCGAACCGACTCGAGCTCAACTCCGGCCACGGCGTCTTCCAGGACGAAGCCGTGCGCAAGGCGTTCATCGCCGGTGCCGAGATCGACCCGGGCATCCAGAGCCTGTTCCTCGGCACTGCGAAGCGCTCGTACTCGGTGCTGTCGAGCGTCGAACCGTTCGCGTACTCCGACAAGAGCCTGTTCCGGTACCAGCCGGCGACGGCGAAGCGGCTCCTCGACGACGCCGGCTGGAAGGTCGGCTCGGACGGCATCCGCGAGAAGGACGGCAAGCAGCTGACCGTGACGTTCCCGGTGTCGACGAACCAGTCGGTCCCAGCCGAGCGCAGCCTGTTCCAGCAGATCCAGGCATCCGAAGCGAAGGTCGGCATCAAGGTCCAGCTGCAGGAACTCGACCTGTCGAGCTGGTACGCGGCGCTCGCGAAGAACCAGTACGACGTGGTCAGCGCCCCGTACACGAAGGTCGGGCCGGACGTCCTGCGGATCCTCTACGACTCCGCGAGCATCACGCCCGCGCCGTCGGGGTACTTCGCGAACCTCGCGCAGCTCGACGAGCCCGAGCTCGACTCGCTGCTCCAGCGGGCCGCCGAGACCTCGGACCAGAGCACCCGCGCGGACCTGTACGAGCAGGCCCAGAAGCGCATCCTCGAGAGCCGGACGGTGCTGCCCCTCTACGACCAGCAGAACCACTTCCTGTACCGCTCGAGCGTCCACGGCATCCGCACCACCCCGGTGTCGACCCCGTGGTTCGGCTCGGCCTGGATCGCGGACTGATCCGGACAGGAGGCACGGCATGCGTCGCGCAGGCCTGAACCGGCCCGGCGGCGGCTCGGCTCCGGCGCAGTGGTCGCGCTGGGTGCTCCGCCGTGCGCTGGGCGGCATCGGCGTGCTCTGGGCGGTCGCGACGATCGTCTTCGTCGCGATCCGGCTGATCCCGGGCGACCCCGCGCTCGCGATCCTCGGCGGCCCCGGGTCGCAGGCATCGGCCGCCGCGGTCGACCAGGTCCGCCACGACTACGGCTTCGACCGACCCGTCGTCGTCCAGTACGCGGTGTTCCTCGGACGCCTGGCGACCGGGCAGCTCGGCGACTCGTACGCGTTCCGCACGCCGGTGGCCACGCTGCTCGGGCAGCAGCTCCCCGTGACGCTCACCCTGGCGGTCGCCGGGCTCGTCGTCGCCTGGGCGCTCGCGATCGTCGCCGCGTGGTGGTCGACCCAGCGCGGCCGGTTCGCGGCGGGGCTGACCTCGGCGCTGAGCGTCACCGCCAGCGTGACCCCGCACTTCTGGCTCGGCAGCGTGCTCATCGTCGTCTTCGCGAGCAGCCTCGGGTGGTTCCCGGCGGTGAGCGACGGCACCGCGCGCGGGTGGGTCCTGCCCGTCGTCACGGTGGCCGTCCCCGTCGCCGGGTACCTCGCCGAGACCATCCGCGACGGGGTCGTCGACGCCCAGCGGTCGGCCTTCGCGCTCGCCGCACGCGGGCGCGGCGAGACCCGCGCGGGTGTGTTCGGTCGGCACCTGCTCCGGCACGCCGCGCTCCCGGGGATCGCGCTGTCCGCCTGGGCGTTCGGGTCCCTCGTGTCCGGGGCCGTCGTCGTCGAGTCGGTGTTCGCGCTGCCCGGCATCGGGCGGGCCCTGGTCACCGCGGTCACGCAGCGCGACATGCCCCTCGTCGTCGGCATCGCGATGGTGTCGGCGCTCGCGTACGTCGTCGTGCTCGCCGTCGCCGATGTCCTCGAGCGCATCGTCGATCCCCGCGGCCGACAGTCGGGGCCGCCACGCGTGCGGACGCGCCACGAGGCGGGGGCGCGATGAGCGGGATCGCCGAACCGAGCCTCCAGGCCGGCGCGCACCCGGGAGACGGGACCCGACGGTCCGAGCGAGTCCGTGGGGGGACGCTCGGGCCGGCCGGGATCCTGGCGGCGGCGGTGGTGGCGCTCGCCGTCGTCGCTGCGGTGTGGCCGGCGCTGCTCGGCGGCGGCGACCCGCTCGCCGTGCACCCCGCGCAGGCGCTGCAGGCCCCGAGTTGGTCGAGTCTGTTCGGCACCGACGAGTCCGGGCGGGACGTCCTGGCGCGGGTCGTCGCCGGGACGAGGGCGAGCCTCGTGGTCGGGGTCGTCGCCACGCTGGTCGGCGGTGGCCTCGGGGTTGTGCTCGGCGTCGCGGCCGGCCTCGGCGGCCGGGTCGTCGACGCCGTCATCGGGCGGATCACCGAGGTCGCGTTCGCGCTCCCGCTGCTCCTCGTCGCACTGGTCGTCATCGCCGTGACCGGCCCCGGCCCGGTGCCCGCGATGCTCGCCGTCGGGTTCGCCACGGCACCCGGGTACGCGCGCATCGTCCGTGGCCTGGTCCGATCGGCTCGGTCCTCCCAGGTCGTCGAGACCGCCGTGCTGCTCGGGCGCTCCCCCGCACGCATCGTCGTGCGGCACGTGCTGCCGGCGGCACTCTGGCCGGTCGTCGCGGTCGGGACGCTCGGCATCGGGCAGGCCATCGTGTGGGCTTCTGCGCTCAGCTACCTCGGCGTCGGCACGCCACCGCCCGCTCCGGAGTGGGGCGCGATGCTCGCCGACGGCCGGACCTACCTGCAGACAGCGCCATGGATGAGCACCTTCCCCGGCCTCGCGATCGTCGTGCTCGCGACCGCGGTGACGGTGCTCGGCCGGGCCATCCGACGAACGGAAGTGGTGCGATGAGCGTGTTGGGTGTCGAGGGGCTGTCCGTCTCGATCGGCGGCGCGCCGGTCGTCCGCGACGTCGCGCTGCACGTGGAACCCGGCGAGTGCGTCGCGCTGGTCGGCGCGTCCGGCTCTGGCAAGACCGTCACCGTCCGGGCCCTGCTCGGCCTGTCCGCGCCCGGCTCCGCCGTCCGCGCGGACCGACTCGAGGTCGCCGGGTTCGACACCCGCGCGTTCTCGGAACGACGGTGGCGAGCGGTCCGTGGGTCACGGGTCGGCTACGTCGGCCAGGAGGCACTGGGTGCGTTGGACCCGCTGCGTCCCGTCGGGCGCGAGGTCGGCGACGCCCTGCGGCTGCACACGGAGATGAGCGCTCGCGAGCGGGTGGACGCCGTGCGCTCCGCGCTCGACGCGGTCGGGCTCGACCCGGCGATCGCGGCGGACGGCCGGCTCGCGGGGACCCTGTCCGGCGGGATGCGGCAGCGCGCGCTCATCGCCGCCGCGACCATCGGCTCGCCGGTGCTCGTCGTGGCGGACGAACCGACCACGGCGCTCGACGCGGGTGTGGCCGTCCGCGTGATGGAGCAGCTCCGGACAGCGCAACAGCAGGGCGCGGGGCTGCTCGTCGTGACGCACGACCTGGGGCTCGTCGCCGGGTGGGCCGACCGTGTCGTGGTGATGGACTGCGGGCGGATCGTCGAGCAGGGGCCGGTGACGCAGGTGCTCCGATCTCCCACCCACCCGGTCACCCTGGCGCTCGTCGCCGCTTCGGCCGCCGGGCGGACCGCGGCGCCGCGGCCGGTCGTCGGCGCTGCTGCCGCCGTGCTCGAGACGACGGACCTCCGGAAGTCGTACGACCGGGTGGACGCCGTCACGGGGGTGTCGTTCGGACTCCGGCGTGGTCGGACACTCGGTGTCGTCGGGGCGTCCGGGTCTGGCAAGACGACACTCGTGCGCATGCTGCTCGGGCTCGAGGCGCCGGACGCCGGCACGGTCACGCTCGACGGTGACCCCTGGTCACCGCTCCCCGAGCGGGACCGACGGGCACGCCGCCGCCGGGTGTCCGCCGTCGTGCAGGACCCCGGCGCGACCTTCGACGAGCGGTGGAACGTCGAGCGGGTGCTGGCGGACGCGATGTCCGGCGGCGACGCACGGCGGGCGACCGGGTCGCTCGATACCCGCGTCGACGAGGCCCTGGGGCAGGTCGACCTCGACCCCGCGATCCGCGGCCGGTCGCCGCTGACGCTGTCCGGCGGGCAACGGCAGCGGCTGGCCATCGCCCGTGCGCTGGCGACGGGGCCGGATGTGCTCGTGCTCGACGAACCCGTCACGGCGCTCGACGCCACGGTGCAGGACGCCGTGATGGGCCTCCTGGAACGGCTCCGCGACGAGACCGGTGTCGCGATGGTGTTCGTGTCGCACGACCTCCGTGCGGTCCGGCGCATCGCGGACGACGTCCTGGTGATGCACGACGGTGCCGCGGTGGAACACGGCCCGGCCGCCGAGGTGTTCGCACGCCCGACGCACGCCGTGACCGCGGGGCTCGTCCGCGCCGCCGAGCGGCTGTCGGCCGGCCCGAGGTCCGCCGCCGCGTAGCGCCGGCCAGTCGGGCACTGGCGGGCCCCGAGTCTCGCGCTGGGCGACAGTTCTCGCGGCCTCGAGCGCGAGAACTGTCGCTGACCCCGAGACTCGGGCCCGCGGCGCCGGGTCAGGAGCCGGACGGCGCCTTGTCCGTGTCGGCCGAGATGATCGGGATCTCGCTGGTCGAGAACTCCTTCGCCCAGTCGGACTGCGCGAAGTCGGACGACGGGTCGTTGTACTCGTCGATCACCTGCGCGACCTCTTCCTCCGAGGCCACCGTCGGGCCGGAGCCCATGAGCGGCGTCGACGCGGTCTCCTTCGTGAAGTACACCGCCACGAGGCCGATCACGGCCGCTGCCATCAGGTAGAACGCCGGGATGTCCTCGGCCCAGCCGAAGCCGGCGTCCTTCGCGCTGTTGATGAGCGCGGCGGTCGCGAGCGGGGTGGTGCCACCGAAGAGCGAGACGGACACGTTGAACGCGATCGCCAGCGCGCCGTAGCGGATGATCGTCGGGAAGAGCGCGGGGAGCGTCGAGGGCATCGTCGAGGTGAAGGTGACGAGCACCACACCGAGGATGAGCAGCCCGAAGAACACGCCGACGCCGGTACCGGACTGCACGAGCTGCAGCGCCGGCCACGAGAACAGGAAGAACCCGATGCAGCCCGCGGCGAGCACGGGACGACGGCCGAACCGGTCGGACAGGCGACCACCGAACGTGATGACGACCATCATCAGGATCATCACGATGACGATGAGGATCAGACCGAAGGTGGCGTTCTGGCCGAGGTTCTGCTCGAGGTAGGTCGGCATGTACGACAGGAGCATGTAGTCGGACACGTTGAAGACCAGCACCAGGCCGATGCAGACGATGAGCGCGCGCCAGTTGGTGGCGAAGAGCTTGAGGAACGGTGTCTTCTGCGACTCGCGCTCGGCGGCCTGCTCCTGCTGCTTCTGGAAGGCCGGGGTCTCCTCGAGCTTCAGGCGCAGGTACAGCCCGATCAGGCCGAGCGGGCCGGCGACGATGAACGGGATGCGCCAGCCCCAGCTGAGCAGGGCGTCCTCGGACAGGCCGAACTGGAGGCCGGTGACGATCGACGCGCCGAGCACGTACCCGGCCAGGGTGCCGAACTCGAGCCACGAACCCATGAACCCTCGGCGCTTGTCCGGGGAGTACTCGGCGATGAACGTCGCGGCGCCGCCGTACTCGCCACCGGTCGAGAAGCCCTGCACGAAGCGGGCGACGAGGAGCAGCACGGGTGCCCAGAAGCCGATCGTGTCGTACGACGGGATCAGGCCGATCATGAGCGTGCCGGCGGCCATCAGGATCATCGTCAGGGCGAGGACCTTCTGCCGGCCGATCTTGTCGCCGATCGGGCCGAAGACGGCACCACCGATCGGGCGGACGATGAACGCGGCGGCGAAGAACCCGAAGGTGGCGACGATGTTCGCGGCGGGGTCACCCTGCGGCAGGAAGACCTTCGAGATGGTGACGGTGAGGTAGGCGAAGATGCCGAAGTCGAACCACTCCATCGCGTTGCCGAGTGCGGCTGCGGCGACGGCGCGCTTGAGGAGCGACTCCTCGACGACGGTGACGTCGTCCGTGGTCAGCTTCCGGCGAGCGCGCTTCGCAGCGCCCTTCGTCCGCAGCGGCCGATCGCCGTGCGACTGGGGTGCGTTGTTCGGTGTCAAGTGTGTTCCTCCGGTGTGCTGAGCGTCCTTCGGGGGTCCGACGGGACGGCGACGTTGCAGCTCCTACGAGCTCGCGCTCGCCGGACAAACCCCGACAGACTAACAGCTTCGGGACTTGTCCGCGAGGGGGCCGCGTGGTAAGCGTGCCGCCCGCTCGCCGGTCCCGGTACGATCGAACGAACCACGTGTCACGCGTGGACACTCAGGCACCTCATCACGGACTCGGTGCCGCACATATCGATCGAAAGGCGCAGCCATGACCAAGCCCATGCCCGACAAGCCCACGGTGGACGGACTCGAGCAGGTCTGGGGACCGGTCTGGGACGACCAGGGCACGTACCGGTTCGACCGCGACGCCGCCGGAGACCGCAGCAACGTCTACTCGATCGACACCCCGCCGCCGACCGCCTCCGGCTCGCTGCACATCGGCCACGTGTTCTCGTACACGCACACCGACCTCAAGGCCCGGTTCGAGCGCATGCGCGGCAAGCACGTCTTCTACCCGATGGGCTGGGACGACAACGGTCTCCCCACCGAGCGTCGCGTGCAGAACTACTACGGCGTCCGCTGCGACCCGCAGCTCCCCTACGACCCGATGTTCGTCCCGCCGTTCGAGGGGGGCGACAACAAGTCGTCGAAGGCCGCCGACCAGATCCCGGTGTCGCGCCGCAACTTCATCGAGCTGTGCGAGCGCCTGACGGTGCAGGACGAGCAGCAGTTCGAGCACCTCTTCCGCACGCTCGGCCTGTCCGTGGACTGGACGCAGTCGTACCGCACCATCGACGACACCTCCCGCGCCAGCGCGCAGCGTGCGTTCCTCAGGAACCTCGAGCGCGGCGAGGCCTACCAGGCCGACGCCCCGACGCTCTGGGACGTCACCTTCCGCACCGCGGTCGCGCAGGCCGAACTCGAGGACAAGGAGATGCCCGGCGCCTACCACGGCATCGCCTTCCACCGCACGGACGGTCAGGGCGACATCGTCATCCAGACCACCCGCCCGGAGCTCCTGCCGGCGTGCGTCGCCCTCGTCGCGCACCCGGACGACGAGCGGTTCCAGGACCTCTTCGGCACGACGGTCCGCTCCCCCCTGTTCGACGTCGAGGTCCCGGTCCTCGCACACCACCTCGCGCAGAAGGACAAGGGCGCCGGCATCGCCATGGTCTGCACGTTCGGTGACACCACGGACGTCGTGTGGTGGCGCGAGCTGCAGCTGCCGAACCGCGCGATCATCGGGTTCGACGGCCGCGTGCGTTCCGACGAGCCGGCCTGGATCGAGTCGGAGGGCGGCAAGGCCCTCTACGCCGAGATGGCGGGCAAGACCGTGTTCTCGGCGAAGAAGGTCGTCGTGGACGCCCTGACCGAGTCCGGCGACCTGGTCGGGGACATCAAGACCATCCAGCACCCGGTGAAGTTCTTCGAGAAGGGCGACAAGCCCCTCGAGATCGTCTCCACGCGCCAGTGGTACATCGTGAACGGCGCTCGCGACGAGGAACTCAAGGCCACGCTCCGGAAGCGCGGCGAGGAGATCGCCTTCCACCCGGACTTCATGCGCGTCCGCTACGACAACTGGGTCGGCGGCCTCTCCGGCGACTGGCTCATCTCGCGCCAGCGCTTCTTCGGTGTGCCGCTGCCCGTCTGGTACCCGCTCGACGCCGACGGCAACCCGGTGTTCGACCAGCCGATCGTCCCGACCGAGGCGCAGCTGCCCGTCGACCCGGCGTCCGAACCGGCTCCCGGCTACACCGAGGACCAGCGCGGCGTCGCCGGCGGGTTCCAGGGTGAGCTCGACGTCATGGACACCTGGGCGACCTCGTCGCTGACCCCGCAGCTCGCGGGCAAGTGGGAGACCGACCCGGCGCTCTACGACCTCGTCTACCCGTACGACGTCCGCCCGCAGGCGCAGGACATCATCCGGACGTGGCTGTTCACGACGGTGCTCCGCAGCCAGCTCGAAGCCGATGTCGTGCCGTGGAAGAACGCGTCGATCTCCGGCTTCATCGTGGACCCCGACCGCAAGAAGATGTCGAAGTCCAAGGGCAACGTGGTCACCCCGCTCTCGATCCTCGAACAGCACGGCGCCGACGCGGTCCGCTACTGGGCGGCCTCGTCGAAGCTCGGCACGGACGCGGCGTTCGACGCGCAGAACCCGAAGCAGATCAAGGTCGGTCGGCGTCTGGCGATCAAGGTGCTCAACGCGGCGAAGTTCGTCTACGGCTTCGAGCTGCCGACCGGCGCGCACCAGGTGACCGAGGCGCTCGACATCGACATGCTCGCCGCCCTGCGCACCACGCTCGAGCAGGCGACCGCGGCGTTCGACGGCTTCGACCACGCCCGCGCCCTCGAGGTCACCGAGCGCTTCTTCTGGACGTTCTGCGACGACTACCTCGAGCTCGTCAAGGAGCGCGCGTACGGCACCGCGCCGGACGCGACGCACGAGACCCAGGCGAGCGCCGTCCTGGCGCTCCGCGCCGCCATCGACGTGCAGCTCCGACTGCTCGCACCGTTCCTGCCGTTCGCGACGGAGGAAGTGTGGGCCTGGACCCACGACACCAGCGTGCACCGAGCCTCCTGGCCGACCGCCGCCGACCTGCCGGTCGACGCGGCCGAGACCGGTCTCCTCGCCGCCGTCGGGCAGGCGCTCATCGGGATCCGCGGTGCGAAGACGGCTGCCAAGGCGTCCCAGAAGACACCGGTGACGCGCGCGGTGGTCGCGGCCCCCGCCGAGACGCGGGAGCTCGTCGAGCGCGCAGCGGTCGACCTGGCGGCCGTCGGCCGCATCCAGGACCTGTCGTTCGTCGACGGTCCGGAACTCGCGGTCACCGAGATCGAGCTGGCCGAGCAGCCCGCGTAGGGTCGCGTCGGAGACGGACAGGAGGCCCTGATGCAGTTGGGTACGCGCTGGAACGTGGGTGGGGAACCACCGGCACGGCTCGTGGAAGCGCTGGTCGTGGCGGTCCGGACCGTCGAGGACGAGCTGGCCGCGGAGGCGGTCGACACCACGGGCTGGGGGTGGACGCTGACCTTCCTGGAGGGCAAGCCGCGCGTCGAGCTCGACGACGGCACGTCGATCCACCTCGACGCGCTCGGGCACGCCCAGGTGACGAACCCGGACGACGCTCCCGAGGAGGACTGAGCGCCCGCCCGCGGCCGCGGCCGCGGCCGCCCGCGTTCGCACAACCGAAAGCACCCCGCACCACGGCTTTCCGCGGTTCGGGGTGCTTTCGGTTGTGCGGGGGCGCGGTTCGGGTCAGGCTTTGGCGAGCCAGCCGAGCAGGACCTCGTTCACCTCGGCGGTGTGCGTGGTGAGCAGGCCGTGCGGGGCGCCCTCGATCTCGACGTACTCCGCGTGCGGGAGCGCCTTCGTGAAGCGACGGCCGGTCGCGTCGATCGGCAGGATGTTGTCCGCCGTGCCGTGCACGATGAGCGCCGGGACGGTGACCTTCGGGATGTCCTGACGGAAGTCGGTCGGCCAGGTCAGCGGAGCAGCGGCGCTGGCGATCGAACCGGATCCGGCGGCGACGTTCCAGGCGTTGCGGACGGCCTCTTCGGAGATGCGCGAGCCGAGGTTCTCCGACAGGTTGAAGAAGTCCTGGTAGAAGTTCGTGAAGTACCCGTACCGGTCCTGCTTCACGTCGGCAGCGATGCCCTCGAAGAACGACATCGGGCCGGCGCCGTCTGGGTTGTCGTCGGTGATCGCGAGGAACGGCTCGAGCGAGGCGAGGAACGCGACCTTCGCGATCCGCTCTTCACCGTGACGGCCGATGTACCGGGCGATCTCGCCGGTGCCCATCGAGAAGCCGACGAGGATGACGTCGCGCAGGTCGAGCGTCTCGAGCACGGTGTGCAGGTCGTCCGCGAAGGTGTCGTAGTCGTACCCGGTGCTCGGCTGCGACGACTGGCCGAAGCCGCGACGGTCGTACGTCACGACGCGGTACCCGGCGTCGAGGAGCGGCGGGATCTGCCCTTCCCAGGAGTTGCCGTCGAGCGGGAAGCCGTGGATCAGCACGATCGGCTGCCCGGTCCCCTTGTCCTCGTAGTGCAGCCGGATGTCGGCGCTGTTCTCGGTCCCGACGGTGATCTCACCCATGGTCGTTCCTTCCGTGACGGACTTCGCTCCGAGCGGAGAACGGTCGTTCTCCGTCGATGTGCCCTACAGTAGAGAACGACCGTTCCCCGCGCAACTTGGAGACGGTGAACACACAGCGAACGGGGTACGACATGAGCGCGAACACGATCGAGGCCGACACGAAGGCCCACATCGTCGACGTCGCCGATGCACTCTTCTACGCCCGCGGCATCCAGTCCGTCGGCATGGACGAGATCCGCACGGGTGCCGGCGTCTCCTTGAAGAAGCTCTACGCGGCGTTCCCCGGCAAGGACCAGCTCATCGCCGCCGTCCTCGCGGGACGCCACGAGATCTGGGAGCACGGCATCGAGCAGGCGGTGGACGCCGCGGCCTCACCCCGCGACAAGCTCCTGGCGATGTACGACTTCCTCGAGTCGTGGTTCGGGGACGACACCTTCCGCGGCTGCGGGTTCATCAACGCGTTCGGCGAGCTCGGCGCGACCTCCCCAGCCGTCGCCTCGATCGCCCGGGAGCACAAGGAGTCGTTCCAGGCCTTCGTCGCGGCACTCACCACTCGGGCCGTCGCCGACCCGGCTACTGCCGACGAACTCGCAGCGCAGCTGGCGTTGCTCGCCGAAGGCGCCCAGACCACCGCGGCGATCGCCGGCGACACCGCACCCGCGCGGCACGCCCGTCGCGCCGCCGCCACCCTGATCGACGCCGCGACCCGTCGCTAGGGTGGGGTGATGACGACGCCGTTCGACGAACCGAGTCCCCTGCCGTACGCACTCCCCCCGTTCGACGACGTCCGGCTGGAGCACCACCGTCCGGCATTCGACGCCGGCATGGCCGAGCAGCGCGCGGAGGTCGAGGCGATCGCGTCGAACCCCGACGCTCCGACGTTCGACAACACCCTGGCGGCGCTCGAGCGCACCGGTCAGCTGCTGTCCCGTGTCAGCATGGTGTTCTTCATGCTGTCGTCCGCCGACTCCACCCCGGAGCTGCACGACATCGAGGCCGAGGTCTCCCCGTTGCTCGCAGCACACCGTGACGCCATCACCCTCGACTCGCGGCTGTACGAGCGGGTGCGCGCTGTCCGCGACACCGCCGCTGCCGAGGGCCTCACCGGCGAGGACCTCCGGCTCGTGGAGCGCACCCACACCGAGATGACCCTCGCCGGCGCCGGACTCGACGACGCGGGCAAGGAACGCCTGACCGCGATCAACCAGGAGCTCTCGACACTCACCACGACGTTCGAGCGGAACCTGCTCGAGGACACCAACGACTCCGCGGTCCACGTCACCGCCGAGGACGAGCTCGCGGGACTCGACGACGGCGCGAAGTCCGCTGCCGCCGGTGCAGCAGCCGACCGCGGGCTCGACGGCTGGCTCATCACCCTGCCGCTCTACACCGGGCACCCGTGGCTCGCGTCGCTCACCGACCGTGGGCTGCGCGAGCGCATCATGCGTGCATCCCTCGCCAGAGGTCGTCGCGGGAACGAGCACGACAACCGCGAGGTCCTGCTCCGCATCGTCCGGCTCCGGGCCGAACGCGCCGAACTCCTCGGCTTCCCCGACCACGCGTCGGTCGTCACGGCAGACGAGACCGCCGGCGATCCCGCCGCCGTCGCCGGGCTGCTGTCCTCGCTCACACCGGCGGCCGCGCGCAACGCCGAGGACGAGCGCGCGGTCCGGTCCCGCACCGTCGGGTTCGACGTCGAGTCCTGGGACTGGGCGTACGCGACCGAGATCCTCCGCGGCGAGCAGTTCGCCGCGGACAGCTCCGCGATGCGCCCGTACCTCGAGGCCGACCGGGTGCTGCACGACGGCGTGTTCTTCGCCGCCAACGCGCTGTACGGCCTGAAGTTCGCCGAGCGCCCCGACCTGCACGGCTACAACGACGACGTCCGCGTGTTCGAGGTCACCGACGAGCAGGACGGTCCCGTGGGCCTGTACCTGCTCGACCTCTACACGCGGGACGGCAAGCGGGGTGGCGCGTGGATGAACCCCGTCGTCGAGCAGTCGGCGCTGATGGGCACCCTGCCCGTCGTCGTGAACAACCTCAACGTCGCGAAGCCCGCCACCGGGTCCCCGACGCTCCTCATCCAGGACGAGGTCGAGACGCTGTTCCACGAGTTCGGGCACGCGCTGCACGGGTTGATCGCGCGGGCGACGTACCCGCGGTTCTCCGGCACGAACGTCGAGCGGGACTTCGTGGAGTTCCCGAGCCAGGTGAACGAGATGTGGGTGTCCTGGCCCGAGGTCCTCGCGAACTACGCGAAGCACCACGAGACCGGCGAGCCGATGCCGCCGGAACTCGTCCTCGGGCTGAGCGACTCCGCCGGCTTCAACGAGGGATTCGGGACGACCGAGTACCTCGCCGCCGCACTCCTGGACCAGGCGTGGCACCGCCTGTCGAAGGCCGAGGCCGACGCCGTCACGGACGTCGAGGCCTTCGAACGACAGGCCCTGGCGGACGCCGGGGTCGACGTCGCCGCCGTTCCGCCGCGGTACTCCTCGACCTACTTCGCGCACACGTTCTCTGGCGGGTACGACGCCGGCTACTACGGCTACATCTGGAGCGAGGTGCTCGACGCGGACACCGTGGAGTGGTTCCGCGACCACGGCGGGCTCGACCGCGCTGCCGGGCGCCGCTTCGCCACGCTGCTGCTCGGCGTCGGTGGGTCGAAGGACCCGATCGAAGCCTTCCGCGAGTTCCGCGGCCGCGACGCCGAGGTCGGCCCCCTGCTGCGCCGCCTCGGCTTGGAGTAGCGCGCGGCGCCCGGGGACGGTCCGGTCGGCCGTTTCGCGCGTAGGGAGTCGTTTCGCGCGTAGGAGGCACGTCGTTCCGACCCCCTACGCGCGAATCGACTTCTCGCTCCGAGCGTGATGGGAAGGAACGCGCGTAGGGGAACGCCGCGCGCCCCCGCGGGAACACCCGCGCGCAGGGACACCCCGCACGCCAACAGGGCCCGCACCGAGACGGTGCGGGCCCTGTTGCGAAGCGGATTCCCCTACGCGGACTTCTCGACGCGCTTGGTCCTCGGCCGCGGGACGATCGTCGGCGCCGCGTTCTCGAGCACCGACTCCCGCGTGACGACCACGCGTGCGACGTCGTCGTCGGAGGGCACGTCGAACATGATCGGCCCGAGCACTTCTTCCATGATCGCTCGGAGCCCACGTGCACCGGTCTGGCGGAGCACCGCGAGGTCCGCGATGGCCTCGAGCGCACCCTGGTCGAACTCGAGCTCGACCCCGTCGATCTGGAACATCCGCTGGTACTGCCGGACGAGCGCGTTCTTCGGCTCCGTCAGGATCTGCATGAGCGCCGACTGGTCGAGCTGCGACACCGTGGTGACGACGGGCAGACGCCCGATGAACTCCGGGATGAGCCCGAACTTGTGCAGGTCTTCCGGCAGGACGTCGGCGAAGAGGTCCTGCTGGTCGAGCGGGCTGTGCAGCGGGGCGCCGAAGCCGATCCCCCGCTTGCCGACCCTTGAGGACACGATCTCTTCGAGACCCGCGAACGCACCGGCGACGATGAACAGCACGTTCGTCGTGTCGATCTGGATGAACTCCTGGTGCGGGTGCTTCCGACCACCCTGCGGCGGGACGGAGGCAACCGTCCCCTCGAGGATCTTGAGCAGCGCCTGCTGCACGCCTTCGCCGGACACGTCGCGCGTGATCGACGGGTTCTCGGCCTTGCGGGCGATCTTGTCGACCTCGTCGATGTAGATGATGCCGGTCTCGGCGCGCTTGACGTCGTAGTCGGCGGCCTGGATGAGCTTGAGCAGGATGTTCTCGACGTCTTCGCCGACGTAGCCCGCCTCGGTCAGTGCGGTGGCGTCCGCGACGGCGAACGGCACGTTGAGCCGCTTGGCCAGCGTCTGTGCCAGGTACGTCTTACCGCAGCCCGTGGGGCCGATCAGCAGGATGTTGGACTTGGCGATCTCGACGTCGTCGCGGTCTTCGGCGGCCGTGATCTGCCCCTGCGCACGGATGCGCTTGTAGTGGTTGTAGACGGCGACCGCCAGGGCACGCTTCGCCGGGTCCTGCCCGATGACGTACTCCTGCAGGAAGTCGAAGATCTCGCGCGGCTTCGGGAGCTCGAACTCGCCGCTGCCGGTCTCGTCGCTCGCTTCAGCGAGACGCTCTTCGATGATCTCGTTGCAGAGCTCGACGCATTCGTCGCAGATGTACACGCCGGGACCGGCGATCAACTGCTGCACCTGCTTCTGGCTCTTGCCACAGAAGGAGCACTTGAGGAGGTCCCCGCTCTCTCCGATGCGTGCCATGCTCCGGCCTTCCCTGGTTGACGTGCGCTGCAGTCGACGTGCACTGCAGTCGACGAGCACCACTGCTCGCGTGCACGAGGTCGTCGTGTTGTCGAGCCTAACCGCATCCAGTGACACTGACGGCGACGCCGTGCGCGTTTCCGGGCGCGCGTTCGCCCAGGGCGTGCAGTGCTGCTACGGTGATGCAGTCTTCTCTACAAGTTGTAGAACACCATCCGGAAGGAACCCCATGCAGAAGCGTCTCGCCGCCGGTGGCGCAGTGACCCTCGGCGTCGCCGCCGCGATCGTCCTCGGCACCGCGGCGTCCGCCAGCGCCCACGTCGAGGCGACGAGCACGTCGTCCGCCGCGGGTTCGTACACGACCGCGACCTTCTCCGTCCCGCACGGCTGCGACGGCTCCCCCACGACGAAGCTGCAGTTCCACGTGCCGTCCTCGGTGATCGAGGTCACGCCGACCGTGAACCCGAACTGGGACATCACGAAGGCGACCGAGCCCTACACGAGCCCCTCCGCCTCCGCAGACGACGAGACCGCCGCCGACGCCGGTGAGCGCGTCACGAGCATCACCTACACCGCGAAGACCCCGCTCCCCGCGGACGAGCGCGACACCTTCTCGCTGTCGTTCTCACTGCCGGACGGCAAGCCGGGCGACGTCGTCGCGATCCCCGTCACCCAGACCTGCGAGCAGGGGTCGACCGAGTGGGACCAGGAGCAGAAGGCGGGCCAAGCCGAGCCGGAGCACCCCGCGCCCTCGATCACCCTGACCGCCGCCTCGACCGATGACGACGACCACCACGCTGCCGCAGCCACCGACGACGCCACCACAGCGAGCACCTCGACGACGTCCCAGCCCGACCTCGTCGGCCGGTTCCTCGGGCTCGGCGGACTCGTCGTCGGCGCGGCCGGCCTCGTGATCGCCGTCGCCGCGACCCGACGCCGCAGCGCCAAGTGACGACCGTCCGTCCGGCAGGTGGCCGGTCCCGGGCCTGGAGGCTCGTGGCCGGCACCGCGGCGTCCGTCGCGATCGCGGGCGGCGCGGTCCTCGGGCTCGCCGGTCCGGCGAGCGCGCACAACTACATGACCGCGTCGACACCGAAGGTCGACGGCACGCTGACGTCCCTGCCGGACGCGTTCGAGATCACCACGAACGACAAGCTGCTCGACATCGGTGGCACCGGGTCCGGCTTCGCCTTCCGGATCGTCGGGCCGGACAAGCGCTACTACGAGGACGGCTGCGTCGCGGTCGACGGCCCGTCGATGACCACGAAGGCCGCGCTCGGTGCCTCCGGCAAGTACGAGGTCGAGTGGCAGATCGTCTCCGCCGACGGCCACACCGTCTCCGACGAGTACGCGTTCACGTGGAAGGCACCCTCGGGGTTCACGCCGGCGAAGGGCTCCGCGAAGCCGCCGACCTGCGCGACCGCCGGGTCGTCGAGCTCGTCGGACACCACGGGCACCGCATCCGGCACGACGGACTCCCCGATGTCCGACGCGATCTGGATCGGCGCCGGCGGCCTGGTGCTCGTCGCCGCAGTCGTCGCCGTCCTGCTCCTCCTCCGTCGCCGCCCAGCCCCCACCGACGACGACGACTGACCCCTGGCGCCCGACGCCTGGTGCCCGACGCCTGACGCCCGCGCCCGACGCCTGGTGCCCGACGCCCGACGCCCTGACCCCTGACCCCTGACCCCTGACGCCTGACGCCTGACGCGACGCTGCCCGGCCCGACGATGCCCGGCCTCCTGACTGGTCACAACACCCCGCTCAGCTCCGCCGACCGGTCGAAGCCCGTCGCTCGACAGCCCGCCGGGCGACACTTCCCGACCACTCGGCACCCAACCAGCGGCGTGTCGTGGCCGTTCGGTGGGTCTCGGGAGCACCGGGCCCCGGCACACCCCGCGCACGCAAGAGGGCCCCCGCACCAGTCGGTGCGGGGGCCCTCTTCGTTCGCTACTTGACGAGTGCGGGGAGGTTCTTCCGGCTCGTCAGGACCTGGTCGATCAGGCCGTACTCGACGGCCTCGGCCGCAGACATGATCTTGTCGCGCTCGATGTCGCTGTTGACCTGCTCCGGCGTCTTGTTGGAGTGCTTCGACAGCGTCTCCTCGAGCCAGGTGCGCATGCGGAGGATCTCCGCCGCCTGGATCTCGATGTCCGACGCCTGGCCGCCACCCTGCTGGGTCGCGGGCTGGTGGATGAGGACACGGGCGTTCGGCAGGGCCAGACGCTTGCCGGGGGTACCGGCAGCGAGGAGCACCGACGCCGCCGACGCGGCCTGACCGAGGCAGACCGTCTGGATCTGCGGACGGATGTACTGCATCGTGTCGTAGATCGCCGTCATCGCGGTGAACGAGCCACCGGGCGAGTTGATGTACATCACGATGTCGCGGTCCGGGTCCATCGACTCGAGCACGAGCAGCTGGGCCATGACGTCGTCGGCCGACGCGTCGTCGACCTGGACGCCGAGGAACACGATGCGGTCCTCGAACAGCTTCGCGTACGGGTCCTGCCGCTTGTAGCCGTAGGCCGTGCGCTCTTCGAAGCTCGGGAGGATGTACCGATCAGTGGGAGCCGGGACGTTCTGCGCGCCACCGAGCATGGGGAGATGCATTCTCGTTTCCTTTTCTTCGGTGGGGATCAGGACTGGGCGTCGGGGTCGGCTGCCGCGGTGGGGGTCTCGCCGTCGCTGACGGTCCCGCCGCCGCCGATGACCTCGGCGCTGGACGCGCGGAGATGGTCGACGAAGCCGTAGTCGAGCGCTTCCTGCGCCGTGAACCAGTTGTCGCGGTCGTTGTCCTTGAGGACCTGTTCGACCGTCTTGCCGGTCTGCTCGGCGGTCAGTTCGGCCATCCGCTGCTTCATGTCGAGGATGACCTTCGCCTGCGTCTGGATGTCCGCGGCGGTACCGCCGAAGCCACCGGACGGCTGGTGCAGCAGCACGCGCGCGTTCGGGGTGATGTAGCGCTTGCCCGGCGTGCCCGACGAGAGCAGGAACTGCCCCATCGAGGCGGCGAGGCCGATGCCCACCGTGACGATGTCGTTCGGCACGAACTGCATCGTGTCGTAGATCGCCATGCCGGCGGTGATCGAACCACCGGGCGAGTTGATGTAGAGGTAGATGTCCTTCTCAGGGTCCTCGGCGGCGAGCAGCAGCAGCTTGGCTGCGATCTCGTTCGAGTTGTCGTCGCGGACCTCGGAGCCGAGCCACACGATCCGGTCTCTCAGAAGGCGGTCAAAAACACTGGGGTTCAGTGTCGCTTCGGCCATGGAAAAGCTCCCGTTCAGTTGTCGCTTGATGTCGAACTTATCGGTTGCAACGCATCAGTTCGCGCCTGTTCGCTGTCGGCAATGCGGGTGGCCGGAAACGCACAGGAGGCGCGGTGCCAGCTGGCACCGCGCCTCCTGTTCATGACGCTGGTCGCGTCGAGCCGGACTACTCGGCGTCGGCCGTGGCCGGCTCCTGCGCGACACCCGCGGTGAAGGCGGAGAGGTCGACGTCGTTGCCCTCGGTGTCCTTGACGGTCACCTTGGAGAGGACCGTCGCGACGGCCTTCGAGCGAGCGACCTCGCCGACCATGCCGGGGATCTGCCCGTTCTGGTCGATGACCTTGATGAACTCACCCGGCTCCATGCCGTACTGCGCGGCGGCCTGGATCAGGTACTGCGTGAGTTCTTCCTGCGAGACCTGGATCGACTCCTTCTCGGCGATGGAGTCGAGGAGGATCTGCGAGCGGAAGGCGGTCTCGCTGGACTCGGCGACCTCCTTGCGGTGCTCGTCGTCCTCGAGGCGGTTCTCCTGCTCGAGGTGACGGTGCACCTCGTCCTCGATGAGCTTCTCCGAGATCGGGATCTCGACGTCCTCGAGGAGCTTCTCGACGAGCTTGTCGCGAGCCGCTGCGCCCTGACCGAAGGTCTTGGACTTCGCGATCTGCTCCTTGAGGTCGCCCTTGAGCTCCTCGATGGTGTCGAACTGCGACGCGATCTGCGCGAACTCGTCGTCGGCCTCGGGCAGCTCGCGCTCCTTGACGGCGGTGACGGTCACGGCGATCTGTGCGGTCTCGCCCTCGCGGTCGCCACCGACGAGCGTGGACTCGAACGTGGTGGACTCACCGGCGGTGAGGGACTCGAGCGCCTCGTCGATGCCCTCGAGCAGGTCGCCCGAGCCGAGCTCGTAGGACACGCCCGTGGCCGAGTCGACCTCGTCGTCGCCGATGGTCGCGGTCAGGTCGATCTGGGCGAAGTCACCCTTGGTCGCCGGACGGTCGACCGTGACGAGCGTGCCGAAGCGGGTGCGCAGGTTCTGCAGCTCCTCTTCGATCTCGTCGTCGGAGACCTCGACCGCGTCGACCGTCAGCTCGTAGGAGCTGTAGTCGGGGAGGTCGAACTCCGGACGCACGTCCACCTCGAAGGTGAGGACGAGGTCGCCGGTGAAGTCCTTGACGTTCGGGAGCTCGGCGACGTCCGCCTCGGC
Source organism: Curtobacterium sp. L3-7 (assembly GCF_048756585.1). Lineage (NCBI taxonomy): Bacteria > Bacillati > Actinomycetota > Actinomycetes > Micrococcales > Microbacteriaceae > Curtobacterium > Curtobacterium sp. L3-7. The sequence continues at coordinate 1,821,672 of NZ_CP151474.1, read as the reverse complement.
ACGGCCGAGGATGCGGAGCTCCTGCTCTTCGACCGCCTGGCGGTAGAAGGTGTCGATCGCGTCGCCGACGGCGTGGTTCAGGACCTCGCCGCGGCCGACACGCTGGTCGACGATCGCCGGCGGGACCTTGCCCTTGCGGAAGCCGGGGATGTTGATCTGCTCGGCGATGTGCTTGTACGCGTGGTCGATGCTCGGCTTGAGCTCTTCCGGCGTCACGTTCACCGTGAGCTTGACGCGGGTCTCGCTCACCTTGTCGACGGTGCTGTTGGCCAAGGGGGGTTCTCCTGATGGTTGGCGGTGATGTGTCCTGGTCGGGGCGACAGGATTCGAACCTGCGACCTCCCGCTCCCAAAGCGGGCGCTCTACCAAGCTGAGCTACGCCCCGTTTGTCTGAGCCAGGGTGCTCGCGCACGCCGAAGGGGCGCACGCGACGCCGATGAGTCTAGCGGGGATGTGGTCCGCGGTTCCCGGGAGCTCGGGAGTCTGTGCGCAGACTCCGTCGCCAGCGCACGCCGACGAGGACCTGTACCCCGAGTGCGGCGACCGCCAGGACGATGCCGAGGACGATCCGCCAGACGTGCAGGAGCGCGTGCGCCGGCTGGGTCTGCGGGTCGCCGAACAGGTCAGGGCGGAGCGACAGGACCACCGCGGCGAGCGCCACCAGGACGTAGGAGAGCACGCGGGAACGCTTGATCGTGCGCTGGGACGACTCGTCCGGTGGCAAGAGGACCATGAGGGGTGTGTTCGTCCGCTACAGTGGTGGGGCTGCGCTTCGTGCGCAGGCGCGGGGATGTAGCTCAATGGTAGAGCCCCAGTCTTCCAAACTGGCTACGCGGGTTCGATTCCCGTCATCCCCTCCACAAGGCGAACCGAACCGGCACTGCGCCGAATCTCGATTCCCGTCATCCCCTCCACGAACCGAACCGAACCGAGCCGAACCGGCACTGCGCCGACGCTAAGCGGGGACGTGCCCCAGGGAGTCCGACTCGATCTCCTGGCGCAGCATCCGGTAGTGGTCTTCCCAGCCCGGTGTCCCGCCGCCCGCAGCGTGCAACGCCGTTCGAACAGCAGTGATCGCGGTCTCGAGCGCGCGAACTTCGCTCGATGACGTGACGCCGAGCGAGAAGGTCAGGGTCTTCCGCGACAGATCCGCTTCGACGTCCTGGTCGAAGACGCCGTCCATCTCGTACAGCGCTTCGGCGGATGCTTCGAAGTCGGCCCGGACCTGCTCGGCGTCAGCGCCGAGTGCTTCGCACTCGAGACGCAGGAAGTAGCTCGTCATCGTGGCCTCCAGTCACCAGCAGTCTAGGCGGGTCGTTCGGTGCTCGAGGTTGGCGAGGTAGCGCGAACTCGAGGGCGTGAGGTGGACGGTGTGCAGGTGCGCACCGCAGCCGCAGTACCCCTTGTAGTACTTCTTTCCCTTCACGAATCGCCATCCGTGTGATTCCGCGATCCGCATGAAGCGTTCGATCTCCTTCTTCGGATGCCGCGGTCGATCGACCATGCCCCACCTCTCCTCCGCTTCTGACGGTAGGGAGTGCCGCGACACGGATGGGGGCTCGCGGGCGATCTGTGGAGAACCGGTCAGCGGTCCGGCTCGTCGAGGGTCAGGAGCCACTGCCGCGGGGCATCGCGGTACTCGTCGGGCATCGCGTCGCCGGCGGCGTCGATCGCCCGCTGCCAGCTCAGTGCCCGCGGCACGACGCCGACCGTCTTCGCCAGCGCCACGATGTGCTGCACGTCGGGATCCTCGGCGACTCCAGGCTCACCGAAGAACGTCTCGAGGTACGCGTCGACGGCTCCGGGCACGTCCTCCTGCCCGGCGACGAGCAGGCTGAGGAACGGGTGCGACACGCAGGCATCACCCCAGTCGAACGGCACGGCGTCCCGCACGAACGCGTTGCCGTCGTGCAGGTCGCTGTGCTCGATCGTGGCCATCGGCAGCAGCTCGTCGAGCTCGGCCGCGGCGTCCCGGAGTCGCGCGAGCACGGCCGGGTGTTCCGGTGTCCACCGTGCGACGACCTCGGCTGTGACGTCGGGGAGCACCGGGAGCCGGAGGTCTGGCACGCCGGCGCGCACCAGGTCCTCGGCTGCCGCGGGCTCGGTCGCCCACTGCAGCTCGGCGTAGTGCCGCATCACCGCACGCCACACGGTCTCGCGGTCCTCGGCATCGCGGACGATCGGGCCGCCGTCCGGCAGCAGGACGAAGGTCCCCTCGACGGCGACGGGACGCTGCACGTGCGGGACCCCGTGCAGCGCGAGCACGTCGAGGAGCGCCGGCTCGGGTGAGACGCCCTCCGGCGCGGACTTCAGGAACAGGTCGCCGTCGCCGGTGGTCACGCGCCAGACGGTGCTCCACGCGCGCCGGTGCACCTCCTCGACGCCGAGCACGTCGATGCCCAGCTCGTCGAGCGCCGACCGCGCCCACGTCACGGCATCCATCCCGGAATCCATGCGAGAACGCTACGGCAGCGCGACGGTGCTCGGCGGGAGGGCCACCGAGCACCGTCGGTCTCGGCCCCTACTTGTAGACCGCCGCCTGTCCGTAGAGCACGTTCGTGAACGACGACACGTACCCGCTCTTGTCCTCTCCAGGCAGGTTGTACGTCATGAAGACGCCGTAGCCGTCCGACTTCGTGCGCTGTGCGAGCGACACCGCGGTGGACTGCGGTGTGTTCTGGATGTCGACCGCGGCGGCCGACAGCGAGCTCTTCCCGAGGCCGGGGATCGAGGGCGCCGAGTACGTGCCGTAGTAGGGGTTCCACGCGTAGTCCAGCTTCGACCCGATGGTGCTGCTCGCCTTCGACAGCGACGACGACGCCGGGCCGATGTCGTAGAACGAGATCAGCTTGCCGGGCATGTCCGCGCGCAACGCGGTGATGAGCCACCCGATGGACTGGTCGTTCGGCTGCGGGGTGCCGTTCGTGCCGTAGTCGGAGTACTCGTCGTCGAGGTCGACCCCGTCGAGCCCGTACTTCGTGACCGTGGCGGCGACCTGGGACGCGAAGTCCTGTGCTGCTGCCTGCGAGGGGAAGTTCGCGATCCCGGCTCCCTGGTGGTTGCCGAGGATCGACAGCGAGACCTTGATCCCCTTCGCCTGCAGCGGCTTGATCTGCGTCGCCGCGGCGTCGAGCGTCGCCTGGACCTTGTCGTTGTTGTACAGCACGGCCTTCGAGCCGTTCCAGTTGATGTTCGCGGCGAAGATGATCGCCACGTCGAACGCGTTCGCCCCGTTGGACAGCGTGTACCGCCCGACGTTCGACAGCTGGTCGTTGTTGACCTCGACGTAGGCGATGCTCGTCGGCCCGCTCTTGGTCGCAGCAGCAGCCGGAGTGGCACCCCCCGCAGGCGCCGCCGTCGCTGCGGTCGGCACGAGCGGTGCCGCCACCATCGCGGCGAGCGCCGCCACGATCCCGAACTTCATCGACTTCTTCATGTCACTCCTCTTCGAGTGTCGCGACGGCGGTCGCCGCCGACGTTGTTCAGCTCCGCGCGAAGCGGAACGTGCGCACCTCGAACGCGTCCACGGCGAACGCCGCGTCGATCGAGGACGTGTGTGCGGAGCCCTCGGGCAGAGGCTCCTCGAGCAGCGAGACCTCGACGGGGTCGCCGAAGGGCCCGTCGACGGCGATCGAACCGGTCCCCCGGCGGCCCGCAGGCTCGTACACCCGCACGACGAGGTCGCCGGAGCGGTCGTCGGCGAGCTTCACGCTCGACACCACGACGTCGCCGGACACCTGCACGAGGGGCGCGAAGCCACGGTCGCCCGTGACGGTGCGCGACGCCGTGTTCATGAGCGTCCCGGCGGTCGTGGCCCCTGCGATGTCGGTCCCGATGACGAGCCCGAACCGGTGCGTCTGCACACCCTGGTCGGTCTCCGGGTCGGGGAACCGCGGCGCGCGGAGGAGCGAGAGCCGGACCGTGGTGGTGACGTGCCCGTCGACGGCGTCGCGGGTGGTGTCGAACCCGTGGATGGAGTCGTTGACCAGGGCGACCCCGAACCCGGGCTCCTCGACGAGCGCGTAGCGGTGCATCGAGGTCTCGAACTTCGCGGCCTCCCACGAGGTGTTCGTGTGCGTCGCACGCTTCTGCGCGCCGAACTGGGTCTCGGCGACGGTGTGCTCGGCGCGGACGTCGAGCGGGAAGGCGACCTTGAGGAACTTCTCGGTCTCGTGCCAGTCGGTCGTCTGGTCGATCTCCAGGGTGCGCGATCCCGGCGCGAGGGTGATCTCCTGCGTCAGCGTCGACGCGCTGAACGCCCGCTCCACCACGACGCGGGCGGTGCCGTCCGCGTCGACCGAGCCGGTGAGCCCGGTCACCTCGTCGAGGTCTTCGACCCGGTTCCGGTAGTACCGGTCGACGTCCCACGCGTCCCACATGTTCGGGAAGTCCTGGTGGAGCTGGAGCAGGTTCGCCGCCTGTCCCGGTGCGATCGCCTCTCGTCCGGTGCTGCGGTCGGCCGCGCTGGTGACGAGCCCCCTGGCGTCGACGACGACGCGCACCAGGTCGTTCGTGAGCACGAACCCGCCGTCGACCGCGTCGAGGGCGACCGGGGCCGCGACGGTGACGTCCGCGGCGAGCGTCGCGCCGAGCGCGGAGGCGCCGTACTGGAGGCTCGGGGCCGGGTTGGCCACGACGGTCCGGTCCCCGGCACCGACGAGCGCCGACAGGGCGGCGGCGATGAGGGCCTCCAGGCGGTCCGCGACCTCCGCGTACTTCGCCACCGCCTCGCGGTGGACCCACGCGATCGACGTGCCGGGGAGGATGTCGTGGAACTGCTGGAGGAGCACCTGCTGCCAGAGCGCGTCGAGTTCGTCGTACGGGTAGACGAAGTCGGTCCGGGCGGCGGCGGTCGCGGCCCACAGCTCAGCCTCCACGAGCAGGTGCTCGCTCCGACGGTTGCCCTGCTTGGTCTGGTGCTGGCTGGTCAGCGTGGCACGGTGCAGCTCGAGGTAGAGCTCCCCCACCCACACCGGCGGATCGGGCAGTTCGGCCTTCGCCCGGTCGAAGAACACGTCGGGATGCTCCCACGTCACGCGGGCGCTCCCCTCGAGGTCGGCCAGTCGCGCAGCGGTACCGGTCATCTCACGCGTGGTCCCACCGCCGCCGTCGCCCCAGCCCACCGGGGCGATCGACCCCGACGCCAGCCGGTTCTCCCGGAACTGCCGCGATGCCTTGGCGACCTCGGACCCGGACAGCCGCGAGTTGTACGTGTCCATCGACGGGAAGTGCGAGAACACCCGCGATCCGTCGATGCCCTCCCACAGGAACGTGTGGTGCGGGAACTTGTTCACCTGGTTCCACGAGATCTTCTGCGTGAAGAACCACTCGAAGCCCGCGCGGCGCATCAGCTGCGGCAGAGCCGGCGAGTACCCGAAGCTGTCCGGCAGCCACACGCCCTTCGGGCGGATGCCGAACTCACGCTCGAAGAACCGCTGTCCCTGCGTGAACTGCCGGACGATGCTCTCCCCGGTCGGCATCACCGTGTCGGATTCGACCCACATCCCGCCGAGCGGCAGGAAGCGTCCGGCGGCGACGGCGTCCTTGACCCTGGCGTAGACCTCAGGCCGGTGTTCCTTGATCCAGGCGTACTGCTGCGCGCTGGACATGCCGTAGAGGAAGTCGTCGGTCTGGTCGATGAGCTCCGTCATCGTGGACGAGGTCCGCGCGACCTTCCGGATGGTCTCCCGCACCGGCCAGAGCCATGCGGAGTCGATGTGTGCGTGCCCGACGGCGGAGATCCGGTGCGCAGATGCCTCTGCGGGCGAGGCGAGCACATCGGCGAGCGCCGCGCGGGCATCGGGCGCCGTTGCCGCGATGTGCTGCAGGTCGAGGGCGTCGAGCGCGTCGTCGAGCGCCTGCAGGATGCGCATGCGCCTCGGGCCCTCCGGCAGCTCCGCCTGGAGTTCGAGGAGCACGTCGATGTCGAGTGCGAGCTCGTGTACCTCGGACTCGAAGACGGCGAGGTCCATCCGGCGGCTCGTGTACAGCCGCTTCGACGACGAGGTCTGGATGTCGCCCTCGTGCGTGACGAGGAAGGGGTGGTAGTCGAGCAGCACCGGGTTCGACGCCGCCTCGACGAAGAACTCGACGGTCGCTCCGCCGACGGCCTCCTCCGCGACGAGCACCCACTGGTTCCTTGGGTTGATCGACTTCACCGGGGTGCCGTCGGCGAGGTACACGAGCCCCTCGCACTGGAACCCCGGCATGTTGATGTCGAAGCCGAGGTCGATCACGGCCTCCACCCGCCGACCGGCCCACTCGACCGGCACCGTCCCGGACAGCCGGAACCACGTCGTCCCCCACGCGGCACCCCAGGTCGTCCCGACCTCGTACGGCTCGAACGTCAGCGCGAGCCCCTCCGCGGGCGGGATCGGCTCGCCGGGCAGCTCGTGCCACGCGGTCTCGAGTGGCGTCGCCGTGGCGTGCACCGCAGGTCGGATCCGCTCGTCGAGGACGCGTCGGGCTCGGCCGGTGGTGAGGGGGATGTCGTCGTGCATGGTGCCTTCCGGAGACGGGGTGGGTCAGGGCATCGTCGCGGGGTGCGCGACCGCGAACGGGGTGGAGGTGCTGGCGTCGGACGGGACGTCGACGCAGGTGGTGATGCCGCGTGCGGCGAGGAGCGGCGTGTCGCCGAGGCGCGAGCGCAGGACCACCTGCGGGCCGCGGCCGTGCTCCTCGGCGAGCGCCAGCCACGCGGCGGCGAACCGGCCGCCCGGCGCGCTGTCGGCCCTGGTCATCGGGAGCGGCGCGCCGGCGGCGTCGACGTCGTCGAGCACCAGTCCGAGCTCCGAGCCGGTGGACGCGGGACGTCGGGTGTCGCCGGAGGCGGTGGCCACCTCGCGGAAGCGCTCCCCCGTCGGCTTCACCCGGCCGTCGTTCGTGAGCAGGCCGAGGTCGTACTCGAGCTCCGGGAAGTCCGCGAGTGAGCGGGACACGTCGTGCGAGCACCACCACGTCACCCCGAGCAGGTGCTGCACGTCGACGGCGTGCCGGATGGTCTGCTCTGTGAATGACCCGGCGTCGGCGACGTCCACGACGTTCGTCGGCGCGCCGACCTCCTGCAGCCAGTTCGGTCGGGCCGCGTCGCGGTTCCACGCCGCCGCGAGCTGCAGCAGGTACTCCCCGTGCCGGACCGAACCGGCTCCGAGGGCGCCGTGCACCGCGGCCGAGCCGTTGAACACCCACGAGTGCGTGACGGTGGCGTCGCCGTGGTCGGCGGCGTGCTCGGGGCCGAACGGCTGCGCGTCGTCGTACCAGGCCGCGTCGTACTGGGCGACGGTGACCAGCGGCGCCGGGGCCGACCCGCTGCCGGAGGCGCGCGACGCGTCGGACTGGTGCCGAGCCTCCAGGCCGGCCGCGCCGGACGGGCCGGACGCGCCGGACGCGCCGGACGACAGGCCGGACGCGCCGGACGACAGGCCGGACCGCGCCGCGGCGACCATCCGTGCCGCCCACGCGTGTCCCTCGGCCGCCGTGATGTCGTGCGGGGACGGGTGCGGCGCGTGCGCGAACTGGTTGACCTCGTTGCCGATCGTGATGCCGAGCAGGTTCGGCCGGTCACCCACCGCCGCGGCGAGGGCGTGCACGTACGCGGCCGTCGAGTCGACGACGTCCGGGTCGGTGAACATGTTCCGACGGTGCCACGAGTCGAGCCACGACGGCAGGAAGTCGAAGCTCGACAGGTGTCCCTGCAGCGCGTCGACGTTGACGTCGAGCCCGAACGACGCCGCGATGTCGACGACGCGGGCGACGTCCTCGAGCGCCGAGGCCCTGATCAGCGTCCGGTTCGGCTGCACCACGGGCCAGAGCGGGAAGATCCGCACGTGGTCGGCGCCGAGGGACGCGATCGCCTCGAGGTCGCGCGCCGTCTCGGAGCACGAGAAGTCGAGCCACGAGTGGAACCACCCCACCGATGGCGTGTAGTTGACCCCGAAGCGCATCAGCCCTTCACACCGCCCTCTTCCACACCCTTGAAGAAGAAGCGCTGCAGGACGGCGAAGATCACGGCGATCGGGATGAACGCGATCATGGTGCCGGCCGCGATCAGCCGCTGGTCGGTGCCGAACGTGCCGCGCAGGTACTCGAGCCCGACGGTCAGCGTCAGCTTCTCCGGGGACTGCAGGACGATGAGCGGCCAGAGGAAGTCGTCCCACGCGCCGATGAACGAGAAGATCGCGATGACGGCGATCGTGCCCTGGACGGCCGGGAGCGAGATGTACCGCAACCGCTGCCAGGCGTTCGCGCCGTCCATCACCGCGGCCTGGTCGATCTCGTCCGGGAGCTGCCGGAACGCGTTGAACATGAGCAGCACGTTGAGGGCGGCGATCATGCCCGGCAGGGCGACGCCGACCAGGTTGTCGGCGAGGCCGAGGTCCTTCACGGTGACGAACTGGGAGATGATCGTCGCCTCTCCCGGCAGGACGAGCGTCGCGAGGAACAGTCCGAGGACGGCCTTGCGGAAGCGCCACTGGAGCCGGGCGAGGGCGAAGCCGGCGAAGGTCGCGAACACGATGTTCCCGAGGACGTCGATCGCCGCGACGACGAGCGAGTTGCCGATGTACCCGAACACCGGGATCGCGTCGCCGACGCGCAGGTAGTTGCCGATCGTCGGTTGTGTCGGGATGAACGACGGGTTCGCCGTGTAGATGTCCTCGCCGGCGCCCTTCAGCGACGTCGAGAGCTGCCAGAGGAACGGCCCGATGGTGATGAAGAGCACCACGACGAGGAGGACGTAGCGGATCGCCTTCTCGCGGGTGGACATGACGCCCCAGGCGGCCCGGCGGCGGCGGGGCGGACGGGAGGCTCGTCCTCCGCCCGTCGCGCCGGCCACGTCCGGCGTCGGGCTGGCCGCGCCCTGTGCGCCGCCGAGCGCGGGTTCGCTGGTGGTGGTCGTGTTGGTCATCGGTCCGCCCTGCTGTTGATCCGCGCGAGGGCGAGCATCGGGATGAGCGTCACGACGAAGAGCAGCAGGCTCAGTGCCGACGCGTACCCGAGGTTGCCGGTGAAGCCCCGCGCGTACTGCTGGATGAGCATGACGATCGAGTTGTCCTGGCCGCCGGGGCCGCCCGTCCCGTTCGTCAGGATGTAGAGCTCGCTGAACACCCGGAGCGCACTCACGCACACCAGGATCCCGACGAGGGTCATCGTGCCGCGGACGCCGGGCATCGTGACCGACCAGAACCGACGGACCGCACCGGCGCCGTCGAGCGCTGCGGCCTCGTGCAGGTCCTTGCCGACGTTCCCGAGGGCCGCGAGGAAGATGATCATGTAGTACCCGAGGCCCTTCCAGACGGTCAGGCTGATCGCGCTGAACAGCAGGAGCCACCGGTCGGTGAGGAACGGGATGCTCCCGTGCACGATCCCGAGCGACTGCGCCATCTCGTTGATGACACCGCGGTCGTCGAGGATCCAGTTCCAGATCAGCCCGACGACCACGGCGCTGGCGATCACCGGCGTGTAGTACGCCGTGCGGAAGAAGGCGATGCCGGGCAGCTTCTGCTGGACGAGCACGGCCATGAGGAGCGGGAGGACCGTCAGGAGCGGCAGGCAGATCGCCATGTAGACGACGCTGTTGAGCAGCGCCTCCCACACCTGCGGGTCGGCGAGCAGCGTCTGGAAGTTCTGCAGACCGACCCAGCGGCTGACCCCACCGAGCGGGCTGGCGTTCGTGAACGACAGCCGGACGGTGTTGATCGACGGCCAGAGGCTGAACGCGACGAGCCAGACGAGTGCCGGCAGGACGAGCAGCCAGGGGGTGAACCAACGATTCGCGCGCATGGCGATCCTCCCTCTCTCTCTCTTCTTCGGGGCCGGATCAGCCGTTGGCGAGCAGGGTGTTCATCTTCGTCTGCGCCGTCTCGAGCGCCTGCTTCGCGGTCACCTGGCCCTTCATCGCGAGCGCGATCTGCTGGTCGAGGAAGTCCGTCATCGCGGAGTTCGCCTGGACCGGGTTGAGGTTCTTCGCGGTCTTCAGGGCCTCGTTCGCGAGCACGCGGGCCTTGCCGTTCACGGTGCCGTCGTCCTTCGAGAAGAACGGGTCGGACTGCGAGGACTTCGTGGACGGGAAGATGTTGACCTTGTGGGCGAAGGCCTCTTGGTTGTCGGCGTTCGTCATGAACTGCGCGAAGGCCTCGGCCGTGGCGAGGTGCTTCGACTTGCTCGACACCGACAGGCCCTGCACGTACAGCGGTGGGGTGTCGAGCGCCGGGGAGACCGTGACCTTGCCCTGCAGCGACGGGTTGTTCTTCTCGATGTCGCTGAGCGCGGTGGCGCCACCGGTCGTCCACGCGACCTTGCCCTGCGTGAACAGGGTGGAGTTGCCGAGGTAGTCGCTGTTCAGGACCGTGGAGGGCATGAGGCCGTCCTGGTAGGCCTTGGCGTACCGGTCGATGAGGTCGGCCGCCTTGGTCGAGTCCGCGAAGGTGAACTTCGTGCCGTCGGCGTTGATGATCTTCACGCCGGCGAGCGAGAAGTCGCTGAGGCCCGGCTTGCGGCTCATCAGGTAGTCGTCGGGGCAGGCCTTGTGCATCGTCTCGGCCTGCGTGAAGAGGTCGTCGACGGTCTTCGGCGGGTTGTCCGCGTCGAGCCCGCACTTGGCGAACATGTCGGAGTTCCAGTAGTCGACGTCGGTGTTGAGGTACCACGGGTAGCCGTACGTGCCGTCGAGCCCCTTGTACTGGTACGCATCGAGCGCCCCGGCGACGTAGGTGCTGGACAGCTTGCTGTCGTCCTTCGACACGTCCTGCAGGAATCCGCGCTTGGCCAGCGGCAGCGCGATGTCCGGCGGCAGGTTGATGACGTCGGGGAGCGAGTTGCTCGATGCCTGGCTGAGGACCTTGTCCGCGTAGCCGTCGCCGGGCTGGTCCTGGAGCTTGACCTTGGCGTCGGGGTGCTCCTTCTCGAAGTCCGCGATCACGCCGTTGAGGTAGCCGGTGTACGTCGGCGTGAGCGCCCACGTCTGGAGCGTGATCGTGCCGGAGACCGAGCCGTCGCCGTTCGACGCGCCGCCGCCGGTGGAGCAGCCGGCGAGGACGAGCGCCGTGGCAGCGGCCCCGGCGAGGAGGGCGATGGCGCGCCCGGTGGTGTGTGTGGTCGTTCTCATCGCGTCGGACTCCCTTGTTCGTGGCGACTGAACCGGTTCAGTCCTGGTCGCCGAACCGGTGGATGTGCATGACTATGAAGAACTAAAACGCTATAGTCAAGCCCATGGCCAGCAAGCGACGAACGACGATCGCGGACATCGCCGCGAAGGCCGGCGTGTCGATCAGCGCCGTGTCGTTCGCGCTGAACGACCGCCCCGGGGTGTCCGACGCGACCCGCGCCAGGGTCCGCGCGGTCGCGCGCGAACTCGACTGGCAGCCGCACACCGCGGCGCGGGCGCTCGGGGGCGCTCGGGCCGGGTCGATCGGGTTCGTGCTGAACCGGCCCGCTCGCACACTCGGCACGGAGTCCTTCTTCGGCGACCTGATCTCCGGCATCCAACTCGGTCTCGCGGGATCACACGTCGGGATGAACCTGCTCGTCGCCCGCGATGCCGAGGAAGAGCTCCAGACCTACCGCGACTGGTGGAGCGGGCACCGGGTGGACGGTGTCGTGCTCATCGACCCGCGGCGCGACGATCCGCGACTCCGACTGCTCGCCGACCTCGGCATGCCGACCGTCGTCGTCGGATCGCACCCGTCCAGCACCGGCGCAGCGCCGAGCGTGTGGATCGACGACTCGGAGGCGGCGGACACCGTGTTCCGCTACCTGCACGCACTCGGGCACCGGCGGATCGCTCACGTGGCCGGGCGTCCGGAGTTCGAGCACACCGCGATGCGGATCGACCGACTCCGCTCGTTCTCGTCGACGCACGGGCTCACCGAGACCGTCTCGATCCCCACCGACTACTCGGCCGAGAGCGGTGCCGCCGCGACCAGGGACCTCCTCTCCCGCGCGGCACCACCGACGGCGATCGTGTACGACAACGACGTGCTCGCCGTCGCCGGCCTCGGCGTCGCGAGCGAGATGCGCCGGTCGGTGCCGGGTGCCGTGTCCATCGTGTCGTTCGACGACTCGGCGATGATCCAGCTCGTCCGACCCGCGATCACCTCCCTGACCCGTGACACCGTCGAGCTCGGGCAGCGCGCGGCGACCCTGCTGCGTCGGCAGATCGACCTCGAGACCGTGCTGCCGTCCGAGCCGGGGCCGCTCCTGACGCTCAGCGTGCGCGAGTCGACGGGGCCGGCACCGGCCTGACGACACGCCCACAGCGCGTTCGCGCGCGGGCCGCTCGGCGCGCACGACTTGACGGCCGTTCGAACACACGTTCGAATACCGTCGTGGGACGGCGTCGCGAGAACCGGTGGCAGCCCCCGGAGCACCCGGAGGTCGAACGTCCGCGCGCCTACTCCCTGTCCGACGACGCCCGTGGACCGGATGCGTGCCACGCCGTGACGCCCGTGCCGGTGTGGGCGTGGATCCAGTTCCCGACCTTCCACGTGCGGGTCAAGGCGTTCGCGAAGAGCTGGACCCGCGATGCCGTGCTCGTCGAGTGGGCGCAGTTCGGGCAACAGGCCGAGGCGTGGGTCTGGCGATCAGCCGTGAAACACCGGACACTCAGGGCCGACCAGAGGCGGAACGGGCGCTGAGAGTCCGTATGACGCACTCGATTGACACAGCACACCGCGAGCGAGATCGTTTACGGAGTGCGGGGACGCAAAGAATCTCGATCATCGAGATTTCTGGCTCGGAACGCACGACCGGAAGGAGGCACGATGAAGCGCAGTGAGGTGCCGTCCTGGGTCGCACACGTGCTCACGCCGCCCGAGGTCATCGCCGCCTACGTCGACCGCCGCGTGAACGATCCGGCGCTCCTGTCGGGTGAGCAGCACGAACCGACCTACGCCGACTTCCTCCGCGAGGAGTAGACGGTCACGCCGACGCTCGCCGCGGTGACGCACGCGAGCGCCAGGACTTCGACGAGCGACAACGCCTCGTGGAGCACGAGGAGTCCGGCGAGCGCGGCGACCGCGGGGCCGAGGCTCTGCAGGATGCCGAACACGCGTGTCGGCATCCGACGGAGCGCGAGCATCTCCAACGCGTAGGGCAGCACGCTCGACAGCACCGCGACGGCGCCGAAGACGATGAGCAGCGTCGGGTCGGCGACGATGCCCGTCACGGCGGTGCGGAGGCCGAACGGCAGGGACACCAGCATCGCGACGAGCATCGACACCGCGAGTCCGTCGACGCCGGGGATGATCGATCCGACGTGCCGGTTCATCACGATGTAGCCGGCCCAGCACACCGCGGCGGCCACGGCGAACGCGATGCCCCCGAGCTGCGTGACCGCGGACGGTCCGACACCGAGCAGGACGACGCCGGCGAGCGCCAGGACCGCCCAGAGCACGTCGCGCCACCGTCGGGTGTGCACGAGCGACAGCGTGAGTGGGCCGAGGAACTCGATCGTCACGGCGACCCCGATGGGGATGCTCGCGAAGGCCAGGTAGATGAACACGTTCATGCCGCCGAGCGCCAGGCCGAGGCCGATCGCGCCGAGCCACTGCGCCCGGTTCCAGTGCCGGACACGGGGACGGACGACGAGTGCGAGCACGACCGCACCGATCACGAGCCGGAGCGTGGCGGCACCGACGGAGCCGACCTCGTCGAAGCGGGTCTTCGCGATGGCGGCGCCGAGCTGCACGGAGACGATCGCGGCGAGCGCCAGCAGCGGCGCGGGGACACGGGTCATCCGAGCGGGCCCCGCGTCATCCCAGGTAGGCGAGCACGGCGAGGACGCGGCGGTGGTCCTCTCCGGTGTCCTCGAGCGCGAGCTTGGCGAAGATGCTCGACACGTGCTTCTCGACGGCGCCGGTGCCGATGACGAGTGCTCGGGCGATGGCGGCGTTGGTCCGGCCCTCTGCCATCAGCCCCAAGACCTCGCGCTCGCGCGGCGTGAGCGCCTCGAGCGGATCGCGGCGGCGGCTCATCAGCTGCGTGACGACCTCGGGATCGAGGACGGTGCCGCCGGAGGCGATCCGTCGGACGGCGTCGTCGATCTCCTCGAGCCTCGTGACGCGGTCCTTGAGCAGGTAGCCGATGCCCGACGAGCCCGAGGCCAGGACGTCCTCGGCGTAGGTGGCCTCGACGTACTGCGAGAGGAGCAGCACCCCCGTGGCCGGTGCGAGTCGGCGGGTCTCGACGGCGGCGCGGACGCCTTCGTCGGTGAAGGTCGGCGGCATCCGGACGTCCATGATGACGACGTCGGGGGCGCCGTCGGGCAGCGTCGCGAGGAACGAGACGGCGTCGGCGTACTGCCCGACGACCTCGATGCCCGCTTCGTCGAGGACGCGGGACAGCCCCTCGCGGAGCAGGACCGCGTCGTCGACGACGACGGCCCGGATGCGTGCTGCATCCTGGCCGTCGGTCATGCCCCAACCCTAGCGGGAGACGGGGTCCCTAGCGGGAGACGGGGACCCTAGCGGGCGGTCGGCACTCCGTTCAGTGCGCCGAGCGGGATGCGAGCGGTGGCCTCGGTCGGACCACCCTCGGGGCTCGACACCGTCAGCTCGCCGTCGAGGGCTCGCATGCGCCCCATGAGCCCCTCGATGCCGTGGCCCTCCTGCACGCTCGCTCCCCCGACGCCGTCGTCCGTGACGCTGACCGTGAGGTACCAGACCGAGGAGGCGTCCACCACGAGCCCCAGGTACACCCCGGCCGTCGACGCTCCGGCGTGCTTCGTGGTGTTCGTCAGGAGCTCGGACACCGTGAAGTACACGTTCCGCTGGATCTCCGTCGCGAGCTCGAGCCCGTCCGGCAGGCGGACGTCGAGTCCGACGGGGATCGGGGTGCGTGCGACGAGGGCCTCGAGCGCTGCGACCAGCCCGCGGTCGAGCAGGATCGGCGGCGCGAACCCGCGGGAGAGTGCGCGGAGCTCGTCGAGGGCATCCTTCGCGTGCTCCGACGCCTCGCCGATGAGCTGCTTCGCCTTGTCCGGGTCCTTGTCGAACGCGCGCTCGGCGGCCGAGAGGTCCATCCGCAGCCGCACGAGGCGCTGCTGCGGGCCGTCGTGCAGGTCACGCTCGATCTGTCGGAGCGCCTGTCCCTCTGCGGTCACCGCACCAGCGCGGGAGGCCTGGAGCCCGGCGACCCGACGCTCCAGCACCTCGGCACGGAACCCGCCGAGCAGCCCGAAGTCGACCCAGTAGTGCGCGAGCACGGAGCCGCGTGCCCAGAGCGGGAACAGCACGACCGAGGCCGAGACGCTCACGGCGCAGGCCAACGCCCCGAGGATCCACGCCCAGCTCTGGTCGAAGCTGTTCTGCATCAGGAAGACGTTGATGTCCCAGCCGTAGCGCAGCGCGGTGAACCCGGCGACGAACGGCCCGAAGAACCCGACGACGAGCACCGCACCGGCGCCCACCGTGACGAGCGCGGTGAGCGGGTAGACGACCGCAGCGTGCAGCAGGTACAGCCAGTAGTGCGGGTTCGCGACCGCCGAGCCCGTCCGCGTCCACCAGTTCTGCTGCCAGCGCGGCGTCCAGTCCACGGGGCGGATCGGCCGCGGGTCGGCCCACGAGATGCGGAGCCGCTCGAACTGCCCGAGCCACCGCGCCACGAACAACGCGACGAAGAACATCAGCAGGACGAACGGGTTGAAGAGGTCGCGGAACCCGCCGCCGAGGACCGCAGCGGGGAAGACGAAGTAGAGCGTGCAGAGCAGCACCGCCGTCAGCGCCATGTAGCCGAAGTCGCGCGGGAGCCGCTTCCATGCCTCGCGGTAGAACGAGCCTGCGGTGGGCTGCGGGGGCATGGGCGGTGTGGCTCCTGGCGGTGCGGGGATGGCGTCGTCCAGCGGCACGGTGATTGCCTGGTCGAGACGGTCGGTGTCGGTCATGGCTCAAGCCTCGCGAACACGGGCTTCCCACCCCATCCTGCCCCCTCCCGGATCCGGGGTGGGGATAACCCCACCCCGCTCGGACCGCGCACAGTATGTTGCATCCATGGACGCAGCTGTTCGAGACCGATGGATCGCCTTCGCCGCGGTCGTCGCCGCCCTCGTCCCCGCGCTGAGCGGTTTCGCGGGCCTGGTGACCCTGACGCAGTGGGACCCGGGGACGGTCGCCCTGCGCGTCGGCGCCGTCCTCGGCGGGCTCGCTGCGGTCGTCGTGGGGTGGGTCGCGTGGCGTCGGAGCGATCGCACGACGCTCGGGTTCGCACTGGCGGCGCTCTGCTCCGCGCTGAGCTGGGTCCCACTGGGTGCGCTGTCGTTCCCCGTCTCGACGATCCTGTCGATCGCGTCGGAAGCCCTGCTCATCGCGTTCGGCGTCGTGGTGCTCCGGCGCAGCACCGGCGCGACGCGGATCGCCGGCTGGGTGATCGCCGTCGCCGCCGCGGTGTGGCTGCTCGGTGGACTCGGACTCTGGTTCGCGACCCTCCCACAGCTGACACAGACCATGCTCAGCGCCCTCTTCGCGATCCCGGCGGTCGCCCAGATCGTCGCGTTCCTCGCCGCCGCCGCGCTCTTCGTCGACCCACTCCTCCGTCCGGTCCGCTCCGGAGCGCGGTACCTCTGGACCACGGCAGACGTGCGCTGACACATGGCCGACGCGCTCCGCGCGCTCGTGGATGCGGTCGGACTCGACGTCGCGTACTGCGCCGAACTGGAGGCTGACCCCGACTCCGCCTGGACCCACCACTTCCCGACGGCGCGGTCCGGGCACCTGTGGATCGCCACGCAGTCCGGCAGCATCTGGGTGGGGCGTGGCGACGAGACCGAGCTGCTCCAGCACGGAAGCGCGGCGCTCATCGCCCCGGGAGCGCCGGCATGGGTCGGGACGAGTTCCGCCCACGACCCACCACCACGGGTGTCCGACACGGACGCCTTCTTCGGCCTCCCGTTCCACAAGTCGGGAGTCCACCACGGGAGCGCGAGGTTCGGACCGCTCGCGTCGGAGGCGCTCCCCCTCCCCGACTTCGTGTCCACCATCGAGCACCCGGTTGCGGACGTGGACGTCGCGCTGACGTTGCAGCACATGTCGGAGCAGGCCGCGCACCGGTGGCCGGGTCCACAGCAGGACGCCCTCGCGCGGATGCTGGTCGTCACGCTCGTGGCAGCGTGGCGCCCACCGGTCCTCCGCGACAACAGCCTCACGCGCTGCATCGACGCCATCGCGGAACCCGGGCCGCCGCCGACGGTGCCGGAACTCGCCGCGCTCGCGAACGTCTCACCGTCCACGCTCCTCCGTCGCTTTCGCGCGGAGACCGGCCTGACACCCGACGAGTTCTCCAGGTGGCTCCGGACACTCGAGGTCAGGACGGCACTGCGCCTCGGCGCTGAGCCCACCGACGCCGCACGACGGTTCGGGTTCCGGTCCGCGAAGGCGCTCCGCCGCACACTCGCACGGGTCGAAGCCAGCGCGGACCGCATCGTCCGGGCCGGACCGGGACGTTGGATTCGGTGATGACGGATCTGGTTCCCGATCCCCGGGGTTCGGGAACCGGATCCGTCATCGGGAAAAGGGAGGACCTGCGCGCAGGGTTCGGCGGGCTGCGTCGGCAGGCGCGGGTCAGGAGGACGCGGTGGCCAGTCGGGTCGCGCGGCGGGCGGCCTGTTCCTCGGGGTCGGGGACCGGGGCTGCCTGGATGAGTCGGCGGGTGTACGGGTCCTGTGGGTCGCGGAGGATGTCGTCGCACGTGCCCTGCTCGGCGACACGACCCTGGTGCAGCACGACGACGCGGTCGCACAGGGTGTCGACGACGGCGAGGTCGTGGGTCACGAAGAGGCATGCGAACCCGAGGCGCTCCTGGAGCTCGCGGAACACGTCCAGCACGCGCGCCTGGACCGACACGTCGAGCGCACTCGTCGGCTCGTCGGCGATGAGCAGCGCCGGATCGAGTGCCACGGCGCGGGCGATGGCGACGCGTTGCCGTTGTCCTCCCGAGAGCTCGTGCGGGAACCGCTCGCGGAACCCGCCGTCGAGCCCGACGTCGGACAGGAGCCGCTCGACGCGTTCCTCGGTCTCCCGCGCGGACAGCCGGAGGATCTGCCGCAGCGGCTCCGCCACGGTCTGGCCGACCGAGTAGCGGGGGTTGAGCGACCGGAGCGGGTTCTGGAAGACGACACCGACGCGCTGCCGCATCGTGCGACGCGCAGCACGGCTCGCTCCGGCGACGTCCGTGCCGTCCACCGAGATCGTGCCGCCGGTGATCGGCGCGAGACCGACCGCAGCCCGCCCGATGGTCGTCTTGCCGCTGCCGGACTCGCCGACCAGACCGACGATCTCCCCGCGCCCGACGGTGAACGACACGTCGTCGACGGCTCGGAAGCGCCGTCGCAACCCACCGCCGTACTCGACGACGAGACCTCGGACGTCCAGGACGGTCGTCGGGACCGGCGTGGCGGGTTCGACCCGGTCCTCCAGTGCGTGCAGCGCCATGCGTGGGACGGCGGCCAACAGGTCACGGGTGTAGTCGGCGGCGGGGGCCGCGAAGACGGCGCTCGCCGTCCCGGTCTCGACGACCTGGCCACGACGCATCACGACGACGCGGTCGGCGATGTCGGCGACGACGCCCATGTCGTGCGTGATGAGGAGGATCGCGGTGCCGGTGCGATCTCGGAGCCGGCGGAGCACGTCGAGGACCTCGGCCTGGACGGTGACGTCGAGCGCGGTCGTCGGCTCGTCCGCGATGAGGAGTTCCGGGTCGGCGGCGAGTGCCATCGCGATCATCACGCGTTGGCACTGTCCTCCCGACAGTTCGTGCGGGTACTGCCGCAGCCGGCGCTCGGGTTCCGGGACCTCGACCACGCGCAGCAGTTCGAGGGACCGCTCGCGTGCGCCGGCCCGGTCGAGCGACGGATCGGCGCGGCGGACCGCCTCCGCGATCTGGAACCCGATGGTGAACACCGGGTTGAGCGCGGCCGACGGGTCCTGGAAGATCATCGACACGCGGCGGCCGCGGACCTCGCGGAGGTGTTGCTCGCTCGCGGTCAGGACCTCGACACCACCGAGGACGACCGAACCGGACGCTCGTGCCCCGTCCGGCGCGATGCCCATCGCCGTCACCGCGGTCATGCTCTTCCCGGATCCGGACTCGCCGACGACCGCGACCACCTCGCCGCGCGCGACCGAGAAGGACGCGTCGTCGACGGCGACGACCCGCTCGCCGTCGACGTCGAACGTGACGGTGAGGTGGTCGATCTCGAGCACGTGGTCGGTCATGGCGATCCCGTTCCTGGTGCGTCGTCGCCCGTGTCCCGCGCGGCCTTGAAGGCCTCCCAGTCCTCGAGCATCTTGTGGTGGTGGCCGTTCAGCCACTGCATGTAGTCGCGGCCGTTGCGGAGTCGCTCGCGCACCGGAGCGTCGACGTCCCCCGCCGCGGTGTGGCCGTCCTGCTCGACCACGGCGAGCCCGCGGGCGATGATGTCGCGCTGCCGGTCGAGGTACTTCCGCTCCCCGGCGAGCCAGCTGCCCCACACGTCGGTCTCGGCGCGGAAGAAGTGGCTCCGCTCCCCCGGCACCGTGTGGCGCTTCACGAACCCCGAGTCGGCGAGCCGTCTCGTGGCCATCGACACCGACCCGGAGCTGGCGCCGAGTGCTGCCTGCAGGTCCGCGGAGGACGAGTACGGGGCTCGCGTCATGATGAGGTAGCCGAGCACCCTCGCATCGGTGAGCGGCATGCCGGCGCCGTCCGCGAGCATGATCGCGAACTCCTCGACGAACGCCTGGCGCTCGGGTTCGAGGTGCAGGTGGTCGGCCCGGTCCCCCTCGGTGCCGTTGCTCACGCCAGGCCCGCCGCGACCGTCGGGGTCTCCTCGGGGACGGACCACGGCTCCTCGCTCATGCCGCCGCTCCCGCGGATGCCGGTCACCGCGCCGTCGGTGTCGCGGGTGAACACGATGTCCTCGTCGACGGAGCCGAAGCGGTTGCCGTGGGTCATCCGGAGGGTGTCGGCGTCGACGACGTCCAGGCGCGTCGGCGATTCGAGGGGGTCCGGGCCGGACGGGTCGATCGCGAGCAGACGGTCCCCGACCCGCGCGACGTCGGTGACGCCCCACGGGTTCGCGTACCGGCCGGTGTAGCTCGCGGCGACGGCGTCGTCGGTGACCGCGGCTCCGGGAGCGCCGGTGTCGGCGGCGGCGTCGAGCAGGTGCACGATCCCGGTCGCGAGGAGCGTCGCGGGGCCGGCCGCGGCGCTGGTCATCACCGAGACGACGAGCGATGACGCGGGGTCGAACAGCGACTGCGTGATGTGCCCCGGGAAGCCACCGGAGTGGCCGCGGATCTCGCGACCCCCGATGCGGTCGACGATGAACCCGGCACCGTAGCCGCGGGCGCTCGGGTCGTCGTCCGATGCGCTCCACGACTTCCGCTGCGCCAGACGCTTCGAGTGGTCGCTCAGCAGGTCGCCCTGGCCGAGGACGTGGGCGGAGAAGTAGCGGACCAGGTCCGAGGCGGTGCCGTGGAAGCCGGTCGCCGCGGCCATCGCCCGGGTGTCGACGTGGGCGATGCGCTGCCGGGTGCGCGCGACGTGGAAGCCGGAGTAGCCGACGACGAACTCGTCCTCGCGGGCGGGGTCGTGGTCGGGGCCGGTGTTCCGCAGGCCCAGGGGTTCGACGACGGCCTCTCGGACGAAGTCGTTGTAGGACTTCCCCGACACCGCGGCGATGACCAGCCCGAGCAACGAGTACCCGAGGTTGGAGTAGTTGAACGACGACCCGGCCGGGACCTTCTGTCCACGGTCGAGCACGAGCGCCAGGAGCTCCGACTCGTCCGGGAACGGCCGCTTCAGCGACCAGTAGTCGCCGTCGTGCCCGTCGCGGATGACGCCTGCGCCCATCTCCATGAGCTCCCGGATCGTGGCGTCCGCGATGGGCGACCCGCCGTCGACCAGCGCCGGGACGTACGTGCCGACGGTGTCGTCGAGTCGGAGGGACCCGCGCTCCGCGAGCAGCAGGAGCGCGGTCGCGGTGAAGGTCTTCGAGTGCGACGCGATCCGGAAGATGTCGTCCGTGGTCAGGCGGCGCC
This sequence comes from Curtobacterium sp. L3-7, assembly GCF_048756585.1. NCBI lineage: Bacteria > Bacillati > Actinomycetota > Actinomycetes > Micrococcales > Microbacteriaceae > Curtobacterium > Curtobacterium sp. L3-7. Next base: position 1,800,664 of record NZ_CP151474.1, on the reverse strand, counting down.
CGGCCTCGACGTCCGCGTACCCCCAGGCACCGGAGAAGAGCTCCTCGCCCTGGAACCCGATCGCGACCTGCACGCCGGGCACACGGAGCTGCCAGACCTTGTACGCCACCCACTCGCGGATGTAGGGCAGGGTCTTCCGGTACGCGTCCAGCGTGACGGCGGTGTCGGTCATGGTGTCCTCTCGAGGTCTGGTCACTTGGGTCAAGACTGGCCTGTTCAGCGCCGTCGGGGGTCGAGCGCCGCGCGCAGCGTGTCGCCGAGCGCGATCACGGCGAGCACGGTGACCGCGAGGAACGTGGCGGGAGCGATGAGCATGTGCGGGGCACGCAGGAACTGGCTCGTGGCAGCGGAGAGCTGCAGCCCCCAGGAGATCGCCGGGCTCTCGAGGCCGATGCCGAGGTAGGTCAGCGTCGACTCGGACACGATCACCCCGCCGATCGTGATCGTCGCGAGGACGAGCAGCGGCGAGATCGACGACGGCAGCACGTACCTGGTCGTGATGCGCCACGTCGAGAGTCCCATCGTGCGGGCGGCGAGCACGAACTCGGCGTTCCGGACGCCGCGGACGCTCGACCGGACGAGCCGGGCCATGGTCGGCCAGCCGAAGAGCGCGAGCACGAGCGACACGGTCAGGACCGAGCGCTCGCCGACGCTGTTCAGCACGACGACGGCACCGAGCAGGAACGGGAAGCCGAGGAACACGTCCGTCAGGCGCGCGAGGACCGCGTCCACCCATCCGCCGACCATGCCCGCGACGGTGCCGACGACGACCGCGACCATGCCGGCGAGCACGGTGGTCAGCACCGCGACGGAGATCGACGACCGGGTGCCGTAGACCACGTTCGCGTACACGTCGCACCCCTGCAGGTCGAACCCGAACGGGTGCCCGGCCGTCGGGGACGCACCGCTCCGCCCGAGCTGGCAGACGCGGGGGTCCCCGTGGCCGAAGAGCCCGGCGAACAGCTGCGGGAAGGCCGCGATGAGCAGGACGATCGCGAGCACCGCTGCGGGTACCCAGAACCCCGGGGTCCGGACCGCGGCGACGAGGGGCCGGCGTCGAGCGGCGACGACCGGTTCGACGGTCGCACCGATGGCTGATGTGGTCATGCGGCGGCTCCCGTCCGGACGCGCGGGTCGAGGGCGGCGTGCAGCAGGTCGACGAGCACGCTCGTGACCAGGAAGACGAGGATGAGCGCCGTCGAGATCCCGACGACCACCGCGCCCTCGTGCGACCGGATCCCCTGGAACAGCAGGTTGCCGACGCCTGGGAGGTTGAAGATGCCCTCGATGATCACGGTGCCGCCCATCAGGTACCCGAGGTCCGTCGCCAGGTAGGTCGCCGTCGGGATGAGCGAGTTCCGCATGACGTGCACCCCGACGATCCGCCCGGGCGTGAGTCCCTTCGCGCGGGCCGTCCGGACGTAGTCGGCATCGAGCGTCTCGATCATCGACGTCCTGGTGAGCCGGGACACCGCCGCGAGCCCGAACAGCGCGATGACGAACGCCGGCAGCACGTACGCGGTCGGCCAGCCGGCGGTGGCACCCGCGACGGGGAACCAGTGCAGCCGCACCGAGAACACGAGCTGCAGCGCGACGCCGAGGACGAACACCGGGATCGCGCCGACGACGATCGTGCCGACGAGGACCGTCTTGTCGAGCGCCGTCCCGCGCTTGAGCGCCGACAGCACACCGAGCCCGATGCCGAGGACGATCTCGAGCGCCCACGCGGTGAGCGCCAGCGTGATCGTGACCGGCCAGCGGGAGGCCATCTGCTCCCCGACCGACTGGCCGTTGAAGTCGGTGCCGAAGTCCCCACGGAACAGCCCGCCGAGGTACTGCACGTACTGCAGCCAGAGCGGCTGGTCGAGGTGGTACTCCGCCCGCAGCGCCCGGACGACCGAGTCGCTGAGCGGTCGGTCCCCGCCGAGCGCCCGGATCGGGTCACCCGGCAGGGCGAAGGTCATCGCGTAGATGAGGAACGTCACCCCGAGGAACACGATCACCAGGCCGCCGAGGCGGCGGCCGACGGTGAGCGCCGGACGCATCACGAGCCTCCCGGCAGGTTCGTGGTGGCCATGGCCGGACGGGAGGCTCGGGTCGGGTCCGCCACGTGCGCCGCGCAGGCGAGGATCGCCCCGTACTGCACCCCCACCAGCTTGCCCACCGGGATCGGCTCCGCGCCGGTCACCGCGTCCGCCTGCCAGAGCGCGTAGCGCTCGGCGAGCCGGTCCCGGAGCCGCCGGAGCGGCGCCGACGCCGTGCCTGCGGTCGTCTCCGCCTCGAGCGCCCGCAGCAGCATGCCGCCGTAGCGGAGGCGGAAGCAGCGGACCAGGTCCTCGCAGCCGAAGCGCTCGGCGACGGTGGCCATCCGGTCGGCCGGCTCACGGTCGGCCCGTGCGCGGTCGGTCTCCGGGCCGGAGCGGAGCATCGGGACGAACGCCCGCGACCCCTCGAGGAACGGCGTCTCGATCGTGGTCATCGGCGACGCCAGGTCGAGGATCTCCTGCAGCTCCGTCCCCGACGCGCCGAGCTCGTCAGCACAGCGTCGGAGCAGGTCGGCGTACGACTCGTCCGTCGGCGTCTGGTCGTCCGCGTCGGGGTGGCTCCAGTACGGCAGTTCCGCGACCATGCACAGGGCGCCGTGCCGCATCGCCCACGACGCGCTCGACGCCCCGTGGATGTGCTCCCCCGGGTCGACGCCGAGCCCTTCGAGGTAGTCGTACGCCGTCTCGATGCCGTCCATCGCGAACACCGCCGGGGCGAGTTCGCGGAGGAACGGCGACTCGGGCTCCCCGGTGTCGAGCGGCAGCCCGAGCGACTCCGGGACGGCGTGCAGCACGTCGATCACGTCGGGGAGGTCCTCGGAGAGGTAGTAGTAGACGCCGCCCATCTCGCCGTTGTGCAGTGACACGAGCAGGTCGGGCTCGGTGTCGTCGATGAGGCGCATGAACGCGAGCGTCTCGGGCAGCACCTGGTCGAAGTACACCGACTTGTAGTTGTTCGGGAACGTCCACTCCACCTGGCTGTCCGGAGCCGGCCGGTAGAAGTGCCGCGAGTAGAACACCCGGTCGTGCGGGTCGTGGAACCACGCCTCGTTGAGTCGCATCCCGTCCGGGTCGATCGTCGGGACGATGTGCCAGGTGACGTCGAGCGCCGCCGCTGCCACCGGGTCCTCGAGCATCGTCGACGCCAGGTGCAGCGCGGTCCACGAGCCGATCGGTTCGTTCGGGTGCACGCCGCCGACGATGACGGCGGCGTGCGACCCGGAACCGATGCGGTAGCTGTGGAGCGGCTCACCGAGCCGGCTCGTCCCGATGCGGGTGACCGTGACCTGGTCCGGGTGGGCCGCGGCGAGCGCGTCGAACCGGGCGTGCAGGTCGTCGACGAGCGGGAAGCCGTCGTGGTCGGGGACCTCGGAGACGAGGCGGAGGATGGTGTCGCGGTCCATGTGGTGCCCTACTTCACGGCGATCTGCGCGATGACCGGGCTGCCGGCCACCGCGGGGAGCTTCGCGATCTTGTCGCTGGTGACGTACGAGTACTTGTCGAAGAAGGTCGGCACGATCGGGAAGTCCTGCAGGACCGCCTGTTGCGTCTGCGTGTAGTACTCGTTCGCCTCGGCCTGCGACCCGGCGGAGTCCGCCTTCGCGAGCAGTGAGTCGACCTCGTCGCTCTGGTAGTACCCGGTGCAGGGCGAGCAGCCGCCTGCGGTCGTGAAGAGCGCCCGGAGGGTGTTCTGCTGGCTGATGTAGAGCGCACCCCAGTGTCCGAAGTGCGGGCCCTCGATCTTCTTGTCGGTGAGCTCCGAGTAGTACGACGCCCAGTCGGTGGTGGCCTTCGCCTCGGTGTCGACGCCGAGGTTCTGGCGGATCTGGTTCGCGTACGCCTGGTACAGCGAGTCGAGGCCGTTGCCGCCCGGGTAGACGAGCGTGATCGTGCCGTCGAAGCCGCCGGCGGAGGCCAGGAGCTTCTTGGCAGCCGCCGGGTCGAACTCGCAGGCGTCACCGCAGATGCCCTCCTCGGTGCCGGACATCGACGGCGGGGTGAGCGCCGTGGCGGGGTCGTACAGGCCACCGTAGATCGCCTTGTTGACCTGCTCGCGGTTGATCGACATCGAGATCGCGCGGCGGACGTCCGGGTTCGAGTACCGCTCGTCCCAGAGCGGGAAGCCGAGGTAGTCGATGCCGGGTGCGTCGAACGAGTGCAGCTTGTCGCCGAAGTCGGCCTTCGCGCTCGTCATCTTGTCGGTCGGCAGGAACAGCACGTCGGCGTTCCCGGCGAGCACGTCGGTGTAGGCGGTGTTCATGTCCGAGTAGCTGCGGAAGGTGACGTTCGCGGTGGTGGGCTTCGTGCCCTCGTAGCCCTTCCATGCGGAGACGGTGAACTCCTGGTCCGCCTTCCAGGCCTTCGTCATCTCGTAGGGACCGTTGCCGATCGGCTTCTTGTCGTACGCCTTCATGTCGTCGTAGGCGGCGTCGGGCATCGGGTAGAACGCCGTCTGCGCCTGGCTGAGCTGCAGCGGGAACTGGCTGTCCGCGTGGGTCAGGGTCACCGTGAAGGTGTCGTCGCCCGTGACCTTCAGGCCCGACATCTCCTTGGTCTTCGGCGTCCCGGAGGCCGGGTTCAGGTCGGTGTAGCCGACGATCGAGGCGAGCTGCCCGCTGTTCTCCCACGCGTTCGGGCCGTAGGCGACGTAGTTCCACGCCTTGACGTAGCTCTCGGGCGTGACCGTCTCGCCGTTCTGGAACTTCCAGCCGTCGCGGAGGGTGATCGTCCACGTGGTGGCGTCGTCGCTCTCGACGCTCTTCGCGGCGACGTCGTGGAGCTCGCCCTTCGCGTCGGTCTGCGTCAGCGGGGCGAACAAGCTCATCACCTGGTCGAAGGCGACGGTCTGTCGCCCGGGGGTCAGGTGGTCGGGCTCGCCCGTCGCGTACACCAGGGAGCCGCCCGAGCCGGAGCCCGAGTCGGCGGTGCCGCTTGCCGAACAGCCGGTCGCCACCAGTGCCACCGTGGCCGCCGCGGCCAGCGCGGCGATCGTCCTGCGTCGCATGAAGTTCTCCTCGGGTCGTCGTTGATGAGTGAAGCTAGGCCCGCTCGTGACCCCGAAGCAATGCTTCTTTCAATGAACTCTGAAACTTTTACCGTTCTGAAACACTCGGGAAACGACACCTGTCGCGCTGACGGGGGCTCCTGTGCAACGCTGGCGAGCATGCGACACACGCCCCACTTCCTGATGACCGACGTCGACGAGGTCAAGCGGCTCGTCCGCGGGAACCCGTGGGCGACGATCGTGTCCCACACCGCCGCGGGGCTCGTCGCGTCGCACTACCCGTTCCTGTTGGAGGAGGCGTCGGACGACGAGATCGTCCTCGTGTCGCACGTGGGCCGCCCCGACGAGCAGGCCCACGAACTCGGCGAGCACGAGGTCCTCGTCGTCGTGCAGGGACCGCACGGCTACGTCTCCCCCGCCTGGTACCCCGCCGAGCAGTTCGTGCCGACCTGGAACCACGTCACGGCGCACCTCTGGGGCACGCCGGAGATCCTGTCCGACGAGGAGAACTTCCGCGTCCTCGGCGAACTCGTCGACCACTTCGAGCGCGAGATGCCGGAGCCGGTGTCGCTCGACGTCGACGAGGAGACCGCCAGGCGCATCGCGAAGGGCACCGTGGGCATCCGCATCCGGGTCACCCGGTTCGACGCCCGCGCGAAGCTGTCCCAGAACAAGGCACCAGAGGTCGTCGACGACGTCATCGCCGGGCTCCGCGGCGACGGTCCCTACGCCTCGCCGGCGCTCGCGGACGAGATGGAGCGCGTCCGGGGCGGTGGCAACGCGTGACCGAGGTCCTGCTCCGCACCGTCCGCCGCATCGGCACGGCGGGGGCACCGGCCGACGTGCTGGTCCGCGACGGCGTCGTCGTCGCGATCGCACCCGCCGGCACCGTCGACCCGTCCGGCCCGGACACCGACGTCGTCGAGGCCGGCGGCGCCTGGCTCGGACCAGGCCTCCGCGACCACCACACGCACTTCGACCAGTGGGCGCTCGTCCGCCGGCGCGTCGACGTCTCGACGTGCGACAGCGCCGAGGCCACGGCAGACCTGCTGGCCGAGGTCGCGCGCACCGGTGTCTCGGACCCGGTCCTCATCGGCCACGGCTACCGCGACGGGATGTGGCCCCGCCCTGCCCGACGCGAGCTGCTCGACCAGGCCGCACCGGGCCTCCCGGCGGTCGTCATCAGCGGTGACCTGCACGCGGTCTGGTGCAACGCGCTCGCTCTCGCCCACTTCGCCGAGGCCCTCGGTCGGCCGCTCGCGGCCGGCGAGGACGGGGTCCTCCGCGAACAGGACGCGTTCGACGTGACCGGTGCGTTGTCACAGGTGCCGGACGCCGTGCTCGACGGGTACGTCGCCGACGCGGTGGAGGCCGGCGCGGCACGAGGGCTGACGAGCATCGTCGACCTCGAGATGCGCTTCGGGTTCGACCGCTGGGTCCGCCGGATCCACGGCGGCACCGACGCACTGCGGGTGGCGTCCGGCGTCTACCCCGTCGAACTCGACGACGTGATCGCCCGGGGGCTGCGCACCGGCGACGTCGCTCCTGGCACCAGGGGCCTGCTCACGATGGGGCCGTTCAAGGTCGTGACGGACGGATCGCTCGGCACCAGGACCGCGGCGATGGCGACCGGCGAGGGGGTGCTCGCGTGGGAGTTCGAGGAGCTCGTGGCGATCACCCGGCGAGCCGTGTCCGCCGGACTCGTGCCCGCGATCCACGCGATCGGTGACCGGGCGAACACCCTCGCGCTCGACGTGTTCGAGGCGGTCGGCGCCCGCGGGACGATCGAGCACGCCCAGCTGCTCGCGGACACGGACGTCGACCGGTTCGCCCGGCTCGGGGTCGCCGCGTCCGTGCAGCCGGAGCACGCCATGGACGACCGCGACATCGCCGACCGCTACTGGGCGGGCTCGACCGATCGGGCATTCGCGTTCGCGTCACTCGCCAGGGCCGGCGCCCGGGTGCTGCTCGGATCGGACGCCCCGGTGGCGCCCCTCGACCCGTGGGTGTCGCTCGCCGCCGCCGTGGGGCGGGACCGGGACGGCCGGGAACCGTGGCACCCGTCGGAGCGCATGTCGGCCCTGGCCGCCTGGACCGGCTCGACCGACGGTCGCGTCGGGGTGTCGATCGGGGACGTCGCCGACCTCGTCCTCGTCGCGGCCGACCCGCTCGCGGCGTCCTCGGCCCAGCTGCGGGAGATGCCCGTCCTCGCCACTGCCGTCGCTGGACGGTGGACCCACCGCGACCTGTGACCGAGCGCTACTTCTGGTCCTTCGGGCACCAGTAGAGCTTCCGGCCGGCCATGTCGGCCATCCGGATCTCGGTGCCGCACACCCGGCACGGCTCGCCCTGGCGGTGGTACACCCAGTGCCGGTCCTTCCGGGAGCGGCGGGCCTTCTCGAGCTCCGCATCGGACAGGCCGTCCATCGTCATCATCAGGCCGTCACGGACGCCGTCGTGCAACAGCGTCGACCAGTCCGCCCAGAGCGCCTTCGCCTGCTTGACGGTGATCTGCTTGCCGGGCTTGTACGGGTCGATCCGCTGCCGGAACAGCAGCTCGGCACGGTAGATGTTACCGATGCCGCTCACCACGGCCTGGTCCATGAGGAGCTGCCCGATCGCGACGTTCCGCTTCCGGACGTTCTCGACGAAGGTCTTCTCCGCCTCGGGGCCGTCGTCGTTGATCGGGTCGGGGCCGAGCTTGTCGAGCGCCTTCTGGACCTCGGCAGGGGTCTCCACGACGCAGGCGGTGGGTCCGCGGAGGTCGGCGACGGTGTCCTCGGTGAGGAGCCGCACGCGGACCTGCCCGACGGGGTCCGGCGGGAAGGACTCGATCGGGTCCTCGACCTTCTCCTGCTCGGCCATCCGGTAGCGGGCGAGTCGCGGCGCGCCGATCGACGTCAGCGACTCCTCGCCGTCGCCGTCCTCGGACAGCTGCTCGGCGGAGGACACCATGCCCGCGAAGTCCCACGCCCCGTACAGGCCGAGGTGGACGCGGAGGAACAGGTCGTCCTCGAACTCGAGGAACATCTGCTTGCCGACGGCCCGGGCAGCGACCATGCGCTTGCCGTCGATCTTCGCTGCACCGGCGGCGAACCGCCCCTGCGGACTCGACACCTCGCAACGCTTGCCGACGAAGTGCCGGGTGAACTGGTTGGCGATGCGGTGGACGGAGTGACCCTCGGGCATGGTCCCTGTCTACTCGGCCGCGCCGTCGATCTGCTTACCGGCGATGTGCCCCGTCTGCTCGTACTCGGCGAGCTGCGCGATGCGGCGGGCGTGGCGCTCTTCGCTCGAGAACGGCTCCGCGATGAACAGGTCGACGAAGTCGATGACCTCGGCCTCGGTGTGCTGACGGGCACCGATCGAGATGACGTTCGCGTCGTTGTGCTGGCGGGCGAGGAGCGCGGTGGACTCGTTCCACACCAGCGCCGCCCGGACGCCGGTGACCTTGTTCGCGGCGATCTGCTCGCCGTTGCCGGAACCGCCGAACACGACGCCGAGCGCCTGCACGCCGGCCATCTGATCCTGCACGACCGCGTGCGCGGCGTTGATGCAGAACGAGGGGTAGTCGTCGAGCGCGTCGTACTCGGTCGGGCCGTGGTCCACGACCTCGTGACCCGCCTCGGCGAGGTGGTCGGCGAGGGTCTTCGAGAACTCGAGGCCGGCGTGGTCCGTTCCGAGGTGGATGCGCATGATCCGATCCTATTCCCGGCTGCGAGCGCCCCTCGCCACCACCACGAGGTAGCGGCACTCGTCCTCGGTGTCGTTCCGGTAGGTCACCTCGGCCGGGTCGCCCAGCTCGATCCGGTCCCCCGCCGCGAGGACCGTCGGCTCACCGCCGACGACGAGCCCGAGCTCGCCGTCGACGACCCAGATGCAGTGCCGCAGGAACGCGTACGCCGACGCCGGGTAGGTCACGGACGCACCGGCCGGGAGGCGCACCTCGGTGACGTCCACGGGGAAGTCCGCGCTCGACACGGGACGGCGGCGGTACCCGGTCTCGGGGTCGGTCCAGTGGTCGGCGGTCGCGCCGCGTTGGACGCCGGTCGCGTCCTCGGGGCTGCCGGACTCCGGCACCTCGCCCGGTCGTTGGCCGTCGGCTCCACGCTCGTCGAGCAACTGCGAGATCGTCAGGCCGAACGCCCCGGACAGCCGGCCGAGGATCGTCGCGGTCGGACTCGACACCCCGCGCTCGACACGGTTGATCATCGCGCGCGAGACGCCGGACTCCTCGGCCAGCTCCGTCAGGCTCCAGCGGCGCTCGTCGCGGAGTGCGCGGAGACGTTCGCCGAGCACTCGATCGTCGTCTACCATCTGAGACATGGCGACAGCATATGCGACGAATGGTGGGTCCTCGGCGTCGGACGTGCTCGTCCGCGACTGCGAGCCCGGCGATCTGGACGTCGTCCACGCGCTGCACGTCGACGCCGTGCTGCACACGACGGCGATCTGGCAGGACGCACCGAACCCGCGGTCGTGGTTCGACACGTGGCTGTCGGACCGCCGCGCCGCCGGTTTGCCGGTGTTCGTGGCCGAGGTGGACGGGGAGGTCGCCGGCTACGTGACGTACGGGCCGTTCCGCCCGCACGACGGGTACCGGCACACGGTCGAGCACAGCGTGTACGTGCTGCCGGCGTTCCGGGGCCGTGGCATCGCGTCCGTGCTCATGCGCGCACTCGTGGCCCATGCACGGCAGCGGGACCTGCACGTGATGATGGCCGGCATCTGCAGTGCCAACACGGGGTCGATCGCCCTGCACGAGCGCCTCGGGTTCGAGGTCGTGGCGGTGCTGCCGGAGGTCGGACGCAAGTTCGACCGGTGGCTCGACCTGACGCTGATGCGACTCCCGCTGTCCTGACGACGGGGTGCTCAGCCGGCCGTGTCGAAGATCGGACCGACGGTGCGGGAACGCTTCAGCTCGAAGAAGCCCGGGTACCGGGCGGCCGCGACGATCCCGTCCCAGAGGTCGAGCGCCTGCTGCCCCTTCGGCGCCGGGGAGATGACGGGGCCGAAGAACGCGGTGCCCTCGACGGCGATGACCGGCGTGCCGACGTCCTGCCCGACGCGCTCGATGCCGTCGCGGTGGCTCTCGCGCGTCGCGGCGTCGACCTCGTCGCTCCAGGCGTACTCGGCGAGGTCGGCGTCGAGGCCGAGCTCCTCGAGGACCGCGGGGACGACAACAGCGGGGTCGTCCTCCTGACGGTGGTGGATGTGCTCGCCGAGCGCGTCGTAGAGCGGCTTGACGATGTCGTCGCCGAGTCGGAGCCGCGCGGCAGTCACCAGTCGCGGGTACACCTGCCCCCGCGCGAGCCGCTCCTTGTAGTCCTCGGGCACGTCCTGGTGCTCGTTGAGGACGTACAGGCTCATCACGTGCCACGACACGTCGAGCGGACGCTGCCCCTCGACCTCACCCACCCAGCGGCTGGTCATCCACGCCCACGGACAGTTCGGGTCGAACCAGAAGTCCACAGCGGTCGGCGTCGTCGGGGTGTTGTCCACAGTCGTGTCGGTCACGGGTGCGAGCGTACGCGTGCTCGCTAGGCTGGCTCCGACATGTTCCGCCGGTGCACGACGCCGGGCGGGGCCACCGATGCGCGGACATCGATCGTCCGCGCCGCAGCGAAGTTGGAGCGTCCGTGCCCGGAGAGAACCTCACCCGAATCGAAGCCCAGGAACGTGCGGCGATCGTCGACGTCCAGTCGTACGACGTCGAGCTGGACCTGACGCGCGGCGCCGAGAGCTTCGGCAGCACCACCCGCGTGCGCTTCACCGCGACGCCCGGTGCGTCGACCTTCATCGACGCGATCACCAAGACCGTGCACTCGATCGCCCTGAACGGCACCGCGCTCGACGTCGCGGCCGTGAACGACGGCGTGCGCATCCAGCTCGCCGACCTGCAGGAGCAGAACGAGCTCGTCGTCGTCGCCGACGCGCTGTACACGAACACCGGCGAAGGCCTGCACCGGTTCGTCGACCCCGTCGACGACGAGGTCTACCTGTACTCCCAGTTCGAGGTCCCCGACTCCCGCCGGATGTTCGCGGTGTTCGAGCAGCCCGACCTCAAGGCCGAGTTCACCTTCACCGTGACGGCGCCGTCCCGCTGGCAGGTCGTCTCGAACTCCCCCACGCCGGAACCGCGCGTCGACGGCGACATCGCCACGTGGGCGTTCCCGGCGACCACCCGGATCTCGAGCTACATCACGGCACTCATCGCCGGCCCGTACGAGGTCGTCCGCAGCGAGCTGACCTCGAGCGACGGACGCACCATCCCGCTCGGCGTCTTCGCCCGCAAGTCCCTCGCCGAGTACCTCGACGCCGACTACGTCTTCGAGACGACCCGCAAGGGCTTCACGTACTACGAAGAGAAGTTCGACGTCCCGTACCCCTTCGAGAAGTACGACCAGCTCTTCGTCCCCGAGTTCAACGCGGGCGCGATGGAGAACGCCGGCGCGGTCACCTTCACCGAGACCTACGTCTTCCGCTCGAAGGTCACCGACGCCATCAAGGAGCGCCGGGTCGTCACGATCCTGCACGAGCTCGCGCACATGTGGTTCGGCGACCTCGTGACCATGAAGTGGTGGAACGACCTCTGGCTGAACGAGTCGTTCGCCGAGTGGGCCTCCACGATCGCCACCGCAGAGGCCACCGAGTGGACCGAGGCATGGACGACGTTCCAGGCGATGGAGAAGTCCTGGGCCTACCGCCAGGACCAGCTCCCCTCGACGCACCCGATCGTCGCGACCATCAACGACCTCGAAGACGTCCAGGTCAACTTCGACGGCATCACGTACGCGAAGGGCGGCTCGGTCCTCAAGCAGCTCGTCGCGTGGGTCGGCATCGACGCGTTCTTCGCCGGTGTCTCCGCGTACTTCAAGAAGCACCACCACTCCAACACGGAGCTGAAGGACCTGCTCGTCGAGCTCGAGGCCACGAGCGGCCGCGAACTCGGCGAGTGGTCGAAGCTCTGGCTCGAGACCGCAGGCGTCAACACGCTGCGCCCGGAGATCGAGGTCGACGCCGACGGTGTGATCACGTCATTCGCGGTGCTGCAGGAAGCCCCGGCGGACCACCCGACGCTCCGCCCGCACCGTCTGGCCATCGGCCTGTACGCGTTCGGTACCGACGGCGCAGCACCCTTCGGCGCGGACACCGCGTCCTCCGGTGGCAAGCTCGAGCGCACGCACCGTGTCGAGATCGACGTGGACGGTGCCCGCACGGACGTCCCCGAGCTCGTCGGCCAGCACCGCGGCGACCTCGTGCTGCTCAACGACGACGACCTGGCGTACGCCAAGATCCGTCTCGACGAGCAGTCCCGCCGCACCGCGATCGAGCACCTCGCCGCGATCGCGAACCCCCTCGCCCGCTCCATCGTCTGGGGCGCGATGTGGGACGCCACGCGCGATGCCGAGTCGCCAGCCAGCGACTACGTCCGACTCGTGCTGGGCAACATCGCGACGGAGACCGAGTCGACGACGATCCGCACGACGCTGTCGCAGCTGCTCCTGACGGCGCGGAACTACGTCGCGCCGGCCAAGGTCGACGCCACGGTCCGCACCGTCGGCGACACGCTGTGGAACCTGGCTTCCTCGGCAGAGGCCGGATCGGACGCCCAGTTCCAGTTCGCGAAGTTCTTCGCGCAGATCGCCTCGACGCCGGAGCACGTCGCGACGCTGACGGGGCTGCGCGACGGCTCGGTCACGCTGAACGGGCTCGAGATCGACACCGACCTCCGCTGGGAGCTGCTCGAGGGCCTCGTGCTCGCGGGTGCCGCCGCGGATGCCGAGGTCGACGCCGAGCTCGCCGCCGACAAGACCGCGTCTGGCGAGCAGGCAGCCGCACGGGCCCGTGCGACGATCCCCACCGCCGAGGGCAAGCTGGCGGCGTTCTCGTCGCTCGTCGACTCCGACGCGCTGCCGAACGCGATCGTGCGCCAGACCACCATCGGGTTCCAGCACGCCAACTCCCCGGTCGTGCTCGAAGGCCTCGTGCCGAAGTACTTCGACGTACTGACGCGCATCTGGGCCGAGCGGAGCTACCACATCGCCGACACGATCGTCACCGGGCTGTACCCGGCGCCGCTCGCCTCGGTGGAGCTCCGTGACGCCGCGACCGCGTGGCTCGAGGCACACCCGGAGACCCCAGCACTGCGTCGCATCGTGACCGAGAACCTCGCGGGCACCGAGCGTGCGCTGCGGGTCCAGGCCGCGGACGCCTGAGTCCGGTTGCCAGACGGGGTGTGGCGTTCCTCCAGGGACGCCACACCCCGCCCCTCTAGCATCGAGCGGATATGAACCTGGCTGCAGACGACACCTCGAAGCTCATCTCCAACGCCTTCACCCAGTTCGTGGAGACCTGGCACGTCCCGATCGTGATCGTGATCACGGTCCTCGCGGCGATCATCGTCCGGCTCATCCTCAGGCGCTCGATCAACGGCGTGGTGGACCGCGTCGTCAACGGGGCGAAGAAGCGCCAGGGCACCACCGACACCCAGGCGCTCATCGCCTCGCCGATCCAGACCGCACGCGTCGTCCAGCGCACCAGGACGCTCGGCAGCGTGCTCAAGAACCTGGCCACCGTCGCCGTCGTGATCATCGCACTCGCGGTGATCATCCCGCAGGTGCTCCCGAACGCCGCCGTCGGGATCGTGGGTGGGGCGTCCCTCGTCGCAGCGGGCCTGGCGGTCGGCGCCCAGTCGATCGTCAAGGACCTGCTGTCCGGCGTGTTCATGATCCTCGAGGACCAGGCGGGTGTCGGTGACGTCGTCGACACCGGGCAGGCCACCGGTGTCGTCGAGAACGTGGGCTTGCGGGTCATGCAGATCCGCGACGTCAACGGCATCCTCTGGTTCGTGCCGAACGGGCAGATCCTCCGCGTCGGCAACCTGTCGCAGGGCTGGTCGCGTGTGCTCGTCGACATCACCGTGCCGTACGACACGGACATCGACGCCGTCCAGGACGCGCTGCTCGCCGCCGCCGTGCGGATGTCGCAGGAGCCCCGCTGGCGGCAACGCATCATCGAGAAGCCGGAGATCTGGGGCCTGCAGTCGATCACCGACACGGGCATGGTGTTCCGGCTCGTGGTGAAGACCCGCGCGTCCGAGCTCGACGTCGTCGGGCGTGAACTCCGCATCCGGCTGAAGCACGCCGTCGACGAGCTCGGCGTGACGCTGCCCGCGATGGCGATGATCATGCCGGAGGGCTGGGAGAACGCGACCTCGATCAACGGGCTCCGCACCGTCCGGACCCAGCCGACGCCCGCTCCGACGAAGCCGCGGCGCGGCCGCAAGACCAACCAGTACGGGCAGCCGATCGAGACCGACGGCCCCGACTCCGGAAGGAACAACGACCGATGACCGACCTCCCCACACCAGGCGCCTCCGGTGCGTCCGGCGGTGTGCCTGCGCAACCGATCACGTTGCGGGTCGGCCTCGGCGGGACGTCCGCGACCGGGTCGCTGTTCGATCGGATCGGCGGCGCACCGACGTTCGACCGCCTCGTGCGGCGCTTCTACGACGGCGTGCAGCAGGACGACGTGATCTGGCCGATGTACCCGCAGGACGACCTCGAGGGCGCGATCTCCCGGCTCTCGCTCTTCCTGCAGCAGTACTGGGGCGGACCAGGCACCTACAGCGAGCAGCGCGGGCACCCAAGACTCCGCATGCGGCACATGCCCTTCCGCATCACGTCAGAGGCCCGTGAGCGTTGGCTGCACCACATGCGTGCAGCAGTCGAGTCGCTCGAGCTCGCGCCGCTCGACGAAGCCGAGTTGTGGGCGTACCTCGACCGTGCTGCCCACGCGATGACGAACACCTTCGACTGAGCTCTTGACGCTCCGGCCGAACTGGTCATAACCTCTCCACACCATTCCGCAATGACCTTGCGGAATGGTGTGGCTCGGGCACGGCGCCCACTCCCGAGGGCCGCGACGCCTCATGAGGAGAACCATGCAGGTCGTTCCGAAACTCGCAGCCGTCGGCGCAGGGGCCGCCCTGATCGCCGCGGCGGTCATGCTGCCGAACATCGCCGACGCGGCTGGGGGCAACCTCGTGTCGAACCCCGGTTTCGAGACCGGGACCACCAGCGGGTGGGTGTGCTCCGGCGCCTCCGTGGTCAGCACGCCGGTCCACTCCGGCACGAAGGCCCTCTCCGGCGCGCCGACGTCGTCGGACACCGCACAGTGCTCGCAGACGATCGCCGTCCAGCCGAGTACGGCGTACACCCTGTCCGGATGGGTTTCCGGGAGCTACGTGTACCTCGGCGAGAGCGGATCCGGCGCGAGCACGTGGACCTCCGCAGCGGGCTACCAGCAGTTGACCACCACGTTCACCACCGGGGCCTCGCAGAAGACCGCGACGGTGTACGTGCACGGCTGGTACGGACAGGGCACGTACCTCGCCGATGACATCGTGCTGAGCGGACCCGGCGGCGCAGGTGCCACGCCGACTCCGACCTCGACGCCGACGCCGACTCCGACCTCGACGCCGACACCCACGCCGACACCGACGCCCACCCCGACACCGACTCCGACCCCCACCCCAGGCACCGGCCCGGCCGCGCAGCTGCCGAAGCACACGCTCACCGGCTACTGGCAGGACTTCGACAACGGCGCGAAGGCGCTGCGACTCGCCGACGTTCCGAAGTCGTACGACCTCGTCGCCGTTGCGTTCGCGAACGCCGACGCGTCGAAGCCCGGCGCCGTGACGTACGCCGTCGACCCCGGCCTGTCCACGAAGCTCGGCGGGTACACGGATGCGCAGTTCCGGTCGGACGTGCAGACGGTCCATGCTCGCGGCCAGAAGGTCATCGTCTCGGTCGGCGGCCAGAACGGCACGATCTCCGTCGCTGACAGCACGTCCGCGGCGAACTTCGCCGCGAGCGTCGACTCCCTGATGAACTCGTTCGGGTTCGACGGGGTCGACATCGACCTCGAGAACGGCGTGAACCCCACGTACATGGCGCAGGCGCTCCACACCGTCGCGGCGAAGCACCCCGGCATGATCATCACGATGGCGCCGCAGACGATCGACATGCTCAGCACGTCATCGGACTACTTCGCCCTCGCGCTGAACATCAAGGACATCCTGACCATCGTGCAGACGCAGTACTACAACTCCGGGTCGATGAACGGGTGCGACGGCGGCGTCTACGCGCAGGGCACCGTGGACTTCGCGACGGCGCTCGCCTGCACGTCCCTCCAGGGCGGTCTGCGCGCGGACCAGGTCGGGCTCGGGTTCCCCGCCTCGCCGAGCGGCGCCGGGAGCGGCTTCGTCGCACCGAGTGTCGTGAACAACGCGATGACCTGCCTCGCGAAGGGGACCGGTTGCGGCTCGTTCGTCCCGGCTGCGAAGTACTCCGGGCTCCGCGGTGCGATGACCTGGTCGATCAACTGGGACGCCTCGAACGGCTACGCGTTCGCGAACGCGGTGCGGCCGGTCCTGGACGCCCTGTCCTGACCACCACCGGACTGGAGGCTCGTGGCGACGCCGCCACGAGCCTCCAGTCCGCCACCCGGTCGCGTCAGCGGACGTACGAGCCGTCCGCCAGGTCCTCCAGCAGTGACGGGCGGGTCGGGTTCCAGCCGTACGCGCTGCGCGCGTGCGCGCCCGAGCACTCCTGGTGCATGAGCAGGGCGTCCGCGTACGCGGTACCGAGGCGCTCCCGGGACGCGTCCACGCTCTCCGCGACGATCGGCGACCCGTGTGCGCCGGCTTCGGCGATCTCCCGCACGGTCGGGTTGTCGCCGGTCGCGACCAGCACGTACCCGTCCTGCTCCGCCCGCTCGAGCGCCAGGACGTAGAGTTCGCCGAGGTCGTCGACGTGGACCGTCGCCCAGCGCTGCGACCCGTCGCCGACGAGCCGGACCTCGTGCTCGCCGTCCCCGACGAACATCGCCGGGATGCCGGCTCCGCGCCCGTAGACGATGCCGGGTGCCACGATCGTGGTGCGCACGTCACTGGCACGGACCACCGCCTCGTTCGCACCGCGCCACGACGTCATCGCCGGAGGGTCGATCGGGGACTGCTCGGAGATGTCGGTCGAGTTGCCGAACGTGAAGATGCCGCCGGTGTGGACGAACGGCTTCGGGGTCCCGGTGAGCGCTTCGAGGACCGTCCGGACGAACGCCTCGTCGACGTCCTTCGCGGACGCGGTGTGCACGACGGCGTCGGCCTCGTGGGCGAGGCGCTCGACGACCTCCGTGTCGGTGACGTCCTCGACGAACGCGCGACCGCCCGCGTCGCGGACCGCCTGGGCCTTCTCGTCGGAACGGACGATCGCGGTGACGTCGTGCCCGTGGGCGACGAGTGCACGGAGGGCGGATGAACCGATGTAGCCGGACGCGCCGGTCAGGAACACATGCATGCGACCAGCCTGGCACCGGGGGCTGGCCGAGCGCTCCGTGCTGCGGGGGCTAGGACGCCAGGGTCCAGGCGCGTCGCTTCACCAGGACGTGTCCACGCGAGGTCGTGAGGCGGCTCCAGGGGCCGGTCTCGAACAGCCGCACCGGGTCGTGCCCGAGGAACCCGAGGCTCTCCCCCGCGAACCCCGCTCCGGCCGGGACGTGCTCGACGCCCGGGATCGGTCGACCCCAGACCTCGGACCGGACCTTGCGGACCACGGCGTCGCCGGCGTTCGTCGGCACCGCGTCGGCGACCTCGTCGATGCCGGCCTTCGCCGCACGGCGGAGGAGCTCGGCGGAGACGTCGGGCAGGGGGATCCACCCACCGCGCGGCGGGGAGATCGCAGCCCAGGTGACGGTGTGGACCTCGTGCGGTAGCTCGACCTCGATCGGGGTGGCCCGGGTCGGGTCCGCACCCTCGGCGTGTTCGGCGTCCTGCGCGTCGGCGAGCACCCGCAGGCGTTCCTGGAACGAGGCCAGCGGAACGACGACGTCGATCGACGCCGGCTGGGTCAGCGAGAAGGTGCGGAGCCCGAGCACCGTCGGGAGCTCGTCGAGCAACCCCAGCGGGTAGAGGATCGCCGTGTAGACGGCGAGCACCCCGGAGTCGGCGATGAGGCGGACGGAGCCGTCCTCGACGCGGGCGGCACGTCCGAGGTACGTGCGGAGGTCCCTCAGGGAGGCGGCGTCGGGCAGCGTGAACGAGGTGCTCATGTCGTGTCCGATCCTACCGGGGCGCTCCTCTTCGTAGACTGCGGGGGTGGTCAACGACGAACCGGACTTCCTGCGGACCCTGCGACTCGAGGACACCGGCGCGAGTACGCGCGAGACGATCCTCACCGGGGCGAACCACTGGTCCCCCGGTGGCCGGGTCTTCGGCGGCCAGGTCCTCGCGCAGTGCATCGTGGCGGCGCAGGCCACCATCGACGGCCGCGACATCCACTCGATCCACGGGTACTTCCTGCGACCGGGCGACATCGACGTGCCGATCACCTTCGGCGTCGAACGCATCCACGACGGTCGGTCCTTCGCCACACGTCGGGCACAGGCCTACCAGAACGGCACGCCGATCTTCTCGATGATCGCGTCGTTCCAGACGGCGGACGACGGCGTCGAACACCAGGACCCCTTCCCCGTCGGCATGCCGGAGCCGGAGTCGCTCCCCTCGGCGGCGTCGATCCTGTCGGCGATCGACCACCCCGTCGCACGGGCGTGGGCCGAGCGGTCGATCGACCT
Source organism: Curtobacterium sp. L3-7 (assembly GCF_048756585.1). Classification (NCBI taxonomy): domain Bacteria; kingdom Bacillati; phylum Actinomycetota; class Actinomycetes; order Micrococcales; family Microbacteriaceae; genus Curtobacterium; species Curtobacterium sp. L3-7. The sequence goes on along the minus strand of NZ_CP151474.1, from coordinate 1,781,980 downwards.
CCGGCACGTCGAGGGCCCGGTGTTCGTCGACGTGCAGGGCGAGCACGTGCCGCACCAGGCAGTGTGGTTCCGCGTGCAGGGCGACCTGCCCGACGACCCCGCTCTCCACCGCGCCGTGCTGGCCTACGCGAGCGACCTGTCGATCCTGGAGCCGATCATGCGGCGGCACGGGGTCGCCTGGGGCACCCCGGGGGTCAAGAGCGCGAGCCTCGACCACGCGATGTGGTGGCACCGGGACGGTCGCGCGGACGAGTGGATCCTGTACACGCAGGAGTCGCCGAGCGCGCAGGGCGGCCGGGGACTCGCGTTCGGCCGGATGTTCTCCCGCGACGGACGCCTGCTGGCGAGCGTGGCGCAGGAAGGCATGATGCGGATCCCGCGCCGCTGACACGGGGGGGGGGGCAGGCCGGGTCGGCTACGGCCTCGAGAACACGACCGGCGGTTCGACGTACGGCTCGCACGCCGCACGCTCGACGGCCGTGAGACGACGCGGACGGTTCGTGGCCGCGTCGACCATCACCAGCGTCGTCGTGGCCCGCGTGTACAGCTCGGCGGGCTCGTGGCCGGCCGGCGACCAGACCTCGTACGAGATGTCGAGGCTCGCACCGCCGACGTGCCCGATCCAGAGCTGGATGTCGAGCGGTCGTCGGAAGTACGGCGTCGATGCGAGGTACTCGAGCCGCTGGGCCGCGATGACCGTCATCGTGCCCGACCCCGGCCGACCGTCGATGATCGGCTCCGGCGCGGATCCCGACTCGTCGACCTCGTCGGGATCCGGCGCCCAGAACGCGAGCACACGAGCTTCTTCGAGCAGCCGGAGCATCGCGGAGTTGTTCACGTGCCCGTAGGCGTCGATGTCGCTCCAGCGGATGCGGACCGGCGTGTGCAGCCTGGCCACGTGCGGGTCAGTCCCGCGTGAGCTTGCGGTACGTCGCGCGACCGGGCTTGGCCGCGTCGGCACCGAGGCGCTCGATCTTGTTCTCCTCGTACGCCTCGAAGTTGCCCTCGAACCAGTACCAGTTCGGCGTGCCGTCCTCGTTCAGGCCTTCCCACGCGAGGATGTGCGTCGCGATGCGGTCGAGGAACCACCGGTCGTGGGTGATGACCACGGCGCAACCGGGGTACTCGAGCAGTGCGTTCTCGAGCGAACCGAGGGTCTCGACGTCGAGGTCGTTGGTCGGTTCGTCGAGGAGCAGGAGGTTGCCGCCCTGCTTGAGCGTCAGCGCGAGGTTCAGACGGTTGCGCTCACCGCCCGAGAGGATGCCTGCACGCTTCTGCTGGTCAGGGCCCTTGAACCCGAACTGCGAGACGTAGGCGCGGGACGGGATCTCGGTCTTGCCGACCTGGATGTAGTCGAGTCCGTCGGACACGACCTCCCACAGGTTCTTGTTCGGGTCAATGCCGCCACGGCTCTGGTCGACGTAGGAGATGTCGACCGTCTCACCGATCTTCAGCGTGCCGCCGTCGAGGGGCTCGAGCCCGACGATCGTCTTGAACAGGGTCGTCTTGCCGACGCCGTTCGGGCCGATGACGCCGACGATGCCGTTGCGCGGGAGCGTGAAGGAGAGGTCGTCGATGATGACGCGCTCACCGAACTGCTTGTGCAGCTTCTCGGCGTCGATGACCTGCGAGCCGAGACGCGGCCCCACGGGGATCACGATCTCCTCGAAGTCGAGCTTCCTGGTGCGCTCGGCCTCCGTCACCATCTCCTCGTACCGAGCGAGACGGGCCTTGGACTTCGCCTGGCGGCCCTTGGTGTTGCTGCGCACCCAGTCGAGCTCGGACGACAGACGCTTCGCGAGCTTGGCGTCCTTCTTGCCCTGGACCTCGAGGCGAGCGCGCTTCTTCTCGAGGTACGTCGAGTAGTTGCCCTCGTACGGGTAGAGACGACCGCGGTCGACCTCGGCGATCCACTGGGCGACGTGGTCGAGGAAGTACCGGTCGTGGGTCACGGCGAGCACGGCGCCGTGGTACTGCTGCAGGTGCTGCTCGAGCCAGAGCACGCTCTCGGCGTCGAGGTGGTTGGTGGGCTCGTCGAGGAGGAGCAGGTCCGGCTTCTGCAGCAGGAGCTTGCAGAGCGCGACGCGACGCTTCTCACCACCGGACAGGTGCGTGACGAGCTCGTCCCCCGGGGGGCACTGGAGCGCGGCCATCGCCTGCTCGAGCTGCGAGTCGAGGTCCCACGCGTCGGCCGCGTCGATCTCTTCCTGCAGGGTGCCCATCTCCGCCAGGAGCGCGTCGAAGTCGGCGTCCGGCTCGGCCATCAGCGCGGAGATCTCGTTGAAGCGGGAGATCTTGCCGTGGATCTCGCCGACGCCTTCCTGCACGTTCTCGAGCACGGTCTTCGACTCGTCGAGCTCGGGCTCCTGCATGAGGATGCCGACGCTGAAGCCCGGCGTGAGCTTCGCTTCGCCGTTGGAGGGCTGGTCGAGGCCGGCCATGATCTTCAGGATCGTCGACTTGCCGGCGCCGTTCGGGCCCACGACGCCGATCTTCGCACCGGGGAGGAACGACATCGTGACGTCGTCGAGGATCAGCTTGTCGCCGACTGCCTTGCGGGCACGGACCATCTGGTAGATGTACTCAGCCATATCGCGGTCAAGTGTAGTGACCCGTCCGGCCCCGCGTGACGGTTCGAGCACGTCAGGCCGCTTCGCGGTGGACTTCGTCGGCGGCTCGGGCGGCGGCGCTGGGTTCCGGGAGCTCCTCGTCCACCCCTTCTGCCGGGACGGGAGTCGTCTCGTCGGCGTCGCCACCCGAGCCGTCCTCCGCACCGTGGACCTCCCCCGTGTCGGGGTTCACGCTCGGTCCGGGGCCGGGCACCGCGGTCGCTTCCGATGCGTGGCGCGGGACCTTGATCCAGTTGCCGATGCCCCAGGCGAGGTCCTGCCCGAGGGCTTCCGCGTCGATCTCCACGGACGTGCCGCCGCGGCCGTCCCGCTCCCAGGTCCTGATCCGCACCCGTCCGGTGACGAGGATGCGGTCGCCCTTCTTGACGGACTTGTGCACGTTCGCCGCGAGCGACCGGAAGGCCGTCACGGTGAACCAGTTGGTGGGGCCGTTGGTCCAGGTGGAGTTCTGGCGGTCCCAGCGACGGGACGGTGATGCCAGTCGCATGCTCGTGATGGCGATGCCGGTCTCGGTGACGAGGTGGCGGGGCTCGGTCGCGACGATGCCGCAGACGGTGATGGTGTCGTTCATGCCACCGATCGTCATCGAGCCCCGGACCGCCGTGGCGGGCCGGGGCTCGATGTGTGTGGTGTGGACCCGATCCGGCGACTGTGGAGGACGAGTCCCCCGAGCCTCCTGGTCGGGTGCGGCCACGTCGGATCAGTGCGCGTGGAACTCCGGTCGCGTCGCGAGCGGACCGAGCGCGGCGTGGACCGCACCCTTCGCGGACTGGAGCGACGGGTAGACCCCGCCACCGCCTTCCCGGTGTCCGTAGAGCTCGACCCGGAAGCCGTCCGGCGCACGGTGGATGCTGCCCACCGCTCCTGCCGGACCGACTGCGACCCATGTTCCGTCGTTCTGTGTCATCGTTCGACCACCTCCTCGTGGCCCCGACGTCCGGTCCTGTTGTTCAGGACGCCAGGATGTACTGACTGTAGGCCTTGCGGACCTTGTTCACCTTCGGCAGCGCAACTGCGAGGCAGTAGCCCTGACCGGGGTTCTTCGCGAAGAAGTCCTGGTGGTACTCCTCGGCGGGGAAGAACGTCGTGAGCGGCTCGATCGTGGTGACGATCCCGCCGTCCCAGATGTCCGAGGCACGCTCGATCGCCCGCTCGAACAGCGCACGCTGCTCGTCGTCGGCGGGGAACATCGCCGAGCGGTACTGCGTGCCGACGTCGGCGCCCTGGCGGTTGCGCTGCCGCGGGTCGTGCAGCGTGAAGAACACGTCGAGGATGACGTCGGCCGGGATCACCGTCTCGTCGAAGGTGACGGCGACGGCCTCGGCGTGACCGGTGGCACCGGTGCACACCGCCTCGTACGACGGGTTCTCCGTGGTCCCACCGATGTAGCCCGACACCACGTCCTGCACACCCTGGAGCGTGCGGTACACGGCGTCGAGACACCAGAAACATCCACCTGCGAGCACGAACGTGGTCATGGGCACAACGTACCTCCCCGGCCTCCGAGGAGCTCCGAGCGCCTGATGCGTCCTCCACAACGCGCAGCCGGCCCGCACTGTCCCCCGGGCGCACCGCCACGTCCCGGCGTGTCGGAGGTGCGCCGTAGCGTCAGCAGCACACCGACCAGGAACAGGAGGCACCTCGATGCAGACCACCACCGAGCCCCAGCTGCGCATCCGGACCGCGCACCCCGTGGCACGCTCCCGCGGTGACCTCCGTGTCCTCGACGTCCGTGACGACCTGTCCCGCGTGACCCGTGCCAACGGCGAGATCGTCGGGTACGTCGATCGGGTCGACGTGGCAGGCGACACTGCGTACCGAGCGCGGCGGTACATCGCCGCCGAGCGCCGGTTCGTCGAACTGCCGAACGTCTGGTCCGTCGACGACGCGGTGGACTGCCTGCGCTGGTGACCTCGGTGCGTGGAGCGGTTCGATCCGATGATGTTCCACATTGGAATCACGTCGGACCGGATGCGCGGAACGCCGCCTGATCTCCCCTGGAACCGACCGACTCGTGGGTATGGTGCGCGCATGGACTGGTGGAACGACCTTCTCGACTGGACCTCGTCGGACACGGGGTGGCGCGTGATCTCCGGAGCGCTGATCCCCTTCGTGGCGATCGTCGTCGCCGGTGTCGTCGCGGCCCTCATCGGACGCGGTGCGACCAAGCGCGTGGTGAGCCTGCAGGAGCGGGAAGCCAAGAACGCCGCCGTCGCCGCCATCATCTCGGCGGCACGCAAGGCCGCGTCGTGGGGCTCGCTCGGTCACGAGGAGCGCGGGTACGCGGACCACCTCGCCGAGGACGCCGACATCCGTCTCCGCCTGCTGCCGATCAACGGTGCGCCGCTCGCGGCGAACTGGGCGCAGCACGAGATCGCCGACATCAAGAAGAACTCCTCGACGTTCAGCTTCCAGGCGGAGCAGTCCCTCGCCGAGTTCCGCGACCGGCTGCTCGAGTGGCAGTCCCGGCCCGGCAAGGCACGCAAGCTCTTCAAGTACGACCTCGAGCGCTGGAAGTTCGAGTCGCCCGATCCCGACGCCGACCTGATCAAGCGTCAGCAGGACTGGAGCGCCGACCAGGCGAGCGGCAAGCGCGCGCCGGAACCGACGCCCGCTCCGACGCCGACGACCACCTCCCTGCGGCCTGCGCCGCAGCGGACGGGAGGCCCGACCACGCCCGCCGCGCAGCCCGCGTCCGCCACCGCTGCGGGAACCGGCGCCGGCCCCACCGCGACGCGCGGCACCGACCCGAACGCCACGACGCCGATCACGGACGGCGCGACCCGCTCGTTCGGCGACGGACTCACCCGCCCGTACGGTGACGACCAGCCGGCGCCGACGCCGATCCGTCCCGCCCTCGGGACCCCCGGTACGCCCGGGGCTCCCGTCACGCCCGGGGCTCCCGGCACGTCCGCATCCCCGTCGCGCGGTTCGAGCGATGTCGACGCGGACAACGCCGACGTCGTCGACGAGCAGCCGATGTCGTCGCCCCGGCCGCAGTCCTCGCCCCGCGAGACGGACACGCAGCGGGACGCCGGCACCCTCACCGACGGCCCCGTCGATGCCGCGGGCCCCACGAACACGACATCGATCCCCACCCGGATCGCCGACGCCCCGGTCGAACCCGCGGACGCCGACGAGACGTCAGAGTCGCCGTACACGCAGCCGATCAGCGCCAACGAGCTGCGTCGCCGCGCCGAGGACGACGAGTAGCCGTCACCGCCCCCCACCACACGAAGGCCGCCATCCGAACGGATGGCGGCCTTCGTCGTCGGTGCCCCCGGCAGGAATCGAACCCGCGGCACGGTGGGTAGAAACCACCTGCTCTATCCACTGAGCTACGGAGGCGGACGACTCCGATTCTATTCCGAGGCTCGGGGCAGCCGGTGGACCCACGCGTCGACCTCGGCCTTCGACCGGAGTCGGACGATGCGCAGATGGGGTGCCGTGTCCTCGAGTGGTGGGACCTGGGCCTGCATCTTCCTGCGGGTCCGGAGCCCCCACCGGATGATGTGGTCCCGGTTCACCAGGACGGTCCACAGCGGCGGCTCGACGTTGCCGTTCCAGAGCTCGATCCGCCGGGCCCGTCGACGGACCGTCCGACGCACGAGCCGCCAGAGCGCGACGAGGACGGGCAGGTCGAGCCAGACCATGGTGTCGGCACGCTCGACGAGGAGGGGTCGCACCTGGTGGTACTGCCACTCGGTGACCCAGGCGGGTTCGGCGGTGAACGCCTCGACGTCCGCTTCGAAGGTCGGACGCGGCACCCAGCCGGGTCCGTGGAACAGGGCGTCGATCTCGGTGTGCGGAACTCCGAGCCGGCGGCTGATCCGACCGGCCGTGGTCGTCTTGCCGACGCCGGTCACCCCGGCGACGAGGACTCGACGTGGCGGCGGATCGAGGACGTCATCGGCTCCGAGCACCCGTCGACCCTAGCAATCCGCCGTTCCCCGGACGCTCCCCCGCCGTTCGCCTCCCGGCAACACCGCCTCCCTAGCGTGCCGACATGAGCACCGAGCGCGCAGGCGGCACGCGCGTCAGCAGCATGCGCGCCAGCAGCATGCGCGTCGTCGCGGTCATCCCCGCGCGTGCTGGTTCCAAGGGCATCCCGGGGAAGAACCTCCGCCCGGTCGCCGGCCGCTCCCTCGTCCGTCGCGCCGTCGAGTCCGCATTGCGAGCACACCTGGTGGACGCCGTGGTGGTCTCCACGGACGGGGACGCGATCGCTGCCGAGGCCGTGGCGGCCGGTGCACGCATCGTCCGGCGCCCCGCCGCCCTCGCCGACGACGGCGCCAGCTCCGAGTCCGCGCTGCTGCACGCGCTCGACGAGCTCGCGGCCGTCGGCGACACCCCAGAGGTCCTGCTCTTCGTCCAGGCGACGTCACCGTTCATCGACCCGGCCGACCTCGACGCCGCCGTCGAACGGATCCTGGACGACCACGCGGACTCGGTGTTCGCAGCGACGCCGTCGCACGCGTTCCTGTGGCGCACCGATCCCGACGGGCGTGCGGTCGCGGTGAACCACGATGCCGCAACGCGCCCGCGCCGCCAGGACCGGGCGCCCGAGTACCGCGAGACCGGCGCCCTCTACGCGATGCGCGTCGAGGGGTTCCGGCAGCACCGTCACCGGTTCTTCGGGCGGGTCGAGATCGTGCCGGTCGATCCGGCAGGCGCGATCGACATCGACGACGAGCTGGACCTCGCGCTCGCCGACGCCCTCGCACCCCGGCTCGACCGCACCGCACGCAACGCCAGCACTGCCCGCGAAGAACACGAAGCCACCACCACGAACGGAGCACCATGACCGTCAGCATCGGCACCTCGACCATCGGCGCCGGCCACCCCGCCTACCTGATCGGCGAGATCGGCCTGAACCACAACGGCGACGTGGACATCGCGAAGCGGCTCGTCGACGTCGCCGCCGACGCGGGGCTGCAGGCCGTGAAGTTCCAGAAGCGAACCCCGGAGATCTCCACGCCCGAGCACATGAAGCACACCCCGCGGAGCACCCCGTGGGGCGAGATGACCTACCTCGAGTACCGCTACCGCGTCGAGTTCGACCGCGACCAGTACATCGAGATCGGGGACCACGCGACGATGCGCGGCCTCGACTGGTTCGCGTCGCCGTGGGACGAGCCGAGCGTGGACTTCCTCGAGGACCTGGGCGTCGTGGCGTACAAGATCGCCTCCGCGTCGGTCACCGACCTCGGCCTGCTCGCCGCGGTGGCAGCGACCGGCAAGCCCGTGATCCTGTCGACCGGGATGTCGACGCTGGAGCAGATCGACCGCGCGGTCGAGGCGCTCGGCACCGAACGGCTCGTGCTCATGCACGCGACCTCGACGTACCCGCTGCCCGCCGAGGAGGCGAACCTCCGCATGATCGACACCCTCGCACAGCGCTACATCGGTGTCCCGGTGGGGTACTCGGGACACGAGCCCGGCCTGCAGATCTCGATCGCGGCCGTTGCCCTGGGCGCCACCGCCGTCGAGCGCCACATCACGCTCGACCGCACCATGTGGGGCTCCGACCACGCCGCGTCGCTCGAGCCGCACGGCCTGCAGACCCTCGCGCGCGACGTCCGCATCATCGAGACCGCCCTCGGCGACGGCGTCAAGCGGGTCATGCCCGGCGAGCTCGCCCCGCTCGCGAAGCTCCGCCGCGTGGACGCGTGACCCCAGCGTCGAGCGTCGTGCGCGGGTCAGGAGACACGGCCGGGAGGCACGTGGTCGGGATCGTGGACACCGACTCGTTCGCGAAGTGGGGCAGCCACCTGCTCGCGGCGGCTCCCGAGAACTGGTCGCTCGAGCTCCTCGTGGTGGACACCCCGCGGACCGCGAGCCCGGCACAGCTCCGTTCGGCGTTCCGTGGACTGGACGGCCGGTTGGCCCACCTGACATCGGCTCCCCCGGCACCCCTGGACGTCGACGCCGTCGTCGACCACGTCCGGCTTTCCGAGCCCGACGCGGTCCTGGTCTCGGTGATCGGCCCGGTCGCGGAACTCCTCGTCGACGAGGTCCACCGTGCGGTCCCCCGGCGCCCCGTCCTGCTGACCGGGCTCCCGGGCATCTCCTTCCCCGCGAAGTGGAAGGGCGTGTTCTCCCGAGCCCGCGCCGACCTGTTCGTGCTGCACAGCCACCGCGAGGTCCGCGAGTACGACGCCCTCGCGACGGAGAACGGTGTCGAGCCGCACTTCGCCCTGGCCACCCTGCCCTTCGCCCGCACCGGAGTCGTGGCACGTCGGACCGTGGCACCGGACTCCGTCGTGTTCGCCGCACAGCCGAGCGTCCCCGCCACCCGTGAGGAACGGGAGCAGGTCGTCCAGTGGCTCGCGGAGACCGCCCGCCAGCACCCGGAGTGGCGCGTCGTGGTGAAGACCCGAGCGGTCGCCGGCGAAGAGCAGACGCACCGCGAGGCCTTCCCGTACGCGGACCTGCTGCCACCGGACGCCCCGACGAACCTCGTGGTCGAGGCCGGTCCGATGGCCGCGCACCTCGACCGGGCCGTGGCGCTCGTGACGATCAGCTCCACCGCCGTGCTCGAGGCGGCAGCACGGGGCATCCCGGCGCTCACCCTGACCGACTTCGGCGTCTCCCGGCCGTTGATCAACGAGGTGTTCGTCGACAGCGGCCTCGAGGGTGACGCGGGCGACCTCGTCGACGGTCGGTTCGGCACGATCCGTCCGGCGTGGATGACGGACAACTACTTCCACCCGGCGACGGACGACGACTGGGCGATCCGGGCCGAGGCGTTGATGCAGCGCCGGGACGCCGGCACCCTGCCGGACCGGCCGAGTGCCCGACGCAGTCGCGGTGGGGCGCTCCGCCGTGCCTGGGAGCGGAAGAACGCCCTCGGCAGCGCGGACCGGTCGGCGATCGGCACGGCGGCGCTCGTCGTCGGCGTGCCGATCAGGAGCGCGAAACGCGCCGCGCGTCGCGCGCTGCGTGTTGTCCGTCCGCCGGAGCCGACGGTCGTCGGGGCACCGCGCTCCCAGCGGACGCAGGCCGAAGAGACGACCCGACCACGGATGTCCGAGGTGACCCCGTCCGAGAGCCCGGCGGCGTCCGCGAGCCGAGCCGAGCCTCCAGTCCGGGTGTCAGGCGACCGCCTTGGCGACCGCGACCAGCAGCTGGTCCCTGGAGGGGACCCCGGGTGAACGGAAGACCTCGGCTCCGTCCGGGCCCCGCACGATGATCGTCGGGGTCGAACGGATGCCGAGGTCCTCAGCGTCGTCGGGGTGTGCAGCCACGTCGCGCTCGGTCACCGTCAGCCCGGGGACCAGCCGTGCCGCGTCGGCGGCCAACCGGCGGGCGGCGGCGCACGGTGCGCAGAAGGCTGAGGTCCAGAGATCGAGCTGCATGTGATCGTGCAACGTCGCAGCGGGTCGGACTACTCCCGGTCGAACTCGCCGCTGCGGTCGCCGCGGTCGGCGAGGTCGTCAACGGGGTCGGACTCGCCCGGCTCGTAGGTGTAGTCGACGGAGATCTGGTCGAGGACGTGGCGGGAGCCGGTCGCCCGGTAGGTGAAGGCCGTCTGGAGGCCCTCGACGTCCGCGTAGACCGTCACTTCGTCGTCCACCGAGCCGCTCGTCGCGGTGCGGGTGTCCGTGGTCCCGTCGAAGGGGCCCTGGTGGAAGATCGCGGTGTACTCGCTGCCTTCGTCGATGGTGATGTCGCTCATCCATCACTTCTACCAGGGCACCCCTGTTGCAAGATGCATAGCAACGCTATATAGTTCAGCTATGGAAACAACGCGCGAGCAGACGATCGAGACGCTCCTCGTCTCGGTCAACCGCCTGATCCGCGTCGCCGCCCAGGCCGCCGGCAGCACCACGTCGTCGGCCGTCTGGCGCACGCTGGGCATCCTCGAGTCCGACCAGCCGCTCCGGCTCGGCGAACTCGCGAAGCTGTCCCGCGTCTCCCAACCCACGATGACCCGACTCGTCGCCGGCATGCTCGCCGACGGCCTGATCTCGCGGACCGTCGACCCCGACGACTCCCGCGGGCAGCTCATCGAGATCACGACCATGGGTCGCGTCCGTCTCGCCGACTGGCGCACGACGCTCACCCGGACGGTCGGGCCGATGTTCGCCGATCTCGACGACGACCAGTGGGACATCCTGCACGAGGCATCGGCCCTCATCGCATCGGCCCTCGCTACGGGGACCAGAACGGAGATCACCGCGTGAACGCGCACGCACCGGCGTCGTCCGGCAGCATCCTCAAACAGTCCAAGGCGGTCTGGGCGATCGCCTTCGCCTGTGTCGTCGCCTTCATGGGCATCGGCCTGGTGGACCCGATCCTCCCCGCCATCGCATCGTCGCTCAAGGCGACCCCCGCGCAGACCGAGCTGCTCTTCACGAGCTACCTCGCGGTCACCGGCGTCGCGATGTTCTTCACCAGCTGGGTCTCCAGCCGGATCGGCGCCAAGCGCACCCTGATGATCGGGCTCGCCCTCATCGTGGTGTTCTCGGTGCTCGCAGCCGTGTCGAACAACGTGTGGACGATCATCGACTTCCGTGCGGGATGGGGGCTCGGCAACGCACTGTTCATCTCGACCGCGCTCGCGACCATCGTCGGAGCGGCATCGGGTGGCACGGCGTCCGCGATCATCCTGTACGAAGCCGCGCTCGGCCTCGGCATCGCGATCGGCCCGCTCGTCGGTGGGCTCCTCGGCTCGGTGAGCTGGCGCGGCCCGTTCTTCGGCGTCACCACGCTGATGGCGATCGCCTTCATCGCCGTGGCCGTGATGCTGAAGTCCTCCGGGCTCGAGAAGCCCGTCCCGACGAAGCTCTCCGCACCCTTCCGTGCCCTGGGTCGTCCGGCGCTGGCAGCACTCGCCGCGACCGCACTGTTCTACAACATCGGCTTCTTCGTCCTGCTCGCCTACACGCCGTTCCCGCTCGGGTTCGGGGCGCTCGGCATCGGGTTCACGTTCTTCGGCTGGGGCGTCGGTCTGGCGATCACCTCGGTGTGGGTCGCCCCGATGCTCACCGCCCGCCTCCGTCGGACGACGGTGCTGCGGATCGCCCTGCCGCTGCTCGCGCTCGACCTCTTCGCGGCGGCTATCGTCGTGCGGTCGCAGGTCGGGCTCATCATCTGCGTCGTCATCGGCGGGCTCGTGCTGGGCGTGCTCAACACCGTCCTCACCGAGTGCGTGATGGAGGCCACCGATCTCCCCCGTTCGGTCGCCTCGAGTGCGTACTCCGCGGTGCGCTTCATCGGTGGTGCGATCGCCCCGCCCGTCGCGACGCTGCTCGCCGACGCGTACTCGCCGTCCGCCGCGTACGTCTTCGCGGGGACGTCGGTGGCCGTCGCGTTCGTGATCACCCTGGTCACCGCTCGGGTGCTGCGGCGGGTCGACGACGGTGCCGAGCCGGAGCCCGTCGAGGCCGAGGCCATCGCCGCGGGCGAGATGGCGTAGGGCGCGGGCCGGGCGGGGCCTGGCCGCGCGTCGGGGTCGGGCGCTGCGGCGGGGCCACTCCAGGTGCGCCCGCTCCGTCGAGCGGGCGAAATACCCGGGTCCGCCTCGGCGGTCGCCCGGGTATTTCGCCCGCTCGCGCAGGCGCCGGCCGAGCCCGGTGCGCGCGCTCCGTCGAACGGGCGAAATACCTCGGCCCGTCACGGCGGCCGCCCGGGTATTTCGCCCGCTCGGCGTTCCGGGGCGCCTGCGGCGGGCGGGGCGGCGTGGGCGGCGGATGAGCGTGCAGTGGACGCGACCGCCTGGAGGCGCGGCGGGCGCCCGGAGGACCGGCACCGGGCCTCCAGACCGTCCCGTCCAGGGCACCGCGGTGCCGGGAATAGGATCGAGGGCATGGCAACCGCGAATGACCGCCTCGTCTGGATCGACTGCGAGATGACGGGCCTCGATCTCGAGGTCGACGAACTCGTCGAGGTGGCCGTGGTCATCACCGACTTCGACCTGAACCCCGTGCACCCCGGCTTCGACATCGTGATCAAGCCGGACCAGTCCGCGCTCGACAACATGAACGAGTTCGTGACGAACATGCACACCACGTCCGGCCTCATCGAGGAGATCCCGAACGGCGTCTCCCTGGCGGACGCCGAGTACCAGGTGCTCGAGTACATCCTCGCCCAAGTCCCCGCCGAGGGCACCGCTCCCCTGGCCGGCAACACCATCGGCACCGACCGCTCGTTCCTGTCGAAGTACATGCCCCGCGTCGACGGGCACCTGCACTACCGGAGCGTCGACGTGTCGAGCATCAAGGAACTCTGCCGCCGCTGGTTCCCGCGCGTGTACTTCAACGCCCCGGAGAAGCACGGCGGACACCGGGCCCTCGCGGACATCCTCGAGTCGATCCGCGAGCTCGAGTACTACCGTCGCGCGGGCTTCGTCGCCGAGCCCGGCCCGAGCACGGACGACGTCCGGGCCGTCGCGGCGGAGGTCGTCGCCGCATGGGAGCCCCGGCTCGCCCCACAGCCCGCCGAGTAGTGTCCCGCGGGGCCGCTCGCATGTACTACTATTGAGTGGTTGCCCGGCCTGACCGGTGCACATGGTGGGTATAGCTCAGCTGGTAGAGCGCTTGGTTGTGGTCCAGGAGGTCGCGGGTTCGAGCCCCGTTACTCACCCCGAACAAATCGAAGGCCCCGCTGTCAGCGGGGCCTTCGTCGTTCCCGCGTGCGTCCAGGTGGCTGTGCCACGATCGGGCCCGTGATGGAGATGTCCGCCGAGGCCTTCGAGGCACTCGTGACCGACGAACTCGACCTGCTGCCCGACGAGATGGTCGACGGCCTCGACAACGTCGTGTTCGTCGTGGAGGACGAGCCCGAGGACGGCTCAGAGCTCTTCGGCATCTACGACGGCGTCGCACAGACCGAACGCGGGCAGTACGGCTTCGGTGAACTCCCCGACCGCATCGTGGTGTTCCGGAAGCAGCACCTCGCCGAGTGCGACACGATCGAGGAACTCCGGGACGAGGTCCACACCACGCTCGTCCACGAGATCGGCCACTGGTACGGCATCGACGACGAGCGCCTCCACGAACTCGGCTGGGCGTAGCGAGCCACCAGCCGCGAGTCTCCGGCCGCGAGCCCCGCGAGCCACCAGCCGCGAGTCGCCGGCCCTCAGGACCGCAGGACGACGTCCGCCAGTGCGACGGGGTCCTCCGACGCGATGAACGCGTCCTCCTGCCGCGCCCACCGCTCCCACTCCGCCGCGAACACGTCCCCGTCCCGGTCGAGTGCCCGCCGCTTCCGGACGTCGTCGTCCGCGTCCATCCAGACCCGCAACGTCGCGAGTGGCGCCGAAGCTCGGGACAGCGAACCACAGCCCTCGATGACGAGCGGCGCCGTGGGGTCGAGCGACACCCAGCCGGCCGGTGCAGAGCGGGCCCAGTCCCACCGCCGGTAGCCGGATGCCTCGCCGAGGACCTGCGTCACGACGGCCGACGACGCGGCACGGAGTCCGTTCCACCCCGGGTAGACGTCGTCGAGGTGGACCACCCGCCACCCGAGCGACTCCCCGAGTGCGTTCCCCAGCGTGGTCTTCCCGGTCCCGGAGCGCCCGTCGACCAGGACGACGGACCGTCGGCCGGACGTCTGAGGAGCCGACCGTGCGCGGTCGGCGAGGGACGCGACGGAGGCGAGCCGAGCCTCCAGGCCGGGGACGGAAGCACCGGAGCCGGAAGCACCGGAAACGGACGCACCGGAAACGGACGCACCGGCTGCACCACGCGCCCCCTCAGACACGCCACGTCCCCACGGCCACCGACACCGCGATCGAGACCAGCCCGATCCCGACCAGCACGGCGACCATCGCCCACTCCCGCGCCCCGAAGCGGGCCGGCCGGGCCCAGGTGCGCCTCCCGGGCGCACCGAAGCCGCGCGACTCCATCGCCACCGCGAGCGTCGTCGCCCGACGGAGCGCGAGCACGAGCAGCGCGAACGCCATCGACGCGCCACGCCGGATCCGTCCGGTGTCAGCGAGCCCGCGAGCACGTCTCGCCATCGCGAGCTGCCGCCAGTCGTCGCCGAGCAGGGTCATCATCCGGATGGCCGCGAGCGCTCCGAGCACGAACCTCGCGGGCAGCCGCAGGATCTGCGCGAGCCCGTCCGCCAGGTCCGTGGGGTCCATCCTGATGAACAACACGATGCTCGGCAGACCGACCGCGAGCACGCGCAGCATCGTCGCCACGGCGAGCACGAGCGACCCGTCGGTGACGTGGGCGAAGCCGAGGTCGAACCACTCCCGGCCGGAGGCCCTCCCGTACAACGCGATGCTCACGCCCGTCAGCGGCACGGCGACCAGCACGGGCGAGGTCCGGAGCAGCAGGGTCCTGACCGGGATCCGCAGGAGCGGGAGGAGGGCGAGCTCCAGTCCGAGGGCGACCGCCGCCGACACGACGTCGAGGCTCAGCACGAGGCAGATCCCGAGTCCGATGACACCGAGGAGCGCGGCCACCGGCTGGACCGCGCGGATGCCACGTTCCGAGCGGACGGGAGGCTCAGATCGCCACGACCGGGCGGGCTGCGTCGTCGAGGTGGTCACGTCGTGACCGCCGTGGGCGCGTTCGTCGCGCTCGTGGGCGCGGCTGCGCGCGTCTCTGCTGCGGGTGCGCGCGTCTCGGCTGCGGGTGTCGCGCCCGTCGCGCTGAGGACCACCTCGTCGGCGTCGAGTGCGCGAACCAGGTCCCGGTCGTGCGTCACGGCGACCACCGCGGTCCCGGCGTCCGCGAGCGCTCCGAGCCGGTCGACCACGGCCTGCCACGTCGCACGGTCCTGCCCCGAGGTCGGTTCGTCGAGCACGACGACCGGAGGCCGCGTGGCCACGACGGTGGCGATCGCGAGACGTCGCTGTTCGCCGCCGGAGAGCGTGAACGGGTTGGCGTCCGCGAGGTGCGCCAGGCCGAAGGCGTCGAGCAGCTCACCCACACGCTCCGCGGTGTCCGGGATGCCGAGGGCACGCGGGCCGGCGGCGACCTCCTCGCGGACCGTGCGGGCCACGAACTGGTGCTCCGGGTCCTGGAAGACCGTGCCGATCCGGACGGCGAGCTCGCGGCTGGACCATGCGTGCGGGGCGGCGCCGACGTCGCCTGCGAGCGTCGTCGTGGCCCGCAGCGTGCCGTCGGCGGGGCGGAGGAGTCCTGCGAGGGTGAGCCCGAGCGTCGACTTGCCGATGCCGTTCGGTCCTGTGATCGCAATGACCCGGCCCGCCCGGACGTCGAGGTCGATGCCGCTCCCCACGCGCTGGCGCCTGCCTCGTGCGGTCCCGAGCCCCTCCGCCACGAGGAGGCTCTGCTCCGCCGCGCGCTCCGCCGCGTGCTCCGCAGCGCGCTCCGTCGTGCGCCCCGCCGCGTGCTCCGCCGCGCGCCCGCCCTCGTCGAGCGGGCGGAATACCGGGGTGGGTTCCGCACTCGACCCGGGTATTTCGCCCGCTCGTGGGGACGTGCGAGTCCCCGCTCCGTCGAGCGGGCGGAATGCCAGGGTGCTCCCCGGGACGGACCCGGGTATTTCGCCCGCTCGTGGGGGCGTGCGGCGGGGCGGGCGGGCGGAGCCGCGCTCGGGCTCGGCCCCGGGGACCCACACGCCGGCAGCGGTCAGGGCATCGCCGTGGGACCGCAGGACGTCAGCGGGCGTGCCGTCGGCGATCACGCCACCCCCTGGCTCGAGCAACACGAGCCGGTCGACCAGGTCGAGCCACGTGCCGATCCGGTGCTCCACGACGAGCATCGTCGCGCCGGTCTCGTCGAGCAGTGCCCGGACGGCGTCGTGCACCTGTCGGACACCGGACGGGTCGAGGTTCGCACAGGGTTCGTCGAGCACGAGTGCTCCCGGGCGCATCGCGAGCACCCCGGCGAGCGCCAACCGCTGCCGCTGCCCACCCGACAGCATCGTCGTCGACCGGTCGAGCGCCAGGTCGAGGCCGACGACGTCGAGCGCCGACCGGACCCGCTCCCAGGTCTCGCCCCGAGGGACGCTGGTGTTCTCGCACCCGAACGCGACGTCGTCCCCGACGCGGGACATCACGGTGTGCGCCTCCGGATCCTGCATGACGAGCCCGACCCGTCCGCGGACGGCCCCCGGTGTCACACCGTCGACCAGCACGCTGCCCTCCGTGGCCGCCGCGGAGTCGTCGTCCGGGTCCGGCTCGTCGGGCAGCACGGCCGCGACGGCACGCAGGAGCGTCGACTTGCCCGCACCGGAGGCACCGACGACCGCGACACGTTCGCCGGGCTCGACGACGAGGTCGACCCCGCGGACCGCCCAGTCGTCCCGCTCGGCGTACCGCCAGCCCCAGTCGCGGAACTCGATCCGGGCCGGCTGCGCGCCCGGCACGGTCACGCCGCCGTGGTGGGGCGGGAGCGCCGCTTCGTGTGCTCGCGGCCGGCGGCGAACGACGACAGCACGCCGGTGCGGGCGAGTGCGCGGACGATCAGCCACGAACCCGCGCCCGCGATGACCGCGCCGGAGATCGTCCCGCACACGATGTAGACGGTCTTGAACGCGGCGTCGAGGCCCGGGTACCAGAGGATCGTGTCGTTGATCCCCATCGCCAGTCCGGCGGCGGCACCCGCGAGGACGACCACCGGCAGCCGGTAGACGCGGTACAGGAACAGCGCGAGCACGAGCTCCGCGCCGAGGCCCTGCACGAGTCCGGCCTCGAGCGTGCTCCATCCCCACTGCGTGCCGAAGAGCGCCTCGACGCTGGCGGCGACGATCTCGGCGAAGAGCGCAGCACCCGGCTTCCGCACGATGATCGCGACGATCGGGCCGGCGAGCAGCCACACGCCACCGAAGAGCGCCTGCGTTCCGGGCAGCAGGAGTGCCACAGCGGCGGAGAGCGGCTCGTAGCCGAACTCCCAGAGCTTGAACA
Source organism: Curtobacterium sp. L3-7 (assembly GCF_048756585.1). Taxonomy (NCBI): domain Bacteria; kingdom Bacillati; phylum Actinomycetota; class Actinomycetes; order Micrococcales; family Microbacteriaceae; genus Curtobacterium; species Curtobacterium sp. L3-7. The sequence continues at coordinate 1,764,520 of NZ_CP151474.1, read as the reverse complement.
CGACACCGACGGCCACGGCGAGGACGCTCGCGACGACGATGTCGACGACCCGCCAGCGCAGCGAGCGCCGCGGGGTCGGCGTCGACGGAGCCGCCGCGGTGGCAGCGGTACGGACGGTGGACGGCGTGCGCGAAGGCATCAGCTGGTACTCCTCCCTGCGCCGGCATGACCCGGATCAGGTTCGACGGTCGGAGCGCCACTCGCTCCCTCTCAGCCCGGCGATCCCGGACTCCCGTGTGTGTCCCAGCAGTGTACCGCTGCGCGGCGCGCGTTACTTCTTGAGGACGCGGATCAGCTTGCGGAGCACGGTGCCCGTCACCCACACCAGCGGGATGCTCACGGCGACGAGCGCGATCAGGTTCGGCTCGAACTCCAGGTCCTTGCCCGGTCGACGGACGTACGCGCCGATCGGCACGGCCGCGCCGCCACCGCCTCCGCCGCCGTTGTCGTCGCCGTCCCCGCCGCCCCCGAAGCCGAACCACCCGAGCGACACCGGGATGAGGGTCTGGTCGCCGACCTCCACCGGGTCTCCGTAGTTCGTGGAGACGCCGATCGGGCGCACCTTGTCTGCGATCTGCGTGACGATGTTGGCCATGTCGGTGAGGCTACTCCGCTGTGGACGGGCGCCGTTCTTCCACAGGAGTGCTCGTCGAGCGGACAGCACAGGGAGGCGTGGATACGTTTGGCGAGACCCACCACTGGAGGACCCTTGCACACCTGGCCCGGCAACCCCTACCCGCTCGGCGCGACCTACGACGGGAGCGGCACGAACTTCGCCCTCTTCAGCGAGGTCGCCGAGCGCGTCGAGCTCTGTCTGTTCGACGAGGACGGCACCGAGACCTGCGTCCCCCTCGTCGAGGTGGACGCCTACGTCTGGCACGCGTACCTGCCCAATGTCGGCCCCGGGCAGCTGTACGGCTTCCGGGTGCACGGCCCGTACGACCCCGAGAACGGCGCGCGGTGCAACCCGGCGAAGCTGCTGCTCGACCCGTACGCCAAGGCCACGAGCGGGGACATCGACTGGGACCAGTCGTTGTTCTCGTACACGTTCGGCGACCCGGACTCCACGAACGACGAGGACTCGGCCGCGCACATGGTCAAGGGCGTGGTGATCAACCCCTTCTTCGACTGGCAGGGCGACCGCGCACCACGGACCCCGTACGGCGAGACGGTCATCTACGAGGCGCACGTGAAGGGCCTCACCGAGACCCACCCGGACGTCCCCGAAGAGCAGCGGGGCACGTACGCCGGTGTCTCGCACCCGGCGGTCATCGAGCACCTCAAGCGCCTCGGCATCACGACGCTCGAGCTCATGCCCGTGCACCAGTTCGTCAACGACTCGACGCTGCAGGACAAGGGGCTGTCGAACTACTGGGGGTACAACACCATCGGGTTCTTCGCCCCCCACTCGCACTACTCGTCCTCCGGCGACGAGGGCCAGCAGGTGCAGGAGTTCAAGACCATGGTGCGCGAGCTGCACCGTGCAGGCATCGAGGTCGTCCTCGACGTCGTCTACAACCACACCGCCGAGGGGAACCACCTCGGCCCGACGCTGTCGTTCCGCGGGATCGACAACGCCGCCTACTACCGCTTGATGGACGACGACAAGCGCTACTACATGGACTACACGGGCACCGGGAACTCGCTGAACGTCGGGCACCCGCACTCGCTGCAGCTCATCATGGACTCGCTGCGGTACTGGGTGACCGAGATGCACGTGGACGGCTTCCGCTTCGACCTCGCGTCGGCGCTGGCCCGTGAGTTCTACGAGGTCGACCGGCTGTCGGCCTTCTTCGAACTCGTCCAGCAGGACCCGATCGTGTCGCAGGTGAAGCTCATCGCCGAGCCGTGGGACGTCGGCCCCGGCGGCTACCAGGTGGGCAACTTCCCGCCGCAGTGGTCGGAGTGGAACGGCAAGTACCGCGACACCGTGCGGGACTTCTGGCGTGGCGAGTCGTCGACCCTCGGCGAGTTCGCGTCGCGCATCTCCGGTTCTGCGGACCTCTACGAGCACGACGGCCGCACGCCGAAGGCCAGCATCAACTTCATCACCGCGCACGACGGCTTCACGCTGTACGACCTCGTCGCCTACAACGAGAAGCACAACGACGCGAACGGCGAGGACAACAACGACGGCGAGAGCCACAACCGGTCCTGGAACTCCGGCGTCGAGGGTCCGACGGACGACGAGTCCGTGAACGCCCTGCGGCTGCAGCGTCGACGGAACTTCCTCGCGACGCTGCTCCTCAGCCAGGGCGTGCCGATGATCGCGCACGGCGACGAGCTCGGCCGCTCGCAGTCCGGCAACAACAACGTGTACGCGCAGGACTCCGAGCTGAGCTGGATCGACTGGGACACCGCCGACGACGAACTCATCCAGTTCACCGCCGACGTCACGAAGCTCCGGCACGACCACCCCACGTTCCGACGGACGCGGTACTTCAACGGTCGCCCCGTGCGTCGCGGCGAGGGCGAGCCCCTGCCCGACGTCGTTTGGCTCACCCCGGAAGGCGACGCGATGGCGCCGGAGGACTGGGACTCCGGCTTCGGCAAGAGCGTCGGCATGTACCTGAACGGCGAGGGCATCCGCGGTCGCGACGCCCGCGGCGAGCGCGTCACGGACGTGGCCTTCATCACGTACTTCAACGCGCACGACGACACGGTGACGTTCACGCTGCCGCCCGAGGAGTACGCGCCGGGCTGGACGGTCCGCATCGACACCGCCGAACCGGGCGCCCGCGACGAGGTCATCGACGCCGCCACCCCGCTCGACGTCCCGGCCCGATCGATGATCGTGCTCCGCGCCGAGCCCGACCACGAGGTGACGACCACCCCCGTCGACGCCGAAGCCCACCCGGTCACGCCGGCACCGCAGGACGCGGTGACCCCCGCGAACCCCGCAGGGTCCCCCGCGCCGAGCGACACCCAGGGGGGTGCCAAGTGACGACAGAGCGCACCCGCCGCGTCCCCGCCTCGACCTACCGTCTGCAGGTCTCGCCCGACTTCGATCTCGCGTCGGCCACGGCCCTCGTCGACTACGTCCACGACCTCGGCGCGGACTGGCTCTACCTGTCCCCCGTGCTGCAGTCCGAGCCAGGCTCCGCACACGGGTACGACGTCGTCGACCACACCCACGTCGACGAGCAGCGTGGCGGAGACGCGGCGTTCCGGGCGCTCGCCGAAGCGGCACACGCCGCTGGTCTCGGCGTCCTGGTGGACATCGTGCCGAACCACGTCGGCGTCGCAACGCCCGCGGTGAACCCGTGGTGGTGGTCGCTGCTCGAGCTCGGGCAGGACTCCCCCGTCGCCACGGCGTTCGACGTGGACTGGGCAGCCGGAGACGGACGGATCCGCATCCCGGTCCTCGACGACCGCCTGCTCGACGGGGTCACGCTGGACACGAGCGGGAGCACCGCTGGTACCGCCGGACCCGTGCTCCTGGTCGGCTCCACCGCCTACCCGACCGCTCCGGGCACCGTGCACGACGGCGACGACGTGGCGACCGTGCACGCTCGCCAGCACTACGAGTTCGTGCACTGGAAGCGCGCAGACCACGAGCTGAACTACCGCCGGTTCTTCGCGGTGAACACCCTCGCGGCGATCCGCGTCGAGGAACCCGAGGTGTTCGCCGCCTCCCACACGGTCGTCGGTGCGTGGTTCCGGGACGGCCTGGTCGACGGGCTCCGGATCGACCACCCGGACGGGCTGTACGACCCGGCCGGGTACCTGCAGGACCTGCACGACCTCACCGGTGGCGCGTACACCCTCGTGGAGAAGATCCTCGAGCCGGGCGAAGAGCTCCCCGCGAGCTGGCCGGTCGACGGCACCACCGGGTACGACGCGCTCGGCGTCCTCGACCGACTGTTCGTCGACCCCCGCGGTGAAGAACCCCTCTGGGCGACCGTCGCCGACGAGCCGGGTGACTGGCAGGGTCTGACGCACGACACCCGCCGCGGGATCGCCGACGGCATCCTGAACAGCGAGGTGCAGCGTCTCGCCCGCCTGCTCGAGGAAACCGGAGCAGCAGAGACCGAGCGGGTCGTCGATGCGCTCGCCGAGGTCATCGCGTCCTTCGACGTGTACCGCACGTACCTCCCGGAGGGCGCCCACCACCTCATCGACGCCCTCGAGCTCGCGGCGGAGACCCGCCCCGACCTCGCCGAGGTCATCGACCGCATCGCCCCCGCGCTCGTCGACCCGACCCACCCCGCCGCGATCCGCCTGCAGCAGACCAGCGGCATGGTGATGGCGAAGGGCGTCGAGGACACCGCGTTCTACCGGACCGCGAAGCTGAGCTCCCTGAGCGAGGTCGGCGGCGATCCGAGCGTCTTCGCGGTCAGCACCGAGGAGTTCCACGCCGCACAGCGGGAGCGCCTGGCGAGCTGGCCGCACACGATGACGACCCTCACGACGCACGACACGAAGCGCAGCGAGGACACCCGCGCCCGCATCGCCGTGCTCGCAGAACTCGGCGACGAGTGGACCGAGACGTTCCGGAAGCTGCACGCCCTGGCACCGCTCGAGGACGAGGTGTTCGCGAACCTGCTCTGGCAGGCGATCGTCGGTGCCCGTCCGGCCAGCAGGGAGCGTCTGCACGCGTACGCCGAGAAGGCCTCCCGCGAGGCCGGCAACAGCACGACGTGGACCGAGCCGGACGAGGCCTTCGAGGGACGGATGCACGCACTCGTCGACGCCGCCTTCGACGACCCGTCCGTCGTCGCGCTGCTCGACGCGCTCGACGAGCGCATCGACGCGGCCGGCTGGTCGAACGGCCTCGGCACGAAGCTCGTGCAGCTCACCGCCCCCGGCGTCCCCGACGTCTACCAGGGCACGGAGTTCTGGGACCGCTCCCTGGTCGACCCGGACAACCGTCGCGCGGTCGACTACACCGAACGCCGGCACGTCCTCGCGGAACTCGACGGGCCCGACGACGACGGACCCGAGACGCTGCCGGCCATCGGCATCGACGGTGCTGCGAAGCTGCTCGTCACGACCCGCGCGCTGCGCCTCCGCCGCGACCGGCCGGAGCTCTTCACGCGCTACCTGCCGATCGAGGCCACCGGCAGCGCAGCGGACCACGTGGTCGCCTTCGACCGCGGCGGCGCCGTCACCGTCGCCACACGCCTGCCGATCGGCCTGGAACGGGTCGGCGGGTGGGGCGACACCCTGATCCACCCGGCTCCCGTCGACCGCGTGGACCTGCTGACCGGGAGGCTCGTCCCGGCCACCAGGGGGATCGCGCTGTCCGAGCTGCTCACCACCTACCCCGTGGCCCTGCTCGTCCCGGCGGCCGACGTCGACGAGACCGGTCGGGTCGCCGACGCGACCGACGTGGCGGAGACGAGCCGGGCCTCCAGTCCGGTCGTGACGCGCACCGCGCCGGACGAGACCGACGCGCAAGCCGACATCGACATCCTGGAGGGCCACGCATGACCGCACCCGACCGCTACGCCGTCTGGGCGCCCACCCCGGAGCGGGTGCGGCTCGTCGTCGACGGCACCGAGTACCCGCTGCGCCGCGGCGCCGACGACTGGTGGAGCACCGACGAGGTGCTCCCCCACGTCGGTGCCCGCTACGGCTTCCGGATCGACGACGACGACGCGGTCCGCCCCGATCCGCGCAGCCGGTACCAGCCGGAGGGTGTGCACGGTCCGTCGGAGGTCGTCGACCCCGCACGGTTCTCGTGGACGGACGATGCGTGGACCGGACGTCCGGCCCGCGGCGCCGTGATCTACGAGATGCACGTCGGGACCTACACGCCGGAGGGCACGCTCGACGCCGCCGCCGCGAAGCTCGACCACCTCGTCGAGCTCGGCGTGGAGTTCGTCGAGCTGCTGCCCGTCAACGGGGTCAACGGCGAGTGGAACTGGGGGTACGACGGGGTCGCCTGGTACGCCGTGCACGCACCGTACGGTGGACCGGACGCCTACGACCGGTTCGTCGACCGGGCACACGCGCTCGGGCTCGGCGTGATCCAGGACGTCGTGTACAACCACCTCGGACCGAGCGGCAACTACCTGCCGCTCTACGGGCCGTACCTGGTCCAGGGACTCGCGAACACCTGGGGTGACTCGGTCAACGTCGAGCACCCCGAGGTCCGACGGTACGTCCTCGACAACGTGCGGATGTGGTTCCGCGACCACCACGTCGACGGGCTCCGGCTCGACGCGGTGCACGCGATCCGCGACACCACCCGCCCGCACGTGCTGCAGGCCATGGCGTCGGAGACCTCGGCGTTCGGTGCCTTCGTCGGCAAGCCGCTGTCGCTCATCGCCGAGTCGGACCTCAACGACCCGGTCATGTTCCGGGCACAGGAGGCCGGCGGCTACGGGCTCGCCGGGCAGTGGTCCGACGACTTCCACCACGCCGTGCACGTCGCCCTCACCGGGGAGACGAACGGGTACTACGCCGACTTCGCCCCGCTGTCGGCGCTGGCGAAGGTCCTCGACCACGGGTTCTTCCACGACGGCACGTGGTCGTCGTTCCGTGGCAAGCGGCACGGCCGGCCGATCGACCGCGGGACCTCCCCCGCGACGGCGCTCGTGGTGGCGAACCAGAACCACGACCAGATCGGCAACCGGGCAGCGGGCGATCGGCTCGCGGCGACGCTCACCGACGAGGGACTGGTCATCGCGGCGGCGCTGACCCTGCTCGGGCCGTTCACGCCGATGCTCTTCATGGGCGAGGAGTTCGCCGCGACGACGCCGTGGCAGTTCTTCACGTCGCACCCGGAGCCGGAACTCGGCAAGGCCACGGCCGACGGGCGGATCAAGGAGTTCGCGGAGCACGAGTGGGACGAGTCCGCCGTGCCGGATCCGCAGGACCCGCAGACGTTCCAGGACTCGAAGCTGTCGTGGGACGACGTGTCGTCGCCGCGGGGCGCTGCGATCCTCCGGGCCTACCGGGTGCTCGTCGCACTGCGGCGGACCGACGAGGCCTTCGTCGACGACCGCTACGAGGCGAACGCCGTCCGCTTCAGCGAGGACCGGCGGTGGCTCGTGCTCACCCGCGGGTTGCTCGGGCCGACCGTGGCGCCGGTGCACGTCGTGGTGAACTTCCTCGACGACGCGGCGGAGGTGCCCGTTCCCGGCGCGACCGGCGAGGTGCTGTACCAGTTCGGTGCGGCCTCGGTCGCGACGGACTGCGTCCGGTTCACCGGCCGCGGGGTCGTCGTCCTGCGCTGACCGCGGCGCGCGCCCTGCGCCGTCGTTCCGCCGGCGCGCGCCCCGCGCCGTTGTCCCGCGAAAGCGACAGTCTCCCGCCGGAGTCCGGCGGGAGACTGTCGCTATCGCGTGGAGGTCAGGCGGGGAGCCCCGTCAGCGGATGGGGTTCGCGACCGCGTGGGCGTTGCGCCGGACCGAGGGCAGCGGCTTGTGCTCCTTGGCGAGCGCACGCACCTCGCGGAGGCGCCGGTCGATGCCCCACTTCGTGACGAGGGTCAGGCTCTCGCGGACGATGTTCCCGCTCATCTTCGAGACGCCGAACTCGCGCTCGGTGAAGGTGATCGGGGTCTCCACGATCCGCAGACCCGCCTCGAGCGCCCGCCAGCAGAGGTCCACCTGGAAGCAGTACCCCTTCGACGCGATGCCGTCGAGGTCGATGCGCTGCAGTGCCGATCGGGTGAACGCCCGGAAGCCGCCGGTGGCGTCCCGCACCGCGATCCCGAGCGCGAGCCGCGTGTAGAGGTTCCCGCCGCGGGAGAGGAGCTCCCGGTACCAGGGCCAGTTCTCGACCTCGCCGCCCCGGATCCAGCGGGAGCCGAGGACCAGGTCGTTGGTGTCCGCGAGCTCGATGAGCCACGGCAGGTACTCGGGGTGGTGGGAGCCGTCGGCGTCCATCTCGACGAGCTTGTCGTACCCGTGCTCGAGCCCCCAGGCGAAGCCCGAGAGGTACGCGCCACCGAGGCCGTCCTTGACGGTGCGGTGGAGCACGTGGACCCGATCGGTCTCGGTCGCGATGGCATCGGCGATGTCACCGGTGCCGTCCGGGGAGTTGTCGTCGACGACGAGCACGTGCACGGTGTCGTCCGTGGCCGCGAGGGTACGTGCCACGATCGGCCGGACGTTCTCGGCTTCGTCGTAGGTCGGGATGATGACCAGGGTCTCGCTCATGTTGCTCCTCGATGACTGGTGTCCAACATATGGTTCGGCTGCTGAGTCACTGCCCCGACAGTGATGCGAACACGATCAGGTTGTCTGTGTAGTGCCCTGTGGCGGTGTCGAACGTGCCGTCGCAGGTGATGAGCCGGAGGTCAGGAGTGGGCGACGACCCGTAGACGTCGCTCGTGGGGAACGCCGACTTGGCGGCGCGTTCGGTGCGGTCGACGGTGAAGGTGCGGGTGCTGCCGTCGGACATCGTGACGTGGATCTCGTCACCAGCCACGAGCTCGTCGAGTCGGAAGAACACCGCGGCGCTCGTCGGGCTGTCGACGTGCCCGGCGATGACCGCTGGGCCGACCTCCCCGGGGACGATGCCGTCGCTGAACCACCCGGCGTTGTCCCAGCCCTTCGGCGGGTCGAGCTCGCCGGCGGCTCCGCGGTGCAGGTCCTCGAGTGCGGCGTCCACGCCGATCGCGGGGATCGCCACCCGGGTCGGTGTCGCGTCGGAGCGCGCCGCCGGGGCTGCCGGGTCCTGGAAGCCCGCGATGTCCCGGTCGCCAGCGGACGGCGATGCCCCCGGAGCAGCGGCCGAGGACCTCGCAGACGGCGCGGCGTCGTTCCCGGCGGCCACGGCGACCCCGGTCACGACGGCCCCGGCGGCCACGACGACTGCCGCACCCGCCGCGACGGCCACCCACCGTCGACCGAGGCGCGCGCCCAGCGACGTCCCTCGCTCGGCCCGACGCCGCCCGCCGCTCACGAGGAGCTCCCGCCGGCGGTACCGCACCCACCGAGCACGTCGGACGTCAGCATGGTCGCACCGAGCGCCGCCCACGCGTCGCCGTAGTACGTCGGCGTCGTGGCGGCGGTGCGGTCGGCACGCTGCAGATCAGCCGTCGCAGCTCCCGTCGCGCCCGCCGCCTGCTCCGCAGCCGCACGAGCGGCGTACGCCAGCGCGCTGCGGTCCCCCGTCACGGCGGTGCCGCCGAGGTCGAGCTGCGCCGCGAGCTGCGTGGTCCGCCGGAGCGTCGGTGCGATCGACGCCGCGAGGCTGCGGTCCGACGCCGTGCACGCCTCGGCGTACCGCAGCGGCATGCGCATCGCGTCGTAGCCGTACAGCACGCGGGCGTCGCTGCCGGTGGCGGGCATCGGGTCGACGCTGCCGTCGGCGTGCACCTGCGACCAGTCGCTCGGCAGGTCGGTCTTCTCGAGCACCGCTGCCGTCACGGCGCTGGAGCCCTGTTCGAGCTCCGTCCACCGCGCGTCGCCTGTTGCCTTCGCGAGCACCCGGTAGGCAGCGGGCGACGCGTACGAGGCGTCGTACCGGTACGGCTCCGAGTCCGCCCACGGCCCCGGGAGCAGGATCCGCCCGAGGTCGGTCGTCGCTGTCTCGTGGTCGAGCACCGCGCGGGCCATCGTCTTGCCGGCCTTCGTGTACGTCTCGTCCTGCCACTTCGCACCCGCGAGGACGAGGGCACGCGCGGCGTCGAGGTCGGCGTCGCTCGCGGACTGCTCGTCCGCGACGCCGTCCTCCTTCGTCCAGCGCCATGCGAGCAAGGAGTCGTCCGTCAGCATGTGCCGCTTCGTCCACGACCAGATCTCGCCGAAGCGCTGCTCGTCCCCGGCTGCGTACGCGATGAGCAGCCCGTAGGCCTGCCCCTCGCTGACGGTGTCGTTCCCCTGGTCGAGCCGCACGACGCGGCCGTCCTGCACGTACCGGTCCAGGAAGTCGGTGCGGAGCTGCGCGGCCGAGCGGTTCCCGTCCGGCGGGGTCGTCGAGGTCGGGGTCGACGCGCCACCGGCGTCGGGCTCGGAGGCCGACCACGGGTGCACGGCGGCGACGGCGATGCCGCCGGCGACGAGCACCGCGGCCACGCCGACGGCGGTGATGGGGATCCAGTTCCTGCGGGTCATGCCGGCCTGCTTTCTGCTGGTGGGGAGACGGTCTGACTGGAGGCCCGGATCACGTTCGCCGATCGGTGGCGGTGATCAGGGCCTCCCGTGCGGATCAGTGGAACAGTGCGCGGATCGCCGCGACGGCCGCGTGGACCGCGTCCGTGGCGGGGCGGTCGGCGGCGGTGCCGCCGCCACCGGTCTGCACGCCGCCGGTCGGCGTCGCGGCGGTGGCCGCGGCGTCCGTGACGGGGACGACCGTCAGGTCGCCCTTGCTGTCGTCGAGCACGAAGAGCGTCGAGACGGTGTTGCCCGCGAGGTCGATGTCCGCCGAGCCCGTCTGCCCGCCGCCGGACAGGTCGAGGTCCCACTTGCCCGAGTCGACGGTCGCGTACTGCGAGGCCGAGCCGAACGCGGCGTCGGTGGCGATCTTCGTGCCGGTCGAGGTGGTGACGTCGACCTTCTTGGCGGTCGTCGCGGCCTGGACGAGCCGGAGCTTCGACTTGCCGTCACCGGGCTGCTGCAGGTCGTCGGTGAACGCGGCCGTCTTCAGGCTCTTGTTCTTGCCGTAGGCGACGACGGTGCTCGCGTTGCCGCCCTGGACCGTCACGTCGGTGGAGATGACCGGCGTGGAGTCCGGCGCGTCCGATGCACGCATCGAGAGCACGTAGGTGCCGGCCGCGAGCGTCTGGTACTTGCTGACCTGGCCGTAGGTGACGTCGTCGAGCTCGAACACCTTCTTGCCGCCGGAGAGGCTCGACAGTTCGACGTCGACGCCCTTCGTGTCCGGGGAGAGGTGCCCGACGCGCAGCCACCCGGTGTCGGTGGCGGCGCTGGCGGACTGGGGAGCTGCGAGGCCGACGGTCGCGGCGACGAGGGTCGCGGCGAGGGCGCCCACGACGGCCACGCGGCGGCGCTGGATGTGTGCGGAGGTGTGCATGGTGGTGCTCCTTCGGGTCGGATCGTGCTGGTCGTTCCGGGTCAGGGTGTGTCCTCGCGGGCCGCCCCCGGCCGCGAGCGGGCGAAATACCACGGTTGCGCGTGGGGGCGGCCCGGGTATTTCGCCCGCTCGCGCGGCGGGGTCGCGGGGGCGGCGGGGACGAGCGGCGGACGCGCGGGTCACGAGGTGCTGACCGCGGTCGTGGTGGGGTCGGTCGTCGGGAACACGACCGTCAGGGTGGTGCCGTCACGCTCGACCGAGGTCGGGCGGAACGCACTGCCCATCGCGTCGAGGGTGGCCTCGGTGCGCTTCGCCGCGGCGGCGTCCGACGTGTGCACGACCACGCGGCGGAACGTCTGGCCGTCCTCGCCGGTGAGCGGCGTGAACCGGTCGACACGGACGGAGTCGTCGGCGAGGACCTGGCCGAGAGCGATCATCGCCCGGGAGTCGACCTGGCCGGCCCGGAACTGCGACCGGGTACCGGCATCCGCCTCGAGCGCCGGGTTGTCCGCGAGCTGCGTGCCGAGCGTCTTCCGCTGGTCCGCGGCCTTCGTGATCGCCTTGTCGGCGGCTGCCTGGCCCTCGGAGTTGATCTGCCGGACGTCGACCTTCTGGTTGCCGGTGCCGAAGGACGCGACGCTCGTGGAGTTCTGGATCGCCTGGCGCACGTCCGTCGAGGAGTTCCCGCCGGTGCGCATCGAGTCCGTCGTCACGACGTAGTCGGAGTCCTTCCAACCGTTCGGCGACTGGCGTTCGACGGCTCCGTCGGTGTCGAGCTTGTAGTACCAGACCACGTTGTTCCTGGCGAAGCCGTCGTTCACGAGGTCCACCCACATCGCGTCGTCGACGAGCATCCGGGAGCGCTTGTCGACGTTGTCGCCGATCCAGTTCTCCGCCTGCGCCATCGGCTTGTCGAGGTCGGTCACGAGGAAGCCGCGGAGCTGCGATCCCCAGAGCGGCACGGCGACGACGAGCGCAGCGGCAGTTGCGAGCGCCCATGCCCCACCGAGGACCCGACGCGATGCTCCGCGAACCCGGTTCCTCGCGAGGAAGGCGGTCTTGCCGCTGACGGCGAGCACGGCCCGCTCGGCGACGAACGCCACGAGGACGGCCCCGAACGGCACGAGCATGATGACGTACGGCACGGGCAGGTACCCGTTCGGCCGGAACATGAAGAGCAGCAGGAAGACGAGCATCGCGGCGATCGGACGGACCCGACGCAGGAACAGCCCCACGACGGCCGCTGCCGAGCCGAGCACGATGAACACCGGGTCGAGCGCCCACCACTGGGATGCGGCCTCGTTCGCCAGGCTGCCGCCGGTGAAGAGCGAACCGCTCGCCTCGCGGCTGCCGAGCTGGTAGGTGATGCCCTGGAGCAGGCTCACCTTGCCGGCACTCGGCAGGAGCTCGCCCTTGACGGCGGCCAGCAGGATGTACCCGCCACCGATCACGGCGAGGACGGCCCCGGCGACGCTCAACGTGTAGCGACGCGTGCTCTTGTCCGCTCGACGCACGGCCATCCAGATGAGGAACGGCAGTGCGAGCAGGTACGTCTCCTTCGACAGCACCGCGATCCCCAGGCAGGCGGCTGCGCCGACGAACCCGGCGAGCTGCTGCCGACGGCTCAGGACGAGGACGAACGCGGCGAGGAGCCACGGCGTCGCGACGTTGTCGATGTACACGGTGCGGTGGTACTGCAGCGCGAGCGGCGACAGCCCGAACACCAGCACGGCGACGGCGCTCGCCGGTCGGGACATCCCGAGGCGACGGCCGAGGACGAACACCAGGACGGCGGAGACCGCGGCGAAGAACACCATGGCCTCGCGGGCGGCCTCGACGGCGAACGGGTAGCGCGCGAACGCCCCGGTCAGCGAGGTGTAGCCGGCGATCTGGATCCACCCGAGCGGCGGGTGGTCGTACCAGTATGTGTAGTGGGTCAGTTCGCCGAGGTGGGTGATCGCCCACGCCTGGGCCGTGTAGGTGCCCTCGTCGTCGATGCGCTGCGGGATGCCGCCCATGTTCCAGGCCTGCACCAGCGCGGCGATCGCGACGACGGGGAGGACCCACGCGAGGCTCCGTGCGTGCACCTGGAACCAGGCGCGGACACCGGTCGCCGAGCGCGTGCCGCGGATCGGGATGCCGGTCGTGTTGGTCATGCTGGCGGTCATCGTTCACCTCCTGCTGATGCACCGGCGAACGCCGGCTCCGGGCTGGTGACGGCGGACGGGAAGCCGACCACCTCGGGCTGCTGCGCCGCGGTGCGGTGCTGCCCGGTGTGCTCGGTCTTCTCCCATCCGTTCTGCTTCCTGGCGTGCCGGATCACCGCACGGACGGCTGCTGCGGCGAGGAACACCTGGTAGGGCACGAGGCCGAGCACGAGCTTCACGTAGTCGCGGATCCGGACCTTCTCCTTGTAGAGACGCCCGAACTCCCCGAGGCCGGCGATCTCGACCGCGAGCAGCATCAGCGTCGGCGCGAGCGGGATGAACGAGATGAGCGCGATCGCCGTCGGCACCTTCACGAACGCGATCATGATCACGCTGAGCGGGATCAGCAGCCCGGTGGCGGCCTGGATGAAGGGCATCGTCAGCAGGTACCGCGCGAAGAACCGCTGCTTCAGCGACGGGAGCTGCTTCCACTCCCCCTTCTCGAGGACCTGCAGGAAGCCCTGGTTCCAGCGCGTCCGCTGCTTGAGCAGGGAGGCGAAGGTCGGCGGGGTCTCCTCGCGGGTGACCGCCTCCGGGCTGTACGCGACGACGACCTTGGCGCCGTCGGCGGAGAGCCGGACGCCGAGCTCGCAGTCCTCGGCGAGGCAGTGCGCGTCCCACCCGTTCGACCAGTCCAGGCGCTCCTTCGTCACGAAGACGGTGTTGCCGCCGAGCGGGATGAACTTCGACTCCGCGTGGAAGTGCAGTCGCGAGCGGAACCAGAAGTAGTACTCGAGCACGTTGCGGAGCGACCACCAGCTGGACTTGAAGTTCATCAGCTGCACGCCGCCCTGCACGACGTCGGCGCCGGTCTCCTGGAAGCGCGAGTCGACCAGGCTGAGGAGCTTCGGGTACACCTCGTCCTCTGCGTCGAACACGCCCACGATGTCCCCGGTGGCGTACTGCAGCGCCAGGTTCATCGCCTTCGGCTTGTTCTTCGGCAGCGTGTCGTCGACCACGACCTTGATCAGGCCGGGGTGCCGCTCGGCGGCCTCGCGGACGACCCGGTCGGTGCCGGGGTCGTCCTCGCCGACGATCGCGATGATCTCGAAGTCGGGGTGGTCCTGCGTGGCGAGCATGTCGAGCGTCTGCCCCATCACGTCCTCCTCGTGCCGCCCGGGCACCAGGAGCGTGAAGCGGTGGGCCGCTGGACGCGGTGTGTCGCTGAAGCTCGTCTGCTTCAGCGCGTCACGCGACCGCCACGCGTGCAGCATCCACCAGAGCGTGGACAGCGCGACCAGCGTGAGCAGGATCGAGATGGCGATGAGGGCGGAGTAGCCGACCCATTCGCCCAGCGTCCAGGCGGCGTGCGCGGCTTGCCCCGAGCCTCCTGTCGGGACGTCCGTGGTGCCCCGGTTCGGGACGTTCCCCGACGTCCCGGACTGGTCCTTCGGCTGGAGCAGCGGCCCAGCGGCCGTGACCAGCGTCGTGATGACGGTCATTCGACGATCTCCTTCGTGCGACGTGCGTCGTGGGAACGGAAGACGAGGGCCTTGTACGCGGCGAACCGGAACGCGGTGCCGAGGACCAGGCCGACCCCGTTGCCGGCGACGTTGTCGGCGAGGGTGGAGGTGTATCCGAGGAGGTAGTGCGAGACGTAGAGGCAAGCGGCGGCGATGCCGAGCCCGATGAGGTTCGTGAGCGCGAAGAGCAGCCCCTCGCGGATCGTCTCGCGACGTCCGGTGGTGCGCTCGGCGCGGAAGGTGATGAAGCGGTTGAGCACGTAGGCGACCGCGGTCGAGACGACCGCCGAGACGACCTTCGCGCCGATGGGCTTGTCGTCGAGGACGGTCGCGCGCAGCAGGTTGTAGACGCCGAGGTCGACGACGAAGCAGAACGCGCCGATGGCGCCGAAGGACACGAGCTGCCGGGCTGTCGCCAGGAGGCGGCTCAGCCGCGTGGACGTCACCCGTGCGGGTGGCACCACAACGAGGGTGTCAGTCGAGGTCATGCAGCCGATTCGGTGGGCTACTGCCCCCCGTTTGGGTGGGGTACGGACATCCCCAGGGTTCTGCCAGAAACGCGACATCCGTTGTTCATGTGGGGTACGGGCGTTGCGGTCCGCAACGACGGACGGGAGGCACGGTGCCAGCTGGCACCGTGCCTCCCGTCCGGTTCTGGGTCGCGTCTACGCGGGGCGCGACGCCGGGCTCACGCTCTTCGCGGAGTCGCGTTCCGGGATGGGCCCCAGGGCGTCGTCGATGGCCTTGAGCGCGTCCGCGTCGAGCTTCACGCCGACCGCCTTGACGTTGTCGGTGACCTGCTGCGGGCGCGAGGCGCCGACGATCGCACTCGCGACGTTGTCGTTCTGGAGCGTCCACGCGATCGCGAGCTGCGCCAGGGTGAGCCCCGCCTGGTCCGCGACGGGCTGGAGGCGCTGGACGGCCTCGAGGACGTCGTCGCGCATGTACCGCTTGATCATGTCCGCGCCGCCCTTCTCGTCGGTGGCGCGCGAGCCCTCGGGGAGCGGCTGGCCGGCCTTGTACTTGCCCGTGAGGACGCCCTGCGCGATCGGGGAGAACACGATCTGGGACAGTCCGAGCTGCTTGGAGGTGGGGACGACCTCGCCCTCGATGACCCGCCAGAGCATCGAGTACTGCGGCTGGTTCGAGATCAGCTGGAAGCCGAGCTCCTTCGCCAGTGCCGCACCGGCGCGGATCTGGTCGGCGGTCCACTCGGAGACGCCGATGTAGAGCGCCTTGCCCTGTCGGACGACGTCGGCGAAGGCCTGCATCGTCTCCTCGAGCGGGGTCTCGTAGTCGTACCGGTGTGCCTGGTAGAGGTCGACGTAGTCGGTCTGGAGCCGCGTCAGCGACCCGTTGATCGACTCGAGGATGTGCTTCCGGCTGAGTCCGACGTCGTTGTGCCCCTTCGGACCGGTCGGCCAGTACACCTTCGTCGCGATCTCCAGCGATTGGCGACGCTCGCCCTTGAGCGCGTCACCGAGGACCGATTCCGCCTTGGTGTTCGCGTACGTGTCCGCGGTGTCGAACGTCGTGAAGCCGGCGTCGAGCGCTGCCCGGACGCATTGGGTGGCGACGTCGTTCTCGACCTGCGAGCCGTGCGTCAGCCAGTTGCCGTAGGTGATCTCGGAGACCTTGAGTCCCGAGTTGCCGAGGTACCTGAATTCCATGCTCCCGACGCTACTGGAGCGCGCTCGGCCCCGGGTGGCCCCGTGGGTGCCTCCCGGGGTGGGGCGCGGGGGAGCTGCGTGGGGGGGGTGTGCGAGCGGGCGAAATACCCACGTCGGCCACACTCCCGACCCTGGCATCTCGCCCGTTCGCCGAGACGGGCAGGCCTCCACACGCGGGCGACGCCCGCGTCCATCCACACGGGAGGCTCGGCTCACCCCGACGACGCCGACTCGCCACGAGCATGTGGGGATGACCGCCAGACGCCGACTCCCCGGAGCGCTCCGAGACGCATCGTTCCGCGTTCGTGACGCGCTCTACCGAGGGGTACCCCGTGGACGCCTCGACGCCAAGGACCTTGTCAGGCCGTTCCACGGGGTCCGCTCCCCGGCGACCCCGGTGCTGGTGGACGAACGAGCCCGCGCCCTCGCTCCACGACTCCGGCCGGACCAGGTGTTCAGCCACGTGACCGCCGCAGCGATCATCGGCGTCCCGCTCCCCCGACGCTTCGAGCGCGACCGACGACTCCACGTGACGACCATCGGCGTCGATCAGGCGATCCGGGTACGTGGTTCGGTGGGACATCGGGCCCGGGCCGGCACGGTGCGACGGACGATCTCACGAGGCGTCCCGATCAGCGACCCTGCAGACACCTTCGTCGCCCTGGGGACGATGCTGACGGTCGACGAGCTCGTGATCGCCGGCGATGCCCTCGTCGGGTGGCTGGGTTGGCTCACGCTCCCAGAACTGACCGCAGCGGTCCGCAGACGACGTCGCATCCGGGGCATCCGGAAGCTCCGCGCAGCCCTCGCCGAGATCCGACCGGGTTCCAGGTCCCCCGGCGAGACGCGGACCCGGCTCACCCTCGTCCGCCGAGGCTTGCCCGAGCCTGCGCTCAATCACGACGTCATCGTCGACGGGCAGTGGATCGCCTGCGTCGACCTCGCGTACCCGGAGGCACGCGTCGCGATCGAGTACGAGAGCGATCTCCACCGAACGGATGCCAGGTCGTTCAAGAAGGACCTCACGCGTGGCGAGCACCTGAAGGACGTCGACTGGTGGCTCGTCCGGGTCACAGCAGACGATGTCGGAGCGCTCATCGAGCAGTTCGTCGCACGTGTCAGACGGTTGCTGTCGGTCGGCACTGGCGGTCGGCACGACACACGCACGGCGACACTCGGGTGAACATTGGTTGACGCTTCAACCAAATGGGTGCACAATGGCGTAGCATCAACTTCGATGCGGGCGCATGGACCGGGGATCCGGTCGCTCGCGTCACCACGACTCACTCGTCCTGGAAGGACACCACAATGTCGCTCACCGCAGAAACCATTCCCGGCTACCGCACCGGCACCTGGAAGATCGACCCGACCCACTCCGAGGTCACCTTCTCGGTCCGCCACCTCGCGATCAGCAAGGTCAAGGGCAAGTTCGAGACCTTCGACGCGACCGTCGTCACCGCCGAGAACCCGCTCGAGTCCACCGTCGAGGCGTCGATCGACGTGGCTTCGGTGAACACAGGCCAGGAGCAGCGCGACCAGCACCTCAAGACGAGCGACTTCTTCCTCACCGAAGAGCACCCGCAGCTCACCTTCCGCTCCACCGGCATCGAGGCCAAGGGCGACGACCTGCACATCGCCGGCGAGCTCACCCTCCGCGGCGTCACCAAGCCGGTCGTCCTGAAGGCCGAGCTCGGTGGCTTCACGACGGACGGCTACGGCCAGGTCAAGTTCGGCGCCGAGGCGACGACCAAGATCGACCGCACCGAGTTCGGAGTGAACTGGAACGCAGCCGTCGAGGCCGGTGGCTTCACCCTGGGCAACGAGGTCACGATCAACCTCGACGTCCAGTTCGTCCTCCAGGCTGCGTGAGTCCGTCCCGGACCCTCGCTCCCTGACCAGGGGAACCGAACCGCACCACACTGCAGCACCCGAGACGAAGCCCCGGCGCCGCCCCATGGCGCCGGGGCTTCGTCGCGCCCGGCCTCGGCGCGTCCAGGAGCACGGACTCCCACGCTCCCGCGCTCCCGCGGGCACTCCCACGCTCCCGCGCTCCCGCGCTCCCGCGGGTCCACCCGAGCGGGCGAAATACCCGCGTTCTCACGGGACGATCCCTGGCATTTGGCCCGCTCGACGACCACGACCGCACCCTCCTCGCTCGCTCCTCACGAGCGGGCCAATTCGAGTGGTTCCCGCGCGGTGCTCCCCGGGTATTTCGCCCGCTCGACCGGCGGGCGGCCTGCAGTCTTCGCCGGACGAACGCGAGCGGGCGGAAGGGTGGGGTTCCCGTGCGAGGATGCCCGGGTATTTCACCCGCTCGACCGGGACGCACCCGCGCCGGCGTACGTTGGGCACGCACGCACGCACCCGGGCACGCACCCGCGCAAGCACGCACGCACCCACGCACGCACGCACCAAGCGCACGCACGCACGCACCAAGCGCCCCCACCCACCCACGGGCACCAAGCGCACCCACGGCCCCCGGGAATCCGCGAAGGCTCCCCGAGGTTGCACGCCACACATCGCCGAACCGTGACGAACAGGAGCACCACCATGGCCACCGACTGGATCGCGCTGCAAGCCGTCGCCGCAGCCGAGTTCGGCCGCCGCGTCGCCGCCGTCTCCGACTGGGACGCCCCGACCCCCGACTCCGAGTGGACCACCAGGGACCTCGTCGCGCACGTCGTCGACGAGCAGCGGTGGATCCCGCTCCTCCTCACCGGGTGCGACTACGCCCAGGCCGAGGCCGATCTCGAACCCGTCGGGGACGACCTCGTGGCCGAGTGGGAGCGCTTCGCGGGCGCCGCCACCGAGGCGTGGCACCGCGCCCCGCAGGACACCCCGGTCCACCTCGCGACCGACGTGGTCAGCGCCGCCGAGTACCTCGCCGAGCAGACGAGCGACATCACGATCCACACGTGGGACCTCGCGCGGGCGACCGGCACGGACGAGCAGCTGCCGGACGAACTCGTCGCGGCGGTGTGGCACCACTTCGAGCCGCAGATCGAGTCACTCGCCGAGACCGGCCTGTACGCAGCACCCGTCGACGTCGGCGAGGACGCACCGCTCCAGGTCCGCCTCCTCGCGGTCACAGGCCGCGATGCCAGGGTGAACGCATGACCCCGACCCACCCGACGAACAGCACCGACACGAACGCCAACGCGAGCACCACACGACTCGGCGCCACCGGCCTCGAGATCAGCAACGTCATCCTCGGGATGATGTCCTACGGCGACCCGACGAAGGGCTCGCACGCGTGGAGCGTCGGCATCGACGAGGCACGCCCCTTCGTCCGGCACGCGTTCGACAAGGGCATCACCACCTTCGACACCGCCAACGTGTACTCCGACGGCTCCAGCGAGGAGATCACCGGCACGCTCCTGAAGGAACTCGCCCCGAGAGAGGACGTCCAGGTCTTCACGAAGGTGTTCAACCGGATGCGCCCAGGGCCCAACGGTGCCGGGCTCTCCCGCATGGCGATCATGCACGAGATCGACGCCTCGCTGACCCGCCTCGGCACGGACTACGTCGACCTGTACCAGATCCACCGCTTCGATCCGCAGACCCCGATCGAGGAGACGATGGAGGCGCTGCACGACGTCGTCAAGGCCGGCAAGGCGCGCTACATCGGCGCGAGCAGCATGTGGGCGTGGCAGTTCGCCCAGATGCAGCACACCGCCGAGCTGCACGGCTGGACGAAGTTCGTCAGCATGCAGGACCAGTACAACCTCCTCGAGCGCGAGGAAGAGCGCGAGATGCACCCCTTCTGCGCCGCCACGGGTGTCGCGGTGATCCCGTGGAGCCCGCTCGCCCGCGGCAAGGTCACCCGCCCGTGGAACGCCCAGGGCTCCGGCACGCGCGCCGACACCGACGAGTTCGGCAAGACGCTGTACCGCCAGGACGAGGACGCGAACCACGCGATCGTCGACGCCGTCGAGTCGATCGCGAGCGACCGCGGCGTCAGCATGGCGCAGATCGCCCTGGCGTGGGTCGCCGGCAAGGACGCGGTCACGGCCCCGATCGTCGGCGCGACGAAGGAGCACCACATCGACGACGCGGTCGCCGGAGCGTCGATCGCCCTGACGGACGACGAGGTGACGCGACTCGAGTCCGCGTACACGCCCCGGGTGCCGTCCGGTTTCTGACGCACCCACCAGACGGACGGGAGGCACGGTGCGGGCCCGCACCGTGCCTCCAGTCTGTTCTGTGGCCGGGTCTCAGGCCGCTGGTTCCGCGGCCTGGCGCTCCAGCCGTGCGATGCGCCGGAGCGCTGCGCGCTCCGTCCCCGACTGGTTGCCGAGCACGCCGCCGATGCCGTCCAGGACCATGCCGGTCGCGCGTCCGACGGGCAGCTCCACCGGGCCGATCGCCGCCTGACGCAACCCGAGCATCGAGCGGTGCCGGGGGTCGAGGGTCGACACGGCGCCCTGGAACAGGGCCTGGTAGCCGGGCCGCAGCATGCGGGCGAGGGGCGGGTTGCGGATGAAGCGGACGACCTCGCGGGTGCGCGGTGTGACGGCCAGCTCGCCGCGGTCGAGGTACCCGTCCATCTGGGCGCGGAGCTCGGCCTCGCTGCGCGGCGGGTCCTCCACACGCATGAGTTCGCCGGCGGTCGCCCACTCCCGGACGTAGGCGTCGGCGCCTCCCGGGATCGGGTCTCCCCACCGCTGAGCGCTCCTGAGGAACGCGTCGGTGAAGGCGAGGTGCACCCACCGCGCCAGGTCCGGGTCGTTCGCGGTGTAGTCCCGCGTCACCCCGTGCCCGTCGACGTACTGGCCGTGGACCTTCTCGTGCAGCCGGAGCACCCACTGGCTCGCTCCCCTGGCCGTCGCGGTGTCCCCGTGCGACACCGTGTAGATCCAGCGGATGGTGCCGGCGAGGCGGCCGAACGGGTCCTCGCGGTAGCGGGAGTGGTCGGCGACACCGGCGAGCGCCCCCGGGTGCAGCGCCTGGACGAGGAGCGCACGGACACCGGCCACGATCGTGTGGTTGCCGCCGTGCACGGACCAGGTCGCCGACCCCGGTCCGAAGAAGCCGGCGTCGGTGCCCTGCTCGAGTTCGTCCACCCACTCGGGTCGACCGGTCGTGCTGCCGGTGAACGTGGCCTGGAGGCGGGAGCGGAGTGCACCGGTGACGAAGGACATGTCCTCATCGTGCGCCGTCCGGCGGGGTGTGTTCCCAGCCCACGGTCGGGCACCCCGCTAGGTTGGGCGCGTGAGCATCGACACGCCCCGTCCCTGGCTTGCCGCCTACGCACCAGGAGTGCCGCACGACATCGAGGAGCCCACCGGGTCGCTCTTCGACCTCGTGGAGCAGTCCGCGAAGCGGTTCCCGAAGAAGGTCGCCCTCGAGTTCTTCAAGCGCACGACGACGTACGCCGCGCTCGAGGACCAGATCGTCCGTGCGGCGAACGGCCTCCGCAAGCTCGGCGTGACCGCTGGTGACCGGGTGGCGCTGGTCCTGCCGAACTGCCCGCAGCACGTCGTGGCGTTCTACGCGGTGCTGCGGCTCGGTGCGATCGTCGTCGAGCACAACCCGCTGTACACGCCGCGCGAGCTCCGGCACCAGTTCGAGGACCACGGCGCGAAGGTGGCGATCGCGTGGGACAAGTCCGTCGCGACGTTGCAGGAGTTCCCCGCAGACGTCCGCCTGGACGCCATCGTGTCCGTCGACCTGACGAAGGCGATGCCTCGGAGCACCCGGCTCGCGCTGACGCTTCCCGTGGCGAAGGCCCGGGAGTCCCGCGCGAAGCTGACGACGAAGGTCCGCGGCACGACGAAGTGGGACGACCTGGTGTCTTCTCGTCGGCTGTCCCGCAAGCACGTCCGGCCGTCGACGGACGACACCGCGCTCATCCAGTACACGTCCGGCACCACGGGGACGCCGAAGGGTGCCGTCCTGACGCACCGCAACCTCATCGCGAATGCGGCGCAGTCCCGTGCATGGGTCCCGCAGATCCAGCCGGGCGACGGCAGCGTCGTCTACGCGATCCTGCCGATGTTCCACGCCTACGGACTGACGCTGTGCCTGACCTTCGCGATGAGCATGGCCTCGCGGTTGGTGCTCTTCCCGGCGTTCGAACCGGATCTCGTGCTCACCGCGATGAAGCAGCACCCGCCGACGTTCCTGCCCGCCGTGCCGCCGATCTACGCCAGGCTGCAGCATGCCGCCGACTCCAAGAAGGTGTCGCTCAAGGGCATCGAGATCGGGATCTCCGGGGCGATGGCGCTGTCGAAGGACGTCGTCGAGCCGTGGGAGGCGCGCACCGGCGGGTACCTGGTGGAGGGATACGGCCTGTCCGAGTGCTCCCCCGTCATCATGGCGAACCCGGTGTCCGACGCCAGGCGGCTCGGCACCATCGGCCTGCCGTTCCCCTCGACCGAGGCCCGTGTCGCCGACCCGGACGAGCCCACCCGGGTGCTCGGCACGGACGAGCCGGGTGAGCTGCAGGTCCGCGGGCCGCAGGTGTTCAGCGGCTACTGGGGGAAGGCCGAGGCCACCGATGAGGTCTTCACCGCGGACGGCTGGTTCCGCACCGGGGACATCGTCGCGATCGACGCCGACGGGTACGTGCGGATCGTCGACCGGCTCAAGGAGCTCATCATCACGGGCGGCTTCAACGTCTCCCCGACCGAGGTCGAGGACGCCCTGGTGAAGCACCCGAGCGTCCGCGAGGTCGCCGTCGTCGGGATCACCCAGGCGGGCAACGAGCAGGTCGTCGCCGCGGTGGTGCCGCGCGACCCGTCCTCGTTCGACGCCGAGGCACTCCGCGCCTACGCCCGCGAGCACATGGCGGCGTACAAGGTGCCGCGGCGGATCGTCGTCGTGGAGGACCTGCCCCGCTCGATGATCGGCAAGGTCCTGCGGCGCAAGGTGCGCGACCAGATCCTGGGCGAGTAGGGCGCGCGCGGGGTGTGGTGTGCGCGGGGGCGGGCGCGCGGGGCCGACTCGGAACGACAGACTCGCTGTCGTACGACAGCGAGCGTGTCGCTCCCACGCCTCCGCAACATCCTGCGCGCGCAACGAACGACAGCGTCGTCGTCGTACGACAGCGGCGCTGTCGTTCCGGGTCGGAAGCACATGGACGCACCGAGTCGGAAGCACATGCACGCGTCGAGTCGGAACGCGCGAACACTCAGCGCCGCGACGCCCGCCCGGGCACCGCGAGCACCGCCAGGCCGAGCACGACGAGCACGATGCCGCCCCACCCGACGACCCCGAGGTGCTCCCCGAGACCAGCGCCGCGAGCACCGCTGCCACGACGGGCTCGAACAGCGACAGCAGCGTCGCGGCCGATGCCGTCACCGTCCTGAGCCCGACCGCGTACAGCGAGTGCCCGATCACCGTCGGGACGAGCGCCAGGTAGAGGAACACCGGCCAGTCCGACGGCACGAGGAGGTACTCGTGACCGGACACCACGACGAGCACCACGAGCGGCAGCGCGGCGAGCCCGAACACCGCGCCGACGAGTCCCCGTCCGTTCGGCCCGACACGCGAGACGATCTCGGCCGTCGGCCCACCGGGCACCGGTGCCCGGAACGTGCCCATCCCGCGGGCGATCGCCCACGAGTACAGCGCATAGGTCAGTCCGGCGAGCAGGGCGGCTCCGAGACCGATCGCAAGCGACCCGGACGAGCTCGACGACGAGCGGGCGAGCGTCACGACGACCATCCCGATGACGCTCACGACCGTGGCGAGGACCCACCGCCGCGCCACCGGACGACGTTCCGCGACCCACTCGACGAGGCCGGCGAACACGGGCGACGACCCGATCGCGATGGTGGTCCCCAGCGCCACACCCGCGTCGGCGAGCGCCGCGTAGAACGCCACCGCGTACACGGCGAGCGCCGCTGCCCCCAGCCAGACCCAGCCCCGCGTCCCCGGAGCGACCGCGGCACGGAGCGTGGCGCGACCGGCCAGGCCGGCGAGGACGAGGCCACCGAGCCCGAAGGTCACGGCACCGAACACGAACGCTGGCACGCCGGGAGCGAAGTGCGTCGCCGTCCCGGTGGTCCCCCACACCGTCGCGGCGACGACGACCGCCGCGATGCCGCCGACCGGACGGGAGGCTCGGCCCGCGTCGACCTCGCCCGTCACGACACGTGCACGCTCGGCCGGCGGTTGACCTCGGGTTCGGCTTCGCGCAGGACCTCACGCGTCACCGGAGCGACGTCGCCGACGCCGGTGAAGACGAAGCGGATGGCGTTCCGGATCGGGCTGCCCTCGTTCCACTCGAAGTAGATGCTCGGGACCACGCCGGCGATGTCCCGGATCGCGAGCAGCGTCGACGCGATGGTGTTGGGCACGTTGCCGGATCGGACCCGGAGCACCCGGAACCCGTGCACCACGTGCCCCTCGACGACGAGGTCCTCCTCGAAGTCGGACGAGTCGGCCGGGAGCACCTCGAGGAACATCGTCGGGACGCGGGCCGGGATGCCGGAGTCGCGTCGTTCCTCGCGTCCCTTCGACCGGTAGGCGGCCGCCGTTCCCGCACCCGGTTCGTTGGCGATGATGCACACCGAGCTGAACTGGTCGGCGTCGGCCTCGACGAACTGCCTGGCGGTCGCGTCGAGCTCGATCGACGACGCCCGGAGCTCGAACGACCGTCGCACCCGGGACACCAGCGACACGACCACGATCGCGATGATGAAGACCGCGGCGATCCGCACGCCGTCCGGGCGTTCGATGACGTTCGCGATGGTCGTGTAGACGAACACCACGGCGATGATGCCGAAGCCGATGGTGCGCTTCTTCTGCTGCTTGCGCCGGGCCGACAGGGTCACCGCGACCGCGGCGCTCGTGATCAGGACGAGCACGCCCGTGGCGTACGCACCGCCCTGCGCGTCGACGTTGGCCTGGAAGATGATCGTGATCACGAAGGCGATGAGCGTGAAGATGATGACCAGGGGCCTGGTCGCCCTCGCCCACTGCGGCGCCATCCCGTAGCGGGGCAGGAACCGGGGCACCAGGTTGAGCAGTCCGGCCATCGCACTCGCGCCGGCGAACCACAGGATCGCGACCGTCGAGAAGTCGTACACCGACCCGAACACGCCGCCCAGGTACTCGTGCGCCAGGTACGCCAGCGCGCGTCCGTTCGCTCCGCCGCCCGGCTGGAACTCGTGCTGCGGGATCAGGAAGGTCGTGACGATCGACGAGGTGATGAGGAACGTGCTCATGATCACCGCGGCGACGGTCAGCAGCCGCTTGGTCCCGCGGATGCGGCCCTCGGGGCGGGGGCTCGTGCCGTCGGCGGCGTCACCGCGGACCTGCGGCATCACCGCGACCCCGGTCTCGAACCCGGACAGGCCGAGCGCGAGCTTCGGGAACACGATCAGCGCGATCCCGATCATCACGAGGGGGTTGCTGTGCTGCGCGGTCAGTCCGCTCCACCAGTCGCTCGCCACGGTCGGGCGCTCGAACACGTGCCAGATCGAGACGCCGACGACGATCGCGTTGAGCGCCAGGTACACGGCGACCAGTCCGACCGCGATGCCGATCGCTTCCTTGAACCCGCGCAGGAACACCACCCCGAGCAGGAGCAGCAGCGCCAGGGTCAGCGGCACCGGGATGTCGGTGAACCAGTGCGGCGTGAACGGGTTCTCGGCGATGTGGGCCGTGGCGTCCGCTGCGGACAGGGTCATCGTGATCATGAAGTCCGTCACGGCGAACCCGAGCAGGACCAGCACGAACAGCTTGCCGGCCCACCAGGGCAGGAGCTTCTCGAGCATCATGATCGACCCGGCGCCGCGGAAGCTGTCCTGGGCGACGCGGCGGTAGACCGGCAGCGCGCCGAAGAGCGTGACGAGCACGAGCACGATGGTCGCGATCGGCGAGAGCAGCCCGGCGGCGAGCGCGGCGATCGCCGGCTGGTAGCCG
Organism: Curtobacterium sp. L3-7; assembly: GCF_048756585.1. Classification (NCBI taxonomy): domain Bacteria; kingdom Bacillati; phylum Actinomycetota; class Actinomycetes; order Micrococcales; family Microbacteriaceae; genus Curtobacterium; species Curtobacterium sp. L3-7. The sequence goes on along the minus strand of NZ_CP151474.1, from coordinate 1,738,375 downwards.
AGCGTCGAGAAGTAGTCGACGCCCGTGAGGCACATGACCCGCCACCACGAGTGGGTCTTCTCGACCTCGACCTGGTGCGGACCCTGGTGGGACGCTCCCTGGTCGGAGCCCTGCAGCATCCACCGCCGGACCCGCGTGCTGCGGTCCGGACCGGGCTCGGTGGCATCGCGGGCAGCAGCCTGTTCGCCGGCACGCTCGGCATCTGTCGCGGTCATGGGCCCTCTCGCGTCGACGGTTCGACACGATCGTAAGCCGCCGCGGCTACTTCGAACTGATCCGCGTGTACTTGTTCACCGCCCACGGCACGAACACGACGAGCATCACGGCGATGCCGATGAGCACCGTGGTGATCGGGTGCTGCATCGTCCAGATGTCGGGCACCGGTTCCGACCCGACGTTCCCGAAGAGTTCACGGGCCGCCTGCACGAGGGAGGACACGGGGTTCCACTCCGCGAACACCCGGAGCACGAGCGGCAGCGTGTCGCTCGGGACGAAGGCGTTCGAGATGAACGTCAGCGGGAACAGGATCATGAACGACGCGTTGTTGATCACCTCCGGCGTCTTCACGCTCATGCCGAGCAGCGCCATCACCCAGCTGAACGAGTAGCTGAAGAGCAGCAGCAGCGCGACGCCGGCGAGGAACTCCAGCGGTGAGGAGTTCACCCGCCACCCCACGAGCAGGCCGGTGAGCATCATGATCACCATCGAGATCGTGTTGAGGACGAGGTCGCTGTTCGTGCGGCCGACGAGCACCGCGGACGACGACATCGGCAGCGTCCGGAACCGGTCGATCAGGCCCTCCTTGAGGTCCTGCGCCATCGCGGAGCCGGAGAACGTCGCGCCGAACACGACGGTCTGAGCGAAGATCCCCGCCATCAGGAACTGCGTGTAGTCGGTGCCCTGCACGGCGATGGCCCCGCCGTAGACCTGGCTGAACAGCAGCACGAACATGATCGGCTGGAGCACGGCGAAGACGAGCATGTCGGGCGAGCGCTTGATCTTGATGAGGTTGCGCTTGGTGACGGTCCAGCCGTCCTCGAACCACACCGCGACGGGTGAGGTGACGACGACCGGCAGCTGCCGGCCCGGCGTGGTGACGACGGCGGTCATCGTGCCGCCTCCTTCTGCTTGGCGGCTGGCGCGTCGTCGGCATCGTCCCCGGTCGCGGCGTGCCCGGTGAGCCGGAGGAACACGTCGTCGAGGGTGGGGCGGCGCATGCCGGCGTCGTGGAGTTCGATGCCGGCCTCGCCCAGGTCGGCGAGCACACGCTGCAGCGCCGTCGGCCCGGCTTCCACCGCGATCGCGTGGGTGCGTCCGTCGCCGGATGCCTCGACCTCACCGACGCCGTAGCGCCGGAGCACGGTGACCGCGGCGTCACCGTCGGTCTCGTCGACCAGCGTCACGACGACCCGGTGTCCGCCGACCTGTGCCTTGAGCTGGTCGGCCGTGCCCTCGGCGATGACCCTGCCGTCGTCGATCACCGCGATGTCGTCGGCGAGCCGGTCGGCTTCTTCGAGGTACTGCGTCGTCAGGAGCACGGTCGCGCCGTCGGCGACGAGTCGCTCGATGATGCCCCAGAGCGACAGTCGGCTGCGGGGGTCGAGCCCGGTCGTCGGTTCGTCGAGGAACAGCACGCTCGGGTTCATCACGAGGGCTCCGGCGAGGTCGATGCGCCGACGCATGCCGCCGGAGAAGCCCTTCACGGGGCGGTCCCCCGCCTCGGACAGGTCGAACACGTCGATGAGCTCGCGGGCTCGGGCACGGGACGCCTTGCCACCGAGGTGGTACAGCCGGCCGATCATCTCGAGGTTCTCGAACCCCGTGAGGTTCTCGTCGACCGCGGCGTACTGCCCGGACACCCCGATCGACCGACGAGTGGCCTGGGGGTCCCGCACGACGTCGACCCCGGCGATCGACGCCGTGCCGCTGTCCGGCTTGATGAGCGTCGTGAGCACCTTGACCGTCGTGGTCTTGCCGGCACCGTTCGGCCCGAGCAGCGCCGTGACGGTGCCCTGCGGCACGGACAGGTCGAGTCCGGCCAACGCGTGCACCGGCCCGGACTTCGATCGGTAGGTCTTGGTCAGCCCGGAGGCTTCGATGATGGCCATGCCGCTCCCTCGTCGAACATGGAATGTATCAGTGGTCCGGAAGGGAGAAGGACGGACGATCAGATGTCGAAGCCGCCGAAGTCGCCACCGAAGTCGTCGAACCCACCGCCACCACCGAAGTCGGAGCCGCTGTCCCACGACGCGTTGTCGAACCCGCCGCCGTCGGATGCGCCGCCGTCACCGGAGTCGCCCCCAGTGTCCCCCGAACCACCGTCACCCGCATCCCCCGATGCGTCGGTGCCGCCGTCGAAGCCCGACGGATCGGGCAGGAACGCGCTCATCAGCGTCGAACCGATGACGTACCCGGCGACGGTCCCGAGGATCGACGCACCGAGCATGCTGCCGAACGACGGCCCCTGACGCTGGCCGAAGGCACCGCCGGCACCGCCGCCCATCCCGCCGAGCGACCGCTCCATGAACCCGGGCTCTCGGATCTCGGACCGCGTGGCCGACTGCGCGAGCGATCGCGGGTCGTTGCCACGTGGTGCGTCGCCGGCCGGGGCCGTCCGGGTGAACTCGTCGTAGACCATCTGGCGCTGCTCGGGCGTGAGCCGCTCGAAGGCCTCGGCGTGCACCTCCTCGATCCGCTCCGGCGGCGCGGTGCGCAGCAGGTAGCGGTAGCGCTCGACGGCCTGCTGGTCCTCGGTCCGAGCACCAGGACCGTAACCGCCGGGAGCGCCGCTGGTGGGCGGGGCCGTGTCGTACGACTGCTGCCCGTACCGGTAGCCCTGCTGCTGTCCGTTCCACCCCTGCTGCTGCGATCGGTCTTCGCGGCCGAGCAGTCGGTCGAGGAATCCCATGTCGATGCTCCCAACGTGATCCGGGCACGGTGCCCGTGGAGTGCAACAGTAGGGACGCCGGACGACCGGTGACTGTGTGCACGCACAGAGTTCGGTGAACGAGGAGGATGACATCATGACCGACCTCGCCGAGCTCCGCCGACTCCGCCGCGCGCGGAGCCGGATGGACCGCGAGTACGCCGAGCCCCTCGACGTCCCCGCCCTGGCCGCGTCGGCGTACATGTCCACCGCGCACTTCAGCCGACGCTTCCGCGACGCCTACGGCGAGACCCCGTACGCGTACCTGATGACCCGGCGGATCGAACGGGCGCAGGCGCTGCTCCGCACCGTCTGAGTGCACGTGCTCGCCGACGACATCGACGCCGCCGTCGCCTTCTCCCGCGACACGATCGGCTTCTCCGTCCGCGACGCGGCCGTCCGCGACCCTGCTGGCAACATGGTCCGGATCGCCCAGGCCTGAGCAGGTCCGGAACCGGACCGAAGGCGGACGGGAGGCTCGTGGCGGCCCCGCCACGAGCCTCCCGGCCGTCCTCCACACGTCAGCGACGCACCGCATCCACCCAGACCGCGTGCAGTTCGTCAGCCGAACCCGGGTGCGCTACCAGGAACGGCGCACCCACCGGCGGGAACCCCTCGACCGGCCCGTCGACGGTCATGACGATGCCACCGGCCTCGTGCACGAGCAGCACGGCCGCACCGTGGTCGATCGGGTCGAACGCCGACACGCACCCGCCGATCCCCCGCCCCGCCGCGACCTGCGCGATCGTCAGCGTGCCGGAACCCTGGACGCGGAGCGTGCAGGACCGCGCGGCGAGGGCGTCGAGGAACGCGCCGAACCCCGGCCACGGCAGGTGTCCGTCGAGCTCGGTCCCGACGACCGCGCCCGCCAACGACCTCGGGGTGTCGTCGAGCCGGAGCTGCCGGTCGCGGATCACGGCGCCGCGTCCCCGACGCGCCTCGAACACCTCGCCACGCCACGGATCCGCGACGACGCCGACGAGCGGACGCCCGCTCCGGGTGAGACAGAGCGACGTGCTCGTCCACGGGACGCCGTTCGCGAGGTTCGTCGTCCCGTCCACCGGGTCGAGGTACCAGCGGTGCTTGTCGCCTGGCGCATGGCCGTACTCCTCGCCGGAGAAGCCGTGCGTGGGGAACGCCGCGCGGACGCGACCCCTGACGTGCTGCTCGACGAGCCGGTCGACGTCCGTGACGAGATCGGCCTCGTGCGCCTTCGTCGTCACCGAGCCGACCGGGTGCTCCCGCGTGTACGCGATCACCTCGTGCGCGATCCGGTGCGCGAGCGCCTGTGCCCGCGAGGCCACCTCGGCCTCGGTCGCCTCGTGGTCCGGCTCCGGCCACCCGTCCCGTTCGGCCGCGGCGAGCGCTGCACGGACGGCGGCGAGGTCGTTCGTGGTGATCGAGTCCGCGCCGAGCCGAGCCGCCCAGATCGCCGGCTCCGGTGCGTCCACGGTCCACACCGCGACCTGCAGCCCGAGGTCGTGGGCGGCCGCGATGGTCCTCGGGGTCAGGAAGGCGACGTCGAGGTTCAGCGTCGACGGCCCGAGCGCCACCAGGTCGTCGGGCGTCGGCGGGTCGAGGGACTCCCACGCCAGCCAGACGTCCGCGTCCGGGAGCACCTCGCGCACCGCAGCCACCGCCTCCTGCGCCCCGCACCACGCGACGGCGACGGCGGCGCTCGAGGAAGCCACCGTGCGTGCGGCGACGCGGGCGTCCTCGGCGTCGGTGAGGTCGATCAGCAGGGACGAGCCGCAGCCGTCCAGCCGTTCCAGCACCGCGTCGAGCCGCGGGATGCGGTCGAGGCCGTTCCCGAGCCGGGCGACGTCACACCACGGCACGTCCGCCACCCGACGCGCGTCGCCCCACATCCGGCCGAGCGTCTCGTCGTGCAGCAGGACGGCGACACCGTCCGCCGTCCGCCGGACGTCCACCTCGATCACATCGGCGCCGAGCGCCTCGGCCACCGCGACGGCCGGCAGGGTGTTCTCGCGGCGGACCCGTGGTGCACCACGGTGCGCCACCAGGCGCGGCATCCGGACGGACGGGAGGCTCGGTTCGGCCGGACGACTCCGGGTCGCGTCCGTCGTCGTCATGGCTCTGCCCTCCGTGGAGACTTCCGTCCCGCATCGTCACGGTTCGGTCTCGCATCGTCGCGGACCCGGTTGAACACCAGGTTGCCGGGTGCACCACCGGCAGGTGAACTCGTTGCCGCGTCGTGCCTGCGACAATGAGGCGGTGACCGATCGCACCTGGGGCTGGCTCGCAGCCGTCATCGACGTCGTCCTGATCATCGTGTTCACGCTGATCGGACGGTCGTCCCACGGCGAGGCGACCTCGTTGATCGGACTGTGGACCACCGCGTACCCGTTCCTCGCGGGATGGGCGATCGCCTACGTCACGAGTGGTGCGTGGGCCCGCCCGCTGCGCTTCTGGCCGACCGGTGTCGTCGCGTGGATCCTCACGGTGTTCGTCGGCATGGCCATCCGCGTCGCGACCGGGCAGGGTGTGGTCGACGGCAACCCGCTGCCGATCTCGTTCGTCATCGTCGCGACGATCGTGCTCGGTGTGTTCCTGCTCGGGTGGCGGGCGATCGCGCGCGGTGCCCTCCGGGCGGTCGCGCGACGGCAGCGGCGGTCGGCCCCGGCGGTCGAGGACGACCCGGCGAACGACGACCCGTCGACGGAGCCCTCGGCCGGTGTGACGCCGGGCAGCTGAGCGGACGACCCGTCGTGGCGGAAGCAGGTCTCCTCGCGGCGAGTGTCGCGATCCTGGTCGGGACCGCTGCGCTCCTCGTCCGGCTCGTGCGGAATCCGGTGCGGGTCCGTGACGCACAACTCGCGCTGAACGCCGAGCCCGTGGTCAGCCTGCTGACGCTCGTGCTCGGTGCAGTCCTCGTCGTCCTCGTCCTCGCGGTCGGGATCGCATGGATCGCGACAGGGCACGGTGTCGTCGGGTGGGCGATGGTGTGCCTCGGTGCGACCGGCGTCGCGCACCTCGTGGTCGTCGTGTGGATCCGGAGGAAGCCGATCGTGTGACCCTCGGCGGTCATGCCCGAGCACGGTGTCCGACACGAGGGGGTTCGTCGATGGTTGGATTCGTCGTATGCGTCGATCGAACGTGCTGTGGCTCGTGTTCCTGTTGATCGGACTCGTGTTCGGCGCTGTTGCAGTCGTCCTCCTCACGAGCGGCGCCCCAGGCGTGTTCGGATGGATCGCGGTCGCCTGCAGCGTGATCATCCTGGCGAGCACCGCGGTGGGCTACCGACGTTCCCGCTTTCGTCCCTGATCGCCCGGGACGCCGGACGTCAGAACAAGCCGCCGCGTGACCCGTCGCCGTCGAGCCCGCGGAACATGTCGGACACGAGCGCCTCGATCTGCGGCTCGACCAGACGTTCGACGGCCTCGGCGATCCGCGGCCGGTGGTCGATGAGCGCGAGGCACACCGCCGTCCCCGTCGAGCGGGCGCACTCGTCGGAGAGGTCGATCTCGTGCCGGAGTGCCGCCTTCGCCTCGTCGGACAGGGGCTCGCGCGGTGCGGCGTCCGACGTTGCCCCGGTGCCGGCGAGCTCGCCGAGCGTGAAGAGGAACGGTGCGCCCTCCTGCGGCTGCGGGTCGACGTCGAGCCCCTGGAACTCGGGCGAGAGTCCCTCGGCCGGCTGGTAGCCGGCGTCACGCTTGCGGGCGGCGGCGCGTTCGAGCTCTCGCTGCAGCAGCGGCAGGTTCTTCGCTGTGTAGTCGTCGACGGAGTCCTCGATGATCGTCGAGATCCGACCGATCAGCGCGTGCTGGACGGGATGCGGCACGTCGGGCCCGAAGCCCGCGGCGCTGGCGATCGGCGACCCGGTGCACTTCCGGCAGATGCGGGTGCGGGGACGGGCGGTCCCGATCTGCCAGCGCGGGAGCCAGCGCAGCCAGACGTCGACGGCGTTCCGCACGCGCCCGTCGATGCCGTCCATGTCCCCAGGGTATGCGCCACTCCGGGGATCCGCGGCTAGGAGACGGGTTCGGTGACGAAGTCGATGAGCTCCTCGACCCGGCCGAGCAGCTGCGGCTCGAGATCGGCGAACGTCCGCACCTGCCCGAGGATCCGCTGCCACGCCCTGGCGATGTCGGCCTGCTCGGAGTGTGGCCACCCGAGCGCCTGGCAGATGCCCTTCTTCCACTCGATCGACCGCGGGATGGTCGGCCACTGCTCGAGGCCCACCCGCCCGGGCTTCACCGACTGCCAGACGTCGACGAACGGGTGCCCGACGACGAGCACGTGTGCGCCCCACTTGCCCCGCATCACGGCGTCGGCGAAGCGAGACTCCTTCGACCCGGGGACCAGGTGGTCGACGAGCACACCCACTCGGCGGTCCCGCGACGGGCGGAACTCCTCGAGCACGTCGGCCAGGTTGTCCACGCCGGAGAGTTCCTCGACGACGACGCCCTCCACACGGAGGTCGGCGCCCCAGACCTTCTCGACGAGTTCGGCGTCGTGCTTGCCCTCGACCATGATCCGGGAGGGCAGCGCCACGCGCGCTCGCTGCGCCTCGACGGCGAACGATCCGGAGGCGGTGCGGAGGCGACCACCGTCGGACGCGTGGCGGACCGCCGGACCGGCACCGGGCCTCCCGTCCGATCCGGCGCGAGCCGGGGGTGCAGCTGCGGCAGAGCGCCCGACCGGCGCCTGCGGGCGACCCAGGGTGACGAGCTCGCCCTCGAGCAGGAACTGGCCGGTGAAGGGGAACGAGCGGGTGCGGCCCTTCCAGTCCTCGAGCGCGACGGTGCCGGCTTCGAGGCCGACCACGGCGCCGGCCCAGCCGGAGGCGGGGTCCTCGAGCACCATGTCGCGTTCGAGCGGCACCTGCCGCACCTTCTTGACGCCCTTCGAGCGCCAGTCGCCCGAGAGCACATCGCTGCCGTACCGGTCGTCGTCCACCCGCACGAGGGTACTGTCGACTCGGCTCCGGACGACGGCGACGGGCCGACTCCCACCATCGAAGACGGAAGGCACCTCCTTGCGCGCAGCAGTCATCCACGCCCCTCGCGACATCCGGGTCGAGGACCGCGACCAGCCGTCGCTCATCAGCCAGCGGGACGCGGTCGTCAAGGTCGCGGCCGCGTGCGTGTGCGGGTCGGACCTCTGGCCCTACCGGGGTGTGACCGAGACGAAGCACGCGCGCCCCATCGGCCACGAGATGATCGGCGAGGTCACCGCGGTCGGCAGCGAGGTGACCGGGCTCGCGGTCGGTGACTTCGTGATCTCCCCCTTCACGATGAACGACGGCACCTGCCAGGCGTGCCGCAACGGCATGACGACGGGCTGCGAGCACCTCTCCGGCTTCGGCGGCAAGGACGCGTACGGCGACCCGGTCGGCGGCGCACAGGCGGAGTACGTGCGGGTCCCCGACGCATCGGCGACGCTCGTGGCGGTCCCTGGTCCGGTCGACCCGGCGCTGTACCCGTCGCTGCTCACCCTGTCGGACGTCTTCTCGACCGGGCACCACGCGGCGGTCTCGGCAGCGGTCGGCCCCGGCAAGACGGTCGTCGTGGTCGGTGACGGCGCGGTCGGGCTCTGCGCCGTGCTCGCCGCGAAGCGCCTCGGAGCGGCGCGCATCATCGCGATGAGCAGGCACGCCGACCGTCAGGCGCTCGCGCGGGAGTTCGGTGCGACGGACATCGTCGAGACCCGCGGCGACGAGGGCGTGCAGGCCGTGCGGGACCTGCTCGGCGGGGACCTCGCCGACTGCGCGGTCGAGGCCGTCGGTACCGAGGAGAGCATGGACCAGGCGCTGCACGTCGTGCGGGCCGGCGGCAACCTCGGCTTCGTCGGGGTGCCGCACGGGGTGCCGACGATCGGGATGCGCTACCTGTTCGACACGAACATCACGGTGGGCGGCGGCATGGCCCCTGCACGCACCTACATCCCCGAGCTCCTGCCCGACGTGCTGTCCGGTGCGATCGACCCGGGTCGCGTCTTCGACCTGGAGCTCCCCCTCGACGAGGCAGCCGAGGCGTACGCAGCGATGGACGAGCGTCGCGCGATCAAGGTGCTGCTGCGCCCGTAGGCGGTCGTGCGGGGTGGGCGATCCGGCCCATGACACCCGCAATGCGAAGCCGAATCGCGCGTAGGAGGCCCGAACATCCGGCCTCCTACGCGCGTTTCGGCCCCCGACGCGCGAAACCGCCCACCGCCCCCGGTGTTTCCGAGAGCAGAACGCGTGTTTCGAATCGGTAAACAAACCTTTCAGTAAAGAAGGTTGTCCGTTACTGTCCTCGACATGAGCACACGCGGACGCACTCCAGGGCAGCCGGCACTGCTGCGCGTGCTGAACGACCGCGCCGCCCTCGCCCTGCTCCTCGACGACGGCCCGATGACCAGGAACGAGATCGCCCAGCGCACCGGGCTCAGCAAGCCCACCGCGGCCGAGATCATCCGCCGGCTCGAGGCAGCCGGCCTCATCCGCGAAGCCGGCACCGAGTCGCAGGCCGGCCGTCGTGGCCCGAGCGCCGTCGTCTACCAGGCGATCACCGACCGGGACCTCGCCGTCGCCGTGGACGTCCAGCTCGTCGACGTCCGATCCACCGTGGTCGACGCCACCGGCCGCACCTACCCCGTCGCCGAGCACCGGATGTCGGAGACCGAGATGCAGGACCCCGGCGAGGACATCGTCGCCGCAGCCGTCGGTCGTGCCGCAGCAGCCGCCGGCGTGGACCCCGACCTCGTCACCGCCGTCGCGGTGGGCGTGCAGGCCTCCGTCGACCACGCCACCGACACCCTCATCTTCACCGACGGCCTGCCCGGCTGGCCCCGCGAGCAGGTCTCCGAGACGCTGTCGAAGCAGCTCGGCGTGCAGGTCCTCGTCGAGAACGACGCGAACCTCGCCGCCATCGCCGAGCGGAACATGGGTGCCGGCCGCACCCCGGAGAGCTTCGCGCTGTTCTGGATGGCGGAGGGCCTCGGCATGGCGCTCGACCTCGACGGCCGCCTGCACACCGGCGCCTCCGGGGCCGCCGGCGAGCTCGGCTACCTGAGCGTGCCCGCCGACGCGCTCCCCCTCGACCCGACGGCGACGATCGTCGCGGACCTCATCTCCGAGTCCGCGATCATCGCCCTCGCCGCCGAACACGGGATCACGGCTCCGGACGGCAGTGCTGCCGACTGGCGCCAGGTGCTCCCGCAGCTGCCGGGGCTCCCCGAGCAGCACCCGTTCACGACCGCCCTCGGCGAGCGCGTGGGGCACAACGTGCTCCCCGCCCTCGCCGTCGCCGATCCCGAGACGGTCGTCCTGCACGGCCCGACCGGGATCGCGGGCGGTCCCGCACTGGCCGCCGCCGTGACCGCCTGGCTCAGGACCCGCACCCGCTGGTCCACCGCCGTGGTGGCACCGGGCGTCCCCGACACCCCCGTCCTGCACGGCGCACGACACGTCCTCATCGACGTCGTGCGCACCGCGCTCGGCGACCGACTCGAACGCATCAGCGACGATGCGGCCGAGGCGGCCACCGCCGAGCACGCCTGAACCGCACCACCCACCCGCACCACTCGAGGCACGACATCCCCAGCCCTGTCCGAGGGCTCTTCGGCGCGCCCGGATCCGGCACCACACACCCGTGTGACGCCGACCGGACCGCCGGAGCGAGAGCAGAGAGCGAGTTCCGCAGTGTCCCACTCACCGAACCGGCGGGTCATCCGCCGCATCCTCACCGCGACCGCGGTCGCGACCACCGGCGCACTCGTCGTCGCCGGCTGCAGCTCCGGCAGCAGCGCGTCCTCGATCGACAAGACCGCCCCGAAGGAGCTCAAGGGCACCGTGTCCCTGTGGCACTTCTTCACGGGCCGCGAAGCCGGTGTCGTGAAGAGCGCCGTCGCCGGATTCGAGGAGGCCAACCCCGGCGTCACGGTCGACATCCACGCCGGTCAGGACGACGAGAAGCTGCAGAAGGCGATCTCGTCCGGCCAGAACATCGACGTGGGCTTGTCGTACTCGACGGCGATCGTCGGCAGTTTCTGTTCGTCTGGCGCCTTCCGCGACCTGTCGCCGTACATCAAGCGCGACAAGGTGGACCTGTCCGACATCCCGAAGGCCGTGCGCTCGTACACCGAGTACAAGGGCACGCGGTGCACGCTGCCCGCCCTGGCCGACGTCAGTGCGCTCATGTACAACAAGCCCGCGATGGCCGCCGCCGGCATCACCACCCCGCCGAAGACGCTCGACGAGCTCAAGGCCGACGCGCTCAAGATGACGACGTACAACGCCGACGGCTCGATCAAGCAGCTCGGCTTCAACCCGCTCATCGACTTCTACGAGAACTCCCCGGAGCACTGGGCGCCGATGATCGACGGCACGTGGCTCGACAGCAAGGGCAACAGCGAGATCGGCACCTCCGCGAACTGGAAGAAGCTCATCCAGTGGCAGAAGGACTTCGTCGACGAGATCGGCTACGACAAGCTCAAGGCCTTCACGTCGGGCCTCGGCCAGGAGTTCGCCGCCGACAACGCGTTCCAGACCGGCCAGGTCGCGATGCAGATCGACGGCGAGTACCGCACGGCGTTCATCAACGACCAGACGCCGGACCTCGACTACGGCACTGCGCCGACCCCGGTGATGGACGGCGTCGGCAACTACGGCTCGACCTACATCGCGGGCAACGTCGCCGGCATCGCGAAGGGCTCGAAGAACCCGGAGCTCGCCTGGGCGCTGCTGAAGTACCTGTCGACGAACACCGACGCGCAGGTCACGATGGGCAACGGCCTGAAGAACATCCCGACGCTCACCTCGGCACTGCAGTCGCCGAAGCTCGAGGTCGACGAGAACTACAAGACCTTCGTCGACGTCGCGGGCGACAAGGACACGATGACCTCGCCCGGGACCGCGGACGGCGCCGCCTACATCGGTACCTTCACGAAGTTCTGGCAGGCGTACCAGGAGAACGGCGGCGACCTCGACGCCAAGCTCAAGAAGCTGGACTCCGACATCGACAACGCCAACCAGCTGGCTGGTCCGTGACCATGACGGACCTCACCACCCCGGAAACCGGCAGCCTGGAGGCGCGGCCCACCCGCGCCTCCCGGCCGCCGGCCCCAGCAGGGCCCGGTTCGACGGCCCCTGGAAGCCGGCCACGCCGGCGCCGCTCCGCCGAGTCGCGCCGTCGACTCGTCGCGCTGACCATGCTCGCCCCGGCCCTGGCGGGCCTCGTGGTCTTCTTCGCCTACCCGCTCGTCGCGAGCGTCTTCTACTCGTTCACGCGCTACAACCAGCTGCAGGAGCCCCAGTTCGTCGGGCTGCTGAACTACAAGTTCCTGTTCACGCAGGATCCGCAGATCTGGCCGGCCGTCGTCAACACGGCGTGGTTCGTCGTCATCCTGGTGCCGGTCCGGATCGTCTGCGGGCTACTCGTCGCCGGGCTCCTCAGTCGGGCGAAGACCGCGACCGGGTTCTGGCGGACGCTGTTCTACCTGCCCGCCCTGGTCCCGCCGGTCGCGAGCGTCGTGGCCTTCGTGTTCCTCTTCAACCCCGGCACCGGCCCCGTCAACCAGATCCTGAAGTTCTTCGGGATCGACGGGCCGCTGTGGTTCAACGACCCGGCGTGGTCGAAGCCGTCGCTCGTGATCATGGGCGTCTGGGTGATGGGCGACATCATGATCATCTTCCTGGCGTCGCTCCTCGACGTACCGCGCGACCTGTACGAGGCCGCGTCGCTCGACGGGGCGAACGGCGTCCAGCAGGTGCGGCACATCACGCTGCCGACGATCGCCCCGGTGATCGGGTTCGCCGCCGTGACGGGGGTGATCGCGGCCCTGCAGTACTTCACCGAGGCTGCGGTCGCGTCAGGGGTCGCGTCGGGCAAGGCGACGATCGGCGGTGGCACGGCGGCGCAGCTCGGGTACCCGGGCACCTCGCTGCTGACCTACACCGAGCTGCTCTACCAGCACGGGTTCGCGAACTTCCAGTTCGGGTACGCGTCCGCGATGGCCGTCGTGCTGTTCGTGGTCACCGCGATCGTGCTCGTGTTCACCATGCGACGAATTTCCGTGTTCAGGCCGGAGGCCGACCAATGAACACTGCCCGGCCGGAGGAGTCCTGATGACCGCCGTCTCCCAGTCCCCGCTCGCCCGGACACCCCGTGGCGCGGCACCCCGCACGGGCGGGCCCCGTCGGAGCCTGCTGCTCTGGATCGCCGAGCACGCCGCACTCGTCGCGCTCGGTGTCCTGACCCTCGCCCCGATCGTCTTCGTCGTCCTGACCTCGCTGATGTCGAGCAACCAGGCGCTGACGGCGTCGATCATCCCGAAGCCGTTCGACTTCTCGAACTACGCCAGGGTGTTCAGCGAACTGCCGCTCGCCCAGTGGTTCGGGAACTCCGCGCTCTACGCCGTGCTCGCCACCGCGTTCATGCTCCTGAGCTCGGTGCCCGCCGCGTACGCGCTCGCGCAGATCAAGTTCAAGGGCGCGAACCTCATCTTCACGGTGATCATCGTGGCGATGCTCCTGCCCCCGCAGGTCACCGCGGTCCCGGTCTACGTGATGTGGTCGCACCTGCACCTGACCGGCACGCTGTGGCCGCTGATCCTGCCGAACCTGCTCGGCGACGCGTTCAGCATCTTCCTGCTCCGGCAGTTCTTCATGACGATCCCGAAGGAGTACGGGGACGCCGCGCGCATGGACGGCTGCAGCGAGTGGGGTGTCCTGATGCGGGTCGTCGTCCCGATGGCCAGGCCCGGCATCGCGTCGGCGGCGATCTTCATGTTCTTCAACTCGTGGAACGACTACTACGGCCCGCTCCTCTACGCGTCCGAGAACCAGGCAGCCTGGCCGGTCGCGTACGGACTCGCCACGTTCCGCGGCCAACACGGCACCGACTGGTCCATGACGATGGCGATGACCGTCGTCGTCATGGTCCCCGTCGTCGTCATCTTCTTCTTCGCACAGAAGGCATTCGTCGAGGGCATCGCGCTCACCGGCGTGAAGGGATAGCACCACAGTGAAACTCGCAGTCATCGGTGGCGGTTCCACCTACACCCCCGAACTCGTGGACGGCTTCGCCCGGCTCCGAGACCAGCTCCCCATCGACGAGCTCTGGCTCGTCGACCCCGATCCCGAACGCCGGGAACTCGTCGGCGGTGTCGCGAAGCGGATGTTCGCGCACGCCGGGCACCCGGGCACCCTGCACGTCACCGACGACGTCGTCGCCGGGGTGTCCGACGCCGACGCGGTCATGTTCCAGCTCCGCATCGGCGGCCAGGCCGCCAGGCAGCAGGACGAGACCTGGCCGCACGAGGCGTGCTGCATCGGGCAGGAGACGACCGGCCCCGGCGGCTTCGCGAAGGCGCTCCGCACCGTGCCGGTCGTGCTCGAGTACGCCGAGCTCGTCCGGAGGCACGCGAAGCCGGACGCCTGGATCGTGGACTTCACGAACCCGGTCGGCATCGTCACCCGTGCGCTGCTCGAGGCCGGGCACCGCGCCGTGGGCCTGTGCAACGTGGCGATCGGCTTCCAGCGCCGCTTCGCCCGGGAGTTCCAGGTCGCCCCGACGGCGGTCCGGCTGGACCACGTCGGGCTGAACCACCTGACGTGGGAGCGTGGCGTGCACGTCACCGGTGCCGACGGCACCACGCGCGACGTGCTCGACGAGCTGCTCGCCGGGGACGCCCTCGACCGGACCGCCGACAGCGTCCACATGCACCCGGACCTGCTCCGCCTGCAGCACGCGATCCCGTCCTACTACCTGCGCTACTTCTACAGCCACGACATCGTGCTCGAGGAACAGCTCCACGAGCCCACCCGCGCCGAGGCCGTGATGGCGACCGAGCACGCGCTCCTCGCGAAGTACGCCGACCCCTCCGTCGTCACGAAGCCCGTCGAGCTCGAGCAGCGCGGCGGCGCGTACTACTCCGAGGCGGCGATCGACGTGCTGTCCTCGATCCTCGGGGACCGCGGCGACGTGCAGGTGCTCAACGTGCGGAACGACGGCACGTTCCCGTTCCTCCCCGACGACCACGTCATCGAGGTCCCTGCGCGCGTCACCCGTCAGGCGATCACCCCGCTGCCGGTCGCACCGCTCGACGCGGACATGGTCGGGCTGGTGTCGCACGTCGCCGGGTACGAACGCCTGGCGCTCGACGCGGCCGTGCACGGCGGCCGCGACCGGGTGCTCCGGGCGATGTGGGCGCACCCCCTCGTGGGGCAGGTCGACAAGGCCGAGAAGCTCACCGACCTGCTCCTGGCCGCGAACGCGGAACACCTGCCGTGGACGCGATCGGAGCAGGTGACGTGGGCGGGCTGAGCCGGACCGGCGAGGCGGAGCCGGGCCGAGCCTCCAGTCCGGTGACCGGTCTGCCGGACGCGGGCCGCGCGACGGACGTGGTGCTCGCGGTCGACGGCGGCGGCAGCAAGACCGACGTCGTCGCGATCGGGCTGGACGGGTCGCTCGTCGCGCACGCGCGTGGGCCAGGCTCGAACCCGCAGACCCGCGGATGGGACCTGGCCGGCCCGATCATCGACGGGGTCCGCGCACGGGTGCTCCGGGAGCTCGGTGGCCGGCGGATCCGGACGACGCACGTGTACCTCGCCGGACTCGACCTGCACGACGAACTCGTCGCGGCGACCGCGGCGCTCGCGCACTGGGGCGAGGACGGCGGCGCGCCGGGCGTCCTCGACAACGACCTGTTCGCGCTGCTGCGAGCCGGCACGCTGTCGCCGGACGCAGCCGCCGTGGTGTGCGGCACCGGCATCAACGCGCTCGCGGTCCGTGCCGACGGGGAGACCTCGCGCTTCCCGGCGATCGGCGACGTGTCCGGCGACTGGGGCGGCGGGGCGTACCTCGGCAACCGGGCGCTGTGGCACGCGGCCCGTGCGGACGACGGGCGCGGTCCGGCCACGGCGCTCGTGGACGCGGTGCCTGCTGCACTCGGGCTCGGGTCCGTCCGCGAGGTCACCGAGGCGATCCACTTCGGCCGGCTCGACGAACGCGTGTTCAACCGGCTCTGCCCCGTGCTGTTCGAGGTCGCCGGTGCCGGGGACGTCGTCGCTGCCGGGGTCGTCGCCCGGCAGGCGGAGGAGATCGTGCTGCTGGCGTCGGTGGCGCTCGGGCGGCTCGGCCTCGGCGGATCGGCATCGTCGCCGGTGCCCGTCGTGCTCGGTGGCGGGGTGCTCGCTGCCCGGCACCCGCTCCTCGTCGACGCGGTCGTGTCCGGGCTCGCCGAGCGTGTGCCGGGTGCCGAGCCGACGTGGGTCACCGCTCCCCCGGTGCTCGGTGCCGGGTTCGCGGCGCTCGAGTCCGTCGGGGCGGGGGCTCCTGCGCTCGAGCGGTACCGGGCCGCGGTGCTGTCCCGTTCGTTCGCGAGCACGGCGGCGCTGCCGCTGGCCTAGCGGCGGCCGGCGGCGGGCGGCGGCCGGCGGGCGGCGGGCGCGGGGCGCGCGGCGCGCGGCGCCGAGTCTCGCGCTGAGCGACACATCTCGCGCGCTTGACCCCGTGAGGTGTCGCTCAGCCCGAGGCTCGGCCCGCCCGCCAGCCCACCGAGCACCGTCACGCGCGCGCGAGCATCCCCAGCGTGTCGACCACCCGGTTCGAGAAGCCCCACTCGTTGTCGTACCAGGCGACGACCTTCACGTGACGACCACCGTCGACGCGGGTCAGCAGCGAGTCGAACACGGCCGACTCCGGGCGCCCCGTGATGTCCGTCGACACGATCGGGTCCGCCGTGAACGCCAGCACCCCCGCGAGGGGCCCGGCAGCGGCCGCACGGTACGCCGCGTTGACCTCGTCCACGGTCACGTCGCGGGACACCACGGTGTTCAGCTCGACGATCGACCCGACGGGCACCGGCACCCGGATGGCGTCACCCGACAATTTGCCCTCGAGCCGCGGCAGCACGAGCCCGATCGCCTTCGCCGCCCCGGTGGACGTCGGCACGATGTTCACCCCGGCTGCCCGTGCCCGTCGGAGGTCCCGGTGCGGACCGTCCTGCAGGTTCTGCTCCTGCGTGTAGGCGTGCACGGTCGTCATGAACCCGTGCTCGATGCCGGCGAGGTCGTCGAGGACCGACGCCAGCGGCGCCAGCGCGTTCGTCGTGCAGGACGCGTTCGACACGACCGTGTGCGCGATGGGGTCGAACACGTCGGAGTTCACACCGAAGGCGATCGTGGCGTCGGCGCCGGTCGCCGGAGCGCTGATGAGCACCCGGCGCGCACCGGCGGTGAGGTGTGCGGCTGCCGCGTCCCGTGCCGTGAACCGCCCGGTGGACTCGAGGACGACCTCGACGCCGAGCTCCGCCCACGGCAGGTCGACCGGCTCGCGCTCGGCGAGGACGCGGATTCGTGCGCCGTCGACCACGAGGGCGTCTCCGTCCACCTCGACGGTTCCGGCGAACGGGCCGAGCGCGGAGTCGTACCGGAACAGGTGCGCGAGTGTCTCCGGTGCGGTGAGGTCGTTCACGGCGATGATCTCGAGGTCGTCACCGCCCCTGGCCAGGAGGGCGCGGAGGGTGTTGCGGCCGATGCGGCCGAAGCCGTTGATGGCGATGCGGGTCATGGGGGTTCCTTTCGTTCCGCAGACCATGCTCACCGGCCTGGAGGCAGGGCAACAGTGGCAGGGAAGCCACGGTCCGAAAGGATCACGCCAGTGCTGATCCGGTCCGGACGATCCGCCGGCGTGCGTCCTGCTCAGTCCTGGAACGTCCGTCGGTACGCGGTCGGCGAGGTCCCGAGGATCCGGCGGAAGTGGGTCCGCAGGTTCGCGTCCGATCCGAGCCCGGCCCGCTCGGCGACCTGGTCGACGCCGAGGTCGGAGCGCTCGAGCAGTTCCCGAGCCAGGTCGACCCGCGCCCGGAGCACCCACTGCATCGGCGTGTACCCGGTGTCCTCCACGAAGCGCCGCGAGAACGTCCTCGGCGACACGGCGGCGTTCCGTGCGAGCACCTCGAGTGTCAGGGGCTCGGCGAGGTGTCGGAGCGCCCATTCACGCGTCGCGGCGAACACGTCACCGAGCGGCTCCGGCATGCTCCGCGGGACGTACTGCGCCTGGCCGCCGCTCCGGTACGGCGCGCTGACGAGCCGCCTGGCGACGTGGTTCGACAACCCGACGCCGTGGTCCTGTCGCACGATGTGCAGGCACAGGTCGATCCCGCTCGCCGCGCCGGCACTCGTCAGCACCGAGCCGGCGTCGACGAACAGCACGTCCTCGTCCACCTCGACCGCCGGGTAGCGCTCCCGGAGGACCCGCGTGTAGTGCCAGTGCGTCGTCGCCCGTCGCCCGTCCAGCAGCCCGGCGGCCCCGAGCGCGAACGCCCCCGTCGAGATCGCGGCGATGCGGACACCCCGCTCGTGCGCTCGGGCGAGAGCCGCCACGACGTCGGCCGGCGGCGGGGTGTCGGCGGGGAACCGGTAGCCGGGCACGAACACGGTCTCGGCCCAGTCGAGCGTGTCGAGGCCGTGGTCGACCGCGTACGCCAGGCCGTCACCGCCGGTGATCCGCCCGACCCGGGGACCGCAGACCCGCACCTCGTACGGCATGCTCGGACGGTTCGAGAAGACCTGCGCGGGGATCCCGACATCGAGCGGCTTGGCACCGTCGAGCACCAGGACCGCGACACGGTGGAGTCGTGCGGGCACCATGCTGCGACGCTAGCGGAGCGTCAGGCGTCGTGGATCGCGAGCACCCGGTGCGGAGCCGCCGACTCCGCCCGCCAGCCCGTTGGCAGCGCCGTCCGGAGTTCCGGCAGCGTGAAGCTCCGACGGATGGAGCGCAGCCCGTCCACGCGCACGAACGTCCCGGCAGCGACGAGCACCGAGCCGAGCGCGTACGCCCGGTACGCCGACGCCGACCGCCGGATGTCCGAGTGCAGGCTCCTGGTCGCCGCGAGCCGCTCCGAGTCACGGAGGAAGCCGGCACGCTCCTCGTCCCCGAGGTGGTGCAGCACGTGGTTCGACACCACGACGTCGAACCGCTCCCCCGCTGCCACCAGGTCACCGCTCGACTGTTCGCGGAAGGACACGCCTCGGGGGACGGAGCGCGTCGCCGCGGCGATCGCCCGTGGATCCGGGTCCACCCCGACGACCTCGATGTCGAACCCGTCACTCGCCGCCCAGCGCACGAGCGCCCTGGCGAGGTCGCCGCCGCCGCACCCGAGATCGAGCACCCGTCCGCGGCCGCTCGCCGGCAACGCCGGCACGACGTGGGTCCGCCACCCGGCGCGCCACCCGCTGACCAGCGAGTTCACGACGGCGAACCGCCGGAACGTCCGCGCCAGTGCCCGCGGGTCGCAGTCCGGGTCGTCCATGAGTTCGCGGAGCTCCAGGTCGCGCAGGCGCAGGTCCACTGCCGGGAGGCCCTGCTCACCTCCGGCCCGCCTGCTCACGCCCGCCCCGTGGCGAGTGCCACCGCATCGACCGCGTCCGTCGTCCGGGTCGCGTCCGTCGTCCGGGTCGCGTCCGTCACGCCGGTCCCGACTGCGGTGAGGCGTGCACTCTCGACGGTCAGGCCCGGGCCGAACGCCAGCGCGATGACGGACGCACCGTCCGCGATCCCGGCATCGAACGCGTCCCGCAGCACGAACAGCACCGTCGCGCTCGACATGTTCCCGTGCTCGCGCAGCACCGCCCTGCTGCTCGCCATGGCATCGTCGGACAACCCGAGGGCATCCTGCGTCCGGTCGAGGATCGCCCGGCCGCCGGGGTGCACCGCCCACACGGGGACGTCCGCCGCTGGTCCGTCCAGCAGGGGCGCGACCGCCTCGGCGACGGTCGCCCCGACGAGCTTCGGCACCGCCGTGCTGAGGACCATCTCGAAGCCCTCGTCACCGATGTTCCACGCCATCTCCGGCGCACCCTCCGGCACGACCGTGGTGGCGAACGCGTCGAGCCGCAGCCCGGGACCGTCGGCCGTCACGACGGCAGCGGCGGCACCGTCCCCGAAGACGCTGTTCGCGACGATCTGGTCCGGGTCGTCCGATGCCCGGACGTGCAGCGTGCAGAGCTCGGCGCACACGACGAGCACGACGGCGGACGGATCAGCGGCGACGAACGCGTCGGCGATCCGGAGCGCCGGGAACGCCGCGCAGCACCCCATGAACCCGATGTGCTGCCGGAAGACCGTACGGCGGAGCCCGAGTTCCTCGACGATCGCCAGGTCGGGCCCCGGCTGGGTGAACCCCGTGCACGACACCGTGACGAGGTGCGTGACGTCCGCCGGGCCGATGCCGGACCGGTGCAGGGCGTCCCGCGCGGACGCGACGAACAGGGCGGGAGCGAGCTCCCGGTACCGATCGTTCCTCGTGCCCGTCGACGGCGACTGCAGCGTCCCGTCGGCATCTCGGAAGCGTCCGGGCCGGCCGGCGAGGTCGAGCTCCCCCAGGACGGTGTGCCGGTGCGCGACGGCTGATGCGTCGAACGCGGCGGGGACCAGACGACGACCGAGGCGACCGAGGCCCGGCTGCGCGGCGAAGAGCTCGCGCACCGCCGCCTGGTCGAGTGTCGTCTCGGGAACGGCGGTACCGATGGCGCGGATCGTTGCGGACACTCCTCATCATGTCACCGGGTCGTGGACGTGTCCCCAGGTACGACCACGACGGCCCGGAACCGCGGAACGGACACAGCACCGCGCCGATGCGCGGTGCTGTGTCCGTTCTGCAGTTCGGTGCGGCGGCGTCAGGCCTGCGCGCGCTCCAGCACGAGCTCGCGGACGCGGGCCGCGTCGGCCTGGCCCTGCATCGACTTCATGACGGCACCGATGATCGCGCCGGCGGCCTGGACCTTGCCGTCCTTGATCTTGGCGAGGACGTCCGGCTGCGCGGCGAGGGCCTCGTCGACGGCGGCGGTGAGCGCCGAGTCGTCGGAGACGACCTTGAGCCCGCGCGACTCGACGACCGCGGACGGCGAGCCCTCGCCGGCGATGACGCCCTCGAGCACCTGGCGTGCCAGGCGATCGGTCAGGTCGCCGGACTCGACGAGCGTGATGAGCTCGGCGACGTGCGCGGGCGACACGAGATCCCCGGGGGCGGCGTCCTGCGTGTTCGCGACGCGGCTGATCTCACCGGTCCACCACTTGCGGGCGGCCTGGGCCGGTGCACCGGCGGCGACGGTGGCTTCGACCTCGTCGAGGAGGCCGCCGTTCACCACGTCCTGGAACTCGAGGTCGGCGAAGCCCCACTCCCCCTTGAGGCGACGTCGGCGGGCGACGGGTGCCTCCGGCAGGGATGCTCGGAGTTCCTCGATCATCGCCGGGTCGGGGACGACGGGGAGCAGGTCGGGCTCCGGGAAGTAGCGGTAGTCGTCCGCGTCGGACTTGGGGCGCCCCGCGGAGGTGCGTCCGGTGTCCTCGTGCCAGTGCCGGGTCTCCTGCGTGATCGTGCCGCCGTCCGCGAGGATCGCAGCCTGCCGCTGGATCTCGTAGCGGATGGCACGCTCGACGGCACGGAACGAGTTGACGTTCTTCGTCTCGGTCCGGGTGCCGAGCTTCTCCTGGCCCCACGGACGCAGCGAGATGTTGGCATCGCAGCGCAGGTTCCCGCGCTCCATGCGGGCTTCGGAGACGCCGAGCGCGCGGACGAGGTCACGGATGACCTGCACGTACGCGGCACCGAGCTCCGGGGCCCGGTGGGCGGCGCCGAAGATCGGCTTCGTGACGATCTCGACCAGCGGCACACCGGCACGGTTGTAGTCGACGAGCGAGTACTCGGCGCCCTGGATGCGACCGGTCGCGCCACCGACGTGCGTCAGCTTGCCCGCGTCCTCTTCCATGTGGGCGCGTTCGATCGGCACCTGGAAGAGCGTGCCGTCGGCGAGTTCCACCTCGACCTCGCCCTCGAAGGCGATCGGCTCGTCGTACTGCGAGATCTGGTAGTTCTTCGGGTTGTCCGGGTAGAAGTAGTTCTTCCGGGAGAACCGCGACGACTCGGCGATCGAACACCCGAGCGCGAGCCCGAGGTTGATCGAGAACCGGACGGCCTGCTCGTTCACGACGGGGAGCGACCCGGGGAGCCCGAGGTCCACCGGCGTCACGTTGGTGTTCGGTTCGCCGCCGAAGAAGTTCGGGGCGTCGGAGAACATCTTGGTCTTCGTGGCGAGCTCGACGTGCACCTCGAAGCCGAGCACCGGCTCGAAGCGCTCGATCGCCTCGTCGAAGTCCATGAGTGCGTCCTTGGCGGCCATCAGACCACGCCTTCCTCTGCTGCCGACTGCTGACTGAAGTCGAGGTCGGGGATCCGGTCGATGAGCGGCGCACCCCACTGCTGCTCGAGCAGCCGCTCGAGCGCCGCGCCGTAGCGGTACAGCCGGGCGTCCTCACGCTGCGGGGCCATCAGCTGCACGCCGGTCGGCAGGCCGTCTTCCGGTGCCAGACCGTTCGGGATGCTCATGCCGGGGACGCCCGCCAGGTTCGCCGGGATCGTGGTGAGGTCGTTGAGGTACATCGACAGCGGGTCGTCGAGGCGCTCGCCCAGCGGGAACGCGGTGGTCGGCGCCGACGGGCTGACGAGCAGGTCGACCTGCTCGAACGCCTTGTCGAAGTCGCGCTGCACGAGGGTGCGGACCTTCTGCGCGCTGCCGTAGTAGGCGTCGTAGTACCCGGCGCTGAGCGCGTAGGTGCCGAGGATGATGCGACGCTTGACCTCTGGCCCGAAGCCGGCTTCACGCGTGGCCGCCATCACGTCCTCGACCGTGGCGCCGCCCTCCGGCGTGACCCGCAGGCCGAACCGCACCGAGTCGAACTTCGCGAGGTTCGACGACGCTTCCGCCGGCAGGATCAGGTAGTAGGCGCTGATGGCGTACGCGAAGCTCGGTGCGTCGATCTCGACGACGACCGCACCGGCGGCTTCGAGGATCGCGACGGTCTCCTGGAAGCGCTGCGTGACCCCGGCCTGGAAGCCCTCGCCCCCGGCGAGCTCCTTCACGACGCCGACGCGGAGGCCCTTGAGCGTGTCCGCCTGCAGCCCGTCACGAGCGGCGGCCGCGAACGACGGCCACTCGTCACGGATCGACGTGGAGTCGCGCGGGTCGTGGCCGCCGATGACGTCGTGCAGGAGCGCGGCGTCGAGGACGGTGCGGGCGACGGGACCGACCTGGTCGAGGCTCGACGCCAGGGCGATCGAGCCGTACCGGCTGACGCCACCGTAGGTGGGCTTCACGCCGACGGTGCCGGTGACGGCGCCCGGCTGTCGGATCGACCCACCGGTGTCCGAGCCGAGCGCGAGGGGCGCTTCGTGGGCGGCGACCGCAGCGGCCGAACCACCGCCTGACCCGCCGGGGATGCGGTCGAGGTCCCACGGGTTGTGCGTCGGGCCGTACGCCGAGAACTCGGTCGTCGAGCCCATCGCGAACTCGTCCATGTTGGTCTTGCCGAGGGGCACCAGGCCGGCGCGACGGAGCTTCGCGACCGGGGTGGCGTCGTAGGGGGGCACCCAGCCTTCGAGGATCTTCGACCCGGAGGTGGACGGCATGTCGAGGGTGCAGAGCACGTCCTTGATGGCCACCGGCACACCCGCGAGGGCACCGAGGTCGTCGCCGGCGGCGCGGCGCGAGTCGATGGACTTCGCGACGCCGAGGGCGTTCTCGTTGACGTGCAGGAACGCATGCACGTCCCCGTCGACCGCGGCGATGCGGTCGAGGTGCGCCTGGGTCGCCTCGACGCTGGAGACGTCGCGCGCCACGAGGGCGTCGGCGAGCGCCGCGGCGCTGAGCTTCGTGATGTCGTCGGTCACTGTTCTACCGCCTACTGTTCTTCGCCGAGGATCGCCGTCACGCGGAACCGTTCGCCGTCGGTGTCGGGGGCTCCGGAGAGCGCCTGCTGCTGGGTGAGCGTCTCGCCGACCACGTCGGGCCGCAGGACGTTCGGCAGCGTGACCGGGTGGCTCGTCGCGGGGACGTCCGGCGTGGCGACCTCGGTCACCTTCGCGACGCTGTCGACGATGTGCGACAGCTCCCCGGTCAGCTTCTCGATCTCGTCGGGCGTGAGTGCGATACGTGCGAGGTTCGCCAGGTGGGCGACCTGCTCGCTCGTGATGTCAGGCATGGTGCTCCGTCGATCGGTTCGTGGAATGCGAACCAGTCTATTGGTCTACTGCCCGCCCGACTGCTGATCGGGCGTCCCGTCGGTGGACGGCTGCCCGTTCGACGCCCCTGGGGAGGACTGCGCCCCTGGCTGCGAGGACTGCGAGGACTGCGAGGACTGCGCCGACTTCGCCGGGGCCTTCGCCGCGCCGATCATCGCCTGGCTCGGCGCGGGCAGGGCGTCCCCGCCGTAGTGCGCGTCGAGGTACTGCATCATCGACTTCCCGATGCCGAACTTCGCGCTGTACCCGGTCGTTCCCTGCAAGAACGACCGGTTCGCGAGCGGGACGTTCCCCTGGACGTTGCCGACCCAGGTCGCGTTCGTGTACTTCGTGCTCGATGCGACGAGCCAGTTCTGCACGTCGCCGTCGGTCGTGCCGGTCTTGGCGAACTTCGGCGTCGCGTCACCCGGGTTCGCGCTCGCGGCGGTCCCGGCTCCGGTGAGCACCGACTGCAGTGCGTAGTCGACGGTCCCCGCGACATCGGCGGAGACGCCCTGCGTGCAGGACGACGGGGTCGGCGTGATCTTCGTGCCGTCCGACTCGGTCACGGAGTCGATCGCGGTGGGCGTGCAGACGACGCCGCCGTTCGCGAAGCCCGCGTACGCCTCGGCGAGATCGATCGGCGACAGGTTGTTCGTGCCGAGGATCATCGACGGCACCGAGCTGAGCTTGCCGCCGTCGGCCGTGTGGATGCCCATCGACTCCGCCAGGTTCGCGATCTTGCAGAGGTCGAGCTGCTTGCCCATCGCGGCGAATGCGGTGTTGATCGATTCGGCGGTGGCATTGAGCACGCTCATCGACGCCGGCACGTTCTCGGCGTTGGCGACGTTCCACGTCCCGCCGATGCCCTCGCACGAGTTCGTGAACTCGGACGCGTTGTACGTGTGCTCCGTGGTGTTGACGCTCTCGTTCAGGGTGTGCCCCTGCGCGAGCCACTCCGCGAGCGTGAACACCTTGAACGTGGAGCCGGTCTGGAACCCGCCGGAGTTGCCGTACGCCTGGTCGGCGCTGTAGTTGACGGCGGTCTGCCCCGGCGCTGCCGAGTCCGACTGCGTGTACGCGGTGTTCTGCACCATCGACATGATGCGGCCGGTCCCTGGCTCGACCGTGACGTTCGACCCACCGACGTCGAAACCCGTCATGGTCGCGGGGACGAAGGTCGAGAGCGCGTTCTGGGACTGCGCCTGCAGGTCGAGGTCGAGCGACGTGTGGATCTGCAGACCCTTGGTGTCGAGGGTCTCGATGCGCTCTGAGGCGGTCTTGCCGAACGCGGGGTCCTGCAGGATCTGGTCGCGCACGTAGTCGCAGAAGTAGCCGGCGTCGTAGTTCGTCGCTGCGGACGAGCAGCCGTTCGCGGTCGCGGTGATCTTCGGCTGGACGGGCGTGGCGATCGCCGCCTGCTCGTCGGCCTTCGAGATCGAGTGGTGCGCGTACATCCGCTGCAGCACGTAGTCGCGGCGCGCCTTGGTTGCCTTGTACCCGTTCGCCGACCCGTTCGCCGTCGAGTCGGGCTGGTCGATCCGCAGGTTCGACGGGTTGTTCAGGATCGCGACGAGGGTGGCGGACTGCACCAGGGAGAGGTCCTTCGCGGAGACGCCGAAGTAGTACTGCGCTCCGGCCTCGGCGCCGTACACGCGGCCGCCGAGCCCCACGATGTTGAGGTACCCGGTGAGGATGTCGTCCTTGGAGTACTTCTTGTTCACGGCGATCGCGTACCGCATCTCCTGCAGCTTGCGCTGCGGGGTGACACCGGCCGCGTCCTCGTAGCACGCGTCGATCTTCTGCTTCGTGTCCGCGGCGTCCTTGCCGGTCAGCTGCTCGCACTGCTGCACGAGCACGTTCTTGACGTACTGCTGCGTGATGCTCGAGCCGCCCTGCACGTCTCCCCCGACGACGGTCGCGGCGACACCGCGGACGGTCCCGAGCACGTCGATGCCGCCTTCGTCGTAGAACCGCGGGTCCTCGGTGTCGATCGCGGCCTGCTTGAGGGTCTTCGCGATCGCGTCGGACTGCACGATCGTGCGGTTCTCGGCGTAGAACGACGCGATCTTGACGTCCTGGCCACCCTGCTTCGCGTAGACGGACGACACCTGCTGGGGCGTCTGCACGTCGAGGTAGCTCGGGAGATCCTCGAAGAACGCGGCGGCGCCGGAAGCGCCTTCCCCCGCCACGGCGACGGCCGGCGTGACGGCGACCGCCACGAGCATGCCCGCGAGTGCCGACATCACGACGAACATCAGGAGGGCTCCCGGCCACCGCATCACACGCATGCACTGCACGGTAGGGACCCGCCCTGGGGCGAGACTGCTCCGACCCCCGCACAACCTGCACCGCTGCTCAGGTTGTCCAGCAGGTGCGGCCCGGATCGGCCTGGGCCCACACCGCCGGTTCCGGTGCGACGCGCCAGCGGCGGACCGGCCGTGCCGGTGGGGAGAGGCTCGGATCGGGTCCGCCCCGCACGTCCGGTCACGATCGGGTCACGTCCACCGCCGCGGGCGGCTTCACCGCCCGCTCGCGTCAGTCGCGGGGTTGCAGGTCCTGCGGGCGGACGAGGAACAGGTCAGGCGATGCCTGCACGGCACCCTCCCCGCGGCCGTTGCCACGCTGCACCTGGTCACGCACCAGGTCACCGCGTCCGACGGCGATGAGCGCGACGTCGTGCAACGATGCCGTCCCGGGCTTCAGGTAGTCGTTGTGCCCGACCGGTCGCCGGAACACGTCGCCGGCGTCGGCCGGGTCGACCCCTCCGGCGAGGTCGAGCACGGTCGAACCGAAGCCCCGAGCGCCCGGGTCGGTGCCGAAGTACCCGGATCCCGCGATGGGGTCCCAGTGTGCTCCCCCGACGAACACCTCGCCGGCGGCCACCGCCAGCTCCGAGGCGTTCGTGACGCCGCTCCCCGGGGACCCGAGCACCGTCAGGCTGTCGGCGTGCATCCGCCCGGAGGACAGTGCGATCAGTGCGGTCGTCGAGCCGTAGGAGTGGGCGACGATGCCGAGGCGGGGCTCGGCGCCGTCCCGGATCCGACGGATGCCGTCGACGGTCCGTTCGAGTCGCGCTGCGCCGGTCTTGGCGAGGTCCAGGGACAGGATGTTCGACAGGTCGGGCGTCCGGTAGCCCATCCACGCGACGACCGCGATCCCGGTCCCCGGCGCCGGTGCCGCGACCGGCGACAGCGTCGCCTGCTCGTCGTACAGGTCGCCGGCGGTCTCGGTGAAGTCCACCAGCTGGCCGGTGACGGTGAAGAACATCCCGGGGACCACCACCGTGACGTCCGCCGCGGTGTCGAGGTCGCCGAGCGCGATGGCCGCACGTCCGGTACCCCGCGTGTCGAGCGTGATGAGGGACTTGCGGGGTCCGTCGGCGTCGCGGGCCAACGACTCGCGGACCTGCCCGAGCATCGCCGCTTCGCCTGACGGGGTCCCGCGGTCCGCGCTCTCCGCGGCGAGCACCGCCCGGTTCGCCCGGTCGCGCACGGCGTAGGGCACCCCGTCGAGGTTGCCGACGACGACGGGCGCACCGTGCAGCAGCCGCACCTGCTCGGCGGTGTCGAGGCCGGACCACCAGGTGTGGACCTCAGCGGCCGTCGGCGGGGCGTCCATCGCGGTCGCCACGACCCGGTCGTCACGATCGGCCGTCGCGAGCACGGCCGGAGACGCCGTGGCGAGGTCGTCGAGGAAGGCGCGACCGCGGTCCGAGCGCAGGTCGCCGATCCCGATCTGTCCCCCGGTCATGACCGGT
This sequence comes from Curtobacterium sp. L3-7, assembly GCF_048756585.1. NCBI lineage: Bacteria > Bacillati > Actinomycetota > Actinomycetes > Micrococcales > Microbacteriaceae > Curtobacterium > Curtobacterium sp. L3-7. Next base: position 1,710,680 of record NZ_CP151474.1, on the reverse strand, counting down.
GCAGCGGTCTGCCCCGTGTCGTGGACGACTGCGGCGGTCGAGACGGCGACGGCACTCGAGGCCGCGGGCGCGACGGGCGACTCGACCACTCCGAGGGAGTGCATCGAGGCGGTGAGCAGTGCGGCGGCGAGGAGCAGCAATACCGGTCTCCCCCGGGAAGGCCATCCCATCGTCCCCCTGCAGACGACAGGTGATGCTCTGTCGAGTGTAAGGAAAACGACCGGGGACCGGTCGTGTCCGTTGCAACTTGCCCCCAGAACTGGGTTCAGACCGACGGCGCGGCGTGCCGTGCGCGCGGACCGCACACGTGCTCTCGTGCCACGGGTCAGTCCTCGGCTGCTGCCTCCTGCGGTTCCGGGAGCGCCGCGGGCCCCTCGGTCACGAGGACCTTGAACTGCTCGGCGTCGATGATCCGCACGCCGAGCTGCTCGGCCTTCGTCAGCTTCGACCCGGCACCGGGACCAGCTGCGACGAAGTCCGTCTTCTTGCTCACGCTCGACGCGGCCTTGCCCCCGGCGGCGATGATCGCTTCCTGCGCACCTTCCCGGCTGTACCCCTCCAGCGATCCGGTCGCGACCACCGTCAGCCCGCTCAGCACCCCGCCCTCGGTGTCGGCGGCACCCGGTCCCGGGTGCCCCGGCGTCGTGAACTGCACGCCGGCGGCGGTCCACCGGTCGATGACCTCACGGTGCCAGTCGACCTCGAACCAGGCGAGCAGCGCGTCGGCGATGATGCCGCCGACGCCGTCCACCGCGGCCAGTTCCTCGCGGGAGGCGTTCCGGATGGCGTCGAGCGACCCGAAGTGGTTCGCCAGTGCCCGGGCGGCGACCGGACCGACGTGCCGGATGCTCAGGCCGACCAGGATCCGCCAGAGCGGCTTGGTCTTGGCGGCGTCGATGTTCGCGAGCATCTCGAACGCGTTCTTCGACGGGTACCGGCTGGGCTCGCCGGTGTAGTCCGCGCCGCGGGCATCCGGGTCGAACGGCGGGTCGGTCTTCTTGCGGGCACGGCTGAACGGCGTCACACGCTTCGGCGTGCCTTCTTCGTCCGTCTTCTCCATGCCGGTCTCGGCGTCGCGGACGATCACCTCGATCGGGACGATGTCCTCCATCGTCAGGTCGAACAGGCCGGCCTCGGTCACGAGGGGCGGCGTCTCCGGGACCAGCGGCTGCGTCAGGGCTGCCGCCGCGACCTCGCCGAGGCCCTCGATGTCGAGCGAGCCACGGGACGCGATGTGCTCGACCCGCCCCCGGACCTGCGCTGGGCAGCTCTCGGCGTTCGGGCACCTGAGGTCGATGTCGCCTTCCTTCGCCGGGGCGAGGGTGGTGCCGCACTCCGGGCAGGCCGTCGGCATCACGAACTCGCGCTCGGAGCCGTCGCGGAGTTCCACGACCGGGCCGAGCACCTCGGGGATGACGTCACCGGCCTTGCGCAGGACGACGGTGTCGCCGATCAGGACGCCCTTCGCCTTGACCACCTGCTGGTTGTGCAGCGTGGCCTGCCGGACGACGGATCCGGCGACCTCGGCCGGGGCCATCACCGCGAAGGGCGTGGCGCGGCCGGTGCGTCCGACACTGACGACCACGTCGAGGAGCTTGGTGTGCACTTCTTCGGGCGGGTACTTGTACGCGATGGCCCACCGCGGCGCGCGGGACGTCGACCCCAGTTCCTCGTGCAGGCCGAGGTCGTCGACCTTGATGACGATGCCGTCGATCTGGTGTTCCACCGACGCCCGACGCTCGCCGTAGTCCTTGACGAACCCCAGGACCTCGTCGATGGAGTCGAACACCCGGTGGTGCGTCCCCGTCGGCAGCCCCCACGAGTGCAGCAGCTCGTAGACCTCGGACTGGGAACGGACGTCGGTGTCGCGCTCGAGCTCACCCACGGGCCACGCGCCGATGCCGTGCACGAGCATCCGGAGCCGTCGGAGTCGGTCCACCATGAGCGCGCGCTTCGCCGGCGACTTGCCCTCTTCCTTCTGGCGGAGGGAACCGGCAGCGGCGTTGCGCGGGTTGGCGAAGACGCGCTCGCCCGCATCGCGCTGCTTGGCGTTCAGCTCGTCGAACTGCTCCACGGGGAAGAAGATCTCGCCGCGGACCTCCACCAGGGGCGGGTGACCGGTCCCCGTCAACCGATCCGGGATGGTGCCCATCGTGCGGACGTTGCCCGTGACGTCTTCCCCGACGACGCCGTCGCCACGCGTCGCAGCGGTCACGAGCCGCCCGTTCTCGTAGCGGAGGTTGATCGCGAGGCCGTCGATCTTCAGCTCGGTCAGGAACCGCACGCGCTCGGACCCGGCGTCACGCTGGACCTTGATCGCCCAGTCGGTGAGTTCTTCCGGGCTGAAGACGTTGTCGAGGCTCAGCATCCGCTCGGCGTGCTCGACCGGCGCGAACTGCGTCGTCTCCGCCTGGCCGCCGACGGTCTGCGTCGGGCTGTCCTCGGTGAGGAGTTCGGGGAAGCGCTGCTCGATCGCGTCCAGCCGGTGCACCAGTGCGTCGTACTCGGCGTCCGAGGCGGTGGAGCCGTTCTCCTCGTAGTAGCCGTGGCGGAGCTCGTTGATCGTCGAGCGCAGCCGGTCCACCTCTCGCCCCGCCTGGGCGGCGTCGAGCGCGGCAGGGTCGATGGTCTCGAACGTGGCGTCGGTCTCGCTCATACCCACAGTTCTACCGTGGACCACCGACCCCCGGAGTCAGGCGTCAGGCGTCGACGGGGACGGCGCTGACCGTCTCGTCGATCGTGCACTGGCCGAGCACCCGGGTCCCGACGTAGACCACAGCGGTCTGCCCGGGTGCCACACCCGAGAGCGGCTCGTCGACGTCGATGACCAGCACGCCGTCGGAGACCCGTGCGGTCGCGGGCACCGGGTCGGCGTGCGCGCGGATCTGCACGTCGCACGCGAACGGCACGGACGGGTCGGCGGGAGCCGTCCCTGCCCACGTGAAGCGGGAGCCCGACATCGAGGTGACGTCGAGCGCCTCCTTCGGCCCGACGACGACGGTGTTGTCCTTCGGACGGATCTCCAGCACGAACCGCGGCTTGCCGTCCGGCGCCGGACGACCGAGCGCGAGCCCGCGCCGCTGCCCGACGGTGAACCCGGTCGCTCCGTCGTGGGCACCGACGACCGTGCCGTCCCGCTCGACGACGTCGCCGGGGGTGGTCCCCACGCGGTCGGCGAGCCAGCCGCGCGTGTCGCCGTCCGGGATGAAGCAGATGTCGTACGAGTCCGGCTTCTGCGCGACCGTGAGTCCGCGGGCAGCGGCCTCGGCCCGGACCTCGTCCTTCGACGGGGTCGCCCCGAGCGGGAACATCGCGTGCTGGAGCTGCTCGGCGGTGAGGACGCCGAGCACGTACGACTGGTCCTTCGCCCACGCGGCCGAACGGTGCAGCTCACGCGCGCCGTCGGCACCCGTCACGATCGACGCGTAGTGGCCGGTGCAGACGGCGTCGAACCCGAGCGCGAGCGCCTTCTCGAGGAGCGCTGCGAACTTGATCCGCTCGTTGCACCGCATGCAGGGGTTCGGCGTGCGGCCTGCCTGGTACTCGGCCACGAAGTCGTCGACCACGTCCTCCTTGAACCGCGCCGAGAAGTCCCACACGTAGTACGGGATCCCGAGGGCGGACGCGGCACGCTGGGCGTCCATCGAGTCCTCGATGGTGCAGCAGCCGCGACTCCCGGTCCGCAGGGTCCCCGGCATCCGACTCAGCGCCAGGTGGACGCCGACGACGTCGTGCCCGGCGTCGACCGCCCTGGCAGCGGCCACCGCCGAGTCGACTCCACCACTCATCGCCGCCAGAACACGCATGCGTCAAGGGTAACTCCGCCCCGGGCGTAGCGTTGGAGTCGCGATGACGACCACCCCAGAGCCCTCCCCCTTCGACTTCCGGGCCGTGCTGCTGTCCGGGTTCCTGCCCGCAGCGCTCTTCGCCATCGGCGAGGGGGCGATCATCCCGATCATCCCGATCGCCGCGAACTCCCTCGGTGCGAGCCTGGCGATCGCCGGGTTCGTCGCGTCCCTCATCCTCGTCGGCGAGCTCATCGGCGACGTGCCGTCCGGCGTGGTCGTCGCGCGTATCGGTGAGCGGAACGCGATGATCGGCGCAGCGGTCGTCTCGATGCTCGGGCTGACCGTGTGCGTCGTCGCGCCGAACCCCGTCGTGCTGGCCGTCGGCGTCTTCCTCGTCGGGGTCTCGACTGCCGTGTTCGCCCTGGCCAGGCACGCCTACATGACCACGGCCATCCCGCTCGCGATCCGGGCACGAGCCCTGTCCAGCCTCGGCGGGGTCTTCCGCTTCGGCTACTTCGTCGGGCCGTTCATCGCCGCCGGCGTCGTCCACCTCACCGGCACGACGCAGAGCGCGTTCTGGATCCACATCGTCTGCTGCCTCGCGGCGGCGGTGACCCTGCTCGTCCTCCGCGACCCCGCGACGGGCGTGCGTGGCCTGCGCAGGCCGAGCCGAGCCTCCAGTCCGGTCGACGGTCCGGCCGAACCGGCCACACTCGAAGGCGAGGAGTTCGTCAAGGAGGAATCCCACGGACTGTTCCGGACCATCCGCGAGCACCATCGGGTCCTGCTGCGGCTCGGCAGTGGCGCCGGGCTGATCGGGGCGATGCGCGCCGGACGCCAGGTCATCCTGCCGCTCTGGGCGGTCAGCGTCGGGTTGGACGACTCCACCGCCGCGCTCGTCATCGGCATCGCGGGCGCCGTCGACTTCGCGCTCTTCTACACGAGCGGCCAGATCATGGACCGCTGGGGTCGGCTCGCGAGTGCGCTGCCGTGCATGCTCGGCCTGAGCATCTGCTACTTCCTGCTCGCGTGGAGCGACCACCTCGACACGAGGGTCGGCTGGTTCGTCGCGGTCGCGATGGCGATGTCCCTGGCGAACGGGGTGGGCTCCGGGATCCTGATGACGCTCGGCGCGGACCTGGCGCCCCGGGACCACCCGGCGCCGTTCCTCGGCGCGTGGCGCTTCACCGGCGACTTCGGGCAGGCGGCGGCACCGCTCCTCATCTCGGGCATCACCGCGGTGGCGTCGATCGCGATCGCCAGCGGCGTGATGGGTGTGCTCGGACTCGTCGGCGCCGGCATCCTGCTCCGGTACGTCCCGCGGTACCTGCCCCGCCGTCTGCGCTGAGCGGGGCCGGTGCGCACGGGGCCGGTGTGCACGGGGCCGGTGGGCACGCGGCCGGGTACGCTGTCGGTTGCTCGCGGGAGTGGTGGAATCGGTAGACACGCAGGATTTAGGTTCCTGTGCCCCAGGCGTGAGGGTTCGAGTCCCTCCTTCCGCACCGTCGGATGCGTGCTCGCGCATCTCCCTCTGCAGGAGGACGGCCAGGTCACACCCGCACGGTACCCTCGTCGTGCGGGTGACCTTCCCGTCCTCGCACACGCACGACCGGAAGAAGCATGCACTCCGTCGCACTCGCCCTGATCCCCTGGCTGGATCCGCAGTACATCCTCGACCACTTCGGGGCCGTCGCCGTGCTCGTCGTGTGCGCCATCATCTTCGCCGAGACCGGCCTGCTGATCGGGTTCATCTTCCCCGGCGACAGCCTGCTCGTCATCACCGGGCTCTTCGCCTTCGACCGCGGCGGCGCCATCGGCGGCATCCCGATCTGGGTGGCGGCGCTGATGATCGGCGCGGCGGCGTTCCTCGGTGGCGAGCTCGGCTACTACATCGGCAAGAAGGCCGGGCCACCGATCTTCGAGCGCAAGGAGAGCGGTCTGTTCTCGAAGGAGAACGTCGACCGCACCAACGCGTTCTTCCACCGCTTCGGCCCGCTCGCGGTCATCCTGGCGCGCTTCGTGCCGGTCGTCCGGACCTTCCTGCCGATCGCCGCGGGCGTCGGGCGCATGAACTACAAGAAGTACTCGCTGTACAACGCGATCGGTGCCGTCATCTGGGGCGTCGGGGTGACGTTCCTCGGGTACTTCCTCGGGTACATCCCGTTCGTCGCCGACCTCGTGCGGAACTACATCGACCTGATCCTCATCGCGGCGGTGCTCGTCACCGTGGTGCCGATGGCGCTGACCTACATCCGCAACGCCCGCAAGGCGAAGAAGGCCGAGCAGGAGCAGCCGACCGCGGAGTAGCCCCGCGCGCCGCGCCTGCGGCGCCGCCCGCTGCCCGTTCGCACAACCGAAAGCACCTCGCACCACGGACTTCCGCGGTGCGAGGTGCTCCTCGTTGTGCGGGGACGAACGGCGCCGCCGCCCGGGCTACGCGCCGAAGTACTCGCGCACGATCGGGGCGATCCCGCGGAACGCCTTCGACCGGTGGCTCAGCGCGTTCTTCTCCTCGCGAGTGAGCTGTGCAGACGACCGATCCGCGTCGTCCGGCTTGAAGATCGGGTCGTACCCGTGGCCGCCGGTGCCCTGACGCGACGTGAGGACCTCACCGTTCCAGACCGCCTCGACGACGTGCTCCTGGCCGTCGGGCGTCACGAACGCGGCGGCGCAGACGAACGCCGCGGTCCGCTCCACGACGCCCTCGAGGTTCGTCAGCAGCAACGCGATGTTGTCGGCGTCCACCCGGGTTCCTGCGTACCGCGCCGAGTGGATGCCGGGGGCGCCGCCGAGCACGTCGACCGCGATGCCCGAGTCGTCGGCGAGCGCCGGCAGCCCGGTGTGCGCGACGGCCGCCCGCGCCTTGATCAGCGCGTTCGCGGCGTACGTGTCACCGTCCTCGACCGGCTCCGGCCCGTCGTACCCGACGAGCTCGACGCCGCCGAGGGCCGCGCCGAGGATCTCGCGCAGCTCGACGACCTTGCCCTGGTTGTGGGTCGCGAGGACGACGGTGCCCGTCACGCGAGCCCCAGGGCGGACCGCTGGATGCCCGCGAGGGACGCGTTGCCCGCGAGACCGAGGTCGAGCAGGACGTTCAGCTCGTCGCGGTCGAAGGGCGCGTGCTCGGCGGTGCCCTGCACCTCGATGAACTTGCCGGACCCGGTCGTGACGATGTTCATGTCGGTGTCCGCGTTCGAGTCCTCGGTGTAGGCGAGGTCGAGCATCGGCTCGCCCTTGACGATCCCCACGGAGATGGCCTGCACGCTGTCGGTCAGGGGCGTGGCCTTCTTCGCGATGAAGCCCTTGTCACGGCCCCACTCGATCGCGTCGGCCATCGCGACGTAGGCACCCGTGATCGACGCGGTACGCGTGCCGCCGTCGGCCTGGAGCACGTCGCAGTCCAGGACGAGCGTGTTCTCGCCGAGTCCCTTCATGTCCACGACGGCACGGAGCGACCGGCCGATGAGCCGGGAGATCTCGTGCGTGCGACCGCCGACCTTGCCCTTGATGGACTCGCGCTGCATGCGCTCGTTCGTGGAGCGCGGCAGCATCGAGTACTCGGCGGTGACCCAGCCGGTGCCCTTGCCGGCCATCCACCGCGGGACGCCGTTCGTGAACGACGCGGTGCACAGCACCTTCGTGTTGCCGAAGGAGATGAGCGCGCTGCCCTCGGCCTGGGCGCTCCAGCCGCGTTCGATCGTGACGGGGCGGTGTTCGGTCGTCGCGCGACCGTCGATGCGGGTGGTCATGGTGTCCTTTCGGTGCGGGGCAGCGTGATGCTGCCCGGCAATGGGATGCTGGCGGTCTGGAGGTGGCCGACGCGTGACACCTCGGGTCCGAGGAACCGGCGTGCGAGCCGGATGAACCCGGCCTGGTCGTCGCCCGTCGCCTCGAACGAGTACGTCGGCGGTGCGGTCGTGGTGCGTTCGAGTCCGTGCTCGACGAGTCGACGGTAGACGTCGTTCGCGGTCTCCTCGGCGCTCGACACCAGGGTGACCTCCGGCCCCATCACGTACTGGATCGCCGCTGACATCAGCGGGTAGTGCGTGCAGCCGAGGACGAGGGTGTCGACGTCGGCGGCGCGGATCGGCGCGAGGTACCCGGCAGCGACGTCGCGGAGCTCCGGGGACGAGGTGTCGCCGGCCTCGACGAACTCGACGAAGCGCGGGCAAGCGGCGAGGGTGAGCGTGATGTCGGACGCGACGGCGAAGGCGTCCTCGTACGAGCGGGAGGCGATGGTGCCGACCGTCCCGATCACGCCGATGCGACCGGTCCTGGTCTGCTTGACGGCGGCGCGGGCGGCGGGCTGGATCACCTCGACGACGGGGATGCCGTACGCCTGCTCGTACCGCTCGCGGGCGTCGCGGAGCACCGCAGAGGACGCGGTGTTGCACGCGATGACCAGGGCCTTCACACCCTGCTCGACGAGGTCGTCCATCACCTGGAGCGCGTACCGGCGGACGTCGGCGATCGGCTTCGGCCCGTACGGCGAGTGCACGGTGTCGCCGACGTAGCGGATGCTCTCGCGCGGCAGCTGGTCGATGATCGCGCGGGCGACCGTCAGCCCACCGACGCCGCTGTCGAAGACTCCGATCGGTGCATCCGTCACCGGACCAGCGTACCGACGCGAGCCGACGGCTCGACGCAATCCGAGCCTCCTGACCGGCACGGCCGGCACGGTGACTAGTGTCGTTGAGGTGACCAGCGCGCTCCTGACGGACCAGTACGAACTCACCATGGTCGACGCGGCCCTGAAGGACGGCACCGCCGACCGACGCTGCGTCTTCGAGGTCTTCACCAGGCGGCTGCCGGACGGGCGCCGGTACGGCGTCGCGGCGGGGCTCGGGCGGTTCCTCACGGCGCTGGCGGACTTCCGGTTCGGCGACGAGGAGATCGGGTTCCTGCGGGACCGCGGCGTGATCGACGGCGACACCGCGAGCTGGCTCGCCGACTACCGGTTCACGGGCGACATCCGGGCGTACCGCGAGGGCGAGATCTTCTTCCCCAACTCCCCCGTGCTGCAGATCGAGGGCACCTTCGCCGAGGCGGTCGTCCTGGAGACCCTCGCCCTGTCGACGTTCAACGCCGACTCCGCGATCGCCTCAGCGGCCGCCCGCATGGTGTCGGCGGCCGACCACCGGCCCCTCGCCGAGATGGGCTCCCGCCGGACCGGCGAGTGGAACGCGGTCGCAGCCGCTCGCGCCGCCTACATCGCCGGGTTCGGCGCGACGAGCAACCTCGAGGCGGGGCGCACCTGGGGCATCCCGACCATGGGCACCGCGGCGCACGCGTTCACGCTGCTGCACGACTCCGAAGAGGCCGCGTTCCGCTCGCAGCTCGACGCACTCGGCGACGGCACCACGCTGCTCGTCGACACGTACGACATCGAGGCCGCGGTCGACACGGCGGTCCGCCTGACGAACGGTCGCCTCGGTGCCGTCCGGATCGACAGCGGCGACCTGCCCTCGGTCGTGGCCAGCGTCCGCGCGCAGCTCGACCGACTCGGGGCGACCAGCACCAAGATCACCGTGACGAACGACCTCGACGAGTACACGATCGCCGCGCTCCGGGCCGCACCCGTCGACTCCTACGGCGTCGGCACGTCGGTCGTCTCCGGGTCGGGACACCCGGCGGCGAGCATGGTGTTCAAGCTCGTCGCACACCGCACCGGCGGCGAGGAATGGGTGCCCGTCGCGAAGAAGTCCGCGGACAAGGCGTCCATCGGCGGCCGGAAGGAAGCCGGTCGACGCCTCCGCAACGGCATCGCGACCGCCGAGGTCGTGCACACCTCCGGTGCCGTCGGCTCCGACGAACGTGCGCTCATGGTGCCGGTCGTCACCAACGGCGAGGTCGACCCAGCCTTCCTCGGGGTCCACGGGGTCGAGGCGGCACGGGCGCACCACCGAGGGGCCAAGGCGGAGTTGCCGGCCGATGCAGCCAGGATCGGTCGCGGTGACGCGGCGATCCCGACGCTGATCGTGTGAGGACTACTCGTCCTTCATCTTCTCGTAGATGGCCTTGCAGTCCGGGCAGACCGGGAACTTCTCCGGGTCGCGACCGGGGATCCACTTCTTGCCGCAGAGCGCCTTGACCGGCTTGCCGCTCAGTGCGGACTGCAGGATCTTGTCCTTCTTGACGTAGTGCGAGAACCGCTCGTGGTCGCCCGGCTCGATCGCCTCTTCTTCGAGGAGCTTCTCGAGCTCGCGGTCCATCACGTCGAGTCCGCCGCCGCCCGGTTCCGTCATGCTCATGGGACAAGGGTACGTCGTGTCGGCACGAGACGTCTCCCGCGCACTCCGCGGGTTCGGCTCACGCCGCGGCGGCCTGGAGGCTCGGTGCAGGGCCGCCACGAGCCTCCAGGCCGTCGTGTGGTCTCGAGGGCGACGATTCGTCGCGTCGGCCGCTAGTTGCGCTGCGCCGCCGCCAGCAGGTCCGGACCGTGCCGGTCGAACAACCGCCCGCCGAGGAGCACCCCGACCCCGAGCACCACGACACCGACCGCCGCGCCGACGACCAGCGTCAGCATCGCCCACGGCTCCGCACCGTCCGTCAGCGCGAGCACCGCGAGCCATCCGGCCGGGACCGAGCACAGCACGATGCCGATGATCGTCGACGACTGCGACACCGTCGACACGACGCCGGCGGCCTGGGGCTGCTGGAACGGACGGTCCCCGGGTCGCACGGTCGGGTACGGCAGCAGCACGGAGACCACGCTGGAGATCCCGAGTCCCGCGAACAACGCGGACACGCAGACCCCGACGAGCACCGGGAACGCCGTCCAGTCACCGAACAACCACGCCGACACCGCCGAACCGGCGACGATCACCGGCACGCCGACCGCCAGCACCGGGGTGAGTCGGCCGAGTCGGTCGCTCCACCCAGGAGCCCCCGACGCGACGTGCAACCACACCGCGGTGTTGTCGTACGAGACGTCGTTGTGCGGCAGGAACCCGGCGATCACCGCCATGAGCGGCAGCGGGATCAGCGCGGTCCAGTGCCACGGGACACCGGCGACGCCGAGCGGCACGACGACGATCGGCACGAACAGCAGGATCAGGTACGAGGTCCGGTAGCGCGGGTCGCGGCCCCAGTACGTCAGCGCGCGGGCGGCCACCGCGCCGGCGGGCGTCGCGCCGAGCCGGTCGAACCAGCCGAGCGTGCGGTAGCGACGCACGGTCGTTCGGTCGTCGACGGTCACGAGCATGCGGCCGACCAGTCCCCACCACGCCCATGCGAGGAGCCCGAGGACCACCAGCGCGAGCACCAGCTTCGCGATGCCTGCGCCGACGTGGCCGGTCGCGACGTCTGCCGGCACCGCCCACGCCGCACCCCACGGCGTCCACCCCGAGATGTCGGCGATGCGCCGCAGCTCGGCGCTCTCCGGGTCGAGCCAGTCGGCGCCCACCAGGAGCGACACCGTCGGGATGAGCAGCACGACGACCACCAGGGCCACGAGCCAGCCGGCGTCCCGGGTCGGGCGGTGCGCTCCGAGCAGCCACGAGCCCACGGTGCAGCCGACGCGGACGAGCAACCCGCACGTGGCGACGACGACGAGCGCGGTGAAGACACCGAGCACACCGGTGCCGGCGCCCCGCATCCACGCGACCGACTGGGACACGGCGACGATCGCGACGCCGACCACCGGGACCCCGACGAGCCCGGCGACGCCGAGGCCGATCGCCAGGTCCTTCCTGGTCACGCCGAACACCGCGAACCGCCGCGGGTCGAACTGGTCCGCGCCGCCGACCGCGAGCGGGATGATCGTGAAGCCGACGGTGATGAGGGTCCCCACCGGCACGATGACGGCGCGCGCCGCCTCGGAATCGGCGGAGCGCAGCGCGGTGATCGCCATGGCGACGAGGACGGCGGCGACGAGGCCGGCGAGGCTCCCGAGGACGACGAGCACGGAGCGTCGGGCTCCCCCGCGGATCTCCCCCGCGAGCAGGTCGGCCCTCAGCCGGAGAAGCTGTGCAACCATTCCATGCTCTCCGCGACGACGCGGCCACCCGCGAGTTCGACGAACTTGTCCTCGAGGCTCTTGCGCCCACGGACCTGCGCCATGGTGCCCGATGCGAGCACCTTGCCGCCGACGATGATGGCCACCGAGTCGCAGGTGCGCTGCACGAGCTCCATCGAGTGGCTCGACAGCACGACGGTGCCGCCGCCTTGCGTGTAGCGCCGGAGGATCTCCGTGATGGTGGTCGCGCTCACCGGGTCGACGGACTCGAACGGTTCGTCGAGCACGAGCACGCGCGGGGAGTGGATCAGGGTCGCGGCCAGCGCGATCTTCTTCGCCATGCCGACCGAGTAGTCCGCGACGGGCCGGCCGAGCGCGTCGCCGAGGCCGAACGCCTCTGCCAGGTCGGCGCTCCTCGACCGGGCGGTCTTGCCGTCGAGTCCGCGGAGCGTCGCCGAGTAGAAGAGCAGCTGCGCGCCGGTGAGCCGGTCGAACAGGCGCAGTCGGTCGGGCAGGACCCCCATGCTGCGTTTGGCGGCTGCCGGGTCGGCCCAGACGTCGTGGTCCAGCACGGTCGCCGTGCCGGCGTCCGGACGCAGGAGTCCGGTGAGCATCGACAGGGTGGTGGTCTTGCCGGCACCGTTCGGGCCGACGACGCCGAACAGGGAGCCCTGGCGGATCTCGAGGTCGACCTCGTCCACGGCGAGCGTCTGCCCGTACCGCTTCACGAGGCCGCTGGCCCGGAGCACGACCGGCTGCTGGGCGGTCGCGGCCGCACCCCGCTTGGCAGCGGGTGTCCGCTTCTTCGGTGCTGGCTTGGTCCGGACGGGAGGCTCGTCCTCGGTCCGGTCGTCGGCCTGCAGAGCGTCCGTGGTCGGTTCGGAGGCAGTGGCAGCGTCCGCCTGCGGCGCGGCGGCCGCGTCCGTCGCGTCCGCCTTCGTCGCCGCAGCCCCGTTCGTCGCCGCAGCGCCCTGCGGGCGTGTCGCGCGACCTGGGCGCTTGACGCGCGGCTTCTTCGACGTGCTCGTCGTGCTCGTCGGGGCGGCGGACGGCAGCACGCCGGTCTCCTCGACGCGCTCGTCCTCCGCCGTCTCCCCCTCCGACGTCGTCGTGTGGTCGCTCATACCGTCCTGTCCAGGGCGGTGGTGCGCATCGCTGTCCCCCGTGTCGTCCTCGGCCGCGTCGTCCCCGGCCGTCTCGTCGTCGTCCTCCGCGTCCTCGTCGGCCCTGTCGGCGTCCTCGTCGAGCGCGGTCGTCTCGGTCAGCCACGCAGCGTCGGACGTCGCGTACACGTCCTCGTCGTCCCCTGCTGCTGGCGTCACGGCCCCACCGTACCAATGCGGTCCGGACATCGGCGGGCCGCGTCCTGCAGTGTCACGAAATGACTACGAACACGCACAGCACGTACCCCGACGGAGGGACGTTCCGTATCATTCACCAGGGCACGACGGAGTGTTCACCACTTGGAAACCTGCTCGGACCGAACACCTGACGGGTCACCCGGCCACATCGAAGGATGCGGTCGCCGGCGACTCTCGGCGTTCTCGGATGCACTGCGAGCAGACTCGACGAGGCCCGCCCGTGCCCCAGGGCGCGCGGGCGGACACCGGAAGGGACCACCATGACCACGCAGATCGTCATCCTCGCAGCAGGGATGGGCAGCCGCCTCGGGCGCAGCCTGCCGAAGCCGCTCACCGAGCTCAGCGACGGCCGCACCATCATGCAGCAGCAGTTCGAGAACATCCGTGCGGCCTTCGGTTCGAGCGCCAGGATCACGGTCGTCGTCGGCTACAAGTCGGAGTACATCGTCGAGGCCTTCCCCGAGGCGAACTTCGTCTACAACGAGTCGTACGACTCCACGAACACCTCGAAGAGCCTCCTCCGTGCGCTCAAGGCCACCGGCAAGAGCGGCGTCCTGTGGATGAACGGCGACGTCGTCTTCGACCCGCGCGCCCTCGTGCGTGCCGCGGACATGATGGACCAGGACCGCTCGTTCGTCAGCGTCAACACCGAGAAGGTGTCCGACGAAGAGGTCAAGTACACCGTCGACGCCGAGGGCTTCATCCACAAGCTCTCGAAGCAGGTCGTCGGGGGTCTCGGCGAGGCGGTCGGCATCAACTACGTCTCCGCGGCCGACAAGCAGGCGCTCATCCACCACCTCGGTCGCGTCGACGACCAGGAGTACTTCGAGGGCGGCATCGAGGCTGCCATCGGCGAGGACGGGCTACGCTGGACGCCCATCGACATCTCCGACCTCTACGCGGTCGAGATCGACTTCGCCGAGGACCTCGAGCGCGCGAACAACCTGTTCGCCTGAGCCGCAGTCTCCTCTCGGCGATCCCGGCCGGAAGGACCCCATGACGTCAGCGAGCGCGCCGACCGTGCCCGTGACGCCTGCCACCACAGCGTCGCGGAGTGCCGGTCGGCGCTATCGTCAGGCGCTCTGGTTGCTCACCAAGCGCGACCTCCGCGTGCGGTACTCGACGTCCGCGCTCGGGTACGTCTGGTCGATCCTCGACCCGCTCGTGATGTCGGGCATCTACTGGTTCGTCTTCACGCAGGTCTTCCACCGTGGTTCCGTCGGTGAAGAGCCGTACATCGTCTTCCTGCTCACGGCCCTGCTGCCGTGGATGTGGTTCACCGGTGCGGTCTCCGACTCCACCAGGGCGTTCATCAAGGAAGCCAAGCTCATCCGGTCGACGACCATCCCGCGGAGCATCTGGGTCGCGCGGATCGATGCCTCGAAGGGCATCGAGTTCCTGCTGAGCATCCCGGTGCTCGCGATCTTCGTCATCGCGACCGGTGCCCACGTGCACTGGCAGCTCGTGCTCTACCCGTTCGCGATCGTGCTGCAGTGCGCGCTCGTCTACGGCCTGGGGCTCATCGTCGCGCCGCTCGTGGTGTTCTTCCGCGACCTCGAGCGTGCCGTCAAGCTCGTCCTCCGCTTCGCCTTCTACGCCTCACCGATCATCTACGGCACGAACGCCCTGCCGGACGCCCTGCGCCCCCTCGCGGCGATCAACCCGCTGACGGGCATCTTCGGCATCTACCGGTCGGCGTTCTTCCCGAAGCAGCTCGACTGGTTCGAGATCCTGGCGTCCGTGGTGATCACCGCGATCGTGGTCATCGTCGGGCTCGTCGTGTTCCGGCGCAGCGAACACCGCGTCCTCAAGGAGCTCTGATGACCGCGACCGAGTCCACGACCCAGACCACGACCGGGAAGCCGGTCATCTCCGTCCGTGACGCCGGCATCCGTTTCAAGCGGAACCGTCGGGCGAGCCGCAGCTTCAAGGACCTCTTCGCCGGCAGCACCCGACGCAAGCGCGGTGACGAGTTCTGGGCGCTGCGCCACGTCTCGTTCGACGTCCGTCCCGGTGAGGCGATCGGTGTCGTCGGGCGGAACGGCCAGGGCAAGTCCACGCTCCTGAAGCTCGTGGCACAGGTGATGCTCCCCGACGAGGGCCGCGTGCACGTCGGCGCCGGGGTCGCCCCGCTCATCGAGATCACCGGCGGGTTCGTCGGTGACCTGACCGTGCGGGACAACGTCTACCTCACGGCGGGCCTGCACGGGATGTCCCGGGCCGAGATCCGCGACGGCTTCGACGAGATCATCGACTTCGCGGAGATCGGCGACTTCGTCGACACCCCGTACAAGCACCTCTCGAGCGGCATGAAGGTCCGCATCGCGTTCGCGGTGATCTCCCGCCTGGACGAGCCCGTGATCCTCGTCGACGAGGTCCTGGCGGTCGGCGACAAGGCGTTCCGCGAGAAGTGCTACAAGCGGATCGAGGAACTCCTGGCCGGCGGTCGGACCCTCTTCTTCGTGTCCCACAGCGACAAGGACCTCCGGCGCTTCTGCAAGCGGGGGCTGTACCTCGACAAGGGTCGTCTACAGCTCGACGGCCCGATCGAGGACGCACTCGCGAAGTACTCCGCCGACTACGGCGTCTGAGCCCGGTCGACGGCCCCCTCTCCCCAACAACCAGGCCGATCCGCCCCCGCTCCACAACCCAAGGGCCCACAGGGCACTCCGGCGCCCCCAGCGTCGGACCCTCCCCCTACCCTCACCCCCATGCACCCCGCACCAACCGCCTACGCTGTCCCGTTCGTCGTCGACCGCACGCATGCGCCCCGACGGTACGACCTCACGAACATGTCCGACGAGCCGGTCGACGGACTGAGCCTCACCCACCTCGGCACCGGCTACTGCCCGCCGCTCGTCGTGCGCCGCCTCGAACCCGGTCGCAGCATCGCGATCGCGGTGTTCGGCGCCGGCCCGGAAGAGACCGGCGTCGTGATCGTCCGGTGGCGTCGTCCGGACCACAGCGAGTACCTGTGGCGGATGTCGCTGGTCGGTCCCGGCCTCGCACCGTGAACCGGACCGGGTCAGCGCTCGCCGTGCTCCTCGGCGACACGGTGCCAACGAGCGATGAGCCGTTCGATCGCGTCGTGGAACCGAGCGGTCGCGGTCCCGGGCGAGGTGTCGCCGAAGTACCGGGCGACCCAGTGCCGCAGGGCCGCGAGCTCCGATTCGTCGTGTGCTGCGGCGTCCACGCGTGCCACGATGTCCTCCGCGTCGGTCGCGGTCAGCCAGTTCGCCGCTGCCAGGTACCCGCGCTCGTCGACGTCGGCTTCCGCGGAACGGGGCCGCGTGACGATCAGGGGCTTGCCGACGGCGAGCCGGTCGTAGATCATCGCGCTGATGTCGGTGATCGCGACGTCGGCGTCCGCGAGCTGCCAGCCCAGCTCCGGTCCGTCGTCGTACACGTGGTGCGCGCCCGGGTCAGCGGTGTTCGCGGCGGCGATGGCCGCGATGATCCGCTCGTGCGCCGCCCGGTAGTCGTCGTCCAGGACGCCGCTCCGCGGATGCGGTCGGTAGACCAGACGGTGGCGGGGCGATGCGAGCACACGATCGGCGATGGTCGTGCCGTGACTCGCGATCGACCCGTACGCGGCTGCCGGACGATCGCCTTCCCAGGTCGGGGCGTAGAGCACGACGGTCCGGTCGTCGGCCGGGTACGGCGGCTTCCCCGCGAAGTGGTCGGCCTGAGGACGGCCGATCGCGATCGCCCTGCTGTCCAGGTCGTAGTCCCACAGGGCCTCGGCGAGGCGGTCACGGGCAGCGTCCCCGGCGATCAGGGCGTAGTCGTACGCCTTGAACTGGTTCGTCGTCATGTACATCTTGTCGCTCTCGCCGTGGTTGACGAAGACGTGCCACATCCGCCCGTACCGCATCATCTGGAAGTTGCGGGCGTTCTGGTTGACGTACAGCACCACCTTCGGCGCCTGCTCGTCGACGAAGCGTTCGAGGTCCACGACCTGTCGGGCGTAGACAGCGGTCACCGGCGCCTCGTCGAGCAACGTGAGCATCGTCCCGGGGTTCCTGGAGATGATCGCCACCGGGTGCGTCTTCGACAGCTCCTCGAGCGGGGCGTACCACTGACGGACCTGGTACATGTTCACGGGCCCGTCGGCGAAGTACACCGCGATCTCGATGGTCCCCGGCGCCAGCGGCGGCGCTGCGGCCAGACGTCGGGCGAGCGTCCGCCGGTGCCCGCGGGCGCGCAGGAGCCGACGTGCGAGTCGGACGGCCGTGCGGGCGTCGTTGATGATCGGCATGCTGCCTCTCTCGTCGAGTCGGTTGTCGTGTCTCGTCGGTGCTCGGGCTTCGCGTCGACCGGGCAGGGTCAGACGACGGGCGGGCGGCCGGCGAGCGTCATCCGGCCGATCGTCAGCCATCCCATCGGGTGCGCGGGACCGCAGTCGGTCGCCCAGCCCTCGCGGACGCCGCCGAACCACACCCGGAGCCGTGCGGGGTGTCGCCACCAGCGTGCCACCTGGATCGCCGCCCACGACCCGACGTACAGGGGGCGGAGCGGTGCGGGCAGGTTGCGGCGGGCCAGCCAGACGCGGTTCCTGGCGTTCAGGCGGTAGTACTCGGTGTGCCGCGCCGGGTCGATCGCGGGGTGGTTCGCGACCAGGTCCCCGGCGTACCAGGTCCGTCGGCCGGCGTCCCACACCCGCCACGCGAGCTCGATGCCCTCGTGCGCGTAGAAGTACGGCGCTCCCCATCCGCCGACGACGCGGTACACGTCCATCGGCAGGATGACCGCGCCCTCCCACACCGAGAACACCGGCGACGAATCGGCGGGGTCGCCCTTCCGGATCCGGGGCACCCAGCGCCGCGGGTTCGCCGTCCCGGTCGGGTCGACCACACGCGGTTGCACGAGGCCGAGCGACGGGTCGCGTTCGAACAGGCCGATCGCGTCGCGCAGGAAGGTCTCGGAGGGGATGGACGCATCGTCGTCGAGGAAGAACACGTAGTCGCCGTCGACGACCTCGGCACCGGCGTTGCGTCCGGCCGGGATGCCGACGTTCTCCGGGAGCGCCAGCGCGCGGACGCCCTCCGGAAGACCGTTCGGCTCCCAACCGTTGCCGACGCAGACGACGTCGAGCTCCACCCCCTGCTGGGCGAGCACGCTCTCCAGCCCGCGGCGCAGGTCGTCCGGCCGGGTGCCCTGCGAGAGACTGACCACCGCGACCCTCGGCCGTTCGCGGTGCGCCACCGCGTGGCGTCGGAGTGTGCCGGGCGTCACGCGCGTACCCGCTTCGACGAGATGATCGCGACGAAGTGCCCGAACGTCGCGATGACGGCGAGCGGCAGGAGCGCACCGACGAGGATCCGGTCGACGAACGGGTGCCCGACGGCCAGACCGATGAGTGCGAACACGAACGCCAGCATCGAGAGCTCAACCGAGTGGTACAGCCGGTGGAAGGGCAGGAACCGTGCGACCCGGCGGAGCGACGCGAGACGACGCCCGGACGGAGCGGTCGAGGCGTCCCGGCGGTCGACGAGCTTCTCGAGCCCGGAGTTCGCACGGGCTACGTGCACCATGTCGTTGAGCGCCTTGTTGAGCACGATGACCAGCCCGAGCGCGCAGCCGATCGTCGTCCACATCCAGTCGGCGCCGTGGATCGGCCACGTGGCAGCGCGGACGCCGAGCGCGATCGGGATGAGTCCCTCGGTCGTGTAGTGCCCGACCTTGTCGAGGAACACCCCGGCGGGCGAGCGTGTCCCGCGCCACCGTGCGACCTCGCCGTCCGAGCAGTCGACGAGCATCTGCAGCTGACCGAGCACGAGCGCGAGTGCTGCGCCCCAGATCCCGGGGATGAGCAGGGCGGCCGCGACCGACCACCCGACCAGGATCATCAGGCCGGTGACCTGGTTCGCGCTGATCCGGGTCTTGAGGAGCACCCAGGTCAGGTACGGCGAGACGTCGCGCAGGTACAGCGAGGCGGTCCAGTGCTCGGCGTTCGCACGCGACCGGACCTCGTCCGGCTGGGCGACCGCGCGCAGTTCCGCGATCGAGGTCGGGTGCGCGTAGCCGTGCTCGGCGGGCTGGTGGTCGGTCATGGGGTCACCGTCCGGTGTGGGTCGTCAGCTCGGAGGTCCGCGTCAGGAACCCGACGATGAACCCGACCCCCCAGCCGATGTGGATGCACGGCAGCACGACGAGCAGCCATGCCCGGGTGGCCGCGTCGGAGCGTCGTGCGACCACGAGGGCACCCACGACGACGAACAGCAGGTAGACCGCGGGGACGACGAACCCGAGCAGTGCCCATGCGGCGCCGCTGTGCACCGCAGCGCCGATGATGCCGACGATCCCGGCGACGATGCCGAGCCCGAGGCCGGCGACCATGGCCGGCGGCACGAAGTAGCGGATGCCGTTGCCCGCCGGGAACCGGCGTGCGAGTTCGCCTCGCCAGAGCCCGGTCGCGACGAACTGGCGGATCAGGCGCTTGAGGCTCGGCCGCGGACGGTAGGTCACGACGAGCTCCGGCGTGAACCAGACGGTCCCACCGGTGGTGCGCAACCGCCGGTTGAGCTCCCAGTCCTGCCCGCGCTTGATGCCCTCGTCGAAGAGCCCCACCGCGAACAGCCGGTCGCGCTTGAAGACACCGAGGTAGGCGGTCTCGGCCGGACCCGCCTGGCCGCCGACGTGGTGCGGGGTCCCGCCGAGACCGACGCGGCTGCCGTAGGCGAGTGCGACCGCTTTCTCGAACGGCGTCCGTCCCTCGGCGCGCATGATGCCGCCGACGTTGTCCGCGCCGGACTCCTGCAGCGTGCGCACGGCGATCCGCGTGTAGTCGCGGGGCAGGACGGAGTGCGCGTCGACGCGGACGACGATCGGGTGCTCCGAGGCGCGGATGGCGACGTTCAGGCCGGCCGGGGTGGAGCCGACGGCGTTCTCGACCGCACGGATCCGGGGGTCGGCTGCGCTCATCTCGGCGACGAGCTCGTTCGTGCCGTCGATCGACGGGCCGAGGGCCAGGACGACCTCGAACGGCCCCTCGTAGTCCTGATCGAGGAGGCTCGCGACGGCTGCACGGACCTCGGTGACCTCGTTGAGGACGGGCATCACGTACGAGACGCCCGGCAGGGGCTGTCCGTCTGTCTGCATGCGTTCCTCGGGGTCCTGGCGGTGAGCGACCTGAAGCCTATCAACTGCCCAACCAGCGCACCTGCGGACCACCCCACCGCCGAGCGGGCGAAATACCCGGGCCCACCCCGCGCCCCACCGCGGTATTTCGCCCGCTCGACCGGACGCGGACGTTCCGCGCCCCGTGACGCGCGCCGAGCGGTGGCGGGACCACGGACGGACGGGAGGCGCGGTGCCAGCTGGCACCGCGCCTCCCGTCCGTCCGTCCCTGCGTCAGCTCTTGCTGTCGTAGGTCCCGAGCGTCACGTCCGCCGTGCGGGTCTCCCCGTTGCGGACGTAGGTGATCGTCGTCTTCGCGCCACCCGCGAAGTAGCGGACCTGCGCGGTCAGGTCGGTCGCGTCCGAGATGGTCGCGTCGCCGATCTTCGTGACGACGTCGCCCTTCTGCAGGCCGGCGGCTGCTGCGGCGCCACCGGACGTGACGGACTTGATCAGTCCGCCCATCTGGGTCGCCTTGGCGTCCTCGTTCGCGTCACCGACGGTCGCGCCGAGGAGCCCGTGGGTCGCCGATCCGTTGTCGATGATCTCGTTCGCGACGCGCTTCACGAGGTTCGACGGGATCGAGAACCCGACGCCGATGCTGCCGGACTGCGAGCTCGACGAGTCCGTGCTGCCCGCGCTGGCGATCGCGACGTTGATCCCGATGAGCTTGCCCTTCGAGTCGAGCAGTGCACCGCCGGAGTTCCCGGGGTTGATCGACGCGTCGGTCTGGATGACCGGGAGGGACACCGTGGTGCTCGCCCCGGAGCTCGATCCGTTGTCGCCGTTGCCCCAGAAGTCGAACGGGCCGCTGCCGTTGTTGCCCTGGCCCTCGTTGGAGTCGCCGCCGGCGTTCGGGTCGCTCGAGGTCACCTGGATGCTGCGGTTCAGCGTCGAGACGATGCCGTCCGTGACGGTGTTCGACAGGCCGAGCGGCGCACCGATCGCGACCGCGGTGTCGCCCACGTTGAGCTTCGACGAGTCAGCGAACGACATCGGCTTGAGGTCGCTCGCGTCGATCTTGATCACCGCGAGGTCGACCGTCGGGTCGGTGCCGATGAGCTTGCCGGGGTAGATCTTGCCGTCCGACGTCGTCACCTGGATGGTCCCGCTGGAGCTGTCGCCGTCGAGGGTCACCACGTGGGTGTTCGTGACGATGTAGCCGTCCTTGCTGAGGACGACGCCGGACCCGGTGCCGGCCTCGCTGGAGGACGACACGTTGATCGTCACGACGGAGGGCGTCGCCTGCGCGGCCACGGCGGTGACGACCGTCGCGGAGTTGTAGTCGTTGACGGTGAGGTTGCCGCCGCCGTTCGAGCTCGACGAGCTGGAGGTGGTGCTGCCGCCGTTCGACGTCGCTGCGACCCAGCCGCCACCGGCTGCACCGCCGACGAGCGCGCCGACGATGAGGCCGCCGACGACCGGCAGGACGAGCTTGGAACGGCCCGACTTCCGCTTCGTGGTGGTGTCGGTACCGGCCGCTGCTGCACCGCCGGCAGCGCCGCCGAAGTAGTAGCCGTTCGTGCGCTGCTCCGCGCCGTCGGTGTCACCGAAGGAGCTCGAGGTCGGCGCGGGGGCCGAGGCGTTCGCCGCCGGCTGGCCGTAGGCAGAGGTCGGCGCCTGGGCGGAGCCCTGCTGCGCGTACTCGCCGTACCGCGGCTGCTGGCCGTACTGACCTGCCTGGCCGTACTGGCTCGTCTGGCCGTACTGACCCGCCTGGCCGTACTGCGCCTCCTGGCCGTACTGGCTCGTCTGGCCGTACTGACCTGCCTGGCCGTACTGCGCCTCCTGGCCGTACTGGCCTGCCTGGCCGTACTGCGCCTGCTGGCCGTACGGGGCCTGCTGGCCGTACGCTGCCGTCGGCTGCTGGCCGGTCTCACCGTCCGATTGCCGGGACGCGGGCGCCGCGTACGCCGAGTGGTCCTGCCCGTAACCGCCCGACGTCTGCTGGGTGTCCTGGGCCGTCGGGTACGGCGCGGTGTACTGGCTCGTCGGGTGCTCCGAGGCGGGGAACTGCTCCGTCTCGCTCACCGTCGACGCCGGTTCGATCACGTCGGTGTGGTCCGCGTCGCGGTGCGCGCTGGTCTCTGCTTCGCTCGGCGTCGACGCTCCAGCGTCGCCCGCCTGCTGCGCGACGTCGTCGGCGCCGACCCCTGGGGTCGTGTCGTCCTGACGGTCGTCGTCGCCGTGCCCGTTGGGCGTGGTGTCGGTCATGCTGGACGTGCTCCTTTCAAGCTCGTGCAGTCTGTCGCACGCACCTGGGCGGTCATCCTGACAGGGCTGCGAGTGCCCTATGGCGATCTTATGCGTCAGCTGTGGGCAGGATCCCGGGGCTGTCCTCGGGGACGCACTAGGTTGGGGTCCGTTCAGCGGCACAGCGCGTCGAAGGGAACCCCATGCGGCACTCAGGACCATGGTTGCGAGCAGCGGAGGGCGCCATGCTCCTCGGCCCGGACGGCACACCGGCGCCGACGGTCTTCGCCGAGATGAGCGCCCTCGCCGCCAGCACCGGAGCGATCAACCTCGGGCAGGGGTTCCCGGACGAGGACGGTCCGGCCGAGGTGCTCGACGCCGCGGTCCGAGCGATCCGCGACGGCGTGAACCAGTACCCGCCGGGCCGCGGGACGCCGGACCTCCGGCAGGCGATCGCCGAGCACCAGCAGCGCTGGTACGGACTCGACGTTGACCCCGACCGAGCGGTCCTGGTCACCGCCGGGGCGACGGAGGCACTGGCCGCGACGCTCCTCGCCCTGGTCGAGCCCGGGGACGAGGTGATCACCTTCGAGCCGTTCTACGACGCGTACGGGGCGCTCATCGGGCTCGCCGGGGGCACGCACGTCACGGTCCCCCTGACCGCACCGGACTTCCTGCCGGACGAGGACACGCTCCGTGCCGCGTTCTCCGACCGGACCAGGGCAGTCCTGGTGAACACGCCGCACAACCCGACCGGACGGGTGCTCCCCACCGAGGTGCTGCAGACGATCGTCGAACTCGCCGAGCGGTACGACGCCGTCATCGTCACGGACGAGGTCTACGAGCACCTGACGTTCGACGTCCCGCACGTCCCGATCGCGACGCTCCCCGGCGCCCGGGACCGCACCGTGACGATCTCCAGCGCTGGGAAGACCTTCAGCACCACGGGTTGGAAGATCGGCTGGCTCACGGCTCCCCCGGCACTCGTCGACGCGATCACGTCGGTCAAGCAGTTCCTGACGTTCGTCAACGGTGCCCCGTTCCAACCCGCGGTCGCCGCCGGACTCCGTCTGCCGGACGCGGTCTTCGCCGGGATCACCGCTGACCTCTCGGCGAAGCACGGCGTGCTCGCATCCGGGCTCACGGCCGCCGGCTTCGACGTGATGCGCCCGGACGGCGGGTACTTCGTCATCGCGGACACCGCACCGCTCGGGTACGACGACGCGCGCGCGTTCTGCATGGAGCTCCCGGCACTCGCCGGGGTCGTGGGCGTCCCGGTGTCCGCGTTCGTGCGGCCCGATCGCTCGGCCGGCTACCGGTCGCTCGTGCGGTTCGCGTTCTGCAAGCGACGCAGCGTGCTCGAGGACGCGGCCGAACGGCTCGCGGGCCTCAGCGAGCCGTCACGTCGTACCGGCGCAACGCCAGCGAGGGGTTGACCCGCCGGACCTCGTCCGTGACGGCGGTGTCGACCGTCGCCACGAGCAGGCCGGGCATGGAGCCGAGCGCCGCCGTGGCGACACCGGCGGGATCGAGCACGACCGAGCCACCGATCCCGACCGGCGGAGCCTGTCCCACGCCGACGACCCACACCGTGTTCTCGATCGCGCGGGCGGTGAGCAGCGTGCGCCAGTGGTGTTCCTTGCCGGGACCGCGGACCCACTCCGCCGGCAGCAGGACGACGTCGACCGGGGCCACCGCCAGCCGCCGCGTCACCTCGGGGAACCGCAGGTCGTAACAGGTCTCCAGACCGATGCGCACGCCGGCGACCTCGAACACCGGCAACTGCGCGGGGTCACCGGGCTCGATCCGATCGGACTCCCGGGAGCCGAACGCGTCGTAGAGGTGGACCTTCCGGTAGGTCTGCAGCACCGCGCCGTCCGCGCCGATCGCGACGAGCGTGTTCCGGAACCGGTCGACCCGGTCCGAGCGCTCCGCGACCCCGACGACGACGGCCACGCCGGTCTCGCGGGCGATCTGCTGCAGGCCCTGTACGAACGGGCCGTCGAGCGGCTGCGCTGCGGCGACGAACCGGTCGTCGATCTCGGCGGTGAAGTACGAGGTGTACTCGGGCGTGACGAGCAGGTCGGCTCCACGGGCCGCGGCGTCGACCGCCGCCGCACGGACCGTCTCGAGGTTCGCCGTCGGGTCGTCGACCGGGGCGAACTGTGCTGCTGCGATCGTCAGGGTGGTCACGATGCCAGGCTAACCGGCTCCGGTCAGCGGACGTCGAGCACGTCGAACGACCGACGCAGGAGGCCGCTCACGTCCCGCTCGGGCCCGGTCGCCCATGCAGTGATCGCGACGTTCAAGCACCCCAGCGCCGCCTGCGCGATCGTGGGGATCTCACTGTCGCAGCTGGCCCTCGCGTGGATCCTCGCGCAGCGGGAGGACATCGTGCCGATCCCGGGATCGCGGAACCCCGGACGGGTCGCGGAGAACGTCGCAGCAGCCGAGATCACCTTCACGGAGGACGAGCTCGCCCGCATCGACGCGCTCGGTCACGGGGTGCGCGGCAAGCGCGCGGGCTGATCCGCGACCACTGACGGACGGGAGGCCCGGCCCCACGGCCGCCGCCGCGTCGCCGAGTCTCGGCCTGGGCGACATTGCTCGGGCTCCGGCGCCCGGATTCTGTCGCTCACGCCGAGACTCGCGCCAGCACTGGGCGCCAGGCACGCCGGGCACACGAAGAAGCCCCGGTCCGAAAGGACCGGGGCTTCTTGTGTCGCGTTGGTTGCGGGGGCAGGATTTGAACCTACGACCTCTGGGTTATGAGCCCAGCGAGCTACCGAACTGCTCCACCCCGCGGCACGTTGAACAGCCTACACGGCAACGGGCGGGGCACCAAATCGAGCGCCCCGCCCGTGTCGTCAGTTGCCGGAGCTGCTGCTCGCCTCGGCGTCGATGGCTGCCTGGATCGCCTCCTGCAGGCGCTTGTCCGCCTCCGCAGCGGCAACGAGGTCGTTGTCCGCGTAGGCCTGCTGGCGGTCCTGCAGTGCGGCGTTCGCGTCGTCGAGGGCCTGCTGCACGGCCGGGTTCGTCGACGTCGATCCACTGCCGCCCGTCGACCCGGATCCCGAGCTCGACCCCGAGTCCGAGGACCCGTTGTCCGAGCCGTTGTCCGACCCGCTCGACGAACCGGAGCCGCTCGCGGCGCCCTGGTCACCCGCGGCAGCGCCGGAGTCACCGCCGAAGAGCTGGTTGAGCGCCTCGTCGAGGGTGTCCTCGAACGCGATCTTGTCGCCGAAGGCCACCAGGACCTTCTGCAACAGCGGGTAGGAACCGCTCGACGTCGACTGCACGTACACCGGCTGGACGTAGAGGAATCCGCCGCCCACCGGGAGCGTCAGCAGGTTGCCCTGCTTCACGGTGCTGTTCCCGCGCTTCAGGATGTTCAGCTCCTGCGACACCGTGGTGTCCGAGTTGAAGAGGTTCTGCACCTGCAGCGGCCCCGGGATGTTGTCGGTCTTGGGGATCGTCAACAGCGTCAGCTTGCCGTACCCCGAGGCCCGTTTGCCCTTGCCGGCACCGCCCGCATCGGAGTCGACGGCGAGGTAGCCGGTCAGCACGTTCCGGGCGTTGGAGCCGGTCTGCTGCGGGATGTACGTCGTGTACAGCGAGTAGGCGGTCCCCTGCCCCGGCACCTTCATCGTGAGGTAGTACGGGTCCTGCAGATCCGCCCTGGTCGCCGTCGTCTGCGTCCCGAGGCCGGTCGTCGTGGTCGTCGTGCTCGTGTCACTGCTGGTGTCGCTGTCGCTCGACCCGGTCGTCGGGTCGGACGGGGTCGTCCAGGCGTCGTCACCCGAGTAGAACGAGTTCGCGTTGGTGACGTGGTAGGTCCCGAGGATCGAGCGCTGCACCTTGAACAGGTCGGTCGGGTACCGCACGTGGTCGAGGAGCTCGGCGCTCATGCTCGACACCGGCTTCATCGACGTCGGGAAGATCTTCTGCCAGGTCTTCAGCACCGGGTCCTTGGTGTCCCACGCGTACAGCGTGACCTTGCCCGTGTACGCGTCGACCGTGGCCTTCACCGAGTTCCGGATGTAGTTGACCTGATCGGTCCGGAAGGTCGACGACTCGGTGCCGGCGATGCTGTCGGACAGGCTCTGGCTCTGCGAGTACGGGTACGCGTCCGAGGTGGTGTAGCCGTCGACGATCCACTGCAGGCGGTGGTCGACGATCGCGGGGTAGGCGTCGGTGTCGGTCGTCAGGTACGGCGCGACCTTCTGGACGCGCTTGATCGGGTCACGGTCGTAGAGGATCTGCGAGTCCTTGTTGACCGCGTTCGACAGCAGGATCTGCTCCGACTGGAACTTCGCCGCGTAGACGAGCCGGTTGAAGAAGTTGCCGATGCTCGGCCCGCCGTTGCCCTGGTACGTGGTGGTCGCGTTGCCGCCGTTGTCGTCGGCGCTGTCCGAGCCGGACGGGTAGTCGAGCTCGACGTTCTTCGAGCCCTTCGGTGCGCCGACGATGGAGTACGGCGGCGAGGTCTCACCGAAGTACACGCGCTGCTGGTAGTCCCCCAGTGCCCCGGTGGACGGGATGCCCGACTCGAGGAACACCGGCTTGCCGTCGCTCGCGCGCTGGTTGCCGTACGCCGCGGTCACACCGAACCCGTGCGTGTACACGAACGTACGGTTGTACTGCGTGTTCGCCGCGCTGCTCAGTCCGTCGAGGTCGATGTCGCGGACCGCGATGACGGTGTCCTCGGTCTGGCCCTTGATGTTGTAGCGGTCGACGTCGAGCTCGTCCGGGAACTGGTAGTACTGCCGGGACTGCTGGAGCTGACTGAACGTGTCCGAGACGATCTTCGGGTCGATGAGCCGGATGTTCGTGGTCGTCTGCGCGTCCTCGGCGAGGGCACCGGTGGCCGTCTCGGTCGTGGCGTCGTAGTTCGACTCCTTGACCCCGGAGACGCCGTACGCGTCACGGGTGGCGTCGATGTTCCGCTGGATGTACGCCGACTCGAACGAGCGCTCGCTCGGTGCGACCTGCAGGCGCTGCACGATCCACGGGTAGATGCCGCCGATGACGATCGCCGACACGAGCAGCAGCCCGGTGCCGACGATCGAGATCCGCCAGCGGCCGATGATCGCCGTGACGATGAACAGGATCGCGACGATCGCCGCGATGCCCGCCATGATCTCGCGACCCGGGATCGTGGCGTTCACCTCGGTGTACTGCGCACCGGTGATGAGCGAGTTGTCCTTGGTCAGCGCCGCGTACTGGTCGAACCACAGGCTGAGGGCCTGCAGCGCGATGTAGACCGCGGCGGTGATCGCGAGCTGCACTCGGGCGGCCCGGGAGATGCGGACCTCTCGCCCGCCGAAACGCATCGCGCCGTACAGGTAGCTGGCGGCGAGCGCGGCCAGGCCGGCGATGAGCACGACGGCGGACGAGTACGCCACGACGGAGCGCCAGAACGGCAGCTCGAAGACGTAGAAGGCGATGTCCAGGCCGAACTGCGGGTCGGTCTTGCCGAACGGCGTCCGGTTGAAGTACTCGAGGACCATGCTCCAGCGCGGAGCGGTGGCGAGCCCGGCGAAGACGCCGAGGACCACCGGGATGCCGATCATCACGACACGGCGGAGCGGTTCGATGACCTGCTGGTACCGGTCGAGCTGCGAGCCGAGCTTCGCGTAGACCGGCCGGAACCGGAACGCGAGCAGGATGCTGACGTACACCGGCACGGCCATGCCGAGGAAGCCGGCGACGAACATCAGCCCGCCGGCGAGCCACCTGGTGGTCAGCACGTTCTGGAAGCCCAGCTGGGCGAACCATGCGTAGTCCGTGTACAGGCTCGCGAAGATGAAGAAGGCGATCACCAGTGCTGCGAGCACGATGATCGTGACCACGATCGGGACACGCGGCGAACGCCGTCCCGCGGTGGACGAGTTGGACGAGGTTGTCGTCACGTGATTGTGCTCCAGACGTGTCGGACCGGCAGGCCCGGCGCACCGGGCCGTCAGTGCACCGATCCTATGGGACGGGACCGACAGCGAACCTGTACCCGATCTCAGGAACCCCGATTTCAGGAAACCCGATCTCAGGAAGGCGCCACGAGCCTCCCGGCCCGGCCTGGAGGCACGGCAGACCCCGCCACGCGACGCGCGTTGCCGACGTGGCCGGGCTCATGGCCGCGGTCAGGACCCGCAGGTCGCCAGACCGGCCGTGCTCTTCCCGCTCGCGATGGTGTCGAGGTCGGTGACCGCCTGGTCCAGCGTCTTCACGGAGTAGACGTCGAGACCGTCGGGGACGTGTCCGACGACCTCGTCGCAGTTGTCCGCCGGGGCGAGGAAGACGGTCGCGCCCGCGTCCTTCGCGCCGTAGAGCTTCTGGCGGATGCCGCCGATCGGACCGACCTCGCCGTCGGCGGTGATCGTGCCGGTGCCGGCGACGTGCTTGCCGCCGTTGAGCTTGCCCGGCGTGATCTCGTCGATGATCCCGAGGGCGAACATCATGCCGGCCGACGGCCCGCCGACGTCCTGGAGTTTGATCGACACGTCGAACGGGAAGTCGTAGTGCTCGACCACACCGACACCGAGCAGCGCGGTGCCGCTCTCGTCGCGCGGGGTGACCGTCACGTCCTTCGACGCGCCGTCGCGGGTGATCGTGACCGTGGCGGGACTGGACGTCCCGTGCTTCGCCACCGCTTCCCGAAGGGTGGTCGCGTCGGCGTTCGTCGTGAGCGACGTGCCGTCGAACGCGGTGATGACGTCGCCCTTCCGGATCGTGCCGTCGGCGGCGGAGCCGTCCTGCACGGTGCCGACCTCGAGCGTCGTCGGGATCGCGAAGCCCTGCTGGATGAGCGCGGCCGCGACGGCGGACTGCTGCGAGTTCGACATGTCGGCGGCGTCCTGCTTGTTCACCTGCTCGGTCGTGGTCCCAGGGGGGTAGATCGCCGACGCGGGGACGACGGCCTGGGACTTCGTGAACAGGGCCCGGATGACGCTCGTCCAGGCGGGGCGCTGCGTGGCCGTGCCCTCGACGCTCACCGTGAGCATGTCGAGCGCGCCGGCGGTCGGGTACGTCTGGTGCCCGTCGACCTGGATGAGCTTGACGTCCTTCGCGTCCTTGCCGGTCCCCTGCCGCTGCGTCCCGATCGTGTTGAAGACCGGACCGGGCAGCTCGATGACGTACGGGCTCGGGAGCACGCTCGCGATGATCGCCAGCACGACGGCCCCGACGACGAATGCCCACCCGACGGTCCTGGTGCGGGAGCGGCGGCGGGGAGCGGGCGCGAAGAGGGTCAACGGGGTCCTTCCGGAGTGAGGTGCGCCGCGGCATCCGCCGGGCCGTTCGCCGCGGCGTCCGCTCGGCTGTTCGCCGTGGTTCTTGCTCGGCTGTTCGCCCTGGGCGCAGCCCGCGGAGCGATCCCACGGGTCCGTCCCAGGTCCGGCCCCACGAGCAGCGATTAGCGTAGTCGGCATGCCTGATGAACCGCAGCCGGGGCCGGACGACGACTTCCAGGAGATGCTCCGCAAGCTCCTGTCCGGGGAAGGCCAGATCGACCCGTCGCAGCTCGCCGGTGCGGCCGGTCTGCCGAACGACCCGGCCTTCGTCGCCAACCTGATGAGCCAGCTCCAGCGTGCGGCGCAGGACGGCGGGGACGGCATCGACTTCTCGGTCACGGCCGAACGCGCCACCGCGATCGCGAAGGACGGCCAGCACGGGGTCGACCCGGCGACGTCGCAGGCGAGCGACCAGGCCTTCCAGGTCGCCGCGCTCTGGCTCGACGAGGTGACGACCGTGGCCGAGCTGACCGCGACCCCGAGTCTCTACACCCGTGAGCAATGGGCGAAGGCGACCGCACCCGTGTGGACGCAGATCGCCGAGCCGGTCGCGGACAGCATCGCGACCGCGCTGACCGAGGCCATCGACCAGCGCGCCCCGGAAGAGCTCAAGGCCATGCTCGGCGACGTGTCGAAGGCGATGCGCGGCGTCGGCGGCGCACTGTTCGCGATCCAGCTCGGTCAGGTCGTCGGGCAGCTCTCGAAGGAGGTCGTGTCCGGCGGCGACGTCGGTGTGCCCCTGCTGGACGAGCAGGTCGCGGCCCTCCTCCCCCAGAACGTGGCCGAGTTCGCCGAGGGCCTCGACGTGCAGGAGGACGAGGTCCGCATCTACCTCGCCGTCCGCGAGCTCGCACACGCCAGGCTCTTCCGCTCCGCGCGGTGGCTCCGCCTGCACATCATCTCCTCGATCACGGAGTACGCCCGCGGCATCCACATCCCGTTCGACCGCGTCGAGGAACTCGCAGCGGACATCGACCCGACCGACCAGGAGCAGCTCCGCGACGCCCTGGCGTCCGGTGCGCTGATCCCGCCGCGCACCCCGGAGCAGGACGCGGCGCTTGCCCGCCTGGAGACGATGCTCGCGCTCGTCGAGGGCTGGGTCGACACGGTCACCGCGGCCGCCACGGCACGCCTCCCGCGTTCCGGCGCGATCGCGGAGACGGTCCGGCGTCGCCGCGCAGCCGGTGGTCCGGCCGAGTCCGCGTTCGCCACGCTGGTCGGCCTCGAGCTCCGTCCCCGTCGTCTCCGGGAAGCAGCCGCCATGTGGCAGCGGGTCACGGACGAGCTCGGCGCCGAGCAGCGGGACGCGCTCTGGGCGGCGTTCGACCTGGTCCCCGTGTCCGACGACATCGACTTCCCCGACGCACTCGTCGCCCGGCTCCGCAACCCCGGGCAGAGCGCCGCGGACGACGAGTTCGACCGGGCGCTCGAGGACCTGCTCAACGACACGACCGGCGACCGCCCGCACGAGGACGAGTCGGGCGGGATCGAGGACGACGACGAGGCTGGTGACGACGGGCCCAAGGGTCCGTCGGGTTCTCCACAGATCTGACGACGGCCCCCACCGGTCCCGGCACGTCCGGCACGGTGGGGCCATGGGCATCCGCATCGATCCGACCCTCGAGTTCGTCTGGCGCGACCCGACGACCGTCCAGCTCGGCGTCGATCCGCCACGCGCCGTGGTCGCCGTCCCCACCACGGCGGAAGAACGATTCCTGTGCACCCTCCGCCGCGAGACCGGGCGAGACGCCCTGTCCGGCGTCGCCGCGAGCGTCGGGTGCCGACCGGAGGTCGCTGCGCGGGTGCTCGGCGCGGCGTCACCCGCCGTGCTCGACATGCTCCCCGAACCGCTCGCCCGGGTCGAGGTGCACGGCGCCGCCGACCTCGCCGGGATCGTCGACGACTTCCTCACGGGTGACGGTGTGACCGTGGTCCGGACCGTCGCCCCGCGCGGCGGTCCGGTCGTGCTGCCGGATCCCGAACCGTCGATGGCCGTCGTCGTCGCCGAGCACGTGGTCGACCCGGCGCTGCGGTCGGCGTGGACCCGCCGTGGGACGCCGCACGTCCCCGTCGTGGTCGGTGACGGCCGCATCCGGATCGGACCGCTCGTGGTCCCCGGTACCGGACCGTGCCTGCAGTGCATCGAGTACGCCCACGTCGACGACGATCCCGCGTGGCCGGCGATCGCCGCGCAGGTCTGGGGCCGACCGGCCGCACCGCTCTCGCCCTACCGTGCCGGTGCGGTCGCGGCAGCGGTCACCCGCATGGTCCTCGAGCACCTGCCGGGGACAACGGTGCGTCCCGACGACGAGCAACTCGTCTTCGAGCGCGACGACCTGTCGGTCAGTCGGCGGCAGGTGCGGCCGCATCCCCGCTGCGCGTGTCGAGCGCTGCCAGGAACCGGCTCGGCGCCCGCGCACCGCCTCGGGTGGACCCCTGTCGTGACCACGTGACGGTGACGGTGCGGCGGGCACGGGTGAGTCCGACGTAGAAGAGCCGGCGTTCCTCGTCCACCTCGTCGTCGGTCGTCGCGTGCGAGATCGGCAGCAGCCCCTCGGCGACGCCGGCGATCACCACGTTCGGCCACTCGAGGCCCTTCGAGGAGTGCAGGGTCGCGAGTGTGACGGCGTCGAGCTCTGGCTCGTGGTGGGTCGCCGCGCGGTCGACCAGGTCCTGGGTGAACTGCTGCATGGTCGTGCCGCCCGGGGCGTCCTCGGCGAGGCCCATGATCGCCTGCAGCGCCTCCCACTGCTCGCGGACCGCTCCGGTGCCCTCCGGTGCGGTCGGTGTCCACCCGCTGACCTGCAGCACGAGCCCGACCCGGCGGGTGAGCTCGTCGTCGGTCTGCCGGATGGCCTCGCCGCGCATGTGGTGCACCGCGAGCTTGACCTCGGGACGGTCGAAGAAGCGCGTCCCGCCCTGCACCCGGTACGGGATCCCCGCGCGGCCGAGCGCCGCCTCGAGCGCGGCCGACTGTGCGCCGACGCGGAACAGCACGGCGCAGTCGCCGTACGTCGCGCCCCCGGCGACCAGGTCGGTGATCCGTCTGGCGATGGTCTGCGCCTCGTCGCCGTCGTGCACGCACGGCACGACCACCGGGTCCGGGCCGGGTTCCGTGGTCTGCGCGACCAGGTCGAGGGCACCCGGCTGGCCGCGCATCAGCGCGTTCGCGGCGTGCACGACCTCGCGCGTGGACCGGTAGTTCCGCTCGAGCCGCAGCACCGATCCCCGGGGGAACTCCGATCCGAACCCGAGCAGGTAGCGACTCGACGCCCCCGCGAACGAGTAGATGGTCTGGCTGGCGTCGCCGACGACGCACAGGTCCTGACGGTCGCCGAGCCATGCCCTGAGCAGGTCGTGCTGCACGGGCGAGACGTCCTGGTACTCGTCGACCACGAAGAACCGGTACTGCTGCCGGACGTAGCTCGCCACCCGGGGCTCGGTCTCGACCATGCCGAGCGTCGCCAGCAGGACGTCCTCGAAGTCGAGCTGCCGACGGTCGTCCTTCAGCCGCTCGTACGCGCGCATCAGGTCGATCACCCGCGCGGGGCTCGTCTCGCGGGGCATGACCCGTTCGGCGGCGGCTGCCTCGTACTCCTCGAGGGTGAGCCGCTGCACCTTCCGCCACTCGACCTCGGCGGCGAGGTCGCGGAGCACCGGCTTGTCGACGCTCATCCCGACGGTGTCCGCGGCGTGCGCGATCATCCGCGCCTTCGACTCCACGATCCGCGGCGCGTGACCACCGACGGTGTCCGGCCAGAAGTAGCTGAGCTGCGACATCGCCGCGGCGTGGAACGTGCGGGCCTGCACGGCGCCGGCGCCGAGCGCACGTAACCGGGAACGGAGTTCACCCGCCGCCCGGGTGGTGAAGGTCAGCGCGAGGACGTGCGCGGGCGAGTACGTGCCGGTCGCGACCCCGTAGGCGATGCGGTGCGTGATCGCACGGGTCTTGCCGGTGCCCGCGCCGGCGAGGACGGCGACGGGGCCGAGGAGCGTCGTCGCGACGGTGCGCTGTTCCGCGTCGAGCGCGGCGAGCAGCGCCTCCGGAGACGAGGCAGGGTTCACGGCAGGTCCAGCGGGCCGCCGTACCACTCCTCGATGATCGCCCGGGCGATCGACGTCCTGCCCGGGAGCAGGAGGGTGTCCCCGGCACGCTCACGGATCTCGTCGCGCGAGAACCACCGGACGTCGAGGATCTCGACCCCGTCCGGCCGTGCGGTGGAGGGGTCGCCGTCGACCGCCTTCGCCCGGAACCCGACCATCAGCGACGCGGGGAACGGCCACGGCTGCGACCCGAGGTACTCCGGCTCGTCGACCCGCACGCCGGACTCCTCCCAGACCTCGCGGCGGACGGCGTCCTCGAGCGACTCCCCCGGCTCGACGAACCCGGCGAGCAGCGAGTAGCGGTCCTGGTCCCATGCGGCGTTCGAGCCGAGCAGGATGCGGTCGTCACCGTCGGTGACGCCGACGATGATCGCGGCGTCGGTGCGCGGGAAGTGCTCGTGTCCCTCGGGGTCGCGGCGCACCCAGCCGCCGGTCACCACCTCGGTCGCCGAACCGGTCCGGGGCGAGAACCCGTGGACCGCGTGCCAGTTCGCCATCGCGACGGCCTCGACCGCGAGGCCCTGGTCGCGCGGCGAGAGCTCGGTGCCGAACATCCGCAGGCTCTCCCACGCGTCGGCGTCCGGCTCGATCCGTCGGGCGGCTTCGTCGTCGACCAGCGCGGCCGCGAAGCGCGTGCCGGACGGGGCGTCGTCAGCGTCCCGCACCGACCGCCCCAGGTAGATCACCGGCGCGTCGTCGGGCACGTCGGCCGCGCCCACGAAGCGCAGCGAGCCGGACGGCAGGCGCAGCATCGCACCGCCGTGGACCGGGAGGAAGCGGGTCTCCGGATCGTCCCGCAGGGACCGCTCGAGGTC
Organism: Curtobacterium sp. L3-7; assembly: GCF_048756585.1. Classification (NCBI taxonomy): domain Bacteria; kingdom Bacillati; phylum Actinomycetota; class Actinomycetes; order Micrococcales; family Microbacteriaceae; genus Curtobacterium; species Curtobacterium sp. L3-7. Next base: position 1,676,054 of record NZ_CP151474.1, on the reverse strand, counting down.
GTCGGTGGTCCGGAACTCCGCGTCGCGGTCGAGTTCGTTGCGGGAGAGCGCAAGCCGGGCGGCGAACTCCACGGTCACGTGGGACTCCTCAGATCGGTGTCGTGTCGGGACCGGGTCAGCGTGGCGAACGTCGTTCGCGGCGCATGCGGACCTACCCTGAGGGGCATGGCGGGATCCCAGTTCACTCTAGCGGCGTTGGCGACGACGGCCGTTCCCGGACTCGTGGTCACGGGCACGCGCACCCTCGGTTCCATCGCGTCCGGGGACTACGAGTCGGCGGTCCTCCGGGACGCCGACGGGGCCGAGTCGGCCATCCGGCGACCCCGCAACCAGCGCGCGGAGGCACGGCAGTCGGCCGACCTCCTCGCGATCCGGGCGCTGAGCGCCGGGATCAGGTCGCGCCTCCCGTTCGCCGTTCCCGAGTACCGGGGTCAGGCGCCGATCGGGTCCACGCGTGCCATCGTGACCACCTACGTCCCGGGGGCACACCCCGCGCTCCGCGCACTCGCGGAGCGGCCGGAGCTGGCGACCAGCGTCGGCCGGTCCATCGCCGCCGTGCACGTGCTGCCGACGAGCTTCGTGACCGACGCCGGTCTGCCGTCCCTCACCCCGTTCGAGATCCTCCGTTCCGCGGTGTCCGTGATGGACCGTGCGGTCGCGACCAAGCTGGTCCCGGCCGCACTGCAGGAGCGGTGGGAGGGCGCTGCCCGCGACCAGCAGCTCTGGCAGTTCACGCCCACCGTCGTGCACGGCGCCTTCGGGGTCGACGCGATCCTCGTCGAGGGCGACGCCGTCTCCGGTGTCCTCGGCTGGGGCGAGCTCCGGCTCGGCGACCCGGCGAAGGACCTGGCGTGGGTGCTGGCCGGACGGCGCGAGGCGTTCGACACGGTCCTCAGCGCGTACGAGGCGAACGGCGGCGGCCGTGACCGGCAGCTCGCCCAGCGCGCCAGGGTGTACCACGAGCTCGAGACCGCGCAGTGGTTGCTCCACGGTGTCCAGGCGAAGAGCACCGAAGTGGTCGACGACGCGGTCGCGATGATGCACCGGCTGGTCGACGCGGTGCACGCGCCGACGTCGACACCGCTGCAGTCGGTCTCCCCGGAGACGATGGAGATCGGCGAGGTCGAGCAGCTGCTGTCGTCGACCGAGCGTCGGCACGGCTGACGCCGGTCGGGCCGCAGCTCTCACCCGGGGGGGCTCTGACCGGGAGGCTCTGACCGGGAGGCTCCGACCGGTCACAACACACCGCTCACGTTCGCCGAGCGGTCACGTTCCGTCGTCCGGTGCGCCTCCCAACGACGATTCCCGACCGGTCAGCGGGAGTGGGCGGCCGGGAGGCTCGGGGCGGCTCCGCCCCCCCCCCCCCCCCCGTCGCGTCAGCCGACGGCCGCGGTCCAGGCGCGCTCGAGCCCGGCGCGGTCGAGGAGCTCGGTCGGCCGGACCTCGAGGTCGTCGGCCACGAAGTAGAACACCGCGTCGATCTCGTCCACCGGTCGCCCGGTGAACTCCGCGTACGCCACGCGGTACAGCGCGAGCTGCAACTGCCGCCGTTCGAGGTCGGTCCCGCCCGACGGCGCCTTCCCGGTCTTCCAGTCGACGACCTCGATCCGGCCGTCGATCTCGTAGACGGCGTCGAGCTTGCAGACGACGCTGTGCCCGAGGAACGGGATGTGGATCTCGCGCTCCACCTCGACGGGGGTGAGCCCGGCCCACCGTGAGCGGGCGAAGGTCTCCTGGAACTCCCCCAGCCGTCGGGCGTCGTCGTCGCTGACCGCGGCGTCTGCCGGTGCGGACTCGTCGAGGTCGATGTCGAGTTCGTCGTCCCACGCGTCGAGCGTCTCGAGCGCACCGCCGGCACGCCCACGCTGTTCGACCCACTGGTGGAAGAGCGTGCCGAGACGGGTCGCACGGTACGGCCGCTCCGGCATCGGTCGGCGCAGCCGCTCGGCCACAGCGTCCGGCTCGGTGAGGTAGTCCTTGAACCCCGACGCCGGCACCCGGTGCGGCACCACCACGCGGTGCTTGCCGGAGCGGCTCGCGCGACGTTCCGCGAGGAGCAGGTCGATGTCCGCGGCGAACCGCCCGGCGGCACCGGGGTTCGCGTTCCGGACGCGGTCGGCCGCAGCCTGGACCCGGACGGCGCGAGCGCCGAACGGCACGTGTGGCCAGGACTGGGTCGCGCCGGCGTCGCCGAGGGGGTTCTCGTCGTGCACGGTCGTCTCGGGGATCGCGCCGCCGTCGATCACACCCGCCTCGACGAGGTCCCCGAGGTACCGGCTGGGCTGCATCGGCTTCACGCCGCCGGCCCAGAACGAGCCGGACACCAGGAGCTCGTGCCGCGACCGGGTCAGCGCCACGTAGGTCAGGCGACGCTCTTCGTCCTCGTTGCGCGACTTCACCTCGTCCTTGAACGCGTCGATCGCGACCGTGACGTCCTTCTGGGAGTCGTGCCCCCGCCACGCCAGACGCGGCAGCTCGTCGGCGTCGCCCCGGAACTCGTACGGCAGCCGCCCGAAGCCGATCCAACCGGACGAGCCCTCCTGCGGGCGGGCCGGCAGTGCGCCCTCGACCAACCGGGGCACCGCGACGGCGTCCCACTCGAGCCCCTTCGAACCGTGGATCGTCAGGATCTGCACGGTGCCGGACTCGGGTTCCTCGGACCGCGGTCCCATGTCGTCACGACGGGCAGCCGCGTCGATCCAGCCGAGGAACGCCCCGAGATCGGCACGGTCGTCGATAGCGACGAACCCGGACAGCTCGTCCACGAAGGCGTCGAGGAAGGCGCCGCTCCCCTGCTCGTGCGCGGCGACCTCGATGTCCAGGTGCATCTCCTGCACGACGAGTGTGACGAAGTCGACGAGGTCCCCACCTGCGCGGGACCGGAGCATCGCGAGCTGCTGTCCGAGCCGACGCATGCGTGCACGCCCGGCCTCGGTGATGCCCTCGAGCGCACCGTGGTCGTCCGGCGCGACGGCGACGAAGTCGAGTGCGTCGACGACCGAGCCGTGCTCGCCGACCGCGACGGACGCCCGGAACGCCGCGGTGACGTCGTCGTCGAGGCGCTGCTGGGTGTGGTCCCGCTTGAACAGCCACTGCGCCAGCCCGTGCAGCGCAGCGATGTCCGCAGCACCCACCCGCCACCGGGCACCGGCGAGCAGCCGGATCAGGTCGTTGCCGGCAGCCGGGTCGTGCAGCACGCGCAGGCACGCGACGAGGTCGACGATCTCCGGACGCTGCAACAGCCCCCCGGTGCCGAGCACGTGGTACGGCACACCCCGGTGCCCGAGCGCCGCGGTGAAGGCGGCGAGGTCCTTGCGGGCACGGAGCAGCAGCGCCATCGACCCGTTGGGGTTGCGACGCCGGTGGTCCTCGAACCAGGCGGCGACGGCGTCGGCCTCTTCCGGCAGGGTCTCGGTGAAGACGGCACGGACGTCGCCGGAGTCCGCGCCGGGACGCGGGGAGAGCCGCTCGACGTCGACGTCGGACGCCTCGGACAGCGGGGAGACCACGGCGTTCGCCCCGGCGAGCACGTCCACCGGGTTCCGCCAGCTCGTCGACAGCGCGAACGTCCGCGGTGCGAGGTCACCGGCGCCGCCGAAGTCACGAGGGAACCTGGCGAGGTTCGCCGCACTCGCGCCGCGGAACCCGTAGATCGACTGGTGCGGGTCCCCGACGGCCATGACGGCGTGCTCCCGGAACAGCCTGGCGAGGAACCGCGTCTGCACGACGGAGGTGTCCTGGTACTCGTCGAGCAGCACGACGCGGAACCGCTGCCGGAGGTCCGTGACGACGCGCGGAGCGGCCTCGGCTGCGGCGAGCGCCAACGCGATCTGGTCCGAGAACTCGACGAACCCGCGGTCGACCTTCTGTCGACGGAACTCCTCGACCAGGTCGGCGAGCGGCTCGAGTGCGCCGATCGACGCGACCGCGGCGGTGATCGCTGCGTACGGCTTGCCGCGGTTCCCGGGGAGTTCGAGGAGCTCCGTGAACTCGATCGCGAACCGGCGCAGCTGCTCGGGTTCGACGAGGTGCTCGGACGCGGCACCGGCGAGCGCCACCACGGCGGCGGTGATCGTGTCGACGTTCCGGTCCAGCCCGGCGAGTCGGTCGTCCCGCGCGGCGACGACGACCCGTCGCGCGAGCTGCCACGCGGACGGCTCGGTGAGGACCTGGGACTCGCCGTCGCGGCCGACCAGCAGCGCGTTCTCGCGGAAGACGCTGTTCGCGAAGGCGTTGTAGGTGGACACGGTCGGCGCTTCGAAGGCGTCACCCGGGGTGATCAGCCCCGCGGACTCCAGCGCGGCGATCCGGTCGTTGATGCGGATCGACAGCTCGCCGGCGGCCTTGCGCGTGAACGTCAACCCGAGGACCTCGTCCGGCCGCACGTGTCCGTTCGCCAGCAGCCAGACGACGCGCGACGCCATTGTCTCGGTCTTGCCGCTGCCTGCTCCCGCGACGACGAGGGCGGGAGCGAGCGGCGATTCGATGACGGCGCGCTGTTGTTCGGTCGGACGTGGTCGCCCGAGCGCGTCGGCGATGGCGTCGGCGCCGTGGCGGACCGTGGTGCCGGGCGCAGCAGGCGCGCCGGTCGTGCCGGTCGCGGCAGGCGTGCCGGTCATGTCGGTCGTGCTCACCAGGTCACCTCTCCCACCACGTGGATCCGGCACTCGACACCGGTGCGCGCCTTCTCGCAGTGGTCGTCCACGTTCGCGACGAAGGTCCGGCCGGCCATGCCGCGGGCCACCGCGTGCAGGCGTTCCCGGTACGCGGCACGGTCATCGGCGTCGAAGGCGTGCTGCGTGCGCTCCGAGTAGGCGTGCCCGCCCTTCGGGTTCTGCACGAAGACGAGTCGGGCATCGGCCATCGGCGACCCGGCGGGCACACCGTCGACCGCGCCGTCCTCCACCGCGAGCTGGTAGGCCCCGAGCTGCGGGTGCTCCGGCATGTCGTTCTTCTCGCTCGGCATGCTCCGCCCGGTCTTCAGGTCGACGACGCTCACGGTGCCGTCCGGGTCGATCTCGATCCGGTCGATGCTGCCGCGGACCCGAGCCGGCCCGGTGACGAGCGCGAACGAGGTCTCCGCACCGAGCAGCTGCCGACCGGCGGCGGCGAAGGTGCGCAGGTAGTCGCTCAGCCCCTCGATCATGCGGCGGGTCCTGGCACGCTCGCGGTCGGCGATCCACGGCGACTCGAAGGTGAGCTCACCCCAGCGGGCGTCCACCCGCTGCCAGAGGGACTCCACGTCGATCTCCGTGGCGTGCTCCATCGCTTCGTGGACGATGGTGCCGATGCCCATCGCCGGGCTCGGTGCCCCGCCGCCGAACGTCTGCACGAACCAGTGCACGGGGCACTCCTCGAAGGTGCCGATCCTGGACGGGGACACGCTGACCGTCGGCGGGGTGGGTTCGCCGCTGACGGGGTCCGGTTGCGGGTCGACGTCGAGGTCCACGAGCGGGTCGTCTGTGGTGACCTCCGCCGTGCCGTACCAGTCGTCCGGTGACGCGCCGGGGACGTCTTCCGCCGCCAGGCGCGCCAACGCGGAGGCCGCTTCGTGGTCCCCGGTGGAGACCACCCGACGCCGGAGCGACCCGGCGAGGCCGCGGAGGGACAGCGGGTGCACGGTGGGTTGCCGATCGGGCGGCACGGGGACGAGCCGGACGAACGGCGACGGCGCTTCGTCGTCGTTGGCGATCGTCCCGATGACGACCTGGGTGGTCGCGCGGGACACCGCCCGCGCGAACAGCCGCAGCTCGTCCCCGATCACGGCCGCACGGTCGTCGACGGGGGCGTGGTCGATCCCGGCGGCGGAGCGGACCAGGCCGTCCGGGTCGAGCAGGCTGCCGCGCACCCGGGTGTTCGGCCACACGCCGTCCTGCAGTCCGAGGACCACGACGACGTCGGTCTCGAGGCCGATCGTCGCAGACGGTGTCAGCACGCGCACCCGGCCGGCCGTGCGATCCGGGCCGATGCTGTCCTCGGCCAGGTCGGCGCCGAGCACGTCGTCGACGAACACCCGGGCGGGTGCGTCCGGCGTCCGCTCGACGAACCGCTTGGCGGCCGTGAACAGGCCGACCACGGCGTCCAGGTGCCGGTCCGCCTCGGCCGCTCCGACGCCGCCGGCGAGGGACTGCCCGCCCCAGATCCCGGCGAGACCGCTGCGCTCCCAGAGCCCCCAGAGGATCTCCTCGATGCTGGCACCGGCGTCGGCGTCCGCTCTGGCCTGCACGAGGCTGCGCGCGAGTCGGGTCGCGCGTCGGGCGAAGGCAGCGTCCACGGTTGCGAGGCGCTCAGGAGCCCCCAGCGCGTCCACGAGCAGCTCGTCGGCGGTCCGGGAGCCGCCACCAGCGAGCTCTTCACGGCGCAGCGCGAGCCGGAGCCGACGCATCGCGAGCGTGTCGAGCCCACCGAGCGGCCCGGTCGCGAACGCGGTGGCGAGGGTGGCGTCGAGGGACAGCACACCGAGCGACACACCGGCCGCGTCGATGAGGGACCGCGCGGCGGTGTCGTCCCGTGGGCGCGTCGGGGCAGCGCCGGCGGTCGCCGGGACCTCTGCGACGGAGAGGGCGCGGACGAGCTCGGGGATCGCCGCGCCGCTCCGCGTGACCACGACCATGCGGTGCCACGGGACGCCGTCGAGCAGGTGGTGTTCACGCAACCGCCTGGCGATCGCGACGACGAGCGCCGATCGACTGCCGGCGTCGAGGTGCAGCACGGAGTCGGCGCGCGCGTCCGTGTCCGCGGCGACGGCCGTGCGCTGACGCCCCGCGGCGGCGGCACCGACACGCCCGGTGATGGCAGAGACGAGCGCACGGATGGGCGCGGGGTGGCGGTGCACCGTACCGAGGACGATCTCCTGGACGCGGTCGACGCCGAGCCGCGGTGCGAGCCGGCCGAGGACGTCGGGCTCGGCGCCGCGGAACGCCGATGCCGCGATGTCGGGATCTCCGAACGCGACGACCTGCACACCGGAGCGCGCCAGGGCCCCGAGCAGGGCGATCTCGCCCTCGACGAGTTCCTGGGTGTCGTCGACCACCAGGAGCCGGAGCGCCGCGACGGCGGGTGGGAGTTCACCGCGGAGCACCGCGGCGGTGGCGAACGCGACGAGTTCGGCCGCGTCGAGACTCGTCGCACGGAACGCGGTGACCGCCGCGCGGTACTCGTCGACCAGGTCGCCCACCGCACGCCACTCGGGACGGCCGTGGTCGTCACCGAGCTCGCGCATGTCGTCGGGTTCGACACCGGCGGCGACGGCGCGCATCATCACGTCACGGAGCGCCGTGCGGAACCCCGCGCGCTCCCGGACGACCGCCGTGATGGGCTCCGGCCACGCCGGCCCGGTGCCGTCGGTCTCGTGCCCGGCGAGGAGGTCGCCGAGGATGCGGTCCTGCTCCCCACCGGTCAGCAGCGTCGGCGCCGGCTGCCCCTGGACGGCTGCGGCGTGCGCGACGATCTGGAAGGCGAGGGAGTTCACGGTCCGTGCGAGCGCGCCGGGGGTGACGCGTTCGACGGTGACGGCGAGGTGGTCGCGGAGCGCGGTCGCCGCCGTGCGCGAGGAGGTCAGGGCGAGCACGGTGGCGTGACCATCGGCGATCGCGTCCGGACGCCGCAGCCGAGCTGCGACGAGCCGCGCGAGCGTCGAGGTCTTGCCGGTACCCGGTGCGCCGATCACCGCGGCGTGCACGTCGTCCGGCAGGGCGAGGACCGCCGCCTGTGCCGGGTCCGCCACGAGCGCGCGCGACACCTGCTCGGGAGCGGGTGCTGGTGTCAGCGTGGTCTGCGGCACGCTCGTACGGTACCGACCGCGACCGACATCGCCCCGTCCCCACCCCGTGCGCCCGCGGCGAACGCACCGGACCGGCGCGGACCCCTCGGATATGGTGAGCACGTGGACATCAAGATCGGCATCATCAACAGCCCGCGCGAGATCGCCTTCGAGACGAAGCAGACCGCTGAGGAGATCGAGCAGGCCGTCGCGGACGCGCTGTCCTCCGACGCGACGCACCTGACGCTGCAGGACGACAAGGGCCGCAAGTTCATCGTCCCCGCGGTCGCCCTCGCCTACGTCGAGTTCGGTGCCGAAGAGGCCCGACGCATCGGCTTCGTCGCCTGAGCTGACGCGTGGAGCTCCTCTTCGCCGTCCTCGGCGGCATCATATGCGGCGCTATCGCGCACGTGATCCTGCCCTGGCACTCGACGCGCGGACAGCTGCTCGGCCCCGCGGTCGGCGGCATCACGGCCGCCGTCCTGTGGGAAGCGCTCACCTGGGCCGGCTGGCAGTACGACGCCACCTGGATCTGGGTCGTCGCCCTCGTCGGTGCCGGTGTCGTCGCCCTCGTCGTGGAGTGGCTGCTCGGCCGCAACCGGACGGCCAAGGACACCGCCTTCTACGAGCAGGTCAAGGCGCGCGGCGCCTGAGACAGCCGGCAAGAACGAGGCGACCGACCATCGGACAGGAGGCTCGTGGCGGCGTCGCCACGAGCCTCCTGTCCGTCGTCAGGCCGTCAGGCCGAGCGCGTCCATCCGCCTGGTGTGCGCCGCGATCAGCTCGGTCCACACCGGCTCGAGCCGGGACTGGTCCTGCCTGGCGTGCGATGCGAGCGCTGACCGCGCGACCAGGAGCGTGTCGCCCACGAGCCGCCGGCCCCACATCGCGAGCCGCGAGGCCACCTGCGGCTCCTCGTCGATCCGCGCGCTGAGTTCCTCGACCACGGCGGGCTCTTCCCGCGCGTCGAACACCGAGCCGAGCCGCTGCCGGACGTCGTTCGGGAGCGAGCGCAGCAGGTTCGCGAACAGGTCGTTGAGGATCCCGGCGGTGACGTAGCCGGTGAGCATCGACTCGTACCAGTCGGCGCCGCTCGTCCGCTCCAGGAACACGTCGATCGCGGCGCGGTGCGGTGCCATCAGCTCGGCGGGGTCCTCGCCGAGGCGTTCGATCTCGGCCACGATCGACCGGTGCCGTTCGAGCGCGGTCGTCGCCAGGACACCGGTCACCAGGCGACCGGACAGCGTGGGAGCGCCGGCCCCTGCACGGCCCATCGTCTCGTACAGCGAGAGCTGGAGGTAGGCCGCCTGCCCGAGGTACACGTCGAGCTCGGGGCTGACGTCGTCGAGCTGCAGGCGCTCCGTCTGGGCGGCGTTCTTCGGGTTCCGCGACGCGAGCCACTGTGCTGCGAGCTGCGCCGCGCGCTTCCGATTCCACCACGACACCACGCGACCAGCATAGGGGCCGCGACGGCGCGCACCTCGCACCCCGGTAGACTGGCTCGGACTCCCCGATAGGACAGGGTGACCTTCTTGACTTTCTCAGACCTCAACATCGACCAGGACATCGTCGATGCGCTGGCCGGCAAGGGCATCATCGAGCCCTTCCCGATCCAGGAACAGACCATCCCCCTCGGCCTCACCGGCCAGGACATCATCGGCCAGGCGAAGACGGGTACCGGCAAGACCCTCGGCTTCGGCCTGCCGCTCATCCAGCGCCTCGGCGCAGACCCCGCGCACGGCGTCAAGGCGCTCGTCGTCGTCCCGACCCGCGAACTCGCGGTGCAGGTGACCGAGGACCTCGAACTCGCGTCGTCGAACCGCCCGACCACGATCGTCTCGATCTACGGCGGCAAGGCGTACGAGGGCCAGGTCGAGCAGCTCAAGGCCGGCGCGCAGATCGTGGTGGGCACCCCTGGGCGCCTCATCGACCTGCACCGGCAGCGTCTGCTCGACCTCTCCCACGTGCAGGAGGTCGTGCTCGACGAAGCCGACCGCATGCTCGACCTCGGGTTCCTCTCGGACATCGAGCGGATCTTCCAGGCCGTGCCCGCCGTGCGCCACACGATGCTGTTCTCGGCCACGATGCCGGCGCCGATCGTGGCCCTGGCCCGCCGGTTCATGACGCGTCCGGTGCACATCCGCGCGACGGACCCGGACGAGGGCCTCATGCAGGCCAACATCAAGCACGTCATCTACCGCGCGCACTCGCTCGACAAGGACGAGGTCATCGCCCGCATCCTGCAGGCGAACGGCCGCGGCAAGACCGTGATCTTCACCCGGACCAAGCGTGCGGCGGCGAAGCTGGTCGAGGAACTCAAGGACCGCGGCTTCAACGCCGCAGCGGTGCACGGCGACCTCAACCAGGAGCAGCGCGAACGTGCGATGGCCGCCTTCAAGGCCGGCAAGCGCGACGTGCTCATCGCCACCGACGTGGCGGCCCGCGGCATCGACGTCGACGACGTCACGCACGTGATCAACCACACGATCCCGGACGACCCGGACACGTACCTGCACCGCGCCGGCCGCACCGGTCGCGCGGGCAAGACCGGCATCGCGGTCACGTTCGTCGACTGGGACGACCTGCACAAGTGGACGCTCATCGACAAGGCCCTCGAGTTCGGCATCCCCGAGCCCGTCGAGACCTACTCGTCCTCGCCGCACCTGTTCGAGGACCTCGACATCCCGCAGGGCACGAAGGGCCGGCTCCCCGGCTCGTCGTCCCACGCCGCCACGGCGGGCACCGCGGAACGCACCGGGTCACGGCCGCCGCGTCGTTCCGGTGACTCCTCCGACTCGAGCGAGTCGCGTCCGCGTCGCCGCACCCGGACAGGAGGCTCGGATCGCCCGGCAGCATCGGCTGCGGACTCCGCCCCCACGGCCGAGAGCACGGGTCCGGACGCCGCCGAAGGTGACGGTTCGGCACCGAAGCGCCGTCGGCGTCGCCGTCGTCGCGGGGCCGGCACGGGTGGCGAGGCGACCGCCTCGGCACCGCAGCCGGCGTCGGACGGCGAGTAGCGCCTCCAGTCCGAAGGGCCCGTCGCTGACGCGACGGGCCCTTCGGCGTCCGGGCGCTGTTCGGCCGGGCCCTCCTCGCGAAAGCGACAGCGTGCGTCCAGCCGTTCGCGGCGATCAGTCGCTTTCGCGGAGGGGACAGAACGCCCGAGGCGGGATGTGTCGCCTTCGCGGGTCAGGGCAGGCGCGAACCCGGGCCGACCACCGGGGCCGACCCCGTCGCCTGCGAGAGGATCTCGTCGAAGGCGCGGCGTGACGTGCGGTGCTCGCCGAGACGGTTCGGCTTCCCGGTGCCGTGGTAGTCGCTCGAGCCGGTGACGAACAGGCCGTAACGGTCCGCCCACTCGAGCAGGGTGCGCTTGCCGTGGGCGAGGTTCTCGCGGTGGTCGACCTCGAGTCCGCCGAGCCCCGCGTCGACGAGCTCGCGGAGGCCCGCCTCGTCGATGACGATCCCGCGCGAGGTCGCTGCCGGGTGCGCGATCACGGGGACGCCCCCGGCGGCACGGATGAGTTCGACGCCACGGAGCGGTGTCGGGGCGTCGTGCGGTTCGTAGTACCCGGAGGCCGGGTGCAGGATCCCGCGGAACGCCGCGCTGCGGTCGGGTTCGAGCCCTCGGGCGACGAGGGCGTCGGCGATGTGCGGCCGGCCGATCGTCGCACCGGGGCTCGCCTGTGCGAGGACGTCCCGCCAGGTGATCGGGTGGTCCTCGCCGATGCGGTCGACCATGCGGTGCGCTCGGGACAACCGGCCGTCACGGATGCGCTCGGTCTCGGCCGACAGGGCTGCGTCGTCGGGGTCGACGAGGTAGCCGAGGACGTGCACGCTCCGGTAGCCGATGCGCGTGCTCAGCTCGAGGCCCGGGACCAGCGTCAGCGGGAGCTCGCGAGCGGCGTCAGCGGCGTCCGCCCATCCCGCGGTGGTGTCGTGGTCGGTCAGCGCGACGGCGTCCAGTCCGGCGGCCGCCGCTGCCCGGACGAGGTCGGCGGGCGGCTCGGTGCCGTCGGAGACACTCGAGTGCGCGTGCAGGTCGATGAACGGGTCGGGCACGCGCCAATCGTATCCACAGGTGAGCAGGCACACAGACCGGGCGTCGAGCGCGGTGCGATGATGGGGGCATGGCCGACACGACTCCCCGCGCAACGAGCAACCGCTCCACCACCCCCGGCTCCTCGACCTTCAAGGACTTCATCGGGTCCCAGTGGGCCGAGCGCGACCGCCCCGTGCCAGCAGCACGTGAGCAGGCTGCTTTCGCCGCCGCCCGTCGGGCCCGCATCTCCGAGCTCCACCCGGGTCGGACGATCGTGGTCCCCGCCGGCACCGCGAAGGTCCGCTCGAACGACTGCGACTACCCGTTCCGCCCGCACTCCGCGTTCGCACACCTGACCGGCTGGGGCACCGACACCGTCGTCGGCTCCGTGCTCGTGATGACGCCGAACGGCTCCGGGCACGACGCCACGCTCTACTTCCGCTCGACCGCTGGACGCGACTCCGAGGAGTTCTACGCGAACCCGGAGATCGGCGAGTTCTGGGTCGGTCCGCGCCCCTCGCTGGACGAGGTCGCCGCCGACCTGGGCATCGCCACGGCCGACCTCGGTGAGTTCTCCGGGGTGCAGGACACCCTCGACGCCTCGGTGCTCGTCGTCCGGGACGCCGACACCGAGTTCACGCGCTCCCTCGACGAGCGCCTCGGCTCCGCGGTCGGTGGCGCTGCCGCGACCGACGACGTCGCGGCGACGGACGACGTGCTCGCCCGAGACCTCTCCGAACTCCGCCTCGTCAAGGACCCGTACGAGGTCAACGAGCTCCGCAAGGCCGTCGACGCGACCCAGCGCGGGTTCGCCGACGTGATCGCCGACTTCGACGCGGTCCTCGCACACCCCAGGGGCGAGCGCATCGTCGAGGGCACGTTCAACCGCCGTGCCCGCGCCGACGGCAACACGGTCGGGTACGACACCATCGCGGCGTCCGGCCACCACGCCTGCATCCTGCACTGGACCCGCAACGACGGCGCCGTGCAGCCCGGTGACCTCATCCTCATCGACGCCGGCGTCGAGGTGGACTCGTTCTACACCGCGGACATCACGCGCACGCTGCCGGTCAGCGGCACGTTCACGTCCGTGCAGCGTCTGGTCTACGAAGCCGTGCTCGAGGCCGCTGACGCTGCGTTCGCCATCGTGAAGCCCGGCATCACGTTCCGTCAGGTGCACGCGACGGCGATGGAGGTCATCGCGCGCAAGACCGCCGAGTGGGGCTTCCTGCCCGTCTCGGCCGAGGAATCACTGCAGCCGGACAACCAGTTCCACCGCCGGTACATGGTGCACGGCACCAGCCACCACCTCGGCCTCGACGTGCACGACTGTGCGAAGGCCCGTCGTGAGATGTACATCGACGGCATCATCGAGCCCGGCATGGTCTTCACGATCGAGCCCGGCCTGTACTTCCAGCAGGACGACCTGACGGTGCCGGAGGAGTTCCGCGGCATCGGTGTCCGCATCGAGGACGACATCCTCGTGACCGCCGACGGCGCCGAGAACCTGTCGATCGGCATCCCCAGGACCCCCTCGGAAGTGGAGGGGTGGATCGCCCGCACCGGGCGCTAGCCTGAGCGGGTGACGACACCCGAAGCTTCCTCGCAGAGCATCACGATCGACGTCGAGCACTTCGACTCGCCCGACGCCCAGCGGCTGCGTGCTGCCCAACGCATCGAGATCGACAGCACGTACGGCGGTGACACCGAGCCCGGTGACAAGCCCACTGCCGAGTCGATCGCGGTGTTCTTCGTGGCGCGAGACGAGGACGGCACGCCGATCGGGTGCGGCGGGCTCCGGCTCGTGGCCGACGGGGTGACCGAGATCAAGCGCATGTACGTCCGTCGCGAGTCCCGCGGAACCGGGGCGGCGACGGGGATCCTCCGACGCCTCGAGGAGGCAGCGCTCGACCTCGGCTCCCCCGCACTCGTGCTCGAGACGGGCACGGAGCAGAAGCGTGCGATCCGGTTCTACGAGCGCGAGGGCTTCAGCCGCATCGCGAACTTCGGCCCGTACGTCGGCGCCCCGCTGTCGGCCTGCTACTCCAAGGTCCTGTAGCCGCCCACGCCCACGCCCACGCCCACGCCCATGCTCGCGCGCGGCTCACCCGCGCCACCGGCCGCACGCGCGCCGGCGTTCGGGCACGGAGGTTCACCGCGATCGCGAGCGGTCACAACACCCCGTCGGCGCGACGCTCACCGGTCACGATCGGGCGGTTCGGAGGCGTTCGGACGACAGGTCGTGACCACTCGACGAACGCGAACGGGGCGTTGCGACCAGTCGGGCGTCAGCCCCCAGCGATCCGGGCGGGCTCGTGCGGTGAGGGGCCCGGGGGTCAGCTCCGGTCGTCGTCAGCCGACGGAGCCGAGCCGGACGGTGCGGGAGCGTCCGGATCCTCGGGAGCAGAGTCAGCGCGCGCGGGCGGCGTCGCACCGGGGACGCGCTCCCCGTACCGCGGCGGCTCATCCGCACGAGGTGCCGGAGCGGCGGTCGGCGCGGCCGGCTGCTGCGGAGCCGTCTCCGGGGTCTCGCCGTACCGCGGACCGTCGTTGGTGCCGTAGCGCGGCTGCGCACCGGGGACCGGTGCCGACGCGCCGGGCTGCCGCGGGCCTCCAGGCTGACCGAACGGCTGCCCGGGCTGCCCTGACGAACCCGGCTGGCCCGCCGAACCCGGCTGGGCCGACGAGCCCGGCTGACCGGACTGGCTGTGCGGCGTGGACTGCCCACCGTACGGCGACCCCGTCGGCGGACCGGGACGCCACGGCTCCTGGCGAGGAGGCTGTCCAGGCTGCCCAGACTGCCCCTGGAACGGCGCACCGGCGCCACTGCCCGGCTGCCCGGGGTTCCACGCGGCGTGCGGCGTCGCGCCGAACTGCCCGAGGATGCGCTGCGCCTGCCCGACGAGCTGCGGGTCGACGATGATCTGGTAGTTCGTGGCGAGCACCTGGTGCACGCTCGTGAAGTCCCGCTGCCGCTTCGTGATGGCGAACGAGACGATGCCGTAGAGCATCCCGAACGCGGCGCCGATGATCGCGGCGGCGAAGATGAGGCCGCCGGCGGTCGGCGAGAACAGCGTCAGCACGATGCCGAAGAAGAAGCCGAGCCACAGGCCCGACAAGGCGCCCGCAAGCGCCGCGCGCCCGTAGGTCATCTTGCCGGTGACCCGCTCGACGGTCTTGAGGTCGTTGCCGACGATCGAGAGCTTGTTCACCGGGAACTCCGACTCGGCGAGCTTCGCGACCACCGCCTGTGCGTCCGGGTAGCTGTCGAAGGTGCCGAGGACGTCCCCGCGGGGCAGCGTGGGGAACGCCTGCGCCGTACGACCGCGGAAGGGGCTCTGAGTGCTCACACAGTCATCTTCCACCGTCGTCCTTGCAATCGCACGAGAACCACCAGGGAACGACCAGGACGGACGGCCAGGGAACGGACGGGTGACCGGCTACGCTGGCGGGGTGAGCGCCTCGAAGGTATTCGTCGCCCGCCTCGCCGGGTGCTCCGTCTTCGACCCCGCCGGCGATCGCGTCGGCAAGGTCCGGGACGTCCTGGTGGTCTACCGCCGGGCCGACCCCCCGCACGTCGTCGGGTTGATCGTCGAGGTCCCCGGCAAGCGCCGCATCTTCGTCTCGGTCGGCCGGATCACGTCGATCGGTGCCGGGCAGGTCATCACGACGGGCCTCGTGAACATGCGCCGCTTCGAACAGCGCGGCGGTGAGGTCCGGGTGATCGCCGAGATGCTCGGGCGCAAGGTCCTCATCACGAAGGACCGCATCCGCGCCACGATCGAGGACATCGCGATCGAGGACCGGGGCCAGGGCGACTGGGAGGTGTCGCAGCTCTTCCTCCGCAAGCCGAAGACCACGCCGTCCCCGTTCGGCAAGGGGCCGACGACGTTCGCCACGTGGAACGAGGTCACCGAGGACGAGCTCCCCGGTGAGTCGCAGTCCGCCGAGCACGTCATCGCCGCGTACTCCGACCTGGTGCCGGCGGACCTCGCCTCGACGCTGCTCGACCTGCCCGTCGAGCGGCGCCTCGAGGTCGCCGAGGAGCTCCCCGACGACCGTCTCGCCGACGTGCTCGAGGAGATGCCCGACCAGGAACGGGTCGAGATCCTGTCCTCGCTCCAGGACGCGCGCGCAGCCGACGTCCTCGACCAGATGCAGCCGGACGACGCCGCCGACCTCCTCGCCGAGCTCTCCGACGAGCGGAGCGAGGCGCTCCTGCAGCTCATGGAGCCGGAGGAGGCGCAGGACGTCCGCATGCTCCTCGAGTACGAGCCGGACACCGCTGGTGGCCTGATGACCACCGAGCCCGTGATCGTCTCCGCGGACGCCACCGTGGCCGAGGGACTCGCACTCATCCGCCGGCACGAACTCGCGCCGGCGCTCGGCGCGAGCGTCTGCGTGACCCTGCCGCCGTACGAGCCGCCGACCGGCCGGTTCCTCGGGCTCGTGCACTTCCAGCGGATGCTGCGCTACCCGCCGAACGAGCGACTCGGCACGCTGATCGACCAGCAGACCGAGCCGGTCCGGGTCGACGCCAGCGCCGCCGAGGTGACGCGTGTGATGGCGACCTACAACCTCGTGTCCGTCCCCGTGGTCGACGACGCCCACCGCCTGGTCGGGGTGGTGACGATCGACGACGTGCTCGACCACGTCCTGCCGGACGACTGGCGGAGTCAGGGGGACGGCGAACCCGCCCGCCCCCGGACGAAGACCCGCAGGCCCCCCGTGAGCACCGGAAGGAGGACCGCACGTGGCACGAACGGATGAGAACCGGCGCGAGCAGCGTCCGGATGGCCGACTCGACTCCCCGAAGGGCATGCGGACGAGTGTCCTGCCGACCCGGCGCCGCTCCGGCCGCGGAGACGCGTTCGGCCGTGCGACCGAGGGCATCGCACGAGCGATGGGCACCCCCTGGTTCCTCGTCGGCCTGACGCTCTTCTGCGTCGTGTGGATGGGGTGGAACACCCTCACGCCGAAGCCGTGGCAGTTCGACTCCGCGGCGATCGGGTTCACCGCGCTGACCCTGGTGCTCTCCCTGCAGGCGTCCTACGCGGCACCCCTGATCCTGCTCGCGCAGAACCGGCAGGACGACCGCGACCGCGTCCAGTTCGAACAGGACCGGCAGCGCGCGGAGCGGAACCTCGCCGACACCGAGTACCTCGCCCGCGAGGTCGTCGCACTCCGCCTGGCGATGCGGGACATGGCGTCGAAGGACTTCATCCGCGCCGAGCTCCGATCGCTGCTCGAGGAGCTCGACCGGCGTGACGCGGACGACGCCGGCTTCGCCGACGAGCCCGGCAGCACCACCCGTGGCTGAGGCCACCGACGAACAGCTCGGCGCCGCGGTCCTCGCTGCGCTCGGCCGCGTCATCGACCCCGAGATCCGACGGCCCGTCACGGAGCTCGACATGATCCATGGTGTCGACGTCCAGCCAGGAGGCTCGGTGCGCGTCGACCTGCAGCTCACGATCGTCGGGTGCCCGGCCGCCGACACGATCGAGCGCGACGTCCGGTCGGCCGCCGGTTCCGTGGACGGCGTGCAGCACGTGGACGTGGACGTCTCGGTGATGGACCCAGCGGTCCGGAAGGCACTCACCGAACGCCTCCGCGAGGGACGTCCACAGGGCGTGCAGTTCACCGCGGACTCGCTGACGCGGGTGATCGCCGTGACGAGCGGCAAGGGCGGCGTCGGGAAGTCCACCGTCACGGTGAACCTGGCGGTCGCGCTCGCCCGTCGCGGCCTCCGGGTGGGCATCGTCGACGTCGACGTGCACGGGTTCAGCGTCCCGGGGCTGATGGGCCTCACGGACGAGCGCGGAGTCGCACCCCGTCCGACCCGGGTCGACAGCATGATCCTGCCGCCGGTCGCGCACGACGTGAAGGTGATCTCCATCGGCATGTTCGTCGACGATCCCTCCACCGCGGTGTCCTGGCGAGGCCCGATGCTGCACCGCACGGTGAACCAGTTCCTGTCCGACGTGTGGTTCGGCGACCTCGACGTGCTCCTGCTCGACATGCCGCCAGGCACCGGGGACGTCGCGATCTCGGTCGGCCAGCTGCTCCCCCACGCCGAGGTCCTCGTCGTCACCACACCCCAGGCAGCGGCGGCGGACGTCGCCGAACGCAGCGGCGTCGTCGCGCGACAGACCGGCCAGCGTGTGGTCGGCGTCGTCGAGAACATGGCGGGCCTCGTCCAGCCCGACGGCTCCGTGCTGCACCTGTTCGGTGAGGGCGGCGGCGCCGAGACCGCAGCCCGCCTGTCTCGAGGGCAGGACTCCCCCGTGCCGGTGCTCGGCAGCGTGCCGCTCTCCGTCCCGCTCCGCGAGGGCGGCGACGCCGGCGTCCCGGTGGTCCTCGGCGCACCGGAGGACGTCGCCGCGGTCGCCCTGACCGCGATCGCGGACCGGGTCGCCACGATGGGCCGTGGACTGTCCGGCCGGAAGCTCGGGCTGTCCCTCTCCTGACCGGCACCACACTCCGGTTCACGCTTCCTGTACGTCTCCTCATGGACGCACACCTGTTGCCGAGAGCAATATGCAGGGGTATTCCACAATGCTCCTGCGTATTCAGGGTGCAGGAGCTCCACCGTGCTGACGACGACGTCGGCCGAAGCATTGGAGAACCCAGGTGAACAGGACCACCAGGATCCGGATCGGCGTCATCGGCGCCGTGGCAGCAGCGCTCGCAGGGGGAACGCTCGCAGCCGTACCGGCCACGGCCGCCACCGCCGCGACGAGCTGCGCGACCGCGTGGGCGTCGGGCACCGCCTACAGCGGCGGGCAGACGGTCAGCGAGAACGGCACGAACTACACCGCGAACTGGTGGACGCAGGGCGACGACCCCGCGACCCACTCGGGCGCGACGGGCAGCGGGCAGCCGTGGACCTCGACGGGGGCCTGCACGGGCGGGACCACCACGCCCGGCGGCGGCACGGGCGGCGGCGGCACGACGAACCCCGGGAACGGCAGCACCGGCACCGCCAGCGGACTGGTCTTCAGCCCCTACAAGGACGTCACCGTGAACCTCGACTGGAACACGAACGTGATGAACACCGCGGTCACGGGGACGCGCATCCCGGTCGTCGGGAGCTCGAACAGCCTGGTCTCGACCAGAGAGCCCGGCCTCAAGGCGATCACCCTCGCGTTCGCGACCGGCACCTGCGGCAGCGAGAACTGGGGCGGGGTCGCCGCCGACGCGTTCGCGAGCGCCAACATCCCGAAGCTCGACGCCGCCGGCGTGAACTACATCGTCAGCACCGGTGGAGCGGCCGGGTCGTTCAAGTGTTCAGGCACTGCGCTCCAGAGCTTCATCGCCCGGTACGCGTCCCCGCACATGATCGGCGTCGACTTCGACATCGAGAGCGGGCAGTCAGCAGCCGACGTCCAGAACCTCGTGAACGCCGCGGCGCTCGCGCAGGCGAAGTACCCGGGCCTGCGCTTCTCGTTCACCCTCGCGACCCTGGCCGCATCCGACGGATCGTACGGCGGACTCAACAGCACGGGTGACGCCACCGTGAAGGCGATCAAGGCGTCCAGCCTGACGAACTACACGGTCAACCTCATGACGATGGACTTCGGCCGGGCCACCACGGCGAACTGCGTCATCGTCGGATCGACCTGCGAGATGGGGCAGTCCACCATCCAGGCCGTGACGAACCTGCAGCACACGTACGGAATCGCATCGTCGAAGATCGAGGTCACGCCGATGCTCGGGGTGAACGACGCCTCGGACGAGGTCTTCACGCTCGCCGACGTCGACACGGTGTCGTCGTACGCGAAGTCGCACGGGCTCGCAGGGGTGCACACCTGGTCCCTCGACCGCGACACCCCTTGCGCGACGCCGACGAGCACCGCGTCCGCGACGTGCAACTCCGTGACGGGGTCGGCGGCCCTCGCCTGGACCGACCGCTTCCTCGCCGACCTGAAGTAGCGGGTCGAACCGCGCGGAGGAAGCCGAATCGCGCGTAGGAGGCCGATCATCCGGGCCACCTACGGGCGATTCGGCTTTCCATTGCGGGCGGGATGGGTCGGAACGCACCACGGCCCGGGCGACGGTGTCTGGCGAGAAATCGGGCGTCAGGTCGCTTCGCCGTCGTACGGTGCCTTCTCGCCGGCGGCGAGCGGCACGATCGGTGCCGGCGCACGCACCTTCGTGGCGGTCACCTGCGGCGCGGCGGCAGCAGCAGTGCCGGTGCCGGAGTCGAGGAGCGCGTCGCGGATGATGCGGCGCGGGTCGTACTGGCGCGGGTCGAGCTTCTGCCAGTCGACGTCGTCGAAGTCCGGCCCCATCTCCTCGCGCATGCGGTCCTTGGCGGTGTCCGCGAACCGTCGGACCGCCTTGACGAACTCGGCGAGCTTCTGCGCGTACATCGGCAGACGCTGCGGCCCGAGCAAGAGCACGGCAATGATCCCGATGATCAGGATCTTGTCGAGCGGGATGTTCACACGAGCGAGCCTAACCCGAACCGGCCGAACTGCACCCTAGAGTTGTCGTTCGAGGAGTGTGCGTGTCAGAGAAAGAGTCGAACTGGAAGTTCGCGGAGGACATCGTCTCCGAGTCCGAAGTGATCGCCCGTGCCCGCGAGCACTCGCTCGAGCTCGGTGTCGAAGCAGTCGCCCCGTCGATCGGCGCGCAGATGAGTGTCATCGCGGCAGCATCCCGAGCGACCGGCATCATCGAGATCGGCACCGGCCTCGGGGTCTCCGGGCTGTACCTCCTCGGCGGCGCCCCGAAGGCCACCCTCACCACCATCGACATCGAGGTCGACCACCAGCAGTACGCCCGCGACGCCTACATCGCCGCCGGGACCGCGCCGTCGCGCGTCCGGCTGATCCCGGGTCGCGCCAACCAGGTGCTCCCCCGCATGAACGAGGCGTCCTACGACGTCGTCCTGGTCGACGCCGACCCCGAGCACGTCATCGAGTACGTCGAGCACGGGCTGCGGCTCGCGCGACTCGGGGGGACCGTCCTGGTGCCGCACGCACTGTGGCGCGGTCGGGTCGCCGACCCGGTGAAGCGGGACCGTGCGACGACCGACTTCCGGCTGCTGCTCACCGAGGTGTCGACCTCCGGTGCCGTGATCAGCTCGCTGTCCCCCGCCGGTGACGGCCTGCTGCAGATGACGAAGGTCACCGCCTAGCTCACTCGAGGTGTCGCAGGTACCGCTCCGGCGACTCGAGGAACGCGCGCTGGTTCCGCACCAGGTCGAGGTCGGCCCAGGCACTGCGCCGGAGGCCCCACTCCCCGACCTCGTGGATGGTCGCTCCGGGGAACGCCGCCAGCACGGGCGAGTGCGTCGAGAGGACCACCTGCCCGAGGCCGTCGTCGACGATCGCCTGCAACAGCCCGATGAGCGCCAGACACCCCTGGAACGACAGCGCCGACTCGGGCTCGTCGAGGATCCACAATCCCGGCCACTGCGACCGGTCGATCACGAAGTCGAGGAACGACTCACCGTGGCTCCGCTCGTGGAACACCGGCTCCGGCCGGGACCCCGGGTGTTCTTCGAGGTACGTGAAGAACCCGTGCATGGTCTCCGCACGGAGGAAGAACCCGCCCTTCGGTGCCCCCGGCTCCCGGTGCAGCGCGATGTGTTCCCACAGATCGGATTCGCTCGGGCGCGTGCTGTGGCCGGAGTTCGTCGACCCGCCTTCCGGACTCATGCCGAAGGCGAGGGCGATCGCCTCCACCAGGGTCGACTTGCCGGCGCCGTTCTCCCCGACGAAGACCATGACGGTGTCGAGGTCGAGCCCGTCGTCGAGCACCTGCCGGACGGGAGCGAGCGTCGCGGGCCACGCGCCGCGCGGCATCGGATCGGCGGCGTACTCCTCGACACGGCGGACGGATCGGCGGGAACGTGGCACGCGACCATCATGGCGGCGACCGACGACAACCGCGCACGGACCACAGAGGGCCCGGAACGTACGCGTTCCGGGCCCTCTGCTGTGGAGCGTCGACGAACTATGCCGAGACGACCTCGGCGAGTGCGTCGTGGAGTTCCTTGGCCTCGGCGTCGTTGACCGAGACGACCAGGCGGCCTCCACCTTCGAGCGGAACCCGCACGATGATGAGTCGACCCTCCTTAACAGCCTCCATCGGCCCGTCACCGGTCCTCGGCTTCATGGCTGCCATCAGATGTCCCCTTTCGTGCAGTACATGCCGTCCCATTATCCCGTACGGAGGGGCCAACTGCGAAACCGCCCAGGTTGGGGGCCATCGATCACGTCGTTCTCGCGACCTTTCTCCCTACCCTGTGTGCGTGCCGATCATTCCCTCCATGCGCCGTGCGGACCCCGCTCCCGGAGCCGACGACGCCGTGCCCGCCGGCATGCGCATCGCCGGCGCGTTCTCGTGGCGACTGCTCGTGGTCGGCGCGCTCCTGGCCGTCGTGATCGCGCTGGTCGTCCTGCTCAGCGAGATCGTCGTCCCGTTCCTCATCGCGCTGCTCCTGTGCGCGTTGCTCGCTCCGATGTCGTCGTTCCTGCAGCGCCACCACTGGCCGAAGTGGGCGGCGGTGCTGTCGAGCCTGATCGTCGTCGTCGTGGTGATCGGTGTCCTCGCCCTCGTCGTCACGGCACAGATCCGGTACGACCTGCCGTCGCTCGAACACCGGCTGCACGTGCAGATCCGCTCGCTGCAGTCGCTCCTCGACAGCGAGCCGTTCGGCATCACGGTCAAGCAGGTCAACGAGTGGGTGTCGAAGGGCACCGCGTACCTGCAGGCACACGCCTCGTCGATCCTCTCGGGCTTCCAGGAGGCCGGCACCGGGGCGATCCACGCGCTCGAGGGTCTGTTCATCATCGTCTTCACGACGATCTTCGTGCTCATCGACGGGCCGCGGATCTGGGCATGGGTCGTCCGGATCTTCCCGCGACGGGCACGGCCGCGCATCGACGTCGCCGGTGCCGCCGGGTGGAAGACCCTCACGAGCTTCATCCGCGTGCAGCTCGTCGTGGCGGTCACCGATGCCCTCGGCGTGGTGATCGGCGCGCTCATCCTCCAGGTGCCGCTCGCGATCCCGATCGGCGTGATCGTGTTCATGGGCGCCTTCGTCCCCGTCGTCGGCGCGATCGTCGCCGGCGTCGTCGCCGTGCTCGTCGCGCTCGTGTTCAACGGCTGGGTGCCGGCGCTCATCATGCTCGGCATCGTCGTGCTCGTGCAGCAGCTCGAGAGCCACGTGCTGCACCCGTTCCTCACGGGCAGCGCCGTCAAGGTGCACCCGCTCGGCGTCGTGCTCGGCGTCACCGCCGGGACGACGATCGCCGGGGTGGTCGGCGCCTTCTTCGCGGTGCCGTTCATCGCGACGGTCAACGCGATGGTGACGGCCGCCGCCGCGTGGAGGCCCGAGGACGGATCAGCGCCCGAGGCGCTCGACGCGAGCGCAGACGCAGCCCCCACCGATCACGGCGGGGTCCAGTCGTAGCCGTCGACCCACCAGCAGAAGTACATCCACACCCACTGCAGCACGACGCACAGCACGACGACCAGCACGCGGTACACCCGTGACCGCGGCAGCGCCACGATCCCGAGCAGCGGTGCGATCGGCAGCAGGATGCGCCACGTGCTGGACTGCGGGAAGAACACCGCGAGCAGGTACACCAGGTAGGCGACCGCCCAGAGCCGCAGCTCGAGCCCGATCCGCCGAGCGGGCGGCATGAACACGAACGCCGCGAACCCGACGAGCACCAGGACGAGCAGCAGCCCGCCGGCCGGCTGCCGGAACCACCACCCGAAGCCCTGCACCCACGGGGCGAACGGCACGAGCTCCTTCCACCCGATGTAGGACGACCGCCAGGCGAGCTCCGTGTCCGTGTACGCCTTCGGGACGCCGGTGACCGCCCACGCGATCGCCGGCCACGCGAGCCCGACCAGACCGGAGACGACCGCCACGACCGCCGGCGGGACGAGCGACCGGAACGACGGGCGCGACGGCATCCGCACCCACGCGGGCCGGAGCCACCACACGCCGATGAAGAGCACCATCAGCAGCGCGAACGCCAGCCCGGTGGGGCGGGTCATGCCGAGCAGCAGCACGACGGGCAGCATCGTCCAGAACCGGCGCTGCACGAGGAGGAGTAGCGCGACGACCAGCAGGAACAGCCCCATCGCCTCGGCGTAGGCGACCTGGAACATGACCGAGACCGGCGCGACGCAGAACAGCACCGTCGCGAACGTCGCCCGCGCCGGGTCGAGGAACCGCCCCATCAGCCGGCGGAAGACCAGCGCAGCACCCCAGCCGGCGACGAGCGACACCGAGACCGCGACGAGCTCGAAGGACGCCCCCGTGAGCAGCATCAGCCCGCGGACCAGGAACGGGTACGCCGGCATGAACGCCCACGCGTTCTCGGTGACGTGCCCTGCGGTGTCGAGCGGGAGCGTCGAGGGGTACCCGGACGAGGCGATCACCCGGTACCAGGCACCGTCCCAGATCGACGCGAACGACAGGTACGGCGGGTGCGACAACGTGAACGAGTTCGCGGTCTGGATGCTCGAGAACCCCATGAGCATCGCGCCGGTGACGATCCGGGCGAGCACGTAGACGACGGTGATCCGCGCCCACCAGGGCACGACCCGGTAGCGCGCACGCCAGCGCGCGACCCCTGGCCGTGGACGCCGGACCGGCACGGAGCCGGACGGCGACGCGGTGGTCACGCCGTCAGCCACCGACGCAGACCGTCCTCGACCGCGGTGATCTGCGCGACGGGGACCTGTTCGTCGTCGTGGTGTGCGAACACCGGCTCACCAGGGCCGTAGTTCACGGCGGGGACGCCGAGGGCCGAGAAACGGGCGACGTCGGTCCAGCCGTACTTCGGGCGGGGCTCTGGGCCGCCGACCGCGGCGACGAAGTCCTGCGCGAGCGGCGCGTCGAGACCCGGGCGTGCGCCGGCGGCCAGGTCGACGATGTCCACCTGGTAGCCGTCGAACAGCTCGCGGATGTGCGCGACGGCCTCGTCAGCCGAGCGGGACGGCGCGAACCGGTAGTTCACGTGGACCATGACCTCGTCCGGGATGACGTTGCCGGCGATGCCGCCGGTGATCCCCACGGCGTTGAGGCCCTCGCGGTACTCGAGCCCGTCGACCTCGACCGTGCGCGGCTCGTACGCGGCCAGGGTCGCCAGGATCGGAGCGGCCTTGTGGATGGCGTTGTCACCGATCCAGCTGCGGGCGCTGTGCGAGCGCTTGCCGTAGGCACGGATCTCGGCGCGGAGGTTGCCGTTGCAGCCGCCCTCGATCTGGGCGCCGGACGGCTCGCCGAGGATGGCGAAGTCGCCGGCCAGCAGCTCCGGGCGCGTGCGGGCGAGGCGTCCCAGGCCGTTCAGCGCATCGGACACCTCCTCGTGGTCGTACCAGACCCACGTGACGTCCACCGACGGTGCCGCCAGGTCGTACGCGAGCTTCAACTGCACCGCGCAACCCGCCTTCATGTCGACGGTCCCACGCCCCCAGAGGATCTCGGTGCCGTCCTCCGCCGTCCGGAACTCCGTCGGCAGGTTGTCGTTCAGCGGCACGGTGTCGATGTGGCCGGCGATCACCACGCGGCGGTCACGGCCGAGGTCCGTGCGCGCGACGATCGCGTCACCGTCGCGGATCACCTCGAGGTGCGGCAGCGGCGCGAGCACCGCCTCGATCGCGTCGGCGAGGGACCGCTCGTTGCCGGACACCGACTCGATGTCGCAGATGGCACGGGTGATGTCGATGGACGAGGCGGTGAGGTCGAGCTGCTCCGGCATGCGGTCACCCTACCGGGCACCACTACCCTGGAGCCGTGACCGACACCACCGCCCGCCCGACCTCCGCCTGGGGCCACGGCCTCGCGACCGTCGCCTCCGACGGCACCGAGCTCGACACCTGGTTCCCGGAGACGCACCTCGGCGCGCTCCCCGCGGACGCCGAGTTCCCCCTCGAGCTGCAGGAGCACATCGGCGAGGACGACCGCCGTGGGGTCCGCATCGAGGCCGTCACGGTCGAGATCGAGATCGACGCAGCCCCGGCCAGTACCCCGGACGCCTACCTGCGCCTGCACCTCCTCAGCCACCTGCACGTGCGCCCGAACACGATCAACCTCGACGGCGTCTTCGCCCACCTGCCGATCGTCGCGTGGACGAACGCCGGGCCCGTGCTCCCCGCCGACCTGACCCGCCTCCGCCCGTCCCTGCAGCGCGCGGGCATCGCCGTGCACGCGATCGACAAGTTCCCCCGCCTGGTCGACTACATCGTGCCGGACCGGGTCCGCATCGGCGACGCCAACCGTGTCCGACTGGGCGCACACCTCGCACCGGGCACCACCGTCATGCACGAGGGCTTCGTGAACTTCAACGCCGGCACCCTCGGCGACGCCATGATCGAGGGCCGCGTGTCCCAGGGCGTCGTCGTCGGGAACGGCACCGACATCGGCGGCGGGGCGTCCATCATGGGCACGCTCTCCGGCGGCGGCACGCACCGCGTCTCGCTCGGCGAGCGCGCACTCCTCGGGGCGAACGCCGGGCTCGGCATCTCCCTCGGCGACGATTCCGTCATCGAAGCCGGCCTCTACGTCACCGCCGGCACCAAGGTCGTGCTGGTCGGATCGGCGCCGAACCCCGACGGCACCCCGAAGACCGTGAAGGCAGCCGAGCTGTCCGGCGCGCCGAACATCCTGTTCCGCCGCAACAGCGTCTCCGGCGCCGTGGAGGCGCTGCAGCGCAAGGGCGAGGGCATCCAGCTCAACACCGCGCTCCACGCGTAGCGAGTTCGCAGGCGGGTCGCGGTCGCGCTGGGTCGCGCCGGGTCGCAGGACACGCCGCTCGGGTTCGCCGAGGTGTCACGAACTGTCGCTCCGCGCCCACTCGGCCGACCGTTCGTTACCCTCCAGCGGGAGTGGGCGGCACGTTGCGCGCCCTCGCGCCCGCCGCGCCACATACGGACGGGAGGCGCGGTGTCGGCTGGCACCGCGCCTCCCGTCCGCGCGAGTGGTCACAACACGCCACTCGGGTTTGCCGAGGGGTCACTTACCGTCGCT
The DNA here is from genome assembly GCF_048756585.1 of Curtobacterium sp. L3-7. Taxonomy (NCBI): domain Bacteria; kingdom Bacillati; phylum Actinomycetota; class Actinomycetes; order Micrococcales; family Microbacteriaceae; genus Curtobacterium; species Curtobacterium sp. L3-7. The sequence goes on along the minus strand of NZ_CP151474.1, from coordinate 1,649,249 downwards.
CCGCGCCCGCTTGGCCGACCGTTCATGACCAGTGGGCGGACGTGAGCGGCGCGTCGTGCGACTTCGATCTCCCCCGCGGATGCGGACGCGGTCGCGGTCGGCACACAGAACGCGCTCCGCACTCCCGGACGCACATCGCGCCCCGTCGGTACGGGGCGCGATGTGCGTGAGCGGGTGCGCCGCGTCAGCGAGCGGGCAGGTCCCGCTTCGGGGAACCCACGTAGAGCTGCTGCGGGCGACCGATCTTGTTGAGGGGGTCGTTGTTGAGCTCGCGCCACTGGGCGATCCAGCCGGGCAGGCGCCCGATCGCGAACAGCACGGTGAACATCCGCGGCGGGAAGCCCATCGCCTTGTAGATGATGCCGGTGTAGAAGTCCACGTTCGGGTACAGCTTGCGATCGATGAAGTACTGGTCGCTGAGCGCGATCTCCTCGAGCTCGCGGGCGATGTCGAGCAGGTCGTCCTGCACGCCCAGGGACTCGAGTACCTCGTCCGCCGACTCCTTCACGAGCTTCGCGCGGGGATCGTAGTTCTTGTAGACGCGGTGTCCGAAGCCCATGAGCTTCACGCCGCGCTCCTTGTTCTTCACGCGCTCGACGAAGCGCTGCACCGGCTCGCCGGAGTCCTTGATCTGCTGGAGCATCTCGAGGACGGCCTCGTTCGCGCCACCGTGCAGCGGACCGTACAGGGCGTTGATGCCGGCGGAGATCGACGCGAACATGTTCGCCTTCGTCGAGCCGACCAGGCGGACCGTCGCGGTGGAGGCGTTCTGCTCGTGGTCCTCGTGCAGGATGAGCAGCCGGTCGAGCGCCTTCGTCAGCACCGGGTTCGGCGTGTAGGTCTCGGCCATGGTGCCGAAGTTCAGGCGCAGGAAGTTGTCGACGAACGACAGCGAGTTGTCCGGGTACAGGAACGCCTGCCCGATGGACTTCTTGTGCGCGTAGGCGGCGATGACCGGGAGCTTCGCGAGGAGCCGGACGGTCTGGAGCTCGACCTTCTCCGGGTCGTCGACGTCCATGTCGTCCTCGTAGTACGTGGACAGCGCACTGACCGCGCTGGAGAGCACGGACATCGGGTGCGCCGAGTGCGGCAGGGCGTCGAACAGGCGACGGAGGTCCTCGTGCAGGAGCGTGTGCCGGCGGATGCGCGCGTCGAAGTCCTCGAGCTCGGACTCGGTCGGCAGCTCACCGTAGATGAGCAGCCAGGCGACCTCGAGGAACGTGCAGTTCGAGGCGACCTGGTCGATCGGGTACCCGCGGTACCGCAGGATGCCCTGGTCGCCGTCGATGTACGTGATCGCGCTCTTGGTCGACCCGGTGTTCACGAACCCGTAGTCGAGCGTGTTCATCCCGGTCTGCTTCTTGAAGGTCGAGATGTCCACCGTGGACGCGCCGTCGACGCTCGGCAGGATCGGGAACTCCGCCGTCCCACCCGGGTACGACAGCGTCGCGGTCTCCGTCGCCTGCTCGGCGGCGGGACTCACGGGGACGGGCGTCGTTGGCGGTGTGGCCGTCTTCTGAGCGTCATTGGCAGTGTCAGTCACGAGAACAGCCTAATCGCGCCGTCTGTCGCTCGCGCACACCCAGAGCCTCGGAACTTGGTGGGACTCACGAATTGCGGCCGGGTCGCCGCCCCTGTCGCCTACGCCGAAGCCACGCGTCGGCCGCTCGTCAGCCGCTGGGCCGCCGCTGCGATCCGCTCGTCCGTCGCGGTGAGGGCGACACGGACGTGCTCGCCGCCGGCCGCGCCGTAGAAGGTCCCCGGGGCGACGAGGATGCCCCGCTCCGCCAGCCACGCCACCGTGTCGAGTGCCGGTTCGCCCCTGGTCCCCCAGAGGTACAGGCCCGCCTCGCTGTGGTCGACGCGGAAGCCGGCGCCCTCGAGCGCACGTCGGAGCATGCCGCGACGGGCACGGTACAGCGCCTTCTGCTGCTGCACGTGCGTCTGGTCCTCGAGCGCGACGATCATCGCCTGCTGCACGGGCAGTGGCGGCATCATGCCGGTGTGCTTCCGGACGGCCAGGACCTCGGCCAGCACCGCGGCGTCGCCGGCGACGAAGGCGGCCCGGTAGCCGGCCAGGTTGGACTGCTTCGACAAGGAGTACACGCTGAGCACGCCGTCGACGGAGTCGCCGACGACGCGCGGGTCGAGGATCGTCGGGGTCGGCTGCTGGTCGAAGGGGGCTTCCCAGCCGAGTTCGGCGTAGCACTCGTCCCCGACGATCACGGCGCCGAGGGCACGGGCGCGGGCGACGGCGACGCGGAGGTCCTCGATCGAGAGCACCCGCCCGTCGGGGTTGCCCGGGGAGTTCAACCAGACGAGCTTCGTGCCCTCCGGCCACGCGGCGGGGTCGTCCGACGCCAGGGCCGTGGCTCCGACGAGCGCCGCGCCGAGCTCGTACGTCGGGTACGCGGCGGCGGGGAACACGACGGTGTCACCCGGCCCGATGCCGAGCCAGAGCGCGAGTCCGGCGATGAACTCCTTCGAACCGATCGTCGGCAGCGTCTGGTCCTCGGTCAGCTGCACGCCGTGGCGGCGGCCGTACCAGTCGGCGATCGCCTGGCGGAGCGCGGGGGTCCCGGCGACCTGCGGGTAGGCGTGCGCGTCCGTTGCGTCGGACAGCGCCCTCCGGATGACCGCGGGGGTCGGGTCGACGGGGGAACCGACGCTGAGGTCGACGATGCCGCCCTCGTACTCGGCCGCGCGCTGCTTGAACGGGACGAGCTGGTCCCAGGGGAAGTCGGGGAGGTCGAGTGCCACGTGCGCGTCGTTCAGCCGCGCGGCGGTTCGGCCATGACGACCGGGTGGTCCTTGTGGATCACCCCGACCTTGGCGGCACCGCCCGGGGAGCCCACCTCGTCGAAGAACTCGACGTTGGCCTTGTAGTAGTCGGCCCACTCGTCCGGGAGGTCGTCCTCGTAGTAGATCGCCTCGACCGGGCAGACGGGTTCGCAGGCGCCGCAGTCCACGCATTCATCCGGGTGGATGTACAGCGAGCGATCGCCCTCGTAGATGCAGTCGACGGGGCATTCGTCGATGCACGCGCGGTCCTTGACGTCGACACAGGGCTGGGCGATCACGTAGGTCACGGTCGGGTTGCTCCCTTCGAACTGAGCGCTTCGAGTCTACTCGCGGGCGGCCGGCGTCCCTGACCGCGGCCCGTCGGCGTCGACACGGGCGTCGGCGGCGGCGCGCGCACCGGACAGGTCGGGCCACGCGAGCGCCAGCATGGCGACGATCGCCGGCCCGAACGTCCACACGTACCCGGCGGTGTTCGCGAGCACGAGCGGGGAGCTCTGCCCGCCGACCGAGACCAGCACCTGCGTCGCGACGATGACCCCGATGCCGATCGCCGCGACCATCGCCCGCGACCGGTACAACAGCCGCACGCCGACCGTCAGCCCGACGACGATCAACGTCGTGAGGACGATGCCGATCGGGAAGGCCCCGAGGGTCTGCTGGTGGGTGATCGTGCCGAGTCCGCCGGCGAGGAGCCCGACCACGAGCGACACGACGACCGCGGTCGCCTTCCCGGCAGGGGTCATCTCGGCGTACGTCTCCGGGGCGGGCGCCGACGGCGGTGCGTCGTGCCGGAAGGCCTCGGTCGCCGGAGCCTGGTGACGCGCACCGTGCGGCATCACCCACGACAGCGCGAGCGGGTCGGCGGGATCGACAGGGTCGACGGTGACCTGGGAGCGGTACTGCTCGACCGCCGCACGGACCTTCGCCCGGACCGGGAGCACGTCCACGGTCAGGTCCGCTTCACCGGATCCCGGGTCGACGATCATCGAGAACGGGACGTCCTCGGCCTTCGCCGCGTACTTCGCCGCGTGGTGCACCCGCACGTGGTCCGGATGTCCGTACCCGCCGTCGTCGGCGTAGCTGATGACCGCGTCCGCCGCCGTGGAGCGGATCGCGGCGCGGACGTCGTCGACGACCTCGCCGAGGTCGGCCATCGTCAGGGAATCAGCGGGGGCGTCGTCCGCGGCGACCGCTCGCCCGTCCGCTCCCCACTGCATGCCGGAGTCCGTGTAGCGGCGCTCGGGCAGGTCGGTCGGTCGGGCACCGGGTCCGCCGAGCCAGAGGTGTGCAGGTCCCCCGAGGGCGGCGAGTGCCGCCGCGATCTCGGTCTCACGGTGGGCGGCGACGCGCGGCGCGTCACCGAAGAGCGGCGCCAACTCCGGCGTGAGCATCTCGCCGCGCTCGCCCCTGGTCGCCGTGAGCACGGTGACCTCGGACCCGAGCTCGAGGAGCGTCGCGATGGTGCCACCGGACGACAGGGTCTCGTCGTCGGGGTGGGCGTGCACGATGAGGACACGCTCGGGGCGCGTCGCGGTGGCCTTCGACATCGGGTCCAAGCGTACGGGACCGTGGCCGGACGAGGCCTGCCTAGCGCGGGGTGACGATGTACGTCGCGGTCGCCCCGGCGTCCGACTTCGAGAAGGTCAGGACGACCCGGTGGTCGTCGCTCCGGAAGATCCCGAACGCACTCGACGTGTCCGACCGCTTCGCCGACTCGGTGAACCCGGCGTCGGTGAGCTGCTGCGCGGCCGCGGCGAAGTCGTCGACCCCTGCGGCCTGCACCTGCACCACCCAGCCGGACCCGTTCGGACCCGTCCCACCGCCGAGTACCGTCCCGTCCACGAGCGGCACCGCTGCGGTCGGGAACCCCTCGGGGACCTTGCCGTCCGAGGTCACGTTCGCGCCCTTCAGCGCGGTGTCGAGCGCGCCGTCGATACCGCCGGCGATGTTCGACATGCCCTGCTCGATCGCGGAGCCGTCGATGCCCTGCACGTGCTCGCTGACGTCCGAGGCCACCGAGGACCCGAGGTCCGTCGCCTGCTTCAGGGTGTCCGAGGAGCAGCCGGTGAGCCCGGCCAGGGCGATGCCGGCCGCCACGGCGGCCACGAGCGGGGTGCGGATGGCGTTGCGCATGCGGCGACAGTAACGAACCAGGCAGGAGGCCCGGCGCGAGTTCCCTGGGAGTCTCACCTCCCTGCCGGGCGCGACCCGAGCCTCCCGTCCGGTCCGCCGCTGGGTCGGAACACGCGTAGGTGGTCGGAACGCGCGTAGGGGGTCAGTTCTTTCGACCCCCTACGCGCGAAACCGCTTCCCAGTGCGGGCGTTGTGGGAAGGTCTTCGCGTCAGGACAGGTAGGCGCGCGCGGCCGCGACGAGCGCGTCGACGCCCACCGGGATCGCGGTCTCCGCCTGCGGCGCGTAGAACGGCGAGTGGTTGCTCGGGATGTCCTCGCCGCGGCGGAACAGCTCCGGGTCGGTGATGCCGGTGAACCAGTACACGATCGGCACACCAGCAGCCGTGGCGAGCTGCCCGACGTCCTCCGACGCCATCGCGAGGCCGGACTCCAGGTCGACGGCGTTCGGGACCGCCGGACGGAGGGCATCGAGGACCTTCGCGGCCTGCTCCGGGTCGTTCACGAGGACGTCGGCACCCGGGAACCGCTCGATCGTCGGCTCGGGCAGGCCACCGGCCTGGCTCTCGGCGCGGACGATGCGCTCGATCGAGTCGATGATGCGGCCGCGGGTCTCCTCGTTGCGCGCCCGCGTCGAGATCTCGATGACGGCCTTGTCGGGGATGATGTTCGCCCGGCTGCCGGCGTGGAAGCTCCCGACGGTCACGACACCCGCGTCGCTCGGGGAGGTCTCGCGGGAGACGATCGTCTGCAGCCGCACGACCGCCGACGCCGCCGTGACGACAGGGTCGAGCGAGGACTGCGGAGCCGACCCGTGGGCGCCGCGGCCGTTGAACGTGACGGCGAACCGGTCGCTCGACGCCATCACCGCGCCGGCACCGACGGCGACCATGCCGACCGGGGCGGGTGCCGAGTGCTGGCCGAGCACGATCGAGGGCTTCGGGAAGCGCTCGACGAGGCCGTCGTCGACCATCGCCCGGGCACCGGAGATGACCTCTTCGGCGGGCTGGAACACGGCGACGACGGTGCCGGACCAGTCGGCCTTCGTCGCGGTGAGGCGCTCGAGCGTGCCGAGGAGCCACGTGACGTGGATGTCGTGGCCGCAGGCGTGCATCGTCGGGACGTCGGCGCCGGTCTCGTCGGTGCCGCGGTGGGTGCTCGCGTACGGCAGGCCCGTGCGCTCCTCCACCGGCAGGCCGTCCATGTCGGCACGGAGCCAGATGACCGGACCGTCGCCGTTCGACAGGACCCCGACGACGCCGGTGCCGCCGACGCCCTCGGTCACGTCGATACCGCCCAGCTCGTGCAGCTTCGCGGAGACGACACCGGCGGTGCGGTGCTCCTGGAAGCCGAGCTCCGGATGGGCGTGGAGGTCCTGGTACAGCGAGAGGAGGTCGAGAGTCACGGCATCAACCGTATCCCTCGACCTCCTCGTGCACTGTGTGCTGGTGCTTAGGCGTCCTGACGCTTCAGGCGTGCGTACGCGCGCTGGCGAGCCTGCGCGTCGAGCTCGACCTTGCGGATGCGCACGGCGTCGGGGGTGACCTCGACGCACTCGTCCTCGCGGGCGAACTCCAGGCACTCCTCGAGGGAGAGCTGCCGCGACGGCGTCATCGACTCGAAGGAGTCGGCGTTCGCCGAACGCATGTTCGTCAGCTTCTTCTCCTTCGTGATGTTCACGTCCATGTCGTCGGCGCGCGAGTTCTCGCCGATGACCATGCCCTCGTAGACCTCTTCGGTGGGGTTGACGAAGAACGTCATCCGCTCCTGGAGGTTCGTGATGGCGAACGGCGTGACGACACCGGAGCGGTCGGACACGATCGAGCCGTTGATGCGGGTCTGGATCGGGCCGGCCCACTCGGCGTAGCCGTGCGAGATCGCGTTGGCGATGCCGGTGCCGCGGGTCTCGGTGAGGAACGAGGTGCGGAAGCCGATGAGGCCGCGCGACGGCACGATGAACTCCATGCGGATCCAGCCGGTGCCGTGGTTCGTCATGTTCTCCATGCGACCCTTGCGCGCGGCCATGAGCTGCGTGATCGCGCCGAGGTGCTCCTCCGGCGTGTCGATCGTCATGTGCTCGTACGGCTCCTGCAGCTTGCCGTTCTCGTCACGCTTGGTGACGACCTGCGGCTTGCCGACCGTGAGCTCGAAGCCCTCTCGACGCATCTGCTCGACGAGGATGGCCAGTGCGAGCTCGCCGCGACCCTGGACCTCCCACGCGTCGGGGCGGCCGATGTCGAGCACCTTGAGCGAGACGTTGCCGACGAGTTCGCTGTCGAGGCGGTTCTTGACCATGCGCGCGGTGAGCTTGTGGCCCTTGACCTTGCCGACGAGCGGGCTCGTGTTGGTCCCGATGGTCATCGAGATCGCCGGGTCGTCGACCGTGATGGTCGGCAGCGGGCGGACGTCCTCGGGGTCGGTCAGGGTCTCACCGATGGTGATCGTGTCGAAGCCGGCGACGGCGACGATGTCACCGGGACCGGCGGACTCGGCCGGGTAGCGGTCGAGCGCCTTGGTGATGAGGAGCTCGGTGATGCGGGCGTTCTGGACGGTGCCGTCGTGCTTGACCCACGCGACCGTCTGGCCCTTCTTCATCGTGCCGTGGAAGATGCGCAGCAGCGCGAGGCGGCCGAGGAACGGCGACGCGTCGAGGTTCGTGACGTGCGCCTGCAGCGGGTGCTCGTCGTCGTACTTCGGGGCGGGGACGTGCTGGAGGATCGCTTCGAAGAGCGGCTCGAGGTCGTCGTTGTCGGGCAGCGAGCCATCGGCCGGCTTGTTGCGGCTGGCGGCGCCGGCACGACCCGAGGCGTAGACCACGGGGACGTCGAGGATGGCGTCGAGATCGAGGTCGTCGACCTCGTCCGAGAGGTCGGACGCGAGACCGAGGAGCAGGTCCTGCGACTCGGAGACGACCTCGTCGATGCGGGAGTCGGGGCGGTCCGTCTTGTTGACGAGCAGGATCACCGGGAGCTTCGCGGCGAGCGCCTTGCGGAGCACGAAGCGGGTCTGGGGCAGCGGACCCTCCGACGCGTCGACGAGCAGCACGACACCGTCGACCATGGACAGGCCGCGCTCGACCTCGCCACCGAAGTCGGCGTGGCCGGGGGTGTCGATCACGTTGATGGTGATGGGGCCGTCGGAGCCGAACTCGGTCGCGTGCTTCCCGTTGTAGAGCACCGAGGTGTTCTTCGCGAGGATGGTGATGCCCTTCTCGCGCTCGAGGTCGTTCGAGTCCATCATCCGGTCTTCGCCCTCGAAGTGGGCGTCGAACGAGTTGGTCTGCGTGAGCATCGCGTCGACGAGCGTGGTCTTGCCGTGGTCGACGTGTGCCACGATGGCGACGTTGCGCAGGTCGGACCGGGTGGCGAGCGCCATACAGGACATCCTTCAGGTTCTGGGAGAGTGTCGGGCCGACGTCGTCACGACACCGCACCCGCGGGCAGAACGCCCGACACACCAGTCTACCGGTAGTTCGCAAGTGGCAGGAGTACAGCACATGAGCCGACGGCGAACGTGGGTCGAGATCACGATCGTCCTGATGCTCTCGTTGGGCGGCAGCGCGCTCTACTCGGTGCTGCAGATCATCGACGACCTGTCGCAGACCACCCCGCTCGGGCAGCAGTCCACGGCGCTCAACACGTCGACGACCACAGTGCAGTACGTCGACCTCGCGAGGCAGCTCGTCGGCATCGCGGTGGACCTGGCCCCGGTCGCGCTGGTCTGCTACCTGCTCTGGAGCACCACCCGCCCACACCTGTCGCGCCTGGGCATCGACCGGTTCCGGGCCGGGTCCGACATCGGCGTCCCCGTCCTCATCGCGCTCGGCATCGGGATCCCGGGGCTCGCGCTGTACTTCACGGGCCGTGCGCTCGGGTTCACGGTGAACGTGAACCCCGCTGCGCTCGACTCGTACTGGTGGACGATCCCCGTCCTGCTGCTCTCGGCGATCCGCTCGGGGCTGCAGGAGGAGGTGATCGTCATCGGGTACCTGTACGCGCGCCTCGGCGAGATCGGGTGGGGGCGCTGGCAGATCATCCTGTCCACCGCACTGCTGCGCGGCAGCTACCACCTGTACCAGGGCTTCGGTGCGTTCGTGGGGAACGCCGTGATGGGCATCGCGTTCGGGTGGATCTACACGAAGTGGGGCCGGCTCATGCCCCTCATCGTGACGCACTGCATCCTCGACGCCGCCGTCTTCGTCGGGTACCCCTGGGTGGCGCACGCCTTCCCGGCCCTGTTCCGGTAGTCGCCGCCGGCGACCACGCGGCGGACGGGAGGCTCGGTGCGCGTCCGGCACCGAGCCTCCCGTCCGGCACCTGGTCAGGAGCGGCCGACGGACGAGTGCGCAGAAGGCGGGGTCCGGACGCGTCCGTGAGCCCGTCGTCTGCGCACTCGATCGAGTGTCGGCGGCTACGCGGTCAGCGTCGCCACCTGGTCCGGGTAGTGGCACGCCGCGCGGTGGTCGACCGACGCACCGCGGTGCGACGTCTTCTCGGGGACCTCGTCCTCGCAGCGCGACTTCTGCGCATCCGGGAGCATCGCGTACAGCGGGCAGCGCGACCGGAACCGGCAGCCGGTCCGGCGCTCGGTGGGACTCGGCGGGTCACCGGGGAGCAGGATCGTCGTCCGGCTGCGCTCGATCACGGGGTCGGGCACCGGCACCGCCGACATCAGCGCCGCCGTGTACGGGTGCATCGGGCGTTCGAAGACCTCGTCCACCGCGCCCTCTTCCACCGTGCGGCCGAGGTACATGACGCTGACTCGGTCCGCGACGTGCCGGATCACCGACAGGTCGTGCGAGACGAACAGGTACGACAGGCCGAGGCGCGCCTTGAGCTCGGCGAGCAGGTTGAGCACGCCGGCCTGGATCGAGACGTCGAGTGCGGAGACCGGCTCGTCGAGGACGATCAGCTCCGGCTCGGTGGCGAGCGCCCTGGCGATCGAGATGCGCTGCCGCTGGCCGCCGGAGAACTCGTGCGGGTAGCGGTCGGCCTCGGCGGAACGGAGTCCGACGAGTTCGATGAGCTCGGGCACGCGGTCGGCGATGCGGTCGGCACTCGCTCCGACTGCTCGCAGCGGTTCGGCGACCACGTCGTACACGGTCATGCGTGGGTCGAGGCTCGCCGCCGGGTCCTGGAACACCATCGAGATCCGGTTGCGGAGGGTCTTCGTGCCGGACTTGCTCGTGTCGACCGGGGCGCCGAAGAGCTCGACGGTGCCGACCTCGGGACGCTCCAGGTCCATCAGCTGGTGCAGCGTCGTGGACTTGCCAGAGCCGGACTCCCCCACGAGCCCGAGCGTCTCCCCCTGGCGGATGTCGAGGTCGACCCCGTCGACGGCGTAGACCTCGCCGACCTTGCGGCGGAAGACCGAGCCCTTGACGAGCGGGAACGTCTTCGTGAGCCCCTCGACCTGGACGACGGGGTCGCGGTCGGCGCGCTGCACGTGCGCGGCCGGGGCGGTGTCGATCGACAGCAGCGTGAAGATCGCACCCGCGTCGGCGTGGGCCTTCGCGACCTCGTCGGTGCGGTGGCAGGCGGCGGCGTGCGGGACGCTCGTGTCCACCGGCGCCTCGCCGGGGACGCCGGCCGCGACGTCGAGGACCTCGAGCGCCGGCTCGGACGTCCGGCATGCCTCGGCGGCGAGCGGGCAGCGATCGGCGAACGGGCACGCGTCGGCCAGCCCGATGAGCGACGGCGGCGATCCGGGGATCGGCACGAGCGGACCGCCGCTGGACTCGTCGAGCCTGGGTAGCGCGCCGATGAGGCCGATCGTGTACGGCATCCGGGGCCGCGCGAACAGCTCGTCGGCGCTGGCGGTCTCCACGATCCGTCCCGCGTACATGACCGCGATCCGGTCGGCGATGCCGGCGATGACGCCGAGGTCGTGGCTCACGAACACCAGTGCCGCGCCGGTCTCCCGCTGCGCGGTCCGGAGCACGTCGATGATCTGCGCCTGGATCGTCACGTCGAGCGCCGTGGTGGGCTCGTCGGCGAGGATCACCTCGGGGTCGTTCGCCATCGCCATCGCGATCATCGCGCGCTGCCGCATGCCGCCGGAGAACTCGTGCGGGAAGGCGTCGACGCGGCTCTCCGCCTGCGGGATGCCCACGAGCTTCAGGAGCTCGATCGCACGCTCACGGGCCTGCTGCTTCGTGACGTCGCGGTGGATCCGGACGGTCTCGGCGATCTGCTCGCCGATCGTGTACACCGGCGTGAACGCGGACAGCGGGTCCTGGAAGACCATCGCCACCTTCGACCCGCGGAGCTTGCTCATCTGCCGGTCGCTGCGACCGACGAGCTCCTGCCCGTCGAGGTCGATCGAGCCGGTGACGACGGTGGTCTCCGGGAGCAGGCCGAGGATCGCCATGCTCGTGACCGACTTGCCCGAGCCGGACTCGCCGACGATGCCGAGGACCTCGCCACGACGGAGCTCGAGGTCCACCCCGCGGACGGCGTGCACCTCGCCCCGAGGGGTCGGGAAGCGGACGTGCAGGTCGCGGACGCGGAGGATCTCGTCGGTGTTCGTCGTGGTGGTGCTCATGCGCCCGCTCCGGCCTGGGTGTTCAACGCGGCGACGTCCACGGCCGCCTGGTTCTGGTCGCGACGACGGTTCCGCTTCTGCCGCTTGCCGGTGGTCGACGTCGGGTCGAGGGCGTCCCGCAGCCCGTCACCGATGAGGTTCGCGGCGATCGCGAAGACCACGAGGGCACCGGCTGCGAAGTAGAACAGCCACGGGCTCGTCAGCGCGTTGTCCTGGTTCTGGGCGATCAGGGTGCCGAGCGAGACGTCGGGCGCCTGCACACCGAAGCCGAAGTAGCTCAGCGTCGTCTCCCCGAGCACCGCGGTCGCGACCTGGATCGTGCCGTCGATGATCAGGAACGATGCCACGTTGGGCAGCACGTGCCGGAAGATGATCCGGAACGGTCCGATGCCCATGTAGCGGGCGGCGCGGACGAATTCGCGTTCCTTGACGGACAGCGTCATCGAGCGGACGACGCGGGCGGTGATCATCCAGCCGAAGACGGTGATGAGGACCACCAGGACGATCCAGCCGGCGTTCTGGATGCGCGGGCTGATGATCGCGATGATCAGGAACGACGGCAGCACGAGCAGCATGTCCACGAAGAACATCACCAGCCGGTCGACCCACCCGCCGAAGTACCCGGCGGCGGCCCCGGTGATGGCCGCGATGGCCGTTGAGAACACCGCGACGAGCAGTCCGATGAGCAGGCTCTTCTGCATGCCCCTGGCCGTCTGGGCGAACACGTCCTGACCGATCCCGTTCGTGCCGAACCAGTGCGCTGCGCTCGGCGGTCGCGTGAACGCGGTGTAGTCGATCTGCGAGTACTGCCACGGGCTGACCAGCGGCCCGATGAACGCGAAGGCGAAGAGCAGCAGCACGACGACGGTGCCGATCGCCGCGCCGCGGTTCATGAACAGGCGGCGGACGGTCTGCGCGAAGCGGTTGTTCTGCCGGGTCGCCCGTGCCGGGGTGTCGCTGCGGGCGACGAGGGTCGGGTCGACGGGCTCGATGCGGGTGTCGGTCATCTCAGCTCCTCCGCACGCGCGGGTCGAGTGCTGCGGTCGCGACGTCGGCCAGGAACCCTGCGACCAGGACGACCACCGCCGCGAACAGCGTGTACGCGGTCACCACGTTGACGTCGTTGTTGTTCACCGCGTCGATGAACCACGACCCCAGCCCGTTCCACGCGAAGATCTTCTCGGTCAGGGTCGCGCCGGTCAGGATCCCGAGGAACCCGTACGCGAACAGCGTCGTCATCGGGATCAACGCCGTCCGCAGGCCGTGCTTGAACGTCGCGCGGCCGCGGGTCAGGCCCTTCGCCCGCGCCGTGCGGAGGAAGTCCGAGCCCAACACATCGAGCATCGTCGCGCGCTGGTACCGGCTGTAGATCGCGATGAGCCCCACGGCGATCGAGATCGTCGGCAGCAGGAGGTGCGCACCGCGATCGAGCAGGAGCGTCCAGGTGGACCCGTCCAACCCGGGGGTGGCCTCCCCCGTGAAGTTGATGATCTGGCGTCCCGCGTCCTGGTTCAGCTTCGTCGCCCCGATCTTCAGGAAGACGGCGGTCAGGAACACGGGCGTCGAGAACAGGACGATCGATATCGCTGCGCTCACCCGGTCCGACAACCGGTACTGCCGGATCGCGTTCCAGACACCGACGAGCACCCCCAGCACGATGCCGGCGACCGACCCGACCAGCAGCAGGCGGAGGCTGACGCCCAGCCGCGGGAAGAACTGCTCGTTCACCGAGCGGTCCTGGATCGTCTGTCCGAGGTCGCCGTGCACGACGTCTCCGAGCCAGTGCGTGTACCGGATGACGATGGGCGTCTTGTCGTTGACGCCGATGTCGTCGAGCTTGGCGTCGATGACCTGCGCCGACGGCGCCGGGTTGCGCTGCGCGTAGACGGAGCGGGGGCTGAACGTCGCCGATGCCAGGAAGTAGGTCAGCGAGGTCGCGATGAAGACGAGCACGACGTAGTACACGAATCGACGCGCCAGGAAGCGGATCATTCCGCCACCTTACGGCCCCGTTTGTTTCCGGCAGATCACATGGACCGTCCGGCCGGGTAACGATTGATGGTTCGAACACGAAATGTTCTCCCACCCCCGCGCGAGGGCCATAAGGTGAATCCCAACTTCACGAGGGGAACAGAATGAAGCACGGGAAATTCCTTGCGGTCACGGCGGCCCTCGCCGGGATCGCACTCGCCGTCACCGGCTGCTCGGGCGGTTCCGGCAGCTCCGGCAACGACAGCTCCAGCGACTCCGGCAAGAAGACCCTGCCGACGTCGGCACAGATCAACGCACAGCCGGTCTCCGACCTGCAGAACGGCGGGACACTCCGTCTGCCGATCTCGCAGTGGGTGTCGCAGTGGAACTACAACCAGGTCGACGGTCCGCTCGTCGACGCGTCGACGATCGAACAGGCGACGATGCCGTTCATCTACACGATCGACGACAAGGGCGCTCCGACCCTGAACACGGACTACGTGTCCAAGGCCGAGGTCACCAGCGACGACCCGCTCACCATCTCGTACACGATCAACGACCAGGCCAAGTGGAACGACGGCTCGCCGATCACCTGGCGTGACTTCGAGAACGAGTGGAAGACCACCAACGGCACGGACAAGGACTACCTGATCGCCGGGTCCACCGGGTACGAGGACATCGACTCCGTCACCCAGGGCGCGACCGAGCGCGACGTCGTGGTCAAGTTCGCCACACCGTTCTCCGACTGGAAGTCGCTGTTCAGCCCGCTCTACCCGGCCAGCCAGACGAGCACGCCGGACCAGTTCAACAACAACTACAAGGGCAAGGTCCCGGTCTCCTCCGGCCCGTACAAGATCACCGACCTCAACGAGACCGCCGGCACGGTCACGATGAAGCCCGACGAGAACTGGTGGGGTGACAAGCCGAAGCTCGATCAGGTGATCTTCCGCTCGCTCGACGGCAACGCCGACGTGGACGCCTACCTGAACAAGGAGATCGACTCCGTCCTCACGACGACGTCGGAGCGCTTCGACCGGGTGAAGAACGCGAAGAACACGAAGATCCTCGCGTCCACGTCCGCCCAGTACACGCACGTCGACTTCTCGACGAACGGCCTGCTCAAGGACAAGCAGCTCCGACTGGCGATCCAGCACGCGGTGAACCGCGACGCGCTGGCGCAGGTCATCGGTGGCACGCTGCCCTACAAGCTCGGCACCCTCGACAACCACCTGTTCCTGTCGACCGACAAGGGCTACAAGTCGAACATCAAGCCGAACGCCACGTTCGACGTCGAGAAGGCGAAGAAGATCCTCGACGACGACGGCTGGAAGACGGATGGCACGTACCGATCGAAGGGCGGCAAGACGCTCTCCATCGCGATCACCATCCCCTCCGGCGCTCCGACGTCGCAGCAGCTGGCCCAGGTCATGCAGCAGCAGCTCAAGGAGGTCGGTGTGAAGCTCACGCTGAAGTCGGTCGCGACGGACGACTTCTTCGAGCAGTACGTCACGCCGGGCAACTACGACATGACGATCTTCGTCTGGGGCGGCACCGGCTTCCACTCCAGCAGCGCGACGATCTACACGTCGGGCAGCGTCGGCCAGAACTACGGGCGGGTCAGCTCCGACACGATCGACAAGCTGACGAAGCAGGCCCTCTCCGAGCCGGACTCGGACAAGGCCAACGTCATCTGGAACAAGATCGACAAGCAGGTCTGGGCGATCGGGCACTCGATGCCCATCACGGCCAAGCCGGCGCTCGTCGCACAGAACCCGAAGCTCGCCAACTACGGCGCGTTCGCGGGTGCACAGAACATCGACTGGACGAAGGTCGGCTTCACCAAGTAGCCACCGACGGACACGACACAGCGGGGTCGAGCGCAGCAGCGCTCGGCTCCGCTGGTCGTTTCGACAGCACCCGTCCGACCCCGCTGGCCGTTTCGACAGCAACCATCAGGACTCACAGCCCTCCCGCAGCGCGCCGAGGGCTCCCCTGCTCCCGCGCGCCGTACGTTGTGCACATGAGCATCCCCGCGGTCGGCGAACCCGCCCCGACCTTCACCCTGCCGGGCATGATCGTCCGCGACGGGGTGCGCACCGACGACGAGTACGACCTGTCGTCCGAGATCGGTCGCACGATCGTCCTCGCCTTCTACCCGGGCGATGCCACCCCGGTCTGCACCGCACAGCTCTGCAGCTACCAAGAGGAGCTCGACGACTTCGACGACCTCGGTGCCGTCGTCTGGGGCATCAGCCCGCAGGCGCTCGACTCGCACGAGGCCTTCGCCCGCGGCTCCTCGCTCACCTTCCCGCTCCTCAGCGACACCGCGGGCACCGTCGTCCGCGACTACGGGGTCCGCGCGCCGGGGCTGGGACTCCGACGATCCGTGTTCGTCGTCGGCCCGGACGGCGTCGTCCGCTGGCGGCACATCGGACTCGTCGGGCTCCGGTTCCCGAAGGCCTCCGTGATCCGCGGGGAGATCGAACAGCTCGTCCGGTAGGTACGTCCGCATCGACTTTGCGCTCGATCGGCGTGTCGGTTTCCTGATCCTTTCGTTCGGGGGTATTGACACCCGAACTGGGGTCGGGGACCATCGACGGTACGAGAGATCCGTCATGGATTTGCCTCCCCGGAACATCGGGTCGTCAGTTGGTACGCGCACGGCGTTTCACGCCCGCTCAACAGACGGTTCCGGGGAGGCACTCTCGCACCTCTCCTACGATGGAGCCGTGAGCGACTCCCCCGGCCCCGAACCCGCGCGCATCGTCGCTCCCGGCATGCGGACGTTGGCCATCGTGCTCTGGGCAGTCGCCGTCGTCCTGCTCGTCCTCGGCTTCATCAGCCGTGGTGACACGTCGGTCCTCCTCGTGCCGATCCCGAGCATCTTCATCGCGTTCGTGGCGTGGGCTGCGCTCTGGCGTCCTCGGCTGCTGCTCACCCCCGACGCGCTCGTGGTCGTCGACGTCCGACGCACCTCGACGTACGCCTGGCGACGCGTCACCGGCGTGCGGACGAAGTACGGCCTCGAGATCCAGTCGAACGAACCCGACCGTCGCACCTGGATCGCGCCGCGGCCGACGGCACGCTTGCGCGTGGACCGGCCGGGAGGCTCGGTGCCAGTGACCGTGGACGCTGCGGCTGCCGAGGTGCTCGCGTTCGTCCCCGCGGCGGCTCATCAGGACGGCCCGCCTCCGGCGACCGTCACCCCGCACCCGATCGTGCACCGTGTCCACGGATGGACGATCCTCGCGATCACGATCCTCGCCATCGCCGCGTCGATGGCCGCCGCCCGCCTCTGACCGACCCGCCGGCGTGCCGGCTGGGCGCCATCCGGGCGTGCGAGCGCGCGTGCGGGCACTCGTGCGTGCGGGCGTGGGTGCGTGCGGACGAGCGTGGGTGCGCGCGTGGCGGACCCTGACTCGAGCGGGCGAAATACCCGTGTCGGTCCCAAGCCGAACCCTGGCATTTCGCCCGCTCGGCCGCGTGCGGAGCGCGTCCCACGGTGAAGTCGCCATCCGTGGCGGCTCGGCGGACCCGAGGCGACACGGACTGCGATCTCACCCGGCGTCGATCCGGGTACGAGGCGGGCAGGACAGTCGCGCGGACGAGGGGCGGTCCTCCAGTCCGTGTCCACGGTCGAGCGGGCGGAATACCCGGGTGCGCGCTCGGGATGGCCACGGTATTTCGCCCGCTCGACGCAGGCGCGGCCCGCGGGAGCACGCCCGCACGTCGAGCGGGCGGAATACCCGGGTGGGCGCTCGGGGCGACCACGGTATTTCGCCCGCTCGACGGGGCGGGTGGGGCGGAAACGCGGAACGCGCCGCCCCATCGGGGCGACGCGTTCCGTGTGCGGTGAACGGGGGCTCAGCGTCCGAACTCGAACGAGGCGCCCGGGATCGCGGCCAGGAGGTCGCGGGTGTACTGCTCGCGAGGGTTGGCGAAGACCTCGTCGGTCGTCGCCTTCTCCACGATCTGTCCCTTGCGCATGACACACACGTTGTCCGCGACGAGGCGGACGACGGCGAGGTCGTGCGTGATGAACAGGTACGTCAGGCCGAGTTCCGACTGGAGCTCGGTGAGGAGCTCGAGGATCTGACCCTGCACGAGCACGTCGAGCGCGGAGACCGCCTCGTCGAGCACGATGACCTCGGGCTTCAACGCGAGTGCACGCGCGACGGCGATGCGCTGCCGCTGACCGCCGGAGAGCTCGTTCGGGTACCGGTTCACCATCGAGGACGGCAACGCCACCTGGTCGAGGAGCTCGCGCACGCGAGCGCGACGCGATGCCTTGTCGCCGACGCCGTGCGTGACGAGCGGCTCCGCGATCGTGTTCCCGACGTTGTACATCGGGTCGAGGGAACCGTACGGGTCCTGGAACACCGGCTGCACACGGCGGCGGAAGTCGAAGAGCTCCTTGCCCTTCAACGCACCGATGTCGGTGCCGTCGAACTGGACGGTGCCGCTCGTGATGCCCTCGAGCTGCAGCACGAGCTTGGCGACGGTCGACTTGCCCGAGCCGGACTCACCGACGAGCGCCGTGGTGGTGCCCTTCGGGATCGAGAACGACACGTCGTCGACGGCCTTCAGCTCACGCGACGCGAGGTTCTTGCCGCGCAGCTTGTAGATCTTCTGCAGGTTCTTGACGACGATGAGGTCCTCGGCCGGCTGGTGCTCGCGCTCCTGGGCGCGTGCGATCAGTTCGGCGTCGTCGCTGCCGCTGTCCGAGATCGCGATGCTCTCGTGCTGCACCTTCGACTGGATGCGGCGGCTGGCGAGGGACGGTGCCGCGGCGACGAGTCGCTGCGTGTACGGGTGCTGCGGGTTGCCGAGGATCTCCTGCGACGGACCCGCCTCGACGACCTGCCCCTTGTACATCACGACGAGCTTCTCGGCACGCTCGGCAGCGAGGCCGAGGTCGTGCGTGATGAAGAGGACGCTCGTGCCGTAATCGCGGGTCAGGGTCTCGAGGTGGTCGAGGATGACTCGCTGCACGGTCACGTCGAGCGCGCTCGTCGGCTCGTCGGCGATGAGCAGCTGCGGGTGGCTCGACAGACCGATGCCGATGAGCACGCGCTGCCGCATGCCGCCGGAGAACTCGTGCGGGTACTGCTTGAGGCGGTTCGCGGCGTCGCCGAGACCCGCTTCCTTCAGGACCTCGATCGCACGCTCGCGCACGGCCTTCTTGCCGGTGGCCATGCCGTTCGCACGGATCGCCTCTTCCACCTGGAACCCGATGGTCCACAGCGGGTTGAGGTTCGACATCGGGTCCTGCGGGACGTAGCCGATCTCCTTGCCGCGGATCTCGGACATCTCCTTGTCCGAGAGGCCGACGAGCTCGCGACCGTTGAACTTGATCGACCCGCCGGTCACCTGGCCGGCGCCGGGCAGCAGCTTGATGATCGCCTGGGCGCTCGTGGACTTGCCGGAACCGGACTCGCCGACGATCGCGAGTCGCTCACCCTGCTCGAGGGTGAAGTCGACACCGCGGACCGCCTGGACGAACCCGCTCTGGGTCTTGAAGCCGATCTCGAGACCGGAGATCTCGAGGAGCGGCGCGCCGTTCGCGTTGGCGCGACGCGCGGTCGGCTCGGTCAGCGTCTCGCTCATCGGCGGGCCCTCGCCTTCGGGTCGAGTGCGTCGCGGACCACGTCACCGAGGAGGAGGAACGCGAGCACGGTGATGGACAGGGCGAGCGACGGCCAGAAGATCGTCGACGGGTTGGTACGGAGCGACGGCTGCGCGGCGTTGATGTCGTAGCCCCAGCTGAGCGACGACGGCGGCAGACCGATCCCGAGGAACGACAGGGTCGACTCCGCGACGATGAACGTGCCGAGCGAGACGGTCGCGACCACGATCACCGGGGCGATCGAGTTCGGGATGACGTGGCGGATCAGCGTCTTGAACCGGCTCACACCGAGTGCCGCCGATGCGGTGACGTAGTCCGCGTTCTTCGCGGACAGCACCGCACCGCGCATGATGCGGGCGATCTGTGGCCACGCGAACGCCGCGAGGACGAGTGCGACCGTCCACGGGCTGCGCTGCGGGATGCTCGACATGATCACGATCGCGCCGAGGACGGTCGGGATCGAGAAGAAGATGTCACCGATGCGGGACACCACGGAGTCGAGCCATCCGCCGTAGAAACCGGCGAGCGAGCCGACGATCACGCCGACGATGACCACGAGGATCGTCGCGACGAGGCCGACGAGCAGCGAGTTCTGCGTGCCGTAGATGACACGGGAGTAGACGTCGCAGCCCTGACGGGTGTACCCGAGGATGTGGCCGGCACTGCCGCCCTTCCCGGAGTTCGACAGGTCGCACGCACGCGGGTCGGCGTGTGCGAACACACCCGGCACCAGCGCGACGGCGATGATCAGGACGATCAGGACGCTCGACACCCAGAAGATCGGACGGACGCGCATGGAGTCCCACGCGTCGGTCCAGAGCGACCGGGTCTTCTCGTCTTCGTTGACGTTGTCGATCGCCTGGAGCGGCGTCTCCTCGAGCGGCGCGACGTAGTGCGTCGCCGAGCGCGATTCGGTGTTACTTGGCATAACGGATCCTCGGGTCCAGGACGGCGTACAGCAGGTCGACCAGGAGGTTGGCGAGCATGAAGATGATGACCATCACGGCGACGAACGACACGACGGTCGGACCCTGGCCGAGCTTGACGGCCTGGTAGACCGTGCCGCCGACGCCGTGGATGTTGAAGATGCCCTCGGTCACGATCGCGCCGACCATCAGGTTGCCGATGTCGATGCCGAGGTAGGTGACCACCGGGATCAGCGAGTTCCGGAAGATGTGCACACCGATGACGCGGCGACGCGGGAGGCCCTTCGCCGTGGCGGTGCGCACGAAGTCGGCGCTCATGTTCTCGGCGACGCTGGCCCGTGTGAGTCGCACGATGTAGGCGAACGACCCGGTCGCGAGGACGATCGCGGGGAGCACGAGCTCCGACCACGGAGCCTGACCGGAGACCGTTGCACGGAACAGTCCGAGCTGGATCCCGAGTCCGTACTGCAGGACGAAGCCGATGACGAACACCGGGATCGAGATGAGGAACAGGCTGACGACGAGCGCGGTGGCGTCGAAGAGCTTGCCCTTCCGGAGGCCGGCGATGACACCGACGACGATGCCGGCGACCGACTCGAACACCAGCGCGAGGATCGCGAGGCGTGCCGTGATCGGGAACGCCTGCGCGAGCTGCTCGGTGACCGGGATCCCCGAGTACGTCATGCCGAGGTCGCCGCGGAACACGCCGCCGATCCACAGCAGGTACTGGACGATGAAGGGCTTGTCGAGGTTGTACTGCGCGCGGATCTGTTCGATGACCTGCGGCGACGGCTGGTGGTCGCCGAAGAGCGCGGCGATGGGGTCTCCGGGGAGGAGGAACACCATCAGGTAGATGAGGAACGTGGCACCGAAGAACACGGGGATCAGCTGCAGGAGGCGCTTCCCGAGGTACCAGAGCATCAGATCTCCGCCTGGTTCGGAGCGAGCATGTGGATCACAGTCATTTCGTCGTGGGTGGACGTCGCGTGAGTTGACACGGCTGCCCGGCGCGGGAGGCGGCGCCCGCTTGGGTCGTGGGGGGAGGTGTTGCCGCCGCGGTACGGGGGCCCGAGGACTGATCGTCCCCGAACCCCCGTCCGGTGGTGTTGCTGCTGATGCAGGATACCTGCGATCAGTTCGTTACTTCTTGACCTCGACGTCGTAGTAGAGCGGCACCGAGTCCCAGCCGAACTTGACGTTCGACACGTTGTCAGCGGACCACACACCGGTCACGTTCGAGTACCAGAGGGGGATCTCCGGCAGGTCCTTGAGCAGGAGCTCCTGGGCCTGGTCGAAGATCTTGTTGCCCGCCTCGACGCTGTCGGCCGACTGACCCTGCTTGAGCAGGTCGTTGAACTCTGCCGAGTCGTAGCGCGAGTAGTTGTTCGACGAGCCCTCACCCATGGTCGGGCCGAGGAAGTTGTACAGCGACGGGTAGTCGGCCTGCCAGCCGGTACGGCTCGCGCCGGTCAGCTTGTCGTTCGTCTGGACGTCCAGCGCCTCCTGGAAGGTCGGGTACGCCTTGCCCTCGGCCTTGATGCCCAGGGTGTTGGAGATGCTGTTCGCGACCGCGGTCACCCACGCCTCGTGTCCGCCGTCGGCGTTGTACGAGATGGTGAGGGTGTCGTTGTACGGCGAGATCTTGTCGGCCTCGGCCCAGAGCTTCTTCGCCTCGGACTTGTTGTAGTCCAGGACGTCGGAACCCTTGAGGTCCTTCGACCAGCCGTCGATGACCGGCGAGGTGAAGTCGCTGGCCGGCGTACGGGTGCCGTCGAAGATCTTCGAGGTGATCTGCTTGCGGTTGATGGACATCGACACCGCCTCGCGACGGAGCTTGCCCTCCTCGCCCTTCCAGTGGTCGAGGTAGTAGGGCAGGTAGATGCCCTGGAAGATCGCGGCCGGCTGGTTCACGTTCGAGTCGGGGAAGTCCGACTTGTAGTTCGCGAACGCGCTGTCCGGCACGGCGTCGAGGATGTCGAGGTTGCCACCCTGCGCGTCGGAGTACGCGGTGTCCTGCGAGGTGTAGAACGTGATCGTCAGACCACCGTTCTTCGGCTTGCGCTTGCCCTCGTAGTCCTTGTTGGTGACGAGCTTGATGTCCGTGTTGTGCGTCCACGCGCTCTTGCTGGCCAGCTTGTACGGGCCGTTGCCGATCGGGTTCTCACCGAACGCCTTCGGGTCGTCGTAGAACGACGACGGCAGCGGCACGAACGCCGAGTAACCGAGCGACAGCGGGAAGTCCGACTGCGGGGACTTCAGCGTCACGGTGAACTCGTCGTCGCTCTTGACCTTGAGGCCGGTGAGCTCGGAGTCAGCGTCGGCGCTGTAGCCCTCGATGTTCTCGAAGTAGTAGCTCGCGCCCTGGGCGTTCGACTTCTGCGCCGCCCAGTTCCACGCCTTCGTGAAGGACTCCGCGGTGATCTTCTCGCCGTTCGTGAACTTCCAGCCCGTGTTGAGCTTGATGTCGAACGTCTTCGAGTCGTCGGTGGTGATGCTCTTCGCGACCTCGTTCACCGGCTTGCCGTCGGCGTCGTAGGAGCGGAGTCCCTCGAAGATCGAGTTGATGATCTTGCCACCACCGGTCTCGGTGGTGTTCGAGGGGATGAGCGGGTTCTGGGGCTCGCTGCCGTTGGTGGTGACGATGCCGTTCGCGTTCGTCGAGCCGGAGCCCGAGTTGCTGCCGCTACCACTGTTGCTGGAGCAGCCGGCCAGGGCGATTGCTGTGGCCCCGAGCACGGCGAGGGCTGCGAGCCCAGCGCGCTTCTTGATCAAGAGTTCCTCCTGGTGCATGGGACGCGCCCGGCACAGAGGTGTCGCCAGGCGCGTTTGACCTTTGCACTGTAGGCAGTGCGCTGAGAACCCGCCAAACCCTGGAACGAACGGTTACACGCTGGTAACCAACTTGCATGATCCTTGCGAGATGCTGCAAGATATGCGCGTTTCAGGGCGCAACATGCTGGATTGTTGCATCTGCATCATCTTCGTTGCGCATCGGAACAGTTCCTCGCAGTGTGCCACCTCTTCGGGGGTCATGTCACGGAGGCTCGTGTCCGCGTTTCGGCGGGCATGACACGCCCGACCCCATGTGTGGGCTGTGCGGCGTCTGGACGCAATGATCCACCGGTTGGACGAATGGGACCGCTCCACCGTGTGTCGGGAGCGTGGTACGGGGTTCGAGGGCAGGGAGGCGGGGTCGGCGGCGCGGACTCAGAACGACAACACCGCTGTCGTACGACGACGAGGGTGTCGCTTCTGCGCTCGCACAACAGGCAGCGCCCGCAACGGACGACAGGATCGCTGTCGTACGACAGCGAGAGTGTCGTTCCGGCTCGGAAACGCGACGGACACCCCCGCACCCGCAACCCGACGGACACCCCCGCAAACGCCGACGGCCCCGGAGCGAGATGCTCCGGGGCCGTCGATGTGTGGACAGGGTCTACGCGAACGCCTCCACCGGCGGGCACGCGCACACGAGGTTGCGGTCGCCGTATGCCTGGTCGATACGACGCACCGGCGGCCAGTACTTCCGCTCGGCGATGCCGGGCAGCGGGTACACCGCCTGCTCCCGCGTGTAGGCGTGCGTCCACTCCCCCGAGATCACCGACGCAGCCGTGTGCGGCGCCCCGACGAGCGGGTTGTCGTCCGCCGGCCACTCCCCACGCTCGACCGCCCCGGCCTCGGCGCGGATGGCGAGCATCGCGTCGACGAAGCGGTCGAGTTCCGCGAGGTCCTCGCTCTCGGTCGGCTCCACCATGAGCGTGCCCGCCACCGGGAACGACATGGTCGGCGCGTGGAAGCCGTAGTCCACGAGGCGCTTGGCGACGTCGTCCACGGTGATCCCGGTGGCGTCCCGGAGCGGACGGAGGTCGAGGATGCACTCGTGCGCGACGAGCCCCGATTCGCCCGTGTAGAGCACCGGGAACGCGTCACGGAGGCGCGCCGCGATGTAGTTCGCTCCGAGCACGGCGGTCTCCGTCGCACGGGTGAGCCCCTCGAGCCCCATCATGCGGACGTACGACCACGTGATCGGCAGGATGCTCGGGCTGCCGTACGGCGCGGCCGAGACCGGACCACCGGCATGCGCGAGCCGCTGGTCCGGGGACGACGTCGACCCGGGTCGACGGTCGTCGTCCTGCGCGAACGGGTGCCCCGGCAGGAACGGCGCGAGGTGCGCCTTCGCCGCGACGGGCCCGACACCGGGGCCGCCACCACCGTGCGGGATGCAGAACGTCTTGTGCAGGTTGAGGTGCGAGACGTCCCCGCCGAAGTCCCCGAAGCGTGCGTGCCCGAGGAGCGCGTTGAGGTTCGCGCCGTCTACGTACACCTGGCCGCCGGCATCGTGCACGGCGTCGCAGATGTCACGGATGTCGTGCTCGTACACGCCGTGGGTGGAGGGATACGTGATCATCAGCGCCGCGAGCGTGTCGGCGTGGTCGGCGACACGAGCACGGAGGTCGTCGAGATCGACGTTCCCGTTCTCGTCGCACGCCACGACCACGACCTTCATGCCGGCGAGCACGGCGGACGCGGCGTTCGTGCCGTGCGCGCTCGACGGGATGAGGCACACGGTGCGCGCGTCGTCCCCGCGGGACCGGTGGTACCCGCGGATCGCGAGGAGCCCGGCGAGCTCGCCCTGGCTGCCGGCGTTGGGCTGGACGGAGACGGTGTCGTACCCGGTGACCTCGGCGAGCCAGGTCTCGAGGTCGCTGATCATCCCGAGGTAGCCCTCGACGTCGGAGCGCGGCGCGAACGGGTGGATGTCCGAGAACTCCGGCCACGTCACCGCGGCCATCTCGGTCGCCGCGTTGAGCTTCATCGTGCAGCTGCCGAGCGGGATCATGCCGCGGTCGAGCGCGTAGTCCTTGTCGGCGAGGTGCTTGAGGTACCGCATCATGCGGGTCTCGCTCCGGTGCGCGCTGAACACGGGGTGCGTCAGGTACTCGCTCTGCCGCAGCAGGCCGGACGGGAGGCCCGGGGTCGCGTCCGCCACGGCCGTCTCGACCGCGTGCTGGTCCGGTGCACTGCCCCCGGCCAGCAGCCCGGACAGCACGCGGACAGCGTCGGGCGTGGTCGTCTCGTCGACGGAGACCAGGAGCGTGTCCGCGTCAACGAGGTGCAGCAGGTACCCGGCAGCGTGCGCGGCGTCCACGAGCTCGCGGGCGCGTCCGGGCGCCCGGAGTGTCAGCGTGTCGAAGAACGCGTCGTGGACGACCTCCACGTCGGCGGCCCGTGCGGCATCGGCGAGCGCCGACGTCGTGCGTGCGACGCGGTTCGCGATGAACCGGAGCCCTTCTGGCCCGTGGTAGACCGCGTACATCGACGCCATGACGGCGAGGAGCACCTGCGCGGTGCAGATGTTCGACGTCGCCTTCTCGCGACGGATGTGCTGCTCGCGGGTCTGCAGGCTGAGACGGTAGGCCATGCCCCCTGCTGCGTCGAAGGACACCCCGACCAGCCGGCCGGGCAGCTGTCGTTCGAGCCCGGCGCGGACGGCGAGGTACCCGGCGTGCGGGCCACCGAAGCCGAGCGGCACGCCGAAGCGCTGCGAGGTGCCGACGGCGACGTCCGCGCCGAGGTCCCCGGGGGACGCGAGGAGCGTCATCGCGAGCAGGTCGGCCGCGACGACGGCGATCCCGCCGCCCGCGTGCACACGCTCGATCGTCGACGACGGGTCGACGACGTGCCCGGAGGCACCCGGGTACTGCAGCACCACGCCGAACGCGCCGTCGAGCTGCTCGTCCGTGGGCCCGGACACGGCGTCGAACGCGCGCAGGGTGATCCCGACGGCGTCGGCACGGTGGTCGAGCAGCGCCCGCGTCTGCGGCAGCAGGTCGGCGTCGACGAGGAACGCGTCGCCCTTGACCTTCGACGCGCGGCGGGCGAGGAGCATGCCCTCCACCACGGCGGTGCCCTCGTCGAGCATCGAGGCGCCGGCCGTGGCCATGCCGGTGAGGTCGGCGACCATCGTCTGGAAGTTGATGAGCGCTTCGAGGCGCCCCTGCGAGATCTCCGGCTGGTACGGCGTGTAGGCCGTGTACCAGCTCGGGTTCTCGAGCACGTTGCGCTGGATGACCGCCGGCGTGTGGGTGCCGTAGTAGCCGAGGCCGATCATCGCCCGACGGACGGTGTTCTTCGCCGCCATCCCGCGGAGTTCGGCGAGGGCCTCGGTCTCACCGACCGCGGTCGGGATCGACGACGACGACACCGGTTCGGCGTGGATCGACTCCGGGATCGCCGCGCGGACGAGGGCGTCGAGGGACGGCTGCCCGACGACGTCGAGCATGGTCCGCTGGTCGGCCGGGGTGGTCCCGATGTGCCGGTCGGCGAACGACGTCTGCAGGTTCAGGTCGGTGTCCGTCATGCGATGGACGCCCGGTACGTGTCGTGGTCCATGAGGTCCTCGGGGAAGTCCGTGCCCTCGACCTTGATCTTCACGAGCCAGCCGGCACCGAACGGGTCCTGGTTGACGGTGTCGGGCGCGTCGACGACGGCGTCGTTGACCTCGACGACCTCGCCCTCGATCGGCGCGAAGAGCTCGCCGACGCTCTTGGTCGACTCGATCTCGCCGAGCTGCTCACCGGCGGTGGTGGCGGTGCCGACGGCCGGCAGCTCGACGTACACGACGTCACCGAGCTGTTCGGCGGCGTGGTCGGTGATGCCGACGGTGACGACGTCACCCTCGACGAGCAGCCACTCGTGGTCCTTGGTGTACTGCAGTGCGCTCTGGTCGGTCATGACGGTCAGCCTTTCGCGGGGCGGCGGTAGAAGGGGAACGGGGTGACGGTCGCGGGGATGGCGGTGCCGCGGACGTCGATGTGGAGGACTTGTCCCTCGGCGGCGGCGGACGGGGCGACGAAGGCCATCGCGACCGGGTGGCCGAGCGTCGGGGAGAGCGCGCCGGAGGTCACCGTGCCGACGACGTCCCCGTCGTGCAGCACCGGGTAGCCGGCACGAGCAGCACGCCGGCCCTCCATCACGAGCCCGACGAGCACGGGCGCGTCCTCGGCTGGCGCGACGCCGGCGGCACCGACGAAGTCTCCCGAAGGAGCGACGACCCGACCGAGCCCGGCCTGCGCCGGACGGGTCGACACGGTGAGCTCGTGGCCGTAGAGCGGCATGCCGGCCTCGAGCCGCAGGGTGTCCCGAGCCGCGAGTCCGGCGGGGACGACACCGCGCGAGGACCCTGCGTCCAGCAGTGCGTCCCAGATCGCCGGGGCGACCTCGGGGTCGCTGTAGATCTCGAAACCGTCCTCGCCGGTGTAGCCGGTGCGGGCCACGAGGACCGACGACCCGTCGAAGGTCGCGTGCAGTGCCCGGTAGTAGCGGAGCTCGTCGAGCGGGGACTCTGGCTGCAGCCGGTCCTCGACGACCAGCGCGTCGAGGGTCCCCGCGGCGGCCGGCCCCTGGATCGCGACGAGCGCTGTGGTGTCGGAGTCATCTGAGACGACGACGTCGAACCCGTCGACCCGCGATCGCAGCGCGGACACGGCGACCTCGCGGTTCGCGGCGTTCGCGACGACCAGGTAGGTGTCGTCGTCGGTCCGGTAGACGACGAGGTCGTCGAGGATGCCGCCGGCGTCCTCGAGCAGGAGCGAGTACTTCGCCCGGCCGACGGTCATCGCACCGAACGCGCCGGCGAGCGCGTGGTCGAGGAACGCCACGGCGTCGGGCCCCGAGACGCCGATCTCCGCCATGTGCGAGAGGTCGAAGACGCCGGCGGCCTGGCGCACGGCGTGGTGCTCGGCGAGGTCGGACGAGTAGCGCACGGGCATGCGGTACCCGGCGAAGTCGGTGAAGGTCGCGCCGGCCGCTTCGTGCGCGGCCTCCAGCGGCGACGAGCGCAACGACGGCGACGGCGACGAAGAAGGATCTGACATGCGGAGTTCTCCCGAGGTCGGGCAGCCCCCGACGACGATCGCCGGGCGCGAACTCCCCCTCTGTCATGGGCCTGAGAGTTTCACCGCGGCCCGTGAGGTCCGGCGGCTTTCACCGTGGGCGAGCCGTTCCGCACCCGGAGGGTGGAGGAGCGCCTGCTTTTCAGAGTGGCCTGTCCGCTGCGGTGTTGGACCTGAGAGATTGGCGGGGAGGATGCTCCTTCGGTGTCGCACGACCACCGACGAGCGGTGGCCGGCACGACGTCTCCCGCGGCGGGTGGTCGGCCTCGATGTTCTGTTGTCCGCGGGAAGCTTACCGAGATCGCGTTACGGGCATGTGACACGTGCCACGACCGCTTCGACATCTCGTAGAGTGGTCTGGTGGCAGGACAGAGACAGCGCCCCCGCGGGCAGCTCGAGCAGGCGGTGCTCGACGCGCTCTGGTCCGCCGATGACTCGGGCCTCACCGCACGACAGGTGCTCGACGCCTTCCCGGAGCCCCGACCGGCGCTGACGACCGTCCTCACCGTGCTCGACCGGCTCGGCCGCAAGGGCACGGTCGAGCGGCAGCAGCACACCGAGGCACCCCTGACCTTCCGCGCCACCCACAGCCGGGAAGAGCAGACCGCGTCGCTCATGTCGACCGCGCTCGCAGCGGCGTCCGACCGCGAAGCGGCGCTGCTGCAGTTCACCGGCTCGCTCGCCTCCGACGACCTCGACGTCATCCGCCGGGCGCTCGACGCCCGCGCCCGATCCTGACGACGAGCCAGAACACGACGAGCCGGAACACGACGAGCATGGCGACAGCGACGTGGTGATCACCGGCATCGTGCTCATCGTGCTGGCGTTGGCCGTCGTGGTCGTCGCGCCCCGCATCCTGACCCGCTCCGCCTGGACGATCGACCGCCCCCGCACCGCGCTCCTGAGCTGGTCGGTCGCCGTCCTCCTCGGCGCACTCGGCTTCGTCGCCGGCATCACCCTCGTCGTGCTCGCGAACCGCCCGATCACGTTCGGTGCTTCTCCGACGCACGGCCTCAACATCGGGGTGGCCGTGCTGGCCGTGCTCGCCTTCGTCGTCGCCGTGCGCGTCCGGCCGGGCCCGGAGCACCAGGCCGTCCGCGAGGCGATGCGTTCCGGCGTCGCCCCGCACCGCGAGATCGACGGCACGCTGGTCGCGGTCGTCGAGGCGGAGCACGCGCTCGCCTGCGCCGTCCCCGGCCGGAGCGGCGGGGTGCTGGTCAGCACCGGTCTCGCAGACCGGTTGCGGACCGACGAACTGGAGGCAGTGGTCGCCCACGAACGCGCCCACCTGCAGCAGCGCCACGCGGCCGTCGTCGCGGTCGCCGAATCGATCGAGCGTGCGGTCCCGTGGATCCCCGGCGCGCGCGCGATGGCGCGATCGACACGCGTCCTCGTCGAGTTCGCCGCGGACGACGCGGCCGCGCGCCGTACCGGACGCGACGCGGTGCGTCGAGCCGTCCTGGTGGCGGACGAGACGAGCGCGCTCGCGGTGATCCGGGCCTCCAGGCTGGGCTGACGGACCGTCTGTCGGAGGCGAGGCATAGGGTGTTCGCACCGTGAAACCACTGACCGAAGCAGACATCCGATCGTCGTTCGTCAACGCCACCCCGGAGGAGCTCGCCCAGCTCCCGATCCCGGGGCTGCACGAGATGCTCTGGGACGAGCGCGAGTTCCTCGGCTGGCGCGACCCCCAGGCGGCCCGGCGCGGGTACATCGTGTCCTGGATCGACGGTGTCGCCGTCGGGATCGTGGTGCGTTCGGCCGGCGGGTCGCTCCGCCCGGGCATCGCCGCGATGTGCTCGTTCTGCCACTCGCCGCAGCCCGCCACGCAGGTCCGCCTGTTCTCGGCGGCGCGCGCCGGCGAGTCCGGCCGCAACGGCAACACCATCGGGTCCTACATCTGCGAGGACCTCGGGTGCTCGATGCTCATCCGGACCGCTCCCCCGCACCTGAACCCGCCGGCGACCATCGCCATGCGGGGCGAAGCACTCCTGCAGCGCGTGCAGAACTTCACGGCCGACATCATGAAGACGGCGTGAGCCGGTTCCCCACTGCGCGATGGGTCGTCGTCGAGGAACAGGGCGACGGACGCTGGCGGCTGACGGTCCGCGACGAGGCCGATGACGAGCTCGGCGCCTTCGGCCTGGGCGTCGAGGGTCCGTGGGACCCCGACGTCGAGCCGCACGTTTCGTTCGTGCTCGTGCAGCTCGGCCTCGGGTTGCGGGGCTCGCGACCGTGGCGACAGGACGAGCTCGGCGACCAGCGGGCACCGGTGCTGCCGCTGGGGTAGGCGGCTCGGTCAGTCGGCCGCTGCGACGAAGTTCCGGAGGATCTCGCGGTCGTCGTCGGCGCGGACCGCCCAGCACAGCTCGCTGCGGTGGTCGCTCGTCAGCGGCAGCAGCACGACGGTGTCCGGTGCCGCGAGCGTCGCACTCGCCGGCGCGATCGTGACGCCGAGCCCGGCACCGACGAGGTGCAGCACCGTGGCCCAGGTCGTCGCCTCCTGCACGACCGTCGGACGCTTCGCACCCCGCACCACCGGGGCGAGGTTCCGCTCGGTGGCGACGGTGCCCGCCTCGGCGGGGAAGAACACGAACGGGTCGTCGACGAGCTCGGTGCCGTCGATCTCCGCACGCTCGGCGAACCGGTGGTCCCGCGGGACGGCCGCGACGAACCGCTCGCTCCGGAACGGCGTGGTCCGGACACCGTCCGTCGGGTCCGGGTCGCGCACGATCGCCAGGTCGAGCTCGCCACGGACGATGCGCGCGAGCAGCTGCGACGTGTAGCCCTCCGTGAGTTCGACGCGGACCAGGGGGTAGCGCTCCCGGAACCGCTGCACGCGTTCGATCGGACCGAGCGGCAGCGCCGAGACCACGAACCCCACGTCGAGGCGCCCGGCTTCACCACGTCCGACGCGGATCGTCTCGTCGAGGTCACGCGCTGCCTGGGCCAGGAGCGACCGCGCACGCCCCTGCAGGGCGCGACCGGCCGGTGTGAGCGCGACACTCCGCGAGGTCCGGGCGAAGAGGTCCACGCCGAGCGCGCGTTCGGTCCGTCGGATCTGCTGCGAGAGCGCGGGCTGGGCGATGTGCAGGGTCTCGGCGGCGCGGCCGAAGTGCAGTTCGTCGGCGACCGCCAGGAACGCGCGAAGCTGCCGGAGATCGACGTCGTGATCCATGCATCCAGCGTATCGATCGACGCGAACAAGTATTGGACTCTTCTCGGGGCTGACCCGAGGATGGAGCCATGCCCGACACCGCCGACATCACCATCGCCGACCTCGCCACCCCCGCGGACGCCGAGGCGTTCCGTGTCCTCAACGAAGCGTGGATCACCCGCTTCTTCGCGCTCGAGGACGAGGACCGCAAGTACCTCGGCGACCCCGTGGGACGCATCGTCGAACCCGGCGGCGCCGTGCTCGTCGCACGCCTGGCGGACGGCACCGTCGTCGGCTGCATCGGGATCGCGCCGGTGACCCCCGGGGTGTTCGAACTCGTCAAGATGGCGGTCGCTCCGGACCACCAGGGGCACGGCACCGGTCGACGACTCATCGAGACCGCCATCGACCGCGCCCGGTCGCTCGGCGCGTCGCGCGTGGTGCTCGAGAGCAACGCCGACCTCGCCAGCGCCGTGCACCTCTACGAGACCACCGGGTTCCGGCACCTCGGCGCGGACGAACACGAACCGAGCCCCTACACGCGCGCGAACGTCCACATGGCGCTCGACCTGGACTGAGACCCGACCTGACCCCGACGCGCCGCACGTCCTAGGGTGTGCGCATGGGGATCATCGGGGTGGTGCTGTTCGCGATCGCAGGGTTCGCGCTGACCAACGGCATGCCGCACTCCGTGGCGGGGCTCGGCGCTCGCGTGTTCGGCACGCCGTTCGGGGCCACGGGGTTGTTCGACGACCGCGACGCACGACCCGACGGATCGGGCACTGACCCCGACGGATCACGTCGTGCTCCTGACGGATCGCGGGGCGCTGCCGACAGTGCCTGACGCCATGCGGATCCACGAACGCACCGACGCCCACCTCGACACGTTGGTCGAGGTGCTCTGGCGCGTGCACACGGACGGCTACCCGGCGACCTGGCCGGACGACCCACGCGCCTGGCTCTCCCCGGAGGGACTCCTCGCCGCCTGGGTCGCGGTCGACGACGGCCGGGTCGTCGGACACGTCGGCATCGCCGTGTCCGGACCAGGTCGGATGCCGTCGGTCACGCGACTCTTCGTCGACCCGGAGCACCGATGCCGAGGACTCGCGGACGACCTGCTCGCTGCGGCGGAACACGGCGCACCCGGCACCCACGTGCGACTCGACGTCACCGACGAGACACCCGGGGCGTGGCGACTGTACGAGCGCCGCGGATGGCACCTCACGGGCACCGGGCCGGCCGACTGGTCGAAGCCCTCCGGCGAGACGCCGGTGCTCCGCTACTACGCCAAGCGCGTCGGCTGAGCGCCGCCGGGCACGCTTGCTACGCTCGCGGCATGGCGACGCACGAGGTCCAGGCGGTCCGGGACAAGGGCATGTGGCAGGTGTTCATCGACGGGTTCCTCGTCACCGAGGTCTCCCGCTGGGGCTCGGTCGGGTTCGTCGCTCGGGAATGGGTCGCCATGACCGAGGAGGTCCCCTCCAGCGAGGTCGACCTGGCGATCCGCGTCGTCGGCCGGAACCAGTACATCGACGCGTGAGCACCCGCTCGTCCTGACGAGTGCGCCACGAGTCTCGCGCTCAGCGACACTTCTCGCGCGCCGCGGCCCGAGAACGGTCGCTCAGCCCGAGTCTCGCCCCCGCGCCGAGCATCTCACGCGACGTGCCAGACCACGGCTTCCTGCGCACTCGACGGGTACGCCGCCGCGATCCGCAGCACCGCTTCGCGCAGGGTGTCCGGCGAGCACGCCAGGTTGATCCGGGCGAACCCGCGTCCCTCGGAC
This sequence comes from Curtobacterium sp. L3-7, assembly GCF_048756585.1. Classification (NCBI taxonomy): domain Bacteria; kingdom Bacillati; phylum Actinomycetota; class Actinomycetes; order Micrococcales; family Microbacteriaceae; genus Curtobacterium; species Curtobacterium sp. L3-7. The sequence continues at coordinate 1,616,415 of NZ_CP151474.1, read as the reverse complement.
CCGAAGGGCACGCCGGAGTTCAGCGCCACGAAGGCGTGCTCGCGCAGCTGCACGGCCGGGTCGTCCCCGAGGCCGATCCCCCGGAAGTCGAGCCACGCCAGGTAACCGGCGCGCGGCCGGGAGTACACGACCCCCGGCAGGTGCTCGGCGAGGAGCTTCGCGAGCAACCGGTCGTTCGCGACGATCCGGTCGATGACGTCGTCGAGCCACCCCACCGCGAGCGAGAACGCCGCGAGGTTCGCGTGCAGCCCGAGGATGCTCGTCCGGCACGCCACCTCTTCCCACAGGGTGTCGAGGAGCGCTGCGGTCCGGTCGTCCCCGGCGACGATGACGGAGCACTTCACCCCGGCGAGGTTCCAGCCCTTGCTCGCGGACGTGACACAGACGCTGCGCGCTCCGACGGACGACGCGATCGAGGCGAACGGCGTGAACTGCACGCCCGGGTGGGTCAGCGGCGCGTGGATCTCGTCCGAGATCACGAGGACGTCGTACCGTGCGGCCAGCTCTGCCAGCGCGAGCAGGTCGGCACGGTCGTGCACGAGCCCGATGGGGTTGTGCGGGTTGCAGAGCAGGAACACCCGGACCCCGGATGCGAAGGCACGCTCGAGCCCCTCGAGGTCGAGCCGGTAGACGCCCCACTGCTCGGCGAGCGGGACCTCTTCCACCTGACATCGGGCCTCTTCGACGAGTTCGAAGAACGGCGGGTACACCGGCGGGGTGATCGCGACGCGACCACCGTCCGGCAGCGCGAGCCGCAGCGTCTCGACGATCCCGACGCTGACGTCGGTGGCCAGGTACACGCGGGCCGGGTCGACCTCCCAGCCCCAGCGCTCACGCGCGAAGGACGCGAACGCCGGCGCCAGCGGCCCGGGGCCGTCGAGGTAGCCGAGGTCGGACTGCTGCACCCGTTCGACGAGCGCCTGCCGGATCTCCGGCGCGACCTCGTGGTCCATCTCGGCGACGAACAGGGGCAGCACGTCTGGCGCGTACCGCGTCCACTTGATGCTCGTGCGGACCCCGCGGATCGTGCCGACCGGGTCCTCCTCGTCACTCGCCATCCCCTCATGGTGCACCGGACAGGAGGCTCGGCGCGAGTCCGTCCGTCATCTCGCGTCGTCTCCTGGTCACCTTGGGCCGGGGGCCGACGCGTCGGCCTACTGTCGGTGCCATGACCAGCAGCACAGCGAGCAGCACCGTCGACAAGGCGTCGACCCTCAAGACCCTGCACGAAGCCCCCGAGATCCTCCGCGTCGTGAACGTGTGGGACGCGATCAGCGCGAAGACCGTCGCGGCACTGCCGGACACCCACGCGATCGCGACCGCCGGGCACTCGATCGCCGCGTCGTACGGCTACGACGACGGTGGGATGCCCCTCGACCTCGCGCTCCAGGGCGCACGGATCGTCGCCGAGGCCGTCGACCTGCCCGTGACGGCCGACCTCGACGACGGGTACGAGGACCCCGCCGAGACCATCCGTCGCGCGATCGGCTTCGGCGTCGTCGGCGCGAACGTCGAGGACCGCCTCCGTCCCTTCGACGAGGCCGTCGCCCGCGTCGCCGCGATCACGAAGGCCGCGGAGGCCGAGGGGGTGGCGTTCCAGCTCAACGCGCGGACCGATGCGATCGCCCGCGGCGGCGACCGCCCGCTCGACGAGAGCATCGCCGACGCCATCGCCCGCGGCAAGGCGTTCCTCGACGCCGGCGCACCGCTCGTGTTCGTCCCGGGCGCGATCCAGCGCGACGTCGTGGAGCGGCTCGTCGAGGGGCTCGGCCGTGGGAAGCTCAGCGTCATCGGGCTCCCCGGCGCCCTGCCCGCGGCGGAGTACGAGGCCCTCGGCGTCGCCCGGATCTCCTACGGTCCGCTGACGCAGCGCGTCGCCCTCCGGGCGCTCCGCGACCTGGCGACCGACCTGTACGGCGGTGGCGTCGTGCCGGAGGACACCCCCGCCCTGAACTGACGCACCAGACGGACAGGAGGCTCGGCGCACGACGTGCGCCGAGCCTCCTGTCCGATCTGGGCGGGACTACCCGAGCGGGCCGTACGCCGCCGGCGAGGTGCGCGCGTGCGTCGCCTGCTCGAAGGCGTAGCCGAGCCCGATCACGGTGCTCTCGTCGTACGAGCGGCCCAGGAACTCCAGGTTCACGCCGCCGCCGGTGACCGTGTTGTCGGCCGCGGTGGCCTGTCCCATCGGGACCGTCACGGCCGGCATGCCGGTGTTCGGGCTGAGGCGCATGTTCGTCGACTGCGTGCCGTACGGCGTGCCCGACGGGTAGACGAGCGCGTCGAGGTCCTGGGCGTCCATCATCGACGTGACGACCTGCTTGCCGGTGGCGAGCTGCGTCGTGTGCGTCCCGGTCGGACCGGCCCACGCCTGGTACTGGGCGTCCGTGATCTTGTCGCGTGCCTCGTACGTGGACTTCCGGCTCGGCACGTACTCACCCGATGCGAGGATGCCCGAGATGCTCCGGGCGGTGACGTCGGGGTCGAGGTGCTTCTGGACGTACTCGTCGAGGTCGTGCTTGAACTCGTTCGTCGATCCGCTGCCCTCGTTCAGCACCTTCGCGAAGTCCGCGGTGCTGCTGATCGGCACGACCGTCGCCCCGGCGGCGGTGAGCTTCGCGACGGACTCGTTGAACAGCCGGAGCGTGGTGGCGTTCGTGCCGACCATCGACGTGACGTAGCCGATCCGCGCGCCCTGGAGCGCCTCCGGGTCGAGCGCGGCGGTGTAGGACGTCGGGACCTTGCCCGTCTGGCCGCTCGTCACCGGATCGGCTGCATCGACCCCGGTGACGGCATCGAGCGCCACCGCGGCGTCGGTCACCGAGCGGGCGATGGGCCCGCCGGTGTCCTGCGACAGCGCGAGCGGGATGATGCCGTCTCGGCTCGTCAGTCCCACCGTCGGGCGGATGCCGACGAGCTGGTTGTACGAGGACGGGATGCGGATCGACCCACCGGTGTCGGTGCCGAAGCCGATGCCCGCCAGGTTCGCGGCGATCGCAGCACCGGTTCCACCGCTGGACCCGCCTGCTGTCTGCGTCGTGACGTAGGGGCTCGCGACGAGGAGCGAGGACCCCGCCGGCTGGTTCGAGGAGAACTCCGACACGAAGCCGTACGCGAACTCGTCGAGGCTCGCCTTCGCCAGGATCACGGCACCGGCACCGCGGAGGCCGGTGACCATCGCGGCGTCGGTGTCGGTCTGGTTGTCGTCCCAGCAGCCGCAGCCACCGGTGGTCGGCATGTCCTTCGTGTCGTAGTTGTCCTTCAGGGCGATCGGCACGCCGAGGAGCATGCTCGTCATCCCGTGCTCGGCCCGCTCGGTGTCGGCGGTCTTCGCGGCCGCGAGTGCTTCCTTGTTCGTGGTGATGATCGAGTTCAGCGGCCGGCCGCCGGCCTGCACGGTGGTGCGGTCGTAGGCGGCGATGCGGTCGAGGTAGTCCTGGGTGATCGCGACCGAGGTCGTCACGCCCGCGTTCATCGCGGCCTGCATGTCGAGGGTCGAGGCCTCGACGAGCTGGAACGGGCCGTCGTCGTAGATCATGCGGTGGGACAGCGCGGCGACGTCGGCGACCGTGATGGTGCCGTCGCCGTCGGTGTCCGCCTTCGCGACGGCGGACCAACCCGCGTCGGTGCTCGTCGTGCCGAGGGACTTCGTCAGGACGGTCAGGTCCTCGGTCGTGACCTGGTCGTCGCCGGTCAGGTCGAGGGACGTGTAGTACGGCGCGAGCATCGCGGCAGGGCTCGCGTCGACGGTGGGGTCGGCCGCCTGTGCCGTCAGCGCCGGTGTCGCGGCGAGGGCGGTGCCGACGAGGGCGATGAGGGCAGCGCCGGCGGCAGCTCGCTTGGTGGTGGGAGTGGTGCGCTGGGTGGTGCGCTGCGTGGTGCGCTGGGTGGTCATCGGGTGACTCCGTTCCGGCGGGCGCGGGCGCGGGCCCGGGCGACGAGGACGCCGCCGCCGGCCAGCAGCAGGGCGAGACTTGCGGCGATCCACGGTGCGACCTGCGCACCGGTCCAGGCGAGCTGGCCTGCGGCCGGACGGGAGGCACCGCTCACGGCGTCCGCGTCGGTCGCGGTGCCGCCGGTGCCGGTTCCAGCGCCCGCTCCGGCCCCGTTCGTCGGGTCGCCTCCCGGGATGCCCGGCGTTGCCGGATCGGTGGGCGCGGTGGTCGCCGCCGCTTCGATCGTGATGGCCGTCGTCGCGGGGGCGTCGAGCGTGGTCGCTGCACCGTCCTCGTCGAGGAGCGTGATGCTCGTGACCGCGAGGTCCACCGTGCCGGCGCCCGTCGCCGTCATGCCGATCGAACTCGCGAGGTCGCCCCCGATCGCGGGCGACGTACCGAGTCGGGTGTGCACGATGGTGAGCTCGTCGCCGTCCTGGGTGACGCTGTCGAAGCCGCCGTCCGGGCCGGTCACACTGCCGTCCTGGTAGGTGACGGCAGCCTCGTCGGCGTCGAGCGTGATCTCGTACGCGAAGACGTCCGCCGTCGCGGGGATCGTCACGTCGACGTCGAAGTCGTCGCCGACCGTGACGGTCGCCGGGGCGTCGATGGTCGCTGTGGTCGCTGTCGGGGCCGCCTGTGCCGGGCCGGCCGTCAGGACGACGAGCCCGAGGGCTCCCGTCATGACCGCCGTCGCGGTGGCGATCGCCGCGCGGGGGCGCTGGCGTGTTCGGTGCTGCATCCGTGCAGGTCCTTCGTCCGGGTGGTTGCTGAGCGGGGGCTCAGCTCTCGAACCGTAACGACGCGGTGTTTCGCGGACGGACCCGATCGGTTTCCACCGCGTTACGCGCTTGATCGGTGGACATTCGGGGCGCACTCGTGTAGTGTTCTTTCTGGTGCACTGCAGCGAACCCATCTGACTCGCGCACACCGAACCGTCTCGAAGCCGACTCACCCGAGTCGCATTCCCCCGAGACCACCGTTCGCCCGAACGTCCGATCCGGATCCTTCCGATCGAGGCCAGGCCGAACAGCACGTCGAATGCCGACGTGCGCGTGCCCACCACACGCGACCAATGCGACTCAGTCGTCCGTCGGACCGCAGCGTGGGCTCGCCAGAAGACGAGAAAGACAGCACCATGACCAGCAACGAACGAATCACCATCATCGGGACCGCGACCGCGGCTCCCGTCGTCTCCCCCGACCGCATCGCGGAGTTCCCCGTGCGCGACAACGGCACCCAGCGCGAGTACGTCGTGCGCGTGCCCGTCGACGTGCTCGACCTGTTCGTCACCCCAGGCACCCGTGTCGAGGTCGACGGCGAAGCCGGCTGGACCGTCCCCGGGCGCTCCTGGCTCGGCGAGTCGAGCCGCACCATCCTCCAGGCGGCGACCGTCCGCCGGTCGGAGCTCGCGCTCGCAGCCTGAGTCGAGCCTCCCGTCCGGGGGTTCGCCCGGCTCGCCCCTCGGGACCCCCCGAACTCACGAAACGCCGCCGGTTCCGGCGGCGTTTCGTCGTTCCCGAGGCGCCTCAGGCGTCCGGGAGCGACTCCGGGTCGTCGGCTCCCGCGAAGGGTGTGCGGCCGTCGGCGTTCAGCGGGCTGTCCGGGCCCGCGTGCGTCGCCGCATCGCGGAGGCGACGGATGAAGCCGGGGTCCTCGTACTCGAGTTCGTCGTCCGGCGCCGCCGTCAGCACCAGCTCGCTCGCCGGCCCCACCAGGAGCGTGGTGATCTCGATCGAACCGTCCTCGGCGACGGTCGGGACGTGGACCGAGTCCGTACGCCCGTTGGCACCGAGGATCGCCGCGTAGTCGGCGAGCGCTTCGGCGATGCGATCACCCGTCAAGACGATGCTGCCGTCGTAGTTGATGTACTTCACGTTCCACCTCCGCAGTGCACGGTAGGCACTCGTGGGTCCACGACAGCCCAGTGGGTGCGTTCGGTGGATGAACGGACGGGTCAGGACGCCAGTCGATTCGGGGACGAATCGGCGGCGGTGATCTCCGCCCAGACCTCATCGAGCGACAGCCCGAGGACGTCCGCTATGGCGGCGATCGTCGGGAACGCCGGTGTCGCCACCCGCCCGGTCTCGATCTTCCGCAACGTCTCCGGGGACACCCCGGCATCGAGCGCCGTCTGGAGCATCGACCGGTCGCCGCGCGCCTCGCGGAGCAGCGCACCGAGGCGCTGACCGCGTTCGACGTCTGCGGGGGTGAGGGGAAGCCTGACCATGACACCCATACTAGTACCGGTATAGTTATTGCATGATTGAGCTCCTCACCCCGACCGAACTCCCCCGCGCACGGGCCGTCGGTGCGCTCGTCGGACGGATCCTGCACACCCTGCAGGGGCGGGCGACGGTGGGTACGAACCTCCTGGACATCGACCGGTGGGCGAAGGCGATGATCCTCGAGGCCGGCGCCGTCTCGAGCTACGTCGACTACGCGCCGTCGTTCGGCCGCGGCCCGTTCGGGCACTACATCTGCACCGCCGTCAACGACGCCGTGCTGCACGGGCTTCCCCATGACTACGCGCTCCGCGACGGTGACCTCCTGACGCTCGACCTCGCCGTCTCGCTCGACGGCGTCGTCGCGGACTCCGCCGTGAGCTTCGTCGTCGGATCGGCGGCACGGCCCGAGGACCTCGCGATGATCGATGCGACCGAGCGCGCCCTCGCCGCCGGCATCGCCGCTGCCGCTCCAGGAGCACGCGTCGGTGATCTGTCCCACGCCATTGGCGCGGTCCTGCACGAGGCCGGCTACCCGATCAACATGGAGTTCGGCGGGCACGGCGTCGGGTCGACGATGCACCAGGACCCGCACATCTCGAACGACGGTCGGCCGGGCCGCGGCTACGTGCTCCGGCCGGGGCTCCTGCTGGCGCTCGAGCCGTGGGTGATGGCGGACACCGACGTGCTGGTCACCGACCCGGACGGCTGGACGCTCCGCAGTGCGACGGGAGCACGCACCGCGCACAGCGAGCACACCATCGCGATCACCGAGGACGGCGCCGAGATCCTGACCCTGCGGGGGTGACACCCGGGTGACCCCGTCTGCTCAGGACCACTCATCGCGTCCGCACGCTCAGGACCACTCGTCACCGATCACGATGGACTCGGGGAAGTAGTCCGGCCACCGCCCGTCGAGGCGGACGGATACCCGGAGCGGCCGATGCCGGGGCGCGTGGTTCGTCGGGGTTCCGGTGTCCGCGTGCTGCACGTCCATGGTGGCCTCCTGGTCGTCATCGAAGCGAGGGGGTTCGGCGACCGAGGGCTGGGGCAGCTGCCGCTCACCGTAGGGCCGATCCGCCGTCGGTGCAAGGGTCCTGCGCGCGCGGCTCCGGTACGCCTACCGTTGCGCAGCTGCCCCAGTCCCTGGTCGCCGGAGCACCCACGATTCCGATGACAGGAGACGATCATGACCGCGCAGCGTTCCTCTTTCGGCTCTCCGCCATCAGGTACCCCGAACGACCGGTCGGGTGACGACCCGAACGTGTACCCGGCCGGTGCCACTTCCCCGCAGCCCGTCCCCGCTGCGGACGACGACGCGATGTCCGACTGCGTGGTCGCCTCGGTCGCCTACATCTCGACGCACGTCGCGGGACCCCTGACGACGGAGACGATCGCGCGTGCTGCGGGTGTCAGCCCTGGCGAATCGGAACGTGGGTTCCGGACGCAGTTCGGGATCTCACCGATGCAGTACGTCCACCGACTCCGACTGGAGGGTGTCCGTGCGGAACGCCAGTCCACGACGGACGAGCCCCTCGCGGCGATCATCGGTCGCTGGGGGTTCGTGCACGTCGGCAGGTTCGCCGAGGCGTACTCCCGACGCTACGGAGCGCGCCCCGGTCCCTGAGACCTCCTCGCGCGGGATTCAGGCGTACTCGCCCTTGATGACGAAGTACGAGCCGCGGATCTCCCCGGCCAGCTTCGACCGCTGACGGGCGAACTTGAACGCGGACAGCTCCTCGGGCACGTCCATGCCCATGGAGAGCTTGAACCCCACCGCGCGCTTGCCGCCGTCCTCGATCGCGTACATCACGTTGATCGCCAGCCCGGACTGGTAGAACACGTACGCCATCCGGAGCCCGCCGACCTCGAACCCGCTGACCTCGAGCGGGGGCGACGCGATCACGATGTCCCGCTCGTCGTGCAGCAGCCGCGTGACGAGGTCCAGCACCTCGGGGGCTTTGTCCGGCGTGCTCGTGACGAACACGTGGTCGTACTTGTTCTTGTAGTACCGGGCCTCGTTCGCGCGCAGCCCGGCGAGTGCTTCTGCGACCGGGGACGACTCGAGCCCGGTGGTTGAGACATCGACGAAGTCGACCGTGTACGTCATGGAGTCACCGTACAGCCACCGAGCCGCCATCAACCCCTCGGAGCAATCCGGTGCACCTTCGCTACCACCCAATGACATTCGAGGTACCAACATGGTTCCTGCGACGCACGATTACAGTTCGCGGAAAACGAGCACCGCATCAGCCGACGGCAATGCGGGCGGCTCGGGAGATTCCCTCGAGACGGCACGAAGGTCAGCTAGCACCGAATCGCGAACGGAGGGGCTGCGTATCGCGGATATGGCAGTGACCGCCAAATCAGATAGTGCAAACTCATCGAGCTCGATAGCGTATCTTCGCAGCGTCCGCAGATTGCCAACCTGGGTGAGATCTCCACCAAGGAGGCGCGCCCCCAGGAATGCGATTGCAAACTTCAGGTCTGCTGCGGTCAATGCGGGCATATCCCCAAACGCAACTCGCGACTTGAGATCGAGAACCGCCATGAGAAAATCGGAGCTCTCCTCACCCGCCATGGATCGCTCGAAGTCCTCATAAACAGAGAGTGGAACGCTCAGAGGCTCACCCCGAGCCGCTAGCGAGCTCACCTCGACAACTTTGACGCCGTCCATATCCATCGAAGCGAGAGTGATTCCTACCGAGAGGGCCGAATCTGGTTGAAAGTCAGCCGTCAGTATCCAACGTCCGTCCACCACCTCTGAACGCACCACGTGAGTTCCGTCCTGCACTGAGAGCCACACGGCGGCCAATTCCGGAACCGAGAGTCCAAGTTCATCCGAAAATCCTGCCGGCAAGTCGATTTCCAGTTTCGCGGCCTCGAAGCTGGAGTTTATAATCCAACTGAGTGCAAGAAGTGATTCGATGACCGCGTAGGCATGATCCACGTAATCGCGTATACTCATCGACTCTTCGTAGCTCTTCAGCCGAAAGTGGACCTCACCCGCATCCACATCAATATCGATTGAACGGCCATGATGCGCCGCATTACGCATGAACGACGGCAAGTCGCCGAACGTCAAAGGGAATTGCTTCGCGAGATCAAGGACCAAAGATGTACTGTTCTGCTTGACCAACCGCGAGTAGCGGTCGTTACCAGTGCTTTTGGTCGATAGAAGCCTTGCCCATGCGAGGAATGGAAGAGCCGCCTCGTAAAGATCGCCGATAGTCTTCACAAAACGTCGAAGCTGAGACCCTTCGCTTGTTGCATCGAATTCGACGAGCGCAAATTGGTTTAGGCATTCATAGAGATCTCGTCGCGCAATACCAATATCTCGAATCGCATCCTGCATTGCGCTCACCTCGACGATGCGGTCGATGTTCGACGCCAGAGAAGCAATTTCGGTACGCTTGAGGTCCATTACCGAGGGATCTAGATAAACGTCAGCGAGCATCGAAGTCAGAAGGAACTCGACACCACCACCCGGGCCTACGTCAAACGGGGCATACTTCTGCGCTTCGCGTTGCCCCAGAGCAACCAAGTCGGCGAACGACATCTCTTCGTTGAGTTTCGTAATCGACTTTAGGCTTCGCTTTAGCACTGAAGACTCCGCACGGACATCGGCGAGTATGGCTACCGCAGTTTCGCTCTTAGCTATCGCAGGTAATGAGTCCGTGCTCGAATCGAGAACAGCCTGTCCGCGCCGAGAAGCGGCCTGAGCAACATCCATCGAATCCGCGGTCAACGCCTCAGAGTAGATCGGCCAGAGTCGACCTAGCTCTTCTGCAACAGCTAAGTAGGCCCGGAAACGTCCGCTCGGACGCTTCGCGGAAAGATCCCTCAGAGCCTGGGTCAGGCGATCGAGGCGATCAATCGTGCCTGCGAATTCAACTTCTGCAACTTCGTCACGAGGGTCTGCCAACAGTCGTGCGAGATTGCCCACGAACAGCTTGACGAAATCGAGAACCTCATGATGAGGTTCGAGATCATCGAGGTCGCCCGGACCTGAGGCCAGATCCTGTATCCGCCCCTCGATTCGACGGACAAGGCTCCTGCGCGTAACGACAGCCGAATTGACTTCGCCGAGCGGCGGCGTAGCTCCGCATTCGGCGCAGGGCAACGCCATTATCCGCATCCCGCCGCATTTCAGGCAGCGAATGGTTTTAAACTCGATTGCGCGTTGTTTGCGGCCTCTTGCCACGAGCATGCCCTAGTTGTTGAAGCGGAACTCCACCACGTCGCCGTCCTGCATCACGTAGTCCTTGCCCTCGATCCGGGCCTTGCCGTGCGCACGGGCCTCCGCGATCGAGCCCGCCTCCATCAGGTCGGCGAACGAGATGACCTCCGCCTTGATGAAGCCCTTCTCGAAGTCGGTGTGGATGACCCCGGCGGCCTGGGGAGCCTTCCAGCCCTTGCCGATCGTCCACGCACGCGCTTCCTTCGGCCCGGCCGTCAGGTAGGTCTGCAGCCCGAGGGTGTCGAACCCGATGCGTGCGAGCTGGTCGAGCCCTGATTCCGTCTGCCCGGTGGACTCGAGGAGCTCGCGGGCGTCAGCGGGGTCGAGCTCGATCAGCTCGGACTCGACCTGCGCGTCCAGGAACACGGCCTGCGCGGGAGCGACGAGTGCGGCGAGCTCGGCCTTGCGGGCGTCGTCGGTGAGGATCGCCTCGTCGACGTTGAAGACGAAGATGAACGGCTTCGCGCTGAGCAGCCCGAGTTCGGCGATCGGTGCGAGGTCGATCGACGTGGCGGAGAGGAGCGTGCCCTGCTCGAGCGCCGCCCGTGCCTCCTTCGCCGTCTCGAGCACGATCGGCTCGGCCTGCTTCAGCTTGAGCATCTTCTCGTACCGCGGGAGCGCCTTGTCGATGGTCTCCATGTCCGCGAGGATCAGCTCGGTGTTGATCACCTCGAGGTCGTCCTTCGGGGAGACCTTGTTCGCGACGTGCACGACGTCGTCGTCGGTGAACCCGCGGACGACCTGCGCGATGGCGTCGGCTTCGCGGATGTTCGCGAGGAACTTGTTGCCGAGCCCCTCGCCTTCGCTCGCGCCCTTGACGATGCCGGCGATGTCGACGAACGACACCGGCGCGGGCACGGTCTTCTCCGAGTGGAACAGCCCGGCGAGCTCGTCGAGCCGCGAGTCGGGCAGGTTCACCACGCCGACGTTCGGTTCGATGGTCGCGAAGGGGTAGTTCGCGGCCAGGACCTGGTTCTTGGTCAGCGCGTTGAAGAGCGTCGACTTGCCGACGTTCGGGAGACCGACGATTCCGATGGTGAGAGCCACGGGAGTAGAGCCTAACGGCCGAGCGCCTGGACGGCCGCCGCGACGGTCTCGAAGACGTCGGCCTGCAGCCGTTGCGATCGCCGCCAGTCGCCGGTCACGTGGAGCGAGTGGTCGGCTCCGGCGACGGTCTGGAGGCTCGCGGCCGTCCCCGGGACACGCTCGAGCCGCCACATGGAGTCCTCCGACCCGCCGATCGCGACGTTCCCATCGGCAGCGGCGGCGAGCGCCGCCGCCACGTCGTCGTGTGTGAGCACCGGCGTCAGCCACACGCCGCGGACCCCGTTCCGGACCGCCCACGGCAGTGCGAAGCAGCCGAAGGACTTCGCCACGACGAGGTCGGGCAGCCGGTCTCCGAGGGCCGTCGCGATCTCCCCCTCCACGAACGCGACGGGCGCCTCCCCCGCCGCGTCGTCGACGATCCAGTTCGGCGCGACCACATCGCACCCGGCCTCGAGCGCGATCTGCCGGGACCACCAGAGCAGCGGCGCCTGCTGCCCGTACCCGGCACCGGCGAGGATCAGCACTGTCACCATCACCTCACCGTACGTGGCAGCCTGGCCTGCATGTGGTTCGAACGCGATCAGCTCGGTGTGCACTCGATGGGGTACGACGCCCGAGGGCAACGGCGGTACTTCACCCCGGAGACGATCGACGCGCTCGCCGCGACGCCACCACGCGACCTCGAGACCCTGCACGACACGCTCGCCGAACTCGAGGCCGACGTCCTCGTCGACTACGACCCGGAGGCCGCGACGATCGACCACGACGAGGAGGACGGCTTCCGGCTGGCGACGCTCCCGGTCGAGTTCGGGTTCCCGTCGACGACTTCGGGCTTCGCCGACGCCTTCACCACCCACGTCGAGAACCTCCCGCCGCGCTGGCGACTCGATGCCGTCGCGGTTGCGTTCGAGCTCGTCGGGACGCTCCTCGACCCGTACTGGGCAGCGGAGCGTGCGCGACAGACAGCGACGTGGCGAACGACCGCGCGACGCCGCCGGGGGTCCCGCCGAACCCGACGGCGCTGACCCGACGGCGCTGACCTGACGGCACTGACGCAACGCCGCCGACCCGACCGCGCCCGCGCAACGCCGACCCGGCTTCCGGGGATGTCGGCGCTCCGTGCGACGATCGGACGCGTGCCGTTGAACTTCACCGCGATCGACTTCGAGACCGCGAACAGCTCGCCCGCCAGCGCGTGTTCCGTCGGGCTCGTCAAGGTCCGGTCCGGCAAGGTCGTGGACCGCGCGTCGTGGTTCATCCGCCCGCCGATGGGGCACGACGACTTCCTCGAGTGGAACACCCGCATCCACGGCATCGTCGCCGAGGACGTCGTCCGCGCCAAGACGTGGGAGCAGCAGTACCCGGACCTCGTCGCCTTCGCCGAGGGTGACGTCCTCGTCGCGCACAACGCCCGTTTCGACATGGGTGTCATCGCCGGCGGCTGCTCCGCAACGGGCATCGCGCTGTCTGAGCACCACTCGATGTGCTCCCTGCAGGTGGCCCGCAAGACGTACACGCTCGACTCGTACCGCCTGCCCGTCGCCGCGATGGCCGCCGGCTTCGAGGGCTTCCAGCACCACGACGCCGCCGCCGACGCCGAGGCCTGTGCGGCGATCGTCGTCCACGCCGCCGGCCGGCACGACGTCGACACCGTCGAGGCGCTCGGAGCCGCGACCCGGGTGTCGATCAACCCGGTGCGGATCCGCGCGGAGAAGCCGAAGGCAGCGAACCAGCCGCGGCTGTCCCACCGCCCGATGATCTTCGCCGACTGACCCCGTCGCCCGGTGGGCCGCGAGCCCGGTGGTATTGTCACGACATTCCCCCGGCACAGTCGCCGGACCCGTACTCCCCCGAAGGACCGCGATGACCAACGAAGGCCAGCTGCCGTCCGACCTGTTCATGGACCTGGACCGGTCGGGTCCGATGCCCCTCTACTTCCAGGTGGCATCCCGCATCGAGGAGTCGATCCGCTCCGGTGCGATGCCACCGGGTGCCCGGCTCGAGAACGAGATCGCGCTGGGTGAACGGCTCGGGTTGTCGCGTCCGACGATCCGCCGGGCGATCCAGGACCTCGTCGACAAGGGCCTCCTGGTCCGCCGTCGTGGCATCGGGACGCAGGTCGTGCACGGCCCGGTCACGCGCAAGGTCGAGCTGACGAGTCTGTACGACGACCTCGCGCAGGGTTCACAGGCTCCCGCGACGAAGCTCCTCGAGCGGAACGACGTCCCCGCGTCGGACGTCGTCGCCGAGGCCCTCGGTGTCGCGCCGGGGACGACCGTCGCCCACATCCGTCGGGTCCGGTTCGCCGAGGACGTGCCGATGGCCATCCTCGAGAACTACCTGCCGCCGGAGTTCCTCGAGATCACCGACACCGACCTGCAGGAGCACGGCCTCTACCAGCTGCTCCGCGGCCGAGGCGTGACGATGCGTGTCGCGAAGCAGCGGATCGGCGCCCGCGCGGTGACCGACGAAGAGGCGAACCTCCTCGAGATCGAGGACGGCGACCCCGTGCTCACGATGAGCCGGACCGCGTACGACGCCTCGGGCCGCGCGGTCGAGTACGGCGTGCACTGCTACCGCCCCGACCGCTACTCGTTCGAGGTCACGCTCGTCGACAAGTAGGCCTCACGCCGCGGACGGGACGCCGAGCTCCCCGGTCACGTACTGCGCCCGACCGAACCCGAACGACCAGTCCTGCGGGCCGTTCTCGACGTAGCCGATGAAGACGTCCTCGGAAGCGACACCGACGCCGGTGAGTGCGTCGTGGATCGCCGCGTAGAGCGTCGTCTTCGCCTCGTCCGTTCGACCGCGCTGCGTGAAGACCTGGATCATCACGACGCCGCCGGTGCGCTCGAAGCCGAGCCCTGCGTCCTCGGCGATGATCTGGCCGGCCGGGTGTTCCGTGACGATCTGGAAGCGGTCGCGCGGCGGGATCCCGTACACGTCGACGATGGCCGTGTGGATCGCGTCGGCGATGGCGCGGACGGCTTCCGGGCTGCGCCCGGTGGCGAGGTCGATACGGACGAGCGGCATGGCGCCTCCTGCAGTTCGGGACTTTGTCCTAACAAACTAACATGGCTTGCTCCCGAGCACCAGACGGACGGGAGGCTCGGTGCCAGCTGGCACCGAGCCTCCCGTCCGTCTCCGGTTGGGTCTAGATCACGGGGGTCGCCGCTGCGTAGGTGAGCGGTCCGTCGACGCGCGCCACGTCGTGCCAGGCTCCGTCGGCGAGCGAGGCCTCCGCCGCTTCCACGATCGACGCGGCCGCCAGGCCGTCGGCGACCGACGGCGCGAGCTGCTCCCCGCGACGGACGCTCGCGACGAACTGGGCGGCCTCGATGGTCTTCAGGTCGTCGTAGCCCATGGCCGTGCCCGCGCCGGGCTGGAAGCGCGCGAACTCGCCGTCCCCGCCGGCGACGTAGTGCGTCGCGTACCCGTCGACCTCTTGCCCGTCGAGGGACACCTCGAGCTCGTTGAGGCGCTGGAAGTCCCAGCGGACGGATCCCTTCGTGCCGTAGACCTCGATCGTGTACTCGGCGTGCGGGCCGTGCATGACGCGGCTCGAGTCCATCGTGCCGACCGCGCCGTCCTCGAAGCGGAACAGCAGCGCGGCGTAGTCCTCGTTCTCGACCGGCTTCCGTTCGCCAGTCGCAGCCGCGGACCGGTCGACGATCCCGGCACCCGGAAGCGGCCGTTCGGTGATGAACGTCTCCGCCAACGCCGTCACGCTCGCGATGCGCCCGACCACGTACTGCGCCAGGTCGAGGCCGTGCGACAACAGGTCACCGAGGACCCCGGAACCGGCGCGCTCCCGCTCGAACCGCCAGGTCAGCGGCGCTGCCGGATCGGAGGAGTAGTCCGCGAGGAGTGATCCGCGGACGTTCGTGATCCGGCCGAGGCGTCCACTCCGAACCAGCTCGCGGGCGCGTTCGATCGCCGGGGCGTGGCGGTAGTTGAAGCCGACGCTCGTGATCACGCCGGCCCGCTGGACGGCCTCGTGGATCTCGCGGGAGTCGCTGGCGTAGCGACCCATCGGCTTCTCGATCCAGAACGGCTTGCCCGCGGCGGCAGCGGCGACGGCCATCTCACGGTGCAGGAAGTTCGGGGAGCAGATCGACACGACGTCGACCTCGGGATCGGCGAGCACCTCGTGGTAGTCGGCGACGGCTCGCTCGTACCCGAGTCGTTCGATCGCCTGGTCACGGGCGGCCGGGACCGGGTCCGCGGCGACCACGAGGCGCGGCGCGATGCCGAGTTCCGGGAAGTGGTCGGGCAGGGCACGGTAGGCACGGGAGTGCAGCCGCCCCATCCACCCGACCGAGATGAGGCCGACGCCGATCGTGTCCATTGAGTTCCTCTGTTCGTGGTGGTGCGTGTTCGTGGTGTTGCGTAGGGGTGGTGGTGCGTGTTCGTGGTGGCGCCGTCGCCCGGACGCGAGACTCGCCCACGGCGACAGTTCTCGCGCTCTTGAACGCGAGAACCGTCGCCGAGGACGAGCCTCGGATCGCCGAGGACGAGCCTCGGGTCAGCGAGGACGAGTCTCGGGTCAGAGCGGCGGGCGAGTTACTCGGCGGGGACGATGATGTCGCGGACCAGGGCGTCCAGCTGTGCGTCCGCGTCGAGGAACTGCCGCAGGGTCTTCACCGTGGCGCCGAACCGGTCGAACTCGTCGATCGTCATGCCGTTCACGTCGTAGGCGCGGGCGAACTCCGGCGTGGCAGCACGCAGCGCGTCGATGACGTGCGCGGGGACCTCGTCGTCGATGGCATCCGGCCGGAATGGGAACGCGTTGGCGTTGATGTCCTTGGACCACTGGAACGGCGGCGAGACGACGAGGTCGCCGCCCTGGAACTCGGACCACTGCAGCGCGTTGCGGAACGCCGCGACGAGCACGCGGGAACGGAAGCCGCGCTCTTGGAACACCCGGTAGGCGTTCTTCACGGCGGCGACACCCGCCCACTCGAGGATGCCCGGGTCGACCATCACGTGGTCGCGCTGCACCACGGCCTTCAGCCAGTCGTCGAGTCGCCCGGCCATGAGGGTGACGACGTGGCCGAACTCCTGGTCCGGCAGCCCGTCGGCGGCGCGACGGTCGAGTGCACGCTCGATCGCCTCTCCGACGGCGACGACCTGCGGCACCGTGAAGGAGACCGTCGCGTTGATCGACACTCCGCGGTAGGCGGCCTCCTCGATCGCGGCGATGCCGACCTTCGTCGCGGGGATCTTCACGATGATGTTCGGTGCGAGCGCCGAGAACCGGACGGCCTGCTCGACGAGGGCGTCCCGGTCCCGGTGGAGACGCGGGTCCGTCTGCATGCTCAGTCGCCCGTTGCGGCCGCCCGACGCCTCGAACGCCGGGAGGAGCTGTGCAGCGGCGGCGACGGAGAGCTCCTCGACGGCCTTCCAGCCGATCCACGACTCCCCCGCGGTGGGGTGTTCTGCGGCGATCTCGCGGATGCGCGGTACCCAGGTGTCCGGATCCTGCTTGATGCACGTGTAGGCGATCACCGGGTTGCAGGTCGCCCCGACGGCGCCGTACTCGTGGATCGCGGTCGAGAGCTCGCGCGGATCGGCGGAGTCGTTCCAGAGTGCGGTGATCGTCTGCTCCGCCGCCTGGAGGGTGACAGGGCGGGTGTCGACGTCGGAGGAGGCCGGGGTCGCCAGGGTGTCGGTCATCGGTGCAGTCCCTTCGTGATCGTGTCGAGCTGGAAGCGTGAGACCTCGTCGGCGTTCTCGTCCTCGGCGAAGACGCTCGACACCGCGACGGTGTCCGGCCTCGCCGAGAAGCCCACGCGGTCGAGCGCGGCCCAGAACGCGTCGAAGTCGACGTCGCCCTGCCCGACCGGCAGGTGCTGGTGGACGCGGACGGCGTTGCCGGGCGGGTTGGTGATGTAGCGGAGACCGTGCGACCGGTGGTGGTCGTAGGCGTCCGCGACGTGGATCAGCTGGAGCGAGTCACCTGCGGCGTCGATGATCGCGTCCATGTCTCCGCCGTAGTGGAAGGTGTGACACGCCACGTAGACGAAACCGATGTTCT
This sequence comes from Curtobacterium sp. L3-7, assembly GCF_048756585.1. Taxonomy (NCBI): domain Bacteria; kingdom Bacillati; phylum Actinomycetota; class Actinomycetes; order Micrococcales; family Microbacteriaceae; genus Curtobacterium; species Curtobacterium sp. L3-7. Next base: position 1,598,931 of record NZ_CP151474.1, on the reverse strand, counting down.
TCGAGTTGAGCCCACGGATCACCCGCAGGGCTTCGAGGCCGTCCTCGACGAAGTCGTCCGGGTGCGGGTCGATGAGCACGCGCAGGTCGGCGTCCTCGATGATCGGCAGGAGCTCCTCCATCGCCCAGTAGAACTGCGCCTCTGATTCCTCGGCGCGCTCCGGACGGCCCGAGAACTCCGTGTTGATCGTGTCGACGCCGAGGCGCTTCGTGATCTCGATGACGCGCTTCCACTGCTTGACGGCGGTCTCGCGGGTCTCCCGGTCGGGCCCGGACCACCGGAGCACCGGCAGCACCGACGCGACCTGGACGCCGGCGTCCGCGCAGGCTGCAGCGAACGCGTCGACGAGGTCGTCGTCCGCCTTCGGGTGTCGGAAGAACGGGATGAAGTCCTTGTGCGGGGTGAGCTGCAGGTACTCGTAGCCGAGATCAGCGACCTTGCGCGGGAACTCCAGCAGCGACAGGTCGTGGTGGAACGGGGTGGGGTCGAGCGCGATCTTCGGCATCAGACGTCCGCGAGTTCGTTCGGAGCGGCGTCGTAGAACGCGGGCTTCGCCGTGGCGTACGTCACGGCCTCGAGGGCACCGGACTGCTGCGCACGGACGGCCACCTCGGCGACGACGGACGCCGTGTAGCCGTCCCACGCGCTCGGGCCGTCGATCCCGCCCTGCTTGGCGGCGTCGACCCAACGCTGGACCTCTTCGTCGTAGGCGGCACCGAAGCGCTCCACGAACGACGGCGTGACGCCCTGGCCGGAGACACCCTGCGACACGAGGTTCAGCGAGGTCTCACGCCCGATGTAGGCGACCCCGGACTCGAACACGGCATCGGTCGTGACCTGGTACCCGAACTGCGCGTTCACGTTGATCTCGACGATCGCCATCGTGCCCGACTCGGTCGTGAACAGCACGAACTGCGGCTCGGGCAGGTCGGCCGGCGCCAGCGAGTTCTTGCGCGGCTTCTTGACCTCGACGCTCGTGATCGCCTCGCCGGTGATGAACGGGATGATGTCGATCTCGTGGATCACCGAGTCGTGGATGAGCATCGACTCGCTGAAGTTCGGCGGGGTGGTCGGGTTGCGGTGTGCGTGGTGCAGGGCGAGCAGTGCGCCGTTCGACCCCGACTCGCGGAGCGCCCGGAGTTCCTGGTAGCCCCTGTCGAATCGACGCATGAAGCCGACCTGGATCTTCGGGCGGTCCGACTTCGCCTGCTCGAGCTCGACGATCCGCAGCGAGTCCTCCGCACTCGTCGTGAGGGGCTTCTCGCAGAGCACCGCGAGTCCGCGTTCGATCGCCGGCACCAGGACCGGCTCGTGCAGGAAGCCCGGGGTCGCGACGATGACGGCGTCGATGGGGGTAGCGTCGAGGGCGTCCTCGAACGACGCGGCGGTGATCGCGCCGGGGGCCTTCGCGGCCGCGGCGGTGGCCCGCGCGGTGTCGGGGTCCACGATCGCGACGACGTCGGCACCGGCGATGGTCGACGTGATGCGGCGGATGTGGTCGCTGCCCATGGCCCCGGCGCCGACGACGGCGACGCGGAGGTTGTCAGTGGTGCTCATTGGATGTCTCCTGGAGGTGGTGGCGCTGCGTGGACGGTGTCGGCGTCAGGACGCGCGGGCGGCGGACGTCGAACCGAAGATGTGCTGGAACGTGCGCTCCGCGATCGGGCCAGGAGCGTCGACCGAGCAGCCGTACATGTCCTGCTCGACGATGCCGAAGACGTCCGGGTTGATCGCGGCCACTGCCTCGATGATCGGCGCGAGCTCGGGGGTGCCGTGCGGCGGCTCGGTCATGATGCCCTGGGAGACGGCGGTCGCGAACGGCACGTCGTTCTTCAGCACGTCGAACAGCAGGTCGGTGTCGACCTGCTTGAGGTGGAGGTAGCCGATGCGCTCGGGGTGCGCCGCGATGAGCTTGAGGTTGTCGCCGCCGTAGTAGGCGAAGTGCCCGGTGTCGAGGCAGAGGTTCGTGTACTGCGGGTCCGTGACCTCGAGGAAGCGCACGGTCTCCTTGTAGGTCCCCACGTGGCTGTCGGCGTGCGTGTGGAACTGCTGGTGGACGCCGAACTCCTCGAGCAGTGCCTTGCCGAGCTGGTCGTGGCCCTTGCCGAGCCGTTCCCACTGCTCGCCCGTGAGCGTCCGGGGTTCCAGGACCTCTTCGGTGGCGTCCGAGCGCCAGAGGTCCGGGATCGTCACGAGGTGCTCCGCGCCGAGCTTCGCCGCGAGTCCGGCCACCGCGACGGCCTGGTCCCACGCGCGCTGGAACTGGTCGTCGCCCTTGTGGAACCCGGTGAAGACGGTCCCCGCGGACAGCTTCAGCCCGCGCGACTCGAGCTCGTCCGACAGCTGCGCGGGGTCGGTCGGCAGGTACCCGTACGGGCCGAGCTCGATCCACTCGTACCCGGCGGCCGCCGCTTCGTCCAGGAAGCGCTGCCACGGGACCTGCTTCGGGTCGTCCGGGAACCAGACGCCCCACGAGTCGGGAGCGGTGCCGATGCGGATCGACGCGGTGGTGGCGTCCGTGGACGGGGCGCCGGTCGGGGTGGCGGTGTCGGTCATGACGTCGTCGTCTTCTTTCTGCACGAGGTGGTGGTGGGGTCAGCCGAGGAGCGGGCGCTGTGCCGCGACCTGCTGCTCGTAGTCGGCGCGTGCGGCCTGGGTGGTGGACAGGGTCGAGGTCTGCGCGACCGGGACGTCCCACCAGCCGTCGCCGTCCGGGGCGTATACGAGCGGGTCCGAGTTGATGTGCACGAGGGTGGTGTGGTCGTTCGCCTTGGCCTGGCGCACCGCGGCCTTGAGGTCCTCGATCGCGTTCGGGCCCGGCTCGACCTCGATGACGTCGACACCGTACGAACGGGCGTTCGCCGCGAGGTCGACGGGCAGGGGCTCGCCGTCCTCGAACGACTGGGTGTCGTCCAGGTAGCGGTACTTGGTGCCGTACCGCTCGGAACCGACGGTCTCGGAGAGGTGCCCGATCGACGCGTACCCGTGGTTCTGGATGAGCACGACGATGATCTTGATGCCCTCTGCCACCGCGGTGACGAGCTCGGTGTGCAGCATCAGGTACGAGCCGTCGCCGACCATGACGATCGCGTCGCGGTCGGGAGCACCCCGACGGACACCGAGGCCGCCGGCGATCTCGTAGCCCATGCACGAGAAGGCGTACTCGACGTGGTAGCCGAGTTCGTCCCGCACGCGCCAGAGCTTGTGCAGGTCGCCCGGCAGCGAACCGGCCGCCTGGATCACGACGTCGCGGGGGTCCGACACGGACTGGACCGCACCGATGATCTCGGGCTGGCCGGGCAGCGCGTTGCCCGACGGCGCGAACGCGGCGTCGACCAGCGCGTCCCACGCGCGCTTCTGCTCGGCGATCTCGGACGCGTACCGGTCCGACACCGAGAACGACGCGAGCGACTCCGTCAGGGCGACCAGGGCCTCCCGGGCGTCCGCGATCAACGGCAGCTGGGTGCCGTGCTTGTAGGCGTCGAACGCGGCGACGTTGACGTTCACGAACGTGACGTCCGGGTTCTGGAACGCCGTCCGCGACGCGGTCGTGAAGTCGCTGTAGCGGGTCCCGATGCCGATGACGAGGTCGGCTCCTGCCGCGATCGCGTTCGCGGCGGCGGTGCCGGTCGCGCCGATGCCGCCGAGGTACTGCGGGTGGTCCCACGCGAGCGCGCCGCCTCCGGCTTGCGACGTGCCGACGGGGATGCCGGTGGCCTCCACGAAGGCCCGCAGCTGTTCGGACGCCGCGGAGTACAGGACGCCTCCGCCGGCGACGATCACCGGGCGCTCCGCGGCCCGGATCGCAGCGACCGCACGGGCGAGCGGCCCGTGCTCGGGCAGTGGACGACGGATGTGCCACTCGCGCGGCTGCAGGAACGCGACGGGGACGTCGAACTCCTCGGCCTGCACGTCTTCAGGCAGCGCGATCGTCACCGCACCGGTCTCGGCCGGGTCGGTGAGCACGCGCATCGCGGCGAGCGCGATCGAGAACAACTGCTCGGGACGCTCGACCCGGTCGAAGAACCGGGAGAGCGGGCGGAACGCGTCCGTGACCTGCAGCGAGGTGTCGTGCGGCATCTCGATCTGCTGGAGCACCGGGTCGGTGGTCCGGGTCGCGAAGGTGTCCGACGGCAGCAGCAGGGCAGGCAGGCGGTTCGTCGTGGCGAGCGCGGCGGCGGTCAGCATGTTCGCCGCCCCGGGGCCGACCGATGCGGTCGCGGCGAAGGTGGCGCGACGGCGGTGCATGCGGGCGAAGCCGACTGCCTCGTGCACCATGGCCTGCTCGTTGCGGGCCTGGTGGTAGGGCAGCAGGCCGGGCTGCTCGACGTGGAGCTGCTTGATGGCCTGACCGACGCCGGCGACGTTGCCGTGCCCGAAGATGCCGAAGATCCCCGGGATGGTGCGTTCGCGGTGGTCGCCGTCGACGGTCCACTGGTTGGCCAGGAACTCGACGAGGGCCTGACCGACGGTCATGCGGCGTGTGGGGGTGGTCACACGTCCTCCTTCTTCGATGCGTAGGGCAGGCGCGGGTCGATGGTCTCGGTCTCCCACACCTGGCGGACCCACCCGTGGGCAGGGTCGTCGGTGATGTTCCACACGCGCTCCGGGTCGGGCCCGGCCATCACGTTGAGGTAGTACATGTCGTAGCCGGGAGCCGCGACGGCCGGTCCGTGCCAGCCGTAGGGCACGAGCGCGATGTCGCCCGTCCGGACTTCACGGAACTCGTCGATCGCGCGGTCGTCCGAGGCGTACGTCCGGTGCAACGCGAACGGATCGGCCGTTGCAGGGGCATCCACGCCACGAGCCACCGCCGACTCGTAGTAGTAGATCTCCTCGAGGTTCGACTCGCCGCCCGGGACGTTCGTGTCGTGCTTGTGCGGCGGGTACGACGACCAGTTGCCGGCCGGCGTGATGACCTCGCACACCAGGAGCTTCACCGCGTCGAGCCCGGCAGGGGTCCCGAAGTTGTGCACCTGCCGCGACGACTGTCCCGCACCGCGGAGCTCCACGGGCACGTCGGCCTTCGCGATGTACCCGACCGGCTTGACGACGTCGGTGGGTGCCTCGGCGACCGCGACCCGTCCCGATCCGGTGATCCGAGCCTCCAGCCCGGACCCGAGGTACAGGACATCGGTGGGCCCCTCGAAGACCCCGCCACGTCCTTCCAGCCCCTGCTCGCCGGATTCGGCGCCGGACCACGCGACGTGGAAGCTCCCCGAGAGCGGCACGACCATGCGCTCGACGGCAGCGGCCGGGAGGCGCAACTCGGCCCCGTCGGACACCGTGCCGGTCCGCAGGCCGGTGTGCTCCCACCCCGCGATGCGCCCGTCGACGACGTCGGTCCAGCCGGCCTCCGGTCGACTCCCGCGCGGGTTGAACCAGTTCTGTTCAGCCATCGGTCGCGTCAGTTGTTCGAGGGGAAGCCGAGGTTGATGCCGCCGTGCGACGGGTCCAGCCACCGGCTCGTGATCGCCTTCTGCCGGGTGAAGAAGCTGACGCCGTCGGCGCCGTACGCCTTGTGGTCGCCGAACAGCGAGTTCTTCCAGCCGCCGAACGAGTAGTACGCGACCGGCACGGGGATCGGGACGTTGATGCCGATCATGCCGACCTGCACGTCGCGCTGGAAGCGTCGGGCCGCGCCGCCGTCGTTCGTGAAGATGGCGGTGCCGTTGCCGAACGCACCGGAGTTGATCAGCTCGAGACCTTCTTCGTAGGTGGCGACGCGCACGACCGACAGCACCGGCCCGAAGATCTCCTCGGTGTAGACGCGGCTGGTCGTCGGGACCTTGTCGATCAGGGTCGGGCCGAGCCAGAACCCGTTCTCGTCGCCGTCGGGTCGGACGGTGCGGCCGTCCACCACGACCACCGCGCCGTCCTGCTCTGCGACCTCGATGTACGAGGCGACCTTGTCGCGGTGCTGCTTCGTGACGAGGGGACCCATGTCGCAGCCGCGACGCCCGTCACCGATGCGCAGCGTGGCGGCACGGTCCTTGATCTTCTCGATGAGCTCGTCCGCGACGGGCTCGACCGCGACGACGACCGAGATCGCCATGCAGCGCTCGCCGGCGGAGCCGAAGCCCGCGTTGATGGCGTTGTCCGCGACGAGGTCGAGGTCGGCGTCGGGCAGCACGAGCATGTGGTTCTTCGCGCCGCCGAGGGCCTGCACGCGCTTGCCGTGCTTCGTGCCGGTCTCGTAGACGTACTGCGCGATCGGCGTCGAACCGACGAACGAGATCGACTCGACGTCGGGGCTCGTCAGGAGCCCGTCGACGGACAGCTTGTCGCCGTTGAGCACGTTGAAGACGCCGTCCGGCAGGCCGGCCTCCTTGAACTTCTCGGCCAGCCAGATCGCGGCGCTCGGGTCCTTCTCACTCGGCTTGAGCACGACGGTGTTGCCGGCGGCGATGGCGATCGGCAGGAACCACAGCGGCACCATCGCAGGGAAGTTGAACGGGCTGATGATGCCGACGACGCCGAGCGGCTGCCGGATCGAGTAGACGTCGATGCCCGTCGAGACCTGGTCGCTGAACTCGCCCTTCAGCAGCTGCGGGATGCTCGTCGCGAGCTCGACCACTTCCTGCCCGCGGGCGATCTCACCGAGCGCGTCGTCGAGGACCTTGCCGTGCTCGCTCGTGATGATCTCGGCGAGCTCTGCCTTGTCACGGTTCAGGATCTCGCGGAAGGCGAAGAGGATCTGCTGACGCTTGGCCAGCGAGAGGTTGCCCCACTTCGGGAACGCGGCCTTCGCACTGGCGATCGCCGCCTGGATCTCGTCCTCGTTCGCCAGCGCGACCTGCTTCGTCGCGACGCCGAGCGCCGGGTCGTAGACCGGAGCAGTGTTCCCTGACGTCGAGGCGACGCGCGCCCCGTCGATCCAGTGGCCGATCGTCGTGGTGACGGTGTCCGAGATGGTCATGCGTTGGTTCCTTCCGAGATGGACGAGTCCATGGTGGTGGGGCCCGCGAGCCGCGCGGCTGGGTCGTGAGCATCCGTGGAGAACCCGGCCCGAGCTCCCTGGGTGTGGACGAGACCCGCTGCGACGTCCACGGCCGTCGCGACGTCCCCGTCCGGCGGGTAGAGCAGGGTCCGTCCGACGACGAGCCCGCGGACACCGGGCAGTGCGAGCGCGTCAGCCCACTTGGCGTAGGTCTCGAGCGGACGCGCCGACGGGTCGCCGCCGAGCAGCAGCGTGGGCAGCGTCGTCGCGGCCATCACGCGCTCCATGTCCTCGACCACGGGGATCTTCAGCCAGCTGTAGGCACTGGACTCGCCGAGCCCCGCGGCGATCGCCATCGAGGTGATGACGGCGTCCGCGGTCAGGTCGTTCACGACCTTGTCGTCCCGCCACGTCGACATGAAGGGCTCGAGCATGATCGGCAGGCGGTGCTGGGCGGCCTCGGTGACGGCCCGGGCGGTCGCCTCGAGTGTCGGTGCGGTGCCGGCGTCCGAGAGGTTGATGCGGACGAGCAGCTTGGCGAAGTCGAGGCCGGCGTCCGCGATGGACCTGGCCGAGTACGCCGTGTACCGGTCGTCCATCTCGAAGGTCGCACCGCGCAGCCCGCCGCGGTTCATCGAGCCGACGACGACCTTGCCGTCGAGGGCGCCGAGCAGCGCCAGGTCCTCGAGGATGTCCGGCGTGCCGAGCACGCCGTCGACACCGGGGCGGCCGAGGGCCGTGACCAGCCGCTCGAGCAGGTCGTAGCGGTCGGCCATCGCGGACTCGTCGTCGCGCACCGCCAGGGCGCCACGGGCCGGGTGGTCCGCGGCGACGATGAAGAGCTTGCCGTCGTCGGCCAGGAGCGGCCGCTTGGTCCGTGCTGCGAGCGTGCTCGCGATCGTCTCCGGCGATCCGGCGCGGACGTCGCGCAGCCGCTGGAAGTCGACACTGCTGATCTCAGGCATTGACCGCTTCTTCCGTCGGGTTCTCCTGCAGGAACGTCTCGATCTCGTCGCTCGTCGGCATCGCGGTGGAGCACTCGAACCGCGTCGCGACGATCGCGCCGGCCGCGTTGGCGAACGCGAGGATGCGCTCGAGGCCCCAGCCCTGCAGCAGGCCGTGGGTGAGCGCGCCGCCGAAGCCGTCGCCGGAGCCGAGGCCGTTCACGACGTCGATGTGGTGCGGGCGGAGCTCGACGAACTCGTCGCGGGTCTTCGCGAGCACGCCCTTGGGGCCCTGCTTCACGATGGCGATCTCGACGCCGCGTTCGAGCAGCGCGTCGGCAGCCCGCACCGGATCGGTCTCCCCCACGGCGACCTCGCACTCCTCGCGGTTCCCGACCGCGACGGTGGCGTGCTCGAGCGCGACGGCGACCTCGCGCGTCGCGGACTCCGGGGAGGACCAGAACATCGACCGGTAGTCCAGGTCCAGCACGGTGTGCACCTTCGTGCTGTGCTCCGACGCGGAGCGAGCAGCGAACGCCGTGTGGTGCGCCTGTCGGCTCGGCTCCTCGCTGAGGCCGGTCACGGTCGTCCAGAACACCTTCGCCCGCTCGATCTCGTGGAGCGGCAGCGACTTGGCGGTGATCATCAGGTCGGGGGCCTTCGGCGCCCGGTAGAAGTAGAGCGGGAAGTCGTCCGGCGGGAAGATCTCGCAGAAGGCGACCGGGGTGTTCAGCCCGTCGACCGTGTCGACGAAGGCGTTGGCGACGCCGAACTCCGGGAGCGTCCTGGCGATGTACCTGCCGAACGGGTCGTTGCCGGTGCGGGTGATGACCGCGGCGTCGGCACCGTGCCGGGCAGCGGCGATGGCGACGTTCGTGGCGCTGCCGCCGACCGACTTCGAGAAGGTCTCGACGTCTTCGAGCGGACCCGTCTGCTGCGGGTAGATGTCGACGCTCACGCGACCCATGGTGATCACGTCGTAGGCGTGGGGAGCTTCGTTCGTCATGCGACGTGCGGGACCTTCCGTGCGGCTTCATCGGCGGACGATCACGACTGTACACCCTCCTTGGCTTAATGTCATGACATGGTTGCCAACCGCTCCAGCGGTCGATCTGGAGGCTCGGATCACCCCCGGAACACCGGTGTCGGTGGGTCCTGGGAAGGTCTGGGCATGGACTTCACCGCCCTGCTCATCGGCCTCCTGGTCGGCGCCGTCGCCGGCGCCGGGATCGCGTGGTCGGTCGCGCGCACCCGATCCGGCGCGGCCGAGGCCACCGCCACCGCGCTCCGTGCGCGCCTGGACGAGGTACGTCGTGATGCCGAGGAACGGCTCGACGCACAGGACGCCCAGTACCGGCGGCAGGTCGACTCGCTGGAACGCCGGGCGGCCGAGCTCGAGCACCTCGTGCAGCGCATGCACGGTGCCGAGTCCGCCCGGGCACAGGACGAATCGAAGGTGCTCACGGCGCTCAGCCCCGTCGCCGAGACCCTCGACGTGATGCGCGCCAAGATCGCCGAGCTCGAACGCTCCCGCAGCGAGCAGTACGGTGCGATCTCCACCCAGCTCCGCTCCGCCGCCGAGTCCGAGGAACGCCTGCGCGCCACGGCCGAGACCCTCGCGAGCGCCCTGTCGGCCAACAGCACGCGTGGTGTCTGGGGCGAGACGCAGCTGCGCAACGTGGTCGAAGCGGCGGGGCTCCTCGAACGGGTCGACTTCGACGTGCAGTCCTCCGTGACGACCGCAGCCGGAGCGGCCCGACCCGACATGATCGTGCACCTGCCCGGCGGCAAGAGCATCGCGGTCGACGCGAAGGTGCCGTTCAGCGCCTACCTGCAGGCGATGGAGATCCCGGCGTCGGCCACCGGCGCCGAGGGTGCGCGCCGCACGCAACTGATGGCGCAGCACGTCAAGGCGCTGCGGGCGCACGTGGATGCTCTCGCCGCCCGGGAGTACTGGTCCGGGTACGACGCCTCGCCGGAACTCACGGTGGCGTTCATCCCGTCCGAGTCGCTCATCGCCAGCGCCCTCGCCGCCGACCCCGGGCTGCTCGACCACGCCTTCCGCAAGCGGGTCGCACTGGCCTCGCCCGTGACGCTCTGGTCGGTGCTCAAGACGGTGGCGTTCTCCTGGCAGCAGGACGTCGTCACGCAGGAAGCCCGCGAGCTCTTCACGATCTCGCGGGAGCTGCACGGCCGGCTCTCGACGATGGCGGCACACGTCGACAAGCTCGGCCGGTCGATCCGGGGCACCGTCGTCGACTACAACCGCTTCGTCGGGTCGCTCGAACGCCAGGTGCTGCCGAGCGCTCGGCGGCTGTCACTCCTCGACGAGTCGAAGGTCATCGCCGAACCCGCCACGATCGACGACGAGCCCCGGCTGCTCACCGCGCCGGAGCTCGTCGGCTCCCCCGACCGCGACTGACCCCGCAGACGGGACGGATCAGAACCACTTCTCGGCGCGGTGGTCCGCCTGGATGCGGCGGATCGTGTTCGAGCGGGACCGCAGCACGAGCGAGTCCGTGTGGATGACGCCGCGCGAGCGACGGACACCGTCGACCAGCACGCCGTCCGTGACACCCGTCGCGACGAAGAACGTGTTGTCGCCCGTGACGAGGTCGTCCTGGTCGAGGACCTTGTCGAGGTCGTGCCCTGCGGCGATCGCCTTCTCACGCTCCTCGTCGTCCTTGGGCTGGAGCTTGCCGAGGATCACACCACCGAGCGCCTTGATCGCGCACGCCGTGATGATGCCCTCCGGGGTCCCACCGACGCCGACGCACATGTCGATCGGCGAACCGGGCAGCGCCGCCGCGATCCCACCGGCGACGTCACCGTCGAGCAGCAGTCGCGTGCCGGCACCGGTCGCACGGATCGCACGGATGAGCTCGTCGTGGCGGGGACGGTCGAGGACGGCGATCTGCATGTCCTCGAGGTCCTTGTGCTTCGCCTTCGCGAGCGCGCGGATGTTCTCGCCGATCGGCTTCTCGAGGTCCAGGACCCCACGGCCGTCGGGCCCGGCGGCGATCTTGTCCATGTAGAACACGGCGGACGGGTCGTACATCGAGCCGCGGTCCGACACGGCCATCACGGAGATGGCGTTCTGGCGACCGGCAGCCGTGAGGGAGGTGCCGTCGATCGGGTCGACCGCGATGTCGCACGCGGGGCCGTGCCCGTTGCCGACGTGCTCGCCGTTGTAGAGCATCGGGGCGTTGTCCTTCTCGCCCTCGCCGATGACGACCACGCCGTCGAAGTTGACCGTGCCGAGGAACTTCCGCATCGCGTCGACGGCAGCGCCGTCCGCGAGGTTCTTCTCACCACGACCGACCCACGGCTGCGCACGGATCGCCGCGGCCTCGGTCGCACGCACGAGTTCCAGCGCGAGGTTGCGGTCGGGCTGCAGGAAGAGGGATCCGGTTTCAGTCGTGGGAGTCACGACTGCCAGCCTACCGACCGGGACCACACCCACCCCGCGGGACGAACGGATGTGCAGACCAGGTCACACTCTGCTGCGGCTGACTACGATCGGACCGGCCACCACCGAAGTCGAAGGAGATCCCAGTGCCCATCGCAACGCCGGAACAGTACGCCGAGATGATCGACCGAGCGAAGGCGGGCAAGTTCGCGTACCCCGCCGTGAACGTCTCCTCGTCCCAGACCATCAACGCGGTCCTCCAGGGCCTGACGGAGGCAGGGTCGGACGGCATCCTCCAGGTGACCACGGGCGGTGCAGACTACTTCGCCGGCCACACCGTGAAGAACCGCGCCGCCGGTGCGCTCGCGATGGCGAAGTTCGCGCACGAGGTCGCCAAGAACTACCCGATCACGGTCGCGCTCCACACCGACCACTGCCCGAAGGACGCCCTCGACGGCTTCGTCCTGCCGCTCATCGCAGCGAGCGAGGAAGAGGTGCGCCACGGCCGCAACCCGATCTTCCAGTCGCACATGTGGGACGGCTCGGCCGTGCCGCTCGACGAGAACATCGAGATCGCCCGCACGATGATCGAGAAGACCCGCAACATCAACGCCATCCTCGAGGTCGAGATCGGCGTCGTCGGCGGCGAAGAGGACGGCGTCCAGCACGAGGGCACCAACGACGCGCTCTACACGACCCCGAACGACGTCGAGCGGGTCGTCGACGCACTCGGCCTCGGTGACAAGGGTCGCTGGATCGCCGCCCTGACCTTCGGCAACGTGCACGGCGTCTACAAGCCCGGCAACGTGAAGCTCCGTCCGGAACTCCTCGGCGAGATCCAGGCCGCCGTCGCCGCCAAGCACGGCACCGGCGAGAACCCCCTCGACCTCGTGTTCCACGGCGGCTCCGGCTCGACCGACGACGAGATCCACGAGGCCGTCCGCAACGGCGTCATCAAGATGAACATCGACACGGACACGCAGTACGCGTTCACGCGCTCGATCGCCGGCTCGATGTTCACCAACTACGAGGGCGTCCTGAAGATCGACGGCGAGGTCGGCAACAAGAAGCAGTACGACCCGCGCGCATGGGGCAAGGTCGCCGAGACGGCGATGGCCGCCCGCGTCGGCGAGGCCGCGAAGGTCCTCGGCTCGGCGGGCAACAGCAAGAGCTGACATCGGCCTGGAGGCTCGGGGCGCGTCCGTCGGACGCGTCCCGTGCCACGATGGTCGGGTGACCGTCGACGCCATCGCCTCCGAGTTCGCCCAGTTCGTCACCGCATCGCCGACGGCGTTCCACGCCGCCGCCGAGACCCGGGACCGCCTGGTGGCGGCCGGGTTCACGGAGCTCTCGGAGCTCGATGCGTGGCCGACCGAGCCCGGTGCCTACGTGGTCGTCCGCGACGGCGCGGTGATCGCCTGGCGGACGCCGCCCGGTGCGAACGCGACGACGCCCTTCCGGATCCTCGGCGCACACACCGACTCCCCCGGCTTCCGGATCAAGCCGAACCCGACCGTGCGCGTCGGGGGCTGGGAGCAGCTCAACGTCGAGGTCTACGGCGGCCCGATCCTCTCGACCTGGTTCGACCGCGACCTCCGCATCGCCGGTCGCGTCGTGCACGCCGACGGATCGATCACGCTCCTGGACACCGGCGCGGTCGCACGGATCCCGAACCTCGCGATCCACCTCGACCGCGGCGTGAACACCGGCACCGAGATCGACCGGCAGCGCCACACCCTGCCGGTCGTCGGCACGGACGGCACCGAGTCCGGCGGCGTCGACGCCCTCGAGTGGCTCCGCGGCCGGGTCGGCGAAACGGCGGTCTCGTGGGATCTCTTCCTCGCCGACACCCAGGCGCCCGCCCGGGTCGGGATCGACGGGTCGTTCCTGGCCTCCGGGCGGATGGACAACCTGACGAGCGTGCACGCCGGACTCCGCGGCATCGTGGATGCCCCCGGAGACGCGGACCACATCCCGGTGTTCGCGGCCTTCGACCACGAAGAGGTCGGGTCGGCGACGCCGTCCGGTGCCGGTGGGCCGTTCCTCGAAGACGTCCTCGGCCGCGTGCAGGAGGGCCTCGGCGCCACCCGTTCCGAGGCAGCTCGGGCGTTCCGCGCCTCGTGGCTGCTGTCGAGCGATGCCGGACACCTGGTGCACCCGAACCACTCCGAGAAGCACGACCCGACGAACCGTCCGCGGCCGGGTGGTGGCCCGCTCCTGAAGATCAGCGCGAACCAGCGCTACATGACCGAGGCGAAGGGCGAGGCCGTCTTCGCTGCCGCATGCGCATCGGCCGGGGTGTCGTTCCAGCCGTTCGTGAACAACAACACGATCCCCGGCGGCTCGACGATCGGCCCGATCGCGGCGACCCGGCTCGGCATCCCCACCGTCGACATCGGTGTCGGGCTGCTCTCGATGCACTCGGTCCGTGAACTCGTGCACGTCGACGACCTGGCGGCACTGCACGGCGCCGTCGCGGCGTTCCTGGCCGGCTGAGCCGGGGCGCCCGGAGCGGACTCAGCCGCCGGCGTTCTGCATCATCCAGGCCACGAAGTGCGCGTCGTTGGCGAGCACCGTCGCGAACGCACCCAAGGTGACCAGGGACGCGACGGCACCACCGAGGAGCGGCACCCACACCGTGCGCTTCCGGCGACGCAGGCGCACGATCGACCACCAGGCGACGAGGACGAACAGCACGACCGTGACGATCGCGCTCACGAGTGCCGCGGTGGTCAGTGCGCCGGGGTCCTCCAACGCGGTGTAGCGGAGTTCCAGTTCCCGCCGGACACCGGAGGCGACGGTGCCGACGGACAGCGACTGGACGACGGACACGAGCCCGAACGCCAGCAGCATGACGGTGAGCAGGAAGTCGCCTGGTGACTTCCCGAACCGCGACGTCGGCACGGCTGCACCCGACGGCGTGCCCGACGACGCACGCGACGGCTGCGCTCCGGCGCCGGGGCCGGCCGCAGCCGACTCGCGCGCGGCGACGGCGGCCTCGTGCGCCTGGCGCTCGCGCTCGGCACGTTCCTGTTCCACGAACACCGGGTTGACCCAGCCGTCCGGGGCGTACTCGCCGTACTGCGGTGCCGGACGGCCGTGGACGCGACCGTCCGCGGTACCGGCGGCCGACGTCGGCGGATCGAGCCGGGCCTCCTGTCCGTCGCCGTGCCCACGCGACGGGACGGACGACCAGTCCCCCGCGCTCATCGGGTACGACCGCCGAGGGCGCGCGTCGGCTTGCCCGACGCGTCCGTGCGGAGTTCCTTCGGGAGGGAGAACATCAGGTCCTCGTGGGCGGTGACGACCTCCTCGACGGAGCCGAAGCCGGCGTCGGCGAGCTGCTCGAGGACCTCGTGGACGAGCTCTTCGGGGACGGACGCTCCGCTCGTGACGCCGACCGTGCGGACGCCGTCGAGCCACTCCTGCCGGATCTCCTCGGCGTAGTCGACCCGGTGCGCTGCCCGGGCGCCGTGCTCGAGCGCGACCTCGACCAGGCGGACGCTGTTCGACGAGTTCGCCGAACCGACCACGATCACCAGGTCCGCCTGCGGGGCGACCTTCTTGATCGCGACCTGCCGGTTCTGGGTGGCGTAGCAGATGTCGTCGGAGGGCGGGTCCTGGATCGTCGGGTACTTCTCGCGCAGCCGGCGGACGGTCTCCATCGTCTCGTCGACGCTCAACGTGGTCTGCGAGAGCCACACCAGGTTGTCCGGGTCGTCCACGGTGAGGGCGGCGACGTCCTCCGGCCCGTTGACCAGGATCGTGCGCTCCGGGGCGTGCCCCATCGTGCCCTCGACTTCTTCGTGGCCGGCGTGCCCGATCAGGATGATGGTGCGCTCGGCCTTGGCGAACCGGGTGGCTTCGCGGTGGACCTTCGTGACGAGCGGGCACGTGGCGTCGATGGCGTGCAGGTCCCGGTCCGCGGCACCGGCCACGACCGCCGGGGACACCCCGTGCGCGCTGAAGACGACGTGCGATCCACGGGGGACCTCGTCGACGTCGTCCACGAAGACGGCGCCGCGCTGCTCGAGCGTCGACACGACGTGGACGTTGTGGACGATCTGCTTGCGCACGTAGACGGGTTCGCCGTACTGCTCGAGCGCCTTCTCGACCGCGACGACTGCGCGGTCGACGCCGGCGCAGTACCCGCGCGGGGCGGCGAGCAGGACCTTCTTGGTGCCGGTCACCGGGTCGTTCCGCAGCCGTCCGCGCGGCGCGGGCATGCGCGGCGGGGCGAGTGGGACCGAGTGGCCGTTGGTGATCGTCACGTCCCCGATGATAGGTGAGCGGGACCGACGGGGCCTGGGCGCGGGTGTCACCGGTGTCCGGCAGCGCCTGGGCGCGGGTGTCACCGGTGTCCGGCACCATGGAACGGCACCACGAGGAGGAGCGCATGGCGATCGAACAGGGACCACCGACGGCCGACAACCCGTGGCCCGTCGCGCTGCTCGGCGCGAAGATGCGGGACTGGATCGACCGGCTCGGCACCGCGTGGGTCGAAGGCGAGATCACGCAGTGGAACGTCGCGGGCGGCAACGTGTACGGCAAGCTCAAGGACGTCGAGGTCGACGCCACCGTGTCGTTCTCCATCTGGTCGAGCGTGCGCTCCCGGGTGCCGGCCGACCTCAAGCAGGGCGCCCGGGTGGTCGCCGCGGTCAAGCCGAACTACTGGGTCAAGGGCGGCTCGCTGACGATGCAGGTCGTCGAGATGAAGCACGTCGGCCTCGGGGACCTGCTCGAACGGCTCGAACGGCTGCGGCGGACCCTGGCCGAGGAAGGCCTCTTCGACGTCTCCCGCAAGAAGCGGCTCCCCTTCCTGCCGCACCGCATCGGGCTCGTCACCGGCAAGGACTCCGACGCTGAGAAGGACGTCAAGCGGAACGCGCAGCTCCGGTGGCCGCAGGTCGAGTTCCGCACGATCCACGCAGCAGTCCAGGGCGAGCGTGCCGTGACCGAGGTGACGGCCGCCATCCAGGAACTCGATGCCGACCCCGAGGTCGACGTCATCATCGTCGCCCGCGGTGGCGGCGACTTCCAGAACCTGCTCGGCTTCAGCGACGAGGGACTGGTCCGGGCAGCGGCGGCCGCGACGACCCCGATCGTCTCGGCGATCGGCCACGAAGCCGACCGCCCGATCCTGGACGAGGTCGCCGACCTGCGCGCCTCGACCCCGACGGACGCCGCGAAGCGGGTCGTGCCCGACGTCGCCGAGGAGCTGGCGAACGTGCGGCAGGCGCGGGCCCGACTCGGGCTCCGGCTCTCGCACACCCTGTCCGTCGAGGCGGACCGCATCGCCGCGCTGCGCTCCCGTCCGGCACTCGCCTCCACGGCGTGGCTCGTCGACACCCGTGCCGAGGAGGTGGCACGAGACCTCTCCCGGGCGCGCGAGCTCCTCGACCGCCGCATCGAGCGCTCGCACGCGGACGTCGGGCACCTGACCGGACGGCTCCGTGCGCTCTCGCCGCGGGACACGCTCCGGCGCGGGTACGCGATCGTCCAGACGGCCGACGGTGGCGTCGTCCGGGCCGCCGCGGACCTCGACGGCAGTACCGGCGTCCGCGTGACGCTCGGTGCCGGGACGGCGACGGGCACGCTCGAACCCGAGGGGCCGGGGCCCGACGGCGAGGGCTGAGCGTTCTCCACGGGCGTGGGATGTCGACAGCCACGGCGTTCTCCACCGGCGCAGCCTCCCGACGAACGCGTCGGTGGACCATCGGTAGGATCGAGGGGTGTCATCCGAGGAACAGCCCGAGACTGCCCCGAGCGGGCAGACAGACGTCCGGTCCCTGAGCTACGAGGCCGCGCGCGACGAACTCGTCCGCGTCGTCAACGAGCTCGAACAGGGCTCCGCGACGCTCGAGCGCTCGCTGTCCCTCTGGGAGCGCGGCGAAGCCCTCGCGGCACGCTGCGAAGAGTGGCTCGTCGGCGCCCGTGCGCGCCTCGACGCAGCCCGCGCGGCCAGCGACGGTGACGCCGCCGAGGCGTCCCGGTGACCGATCCGGAGACCGGCCGCCCGGTCGTCGCCGAGCTCGGCCGCCCCGAGACGGCCGAGGAGACCTGGGCACGCAAGGACTCGGCGCGCCGTGCACGCCGGCAGCACCAGACGGCCTTCAACCTCGTGCTCGCGCTCATCGCGTCGCTCGGCATCGTGGTGTTCCTGGTCGCGGTCGTGGCACGCCCGGACGGCGCCGTGGACCGCAGCGTCGACTACCAGCAGGTCGCCGCCCAGGCGGACGTCCCGGGGGTCACGCTCGCTGCGCCGGAGCTCCCCGACTCGTACAGCGCGAACCGCGCCGACTACAAGGACAAGGCCGCCGACGGCGTTGACGTCTGGACCGTGGGCTTCCTGACCCCGGACAAGCAGTACATCGGCCTGCAGCAGGGCATCGACGCCAACCCGACCTGGGTGGCGAACCAGCTCGACCAGCACGCGGCGACGGGTTCACGGTCCATCGGCGGGACGAAGTGGACCGTGTACGACCGCCGGGCAGAGGGCAAGGACGCCGGCAACCAGGCGTACTCCCTCGTCGCGACCTTCGGCCGGAACACCGTCGTGCTGGCCGGCACCGCCGACGACGCCTCGTTCCGGAAGATCGCCGCCGGCGTCGCGAAGCAGCTGAGCGACTGATCCAGGCCGAACCCGTCACCCGAAGCAGCACCGAGGAGCCGAACCCATGACCGACCGCGCAGCGTCCACCCCAGCCGACGCCCTCCGACTCCTCGTCGAGGGCAACGCCCGGTTCGCGGCCGACAAGCGCCGCACCGGCCGCATCGATCCCGACCGCCGCAACGAGCTCGCCGGCTCGCAGGCGCCGTTCGCGACCGTCCTCGGGTGCTCGGACTCCCGCGTGCCGTTCGAGCACGTCTTCGACGCGGGCATCGGCGACGTGTTCGCGATCCGCAACGCCGGGCAGATCGTCGACGACGTCGTGCTCGGCTCGATCGAGTTCGCCGTCGTGGCGCTCGGCACCCCGCTGGTCGTCGTCCTGCGCCACACCAAGTGCGGTGCGGTCGCGGCGGCACGCTCGGGCGAACCCGTCCCGGCGCCGCACCTGCAGGCGCTCGTGGACGCGATCTCGCCGAGTGTCGAGCGGGTCAGGGCGACCGACGCCGATCTGCCGCAGGAAGCCATCGGCGCCGCACACCTCGAGTCCACACTCGGTGCGATCCTCGAGCGCTCCGGCGCCGTGTCCGACGCCATCGCCGAGGGTAGATTGGCCGTCGTCGGCGCGACCTACGACCTGACCACGGGCGAGGTCAGCATCGACACCGTCGTCGGCCAGGCCTGACGACGGGCCGCCGCCGGTCCGACGGGCACCGGCACGGCACGCGAGCCGCGGCGATCCACCGCGGCCCGAACGACACCCGGGCGCGACCGCGACCGGCAGCACCACCAGGAAGGACCACGACGACGTGACCGACACCACCGCGACGACACCCACCGCCTCGACCGGCACCGAACCGACCACCGACGACGGTTTCCGGATCGAGCACGACACCATGGGCGAGGTCCGTGTGCCCGTCTCGGCGCTCTACCGCGCCCAGACGCAGCGCGCGGTGGAGAACTTCCCGATCTCGGGCACCGGGCTCGAGTCGGCGCAGATCGTCGCCCTCGCGCGCATCAAGCGTGCCGCGGCGATCGTCAACGGGCAGCTCGGCATCGTCGACGGGGCCGTGGCCGACGCCATCGTCGGTGCCGCGGACGTCATCATCGCGGGCGAGCACCACGACCAGTTCCCGGTCGACGTCTACCAGACCGGCAGCGGCACCTCGTCGAACATGAACATGAACGAGGTCCTGGCGACCCTGGCGTCCCGGAGCGGCACGGCCGTGCACCCGAACGACCACGTCAACGCCTCGCAGTCGTCGAACGACGTCTTCCCGACCTCGGTGCACGTCGCCGTCACGGATGCCCTCATCCGGTCGCTCGTCCCGTCCCTCGAGCACCTCGCCGAGTCCCTCGAAGCGAAGGCCACGCTGTGGGCCGACGCCGTGAAGTCGGGCCGCACCCACCTGATGGACGCCACCCCGGTCACCCTCGGGCAGGAGTTCGGCGGGTACGCGCGGCAGATCCGCCTCGGCATCGAGCGTGTGAACGCCACGCTCCCCCGCGTCGCCGAGGTCCCCCTCGGCGGCACCGCGGTGGGCACCGGCATCAACACGCCGAAGGGCTTCCCGCAGCAGGTCATCGCCCAGCTGGCGGAGGACACCGGACTCCCGATCACCGAGGCCCTCGACCACTTCGAGGCCCAGGGCGCCCGTGATGCCCTCGTCGAGGCATCCGGCGCGCTCAAGGTGCTCGCGGTCAGCCTGACGAAGATCAACAACGACCTGCGCTGGATGGGCTCCGGGCCGAACACCGGGCTCGGCGAGCTGCACATCCCGGACCTGCAGCCGGGGTCGTCGATCATGCCCGGCAAGGTCAACCCGGTCATCCCCGAGGCGACGCTCATGGTCGCGGCACGGGTCATCGGCAACGACGCCACCGTCGCATGGGCCGGCGCGTCCGGCGCGTTCGAGCTCAACGTCGCGATCCCGGTGATGGGCACCGCGCTGCTGGAGTCGATCCGTCTGCTGGCGAACAGCTCGCGGGTCCTCGCCGACAAGACCGTCGACGGGCTGCAGGCGAACCTCGAGCGTGCCCGCGCCTTCGCCGAGTCCTCGCCGTCGATCGTGACCCCGCTCAACCGCGTCATCGGGTACGAAGCCGCCGCGAAGGTCGCCAAGCACGCCGTCGCCGAGGGCATCACCGTGCGGGAAGCCGTGGTCGCGCTCGGCTTCGTCGAGCGCGGTGAGGTCACCGAGGCGCAGCTGGACGAGGCGCTCGACGTCCTGTCGATGACGCACCCGAACTGATCCGCGCGACCCCCTCACGGACGGGAGGCCCGGTGCCAGCTGGCACCGGGCCTCCCGTCTGTCTCGGTGACCGTCCCGAGACTCGTTGCGCCGATCCCGGAACTCGCGCTGAGCGACACTCCTCGCGGCGATCGCCGCGAGGAGTGTCGCTCAGGCCGAGACTCGTGGCCGAACCCTCGCGGCGCTAGACCAGGTCGGGCGAGTCCAGCATCTCCGTCACCAGCGCGGCGATCGCGGAGCGCTCGGAACGCGTCAGCGTGACGTGCGCGAACAGCGGGTGTCCCTTCAGCCGCTCGATCACCGACGCGACCCCGTCGTGCCGACCGACCCGCAGGTTGTCGCGCTGCGCGACGTCGTGGGTGAGCACGACGCGGGAGTTCTGCCCGATGCGGGAGAGCATCGTCAGCAGGACGTTCCGTTCGAGCGACTGGGCCTCGTCGACGATGACGAACGCGTCGTGCAGGGAGCGTCCGCGGATGTGGGTCAGCGGCAGCACTTCGAGCATGCCGCGTTCCACGACCTCGTCGAGGACGTTGTCGGACACCAGCGCGCCGAGCGTGTCGTAGACGGCCTGCGCCCACGGGTTCATCTTCTCGCTCGCGTCGCCGGGGAGGAAGCCGAGCTCCTGCCCGCCGACCGCGTAGAGCGGCCGGAACACCATGATCTTCTTGTGCTGCTGCCGTTCGAGCACGGCTTCGAGTCCGGCGCAGAGCGCGAGCGCCGACTTCCCGGTGCCGGCGCTGCCGCCGAGCGAGACGATGCCGATCTCCGGGTCGAGGAGCGCGTCGATCGCGAGCCGCTGCTCGGCGGAGCGGCCGCGGAGCCCGAAGACCTCGCGGTCGCCGCGGACGAGGGCGACCGAACCGGCGGTGTGCACGCGGCCGAGACCGGATCCCCGTTCGGAGTGGATGACGACGCCGGTGTTGACCGGGACACCGTCGAGCTGCGACGACCGGATCTCCTCCTTCTCGTACAGGTCGGACATCTGCTCGCCGGAGACCTGCAGCTCGGCGATGCCCGTGTACCCGGAGTCGACGGCGAGTTCGGCGCGGTACTCCTCTGCCGCGAGGCCGATCGAGGCGGCCTTGACGCGCAGCGGGAGGTCCTTCGAGACGACGACGACATCGAGTCCGTCGTTCGCGAGGTTCGACGCGACCGCGAGGATCCGGGAGTCGTTGTCGCCGAGCTGGAGGCCGGAAGGCAGGACGGACTGGTTCGAGTGGTTCAGCTCGACGCGGAGCGACCCGCCTTCGCCGACGGCCACCGGGAAGTCCAGGCGTTCGTGCTCGATGCGGAGTTCGTCGAGGATCCGGAGGGCCTGCCGGGCGAAGTACCCGATCTCCGGGTCGTTGCGCTTGGACTCCAGTTCGCTGACGACCACGACGGGCAGCACGACGGCGTGCTCGTCGAAGCGGAACAGGGCCCGCGGATCACTCAACAGCACCGAGGTGTCCAGCACGTAGGTGCGCTGGTCCGTGCCGGTCGACACCGCGGCGGAAGCCGAGGTCGACGCTGCTGACGAGGTTCCGTGGGAGACGTTCTGAGAGGTCACGACCACTCCATCCCCGGGCCGCACGCGACCCGGTCCTTGTCCTCGACACGGCCACGGAGCGGGTCCCGAAGCACCATCTGTGGCCGCTTCGATCGGGCGCGGTGCCCGATGCGGCAAAGCTACGACGAGCCTCTGACAGCGCGCCAGCGACACGCGGATTGCTCGGTTACGTTCATGTGAACGCGACCTGAGCGACGCGATGCGATCCCCGGGCTGGGCCGATCGATCCGGCCGGTCCCGCGAAAGCGACAGTTTCCCGCCACACGTGTGCGGGGAACTGTCGCTTTCGCGGGACGGACGGCTCCACCCGGCGAACGGGTGTCGCTCTGGCAGCACGGACGGACGGCGCGGACGCGCACGCGCACGCGTCAGAACGAGGTGGCGTAGGAGATGCAGGCGTCCCGGAACATGTCGAGCGTCTCGTCCGTCGTCGACGCGAACACCGACACCCGGACCGTGCCGAGTCGGGTGCTCGCCGTGACGCCGTGGTTGTGCAGCGCCGCCGACAGCGCGGTGAGTCGTCCCTCGGCGGGCCGGAGCACGACGATGCCCGCACGCTCGGCCGGGTCGCGGCTCGACTCGACCTCGAGCCCGAACTCGTCCGCGATCTGGAACACCCGCTCCACGCGGTCCGCGACGCGCTCCTGCACGGCGGACACCCCGACCGCGGTGAGCCGCTCGAGGGAGACCGCGAGCCGTGCCTGAGCGACGGGGTCGATCCGCGTCATCGTGAAGCCGGCGGCACCAGGACGCACCGACGGCACCTCGACCGGCCACCCGGTCGTGCCGTGCGGCCCGGACAGGGCCGGCTGCAGGCGGCCGAGCGCGCGGTCGCTGAACGACACGAACCCCGTGCCCCACCCGGCGTGCAGCCACTTCTGTCCACCGGTCGCCACGACGTCGGCGGCCTCGTACGGGGCGTCGACGACGCCGAAGCCCTGGATCGCGTCGACGATGAGCAGACGGTCGCCGATGACCTCGCGGATGCCGGCGAGGTCGGCGAGGTACCCGGTGCGCCAGTCCACGAGCGACACGGCGACGGCGGTGATGTCATCGGCGCCGGAGTCGGCGGCCGCGGCGAGTCGGGACGCGACGAGCGACGGCGTCACCCACCCCGCGCCGGACTCGATGACGACCGGACGCACACGACCTCCGGTGGCCGACGCGGCACTCGCCAGCGCCAGCGGCATCGACGGGTACTCGTCCGCGGCGACGAGCACGCCGCCGGTCAGCCCGAACGCGGTGTGGAGCAGTCCGGGCGTCGTCGCGGTCTGCGACACGACCTGCTCCTCGCGGACGCCGACCAGCCGTGCAGCGACGGCCCGGACGCGGGCGTCCTGCTCGTCGAGCGTCTCCATCGCGCCGAACCGCATGTGCTCCTGGATGGTCCCGAGGACGCGCTGCTCCTCGAGCACGGCGGTCTGCACGGGCCCGAAGGCGGCGTGGTCGAGGTACCCGGGATCCTCGGCGAAGCCGGCGGCGTACTCGTCGATCGTGGTCACAGCGGACACCTTTCACAGGAACAGAACCCTGTGAGTGTACTGGGACCCGGGTCAGCACCCGAATCGACGCCGGAACGCGCGCTGACGCCTCAGCCGCCGAAGCGCCGCGACCGACGCCCGAAGTCACGCACGGCCCGGAGGAAGTCCACCTCGCGCAGGTCCGGGTAGAACGCCTCGACGAAGTAGAACTCGCTGTGCGCGCTCTGCCACAGCATGAAGTCCGACAGGCGCTGCTCCCCCGAGGTGCGGATCATCAGGTCAGGGTCCGGCTGCCCCTGCGTGTACAGGTGGTCGCCGATGAGCTCGGGGGTCAGGACCTCGGCGAGGGTGTCGAGCGTCCCACCGCCTTCTCCGTGCGCGCGGACGATGCTGCGCATGGCGTCGGCGATCTCCCGCCGGCCGCCGTACCCGACCGCCAGGTTGATGTGCAGCCCGGTGTTGCCGGCGCTCCTGGCTTCCGCTTCCGACAGCGCCGCGACGAGCTCGTCTGGAAGCCCGTCGTTCGACCCGACGTGCTGCACACGCCACGTGCCCTGCCGCGACAGGCGATCGGCCAGCGCCGCGATGATGCCGATGAGTTCCTGGAGCTCGTCGCCGCCGCGGCCCTTGAGGTTGTCCGCCGACAGCAGGTAGAGCGTGACGACCTGCACGTCGAGGTCTTCGCACCAGGTCAGGAACTCGGGGATCTTCGCTGCACCAGCCCGGTGTCCGTGCGCGGCGGTCTCGAGGCCGAGCTGCTTCGCCCAGCGGCGGTTGCCGTCCACGATCATCGCGACGTGCTTCGGCGTCGGCGCACCGTCGATCTGCTTCCGGATGCGCTGCTGGTAGGCGCGGTAGAGGATCCCGCGTCCTTCCCGTCCCAGCCTGCCGGTCACGCAACGACTGTAGTGCACGGCTCCTCGGTGCGGACTCCCAGCCGTCCGGGTGCCGGCCGGACATATCGTCGGAGGATGCAGCACGACCGGGACAGCGACACCCTCCCCCACGTCCCGTTCACGGAGGAAGCCGTGGACGAGGCCGCGGAGGGAGCGTCGCAGGCAGCCGCGTCGGCCGTCGAGCCGCGTCCGGCCTGGCGCGGCTGGATCCACCTCGGCACGTTCCCGTTCGCCATCGCGATGGGCATCGTGCTCGTCTCACTCGCCGCGAGTCCGGCAGCGAAGGCCGGGTCCGCCGTGTTCATGGCCACGTCGCTGATCATGTTCGGCGTCTCCGCGACCTACCACCGCTTCCCGTGGGGGCCGGTGGTCAAGAGGGTCCTGAAGCGGATCGACCACACGAACATCTTCCTGCTCATCGCCGGCACGTACACGCCCGTGGCGGTGTGCGCCCTGCCGCACACGCTCATGCTCGTCGTGCTCTGGGTGATGTGGGGCGGTGCGCTCCTCGGCATCGCGTTCCGGGTGTTCTGGATCGGCGCACCACGTTGGCTCTACGTGCCGCTCTACCTGGCGCTCGGCATGGCTGCGCTCGGGATCCTGCCGCAGCTCTTCGCGGCGAGCGTCCCGATGACGGTGCTCGTGCTGTCCGGCGGGCTCGCGTACGTCGTCGGCGCGCTGGTCTACGGCTTCAAGCGGCCGAACCCGTCCCCGACGGTCTTCGGGTTCCACGAGGTCTTCCACGCGCTGACGGTCGCCGCGTTCGCCGCGCAGTGGGTCGGCATCCTGCTGGTGGCCCTGCACCCGGTCCGCTGACCGCGCACGACCAACTCGGCACCGCGCGCGATCCGGCCCACCAGGCGCGGAACGGCGGACGGGAGGCTCGTGGCGGGGTCCGGCAGGAGCCTCCAGGCCGGTGACCGGTCCTGCTAGCCGCGTTCGGTGTCGTCCGCCACGTCGGTGCGGCCCGGCTCGTCGGCGCCGACGACGTCCTCGCCACGGGCCTCGGCCTCGAGGCGCTCCCGGATCTCCGCGCGGTAGCGGGTCCGCCGGATGCGGCGGGTCATGTCCACCACGAGCAGGATCGTCAGGACCGCGATGACCGCGATCGCGATGAACCCGGCGACCCCCGGCGTGACGTCCACGTCCGGGACGGCCGAGGTCGGGCTGGGGCTCGGGGTGGCGGCGAGTACTGCCGCGATGGTGCTCACGCGTTGACGTCCTGTTCCGGTGGGATCCCCGCGAAGAGGTCGGACTCCGGCAGGTCGGTGGGCACGCGTGCCTCGACCAGCTGGTAGTCCTCGGTCGGCCACACCGTCGCGAGGAGGTCGTTCGGCCAGTAGAAGAAGGGGCTGTCCGGCGGCACCTGGCTGGCGTGCGCACGGAGTGCGGCGTCGCGGGCGTCGAAGTACTCGTGCACGTCCACGTGCGTCGTCGCGAGGTCTGGGCGGTCGGCGAACCGCTCCACCCACTCGCCGAGCTGCTCGAGGAGCGGGCTCTCCGGCTCGCGTTCCCTGAGGGCCTCGTAGAACGCGGTGAAGCGGCGCGGGTTCATGGTGCGCTCGTAGTAGAGCTTCGAGATCGACCAGGGTTCCCCGGCCTCCGGGTACTTCGCCGGGTCGGCGGCATCGCGCCAGGCGGCAACGGAGACCTCGTGCGTGCGGATGTGGTCGGGGTGCGGGTACCCGCCGTTCTCGTCGTAGGTGACGAGCACGTGCGGGCGGAACCGACGGATCACGCGGACGAGGGCCTCGGTGCTGTACTCGAGCGGGACGGTGGAGAACGTGCCGGGTCGCACGGTCTCGCCCTGCTCGGCGTCGGGCAGTCCCGAGTCGTGGTAGCCGAGCCAGACGTGGTCGATGCCGAGTGCCGCCTGCGCAGCAGCCATCTCG
Source organism: Curtobacterium sp. L3-7 (assembly GCF_048756585.1). Lineage (NCBI taxonomy): Bacteria > Bacillati > Actinomycetota > Actinomycetes > Micrococcales > Microbacteriaceae > Curtobacterium > Curtobacterium sp. L3-7. The sequence goes on along the minus strand of NZ_CP151474.1, from coordinate 1,572,958 downwards.
CCGCGGCGGAAGCCGGCCATGTCGCGGTGCGCGTGGCTCGTCGCGGGTTCGCCGAGGTGGTCGTTGAGGATGTCGCCGGCCTCGCCGCCGGTGCAGGAGACCACGAGGACCTGGTCGCCGTCGGCCACGTACTTCGCCGAGGTGGCCGCTCCCTTGCTCGACTCGTCGTCGGGATGGGCGTGCACGGCCATCAGGCGGTAGGGCACCGGACGTTCCTCACTGCTGGCGATCGGGATGCACGTCGCGCGCATCGGGGGTGCGGGTGGCGCACGGAGAGCGTGAACTACCCTGGGATCAGGATAATCACCCCGGGAGCCCCGAACTGTCCGAACAGCTGAACCCGACCCCGTCTGGCCCGACCGCGTCTGGCCCGACCACCACGGCCACCCTCGACGACCGCTACGGCCGCACCCCCGGGCGCACCCGTCGCACCCGCACGATCGCCATCGCCGCGGCGGCCGCGATCGTCGTCGTGTTCGGCGCCTGGGTCATCTGGGCGGGCCCAGGGCAGACCTCGCACGGCCTCGACACCGAGGACGTCGGCTACGAGATCCTCTCGGCGCACAAGGCCGTCGTGCACTCGCAGGTGTCGGTCGACCCGGGCACGAAGGCCGAGTGCGCCGTCCAGGTGCTCGACAAGTCGTACACGATCGTCGGCTGGAAGACGGTGTCGCTGCCCGCCGCCACCGAGCGCTCGCGGTCGATCTCGACCGAGGTGAACACCACGACACGCGGCGTGACCGGCTTGATCCACACCTGCTGGGTTCCCTAGACTGCCCTGATTCGCCTGACGAGATCGACCGCTCCGGTCGGTCTCGTTCTTTCATGGCCGAAGGGATTGACTTTCATGAGCAACGACACGCAGGCCACCTGGCTGACGCAGGAGGCGTTCGACCGCCTCCAGGCGGAGCTCGAGGAGCTGAGCGGCGAAGGCCGTGCCGAGATCGCCCGCCGCATCGAGGCCGCGCGCGAAGAGGGCGACCTCAAGGAGAACGGCGGCTACCACGCGGCGAAGGACGAGCAGGGCAAGATCGAGGCCCGCATCCGCGTGCTCACGAACCTGCTGAAGACGGCGACCGTCCGCGAAGCCGAGTTCGACGGCACCGTCGAGCCGGGCACCGTCGTGACGGCGACCATCGCGGGCGACTCCTCGACGTTCCTCGTCGGCAGCCGCGAGATCGTGGCAGAGGGCTCCGACCTGACGGTCTACAGCCCGGTCAGCCCGGTCGGCGCCGCGATCGTCGGCCTCCGCGCCGGCGACGCCACGACGTACACCGCGCCGAACGGCAAGGACATCGCCGTGGAGGTGACGAAGGTCGAGCGCTACGAGCCGTAGGCTCGCGCCCTCTCACGAACGACGCGCCCCGTCCTGACGGGGCGCGTTGTTCGTTGCGGGGCGCGATCCGCGCCAGACGGGAGGCTCAGTGCAGCAGCTGCTCCGGGCCCCGGTGGACGCTGTCCCGCCTCAGTGCAGCAGCTGCTCCGGGCCCCGGTGGACGCTGTCCCGCCTCAGTGCAGCAGCTGCTCCGGGCGGAAGCCCGCCTCGTGGAGCCGCTGGATGACCTCTTCGGCGTGCTCGGGGCCGCGGGCCTCGATCGACAGGTCGAGGGCGACCTCGTTGATGACGAGCCCCTGCCCGTGCCGGGTGTGCAGGACCTCGACGACGTTCGCGCCGGCGTCGGAGATGACCTGGGAGACCCGTGCGAGCTGCCCCGGGCGGTCCGGCAGCATGATCCGGATGCCGATGTAGCGCGATGCGGCGACGAGACCACGGGTGATCACGCGTTCCATCATGAGCGGGTCGATGTTCCCGCCGCTCAGGAGCACGACGGTCCGACCGGTGTCCTTGACGGCGCCGGCCATGATCGCTGCCACGCCGACCGCGCCTGCGGCCTCGACGACCAGCTTCGCGCGCTCGAGGAGCACGAGCAGCGCCCGGGCGACGTCGTCGTCGGAGACCGTGACGATCTCGTCGACGAGGTCGCGGATGATCGGGAAGTTGAGCTCGCCGGGTCGGGCGACGGCGATGCCGTCCGCGATCGTCGGCGTGGTCTGGATGGTCACCGGCTCCCCGGCGTCGAGCGAGTCCGGGTAGGACGCGGCGTTGGCCGCCTGCACGCCGATCACGCGGATCGTGCGGCCGAGACGCCCGGCGAGTCCCTTCACCGCGATGGCGATGCCGGCGATGACGCCGCCGCCGCCGATCGGGACCACGACCGTGTCGACGTCTGGGACCTGGTCGACGATCTCGAGCCCGAGGGTGCCCTGCCCGGCGATGACGTCGGGGTGGTCGAACGGCGGGATGAACACGGCACCCGTGCGGGCGCCGAAGTCCTTGGCGGCCGACAGTGCTTCTTCCACGGAGTGGCCGCGGAGGACGACCTCGGCCCCGTAGTGCCGGGTCGCCTGCAGCTTCGGCAGGGCGACGCCGACCGGCGTGAAGATCGTCGCCGGGATCCCGAGCTCACGGGCGGCGAGGGCGACGCCCTGGGCGTGGTTGCCGGCGCTGGCGGCGACGACGCCCTTCGCGCGCTGCTCTGGTGTCAGCGCTGAGAGGCGGTTGTACGCCCCGCGCACCTTGTACGCACCGGTGCGCTGCAGGTTCTCGCACTTCAGGTGCACGGGCGACCCGAGGAGCTCCGCGAGGAACTGCGACGTCTCCATCGGGGTCACGCGCGCCACGCCCGCGATGGTCTCCCGCGCAGCCTCGATGTCGGCGAGCGTGGGGGCCTGTGGAGGAGCGCTGGTGTCGGTCACTCCCCCATCATCGCCGGTGCGGGGCCCCGCCCGCGAACCGATGACGTCAGTTGGTGCTGGCGGTGCCGTCAGCGGCCGTGGGCTCCTTGTCGCTGCCGGGCGCCGGGACGTCGTCCAGCGTGGTGTGCCGGCGACGGCGGAGGAGCTGGATCTTGCCGTGCTGCCCACGCTTGGGCGTGGCCTCGAGCACGTGGTCCGAGTCGAGTCGACGCCACCGGCCGCTCGCGATGGTGGTGACCATCGCGTTCACGGTCGCGATCAGGGGGACCGCGAAGAACGCGCCGGCGATACCAGCGAGACCGGAGGCCGCGGTGACACCGAGGACGACCGCCAGGGGGTGCACCTTCACCGCGTTGCCCATCACCAACGGCTGGAGGATGTGCCCCTCGATCTGCTGCACGAGCAGGACGACCGCGAGCACGAGGACCGCGGCGATCGGTCCGTTGAAGATCAGCGCGACGAAGACCGCCAGGAACCCGGTGACGATCGCACCGACAACGGGGATGAACGCCCCGAGGAACACGAACGCGGCGATCGGGATGACGAGGGGCATGCCTCCGAAGAACAGCCCGACGATCCAGGCACCGAGGCCGATGCCGACGGCGTCGACGAACGCGACGAAGATCTGCACGCGGATGAAGCTCGTCAGGGTGATCCAGCCGGCCACCCCGGCACCGTCGACCGCTGCGCGCGCCTTCTTCGGGAAGAGCCGCACGGTCCAGCGCCAGACGTTCTTGCCGTCGATGAGCAGGAAGATCGTCGTGAACAGGATGATGAACAGGGCCTCGAACACGTGGGTCGCACTCGACCCGGCGCTCGCGACGCCGGAGAGGATCGACCCGGAGTTGTCCTGCAACCACTTCGTGGCGTCGTCGAGCCAGCCGTTGACGTCCTTCTGGGTGATGCCGAGGCCGGAGTTGAGCACGAAGTCGCGGATGTTCGCGTACTGCGAGAGCGTCCGGTCCCGGAGCGACGGGTAGGACGCGATCACCTGGTCCACGACGAGCCAGATCAGGCCACCGAGCGCGGCGATGCCGGCTAGCAGGCTGACGATGACGGCGATCCACTTCGGGACGTGGTGGCGCTGCAACCAGTTCGAGAACGGGACCAGCAGCGCGGAGATCACGATGCCGATGAGGAACGGGATGAGGATCTCGCTGAAGATCGTCATCAGCCAGATGAAGAGCGCGATGACCCCGACCACGACGAGCACTCGCCAGGACCACGCCCCGGCGATGCGCATGCCCACCGGTACCGAATCCTCGACCACGGGGTCGGGATGAGTCTGCTTGCGTGCCCATGCCATGCCGCGAGTGTATCCGTGTGTCGCCTGACAGGTTCCAGATGCGGCATATACGTCGGCAGGTGGGCGTCGGTGGCGCTCACTAGGGTCGATGACATGGTCAGGACCACGCTCTCCGCTGCCGAGTCCCGGCGCGTCGTACTCGCTGCGCAGGGCTTCGGGCGGCCGCCGGCGGACACCGTCGTCACCAGGTCGCTGAGCGCGGGGATCAACCGCCTCGGCCTGCTGCAGATCGACTCGGTCAACGTCTTCGAGCGGAGCCACTACCTGCCGCTGTTCGCCCGGCTCGGCCCCTACGACCGCACCGCGCTCGATCGACTGACGTTCGCGAAGCGCGGCCCGTACCTGGAGTACTGGGCGCACGAAGCCGCGTTCATCCCCCGGGACGACCTCCGGCTGTTCCGCTGGAAGATGGACGCGATGCGCGAGCGGGACGCCGCCCCGGTCCGCGTCGAACACGTCACCAGGACCGAGTCCGTGCGTCGCGAGCTGCACGCGATGCTCCGTGCCGAGGGGCCGATGCCCGCGAGTGCCGTCGAGCACGAGTCGAACGTGCGCCGTGGGCCGTGGTGGGGGTGGAGCGACGTCAAGCTCGGGCTCGAGCTGATGTTCCGCTGGGGCGACGTGGTGAGCGCGGGTCGATCGGGCTTCGAGCGGGTGTACGCGCTGCCGTCGCAGGTGCTGCCGGCCGGGTTCCTCGAGACGGCGCCTGCTCGCGCGGACGCGATCCGCGAGCTCGTCGGCCGGGCATCACGCGCGCTCGGTGTCGGCACGCGTGCGGACATCGCCGACTACTACCGGTTGCGCTCGGACGACACCGCGGCGGCCATCGCCGAGCTGCAGGACGCCGGGGAACTGCTGCCCGTGCGGGTCGAGGGCTGGCGGGCGCAGGCGTGGATGCACGCCGACGCCCGGGTCCCGCGCACGATGACGACCAGTGCGGTGCTGAGCCCGTTCGACCCCGTGGTGTGGTTCCGGCGACGTGCCGAGCGGATGTACGGGTTCCACTACCGGATCGAGATCTACACGCCGGCGCCGAAGCGGGTGTTCGGGTACTACGTGCTCCCGGTGCTGCAGGACGACACGCTCGTCGGCCGGGTCGACCTGAAGAGCGACCGGCAGCGCGGGGTCCTCCGCGTGCGGACGGCCTGGCAGGAAGACGGCGCCGTGCTCGATGCGGAACGCCTGGCAGACACCCTGCGCCGGGCAGCGGCGTGGCAGGGGCTCGACGGCATCGAGGTCACCGATCGCGGGACGGCCGCCCGTGCACTGGCGGGGGCGCTCGGCGTGCCGCTCGTCCCGCACGTGGCGGCCGACGACGCGGACGCCCCCGAGCCCGCCGCGGCCGACGCGACCGTCTAGAAGCGGTCCTGGTTCGCGCGGAGCCGCGCGATCCGGTCCGGCAGCGGCGGGTGTGTCGAGAACAACCGGTCCATGAGTCCGGGCCGCATCGGGTCCGCGATCCACAGGTGCGCCATGGAGGAGTTCTGCGTCTGCATCGGGCGACCGTGGGCCCCGAGCTTCTCGAGCGCCCGCGCGAGGCCCTCCGGGTGCCGGGTGGTGAGCGCACCGGTCGCGTCGGCGAGGTACTCGCGCTGCCGGGAGACCGCCGCCTGCACGCCCATCGCCGCGATCGGGGCGACGAGCACGGCGACGATCCCGGCGATCATCAGGATCGGGTTCGCACCGCCGCCGTTGTCGCTGTTCCGGTTCCGCCCGCCGGCCAGCCCGCTGAAGATCGAGATGCGCAGCAGGACGTCCGCGATGAGGCCGACCGCGACGACCAGCCCGAAGACCATCGTCGACACCCGGATGTCGTAGTTCCTGACGTGTCCGAGCTCGTGCGCCATCACGCCCTGCAGCTCCTGGTCGTCCATGATCTCGAGCAGCCCGGTGGTGGCGGCGACGACGGCGTGCTCCGGGTCACGGCCCGTGGCGAAGGCGTTCGGGGACGGGTCGCGGATGACGTACACCCGGGGCATCGGCATCCCGGTGGCGATCGCGAGGTTCTCGACCGTGCGCCAGAGCCGGGGTTCGGTGTTCCGGTCGATCTCGATGCCGCCGGCGATGGCGGTCGCCTGGCGCGAAGCGGTGAAGTACTGCAGCACGGCGTACCCGACGGCGACGACGAGCACGATCACACCGATCGAGACGTTGCCCGCGAGGTACCCGCCGAGGAACCCGAGGGCGCCGATGATCAGCAGGAAGACGAAGACGATGACGACGGTGTTGCGCTTGTTGCGCGCGATGGCGCTGTACATCCGCGGGGGCCGTGCCGGTTCGTCAGAACTGGACGCGCGGCGGCTCGGCGATGGCCGCCGGCTCGGCCGTCTCGAAGAACGATGCCTCGTCGAAGCCGCGGCTCTTCGCGAAGGACGAGTTCGGGAACACCTTGATCTTGGTGTTCAGCTCGCGGACGCCGCCGTTGTAGAACCGCCTGGCCGACTGGATCTTGTCCTCGGTGTCGACGAGTTCGGTCTGCAGCTGCAGGAAGTTCTGGCTCGACTGGAGCTGGGGGTACCCCTCGGCGACGGCGAACACGCTCTTCAGGGCCTTCTGCATGTGCCCTTCGGCTGCGGATGCCGCTGTCGCGTCGCCGGCGCTCAACGTCTCGGAGCGGGCCTTCGTCACGTCGTCGAAGACGGACTTCTCGTGCGTGGCGTACCCCTTCACCGTGTCGACGATGGTCGGGATGAGGTCCGCACGGCGCTTCAGCTGCACGGAGATGTCGCTCCACGCCTCGTCGACGCGGACCTTCAGCGTGACGAGCGAGTTGTACGTGACCCAGAGGTAGATCCCGACGACCACGAGGACCACGACCACCACGCCGATGACGATCAGTGTCGTGATGAGTCCGGTGTCCATGCGGGAGTGCTCCTTGTCGCGTCGGGATGCTCGCGTGCGGCGGCCGATGGTGCACACCGGACGACCATCGTTGATTCTAACGACGCTCAGTGACGGTTCCGAGCGCGCCCCGGGGTTCACGGTTGATTCCCCAGGCACGCACACCCCACGTTCGGGACCAGGTCGGATCGGGGACATCATCCGCGAGGTGTATTGACCGATGCGTCGCCGTGACGTGGGATGGAGGGGCATGAACACGCGCGGGGACCACGTGGACACCAGGGCAGTCGGGGGCGACGGCCCTGCTCGTCGACCCCGGAAGGCCGCCCGTGGCACGGTGCTGGCAGCCCTGACCGCGACGCTCGCCGCAGGCCTGCTCGCCCTCGCGGCCGCCCCGGTGGCAGCAGCAGCGACCACCACGTCGCGGCCGGCAGCGACCACCATCGCGCCCGCGGAAGCGACGAGCACCGCGGCGCCGACGGCACCGGCCGCCCCCACGCAGTCCGACACCCGGCCGGCCCCGCCGTCGTCCGCCCCGACGGGTTCCCCGTCCCCGACCGCTCCCCCGACCGACCGTCCCCCGGTCGACCCCACGATCGCCGACCCCGGCGACGTCACGAGCGCGACCGGCCGGTTCCACGGCACGGCGACGCCCGGACACGCCGTCCGTGTGATGGACCCCTCCGTCTCCACCCGTTCGGTGTGCACCGCGACGGCAGACCCCCGTGGCGCGTGGTCCTGCTACGGCACCGTCCAGACCGGTCCGCAGCAGGTGTTCACCGTGCAGGACACCACCGACCCCTCCCGCCGCACCGCCGACGCTCCTGCGTCCGACGTCGTCGTCCCGCCGACCATCACCACGCGGGCACCGACCGCTGGCTCCGTCTCCGGCACCGGGGACGCGGGCATGACCGTCACGGTGTCACTCTCCGCCACCACGACGAACGGAGGCGCCGCCGTCCGCACCGCGGTCGTCGGACCGGACGGCCGCTGGATCGTCTCCTGGGCGACGGGTGCATCGCCGCGCCCGAACGGCACCGTCACCATGACGGCCACCCAGACGGCGAGCACCGCGAACGGCTTCCGGTCCGACCTCCGCAGCGCCGCATCGCAGCCGGTGTCGGTCACGATCGACCGCACCCCGCCGGACGCCCCGCGTGTCACGGACCCGCGGACCGGAGCACGGATCGGCACCCAGCCGCTGACGATCCGCGGCACGGGTGAGCCCGGCGCAACCCTGACCGCCTACGTCGACCGCGTCGCGGTGTGCGGCGCCACGGTCGGCTCGGACGGTTCCTGGGCGTGCTCGGCCGAGGGCACGACCCTCACGGCGGGCCGCCACCAGGTCACCGCGCTGCAGCACGACGCGGCGGGGAACCACTCGCGGTCGTCCTCGGCCGTGGACGTCACGGTCCGGGCGGGCTCCACCAGCACCCCCGGTTCGAGTGCACCGGCCAGCAGCGCCCCGAGCGGGTCCACCGGAGCCGGTGGCACCCCGACCGGGACGGCAGGACCGGGCTCGGCCGACGGCTCGGGCGGGACCTCCGGGCACACCCCGGGCAGCGGCGCCGGCGGCGGGACGGGGACCGGCGGAGCCGGGACCGGCGGCGGCAGCGCGGGCCCTGGCACCGGTGGGCACGACTGGTCCGGCCCCGCCGGCGACTGGTCGATCGCGACGACGTTCGACCAGACCGTCCCCACCATCCAGTCGTCCTTCTCGTGGCGAACGCTCCTCGTCGCCGCGTCGGTCGCAGCCGGGTTCCTGCTCCTCGTCGCCGGGCCCGCGCGACTCGTCGCCCGCACGCTCCGCGGTCGCCTGCCCGTCCGGCTCGCTTCGTTCACCGGGCGCAACCGGCCCCGCGCGGAGCGCACCCGTGGTGACGAGGCGCTCCCGACCTGGGCGTCCGTCGCCGTGGCGGTCCCACTCGCAGCCGTGCTGACCCTGCTCGGGGTCGGTGTCGAGCTCGAGGCGCGGTACGTCCGCCTCGCGATCGCGGTCCTGCTCGGTGCGGCCGTCCTCGCGGCCGCGGTGGTGCTGGCGACCCGCTGGGCCGCCGGCGCCGACCGGCACACGGTCGGGTACCGCATCTCGCCGTGGCTCGTGCTCGCCGCCCTCGTGGCGTGCGGCATCACCCGTGTCGCGGACCTCTCCCCGGCGATCGTCATCGGCGTCCTCCTGGTCCCGGCCGGACGCCTCGACGTCGACACGGCCGCGATGCGCCTCGGCACCGGGATCGCGGCCTGCGCCAGGAGCGCGACGTGGCGTTCGATCGCGCTGCTCGTCCTCGCCGCGGCCGGGTGGCTGCTGCACAGCCTCACCCCGGGAACCGGCTTCTGGACGTCGCTCGTGTCCGAGTTCGCGATCACCCTCTGCGTGGGCGGTCTCGGGTCGCTCGTCGTGACGCTGCTGCCGGTCGCCGGCTCCGCCGGGAGCGCGCTCTGGGCGCACTCCAGGGGACGGTACGCGTCGATCGCCGCGGTCGGCGTCGCGCTGGCCGCCGCCGTCTACTCCGGCTCCGCCGGGACCCACGTCTCCCCCGTCGCCATGGGTGTCGTCGCCTGCGGGTGCGCCGCGGTGGCGGCCGCCACCTGGTTGTGGGTCCGGGTCCTGGAACCGGACGTCCGCGGCTGACCCGCACCGAGCCTCCAGTCCGGCGCCGGAGACCGCGGCCGACCCGCCGACCCGCCGACCCGCCGACCCGCAGACACTGCGCACTCGACCGTCTCGCGCGCCGCGCGCCCGGCACTGCCCGCGCCGATTACGCTGGCGAACGGTGCGTCGGAGCACCGACGAGCGCATGGGAGCGACGATGACGAAGACCCGATCCGACTACGACCCGACCCGGTTCCGCGAGGTCTTCGAGGGCAGCTACACCTACGCCAACGGCTTCGCGCGGAACACGCACCGCTTCGCCGGACGGCCAGCGCTCCGAGACCCGGACACGGACCGGTCGTGGACGTACGCGGAACTCGGCGACGCGGTCGACCGGATCGGCGGATGGCTCCTCCGGCACGGCGCCGGCAAGGGCTCGGTCGTCATGGTGGAGCTCTTCAACTCCCCCGAGTTCGCGATGCTCTACCTGGCGTGCCACCGCATCGGCGCGGTGTTCTCGCCGACGAACTTCCGGCTCGCGGCCGACGAGGTCGCGTTCATCGTCGACGACTCGGCCCCGGTCGTGCTCGTGTACGACGCCGACCGGACCACGGACATCACGGCCGCGCTGGCGAGCGCCTCGCACGACCCGGCGCACGTCGTGGTCGTCGGCGACGCGCTCCGGCAGGACGTCCCCTTCGCCGACCTGCTCGCGGCCGACCCGGTGACGGCGGACGAACTCACGCCGACCGAGCCGCGGAGCACCTACGACGAGACGACGCGGCTGTACACCTCCGGGACGACGGGCCGACCGAAGCCCGTCCCGCTGCCGAGCCTCGTCGAGGTGCTCAGCGCGCACGACGTGGTCATGCACTTCCCGCTGAGCCCCTTCGACAAGACGCTGAACATGTCGCCGCTGTTCCACCGCGGCGGGCTGTACTCCGGCGGTCCGAACCCGGTGTTCTACGTCGGGGCCGAGCTCACCACGCTCCGGCACTTCGACGCCGACCGCGTGCTCGACCTCGTCGAGTCGGAACGGCTGACGTTCCTCATCGGGGCCCCGCCGAACCTCGTCCAGCTCGCGAACGCGCAGGAGAAGCGACCGCGCGACCTGTCCTCCCTGCACGGCATCGTGACGATGGGGGCGCCGCTCGACCGGGCAGCTGCCCTGCGGTACCAGGAGCTGCTCTCCCCGCGGATCTTCAACGGCTACGGCACGACGGAGACGTTCTGGAACACGTTCCTGCGCCCCGAGGACTTCCCCGACGGTGCCGGCTCCACGGGCAGGGCATCCACCGACGACGACGTCGCGGTCGTCCGGGTGTACGCCGACGAGCTCGCGGCGCCGAGCGACACCGTGGCGAAGGACGGCACCGAGATCGGCGAGTTCGCGGTCCGCACCGTGAAGTCCGGGTACTCGTACCGGAACCCCGGCCTCGAGGCGGAGAAGTTCGCGAACGGCTGGTTCTACCCGGGCGACCTCGCGACGTGGGACGAGCACGAGCGGGTGACGATCGTCGGGCGCAAGGACGACATGATCATCTCCGGCGGCGAGAACGTGCACCCCGTGCAGGTGGAGGCGGTCCTGCAGGAGCACCCAGGCGTCGCGGACTCGATCGTGACCGGGGTGCCCGACGAGCGCTGGGGCGAGGTCGTGACGGCGTACGTCATCCGTGCCGAGCGCGGGCTGCCGTCGGAGGATGCCGACGCGGCCGCCGAGCTCGAGCAGTGGACGGGGTCGCACCCGGGCCTCGCTCGGTACAAGCGCCCGCGGAAGTACCGGTTCGTCACCGAGCTGCCGTACAACGCGACGGGCAAGAAGGTGCACTACCTCGCCAAGGCGACGGCCGCCGAGGACGACGCAGCAGGGCTGCTGCTGGCCCCGTAGCGGACGGGAGGCACGCGGCGGGCCCGCCACGAGCCTCCCGTCCGGCCCTGGTCGCGCTCAGTGCGCCGGGGCGGTGCGGGCGAACAAGCCGGGGAGCAGCCCGCCGATCTTCGTGCCGATGCACAGGCTCGCGAACGTCGCGAGCGGGGTGGCGAGCGCCACCGGGTCGAGGGTCGACACCGCGACGAGCCCGACCGTGCCCGGGACGAGCAACAGGAACGCGGGGAAGAACGACACTGTCGCCGGGATCACCGGGACGAGCCGTTCGAGCAGGCGCGTGGCGACGAACAGCAGGGCGGCGGTCACGCCGGTCGCGACGACGCTGCCCCACAGCGGGCTCGTACCACTCAGCACGGCGTACGCGGTCACCATGACCGCGACGGACACGAGCGTGAGACGCCAGCCGGAGCCGAAGACCAGGCCGAGACCGAGCGCCAGCACGACCACCGCGACCCACGACACCCAGTAGGACGGCACCGCTTCCCAGCCGCCGCGGTCGGTCCCGACCCCGGCGACCTCGCCGACGAGGGCCGCGGACGACGGGTCGACGTGCAGCCCGGTGAGGGCGCTCCCGGCGGCGATCCCGGCGGCCATGAAGCCGAGCATGATCACGCCCTGCACGAGCCGCGAGGCCCCGGTGACGATGTCCGCCGCTGTGAGTTCGAGCAGGGCGTTCGTGATGAGCGCCCCGGGGACGAACACCGCGACGGGGGCGCACACGGCGAAGAGCGGGACGTGCCCGAAGCCGGTCTGGGCGACGACGAGTCCGACCACCGCCGTCGACATGAACGCCGCGAGGAACGGGATGATGGCGACCGCCTCGCGGAAGCGACGGAGCAGGAGTCCGATGACCCCGACCAGTGCACCGACGCCGAGCGTGACCAGGATCGCCCACCACGGGCAGCGGAACACGACCGCCAGTCCCGCGGCGGTGAGGGCGTTGCCCGCGATCCACGGCAGCGGCGCCGGCGGACGGGTGCCCGCTCGGATCGCCCTGACCCGCGCCGGGATCTCCGCGAGGGCGATCGAGCCGCTCTCGAGCCCGAGGACCAGCCGGTTCGCGCGCGCCGCCTGCCGGGACGACAGCTCGACGCCCTCGGCGTTCACGATCGTCGCCGATCCCGTCGCGGTCTCGCTGACGATCACGAGTGCCGGGAGCACCCCGACCGCGAGCTCCGGGCCGATGCCGGCGGAGTCCCGGGCCTTCTCGAGCGCGGAACGGACGTCGGTGACGGAGCTGCCGGCGTCGAGCAGCAGGGTGCCGAGCGTGCCGAGGAGCATGCCGACCGGGACGGTCTCGCCGTCGACGACCTCGACGTGCGACTCCGGCTGCCGGAGGACACCACGGAGGTTCGCGAGCGCACTGCCGAATCCCACCACCGGAGCATGCTAACGGTCACCGGGGTCAGTGCGCGGTCTGCACCGCCCGCGTCCGCCACCGGATCTCGTTCGTGAACCCCTCGGTCTCCGGGTGCAGCTCGTCGTCCGGCGCTGACTGCACGAGCAAACCGATCGCGGGCGCCAGCAGGATGCCCGACGTGGTGGCCATCCCCCAGCGGTCGACGGTCGGGACGTGCACCGTGTCGGCCAGACCCGCCTGCGCGAGGGCAGCCGCGTACTCGAGCACCGCGTACGCGGCGTCGTCCGTCGTGAGGACCGTCGCCAAGCCGTAGATGATGTGCTTCACGGTCGGGGACCTCCGTGCCCGGAATCGCCACAAAACGGGGGACGACCTCGGCTGGACGTTACGCGCACTCCACGGTGCGTGCTCAGGTTCAGCCCTTAGATTTCGATGCAACCGCATTCGCGGGAACTCTGAGTTCGGCCGAAGGGCTGTTCCTGATGGAAGCAGCCCCCTGATGCCCGCTTCATCGACCCTGTACCGCCCCACCACTCCTCGCGTCGCCGGAGCAGCAACCGCGACGTCGACCTACAAGGACCTCCTCGAGGAGGTCCGTGCCGCCGGTCTCCTGGAACGCCGTGTCGGCTTCTACTGGGCCGTGTTCGGCGTGCTCGTCGCCCTGGTCGCCGCGTGCTTCACCGCCGTTGCACTGCTCGATGGTTCGTGGTTCGTGCTCATCCCCGCCGGGATCCTCGGCGCGCTGTTCACCCAGTTCGCGTTCCTCGCCCACGAAGCCGCGCACCGTCAGGTGTTCGCGTCACGCAAGTGGAACGACCACGCCGGCCGCTGGGTCGGCACGTTCGTCGTCGGGCTGTCCTACACGTGGTGGATGAACAAGCACAACCGCCACCACGGCAACCCGAACACCATCGGCAAGGACCCCGACATCGCGCAGGACACCGTGTCCTTCATCGAGGAGGACGCAGCCGAGCGCAAGGGTCTCCTCCGTGCACTCACCCGGGTGCAGGGCTGGGCGTTCTTCCCGCTCCTGACGATGGAGGGCGCGAACCTGCACTTCCTCGGCGTCAAGGCACTCGTCACCGGCCAGCACATCAAGGGCACCGGCCGTGACCGCGTCATCGAAGGATCGCTCCTCGTCGCCCGCTTCGGCATCTACCTCTGGGCCGTCTTCGCGCTCATGCCGTTCCCCGTCGCCGCCGCCTTCCTCGGCGTGCAGCTCGCCGTCTTCGGCGTGATGATGGGCGGCTCGTTCGCCCCGAACCACAAGGGGATGCCGATCATCGCCGAGGGCGCACGCATCGACTTCCTGTCCCGCCAGGTGCGCACGTCGCGCAACATCACCGGCGGGATCTGGGCCGACCACCTCTTCGGCGGGCTCAACCACCAGGCGGAGCACCACCTCTTCCCGAGCATGGCGCGCCCGAACCTGCGCAAGGCCAAGCCGATGGTGAAGGCGCACTGCGCCAAGCACGACATCCCGTACACCGAGGCCAGCCTCGGGAAGTCGTACGCGATCGTCGTCGCCTACCTCAACCGCGTCGGGCTCGCCGCACGCGACCCGTTCACCTGCCCGATGGTGACGGCGTACCGCCTGCACTGACGTACCCCCGGTGGGACTCGAACCCACAACTCGGCGATTTTAAGTCGCATGCCTCTGCCAGTTGGGCCACGGGGGCGCGGCGATCTAGCCTACCGACGAAGGGCGGTCACCCCGTGTGGGTGACCGCCCTTCGGCGTGAGCGGGTGATCGCTACTTGGCGTCGACCGGGGCTGCCTCGTTCGAGACGTCCTCGGCGGGCTTGCCGTACGCGGGGCCGGCGGCACCGGCGGGCGTGCCCTCTGCCGGCGACGGAGCGACCGCCTTCGGCTCCTCGGCAGCGGCAGGCTTCGGGCGCGACGCCCATGCCTCGAACGCGGCGCGCGGGGTCTCGCGGTCGTCGAGCGACGCGATGTCACGGCCCAGGAAGAAGCCGCCCACCCAGTCGCCGATGACGCGCCACTTGCGCTCCCACGACGGCATCGCCATGCCGTGGTAGCCACGGTGCGCGCCCCAAGCGAGGAAGCCCTTCATCGCGAACTTGCCCGACTGGAAGACACCGATGCCGAGACCGAGGCCCGCGACGGCGCCGAGGTTGTCGTGCTTGTAGTCCACGGTCGCCTCGCCGCGGAGCACCGCGACCAGGTTCTTCGCGAGCTGCTTGGCCTGACGGACGGCGTGCTGCGCGTTCGGGACGCACATGCCGCCGACGCCGGCACCCGTGAGGTCCGGGACGGCTGCGACGTCGCCACAGGCCCACGCGTCTGCGATGACCTCGTCCTCGTTCACGACGCGGAGGTCGGGCTGCACGGTGATGCGGCCGCGGGGCTCGAGCGGGAAGTCGGTGCCCTTGACCATCGGGTTCGCCATGACGCCGGCGGTCCAGATGATGAGGTCGGACTCGATGGTCTCGATCGACTCGTCCTTGGCCTTGAGCTGGCAGACGCCACCGACGGCCGACGCGAGCTGCGTCTCGAGGTGCACGTTCGCGCCGCGCTCCGCGAGGTTCTTGAGCACCCAGTGCGAGGTCTCGAGGGAGACCTCGGGCATGATGCGCCCCATCGCCTCCACCAGGTGGAAGTGCGTGTCGTCGAAGGACAGCTGCGGGTAGCTCTTCAGCAGGTCGGTGACGAACGAGCGGAGCTCTGCGAACACCTCGATGCCGGCGAAGCCACCGCCGACGACGACGACCGTGAGCAGGCGGTCGCGCTCCGGACCGGCCGGCAGGTTCGACGCCTTGGCGAAGTTCGTGAGGATCTTGTCGCGGATGGCCGCGGCTTCCTCGATGGTCTTCAGGCCGATGGCCTCGTCAGCGACGCCCGGGATCGGGAAGGTGCGGGAGACGGCACCGGCGGTCATGACGATCTGGTCGTAGGACTCTTCCCACGGCTCGCCGATCGCCGGCGTGATCGTCGCGGTCTTCGAGGCGTGGTCCACCTTGGTGACCTTGGCCGTGACGACACGGGTCTTCTTGAGGTGACGACGGTGCGAGACGACGGCGTGACGCGGCTCGATGGAGCCGGCGGCGACCTCCGGGAGGAACGGCTGGTACGTCATGTACGGCAGCGGGTCCACCATGACGACCTCGGCTTCGCCCTGGCGAAGGTGCTTCTCGAGCTTCCATGCGGTGTAGAAGCCGGCGTAACCGCCGCCGACGACGAGGATCTTGGGCACGGGGGATGATCTCCTTGGAGTGGGGGTGGTTGCCGGGCGGCTGGTCAGAATTCGCCACCACCCGCCCCGACTCCGGCGTCTGCACCCTCATCATACGCCCGGCATTCGCACCGGTCGGGCGACCAGCTCGCGCGCTCGAGCGCGAGGTCGCCGATGGGGTTCACGCCGGGGCCGGCAGCGAGTGTGTGACCGACGAGGGCGTGCAGGCACTTCACGCGGACGGGCATGCCGCCGGCGCTGATGCCGTCGATCTCGTCGACGTGCTCGATGGATTCGCGGTCAGCGAGGTAGGCCTCGTGGGCAGCGCGGTAGCGCTCGGCCGTCTCCGGGTCCTCGAGCAGCGAGGCGAGTTCCGGCATCACGCCGTTCGCCTCGAGTGTGCTGACGGCAGCGGTGGCCGCCGGGTGGCACAGGTAGTAGAGCGTGGGGAACGGGGTGCCGTTCGACAGGCGCGGCTTCGTGGCGACCACCGTCGGGTTGCCGCAGACGCAGCGCGCCGCGATGCCGACGACGTCACGGGCGGGGCGGCCGAGCTGGGCCGAGACCACCTGGACGTCGTGCTCGGACGGCGGGTCGAACGGAGGGGTCGTCACGGGTACAAGAGGCTACCGGAGTTCCGGACGGCCTCGCACCGACGTGACGTCAGTTGCCGGAGTTGCCGCTGCCGGACACGTCGGGGGCGACGAGTTCCTGCGTGGTCTCGTCGGACAGTCCGGACTTCAGCACCGAGGACAGCATCGCCTGCACCCAGTCCACCTTCGGGGTCTGCACCGTCGAGCTCACCGGCGTGCCGGAGTCGGTCGTCGGCTTGCCGTCGGCGGAGGTCGTGCCCTCCCCCATCACCAGGAAGCTCTGCTCACCGGGGTAGACGTAGAGCAGGCGGTCGCGGGCCTGCGCCTCGATGTAGGCGGGGTCGTCCCAGCGGGCGACGTCCTTCTTCTTCTGCGCGACGTCGGACTTCTGCGCGGCGACCTCGTGCTGCTTCTGCGAGATCTGCTCCTGCTGCTGGATGAGCGTGCGGAGCGACGGCGCGAGCACCACGACGAAGAGCACGATGATCGCGAGCATCAGCAGGCTGAAGCCGGAGAACCGGATCGAGCGGTACCAGGGCTGCTCGGCTCGCGCATCGTCGGGCATCGCCACGGGGACGCGGCGGACGCGGGGCTTCTCGCTGGGCACGTCACGACGATAACCCGACGTGGCTGGTCCGTCCGTCCGGCACGCGGCCATCCGGTGCCCTCCCAGCCTGGAGGCTCGGCTGACCCCGTCCGTCCGGCCCACGACGACGAGACGCCGCCCTCCGGCAGGAGGACGGCGTCTCGAGGGGAGCGCTGGCTACAGTGCTGCGGCGCGCGGGAACGCGGTGCGGCCCGCGTAGACCGCGGCGTCGCCGAGCTCTTCCTCGATGCGGAGGAGCTGGTTGTACTTCGCGACGCGGTCCGAGCGCGCCGGGGCGCCGGTCTTGATCTGGCCGCCGTCGACCGCCACCGAGATGTCCGCGATGGTGGTGTCCTCGGTCTCGCCGGAACGGTGCGACAGGATCGCCGTCATGCCGTGGCGCTGCGCGAGCGAGACGGCGTCGAGGGTCTCGGTCAGGGTTCCGATCTGGTTCACCTTGACGAGGATCGAGTTGCCGGCCTGCTCGTCGATGCCCCGCTGCAGACGCTTCGGGTTCGTGACGTAGAGGTCGTCGCCGACGATCTGCACCTTGCCGCCGAGCTCGGCGGTCAGGTGGGTCCAGCCTTCCCAGTCGTCCTCGGCGAGGGGGTCCTCGATGGTGACGAGCGGGTAGTTCGCGACGAGGTCCGAGAAGTAGCTCGTGAACTCCTGCGAGGAGAGCTGCTTGCCCTCGAAGTTGTACTTGCCGTCGGCGAAGAACTCGGTCGACGCGACGTCGAGGCCGAGTGCGATGTCCTTGCCGGGGGTGAAGCCGGCCTTCTCGATCGCCGCGACGAGGAAGTCGAGCGCCGCACGGTTCGACGCGAGCTCCGGCGCGAAGCCGCCCTCGTCGCCGAGGCCGGTCGCCAGGCCCTGCTTCTTCAGCTCGCCCTTGAGGGCGTGGTACGTCTCGACGCCCCAGCGGAGCGCCTCGGAGAAGCTCTCGGCGCCGTACGGCACCAGGAAGAACTCCTGGATGTCGACGTTGGTGTCGGCGTGCGCGCCACCGTTGACGACGTTCATCAGCGGAACGGGCAGCGTGTGCGCGTTCGGGCCGCCGAGGTAGCGGAACAGCGGGAGGTCGGCCGAGTCGGCGGCGGCGCGGGCGACGGCGAGCGAGGCGCCGAGGATCGCGTTCGCGCCGAGGCGGGACTTGTTCTCGGTGCCGTCGAGCTCGATGAGCGCGGCGTCGACGAGGCGCTGGTCGGTGGCGTCGAAGCCCTCGAGCGCCGGGCCGATCTCGTCGAGGACGGCTTCGACGGCCTTGAGGACGCCCTTGCCGCCGTAGCGGGCCTTGTCGCCGTCGCGCAGCTCGTACGCTTCGAAGGCGCCGGTGGAGGCGCCGGACGGGACGAGCGCGCGCGAGACGACGCCGTCGTCGAGGAGGACCTCGACCTCGACCGTCGGGTTGCCTCGGGAATCGAGGACTTCGCGTGCTCCTACGGCATCGATCACGGCCACGGGGTACTCCCTACACGTTGCGGTTGTGGTGCTTGCGGTGTCGATCCTACCGAGGCGCGGTGAACGGTTTCGCTGCGCTCGGCGACGACTGGGGACGAGTCAGTCGAGCGGGCGGAACTCGACACCCACGAGCGACGTCGTGTCCGCGCCGACGGTGGCGAACGACCCGAAGCCCTGCGCCGCCAGACCGGCGAGCAGGTTCTTCGTGTTCTTGGTCCGCTTCTCGAGCCGGACGCGGTGGTGCTGCTCGAGCGCCTCGCCCTTGAGCGCGGCGAGCCTGACCGGGTCCACGTCCTTGTCGTAGACGAGCACGACGGCGTCGGAGGTGGCCGCTTCCGGCAGGGTCACGAGGTCGACGAGCCGCTCGAAGCCGAGCGAGAACCCGACGGCGGGGACGTCCTGTCCGAGGAACCGTCCGATCATGCCGTCGTACCGCCCGCCGCCGCCGAGGCTGTACCCGAAGTCCGGGTGGGCGACCTCGAAGATGGTCCCCGTGTAGTAGCCCATGCCGCGCACGAGTGTCGGGTCGAAGCGCAGGTCGACGCCGGGCAGCGCCTCGCGGAGCCGGAGCAGGTCGGCGAAGGCGTCCTCGTCGAGCCACGCGGCACCGCGGACGCTCTCCCAGTCGGCCGTCTCGAGCGCGCCGATCGTCGCGGCGAGGTCGGGCAGGTCGACGCCGAGGACCTCGCCGAGCTCTCGCGCGACACCGTCCGCGCCGATCTTGTCGAGCTTGTCGATCGTGATCAGGGCACGGTCGGCGGCGGTCGGGTCGGTGATGCCCCACGAGGCCAGCAGCGCCACGAGGATGCGGCGGTCGTTGATCCGGATCGAGGTCCCCGTCACGCCGAGCGCGTCGAGCGCGGCGGTCGTCGCCCGGATGAGTTCGATCTCGGCGAGCTGCCCCGGTTCGCCGAGGATGTCGATGTCGCACTGCACGAACTGCCGGTACCGCCCCTTCTGCGGGCGCTCGGCGCGCCAGACGGGTGCGATCTGCACGGCGCGGAACACCGTCGGGAGCTCGGCGCGGTGCGAGGCGTAGAAGCGGGCGAGCGGCACCGTGAGGTCGAAGCGGAGCCCGAGGTCGGCGAGGTCGAGTGGAGCCTCGGCACTGCGGAGGTCCTCCACCGAGAGCCCGCGACGCATCACACCGAACGCCAGCTTCTCGTTGTCGCCGCCGAGGCCGGAGTGCAGGCGTGCCGAGTCTTCGACCACCGGGGTCTCGATCTCGTCGAACCCGTGGCGGGAGTACACCCCCCGGATCACACCGAGGACGTGCTCGCGACGCGCCTTGTCCGCGGGGAGGAAGTCACGCATGCCACGGGGTGCCGTCACGGTCGTCGCCATGGGTCAATCCTGTCAGATCGCGACGCCCGGGTTGCGTGCCACCCGGCCTACTGATATTCTCTATCCAGAACCTCGGACCGACGGGTGCCTGATCCACTCACCGGTCCGATCGCGTGGGCAACGTGCTGCAGTGTGCCCCGCGGTTCGAGCGGGCTTCCCTGCCGGCGCCACCACCCCTGGGGCGCCGTCTGCCCGCTCTGCGGGCGTCCTCCTTTTTCGGGTTAGGAGGACGCCCGCACTTCTCCCGCCAGAAGGCGGTCACCCGCACTCAGCCGCACTCACCCGGCGTCGTCGGTCGCGCGTCCCGCTGCGTCGAGCCGACCGACCGCCGCCCGCAGACTCGCGACCGGGTCGATCCCCGCGTGCTGCGCCTCGGCGACCGCCGCCAGCATGCGGACACCCCATCCGGGATCGACGCCGTCCGCACGGTCGCCCGTCCCGCCGTCGCCGTCCCCGTCCCCGTCCGACCCGACGACGGCGGCGACCACCGCGTCGGCGTCGCCACGTTCCTCCAGGCGTTCCAGCAGCTTCACCGCACGCTCCAGCGGCGGCATCGCCCGCGGGACGCCGTCGAACGCACTGGTCCGGCTCGACTTCTCGGCCGCCTTCGCAGCGCGCCAGACCCGGACGACGTCCTCGACCGTGTCGGCGTGCTCGTCGCCGAACACGTGCGGGTGTCGGCGGACCATCTTGTCGCGGGCGGTCGCGGCGACGTCCTGCAGGTCGAACGAGCCGTCCCTGGCGGCGATCCCCGCGTGCAGCACCACCTGGTACAGCACGTCGCCGAGCTCTTCGCGGAGGTCGTCGGCGTCGCCGTCCTCGATCGCGTCGACGAGCTCGTACGACTCCTCCACCGCGTAGCGCGACAGCGACGCATGCGTCTGCACGCGGTTCCAGACGCACCCGTCCTCCGGGGCGAGCAAGCGGTCGACGACGGCTGCGAGGTCCTCCATGGCGCTCATGTCGGCCATGCTCGCACGGGGGCCGTCCGGTACGATGGTCGAGGCGTGTCGGGAAGTCTGGTCGACGGACCGTTTCCCGATCCCTGACGGAGTTCCATGCTTGCTGTCGTCCGCTCCCCCCGTTTCAGCGCCATCGCCCTGCTCACCGCGGCGGTGCTCGGACTCGTCGTCGCGAACACCCCGGTCGGCCCCGGGCTCGAGCACGTGCTGCACCTGCACTCCCCGTGGGGCGCGATCGGTCTCGACCTGTCCGTCGCGCACTGGATCAGCGACGGGCTCCTCGCCGTGTTCTTCCTGCTCGTCGCGATCGAGTTGAAGCAGGAGCTCGTCGCGGGCGAGCTGTCGAACCCGAAGACCGCGATCGTGCCCGCGATCGCGGCGGTCGGCGGCGTGCTGGTGCCCGCCGGGATCTACCTCGCGGTGACGGCCGGCACGCAGTACACCCACGGCTGGCCGATCCCGACCGCGACCGACATCGCCTTCGCGCTGGGCGTCCTCGCGATGTTCGGCCGCGGGCTGCCGTCGACACTCCGCGTGTTCCTCCTGGCGCTCGCGGTCCTCGACGACCTCATCGCGATCGTCATCATCGCGGTCGTCTTCGCCAGCGACACGGACTTCCTCGCGCTCGGTGGCGCCGCGGTCGTGCTCGTCCTCTTCTGGTTGCTGGGCCGGATGCTGCGCCCTGGTCGCGCCGGGCAGGGCTGGATCATCGCCGCGATGATCGTCCTCGGCGCGCTGACGTGGTGGCTCGTCTACCACTCGGGCGTGCACGCCACGATCGCCGGCGTCGCGCTCGGGCTCGTGCTGCCGCGGCGGCCCGGGCACACCGTGTACGACCGGGTGGAGCCGTGGTCGAACGCCGTCGTCCTGCCGATCTTCGCGTTCGCGTCAGCGGCGGTCGTCATCCCCGCGGTCGGCATCGGCGAGCTCTCCCCGACGTTCTGGGGAGTCGTCCTCGCACTGCCGGTCGGCAAGGTCGTCGGCATCACGCTGTTCGGTGCCGTCGCGACACGGGTCTTCCGCGGGCCGGGTCGTCCGTCGCTGTCGTTCTGGTCGATCGTGACCGTCGGCGTGCTGGGCGGGATCGGCTTCACGGTGTCGCTGCTCATGAACGAGCTGGCGTTCGCGAACAACGAGGAGATCGTCGACGAGGGCACGCTCGCGGTGCTGATCGGCTCGGGCATCGCGATGGTCGCCTCCGCGATCGTCGTGAGCCTCAAGGCGCGCCACCACCGGGTCCGCCGTGAGCTCTCCGAGGCCGAGTCCACCGAGTAGCGCGACCGGTCGCCGGACGGGAGGCGCGGTGCCAGCCCGCACCGAGCCTCCCGTCCGACGGTGCGGCGATGCGCACGCCGCAGGGCACGTGACCGGGCCGGCCACGCACCCCCGCGACCTGCTACGCGGCGGGCGCCTCGGCGGCCGCCGTCGCGCCGTAGACGGCGGTCAGGATGCTCTCGACCCACTGGATCAGCGCGTCGTCGGGGAGGGCCTCGCCGTGCGGACGCGGCATCGGGATGCTCGACGCGTTCTGCTGGGGGAACCACTTCGCCCCGGGGAACATCCGCTTGAGCCGCACCTGCGACGAGTCCGCGAGTTCCTTGCCCGCGACGCGCAGGTTCGATCCCATGACGACCACGTCGGACAGCCCGACCTGCTGGGCCATGCGGCGGAGCCGGGACACCTCGACCAGGGTCTGCACGGCCTGCGGGGGCTGGCCGTAGCGGTCGGTGAGCTCGTCGAGCACCATGTCGATCGCGTCGTGCTGCGACGTCGGCGCCGAGGCGGCGGAGAGCTTCTGGTACGCCTCGAGTCGGAGCCGCTCGGACTCGACGTAGTCCTCGGGGATGTGCGCGTCGACGGGGATCTCGAGTCGGAGCTCGGTCTGCCCCTCTGCGACGTCCCCGCGGAACTGCGACACCGCTTCGCCGATCATGCGGAGGTACAGGTCGAAGCCGACGCCCGCGATGTGGCCGGACTGCTCCCCGCCGAGCAGGTTGCCCGCACCGCGGATCTCGAGGTCCTTCATGGCGACCTGCATGCCCGCGCCGAGCTCGTTGTTCGCGGCGATCGTCTCGAGGCGGTCCTGCGCGGTCTCGGACAGCGGCTTGTCGGCGTCGTAGAGGAAGTACGCGTAACCGCGTTCCCGACCACGACCGACACGCCCGCGGAGCTGGTGCAGCTGCGACAGGCCGTACTTGTCGGCCCGGTCGATGATGAGCGTGTTCGCGTTCGCGATGTCGAGACCGGTCTCGATGATGGTCGTCGAGACGAGCACGTCGAAGCGGCGCTCCCAGAAGTCGACCATCACCTGCTCGAGGGTCTGCTCGGACATCTGCCCGTGTGCGACGGCGATGCGGGCGTCCGGGACGATCTCGGCGAGGTGCGATGCCACCGACTGGATGTCCTTGACGCGGTTGTGCACGTAGAAGACCTGCCCCTCGCGGAGGAGCTCGCGCCGGATCGCCGCGGCGACCTGCAGGTCCGACTGCGGGCCGACGAAGGTCAGGATCGGGTGCCGGTCCTCTGGTGGGGTGGCGAGCGTCGACATCTCACGGATGCCGGTGACCGCCATCTCGAGTGAGCGCGGGATCGGCGTCGCGGACATCGCCAGGACGTCCACGTTGGTCTTGAGCTTCTTCAGCTGGTCCTTGTGCTCCACACCGAAGCGCTGTTCCTCGTCGATGATGACCAGGCCGACGTCCTTGAACTGCACGCCCTGCGACAGGATGCGGTGCGTGCCGATGACGATGTCGACGGTGCCGTCGGCGAGCCCCGCCAGCGTCTCCTTCGACTCCTTCTCGGTCTGGAACCGGCTGAGCGCGCGGAGGTGCACCGGGAAGCCGGCGAAGCGCTCCTGGAAGGTCTCCATGTGCTGGCGGACGAGCAGCGTCGTCGGGACGAGCATCGCGACCTGCTTGCCGTCCTGCACGGCCTTGAACGCCGCACGGATCGCCACCTCGGTCTTGCCGTAGCCGACGTCACCCGACAGCAGACGGTCCATCGGGATCGGGCGCTCCATGTCGCGCTTGATCTCGTCGATGGTGGTGAGCTGGTCGGCGGTCTCGGCGAACGGGAACGCTTCCTCCAGCTCGCGCTGCCACGGGGTGTCCGGGCCGAACGCGTGCCCCTTCGACGCCATGCGCGCCGAGTAGAGCTTCACGAGGTCGACGGCGATATCGCGGACGGCCTTGCGCGCCTTCGACTTCGCCGACGCCCAGTCCGAGCCGCCCATCTTCGACAGGGTCGGGGACTCGCCGCCGACGTAGCGCGACAGCTGGTCGAGCTGGTCGGTCGGGACGAACAGCTTGTCGCCGGGGAACCCGCGCTTCGACGGCGCGTACTCGAGCACGAGGTACTCGCGCTGGGTCTTCACGGCGTTGCGGCCACCGGAGCTGACCTCTCGCGAGACGAGTTCGACGAACTTGCCGATGCCGTGCGTGGCGTGCACGACGACGTCGCCCGGCTTGAGCTGCAGCGGGTCGACGACGTTCTTGCGGCGGCTCGCGAGCTTCCGGACCGTGCGGGCACCCTGCTGCGCGCTGCGGCCGTAGAACTCGGCTTCCGACAGCACCGCGATCCGGGGATCCGGGATGGCGAAGCCGTGCTCGACGGCGGCGGTCGTGACGATCGCGACACCGGGCTGCGGCGGCGCGGTGACGGCCTCGGCACGAGCGGCGACCCCGGCGTCGGCGAGGACCTGCACGGCGCGCTCGACGAGACCCTGCCCCTGCGCGGTCACGACCACGGCCCAGCCGTCGTCGGTGAGTTCCTTGACGTGTGCGACCGCCCCGTCGGCGCTGCCGGCGAAGCTCGGGACGGCGTCGGCGCGGACGCGGACGTACTCCCCGGCCTCTGCCGCGGCATCGGCGTCGCTCAGGGGCTCGTCGGCGCCGCTGTCGAAGGGCGAGATCGTCCACCAGGTGCGCTGCCCGCGGGTCTGCTTGAGCTGCGGGACCGTCAGGAAGTTGCCCGCGTCGAGGTCGATCGGCGCCTGGGCCCCGGCGACGGCGGCACTCCACGCGGCCTGGAGGAACTCCTGGTTCGTCTCGGCCAGGCTGTGCGCGCGCCCGCTGACCCGCTCGGGCGAGAAGACCGCGATGGTGGCGTCGGCGGGCAGGTAGTCCGTCATCGGGACGAGTCGCTCCACGAGCGCCGGGGCGAGGGACTCCATGCCCTCCACCGGGATGCCCTCTGCCACCTTGGCGAGCATCTGCGACAGGTTCGGGAACTCGTGCAGCATCTCGCGGGCGCGCTGCCGGACGTCCTCGCTGAGCAGGAGTTCGCGCGACGCGGTGAGCTCGACGGAACCGAGGTCGTCCTCGGTGGTGCGCTGGTCGGCGACGGAGAAGGCCTTGATCGCCTCGATCTCGTCGCCGAAGAAGTCGACCCGCACGGGGTGGTCGGCGGTCGGCGGGAAGACGTCGAGGATCCCGCCGCGGACGGCGAACTCGCCGCGACGGGTGACGAGGTCGACCCGGGCGTAGGCGAGGTCGACGAGCTGCGCGGAGATCGACCCGAGGTCGTTGCCGCGCGAGTCGGTCCGGAGCACGACGGGTTCGAGCGAGGTCAGGTTGCTCGCGATCGGCTGGAGCGCCGCGCGGACACTCGCGACCACCACCGTCGGCTGGCGCTCGGCCGGCGGTGCGTCCTGCCACTGCTGCAGCGCACGGAGCGTGGCGATGCGGGTGCCGACGGTCTGGGCGCTGGGCGACAGGCGCTCGTGCGGCAGGGTCTCCCACGCCGGGAACTCGAGGACCCGGGCATCCGGCAGGTAGCTCGTCAGGGCACCGCGGACCGCCTCGGCTTCGCGTCCGGTGGCGGTGATCACGAGGACGCACTGCGGCTCCCCGCGCTCGGCCATGAGCGCGGCGAGGAGCGGCACACGCAGGCCGTCGACGACGGAGAAGTCGGCGTCACGAGGTGCGGCGCGGAGGACGCGATCGAACGCGGAGGCGCGCGAGAGCGCAGGGATGATGCCCGAGATCGTCACTCAGGACATGGTACCGGCGACGTCCGACAAGGACCGCGACGTGCGCGGCCCGCGAACAGCGGCACATCGGACGGACGCGCTCAGGACGGCGCGTGCACCCGCTGCTGGGCGGCGAGGAGGCCGAGGTCCGCGATCACCTCGACCGCGTCCGCGGCGTCGGCGAGCAGGTTCGGTAGCGTCTTCTTCTCGGTCGGCGAGAAGTCGCGCAGCACGTAGTCGGCGGGGTCCTGTCGACCTGGTGGGCGGCCGATGCCGACGCGCACCCGGGAGAACTCGTTCGTGCCGGTGGCCTTGATGATGTCGCGGAGACCGTTGTGTCCGCCGTGCCCGCCGTTGCCCTTGAGCCGGACGGTGTCGAACGGCAGGTCGAGCTCGTCGTGCACGACGACGAGGTCGGCGGGGGTGGCGCTGTAGAACCCGAGCACGCTCGAGACGGGGCCGCCGGAGGTGTTCATGAACGACCCCGGCTTGGCGAGCACCAGGCGGGGGCCACCCGGCACCAGACGCCCTTCGGCGACCTGGTTCGGGGTCTTGTGCTTCTTGAACGTCGCGCCCATGCGGGCAGCGAGTTCGTCGAGGACCATCTGGCCGACGTTGTGACGGTTCCCCGCGTAGCCGGGCCCGGGGTTCCCGAGCCCGACCACGACGAGGATGCGATCCGTCACGACGTCGACCAGGTGTCCGCGAAGGGTGTTACTCGGACTCGACGGGCTCGGAGCCGCCCTCGGCACCGGCTTCGGCGCCGGCCTCGGCAGCTGCCTCGTCCGCGGCGTCGTCGTCGGCGGTGCCACGCGGGGTGACGATCGAGACGACGAGGGTGTCACCCTCGGTCTCGAGCTCGGCGCCCTCGGGGAGCTCGATGTCGGTCGCACGGATCTGCGCGCCGTCCTCGAGGCCCTCGACGTTGACGACGACGTGCTCCGGGATGTTGGTCGCCTCGACGAGGAGCGACAGGGTCGACTCGTCCTGGACGTGGATCGTGCCGGAGAAGGACTCGCCCTCGACGACGACGGGCACGGAGACCGTGACCTTCTCGCCGCGGCGGACGACCACGAGGTCGATGTGCTCGATGACCTGGCGCACCGGGTCACGCTGGACGTCCTTGACGAGGGCGAGCTGCGCAGCACCCTCGATGTCGAGGTCGACGATCGCGTTGGCGTGACGGACGAGCAGCATGGTCTCGTGGCCCGGGAGGGTGATGTGCTGCGGCTCGGTGCCGTGGCCGTAGACGACCGCGGGGATCTGGTCGTTGGCACGGATCTTGCGCGCAGCGCCCTTGCCGAACTTGGTGCGGACTTCCGCTGCGAGCTTGGTGTAGTCGGCCATGGTGCCTCCTGGTCTCGGGGACGACGCCGGGGTGCCGGCATCGTGGGGTCTGTGGTGTTGCAACTCGAACGCGTGCACGCGTGAGGAACGCTCCCAGAGCTTGGCCGGGTCTCCCACCGCGTCGATCACGGCCGCGCACGCGCGGCCCTCGCCGAAGTCGTCAGCAACTCTACCAGCACCGACCCGGGCGTGTCGCCACGGCGGTGGACGCACGGACAGGCGGACGGGAGGCTCGTGGCGGGGTCGCCGCGAGCCTCCCGTCCGCCTGGTGCCCGGTCTAGTGCCCGGCGGCCTCCGCCTCGGACGGCACCTTCAGGAAGCTGAGGACCACGAACGCGGCGACGTAGAGCGCGACGAAGGTCCAGACGACGCCTCCAGCGCCGCCCCACGGCAGCACCACGCTGACGACGGCGTTGCCGAGGAAGGTGGCGCCTCCTGCGGCGGTGGCGTACATCGCCATCGCCGCGCCGCGTCGCTCCTCGCCCGCGAAGGCCGGCACGATCGCACCCATCGGCGTGAAGCCGGCGAGCATGATGCCGAACACCGTGCCGGCTGCGGTCGCGAGCCAGAAGCCCCACTCGGAGCCGGCCGGCACCAGGTGCGGGACGTACCACCACGCGAGCAGGCCGATCGCCGAGGCGCCGATGCCGAACCACTTCACGGTCCTGATCCACCCGATGCGGTCGCCGAGCGCGCCGAAGAAGGCGTTGAACAGGATGTTGCCCGCGTAGACGATCACGGTCATGGTCAGCCACTTCGACTGTCCCCAGCCGAGCTCGGTGCCGATGATCGCCGGCATGATCACGAACATGCCGAACTCCGGCGCGGTGTTCACGAGGCGGATGAGGACCGCGAGGAGGACCTTCGGACGCTTGACGCAGACCTCGATGCCGCTGGCGATGACCCGGGCGGCGGAGTGCTCGCGCGGGGCGATGCGACCGAGGCCGGTGCGCTCGTGGACGCCGAACCGGACGATCGCCCAGCCCACCACGACGAAGACCAGCGACAGCGCCATCGACCAGGTCTCGCCGAGCTGGCCGCCACCGAACGCAGGGATGGTGCCGATCGCGATGAGCGACCCGAGCGTCGGCAGCCCACCGGTGAACACGACGTAGAACCAGCCGACGGCGGTGGCGTTCCGCTCCCGGGCGACGGTGTGGTTCACCCAGCAGAGGAACGAGAACGCGAACAGCGGGAAGCCGAGTCCGCGGAGGAAGTACGTCAGGGCGATGAGTCCGACCGACCCGGTGGGGAGCGCGGCGAGGAACGTGATCTGGAAGACCACCCACATCGCGGCGCCGATCGTCATCACCCGGCGCGGTCCCCAGAGTTCGGAGAGGACGCCGGCGAAGTACGACGCGACGAGGACCGCGACGCCGTAGATGCCGATGACCATCGCGGCACTGTCGGTCCCGCCGGAGCCGAGCGCCGTGGCGATGTGCGGGGAGATGAAGTTCGACTCGATGCCGTCACCCGTCATGAAGACGAGCACGCCGAGGAAGCCCCAGCGGAGCTGGTGCGGGATGCCGAGGCGGGCGACGAGGCCCTCGCGGACTGGTCCTGGGGGCGTTGGTGCTGCGGTCGGTGGTGCGGTCACTCCACCGGGTGGTGTGAGCGTGGTGCTGCGGTCACGGTTGACGTCCGACATGCGTCGTCTCTCCTGAAGGGGCCCCGGAGTGCTCGACCCGGCATCGCGGCATGTCTCCGGGGTGCGCCGCGCGCCGATCCCCCACGCCTGCGCTGTGGCTGCGGGCTGCGGGTTCGTCGGCGATGATGCGAGTCCTGTACCCGGGGCTCGGCCCCGGCGGACCATCGCCGGCCCGAAGCATGGTGTCCGACATTAGACCGCTCCAACGAGATTCGTCAAAGACGACAACTGTTGGGTAACGATGTGGGGCGCGGGATGTGCGCGGGGGCCGTTCCGCGCGTAGGGGGTCGTTCCGCGCGTAGGGGGTCGTTTCGCGCGTGGTGGGTCCGTTTTCCCGACCACCTACGCGCGATTCGTCACCCCAGGTCGAGTGTGATGGGCGGAAACGCGCGTGGACGGCGGACGGGAGGCGCGGGGCAGGGCCGCACCGAGCCTCCCGTCCGTGGTCCACGCGCCGGGCGCGGGGCGCTCCCCCCATGGCAGCTCCCCGCGCCCGTTGCGTGGGCTCCTCAGTCGACGCCTGCCGGCGCCTTCGGCGCGAGCCGCTCGATCGTGCGGTCGAGGCGCGCGTCGACGGCGAGCTGGTCCGGCTCCGCCGCGGCGAGGACGGCGGCGTCGGAGGCGGTGACGTGCAGCAGCCGGTTCCACTCGGCGTCGTACAGGGTCTTCCGGTAGCCCGACGAGGTCTGGCAGGCGACGTCCCGCTTCGCGACCGCGATCTCGACGGACCCGATGCCCGTCTCCACCGGCACGTCCGTCGGCCCGACACCCATCGACGGTGTCGGCATCCCGTCAGGAGCGGCCGGCAGGTCACGCACCCCGGACGGCTCCATGCAGCTCCGCCAGCGCTCCGCGGCCGAGACGACTGCCTCGTCCCGCCGTGCGTCGAGGGCGGCGAGGCGCGTGAGGCGTTTCGCCACCGCCGACGCCTCCTGCACGTGCCCGGTCGCGGTGTTCCCGAGCGTCTTCCGTGCGGCGTTCCAGCACCGTGCGGCGACACCGTCCGGCAGTGCGGCGAACGCGGCGTTCCGGTCCGCGTCGAACCCCCACGCCGTCATGCCCTGGCGGTTCGCTCCGGCTGTCGACGGCCCGTGGTACCCCCTCGTGCCGGCGAGTGCCGCCGTCAGCGGCCGGGTGGTCGCGAGGGCCGGTGACGGGTTCCCGCGGGCATCGGTGTCGGACGCGTCGCTGTCGGCCTGGAGCCCGGAGACCGTCGCCCACGGCGGCGGGTCGTCGATGCCGGCCTTCCGGAGGCACGGGTCGGCGAGCAGGTTCTCGGCGTAGTCGCTCTTGCTGCCCGCGGGCATCGCGTACGCGTCGAGGGGCATCGTCCAGTCGGCGCTGTCACGCTCGACCGTGGGAGCGACTGCGACGTCCGCCGGCTCGGGCAGACCGTGCACGACGGCGGTGGCGAGTCCCGCGACGACGAGTGCGAGCGTTCCGGTCTTGGCGACGCGGGTCGTGATCTGCATGGTTCCCCCTAGGCG
This sequence comes from Curtobacterium sp. L3-7, assembly GCF_048756585.1. Lineage (NCBI taxonomy): Bacteria > Bacillati > Actinomycetota > Actinomycetes > Micrococcales > Microbacteriaceae > Curtobacterium > Curtobacterium sp. L3-7. The sequence continues at coordinate 1,542,623 of NZ_CP151474.1, read as the reverse complement.
CGGACGAGGCCGCGTTCGTGTGCGGTGATGACGACCTGGATGCGGTTCCGGAGGCCGAGCTTCATCAGCACGGAACGGACGTGGGTCTTCACGGTGGCCTCGCTGAGGAACACGCTCGCGGCGATCTCCGCGTTGCTCAGACCCTTCGCGACGAGGAGGAAGACCTCGCGCTCGCGGGCGGTCAGGGCGTCGAGGACCTCGTCGCGGCGGTTCGCCTCGACGGTGATCCCCTGCGCGCGGAGCAGGTCGAGCGCCTCGGCCTCGGTCGGTGCCGGTCGACCCTCGTGGACGTCGCGGATGGTGGCGGTCACCACGTCGGGGAGCGCGTCCTTCGTCAGGAACGCGGCGGCACCGGCGCGGAGTGCGGCGAGGACGGCGTCGTCGCGGCGGATGGTCGTGAGGGCGATCACACGCGGACGGTCGGTCGCCGCGGCGCCGCTGGCCGCGGCGTGGCTCGCCGCGGCGTGGCTCGCCGCGGTGTCGCTCGCCGCGCCGTCGCTCGCCGCCAGGCGCGCGAGCGTCTCGATGCCGTTCATCACGGGCATGCGGAGGTCGAGCAGCAGGACGTCCGGGCGTTCGGCGGCGCAGAGGTCGAGCGCCTCGGCCCCGTCGGCAGCCGTCCCGACGCAGGTCATGTCGTCCTGCGCGTCGACGAGCATCCGCATGCCGGAGGCAAAGAGCCGCTGGTCGTCGACGACGGCGACCCGGATGGCGGTCATCGTGCCGCCTCGAGGTCCGCAGCAGGTGCCGCGGTGGTGACCGTCGGCAGCCACCCCGTCACGACCCATTCGTGGTCGGCGTCGCCGCTCCCGGCACGCAGCCACCCATCGGCGAGACGAGCACGTTCGCGCATGCCCTCGACACCAGAGCCGGATCCGTCCAGCTCGACGAGCGGCGCCGCACCGGTCGATGTCACGACGACGCCGAGACCCGGCCCGCGCCAGTCGAGGTCGACCCGAGCGGACGCGGTCCGGCCCTGGTGCTTGAGCACGTTCGTCAGGCTCTCCTGCACGATCCGGTGCACTGCTCCCCCCGACGTCCGGGAGCACCGCGCGCGGATCACCGTGTTGCTCGAACACGGCGTCCATGCCGAGCTCTCGCATGTCGGCGACCAGCCCGGGCACGTCCTCGAGACCGTGGCGCGCGTCCTCACCAGCACCCTGGATGCGCTCGACGAGCGCGCGGACGTCCCCGAGCGCCGACCGGCTCACCTCGCCGATGTCCCGCAGCGCCCGTGCGGCGTGCTCGTCCCGTACCGAGATGGCGGCTGCTCCCTGCGCCTGCGACACCACGACCGCGAGCGAGTGCGCCAGCGAGTCGTGCACGTCACGAGCGATCCGTGCACGCTCCTGCTCCGCCCGGAGCTCGGTCGTCGTGACCGCGGTCTGCCGCTGCGCCTCGACGACCCGCACCCGGGCCAGACCGATGCGCCAGGTGGCCCCGATCGCGACGCCGACGGCCCACCCCACACCGCACACCCCGATGATCGCGAGCGTGATCGTGACGAGGTCCGACCGTGTCCCGCCCGCCGTCCCGACCCACTGGGCCCACACGTCCGGGTCCGCCTCCGTCGGCACGGCCATCGCCCACGCGGCAGCCGCGGACGCCACGGCGATCACCGGCAGCGCGACGTAGCGGAGCAGGTCCGACCGTCCGGCGCCGACGATCCCGACGACGATCGCGATCGCGAGGTACTCCGGCCAGGTGGTGTCGGTCGGCCGGTGCAGCAGGTGGAGCGCCTGCAGGACCGGCACGACGACGATCATCCCGAGGGCGGTCGCGGGCATCCAGTTGGCGAGGCCGATCGCCACGGCGAACGCCGACACGACGATCACGTGGTCGGCGAGTCCCGAGCGTCCGGCCTCGGCGACGATCCAGAGCACGAGGTACACGGCACCGGCAGCGGGTGCCACGAGGTGTCGGAACCGACGGATGGTGGAGGTCATGACGCCGAGCGTATGGGGGCGCACCAGCGCTCAGCGAGCCGCCGCGGTGCTTTTCATCCGAGGTGATGAGCCCGCGCGTGCCGTCCTCAGCGGGGATCGAGCTGAGGCTCGTCGAGACGCCGGTCGAACTCCTGCAGGCGACTCGGCATCGCCGCCAGCTCGTACTGCCCCTGCTCGGAGTCGAGCGTCACGATGTGGAGCTGCGGGTTGATCGTCCAGAGCTGGCGGAACGGCGGTCGCCTTCCGCTGTCGGGTCCGAGACGGACCTCCGTGAACTCGGTCTTCTTCCCACTCGGGATGCGCATCTGCCACCGGTAGCGCTCGAACGTCACACCCGTCGGCGAGACCGTGAACCGACCGTGCCGCCACCTCCCGCCGGGCTCGCGGATCGCCGCCTCGATGCGGTCGCCCACGATCCGCCGGCCGACGGCGAGCCCGAGCAGCACTGCGGCCCAACCGACCAGGACCACGATCGCGAGACCGAGCGCGTACACCCACCACGGACCACGGTTCTCGCGTCCGGTGACGGCGGGGAGGACGAGGAACGCCGCGACGAGGCCGACGATCATGCCGATCAGCATGGTGACGATGCGGAAGCCGTGCTCCCGGAACGGCTGACGATCTCGTGGCATCGGTGAGACTCCTTCGGTTCAGGACCGATCGAACCAGATCAGCGCGACGGAGTCCGGATGCGTGCGGCCTTCCGCAACGCGATGCTCGGTCAGCGGCTGAGGGCGCGACGGTGCTGCTGCGCGGCCGCCAGGAGCTCCCGCGCCTGGTCGCTCGCGGCCTCGGCATCGTCGCGGGCGTGCTCGAGGCGCTCGATCTCCGCGGTCGCCCGGTCGAGGTCGCGCTGGAGCTCGGCCCGGCGCTCCTCGGCGGCTGCGAGCTCGCGCTCGGCGCCGTCGAGTGCGGCGTCGGCGTCGCGGGACTCCGTCCGCGCGGTCGTCTCGGCCTGGCGGGCCGCTCGGCGGTCGGCGGCTGGGTCGCGCTCCGGTTCCGGTTCCGGTTCCGGTTCCGGTCTGGAGGCTCGGCGCACCTTCCGTGCGCGTCTCGCGTCATCGATGGGGATGGGCGGGGCATCGCTGCCGGACCAGGCATCCGGCACCGCGTCCGGGACGGCGAGGGCGCCGTCGAGGTCGACGTCGTCGAACCCGGCGCTCTCGAGCGGCTGCACGAGGAGTCCCGACCGCACCGCTGCCCCTGCGTGCGGATCGGCCATGGCTGCCTCGATCGTCGCACGGACCTGGTCGAGCACGGCGGCGGTGACCGGGTGCCCGGCGTCCTCGGCGAGTGCGGCACCGGCCTGTGCGAGGGCTCCGACGACACCCGACCGTCGGCGGCGGAGCGCGGCGATCTCCTTCGGGTCAGCACCCGCCTGCGCGTCGCGGATGGCCGGTCCGAGGTCGACCGCCTCGTCGAGGGAGCCGTCCTGCGCCAGGAGGTCGATCACCCACGCGGCCGGCGCGGGCTTCCGGAGCTTCCCGATCGCTGCGGCGAGGTCACGGTCGTCCTTCCGGATGCTCCGCTGCCGCGCGGTGCGCTCGGCGACGAAGTCCGCGGGCGCGCGCCTCAGGAGGTCACGGGCAGCCTCGGCGAGCGTGTCGATGTCCACGCCCGGGAGGCTACCCGTGCACTCCCCCGCTCAGTGCCCGGTCACCAGTCGTGGACGGTGCCGTCGGCGAGGCGGTTGAACGGCAGGTAGGCCTGTTCGTAGGGGTACTTACCCGCTTCGTCGACGTCGAGCGAGACCCCGAGGCCGGGTTCGTCGCCGGGGTGGAGGTACCCGTCGGTGAAGGTGAAGGTCTGCTCGAAGACCTGGTTCGTCTTCGGTCCGTGCTGCATGTACTCCTGGATGCCGAAGTTGTGGATCGCCATCCCGAGGTGCATCTGCGCCGCGAGGCCCACCGGGGAGATGTCGGTGGGCCCGTGGAACCCGGACTTGATCTGGTACATCGCCGCGTAGTCCATCGTCTTCTTCAACGGCGTCACCCCGCCCATGTGCGTCACGGCGCCGCGGACGTAGTCGATGAGCTGGTCGCGGATGATGTCCTTGAAGTCCCAGATCGTGTTGAACACCTCACCGATCGCCAGCGGCGTGGTGGTGTGCTGCCGGACCAGCTTCAGCGCTTCCTGGTTCTCCGCCGGCGTGCAGTCCTCGAGCCAGAACAGGTCGTACGGTTCCAGCGACTTGCCGAGCTTCGCGGCCTGCAGCGGCGTCATCCGGTGGTGCCCGTCGTGCAGCAGCGGCAGTTCCGGGCCGAACTCGTTCCGGACGGCTTCGAACACGGTCGGCACGTGCCGGAGGTAGGCGCGGGTGTCCCAGTCCTCCATCGCGGGGAACGCCCCGCGCTGGGCGGGTTCGAAGTCGTAGCGGACGCCCGCGTTGCCCTCGGTGGTCTTGTTCGACGCGATGCCGTAGATCGACTCCAGCCCGGGGACGCCGGTCTGCACGCGGATCGAGCGGTAGCCCTCTTCCTGGTGTTCCCGGATCGAGTCGAACAGCTCCGGGAGTTCCTTGCCGGAGGCGTGCCCGTACGCCATCAGCCCGGTCCGGGAGGCACCGCCCAGCAGCTGGTAGAGCGGCATCCCGGCGACCTTGGCCTTGATGTCCCACAGCGCCATGTCGACCGACGCGATCGCGGCCATCGTGACGGGGCCCCGACGCCAGTACGAGGACCGGTAGAGGAACTGCCAGGCGTCCTCGATGCGGCTGGCATCCCGGCCGATCAGCAGCGGCACGACGTGTTCGGACAGGTACGCGGACACGGCCAGCTCACGACCGTTCAAGGTCGCGTCGCCGAGACCGGTCACACCGTCCGCGGTCGTGATCTTCAGCGTCACGAAGTTCCGGTCCGGGCTCGTGACGATGACCTCCGCCTTCTCGATCAGCTGGCCACGGTCGGCCGATGCCCAGGTGTCGGGGCGCCCTGCGGTGGCACCGGCGGTTCGGTCGTCCGTCGCACCGGGGACGGGCGTCGCGGGGTCGGTGGTGGTCATGCTGGTACTCCTTCGGAAGCGCGGGCACTGGCCGCGCGGATGCGGTCGGCAGCGGCGGTCACCGCGTCGACGACGGGGGTGGCGTCGAGGTCGGGGGCGATCACGGCGAGGACGTCGTGCACGTCCGAGCCTGCACCGGGAGCGCCCGGGTCGTTCACGAGCTCCGGCTGTGTGGTGACGTGCAACCACCAGGCCGCGATCAGCGTCGCGGCGCCGGGCCCGATGCCGGCCGACGGGTCGCGGGCGAGGCGGTGCCGGAGCACGTCGACCACGCGGACCGGGAGTTTCTCGGAGCCACCGGAGGCGATCTGCGACAGCGTGTGCCGGATGCGGGGGTTGGCGAACCGGTCGACGAGGGCGGCGCGTGCCTCGGCGATCTCGTCGGCCGGCAGCGGGAGCTCCAGGGCGGCCTCGTCCCAGAGCTGCTCCACGGCGGCACGGCACGTCGGATCGTCCATCGCGTCGGCGACGGTCTCGTGTCCGAGCTGCAGGCCGAGGTAGGCGAGCAGGGAGTGCGAGCCGTTGAGCAGCCAGAGCTTCCGCTGCTCGTACGGGGTGACGTCGTCCACGACGCGCGCGCCTGCGGTCTGCCACGCGGGACGCTCGATCCCGTCGAAGCGGTCCTCGATCACCCACTCGGCGAACGGCTCGGTGATGACGGGAACGCGGTCACCCGGCAGTGCTCCGTCGAGCCCGCCGAGCTCCTCGACGTCGGTGTCGGTCGTGGCCGGCGTGATCCGGTCCACCATCGAGCTCGGGAACGTCACGTGCTCGCCGATCCAGTCGCGGAGGGCATCGTCGTCCACGGCGCCGAGGACCGCGTCCCGGAGCACCGAGCCGTTGTGCGTCAGGTTGTCGAGGCTCATCAGCGCGATGCGGCCGGCACCGGCTGCCCGGCGGGCGTCGAGTCCGGCGACGAGACGGGTCGGGACGTCCGACCCCGCCCGGTAGCCGTTCTCCGTGACCGTCAGCGTGACGAGCGTCGTCTCCGGTGCGGCGATCGCAGCGCGGAACGCCGCGCCGTCGCTGCCCGGGTGTGCGGCGACGATCGTGTCGACCACCGACGCGGTGTCACCGTCCGCCGCACGGGTGACGAGCGTGTACCGGCAGTCCTGCGCGGTCAGCGCGTCGGCGACGTCCGGCGATCGACCGGTGAACGCTGTGATCCCCCACGCCGCGCCGTCCGCCCGCTGGGTGTACCAGGCGAGGTGGGCGCGCGCGAACGCCCCGACCCCGACGTGCACGATCCCAGCGTGCACAGCGCCCGTGCGGCGGTCGGTCATGCCGACACCGGGGCCAGCGATCGGAGGTACGCCAGGTTGTCCGCGGTCCGGGTCTCGAGGGGCAGGTCGGTCGAGAAGTCCTCGATGGTGACCCAGCCGTCGTAGCCGTGGGTGGCGAGGGCGGCGAAGTACCCGGAGACGGAGGCCTGGCCGGTGCGCAGCGGGGCCCACTCGTTCTGCCAGATCGAGCTGCCGTCGGCGCGGGTGTCCCCGGTGTCGACCCAGCGGGCGTTCTTGACGTGCACGTGTGCGAGGTAGGGACCGAGGAGCTCGAACGCCGCGAGGTGGTCTTCGTGGCCCTCGATGACGAGGTTGCCGAGGTCGTGGATGACCCCGACGTGCTCGGGGTCGAGGCCGTCGACGAGCCGGAGGGCTGCCGACGCCGACGGGGTGATCGTCATGTGGTGCAGTTCGACGAGCGCCTTCACACCGAGCTCGGACGCGCGGGACACGGCCCACTCCAGATCGGCGCGGGTCCGCTCGAAGACCTGTGTGTAGGTCTCCCCCGTTCGTTCCTTCTCCTGCCGGTACATCGGCATGCTGACGCGGACCTGGCGCGCGCCGAGCTCGCTCGTGACGCGGAGCATCGTCTCGACGCCGTCTCGGTTCGACGCCTGCTGGTAGCCGCCGATCCCGGAGTACTCGAGCCCGGCCTGGTCGGTGATGCGGGCGATCTCGCCGACCTGGTCCTGGATGCCGGTGAACTGCCACGTGGACTTGTTGCCGGCCCAGAACGAGCGGCCGTCCGGCACGGTGGTGCCCTCGGCGGGACGGTCGTCGACGATGCGCCACTCGATGCCGTCCCAGCCCTGCTCGGCGAGCGTGGTCGCCGCCTGCTCGGGCGTCCAGTCCGGTGTCGATGCGGTGAACACGGAGAACTTCATCGGGTGGCTCCTTCGGTTGCTGCGACGACCGGGACGACGTGGTCGTACTTGCCGTCGATCACGTCGTCGATCCGCACGGGCTGCCCGAGCGTCGCGCTGACGTACAGCCCGCGGACGGTGGCGAGCGACACCAGCGCGGCGTCGACCGTCACGCCGGGCTCCCGGCCGTCACGGATGGCCGCGACGATGTCCGCGTACTGCCGACCGTGGCCGGCGAGGAAGTGCTCGGGCTCTTGCGGGCCGCCGACCACGTGCTCGGGTGCGACGATCTCGGACTTCTGGTCGACCGCATCGGCGACTGCGGTGGCGTTCGCCGTGGTGGACGCCGACTCCAGCGTCGCGGCGTCCGGCGCGACGTGGAAGTACGCCAGCCGGTCGTCGTCGACGATGGCCGACCCGTGCGTGCCGTAGATCGCGTAGCGAGCGGAGAGTCCAGGGTAGGCCGCCGTGGTGCAGTGGATGACACCGAGGGCCCCGTTGTCGAAGCGCACGGTGGCGACCGCGGTGTCCTCGACCTCGATCCGGTCGTGTGCGAGCAGGCCGACCTGGGCGGAGATCTCCACCGGGCGGCCGAGCGTCCACACGAGGAGGTCGACGGTGTGCACGCCCTGGTTCATCACCGCGCCGCCGCCGTCGAGCTCCCAGGTGCCGCGCCAGTCACCGGAGTCGTAGTAGCCCTGCGACCGGTACCAGGCGACGCTCGCCACACCGGAGGTCACGCGACCGAACCCGCCGCCGTGCGCCGCGGTCGCGACGGCCTGCGATGCGGGGTCGAACCGGTGCTGGCTGATGACGCTGACGACCAGCCCGCGCCCCTTCGCATCAGCGGCCAGGCGCGCGATCTCGCGGGCGCGGGGCATGGTCGTGTCGAGGGGCTTCTCGATGACGACGTGCTTGCCCTTCGACAGCGCTGCTTCGGCGAGCGCGACGTGCATCCCGGACGGAGAGCAGATCGCGACGACGTCGATGTCGGTCTGGGCGATCGCTTCCTCGATGGTCTCGGTGGTGAGCGGCCGGGGCGCGCCAGATGCCTCGATCTCGTCGGCGGCGCTCGTCGCCGCTGCCGGGAAGGCGTCGACGAGGGCGACGACGTCGAGGTCCGGGTTCGCGAGGGCGACACGGGCGTGGTGGCGTCCGATCACGCCGGCGCCGACGACTGCCAGCTTCAGTGGGGTGGTCATCGCAGGGTGACTCCGATCTGGTCGGTGAGCTTCCGGAGGGCTCGTCCGGCGCGGCCGAACGCGGCGGGCCCGGAGAACCCGCCGAGGGAGGTGAAGTCGCTGAGGTGCGGTTCGAGGGACGCGTACCCGGTGTACCCGGCGTCGCGCAGGGCCGTCAGGGTCTCGAGGAGTTCCCCGTCGCCTTCGCCGGCCGGCACCACCGACGAGTCGGCGGCGACGGCGTCCTTGACCTGCAGGTAGTCGACGTACGGCGCGAGCTGCGCCCAGCCGTCGGTGAAGGGCTTGACCCCGCACTGCACGTAGTTCGCGTTGTCCCAGGCCAGTCGGAGCGCCGGCGATCCGACGCTCTCGACGATGTCGAGCACGCGCGAGGGGATGTCGCCGTAGATGTCCTTCTCGTTCTCGTGGAGGAGCACGACCCCTTCCCGAGACGCGAGGTCGGCGAGCGCCCGCATCCGGGTCAGGACGGCGTCACGGACGCTCTCCGCGGTGCGGCCTTCGTAGTAGAACGAGAAGATCCGGATGTACTTCGTGCCGAGCGCGTGGGCAGCGCGGATCGCGCGGCCGAGCCGCTCGACCTCGTGCTCGACGGGCTCGTCGACGGACACCTTGCCGATCGGCGAGGCGATCGCGGAGACCGTCTGCCCACGCTCCTCGAACAGGCGGTGCAGCCCGGCGAGCTGGTCTTCGTCGAGGTCGACGACGTTCACCCCCCATGCACTGCGGACCTCGATCGCGCTCGCACCGAGCGCCTGGAGGACGGCGACCTGGATCGCGGGGTCGGCGTCGATCTCGTCGCCGAAGCCGCTGAGCTCCCAACTGGGCTGTGCGGACGTGGGCTGGGTCATTTCGTTCCCTTCATGGGGACCAGGGTGACCGACGGGGCGGACGCTCGCCGGGCCTCCAGTCAGATCTGTGGACAACGCGCGCTACTTCACCGAGCCGGCGGTCAGACCGCCGACCAGGTAGCGCTGGAAGATCAGGTAGAGCGCGACCACGGGTGCGGCGCACACGATCGAGGCGGCCATCATCTGGCCGTAGATCGGGACGGCCCCGCCCTCTTGCGCGGTGCCGAGCACCTGCAGCACGACGGCGACGGTGCGGGTGTTCGGGGTCGTCATGATCGTGGAGAACAGGACGTCGTTCCAGCCGAGCAGGAAGGCGAAGATCGCGGACACGACGATGCCGGGCCACGACAGCGGCAGCACGATCTTCGTGAGGATCTTCGTCGACGAGGCACCGTCGATGCGGGCGGCTTCCTCGAGTTCCTTCGGCAGCCCGCGGAGGTACGTCACCATCACCCACGTCGAGAACGGCAGCGCGAACGTCAGGTACGTGACGAACAGGCCCCACCGCGTGCCGATGATCTGCACACCCGTGGCGCTCGCGATGTTCGAGAAGACCACGAACACCGGCAGGAGCAGGAGCGTGCCCGGGATCGACTGCAGCGCGAGCAGACCGCGGAGGAACGTCAGGCGTCCGAGGAACCGGAACCGGACGAGCACGTAGGCGGTGGACACGGCGAGCGCGGCACTCGCGACGGCGACGGCCCCCGCGGTGAGGATGCTGTTGAGCAGTCCGGTGCCGAGGGCGACCGTGGACCAGATGTTGACGTAGTTCGCCAGGGTGAACTCGGTCGGGAAGTACTCGCCGCGAGCGACCGCGACGTCCGAGTTCACCGATCCGAAGAGGATGTAGAGCACCGGGACGGCGATGAACGCGATGATGACGGCGATCACGGTGATCAGCAGCCACCGAGGGAGCAGCCGCGTGACGTCGGTGTCGTACGGGCGCTTGTGGCGCCTCGCGCCGCCCTGTGAGGTGATGCTCTCGGTGAGCGTCGCGGTCGGGCGGGTCCGGCTGGACGTGAACGCGCTCATGCTGCTGCTCCTGTCTGCTGGCGCTGCAGCCTGCGCTGCCCGCGGCTGGGACGGGCGTCGTCACCGGTGTCGAGCTGGACCGCCCGCAGGTAGACGAACAACGGGATGGCGACGATCACCAGCGAGCAGATCGCCATCGCCGCGGAGAGCCCGAAGCGGAACGACTGGAAGCTCGCGATGTACGTCAGGACCGGCATGACCTCGACGCTCGAGGGCAGCGGGATGCCGAACAGGACGAACGGCAACGTGAAGTTGTTGATGTTGTGCAGGATCGCGATGATCACCGCGAGGCTGAGCGGCCCGCGCAGGTACGGGAAGATCACGTAGCGCAGCTTGATCCACCAGGTCGCCCCGTCGAGCGACGCGGCTTCGTGGACCTCGAGGTCCACCGCCTGGAGGCCCGCCAGGCTGAGCAGGTACACGAACGGCCACGACGTCCAGACCATGACCGCGGCGAGCGCCCAGTAGGACGCCGATCCGTTGAGCCAGAGGACGTCGGTGTGGAAGATCGCGTTCACGACGCCCTGTGGCTGCAGCATCGTCCGGAAGAACGTGCCGACGACGAACGCGGGCAGCACGTACGGGATCAGGTAGATCGAGCGGACGAGGCCGCGGCCGGGGAACCGGTTCTGCGTGGAGATCGCCGCAGCGACCCCGATCGGCACGGTCACGGCGGTCACGAGCACCGCCAGGGACGCCGAGATCCAGATCGAGTGCAGGAGCGGCGAGTCGGTGATCGCCTCGGCGAAGTTCGCGAACCCGACGAACGGGGCGCTGAACCACTGGCGGAGCGTGTACTGGTCGAGGTCGAGCATCGCGATGAAGACGCCCACCAGGAGCGGTACCACGATGACGGCGAGCATGAGGATGCCGCCGGGGAGGAGCATCCAGAGCGGACGTTCCCGCTTGTACAGCGGCGTCTTGCCGTGCGGGCGGACCGGTCGGTCCGTCGCCGCGGGCGGCCTGGTCTGTGTGGCGGTCATCACAGACCTCCGTTCTTCTGACGGTTCAACGTGGACTGGGCGTCCTTCTGCGCGGCCTGCAGGCGCTTCCGGAGCTGGTCGTCGGTGACCTCGCCGCTCTTCAGCGACGGGATGGACTGCACGACGACGTCGACGAGCGACAGCTGGATGTCCGACCACGCGCCGGTGAAGGCGGTGGGCTTCGAGAGCTTCCCGGCGTCGATGATCGGTTTCAGGGTGGGTTCCTGCGCGGCGAGCTCGGCCGCGGCGGCGGCGTTCGTCGGCAGCTGGCCGAACAGCCGGTAGTACTCGAGCTGGGCCTGCTTCGAGGTCGTCTGCTTGACGAACTGGAACGACAGGTCCTGCTTCTTGCCGTAGTCGGCGACGACGAAGTTGTCGCCGGACAGGATGCTCGCGGCGTCGATCCCGTCTGCGGGACGCTCGGTCGCTCCTGGCGGCACGGTCGGCAGCAGCGCGAACTCGTACTTGCCGTCGACCTTCGTGTTCTTGAACGAGTTGATGGCGGTCGTCGTGGTCATCGGGAAGAACGCGGCCTTGCCGTCGGCGAACTGCGCGAGGGCCTGCGCGTTGTTCCAGCCGATCCCCGCCTTGTCGACGACGCCGTCCTTCGTCACCCAGTCGAAGTAGGTGCGGTACGCGTCCTGCACGGCCTTGGTGTCGATCTCGGCCTTCTGCCCGTCGACGATCGTGTTGCCGGCGTTCTGGGCCATCCCCCACACGAACTTCCACGGGTCGAAGCCGTCCGCGTACGCGATCGCCATGCCGTAGTGCCCGTCACCGGTCGTGGCCTTGGCGTCCTCGGTGAGCTGGTCCCAGGTGGTCGGCATCTCCGTGATGCCGGCCTGCGCGAGGAGGTCCTTGTTGACGGCCATCACGAACGGGCGGCTGGCGAGCGGGATGCCGATCTGCTTCGAGGCGCTCGGTCCGGAGATGCCGAGCGACGCCGGGTCGAACCGGTCCTTGCCGCCGACGGCGTCCCACTGTTTCTCGCCCATCTCGACGAACGCGCCGGTGGCGTACGCGGTGGGGGTGAACGTCGTGCCGATGGCGTACACGTCGGGGCCCTGGCCGGAGATGACGCTCGTCTGGATCGCGGTGAGCTCTTCCTGAGCAGACGAGTACGTCTCCCACTGGATGTCCGCGCCCGTCGTCCGCTTGAACGCAGCGGCGGTGTCCTGCTGCCACTGCTTGCGTTCCTTGGGGTAGGTGGTGTCCGCGCCCATCATCACGCGGAGGGTGTTCGGGTCGTCGCCGCTGCCGTTCACGACCGCACACCCCTGCAGGGACAGTGCGGCGAGGGCGACCACGACCGCGGAACCGATCAGGGTCCGTCGCTTCATGGGGGTTTCCTCCTCGAGACCTCCTCCCGAGCGGCGCTGCTCGGGACGTCCACCACTGTCTCGCTGGTGGCAACATCCGGCAACCGGTTGCCACTTGTTGCCAGACCCGAATAGCTTCGTGTCACCGATGCACCGTCGCACCGGGTTCACCGTTGGAGGTTGCGTGACCGAGATCGACACGTCGCGCCGGGTCACGATCCGTGACGTGGCGGATGCCACCGGGGTCGCCCCGTCCACCGTCTCCCGCGCGCTGTCCCTGCCCGACCGCGTCAACCGCGCGACGCAGCAACGCATCCAGGAGGCCGCGCGGGAGCTCGGCTACGTCCCGAACTCGCAGGCCAGGGCGCTGACGTCCGGCCGGACCCGCGCGGTCGCCGTCCTGGTGTCCGACATCACGAACCCCTTCTACTTCGACGTCATCCGTGGCACGCAGCACCAGCTCGCCGCAGCAGGGTGGACGCAGTTGCTCGTCGACACCGAGGAGTCGGCCGACGCCGAGATGGCCGCGCTGAGCGCCATCTCCGCCAAGGCCGACGGTGTGGTCCTCACCGCGTCGCGACTGTCCGACACGCAGATCGCCCGCTACGCCGAACGCTTCCCGCTCGTCGTCGTCAACCGCCGTCCGAACGGCGTCCCCTCCGTGCTCATCGACACCCCGGGCGGCGTCGAGCAGGCCGTGCAGCACCTCGCATCGCTCGGACACCGCGACGTCCTCTACGTCGCAGGTCCGGACAGTTCGTGGTCGAACGAACGTCGTTGGAAGGCGCTCGTCCGCGTCGCGAAGCGGCTCGACGTCCGCGTCGCCCGCATCGGTCCGCACGCGCCGTTCGTGGACTCCGGCGCAGCTGCGGCCGACGCCGCGGTGAACGCCGGTGCCACCGCGTGCATCGCCTTCAACGACCTCATCGCCATCGGCATGCTCGGTCGTCTCCGGGAACGCGGCGTCCGCGTCCCCGAGGACATGAGCATCGTCGGGTGCGACGACATCTTCGGCGCCGACTTCTGCAACCCGCCACTCACCACGATGACCTCGCCCATCGAACGTGCCGGCCGCGTCGCGATCACGATGCTGCTCGGGCGCCTCGGCGCGATCCCGTCCGAGGAGCTCCCCGGCGAGCGCATGCGCGGTGCCGTCGCGCTGCCCACCCACCTGACCGTCCGCGAGTCCACCGGACCCGCGCCGACCACACCCTCTCCGCAGGCCGCGCAGTCCGCGCGGTCCGCGCTGTCCACGCTGTCCTCGCGAAGGAGTCGATGATGACCACTGCCGCCGTGCCCACGCTCGCGCCGCACCCCGACCGGCTGTTCCCGGCCGACCCGGCAGCCACCTCGGTGGCACGCACCGTCTACGACGCCGTCAAGGACGCGCCGATCATCTCGCCGCACGGCCACGTCGACGCGTCCATGATCGCCGCCGACGAGCCGTTCCCGGATCCGGCAGCGCTCCTCATCACGCCGGACCACTACGTGCTCCGGCTGCTGCACGCGAACGGGGTCGACCTGTCCGCGCTCGGGCGGGACCCCGGGCACACACCGGCCGGTCGGGACATCTGGCGCCAGTTGGCGACGCACTGGGACGACTTCCTCGGCACCCCGGTCCGCTACTGGTTCGAGACCGAGCTGCACGACGTCTTCGGGCTGACCGAGGCGCCGTCGACCGCGAACGCCGACGCACAGTACGACCACATCGCGTCGGCCTTGCTCGAGCCGGGCTTCCGCCCCCGCGCCCTGTTCGACTCGTTCGGCATCGAGGTGCTCGCCACCACCGACGGCCCGGCCGACGACCTCGCCGCGCACGCGCGGCTCGCCGCCGACCCGACCTTCCACGGCCGGGTGGTCCCGACGTTCCGTGCCGACGCCGTCTTCGACCCGTCCCGGTCGGACTGGAGGCTCGTGGTCGCGTCGATCGGCGAGGCCGCCGGGATCGACACGGGAACCCACGACGGGCTGCTGGCAGCACTGCGCGCGCGTCGCCAGTACTTCATCGACCACGGCGCGACGGCCACCGACACCGGGGTGCTGGACGCCGGATCGACGCCGCTGTCCTCCTCGGAACGCGAGCGCATCCACGCCGCGACGCTCCGCGGGGACGTGTCCGCCGCGGATGCGATCGCGTACCGGCACGACATGCTCTACCGCTGGGCGGAGATGAGCGTCGATGACGGGCTCGTCATGCAGCTCCACCCCGGCGTGATCCGGAACCACCACACGCCGACGCTCGAGCGCTTCGGACCGGACACCGGGCACGACCTCCCGGCGGTCGGCTCCTTCACCGAACCGCTCCGGCCCCTGCTCGAGTCCTTCGGGACCGCAGCGGGGTTCCACCTCGTGCTGTTCACCGTCGACGAGACCGTGTTCTCCCGTGAGATCGGGCCGCTCGCCGGCTTCTACCCCGCGGTCTACGCCGGCGCGCCGTGGTGGTTCATCGACACCCCGGCCGCGATCGGTCGGTACCGCTCAGCGATCACCGATTCGGCGTCGTTCACGAAGACCTCCGGGTTCATCGACGACACCCGGGCGTACTGCTCCATCCCCGCGCGGCACGACATGGCCCGTCGTGCCGACGCCGCCTACCTGGCGTCGCTCGTCGTCACGCACCAGATCTCGGAGGAGGACGCCGTCCACACCGCCCGCCGGATCGTGTCCGACATCCCGAAGGCCACGTTCAAGCTCTGAGCCGCTTCAGCCCGCGACGACGGCCGCCCGGACCTCGGCGAGCGCAGTCGTCATCGCGGGCTCGGCGTCGTCGGGCCAGTGGCACTCGAGCGACACCGAGCCGCGGTAGCCGCCGTCCTGCACTGCTCGGAGGAACTCCCGCCACGGCCAGTCCCCGGTACCCGGTGCCTCGCGGTCGCGGTCGGAGAGGTGGACGTGCCCGATGCGGTCGCCGTGCGCGCGGACGACGTCGAACGACTCGGACTCCGCCTGCACGTGGAACAGGTCTGCCACCACGCCGACCCCGTCGAGGGCGAACTCGTCGAGGAACCGGACCGCCTGGTCGATCGTGTGGATCAGGTTCGTCTCGGACCGGTTCAGGGGTTCCAGGACGATGCGCAGGTCGTGCTCGCGTGCGGTGTCCCGTGCGACCCGGACGACGCGTGCGAACCGGGCGCGCGCGTCGGCGTCCGACATCCCCTCCGGCGCGGTCCGAGCCGTGCCCGAGCCGAACACGATCTTCGCGCCGGGTTCGGCGACCGAGGCGATGATCGGCAGCACCGCCTGGAAGTACCCGTCGACGACCGCGGGTTCACCGGTGAGGAGCGGCAGGTCCGGTGGCACGAAGAGCGCGAACGACCCGAAGCGCTCCCCGGCGTACGCCTCGTTGCGGTGCCACCCGTCGTCGCCCTGCACGACGAGGTTGCCGCTGATCGAGGGCTCGACGTGATCCGCGCCCGCTCGCCGTACCGCATCGGTCAGGTGTTCGCCGGCGACGATGCCGATCCCACTGAAGGCCATGCGTCCATCGTGCTCCCGGAACGCCGCGGTGCCGGGAGTTGCCATCCGTTGCCGTCAGCGCTCCGCCACGTGGTCCAGGAGTTCCGCGGCGATCGGGCCGACGTCGTCGAGCCGTCCTTCGGCGATCGCCACGATGAACGCGTAGGCCTGGTCGTTGGACATCGTGAGGGTCCGACCGTTCACACCCAGGAAGACGATCAGCAGCATGAGGCCCAGCCGCTTGTTCCCGTCGACCAGCGCGTGGTTCCGTACGACGGAGTGCACGAGCGCCGCAGCCTTGTCGACCAGGGTCGGGTAAGCATCACGACCGTCGACGGTCGTCGCGGCCCGGGCCAGTGCGGCTTCGAGCAGCCCGGGATCCCGCACGAGCACGTCGGAGCCGACCGTGCGACGGGCGATGTGCAGTGCTTCGTCGAGTGTCAGGTGGATCATCGCGCGAGGCGGTCGAGCGCTTCCGCGTACCGAGGCAGCTCGCGGTCCAGGATCCCGTCGATGAGATCGCTCCGGCTGTGCTGCTCGATGTACTCGCGGATGGCTTCCCGGGCGACGTCCTGCATCGAGCGTGCTTCGAGGTCCGCGCGCTGCCGAAGGGCAGCGGCTTCGTCGTCGTCGAGCCGCAGGGTCATCGCCATGCTCTCGATGGTATCAGCGGTGGTATCAGTGCGTGTGAGGAGCATCAGGCCTGCCAGCCCGGGGTCGCGAGGCCGGTCTCGTAGGCGAAGACGACGAGCTGCGCACGGTCGCGGGCACCGAGCTTGATCATCGCCCGGGAGACGTGGGTCTTCGCGGTGGCGGAGCTCACGAACAGCCGCTCGGCGATCTCGGTGTTCGTGCACCCCATGGCGACGAGGCGCATCACCTCGCGTTCACGGTCGGTCAGGACGTCGAGTTCCGGGGACAGGGAGCTGGGTTTCGCGTGGGTCGCGAACGCCTCGACCAGGGAGCGTGTGGCTCGCGGCGAGAGCAACGACTCCCCCGCCACCACCGTTCGGATCGCGCGCAGGAGCTCGGCGGGTTCGGTGTCCTTGACGAGGAACCCGGCCGCGCCGCCACGGATCGCGTCGAACACGTAGTCGTCCTCTTCGAAGGTGGTGAGGATCACGACGTGCACGTCGGCGAGCGCAGCATCGGCGCAGATGCGTCTGGTGGCGTCGAGCCCGTCGCTGCCCGGCATCCGGATGTCCATGAGGACGACGTCGGGCCGCTCATGTGAAACGACCTCGACCGCGCTGTCGCCGTCGCCCGCTTCCCCGACGACGGTCATGCCCGGCTCGGCGTCCACGAGCGCGCGGAGCCCCGCCCGCACCAGGACCTGGTCATCGACGAGCACCACCCGGATCGCATCGGTCACGGTGTCGCTCCTGACTGGTCGATGTCGGACGGCCGATCGCCGACCGGCAACCGCGCGAGCACCGTCCACCCGCCCTCGGGGGTCGGCCCGGCACGGAGGGTGCCGCCGACAGCGGTCGCTCGCTCCCGCATCCCGATGATGCCGTTGCCGGAGTGCCCGACGCCGCCGCTCGTCGCCCGCGCGCCGAGGTGGGCGTCGGGAGCGCCGGGAACGTCGGACACGGTGACCTCGACGAGCTCGGCGCCGACCTCGACGAGCACGCGCGCGGTGTGCTCCGGGACGTGTTTCATGACGTTGGTCACCGACTCCTGCACGATCCGGAACGCGTTGCGGTCGACGATCCCACCGACGCTGCCGAGATCCCCGCGGACCTTGAGGCCGATGTCGATCCCGGCCGCACGAGCGCGCTCGACGAGGTCGGGGACGCGATCGAGCCCCGGCGTCGGGTTCCGTTCGGAGCTCCCAGGCTCGCCGTCGACGGACCGCAGCACGCCGAGGATCGTCCTCAGCTCGACGAGGGCCTGCCTGCTGGAGTCGCGGATGTTCGTCAGCGAGTCCCTGGTCTGTTCCGGGAGCGCGTTGCCGAGGTGCAGCGCCACACCGGCCTGGAGGTTGATGAGCGACATGCTGTGCGCCACGGAGTCGTGGAGCTCCCGGGCGATCCGCACGCGTTCGTCGTCCGCCCGGGCCCGGTCCGCGGCTGCTCGGGCACGGCGGGCCTCTGCCACGCGGGCGACACGGACGCGCACGAGTTCGGTGATCGCGATCGTCGCGGTGAGCCATGCGAGGCACAGCGTCATCGTCGTCACGGTCGGGAACGACGCACGACCGGTGAGCGTGTCGGCCGTGGGCAGCACGACCTGCGCGATGCCGGCCGCGAGGTAGACCGGGACCCGGTTGCCGCGGAACCACGCGTTCGCGATCGCCATCGTCAGCGCCGCGACGAACGGGCCCCTCGGGCTCACGACGAGGGCGTACCCGATCGTGGTGGCGAGGGTGACCGCCAGGACCGACAGCGGCCAGCGGTACCGGAACGGCAGCGCCACGACGCCGGCGACGAGCAGCGCCACCGCGAGCGGCCCGAGGACGATCGGGTCGAACGCCGCGCCCCCTGCGCTGTGCCGGGCCCATGGCGGGCCGGTCCCGTCCGCGGGACCGCCCGACCACCGGGAGGCCACGAGGGTGCCCACGATCTGCACGACGGCGACCGGGATCACCCGGCCGACCCGCGTGAACCGTCGTCGACCCGGCCAGCGGGTGTCGGCGTCGCGGAGTTCGGAGGTCATGTGGTCGAGCCTATGGTCGGTCGCCGAGCCGGGCATCCCGCGGGAGCGGGACCTGTGGACTACTCCCCCGGGAGTAGTCGGCTGGTGAGGAGGGGGTGCACTACGACTGCGGGAGCAGGCGGAAGTGGGGCTGCTGGTCGGACGCGTGACGAGCCTCCCGACCGGAGCCTTGGAGGGTCGCAACCGCGGCACCGCAATCGACCCAGGAGGTCCCCATGCTCACCACCCTCGCGACGGCTGCACCGTACTGGCACGGCAGCGGATTCCCGTTCTTCGTCTTCCCCGCGTTCTTCTTCCTCGCGTTCCTCGTCGTCTTCCTGGTGTTCGGGGTGTTCCGGCGCGGGAGCTGGCGAGCGCTCTCGGACGCACGGTCGGTGCTCGCCGACCGGTTCGCCCGCGGCGAGATCGGCGCTGAGGAGTACCGCGCACGCCGCTCCGAGCTGAGCCGGAAGTAGCGAGTTCCTCCACCGCACGGGTGCCGGTGAACACTGTCCACAGGTTGCCGTAACACCCGTGCGGTCCCAGGTCCCGGTCCGTAAGTTGGGGCCGGAACGTCAGGACAAAGGAGACTCACGTGGCAGACAGCAACGCACCGGCCAACATCGGTGTCATCGGCCTCGCGGTCATGGGATCGAACCTCGCGCGCAACCTCGCTTCGCGCGAAGGGAACACCGTCGCGGTCTACAACCGCACCTACGCCCGCACCGAGGAGCTCCTGAAGGAGCACGGCGACGCCGGCTTCATCGCGTCCGAGGACATCGACGGCTTCGTCGCGTCGCTCTCGAAGCCGCGCACCGCGATCATCATGGTGCAGGCCGGCAAGGGCACCGACGCCGTCATCGAACAGCTTGCCGAGCGCTTCGAGCCCGGTGACATCATCGTCGACGGCGGCAACGCGAACTTCCACGACACCATCCGCCGCGAGCACGACCTCCGCGAGAAGGACCTCAACTTCGTCGGCACGGGCATCTCGGGCGGTGAAGAGGGCGCGCTGAAGGGCCCGTCGATCATGCCCGGCGGCTCGAAGGAGGCCTGGGAGACGCTCGGCCCGATCCTGAAGTCGATCGCCGCCGTCGCCGAGGGCGAACCCTGCGTGACGCACATCGGCACGGACGGCGCCGGGCACTTCGTGAAGATGGTGCACAACGGCATCGAGTACGCCGACATGCAGCTGATCGCCGAGTCCTACGACCTGCTCCGCCGCGCCGGTGGCCTCTCGGTCGAGGACCTCGTGCAGGTGTTCGACGAGTGGAACAAGGGCGACCTCGAGTCGTACCTGATCGAGATCACCGGTGAGATCCTCAAGCAGCGCGACGCCGACACCGGCAAGCCGCTCGTCGACGTCATCCGTGACGAGGCGGGCTCGAAGGGCACCGGCGTGTGGACCGTGCAGAACGCCGTCGGGCTCGGGATCCCCGTCTCCGGCATCGGCGAAGCGGTGTTCGCCCGCGCGGTGTCGTCGAAGCCGGCGCAGCGTGCGGCGGTCCAGGCCTCCGTGACGTCCCGGCCGGACATCGCCGAGGTGCCTGACACGTTCGCCGACGACGTACGCGCAGCGCTGTACGCGTCGAAGGTCGTCGCGTACGCGCAGGGCTTCGACCTCATCATCGCCGGTGCCAAGGAGTACGGCTGGGACATCGACCTCGGCAACGTCGCGAAGATCTGGCGCGGGGGCTGCATCATCCGCGCCCAGTTCCTCAACCGCATCGTCGATGCGTACGACAAGAACCCCTCGCTCGAGTCGCTGCTCGTCGACCCGTACTTCGCGAACGCCGTGGCCGAGGGCGAAGCCGCCTGGCGCCGCATCGTCGGGATCGCTGCCGCGTCGGGGATCCCGGCGCCGGGGTTCTCGTCCGCGCTGTCGTACTTCGACTCGCTCGCGTCCGACCGGCTGCCCGCCGCGCTCATCCAGGGACAGCGCGACTTCTTCGGGGCGCACACCTACCAGCGCATCGACAAGGACGGCACGTTCCACACGCTGTGGTCCGACGACGACCGCCGCGAGGTCGAACAGGAACCGTCCACGCACTGATCAGCACCGAACACCGAACGGGCCCCGCCACACGGCGGGGCCCGTTCGTGCGTGCATGGGCCGGACGCGGGCGCAGCGTGCGGGGCGCGGTGCGCGGTGCGCGGTGCGCGGTGCGCGAAAGCGACAGTCTGCGCCGAACGTTCCGCGGCAGGGTGTCGCTTTCGCGGAACGAACGGCCAGCAGCCGCAGCAGGGTGTCGCTTTCGCGGAACGAACCGCCGGCAGCCGCGCACGGACCGCCAGCAGCCGCAACACAAGGCCCGACCGCCCGCCCGCTCAGGCGACGATGCGCTCCCGCGCCAGCTCCGCGAGCAGCCGCTCGAGCTTCGGCCCGCGCCCCAGCAACCGCCGCGACCCGGGTGCCGTCCGGACGTGGAACGTCGCGACCGCGATCGTGTCGTCCGGTCGGACGAAGTGCATCGCGACGGCGCAGGCGCCGCGGTCGCCCGGCGCCGGCACGTCCTCGAGCCCGACGTGCATCACCCGGCTCCAGCGGATCACGAGCAGCCGGGTCGCACGTCGCTCGTCGAGCTCCCACAGCGACGCCTCGGTCGCACCGAAGGCCCACGTCACGCGTGACCCGAGGGTGATCTCGGACCGATCGCCCTCGACCATCGCACGGAGTTCGGCGGTGGGAGCCGCCGGCACGAGCCACACGGTGGGGTCGATACGACGGATCGCGAGTGCGAGCGACTCGTCTTCGCGCCGACGCCGGAGGCCCTGCATCCTGAGCACTCCCGCCAGGATCACCCCGACCCCGAAGACGATGACGGCGATCTCGGCGATGCCGAACGGGGTGAGGTCGGCTTCCGGGCTCCGAGCGACGACGATGATCCGCGCAATGAGCAACGCGGCCCAGACGGCGACGATGACCCAGCGGACGGCCGCGAGGCGACGGCCGGGTGTCATGGGCCGGCGGGCACGTCCGTTCCGCGGGACGCGGTCGGGTCGGCTCAGCACGTGTCGATCCTCGCACGGCAGCGCGGGGAACCCCACCGGAGGACCCTGAATGCACGGCAACCTCGTCGGTCCTGCCCGTTCACAGCCCGGCAGACCTAGCATCGGGTCGTGCCCACCAGCCGATCCCCGATGCGGCCGCGACTGCTGGCCGCGGCCGTCGGCATCGTCGCCGCGCTCGCTTTCCTCGGTGCCGCCGAACTCGGCGCCCTCGTGCTCGGCGGAGCCGGCAGTCCCCTCGTGGCGGTGGGCTCCGCGGTCATCGACCTCGCGCCGGCCGGTGCGAAGGACCTCATGGTCAGCCTGTTCGGCACCGGCGACAAGATCGCGCTCTTCGCGCTGATGGGCGTGCTGATGGTCGCGATCTCGGCTGCGGCAGGCATCCTCGAACGCGCGCGTCCGCCGTTCGGAGCACTCGTGTTCGCGGCCGGCGGCGCCCTGTCGCTGCTGGCGGTGACGACCCGGTCGGGCTCCGGCATGTGGGACGGTGCGCCGACCGTGCTCGGTGTTGCCGCCGCGGTGATCGTCCTCCGGCTCGTGATGGCCAGGCTCCGGCGGTGGGAGTTCGCCGCAGCGACACCCACCCGCTCCGAGGCGCCCCTCCCAGAGCGCCGGGCGTTCATCGTCTGGTCGGTCACGGCCGGGGCCCTCGCCCTCGTCGTCGGGACCGGTGCACGGATCGGTTCCGCAGCGATGCAGCGGGCCGCAGCGATCCGGCGTGCGGTGCACCTGCCCGCTCCGGTGAACACGTCGCCGACGGTGCCGTCTGGCGCCTCGCTCGACGTCGCGGGGATCACGCCCTACGTCACGCCCAACGCGGACTTCTACCGGATCGACACCGCGCTCCGCGTGCCCTCGATCGACCCCGCCGACTGGAGCCTCCGCATCCACGGCGCCGTCGAGGAAGAGGTGACCCTGACGTGGGACGAACTGCTCGCACTGCCGCTCGAGGAGCACATGGCGACGATGAGCTGTGTCTCGAACGAGGTCGGCGGCGACCTCATCGGCAACGCCCTGTGGCTCGGGTACCCGATCCGCGAGCTGCTCGCGCGTGCGAAGCCGACCGGTGACGCAGACATGGTGCTCTCCCGGAGCATCGACGGGTTCACCGCCGG
This sequence comes from Curtobacterium sp. L3-7, assembly GCF_048756585.1. Taxonomy (NCBI): domain Bacteria; kingdom Bacillati; phylum Actinomycetota; class Actinomycetes; order Micrococcales; family Microbacteriaceae; genus Curtobacterium; species Curtobacterium sp. L3-7. Next base: position 1,519,930 of record NZ_CP151474.1, on the reverse strand, counting down.
CACCCCGCTCGACGTCCTGCAGGACGACGGCACGGACGCACTGCTCGCGGTCGGGATGAACGGCGAGCCGCTGCCCGCCGAACACGGGTTCCCGGTCCGGATGGTGGTCCCTGGCCTCTTCGGGTACGTGTCCGCGACGAAGTGGGTCGTCGAGATGGAGGTGACCCGGTTCGCCGACGCGCAGGGCTACTGGACGCCCCGTGGGTGGTCGGAGCGCGGACCGGTCAAGCTCGAGTCCCGGATCGACACCCCCGCGAACGGCAGCACCGTCACGGTCGGCGACCGGGTCGCGATCGCCGGCGTCGCGTGGCAGCCGCACACCGGGGTCAAGGCCGTGCAGGTGCAGATCGGCGACGGCGACTGGCAGGACGCCGAACTCGCCGACTCGGTGTCCGCCGACACGTGGCGGCAGTGGGTCTACCGCTGGACCGCGACCGCCGGGGACCACCGGGTGCAGATCCGCGCCGTCAGCGCGGACGGCGAGGTGCAGACGAGCGTGCAGCGGCCGCCGGCCCCGAACGGGGCGACCGGCTGGGACTCGATCACGCTGACGGCACGCTGACCGGACACGGCGCGGTCCGGACCGCATCAGCCGGGAGGCTCGGTGCGCGTCAGGCGGGTCGGCTCGCCACCACGCAGGTCCCGTCCACCGCGTCGTCCCGCTCGATGCGCGTCGCGAACCCGGCGTCGGCGAAGGCCGCCGCTGACGCGGCGGACTGCAGCTCGGACACCTCGATGACGACGGTGCCGCCGGGACGCAGCCACTCCCCCGCCCCCGCAGCGATCCGGCGGTGCAGGTCCAGGCCGTCCGGACCGCCGTCGAGCGCCACGCGGTGCTCGTGGTCCCGGGCCTCGGACGGCATGGTCGCGATGACGTCGGTCGGGACGTACGGCGCGTTCACCGCGATGACGTCGACCGCCCCGCGGAACCGGCCGGGCAGGGCGTCGAACAGGTCCCCGGCGACGACGATGCCGCGGTCGCCGATGTTCTCCGCGGCGACGTCGACCGCGTCCGGGTCGATGTCGGACGCGACGAGGTCGAGCGCACCGACCCGTTCGAGCAGCGCGACGCCGATGGCTCCGGCGCCGCAGCACAGGTCGACCACGCGGTCGTAGCGGTGCAGCAGCGCAGCGGCCTGCGACACCACGACGGTCGTCCGGGCGCGGGGCACGAACACACCGGGGGTCACCCGGATCCGGTGCCCGTCGAAGGCAGCCCAGCCGAGGACGTACTCGAGCGGTTCTCCGGCGAGCCGACGCTGCACGAGCGTGCGGAGTCGGCCGGCGTCACCGTCTCCGGCGTCGAGCAGCAGGTCGGCTTCGTCCTCGGCGAAGACGCTCCCCGCCGCCCGGAGCCGAGCGGCGAGGGCGTCCCGCGCGGGGTGGATCAGGCGGCTCCATCGAACATCGAGGTGACCGACCCGTCGTCGAAGACCTCGTGGATGGCACGGGCGAGGAGCGGCGCGATCGGCAGGATCTCGAGGCGGTCCCAGCGCTTCTCCACCGGGACGGGCAGCGTGTCCGTCACGACGACGCGGTCGATGAACTCGCTCTGCAGGAGTTCGGTCGCCGGGTCCGAGAACACGGCGTGGGTCGCGGCGACGACGACACCGATCGCCCCTGCGGCCTTGAGCGCCTCTGCGGCCTTCGCGATCGTGCGACCGGTGTCGATGAGGTCGTCGACGAGCAGACACCAGCGGCCGGAGACGTCACCCACGATCTCGTGCACGGTGACCTGGTTCGGGACGAGCGGGTCGCGGCGCTTGTGGATGATGGCGAGCGGGGCGCCGAGCTTCTCGGACCAGATGTCGGCGACGCGCACGCGGCCCATGTCCGGCGAGACGACCGTCAGCGTCGACGGGTCGAGGATCTCCTTGAAGCGCTCGAGCAGCACCGGCATCGCGAACAGGTGGTCGACGGGTCCGTCGAAGAACCCCTGGATCTGCGCGGCGTGCAGGTCGACGCTCATGATGCGGTGCGCGCCAGCGGCCTTGAACAGGTCGGCGACGAGTCGGGCCGAGATCGGCTCGCGGCCACGGCCCTTCTTGTCCTGGCGGGCGTACGGGTAGAACGGCGCGACGACCGTGATGCGCTTCGCCGAGGCACGCTTCAGCGCGTCGACGATGATGAGCTGCTCCATGAGCCACTCGTTGATGGGCGCGGTGTGCGACTGGATGACGAACGCGTCGCAGCCGCGGACGGACTCGTCGAACCGGACGTACAGCTCACCGTTGGCGAAGGTGCGGGCATCGGTGGGGACCAGGTCGACGCCGAGTTCTTCCGCGATCTCCGCCGAGAGCTCCGGGTGTGCTCGTCCCGAGACGAGGACGAGTCGTTTCTGGCCGGTTGCCTTGATTCCGGACAAGTGCCGTGCTCACTCCCTGACCCAGCAGGGCCGTGTGTGTCGAGGGTCCGACGACCGATGGCCGTCGCGGTGGTTCATTCGCCTCGCGCGCGCCGAGCCGCCTCGGCCGCCGGCGTACCGGGTCGGTGTTCGTCGACCCATCCGTCGGTGTTGCGCTGTGGGGCGTAGCTGATCGCGAGCGACCCGGCCGGCACGTCCTTGCGGACCGTCGTACCTGCACCGGTGTACGCCCCGTCACCAATCCTAACCGGGGCGACGAACACGTTGTGCGAGCCGGTGCGGACGTTCGACCCGACCTCGGTCCGGTGCTTGTGCACGCCGTCGTAGTTCGCGGTGATCGTGTTCGCCCCGATGTTCGAGTCCTCGCCGATCTCGGCGTCCCCGATGTAGGACAGGTGCGGGACCTTGCTGCCGCGGCCGATCTTGGCGTTCTTCGTCTCCACGAAGGTGCCGATCTTGCCCTGGTCGCCGAGGATGGTGCCCGGCCGGAGGTAGGCGAACGGACCGACCGACGCGCCGTCGCCGATCACCGCGAGGGTGGCGTCGACCCGGTTCACCGTGGCCCCAGCACCCACCTCGGTGTCGCGGAGCGTGGTCCCCGGTCCGACGACTGCACCGGCGGCGATCGCCGTGGCACCGATGAGCTGCGTGTCCGGCAGGATCTCGGCGTCCGGCTCGATCGACACGTCGAGGTCGATCCACGTCGAGGCCGGGTCCTGGATGGTGACGCCTGCACGCTGGTGCGCGCGGACGATGCGGGCGTTGAGCTCGCGTCCGGCGTCCGACAGCTGCGCGCGGTCGTTGATCCCGGCGACCAGCCACGGGTCGGTGAGCGTCACGACGTCGATGTGCCCGCCGCGTGCGGCGATGAGTGCCGGGGCGTCGGTGATGTACTTCTCGCCCTGCGCGTTCGCCGTGGTCAGCGACGGCAGCACGGCACGCAGGTGCACGGCGTCGAACGCGTAGATGCCGGCGTTGGTCTCGGTGATCTCCCGCTGCGCGTCCGTGGCGTCCTTGTGCTCGACGACGCCCACGAAGGCACCGGCGTCGTCGCGGACGATCCGCCCGAGCCCGGTCGGATCCGGTGCGATGGCGCTGACGAACGTGACCGCGTTGCCGGTGCGCCCGTGCACGTCGGCGAGCTGCCGGAGCGACACCGCGTCGAGCAGCGGGACGTCGCCGGAGAGCACGACCACGGCGCCGTCGAAGTCGGCTGGGAGCGCGGCGACCGCGACCTCGACGGCGCGTCCGGTCCCGGGGACCTCGTCCTGGTCCACCACGAGGGCGTCCGGCATGCGCTCGGCGACCTCGGCCGCGACCAGGTCGCGCTCGTGCCGCACGACGACCGCGATGTGCTCCGGCTCGAGGGACTCCGCCGTCCGCAGGACGTGCGCGATGAGGGGCAGTCCGGCGAGCCGGTGCAGCACCTTCGGGGTCGAGGACTTCATGCGCGTGCCCTGCCCGGCGGCGAGGACGACGACGGCGATCCGCTGGTCGGTCATCACCCCATCCTGGCCCACCCGGCCACGACGCACCAAGGCAACAACAGGACGGCACGCGACCAGGCCGGGAGGCACGGTGCGGGTCCGACCCGCACCGTGCCTCCCGTCCGTGCGCGCGTTCGCACCCACGTCACGCGCGATGGAGCGCGGAATCGTGCATAGCGGGTCGGAAAAGCGGACCACCTACGCGCGATTCGACCGCCTCCGCGCGATTCGACCTCCTACGCGGCGGGCGCGACGGGGTTCTCGCGCTTGACGAAGGCCATCAGCACCAGGCCGGCGACCAGGACGACGACGATGCCGATGATGCCGAAGCGCGTCGACCCGCCGATCGTCACCGCGATGCCGAACATCGCCGGGGCGATGAACGCGGCGGCACGCCCGGTCGTGGCGTAGAGGCCGAAGAGCTCGCCCTCGCGGCCGGGGGTCGCGAGCCGCGCCAGGTACGCCCGCGACGAGGACTGCACGGGCCCGACGAACATGCACAGGGCCAGGCCGAGCACCCAGAAGCCGATCTGCGCCGTGCCGACGAACAGCACCGCGAGGCCGCAGACCGCCAGCCCGACGAGCGACACCATGATGATCGCCCGGGAGCCGAAGCGGTCGTCCAGCCGGCCGGACAGTGCCGTGGAGATGCCCGCGACGACGTTGGCGACGATCGCGAACATGATGACCCCGGACGCGCTGAAACCGAACACCTGCGCGGCGATGATGCCGCCGAAGGTGAAGACCGCGCCGACGCCGTCGCGGAACACCGCGCTGGCGATGAGGAACGCGAGCACGTTCCGGCGCTCGCGCCAGAGCCGCGCGATGTCCCGGCCGAGGTCGCGGTAGGCGGAGAACAGGCTCCCGCGCTGGTCGGGCGCGCGCTCCGCCTCGGGGACGACGAGGAACAGCGGGATCGAGCTCACCGCGAGCCACACCGCGGCGATGCCGATCGCCACGCGGACGTCCCACTGCCCGGACGCGACGGTCGCCGGCAGGTTCAGGAGCCCGGCCGTGTCGCCGCCCCCGAAGTCCTGGATGCAGAGCACGAGCAGCAGCACGAGCAGGACGATGCCGCCGAAGTAGCCAGCCGCCCAGCCGATCGCCGACGCCCGGCCGGTCCGGGGACCCGGTGCGACCTGGCCGAGCATGGCGTTGTAGCCGACGCAGGCGATCTCGTACGCGACGGTCCCGATGCCGATGAGCGCTGCACCGAGCACCAGGTACGGCTGGCTCGGTGCGACGAACACCATGGCTCCGATCGACAGCGCGACGCCGATCGTGGCGATGAGCACCGACCGCCGGCGGTGTCCGGACGAGTCCGCGAGCCGGCCGACGGCGGGTGCGACCAGCGCGACGACGATGCCGGCGATCGTGAGGGCCGTCGAGACCACGGCGGCGTTGTGGGCGAGCTCGCGTTCCACGGCACGTGCCGCGGTTGTCGAGGAGTCCGCGGCCGCGACGAGCGCCGGGTCGACGAACGCGCGGCTCGCCAGGTACGTGCTGAACACGAAGGTGGTGACGACGGCGTTGAACGCAGCAGAGCCCCAGTCCCAGAGCGCCCAGGAGACGAGGGCGCGACGATCGGTGCGCTGCGGCGGGGGCACGACGGTCATGGGCGAACCGTAGCGCGTCCTGGTGTCCCGCCGGTGCCCCCGTTCCTGGTCACGTGCCGGACGACGGGTCGCGAGCGGTCGAGACACCCCGCTCAGGTCCGCCGACCGGTCGAGGACCGTCGGCCAGGGCGTCGCACAGCGACGCTCACCGACCGCACGGCGGCACGCACACGGTGTGTCGTGACCGGTCACGCTCCGGACGGGAGGCTCGGGGCGGGCTCGCACCGAGCCTCCCGCTCCGGACGGGAGGCTCGGGGCGGGCTCGCACCGAGCCTCCCGTCCGATGGGTGGGTGCTGCGCGTCACGCCGCGGGGACGCCGTTCGGGTAGACGACCGACTTCAGGGAGTCCGGGTCGGTGTCGCTCTCGAGCGCCTCGCGGACCTGGTCGAGCCCGAACCGCCCGGTGACGAGCGAGTCGAGGTCGACCTGCCCCGATGCGACGAGCCCGATCGCGACCGGCCACGTGCCCGTGTACCGGAAGATCCCGGTGACGGTGACCTCGAGGTTCTGGATGTGCTCGACGGGCAGCGTCATCTCGGAGTTCCCGAGTCCGACGAGCACCGCCGCACCTGCTGGACCGACCGCCTTGATGCCGTCCGACACCGCACGCGGCGCACCGCTGGCGTCGATGAAGGCGTCGACGGGCGCGATGTCCGAGGCGACGGAGACCACGGTGGGGTCGACGACCTCGGTGGCGCCGTAGGACAGCGCGCGCTCACGGCGTTCGGGGACGAGGTCGCTGATGACGATCCGGGTCGCGCCGAAGGCCTTGGCCGCCTGCGCGCAGATGATCCCGATCGGGCCGGCACCGGCGATCAGCACGGACGATCCCGGCACGATCCCGGCCTTCCGCACGGCGGCGATCCCGACCGAGAGCGGCTCGAGCAAGGCACCGGCCTCGAACGACACCGAGTCGGGCAGGGTGTGCGCGAACTCGGCCTCGATGGTGACGAAGCCCGCGAAGGCGCCGTCGACCGGGGGTGTGGCGTAGAAGCGCATGTCCGGGCAGAGGTTGTACCGCCCGGCGAGGCACTGCGCGCACCGGTGGCACGGACGCTGCGGTTCGACGGCGACGCGCTCCCCCACGCGGCCGGGGTCGACGCCGTCGCCGACCGCGACGATCGTGCCGGAGAGCTCGTGGCCGAGGACGAGCGGCGACGAGACGACGAAGTCCCCGATGCGCCCGTGTCGGAAGTAGTGCACGTCGGAGCCGCACACGCCGACGGCGGCGACCTCGACGAGGACGTCGCCCGGGTCGACGGCGGGCACGGGGCGGTCCTCGATCGTGAGGTCGTCCTGCCCGAGGAGGACGCTGACGCGCTGGGTCTGCTGGTCCGTGGTCACGGGGTACCCGCTTTCTGTCGTTCGGATGGACGTGCTGTCGGCCGGTCCGCTGCTCGTTCGGATGGACGTGCTGTCGGCCGCTCCGTCAGGGCGTGGATGCGCGCCGGGTCGTCGAGCAGCTCGCGGAACCCGATCTCGGCGGCGCCGCGGAGCAGCACGTCCGATCCGAGTTCGGCCGGCACGATGCGCACCCGGTCCACCATCGCGGCCATCGACTGTGCTCGGACGGCCTCGAGCACGCGGTCCCCGACGTGATCGAGCAGCACCCCGAGGAACCCGCCGAGCACGACCACCTCGGGGTTGACGGTGTGGATGGCGTTGCGGAGGCCGGTCGCCAACGCGGCCACCTGCCGGTCGACGACGCGGTCGACCTCCGGGCCGCCGGCCGCGAGGGCCTCGGCGAGCGCCGGCAGGTCGTCCGCCGGCACGCCCGTCACGGCGACGAGCGCCGCACGCGACGCCTCGGTCTCGAGGCAGCCGATGGCGCCGCAGTGGCAGCGGATCCCGTTGTCCGCGACGAAGGTGTGGCCGAGCTCCCCCGCGTACCCGTCCGCGCCGCTCAGCGGCTGACCGGCGCTGATGACCCCGCCGCCGATGCCGCTCGCGCCACCGTTCAGGTACACGAGGTCGGACACCCCGCGGCCGGATCCGTACAGGCGCTCCGCCCATGCACCGAGGTTGGCGTCGTTCGCGACGCGTACGGGCAGGCCGGTCGCGCCGGCGAGTGGCATGGCGAACGGCTCGTCGCGCCATCCGAGGTGCGGCGCGTCCCGCACGAGACCGTCCTCGACGCGGACCGTGCCGGGGATCGAGACGCCGACCCCCACGAGGCGCGCGGGGCGGTCGTCCAGGAGCCTCGCGACGATCTGCACGGCCTCGTCGGCGGTCGGTCGGTCGTCGGTGTGCTCGGTGACCCGGGACCGGATGCTGCCGTCGAGGCCGACCATGGCCACCGTCACGGCGTCGATCTCCACCGTGACGGCGGCCGCCACGACGTCGGCCGACGCACGGACCACCGGACTCGGTCGCCCGACCCCGGTGGCCGCGCCGTCCTCGGTCTCGAAGGCCAGGCCGAGTTCGACGAGTTCCCCGACGAGCGCAAGGGTCGTGGAGCGGTTCAGGCCGGTCGCGCGCGTCAGATCCGCGCGGGTGAGCGGCCCCTCTTGGTGGACGAGTCGGAGCACGCGCGCGGAGTTGCGGTTGCCGCCGGCCGGTGTGTCGCGCTGCATGGTGCCCTTCCGGTCGACCGTCCGCGGTTGCTCCAGGTCCCTGCACTCATCATGGCGCGGCACCGGCGTTCCCGCCAGCATTTTGTGGTGCCGCGCAACAAATCAGTACCGAAGCCGCGCCACACCACCGTCCGCCTCGGTCGTCGGGCCGTCGGCGAGCGACAGCCGCCACCCGTCCGGCACCGGACCGGTGGCCGACACCGACGACTCGTCCCCCGACACGGTCGACACCGTCCAGACCGCCGACCGCCCGTCGGGTGCGGTCACCCGGACGTCCACGCTGCCGGTCGTCCCAGCGGGGAACGCCCTGAGCTCGAGCGCCGCCAGGTAGTCGTGATCAGGCCGGTCCGTGCGGGTCGAGAGCGGCAGTACCGCTCCCCCACGGACCCACAGCGGCAGGGTGTCGAACCCATGCCGCTCGGTGCGCCACACCCCGCCGGAGACCACCTCACCGGTGAACCAGTTCGTCCACGAACCGGCCGGCAGGTAGTACTGCACGTCGCCGGACTCGCTGAACACGGGCGCGACGAGCAGGTCGGACCCCAGCATGTACTGCCGGTCGCAGTACGCAGCCGTCGGGTCGTCCGGGAACTCGAGCAGCATCGGTCGCATGACGGGGAGCCCGCGTTCCGACGCCTGCAGCCCGAGCCCGTAGAGGTACGGCATCAGGCGGAGCTTCAGACGGGTGAACGCCCTGGTCACCTCGACCGCCTCCTCGTCGAACGCCCACGGGACGCGGTAGGAGCTGCTGCCGTGGAAGCGGCTGTGCGAGGAGAGCAGCCCGAACTGGACCCAGCGCTTGAAGACCGCGGGGTCGGGGCGTCCCTCGAACCCGCCGATGTCGTGCGACCAGAACCCGAAGCCGGACAGCGCGAGCGAGAGGCCGCCGCGGAGCGTCTCCGCCATCGACGGGAACGACGAGGTGTTGTCGCCGCCCCAGTGCACCGGCATCTGCTGGCCCCCTGCGGTGGCCGAGCGCGCGAAGAGCACGGCGTCACCGGCGCCGCGGGCGTCTTCCAGGACCTCGAACACGGCCTCGTTGTACAGCTGCGTGTACCAGTTGTGCATGCGTTCCGGATCGCTGCCGTCCGCCCACGTCACGCCGAGCGGGATCCGCTCGCCGAAGTCCGTCTTGAAGCAGTCGACGCCCTGGTCGACGAGCGCGCGGAGCTTGCCCTGGTACCAGGCCTTCGCGTCCGGGTTCGTGAAGTCGACGAGTCCCATGCCGGCCTGCCAGAGATCCCACTGCCAGACGGTGCCGTCCGGGTTCCGCACGAGGTACCCGGCCGCCGCCGCCTCGTCGAAGAGCGGGGAGCGCTGCCCGATGTACGGGTTGATCCACACGCAGACGCGCAGGTCCTTGTCGTGCAGCCGGCCGAGCATGCCGGTCGGGTCCGGGAAGACCCTGGGGTCCCACTCGAAGTCGCACCAGTTGAACTCGCGCATCCAGAAGCAGTCGAAGTGGAACACGCTCACCGGCAGGTCGCGCGCGGCCATCTCGTCGACGAAGGACGTGACGGTCGCCTCGTCGTAGTCGGTGGTGAACGAGGTCGACAGCCAGAGGCCGTACGACCACGCCGGCACGTGCGCCGGCCGGCCGGTGAGCGCGGTGTAGCGCTCGATGACCCCGGCCGGGGTGCCGCCGCCGATGACGTGGAACACGAGCGACTCCCCGGGGACCGAGAACTGCACGCGCTCGACCGCCTCGGAGCCGACCTCGAACGACACGTGTCCCGGGTGGTCGACGAGCACGCCGTACCCGCGGTTGGTCAGGTAGAACGGCACGTTCTTGTAGGCCTGCTCGCTCGACGTGCCACCGTCGGCGTTCCAGATGTCCACGGTCTGGCCGTTCTTGACGAGTGGACCGAACCGTTCGCCGAGCCCGTACACCAGCTCGCCGACCCCGAGGTCGAGCTGGGCGTGCACGAACGTCGAGGACGTCGGCGCGTCCGCGCCCTGCACCCGTGCGTTGCCGACGACTCCGCGGGAGACCTCGGCCCCGGGCGCCAGGGTGACGTGGCCGAGCGACTTGTGGCCGCTGCCGGTCAGTTCCCGGTCGCCGGATCGGAACCGGAGGTCCCACGGCGCCCCCGGGGTGACGACGGCCGAGAGGTCCCCGGACGTCAGCGTCCCGACACCGTCGGTCAGCGTGGCCGTCCCGTGCCCCGGCTCCTTCCCGACCAGGTCGAAGGACAGCTCGGGCCGCGGGGCCCGGAAGTGCTCGACGCGGACGGTGACGACGCCCTCCATGGGGCTCGACAGCGTGACGGTGAGCGTCGGCCGGTTGAGCGTGTCCCCCCGCGACTCGATGACCTTCGTCGGCGCAGTGACGACGAGGCGGTCGCCCGAAGGGGCGTGCACCGCGTCGATGTCGTGGGCCTCTTGCGCGTACAGGGGCTGGACGCCGGGCCGGAGTTGCCAGAACCCGTCGGTGAACTTCATTACTTGACCGCTCCTGCCGTGATGCCGCGCGCGAGGGTGCGCTGGAAGATGAGGAAGAACACGAGTGTCGGGATGAGCCCGAGGAGCGCCGAGGCACTCGTGGTGGTGACGTCCATCAGCCGGTCCCCCTGCAGCAGGGAGATCGCGACGGGGACCGTCTGGTTGTCGTTGCTGACGAGGAACGTCAGCGGGATGAGGAACTCGTTCCACGTCCAGATGAAGAAGAAGATGAGCAGGACGGACAGCGTCGGACGGCTGATCGGCACGATCACGCGCCACAGCACCCGCCAGCGGCCGGCACCGTCGAGCGCGGCCGCCTCGAGGATCTCCTTCGGGAAGGTGCCGTACACGCTCGAGAGCAGGTACGTCCCGAACGCGGACTGGATCACGGTGAAGACGATGATCACGCTCCACACGTTGTCGTACAGTCCGATGCCCTTGAACATCATGTAGAGCGGGTAGAGCAGGACCTCTTGCGGGAGCATGTTCGCCAGCATGAACAGCACCACGATCCAGGTGCGGTACCGCACCCGGCCGATCCCGATCGCGAAGGCGTTGAGGATCGAGATGAGCACCGCGAGGATCGCGACCGAGCCGCTGATGAAGACGCTGTTCCAGAGCTTCAGCGGGAAGTCGACGCGGTTCCAGAACGTGGTGATGCCGTCGAACGAGATGTGCGCCGGCCACGCGAGCGGCCCACCGGCCGCGTAGTCCGCCGGCGTCTTGAACGAATTGAGCAGGATGAGCAGGAACGGCGCGGCGATCAGGACGGCGATGACGATGCCGCCGGCCAGGACGATCCAGTCGGCCGGGCGCTTGCGCCCGCCCTCACCGGCGCTCTTCCGGCGCGTGGGACCTCCGGCGGTCGGCCTGGAGGCTCGGCGTGCGTCCGTCACGGAGGCCGCCTCGGTCGTCGGTGCTGACACGATCCCGGTCATCGGGCTTCTTCCTTCCGCTCGGCCCGGTTCTGGGCCGCGATGAACGCGATGGCGACGATGACGATCACGACGGTGAGCGCGGTTGCGATCGTCGCGCCGTACCCGACCTGCTGCGCCTGGAAGAACTGGCTGTACGAGTAGTAGCTCGGCACGATGGTCGCGTTGCCCGGGCCGCCACCGGTCAGCGCGTACACCGGTCCGAAGACCTTCAGCGCAGCGATGGTGCAGGTGAGGACGACCACGAAGATCTCGGGCCGGATGATGTGCACGGTGATCGCACGGAAGCGCTGGAACCAGCCGGCGCCGTCGAGTTCTGCCGCCTCGTAGAGCTCCGGGTCGACGCGCTGGAGGGCGGCCATGAACACCACGACCGGGTACCCGATCTGCACCCAGACGAGCACGACCGCGACGGAGAGCAGCGCCGTGTCCGGGCTGCCGAGCCAGTTGTGCTGGAGGCCGCCGAGCCCGACCGCGTCGAGGATGACGTTGAGGGCGCCGTTCTCCGGCCGGAGGATCCAGCCGATGACGATCGCCGCGATGACGGCCGGCAGGATCTGCGGCAGGTAGTAGGTCGCGCGGAGGAAGCTCGCGAGCCGCCCGCCGAACTTCTTGCCGATCACGTCGAACAGCGCGGCGGCGAGGACGAGACCGAGGCTCGTCGGCACGATCACCATCGCGAGGATCATCGCGATGCTGTTCCGGAACGAGATCCAGAACTGCCCGTCGGCCATCAGCCGTCGCCAGTTGTCGAGGCCCGTCCACTGCGGCGGGAGGATGCCCCGGTAGTTCGTGAACGACAGGTACACGTTCCAGCCGAGCGGCACGAGGATGATCGCTGCGAGCAGGACGAACCCGGGCAGCAGGTAGAACCAGTAGCTGCCACGACCGCTCGAGGGCATGATGGCGCCGACGTCGGCGGGCCGGCGGCCGCGCCGCCGGGGCGCGGTGACGGGAGGGCTGGATGCCATGGGGGGCTTCCCTTCCGGAAGTGATGGGTGTTCTGGGGTGGTGGGGTGGCGGGGGCACGGTGCGGGGCGGACCCGCACCGTGCCTCCAGGCCGGGTCAGCCCGTGACGGCCTTGACGCCGTCCGCGTACTGCTGGCCGAGTTCGTCGTCGACCTTCGACGGGGAGCTGCTGCCGTTGACCACGCTCTGGAGACCCGCGTTCAGCTGGTCGTAGAACGTCGACGTGGGCCAGTCCGGGTAGTACGCCAGGCCGTCACGCTCGGTCAGCGTGTTGAAGTTGGCGATGAGTTCCTTGCTCTTCGGGTCCGTGATGTCGGACTCGTCCGCCGCGACGGGGACCCCGCCGTTGTTGCCGATGATCGCCTGGATCTCCGGACGCAGGGTGATGTCGATGAACTGCTCGGCGAGCTTCTTGTTCTTCGCCTTGGTCGGGACCACCCAGAGGTTGCCGGAGGAGCCTGGCGACATCTCGGCACCCGGGAACAGGAACGTGCCCCAGTCCTGCTGCATCTCGGTGGTGAAGCGGCCGTACCACCACGAGCCGGAGAAGAACATCGGGTACTTGCCGCTGATGAACGCGGTCCCGGCGTCCTCGGCCTTCATCCCGGTGGAGTCGGACGAGATGTAGCCCTTGTCGGTCCAGTCCTGGACGGTCTTCGTCGCGGTGCTGATCTCCTTGCCGGAGAAGTCGACCGGGTTCTTGTACAGCTGGTAGTCGTCGACCCAGTCGCGGTCGGCCTTCTGGAGCGCCAGCTGGTACCAGAGCTGGCCGAGCGGGTACTCCGCCGCCGACTCGGCGAGCGGCGTGACGCCTGCTGCCTGGAACGTCGCCATGGCCGCCTCGAGGTCGTCCATGGTCTTCGGGACCTCGACGCCGTACTTCTGGAAGAGCTCCTTGTTGTAGTAGAACTCGACGTACTCGCCGTAGTCCGGCACGCCGTACCAGGAGCCGGAGCCCATCACGCCCTTGTCGTCGTAGCGCGCGGTGGTCTGCAGCGACTTGGCGAGCTTGTCGTCCCAGCCGTACTGCTTGACCGCGTCGTCGAGCGGGCTGAGCAGGCCCTGGCTGGCGAGGAGCCCGGCCGTCGCGTTGCCCTTGTTGTACTCGATGAGGTCAGGGGCCTGGTCGGAGTTGAGCGACTGGCTGGCCGTCTTGCGGATCTGCTCGAAGCTCTTCTCCTGGAACTCGACCTTCGCACCGGTCTCCTGCTCGAAGACCTTGATGGACTCCTTCCAGGCCTTGCCCATGGCGGAGTCCTCGGACTCGTAGTGCCAGAGCTTGAGGGTCTTGCCGTCTTCGGCGGCACTGCCGCCGCCGGCGGAGCAACCGCTGAGGACGACTGCGGCCGCGGCCAGCCCGGCGAGGGCGCCGAGCACACGGGACTTCTTCATGTCGCTACTTCCTTGTAGGGGTCGGTGGTTCTCGGTGGCTGTCGAAGCGCTTCGACAATGCACGTCGAGGAACGCGTTCGGTGGGGAGGGCTCACCCGATCCGGCGGATGCTGCCGAGGTCGGTGAACCGTGGCGGGATGAGGGTCACGCCGGGCTCGTGCGCGCCGTCGACCTGGCGGACGGTGCGCTCCACGGCGCCGCGGCACATCTCCTCGAGCGGGAGCGGGATGGTGGACAGCGGGGTGTCCATCACCGTGGTGTCGTAGCTCGCGCAGGCGGCGAGCACCGACAGGTCGTCCGGGACACGGATGCCACGGGACGCCAGGTGGGCGAGGACCGTGTCGACGACCGGCTCGTTGCAGTGGAACACGAGCGCGGTCATGTCGGGCAGCTCCGCGAGGAGTCGATCCGCGGCGGCACGCTGGTCGGCGCGGTCGAGGGAGGGGTAGTGCGCGACGGTGGCGACCCCGGACGCACGGCACTCGTCGTCGAACGCGTCCGCGAAGCGACGGATGAAGCCGGTGTGCCGCTCGACGTAGGTCGCCGGGTGCCCGATCACGCCGATGCTGCGGTGTCCGTCGGCGACGAGCCGCCGGACGGATCCCCGGCCGGCCTCGGCGAAGTCGAGGTCGATGCAGGTCAGGCCGGTGATGTCACCCGGCACGCCGACGAAGGCAGCGGGGACGCCCGACGCGCGGACGACGTCGGCGCGTTCGTCGTCGGTGGAGACCCCGAGGACGACGACGCCGTCGACGAGCGACGAGTGCGCGACCCGCTGGATGCCGGTCACCTCGTCGTCGCGTGCCAGCAGCAGGACGTCGTCGTCGTGCGCCCGAGCGGCCTCGACGACCGCGGTGACGAACCGCATGTGGGTCGGCAGGTGTGCGTCCGGTCGGATCGGCGCGGAGAGCGCGAGGATGTCGGTGCGTGCGCCGGCGAGCATGCGGGCTCCGGCGTTCGGACGGTAGTCGAGCTCCGCGACCGCGCGGTCGATGCGGGCGCGGGTGGTGGCGGAGATCGTCCGCTTGCCGGAGAGGGCGTACGAGACGGTCGAGATCGAGACGCCGGCGGCCTTCGCCACCTCGTTGATCGTCACCATCGTGCACCTCCTCGTGCTCGTCGTCTGCGGTCGGCCGGTTCGTTCCCGGACCCGGTCGTTCTCGGGTCGAAGCGAAGCGCTTCGACAACCTGCGACGGCGACGCTAACAGGGCGGCGGTGCCCACCGCAAGCCTTTTGTGGTTCTCGGCAACAAATGCGTTCTCACGATCGCGAGGCCACCAGGCGTGAGGTCGTGGTCTCGACCGGCTGGTGCCCGTCCCAGCCGCCGCGGACGACGAGCGCGTCGCGACGCAGGACGTCGGGCGGCATCAGCGCTGCTGCGAGAAGGCGGCGTCGAAGGAGGCGTCCGGCGGTGCGATGGTGCTGAGGCGCCGGACGAACGCGAGCGCCTCGCGGCCGCCGACCAGGCGGTCCATGCCGGCGTCCTCCCACTCGACGCTCGTCGGCCCCTCGTACCCGATGTGGTTGAGCACGCGGAACACCCGCTCCCACGGGACGTCGCCGTGTCCCGCGGTGACGAAGTCCCACCCACGCCGGGGGTCACCCCACGGCAGGTGGGAGCCGAGTCGGCCGTTCCGCCCGTCGAGTTGCTTGACGGACTCCTTGCAGTGCACGTGGTAGATCCGGTCGGCGAAGTCGAGCAGGAACGCAGCGGGGTCGAGGTCCTGCCAGACGAAGTGCGACGGGTCGAAGTTGAAGCCGAAGGCCGGCCGGTCCGCGAACACCTCCAGGGCCCGCGCAGCGGTCCAGTAGTCGTAGGCGATCTCGGACGGATGCACCTCGAGGGCGAACCGGACCCCGACCTCCTCGAACACGTCGAGGATCGGCGCCCACCGGTCGTGGAAGTCCTGGTAGCCGGCGTCGACCATGCCGGGCGGTACCGGCGGGAACCCGGCGACGGTCTTCCAGATCGACGACCCGGAGAACCCCGTGACGGTGTCCACGCCGAGTGCCGCGGCCGCGCGGGCTGTCCAGCGGAGCTCCTCGGCAGCCCGCTGCCGGACGCCCTCCGGGTCACCGTCCCCCCAGACGTGCGGCGGCAGGATGTCCTCGTGCCGCTGGTCGATCGGCTCGTCGCAGACCGCCTGGCCGACCAGGTGGTTCGCGATCGCCCAGACCCCGAGGCCGTTCGCGTCGAGCACCGCGCGCAGCTCGGCGACGTACGCCGCGTCCGTCGCTGCGCGACGGACGTCGAGGTGGTCGCCCCAGCAGGCGATCTCGAGTCCGTCGTAGCCCCACTCGCCGGCGAGCCTGGCCACCTCCGTGAAGGGCAGGTCGGCCCACTGTCCGGTGAAGAGCGTGACCGGCCGGGAGGCACGGGTCGGGTCCGTCATGCTGCTTCCATCCTCCTGCGGCGGGTTCACCAGGTGTCCGGTTCCGTGCCGTTGCGCACTGCCGCCGGACGGTCGACGCGGGACCGGACCTCGACGACGGCGTGCTCGCGGCCGGAGGTGGCGATCGCCTCCATCACCTCGAGCACGTGGAACGCGAGCTCGCCGCTCGCGCGGTGCGGACGGTCGGTGGCGATCGCGTGCGCCATGTCCGCGAGGCCGTACCCGCGACCCGCGTCGGCGTACCCGGCCGACACCGGCAGCTCCCGCCACTCGCGGTCATCGGCAGTCGCGATCGACACCGGGTCGGAGAACCGGTTCGGGTCGGCCACGGCGAGGCTCCCCGATGTGCCGTGCACCTCGAAGAGCGGGCTGCGGGTCGCCCAGACCTCGAACGACACGGTGACGGTGGAGACGACCCCGGAGGCGTGCTCCAGGATCGCGACGACGTGCGTGTCGACGTCCACGGGGATCGCGGTGCCGGCGGCTGGTCCGGTGGCGACCGTCCGCTCGCGGGTCGAGCGCGAGGCGCTCCCGCTGACTCGGACGACCGGGCCGAAGAACTGCACGAGGCTGGTCAGGTAGTACGGGCCCATGTCGAGCAGCGGACCGCCGCCCGGCTGGTAGTAGAACGCCGGAGCCGGGTGCCAGAGCTCGTGACCAGGTGCGCTCCACGACACGGCGGCGCCGACGGGGTCGCCGATGCGCCCGTCGTCGATCGCGGCACGGGCGGTCTGGATGCCGGTCCCGAGCACGGTGTCGGGTGCGCTGCCGACCCGGAGGCCCCGCTCGGCGGCGAGCGCCAGCAGGGGTTCCGCCTCGGCCGTCGCGAGCGCGAGCGGTTTCTCGCCGTAGACGTGCTTGCCCGCCTCGAGTGCGCGGGTGGCGACCTCGGCATGTGCGGCCGGGATCGTCAGGTTGAGCACCACGTCGACGTCGTCCGCTGCCAGCAGCCCGTCGACGCTCGTCCCGCGCACGCCCTGCTCGTCGCCGACGGCCCGCGCCCGCTCGACGTCGAGGTCCGCGACCGCCGTGAGCTCGAGCCCGGGCAGTGCCGGGAAGTGCTCGAAGTACTGCCGACTGATGTTGCCGACGCCGACCACACCGACCCGGAGCGGACGGTCGCTCACCGGGCTGCCCACAGGAGTCCCCTCTCGATGATCGTGCGGAGCGGCTGCGACTCGACGACCTCGAGCCGGTGCCCAGGAGCGGACACGAACACGCGTCCATGCCCCCACTGCCTGGTCCAGATGGCCGGCGCCGTGACCGGGCGGTTCCACGCGTCGAAGTCGCGGGCCTCCTGCGTCGTGGTCGCCAGCACGTCGTTGTACTCGTCGGAGAGCACCCAGTACTGCTCGGTGACGAGGTCGAAGTCCTCGATGCCCTGCGTGATCGGGTGCTGGCGTCCGGCGTCGGTGATGTGCACCGTGTACGGGATGTAGTTGTCCGACTGCTCCCCGGTGCGCTCCTCCGGCGGCTTCGCCGCGTGGTGCGCGAACTGCCCGCCGATCATGTGCAGGTAGTCGGCCGTGTTCCGGAACGCGTCCGCGATGCCGCCGTGCCACCCGGCCAGTCCGGTGCCGCCGAGCACGGCGCGCTGCAGTCCGGCGAACTCGTCGTCGGCGATCGTCGACATCGTGACGACCTGCACGATGAGGTCGACACCGTCCATCACGGCCGCGTCCGCGTAGACGGCGGTCGAGTCGGACACGAGCACGTCGAACCCGTTGTCCCGCAGGAACGGCAGCATCGCGTCGGTGGTCTCGACCGGCATGTGGCCGTCCCAGCCGCCTCGGACGACGAGTGCGCGGCGTCCCGTGGTCTCGTCCTGGTCGCTCATTCGCCTGCCGATCGCTCGATGGTGGTCCAGCTGCTGCCGTCGGCGGCGCTGCGTTCGACGGCGTCGAGCACGCGCTGCACGTGCAGCCCGTCCTCGAACGACGGCGACGGGTCGATGCCGCTCGTGATCGCGTCGACCAGGTCCTTCACCTGGTGGCTGAAGGTGTGCTCGTACCCGATGAGGTGTCCGGTGGGCCACCACGCCGCCATGTAGGGGTGCTCGGGTTCGGTGACGAGGATTCGTCGGAAGCCCTGCTCACCGGCGGGGGCCGACGACTCGTACAGTCGGAGTTCGTTCATCGACTCCAGGTCGAACTGGATCGCGCCGGCCGACCCGGAGACCTCGAGCGTCAGCCCGTTCTTCCGGCCGGTGGCGTAGCGGGTGGCCTCGAAGGTGCCGATCGCCCCGTCCGCGCGGCCGCCGCTCAGGCGTCCGAGGAAGAACGCGGCGTCGTCGACGGTGACCTGCCCGCGTTCGGACGACGCCGTGCCGGAGAGCCCCACGCCCTCGGCCAGCAGCGGGCGTTCGTGCACGAAGGTCTCGAGTGTGCCGGACACGGTCGACAGCCGTGCGCCGGTGACGTGCTCGGCGAGGTCGATGGCGTGCGCGCCGATGTCACCGAGCGAACCGGACCCGGCGAGCGCCTTGTCCAGGCGCCACGTCATCGGACCGTCCTCGTCGGTCAACCAGTCCTGCAGGTACAGCGCACGGACCTGCCGGACCGTCCCGATCCTCCCGTCCTGCACCAGCTGCCGGGCGAACGCGATCGCCGGGACGCGGCGGTAGCTGAAGCCGACCATCGCGCGGATGCCGTGCTCGCGCGCCGCGCGAGCGGCGTCGACCATCGCCTCGGCCTCGGCCACGGTGTTGGCGAGCGGCTTCTCGCAGAGCACGTGCTTGCCGGCCTGCAGCGCGGCGATCGCGATCTCGACGTGCGAGGACCCGGGCGAGACGACGTCGACGACGTCGATGTCCGGGTCGGCGACCACGGAACGCCAGTCGGTCGAGGCGTGCTGCCAGCCGTACTGGACGCGGGCCGCTTCGGTCCGGTCGGGATCACGGCCGACGACCACGGTCATCTCGGGTTCGGCGTCGAGGTCGAAGAACCTGGGCGCCGTCCGCCACGCCTGAGAGTGGGCGGCTCCCATGAAGCCGTGACCGATCATCGCCACCCGGAGGGGTCTGCGTGCCATCCGTTCGCTCCCTTGCGATCGTGTCCTTGCGAGAGTCAACACTACCGCTTATGTTGGGCGCGGCAACATTTTGTTTCGACGACGAACGGTGACCACCATGGCGACGACGCCCACCCGTGCAGACAAGTTCTCCTTCGGTCTCTGGACCATCGGATACAACGGCTCCGATCCCTTCGGCGGTCCCACCCGCCCCCAGCTCGACGTGGTCGAGGCGGTCGAGAAGCTCGACGAGCTCGGCGCCTACGGCCTGACCTTCCACGATGACGACCTGTTCGCGTTCGGTTCGACCGACGCCGAACGACAGACCCAGATCGACCGCCTCAAGGGTGCGCTGGAGGCCACCGGGATCGTCGTGCCGATGGTGACGACGAACCTCTTCTCCGCCCCGGTGTTCAAGGACGGCGGCTTCACCTCGAACGACCGCCAGGTCCGCCGGTTCGCACTCCGCAAGGTGCTGCGGAACGTCGACCTGGCCGCCGAGCTCGGCGCGAAGACGTTCGTCATGTGGGGCGGTCGCGAGGGCGCCGAGTACGACTCCGCCAAGGACGTGCAGGCCGCGCTCTCCCGCTACAAGGAGTCGGTCGACCTGCTCGCGCAGTACGTCACCGACAAGGGCTACGACATCCGCTTCGCGATCGAGCCGAAGCCGAACGAGCCCCGCGGCGACATCCTGCTGCCGACGCTCGGCCACGCGATCGCGTTCATCGACACGCTCGAGCGTCCGGAGCTCTTCGGCGTGAACCCCGAGGTCGGCCACGAGCAGATGGCGGGCCTGAACTTCACGGCCGGCATCGCCCAGGCGCTCTACTCGGGCAAGCTCTTCCACATCGACCTCAACGGCCAGCGCGGCATCAAGTACGACCAGGACCTCGTCTTCGGCCACGGCGACCTGCAGAACGCGTTCTCGCTCGTCGACCTGCTCGAGCACGGCGCACCACAGGGCGGCGTCGCGTACGACGGCCCGCGCCACTTCGACTACAAGCCGAGCCGCACCGAGGACATCTCCGGCGTCTGGGACTCCGCGGCCGCGAACATGCGCATGTACCTGCTCCTCAAGGAGCGCGCGCAGGCGTTCCGCGCCGATCCCGAGGTCCAGGCGGCGCTGTCCGCGGCGAAGGTCGACGAGCTGTCGACGCCGACGCTCGACGAGGGCGAGTCGTACGACGCGTTCCTCGCGGATCGGTCCGCGTTCGAGGACTTCGACGCCGACGCGTACTTCGGCGGCAAGGGCTTCGGCTTCGTGCGCCTGCAGCAGCTCGCGGTCGAGCACCTGATGGGCGCTCGTTGAGCCTCGTCGCCGGCGTCGACTCGTCGACCCAGTCCTGCAAGGTCACGATCCGCGACGCCGCCACCGGCGCCGTCGTCCGGGAGGGACGCGCGTCCCACCCGGACGGCACGTCCGTCGATCCCCGTCATTGGTGGGACGCCCTCGGCACCGCGATCGCGGACGCCGGCGGGCTCGACGACGTGGCGGCGATCGCGGTCGCCGGCCAGCAGCACGGCATGGTCGTGCTCGACGCCGACGGCGTCGTCATCCGCGACGCGCTCCTCTGGAACGACGTCCGCAGTGCCGACGCGGCAGCGCAGATGGTCGAGGAACTCGGACGGGAGGCATGGGTCACCAGGACCGGTCTGGTCCCGGTGGCCTCGTTCACCGGCACGAAGCTGCGCTGGCTCCGCGACGCCGAGCCGGACAACGCACGCCGCGTCGCGGCGGTCGCGCTCCCCCACGACTGGCTGTCGTGGCGGCTGCGCGGCTACGGTCCGGCCGACGAGAGCCCGCTCGGCCCCGACCTCGACGCGCTCGCGACCGACGGATCGGACGCCAGCGGCACCGCGTACTGGGACCCGGCGCGGACGGCGTACGACCCGGAGCTGTTCGAGCTCGCCCTCGGACGGTCGATGCGGGTCGCCGGCGAGTCGGGCGGCGACGTGGTCGTCCCACGGGTCGTCGAGGTAGACCAGGCGATGGGCACACTCGACACCGACGTGCCACTGCCCGGTGGCGGGGTCGCCCACGGCGGCCTGGTCGTCGGTGCGGGCACCGGCGACAACGCCGGTGCCGCCCTCGGACTCGGACTCGGACCCGGCGACGTCGCGGTGTCCCTCGGGACCAGCGGGACCGTCTTCGGCGTCACCGACACCGCGGTGGCGGACCCGAGCGGGACCGTGGCGGGCTTCGCCGACGCGACGGGGGCGCGCCTCCCGATCGTCACGACGCTGAACGCGGCCCGCGTGCTCGAGGTGATCGGCGGCCTGCTCGGCGTCGACCACGGCGAGCTCGGCGAACTGGCGCTGCGAGCACCGGCCGGCGCGGACGGGCTCGTCCTGGTGCCGTACTTCGTCGGCGAGCGCACGCCGAACCGCCCTGACGCGACCGCCTCGTTGCTCGGGATGACCCCGACGACGACGAACCGTGAGCACCTGGCTCGCGCCGCCGTCGAGGGCATGCTGTGCGCGCTCGCCGACGGGCTGGCCGCCGTCGAGGGCACGGGGGTGACGGTCGAGCGACTGCTGCTGATCGGCGGCGCCGCACGCAACGAGGCCGTCCGCACGATCGCCGCGCAGGTGTTCGGACGCGACGTGCACCTGCCGGAACCGGGCGAGTACGTCGCAGCCGGCGCGGCGAAGCAGGCGGCGTGGGCGCTCACCGGGACCCTGCCGTCCTGGACGCTCGACACCACGACCGTCGCCGCGGACCCGCATCCCGAGGTGCTCGAGCGGTACCGCACGGCCGTCGATCACCAGAGCGGCTGAGTGAGGACAGGCTGCCCTGACAAAGCCCCGGTCAGGGCAGCCTTTCCTGCCTAGCGGTGGGCCGTCCGGAGTGCTTTGCTGTCCGACATGGCCACCACCACCGTTCCCGCACTGCCGACCGCGTCGCCCGCGGACCCCACGAACGCGGCCCGGCTCAACTGGCTGCGTGCCGGTCTGCTCGGGGCGAACGACGGCATCGTCTCCGTCGCCGCCGTCGTGGTCGGTGTCGCCGGTGCCGGGGCACCGGTCGGCCCGGTCCTCGCCGCCGGCGGAGCCGCCCTCGTCGGTGGTGCCGTCTCGATGGCGCTCGGCGAGTACGTCTCGGTGAGCGGCGCACGAGACGCGCAACGCACCGGGCAGGCTGCCCGTGCGGCCCGTCGGGCGACCGACGCGGTCGGACCCTCGGACATCGCCGCCGCCTACCGCTCGATCGGGGTGTCCGACGACGTGGCACGGTCGGTCGCCGCCGAGCTCGGTCGCCCGGAGGTCCGAGAGAACTGGATCGCCGCCGAGGAACGGGCCGCACAGGACGAGGTCGTCAGCCCGTGGCGAGCGGCCTGGGTCTCCGCGGCAACCTTCACCGCCGGCGGCCTGCTGCCGTTCCTGGCGACCGTGTTCGTACCGGAGTCGGTGCGCGTCGCGGTCATCGTCGTGGCCGTGCTCCTGGCACTCGCCGCGACGGGCACGACGGGCGCGGTGCTCGGCGGCGCGCCCCGAGGTCGTGCTGCCACGCGCGTCGTGATCGGTGGCGCTGCGGCCCTCGCGGCGACGTGGCTCGCGGGCACCCTGCTCGGCGCGCACGCACTCTGACGACGCGGCCCATGTGCGCAGGCGGCGGCTCCGGCGGGATCCGGGATGGGATGATGCATCTCGATCACCGGAACGAGAACGAGGAACGATGCCCCCGCTGGACGATCAAGGCCATGAGGCCACGCTCCTCGCCGGGCGGTACCGCCTGGAGTCCGTCATCGGTCAGGGCGGCATGTCCGTCGTCCACCGCGCATGGGACGAGGTCCTGCACCGCCCCGTCGCGGTGAAGGTGTTCCACGCCGGCACGGTCGACATCGCGCGTCAGGAGACGGAGCAGGGCGTCCTGGCGTCCCTGCAGCACCACAACCTCGTGAGCCTGCTCGACGCAGGCGTCGTCGACGACCACGAGGGCCGCCACCGCCGGTTCATCGTGATGGCGCTCGTGACCGGACAGGACCTCGAGGCGCGTCTGGCCGTCGGGCCACTGGCGTCCCGGCACATCGCCGAGATCGGCTTCGACATGGCGGAAGCGCTCGACTACATCCACGCACGCGGCGTCGTCCACCGCGACATCAAGCCGTCGAACATCCTGCTCGTGGACTACGGCAACGGCTCGGACCGCGCCAGGGCCAGCCTGACCGACTTCGGGATCGCCCTCGCCGAGGGGGTCGAACGGCTGACGGCCGACGGCGTGACCACCGGGACGGCCGCCTACCTCAGCCCGGAGCAGGCGAGCGGGTCCGACGTCGGACCCGCGAGCGACGTGTACTCCCTCGGACTGGTCCTGCTCCAGTGCTTCACACGACGGCGGGAGTTCCCCGGGTCGCTCGTCGAGTCGGCGGTCGCCCGGCTGTCGCGTGACCCGGTGGTCCCCGATCCCCTGCCGGCACACTGGAGCGGACTCCTCTCCGCGATGACCGCGCGGGATCCCGCATCGCGGCCGACGGGGGCTGCGCTCGTGGCATCGCTCCGGGACGTCGTGATCGCCGACTCCTCGAGCGCCGACCACGTGGTCGAGCCGACGACACCCGTGCCGTCTCGACCCGCCGAGAGCGGCCGTCCGACGACGCTCGACGTCCTGCCGGAGGAAGCGCTCCGCCGCACCACCGCCATGGCCGCACGACTCTTCGACGCACCGATCGCGCTGGTCGAGGCGCTCGACGAGGACCGGGAGTGGTCGCAGTCGTACATCGCGGACGGCGTCGACGACGCCGCCCGGCACATCAGTTTCCGGAACGGGTTCGCCCCGGTCGCGGTCCCGGTGGTGATCCCCGACGGTTCGACCCACCCGGAGATGCGCGACAGCCCGCTCGTCACCGGCCCCCTCGGCATCCGCTTCTACGTCAGCGTCCCGTTGCTGCGGCACGACGGAGCCCCGATCGGGACCCTCGCGGTGCTCGACACGCGGGCCAGGACCGCGACCGAGGCCGACCTCGCGAACCTGCGGGACCTCGCGGCGCTGGCGGTCGCGCAGCTCGAACTCCGACAGGAGTCCCTCCGCTCCACCAGCGACGCGCTCCCGCTCGTGCCCGGTCCACCCGCACCGGATGGACCGGTCGCCCAGGCCTGACCAGCACGCTCCGACCGGTGCGTCGCGACTACCTCGTCGCGCGCTCGACGGCGTCGAGGATCGTGGCGACCTCGGTCCTCGTGGTGTAGTCGACCTTGACGTCGGCGAACCGCACCACTCCGTCGGCGTCGAGGACGAACACGGACGGGAACGGGATCCGAGCGGTCGCGTCGGCATTGCTGTCCGCGACGTCGAACCCGAGCGCGGTGTGCGCCCGCCGCGCGTCGGCACTCGGCTCGGTGACGATCCCGATGCGTTCGGCGAGCGCGTTGCCGACGTCGGACAGCACGGCGAACTCGAGCTCGCCGTTCGCGACCGCCTGCTCGGACGCCTCCGGCGTCTGCGGCGAGATCGCGATCAGGGAGACACCGCGCTCGCGCAGGGCCGGCAGCAGCTCCTGCTGGTAGGTCCGGAGCGTCAGGTTGCAGTAGGGGCACCACGCGCCCCGGTAGAACACGAGGACGCTCACGCCGTCCCCACGCGCGTCCCGCAGGCCCTGCGCGTCTCCAGTCGCCGTCAGGAGCTCGGCGTCCGGGAAGACATCGCCCTCGCCGATGGCCGTCTCCGGCACCCCGGCAGCTCGGAGATCCTCCTGCTCACCGTCGAACACCGCTGAGAGCTCCGGACCGATCTGCTCGGTGAACCCCTCGTTGAACGTGTCGACCTGCGTGGCGATGGACGGTGCTGGCATCTCGGGACCTCCGGGTTCAGGCGCGGCCGACGCGGCCGTTCCACGGAGCATAAGCAGGCTCACCCGGATGGTGACCGCCCGGCGTCATCGAGCGTCATCGACGGGCGCGGTGTCGCGGACGGCGGCGAGCTCCCGGTAGACGTCGGCAGCACCGGTCGGGACCCGGAGGAGCGACCCGTCCGGCTGCTCTTCCAGTCGGACGAGCCCCATCCGCCGCAGGTACGGGGTCTTCGCCCCGGCGGCGATCCGGTCGGCGACGACCTCCGGTGCGACGGCGAACTCCTCGACGTTCCGCCCGCCGGAGGCGTAGGACCAGTCCACGAAGTCGAACACCGGCCACCACGTCCACCCGCGGACGTCGACCCCGTCGGCGACGAGCGTCCGGACCGCGGCGATCGAGTCGCGGACCCAGGCCTCGCGGACCGCGTCGTCTCCCTCGATCGAGGTCTCGGTGACGACCATCGGCAGGCCGTACCGATCACCGAACCGGGTCAGCGACTCGACGAGGCCCTCGGACCAGCGGTCGTACGCCTGCTGCACGGTGCCGTCCGGCCCGTCGACGAGTCGCCGCGGCGAGAGGTCCGGGTAGTAGTTGACGCCGAGGAGGTCGATCGTGACGGCGCCGTCGACGAGCTCGGCGAGGGCTGCCCTGGATGCGCCCTGCTCGACGAGCCAGTCGTGGGACGGGTGGTCAGGGGTCACCCGTCCCACGACGAGGTCGGTCGGGATCCAGCCGATCGCTTCGAGCAGCGCCGCTTCGTCGGCGAGCGCCGAGGGGTCCGTCGTGTAGAGCGAGGACGCCTCGACGTGCACGATGACGGCGTCCGGGTTCGCGGACCGGACCGCGGCGACCGACTGTTGGAACCCCGTCGCGATGCCGAGCACGACCCGCGTCCATCCGTCCCACCCGGTGAGCGCCGGTGGCCACACGCCGCGCAGCCCGGCGAAGGACGCGGTCGTGATGGGTTCGTTGAGCGGGGTCATGTGGTCGACGACCCCGGCGTACCTGGCGGCGAACGCCCCCGCGAAGGAGGCGACCGCGGCCGGGTACGCCGGATCGGCGAACGAGTCCTCGAGCCAGGTCGGCGTCCCGTAGTGCACCAGGTCGGCGATCACGGTGAGCCCGAGGGACGCGGCGTACGACAACCGCTCGTCGAGCACCGCCCAGTCGAAGACCCCGGGTGCGAGGTGGACGCGCGGCCAGTCGACCCCGTAGCGGAGCGCCGTCGCGCCGAGTGACACGACGAGGTCCAGGTCACTCCGCCAGGCGTCGTCGTGCCCGGTCAACTCGTGCTCGTCGAGCGGCAGCATGTCGAACCGCGCGGGCGGGTACACACAGGTGTCCTCGATGCCGGCGACGAAGGTGAGGGTCCCCGGCGCGAACGCCCCGATGGTCACTTCAACCCCGTCGTCGCCACACCCGCCACGAAGAACTTCTGTGCGAAGAAGAACCCGAGGGCGATGGGCAGCAGCGAGATCACGGCGCCGGCGAGCAGCACCGCGTGGTCGGTCACGTGCGCTCCCCCGAACAGCGTCAGCCCGGCCGGGAGCGTCAGCATGTCGTTCGAGGTCGTCACGACGAGTGGCCAGAGCAGGTCGTTCCACAGTGCCATCCCGTTCAGCACGGCGACGGTCGCGATGGCGGGCTTCGCGAGCGGCAGGACGACCTGCCAGTAGATCCGCCAGTGTCCGGCGCCGTCGATGCGGGCGGCCTCGTCGAGCTCGGTCGGGATGTCGACGAAGAACTGCCGGAACAGGAAGATGCCGAACGCACTGGTGGCCCGCGGGATGATGAGGCCCTGGTACGTGTTGAGCCACCCGAGGTGGAACAGCTCCACGAACACCGGGATCAGGGTCACCTGGAACGGCACCATGAGCGTCGCGATGACGAGCACGAACGCCACGTTCCGCCCGACGAACCGCATCCGAGCGAGGGCGTAGGCGCACATCGAGTCGAACAGCAGCGTCAGCACGGTGGTCACGACGGTGAAGACGAACGAGTTGAGCAGGAGCCGGAGGAACGGCAGCTGCTGCCAGACGCCGGTGTAGCCGTGCAGGGTGATGCTGGTCGGGAACAGGCTGGCGGGGTGGCCGAAGAGATCAGCCTCGGAGCGGAACGACCCGCTGACCATCCAGATGAACGGCACGAGCGCGAACACGAGTCCGATGCCGAGGTACACCCACTTCACGAGGGACCCGGTGCGTGCGAGGCCGGTGCGTCGCAGGGACCGGCGGACGCTGGCGTCAGTCGACATCGTCGTACCGGAAGAGTCGCAGCTGCAGGAGCGAGATGAGCATGATGATCACGAAGAGCACCCAGGAGATCGCCGACGCGTAGCCGGTCTGGTAGTTGACGAACCCGTCGCGGTAGAGCAGGTTCACGAGCGTGTCGGTGTGGAACACCGGCCCACCGCCGGTCATCACGTACACCAGGTCGAACACCTGGAACGACTGGATCGTCAGGATCATCGACGTGAAGAGCATGGTCGGGCGGATGCTCGGCAGGGTGATCCGCCAGACGGTCTGCCAGCGGTTCGCGCCGTCGAGCTCGGCGGCCTCGTACCGTTCCGCCGGCACGCCCTTGAGACCGGCGACGAACAGGATCATCGCGAAGCCGATGCTCTTCCAGACCGACACGAAGATGATCGTCGGCAGGGCGAGCGAGGTGGACTGCAGCCAGGCGACGCTCGGCAGCCCGAGCATCGCGGTGATGCCACCGACGAGCCCGATGTCCGGGTCGAGCAGGAACTTCCAGACCAGACCGATCGTGACGAGCGACACGATGGTCGGGAAGAAGAACACGCTCCGGACGATCCGGTTCGCCAGGGTGTCCTCCTGCAGGAGCAGCGCGGCGACGAACCCGAGGACGACGAGCAGCACGACCGAGACGATCGTGTACTCGAGCGTGATCCGCAGGGCGTTCCAGAACTGCGGGTCCTGGAACAGCTTCGTGTAGTTCCCGAACCCGACGAACGGCTGCGAGGTCGCACCGACCGTCCAGTCAAAGAACGAGTACCAGAGCGATCGGAGGATCGGGAACACGACGAACGCACCCAGGATGATCAGGGATGGGGCCATGAAGAGCCAAGCGGGCTGGAACCGCCGCGGTCGACGGCGGGTGGGTGGAGCCTCCTGGCCGGAGCGGGGCACCGCCCCGTCGCGTCTGGTGCGCGACGGGGCGGACCCGGTGAGCTGGCTGGTCACTTGCTGCATCCGGTGAGGCCGTCGATCGTCTGTGCGGCTTCCTTCGTCGCGTCGGCGACGGAGGTGCCTCTGGTGATCTTGCCGATCATCGGGACGTAGCCGTCGGAGTCGACCTTGGTGGCGTCCGGTACGTGCGGCAGGTACAGGCGCGAGTCGGACACCTGACTGGCGAAGACGCTCACCGTGGGGTCGGCCTTCAGCTTGGCG
This sequence comes from Curtobacterium sp. L3-7, assembly GCF_048756585.1. NCBI lineage: Bacteria > Bacillati > Actinomycetota > Actinomycetes > Micrococcales > Microbacteriaceae > Curtobacterium > Curtobacterium sp. L3-7. Next base: position 1,491,546 of record NZ_CP151474.1, on the reverse strand, counting down.
TCGTCGGACAGGTCGGTGCGCAGCGGCGGGAAGCCGGTCTGCAGCGAGAACTTCTGCTGCGCGGTCTTCGACGTCCAGTACGCCAGGAACTCCTGCGCCTGCTTCGGGTACTTCGTCTTCGCGGAGATCGACAGCGGGGCGATCGAGCCGAGCGTGGTGGACTTGCCGTCGACGCCCGCCGGGACCTTCACGAGGCCGAGGTCGATGCCGGCCGACTTGTAGCCGGGGGCCGCCCACGGACCGTTGATCTCCATCGCGGCCTTGCCAGCCGAGAACAGCGAGTCGGCCTCGGCGCCGGTCAGCCCGACCGGGCTCACCTTGTCGTTCGCGACCAGGTCCGCCCAGGTCTTCAGGGACTGTTGCCCGGCGTCCGTCTGGACCACGCTGCAGTTCTTCGCGTTGACGATGTCGCCGCCCTCGAGCCACTGCAGGACGGGCCACATCTGGATCGTCTGGTTGTCGGCGAGCGCGATGCCGTACTTCCCGCCGGTCGTGAGCTTCTGGGCGTCGGTGGCCATCTCCTGCACGGTCGTCGGCGGGTCGCTGATGCCGGCGTCCGCGAAGAGCTTCTTGTTGTAGTACAGACTCAGCGTGGCGAAGTTGGCCGGGACGCCGTAGAGCTTGCCGTCGTAGGTGAACTCCTTGACGGTGCCGGGAGCGAACTCGGACGTGTTGATCTTGCCGTCGCCGCTGCCGGTCTCGGTGATGGGCAGCACCGAGTTCGTCTTGACGTACTGCGCGACGGCGTTCGGGTCGGAGCTGACCGCGGCGACGTCGGGACCCTGCCCGGTGAGCCATGCGGACGGGAGCTTCTGCTGGATGGTGTCCCACGGCTGCACGGTCATGTCGACCTTGACGTCGGGGTGGGCCTTCTCGAAGTCCTTGACGATGGTGGCGTAGCCGGGGCGGTCGCCGCCGGTGAAGCCGGTCCAGACCTTCAGGGTGACGGGGCCGGACGTGCTGGCGTTGCCGCCGGCAGAGCACCCGGTGAGGGTGAGGGCCGCCACGGTGGCGAGGGCGCCGATGGCGAGGGTGGTGCGTGTGTGCTGCATCGGGGAACGCTCCTTTGCGTTGCTGCTGCGTGGTGCTGGGTTGTGGGGGTCGTGCGGGGTGCGGTGGTGCTGGTGTCGGGTGGTGCTGGTCCGGTGCGGACGCGCGCGGCGTCCTGATCAGGTGCGGACGCGCTCGGCGTCCGGGTCGCATCCGCAGGACGCGCGGATGACGAGCTCGACGGGCAGTTCTGTCCGGGTCGGCGTCCCCGCGCGGCGGTCGACCAGGTCGAAGAGCCGCTCGGTCGCGATGCGTGCCATCTCCTCGGCGGGGACGCGCACGGTCGTGATGCCGGGGGTGGTGACCCGCGCGAGCCCGAAGTCGTCGAAGCCGACCACCGAGACGTCGCCGGGGACGTCGACTCCTGCACGCCGCAGGGTGTGCAGGCCCCCCACCGCCATGTCGTCGTTCGCGAAGACGATGCCGTCCGGGCGGGGGCCGCCCGCGAGCATCTGCTCCATCGCCGCCGCGCCGGAGGTCTCGGACAGGTCCCCCTCGATCACCGCCACGTCGTCGATGCCGTGCCGCTCCGCAGCCGTCAGGAACCCGGCGCGTCGATCGAGCCCGGTCTGGTGGTCGAGCGTTCCCGTGACGTGCAGCAGGCGGCGGCGACCGTGCACCTCGACGAGGTGGTCGACCAGGCGTTCCGTCGCGCTGACGTCGTCGATGCCGACCGTGACCGCGTCGGACAGGTGCGGGTAGTTGCCGATCAGGACCGCCGGGAGGCCGGATGCGACGAGGGTCTGCACGTGGTCGTCGTCGATCGCCGCACTCGTGACGATCGCGCCGTCCGCCGTCCTGGACCGCATGACCCGCTCGTACGCGACGTCGCCGGAACCGGTGTCGGCGTTCGTGGACACGATGACCTGGGCGTCGTGGGCGTTCGCAGCCGTCGACATCCCCGTCAGCACGTGCATGAAGTAGAGGTGGCCGAAGACGTGGGCCGAGGAGTTCGGGACGATCAGCGCGACGGCGTCCGCACGCTGGCTGCGCAGCGCACGACCCGCAGAGCTCGGGACGTAGCCGAGTTCGTCCGCGGCCTGCTTGACGGCGGCGCGGGTGCGCTCGCTGATGCGTTCGTGACCGGCGAGCGCCATGCTCGCGGCGGCGGACGTGACACCGACCTTGGCGGCCACGTCCTTGAGGGTGACGGACTTCGGCATGGGGGTCGCCTCCTTCGGAAACCACGCGCTTTATCGATTAACTAGACACATCATGCACGTGCTTAATCGATGAAGCAAGCCCCAGATCGATACCGTGGCATCCATGCCACCGCTCGCTGCAGTACACCGCGGTGACTGGCTGCGACCTCGCGCGGGTGCCTGGGCGACAGCCGGCGGTGTTGCCGGCACCGACTTCGACGCATACGTACGGATCCTGCACCCAGTGCAGGCGTATCGCGAGGACTCCGCCGCGGATGGACGGACCCCGCCACCGATCGTCGAGGAGTGCTCCTGGCGCTGGGCGGACGTCGCGGCCCGCACCGGCCGACGCATCCACCCACTCGTGCAGTGGACACGCCTGTCAGGCCACGAACCTCCTCGCGGGTTCGCGACCGCCGACGGCTGGACTGTTCACCCTCCCGAGGAAGGACGACTCGACCCGGTTCTGCTCGCTGCCCTGACCGAACACCTTCGACCGGCCACGACGACACCGAGCGACCTCCTCGCTGCCGTCTGGAACGGCTGGGGAGACCTCAACGGCGGGTCCGCCTCGGCGTCGTTCACCATCGGTGAGCCGACCGCCGAGGAGATCAGGGCACTCCAGCAACAGGCTCTCGACGAACGCCTCCGTCGTGCAGCGATCGCGAGCGCGCTCTCCGGCCCGCTGTTCGAGTGGCCTGGTCGCGAGTTCCACCTCATGTCGGTCACGCTCGATCTGTTCGCGGATCCCGACTGGATGGAGACGACCGGCATCGAGACCTACCCGGCGTCGGGACGGACGCCGCAGATGCTGTGGCCAGAAGACCACACCTGGGTCCTCGCCACCGAGATCGACTGGGACGCCACGATCGTCGCGGGCACCCGCACCCTGATCGCCGACGTCATCGCTGACCATCGGTTCGAAGCGTTCGAGGTCAGCGCCGATGACGACCTCTCCTGGACTGGCGACACCATCAACCACGGGTGCATGCGCAACGACGCCCGGTGATCACCTCGACGTCCCTCCGGCAGCGCCCCGCCCCAACCGTTGAACCCGCCGAACGCGACCTTCACCGGGACGGCCTGCGCCCGATCACCCACGTACTCGTACACCCCACCCGGACGCCCGAGCCACAGCACCCGCGCCGGCGTCACGGTCGTCGCCGTTTCATCGCCATCTACGCAGACGACGCAGTACGCACCTTCCCGTTCGCACCCGAGGGGATGCCGAATCGTGTCGTCGGGAAGGACGCCATCGACGCCTGGATGCGACAGGTCGACGACCATCGTCACCTTCGACGGCTCCGTCGACGACCTGCGCATCCTCGAGGGCTCCGATTCCATCACCGCAGAATGGTCCGCGGCCGGCCGGTTCTCCTCGGGCCAGCCGGTGCGGCTGACCTACGTCGCCGTCGTCCGGTACGACGGCGATGCCGTGATCGAGTACCACGACTACATGAACCCGCTGGAGCTGCAGCCTGGCTTGACAGCTGGCCCGCCGAGGGAGTCAGCGTGACCCTCATCGCGGTCGAAGAGCACTGGAACCTCCCCGTAGTCCGCACTGCCTTGGCGGAAATGGCGTCGGACGTTCTGGCTCAGCACCGTGCTCGACGAGATGGGCAACGCCCTCGATCCGCAGGCGCCGAGAAGGCGACGAACGAACACCGCCGTCGGCGAATCGCCCGTGTTCAGGGCGTGCTGCACCAGATGGAGCGAGCCGTTCGGCGCTCGTACGCGGGCTGTGGTATCGCGAAGGAGGCGTAGCGGCTTCACGATGGACCATTACTCGTCAGTTCGTGGGCTGCGGTCTTCAGGAGTGCGGTGTCGATGCCTCGGCGGCCGAAGAGGACGAGCGCTTCGCGGTCGTCTCGGTCAGGGAAGACCGCGACCGCAGCGATGGGTTCCTGTGAGAGGCCGTCACTCCAGGCCGTTCGTCGCCGCCGGATGGTGGGCAGGAGCCGTTCGTACTCGTCGACGAGCTCCGGATGCGCTGGGCGCGCGTCGCGAAGCACGTTTGCACGCACGTCCTTTGGCGCAGCGCTCAGGAGGAGCCGCCCTGCGGCGGTCGTGAGCGGGTTCCTCGGGAGGTACTGATCAGCAACGACGGCGAAGCGCTCGTCGAAGGGCCGCTGTGATCTTGCGGTGTAGACGACGTGGCGGCCGAGGAGTACGGCGATCGCAGTTGCGGTGTTGAAGCGTTCCGCGATCGCGTCAACGTCGATGCTGGCCCACTGCACGTGCCGCGCGGCGAGGAGTTCGAGGACCAAAGGTGCCGGCCCGATACTGAGGCCACGCTCGGTGCGGATGAGCCAGCCGCGCGACGCCAGCCCGAGAGCGATGTCCTGAACGGATGACCTCGGGACGCGCAGTCGGCGCGCCAATTCACTCACCGTCAACGGGATGTCCGCGCGGGCCACCATGTCGAGGACGTCAATGATCCGGTCGACGCTGCGATGGGAACTCATGTGTTCAAGGTGCCGCAAATGCGGCAATCCTGTGATGTGCACCATCGGTCGTCCGAGGCTTCGCGTATGAACTCCACACCGCTTCAGGACCTGTCCAAAGTTCTTCGCCTCGACCTCTCGAACGCAGAGATCGATGGCTCCGAGCCCGAGACGACCTCCCCCCACCGCCTCGCCGAGTGCATGGCGGCGGCGATGGCCGCACACGGCTTGGCAGCAGCGGGGTTCGGTGCGCTGCGAGGCGGTCCAACACGATCTGTGCGCGTCCGGACCGAGGATGCGCTGCTGCAGCTCATGGCTGTCTTCGCGACGCGGATCGGCGACGTGCCAGCCGCGGCCACCATGGAGGACCCGCACCTCTTGGGCGACAGTGACTTCTACACCTGCCGTGACGGGCGCGAGATCTTCATTCTCCTGTCCTTCCCGCACCTGCGCGATCGTGCCCTTCGCGTGCTCGACTGTCCGCCGGGACCTGATCGGATCGCGGCAGCAGCCGCGGAATGGGACGCGCTCGCACTCGAGGAAGCAATCGTTGCCGCTGGCGGGACGGCCACGATGGTGCGGTCCCGAGAGGAGTGGGCAGCGTCGGCCGCAGGGCACGCGATCGCCGGAGAACCGTTGGTGCGCCTCGAACGCACCGGTGATGCCTCCCCCGTCGGCCGCACGCCGCTCGCTCCGTCCGATCCACCACTGTCCGGTGTCCGTGTCATCGACTTCACGCATGTGATCGCCGGGCCGATCGCTGCTCGTCTGCTCGCGGAACTTGGTGCGGAGGTCCTCCACGTGTCGCGTCCCGACCGGGCCGACCCGAACGCCATGATCATCGAGACCGGCGTCGGGAAGCGGAATGCGTTCTGCGACCTTCGGACGGCAGCGGGCAAGGCGCAGTTCGAGGACGTTCTCGCGGGTGCAGACATCGTCATCCACAGCTACCGCCACCTCGCCAGGTTCGGGTTGGACGCAACACGGCTCGCCACCGAACACCCTGGACTCGTCTTCGCCGACGTGCACGGCTGGGGCGACCGCGGGCCGTGGGCGGACCGGGGCGGGTTCGATCAGCTCGCCTGCTCAGCGACCGGCTTCGCTCTTGAAGAGGGCGGCGGGGAGCATGCCGCTCTCCCGCCGACATACCTGTTGAACGATTACGTCGCCGCGTTCCTTCTGGCAGCAGGGATCGAGACCGCGCTGACCCGGCAGGCGACCGATGGCGGTTCCTGGCACGTGCACGTCGACCTCGCTCGGGTCTGCACCTGGGTCCAGTCATTCGGACAGAATCCGAACCAGATCGCGGCCGGACCCGACCTTCGCGCAGGGCTTGCCGCCGTTGACACGGTGCAGACCGACGGACCGTTCGGAAGAATCAATGCCCTTCCGAGTTTCGTGCAGATCACCCCACCCTGGGATTCCGTGCGCGGCGTTTCTTCCCCGTTGGGATCATCGGCAATGAAGTGGTCGGACGCGCACTGACCTCGCTGGACTGCCGCCCGGGCGACGGGTCGTTCGTGGACCGTGGCGAGCGATCACGTTCGTGAACGAGGCGAACTCGTCGGAACGGATTCTCCGGTGCGGAGCAGCGGGGCCGTGCGTCCCGTACGCGCGGCCCCGCCTCTGGGAGCACCACTCCCCGAGCGGGATGAATCAGGGATCCCGCTCCGTCCGCCCGGTCGAGGGCGGACGTCTGGCCACCGCACGGACCCCGGCGAGAACTGGCCCGAGCATGGGGACGCAGGAGGAGTTAGGTCGTCCGCATCGAACGCTCGCGTGGTCGCAGCGGCCAACCGCCGCCCCGCCGCAGCATGGCGTTCCCACAGCGTCCCGAAGGCTGCCCGGTTCCCGGCACGAGCCGCGCCCGCAAGCTCCTGATCCGTCCAGCTGAGGCGCCAGCCCGATCAGCGTGGCCGCATCCAGCGCCACGACCAGTGTCGTCCCGGTGATCAGTCGCATCGCGTTCCCCGCCCGCCGGTCGTGTGTTGCGTGGGACCGTACGCGCCCGGCGCACGGTGGGAAGGCGGGGATCCCCGGTCAGGTGATGCGACGGTCATGCGGTGACGGGCCGAGCTCCACGAGGCGGTGCGGGATCTGCGCTGTGCAGATCGACTCGATCGGCGAACGCTCACCGTGCTCGACCTCGTACTCGCATTCACCGCACCTCGTCCGCGCTCGGTCCAGTTCACCGGGGTGTTCCTCCCACGGGTGCGCGCACGTCGGACATGCGGTGTTCCGGAGCCGCTTCGACACGGCGCGGTAGTCGAGGATCACCGGCACCGCTGGGTCCCATCGCCGCCATCGTCCCCAGCGGCGGACCGCGATGGGCGTCGTGCCCACGTCGACCAGCGCCTGGCTTCGCACGGATGTCGTCACGACGACCGCGCACGGGATGACGCCTCGTAGCGTCACCGTCGTCGCCGTGACGTCGATGCTCTCGAGCACGAGTTCACCGGTCCCTCCGGTGTCGTCGACCATGACGGCGACCGCATCCGGGACGGTCAGCACGACCGGCAGTCGAGCCGTTCCGACGTTCGTGTCGTGGTCCTCGACCCAGCCGTGCAGGACCAGCCGCCCGTCGGCCACCCGTGCGGCGGTGACGTCGAACGTCGCGTCGTCGAGCGTCGCGAGGGAACGGAGGGGCACGCTGCGATCTTCGCACCACCGTGCCCCCGTCCCGAGCCACGCCGGTGGTCGAGGCGACTCCAGCCCGGCCAGCGCGTCCGGTTTGCGGTCGAGCCGTACCCGTCGGGACAGGATGGCTCCTTCTTCCGCGCTCACGACGTCAGGCCGATGTGAGCAGCGCGCGACGCGCGGACGCTGGCGCGGCGCACGACGTGCCCGGCAACGGACAGGAGGCTCGGTGCCAGCTGGCACCGAGCCTCCCGTCCGTCACACGGTTCAGTTGAAGCTGAACACCTGCGGCGCCTGGTTGTTGCAGTCGTACAGCTGCAGCGGCGTCTGGTTCGCGGTGTTGCCCGACGGGACGTCGAGGCACCGACCGGACTGCGGGTTCAGCACGGAGCCGTTCGCCTGCGGCACCCACTGCTGGCCGCCGACACCGTTGCACGTGTACAGCTCCAGGTGCGAGCCGTTCGCGGTGGCGTTGCCGTCGATGTCGAGGCAGCGCCCGAGCGTCCGGATCGTGTGGTCGGCCTGGTTGTAGGCCCACTGTTGATCGGTCGTCTGTTCGTCCGTCAGGAGCGTCTGGCAGTCGTAGACCTGGACCTGCTGACCGTTCTGCTGCAGGTCGTTGCCGGCGACGTCGACGCACTTGGACCCGATCGTCTTGATCGGGACGGCCGCGACGAACTTCTGCGCCTGGTTGCCGTTGCAGTCGTAGATCTGCAGCGCCGTGCCGTTCGCGGTGTTGCCCGACGGGTCGTCGAGGCAGCGTCCGGACTGCGGGTTCTTGATCGACCCGTCCGGCTGCACGATCCACTGCTGCCCGCCGACGCCGTTGCAGTCGTAGAGCTCGACGTGGGTGCCGTTCGCGGTGCCGTTGCCGTTGATGTCGAGGCAGCGGCCGAGCGTCGAGAGCGTGTGTGCTCCGTAGACGTTGCCGAGCCAGTGCTGGTCGGCCGCGAGCGTCTGGCAGTCCCACAGCTGCACGACGGCGGTGTTCCCGCCGGTGTCGTCGCCGGCGACGTCGACGCACTTGCCACCGGGTCCGGTGATCGGGGCGCCGGGGCCACCACCGGTCGAGACACCCTGGTAGTTCTGCGCGACGACGTTCGCCTGCACGGCGTTGTCGGCAGCATCGGTCGAGTACCCGGTGGTCATGACGCCCTCGAAGAACGACTGCGTGCCGCGGTTCGAGTTGTCCCCGCCGGCGCCGAGCACGATCGACCCCTCGAGCTTCATCGGCGTGTAGCCCTGGCCGTCGCCGTCCTTGTCGGTCGGTAGCGCCCCCTCGTACCACTTCGACAGCGACCCGGACTGCGCGTTCCCGCCCTTCAGAGCGAAGTTCGCGACGCCGTCGTTCTTGAGGAGCGCGGTGACGAACTTCGACGTGTTGCCGGTGTTCGCGGTGTTGATCGCGGTCTTGCCCTCGTAGACGCCGTTCTCCAGGTCGGCCTGCACCCACGGTCCGCGACCGGCGCTGCCCGTGCCGTTGAGCATCGACAGGTTCAGGGCGTCCATGTGCCCCTTACCGGTGTCCTTCTCCTGCGTCTCGACGTTGCCGAAGTCCGAGCAGCAGCCGTGGTTCGCGTTCGTGCCGCTGGCGACCTCGTACATCGACTCCGGGCTGGCGCCGCGCGCCGTGCCCTTCGCGAGGGTGCTCGCGATGCGGTAGGCGACGCCTGGTGGCATGTAGATGCCGTACGCCTTGTGCCCGGCCACCGTGATCGGCAGGGCGGTGGCGTTCGCGGCGACGTTCGCCCCACCGGCGTCACCCGCCGGCGCGACGGTCAGGTCGTTGTGGTTGGACGACTGGTCGTAGATCTTCGGGATGGTGCACGTCGTGCCGGAGCAGAAGGTGTCCTGCGTCTGGGCGTTGGCGTACCCGCCGGCGGCGAGCAACCCGACGTTCGTGGTCGCCCCGTCCGAGGCACGCTGCACCTGGTAGAGCGGCCCGTTGTACGAGGAGTACAGCGCCCGGGTGGAGCTGTACGCGGCGACACACGAGGTGCCGGCGCCGGCGTAGGTGTCGCACGGACCGTTCGTGGCGGCAGCAGCGCTGCCGACACCGACCGTCGTCGCGAAGAGGCTCCCGGTGACGAGAGCGAGGGCTCCGAGTGCCGCGGCGACGATGCGCCGTGGCCTGGAGATCGACCCGATGTGCATGTGTGGTTCCTTCCGAGCGTCGTTGCTTGGGGATGCGGTCGACCGTCGGGTTGAGCACCGCGCCGTCGAGCGGCGATGCTTAATCGATTAACCAGAACCAGGATACCGCGCCCCGTCACCTGCCGCCCGTCGAGGGAACAGAAAACGTCGGATCCGTCGCGCGGACCCGACGTCTTCTGTTCCCGTGGTCAGGCCACCGCCCAGGTGACGACGCGGGGATCCGTCAGCTGCACCTCGTGCACCGGCCCGGTGACCCGCAGGGTCGCACGCTCCGTGGCGGTGCCCGGCAGGGGCGCTGCGGCCGATCCGTCCGACAGCGCGACGATCCCACCGGACTCGAGCGGGCCTCCCGGCCGGGACGCCGCCGCGTGGGACGCGACCCACACCTGCACGTCCCCAGGCTCGACGACCTTCCGCAGGTCGCGACCGCTGAAGGCGAAGCGCTGCACCGGCACGGTGAAGCGCACGCTGCGGGACTCCCCCGCCGGCACGTCGACGCGGGCGTACCCCAGCAGCTGGACGACCGGACGGGTGACGCTGGCGTGCACGTCGTGCCCGTAGAGCTGCACGACGTCCGAGCCGTCGCGCTGCCCGGCGTTCCGGACCGTGACCGTCGCGGTGAACGTGCCGTCGGTGGTGACGGCGTCGTCGACGACCAGGTCCTGGTACGCGAAGGCCGTGTACGTCAGGCCGAAGCCGAACGGGCGGACCGGCGTCGAGTCGGCGGCCGTGACGTCCGACGGGCCGCCGAGCCTCGGGTGCAGGTACGTGTACGGCTGCGCACCGGCAGCACGGGGCAGCGAGACCGGCAGGCGCCCCGACGGCGCAACGGCACCGGTCAAGAGGTCGGCGATCGCCAGTCCCCCGCCCTCCCCCGGGAAGAACGCCTGGACGACGGCGGACGGACGGGGACCCGGCCCGTCGAGCGCCCAGCCGATCGCGTACGGCCGTCCGGTGAGCAGGACCACCACCGTCGGGGTGCCGGTCGCGACGACGGCCTCGACCAGCTCGCGCTGCACACCGGGTAGGTCGAGCGAAGCCGTGTCGTTGCCCTCGCCCACGGTGCCGCGGCCGAACAACCCCGCCTGGTCCCCCACCACGACGACCGCGACCTCGGCGTCCCGCGCGACCGCGACGGCCTCGGCGATGCCGGAGCGGTCGTCACCCTCGACGGCGCAGCCGACCGCGGTCGACACCGTGCCGCCGAGAGCCGCTCGCAGCGCCTCGAGCACGGTCGGGATCGCGAAGCCGAGCGGCAGGTCGGGGTGGTCGGCCAGCACGTGGTTCGCGAAGGAGTAGCACCCCTGCAGGGCCTCGGCACGGTGGGCGTTCGGGCCGATCACCGCGACGCGCCCCTGCCGGGGGTCCAGGGGCAGCACGCCGTCGTTGGACAGCAGGACGAGCGACTCCGCCGCGAGCTGCCGTGCGAGGTCGCGGTGCGACGGGGTGTCCAGGTCGATGCCGGTGGGCGGCTCGTCCTCGAACACGTCCGGGTCGAGCAGCCCGAGCCGCTCCTTCTGGCGCAGGACCCGCAGCACGGCACGGTCGACCAGTGCCTCGTCGACGAGGCCGGCACGGACGCGCTCGACCAGTGGCGCCAGGTACGCGTCACCGGTGGGCAGCTCGACATCGACCCCGGCCTCGAGCGCCATCGCCGCGGCCTCGCCACGGTCGGCGGCGATGCCGTGCATGACCTCGAGGAACGCCACCGAGAAGTAGTCGGCCACGACGGTGCCGTCGAAGCCCAGGCGATCGCGCAGCAGCCCGGTCAGCAGGTCGGCGTTCGCCGCGACGGGCACGCCGTCGATCTCCGCGTAGGAGTTCATCACGCTCCGAGCGCCACCGTCGAGCAGCGCCATCTCGAACGGCGGCAGGAACACGTCCGCGATCTCGCGCGCTCCGGCGTGCACGGGTGCGTGGTTGCGGCCCGCCTGCGACGCGGAGTACCCCAGGAAGTGCTTGAGCGTCGCGTCGACTCCGGCGCGCTGCAGCCCACGGACGTAGGCGGTGCCGACGGTGCCGACCAGGTACGGGTCCTCGCCGATGCACTCGTCGACCCGTCCCCAGCGGGGGTCGCGGACGACGTCGAGCACGGGAGCGAGGCCCTGGTGGACCCCGAGCCGTCGCATCGAGTCGCCGATCACGGCACCGACGCGTTCGACGAGCTCCGGGTCGAAGGCGGCACCCCAGGCCAGCGGCGTCGGGAACGTCGCGGCCTTCCACGCGGCCAGGCCGGTCAGGCACTCCTCGTGCACGAGCGCCGGGATGCCCAGCCGGGTCTCCCGCTTCAGGCGCCGCTGCTCGTCCCACAGCCAGGCGGCGCGCTCGTCGGGTTCGACGGGGCGGGTGCCGTAGACGCGGGTGAACTGGCCGATGCCGTCACGGGTGATGTCCGCCAGCGTGCGGCCGTCCGACCGGGTGGTCATCTCGCCCTGCATGGGCGCGACCACGCCGTTCTGGTCGAGCCAGTAGCCGACGAGCTGCGCCGTCTTCTCCTCGAGCGTCATGGCCGCCAGCAGGGCGGCTGCGCGGCCCGGCGCGACCGTCGGGTCCGACGGTCGGGCCGGACCGGACGGGAGGCTCGGGTCGGCCCCGCCACGCGCCGCGGCCCGGGCGTCGGTCGTGGTGACCGGCGTCGTCGACGTGGGGCGAGCCTCCCGGCCGCCGGTGGCCGACGCTGTCGCGTCGGTGGCGGTCATCCCTTCACCGCCCCGGTCAGCCCGCCGACGATGCGACGCTGGAACACCGCGAAGAACGCCAGCGCGGGGATCATCGACAGCGACGTGAACGCGAGCACCCGTGCGGTGTCGACGGAGTACTGCGACGAGAACGCCTGCACCCCGAGCGGGAGCGTGTACGCCGACGCGTCGTTGAGGATGAACAGCGGCAGGATGTAGCTGTTCCAGCTGCCGATGAAGGCCAGGATGCCCGTCGTGACGACGCCGGGCAGGGACAGCGGCACGACCATCCGGAAGAAGAAGCCCAGGCGGCTTGCCCCGTCGATGGAGGCTGCTTCCTCGAGCTCGTCCGGGATCGCCCGCAGGAACGGCACCAGGATGATGACGGTCGTCGGCAGCGCGAACGCGATCTGCGGCAGGATGACGCCGGCCAGGCTGTTCGTCAGCCCGAGGTCCTTCACCAGCAGGTAGAGCGGCGTGATCGCGACGGTGATCGGGAACATCAGCCCGGCGGCGAACAGCGAGTACAGCGCACCGCGGCCGCGGAACCGGTAGCGGGCGAGCACGAAGCTGACCATCAGCCCGAGCACGACGACGCCGACCGTGGTGGTGACGCCGGCGATGAGCGAGTTGCCGAGCTGCTGCCAGAACACCCCGCTGGACAGGACCTCGGCGTAGTTGCCGAAGTTCCACGGTGCCGGGAGCCCAGCGGGGCTCGCGGTGATCTGCGCGTTGGTGCGGAAGCCGCCGAGGACGATGTACGCGACGGGGCCGATGCAGACCGCGATGAACAGCAGCGCGATGAAGTACGTGCCGAGGTTGCGCTCGCGGCGGACCGGTCCGGTGTCACGGTCCCGACGTCGTCGGGGCGCGACGATCGATGCGGTGGCGGTCATCGTGTTGCCTTCTCGGTGAGGGCGCCGGCGGTGTCGCGACGCAGGACGAACCGCTGGTAGACGAGTGCGATCGCCAGCGAGATGAGGAAGATCACCACGGCGACGGCGTTGCCGTACCCGTAGTTACCGGAGTTCCGGCCGTTCGCGACCATGTACGTCGCCATGGTCGAGGTCCCGGCCGTCGAGGCGATGTACTGCCCCCAGATGATGTAGACCAGGTCGAACAGCTGGAGCGAGCCGATGATCGACAGGAACGCCCAGATGCGGATGGTCGGTCCGAGCAGCGGCAGCGTGATCCGCCGCTGGATCTGCCAGTAGCCGGCGCCGTCGAGCTGGGCGGCCTCGAACAGTTCTTCGGGGATGCTCTGCAGGCCGGCCAGGAACAGGATCACCGCGAAGCCGATGTACTTCCACGAGATGATGGCGAGGAGGGTCCAGATCGCGATGTCCGGGTTCGACAGCCAGTCGTTCCGCAGCCCACCGAGGCCGATCGCCTGGAGCAGGTCGTTGACCGCGCCGCTCGTCGAGAGCATCAGGCTCCACCCGGTGCCGACGATCACCTCGGAGATGACGTACGGCACGAAGATGAGCACCCGGATGAGGCCACGTCCGCGGATCCGCTGGTTGAGCAGCAGCGCGAGGATGATCGCGATGGGACCCTGCACGAGCAGCGAGCCGATCACGATGAACGCGTTGTGGGTCAGCACGCCCCGGAAGTCCGGGTCGGTGAAGATGATCTTGTAGTTGTCGAGGCCGACGAAGTCCGTCGGCGCCCCGTAGCCCTGCCACTTGTAGAAGCCGTAGTAGGCGGCGAGCGCCACGGGGAGGATCACGAACCCGACGAACATGATCGTCGCGGGTCCGGCCAGCAGGGCGATCTCGACCCGCTTGCGGACGTCGGCGACCGGCTTCTTCCGGCCCCGGCCGGCCGGGGCCGACGGCGTGGTGCCGCCGGCTCCGGTCAGGTCCTTCCCCGCGCCCGTCAGCTCGCTCGAGCCGGACGGACGGGGGGCGACTGATGTGGCCATGGGTCGGGTCAGCCCTTCGCCGCGGCCTGGTTGACCGTCTTGACGATGTCGTCGACGTCGCCCTTGCCGGCGAGCAGGTCCACCACGCTGGTGTTGAGCGCGTTGCCGACGTTCTGGCCGTAGAGGGTGTCGAGGTAGTTCGACACGAACGGGGCCTTGTTGTACGCCTCGAGCACCGTCTTCAGGTAGGGCTCGGTGACGACCGCCTGGGCGGACTCGTTCGCCGGGATCGCGTTGAATGCCTTGTAGTACGCCTCCTGCACGGGCTTCTCGGTCATGTAGTTGAGGAACTCGGTGCACTGCTTCTTCGGGGCCTTCGCCGAGCACGAGTAGCCGTCGACAGCACCCATCATCGAGCCGGGAGCGCCCTTACCGCCGGAGACCTCGGGGAACGGGAAGAAGCCGAGGTCGGGCAGCGGCTTGCCGTCCGGGGTGAGCGACGAGATCACTCCAGGGTCCCACGCGCCCATCAGCTCCATCGCGGCCTTGTGGTTGGCGATGAGGCCGGCCGAGCTGCCGGCGCCCTGCTGCGCGGCGGTGGTGAGGTAGCCGTCGTTGAACGGCTTCGTGTCGAAGAAGTCCTTCGTGTCCTGACCGGCGGCCTTCCAGCAGCTGTCCGTGAACTTCAGGTCCTTCGCGGCACCGTTCAGCGTCTTCTCGCTGCACGCGCGGAGTGCGAAGTTGTAGTACCAGTGCGCGGCGGGCCAGGCGTCCTTCGCACCGACGGCGACCGGCTGGATGCCGGCGTCCTTCAGCTTGGCGATGTCCGCGTTCAGCTCGTCCATCGTGGTCGGGGTGCCCTCGATGCCCGCCTGCTTGAAGAGGTCCTGGCTGTACCAGATGCCCTCGGGGTTCACGTCGACCGGCATGGCGTACGTCTTGCCGTCGAGCTCGTAGCCCTTGAACGCACCGGCACTGACCTCGGACTTCGCGGTCTTCCCGATCGAGTCAGTGATGTCCATGAGCTGGCCGGCCTGGGCCATCGCGTTCATCTTGCCGCCGCCGCGCTGCAGGAACACGTCGGGGGCGGATCCCGAGTTGAGCGCGGTCTGGAGCTTGCCGTCCAGGTCCTCGTTCTGGATCGCCTGGATCTTGATCGTCACGTCGGGGTGGTCCTGCTCGAAGTCCTTGACGGTCTTCTCCCAGAACGCCTTGCCGGGTCCGGTCGTGGAGTTGTGCCAGAAGGTCATCGTGACCTTGCCGTCGCTGCCCGCGGCGTTGCCACCGCTCGAGCAGCCGGTCGCCAGCAGTGCTGTGGCCCCGATCAGCGCGATGGCCGCCGTGGCTCGGATCTTCCTCGTCATCGTGGAGCTCCTGAAGTGTCGTCGTTGACAGCTGCGGCATCGGTCGCCGCTGCGGCACCGGGTGCCGTTGCGGCATCGGGTGCCGCTCCGGCATCGCTGCCGTTGCGGAGAGCGTGCCAGGTGCCTCCACGCTTTGTCAATCGATATCGATAACGTTTTCTATCGCAAAGACCGCGGTCGTTCACCGGGGGCATCGGCGGTACGGTGAGCACATGGAGACCGCTCCCGGCGTGGACAGCAGCCCTGGGCGGGCGACGATCGCGGACGTCGCGCGGGCAGCCGGGGTGTCGATCCCGACCGTCTCCAAGGTCGTGAACCACCGCGACGGCGTCGCCCCCGCGACCATGCTGCGCGTGCAGGAGGTCGTGGAACGCCTCGGGTACGAGACGTCCCTCGTCGCGCGGAGTCTCCGGAGTTCACGCACCGGGGTGATCGGCATCCTCGTCCCCGAGTTCGAGCCGTTCTCCACGGAGCTGCTGCGCGGGATCTCCTCGGCGACGACCGGCACCGGCTACGAGCTGCTCGCCTACGCCGGACTCGTCACCGGCGCGAGCCAACCCGGATGGGAACGGCGATCGCTCTCCCGGCTCTCCGGCACCCTCATCGACGGAGCGATCGTCGTGACGCCGTCGACCGCGCTGCCGAGCTCGTCGATCCCCGTGGTCGCGATCGACCCGCACACCGGGCCGGAGGGACACGCCACCGTCGACACCGACAACGAGGGCGGCGCACGCATCGCCGTGGAGCACCTCCTCGCGCTCGGGCACACGCGCATCGCACACATCCACGGCCGCGCGGACCTGGCGTCCGCACAGTTGCGCGAGGCCGGGTACCGCGCCGCCCTCGCCGCCGCGGGCATCCAGGTGGACGACGCGCTCCTCCGGGCAGGCGACTACCAGGAGGGCAACGCGGCCGCCGTCGCCCGGGAACTCCTCTCCGGCCCGCACCGCCCCACCGCGGTGTTCGCGGCGAACGACTCCTCCGCCATCGGTGTGCTGCACGCGGCCGCCGACCTCGGACTCCGCGTCCCCGAGGACCTCTCCGTGATCGGCTTCGACGACGTCCCGCAGGCGTCGATGACCACACCGCCCCTGACGACGGTCGCACAGCCGCTCGCGGAACTCGGCGCGAGTGCGGTGGAGATGCTGCTCTCCATGCTCCGCGGGGAGCCGACCCCCGAGCACGTCCGGCTCGCGACGACCCTGCAGGTGCGACGGAGCACCGCGCCGCCGGCAGCCGACTGACCGCTCGGGACGATCAGCGGCGCAGCGTCTGCTTCGGGTACTCGCCGAACCGGTCGACGTACGCGGCGGAGAACCGCCCGAGGTGCGCGAACCCCCACCGACGTGCGACGTCCCCCACCGTCACCGACTGGGGATCGTGTGCGAGCAGGTCGTCGCGGACCCGGTCGAGCCGGATCTCGCGGAGGTACGTCAGCGGGGAGACGCCGAGCACCCGCGCGAAGGACTCCTGCACCGACCGGACGCTGAGCCCGGCGACGTCGGCCAGGTCCGCCACCGCGATCGAGTCGCGGACGTGGGCGTGGAGGTACTCGACGACGGCCTTGAGCCGTGCGTTCCGTGGGCTCGAGAGCTCGGCGGGCAGCGCGTCCAACCGCGGCGGGAACATCGTGAGGAACGCCTCGGCGGCCGCGTGCTTCGCCGAGGCCCAGGCGTCGGACTCCACACCGTCACGCAGTGCGCGCGACAGGGCACCGAGTGCTTCGCGCCAGGGGCCGAGCGCCGCGTCGTCGACGACGCGGACGCGGTCGAACACGAGCGGACCGGAAGCGGCGCCGTACCGTTCGGCGGCGACGGTCTCGACGAACGCGCGTCCGAGGTGCACCAACCGCTGGTCGTGGTCGGTGCCGACGAAGACGTACTCCTGGTCCGACGGTGACAGCACGGGTTCGTCGTGCCGCAGCTCGAAGCGCGCCCCCGTCGCGTCGATGACGACGGAGCCGTCGGTGGTCCACCGCACGACGTGGTCGTCACCTGGTGGCACGAGACCCCGCAGCAGACCGCGTATCCGTGAGCGACGGATCGTGACCTCGTCGTCGCCCACCGCGGAGTACCGGAACGAGTACTCGTCCCCCGTGCGCCGCGAACTCCACTGCCGGCCGACGTCGACGGCCGCGAGCTCACGGATCGCGGTCTCGGGATCGCGGGCACAGATCTCGATGCGGATCATCTGGTCCATCAGCCGACCGATCGCCACGCCGCGGGTCGGCATCCACGCGGCTCCGCGCGATCTGGATACGCTGTGCCGACGACGCCTGCGCATCCCGACGCGTGGCCGCACGGCGCAGAGGAGGCACCCCGGTGACGGGCAGCGAGACCGACCTGGACCTCGACGCGGCCCTGACGCGACTCGAGGCGACGGTGACGTCGTTGCGGTTGCGTCTGCGCGACCACATGGGTGTCTCCGGCGTCGACCTCACGGTGGTGCAGTTCGTGTCCCGCGCCGAGTCGGCGGGGCGCCCCGTCCGCGTGAAGGACCTGTCGAGTCACCTCGGCATCACGGGCCCTGCGGTGACCACGGCGGTCGACCGGCTCGAGCGGTCCGGACACCTGCAGCGACGACCGAACCCGGAGGACGGACGCAGCCGGCTCATCGAGCTGACGGACACCAGCCGAGCACGCTACGCAGCCGCCATGGACAGCACGAACGAGCACCTGCACGAGCTGATGGCCTCCTTCTCGGATCGGGACAGGGCCAAGTTCGTGCGCATCATCGAGCGCGTGATCACGGCGCTCGACGGCGGCGCCCCCAGGCCCTGAACGGCAGAGTAGAGGGAGCGGTGCCCTCGGCTCGTCTGATTGTCCACGGAGCGCAACAAGGTAATTCTTCTACCTAAATCCGGTCAGCCCGCAGCGCGGCGACGTAGCCTCGCCGCGGGGATGCAGACGGGGAACGGATGAGGAGCGGAAGGACCATGAGCAGCTACGACACCGAGCCGGGCATCGAGCCGGTCCGCATCACGACGTTCCGGCGCATGCGCCGCAAGTGGAAGTTCGGCGAGGAGCAGACGGACGAACCCGGGCTCTTCGACGACCTCTTCACGGAGACCACGCGGCAGCGCTGAGCGCCGACAGACCCATGGCGGTCGCGATGGGAGGCGGAATCGCGCGTCGGTGGTCGAACGTTCCGACCGCCTACGCGCGATTCGACTGCCTACGCGCGATTCGACCGCCCGCGGTTTGGACGGGCGTCAGCGCGGGATCACACTGAACAGGAACTTCTTGCGGACCATGTACCAGGCGAGCAAGATCAGCGCCGAGTGGGTCGCGAAGCCGATCCAGGCGTTGCCCCAGTCGACACCGGGGATCGACGCGATCGCCAGCGCGAAGAACACCTGCCAGACGAACACGTAGAGACTCGCCTGCCCGATCGGGATCCACAGCCATCCGATGGCCGCCGCGATCGGCTTCCAGAACACCGTGAGGATCGCGTACGAGACGATGGCGAAGAACGCGATGTCGACCAGTCGGCCCCACTGCAGGTCGACGCGCTGGTACGCGGTGTTGTACAGGTCGTCGTACATCGACGCGGGGAACGGCACGGGCGTGAACCCGAGGTGGTTCGCCGCCCAGACGTAGACCAGGAACCCGGCGTAGCCGCAGATCCCGATCCCGACGAGGACCTTGCCGAGCCGACCGGTCAGCGCGCCGACGATCTGCCGCCGGTAGTAGCCGAGCACCAGCCCGTGGGTGAACACGACCTGCCAGGTGAGCAGCGGGAAGACGGACTCGAACTGCGAGTTCAGCGGCTGGAACCCCGGAACGAGCGCCTGGAAGACGTACAGCGCCCAGCTGACGAGGAGCACCGCCCACCAGAAGCCGCGGCGGATCACCCAGAGCAGCGGCGGGATGAACAGGCTCAGCACCACGAACAGCCCCATGATGTTGAACGGCCACGGGCCCATCTCGAGCAGCAGGAACTGCCGGATCGCGTACCAGGGCGGCGGGTAGGCGAGCAGCTGCATCGCGTTCGGGTAGAGGTCGTAGACGCGCCCCTCTGCGCCGACGCCGCCGGTGCCGGTCCCCCGGTCCGTGAACGTCGTGATCGCATCGGTGTTCAGGAACGGCACGAAGCTCAGCGCGAAGACGACCGCGATCACCGCCAGCGTGACGAGGTACTGCTTGCGCGCACGCTTCCACGCGCCGACCGCGGCCACCCACTCGCCGAACTTCTTGATCGCCAGCGGGTACGTCATGCCGAGGACCATCCCGGACAGGAACACGAACATCTCCGCGCCGGTGATCGCTCCGACGGCGTGCAAGGTGATGTACGAGTACGGGCCGCCGATCTCGATGTGCGTGATCACGACCGCCAGGATGATGAACCCGCGGAACAGGTCGAGCCGCAGGTCGCGCCCCGGCCCGCCGTCGTCGGGGTACCGCCAGCTCGGCAGCAGCCTGCCGAACACCCCGCTCAGCAGGAACACGATCGCCAGTGCGACGGCGCACCAGACGATCCACGCCATCTGGTCACCGCCGGTGTCGAGCTGCTGGTTCGTCGCCGCGTTGCCGTCCTGCGGGGTCACCCGTTCCGTGACCGGACCGAACACGAACCGGTCGGTGGCCTGCAGGTCCGTGCGGAACGACCCGGCGATGCCCGGCACGGCCGTGTCGCGCCAGTCGGCCACGCGGTTGCCGGCCTCCGGCTCCCGACGGTTGGTCTCGAGGAAGGTCACACCCCGGATGAGCGGACGGTCCTCGAGCGCCGTGAAGACCTGTCGCCACCACCCCTGCTTGACGTCGAGCTCCGCGGCACCCTTCAGCGAGTGGTCGTAGAGCGCCCCGGTGTCGAGGAGCATCGGGCGGTCGTGCCCGACGGCGAAGCGGTCGTAGAAATCGCCGCGCGACTGGGACTGCTCGTACCCCCAGGTCTCGTCGAACCGCGCCTGGACCTCTCCGGACTCCGGCACGTCGTTCTTGGTGAGCGGGACGTCGCGGCCAGCGGCTTCCGTCGCCTTGCCCTTGCCGAAGTAGTACATGGACAGGCCGACCCAGTCGACCGAAGCGTCGCCAGGCCAGTACGGCTCGTACGGGTCGTCGGCGGCGGTGAGCTGTCCGTCGCCGTTCGTGTCGAGCTTCGAGACGTCGGTCGCGGAGAGGTCCTGCAGCCGTCCGGCGGACTCGCCGAACGGGTACCCGGCACCGTACGACGGCGACCACACCATCGCCGCGTCGGAGCTCCCCGCGTGCACCTGGGCCGCCAGCGTGCGGAACGCCGTGACGAACTGCGTCGGCTGCTGCCCCCACCGCACCCACGTCCCGTTCATCTGTGGCGCGAACCGGACCAGCACCTTCGTGTCGTACTGCCGGTGGATCTCCTGCAGCAGCTCGTTGGTGTGCCGGGCGTCTGCCGTGGTGAGCGACCGGAGCGACACGTCCGGTTCGAGGCTCACGACGAGGGTCGCGCCCTGCGTCGCAGCAGCCCGGGTCGAGCGGAGCAGTTCTCGTTCGGCGCTCCGGTCGATCGGGTAGTCGATCTCGACGCCGTAGCTCGAGGGGGTCGCTCCGAGTCGGCCTTCGTACCCGTCCGGTGCGTCCGAGCCCCAGTCGAGGTCTGGTCCGAACCAGGTCTTCCCGGTGGCGGGCTGCGCCGGCGTCGACGCCGTGACGGCCTGTGCCGGCAGCGCTCCGCCGATGAGCAGGCTCGCCGAGGCGACCAGGACGGCGACCGCACGGACGAGCGCTCCCCTCACCGTGCGCACACCAGGGTCCAGACGTTGTGGCCGTCCTCGTGCCGGTGCTCGAGCCGGTCGAGTGCGGCGATCGCGAGCGCCAGGCCACGCCCGCTCTCGGCGTCGACGTCCGCCATCGTCACGGCGCTGAGGTCGACGTCCGCCGGCCGGCCGTTGTCGCGGAGCACCGCCGTCACCGCGTGCTCGGTCGCGTCGAGCTCGACCGAGTACCGCCGTCCGGCCTCCTGGTCGGTGCGGCGGGTGTGCTCGACGATGTTCGCAGCGATCTCCGCCACGGCGGTCTCGAGCGCGAAGCGGAGGCGGACGTCGTCGATGCCGAGGTCGTCCCACCACGAGGCGAAGCGGTCCTGCACGGTGTCGAGCGACTCCACGGTCGCCGGGACGTCGAACGCGGCGGTCACAGCGGGCCCCCCGCGGTGCTCGACTCGTGCTCGGACTGCACCGAGGTCGACGGGCCGCGGTAGAGCACGGCACGGATCACGATGCTGAAGATGCACAGGTCGAACACCACCCACGCGGTGTTCACGAGCGGAGCGATCCCGGAAGCCTGGCCGCTGAGGTAGCGGATGCCGATCAGGATCAGCGCCGCGACGAGCGCGCCCATCGCGAACAGCTGCGGGCGGACCAGGTCCCACCGTGGCTTCTGCTCGGTCTCGTCGCGCACCTTCGGCGTGACCCGGAACCCGAGCGGCTTGCCGCGGAACACGTTCTCGAACGCACTGGTGACGCTCTCGATCCACACCGGGAACAGCGCGAGCGAGTACTGCTGCCCACGCCAGGTCGGTCTGCCTGCGGCCACCACCCAGAAGAGCAGCTGGTTGAGGACCAGGAACGGGATGAGCCGTGCGAAGAAGTCCACGCTGTAGGCCTGCACGGGCACGACCCCGAACGACAGGCAGAGCACCGGCGCGGCGATGTAGACGATCGCCGCGAACCCCGACAGGTAGCTCCACATCGTGGAGAAGTACATGAGACGCTGCCCGAACGACAGCCCCTTCTGCACGAGCGGGTTCTCGCGGAAGAACACCTGCATCGTGCCCTGCGCCCACCGGAGTCGCTGCACGAGCATCGTCGGCAGGTCCTCCGGCGCGAGGCCCTTCGCGAGGATCTCGTCGTGGTACGCGGACTTCCAGCCGAGGCCGTGCAGGCGCATCGCGGTCGCCATGTCCTCGGTCACCGAGATCGTCGCCAGCGGCATGATCGCCTGTGCCTCGTCGCCACGGTTGACGTCGACGGCCCGCGCGAGCACGGCGATCGACTCGATCGCGGCGACCGGTGACGCGCCGCGCTGCCCGAGCACGTCGAGCGCCGCGTCGTCGAGCCCGGCGAACGTGCCCGCGTCGGTGGACATCGCCGCGAGTTCCTGCAGGTCGTTGCGCACCGATTCGAGGTCGGCCGCCGCGAACCGGAAGGCGATCGCGTCGATGCCGCGCTGGAACTCGTACGTGACGTCGCCGAGGGGCTCCCCGCGGGTGATCGCGTCGCGGGCCCGGTCGACCACGGCCTCGGCGTCGTCGAGCGCCCCGAGCACGCGGTCGTCGGTCTCGTTCTCCCGCGCACGGGACAGCAGCTTGCGCGAGGTCTTGAGCGTGCGCTGCACGGAGGCCTCGACCTCGGTGACGTAGCGCGAGATCCCGAGCTGCATCAGCGCTTCACGACGGAGGATCGCGTTCGACCCGCAGAAGAACGCCGCGTTCCAGCCGTCCTTCGACTGCTGGATGGGGCCGTAGAACAGGGGCGCCTGGCTGCCGAGCAGGTCGGCGTCCGGCACGTTCTCGAACCACTGCGGCGTCTGCACGAGCGCCATCTTCGGGTCCTTGAAGTAGCCGAGGGTGCGGTCGAGGATCGCCGGGTCGGGCACCTGGTCGGCGTCGAGGATGAGCAGGAACTCGCCCTGGGTGGCGAGCAGCGCGTTGTTGAGGTTGCCGGCCTTGGCGTGACGAGGACGGTCGATCCAGTCCTGTCCGCGCGTGATCACGCCGATGCCGAGCTCCTCGGCCGCCCGGCGCATCTCGGGACGGTTGCCGTCGTCGAGGATCCACGTGGCGTGCGGGTACGTGATCGCCTTCGCGGCCGTGGCGGTCCGCACGACGAGCTCGACCGGCTCGTTGTACGTCGTGATGAAGACGTCGACGGTGACGTCGGTGCTCGGTGTCGTCGGCGGTTCGCCACGCTCGCGGAGTCGCCACGCGCCGAACGCGAAGAGCAGCGAGTCGATGACGCTGTAGGTCTCGGCGAGGATCAGCGGCACCGCGATCCACCAGGAGTGCCAGTTCACGGACGCGGCCCAGCGCCACGCCACGTAGTTGATGCCGGCGAGCGACGCGAGGAGCGCGACGGTGCGGACCGTCACGATGCGACGACGAGCGGTCCCCCGCCCGAGTCGACGGCGGTCCTGCCTGCTGACGTCGAGCGAGGTCATCGGTGGGCCCCGACGGGCGTCGTGCTGCGCTGCAACATGCCTCCTGATCACGGCTGCGGGTGGTTGGTCCGGCCGTCGGGTCGGTCTCGGCGTCGGGACCTGTCTACCCCAGGAGCGCCCGGCGTGTCAGCGTGCCGCCCCGATCTGGGGATGATCCGCGCCGTCCACAGCGGGATCGGGAACTCCTGGCGCCACCGCCACGAACCCGATGTCCGCCGCGAGCCGCTCCGCGACGAGGTCGAAGTAGGCGGCGTGGTCCGACACCGATCCGACGTAGTGGCCGAACAGCTCGAACGACACCGTGCCGAAGAGCGACGTCCACGCCATCAGCGTCCGCATGACCACTTCGTCGTCGATGTCCTCCACGTACCCGAGCGCCCGGATGTACGCCACCGCTCCGGCAACCACCGGCGCCGCCGACGGCCCGGCCGCAGCGGGGCCCGACCTGGCCACCCCGGGTGCCGGCGCGCCTGCCGGAGCCGACCCGGGCCTCCCGGCCGTGGCGTCGAGCGCGATCCGGACCAGCACGAGCGTCGCCCGTGTGGCTGGCTCGATCGTCTCCTGCGGCGCTGCGTACCCGGGGACCGGGCTGCCGTAGAGCAGCGCGAAGTCACCGGGGTGCCCGACCGACCACTCCCGGATCGCGCGGCATGCCGCCATCCACCGGCCGCCGACGTCGGTCCGGTCGTGCGCCGTGTCCGCGCGCTCGACGGCCGCGCCGAGCTCGTTGTAGTCCTGCACGAGCAGCGCGGTGAGCAGGTCGTCGCGACTCGGGAAGTACCGGTAGGTCGCGGACGAGACCATGCCGACGTCGCGCGCCACCGCACGCAGGCTCAGCTGGGCCGGCCCCTCCTCGGTGAGTCGCGCCCGGGCCGCGTCGAGGATGCGCGTCCGGATCGTCTCGCGAGCGAGGTCACGTGCGGTCGGAGCCCGGTCTGCCATGCCCCAACCCTGCCACGGGAGAGCACTGCACACAAGAGAGAGCGCTGCTCTTGCTTTTGTCTCGGAGCAATGTCATGCTCGAGGGGACGAGAGCACTGCTCTCCCAATCGATCCGAAGGGACACACCATGTCGGAGCTCCACCTGGTCATCGGCGCCGGACCCGTCGGCCGGCACGTCGCGGAACTGCTCGCGGCCCGCGGCGAGCGCGTCACGGTCGCCACACGCTCGGGTCGGGACACCGGCCTGGAGGCTGTCGGTCACGTCGCCCTGGACGCCTCGGATCCCGAGGCGCTCACCAGGGCCGCCGACGGTGCGGCGGTCCTGTACAACTGCGCGAACCCGGGGAACTACACGCAGTGGGAGGCGAACTGGCCCCCACTCGCGGCCTCGCTGCTGACGGCGGCCGAGCGGACCGGGGCCGTGTACGCGATCACCGGCAACCTCTACCCGTACGGGCCGGTCGACTCCCCGATGCGCGAGGGCATGCCGGATGCCGCCACCGACCACAAGGGCGTGCTCCGGGCGCGGATGTGGCACGACGCGCTCGAGCTGCACCGGGCCGGACGGATCCGCACCGTCGAGGTCCGCGGCTCGGACTACGTCGGCCCGGGCATCGGCGAGAACGGGCACGTCACCCGTGTGCTGCCCGCGGCACTGCAGGGTAAGGCGGTGACGATGATCGGCCGCACCGACCTGCCGCACACCTTCACGGACGTGCTGGACGTCGCCAGGACGATCGTCGCCGCGGCGACCGACGAGCAGGCGCTCGGCAGGACCTGGCACGTCCCGTCGAACCCGCCGAGGTCGCAGGTCGAGGCGCTGACCGACGTGCTGGCCGCCGCCGGGAAGCCCCCGGTGCGGGTGCGGCGGCTGCCCGCTGGTGCGATCCGCGCGATCGGGCTCGTGTCGCCGATGATGAAGGAGGTCGCCGAGATGAGCTACCAGTGGACCGCGCCGTACGTGCTCGACGACACGGCGTCCCGCGAGTACTTCGGCATCGAGCCGACCCCGTGGGACGAGGTCTGCCGCCGGACGGCCGGTCTCGCCTGACGCGGGGTGCACTGCCCGCGGGCCCGAGTCTCGCGTCGGCGGGCCCGAGACTCGCGCCGGGCGACTGCTCTCGGGCCGCGAGACCCGAGAAGTGTCGCCCAGCCCGAGACTCGGGGCAAGGAGCGCCCGGCCCGACCGAACCCGACGGCAGCGCCGCTAGATCACCAGCAAGCGGGAGAACTGCGCGGTGGACAGCTGCTGCGCTGCACCCCCGGCAGCCGGGACCCGCCACAGCCCGGCGGTCGGTGCCTGGTCGACGTCGATGTACACGTCGCCGGCCTCGTCAGCGGCGCCGACGTTCGATCCGCGCGACCCGGCGGTCAGCCCGGACACGGGGACCGATGACGTCGTGCCGTCGAGCGCCCGGACGAGCAGCGACGGGATCGACCGGTCGACGGAGCACTGCCCGGAGTTCTCGGCGGGCGAGGTGCACCACTCCTTCGACTGCAGCAGCCGGAACGACGACGAGTTCGTCGCGCCGTACTCGAACGCCAGCCGGGGTTCGGCCGAGACCCACGTGGTCGCTCCGGCGGGCAGCGCGGCCCAGATGTACGAGCCAGCTCCACCGGGCGAGCTCCAGTCGATGTACAGCCCACCGTGGGCGTCGGCGAGGAGTGCCCGCACGTACCCGAACACCCCCGTCGCGCCGGAGCTGATGGTCCTGGTGGTGGTCGTGCCCGCCGGGGTCCTCGTCACGACCGAGGCCGTCGTCGTCGTGCCCGTCCAGGTCGACACGGTGCCGTCCCGTCCGACGGCCCAGAGGGTCGTGGTGCCCGAGTTCGGCACCGGCCCGAAGGACACCCACGGCGTCGCGGGCCCACCCGCCCTGGCGAGCTTCACCACCCCGCCGGTGACGCTGTCCACCCAGTACAGGTTGCCCGTGAGGTCCGTCCGGAGATCCGCGGTGAGGTGCAGGCCCGTCGCGATGGTCTGTGCAGCGCCCCCGCCCTCCGGGTACATCACGATGGCGGTCCGGTCGGCCGACGGCACGAACACGTCGCCTTCGTCGTCCGCCGTGTAGCCGGCACCGTTCGGCGCGATGGTGGTCGGTGTGCCGGTGCCCGTCGTCGGGAAGCGGACGACGTTCCCCGCCGCGTCGAGCGCGAACAGCGACTGCCCCACCGCAGCGGGCGCGACCGGCTGGTACCGCACGGTCGCGGCCGGGCCTGGACCCCTGGTGCCGACCGCCCGCACGGTGAAGGAGTACGTCGTACCGGCCGTCAGGTCGCCGAAGTGGTCGGACCGCGCCGATGCGCGCAGCAGGTCGACCCCGTGCCGCGGCTGGTGCTCGGCCGGACGGACGGTGACGGCCCACCCGAGCACCTTCGCGCCGGACCGTGGCAGGCCCCACGTGACGTCGGCGTCGGTCGCCGTACCGGTCACCGACACCGAGGTCGGCGTCCCAGGCGTGCTGGAACGTGGTGCCGCCTGCGCCGGGAGTGCCCCGGCGACGACGAGCACGGCCGCTGCTGCGGCGGTGAACACTGCTCTGTACACGATCGATCCCCTGTCCGCGCGGCTCCCTGCGCCGCGCACGCGGTCAGCGAAGCACCGCGCGGGGCCGTGCGGAACCGCCGCAGGACGATGTGCGGTGCGATCTGCGGTCTCCCGCAACCACGAGACGGACTGGAGGCACTGCGCGCGTCGTGCGCAGTGCCTCCAGTCCGTCGTCGGCGGGGTCTAGTACCGGGGCTTGCGCGCCGGACGGTCGTCACGATCGCGGCGGTCGTCCCGGTCGTCGCGCGGTCCGCGGCGGTACCCGCCACCGCCGCCGCGGCGGTCCGGCTTGATCTCGATGAGCCGGCCGCTGATGCGGGTGTCGCTGAGCTTGTCGATCACGTCGCCTGGCATGTCCGTCGGGAGCTCGACGATGGAGAAGTCCGGCTGGATGCGGATCGCACCGAAGTCGTCGCGGCGGAGGCCGCCCTCGTTCGCGAGCGCACCGACGATCTGGCGCGGCTCGACGCGGTGACGACGGCCGACCTCGATGCGGTACGGGGTCATCGGGACCGAGCGACGGCGACGGTCACCGCCGTCCACCTCGCGCTCGCGGCCCTTGCGCTCGTCGCGACGCTGGTCGCGCTCGACCTGGCGGCGGAGGGCGTCCTCGGCCGGGTCGAGCAGCAGCGGGGTGTCCCCCTGCGCGACGACGGCGAGTGCTGCAGCGACGTCCTGCTCCGGCACGTCGTGGTGCTCGACGTAGTGGGCGATGATGTCGCGGAACGCCTCGATGCGGTCGCGGGACTCGAGCGCCGCCGTGATGGCGTCGTCGAAGCGCGTCAGGCGGGTGACGTTGACGTCCTCGATGCTCGGGAGCGTCATCTCGGTCAGCGGCTGGCGCGTGGCCTTCTCGATCGCGGTGAGCAGGCGGCGCTCGCGCGGCGTGACGAAGCTGATCGCGGCACCGCTGCGGCCGGCACGACCGGTGCGGCCGATGCGGTGCACGTAGGACTCGGTGTCGACGGGGATGTCGAAGTTCACCACGTGCGTGATGCGGTCGACGTCGAGGCCACGGGCGGCGACGTCGGTCGCGACCAGGATGTCGAGCTTGCCGGACTTCAGCTGGTTCACGGTGCGCTCCCGCTGGGCCTGCGCGACGTCACCGCTGATCGCGGCCGCGGCGTACCCGCGGGCACGGAGCTTCTCGGCGAGGTTCTCGGTCTCGCTCTTCGTCCGGACGAAGATGATGAGGCCCTCGAAGTCCTCGACCTCGAGGATGCGGGTCAGGGCGTCGACCTTCTGCGCGTACGACACGATGAGGTAGCGCTGCGTCGTGTTGGCGGACGTGGTCGTCTTCGCCTTGACGGTGATCTCGGCCGGGTCGTTGAGGTACTGCTTCGAGATGCGACGGATCTGCGCGGGCATCGTCGCGGAGAACAGTGCGACCTGCTTGGTGTCCGGGGTCTCGGCGAGGATCGTCTCGACGTCCTCCGCGAAGCCCATCTTCAGCATCTCGTCGGCCTCGTCGAGCACCAGGTACTTCAGCTCGGACAGGTCGAGCGTGCCCTTGGCGATGTGGTCCATGATGCGCCCGGGCGTGCCGACGACCACGTCGACGCCACGGCGGAGCGCGGACAGCTGGACGCCGTACGCCTGGCCGCCGTAGACGGGGAGGACGTGCACGCCACGCATGTGCGACGCGTACTGCTCGAACGCCTCGCAGACCTGCAGGGCGAGCTCGCGCGTCGGGGACAGCACGAGTGCCTGCGGCAGCTTCGAGCCGGACTCCATGCGGGACAGGACGGGCAGCGCGAAGGCCGCGGTCTTGCCGGTACCGGTCTGCGCGAGGCCGACGACGTCGCGCCCCTCGAGCAGCGTCGGGATGGTGGCGGCCTGGATCGCGGAGGGGGTCTCGTACCCGATCTCCTTGACGGCCTTGAGGACGTTGTCGCTGAGCCCCAGGTCGGCGAACGTCACCACGGGCCCCTCGTCGGTGGGTTCGGTGGTGCTGGTCGTCTCGGAGCTCATCCTGGTACGGTACCCGGTTCGCGGCTCCGGTATCGACCGGGATGACGGACGGGAGGCCCGTGGCGGGGTCGCCACGAGCCTCCCGTCCGTCTCCGGTCAGCGCACCGGGCCGTACAGGCTGGTCTCGGCCTGGTCTCCTCCGTGCAGCCCTCACGGTCCTCGCCGCGGTGCACAGCGCTGGTCAGGATGAGCCAGCAGGCGCACTCTCGGTCTCGTCGGTCTCGTCGGTCTCGTCGGTCTCGTCGGTCTCGTCGGTCTCGTCGGTCTCGTCGGTCTCGTGCGCGGCTGCGGCGGCCAGGCGGTCGGCGCGTCGGAACTCGCCGTTCCGCGCGAGGGCGGCGGCAGCACCGGCCGCGATCGACATCGGGACGAAGAGGACGTACACGGGCAGGAGCGCGAGCGGGAGCGCGGCGAGGACCCCGGCGAGCGCCGACGTCGCGACGACGTGCAGCGTCCGGGACCGCACCGAGTGCATCGCCCGTCCGAGCAGCATCGTGAGCGGCCACGCGACGACGGCTGCGAGCACGGCGGGCAACGACGACAGCACGACGACCATGAGCATCCACAGCAGCGCGTTGACGATCGCCAGCCACCACGGCTCCGGCTGCATCCCCCACCCCTCGATCGCACCGGGGAGGAACATCGCGAGCACGACGGTGACGGGGAGGGTCACCCCGAGCAGCCACCCGAGCGCGCGGAGCACGAGCCACCAGCTGTCCGACCACGTGGGCGTCGACGGCCGCGGGCTCATCGCCCCGGTCATGCCGCACGTCCCGCGACGATGCCGACGATCTCGGTCACGGTGGCGCGGAACGGCCGGATCCGGAGCATCGGGAGCGCGAACCGGAGCACGCGGAGCATGGCGTCCACGAGCCGGTGCGTCCGGACCTGCGCCGTGGACGTGTCGTACGTCCAGAACAGCGCCAGCAGGAGGTACCCCGTCCAGAGCGCCGAGGGGAGGTCCTCGGCGAGGCGCCCTGGCAGCTGCTGCCTGGCGCCGCCGACGGCCTGCGCGAAGAGGTCGAGGACCAGGTCGCGCGCCTCGGACGACTCCGCGGCCAGCGGGTTGATCGGGGAGTTCGGTGCGACCGCCGCGGCGAGGAACTGCGGCGCGATGGCGTGGTACCCGGCGAGGTTCGTGAGCCCGGTGCGCAGGACGATGCCGATGCGCGCGGTCAGGTCGTCCGTCGTGTCGAGCAGCGGGAGCGCGGCCGCTCGGTGCTCGTGCTGCACGTCCACGTAGAGCTCCTGGACCAGGTGGTCCTTCGTCGGGAAGTGGTAGTAGGCGTTGCCGACCGACAGCCCGGCCTCCTCGGCGATCCCCCGCATCGTCGTCGCGTCGTAGCCCTTCTCGCGCAGCGACCGGATCGCGACCGCGCGGATCGTCGCACGGGTGCGCTCACGCTTGGGGCGCGGCGCGTCATCATTTTCGAACACGTTCAAAAAGTACACCACGCGCCACGTCCGTGGTAGACGTACAGGGCGACCACCGCCACGACGAAGGAGTCCCGGTGCCGGATCCCCACCTCGACGACGCGACCGCGACGCGGCTCCGGGAGCGTGTGGACGAGGTGGTCCCCGGTTCCTCGGACGCCGGCGTCGATTTCCTCCGATCGCTCCTCCCCGAACGCCCCGAGTGGGCAGCGCGGTTCCGCGACGTCGCGAAGCGCGGGTCGGAGAGCACCGACTGGGACTGGTTCGCCGAGCTCGTCGCGGGCGGGCACTGGGCCGACCCGGCGTCGTGGCCCGCGGTGGACTGGCAGCCGGAGCCCCTCGACGGCTGGCCCGTGCCCGTCCCCGTCCCGACGGACCGGCCGGTGACGGTGCACCCGTCCGAGCTGGCGCCCCGGTACGACGCCGTCGTCATCGGCTCGGGCGCCGGCGGAGGCGTCGCGGCATGCGGCCTGGCGGAGGCCGGTCGGCGCGTCCTCGTGGTCGAGGCGGGCGCGTGGCCGGACACCGCGACGCTTGCCCACGACCACCTGCGGAACCCGCGCTCCGACTGGGGTCTCGCGCCGTTGTCCGGCCCGACCGACCCGCTCGACCTCCGCGTCTTGGACGACGGGCGCACCCGCCTGCCGATCCGGCCAGCCGACCCCGGGTGGAACAACAACGCGTCCACCGCTGGCGGCGGCACCCGCGTCTACGGCGCACAGGCCTGGCGGTTCGCGCCGCTCGACTTCCGGATGGCGACGACGTACGGCGTCCCGGACGGCAGCGCCCTGGCGGACTGGCCGATCGGCTACGACGACCTCGAGCCGTTCTACACGCGCGCCGAGTGGGAGCTCGGCGTCAGCGGCGGGCCCGATGACGGCCGCTGGTCCGGGCACCGCTCCCGGCCGCTCCCGATGCCGCCCGTGCCGTCCGGCCCGGCGCGCGAACGACTCGCAGCGGCCGCGACGGACCTCGGTCTGGGGACGGTGCACGTCCCGCTCCTGGTGAACAGCACCCCGTGGCTCGGACGTGAGGCGTGCGCGAACTGCGGGATGTGCGTCGGGTTCGCCTGCCCCGTCGACGCGAAGAACGGCTCGCAGAACACGATGCTGCCCCGGGCGTTCGCGACCGGCAGGGCGCAGATCGTCCTCGACACCCGGGCGGCCCGGCTCCGCACCGACGCGGCGGGACGTGTCGTCGGTGTCACCCTCGTCGGCACGGTCGACGGGAACACCTGGCAGCAGGACGTCGACGCGGCCGAGGTCGTCGTCGCCGCCGGCGCGATCGAATCGGCACGCCTGCTGCTGAACAGTCGGAGCGACCGGGAGCCGGACGGCATCGGTAACGGCAACGACCTGGTCGGGCGGCACCTGCAGGGACACGTGTACGGCGGTGCGACGGGGGTGTTCGACGACGTCGTCGAGGACCTCGTCGGGCCGGGACCCTCGATCGCGACCACCGACCGGCGGCACGGCAACGACGGCATCGTCGGCGGCGGGATGATCGCGAACGAGTTCGTCGCGACCCCGTCGAACACCTACCGGTACCTCGTCGGCGCGGGGCTCCTGCCGCGGACCGGCCGGGCGTCGACGGACGGCATGCGACACCTGGTCCGCCGCACCATGCGGCTGATGGGCCCCATCCAGGAGGTCACGTCAGCCGACTCCCGCGTCCGCGTGGACGACCGGATCGTCGACCGGCACGGGATCCCGGTCGCCCGGCTGAGTGGTTCCGTGCACGCCGAGGACCTCCGCGCCCGTGACGCGACGAGCGCGCTTGCCGCGTCGTGGCTCCGCGCGGCGGGGGCGCGGGCCACCGTCGAGGTGGGCGGCACGCCGGTCGGGCCGTCCGGCGGGCAGCACCAGGCCGGCACGCTCCGCATGGGGTCCGACCCGACGAACTCGGTCGTCGACGAGTTCGGACGCGTGTGGGGACACGACAACCTCCGCGTCGCGGACGGCTCCGTGCACGTGACGAACGGCGGCGTCAACCCGGTGCTCACGATCTTCGCCACCGCCATGCGGACCGTCGCGCACATGACGGGCGGCTGACGGCCCGCATCCCGGCCACGGGGCGGGTCCGCAGCGGCCTGGTCGGTGGCGCCGGCGCCACCGACCGAGTTTCGCGCTGAGCGACAGTCTTCGCGCGGTCCGCGCCGTGATCTGTCGCTGAGCGCGAGACTCGGTCTGCGACCTGCCGGGACAGGCAGAACTGGAACGGCGGCCGGCAGCATCCGCCCGACGGGTATCGTCGGTCGGGTCTCACCGCCGAGTCCCGGAAGGACCCCTGCTCCATGACCGTCAGCTCCGTAGTCGACACCACCGCGCTCGACGACCTGCTGGGTGCCGACCAGGTGCTCCGGGACGACGCCGCGCTCGCGCGCTACAGCCACGACGACGCCGAGTGGGCTGACTTCGTGCCGCCGCTGGCCGTCGTCCTCGCCCGGAGCACCGACGACGTCGTGGCGGCCGTCCGCTGGGCGGCCTCCGCCGGCGTGCGGGTCGTCCCGCGCGGTGCCGGGACCGGGTTGTCCGGTGGGGCGAACGCGGTGGCGAACTGCATCGTCCTGTCGCTCGAGCTGATGGACGCCGTCGTCGAGGTGAACGTCGACGAGCGGTACGCCGTCGTCCAGCCGGGAGTGATCAACGACGCACTCCGTGCCACGGTGGCGACACACGGCCTCTGGTACCCGCCCGACCCCGCCAGCTCCGCGATCTCGACGATCGGTGGCAACGTCGCGACGAACGCAGGCGGCATCTGCTGCGTGAAGTACGGCGTGACGCGGGACTACGTCCTCGGCCTCACCGTCGTGCTCGCCGACGGGTCCGTCGTGGAGCTCGGCCGCAAGACCGCGAAGGGCGTCGCCGGCTACGACCTCGCCGGGCTGGTGGTGGGGTCGGAGGGCACGCTCGGCATCGTCACGTCGGTCACCGTGAAGCTCCTCCCCCTCGCCGGACGCGACGAACGGGCGGTCATCGGGTACTTCCCGTCGCTGACCGCAGCCGGGGACGCCGTCGCCGCGATCTCGCGAGCGGGGATCATCCCCGCGGCGCTCGAGATCGTCGACCGGACGTGCCTGCGCGCCGTGGACGAGTGGATGCAGCTCGGCCTGCCGTCCGACGTCGACACGCTGCTGCTCGCCCGTGTCGACGAACAGGGTGCCGCCGGCGACGAACTCGCGGACCAGGTCGCCGCCGTGTTCGCGGACGCGGGTGGCACCGACGTCGAACGTGCGACCGACCCCGAGGACATCGACCGGCTCTTCCAGGCGCGACGTCTCGCGTACCCGGCACTCGAGCGCCTCGGACCGGTGCTGACGGAGGACATCTGCGTCCCGCGGGGCGAGGTCCCCGAGATGCTCCGTCGGATCCAGACGACCGCGGCGGCGAACGACGTCACCATCGCGAACATCGCACACGCCGGCGACGGCAACCTGCACCCGCTCATCATCGCTCCCGAGGGCGACGCCGCCGCGAAGGACCGCGCGAAGGCCGCCTTCGACGCGATCGTCGCGGACTGCCTGGCGCTCGGCGGCACCGTCACCGGCGAGCACGGCGTGGGACTCCTGAAGCTCCCCGGACTCCGCGAGGAGCTCGGCGAACGCGTCATCGCGATGCACCGCTCGGTCAAGGACGCCCTCGACCCGGCGGGCACGCTCAACCCCGGGAAGGCGTTCTGATGCCCGAGACGCTCACCACGACCGACGGCGCGACCCTGGCGTACACGGACTCCGGCGCCGGTACGGACGGCCGGACGGTCGTCCTCGTCGCCGGGTACGCCATGCCCGCGACCGGATGGGCATTGCAAGCGGACACCCTCGTCGCGGCCGGTCACCGGGTGATCGCGTTCGACCGCAGGTCGCACGGTGCCAGCGAGGACACGCTCTGGGGGCAGCGGGTCGCCCGGCACGGTGCCGACCTGCACGAACTCCTCGTCGCACTCGACCTGCGCGACGCGGTGCTCGTCGGCCAGTCGATGGGCGCGTCGACGATCTGGGCGACGGTCGACCTGTTCGGCACCGACCGGATCGCCGGCGTCCTGACGATCGACCAGACGCCGAAGCTCGTCAACACCGACGACTGGCCGCACGGGTTCTACGGGATGACCCCGGAGAACAGCGGGACCTTCTTCGACGACGGCATCCCGGACACCGGCCGCGGCGCCCGGGTCGACGCGGGCAGGGCCGGCATGATGCGGCTCGTCGAGCGGATCGGCGGGATGCCCGACTTCCGGATGCCGAACGCGCCCGAGACCACCCGGCTGCTCCGTGACCACGGGCAGCAGGACTGGCGGGACGTGATCGAGCGGCTCGACGTCCCGTTCACGATGGTCGCCGGGCGGGACAGCCAGCTCTGGCCGTGCTCCCATGCCGAGGCTGCCGTCGGGACGAACCCGAACGGCCACGTCGTCGTCATCGAGGACGCCGGCCACGCCACGAACCTCGACCAGCCGGACGCGTTCAACGAGGTGCTGCTCGCGTTCCTGGCGGACGGGCCCACGACCGCGACCGGGAGCGGGACCGGGGCCGGGCCCGCGGCCGGGACCGGGAACACAGCGGACGGCGAGTAGACCGGCCGCATGAGACACCCCGCGCCGATCACCCCGGGTCCCGGCCAGGAGTCCGTCTGGGACTACCCCCGACCACCCCGCGTCGAGCCCACCTCCGACCGGGTCGTCGTCCGACTCGGCGGCGAGGTCATCGCCGACACGACGTCCGCCGTGCGGGTGCTCGAGACGAGCCACCCGCCGGTCTACTACCTGCCCGCGTCGGATTTCGCCCCCGGTGCACTGACCCGGACGACCGGCTCGAGCATGTGCGAGTACAAGGGCCGGGCGGCCTACTTCGACGTACACGGCGGGGACACGACCGTGCCCCGCGCCGGCTGGACCTACCCGACCCCCGAGCCGGGCTTCGGCGAGCTCCTCGACCGCGTCGCGATCTACCCGGCCGAGATGGACTCCTGCGAGGTCGCCGGCGAGCGGGTGCAGGCGCAGGCCGGCGACTTCTACGGCGGCTGGATCACGTCCAGGGTCGTCGGGCCGTTCAAGGGCGAACCGGGCACCCTCGGCTGGTGACACCCGGAGGCCGCAGCCTCAGCCGATCCGCTCGTACCGCACGATCTCCGGCCGGAGCTTCAGCACGCGGATGAACGAGCGCAGCTGGTACGACCCACCACCCACCGTGACCCGGTAGCGGTCACCCCGCTCGACCTCGGCCGCGATGTCGTCCTGGTTCTCCCGTGTGACCCCGCGGAACAGGGTGAGCTCACCGCAGTCCGGCGAGGAGAACCGCACGAACGGCGAGTGCGAGTACCGACCGGTCGTGATGCCGACGGCCACCGCGTCGACCGAGCAGTCCAGCGTGACCGGGTGGGTGCGGTCGTAGACCGGCAGACCGAAGACGAAGACCGGCACGGACAGCAGCGGCACGAAGACCAGCAGCAGCGTGAGCCACCACCGCAGCCACGCACGACGCGGGTGTTGACGCGCCCACTCCCGTCGGCGGTTCTCCAGCCCCGTCTTCGAGTACCCGTGTCGTCCGGCCACTGTCCCCCCTCGTGGTCACCGATATCCTCGCAGAGTGGGGGAACACCGATGACGCATGTGGGGCCGCGCGCCAAGCGACGCCCCTTCGACCGCACCCGCCACGCCTGGACGTGGCTCAGGACGATGCCTCGGGACGACCGCAGGGGCCTCGCGCTCGTCGCCTGGTTCCTGCTGGCCGGGCTGCTCATCATGGGGAGCGGACTGATGGTCCTCTGCGGACTGTTCGCGACCCCCGGGAAGTACGTCGCGCTGCACCACGACACGCAGCTGCGCAACGAGGGCCGCACCGTCTCCGGTCTGGTCACCGACATCCGCGAGACGCGGCACGTCGGCGACCCGGACTGGACCGAGTACACGCCGACCGTCCGCACCCGCATCGGCGGTGCGACCGTGTCGACGCGGCTGGACGACGACTCCGCGGACCAGGCCGGCGTCTACCGGGTCGGGCAGCGCGTCCAGCTGATGATCGACCCGGCGCACCCCGACGAGCCCCGCGTCCGCAGCGACCGGATCCGCAACGCGCTCGTCGACGACGCGCGGACGTGGACGATCGTCCTCGTCGTCGGGGCGGCCGTGTTCGTCCCGCTCCTGACTGCGGCGATCCGCTGGGTCCGTCGCGAGGACCGCCGGACCGAGGCCCGTCGCCTCGAGCGCGCGGCCGAGCGCATCGCGGAGCGCGAGCAGGAACGCGACCAGCAGCGGAGAACGTGAGCACGCTCCGGACGGGAGGCACGGTGCCGGCCCGCACCGAACCTCCCGTCCGCGACGTGGCTGGCTATGCTCGCGACGTGACGGATGCGCGGACCACCAAGCGGGCGGCCATCCTGGCCGCGGCCTCGACGCTGTTCGTCGACCGGGGCTACGCGGGGACGTCGCTCCGCGACATCGGCCGCGCGGCCGACGCGGACGCGGCACTCGTGATCCACCACTTCGGCTCGAAGGACGGCCTGTTCCTGGCCGTCCTGGAGTCCGTCGGGCCGCAACACCCCATCTCGGAGGGGCCACTCGCCTCGCTCGGCGAACGGTTCATCCGGTTCGTGCTCGACGCTGGGCCACAGGTGCGCTCGACCTTCCTCGCGATGTTGCGCGCGGCGGACTCGGACAGCATCAACGAGGAACTCCGACGACAGCACGAGCTCGCCTTCGTCCACCCGCTCCGTGCGCGGCTGACCGGCGCCGACGCCGACCTGCGCGCGTCGCTCGCCGCCGGACTCGTCGGCGGGCTGCTCTACGCGCTCTGGGTGGTCGGTGACGAGACGCTGCTCGCCGCCGACCACGACCAGGTCGTCGCCAAGTACGGCCGGCTCCTGCAGGAACTGATCGACCCCAGCTGATCGAACCCACATGCGTTCCGACGGGGCTACTGCACGGACCAGCCGCCATCGGAGGCCAGGACCGCGCCGTTGATGTTCACGGCGTCGTCGCTGAGCAGGAACGTGATCGACGCAGCCAGCTGCTCCGCGGTGGCGAGGGACGGGATCGCCGCCTGGAACGGACCGAGGCGGGCTGCGCCGACCTCGGAGACGTGCGCGGGCATCGGGATGCCGGTGGCGACACCACCGGGGGCGACCGCGTTCACCCGGATGCCCTGCTGCGCGTACATGAACGCGGCACTCCTGGTCAGCCCGATCACGCCGTGCTTCGACACCGTGTAGGCGTTGCCGGACGCGTTCCCGCGGAGGCCGGCCTCGGAGGCGACGTTCACGATCGCACCCTTCCCGGCGGCGAGCATCACGGGCAGGACCGCCCGCGAGAGCTTGAACCCGCCGGTGAGGTTGATGCCGATGACCCGGTCCCACGTGGCGTCGGAGGTCTCGTGGAGGGGCGAGAAGTCGTCGTTGATGCCGGCGACGTTGGCGAGGGCGTCGATGCGGTCACCGGCGGCAGCGACGATCGCATCGATGTCCTCCTGCTTCGTGATGTCCCCGGTGGCGGTGACGACCTCGCCGCCGGCGGCCGACGCACCGCCGCCGAAGCCGGCTGCGAAGTCGGCGAGCCGCTCGGCGGAGACGTCGACGGCGACGACCCGGCCGCCTTCACGGACGATCCGCGACGCGGTCGCCCGCCCGATCCCCGACGCGGCGCCGGTGACGACGACGGTCTTGCCCGCGAACCGGCCTGCGGTGACCTGCTCGGTCCAGCCCGTGTCCTCGGTGGATTCGAGGATCTCGCCACCGTTGGCAGCCCGGACGAGGTCGTCGACGACCGACTGCGGCAACTGCCCGCCGGACATCACGACGAGCTGCTGCAACGCCATGCCACGGGCGGGCGCAAGGACCTCCGGGTCGAGGCCGGCCGGCGCGAGCAGGTCGCGGAGCAGGGCTCCCCCGGTGGGGTCGTCGAGCCACGAGCCGACGGTGGAGGAGCCGGTGAGCGGTGCGGACATGTGCGTTTCCCTTCGTCACCACCACGGGTCCGGCCGTGCCGGTCGACGAGCGTCGTTGCTGGGTGGCACTCGCATTCAACACTGTTGAACCGCGACGCCGACCGTGCTGATCCCGTGCGGTCGCTGGGAGTCCGCGAACGGCAGTAGTCTGAGCGTCCCGACAGCCACGATCCCCAGGAGGACCACGCATGTCAGTCGGCCTGCTCGCCGTCGTCGACGACATCCTGTCGGCCGCCCTCAAGGCCAGCGCGAAGACCGCCGGCGTCGTGATCGACGACGCCGCGGTGACCCCGCAGTACGTACAGGGCCTCGAACCCGCGCGCGAACTGCCGGTCGTCGGGCGCATCGCCCTCGGCAGCCTCTTCAACAAGTTCGTCATCATCATCCCCCTGGCGCTCCTGCTCACGGCGTTCGCCCCGTGGGTGCTGCCGTGGCTGCTCGTCCTCGGCGGCACGTACCTGTGCTTCGAGGGCGCCGAGAAGGTCATGGAGTGGT
The DNA here is from genome assembly GCF_048756585.1 of Curtobacterium sp. L3-7. Classification (NCBI taxonomy): domain Bacteria; kingdom Bacillati; phylum Actinomycetota; class Actinomycetes; order Micrococcales; family Microbacteriaceae; genus Curtobacterium; species Curtobacterium sp. L3-7. Next base: position 1,452,755 of record NZ_CP151474.1, on the reverse strand, counting down.
TCGGCTTCCACCACGAGAGCGGTGCCGCGGAGACGACGACCGAACCGAAGCTGGTGTTCGGCGCGATCAGGACCGACCTCATCCTGAGCACCGAGATCATGCTCATCGCGCTGGCGAGCCTCGACACCGGCCTCGGGTTCTGGGCGACGCTCGGCGCGCTCGCGGTGATCGCCCTCGCGATGACGGGGGTCGTCTACGGTGCCGTCGCACTGCTCGTGAAGGTCGACGACGTCGGCCTCCAGATGATGAGGAACCCCGTCCGCCGCACCCGGCGACTCGGCGCCAGGATCGTCGCCGCGATGCCGGCCGTCTTCCGCGTGATCAGCATCGTCGGCACCGTCGCGATGCTGTGGGTGGGCGGTCACCTGGTGATCGCGAACCTCGCCGAGACGTTCTGGCACGGCCCGCTGGACCTGCTGCACGTCGTCGAGCACGCGATCGAGGCCGCCGGCCCCGTCGTCACCTGGATCGTCGACACCGCGCTGTCGGCCGTGGCCGGCCTGGCGCTCGGCCTGGTCGTGGTCGCGGTCGTGACCGGCATCGGCCGGCTGCGCGGTCCGCGGCACCAGACCGCGCACTGACGGACGGGAGGCTCGTGGCGGGCCGGTCACGAGCCTCCCGTCCGTCAGCTGGTCACCGCGCGACGCGCCGGTCCGCGCGGTCGCCCGTCCGGCGGTCCGCACGGTCATCCGTCCGCCGATCCGCGCGGAGGCCGTCGACGGCGATGACCGCGAAGCGCCGCGCGGCTGCGAGCCGCTGCGCGGCGGGCGCGCGGGAGACGCCCCGTCCGGCGAGCAGCACCAGGACGAGGTCATCGAGGACGAAGTCCGCGCGGAGCGCACCGGCTGCCTGCGCCCGTCGCGCGAGGCCGGCGAGGCTCCGCAGCAGCTCGGCCCGGTGGCGCGCGAAGTCGACGGCGTCGGGGAAGTCGTTCGTGAAGGCCTCGACGAACGCGTGGTTCCTGGCGTTCAGCTCGCTCGAGTCGACGACCACCCTCCGGAGCCCACGCCACGGATCAGGATCGGCCGCCCCGCGTTCGACGATCGCACGGCACTCGCGGAGCTCCTCCGCGAACGCCGCGCCGACCAGGTCCTGCTTCGTCGGGAACCGTCGGTAGAGGGTCGCCGGTCCCACGCCGGCGCGTCGTGCGACCTCGCGCATCGTCACCCCGAGGCCGACCTCGTCGAACAGCGTCCTTGCCGCGTCGAGCAGGCGGTCGCGGTTGCCGAGCGCGTCGGAGCGCAAGTGAGGCATCGGGGCAGGCACGTCTCTCACTCTACGGAAGTGGACGCCCGCGTCCACTACCGTCGATCGCGCCGGCCGATCGGTGCCGGCAGGACCAGAGGAGGACGTCGTGCGCGCAGTGTCGATCGAGGAGTACGGCCCAGCGGAGGGGCTCGTCGTCTCGGAGCGCCCTGATCCCGTCGCCGGCCCCGACTCGGTGCTGATCGAGGTCGAGGCGATCGGGGTCGGCGGGGTCGACGCGGTGATCCGCCGCGGGACCCTCGGGAGTTCGTTCCCCGTCGGGATGGTCCCGGGGAGCGAGGTCGCGGGCACCGTCACCGCGGTCGGCGACGGCGTCGACGGCGCATGGGTCGGCCGGCGGGTGTGGGGCTTCACGGGCACCAGCGGGGCGTACGCCGAGCTGGCCGTGGCCCGGCTCGAGGACGTCACGGACCTCCCGGACGACCTGTCCGTCGTCGACGCGGTCGCGGTCGGCAGCGCCGCCACGGTCGCGCACTTCGCGCTCCGGCACGCACACCTGACGGCAGGCGGATCGGTCCTCGTGCGTGGCGCGGCCGGCAGTCTCGGGATCGCAGCCGTCCAGCTCGCAGCGCAGGCCGGCGCCACGACCATCGCGGTCACGACGTCGTCGTCCGAACGGGGCCGACGACTGCTGGACCTCGGTGCCACCCACGTCCTCGACCGCTCCGGTCACCCCCTCGACGACGGCCCGGCTCCGTCGGACTTCGACGTCCTGGTCGACGTCGCCGGCGGCCCCGAGCTGCCGTCGTTCCTCGAGATGCTCGCCCCGAACGGGCGCGCGGTCTCGATCGGGGTGGTGGGCGGCTACCCGCCGGCCGACTTCGGCATGACGCTCATGCGGCTGTTCCAGCGGTCGCTCTCGTTCGCGACGTTCAGTCTCGACACCGTCCCTCGCGCCGAGCGCAACGACGCCCGCGCCGCACTCCTCGCCACGGCCGCTGCCGACGGTCTGACCCCGGTCGTCGAGGCGGTCCTGCCGCTCGCCGACGCCGTCGAAGCGCACCGACGGATGGACGCCGGGAGCGTCTTCGGCCGGATCGTGCTGACGGCGCGCTGAGCGCGACTGACGGGAGGCGCGGTGCCAGCTGGCACCGTGCCTCCCGTCAGTCGTGGTCCCGGTTCAGGACGTCACTGCCCACCGAATCCGGTGGTCGCGATGCCCTTGATGATCTGTCGCTGGAAGAACAGGAACACGATGATGAGCGGCGCAGCCGCGAGCATCGCCGTCGCCATGTTCTGTGCGTACTGGATGCCGAACGCGCTCTTCACGGTCTGCAGCCCCACTGGGAGCGTCATCAGGTTCGCCTGGTTCGTCACGAGGAACGGCCAGAGGAAGTTGTTCCACGCCCCGATGAACACGAAGATCGCCACGGCGGCCAAGATCGGTCGCGACAGGGGCAGCACGATCGTGAAGAACACCCGGAGGCGCCCGGCTCCGTCGACACGCGCCGCTTCCTCGAGCTCGACCGGGATCTGGTCGAAGAACTGCTTGAGGATGAACACCATGGCCGGCGCGATCACCTGCGGCAGGATGATGCCGAGGTACGTGTCGACGAGGTTCATCGCCAGCATCTCGTAGAACAGCGGGATGATCAGCACCTGCGGCGGCACCATGATCGAGCCGATGATCGCGGCGTAGAGCCACTTCCGACCGGAGAAGTCGAGGCGGCTGAACGCGTACGCCGCCAGCGTCGACAGGATCACGGTGACCAGGGTGACGACGACGGACGTGAACAGCGAGTTCCAGATCCAGACCGGGATCTGCCCCTGGGTCAGCACCTTGACGTAGGCATCGATCGTGAAGCCGCCGGCAGGGATCCAGGACTGCTGCGCGGCCGCGGCGTCGGTCTCGGACTTCAGCGAGGTGTCGATCGCCCAGAGGATCGGCAGCAGCCAGCTGATCGCCAGCACGATCAGGACGACGAGCGCCCCGATGCGCGCGGGGCCCCACTTCGGCCCGTGGTGCTTCGTGGTCCGGACCCGGACGGTCGTGGTGGGTGTGCTCGTCTGGAGCGACTGCGGGTCGATGGTGGCGGTGCTCATGCTGCCTGTCCCTTCGTGGCGGCACGGACGGCGGCGCGCTTGCGACGCGCGTCGGCCCGATCGGCACGGGCGATGGCGTCACCACGACGCCCGGCGGTGAACTGTGCGATCGAGATGATGACGATCATCGCGAAGAAGATGTAGGAGATCGCGGACGAGTAGCCGAAGCGGTACCCGGTGAACCCGGACTCGAAGATGTACTCGACGATCGGCCGGGTGGAGCCGTTCGGTCCGCCGGTCGTCATCTGGTAGATCTGGTCGAACACCTTGAGGGACGCCAGGATCTGCAGGACGACGATGAGTCCGGTCGTGCCGCGCAGCTGCGGGAGCGTGATCGACCAGAGCTTCCGCCAGGTGCCGGCGCCGTCCAGCGACGCCGCTTCGTACTGCGACTCCGGGATGTTCTGCAGGGCGGCCAGGTACAGCAGGAAGTTGAAGCCGACGGTCCACCAGACCGTGGTGCCGACGACGGCGTACATCGCGATGTCCTGGTCGTTGAGCCAGTTGCTCGCCGGGAGTCCGATCGAGGTCAACAGGTGGTTGAACAGCCCGAGTTGCGGGTTGAAGAGCCACAGGAAGATCTGCGAGACGACGGTCGACGCGAGCAGGTACGGCATGAAGAAGGACAGTCGCCAGAGCCACTGTCCTGGCAGGCCGGTGTTCACCAGGAGCGCCATCGCGAGGGCGACGACCACGAGCGGGATCGTCGACAGGACGGTGAACCAGACGGTGTTGCCCATCGAGTGCCACATGTCGGCGTCCCCGAAGGCCTCGAAGTAGTTCGCGAAGCCGAGGAGGTGGTTGCCGGCGCCGGTGAGGCTGGTCGCGGTGAAGCTGAGGTAGAGGCCCCAGACGATGGGGACGACGAGGAACGCGACGAAGAACACGACGAAGGGGGCGACGAACGCCCACCCCGCGCGGTTGTCGCGCCTGCGCTTGACGGTCCGGCCCCTGGCGCGGGACGCGTCGCGTTCCCCGGCACTGACTGCGTGCGGTGTCGGACCTGCGGTTGCTGATGCCACGATGTTCTGGACTCCTTCGTCCGTCAGCCGGCCGGGTTCGGCTCGGAGAGCTTCTTGTTCACGACGCCCATCAGCTGGTCCCAACCGGCTTCGGGCTTGGTCTGACCGAGCAGCACGCCCTGCAGTGCGTTCCCGACCGCGGTCTGGAAGTCGCTGCCGGCGCCGGTGAACCACGCCTGCGGGTCGTAGTTCGCGATGTCCGCGGCCCGGGCGTAGTGCGCCTGGGGCAGCAGCTTCTTGTACTCGGCGCTGTCGGTGACCGGGTTGTACGCCGGGATGTGTCCCGCCTGCGCCCAACTGAGGGACCGCTTGACGATCGCGGCGACGAACTCGTGCGCGTCACGGCGCTTCTGCTCGTCGACGACGTTCTGGTGCGGGAGCACGAAGGTGTGCGAGTCGGCGTAGGCCGCTGGCTCGGAGTACATCGTCGGGATCGGCTGGGCGTCGAACGGGATCTTCGCGTCCTTCATCGACGGGGTGTCCCAGACGCCGGTGAACATGATCCCGGACTTCTGCGTGACGAACTCGGCGAGCGCGGTGCCACCGTCCGCGGCGTTGGCCGCGATGTCGCCGTCGAGCATCGTCTTCATGAAGTCGAGCGCGGCCATCGCCGCGTCCTTCTCGACCTCGGCCTTCTTGCCCGGCGTGAACACCATCGTGGCGCCCTGCTGCCGGTAGAGCGTGTAGAGCATCCGCCACAGGTTCGCGCCGTCGTTGAGGTACCCGTACGAGATGCCGTGGGTCTTCGTGACGCCCTTGACCGCTCGGCCGACCTCGAGCAGCTGGTCGGGGCTCGAGATGTCGACGATGCGCCCGTCGCTGCCGAGCGCACCGGCCTTGTCGAGGACGTCGGTGTTGTAGAACTGCACGAACGGGTGGGCGTCGAGCGCCACGGCGTAGTGCTTGCCGTCGACGAAGGTCTTCTTCCACACCGCCGCCGGGTAGTCCGATTCACGGACGCCGAACTCGGCGAGCAGGTCGTCGTCCCATGTGTCGAGCAGGCCGCCGGGCGCGTAGCCCTCGAGGCGGCTCGCGTGCATGATCGCGAGGTCCGGTGCACGGCCCCCGACGCTCGCCATCGCGAGCTTCGTGTAGTACGGCGTTCCCCAGGCGAGGACCGTCTGCTGGGCGGCGACACCGGTCGCCGCGTCGGCACGTTTGACGAGGTCGGCCATCTTCGCCCCGTCACCGCCGGTCAGCAGGTGCCAGAACTGGAGTCGGTCGGCGCCGGAGGCGGCGGTCGATCCGGTCGCGCAGCCGGTGAGGCCGCCGGCGAGCACCGCGCCGCCGAGGATCGATGCGCCGCCGACCAGCAACTGCCGGCGGGAGAGGGGGGACATTCGGGTTCACTCCTTCGTGAAGTGGTACATCGTTGTAGTGGCAGACGTGGCTGCACGCGCCTGCCGGTCGGGGCCGTTCAGGGACGAGCAGCTGCCTCGATCGCGGCGACCCGGGTCTGGATCTCGCGGATGCGTTCGATGTCGAACTTCTGTCCGCGGGCGAAGTCGTACACGCCGTTCTGCTCCTGGAACACGTCGGTGAGCTGCGTGTAGCAGTACCCGAACATGTGCTCGTTGCCGAGGAGCGCGGTCACGAGCCCCTCGAAGCGCTCGTAGAAGTCGTCGAGCGAGCGGACCCGTTCCCCGTACCCCCACGAGGTCGTGCCTGACTGTTCCGGGGCATCAGCGGCGGCAGCGGCCTCGGCGTTCCACCAGATGCCGCCGAACTCGCTGCAGAAGTAGGGCTGGCCGTTGTACGGCAGGCTCCACGGCGTCGCGCCCTCCACGTGTCGGTCGCCGTCGTCCTCGGTGTTGATGAACGCCGTCCGCGTCGTGGGGTCGAGCATCCCGAGCGTCGCGCTGAACGTGGCCGGGTCCTGGTCGTAGTTGTGCGAGTCGTAGACGTCGGTCTCGAACACGCGGTGCGCGTAGCCTGACGCGTCGAGCACCGGACGGGTCGTGTCCATCGCCTTGGTTGCGAGGAACATCGCCCGGGTGACGTCGTCGAGGGCGGTGATCCGGTCGGAGATGTGCTGTCGCGTCTCGTTGAGCGGGCACCACCCGATGATGGCCGGGTGCGAGTAGTCGCGCTCGAGTGCTTCGAGCCACTCGGCGACGTAGCTGGCGTCGGGCTGCTGCCGGTCGTCGCTCGGGCCGGTGGTCTTGCAGCCCCAGTCCCCGAACTCGCCCCACACGAGGTAGCCCAGACGGTCGGCGTGGTACATGAACCGCTCCTCGAAGACCTTCTGGTGCAGGCGTGCACCGTTGAACCCGGCCTGCATGCTGAGCTCGATGTCGTGCACGAGCGCAGCGTCCGACGGCGCGGTGAGGAGTCCGTCGGCGTAGAGGCCCTGGTCGAGCACGAGGCGCTGGAAGACCGTCTCGCCGTTGATGAGCACCGACCGGCCAACGATCGAGACGCTGCGGAGCCCGGCGTAGCTGCCGACCTGGTCGACCACGGCACCGTCTGCGTCCAGCAGCTCGACGCGGACGTCGTAGAGGAACGGATCGGCGATCGACCACGGCCGGACGCGGCCTTCCGCGATCGCGACCGTGAGCCGCGGCGTCAGCGTGAGGTCGGCACGGACCTCGCGCTCCCCCACCACGCCGTGCTCGTCGGAGACGGTCACGCGGACGCGACCACCCGGCAGCCCGGTGCTGAGCGGGACCTCGACGGCGAAGTGCTCGCCGTCGAGGTCCGGCGTGATCCGCGGACGGCCGATCGCGACCTCGGGGACCGGCTCGAGCCAGACCGTCTGCCAGATGCCCGTCGTGCGGGTGTAATCGGCATCGTGGTTCGCGTACTCGGTGGACTGCTTCCCCCGTGCCTGCGGTGCGTCCTTCGAGTCACGGGCGCGGACTGTCAGGGTGACCATGTCGCCGGCGCGGACCCCGGCGCGGGCGGTGAGGTCGAACGTGAAGCTCGTGAACCCGCCGCGGTGCCGACCGACCTCTCGCCCGTCGACCCAGACGGTCGTGTCGTGGTCCACCGCGCCGAAGTGCAGCAGGATCCGCCCGTCCCAGTCCGTCGGCACCGAGACCTGTCGGCGGTACCAGACGGCGTGGTGGAAGTCGACGTCGCCGATGCCCGAGAGCGTCGACTCCGGCGCGAAGGGCACCGTGATCTCCCGCGACAGCTCGGCATCAGGGGACGACAGGCCGCGTTCGAAGCCCGAGTCACCCGGATCGAAGTCGAAGCCCCACCGGCCGTTGAGGTTCATCCACCGCTCGCGGGTGCACTGCGGCCGGGGGTACTCGGGGCGGGGCGTCTGGGAGGTCGTGGTCATGGCTCTTCCTTGAGTCGGTACCGGGGGGTCGCCTCGACGCTACAACGTTGCAATTGAGCTGTCCACCCTGCTCACCGCGGCCGGGCCGAAGGGGTCACCGAGACCCGCAGCGATCCGTCTTTCGACCCCGAGTACGGGGTCGTGTACGACACCCGCTCGGTGAAGCGCTCGTCGGAGCCCTCCGCGCCGCACGTCAGCTCGAGACCGGCGCCGTCCACAGGGGTGCACGAGCCGGTCTGTCGGAGACCCAGATCGGAGCGATCGAGGATGCCACGGAAGGCGGCGTCGTCGAGCGTCGGCGGAGCCGAGTACGTCCTCGTCACCGACGGACACGGATGCCCGAACCCGGACAGCTGGAGGCAGAGTCCGGCCCCGCGCGTCAGTTCCTCGTGCTCGAGCTCCCACCCCGACGGCACCGCGACCCGGTCGGCGATGCGACGGACGCCTCCGTCATCCGACGCAGCGACCCCGACCCACGTCCCGCCACCCACCAGGGCCGCCGCAACCGCGATGACGACCACCCATCTCGCTTGCACCTGCGCCCCCTTTCGCCTCGCCGGATCTTCGCGGAGCGTGTCAGGCCACCGCTACCGCACGTCCGGGGCACACGAAGACCGAGCCCTGTTGCATAACGGAACGGTAACGAGGGGGAACCGGTCCAAACCCTTTCCGGGACGGTGCCGAATCCCATGCACAGACCGGGAAACACCCGGAGCGCTCACCAGCCGCAGATAGCTGGTTCTCCACTCCTTGTCGGAGTGTGTTCGGCGCGCTTTCAGTCCGCCGCGCCGAGCGCGACACAGCAAAGGAATGACCATCATGCGCAAGTCCCTCAAGACCACCATCACCCTCGCCACGACGGGTGCCCTCGTCCTCGGCGGTGCCGCGTTCGGTGTCTCCGCCGCGAACGCGTCGACCCCCGCGATCCACACCGTCGCGTCGTCGTCGTCGAAGATCCCCGCACCGGTCGCGTCGGTTCCCGAGGTCCTCGGTGGCGACACCTCCGTCGCGCTGGACTCCGGCTTCACCGACGCGCTCACCGCGCTGAAGCTGACCCCGGGTGTGTCCGGCAACGCCAAGCTCGCCGACGGCGCCGTGTCGTTCCCGATCACCTCCGGCTCGGTCACCTACTGGTCCCCGGACGGGAAGTACCGTCCGTACGTGCAGGGCCTGCTGAACCACGACGACTCCGGTCTGACCCTGAAGGCCGGGGACACGACCGTCACGCTGGAGAACTTCGTGGTGAACCCGGGCTCGTCCAAGCTCTACGGTGACGTCCTGGTCAACGGGCAGGTCGCCGCAGCGAACGCGTACCTGTTCAGCCTGCACGGCGGGACCCTCAAGCCCCTGCAGCTCGAGGGTGACAACGCGATCCTCACCGGCACCACCGTCCACGTCTCCGCGGACGCCGCGAAGCTGCTCAACAGCACCTTCAAGACCGACGCCGTCAAGAGCGGCCTCCTCGTCGGCACCGCAACCATCACCGCCAAGATCAAGTAAGCACGCCTGGCGCAGGTTTCCGTCTGCGCATGACAGACCGGAAAAGCCAACGCCCCGTCGCACCCGCGACGGGGCGTTGTGCTGTGCCGCTCGCCCACTCCGCTGTCGTCGTCCTCACCCTCCCTGGGCCAGGCCGGTGATCAGGTTGATGGCGACCGCGACCACGAAGGTGCCGAAGAAGTAGGACAGCAGCGCGTGACCCAGGGCGATCCGGCGTGACGGGGTGGACGACTGGGTGATGTTGCCCGCGTTGTAGGCCATCCCGATCGAGAAGGCCGTGTAGGCGAAGTCACTGTAGGACGGGTCCTCGTCCTGATCGAAGTCGAAACGGTGGCTGTCGTCGATGTAGTACATGCGCGCGTACTTGAAGGCGTACACGGTGTTCACGACCGCCCAGGCCGCCACGACGCCGACGACCGCGAGGATCGCAGCGGCAGACCCGACCGGGTCCTTCTGCTGGCTGCGGACGAGCGCGAAGAGCACCAGGACGAGGCTGAGGAACGTCGCGGCGATGACGAGGACGTCGACCAGCTTCCGTGACCGGTCCTCGTGGCGAGCGAGGGCACGGGTCCGCTCGGGATCTGCCGGCCAGGCCGCGGACCACGCCCAGACGAGGAACACTCCTGCGGCGATCGCCCAGCCCAACAGCGGCGACAGATCGGGGACACCGAGGAGAGCGGCGATCACCGCGACCACTGCCCCGACGATCGCGCCGACACCGGCCTTCATCGACAGGTGGGACATGACCCTTCCTTCCTGAACAGTGGTTCTTCGTCCAGCCGCGCATGCAGCTTCGAGACCACCACGCGACGCTCAGCCCTGCCGGGCGCGCGAGAGCGGCACGTAGAGACCGGCACGCTCCGCGCGCACGGCGGCGAGCGTGCGCGACGTGGCATCGAGCTTGAACAGGATGTGCTCGATGTGCGCAGCGACCGTGCGGGGGGCGATCATCAGCGCTCGGGCGATCTCGAGGTTCGAGCACCCCTCGATCACGTGGCCCAGCACCTCGAGTTCGCGCGGCGTCAAGCCCCGCAGGCGCCCGGCGGGTGAGAGCACGACGACCCCTCGGGCCGCTGTCTGGAGATCCCGATCGCAGGCGAGCACGGTCGCCCGCGTGTAACCGTCCGGCAGCTGTCGGCTCCCACGCGGCCACAGGAACGTGGCGTAGCGCTGTCCTTCACTGATGGCGTCCCTGGCCGCATCGACGAGCGCGGAATCGGCGGCGAGGAGCACGTCATCGGACAGGCCCGGTATGCGGGTGACCCCGGAGCCGGCAAGCAGCACCACGCCCGACCGGGCTCCGCTGACGGAGGCTGCCGACGTCGCCAGCGACCGGACCGGGTCGATGCCCGACGCGAACTCGGGCAGGAGCCGAGTGAGTCGCCGGCGGAGTGTCCGCGACGGCGGGGCCGCGCTCCGGAACAGCACCGTCATGAAGCCCACGTGACGCCCGCCGTCCTCGAACAGTGCGACGGACAACGCCTCGTGGAATCCTGCGGGGAGCAGGCACTCCGCCCACGTCTGCAGGTCCGCCGACGGATAGGGCAGGTCGGAGAGACTGGTGGGAGGCCGTGCGCGATCAAGACCGGTCCGCTCGATGTCGCGTGCCACCTCGGGACCGCTCAGGTAGCGGACGCTCGACTCGTCGAGGTCCGTGCTCGCGACCGCGCTGTACCCCGTGCTCCCCCGTTCGGCCAGTGCCATCCACGCGCCGTCGAACGGGATGTGGTGGTGCAGTTCATCGAGCAGCGCCTGCGCTCGATCGTGGACGGGACCCGGGCGCGCTGCGATCTCAGCGAGCAGCAGTGCAGCAGTGCGTGTCACGGTTCGACCACCTCATGACCATCGGCGGCGGGAATCGAAGGAGTTGTCCGAAAACCGTCTCTCGCCGGTCTAGCACGGTGATGCGGTACGCGTGCCCACACTGCGCGAAGTCGGATGGGCATGTCTGCCGATGGTGCTCCCGCTCCGGGTGGCGTGCCATGAGGGTGTCGCGCGGCAGACCGGCCCGCGGCGCAAGCCAGGGCACGTCCCGCACGAGAGGAGACGAACATGAAAGCCGTTGTCTACGAGGGGCCGCGCAAGGTCACGGTGCAGGACGTCCCCGATGCGCGCATCGAGCGCCCGACCGACGTGCTGGTGCGCGTCACCACGACCAACATCTGCGGATCCGACCTCCACATGTACGAGGGGCGCACCAGCTTCGAGACCGGCCGCTGGTTCGGTCACGAGAACATGGGCGAGGTGATCGAGGTCGGCGGCGGTGTGGACAAGGTCAAGGTCGGGGACCACGTCGTCCTGCCGTTCAACGTGGCGTGCGGGCACTGCAAGAACTGCGAGCGCGGGCTGACCAACTACTGCCTCACCGCTCAGCCCGTTCCCGAGTGGGCGGGTGCCGCGTACGGATTCGCGGACATGGGCCCATGGGCCGGCGGACAAGCCGAACTCCTGCGGGTGCCCTGGGGCGACTTCAACTGTCTCCGACTGGGCGAGGACGCTGAGGAGAAGGCATCCGACTACGTGATGCTCGCCGACATCTTCCCGACCGGCTACCACGCCACCGAGATGGCGGGAGTGCAGCCGGGCGACCAGACCGTCATCTACGGCGCCGGCCCGGTCGGACTGATGGCCGCCCTGTCGGCCACCATCCGGGGAGCGAGCAAGGTGATGGTCGTCGACCGGCATCCGGACCGCCTCCGACTGGCGGAGTCCATCGGCGCGATCGCCATCGACGACTCGAAGGTCGACCCCGTGCAGGCCGTCCTCGAGCAGACGATGGGGCTCGGCGCCGACAACGGCTGCGAATGCGTCGGCTACCAGGCGCACGACCCCGGTGGTGACGAACAGCCGAACCTCACGCTCAACCGTCTGGTGCAGTCGGTGCGGTTCACCGGACGGATCGGAACCGTCGGCGTGTTCGTGCCGCAGGACCCAGGCGGACCCGACGACTTGGCGAAGCAGGGCCAGATCGCATTCGACATCGGACTGCACTGGTTCAAGGGCCAGATCATGGGCACCGGACAGGCGCCGGTCAAGAAGTACAACCGACCGCTCCGCGACCTGATCGCTGCTGGTAAGGCGACACCGTCGTTCATCGTCAGCCACGAGCTGCCGCTCGATGGCGCTCCCGACGCCTACGAGCACTTCGACAACCGAGACGACGGGTGGACCAAGGTCGTCCTCAAGCCCGGGAAGCGGTCCTGATCATGGTGGGCAGAGCTGCCGCCGCGGTCGGGGTCGCGGGGGTCGCCGTCGGCCTGGTCGCCCGGTCGTTGGTGACGAAGCCTCGGGGATCGGACGGTGACGCGGCACACCCGGAAGGATGGAAGGCGGTAACCGTCCTGGGCGATGCCGATGCGTTCGAGCGCGACGGCTACCCAGAGCCGCTCGGACGTCTGGCTGCGGCGCTTGAGATCCGGGTCGAGCCCGCTCCGGGCGACAAGGGCTTCGAGGTGCATGCCCGCGTGCCTGACGGTGCCGACCTCGGAGTGGACGGCAGCGATCCGAACCGGACCCTGCGGGAAGCGCTGCGCGATGCCAAGCAGGTCTTCGAGACAGGCGAGGTCCTGCGCGCAACCCCGAGACCGCACGGCGACCGTCCACGCACGCTGCTCGGCCACGCGGTCGACGAAGCAGAAGACGATGCGAAGGGCGAGGGTGTGCTGTGAGGGCCCTGTGCTGGACCGGGGTGAACGAACTCTCGGTGGAGAACGTCGATGACCCGGAGATCCTCAACGCCCAGGACGCCATCGTCAAGGTGACGTTGAGCACGACCTGCGGGTCCGACCTCCACCTGCTCGGCGGGTACGTCCCCACCATGCGGGCAGGCGACGTGCTCGGACACGAGTTCATCGGCGAGGTCGTCGAAGTCGGATCGGCCGTCACCGAGCACAAGGTCGGTGACCGGGTCGTGGTGTGCTCGTTCATCAGCTGCGGGAAGTGCTGGTACTGCCGCAACGAACTGTTCTCGCTCTGCGACAACGGCAACCCCAACGCGGGCATCCCCGAGATGCTCTGGGGCCAGGCACCCGGCGGCTGCTACGGCTACTCGCACGCACTGGGCGGATGGGCCGGGAGTCACGCGGAGTACATCCGGGTGCCGTACGCGGACCAGGGTGCCTTCCCCGTCCCGGACGGGGTCAGCGACGAGCGGGCGCTCTTCGCGTCCGACGCCGCCCCGACGGGATGGATGGGAGCGGACCTCGGGGGTGTGCGGCCCGGCGACACCGTCGCCGTCTGGGGCGCTGGTGGTGTCGGCCAGATGGCTGCGCGCAGTGCGATGCTGCTCGGCGCGGAACGCGTCATCGTGATCGACCGCTTCCAGGAACGGCTCACGCAGGTCGAGCAGGTCATCGGTGCAGAGACCATGAACTACGAGACGGCCGAGGTGACGGCCGAGCTCCGAGAACGCACGGGTGGCCGCGGCCCCGACGTGTGCATCGAGGCTGTCGGCATGGAGGCACACCGCGACGGGCCCGATTTCGCCTTCGACCAGCTGAAGCAGCAGCTGCGGCTGCAGACGGACAGACCGACTGCCGTCCGTGAGGCGGTCTTCGCTGCGCGCAAGGGCGGCAGCATCTTCGTGCTGGGCGTCTTCGGGGGCTTCGTCGACAAGTTCCCCCTCGGGGCGGTGATGAACAAGGGCCTGACGCTCCGGTCCGCTCAGCAGCACGGACACCGGTACATCCCGATGCTCCTCGAGCGGATGGCGCGGGACGAGATCGTCACAGAGCACCTCGCCACGCACGTCATGCCACTCGACGACGGACCCGGCGGCTACGCCATGTTCAAGGAGAAGACCGACGGATGCGTCAGGGCCGTCTTCCGACCCTGATCGACGCCCCGGCAACGGACGGGCTACCGATCGATGCGTGCGAGCCAGTCGCGGACCAGGGCGGTGGTGACCTCGGGTTGCTCGAGGTGCACGTTGTGTCCGGCGGCGTCGAGGACGACGAAGCTCCCTCGTGGGTAGTGGTCCCGGAGTGCGAGGCCGTCTTCGTACCCGACGACGTCGTCCTGCCGACCGAACAGATGCAGCGCCGGCGCGGTGAACGGCGCCGGATGACGTGCCTCGGGCACGGCCTCCAGCGCGTAGTCAGCGGCGATGCGCTCCATGATCGCAGCGTCCGAGCCGCGGAGACCGGGCAACACGTACTGCTTGAACGCTGCAAACGCGGCCGTGTCCTGGATGACGCTGACCTCCTCGAACGCTTCTCGCGCGTCACCGGCCGCCTCGAGGACGGACGGGTCGGTCTGGAGCACGGTGCGCTCGGGGACGGCGCGGTCCGCGTGTGCTGGTTGCACGACCCCCGCCAGGGTCGCGACGCCGAGCACGCGGTCCCGGCGTTCGTGCGCGACATGGCGGGCGATCATGCCGCCGAAGGAGTTCCCGATGACGGCGAACGGCTCGTCGCCGAGGTGCTCGTCGATCTCCGCGAGGACACCGTCGGCCACCTCGCCCGCGCTCGTCGCGGTCGAGGTGCCCGCGGCGGCCTCGGTCCACGGGAGGTCGAGGAACACGAGTCGCCAGGGCAGGTCCTGCACCGCGTCCGCCAGCGGCAGCATGATGCGATGGTCCACCCCGAATCCGTGGAGGGCGACGAGCGGACGACCAGCACCGAGGACGCGAACGATCACCCGGCAAGCCTATGAGTCCCCCGCACCGTGACGGACCGACCGGTCGTCCGACCGTCAGGCTGGCTTGCTGCTGTACGTGTACTTGTAGTAGTCCGCGAGCCGGAGTCCGGCTGCTGCTTCCTCGTCGACCACGACGGTCGCGTGCTCGTGGAGCTGCAGCGCACTGCCGGGCACGAAGGAGCTGAGCGGCCCCTCGACCGCGGCCGCGATCGCGTCGGCCTTCGCCGACCCCTGCGCCACGAGCACCAGCTGCTGCGCTTCGAGGATCGTGCCGAGCCCCTGCGTCATGCAGTGCGTCGGCACCTGGTCCAGACTGTCGAAGAACCGGGCGTTGGCCTCACGCGTGGACGGCGCCAACGTCTTGATGCGGGTCCGTGACGCGAACGAGGACGTCGGCTCGTTGAAGCCGATGTGCCCGTTCGCCCCGATCCCGAGGATCTGCACGTCGATCCCACCGGCGGCACGGATCGCGGCGTCGTACTCCTTCGCCGCGAACTCGATGTCCGCAGCACGACCGTCCGGCACCCGGACCCGCGACGCGTCGAAGCCCAGCGGCGCCACCACGTCACGCGCGATCACCGACGCGTACGACTCGGGGTGCTCCAGCGGGATCCCGACGTACTCGTCCAGGGCGAACCCGCGTGCTTCGGCGAAGGAGATCTCTCCCGCGTCCACGCGGCGCTGCAGGTCGGTGTAGATGCCCTGGGGGCTGGACCCGGTCGCGAGACCGATGACGGCTGACGGCTTCTTCGCCACGACCGAGGCGATCTTCGCCGCAGCGACGCGACCGACCTCAGCAGGCGTGGGCAGGATGACGATCTCCACGTCGGCGCTCCTCAGCGGTCCGCAAAGCCGCCGAGCATCCCGGAGATGAACCGCTTCTGCAGGAAGAAGTACAGGACCACGATCGGCAGCGCGACGATCACCCCCGCGGCGGACAGCAGCGAGTAGTCGGTCAGGTGGGCGCCCTTGAAGAAGGCGAGGCCGAGCGGTGCGGTCCGGTGGTCCTCGCTCGTGATGAGCACCAGGGGCAGCAGGAACTCGTTCCAGGTCCACATCGTGATGAGGAGCGCCATCGTCATGATCGGGGCGACGGCCGCGGGGACGATGACCTGCCAGAGCAGCCGCACGTCCCGGGCACCGTCGAGCCGGGCAGCCTCGATGACCTCCCCGGGGAAGCTCCGGAACTGGCTGCGCATCCAGAAGATCCCAAACGCCAACGACTGCGCGGTCTGCGGCAGGATCAGGCTCGTGTAGGTGTCGGTCAGCCCGACGCTCCGCAGGTTGAAGTAGAGCGGGATGATGAACGCCTCGGCGGGGAGCATCAGGCCGGCGAGCATCACGAAGAAGAGCACGTTCGAGCCGAAGAAGTCGAGCCGTGCGAACGCGAACCCGGCGAACACCGCCAGGACGGTCGTGAGGACGACGACCGACACCGTGACGAGCACGCTGGAGAGCATGTAGCTCGCGAAGTGTCCCTGGTTCCACGCGGCGCCGAAGTTCCCGAGGTCGATCGACGTCGGCACGCTGAACCCGCCGGAGTTCTGCGCCGACGGGGTGACCGAGGACAGCAGCACCCCGATGAGCGGGATGATCGCGAAGAGCGCGAACAGCGTCAGGATGACGTAGTTCACGGTCTTCTCGCGGACGGAGATCCTCATGCGACGTCCTTCGGCTGGAGACGGCCGATCAGGGCCGTGACGATCATGATGACGACGGTGAGCGAGACGGCGACAGCGGCGGCCGACCCGACCTGCCCGGTCTGGAACGCCCGGTTGTACGCCTCGAACGCGGGCACGGACGTCGAGTTTCCCGGCCCACCGCTCGTCGTGACGTAGACCAGGTCGAACGTCTTCAGTGCGGACACCACCGTGAGGGTGAGCGCGGCGGCGATCTGCCCGCGGAGGGACGGCAGCGTGATCGAGAAGAACTCCCGAGCGGCCCCGGCGCCGTCGATGCGCGCGGCTTCGAACAGGCTCGGGTGGATGTTGCCGACGCCGGACAGGAAGAGCACCAGGCAGAGCCCGACGTTGAGCCAGGTGCCGACGAAGCCGATCGCGGGCAGGGCGGTGTCGTATCCGCCGAGCCAGACCTGCGCGAACTGTCCGAGGCCCACGAGCCGGAGCCCGTCGTTCAACAGGCCGTCGGACGAGTAGATCGAGACCCAGATGGTCGCGACGACGACCGAGGCGATGACCTGCGGGAGGAAGAGCACGGTGCGGAAGAACGACATCCCACGGAGGCCGTTCGCCCGCGAGATCAGCGCGGTCAGGAACAGCGCCACGACCACGGGGATCGCCGCGTAGAACACCATCAGCACGAGCGCGTGCCCGAACGACGCTCGGAGCTGGGCGTCGGTGAAGACGCCCGCGTAGTTCGCGAACCCGGCCCAGGTCGCGGCCGAGAGCCCGTCCCAGTCGTAGAACGAGTACTGGATGCTCTGCAGGAACGGCACCCCGAGGAACACCGCAAACACGACGAACGCGGGGAGGATGTAGAGGTACGCGACGAGGCTCCGCCGCCGCTTCCGGACGGCGCCGGCCGTCCGGCGGGTCCGCCCGCGGCGGGCGCTGCGGTCGGCAGCACCCGCCGTGGTTCCGGTGAACTGGGTCACGGGGGTCCTCGCTACTTCTTCACGAAGCCGGCGTAGTCGTCCTGGAGCGTCTTCGTGTACTGCTCCGGGCTGGCCTTGCCGGCGACCAGGTCCTGCATCGCGGCCGTGATCGTGTCGTAGAACGTCGGGGTGGCGTAGTCGAGGTACGGCGTGATGCTGTTCGACGACGAGATCGACTTGTAGTTGCTCGTGATGTCGCCCGCGATCGTGCCGGATGCCGGGGTGTCGTCGTCCGGGACCACCGTCGGCAGGTTGCCCTTCTGGACGAGGGTCTCGGAGGCCTTCGCGTTCGTGACGAAGTCGATGTACGCGGCGGCCGCGTTCGCGTTCTTCGTCTTCGAGGTGATGGCCCACGCCAGCCCCTCGCCGCCCATCGTGACGGGCTTCGACGCGTCGGGCGGGGTCAGCGCCGTGAAGCCGATGTCGTCCGCCTTCGCCGCGGCCTCGAGCGTCGCCTGGTACCAGGTGCCCGTGATGAGGAACGCTGATTCGCCCTTGCCGAACGCCGCGACGGCGTCGTCGCGCGAGACGCCGTTCGCGCCCTCGGTCACGTAGCCGTCCTTGACCCAGTCGCTGATGGTCTTCGCTGCGGTGACCTCGTCGTCGCCCGTCCAGCTGCCGGACTTGCCGGCGACCAGGTCGTTCACGGCGTCACGCCCGGCGAGAGCGGAGAGCACCAGGCCGTAGAGGTGGATGCCGGGGCTCTTCTCGACGTCGCCGTAGCTCAGCGGGAGCGTGCCTGCGGCCTTGACCTTCTGCATGTCCTCGGTCAGCTCGGCAACGGTCGTGGGCGGCGAGTCGATGCCGGCGTCCTTCAGGACGGCCTTGTTGTAGTACAGCCCGACGAGCTCGCCGGTCTGCGAGACGCCGTAGAGGTCGTCGCCCTGCCAGGTCTTCCCGTCGGAGGAGAACGAGTTGAGCTTGAGCAGGCTCGACGGGTAGGAGTCGTCCCAGCCGTAGAGCTTCGCGTAGTCGTCGACGGGACGGAGGAACCCGGCCTTCACGAAGGCGCCCATGTCCGGGTACCCCTGGTTCGCCTGAACGACGTCCGGCGGGTTGTCCCCGGAGAGCGCGAGCTTGAGCGTCGTCTTCAGGTCGGCGAAGGACCGCGAGACCCGCTTGATCGTGATGTTCGGGTGCGCCTTCTCGAACTCGTCGTTGAGGACCTGCTGCGCGTCGTCGATACCGGTGTCGGTGTTCTGGTCCCAGACGGTCAGCGTCGTCTTCCCCGAACCGACGTCCTTCGACACCGGGCCGAGGCTCTGCGACGCCGCGGGCGCCGCGGATCCGCCGGGGGTGCACGCGGTCAGGCCGAGCGCGACCGCGGCTGCGACGCCGATGAGCATCGTCGTCTTGCTGATGTGCTTCATGGTCATCCAGTTCTGCGAGTGGGTGGATGGTGCTGGGGGGTCAGGCGCCGGTGGGAACGGACGCGTCGAGGAACGACCAGTCACCGGGTGCGGCGGTACGGCGGAGGAAGGCGACGAGTTCGGCCGGGTGCGGGGCGCTCGCGGCGCCACCGAGTCCGGTGACGGCGTATGCGGCACTCGCGGCGGCGAACCGGAGACGGGTGTCGAGGTCCCAGCCGTGGTGCGTGCCGGCCATGAACGAGGCCACGAACACGTCACCGGCGCCGGTCGGATCGACCACGTCGACGGGGATCGTCTCGGCGGTGGCGACGACGCCGTTCGCCGAGTCCACCGCGACGACGCCGTCCCGGCCGCGGGTGACGACGGCGAGCGGGACGCGCTCGGCCAGGACCTTCGCGGCCTCCAGCGCGGTGTCGGTCCTGGTGTAGCGCATCGCCTCGACGTCGTTCGGCACGAAGACGTCGACCTCGGCGAGCCGACCGAGCACCTCGCCGGACCACTCGCCGGTGTGGTCCCACCCGACGCCGCCGACGACCGTGGTCCCCGATGCGCGGAGCGTCGCGACCCACGCCGGCAGCGGACGGGCGATGCCGACGTGCGTGGCGGCAACCCGGCCGATGTCGTCGGGGATCGTCAGGGGCTCGAGCTGCTCCTCGTACGTGATGAAGCTCCGGTCCTCCGGCCCCGTCAGCGCGACGGAGACCGAGCTCTGGTGGCCGGGCACGAGTGCGAGCAGGCTCGTGTCCAGCAGGGGCTCCGCGGTCAGCAGCCCGTGCACGTGCCGCCCGAGGACGTCGTCGCCGAGGCGGCTGAGCACCCGGGTCGGCGCGCCGGCCCGGGCCGCGGCGACCGCGCGGTTCGCGACGCCGCCCGGGGTGACGGCGAACGCGTCTGCGTACACCTCGGCGCCCTGCTCAGGCGCCGTGACACCGGAGAACACCAGGTCACAGAACACGTCGCCGGCGAACAGCAGGGCACCGGGATCGGTGGTCGGGCTCGCCTCGGGCACGGCTTCTCCTCGTCATTGCGGATCATCCCTGCGCAGGTCTGCGCGATTCGGGATTCCGATCCGCTGGTGGTGCTCAAGCCTGCGTGGTTCGTGTTGCGAGGACGTTACCTGATTGCTCCAGATTTGTTAAGTCTGATCTGAATCGACGTTTGCATGATTGATCTTGCGTGATCGTGCGCGATTTCGGATAGGGTGACGGCATGATCCTGCGAGAGCGGCAGAACCGCATCATCAAGGCGCTCCGGCTCGACGGGGCAGCCTCGGTCCAGGAACTGGCCGACGCCCTGTCCGTGAGTCCGGCGACGATCCGCCGCGACCTCGAGATGCTCGACCGCAACGGCGAACTCGTCCGCACCTGGGGCGGTGCCGTCCTCGCACCGCGGCAGACCGCGCAGGACGGCGATGACGGCGAACCCGTCGAGACCCCGTTCGAGGAGGCCGGCGACATCGACCTCAAGCGCCGCATGGCCGCCGCCGCCGCCGCGATGGTCACCGACGGCCAGGTGGTCATCCTCGACATCGGCACGACCACGCCGCAGATCGCCGAGCTCCTCCGCGGGCGCGACATCACCGTCATCACGACGAACCTGGCGGTGTTCGACGTCCTCCGCGACGACGAGGCCGTGCGTCTGGTGCTCCTCGGAGGTGTGGTCCGCCGGAACTACCGCACGCTCGTCGGGTCGCTGGCGGAGGCCGCGCTCGAGCACGTCAGCGCCGACGTCGTCTTCCTGTCGTGCACCGGTGTCCGCGCGAACGGCCACGTCGTCGACAACATGGCCGTCGAGGCCCCGATCAAGCAGTCGATGATCGCCGCCGCCGAGCGCGTCGTCCTGCTCGCATCCGAGACCAAGTTCCCCGGGACGGGGGCGCTCCGCCTCTGTTCCCTCACCGACGTCGACACGCTGATCACGACGACCGGCGCCCCCGACGAAACACTCGCACACAGCCGGAACGCCGGCGGAGAGGTCATCATCACATGAAGCTCTGCATCCTCGGAGGCGGCGGGTTCCGCACGCCGTACGTGTACCAGGCGCTGCTCCGCGACACCGGCTCACCGCGCGTCGACGAGGTCGCGCTGTACGACGTCGACGAGGTCCGGCTGCACGCGATGGTCGCGATCCTGACCGAGCTCGCCGCCGAGTTCCCCGACGCGCCCGTCCTCAAGCCGACGACGGACCTGCACCGCGCCGTCGAGGGCAGCGACTACGTCTTCGCCGCGCTCCGCGTCGGCGGGCTCGAGGGACGTCGCTGCGACGAGCACGTCGCGCTCGACCTGAACGTCCTCGGGCAGGAGACCACCGGTCCCGGCGGGCTGGCATACGCGATCCGCACCGTGCCCGTGATGGTCGAGGCGGCGAAGGTCATCCGCGACCTCGCCCCGAACGCCTACGTGATGAACTTCACGAACCCGGCGGGCATCATCACCGAGGCGATGCAGAGCGTCCTCGGCGACCGCGTCCTCGGCATCTGCGACACCCCGTCCGGGCTCGGCCGTCGCGTCGCCGGCATGCTCGGCCTCGACCACACCCGCGTGAAGATGGACTACGTCGGCCTGAACCACCTCGGCTGGATGCGCCGCGTCATGTACGACGGCCGCGACGTCCTGCCCGAGCTCATGGCGGACGACGACCGACTCGGTGCCATGGAGGAGGGGCACGTCTTCGGCCTCGACTGGATCCGCTCCCTCGGCGCGATCCCGAACGAGTACCTCTTCTACTACTACTTCAACCGGGACGCCGTGCGCTCCATCGTCGGCTCCGGCAAGACCCGTGGGGACTTCCTCGCCGAGAGCCAGTCCGCGTTCTACGACCGGGCGAGCGCCGCGGGGGGCGGCGTCGCCGAGCTCTGGCGGGAGACGGTCGAGCGACGGAGCGCCTCCTACATGGCCGAGGCGAAGGGCGGCACGCAGGACGAGCCGCTCGACCCGAAGGAACGGGAGACCGACCCGTCGCACCAGGGCTACGCGGGCGTCGCCCTCGGTGTGATGGCTGCGATCAGCCGGAACGAGCGCCAGACGATGATCCTCAACGTCCGGAACAACGGCACCATCGCCGGGCTGCCGCGCGACGCCGTCGTCGAGGTCCCGACGATGGTGGATGCCAACGGCGTGCACCCGATGACGACCGACCAGCCCGACCTGCACCAGATCGGGCTGATGTCGCAGGTGAAGGCCGTCGAACGGCACACCATCCAGGCGGCGCTCACCGGGTCGAAGGACGAGGCGCTCAAGGCGTTCGCACTGCACCCGCTCGTCGACAGCGTCTCCGTGGCGCGCGACCTGGTCCGCGGCTACGTGGACCGCATCCCGGAGGTCGCGGCGGTGCTCACGAAGTAACCGCGCGTTCCGGACGCGCGTCCCTTCCGGACTGGAGGCTCGGTGCCAGCTGGCACCGAGCCTCCAGTCCGGTGGTGGGGCGCGCAGCGAGGTGTTCGGTCTATTCGCGGAGGCCAGTGGCAGCGCGGATCGCGGAGCCCAGCAACGATGGGCGTTCCACGGGTTTCGGGAATCTGTTCCACGCCGTCTGCGCATGGGAGCCGATCAACCGATCAGCGAAAGCTCCTCACAGCGGCGATACGCGAACGTAGGTTCAGCCCGTCCTGCTCTCTCGCATCGTCGGCGAGCTTGGCGACCGCGGTGACAGGCTTGCACCGCGACCTCTGGATCGCCCGCTCGCCTGCAGCCTTCAGCAGACTCAGAACCCAGTACAGCTTGTCTGGCACCGTCCCCAATCCACGACGTAGGCGTCTGCTGCCCTCGGTAGCACTGCAGCGCTCCTCCGAAGCTCCCCTAATCCGACCTCGACCACGGCCACGGCTCCGACTCCGACTCGGACTCGGACTCGGACTCGGACTCGGACTCGGACTCGACCGTGTGCGCTCAACGAGCGTCGAATCAAAAGCCTCAGTGTCGGTGTCGCATGCTCGAATAGAACCATGGAGACTGAACTGCGCCGGGCCGTGCTCAGCCGCTTGAATGCCGGCGGCGAGACCCGCTTTGGTCGGCCGTACTTCGTCAGCAGGCTTCGCCGGGAGGTGGGCTGCTCCGAGTCGGAGGTACTGGAAGTGTTGTGGGGCCTAGTGGGCGACGGCTTGGCCTACCTCGATCCGTCAGGTCAAGGCTCGAGCACCGACAACTGGCATTGGAGACTCTCCAGCCGGGGACTACGCGCTGTCGAGGGCGGGTCATGGGAGCCCCAGGACGTCGACGGGTACTTGGCCCGAATACAGCGTGAGATTCCGGACTTGGACCGACTGGTCAAGCTCTACCTAGTAGAGGCTCTTCGGTCCTTTGAGGCTCGAACCTACCTCGCCGCCTCCGTGATGCTGGGAGTTGCCGCCGAACGCGCCTTCCTCGTCATGGCCAATTCGTACGCCGGCTCTAACATCCCTGGGTCAACCAGCATGGCGAAAGAACTCGCGCGACCTCGTAGTAACTACTTTGGCCTTTGGACTGAGTTTCGCAAGCGCATCGAACCCGTCCGGCAAACCCTTCCGGACGGACTCGCGGACCCATTGACGCTCGACGCCGTTGCTGACCTGATCAGGTTGACCCGTAACGAGGTGGGGCACCCTACGGGTCGCATCATTGACGAAGACACCGCGCGTATACACCTGACGATCGCGCCGATGTACCTTCAGAAGATGAGAAAGCTCACCTACCACTTCGCCCAGAACCCGTTGCAGGAAACCGCATGACACACGCAGTCCCCCTGCCGGTGCAGGTTGGATCCAGGCCGCCCGAGGAATGGGACAAGATCGAAGCCCAGCAGCAGCACGAGGACGCTTCGCCGTATCTGATGGACCAGCGACGGCCAGCAATCGCCGATCCAAATCTTCCGTGGAGCGAACTCGGCTTCGAGCCTCGATGGATATCATTCGATTCGGCAGCCTGCGTGGCGGCGCTCCAGCCAAGCATCTTCGCCTCGGAGGGCGCGGACGAGTTTTCGCGATTCCGGCAGGGCGCGAAGCAGAGAGGAGAGGTGGCTTTAGTGATAAGCCCGATCGGCACTTCATCGGGCAACGCATCTCAAGTATTCAACATCTTCGGACCTTTGACAGAGCCCGTCTCGATCGACGAGAGTAACACCACGATCGTCGGAAAGCCGATTGGCAAAGGTGCCAAGATCAAAGCCTCGGACAATCTCGGACACGCCGATGGACAACTAGCCCTCCTTCTCCTCAACCAGAGAGCGTCGCACTCTTGGCACAGCTTGTCACTGCACGGCATGGAGGAACATCACTTCGACGGAATTGAGTACCATTCCCCCGAAGGCACACTTATACCCATACTTGAAACAGACTTGGGCGAACCCGTAGTCGCAGCCTGGGTTCGCCCTGATGTGAGCGAACGAAGATATGTGATACCCCGGTCGGCACCGTGGGCGACAATCCTTCAGTGGCTTGCGGAAGAAGCGCTGCCCGAGTTTGTGCCCGGGGCCTTGCGTCGAGCCAGGAGCCCCCTCGCGGTCGACGAAAACCTCCAAACACTACGGGAGAGAGCCGCAACGGCCGCCCTCACTCAACTCGACTCTGAATACGCTTCGCGCCGGGCCTCGGTTGAGCGAGAAGTTGCCGCCGCCCGTAGCGCCGCAGGTGACATCCGCGAGGGATTGCTGTACGGAACAGGACAGCAGCTTGTCCGCGCTGTACAGGCTGTCCTCGAAACCGCCGGACTCGAAGTTGTGGATCTGGACCGAACACTTGGCGGGACTAAGAATGCCGATTTGCTATGCACTCTAGGCGCGCGCTCTCGGTTGATCGAGGTGAAGTCGGCAACTGGTCGCGCTTCAGAACGGGCCTACCAAGACCTACTACGGCACCTGCGCGAGTGGCCTTCGCTGGATGAAAGTATCCCGGTGGAGGGCGGCGTACTCATCATGAGCGCCCAGTTGCGCACCGCCCCCGCAGAACGCAGCCCTGAGCCATATACACGTCCGGAGTTTTTAGCCGCACAGACAGAGCCCGTCGTGACCGCGCTAAGCCTCCTGAAAGCATGGCTCGACGACGACGCGGCAGCAATAAAGTCAATGTTGTTTAGAATCGAACCGGGTCCGGTAGAGGCGCATGAGGAGTCGAAATCGGTAGACATCGAGCACGCGCCCGAGCCAAGCAGGCCGCCTCGACGTTGGTTCCGTCGAAAATGATGTCGCCCCACAAAGCGCTCGCTTCGACCGACATCGGCGAGAGCTCAGCATGCAGACCAACTGCGAATCTTGAACGCTGAGTCGTGTCCCTCCTCGTCACGGCGCCATTGATCACGTTAGTAGCGGAGTGCACATCCTCGTTCTGTGGATTCGTTCCCTCAGAACGACTGCACCTTCGCCACGAGCTCCTCTTCTCCTCGGATTCACGGCACGCCAGCGTTGTCGGCTGCACGGGACTTCTTGGCGTCGACGCGGCATCCTGACATCACAGCCGCAAGCAGTTCACGTCCGGCCGTTGGCACTGCCGGGCCCTCGAGAGCAAAGAGGAGCCGCGACGTGGTTGCGAGAAACAGGTCACTCACCCGTTGCCTAACGGAGGCACCTTTCGACGCGGGGCAGTCCTCACTGCTCTTGTGTGATCTCGACGTAAACCGGCAGCTTGGACGCGAGGTAGGACTTTATCTTCTCGCTAGTCGTCGACTCGATGGCCGTGAACTCGAATACGTGAGCATCTCTGCGTATGGCCTGCCGGATGGCCTTGGGATCGTCACTGATCGAATTGAGAACCGAGGCAGGGCTGAAGTCGTTGACAACGAAGTCCGGTCTATACGTCAGGAAACCTGAGGTTGTCGTGTTATAACCGGGCAGGACCTGCTTTAGGGCAGGTTCATAGAGCGTCGACCTAGCCTGTCCGGAGGACCAGAATGCAGAAGTATCGTAGGCGGAGGGGTTCCATAGGTCAATCATCGATGCATAACGCGCGGTATCGGCGACGCGAGTGGGCTCCTTCGTCCCTGGCCCACGGAAGGTCTTCAATTCAGAGAGCAGACTTTGAACCTGGGCCTTCTGCGGAATATCGCCACCACCAGCCGCGAGCAGGCTCGCGACGAATGCGTCGCCAAGCGCGCACACACGTAGAGCCCACTCGGACTCGAGCAGCCCTTTCTCACGTGTTCCGAGCGAATCCGGCGCCCAATCTTCGTGGTAGGTCGTAAGACTCATCCACTTATGGGCAACATCAGTCCGTTTCAACGTGCCGATTTCAGCAGGATCATATCCTGCGGTAGAGGACGGAGAAAGGGCAACGAGGGTGATAACGTTCCTTCGAGCCGGCCGCCCGATTCTGTTCTTCGACGCTGTATCCACAGCACGGAAGGAGTTTGGGAAGGTCGCGTCTCCGCCTAGCGCCTGCTTGAGGGCGAGGCGATCAGTCTCGCTGGCCTGGTCGATAGCCGACCAGTAGGAAGCCGGATTTAGCCTGTTGGTGTTCACTCTAATGATGGTTTCCTTCGTTGCCGAGTCAGGAAGACCAAGAGTAGAAAGTGCCATGAGGTCCTCGTGCTGATGCTCGACCGCGTCCTGCAACTGAAGAAGGAATTCGTCGTCGTTGCTCAGCACGATCAAAAGCGTTCCACGCAAAGTGGTGCGAAGCTTGTCCACAAGACGTTCCGCGGCCAATCGAGTCAGTTCTGGGTCTCGCGAATTCTTCATGAACTCGATGTCGGTCATGTCGACCAAGCCTTGCCGGAAGTACGCGCGTTCCGCGTTGTCCGCGAGTAGTACGCGTGCACGAACGCGATCCCTACTCTGAGCGAACGCCTCCGCGTCCGAAACCCAGTCTCGATTGTTTTCGACTTCCTTGAACTCGGTCTTCTCGGTCCCGCTGGCAATTAGCTCGGGGTCTAAAGATTTGCCACCAGAGACCCGGTGCCAGAAGTTGTTTTGGTCCACAACAAGACCCGCTTGCGATGATTTCGTGACTTCGAAGTCCGCAAGAAGCTTTTTCGTCAAGAGAGTTTTGCCCGCGCCCTGCGGTCCAAAGATTCCGAGGATTCGGGATTCTTCCCGAAGTGCGACACCCGTCCACTGCGATTGCAGTTCGTTGGCGATCGGCTCCCACGGGTCGAGGAACACCCGGTAGCCTTCGAAGCTCGCCAAAGCCTCGGCACGATCGGGGAAACGAATGCCTGGGTGCGTCGCTGCCATGAAGTGATGATTGCACATCTTTGCGCGACGCCCCGCCCGCACTCCGCTAGCGGGATCACCTGCGGGGGGCGGTGTTGCGGAACCAGGTGGGAGACCCCTCGCGCTCGCGCGTAGATCAGGGCCCAGCCGCTGCGAAGACACCAGCTCGCCCGTCGGAGGACGCTGGGCCTCAAAGGTGCTTCGCCGCTCGGCGCGGCCCACTGGCGGGCGGAGCTCTTCAGTCGATCGAGCCTTGCGGTCTGAGAGATGATGCCTGCAGCGCTTCAATGGGGGCGCATGAGCGCGCCTTCGCCCTACGAAGCCCTCAGTGACGACAAGCAGTGCCCTTCAGCGGACAACACAACTCAACCCTGTCGGGCTCGCGGTCCATCTGCATGCCCGACCTGGCCGATATCGCTCAATATGGACTCGAACCCGGATCTCACGGATCAGCGGGTAGCTGCATGGGGGAGCTGAGCTCCGCCTCCAGGATTCGAACCCGGACCTAACGGCACCAAAGGCCGTCGTGCTGCCATTACACCAAGGCGGAACGCCCACGGAGGGCCCGTCCATCCTCCCATGACCGGAACGGTGGCCGTGCGCGCGGCGTTCGGCCAAGATGGAGGGATGCCGCATGAGGACGAGGTCGACCGGATCGTCGCGGCGTGGGGACGACAGCGCGACGACCTCGACTTCGCCCCGTTGCAGGTGCTCTCGCGGGTGGACCGGCTCGCCAGGCACCTGGATCGTGCACGCCGGGCGGCGTTCGACGCGAGCGGCATGGAGCCGTGGGAGTTCGACGTGCTGTCGGCACTGCGGCGTGCGGGTGCACCCTACGAGCTGAGCCCGAAGACGCTCCTGCAGCAGACCCTGGTGTCGAGCGGCACGATGACGAACCGGGTGGACCGTCTGACGGCACGCGGGCTCGTGGCACGACGGACCGACCCGAAGGACGGCCGCGGCATCCTGGTGTCGCTGACCGACGCCGGTCGGAGCGCGGTGGACTCGGCGATCGCGGACCTGCTCGGCGCGGAGCGGGACATCCTCGCCGGGGTGTCCGACGACGAGCAGGACCAGCTCGCGGGACTGCTGCGGCGATTGATCCTCGGGCTCGGGGACTAGACCGGACGCACCGGCGGCTCGGGCCACTCGCGGGCGAGCGCGGCCATGACGATCTCGTCGTGGAAGCGACCGTCGTGGAAGGTGGCGTCGCGTCGCACGCCCTCCTGCTGGTACCCCGACCGTGCGTACACGGCTCTGGCGCGTTCGTTGAACGCGTGGACGCGGATCTCGATGCGGTTGAGGCCCATCTCGCGGAACCCGTGGGTCGTGATCAGCCGGACCGCCTCAGTCCCGTAGCCCTGGTCGACGTGCTCGCTCCCGATCATCACGGCGAGGGTGGCGGCACGGACAGGGAGGGTCGCGCCGAAGAGCGTCACGTGGCCGACGAGGATCCCGGACGAGCGGTCGACGACGCTGAAGCCGACGGATCCGCCGCTGCCGTTGCCGCTCCAACTGCGGAACTGCTCGGCGATCGGTTCGGCGGGCCTGGGCCGCACGATGACCTGCTGCAGCACGGCCCACGCCGGGTCCTGCCACCAGCGCACCAGGTCGGGCAGGTCGTCGTCCTCGAGCGCGCGGAGCCGGACCCGGTCCCCCTCGAGCAGCGTCGCTCCGTACCGTCGCGCATCGGCCCCGTTCCACGTCATGCCTCGACTCTGCCAGAGCGAACGATCGTCCGGACCGGCGAGCGCCGGCGTCACGACCAATCGGCGCCGCGACTACGCTGCGGCGCATGCACGCCATCACCCTCGCCGTCGCCGACCTCGAGCGATCGGCCGCGTTCTACACCGCGCTCTTCGGCTCCGAGGGCAGCGGCATCATCGGCACCGAGTACGCCCCGACCGACACCGTCGCGGGTGGTGCGACGGCGATGTTCACGCTCGACGACGGGCTGATCGTGTCCGTCTACGGCCGGGACGACATGCGGAAGGACTCGAGCGTGGAACTCGGGACCGACCCGAGCGCCACGATCGGGCACTTCGTGGAGTCTCGCGCCGACGCGGACGCGTTCCTCGAGCGGGCACGGGCGGCCGGCGCGACGATGCTCGAGCCGCCGTACACACGCCCGTGGGGCATGTACTCCGGCTTCTTCCAGGACCCGGACGGGCACCTGTGGGAGGTCGTCGCGAACCCGGGCATGGGCGCGCCGTCCGACGCCACGCCCGGGTGACGGGGCGCGAACCCGGAGCGCCACGCCCGAGTACCGGGGCGCGGACCCGGAGCGCTACACCCCGAGCTGCTCGGCGACCTCGAGCCAGCGCTCCTCGAGCTGCTCGATCTCGGCCTCGAGCGTCGCGAGCTTCGTCTGCAGCTCCCCCAGCCCGGCGTAGTCGGACTGGTCGTGCGCGGCGAACAGGTCGAGCACCGTCTGGCGGTCGGCCCCCGCGCGGGCGATGCGCCGGTCGAGGGCCGACATCTCCTTCTCCGCGGCGCGACGATCAGCGCCGGACAAGCCGGACGAACCCGAAGAACCCGACGCACCCGACGCACTGGACCCGGCCCCGGGAGCAGGCGACGAGCCCGCCCCGGCCGTGTCGGGCCTCCCGGCCGTCGCGGCGGCAGCCGCTGAAGCCGTGGACCCGCCGGTGCCGGATGCGCGAAGCCGCATGTACTCGTCGACGCCGCCCGGCAGGTGGCGGAGGTGCCCGCCGAGCACGGCGTACTGCTGGTCGGTGACCCGCTCGAGGAGGTACCGGTCGTGACTCACGACCAGCAGCGTGCCCGGCCAGGTGTCGAGGAGGTCCTCCATCGCGGCGAGCATGTCGGTGTCGAGGTCGTTGGTGGGCTCGTCGAGGATGAGCACGTTCGGCTCGTCGAGCAGGATGAGCATGAGCTGCAGGCGACGCTTCTGCCCACCGCTGAGGTCGCGGACGGGTGTGGAGAGCTGCTCCGACGTGAAGCCCAGGCGCTCCAGGAGCTGTGACGGCGTCATCTCCTTGCCGTCGGCGACGTAGCTGGTCTTCTTGCGGGCGACGACCTCGCGGACGCGGTCGTCCGCGTACTGCTGCAGGTCCGCGAGCTGCTGGTCGAGGACCGCGACCTGCACGGTCTTGCCCGTCTTCACCCGCCCGCTGGTGGGTTGGATGCGCCCCGAGACCAGGCCGAGGAGCGTCGACTTGCCGGCGCCGTTCGGTCCGAGGATGCCCGTCCGCTCCCCCGGTGCGATGCGCCACTCGATGCTCCGGATCGTGGGCTCCGGCGCGCCGGGGAAGGTCACGCCGGCATCGACCAGGTCGACGACGTCCTTGCCGAGGCGCGCGGTGGCCATCTGCGACAGGGCGACGGTGTCGCGGATCGGCGGGACGTCGTCGATGAGGGCGTTCGCCGCGTCGATGCGGAACTTCGGCTTGCTCGTCCGGGCGGGGGCGCCGCGGCGGAGCCACGCGAGCTCCTTGCGCGCCAGGTTCTGGCGGCGCTGCTCGCTCGCGGCGGCCTGCCGGTCGCGCTCGACGCGCTGCAGGATGTAGGCCGCGTAGCCGCCCTCGAAGGGTTCGACGATGCCGTCGTGGACCTCCCACGTGTCGGTCGACACGGCGTCGAGGAACCACCGGTCGTGCGTCACGACGACGAGTCCGCCCTGGCTCGGCGACCAGCGCCGGTTGATGTGCTCGGCGAGCCACTGGATGCCCTCGACGTCGAGGTGGTTCGTGGGCTCGTCGAGGAACAGCACGTCCCAGTCGCCGACGAGCAGGCGCGCGAGGGCGACACGGCGCCGCTGTCCACCGCTGAGGTCGTCGACGGGGATGTCCCACGGGATGTCGGAGACGAGTCCGCCGATGACGTCGCGGATCTTCGGGTCGCCGGCCCACTCGTGCTCCTCGCGGTCGCCGACGACGACGGCGCCGACGGTCTGGCCCTCCGGCAGGGCGTCGCGCTGGTCGAGCACGCCGACCGTCACGCCGCCGCGGTGCGTCACGCGGCCGGTGTCGGGTTCGAGGCGCTTCGCGAGCAGGCTGAGGAGCGTCGACTTGCCGTCGCCGTTCCGGCCGACGACGCCGATGCGGTCACCCTCGTCGATGCCGATGGTGACGCTGTCGAAGACGGTGCGGGTGGGGAACTCGAGATGCAGGTTCTCGGCGCCGAGGAGATGTGCCACGCGTCAAGGGTAGGTGGCGCGGGTGGGTGCGGGCGCCGAGCGACGGGTGCGGGTGCCGACTCGGAACGACAGGATCGCTGTCGTACGACATCGACATCGTCGCAACCGCGCGCCCGCAACTGTTGCACGCGCGTGGGAGCGACAGGATCGTTGTCGTACGACAGCGACTTTGTCGTTCGGGGTCAGTCCGCGAGTGGTGGCGCGGGCGCGCGGGCACCGGACGGGAGGCTCGGGTCAGCTCCCCGGGGTCGGCTCGCCCTCGCCGGCGGCCTCCTTGGCACGCTTCAGGCGCGCCTTCGCCTCCCAGTACTCGATCTCGCGATCGAGGTCCGCGAGTTCCTGCTCGGTGGTGGTCACCCGCCGGTCGCCGTGCGCTGCCCGGGCATGCCCGAGGGAGGCGTACTGGTCCTCGTGGCGGGTGGGCTCGATGTACCGGCCGTGGTTCCGGGCGCCCGGCGCCCAGTCGTGCCCGATCGCGAACCACACGATGCTGCCGACGACGGGGACCAGCACGACGAGGATCACCCACGCGATCTTCGGCAGCCCGCGGATCTGGTCGTCGGTCTTCGTCAGGATGTCGATCAGGGCGAACACCAGCAGGACGATCGTCAGCCCGGGCAACAGCACGCTCATGCCTCGGATTCTATGGAACGCCTTGGAGCCAGCGCTACGCCCGCGTCAGGGACGCCACCCACTCGTCGGAGCCGTCCGTGAAGCGCTGGTGCTTCCAGATCGGCACCCGTTCCTTGACGAGGTCGATGAGCGCCCCGCACGCGGCGAACGCATGCCCGCGATGTGCGGAGGACACGGCCGCGGCGAGCGCGACGTCCCCGACGCCGAGGGACCCGACCCGGTGCAGGACGGCGATCCGGACCTCGGGGTGCTCGGCGGCGATCGTGGCCGCGACCTCGGCGATGACGTCGCCGGCGCTCGGGTGCCGTTCGTAGTGCAGCGCGGTGACGCCCTTGCCGTCGTCGTGGTCGCGCACGACGCCCGCGAAGGTCACCACGGCGCCGTCCTGGTCGGTGGCGACGACCGCAGCGACCTCGTCCACGCCGATGGTCCGGTCGACGACGTCCGCGAGCACCACACGATCCGTGCCGCCGGTCACGAGGCGCTCCGCGGCGCGTGTCCCTCGCCGTGCACCTGTGCCAGGACGTGGTCGAGCAGCCCGTCGAGCACGGCGAGCCCGTCAGCGACACCGCCGCGCGACCCGGGCAGTGTGACGACGAATGCTCCCCCGGAGGCGATGCCGGCGACCCCGCGGCTGAGGAGCGCCGTCGGCCCGGCCCCCGCCAGTCCCCGGCGGCGGATCTCCTCGATGACGCCCGGGAGCTCGAGGTCGAGGAGCGGTGCCACGGCTTCCGGGGTGCGGTCGGTCGGGGTGACCCCGGTGCCGCCGGTGGTGATGACGACGCGCGCATCGGCGATGAGCTCACTGGTCACGGTCTCGGCGACGGGGCCGCCGTCCGCGACGATGACCGGCTCCGGGACGGTGAACTCGCGCTCACGCAGCCACCCGGCGATGACGGGACCCGTGCGGTCGAGGGCGGGATCGGCGGCGGCCTGTGTCGACACGACGACCACGACCGCGCGGCCCCTCGTCGGTTCCGGTCGATGCGGCGCTGCGGTCATCGTGCGCTCCAGTCCCCTGATCGTCCGCCGTGCTTCTCGAGCACCCGGACGTCCGTGATGGTCGCCGCCCGGTCGACGGCCTTCACCATGTCGTACACGGTCAGCGCGCCGACGCTCGCCCCGGTCAGCGCTTCCATCTCGACGCCCGTCCGCGAGGTGGTGCGCACCGACACCTCGACGACCACGCGATCGTCCGCCCCGGTGATGTCGACCTGGACGCCGGCGATGGGCAGCGGGTGGCAGAGCGGGATCAGGTCGGAGGTCTTCTTCACGGCCATGATCGCCGCAATCCGGGCGGTGCCGATGACCTCGCCCTTGGGCAGCGACCCGTCGAGGATCCTGGTCACGACGTCGGGCCGGGTGACGAGGGTCGCGGTCGCGGTGGCCGAGCGGTCGGTGACGTCCTTCGCGGAGACGTCGACCATGTGCGCGCTGCCGTCTGCCCGGACGTGGGAGAGGTCGGACGAGTCGGACGGGTCGGTCATCGGATGCTCCAGACGGTGAGGGGGTCGCCGGGTTCGACGGCTGCCGTGCCGACGGGCACGTGGACCAGGTGGGTGGCGTCGGCGTAGTGGGCGAGGAGGTGCGAGCTCGGGCCGCCGACGAAGTGCACGGCCCCGTCGACCACGGTGCCGCGGCGGACCTGGTGCTTGCCGTCCGGCGAGACTGCTGACGACGCCGCGGGGAGCACCTGTGTCGGGCGGGTGTCGGGCATCCGTGCGGCACGGGCGAGGACGGGGCGCAGGAAGACCTCGAACGAGACGAGCGCCGACACCGGGTTCCCCGGGAAGGAGACGACCGGAACCGGACGCCCGGCGATCGTGACGGTGCCGAAGGCCTGCGGACCACCGGGCTGCATCGCGACCGGGGTCACGGCGAGGCCACGGGGCTCGAGCGCCTGCCGGACGACCTCGTACGCACCGGCGCTGATCCCGCCCGTCGTCAGGACGAGGTCGGCCCAGTCCCCCACGGCGTCGTCGAGCGCGGCGAGGAACCGGGCTTCGTCGTCGGGGACGCGCACCACGCGTGACTCGGCCCCGACCTCGGCGAGCGCGGCCCGCAGCGCGATGCCGTTCGCGTCGTTGATCGCGGCCCCGCCGTCGCCACCGAGTTCGGATCCCGTGGACACGACGAGCACCCTGGGGCGTCTGACGAGTTCGACCCGGTCGACACCGGCAGCGGCGAGCGCCCCGAGCACCGCCGGCGTGAGCGGCGCTCCGCCGTCGACGACGACCGCACCCGCGGCGAGGTCGGAGCCGACGGTCCGGACGAAGGTGCCGGCGGTGAGGTCGGCGGGGACCTCGACCTCCGTGAGCGCCAGTGCCGCGGGGAAGGACCCGGGCGGCGTGGCTTCGACCGGGAACACCGCGTCGGCGCCGTCCGGGATCCGCGCCCCGGTCATGATCGGGGCGGCTTCCCCGGCGAGCAACGGCACCGGGACGACCCCGGCGGCGATCGGCGACACGACGCGCAGCGTCGTCCCGGCGTCTCCGGACCGCACCGCGAACCCGTCCATCTGGCTGTTGTCGAACGCCGGCAGCGGACCAGGTGCGACGACGGCACGACCGAGCACGCGGTACCCGTGCCCTGCGCCGGTGTCGGCGGCGAGGTCGTCGACGAGTCGTGCCTCCTGTCCGAGCGACAGGACCGGCGCGATCAACGCTTCCACGTCGTCGCGGTGCTGACCGATCGTTCGCACGGGGGCCTCCGAATGAGTTCGATGCGGGCCCGGACGGGCGCGTGTCAGTAGCGTAACGAGCGCGC
Organism: Curtobacterium sp. L3-7; assembly: GCF_048756585.1. Taxonomy (NCBI): domain Bacteria; kingdom Bacillati; phylum Actinomycetota; class Actinomycetes; order Micrococcales; family Microbacteriaceae; genus Curtobacterium; species Curtobacterium sp. L3-7. The sequence continues at coordinate 1,418,341 of NZ_CP151474.1, read as the reverse complement.
ATCGCGCGCCTTGGACGATTCGGAGGACCTGTGGAGAACGACGTGACCGCGACCATCGGTGTGATCGGCGGCTCCGGCCTGTACGAGCTGTTCGCACCGGGAACCGCCGACGAGATGGACGTGGAGACGCCCTTCGGGCCGACCTCCTCCCCCGTCACCGTGGGGACGATGGCGGGCAAGCGCGTCGCGTTCCTCACCCGGCACGGCCGCGAGCACTCGGTGGCACCGCACCTGATCAACCACCGCGCGAACGTCTGGGCGCTGCGGTCCCTCGGGGTCCGCGCGATCGTGTCGTCGAGCGCCGTCGGCGGCCTGCACCCGGACTACGCCCCCGGGACCTTCGTGGTGACGGACCAGCTCATCGACCGGACCTGGGGCCGCGCCGACACGTTCTTCGAGGACCAGGTGCAACACCTGTCGTTCGCCGATCCGTTCGACCCCGTCCTCCGTCGGGTGGCCGTCGACGCGGTCGCCGCACTGGACGTCCCGTTCCGACCGACCGGCACCTGTGTCGTCATCCAGGGGCCGCGGTTCTCGACCCGAGCCGAGTCGGTGTGGATGCGCGAGGCCGGCGGGCACACGATCAACATGACGATGACGCCGGAGGTCCCCCTGGCCGCCGAGCTCGGGATCGGCACGGTGAACCTGTCGTTCGTGACGGACGCCGACGCGGGGCTGGCGCCGAGCGAAGCCGACGCAGCGAGGAGCACCGAGGCCCCCGTGACCCACGCCCTCGTGATGGAACGCCTCGCCCGCGCGAACGAGGTCATCGTCGGCGCGATCGGGAGCATCGTCGGTTCGATCCCGGACGACTTCACGCCGCGGGAGCTCGTCCCCGCGGCGGCCAGTGAGAGCGTCATGGCGGTCAGCGCGTGAGCCGCCTGCTGGTGACGGGTGGCGCGGGCTTCATCGGCTCCGCGATCGTCCGCCGCGCCCTGGCCGACGGCCACGAGGTGCGGGTGCTCGACTCCCTCCGCGCCGACGTGCACGGGGACCCCGCCGACGTCGTCGCCGACCACGAGCGGCGCGGCATCGCGTTCGTGCACGGCGACGTCCGCGATCGGGTGGCCCTCGAAGCCGCACTCGACGGCGTCGACGTGGTGTGCCACCAGGCCGCGAAGGTCGGTCTCGGCGTCGACTTCCAGGACGCCCCTGACTACGTCTCGAGCAACGACGCCGGCACCGCCCACGTGCTCGCCGGCATGGACCGGTCCGGCATCGGCCGGCTCGTCGTCGCGAGCTCGATGGTCGTCTACGGCGAGGGCGCGTACACGACCTCCGACGGCACGCCGATGCGTCCGCCTGCTCGTCGCCGCGAGGACCTCGACGCCGGCCGCTTCGACCCGATCGGACCGGACGGCGAGCCACTCGTCCCCGGGCTCATCGACGAGTCCGCCGCGCTCGACCCCCGCAACGTGTACGCGCAGACGAAGGTCGCGCAGGAGCACCTCGCGTCGTCGTGGGCCCGCGCCACCGGCGGCCGCGCGGTCGCGCTCCGCTACCACAACGTGTACGGACCGGGCATGCCCGCGAACACCCCCTACGCCGGAGTTGCCTCGCTGTTCCGGAGTGCGATCGCTCGCGGCGAGGCCCCTCGCGTCTTCGAGGACGGCGCCCAGCGTCGTGACTTCGTCCACGTGGACGACGTCGCCGGAGCGAACCTCGCGTCGATCGGGGCGACCGGCTCCATGGACCCGGACTCGTTCCGCGCGTACAACGTCGGGTCGGGCACCGCGCACACGATCGGCGACATGGCCGCGGCGATCGCGGGGACGGCCGGGCTCACTCCCGTCGTCACCGGCGAGTACCGGCTCGGTGACGTCCGGCACGTCACGGCGTCGTCCGCGCGGATCGCGGACGAGCTCGGCTGGCGCGCCGAGGTCGACTTCGAGCGCGGCATGCGCGCGTTCGCGGACGCGCCGCTCCGCGCAGCCGTGCGCTGACGCGCCGTCCCGGCCACGAACCGGACGGGAGGCTCGTGACGGCCCCGCCACGAGCCTCCCGTCCGGTACTCGCCCGCTCGCCGAGTGGTCACGACACCCCGTCCGCGTGACGCTGACCGGTCACAAGCCGTCGCCCGCGAGGCCCGGAATCGACAGGTCGTGACCGCCCGACGGAACTGAGCGGGGAGTCGTGACCACTCGACGACGGCCCGGCCCGCCCGGTCCGGGGGCCTACCCGGCCCGGCCCGGCCCGGCGCGCCCGCGCCGCGTCGTTCCTGTGCGCGCACCGGACACGGGGTACGAAGGACCTGCACATCCCCAGCGACTCGTCGGTTGAGTGGTGCGTATGGCAACGTCCTCCAGTCGCAACGGCCGACCGCACCGAATGGTGGACATGAAGGTCGACGTCATCCTCCCCTGTCTCGACGAGGCCGATGCCCTGCCGACGGTCATCGGTCGTCTGCCGGACGGCTACCGCGCCATCGTGGTGGACAACGGCTCGACCGACGGCTCCGCGGACATCGCACGCGCGCTCGGGGCCCTCGTGGTCACCGAGTCCCGCCGCGGCTTCGGCAGCGCATGCGCCGCCGGCGTCGAGGCCGCCACCGCCGAGTACGTCGCCTTCTGCGACGCCGACGCCTCGATGGACCCGGCAGAGCTCCCGCCGCTGGTCCGCCGCGTCGCGGAGGGCCGCACCGACCTGGCGCTCGGCCGCCGCGTCCCGACCACCCCTGGCGCATGGGCCCCACACGCTCGCTTCGCGAACCGCGTCCTCGCCGTGCTCATGCACCGGGCGACCGGGTACCGCCTGCGCGACCTCGGCCCGATGCGCGTGATGCGCCGCGAGGACCTCGTCGCGCTCGACCTGCAAGACCGCCGGAGCGGCTACCCGCTCGAGATGGTCCTCGCCGCCCACGCCGCCGGCTGGCGTGTCGACGAGTCCGACATCGGCTACGCCCAGCGCGTCGGCGACAGCAAGGTCACCGGAACGCTCCGCGGCACGATCAACGCGGTGCGGGACATGACGCGCCTGCTGCGCGAGTACCGCCAGGAGGCTCGGACCCGGTCCGACGCGCCGGGTCCGGTCCGCCGCACGGCCGGCTCCACCGCCCCCTCCGCCTCCGGTTCCACCGCAGCCTCCGCCGTCGAGGAGGTGCGCTCATGAGCGCCACCGCGACCACCCCGATCACGGTCGTCGTGATCGCCAAGGAGTGTCTGCCCGGCCGGGTGAAGACCCGGCTGACCCCGGCGCTCTCCCCCGAGGCGGCCGCCCGGGTCGCGAGCGCGAGCCTCGACGACACGCTCCGCACCGTCGCCGCACTGCCCGTCGAGCGGCGCGTGCTGTTCTTCGACGGCTCGGTCGTCCCGGGAGCGGCCGCTGGTTTCGACGTCCTGCACCAGCCGGGCGGCGGCCTCGACGAGCGCCTCGGCTTCCTGTTCGACACGATGACCGGACCCACGCTGCTGGTCGGCATGGACACCCCGCAGGTCTCGGTCGATGACGTCGCACCCGTGCTCGACGCCCCCGACCGCGACGCCTGGTTCGGTCCGGCCGAGGACGGCGGCTTCTGGTCCCTGTACCTCCGCGAGCCGACGGGCGACCTGCTGCGCGGGGTCCCGATGTCCCAGGACGACACGGGTGCCGTGCAGCTGGCACGTCTGACGGCGGCCGGGCTCGACGTCGGCGTGCTCACCGAGCTGCTCGACGTGGACACGATCGACGATGCCGGTGTCGTCGCCGGACTCGCGCCGGACTCCGGGTTCGCCGCTGCCCTGCGCGCCGAGGACGGCGCACTCACCGCCGGAGGCGCCCGATGAGCGACATCACCCAGACCGCTGTCACCTTCGGCACCGGCGGCGACGAACCCTACGCACGGGCACTCCGGAGCGACGGCCGTCTCCGCCTCACCGACCCCGACCGCCCCGGCGTCGGCATCACGATGGACGTCGGACGGTGGAGTGCTGCCGCCGACCGCGTCGACCGCTCCCTGCTGGACGACGTCGACGGCCCCGTGATCGACATCGGCTGCGGTCCCGGGCGGATGCTCGTCGCGGCGCGCACGCTCGGCATCCCCGCACTCGGGGTCGACGTCTCCGCCGAGGCCGTCGCGATCGCGCGGCGCTCCGGCGGCCGGGCGATCCAGGGCTCCGTGTTCGACCCCGTCCCCGACGAGGGACGCTGGGACACCGCCCTCGTCCTCGACGGCAACATCGGCATCGGGGGCGACCCCGCCGCACTCCTCGCGCGCTGCCGCGACATCGTCAGGGCCGGCGGTCGCGTCGTCGTCGAGACGCACACGGACCCGACCGCCGACCGCACCTACCGGGCCCGCGTGGTGGACACCGACGGCCACGAGAGCGCCGAGTTCCCGTGGGCCGAGGTCGGCCTCGACGCCCTGCACCGACACGCCGCGGACGGCGGGCTGGTGGCCCGACAGAGCTGGACGGTCGCCGGACGGAGCTTCTGCGAGCTCGTCGCCTGAGCCCGGCTCTTCTTTTGCATTCTGCAAGACAAGGGCGTAGTGTGATCCTCGTAAGCCGACGGCGTCAGGTTCGTCGGAAGCGGCGTTCCCGATGCTGCCAACCACACATCGAGGAGACCACCATGACGAACAGCACCTTCCCGTTCGGCGGCACCTTCGTGTCCGGACTCGGCGAGCGCGACGAGCTCGGCAGCTACACGGGCACGACCGCCCGCACCCACCAGACGGTGGGCACCTACACGGGCGTGCCGACCGGCAGCCGGCTCGGGCGCTTCGTCGACACGCAGTCCGCACGCCCCGGTACGTCGACGTCCTCGAACCGCACCGTCACCGGTTCGTTCCGCACCGCGACGGGCTCGTTCCGGACGGCATGAGCGCGCACGGCGCACACTGACCGCGAGCGGTCGTCCCTTCCCGGGTTTCCCCCCTTTCACCCGGGCCGGGGCGGCCGCTCGCTCACGTCGTGACGGACGGGAGGCTCGTGGCGGCCCCGCCACGAGCCTCCCGTCCGCCTGTCCAGCGCGCACCGCGCGGCGCACCTGAGCGCGCCGCCCGCGGCGATGCCAGGATGGAGGCATGAACGACCGCGCCGGTACCCCAGCGACCGCAGACGACCTCGTCGACCTCGACGCCCTCATCGCCGCGTACTACGAGCGCGTCCCGGACGTCTCGATCGCCGAGCAGAAGGTGGTGTTCGGCACCTCGGGGCACCGCGGCTCCTCACTCGACACCGCGTTCAACGACACCCACATCGCCGCCATCACGCAGGCGATCGTCGAGTACCGGCAGTCGCAGGGCACCGACGGTCCGCTGTTCATCGGCCGCGACACCCACGCGCTCTCCGGCCCGGCCGAACGCACCGCGCTCGAGGTCCTCGCCGCGAACGACGTGCACGTCCTCGCGGACAGCGAGAACGGCTACGTGCCGACGCCGGCGCTCAGCCACGCGATCATCCGCTACAACCGCGCGGGCAACCCGGACACCGCTGACGGCATCGTCATCACGCCGAGCCACAATCCGCCCCGCGACGGCGGCTTCAAGTACAACCCCCCGCACGGCGGTCCCGCGGACAGCGACGCCACGTCGTGGATCGCGAACCGTGCGAACGCGATCATCGAGGGCGGCAACGCCGAGGTCAAGCGCACCGAGCACGCCACGCCCGACCGCTACGACTTCCTGCACACCTACGTCGCGGACCTCGAGAACATCATCGACATCCCGGCGATCAAGCGAGCCGGCGTGAAGATCGGCGCCGACCCGCTCGGCGGCGCATCCCTGCCGTACTGGAACGCGATCCGCGACCACTACGGCCTCGACCTCACCGTCGTGAACCCCGACGTCGACCCGACCTGGTCGTTCATGACGCTCGACTGGGACGGCAAGATCCGGATGGACCCGTCGAGCCCGTCCGCGATGGCATCGGTCCTCGCGCACAAGGACGAGTTCGACGTGCTGACCGGCAACGACGCGGACTCCGACCGGCACGGCATCGTCACGCCCGACGGCGGGCTGATGAACCCGAACCACTACCTCGCCGTCGCGATCGAGTACCTCTACGCGCACCGCCCGGCCTGGCGCGAGGACGCGGCGATCGGCAAGACCCTGGTCTCGTCGAGCATCATCGACCGCGTCGCGGAGTCCCTCGGCCGTCGCCTGTGGGAGGTCCCGGTCGGCTTCAAGTGGTTCGTCCCCGGCCTGATCGACGGCTCGGTGGCCTTCGGTGGCGAGGAGTCGGCCGGCGCCTCGTTCCTCCGCACCGACGGCACCGCGTGGACGACGGACAAGGACGGCATCATCCTGGCGCTCCTGGCGTCGGAGATCGTCGCGGTCACGGGCAAGACCCCCTCGCAGCTCTACGCCGAGCTGACCGACCGCTTCGGCGCACCGGTCTACCAGCGCGTCGACGCGGCGGCCAGCAAGGAGCAGAAGGCACGGCTGTCGAAGCTCGACGGCGACGCCATCACCGCCGAGACCCTGGCGGGCGACCCGATCACCGCGAAGCTCTCGAAGGCGCCGGGGAACGACGCGGCGGTCGGTGGCGTCAAGGTCGTCACGGACAAGGCGTGGTTCGCCGCGCGTCCGTCCGGGACCGAGGACGTCTACAAGATCTACGCCGAGAGCTTCGTCTCCCAGGAGCACCTGGAGCAGGTGCAGCGCGAGGCGAAGGAGATCGTCGACGCCGCGCTCGGCGCGTAGCGGCGGCAGCGGCGGGGGTCAGTCCTCCGCCGCCGCCATCGCCAGTTCGCAGAACATCGCGTCCGCCCACGAGAACCACGGCCGCGAGAACTGCGTCGGGTCGTCGACGTCGAACGCCTCGTGCACGTCGCCGGTGCCGCCGTCGGTGGCCACGAGCAGGTCGACGACCTCGCGCCGTCGCGACGGTGCGCCCGACACCAGCCCATCGACGGCGAGTGCGATCGGCCACACCCGGCCGGGCAGGGTGTGCGGGCTCCCGATCCCGGATGCGCTCGCGCCGCTGAACCAGTACGGGTTCGCCGGCGACGTCACGAACGCGCGGGTCGCCGCCCACACCGCGGGGTCCACGACGGACGGGGCCGAGAGCGGCAGGGAGAGCAACGACGGGGTGTTCGCGTCGTCCATGAGCAGGACGCCGCCGAGGCCGTCGACCTCGTACGCGTAGACGTCGGCTCCGGACGGTCCCGGCACGACCCCGTGCGCCGCGACGCCGTCCGTGATCGACGACCGGAGCGTGTCGGCGTCGTCGGCGAGGACCGGATCGTCCCAGACGTCGCGGGCGATGGACGCGACCGCGAGGAGAGCCTCGGCGGCGAACAGGTTCGCCGGGACGTTGTACCCGAAGGTGCAGGCGTCGTCCGATGGCCGGAACCCGCTCCACGTCATGCCCGTCACGGCCACGGGGCTCCCGCGCCCGTCCCGTGTCAGGGTCTCGGTCGCCTTCGCGCCCGGACGGACGAACCGGTACGCGGAGCGGTCGTGGTCCGTCTCGAGTCGCCACTGGTCGACGATCGTCCGGAACACCCGGTGCGCCCGGTCGTCGAGCGCGGCGGTGTCGCCGGTGGCCCGCCACAGCGCGTGCGCGAACGTCACCGGGTAGCCGAGGCTGTCCACCTCGTACTTCTGCTCCCACACGAGCGGGTCGTCGTGCAGGTCGTCCGGGTCGTAGTGCGCGCCGTCCGGCTCCCGGTTGAAGGAGTTGGCGTACGGGTCGTGCTCGATGAGCCGGATCTGCCGCCGCACCACCGACCAGAGCACCGCGGCGAGCTCCTGGCACTCCCCGACGAGCCGCAGGTAGGGGGTCATCTGCGTCGTGGAGTCCCGCAGCCACATCGCCGGGATGTCGCCGGTGATGACGAACGCGCCCGCTTCGTCGACGCTGATCGTGTCGCGGAGGGTCCGCAGCAGGGCCCGTTCGACCCGGTCGCCGACGTCGTCACCGACCGACGCACGGACACGGTCGGCCGCCGCGCGGATGGTCGGAGCGATGCGATCGAGGTCGACGCCGCTCACGACACCCACGGGATGCGTCCGTCGTCGTCGGTCACGCGGACGAGTCGAGCGGAGTCCGGTGGCGTGGTGACGTCCTCGGTCCAGCACAGCACGTCGAGCGGCCGGGCACCGAGCCGGAGGTCGTCGCCCCAGGTCCCGAGCGCGTCCAGCCCGAGCACGTACTCCCCCCGCACCGTCGCCCCCGCCCGGACGTCCAGCGTGACGAGTGCGAGCACCCGACGTCGCCGCGGGCGCACGCCGGGCTCCAGCCGGCGCGACCAGAGCGGCACGGCGACGCGGCGGTCGTGTCCCGACTCGTTGGTCACGACCACCGGGACGGTCACCACCGCGCCGCCCAGGAGGCTCGACGCCGTGAGCGCGCCACGCACGTCCCCGAGTCCCACCTGGACCCCCGCGCCCGGCCCCGGCAGACCGAGCGGCAGGGACGGCTCGTCGACGTCGACGTAGCCGCGAGCGGTCTCGAGCCGCTCGTCGTGCGCCACCGGCCAGGTTCCGTCGGCCGCGGGCCAGGTCGCGGGCAGCCGACCCTCCGCCGGCGCTCCGAGGAGCACGTCCACCACGGCCGCACCGCCCGCCGGTCCGGGGAACGGCACGACCAGCACGGCGTCCGCGAGCGCCGTCACCGCGGTCAGGACGCGGGGCCGCCCGTCGACGACCACCGCCACGACGGGCAGCCCGGCGTCCCGCGCTGCACGGAGGACCGCGAGCTGGGCCTCCGGGATCGCCACCGACGCCAGGTCGACGCCCTCGCCGTTCGTCGTGTCCGGTGCCGGGCCGCTGACGGCACCGTTGTCCTCGAAGCCGTCGTCGTAGGTCCGGCGACTGGACCCGCCGAGCACGACCACCGCGACGTCCGCACCGGCGAGGGCTGCGGCGACGTCGGCCGACGTGTCCGGGCCCGGCAGGGGTCGGCGGAGGCCGCTCCCCTGGGCGTACCGGACCCGGTCGGGACCGAGCCTGGCCTCCAGTGCGGAGCGCACCGTCGACGCTGCCGGATCGCTCGTCGGGCGCGGCGGCGAGTAGTCGCCGAGCTGCGCGTCCAGGTCGTCGGCGTTCGGACCGAGGAGCGCGACGATCGAGTCGGCACGCACACGTGGTGCGGAGTCCCTCAGGGCGACGACGGCGCGGTGTGCGGCTCGGTCCGCGAGGACGACGGTCTCGCGCTCGGCACCGGTGACGGTCGCCGGGGCCTCGCCGAACAGCCCGACCCGCTCCTTGACCGCCAGGACCCGGTCGACCGCGCGGTCCAGGTCGGCGAGGTCCACGAGCCCACGGTCGAGCGCTTCGTCGAGGTGCGTGAACGCCTCGTCCCACAGGCTGAGGTCCACCCCGGCGCGGAGGGCGAGGGCAGCGGCGGTCGCCGGGTCGGGAGTGACGTCGCGGAGTCGGTCGACGGCCGTGCCGTCGGCCATCACCAGACCGTCCCACCCCCAGGCATCGCGGATCGTGGCGGTGAGGAGGTCGCGGTTGCCGCAGCACGGGACGCCGTCGACGTCGTTGTAGGCGGCCATGAACCCGACCACGTGCTCACGGGCGGCGGCGAGCGCCGGCGGCAGGTGCACCTCGGCGAGTTCGCGCCGACCGATCGGCGCACCGGAGCCGTTGCGTCCGCCGATCCCGGCGCCCTGCCCGGCGAGGTGCTTCGCGACGACGGCGACGTGCCGTCCGTCGATGGGGCCGTCACCGCCGCCCTGCATGCCACGGACGGTCGCCCCGACCATGAGCGCGGCGAGGGCGGCGTCCTCGGACCAGCACTCCTCGGCGCGTCCCCACCGGGGATCGCGGAGGACGTCGAGGCCGGAGACCAGCGCGACGTGGGTGCCTCGCGCCCGGACCTCGGCAGCGACGGCGGCGGCGAGCTCCTCCACCAGCTCCACGTCCATCGCCGCGCCGAGGGCCAGGTTCACGGGGACGGTCGTCCCGCCGAGGGCCTGCAGTCCGTGCGGGACCTCTTCCACGAACAGGGTCGGGACGCGGCCGTCGCTGTTGGCCACGACGTGGTCCTGGACCGCCGCGTACGCCTCGCCGGTGCGTTCCGGCGGGATGCCGTTGCCCCAGTGCACACCGGACCACGGGTCGGCGCGGAGGACCCCGTACACCGCGCCGATGCCGCCCCACCGGTCGACCTCGGCCCGGAGGACGTCCGTGATGCGAGGGCGTCCGTCGACCCAGCGGACGGCTTCCCAGCCCTTGAGCCGCTGGTTGACCTGGCCGATCCGGGCGCGGACGTCGAGGTCGGCGGCCCGCGGGGCGGAGCCGGCAGCGGGGGCGGTGCCGGTCGTGGGGGCGGTGCCGGTCGTGGGGTCGGTGTCGGTCATCCCTTGATCGCCCCGGAGACCAGCGCCTTCTGCATCTGCCGCTGGAGGATCGTGTACACGAGGTACACCGGCAGCAGGGTGACGAGCGTGCCCGCCATGAGCATCCCGTAGTCGGTCCCCGCGTCGACCTTGAGCGTCGGCAGCGCGACCTGGATCGTCCGTTGCGCGGTGTCCGGGCCGATCAGCACGAGGGCGTAGAGGTACTCGTTCCAGAACGACAGGAAGTTCAGCAGCAGCACGGTCGCGATCCCGGGGATGCAGATCGGGAGGTACACCTGCCGCATCACCTGCCAGGCGGACGCGCCGTCCATCGACGCCGCTTCCTCCAGCTCGCGCGGGATGGTCCGCATGAACTGGGTCAGGATGACCACGGCCAGGGGCATGGCCGTGGCCGGCAGGAGCAGCACGAGGAAGGTCCTGGTGTGGAACAGTCCCATCGCGGCCGCGAGCAGGAACGTCGGGAAGAGCGCAGCGAACGACGGGATGAGGAACCCGAGGGAGAACAGTGCCTCGACGACCCGTCCGGCGCGACCGGTTGCTCGTGCGAGCGCGAACGACGCGGGGAGCGCGAGCACGAGGGTCAGCACCAACGCGGCGACGGTCGTGATCGCGGAGTTCGCGATCGCAGGACCGAGCGATGCCTGTCGCACGGCGTCGGTGAAGTTGCTGAGGTCCCAGCTGGCTGGCAGCGCCAGCGGCGACTCGAAGATGCCGTCGTTGTCCTTGAAGGACGACACGACGAAGTAGTAGAACGGCAGGATCAGCAGGGCGGCGTAGACCCACGCGATGGTGCCGCCGGTGATCGAGCCGATGCGGTCGCGGAGGCGGGTGCCTGCGGTCGGTTTCGCCATGGTGGTCTCCCTGGTCAGTGCGTCTTGCGCAGGACGCGGCGGATGATGAACATGCCCACGAGCCCGAGGACGAAGAGGACCACGCCGACGGCCTGGCTGTAGCCGAGGTCGGTGTCGACGAACGCCTTCTGGTACACGAGGTACGACAACGTCGTGGTGGCGGTCCCCGGCCCGCCCTGGGTCAGCAGCAGCACGTTCTGCGCCGAGCTGAAGAGCATCGACAGGAACTGCAGCATGGCGACGACGCCGATGAAGTCGCGTGCGATCGGCCAGTACACACCCCACGCGAGCCGCCACGATCCGGCGCCGTCCATCCGGGCCGCCTGGACGACCTCGCCGTCGACGCCGTCGAGCCGCGACGCGATGAGCACGGCCGAGTAGCCGATGCCCGCCCAGAGGTCGACGACGATGAGGGCGCCGAGCGCGGTGGCCGGATCCGCGAGCCAGGCCTTCCCGCCGATGCCGAGCGTCGCGAGCACCCCGTTGACGAGGCCGTCGGGGTTGAGCATCGCGTAGAACATCATGGCCGTCGCCGGAGCGGAGATCAGCGCGGGGATGAAGAGCAGGTAGCGGAGCACCTTGTGCCCCCTGGGCTTCTGCACGACGTGGAACGCGAGCAGGAACGCCAACACGATCATGACCGGGAGCCCGACGACGATCTGGATCGTGCTGTTCCGCACGGCGGCCCAGAAGGTCTCGTCGGAGAACAGCACGCGGAAGTTGTCGAGCCCAGCGAACGTCGGGGTGACGAGCATGCCGGGCCAGCTCAGGAACGCGATGACGATCATCGCGACGACCGGGCCGATCATGAAGAGGCCGTACCAGACCAGCGCCGGGATCGCGAAGGTCGGGAAGCGGCCACGGGCCTCGCCGACGCCGGTGGCCCCGCGTCGGGACCGGTTCGGGGGCGTTCCGGCGGACCGGACGGGTGGTTCCTCGACGAGCACTGCCATGGGAGCTCCTTCTCGTGCGGGTGGTCAGGCGGCCGTGTAGGCGCGCTCGAACAGGTCGATGATCCGTTCGGCCGACGTGCCAGAGCCGTACGCGAGCGACGTCGCGCGGATCATCGGCTCGTACGCCGAGTCCGGAACGAGCAGGTCGGGCAGCATCACCGGGGTGACCTGGTCGTCGGTGAGGGCGGACGCCTGCGCGACGAGCGGGAAGTCCTGACTGACGGTGTCCGTGATGCGGCTCATGTCGCGTCCGGAGTCGAGGACGAACTCGCTGGTGACGGCCGGCGAGTACAGGTACTGCACGAACGGCTTGATCAGGTCGAGCTTCTCGCGGCCGTTCTCGCTGATCCAGATGCCGTGCCCGTTGTAGCTCTTGATGACGCTCGGGTGCGTGATCGCGGCGTTCGCGGACGGTACCGGCCAGCCGCCCACCGTGACCTCGGCCGCACGCTCCTTCGACACGAGCGCGAGCGCCGACGACATCGCCGGGACGATCGCGGCCTTGCGCGTGTTGAACTGCGTGAGCTCGGAGTCCGAGGTGAAGCCCTGGACCGAGTCGACGAAGACGCCGGCGTCGCGGAGCTCGACGAAGTGCTCGACGCCCCGGACCGCGCCGGCGCTCTCCGAGATCTTGCCGGTGGAGAAGACCTTCGTGGCCTCGTCCTGGGTGATGAACCCCTGCATGATCTGCATGAGGAGCTTCTGCCCGCTCCAGTCGGAGCCGCCGACGGTCACCGGCCCGATGCCGGCGGCACGGAGCCGGTCCGCCGCGGCGACGAGCTGGTCGGACGTGGTCGGGATCTCGCTCACGCCCGCCTGCTCCAGCAGGGCGGTGTTGAACGACACCGGCCAGTTCGTCCTGGTGAACGGGAACGCCCGGACGCGGCCCTGGTCGTCGGTCCACTCGTCGATGGCCTCTGGGATGATCGCGTCCCGCAGCCCCCAGTCGTCGAGGTACTGGTTCACGGGGATCGTGGCGTGCTCCCCCGTCCAGGACAGGGTGCGCCCGACCATGTTGACGATGGCGACGTCGGCTTCCTTGCCCGCGAGCGAACTCGTCTCGAACACGATCGGCAGGTCTGACCCGTTCGACAGGAGCGCGACCCTGCGGCTCGTGCGTCGTCGGTATGCGGCGACGACGTCGGTGAACGTCCTGGCCCCCGCGACGGCACCGCTCAACTGGGTGTGCACGCTGAGGGTCCCCGGCCCGCTCGACGCCGGTGTGAGCGCGGCGCACCCGGCGAGGATCGGGGCCAGGACCCCGGCGCCGAGGCCGGCGCCGAGGAGGGTCCGCCTGCTGATTCCGTCCGTCACGGTGCCTCCTTGGCAGTGGAAGGTGGAGCGGTTCACGGGGTGGTTGGTACAGCGGTGTACTTCAGGTGACGAGCAACGTATACCGCTTTACACGAACCGGTCAACCCTCTACGCTCGTCGGCATGAGCGACACCACCGCCGGAGCCGTCGACCGTCGTCGTGTGACGATCGCGCAGGTCGCCAAGCGCGCCGGCGTCTCGACCTCGGCGGTCTCCCACGTCTTCAACGGCCGACCGAACGTCTCGGCCGCGACCGCCGCCCGGATCCGCAAGGCCGCCGACGACCTGAACTGGCGGCCGAACCTCGCGAGCCGCAAGCTCTCCGGCAGCGCTGGTCGCAGCCTCGGCCTCGTGCTCGCCCGCTCGCGTGACACCTTCCAACGCGACCCGTTCACGATGCGCCTGATCGCCGGGCTCACCGAGCCGCTCGCCGCCATCGGGTGGTCGCTCTCGCTGACCCTCGTCCGCGCCGAGGACGAGGCCGAGGTCTACCGCCAGTGGTGGACGGAGCAGCGGGTCGACGGCTTCCTGCTCGTCGACGTCCGGACCGACGACCCTCGCGTCTCGCTCCTGCAGCACCTGTCGGCGCCGGCCGTGATGCTCGGCGCCCCCGTCCCGGGCAGCACGATCCCGGCCGTCACGGTCGGGGACGCGGACGCCACCGGCGCGCTGCTCGACCACCTCGACGGCCTCGGGCACCGGCGCATCGCCCGCGTCGGCGACGGTCCGTCGCTCGCGCACACCGGCGCACGCGATGCCCGGTTCACCGCCGCCGCCCGAGCACGCGGCATCGACGCCATCGTCCTGGCCTGGCGCGCGGACGCAGAGGACCCGGTCGCCGACCTGCTCGGCCGGCTCGACGGCGCGACCGCGATCGTCCTCGACGGCGAGGCGATCGCGGCCGAGGTGATCGCGCACGCCCCCGAACTCGGCGTCCGTGTCCCCGACGACCTGTCCGTCGTCGCGTGGGAGGACTCCTGGGTGTCGTCGATCGTCCGTCCGACGCTCACCGCACTCGACGCGCCGGTGGAGGAGTCGGCGCGCACGGCGGTCGCCCTCGTCGAGCGTCTCGTCCGGGGCGAGGACGTCAGCGACGCCGAGGTGAGCGGCCGCGCGCTGCACGTCCGCGGCTCGTCCTGGCGGGCGCCGACGACCGGACGCCCGACGCCCCATGCGCCGACCGCACCGACCGAGGGAGACCGATGACCACCGCTCCGCGCTTCGGCGTGAACTACGTGCCGTCCACCGACTGGATGTTCCAGTGGCAGTCGGTGCAGGAAGACGCGGTCCGCCGTGACCTCGAGGCGATCGCGGGGCTCGGGCTGGACCACGTCCGGCTGTTCCCGCTCTGGCCCACGCTGCAACCGAACCGCACACTGATCCGCAGGCAGGCGCTCGACGACGTCGCGAAGGTCGTCGACGTCGCCGCGGAGTTCGGCCTCGACGCCAGCGTCGACGTGATCCAGGGGCACATGTCCGGCTTCGACTTCATCCCGGCGTGGCTCGTGAACTGGCACGACGGCAACATGTTCACCGATCCCCCGGCGATCCGAGCCCAGGCCGACCTGGTCGCCGCCGTGTACGACGCCGTGCGCGACCGCCCGAACTTCACCGGCCTGACGCTCGGCAACGAGGTCAACCAGTTCCAGCCGCCGAACCCGGCGGCGATGCCCGCTGACACGGACCAGGTCACGCACTGGCTGGAGTCTCTGCTCGGCGCTCCGCGGGACAAGGACCCGCGACACGTCGTCACCCACAGCGAGAACGACCACCTCTGGTACCGCGACGGGCACCCCTTCGTACCAGCCCACGCCAGCCGCCTCGGCGACGTCACCACGGTGCACTCGTGGATCTTCAACGGCGTGGCCGGGCGGTACGGCGCGCTCTCCGACGAGTCCGTCCGGCACGCCGAGTGGATGATCGAGCTCGCGAAGGCCTTCGCGACGGACCCCGGCCGGCCGGTCTGGCTGCAGGAGGTGGGCGCACCGGACCGCCACCTCGCCGACGACGAGATGCCCGAGTTCCTCGAGCGCACGATCGCAGCCGCCCTGAGCGCCGAGGACCTGCACGCCGTCACGTGGTGGTGTTCGCACGACGTCTCCCGCGCGCTCGGCGACTTCAAGGACCTCGAGTACACGCTCGGCCTGCTCGACGTCGACAACCGGGTGAAGCCCCTCGGCCGTCGCTACGCCGAGGTCGTCGCCGAGGCACGTCGGGCGACACCGTCGCCGACCCCGCGGACGATCGCCGTCGTGGTGGACGTCGACGACGCGGACCTGCCCGTCCGCCGCGCCGACCTCGCACCGGGCGGCGCGGTGTTCGACCGCTGGCACCGCCTCCGTGCCGGCGGCGAGGCGGTCACCGTGGTCACGAGCCGGACAGCGGCCGATCCAGCCGACCTGGCCGCGCGGGGTGTGACCAAGGTCGTCGAGACGGCGGCCGTCTGACGGACGTGCGCCGGGCCTCCAGTCCGGTCTGGAGGCCCTGGTCGGCTCAGTCGGTCAGCACGCGCTGGTACCGCAGCCAGTCCTCGCAGAGCCGGGTCCACCGGGACGTGTGCGGTTCGCGGACGGCGGTGCCGAGTCCGTGCCTGCCGTGCGGGAACACGTGCACCTCGACGTCCACCTCGTTGCGCACCAGCGCGTCCGCGTAGGACAGCGCGTTCGACGCTCGGACGATCCGGTCGTCCGCCGTCGTCCAGACGAACGTCGGCGGCGTGCGCGCGTCGACCCGCGTCTCCATCGAGAGCTCGCGGCGCGTCCGCCACGATGGATCGTCGCCGAGGAGCCCGACCATCGGACGCGGCCGCGTCGGGTGTTCCATCGAGATCACCGGGTAGTTCAGGACGCAGAACGCCGGCCGGTCGGCAGCGGGGTCGTCGATGCCGTTCGCGAGCGAGGCGGCCAGGTGCCCGCCGGCGCTCGACCCGACGACGCCGATGCGCTCCGTGTCGATGTCGAGCCCGGTGTCCGCGCCGGCCCGTCCCGAGCGGAGCCACGTGAACACCGCGCGGGTCGCGTCGATCGGCGCCGGGTGCAACGGGCCGACCGTCTCCGGCGTGCGGAGCGGGTAGCGGAACAGGAACGCGTGCAGGCCGATGCCGGCGTACCAGTCCGCCATCGGTTCGGAACTCGCCCGCCCGTGTTCCTCGTACCCACCGCCCGGGAGGACGATCACGGCCGGACGGGAACCGCCGACGGAGGTCGGGCGTACCGTGATGCCGTCGGGCGTGCTCATGGGGGCGACCTTACTGTTCGTCCCACGGAACGCTGCCGATCCACACAGGAAGCCGCACCTGCGTGACCGCACCGCTTGCGGCAGTTGTAACTTTGCAGACAGCGCAAAATTCTTGTCACCAGCGCTTCGGTACCCGGGAGACCCTGCACATGACCCAGACGGCGACCGCTCCAGCGGGACCCACCACGGCATCCAACGTCGTGATGAACCACCGGCAGATCCTGCTGGTGATCTACGGCCTGATGGCCGGTATGTTCCTCGGCGCCCTCGACCAGACGATCGTCGGCACCGCCATCCGCACCATCGGCGACGACCTGCACGGGCTCGACCAGCAGGCCTGGGTCACGACGGGGTACCTGATCGCCTCGACGATCACGACGCCGATCTACGGCAAGCTCTCCGACATCTTCGGCCGGCGTCCGCTGTTCCTCACCGCGATCGGCATCTTCATCGTCGGCTCCTTCGCCGCGTCGTTCTCGACCTCGATGCTCATGCTCGCCGGGTTCCGCGCGCTGCAGGGCCTCGGCGCCGGTGGTCTGATGTCCCTGCCGCTCGCGATCATGGGCGACATGCTCGCCCCCCGCGAGCGCGCCAAGTACCAGGGCTACTTCCTCGCGGTGTTCGGCATCTCGAGCGTCATCGGGCCGCTCGTCGGTGGTCTCTTCGCCGGCGCGAGCGAGATCGTGTTCATCTCCGGCTGGCGCTGGGTGTTCCTGATCAACGTGCCGATCGGCATCATCGCGCTGATCATGGTGCTGACGTTCCTGCACCTGCCGAAGGTCGGCGAGCGGAAGGCCAAGCCGCGCATCGACTGGTGGGGTGCCGCGCTCGTCATCGTGACGCTCGTGCCGCTGCTGCTCGTCGCCGAGCAGGGCCGTACATGGGGCTGGAGCTCGGCCGGTTCGATCGCCTGCTACGTGACCGGTGCCGTCGGACTCATCGCGTTCATCCTGGTCGAGCGCGCCATGCAGGACGACGCGATCCTGCCGCTCAAGCTCTTCGGCTCGCGGGTGTTCTCGATGTCCGCGATCCTGTCCGTGCTCGTCGGCTTCGGGATGTTCGGCGCGATGCTGACGATCCCGCTGTACCTGCAGATCGTGAAGGGCGTCACGCCGACCGAGTCCGGTTTCGCGATGCTGCCGATGGTCCTCGGCCTGATGATCGCGTCGATCGCCTCGGGTCAGATCATCTCCAGGACCGGCAACTACCAGGTCTTCCCGATCACCGGGACGGCGTTCACCGCGATCGGGTTCACCGTCCTGACGTTCCTCACCGCCGACCGTCCGCTGTGGTTCCTGATGCTCGGCATGTTCGGCATCGGCCTCGGGCTCGGGCAGCTCATGCAGACGCTGACCCTGGCCGCGCAGAACTCGGTGTCCCCTCGGGACATCGGTGTCGCCACCAGCGCCGCGACCTTCTTCCGCCAGATCGGCGGCACGATGGGCACCGCAGTGCTCCTCTCCGTGCTGTTCACCCTGATGCCGACGAACATCACGACGGCGATGCAGGACAAGTCCGACCTCACGAGCGCCCTGAACGCCGCCCTCACCCCGTCCGTGGCGAACGCCAAGGACAACAAGGGCGTGATGGACCAGATCTGGACGCCGATCACCGACCCGGTGAAGCAGAACGTGCAGGACGGCCTGAACAAGGGCGCCGTGCAGGCGAAGGAAGCCGCAGACGCCGCCGTCACGAAGCAGGTCACCGCGGGC
Organism: Curtobacterium sp. L3-7; assembly: GCF_048756585.1. Classification (NCBI taxonomy): domain Bacteria; kingdom Bacillati; phylum Actinomycetota; class Actinomycetes; order Micrococcales; family Microbacteriaceae; genus Curtobacterium; species Curtobacterium sp. L3-7. Next base: position 1,400,042 of record NZ_CP151474.1, on the reverse strand, counting down.
GTCCAGCAGCAGGTCGCCGCCGGTGCGCTCCCCGCGGCACAGGCGCAGTCGGTCATCGACGAGCAGGTCGCGGCCGCGAAGCCGAAGGCCGAACAGCAGGCGCTCGAGACCGCAGCGTCGAAGGCCCAGGCAGACGTCGTCGACGGCACGCTGCAGGTCGACTACTCGAACGCGTCGCAGCGGAAGAACGTCGTCGACGAGGTCGCCCCGACGCTCATCAAGCAGCTCAAGAGCGGCAACTCGAAGGCCGACTCCTCCACGAGCTCCGCGACGAGCGACACCTCGTTCCTCAACGGTGCCGACAAGCGGCTGACCCGGCCGTTCCTCGTCGGGTTCAGCAGCTCGGCCGTCACGGTGTACTACGTCGGCCTCGGCGTGATCCTCATCGCGTTCGTCCTGACCTGGTTCTTCCGGGTGCCGCCGCTCCGCAAGACGTCGGCGCTGCAGGAGCAGGCGGACACCGCCCGGGCCGCGGCTGCCGGCGACGACCCCGATCGCCGCACCGTCGATGCGCAGGGCGCCGCGACGAACGCCGAGTCGCTCGTGTCGCCCGACACCGGGGGGATGGGGATCGTCCCCACGTCACCCGACGTCCCGGCGCAGCCGCGCTCGGCCCGGTCCACCGGGACGTCCGACGTGTCGGTGCTGCCGGACGACGTGTCGGTGCTGCCGGACGACGTGTCGAGCGACGGCACCCGCGCCCCGCTGCCGGACGCGCCGACGCACGGCGCGCACTCGGCCGCTGCGCCGGTGGACGAGCCCGCCACGACCACCGGGGCCATCCGCACCCGTCGTGCCGCGCACGCTGCCACCGTGGAGGCCGACCCCGCGACGGACGGGACGGACGCGCACGACGCGAGCCGGGCCTCCCGTCCGGCCGACGGCGACCACGCGCACGGCCGCCACTCGGCCGAGTAGCCGCGACCGCCGCGCCGCCCCGCCGCGCCGCGTGCCGACCCCGAACGACGAAGTCGCTGTCGTACGACAGCGACTTCGTCGTTTCCACGCGTCTGCAACAGTTGCACGCGCGTGAGGGCCACAGAACCGCTGTCGTACGACAGCGACCCTGTCGTTCCGAGTCGCCCCACGCAGCGCGCCCACGCACGCCCCACCACCTCACACGGCGGGATCCGCGGCCATCGTCGCCGGGGGCAGCACCTCGAACGTCGCGCCTGGCAGGCGTTTCCGCATCACCTCGAACGCCGTCGGGCTGTCGTCGACGAGCACGTAGCGGCGGCCGAGCGCCCCGGCGACCGCGCCCGTCGTGCCGCTGCCCGCGAAGAAGTCGAGGACCCAGTCGCCCTCACGCGACGACGCCTGCACGATCCGCCGGAGGATCCCCTCGGGCTTCTGCGTCGGGTACCCGGTCTTCTCGCGGCCGGTCGGCGACACGATCGTGTGCCACCAGACGTCCGTCGGGAGCTTGCCGCGCTCCCGCTTCTCCGGCGTGACGAGCCCCGGTGCCATGTAGGGCTCGCGGTCGACCGCCGTCGAGTCGAAGTGGTACCGGGCAGGGTCCTTCACGTACACCAGGATCGTGTCGTGCTTCGTCGGCCAGCGGGAGCGGGACTTCGCGCCGTAGTCGTACGCCCAGATGATCTCGTTGAGGAAGGCGTCACGGCCGAACAGCGCGTCGAGGAGGACCTTCGCGTAGTGCGACTCGCGGTAGTCCAGGTGCAGGTACAGCGTGCCGTCCTGCGCGAGGACCCGCCACGCCTCGAGCAGGCGGGGCTCGAGGAACGACCAGTAGTCCTCGAAGCGGTCGTCGAAGCGCATCAGGTCGCCGCGGACGCGTTCGTAGTTCCGGCCGTGGAAGCCCATCACGGGGCCGTCGGCCCTCGGGACCGCTGAGCTGGCGTGCCGGCGCTGGTACCGGCCGGTGTTGAACGGCGGGTCGAGGTAGACGACCGTGAACGCGCCGTCGGACAGGGTGGCGAGGGCGTCGAGGTTGTCGCCGAGGACGACCCGGTCCGGTGCCTCGTCTCCCTTGCTCACCCGATCATTGTCGCGCACACGGGCTCAGCTCTCGCACGTCACCGACGACACCTCGGCGTCGGCCGGCTGCCGGCCGTGGTCGTACGGCACGAAGACCTCGTTGTGGGTCGTGCTCGTCCCGTCGGCGAGCGGCTGCACGACCACGTAGTCCCGCGAGTGCTGGTCCGCGACGTCGTCGAACGCGTGCACCTCGATCGTCGCGGCGTCGCACGCGGACTCGGCGTCGAAGATGAACCCGTCGCACCCCCAGTCGTCACAGGCGGCCGGGAAGTCCGAGTCGGGCAGCTCCACCCCGGCGTCGTAGGTGCCGATCGGGTAGGGCGCGGACCCCGCGCTGACGCAGGTCAGGTGGTCGAGCCCGGCGTTGGTCTCTCCGCCGCGGAGCACGAGGGACAGCGGCACGCCAGGTGACAGCGAGACGAACCGTTCCTCGGTCCGGGTCGCCGGCGCGTTCGCATCAGGGCCGAACCGGGCCGTGACCTTCGCCTCGCACGCGGCCGGCGCGGTGAGCGACCAGGCCCAGCAGTGCGCCGGGTCCGTCCGGCCCGCCATCGCGACCCCGCAGTCGGCCTGCAGCGCCGTCCCGTCCTCGAGGACGGCGTCGACCGCCACCGTCGACGGGGCGGGCGCCGGTGTCGGATCGGTGTCCGGGGCCGGGTCGGTGTCCGGATCCGGCGACGCCGATGCCGTCGGCGGCGCCGGGGCGTCGTCCTGCAGCCCGAGGGCGAGCGTCTGGCCGACCCCGCCGACCGTCTCCTGCACGAGCGGGACGACGGCCACGGAGGCACCCACGATGGTCACGACCGCCGTGGCCGTCGCCGTCACGACGACCGCGATCCGGTTCCGACGTCGCACGGGCGAGCGGCGCTCGTCCCCGGACGCCTCGACGAAGGGGAGGGCTCCGGGGACGCCCCAAGCGGCCTCGGGGTCGATCGGGTCCGCTGCGCGACGCTCGCGGGCCACGGCGACGAGGCGGTCGGCCAGGGCGGCACGACGGACGCTGCTCGTGATCGCGACGGCGGCTCCGCCGACGACCGGCACCAGACCGAGTGCGGTGAGCCCGCGGAGTTCTCCGCCGAGGACGGACACGGTGATGACGACGGCGATGCCCACCAGGACGAGGGCGAGTCCGACCACGCTCCGTCGGTCGTGCCAGAACGCGCGCCGGTCCACCTCCCAGAAGCGCCAGCCCTGCGGGGCAGCCGGGAGGCTCGGGGCCGGGCCCCAGCCGTGTGCCGGCTCCGCCAGGTGGTGACGTTCGACCCATGCGGCCGACGGTGTCGGCCACCCGGGTGGGGTGCGGAATCGGGGCTCGACGTCGACGGGGTGCTGCTCGGTCACGCGCCGAGGGTAGCGGTCGTCACGGCAGGCGCACAGGCCCCTCTTCGGGCTCGCAGGGCTTCGGGCTCGCAGGGCGAGGCGTCCGCTGGTCAGGTGTGTGCCGCTGCCCCCGGCTGGGCGTCCGCATCGGGGCTGTCCGACGACGAGCAGGTGATCTGCGTGATCGTCGCGTCGCCGGCGAAGGACTCCACCCCGCCCGCGAAGACGGTCACGGGGACGCTGCTCTGCAACGGCGCACCGATCACCAGGTCGTGGGGATCCGGCACGTCGCGCCACTCGTCCGTGACCAGGAACTGGACCGAGGCGTCCGCGCAGTCCTCGCCCGGACGGAGCGTCCAGCCGATGCACCCGGTGAGGTCACACCCGTCCGGCTGCTCCTCGTAGGCGGGGTCGTCGGCCGGTGTCTGGTCGACGTCCACCCGGTGCGGGACCTCCCCGAGACACGAGGCGGTGTCGATGCCGCTGTAGTCCTCGTCCCCGAGCTCCGCGATGTACAGGGGTCGGCCCGCGGAGACGTGCACGGCACGGGTCACGGTCCTGGTGTCGTCCCCGAGCGCGGTGTCGGCGAACCCGATCGTCACGGAGAGGTCGCAGTCCGTCAGCGCGTCGACCTCCCAGCTCCAGCAGTTCGAGTCACCGGGTGTCGCCGCGCAGGTGGCGTCCCACGCGTCGTCGCTGACCTGGGTGATGTCGATCTGCCCGTCGTCCGAGGTGTAGGGGGCCGCGAGCTCCTCGTCCTCGGGGAGGCCGCCACGAACGCTCCCGACGGCGCCGGCCAGGGACCGCCCGGCGTCCGTCACGACCGGGGCGACGCCGGCCGATGCGCCGGCCACGAGTGCGGCCGCGGCGATGGCGGCCGTGATGCCGGTGGCCACGCGGGCCGACCTCCCGAAGCCGGCCCGTGCCGCCGGGGCCGAGACGGAGGTCGGTCCCCACACCCCGGCCGTCGCGGCGATCGATCGCGCCGTGTCCGTGGCGAGGTCCCACCATCGCACGCAGGGCACGATGTACAGCGCTCCCCCGGCCGCGATCGGGGCGACGGCGAACACCGCCGGCACGTCCGCCGCCGTCAGCACGACGACGCCGACGATCCCGAGGACCAGCAGCACGAGTCCCGCCGCGCCGAGCAGCTCGATCCGCCGCCGCCGGGTGGGCATCGCCGCCCGGAACGCCCGATGGTCGGCACGCCAGAAGCGCCACCCGGACGGCGCGGGCGGGATACCCGGGCCAGGGGAGAACCCCGGACCGGGTTCGGCGAGCTGGTGCGCCGCGACCCACTCGGTGGACGGCGTCGGCCACCCCGGAGGCGTCCGGAAGCGGAATGGCGGGCGGTGGTCGGTCACCCGCTGACGCTAGCGAGGCACACAGCGGGCGCACAGGCCCCTCTTCGGGGCCGCGGCGTAGCGTCGTCGACATGGCATTGGACGTCCGGAACGACACCGATCAGCAGCAGTACTCCCTGGTGGAGGACGACACCGTGATCGGGTTCGCCGCCTACGAGATCGCCGACGACGAGATCCGCTTCGTGCACACCGAGGTCGACCCCGCGCACCGGGGAGGGGGCCACGCCTCGGTCCTCGTGCAGCACGCGCTCGACGACGTCCGCTCGGGCTCCTCGCGCCGTGTCGTCCCGCAGTGCAGCTACGTCGCGGCGTGGATCGAGCGGCACCCCGACTACCAGGAGCTCACCACCCGCTGACGTCGTCGGTCAGGGTCGGCCGTCAGTCGGGTGGGCCGTCAGTACTGCCGGTGGTGGGTTCCGGCGCGTGCCTCGTGGCGGCCGCCGGTGCCCCTGACCGTCGGCACCTTGATGAGCACCGTCCCGCTCAGCAGGTCGTGGTCGTCGTCGGCGGGCGTCGGTGCTTCACGGGGCAGGCGGGCCTGCCGTTCGTACTCCGCCTGGGTCTCGTGGCGCGTCGGCGCGAAGACCTCGTCCATCATCGAGACGACTCCACCGGATCCCCCGCTGCTGGTCGACTTGTTCGACAGGTCGATCCACCCCAGACGATCGGCGATCCACGTCACGACGACCGCAGCGGCCACCGCCCCCAACAGGATCAACCAGTTCACGCAAGCGAGGCTACGTGCCGCCTCTGGTCGGCGGATCAGCCGCGCGGAGGATTCTCATGATCCACACGTCTCGTTCTTGGGGATGACGTCCACACTCGAAGTGCGGCGGCCGGGATCCCCCCTCTCCCGGCCGCCGACCAACGCCGGGGTCCCCACCGCACCCACCACGGCCCGGCCGCCGACCAACGCCGGGATCCCCACCGCACCCACCACGGCCCGGTCGCCGACCACGCTCACGGGACGCGCTGGAGCCACTCCTTGGTCGCGAACTTCGACTCGACGAGCTCCTGCGCCCGCTGTCGTTCGGCGTCCGTGACGGCTCCCGGCGTCGCCCCGTAGAGCGTCGTGAAGGTCCCGATCAAGGACTCGATGATCGCCGCCCGCGACAACCCCGTCTGCGACCGCAACGGGTCGACGCGCTTGGCGGCCGAGGTCGTGCCCTTGTCGCTCATCTTCTCGCGACCGATGCGGAGCACCTGGACCATCTTCTCGCCGTCCATGTCGTAGCTCATGGTGGCGTGGTGCAGCAGCGCTCCGGTGCCGAGCCGCTTCTGCGCGGCGCCGCCGATCTTGCCCTTGGTCGAGGTGATGTCGTTGAGCGGCTGGTAGTACGCGTCGATGCCGAGGGACTTCAGCGCCTCGATCACCCACTCGTCGAGGTACGCGTACGAGTCGGCGAACGTCATGCCCTGCACGAGGTCGGTCGGGACGTACAGCGAGTACGAGATGATCGCGCCGGCGTCCATGAACATCGCGCCGCCGCCGGAGATCCGCCGGACCACCTCGACGCCGTACTTCGCGGCACCCTCGGGATCGACCTCGTTCTTCAGCGACTGGAAGGAGCCGATGACCACCGCGGGCTGGTCCCACTCCCAGATGCGGAGGGTCGGCCCGCGTCGGCCGGCACCCACCTCCTCGGTGAGGACCTGGTCGAGGGCGAGGTGCTCGTTCGGGCTGATCGGCCCCTCGTGGATGATCTGCCAGTCGTAGTCGCGCCACGTCGACGCCCGGGAGAGTGCCCGGCGGACGGCCACGCCGACGGACTCCGGCGTGAAGCCGAGCAGCACGGCGTCGACAGGCAGGGCAGCGCGGACGGCTGCGGCGATGCCGGCTGCGTCCGTGGTGGCAGGCAGCCCGTTCACGGCGGCGTCGATGAGCGGGAGCGCGTCGTCCGGTTCGAGGAAGAAGTCACCCGCCAGCCGGAACTCCTGGATGGTGTCGTCGACCACGTCGAGGTCGACGACGACGAGCTTTCCGCCTGGGACCTTGTACTCACCGTGCACGGTTCGACCCTACGCGCAGCGGCCGGTCAGCGAGCGCCCCGTCAGCGAGCGACGCGCCCCAGCCAGGCGACCAGGTCCGCGACGACCTCGTCCCGGTTCGTCTCGTTGTAGATCTCGTGCCGAGCGCCCTCGTAGACCCGCACCACCACGTCGGTCAGCCCGCCGCGACGGCGGTACGCGGCTGCCAGCTTCTCGACGGACCGCGGACCGCCGAGGCTGTCGTCGGACCCGACCTGCAGCAACACGGGGACGTCGTGCGGGATCCCCCGGCGAGGCACCCCGAGCAGACGCAGCGTGTCCGGCAGTCCGAACAACCCCATCACGTCGGCGTCGACCGTGAGCGGGTCCGCGTCGAACGCGTCGACCACCGCCCGGTCCCGGCTGAGCCACTCGAACCGGGTCTGACCGAGCGCGGCGTGCCGCTTGTTGAGGTCGCCGCCGTTCATCCATCCGGGCAGGCGGTACGCGGTCGCCGACAGCACGACGCCGTCGTACGACTCGCTCGAGGTGTTCAGGATGCGCTGCGCCATCAGCGACCCCCACGACTGCCCGAACAGCACGAGCGGGACACCGGGGGTCTCCTGCCGCGCCACGGAGGTCATCTGCTCGACGACGTCGATCGCGGCCCGGAGCCCGCCGACGCCGAGCCTGCCGAGCTTCGCGTGGTCGCCGTCCCACTGGCCGAGCCCGGTCCGACCGTGACCGCGGTGGTCGTTCGCGACGACCGTCCAGCCGGCACGGACGAGCTCCTGCGCGAGCCGCTCGTACCGGAGCGAGTGCTCACCGACGCCGTGGGCGATCTGCACGATCCCCTTCGGCCGCCCGGCGCGCCAGGTCGAGTAGACGATCTCGACACCGTGCGCGTCGACGAACGAGGAGTCGCCGCGGGCGGCAGAGAACGTGGGCACGTGAGCATCCTCGCAGACGACCGGACCGACCGGACGGCCAGACGGCCTGACGTGTTCACCGGGCGTTCACCCGAGCGCGTCGCCGTGGGCCTACCGTCGCCGCCATGGACGTCCTCGTCATCGTCGTGCTCGTGATCGTGGTCGCGCTCGTGTTCGACTTCACGAACGGGTTCCACGACACCGCAAACGCCATGGCCACGTCGGTCGCCACGGGCGCACTCAAGCCCCGGACCGCCGTGCTCATCTCCGCCGTGCTCAACATCGTCGGCGCGTTCCTGTCCACCGAGGTCGCCAAGACCGTCTCGCAGGGCATCATCCGCGAGGGACAGGACGGCATCCACATCTCGCCGACGATGATCTTCGCCGGGCTGGTCGGCGCCGTCCTCTGGAACCTCGCCACCTGGTACTTCGGGCTGCCGTCGTCGTCGACGCACGCCCTGTTCGGCGGGCTCATCGGGGCGTCGATCATCGGCGCCGGCCTGAACTCGGTGGACTGGGCGACCGTCGTGTCGAAGGTCGTGCTGCCCGCGCTGCTCTCCCCCGTGATCGCCGGCGTCATCGCCCTGGTCGCGACCTACCTGGCGTACGCCCTCACGAAGAACGCCACGACGCACGGCGCTGCGACGGGGTTCCGCCACGGCCAGACGATCTCGGCCTCGCTGGTGTCCCTGGCGCACGGCACGAACGACGCGCAGAAGACGATGGGCGTCATCACGCTGACCCTCATCGCCGCGAACTACCAGGACGCCGGCACCGGACCAGCGCTCTGGGTGATCCTGGCGTGCGGCCTCGCGATCGGCCTGGGCACCTACATGGGCGGGTGGCGCATCATGCAGACGGTCGGCAAGAAGATCTCCGACGTGCAGTCCCCGCAGGGCTTCGCCGCGGAGACCAGCTCGGCCGCGACCATCCTGGTGTCCTCCCACCTCGGGTTCGCGCTCTCCACCACGCACGTCACGAGCGGCTCGGTGATCGGCTCCGGGCTCGGCAAGAAGCTCGCGGACGTGCACTGGAACGTGGTGAGCCGGATCGTCGTCGCGTGGGTGATCACGCTCCCGGCTGCAGCGGTCGTCGGGGCGCTGGCGACCTGGCTCGCGTCCACGTCGGTGATCGGGCTGATCGCCGTCGCCGTCCTGGCGCTCGCGGCCGGGCTCACCTTCTACGCCTTGGCGAAGCGCCGGCCGGTCTCGCACGAGGACATCACGACGGACGAGACCGAGCGCGAGCCGGTCGAGGCCAAGGGCTGAACGGGAGACGACGATGGACATCGACTTCGGGAGCATCGCGATCGTCGCGGGCGTCGGGTTCGTGGCGGCGGTCGGCGTCGTGCTGGTCTACACACTCGGTCTGCGGCTGCTCGGGACGGGGCAGCCCGTCGACACGGGCGGCGAGCGGACGCAGTACGGCGAGGAGACCCCGCGGTCCGGGCACACGCCCCCGGTCGCCCTCGCCGGCGCCGGCCTGTGCTTCGCGGTCTGCATCGCCGCTGTCCTGTACGGCATCTGGATGACGATCCCCCAGTTCCACTGACGGCGACGCAGCGGAACGCCTGTCGAACCGGCGGAACGCTCGCCTGCGATGATCGGACCGTGACCGCCCATCGCATCGACGCCTCGCTCGACACCGCCATCGACGTCTTCACCGCCGAGCGGGATCCGGTGCTCCGCGTCGCACCCGGGGACACCGTGACGATCCGCACGCTGAGCGCGGCGGGCTACACGGAGCGCCAACAGCACCCGGGCGACCACCCGCCGACGCTCATCGACGGGCGACGAGGACACTGCCTCGTCGGCCCGATCGCCGTCGAGGGTGCCCGGCCGGGACAGGTCCTCGCCGTACGGTTCGACGACCTCGTCCCGGACGACTGGGGCTACACGGGCTCAGGCGGCGTGGACACGCCCGTCAACCGGGCGCTCGGTCTGACCCAGGAGCGCGGCCCCCTCCTCTGGGACATCGACGACCGCACGGGTGTCGCCCGCAACCAGCTCGGCCTCGGCGTCCAGACGGCACCGTTCCTCGGGGTCGTCGGCGTCCCGCCGGAACCGACGGGTGAGCACTCGACCATCCCACCGCGACCGCTGGGCGGCGGGAACATCGACTGCCGCGAACTCGTCGTCGGGTCGACCCTCCACCTCCCGGTGACGGTGCCGGACGCGCTGCTCTTCGTCGGCGACGGACACGCGGCCCAGGGCGACGGCGAGGTCTCCGGCACGGCGATCGAGTGCGGCATGACGACGACGGTGACGCTGTCGCTCCTCGACGAGGCTCCGGTCGACGGCATCCACGCCGACACCCCTGCCGGCCGCATCACCTTCGGCTTCGACGCCGACCTGAACGCCGCGACGACGACCGCCCTCGACCGGATGGTCGACTGGATCGCCGGCCTGCACGCCATCACCCGCTCCGAGGCGCTCGCGATGGCCAGCGTCGCGGTGAGCATGCGCGTCACCCAGGTCGCGAACCAGACGTGGGGTGTGCACGCCCTGCTCCCCCACGACGCGATCACGGCCTGACGCCACGCGCGTTCTTGCCCATGTCGCCCGACTGGGAAAGCGGAATCGCGCGTCGGAGGTCGGAACTTCCGACTTCCTACGCGCGATTCGACTTCCTACGCGCGAAGGAGCCCTGCACGCGGAACCGTCAGTGGGCGGAGTAGCCGCCGTCGACCAGGTGGTAGCTGCCGGTGATGAACGAGGCCTTGTCGCTCAGCAGGAACAGGACCAGCGCCGCGACCTCGGCGTCGGTGCCGAGGCGCTTCGTGGCGTGCTCCTCCTCGAGGGCGCTGATCGCCTCCGGGGTCATCGCGTTCCGCAGCAGCGGGGTGTCGATGAAGCCGGGGCCGACCGCGTTCGTGCGGACACCCTGGGCCGAGTACTCGAGCGCGGCGACCTTGGTGAGCCCGGCGAGCGCGTGCTTCGACGCGACGTAGGCCGCGTTCTGCGCGATGCCGACGGTGCCGAGCACGGACGCCATGTTGACGATCGAGCCGCCGCCGGAGGCCAGCATCGCCGGGATCTCGTAGCGGAGCCCGTAGAAGACACCGTCCAGGTCCACGGCACGGACGCGGTCCCACGCGGCGATGTCGTACTCGCCGATCTTCTGCGGGGCGGCGCCGATGCCGGCGTTGTTCACGGCGAGGTGCAGCGCGCCGTAGGTGTCGACCGCGAACTGGACGGCCCGCTCGTTGTCGGCGGCGACGGCGGAGTTCGCCTCGAAGGCGGTGGCGGTCCCACCGGCCTGCTCGATCTCCCCGACGACCCGCTGTGCTGCGTCGAGCTTGATGTCGGTGACGACGACCTTCGCGCCCGCGGTGGCGAGCTCCTTCGCGATGGACTCGCCGATACCGCTGCCACCACCGGTGACGATGGCGACCTTGCCCTCGAACTCGGACATGAACTGCTCCAATCTTCTCGACAACACCTGTTGTCTACGGTCCAGAACCATACACCTGCATCGATGATTCCCGATGGGAACAAGTTCGTTCGCTGAACTAATTTGCTAGGCTAACGATCGTGACCATGCCCGAGACCACAAAGCGCTCCGCGCCGCACGCGTCGCTGAGCACGGACTTCCGCATCGCGGTGAACCGGCTGTCGCGGACCCTCCGCGCGCAGAAGGCCGACACGACGGTCAGCGACGCGATGTTCTCGGCACTCGCCCGGCTGCACCGCGACGGCCCGATGACCCTCGCGGAACTCAGCCGGAACGAGGGCGTCACACCCCCGTCGATGACGAAGACCGTCGCCGCGCTCGTCGACCGCGGGCTGCTGTCCAAGGGCGGGCACGGCGACGACCGCCGCAAGGTCCTCATCGGCGCCGCCCCGGCCGGTGCCGACTTCGTCGTCGAGACACGCCGCCGCCGCGACGGCTGGCTCTCACCGCGCATCGCCGCACTCACCCCGGCCGAACGGCGCGTCCTCGCCGAGGCCACCGAGATCATGAGGAGGCTGGCCCACCAGTGACGGCCATGTTCCGGTCCCTCTCGGGACGCAACTACCGCATCTGGTTCGCAGGTGCCCTGGTGTCGAACGTCGGCACCTGGATGCAGCGGACCGCGCAGGACTGGATCGTCCTGACGCAGCTCACGCACGACAACGCCATCGCGGTCGGCGTCACCATGGCACTGCAGTTCGGGCCGCAACTCCTCCTGCTGCCCTGGACCGGACTCGTCGCCGACCGCTTCGACCGCCGCCGCACGCTCATGGTGACCCAGGCCCTGATGGGGATGCTCGGCCTCGGGCTCGGCATCATGGTCGTGACGAACACCGCCACGCTGCTGTGGCTCTACGCCTTCGCCCTGGCACTCGGCATCGTGGCCGCGTTCGACACCCCGGTGCGCCAGGCCTTCGTCTCCGACGTCGTCACCGGCGAGCACGTCGCGAACGCCGTCGCGCTGAACTCCGCGTCCTTCAACGCCGCCCGGCTCATCGGACCCGCGGTCGCCGGCGTGCTCATCGCCGCGATCGGCTCCGGCTGGGTGTTCATCATCAACGCGGCCTCGTTCGCCGCGGTCCTCGGCGCCCTGCGGTTCGTCGACCCCGAACAGCTCGCGGACCGGGTCCGTGCGAAGCGTGGCAAGGGGCAGATCACCGCCGGCTTCCGGTACGTCCGCACGCGCCCCGACATCATCGTGGTGCTCTGCATGATCTTCGTCGTCGGCACCTTCGGCGTGAACTTCCCGATCTTCACCTCGACGATGGCGCGGGTGGAGTTCCACAAGGGCGCAGGCGAGTTCGGTCTGCTCAACTCCGTGATGGCGATCGGTTCGGTGCTCGGCGCGCTGCTGTCGGCACGACGGGACCGTCCACGGATGCGGTTGCTCGTCTTCGCCAGCGCCGGGTTCGGCCTGGCGTGCACGGCCGCTGCCTTCGCCCCGACGTACTGGACGTTCGCGATCGTGCTGGTGTTCGTCGGGCTCGCGTCACTGACCTTCATGACGACCGCCAACGCCCTCGTCCAGACCACCACGGCGCCCGCGATGCGTGGCCGGGTGATGGCGCTGTACATGGCGATCTTCGCGGGCGGCACCCCCATCGGCGCCCCGATCGTCGGCGCGGTCGCGGACGCGTGGGGCCCCAGGTGGGCGATCGGCGTGGGCGCCGCGTCCGGGTTCGTCGCCCTCGCCATCGCCCTGGTCTGGCTCGTCCGGTTCCAGCACTACCGCGTGCGCTACGACGCCGACAACCGCCTGCACATGGCCGTCACCCACTCGATCCCCGTGGTCGGGACGCGCGCGTCGCGCGCGGAGATCCGGCAGGACCTCGAGCGCGACGAGGCGGTCGCCGACCGCTCCAGCGCCGTCTGACCCGGCCCGGAACCGGACGGGAGGCCCTGCGCGGGGCCGCCACGAGCCTCCCGTCCGGCGCGACCTGCGCTCAGTGCGTCGGTTCCGCCGCCGCGAAGACGCGTGCGTCGAGCGCTCCGGAGACGCGGTCGGCGACCGCCGCGAGCCGCTGTCCCGCTGCGCGGGCCGCGTCGATCGCCTCGGCCGGGGCCAGCGCCTGGAGCGCGCGGCGGGCACCGCGGAGGTCGTCGAGCTCCTCGGTGACGGCAGCGGGCGCGACGTCGGCGAGGCACTCCTCGGCGCGGAGCGTGAGGAAGAGCATCGAGCGGGGACTGCGGTCGTCGAGCAGCAGGAACGCCGCCGCCTCGGACGCGGGGGCACCCGACCCGGTCGCCCGCTGGAACGCCTCGCCCGCCCCGCATGCCCGGAGCGCGGTCCCCCATGAGGCCGCGGACTCGGGGTCGAGCAGGTCGGAGGCCAGGAGCCTCGCGGTCGCTGCGCACCGTGCGAGGGACCGGCCGAGCGTGAAGAACTCCCACACCTCGTCACGGCTGGCGTCACCCTCGACGACACCGATCGCCAGGGCACTGCGCTCGCGGACCCACCCCAGGAACTCGTGCTCCCGGCCTGCGGCGATCTTGCGCGGCATCCGGGACCTCGTGACGTTGAGGCAGTCCCACAGCTCGGTGGAGACGACGTCACGGGCCCGTCGAGCGTCGTCCCGTGCGACGGCCACCGCTGCCGCGATCGAGGCGGGCTGGTGCCGGTCGAGGGCCAGGGACTCGAGGGTCGCGTGCCGATCGAGGGCCGTGGCAGGACGGACGGTGGCACCGGCGACCACGCGGAGCTCACGGCTGACGATCCGCTCCCCCGAACCGGAGGCCGCGTCGGATCGCGCCAGGTACACGTCGAGCAGCCGTGCGAGCACATCGGCTCGTTCGATCGCGGCACCGACGCGGAACACACTCCCGGCGAGTCGGCTCAGCACCGCGGCTCCTGCATGTCGCGAACCTACTGACCCCTCGTTGCAACGGTGTTTCCGGGCCGCGTCACGGGTGTTGCGCCCGAAACCCGTGCCCGTCATCACTAGACGCTCTAACTAGATCGTCTAGCATTGTCGCCATGACGACGGAGGTGACGACACGCGCCCCCGGTTTCTGGTACGACGACGGATCCCGGATCGACGCGGTCGACGTGCTGAACGCCCTCCGGCGGTACCGCACCGCCGAGAGCGCGTCCCAGCGCCGGGCGCGCGAGTCCCTCGGCATCGGCGAGAACGCGATGGCCGCGCTGCGGGTCCTCGTCGACGCCGACGCCGCCGGCCGGACGGTGAACGCCAAGCAACTCGCGGAGCGGCTCGGGATCACCGCCGCGTCGACCTCAGCGCTCGTGGACCGACTCGTCCGCACCGGTCACGTCGAACGCCACCCGGACCCGACGGACCGACGCGGTGTCATCCTCAGCGCGTCCGGACCCGCGATGCGCCGTGCACTGCTCGTCATCGACGACCTCGAGTCCGGGCCCCTCGGGGTGGCTGATCGGCTCTCTGCGGAGGATGCCGCTGTGATCGTCGGGTTCCTCGACGAGATGACCGCGATGGTCGACGCTGTCGACTCCGGATCCCACGCGTAGCCTGATCGCATGAGCGAGGCGCGGGACACCGATCACCCCCGGACGCACGAGCCCGAGGACGACATGCCCTTCGCCGAACTCGACAACCGGGCGCGGGCCGAAGCCGCACTCCGTCGCATCCGTGACGGCAGCGACCCGACCCGAGAGGCGTTCGACCTCGCGAACACCATGAACGACGAGGCCGTCGGGCGACTCGGGGCCCGCGTCAGGGGCTGGTTCCGCCGCTCCCGCTAGAAGGCCGTCCCGACCGCCGCGATGTCGTCGTCCCCGTGCCCGGCGGCACTCGCGTCCGCGTAGACCCGGCCGAGTGCGTCGAGGAGCGTCGTGGACACACCGGCAGACCGTGCCGCTTCGGTGATGAGGCCGATGTCCTTCCGGAGGCCGTCCAGCGCGAACTGCGCGGGGTACTCCCCCGACAGCATCGACTTGCCCTTGGTGTGGGCGTAGGCGGAGTCGCTCGCCGATCCCTCGATCGCCTGGAGGAAGAGCTCCGGGTCGATCCCGAGCCCCTTCGCGATCGCCAGGGACTGCCCGGTCGCGGCCGTGATCGAGGCGATCCACGCGTTGGCGGCGAGCTTCAGCGCGGTCCCTTCGCCGACACGGTCGCCGGCGCGGACGGTCTTCGCGCCGATCGCGTCGAGCACGGGGTCGACGCGGTCGAGCACCTCGGCGGGACCGGCCGCGAGCATCGTGAGCTTGCCCTGTTCCGCAGGTGCCTTCGTGCCGAGCATCATCGCCTCGACGAGGGTGATGCCGTACTTCGCGGCGATCTGCACGATGGTCTCGGTGCCGTCCACTCCGACGGTCGAGCACTGCACCCAGACCGCGGTCGCCGGTGCCTCGCCGGCGGACTGTTCGAGGACGTCGACCACCGCGTCGGTGTCGAAGAGGGTCAGCAGGACGACCTCGGCGTCCGCGACGGCAGTGCCCGGGTCGTCGGCGACCGTCGCTCCCTGGTCGCCGAGCGGCAGCGCACGTTCGCGGCTGCGGTTCCAGACGGTGACCTCGTGTCCTTCGCGGAGCAGCGACCCCGCCACGCCGGCTCCCATGGCCCCGGTTCCCAGTACCGTCACGCGCACGTGCGTCTCCGTTCCGTCGCGACACCCTGTCGTCGACGCATCGCACGCTACGCGCCGCGGGTCAGAGCAAGCCGCGGGTCAGAGCAAGCCGCGGGCTCCGAGCCAGGCGGCGGGGTCGCGCGGGACGCCTCCGATGATGACCTCGAAGTGCAGGTGCGACCCGGTCGACACCCCGGTGCTGCCGACGGCGCCGATGCGCTCGCCGGCAGCGACCACCTGGCCGACGCGGACGCCGATCTGCGACAGGTGCCCGTAGCGCGTCTGGGTGCCGTCGGCGTGCTGCAGGAGGATCTGGTTGCCGTACCCGCCGAACACCCCGGCCGAGACGACCGTGCCGGGCATCGCCGCGACGACGGTGGTCCCGGTCGGTGCTGCGAAGTCGAGACCCTGGTGGTTGGTCGAGCACGCGGCACAGCCATGCACCCAGCGCCCGCCGAAGCCGCCGGCCGCCGGGATCGTCCCGGCGACCGGTCGCACCACCGAGACGCCCGGGGCAGGCACGCCGGCAGCCCCGACCAGACCCCGGGCGGCCTGCGGGGCACGAGCGATCGAGAAGCCGTCGCGGTCGACGGAGAGCGCGACACCGTCAGGGGCGACGTACTCCTGCGTGTCCATCACCGCCATCGCCCGGTCCTCGGGCGGCGCCGCCATCGCGGACTGCGGCGAGGCGACCGTCACGAACAGGCACGCAGCGACCGCGGTCGCGGTGATCGGAACGGTCTTGGGGGTGCCGATGGCGCTGCTGATGCTGCGCAGCGGGATCGTGAGCGCCTGTGTGGCCGTCCGCAGCGCGAGGGCGGCAGGTGCGGGCCTGACCGGACGCACGTCGCGACGGCTCGGCAGGACGGTGGGGGCGGGACCCGCGGGACGCAGGTCACGACGGCTCGGCAGCACGGTGTCGGGACGGGCGAGTGGCGTCGCGACGGTGGCCGGACGGGAGGCTCGGATCCACTCCGCCCCGGATCCGTGCGTCACCCGCATGGTCGGTGCAGCGGCACGCGCGGAGTCGCGCCCGCGGAGGCGTCCTGCTGGCGTGGGTTCCGGAACGGCGGGAGTCGGCACCGCCGCTCCGGACATCGAGGACGCGACGGCTGCGTTCACCGCGTCGCGAGCCGGGCCGCGCGGACGCATCGGGAGGCCGTCGATCGTCATGTCGGGTGCCGTGGCGGATCTCAGGAACGGACGACGCCGTCGGCGACGATCCGGTCGAGCTCGGTCACGACGGCGTCGACGACGGCGCGGGTGATGGCGTCGGCGACGGCTTCGACGAGGGCGAGCTGTTCGGTGCCGACGGCGTACCCCTTCGGGAGCGCGGCACCGATGCGGGCGGGGATGTCGTCGATGGCGGCGACGAGGGCGGCCGGGACGAGCGCAGACGGCGCGTCGACCGGGGCCGTCGTCGGCGACGTCGGCGCCGGGGTGATCGTTGCGCGGACGGCGACGGGGCGCTCGCGGTGGCGGGCGATCGAGTCGAAGAGGGGCGTGGTCGACATGCTGCGTGCCTTCCGGGTCAGGTCTGCGGTGCGCCTGGTCCGGTTCGGGCGGTCAGGCGGTGCCGATCGGCACAGCCCTATTCAATCACTGATATTTCGTATGTGCAATAGGAGACTCCCAGCACGCAACGATCAGTCTGGTTCGACGGCCTCACTCGGGTCGTCGCGGTGCAACACGCGGCGCACCCGCTCGACGATCGTCGCCGGCGGGTTGTTGTACGCGTTCGCCGGCTCTTGCCCGCTCATCTCCTGGATGGCCGCCATCACCGCGTCGGTGGCGTGACGCCTCGCCCGACCGGACGACGCCTCGCCGAAGGTGGACAGGTCGATCGGCTTGCCGAACTCGATCGTCACGCGGGCGAGCTTCGGGATCCGAGAGCCGACGGGCTGGACGTCCTCGGTGCCGGTGAGCGCGACGGGCACGACGGGCGCACCACTCGTCAGCGCCAGCCATGCCACGCCGGTCCGACCGCGGTAGATCCGGCCGTCCAGGGAGCGTGTGCCCTCGGGGTAGATCGCGAAGGCCTCGCCCTCGTGCAACCGTGCGAGGCCGAGGTCGAGGGCGTGCTGCGCCGCTGCTCCTGCTCCCCGCTCGACCCCGATGGCGCCGATGCCGCCGAAGAACGCGCGGGACAGCGCACCGCGGAGCCCCTTGCCCGTGAAGTACTCCTGCTTCGCGAGGAACGAGACCTTGCGCGGCGCCATGATCGTGATCGCCGGAGAGTCGATGAACGACCGGTGGTTGCTCGCGAGGATCACCGCGCCGCGCTTCGGGACGTTCTTGCGGCCGATGATCTTCGGGCGCCAGACCGCGCGGGCGAGCGGTGCCACCACGGCACGTGCGAGCACGGTGGTGAACATCGTCGAACCGGGCACCTGCTGCCTCCTCGTGGCGGGAGGTTCCGAGTGTAGTCAGGCACCAACGGGTTCCATGCCGCGCGGGGCATAGGTCGGCAGGTCACTCGGCGGCGGCCACCACGTCGAGCACGGCACGTCCGTACGACTCGAGCTTCGCGGCACCGACACCGGAGATCTCGGCGAGCTGGTCGACGTCGGACGGCCGAACGGCCGCGATGCCCCTGAGGGTCGCGTCGTTGAAGACCACGTACGCCGGGACGCCCTGCTCGCGGGCCTGCGCCGCACGCCAGGAGCGGAGCGCCTCGAACAGGCCGAGCGCTTCCTGCGGCATGTCGGAGACCACCTGACGACGCGATCGGCTGGCACGGGGCGCCTTGACCGGGTCCCGACGCATGAGCACCTGCACGCGTCCACCGAGCACCTCCGCGCTGCTCTGGCTGAGCACGAGCGTGCCGTAGCCGTCGCCGGACACCGCGGCGTACCCCTGCGCGAGGACCTGCCGCGCCACCGTGCGCCATTCGCCCTCCGACAGGTCCGACCCGATGCCGAAGGTCGCCAGGGATTCGTGCTGGAGCTCCTGCACACGGGGCGAGTGCTTGCCGACGAGGATGTCCACCAGGTGCGCGACGCCGTACCGCTGTCCACGCTCACGGTCCAGGCGGACGATCGTCGACAGGAGCTTCTGCGCGGGGACCGTGCCGTCCCAGGACTCCGGCGGGGCGATGCACGTGTCGCAGTTGCCGCACGCGGTGGATTCCTGCCCGAAGTACGCGAGCAACCGGACCCGCCGGCACTCGATCGTCTCGCACAGCGCGAGCATGGCGTCGAGGTGCGCGCTGAGCTGCCGACGGTGCGCCGCGTCCCCCTCGGACTGGTCGATCATCCGGCGCTGCTGCACGACGTCGTTCAGCCCGTAGGCGAGCCACGCCGTCGACGGCTGCCCGTCACGACCGGCACGACCGGTCTCCTGGTAGTAGCCCTCCACCGACTTCGGCAGGTCGAGGTGCGCCACGAACCGGACGTCGGGCTTGTCGATGCCCATCCCGAACGCGATCGTGGCGACCATCACGATGCCCTCTTCGCGGAGGAACTGCGACTGGTTGCGCTCGCGCACCCGCACGTCGAGGCCCGCGTGGTACGGCAGCGCCGGGATGCCCTGGTCCACGAGCGCCGCGGCCGTGCGCTCGACGGAGTTGCGCGACAGGCAGTAGACGATGCCGGCGTCACCCTTGTGCTCCGTCCGGATGAACGTGAGGAGCTGCTGCAGCGCCCCGGTCTTCGGCTCGATGCGGTACTGGATGTTCGGCCGGTCGAAGTCCGCGACGAAGTGCGCCGCGTCGTCCAACCCGAGGCGCGCGGAGATCTCGCGGTGGGTCTGCGGCGTGGCGGTGGCGGTCAGGGCGACGCGCGGCACGGTCGGCCAGCGCTCGTGCAGCACGCTCAGTTCGAGGTAGTCCGGACGGAAGTCGTGGCCCCACTGCGCGACGCAGTGCGCTTCGTCGATGGCGAAGAGCGCGATCTGCGCACGGTCGAGCAGCGCACGGGTGGACTCGAGCCGCAGCCGTTCCGGCGCGAGGTAGAGCATGTCCACCTCGCCCTGGACGACGGCGCGCTCGACCCGAGCACGCTCGTCCGGGCCCTGCGTGGAGTTGAGGAACGCGGCCTTGACGCCGTTCGCCGCGAGGGCGTCGACCTGGTCCTGCATGAGCGCGATGAGCGGCGACACGACGACCCCCACGCCGTCGCGGACGAGCGCGGGCACCTGGTAGCAGAGCGACTTGCCGCCACCGGTCGGCATCAGGACGAGGGCGTCCCCACCGGTGACGACGCGGTCGATGATCGCCGCCTGTTCGCCGCGGAAGTCGTCGTAGCCCCACACCCGGTGCAGGACGTCGAGTGCGGCGGCGCGCGACGGCGACACCGCGGGGGGCGCAGCAGCGGCCGAGGTGGTGCTCATGCCCACGAGCCTACGGGCGACCGGCGACACCCAGTGCGTTGTCCACAGGGTCGGCCACGGCGGTGGAGCCGGCCACGCCCTCGGAGCGAGCGGGCGCGCCCGACCAGCCCGTGCCTCCCGGCCGGACCCAGCGCGACCCGCCTGCCCAGGCAGGCACCGGGCCGCGGAACCGCGGCGCCTCGGACCCCGGGAACCGGCGGTCGAGGCCGGAACGCCGGGCCATGAACTCGATCATCCCCCAGTAGAGGAGCGAGGTGCCGAGCGTGATGAGCCAACCGACGGCGGAACCGTTCGACGAGTCGAGGTCGATCTTCGACCACCCGGGCGCCTGCAGCACGAAGATCGTGACGTTGTTGAGCGCGTGCTGCAGGATCGTGGCTTCGAGGCCTCCGGTGCGGAGCACGATGATCGCCGCGATGAGCCCGAACGACCCGACGTCGAGGATGCCCCAGATGTTGTAGCCGTTCGGGACGTGCAGGATCGCGAACACCACCGTCGAGACCAGCACGGCGATGACGGCGCCGGCCTTCCGCAGCGGGATCCACGCGCCGATCGTCTGCATGAGGAAGCCGCGGAAGACGTACTCCTCTGCTGCGGCCTGGAACGGCACGAGCAGCACCACGAGGACGATCGTGAGCGTCAGCGTCCCGAGTGTCACGGTGGACTGACCGATCGCGTCGGTGTTCCAGTGCACCCCGGACCCGTCGATCGTGTACGTGCCGGCGGTCTGGATGCCGACCATGATGAGCGCCAGGACGAGGAGCGGCAGCAGGCAGCGTGCCATCCACCTCCAGCGGACCCGCATCCGCACGCTCGACAGCTGTCCGATCGGTCCGAGTCGGGCGATCCGCACCGCGATCATGATCGACGGCAGCAGCACCACCAGGGACACGATCGTCATCGAGAGCACGACCGGGTCGGTCGGGTCGAGCGCCCCTGACGACAGCTGGTCCTGGAACGCCCGGAGCCCGTCCGGGCCGCGCTGCACACCGATCGGAACGAGGTACGCGACCGCGATGAGGACCTGCGTC
Organism: Curtobacterium sp. L3-7; assembly: GCF_048756585.1. Taxonomy (NCBI): domain Bacteria; kingdom Bacillati; phylum Actinomycetota; class Actinomycetes; order Micrococcales; family Microbacteriaceae; genus Curtobacterium; species Curtobacterium sp. L3-7. Next base: position 1,379,111 of record NZ_CP151474.1, on the reverse strand, counting down.
GCCAGGTAGAACCCGAGGAAGACGGCCAACGCCACGAGCGGCCGCCACCAGCGCCAACGGCCGTCGACCCGGAACATGCGCTGGTAGGGAACACTCACGCTGGGCAGGCTACCGGGCGGGGCAGGATGGGACCCGTGCTCACCGTGATGCTCGGCCTCAGCGGCGCGCTCGTGTACGGGTTCGCGGACTTCCTGGGTGGGCTCGCGTCGCGGCGCGTCCGACCCGTGACGGTCGCCGCGATCGCCGCTGCCGTGGGCATGGCGCCGCTCCTGGTCGGGCTGGTCGTCGTCGGGGCACGGTTCTCGTGGCAGGCGACGCTGTGGGGAGCGGTCGGCGGGGTGTCCGGCGGCGTCGGGGTGCTGCTGCTGTACGCCGCCCTCGCGATCGGGCCGATGAGCGTGCTCTCACCGCTGACCGCCGTGTTCTCCGCCGTCGTCCCCGTGGTGGTCGCACTGATCAGGGGAACGGTGCTGTCGCCGGTGGCGATCGGCGCACTGGTGGTCGCGGTGGTCGCGGTCGTGCTCGTCGCGTCGGTGCGGGACACCGGCGGCGCTCGGCTCACCACGCGCGGCGTGCTCGCGGCGGCGGTCGCGGGGTGCGGGTTCGGCGGGATCGTGCTCGCGTTCAACGAGACCCCTGGAGACTCCGGGGTCGCGCCGCTGGTGGTCGCGCGGGTGCTGCAGGCGCTCCTGCTGGGTGCGGCGGCGGTGCTGTCGGCGCGGGCGGCTCGGTCGGCGCGGCCCGCTCGGTCGGCGGGGGCGGCTCGGACCGCTCGGTCGGCTCGGTCGGCTCGGTCTGGAGGCGCGGTGGTCGTCGCGTCGTCGGCCGCGGCCGACGGGGTGGCCGGGTCCACGGCCCGCGGCGGCTCGGTTCGCGGGCTCGCGCTGGTGATCGTGGCGTGCGGGGTGTTCGACGCGATGGCGAACGTGTTCATCCAGACCGGACTGCACTCGAGCACGGACCCGGCGACGCTGCCGGTGATCAGCGTCCTCAACGCGCTCTACCCGATCGGCACGGTGGTGCTCGCGGGCCTGGTGCTCCGGGAGCGGCTCACCGTGCTGCAGGGGGTCGGCATCGGGTTGGCGCTGGCTGCGTCGGTCGCGCTCGCCCTGTCCTGACACGTCGGGCGGGGCGAGACTCGGGCTGGGCGACAGTTCTCGCGACGATCCGCCCGAGAAGTGTCGCTGAGCGCGAGACTCGGGCGGGGGACGGCGGGCGGGGTCCGTCAGGCGTCGGGGATGAGGCGCTTGCCCATCGACACCGTGTGGTCGTCCGCGTAGCCGAGGGCCTCGTAGAAGCCGATGACCTGCTCGTTGCCGGCGCGCACCTGCAGGTTCAGCTTCGGGCAGCCCATGTCGGCGAGCAGCCGCTCGAACTCGGCCATGAACGTCCGCCCGAGCCCCGATCCCTGCAGGTCGGGCTGCACGGCGAGGTAGTTGACCCAACCGCGGTGCCCGTCGAACCCGGCCATGCCGGCGGCGACGAGGCGGTCGGCGCCCTCCGGGTCGGTCGCGACGAGGAAGAGCTCCGGCTGCACCGAGAGCTTGCGCGCGATGTCCTTCCGCGGGTCGTTCCAGGGTCGGACCAGGCCGCAGGTCTCCCAGAGGGCGACCACGGCCTCGGTGTCGTCAGGGGTGAACTGCCGGATGACGTACTGCACGACACCACGCTAACTGGGGTGTGCAGAACTCCGTCAGCGTGGCGTCCTCGTGGTCTGATAGACCTGAGCGTCGTCGACCGCGACGACTGTCCCCTCCGGATCGGGAGCCACGTGACCGCACACGAGACCCTTCCCTCGCGCCGCAGCGCGCGGGACGAGCGTGCCCGGACGAAGCGGGGACCTCGTCCTCGGCAGACCGTCGGCGGCGCGATCGTGTCGCTCATCGCCGAGCTGCTCATCATCGCGGGCGCCGTCACCGGGTTGTACGTGGTGTGGACCGCGTGGTGGACCGACGTCGTGGCGAATCAGCACCAGACCTCACTGGTGAAGGACCTCGGGCAGACCAAGGCGAAGCCGACCGTCGGGACCGAGCACCGAGGTACCGCACCGGTGTTGGCGGAGCCGCCGAACGTCACGGACGTCTTCGGCACCATGCAGATCCCGCGCTTCGGAACGGACTACAACCGTCCCATCGGCGAGGGCACGAACCGCGAGAAGGTGCTCAACACCATCGGACTCGGCCACTACCAGGACACCGCGATGCCCGGCGCCGAAGGCAACTTCGCCGTCGCCGGCCACCGCGTCACCTACGGCAAGCCGCTCAACCAGATCGCCGAACTCACGACCGACGACGCGATCGTCGTCCGCGTCACCGACAAGGCCACGAACTTCGACGTCTGGTACGTCTACAAGGTCACCGACAGCCAGATCGTCACACCCGACCACATCGAGACGATCGCACCCGTCCCGAACAAGCCCGGCGTCCAGCCCACCGCCGACGACCGCTGGCTGACACTCACCGCCTGCCACCCGATGTGGTCCGCCAAGGAGCGCTACATCACCCACGCCAAGCTCGACTACTGGATGCCCGCGTCCGAGGGGACGCCCAAGGAACTCTCGGAGACGCCCAAGTGATCTTCCCGCTCGTGTGGCGACTCCTGCCCGGCCCGACCGCCCTCAAGGTCCTCGAACTGATCGTGCTGCTCGCCGCACTCGTGTTCGTCCTGTTCACCTGGGTGTTCCCCTGGGTCGCAGCCGACATCCTGCCCCCACCCGACGGCACCGTCGACACCTCGGCGACGCCGACACCCTGAGGTGGGACCGGCGGATCGAGGTCGTCCGGGTCAGACCGTGGTGCTGACCTGTGAGCCACCACCCGGAGCACGGCGGACAGCGATCCGCTCCGGGATGCGCTGCTTGAGCTCTTCCACGTGGCTGACGATGCCGACCTGCCGGCCGCCGGCGGTGAGCTTGGACAGCTGACCGATGACGCCGTCGAGCGTCTCGGGGTCGAGCGTGCCGAAACCCTCGTCGACGAACAGCGTGCCGAGCGCGACACCACCGGCTTCGGCCTGGACGACGTCGGCGAGCCCGAGCGCCAGGCAGAGCGAGAACGTGAAGGTCTCGCCCCCGGACAGGCTCCGTGGATCACGCGTCGTGTCGGTCGTGTGGTCGCGGACGGCGAGCGCGAGACCGGTCCGTCGAGCTCGGGCACCGGATTCTCGTTCGTCCGAGGTCTCGAGCGTGAAGCGGCCGCCGAGCATCGTCCGGAGACGGTCGTTCGCGGCGGCGACGACGTCCTCGAAGCGGCGCATGAGCACGTACGTGCCGAGGGTGATCCCGGTGGGGTTCTGCCCCGGTACCCCGGCAGCGATGTCGGCGAGCCGCACCACCGCTCGGCTGCGTGCTGAGGTGGATTCCCGCGCGGACACGGCACGCTCGAGATCCCCGGCACACCGCTCGCTCGCGTCGGCCCGCTCACCAGTCGTCGCCGCCGTCCTGGTCGCCTCGTCGAGGACCTGCGCGGTGCGGGACGTCTCGGCACCGGCGGCGTCGAGGTCGATCGTGGCCGGATCGTCATCGGCAGCCTGGACGACGGCGGGCTCCGCCAGCCCGGCATCGACGACCGCGCGCTCGCGATCCGCATCGTCGACGATCGTCCGGAGCCGCTCGGCGTCGTCCGCTCCGAGCACCGCTGCACGAGCAGCGGCGACATCCGCGAAGTCCTGGGCACGGACGGCTACGGTGACCTCGGTCGCACGCTCCGCGACGGCCGCGGTGGCGATCCGGACCCGCTCGACGGCCTCGGCGACCGCGCGGAGTGCCTGGATCCGGTCGTCGACGGCGGACACCGCCTCCGGCAGTCCATCCGGCTCGACGTCGAGGTGTCCGGCGAGGGTGGCGAGGGCGTCGACGACGGCAGTGGTGTCCTGCTCCACGCGATCCGAGTCGTTCGCGGTCGTCGCGAGGAGCACCTGCCGACGGGCGTCGACGTCGTTGCGGTCTTGTTCGAGGGCCCGTGTGACGTCGTCGTGCGCGGCGCGGTCCCGCTCGCGTTCGGCGACCGTCGTGGCCGCGGTCCGCGCCGCCCGGACCCGCTCGTCCGCGATGGCCGCGCGGCGATCGAGTTCTTCCGGCTCGACGCTGCCGACCGCGGCGGTGAGCCGTTCCTGCTCCGCGCGCTCGACGGCGAGGGTGGTCGCCGCGGTGGCGAGGGCATCGTCCGCCCGTCGCGCGGTCGCCGCTGCCTCGGCGATCTGCGCCGGCGTCGGGTGGTCGTCCTGCGGCGTGGCGACCGCCGGGTGCTCCACCGAGCCGCACACGGGACAGGCGTCGCCTGGCTGGAGTGCCTGACCGAGCTCTCCGGCGAGCCCCGCGATGCGCCGCTCGCGCAGGTGCTGCTCGGCGACGAGGGCGTCCTGCGCCGCCGATCGCGCCGACGCCACCGATGTCTCCGCTGCCTGGACGCGTGTACGCGCCGCCGCGAGATCGACGACCAGCCGACGGAGGTCGCGCACGGCGTCGGCTTCGTGACGGGCGGTTTCGGCGTCAGCGGCCGTCTCGGCAGCAGCGCGAGAGGCATCCACGATGCGCGCACGTTCCGCCGGACGGGCTTCGAGCGCCGCGTCGAGTTCGGCGAGCCGCGTGCCGAGTCGCTCGGCCTGCGCGCGGGCGTCGTCGACGGCCCGTCGCCGTTCGGGGAGGGCGAACGCGACGGGGACGAGGTGTCGGACGGCTCCGACGAGCTCCGAGAGGCGGTCACGCTCCCCCGCGGTGTCGTCGGCGGTGACGTCGTGCCGGAGTCGGAGCGCCGCGAGTTCCTCGGCGACGGTGTCGGCACGTGCACGAGCGGCATCGAGGCCGTCCGCGACCGCCACCACCCGCGCTGCTCGCTCGGCGAGGGACAGCCGGGCCCGGGACTCGGCGACGGCGTCCGCTCGTTCGTCGAGTGCCGCGGACCGGGCGAGCAGGGCACTGCGGCGATCGAGTGCGGCGCGGCGCTGGACGACCGACTGCTCGTGCTCGACGGCTGCACGGGCCGCCGCTGCCGCCGCGGTCCTGGCCGTGACCGCGACATCGGCGATCCGCCGGAGCTCGAGGACGATCGCCGGGACCTCGGACTCGTCGACCCCGGGGAGATCGAGCGTGGTCCGACCGGAGGCTTCGGCGAAACGCGCGAGGGCGTCTCGCACGCGTGCGTCGGCTGACTCCACTTCGGCTGCCGCTGCCCGCCGCCGTGCCGCGAGCTCGTCGGCGGTGCGGTCGTAGATCTCGGTGCCGAACAGCGACTGCAGGAGCTTCCTGCGCTCTTCACCCGGTGACTTCAGGAAGCGGGCGAACTCGCCCTGCGGCAGCACCACCGTCTGCAGGAACTGCGCGCGGTCGAGTCCGACGATCCGGGCGATCTCGGCGCCGACCTCTTGCGCGCGGGCGGAGATCGGCTCTCCCGCCGGGTCCGTCGGGTGCGCGAGCCGGACGAGCTGCGCCGAGGATTGTTGTCGCACCGTGCCGGTGCCGCGCTGCTTCGGGCGGTCGTACTGCGGCGTGCGCCGGACACGGAAGACGCCGGCACCGGTCTCGAACACGAGCTCGACGAACGGCTCGACCGCGGGGTCGGCGTGCTGGCTGTGCAGCCGGTCGGAGCTGGCGTCCGAGCCGGCGAGTCCGCCGTACAGCGCGAAGACGACGGCGTCGATGATGGTCGACTTGCCGGATCCGGTCGGTCCCTCGAGCAGGAAGACCCCCGACGCGGCGAGCGCGGCGAAGTCGATCGAGACCAGGTCCGGGTACGGACCGATGGCACGGAGTTCGAGGTGGTGCAGGTACATCAGCGCACGGTCCCCTCGTGCACGGGCCCGTCCTGCTGCGACAGGGCGGCGGCAGCGGATTCGTACGCTTCTTGCAGCACGACGAGTTCTTCGGCCGTCGGGGCCCCGCCGGTCGCGAACGTCACGAAGTCGGCAGCGACCTCGACCGGGTCGGACGTCGCGGTCACCGCTCTGGACGCCGAGCGCGCCGGAGCGTCAGCGGGTTCATGGGTGATCGCGAGTGCGTGGGGGAACCGGTCCTTCACCCTGGCGTACATCCGCTCCGGGTGGACGGTGTCGGTGACGGCGACGCGGACCCAGGCATCGGCGTGCTCGGCGAACACCCCGGACTCGATGTCGTCGAGCGGGCCACGGACGTCCACGAGTCGGCGGGGCACGGGTGTCGGGACGAGTTCGACCGAGACCGTGCCGGCGGCGTCGAGGTCGACGAGGGTCACCGACTTGGTGTGGTGCCGCTCACCGAACGAGAACGCCAGGGGCGACCCGGCGTAGCGGATCCGGTCCGAGGCCCCGACGCGCTGTGGCCCGTGCAGGTGGCCGAGGGCGACGTAGTCCACGCCGTCGAACGCGGACTCGGCCACGCGGTCGACGCCCCCGACGCGGATGTCCTGCTCGCTGTCACTCGGCTCGGCACCGCCGACGAAGGCGTGGGCGACGACGACGCTCCTGGTGCCGGACCGCTGTGCGAGGTCGCCACGGACCCGGTCCATCGCGGCGCCGACCACTGCCTGGTGCGATCGGGCGAGGGGTTCGTCCGGAACGTCGGCGAGGGCGTACCGAACCATGTCGGGCTGCAGGTACGGGATGCCGTAGACCGCGACCGGCCCGTCGGCGTCGTCCACGAGGACCGGTTCGGCGATGCGTGCCGGCTCGGCGAGGATCCGCACGCGGGCGTTCATCACTCCGGAACCGAACCCCAACCGGGCGGCGGAGTCGTGGTTGCCGGGTGTCACCACGACGGTCGCGACCGCTGCCAGTCGTTCGAGCGTCGAGGACAGCATGCGCACGGCGTCGACCGGCGGGATCGCGCGGTCGTACACGTCCCCGGCGATGACCACCAGGTCGACCGATCGCTGCACGACGACCCCGACGAGGTGGTCGAGGAACGCCGCCTGGTGCTCGAGCAGATCGGCGCCGAGCAGGGTGCGGCCCAGGTGCCAGTCGCCGGTGTGCAGGATGCGCATGCCCGTCACGGTAGCGCCGTCCTCGGACATCCCGGGGCACCGCGCCACCGGCTGTGGACAACTCAGGCGCAGCTGAGGTTCGTGCCGACGAGGGCCGTCTGGATCCGGGCGGTCGCGGTGCTGGTCGACGTCCAGTTGCCGACGAAGTTGACCCGCACGGTGACCGTGTAGACCTGGCCGAGGCTCAGGATCCCGGAGCCGACGAGCTTCACCGGGCTGGTCGTGCCCGTCGCGAGTACCGTCGTGCCGTTCATGACCGAGAACGACGTCGCGGTCGGACCGCCGTACGCGAACCCGATGTTCACGGAACCGTCGCCGTTGGCGGTGCACGCGAGCGTCGTCGCCTGCGGGACGGTGAGGGTCGCGAACGACGACGTCGGGTTCACCGTCGTCTTGGCGAACGGTGCCGCGACGGCCTGCGCGGGCAGGAGCACCCCGAGTCCGCCCGCAACGAGCACCACCGCGGCGGCGCCACCGGCACGACGGAGACGCCGCACCCGCCGGACACGACGGCGGAGCGCGCGACGCGACAGGAGGTGCCGACCGGACCGGCCGTCGGCGGCGCCGGACGGGGCGGAGGTGGGATGAGCCTCCAGTCCGTCGTCAGCAGCCGGACCGTCACCGTCGTCACCATCGGAGGACGGGGACGCCAGCCGACGCAGCGAGCCGTCGATCGTGCAGAGGAACAGGGCGGCGGTGATCGCGAGTGCGAGGAGGACCACCCTGTGCCACTCGCCGTCACGGAGCCAGACGATGGGGGCACCGATGGACGGGATGCGGAGGAAGGCGACGCCGTGCACGGCAGCCCGGTCGATCGCGGTGGAGTCGCGCTGCGGGTTGGCGTCACCCTTGGTGACGAGCGTGCCGTCCGGTCCGGCCTTCACGAAGCGGTGCATGCGGAGGTGCCCCGGCTGGTCGGGGTCGTCGGCGAGCAGGATCTGCCCGAGCCGGATCTCCGCCTGGGCGACCGGGCGGGAGACGACCACGTCGCCGGGAGCGAGCCGCGGCTCCATCGAGCCGGTCATGACGGTGGTGGGGTGCCAGCCGATCACGGCGGGCGCGGCGGCCCAGAGGGCGAGGCCGAGGAGCGTCGCGACGATGCCGCGGGCGAGGGTGGCGACGACGACACGCCCCCAGTCGAGGACGTCACGGAGCGCATCGTGCGGTGTGCGTCCACCGCTGACTTCGATGCTGACCATGACTGCCTTCGACTGGGGGCGTGCTGGGGGTGACGGACGGGCCCGCATCGGGTCCGGTCCCGGACGTCACCGGTGGAGCCGGTCGGGCGTGCTGATCACGCGCCCGGCGTCGGTTCCGAGCCTCAGCTGTTCTGGGCCTCCCACGTGAGACCGAGGGAGGCGGTGCCGCCCTGGATCGAGTTCGGGGCCGAGGTGGGGACGGTGTAGGTCACGCGGAAGACACGCGACTCGGACGCGGACCCGGTCGGGGCCCAGGTGCCGACGCCGGTCGCGAAGTTGGTCGACGCGGTGCCGAACGCGGCGAGCGTGCCCGAGTAGAGGTTGCCGCTCGTGCTCGCCGGGGTGAAGCCGGTGCAGGAGCCGAAGCCCCCGCCGGTGCCCTGGTCGATCGAGATGGTGATGTTCGACGCGAGGGCGTTCGTGGTGGCGGCGTTCGTGCCGTAGAGCTTGACCGTGGAGGCCAGCGAGCCGGTCGACGTGACGGTGATGCAGTTGGAGCCGGTCGAGCCGGGCTTCAGGCCGGTCGCGGTGAACAGCGCGGTGTTGTTGTCGTCGTCGGTGAGGGCCACGCTGCCTGCGGTCCAGTTGCTGGTCGGGTTCACCGTCGTGGCGGAGAACGCCGAGTACGAGGCGGTGGAGACGACGACACCCGATGCGACGAGTGCGGCGGGGATGGCGATCCAGGCGGCCAGACGAGCGGCGCGAGGGGTGACACGAGACATGGCGGTACTCCGGAAGTCGAGAGATCTGATCGGTTGGTTCGGCCGGGGCCGCGGTGGTTGGCCGCGCTACGTGCCGTGGTGGTGCTGAGCTCCGTTGCTACGACGATCAAGCTACTTGCCCTCCAAGCCACTCACAAGCCGAGACAACCCCCCACTGCTGGGGGTAGTTCGACGAGTGAGATACTTGTTCAATGAGCAGTACGACGGCAGGCCCGTGCCGTCGGCGTCACACGTACCCGAGAAGAGCCGCCCGATGACGGACACCCGACCACTCGAAGTCGACGCAGTCGCGCCGACCACACCAGCCGCACCCACCTCCCCCGCACCCACCTCCCCCGTGACCGCGTCGCCCGTGCCCGTCGGGCGCCGCACCACCGACGGGGTGGAGGACACCGACCTCGGCCGCCTCCTGACCGCCTTCCGCCTCATGCAGATGCAGCACGCACGCGTCCTCCACCACGAGAGCGTCGCGCGCGGCCTCAACGCGACGGACAGCCGCTTCGTGTTCTTCCTGGCGGCGGCCGACGGCGAGGGTGTCACCCCGAAGCAGTCGGGCGAGTACCTGGAGCTGTCCACCGGGGCGATGACGTCGCTGATCGACCGGCTCGAGAAGCGCGGCCACCTCGAGCGCCGCCCGAACCCGGACGACCGTCGCAGCATCCTGATCCACCTCACGGCATCCGGTGCCGCCGTCGCGCAGCAGATCGGTGCGCGCTACGCGGCAGCCTTCCGCGAGGTGACCACTGCGGAGGAACGGCAGCCCCTGGCCGACGCGCTCGCCCGGCTCGGCAACGCGCTCGAACGCCGCTCCGGACTGCACGCGGGAGCGTCCGCGTGACCGCCGTCGTCCCCGAGGACCCGACGGCACCGTTCTCCCCCGTCACCGGCGCTGCGCCGTCGACCGACCTGGAGCGCGTGCTCGAGGTCTACCGCCGCCTGCAGATCCACCACGCTCGACTCGTCCACGACGAAGCATCCGCCAGGGGCCTGGGGCTCACCGACCTGCGGTTCCTGTTCTCCCTCGCCGCACGACCAGGCGGCAGTGTGCTCCCCAAGGAGGCGACCGCGTACCTCGGGCTCTCCACCGGCGCGATGACGTCGCTCGTCGACCGGCTCGAGCGCGGTGGGTTCGTCCGACGCGTCCCGAACCCGAACGACCGGCGCAGTGTCGAGGTCGTCATCCTCGACGAGGGAGTCCGTGCCGTCGACGAGGTCAAGGAGATCTACCGGGACGCGTTCACGGCTGCGGTGCCGAGTGCGCAGATGGGGCTCCTCGCCGACGTGCTCGAGGCCTTCGACGCCGAACTGGCCGCCCACAGCCGGGCGTAGGTTCGGGGGCATGACCCCCTCCGAAGTCCTCATCGAAGCGTTCTCCCGCGTCCCGTCGACCGTCGCCCGTGCCGTCGAGGGGCTCTCCGAAGACCAGCTCGCATCACGCCCGGCAGCCGGGGCGAACACCCTCGCGTGGCTCGCATGGCACATCGCCAGGGGCCAGGACGCGCAGATCGCCGACCTCGCCGGCAGCGAGCAGGTCTGGACCGCCGACGGCTGGTACGACCGGTTCGGGCTGCCGTTCCCCGCCGAGGCGCTCGGGTACGGCATGTCCCGCGACGACGTCGGCAAGGTGCGCGCGTCCGCCTCGCTGCTCACCGGGTACCTCGATGCGGTGCACGAACGCACGGTCGCCTACCTCGGCACGCTCGGGCCCGACGACCTCGACCCGGTGGTCGACGACGCGTGGGACCCGCCCGTCACGGCCGGCGCGCGGATCGTCAGCATCCTGAACGACTGCACGCAGCACGCGGGCCAGGCCGGCTACGTGCGCGGCCTGCTCTTCTTCAACCGCTGAGCGGGAGCGCTGACGCGCAGACGGACGGGAGGCCCGGTGCCAGCTGGCACCGGGCCTCCAGTACATCCTGTGGTCGCGACTAGCGCGCGGCGAGCTCCGACACGATGCCGTCGCCAGGGGCTGCCTGGACGAGGTCGGCCTCGATCTCGGCGCGCTCGAGGATGCCCTCGATCTTGCGGACACGTCCGCGCGGGACGATGGTGACGACGGTGCCCTCCTTGCCGGCACGACCCGTGCGGCCCGAGCGGTGCATGTACGCCTTGTAGTCGTCCGGTGCGTCGGCCTGCACGACGAGCGAGACGTCGTCCACGTGGATGCCGCGGGCGGCGACGTCGGTGGCCACGAGCACGTTCACCCGACCGCTCGTGAGGAGCTGCAGGTTGCGGGTCCGGCGCGACTGGTTCAGGTCGCCGTGGAGCGAGGTCGCGCGGATGCCGGCGTCCTCGAACTGGTCGGCGAGCCGCTCGGCGTACGCACGGGTGCGGGCGAAGACGATCGTCTTGCCGTCGCCGGCGACGAGCTCCTCGAGGAGCTGGTCCTTCTGGCGCTGCTCGACCACGAGCACGCGGTGGTCGATCGTCGAGGACGCCTGGTCCTCGCCGGCGACCTCGTGCACGCTCGGCTCGTGCAGGAACTGCTCGACGAGCGCCGCGACCTGGGTGTCGAGCGTCGCGCTGAACAGCAGCTTCTGCGCGCGGTTGCCCTGCGGGGTGACCTGGGCGGTCGCCTCGAGGATCTCCTGCACGGGCTCGAGGAACCCGAGGTCGCACATGTGGTCGGCCTCGTCGAGCACGGAGATGACGACCTCGCTGAGGTCGAGCTTCCCCTTGTTCATGAGGTCCTGCACGCGACCGGGGGTGCCGACGATGATGTCGACGCCGCGCTCGAGCGCGCCCTCCTGGCGGCCGTAGGGGACGCCGCCGTAGATCTGCGTCGTGAAGAGGCCCACCGAGCGGGCGATCGGCTGCACGGTGCGGTCGATCTGCAGTGCGAGCTCGCGGGTCGGGGCGAGGATGAGCGCACGCGGGGCGCGGCCCATCTTGCGCTTCGTGCCGCCGCCGTGCTCCATGAGCTTCTCGACGAGGGGCGCGCCGAACGCGATGGTCTTGCCGGAGCCCGTGCGGCCGCGGCCGAGGACGTCCTTGCCGGCGAGCACGTCGGGGATCGTCGCCGCCTGGATCGGGAACGGGCTGGTCGCGCCCAGCTCACCGAGCGCACGGGAGATGTTGCCGCCGATGCCGAGGTCCGCGAAGGTCACGCCCTCGACGTCGGCCGCGACGGTCGCCTCGGCCTGGAGCTTCTCGAGCTTGACGTCGTCCGCGGGGACGAACCCCTTGCGCGGGGCGTCGTCGTGGTCGAACTTGCGCGGGGCACGGTCATCGCGGTCGAAACGGCGCGGGGCGCGGTCGTCGTTGTCACGACGGGGCGCACGGTCATCGCGGTCGAAGCGACGCGGTGCGCGGTCGTCACGATCTAAGCGACGCGGAGCACGGTCATCACGGTCGAAGTTGCGACGCGGACGGTCGTCGTTGTCACGACGGGGCGCACGGTCATCGCGGTCGAAGCGGCGCGGCGCACGGTCATCGCGATCGAAGCGACGCGGGCGATCGTCCTGGTCACGACGGGGCGCGCGGTCATCGCGGTCGAAGCGGCGCGGAGCGCGGTCGTCACGATCGAAGCGACGCGGGCGATCGTCGTTGTCACGACGGGGAGCGCGGTCGTCGCGGTCGAACCGACGGGGCGCGCGGTCGTCGCGGTCGAAGCGACGCGGGGCGCGGTCGTCGTTGTCCCGACGGGGCGCGCTGGGCCCCCGCGAGCCGGTTCCGGCGCGACGCGGAGCTTGCGGAGCGTCGGGGCGGCCGTGCGAGGAGGGAGCGTCGCGGTCGAAGCGACGGGGAGCGCGGTCGTCGCCACGGGCCGGACGGCCGGCGCCGCGGGGCTCCCACGAGGAACGCCCGCCGTCGCGGGGCTCCCAGTTAGGACGACCGGTGCGCTCGCCCTGCGACGAGCGGTTGCGGCGGTCCTCGGCGTCCCAGCGCTGCTTCTGGCGCGGTGCGGCGGGCTCGGCAGCGCGGAAGCCGCGGTGCTTGCTGCTGCGGGCGGCGGGGGTGCCGTTCGGGTGACGGGGACGGTCGGAGGCGCGCGAGTTCGCGCCCTTGTCGTACGGGGCCATGGATTCTTTCCGGGGTGCGGACATGCCACGCAGCCCGGCAGCGACATCGGCGGGGGCGGTTCGTGGAGAGGGGGTTCATCCCGTCGTCGGATCGACGGGATTCCAGCCCTCGAACTACACAACACCCAAACACGTCCGCGACTCACTGGCCGCGGTGTCGAAGGCCGACCGAGCGAGTCTACGCGACCACGCGCTCGGAAACCAGCCCCGCCGGTGTCCGAGGGTCCGTGGCGGAGGTGATCCGGGCCTCCAGGCCGGTGCGGATCAGGACTCGGCGAGCCGCTGTCGCTGCTCGGCCACGTCGAAGTCGGCGGCGGGCCACGAGAGGTGCATGTCCTCGAGCGCGCGGAGCAGGAGCTGCTGCACGGCGAGGCGGGCGTACCACTTGCGGTTCGCCGGCACGACGTACCAGGGCGCGACGGCGGTCGAGGTGCGGTCGAACACGATCTGGTACGCGTCCTGGTAGTCGTCCCAGAGCAGGCGCTCGTCGATGTCGCCCGGGTTGAACTTCCAGTGCTTGTCGGGGCGGTCGAGGCGGTCGCCGAGCCGGGCGCGCTGCTCGTCCTTCGAGATGTGCAGCATCACCTTGACGATCGTGGTGCCCTCGTCGGCGAGCCGGTTCTCGAAGTCGACGATCGCGCCGTAACGACGCTCGATCTCCGCCGGCGGTGCGAAGGAGCGGACACGCTGGATGAGGACGTCCTCGTAGTGGGAGCGGTCGAACACGCCGATCTGCCCGGCGGACGGGAGCTGCTGCTCGATGCGCCAGAGGAAGTCGTGCTCGCGCTCCTCGGCCGTCGGCGCCTTGAAGCCCGCGTAGTGCACACCGTTCGGGTCCACGGCACCGATCACGTGCGACACGATGCCGCCCTTGCCTGCGGTGTCCATCGCCTGCAGGACCAGCAGCACCCGGCGTTCGTCACCGCTCGTCGCCGCTGCCCAGAGTCGTTCCTGCAACGCGGCGAGGCGGTCGGCGCCGGCGGCGAGCGCCTCGAGCCCGTCGATCTTGCGGCCGGGAAAGCCCGGCGTGGACTCGGGGTCGACGTCGGCGAGGCGGAAGCCCTCGTCGACGCGCAGGAGCGGTTCCGGATCGGCGTTCCAGGCCTTGCGTCGACTCACGGGTCCTCCAGCGGTGGGTGTCCGCTCATCCTGGCACTCGTCGGTGAACGGTGTCATGCGCCGTCCACTCGCTCGGGTTACCGTTGTCGGCGATGAGGTCAGGCCGTCGCACGCTGTTCGCGCTCGTCGCCGCGGTCGTGGCGCTCGGCGCGATCGCGTCGTGCAGCGCGGATCCGACGGGCGACGAGAACGCCACCGTCACCGCCGATCCCGTCATCTACCCGCTGTCGCTCCGGTACCACGGCATCGACGTCGTCTCCGACGTGCCGTACGGGTCGGACCGGTTGCAGCAGCTCGACGTGTGCCTGCCCGCGGACAGCGCACCGGAGACGACCACGACGCCGACCGGGACCGCGGCCTCGGCGTCCGCGACGCCGGATCCGTCGGCGCTCGAGAAGGCATCGGCCGGCACCCGGCCCGCCGTCCTGATGGTGCACGGCGGCAGCTGGTCCCACGGCGACAAGGCCACCGCCGCGTACCGCTCGGTCTGCCAGTACCTCGCGTCCGAGGGGTTCGTCACCTTCAACGTCGACTACCGGCTGGCGCCGACGGACCCCTTCCCGGCCGGGCTCGACGACGTGCGACGGGCACTCGACTGGGTGTACCGGCCCACGACGCTCGAGACCTACGACGTCGACGTCGACCGGATCGGCGTGTTCGGGGGCAGCGCCGGTGGGAACCTCGCCGCGATGCTGGCCGTCGAGGACCACGCCTCCCCCGCCTACGCAGCCGGGGATCGCATCCGCGCGGTCGTCGACCTGAGCGGCCCGACGGACCTGACGACGCGGTCGACGGAGTCGGACGGGGTGTCGGCGTCGTTCCAGCGCAAGCAGCTCCTGTACCTCGGGTGCAGCGCGTACGACGCGTGCCCGGCAGCGCAACGGGCGTCGCCCGCGTACAACGTGACGTCGGAGACGGCGCCGTTCTTCATCGGGCACTCGACGCACGAGTTCATCCCGCTGTGGGAGTCGCAGGACTTCGCGGCGACGCTGCGCTCCCACGACGTCCCGGTGACGTTCGTCGCGGTGCGGGGGACGGCGCACTCGATCGCGCAACTCGACGAGGCGATGAGCAAGCGCGTGGTGTCGTTCTTGCGGCGGCACCTGGGCTGAGCGGGCGGGGCGGGCGCGGCCCGCGAGCCCGAGTCTCGGACTGAGCGACAGTTCTCGCGCTCCGGGGCCCGAGAAGTGTCGCTGAGCGCGAGACTCGCAGCGGCGCGGGCGGTCGGCAGGGGTGCGGCCGTCGCGCGTACCCCGGGTGGGTGGCACCCGGAGTCGGGACTGCCGGTCGAGCCCAGGTCGGCGGAGACTTCCGGGGTGACCGACACCACGACCAGCCCCGCACGCCCGGCGACCACCTGGGAGCAGCACTCCCCCGTCCGCACCGCCGCGGAACTGCTCCTCGGGCTGTCGTTCTTCGTGACGATGGCGTTCGGTGGGTACGGCGCGGCGACCGGTCACACCTCGATCGTGGCTGGCCTCAGCGCGATCGTGTTCCTGACGACGCTGACCTGCGTCCTCGTGTCGTGGTTCTCCGGCGCGGGAGACCCCGCTGAGAGCGACCGCTAGACGCCTGCACCGCCGGCACCAGCACCGTCGGCACCCGCACCGTCTGCCGCTGCCCGACGGTCCGCTCGTCGCTCGAACACCCGCTCGACGAGGAAGTACAGCGCCGGCAGCACGACGAGCGTCAGCAGCGTCGAGGACACCAGTCCGCCGATCACCACGAGCGCGAGCGGCTGCGAGATGAAGCCGCCCTGCCCGGTGAGCCCGACGGCCATCGGGAGCAGCGCGAAGATCGTCGCGAGCGCCGTCATCAGGATCGGCCGGAGTCGTCTCGTCGCGCCCTCGATCATGGCCTCCCGCACGCGGAGTCCTCGGCGCCGGTACTGGTTCACGAGGTCGATGAGGACGATCGCGTTCGTCACGACGATGCCCACGAGCATGAGCACCCCGATCAACGACGCGACCCCGATCGGGATGCCCGAGACGATCTGCAGCAGGATCGCCCCGGTCGCGGCGAACGGCACCGAGACCAGGAGCAGCAGCGGCTGCCGCAGGCTCCGGAAGGTCGCCACCATCACCACGTAGACGATCAGGATCGCGACCAGCGCGGCGAGCAGCAGCTGGCTGAACGCCGACGACTGGCTCGAGGCAACGCCGCCGATCGTGGCCGAGGCGCCCTTCGGCAGGTCGAGGTCGTCGACCGCAGACGTCACCGACTGCACGGCGGCCCCGAGGTTCGCGGAGTCCGGCGTCACGGTGATCGTCGCCGTGCGGACGGCGTCCGAGGTCGTGACGGACGTCGGGCCGTCCGCCTGCTCGACGGTCGCGACGTCGGACAGCGGCACCACGCCGGTCGACGTCGGCAGTGACAGGTCACGGAGCGCCTGCACGGTGGTCGGCGGTTCCGGGTCGGCGATGTACACGTCGAGCGAGGCGTCGCCGATCTCGACCGTGCCGGTGTCCCGCGGGGAGACGGCCGCGGCGACGATCCCGCCGACCTGGGTCTCCGTCAGCCCGAGCGCCGCCGCCTTCGACCGGTCGACCCGCACGGCCAGGTACGGCTCGGCCGCCGAGAGGTTGCTCGACGCCCCGGTGGTGTGCGCGACGTCGCGCATGGTGGCGAGGACCTTGTCCGCAGCGGTCCTGAGCTGCGCCTGGCTCGGCGCCGTGACGTCCACCTCGATGTCGCTGCTGCCGCCGAAGCCGCCGCCGGACGACGACAGGGAGATCGTGCCGGCGTCCGACAGCCCGTCGAGACGCTTGCGGGTGTCCGACTGGATGCGGGTCTGGTCGGCGTCCGAGTCGGTGGTGACGGCGTACTGGATCGACGCCGTGCCAGACCCCCCGAACGCCGCCTGGATCGACTGCCCGCTCGACCCGATGGTGGTCTGCACGGTGTCGACGCCGCGCACCGCCCGGAGCTGCGCCTCGACCTTGCGGGCAGCGTCGGACTGGACGTCGAGCGAGGCACCTGGATCGAGGTCCTGCGTGACCGTGAAGGTGTTCTGCCCGGAGTCGCCGAGGTAGTTCGTCTTCACGAAGGGCACCGCCGCCGCGGTTCCGCCGAGCACGAGCACGGCCAGTAGCACGACGAGCAGCGGGAACCGCAGCACCCAGTGCAGCACCGGCAGATAGCCGCGGCGCAGGCGGTCTGGAGCCCCGGCGTCGTGGAGGTCGTCGGCGGAGCGGAGCGCGGAGTCCGTGGCCGAGCCGCTGACGGCGGTCCCCGTACCCGCGTGCTTGTGTCCCTTGGGCGCGCGGAGGAACCAGTACGCCAGCACCGGCACGATCGTCAGCGCGACGAGCAGCGACGCGATGAGCGC
Source organism: Curtobacterium sp. L3-7 (assembly GCF_048756585.1). Taxonomy (NCBI): domain Bacteria; kingdom Bacillati; phylum Actinomycetota; class Actinomycetes; order Micrococcales; family Microbacteriaceae; genus Curtobacterium; species Curtobacterium sp. L3-7. Next base: position 1,361,768 of record NZ_CP151474.1, on the reverse strand, counting down.
CATGGACACGGTGAGCGCGAACGGCCGGAACAGCTCGCCCACGAGCTCCGCGACGAAGGCGACGGGCAGGAACACGACGACGGTCGTCAGGGTCGACGCCGTCACCGCGCCGGCGACCTCGCGCACCCCGTCGAGCACCGCCTGCCGCCGATCGACCCCGGGTTGCAGGTGCCGTTTGATGTTCTCGATCACGACGATCGAGTCGTCCACCACGCGGCCGATCGCGATCGTCAGTCCAGCGAGCGTGATGATGTTGAGCGTGTAGTCCGCCGCGCGCATGCCGATCGCAGCGAGCAGCACCGAGGTCGGGATCGAGATCGCCGTGACGATCGTCGACCGGACGGACAGCAGGAACACCAGGATCACGACCACGGCGAACCCGAGGCCGAGCAGCCCTTCCTCGGCGAGCGAGTCGATCGACTGCTGGATGTAGGGCGCCTGGTCGAACACGACCGTGAACTTCGGATCCCCGGTGATCTTCGACTCGATGCCGGGCAGGGCGTCGCGGACGGTCTTCGAGACGTCGACGGTGTTGGCCTGCTGGGTCTTCGTGATCGCGATGGTCAGCGATTCCTCGCCGTCGACCCGGCTGATCGACGTGCGAGGCGACTCGGTGATGGCGACCTTGGCGACGTCGCCGATCGTGGACGCCGAAGCGCCCCCGGTCAGCGGCAGCGCCTCGATGTCCGCGACCGAGGCGATCCGCTGCCCGGTCTGCACCGAGAGCGTCGAGCCGTCCTGGGTGATCGTCCCGCCGGGGATCAGCGTGCCGTTGTCGTCGAGCGCATCGGAGATCGCGGTCTCGGACAGCCCGCGCGCCGCCAGCTCGTCGCGATCGGGCGTGATGAGCACACGGCGGCCCGGGTTGCCGAACACATCGGCTTCGCGCACCCCGTCGAGCTTCTCGAGGTCGGGCACCGCCGTGGCGTTCAGTCGGTCGACGAGTTGTTCCTGGTCCTCGCCGCCGGACACCGCCAGCTGGATCACGGGCAGGTCGTCGAAGGACCCCGTGACGATCTGGGTCTGCACCGAGTCCGGCAGGGACAGGGCGTTCACGACGGTCTGGATCTTGTCCTCGGCACTCGCCAGGTTGGACCCGTAGTCGAACTCGGCGGAGACGACGCTCTGGCCGGTCGACGACGTCGCGGTGGTGGACTTGAGGTCCGGCACCGCCTGGATGCCCTGCTCGATCTTGGTCGAGACGTCGTTCGAGACGACTTCCGGCGTGGCCCCCGGGTACGCGCTGACGATCGCGATCTGCGGGAACTGCACGCTCGGGATGAGTTCCTGTTTGAGGCTCGACAGCGATATCCCGCCGAAGATCGCCACCACGATCGTCACGAGCGCGATGAGCGCACGGTTGCGGAGGCTGAAGACCGAGAGGAGGTGCACGGTCCGATCCTCGCAGCAAGTCCCCGCAACGGTTCACCGGGGAGCAGATCGGTGGAGAACGGCCAGCTACCCGCCGACCAACAGGTACGCGCCGAGGACCCCGACCGTGCCGACGACACCGACGCCGAGTGCGACCACCCGTCCGGCGGGTGACCGCGCGACCACGACCCCGGCGATCAGCACGGCGACGCCGACCGCGATCTCGACGACCCAGGCCACGACCCCGGTCGTCGCCGCGACCCGCAGCAGCGCGCGCATCCCCTCACCGATGAGCACGGCGGCGACGGCGCCGAACGCGGCTCCGCGCCACCGTCCGTCAGCCGAGCGCACGAGTCCGGCGACCGCGCCCGCGAGCGCCCCGGCCGGAACCGCCATCAGCACCCAGAAGTTCGTGATCGACAGGAAGTCCGGGTACCCGCGGAGGTTCGACGTCGCCCAGTACCCGATGTGCATGAGTTCCAGCAGCACCACCCCGGACACCATCGCGACGGGCAGCCCCACGCGGCCGATGCGGACCCCCATGAGCAGCAGCAACGCGACCGCGACGACGAACCAGGGGCCCGCCGAGTTCGAGACGGTCGACAGCCCGGGCACCGCCTGCCCGTACGAGGTGAGCACCCCGGCGAGCAGCGCGCCACCGAGCGCCATCGTCAGCCGGGCGAACGCGGGCACGGTCGGCACCGGAGCAACGGAGCGGGAGGACACGAGCGGGGTCATGCCGTCGAGCATGACGGAACCCGGACACGAGGACATCACCCCTCTGGCCGAACCGACGTCACCCCATCGGATGACCCACCACCGCGCGCCACAGCCCACGACCGACCGCCCCCGACCGACCGACGTCACACCACCGCGGCCAACGACCCCTGCACCCCCGAGGACGCCCCACCGACCCGGTCCCACGCCCGCTCGAGCACGTCGACGAGCCGCACCCGGTCCGCGGGCGGCATGGTGAACGGCACCCGGAGGAACCGCTCGAAGCCGCCGTCCGGCCCGAACACCCCGCCGGACGCGAGCACCACCCCCTCGGCACGCGCCGCGAGCACCAGCGCGCTCGACACGGGCCGCCCGAGCCCGACCCACGTCGTCAAGCCGCCGGCCGGGGACGGGACGTCCCACTCCGGGAGCCGCGCGCGCAACGCCCCCACGACCTCGTCGCGACCCTGTCTCAGGTACCCGCGCCGAGCCTCCAGGACGGCGTGGGTCAGCGGGACCAGCTCCCTGGCGACCAACTGGTCGAGGACGGGCGTGCCCAGGTCGCCCGTCGGCCGGGCGAGCAACAGCCGCTGCAGCAGGTCGGGCGACGCGCGGATCCAACCGATCCGCAGGCCGCCCCAGAAGACCTTGTCGGCGGACCCGATCATCACGACGGACGCACCGGAACCGGCGGACCCACCGGAACCGGCGGACGCACCGGAAGCACCGGAAGCGCCGGAAGCGCCGGAACCGGCGAACGCCGCCAACGGCACAGCAGCGTCCCCGTCGATCCGCAGCTCCCCCATCGTCTCGTCCGCGATCACCGTCGTGCCGGTCGACGCCGCGACGGAGAGCAGCACGGACCGCACCGACGCCGACATCGTGGCCCCCGTCGGGTTGTGCAGCTCCGGCATCACGTAGGCCACCGCGGGTGCCGACCGCCGCAACGCCGTCTCGAGCACCCCGACGTCCCACCCGGAGCGCGCGTCGACGGGCACGCCGACGAGTCGCCCGCCGGCTTCACGGAAGGCCTCGTGCGCGTGCGGGTAGGTCGGCGACTCGACGAGGACGGCGTCGCCGCGCCGGACGAGCACCCGCGCGAGCAGGGCGATCGCGTGCTGCGCCCCGATGGTCACCACGATCTCCGACGGGTCGGTCGGCAGACCGCGAGCGGTGTACCGCGCAGCGATGGCCGCACGCAGCCCAGGGTCCCCGACGGTGTCGTACCCGATGCCGGCGAGCGCCGCCGGCACGTGTCGCATCGCCCGCTCGACGGCCTCGGCGACACCGGGCGCGGAGTGCAGGGCCGCCTTGCGGAGGTCGAGCACGTCGCCGGACACCACCCCGCCGAGCCGTTCGGGGTCCGGCCGCCCCGCGAGGTCCCGCGGCAAGCGCACGACACTGCCAGAGCCCCGCAGGGACACCAGGTACCCGGAGTCGCGCAGCCGGGCGTACGCGTTCGCCACGGTGGTCCTGGAGACGCCGAGCGCCTCCGCCAGCCCACGCTCGGCGGGCATCCTGGCGCCGAGCGGGATCCTGCCGTCGATCACGAGCACGCGGATCGCATCGGCGAGGGCCTCGTACGCGGGGGCGTCGGAGCCGTCGCGCCACTCGTGGAGCAGGAGCGCCACGGAGCGGGAACTGAGGAGGACCGGCGTCATGGATCCACGCTAGCGCAATTGGCTCTCGACCAGCAGTCCAATCACGGCGAGCATCGGAGCCATGTCCCGCCCCACCGCCCTCACGCTCCGCTTCGTGCAGCTCTTCGTCGGCCTGTTCCTCTACGGCGCATCCACTGCCCTGCAGGTCAGGGCGATCGTCGGCGTGAGTTCGTGGACGGTCCTGACCGAGGGTCTCGAGAACGTCGTGCCGTGGTCGTTCGGCCTCATCACCGTGGTCTCGAGCGGCGTGATCCTGCTGTTCTGGATCCCACTCCGCCAGAAGCCCGGCATCGGCACGTTGCTGAACGCCCTGGCGATCGGCCCGTCGGCCGACCTGGTGCTGTGGCTCGTCCCGACGCCGGCGGACCTCCTCGGCAGGATCGGGCTGTTCGTCGCAGGACTGCTCCTGCTGGCGGTCGCGACGGCGTTCTACATCGGCGCCGGGTTCGGCACGGGAGCACGCGACGGGCTGATGGTCGGGCTGCACGAGCGACTCGGCTGGCCGATCTGGCTCGCGCGCACCCTGGTCGAGGTCACGGTCGTGATCGTCGGCTGGTTCCTCGGCGGGGACGTCGGCGTCGGCACGGTGATCGCGGCGTTCGCGATCGGCCCGATGGTCCAGCCGCTCATGCCGCTCTTCCGCCGGTTCCCGTGGAGCCCCGACCGGGCACCAGGCCTGGAGGCCCGCCCCACCCCCGCCTCGGAGCCCACGCCTGTCCCGTGACGGCTCCAGGGCCGTGACGACCGCAGCGCACCAGGCGCCTCTTGCGGATCCTCGAGACGCGATATAACGTGTCGTCACCAGACGCGATACATCGCGAGTTCGAGGAGACAACATGGCTCAGGAGAAGTGGCTCGTCGAGGAGCCCAAGGTCATCGACACCGGCATCGTCCGGTCACTGCGCGTCGGCCTCGTCGGCGGGCAGGTCGACGTCGTCGCACACGACGAACCCACCGCACGCGTCGAGGTCCACAGCGTGTCCGGCAAGCCGCTGAAGGTGGAACTGGACGGCGACACCCTGACGGTCGACCACCCGCAGATCCGCTGGGACGACCCGATCGGGTTCCTGAAGTCCTTCCGGGGCAAGGCCCACGCCGACGTCAGCATCCTGGTCCCGCGCGACGCCGGCGTGACCCTCGGTGTCGTCTCGGCCGGCGCACTGCTGTCCGGCACGAACCGCGGCGCGACGCTCAACACCGTCTCCGGGGACGTGGTCGTGGACGGCGTCGCGGGTGACGTCACCGTCAACGCGGTGTCCGGCGCGACCACCATGCGCGACCTCGACGGCGCCCTCACGGTCCACACCGTCTCGGGCGACGTCGTCGCGACCGGTGCGATCCCGCGGTTCTCGGCCGACGGCGTCTCCGCCGACGTCGTGCTCGACCTGCACGGCACGCCGGACTCGGCGCGTGTCAACACGGTGTCCGGCTCGGTGAGCGTCCGGCTCGAGGACGGCGTCGCCTTCCGGTGCACCGTCAGCACGGCGTCCGGCAAGCTCCAGTTCGACGACGCGGAGATCAAGGGCGTCAGGGGCTCGTACGTCAAGCAGGGCGGGGAGCTCTCCGGCCAGTGGCTCGACCTCCGGGTGAACTCGGTGTCCGGGGACATCGCCGTGCTGCACGCCCCGCCGGTGACGACGCCAGCGGACACCGAGAGCGAGGTGTTCGAATGAGTCCGGTCTTCGCCCACGGCCACCTGCGGCTGTACCTGCTCGTCCTGCTCGCCGACCACCCGATGCACGGGTACGAGGTCATCCAGGCCCTCGGGGACCGCTTCGGCGGCACGTACGTCCCGAGCGCCGGCACGGTCTACCCGCGCCTGGCGAAGCTGGAGGAGGACGGCCTCGTGTCCAAGACCGCGGACGGCCGCAAGACCGTCTACGCGATCACCGATGCGGGCCGCGCCGAGCTCACCGCACGCGCGGAGGAGATCGCCTCGCTCGAGGCCGGCGTCAACGACTCGGTGAAGTCCCTCGCCGACGGTGTCCGCGCCTCGGTCAGCGACGCGATGCGGTCCCTCCGCGCCGACCTCGCCGCTTCAGCGCAGTCGACGAACGCGCAGTCGACGAACACCGAGGAACCCGTCTCCGTCCCGTCCGAGAGCGCCCGCGCCCTCCGCGAGCTCGAGATGGCACTGTCGTCGTTCCGGCAGCAGGTCCGCGCCGACCTGCGCCGCCGTGCGACACGTGGCACGCTCACCGCGGACACCGTGACGCGCCTGCGCGACGGCCTCGAGGAGCTCCGCAAGTCCCTCTGAGTCCCGCGCCGGCGGGGCGGCGGCGACCCCCGCCTCCCGTCCGCTCGCCGCACAACCGAAAGCACTCCGCACCACGGAAACCCGTGGTGCGGAGTGCTTTCGGTTGTGCGGGAGCAAACCGTCCCCACGCCTACAATGCCGCGTCGGCGAACGCGTGCATCGCGTCGCGCAACGCGCGGGACGCACCGGCGCCCGCCCACTCGTACGCGTGGGTGAACCGCTCGTCCGCCACGTACATGTCGGCCAGCGTGCGGAACCGGTCGGCCGTCAGCTCCGCGGGCGGGGTCGCCTGCGCCAGCCAGTCGAACTGGCGCCGCGCGAGCGTGACCCCGCGCGAGGACGCCGGCCCGTCACCGGATGCGGCGAGCGCTGCCGCGTCGGCGGCGATGGCGCGCTGCTCCGCCTGGAACGCCTCCTTGCCGGCTGCGTCCTTCGCCGCCCACCAGGTCGTGCCGCGCTGCCACGCGTCCGCGCCCCAGCGCTCCTCGACCTCGGCGCGGAACCGCGACTGGTCGAAACCGTCGAACGTGTCGTCCGTGTTCATGTCCTCTCCCTTCCGGAGTCTCGTGATGGTGGTGCGCACCGCGGCGAGCTGCCGAGCGAGACGGTCCCGTTCGCGTTCCAGCCACGCCACGTGCGCGGTGAGGGCGGCGACGTCGTCGAGCTCGCCGTCGAGGACCTCGCGGATCGCCGGCAGCCCGAGCCCGAGGCCCCTGAGCAGCAGGATGCGCTGCAACCGGACGAGCGCACGGTCGTCGTACCGGCGGAGTCCGCCGTCACCGACCGCCGTGGCCGGGAGCAGTCCGATGGCGTCGTAGTGCCGGAGCGTCCTGCTCGACACCCCCGCCGCACGCGCCACGTCGGCGATGCCGTGCGGGGCTTTGGCAGCTGGCGACGCCGTGTCTGTCGATTCCCTCATGGAGACGACGGTAGCGGTTGACGCAGCGTCAACCGCAAGGGCTTTCGGCGGATCCGCTGGGGTTGCGTTCGACGGAAGCGGAATACCGACCCCTCGACCCGTGTTGACTCGCGCCCGGAAATGAGTAGGTTTGCCGCTCGTGACGAACGAGATCCGGTCGCTGAAGTCGCGACTGATCGGGGACCCCCTCCCCTCCGAGAAGCTCGAAGGACAGCTCCTCCCGAAGCACCTGGCACTGCCGATCTTCGCGAGCGACCCGCTGTCCAGCGTGGCGTACGCGCCGCAGGAGCTCCTGATGATCCTGCTGCTCGGCGGGATGTCGTTCCTCACCTTCGCACCGTGGGTCGCCGCGCTCGTGGTCCTGCTGCTGCTGGTGGTCGTCGCCTCCTACCGGCAGCTCATCAAGGCGTACCCGTCCGGCGGCGGCGACTACGAGGTCGCACACCGCAACCTCGGCGAGAAGGCCGGGCTCGTCGTCGCGAGCGCCCTGCTCGTCGACTACGTGATGACGGTCGCCGTGTCGGTGGCCTCCGGTGTGGACAACATCATCTCCGCGCTCCCGGTGCTCAACGAGTTCCGCGTCGAGCTCGCGCTGGTCTTCGTCATCCTGCTCGCGGCCGCGAACCTCCGCGGCGTGCGGGAGTCGAGCAAGGCCTTCGCCGTCCCGACCTACCTGTTCGTGGCGAGCGTGTTCGTCATGGTCGTGACCGGCCTGATCCGGGTGCTCGCGGGGAACGCCCCCGTGGCCGAGTCCGCCGCGTACACGGTGCAGAACGTCGAGCACACCACGCAAGCGGCGTTCATCCTGCTGCTCCTCCGTGCCTTCGCGTCCGGCTGTTCGGCGCTGACCGGCGTCGAGGCGATCGCGAACGGCGTGCAGGCCTTCCGCCGACCGAAGGTCAAGAACGCCCAGATGACGCTCGTGTTCATGGGCGGCATCGCGATCGTCCTGTTCGTCGGCCTCATCACCCTGGCGCTGGTGTCCCGCGTGCACTACGCCGAGAGCGCGTGCGACCTGCAGGGCTTCGCGAACTGCGCCACGACACCACAGCGTTCCCTCATCGCCCAGATCGCGTCGGCGACGTTCGGGAACAACACGATCCTGTTCTTCGTCATCCAGGCGACGACCGCTGCTGTCCTGCTCCTCGCCGCGAACACCGCGTTCAACGGCTTCCCGCTGCTCGGCTCGATCCTGGCGCGCGACTCCTACGCGCCGAAGGCACTCTCCACCCGCGGCGACCGCCTCATCTACTCGAACGGCGTCATCGTGCTGGCGCTCGTCGCGGCCGCGCTGCTCGTGGTCTACCGGGCGAACGTCACGAGCCTGATCCAGCTCTACATCATCGGTGTCTTCGTGTCGTTCACGCTCGGGCAGACGGGCATGGTGCGGCACTGGACCCGGCTGCTGCGCGAGGACCGCGCCGGCACGGCGACGGAACCGGTGAACCGCGGCCAGGTCATCCGCTCCCGGCTCATCAACGCAACCGGCGCCACGTTCACCTTCGTCGTCCTGGTCATCGTCACGATCACGAAGTTCACGCACGGGGCGTGGCTGGTCTTCGTCATCATGCCGGTCCTGTTCGTGCTGATGCTCGGTGTGAACCGCTACTACCGCGACGTCAAGCACGAGATCGAAGCAGACGTCGAGACGGAGTTCGGCGCGACGGGCGACCACGCGATCGTCCTCGTGAACAAGCTGCAGAAGCCGGTGCTCAAGGCGCTCGACTACGCCATCGCCGCGAAGCACGCCGGCCTCGAGGCGGTGCACGTCTCCATCGACGAGGCCGAAGCCGCACTCCTGGTCGAGCAGTGGGCCGAGCACGGCATCGAGGTCCCGCTCACCATCGTCCCGAGCCCGTACCGCGACATCTCGATGCCGCTGATCAAGTACATCAAGGCACACCGGATGGAGCACGGCTCCGAGGTCGTCACGGTCTACACCCCTGTCTTCGTCGTCGGCCACTGGTGGGAGGGACTCCTCCACAACCACCGCGGCCGTCGGATCCGCAAGAAGCTCCTGCTCGTGCACGGCGTCACCGTGGCGCTGGTGCCGTGGCTCCTCGACTCGTCCGAACTGCTCTACGGCCGCCGCTCGCGACCGTTCCCCGGCCAGGAACGCCGTGGCGAGCCCGTCCGACCGGCGCTCCGCCGCTCGCCGAACGGCGTCTTCCGCAGCGAAGAAGAGGACCGCGTCCTCCGCTCCGACCAGCGCAACAACCTGCTCAGCCCCGCGCAGCGCGCCAGCATGCAGTCGCGTCGCGCGAGCCGCCCGGCCGGACCGGCGGACGGGGTGGACCCGGCTCTCTGCACCGGTGAGATGCAGGTCCTGGTGCCGGCGTCCCCCGGACGTACGCCGACGTCTGCGGAGTGATCCGCGCCTCCCGGCATACGATCTGAACCCATGACCGACGCACCCGACCTGCGCACCTTCGCGACGTTCGACGGCCACGGCGGCAAGGTGTCCAAGCGCGTCGAGGTCCTCGACCACTCCGACGACCGGTACGAGGGGCTCGTCGCGGTGCGCGGCGAGCACCCGATCGGCGCGCTCGACGAGCGGCCGGTCGGCACTGCGAGCATCGGCTGGGTCGACCCGGCCACCCTCCGCGACTGGTACCGACCCGACCGGATCGTGGTGTCGTCGCTCGAAGCGCGTCGCTCGGACCTGCAGCCCGGCACCTACGCGGACACGCGTGGACGCGGTCGCGTCCGCATCGACGGCCTGGAGGCCCACCTCGGCCCCGACGGTCGGCCCGCGTTCCGCGCACTGGCCGGGTCGGGGGTCGTGGACCTGCCGTTGCCGAAGGACCAGGTGGTCCGACTGGTCGTCGTCACCGCTGACGCGGTGACCGCCTCCGGCGCGGCCGGCGTGGAGATCGTGACGACGCCGATCAGCCCGCTCCTGGCGCCGGGGACGTACCCGGCGTACGCGGACGACGTGCCGGGGCTCCCGCCGCGGCCCGCGTCCGGACGGGTGAGCGTGTCCGCCGCGGTGCTGCTGGACGGGTCGCTGTCCCCGGTCGAGCGGCTCGACGAGCCGGGCAACACGCTCTGGATCACCCGGGAGGGGCGGTCGGTGCCGATCGCGGCGAACGAGGTCGGGCCGGACCTGGTGCGGTACACGGCGGTACCGGTCTGACGGCTGTCCGGCTGTCCGGCTGTCCGGCTGTCCGGCTGTCCGGCTGTCCGGCTGACGTTTGTCCCCCGTGGGGGCGCTCGGGCTGACCGCGGTGTCGTGGGTCGCGCGTAGCGTCCCGCACATGAGTGACAGCACTGGTGAGACCCTCGGCGGCGCACGCCCCGACCCCACGACCGACGCGAGCAAGGACCCGGAGACCTGGGTCACCGGTGACGAGCCGATGACCGGGCCGCAGCGGAGCTACCTCGACACCCTGGCGCGCGAAGCCGGCGAGGAGCTCCCCGCCGACCTGACCAAGGCCGAGGCGTCGGAGCACATCGACCGACTGCAGTCGAAGACGGGGCGCGGCGACTCCTGACGCGTCGCTCGGTGTCGGTCGTCGGCGCTGTCCGTCGTTCTGGGGACCCGGGGCTGGGCATGTCCTGGCGATACCCGGGCAGACCCCCGAACGAGGGGCGATCGATGACACGTCACTGGTTACGGTCGGGGCCATGCGAACGACATCGACCTCGATCGGCCTCACCGTCCTCCGCGTCGTCCTCGGCGTGGTGTTCATCGCCCACGGCGCGCAGAAGTTCGGGCAGGGCATCCCCGCCGTCGCCGACGGATTCGCCGGCCTGGGAGTGCCGCTCGCATCGATCGCGGCGCCGTTGGTCGCCGGGCTCGAGCTCGTCGGTGGTGCGCTCCTCGTGCTCGGGGTCGCCACCAGGGTCGTCGGCGTGCTGCTCGCGGTCGACATGGTCGTCGCGGGGTTCCTGGCACACGCGTCCGCCGGGTTCTTCTCGCAGGAGGGCGGGTTCGAGTACGTGCTCGTCCTGGCCGCCGGTGCCCTCGCCGTGGCGCTGACCGGGCCGGGCCGGCTGTCGCTCGATGCGCTGGTGCTGCGCGCGTCGCGGCGTCGGCGTGGTGTCGCCGAGCCGCTGCCTGCGTAGGGGCGCCTTCCGGGCTCCGTTTCGCGTTGCGCCCCTCCCCGTTTCACGCCTCGCGCTTCGCGCCTCGCTCCCCGTTTCGCGCTCAGCGACACTTCTCGCGGGTTCGCGCCCGAGAACTGTCGCTCAGCGCGAGTCTCGCGTCGGTCGAGGCGAGACTCGTGCCACTCAGGGGACGGGGAGCGCGTCCATCACCTGGCGCGCGATGAGACGGCCCGCCCGGTTCGCCCCGATCGTCGACGCCTGGGGACCGTAGCCGGCGAGGAACAACCGGGGCTCGTCCGCCGACCGCCCGTCGGCGACCACCACGCCGCCGCCCGCTGTCCGGAGCCGCAGCGGTGCCAGGTGCCGGAGGTCGGCCCGGAAGCCCGTCGCCCAGATCACCGCGTCGGCGTGCACGTGCTCGCCCTCGCGGGTGACCACCCCGTCCGGCTCCATCCCGACGAACACGGGTTCCGCGTGCAGGATCCCGCGGTCGATCCCCGCGCGGATGCGGCGTGAAACGGGGACGCCCGTGCCGCTGACGATGCTCGGCAGGGTCTCCCCCGCCCGGGCCGCGCGGTCCTGCTCGTCCACCGCGGCGACCGCTGACTCCAGGTCGAGCCCAGCGGTGTCGGACCACTCCACGGGTCGACGGGTGAACCACCTCGTCGACCGCGCGACACCGTCGAGTTCGAGCAGGAAGCCGATCGCGCTCGTCCCACCGCCGACCACGACAACGTCCTGCCCCCGGAACTCCGAAGCCGACCGGTACTCGGTCGTGTCGATCTGCCGCCCGCGGAAGGTGTCGCGCTCCGGGTACCACGGGACGAAGGGCGTGCCCCAGGTGCCCGCCGCGGAGACGACCACATCCGCCGTGATCCGGGCGACACGGCCGTCCGGCGTCCGGGTCGTCACGCACAGTCCGGTTCCCGCACGGGTGACGCTCGTCACGGTGACCGGCCGTCGGACCTGGAGGTCGTAGTGCTGCTCGAACCGGCGGTAGTACTCACCGACGACGTCGCGCGCGGGTCGGGACCGATCGGCGTCGTCGAACCGCAGGCCCATCGCCCGCATGCCGGGGAGGTCGTGGACGCGGTGGGCTGACCCGAGCCGGAGCGCTTCCCAGCGGTACTGCCACGCGCCGCCCGTGCTCGGCGCCCGGTCCAGGACGATCAGGTCGCTCCCCGGCCGCAGTCCGAGCCGCCGCAGGTGGTAGGCCACGGAGAGACCGGCCTGCCCCGCACCGATCACGACCACCCGGGCGTGCTGGTCGTCAGGGGTCGGTGTCGCGTCCGTCATCACATCCGATTCTGCTGGACGCGCGCACCGCTCGGCCATGTCCAGATAGGGGTACATGGTAGAGTGATCGGCAGATTTCCAACCACGAACCGTTCGGATTCTCCGGGTGATGACTCGTCTCCCGTAGCACCGGACACGAGCCGATCACGAGGGGGTCACGCATGGGGCGCGGCCGTCAGAAGGCAAAGCACACCAAGGTCGCCCGGGAGCTGAAGTACTTCAGCCCGGAGACGAACTACGGTGCGCTCGAACGCGAGCTCTCCGCCGGGCACGACTCGGACGAGAACTCCTACGTCGACCGCTGGGCAGACCAATACGGGGATGACCAGCTCGAGGGCGACGACGAGTTCGAGCCCCAGCAGGACCAGAACAAGTCCGCCTGACCTCCTGGTCAGCTGACGCCGCGCACCCTCCGGGGTGACGCGGCGTTTCCGCGTGCCGCTCGCCCTCGCGACCCAGAACGACAGGGGCGCTGTCGTACGACAACGGCGCTGTCGCACCTTGCGCGCGACGACGGCCCGCACACGCAACAGCCCGCGCCCGCAACCAACGACAGGGCCGCCGTCGTACGACAACGACGGTGTCGCACCTTGCACACGCAACAGCCCGCGCCCGCAACCAACGACAGGCCCGCTGTCGTACGACAACGGCGCTGTCGCACCTTGCACACGCAACAGCCCGCGCCCGCAACCAACGACAGGCCCACTGTCGTACGACAACGGCGCTGTCGCACTTTGCACACGCAACAGCCCGCGCCCGCAACCAACGACAGGGTCGCTGTCGTACGACAACGACGGTGTCGCACCTTGCGCGCGACGACAGCCCGCACCCGCAACATCCTGCGCCCGCAATCAACGACAGGCCCGCTGTCGTACGACAACGACGGTGTCGTCCTGCGTCGACAGAGCGACCACGTCGAGTCGTCACGGCGACCCGACGACCCCGCGCGGACTCAGCCGGCGTAGCTCCCCACGAGCCGCACGGCGCCGCCGTCGACGCCCTTCGCCCCCTGCTCGAACCCGTCGAGGTCCCGCGCGGACATCGACACCGTGCCGACCTGCCACGCCGCGAGCCCGGCCGTCCCGAGCGCGTCGGCGACCGACGCAGCAGCCGAAGCGGACACGACCGCGAACATGCCGATGCCGAGGTTCCACGTGCTCTCGGTGTCCTCGATCGGCGTCCCCGCCATGGAGGCGAGCACGCGGAACACGGGGAGGGGCTCCCACGTCGAACGGTCGACCTCGACCCAGGAGCCGACGGGCAGCACGCGTGCCAGGTTCGCCGCGATGCCACCACCGGTCACGTGCGAGAGCGAGTGGACCGCACCGTCGCTCGAGGAGATCACGGAGAGCAGCGGGGAGGTGTAGAGCCGGGTCGGCTCGAGCAGCGCCTCACCCACGAGCCCTCCGAACTCCGGCAGCGAGTCGGTGTACCCGACCCCGCGGGTCGAGAGGATGTGCCGGACGAGCGAGTACCCGTTCGAGTGCAGACCGGAGGACGCGATCGCCAGGACGACATCCCCGTCGAGAACGCGATCGGCGCCCAGCACGGAGTCGGCCTCGACGGCGCCCACCGCCGCGCCCGCGACGTCGTAGTCGTCCGGCCCGAGGAGCCCGGGGTGCTCAGCGGTCTCGCCGCCGACCAGCGCGGTGCCGGTCTCGGCGCAGCCGCGGGCGATCCCGGCGACGATGTCGGCGATCCGGGACGGCACGACCCGGCCGCACGCGATGTAGTCGGTCATGAACATCGGCTTCGCACCGACCACGACGATGTCGTCGACCACCATGCCGACGAGGTCCTGGCCGATGGTGTCGTGCTTGTCGATCGCCTGCGCGATGGCGACCTTCGTGCCGACGCCGTCGGTCGAGGTCGCGAGCAGCGGCCGTGAGAAGTCCTTCAGGAAGGAGACGTCGTACAACCCGGCGAACCCACCGACACCACCCAGGACCGAGTCGTTGTGCGTCGCCGCGACTGCGGACTTCATCAGCTCGACGGCCAGATCACCTGCGGCGGTGTCGACCCCGGCCTCTGCGTACGGGTTGGGCATGCGGAGTCCTCCGTCGTGGCATGGCAGACTTGTTCGGTACCACCCGATTCTACGGTCTGGAGCACACCGCGAATGTGCGGCATCGTCGGCCTCGTTGCGCAGGGGCCTGCTAATCAATCCATCTACGACGCTCTGCTCCTCCTGCAACACCGGGGACAGGACTCGACGGGCATCGCCACGGTCGAGGGTCACATCCACCACATGCACAAGACCCGCGGGCACGTCCGCGAGTCCTTCCGCACCCGTGACATGCGTGCCCTCCTCGGCACCATGGGGCTCGGCCACGTCCGGTACGCCACGAAGGGTGCCGCCAGCAACGAGGAAGAAGCGCAGCCGTTCTACGTGAACGCGCCGTACGGCATCGTCCTCGTCCACAACGGCAACCTGACGAACACGCGGGAACTGACGCGTGAACTCTTCGACATCGACCGCCGGCACCTCAACACCAGCTCGGACACCGAGCTCCTGGTGAACGTCCTGGCGCACGAGCTCCAGGGCCAGGTGCGCGGGGCCGACCTCGACCCGGGCCAGGTCTTCGACGCCGTCGAGCGCGTGCACCAGCGGGTGGAGGGCTCGTACGCCGCCATCGCGACGATCGCCGGGCACGGACTGCTCGCGTTCCGCGACCCGTTCGGCATCCGGCCGCTGATCCTCGGCCACAAGTTCGACGACGCCGGCAAGTCCGAGTGGGTCGTCGCGTCCGAGTCGCTCGTGCTGGAGTCCGGCGGGTACGACATCGTCCGCGACGTCGCCCCGGGCGAGGCGATCTTCGTCGAGATGGACGGCACGATGCACGCCCGGCAGTGCGCGGCGAACCCGCGCCTGGTCCCGTGCTCGTTCGAGTACGTCTACCTGGCCCGTCCGGACTCGGTGATGAACGGCATCTCCGTCTACGACGCCCGCCTGCGCCTCGGCAACCGTCTGGCTGACACGATCGCGCAGCACGCCCCGACCGGCGACATCGACGTCGTGATGCCGATCCCGGACTCGAGCCGTCCCGCAGCGATGCAGGTCGCACAGAAGCTCGGCATCGAGTACCGCGAGGGCTTCTACAAGAACCGCTACGTCGGCCGGACGTTCATCATGCCGGGGCAGGCGGAGCGCAAGCGGTCCGTGCGCCAGAAGCTCAACGCGATGTCGTCCGAGTTCAAGGGCAAGAACATCCTCATCGTCGACGACTCCATCGTGCGCGGCACGACGAGCAAGGAGATCGTCGAGATGGCCCGTGCCGCCGGCGCGAACGAGGTCACCTTCACCTCTGCCGCTCCCCCGGTGCGCTTCCCGCACGTGTACGGCATCAACATGCCGACCCGCGCGGAGCTCATCGCGCACGACCGCAAGATCCCCGAGATCAACCGGGTGCTCGGCAGCGACCACCTGATCTACCAGGAGATCGGCGACATGCGGGACGCCATCATCGAGGGTTCCGACGTCACGGACCTCGAGATGAGCTGCTTCACCGGTG
Organism: Curtobacterium sp. L3-7; assembly: GCF_048756585.1. Classification (NCBI taxonomy): domain Bacteria; kingdom Bacillati; phylum Actinomycetota; class Actinomycetes; order Micrococcales; family Microbacteriaceae; genus Curtobacterium; species Curtobacterium sp. L3-7. Next base: position 1,345,985 of record NZ_CP151474.1, on the reverse strand, counting down.
AGTACGTCACCGGCACGGTGAGCCCGGAGTACCTCTCCTGGGTCGAGGCGAACCAGCTCAGCTGACGCAACGAGACGACGGACGGGAGGGACGGTGCCAGCTGGCACCGGGCCTCCCGTCCGTTGGTCTGGTCGCGACTACCGCGCCTGGTCGCCGTGGTCCTCGATCTCGCCTTCCACGGTCTCCGGCGGCATCTCCACCTCGACGCGCTCCGCGGTGAGCCGCGCCGCGCGGCGGGAGAGCACGCGGTCGAGGACGATCGCGACGAGCGCGCCGACGAACCCGCCGATGGCGACGCCCCAGAGGCCGAAGTACCCCACCAGGCTCCCGAAGCTCTGCGTCTCGACCTGGTCGCCGCGGTCGAGGTTCATGGTGAGCGAGATCACGATCAGCGTGACGACGAAGCCGAGGAGCGCTCCACCGACGATGAAGACGCCGAACTTCGGGGCGCGACGGATGGTGACCTCGTCGGAGGAGGAGACGGTGCCGGGCGTCGGGACCGGAGCGTCGTCGGGTCGATCGGTGTTGCTCACGAGTCCATTGTCCCCCACTGTGGGACGTGCTCCGGCCTGTGTTCGCGTGCGGATCCGCGAGAGGATGGAGCGGATCGAGTGGTATCCCACGGGTGGAGGTGACGCGGGGTGAACGGATCGACGGCGGCTGACCGACACCCCGGTGTCCCGGCGCGCATCTCGTGGCCGATCGCGCAGCGGCGGGAAGAGGACCGCGCCGTCGCCGTCGTCGCCGACCACCGGTGCAGCGTCGCCCTGGTCGGCGCACCAGGGCTCGGGAAGAGCACCGCTGCCGCACGGGTGACCGACCGGGTCGCACGACGGGACACCGAAGGCAGGACGCTCGTCGTGCCGATCACCGCCGTGGCGACCGGGGCGTCGATGCCGTTCGGCGCCGTGTCCGAGCGCCTCGGTGAACTCCCGGAGGAGCTCCTCGCCGACGAGGCGGGCGCCGAACAGCGGCTGCGCGAAACGGCGGACCTCGTCGACCGCGACCTGCTGCTGCGGGTGGACGACGCCGACCACCTCGACGCGATCTCCGCCAGGTACGTCGCGTGGCTCGTGCGGAACCAGGGCGCCAGGATCGTGCTGACCTGCCGCGACTTCACCGCGCTCGCCGAGCCGCTCCGCGCACTGTGGCAAGACGACGTCCTCGAGCGGATCGACCTCGACCCGCTCGACGTCCACGACACCGCGGCGCTCATCGGCCAGGCGCTGGGAGCCCCGCTCGAGGCGGCGTCGGTCGAACGGGTGCACCGGGCGACCGCCGGGAACCCGCTCTACCTCCGAGAGGTCGTCCGTGCCGCGCTGACGTCGGGGGCCCTCGAGCACACGGCGTCCGGCTGGTACTGGCGCGGGCGCATCACCGCGTCCAACAGCCTCGCCGACATGTACCGCACGGAACTCGGCGCACTGCCGGAGGACCTCCGCGACGTCGTCGACATCGTCGCGCTCGCCGATCCGATCCCGCTGTCCCGACTGCTCGGGCTGGTGAGCGGCGGCGACGTCGACCGGGTCGTCGCGCTCGGACTCGTCCGGATCGACTCGCTCGACGAGGGCGCCCCAGCGGTCCGGCCGTCGCACCCCCTCGTCGGCGAGGTCGTCCGGTCCCTGGTGCCGGTCGCGCGCCGGACGATGCTGTTCGCCCGCGCGAACGCCTTCCGCGCCGACCTCGACTCCGGAGCACTGCCGGCCGCGCGGCTCCGGGCTGCACTGTGGGCGCTCGAGTGCGGGGTGCTGCCGCCGGTGCCGCAGCTGCTGGACGCGGCACACGTCGCCGTGCGGCTGCAGGAGCTCGAGAGCGCGGTCGCCCTGGCCACCGCCGCGCTCCGGGCCGAGCTCTCGCCGACCCAGCGGGTGGCCGCGCTCTGCCTGCGGTCGCTCGCCCACGGGTACAGCGACGGTCGAGAGGCCGGACGTGCCGATGCCGAGGCGGCGTGGGCGATCGCCGGTGCCGGCGCTGTCGACGACGACGCCGTCATCGAGGCGTGCGAGACGCTCGCGAACATCCGGCAGTTCCACGACGACGACACCCTGGCGGCCGTCGCCCTGACCGACGTCGCGATCGGGTTCGTCGGTCCCGAGGCCGCCGAACGGCTCCGCCTGCTCCGACTGTCGCACCTCGGCTGGGGCGGTCGGTTCGGGGAGATCCGTGCCGAGATCGAACGCTCCGGGATCGTGGACGCCCCGACCGTGCCGATGTCGTTCCTCTGCCTCGCGCCGTGCGCCGTGATGGCACTGGCGACGGCCGGCCGGCTCGACGACGCGATGCGCCTCGGCACAGCGGCGCTGACGACCGCGACCGCACACATCGAAGAGGCTCCGTGGAGCGTGGGCGAGCTGATGTCCGTGCTGCACCAGGTCCAGGTGTGGCGGGGCGACATGGACGGCCTCATCACCCAGGTCTCGCTCAACCGGTCGAGCCCGTTCCTGAAGTACGACTTCACCCTCGAGCTCATCGGTGCCGGCAACCTCGCGATCGGGCAGCGCCGGTGGGACGACGCGATCACGGCGTTCTCGGCCGCGTGCGAGCGGTACGCGGTGGCCGACCACGGTGGCTTCGGCGCCTACCCCTGGGCACGGCTCGCCATGGCGTACGCCTTCTCCGGCCGGGCAGAGGAGGCGAACGCCGCACTCGAGCACGCCCGAGCGACCCCGCCTCGGGCGATGCGCATCACCGGGGAACAGATCGCGACGACCATCTGCTGGACCGAGGCGGTGCTCGGCAACCCCGCTGGGCTCCGGCACGCCGACGAGCTGATGGACCGGGCGGCCGCGAGCGGGGCGTGGATGCACGTCCTGTACGCGCAGACGCTGCACTACTCGATGGACATGCTGAACGGGCGGGACTCCACCGCGTCACTCGACCGCATGCGCGAAGCAGCGACACGGGTCGACGGCCCGCTCGCGAGCGCGATCGTCGAGTACGCGGACGCCATCCGGTCGCGGGACCGCACGCGGATCGCCGACGCGCAAGCCGTCCTCGCGACGCACGGCATGGCCGTCACGGCGGCTCGGGCGCAGCGTCCTCCGCTCACCCGCCGCGAGTACGAGGTCGCGGCACTGGCTGCCCAGGGGCTCTCGAACCGGCGGATCGCCGAGCAGCTCGGGCTGTCGGTCCGGACGATCGACGCCCACCTGTCACGCGTGTTCGGCAAGTGGGACCTGCACGCACGGTCGGAGCTCGCCGAGCTGCTCTGATGCGCGCTCTGCGGGCCGGGAACCGCAGTTCCGTTGCGGAATGCAGCACGCCACGCCGAATGGTGCACACGAAGGGCCGGACATCGCGTACGGTGGTCGCTGTCGCCGGGTTCGGACCCGTTCGGGTCGGGTCCGAATCCCGGCGACTTCAACTCGGTTCCCACGCTACGTGCCAGGGTCTCCGTGCCACATCGGTAGGGACTACCTAATTCGATGCCGATCGGTATGCACTCGGCGTGTCGTCAGACGCCGGTCCGCACCGGCAGGTATGCCGTGAGGTCCGCCCGCGCGCCCGACGCACTCGCCCGCGCTGCCGAGACCGCCTCGGTCCAGGTCAGCGTGCCCGTCGCCAGCGCGATCCACGTGGCCGCGTCGGTCTCGACCACGTTCGGCGGTGTCCCGCGCGTGTGCCTCGGACCCGGGACCGCCTGGACGGCTGCGAACGGCGGGACCCGCACCTCGACGCTGTTCCCCGGGACGTCCTCGGCGAGACGCTGGAGCGTCCACCTGACCGCCATCGCCGTCGTCGGCCGGTCCGTCGCACCGGCGAGCACGGCTCGGAGCGCCACGGCTCCCTCGGCGTCGTCGATGGTCCTGCTCGGCATGTCCACAGGCTAGCCGGTGCATCGCGAGCCGGCGGTCGGGCTCGGTAGGGTGATCGGGTGCGAATCCTCGTCCTCGGTTCCGGTGCCCGCGAGCACGCGATCATCACGGCACTCCTGGCAGAACAGGCCGGCCACGTCATCACAGCGGCACCGGGCAACGCCGGCATCGCCGCCGACGTCGAGACCGTGTCGCTCGACCCGACGAACGGGCCCCTCGTCGCCGAGTACGCGATCGAGAACGGCATCGAACTCGTCGTGGTCGGTCCGGAAGCGCCGCTCATCGCCGGTGTCGCGGACCCCGTCCGCACCCGCGGCATCCCGGTCTTCGGTCCGAGCAAGGCCGCTGCAGCGCTCGAAGGATCGAAGGCCTTCGCCAAGCGCATCATGTCGGCGGCGAACGTGCCGACGGGCCGCCCGGTCTCCGCAGGCACCATCGACGAAGCCGTCGCCGCGATCGACGAACTCGGCGCACCCCACGTCGTCAAGGCCGACGGGCTCGCCGCCGGCAAGGGCGTCCTCGTCACCGAGGACCGTCAGGCCGCCATCGACCACGCGACCTACTGGCTCCAGCACGGTCCGATCGTGGTCGAGGAGTTCCTCGACGGCGAAGAGGTCTCGCTGTTCTTCCTCAGCGACGGTCACGACGTCCGCGCACTCAGCCCCGCACAGGACTACAAGCGTCTCGGCGACGGCGACGTCGGTCCGAACACCGGCGGCATGGGCGCGTACTCGCCGCTGCCCTGGCTCGCCGACCGATGGGGCTCAGAAGCCGCCTTCGTGGCAGAGGTCGCCGACCTCGTCGCGCTCCCCACGGTCCGCCGGCTCGAGCACGAGGGCACGCCGTTCGTCGGGCTCCTCTACTGCGGGCTCATCGTCACCGAGCAGGGCGTCCGCGTCATCGAGTTCAACGCGCGCTTCGGCGATCCGGAGACCCAGGTGGTCCTCCCCCGCCTCGCGACCCCGCTCAGCGCGCTGATGCTGGCGGCCGCGACGGGGCAGCTCGGCGGTGCTCCGGAGCCCGAGTTCCGCGACGACGCCGCGGTGACGGTGGTCCTCGCCAGCCAGGGCTACCCCGAGAACCCGCAGACCGGCCGTCCGATCTCCGGCATCGACGCGGCGAACGCCCGAGACGGCGTCGCCGTGCTGCACGCCGCGACGGGCCTGCTGGACGGCGACCTCGTCGCGACGGGCGGGCGCGTGCTCAGCGTCGTCGCCACCGGCTCCGACTTCACCGAAGCCCGCGACCGTGCCTACGCCGGCCTGCACGACATCACGCTCGACGGTGCCCAGTTCCGCACCGACATCGCCGCGAAGGTCACCCGATGAGCGCGCCCGCGGTCGACGGCTGGCAGCACGTCTCCTCCGGCAAGGTCCGCGAGCTCTACGTCCCGGCCGACACCGCCTCGGTCGCCACCGCGACCGAGCTGCTCCTCGTCGCGTCGGATCGCGTCAGCGCGTACGACTTCGCACTCGAGCCGCCGATCCCCGGCAAGGGCGAGCTCCTCACGCGCCTGTCCCGGTTCTGGTTCACCCAGCTCGGCGACGTCCCGAACCACCTGCTGACCCCGACGGCGACCAGCATACCGGTGCCCGACTCGGTGGCCTCCCGCTCGATGCACGTCATGCCCCTGCGGATGTTCCCCGTCGAGTGCGTCGTCCGCGGCTACCTCGTCGGCAGCGGCTGGGTCGAGTACCAGGAGTCGGGCAGCGTCTGCGGCGTGCCGCTCCCCGCCGGGCTCTCGAACGGCGACCGGCTGCCGGAGCCGATCTACACGCCCGCGTACAAGGCACCCCAGGGCGAGCACGACGAGAACATCTCCTTCGACCGGACCGTCGAGCTCGTCGGCGCCGAGGTCGCGACGCAGCTCAGGGACCGCTCGCTGCACGTCTACTCCGAGGCGGCGGCGATCGCCCTCGAGCGCGGTGTCATCATCGCGGACACCAAGTTCGAGTTCGGGCACGACGCCGACGGTCAGATCCGCATCGGGGACGAGGTCCTGACGAGCGACTCCAGCCGCTACTGGGACGCCACGACCTACGCCGAGGGCAACCGCACCAATTCGTTCGACAAGCAGATCGTGCGCGACTGGCTCAGCGCCAACTGGGACAAGCAGGGCACGCCGCCGGTCCTCCCCGACGAGATCGTCGAGCGCACGGCCGCCCGCTACCGCGAGCTCATCGAGCGCCTCGGCGCCTGACCGCGCCCGTCCCTCAGGGTTGCGCGTCGCGCGTCAGGCGTCGCGGGAGAGCACGACGACGGTGAGGTCGTCGCCCGGGTCGTGCGACGCCGCACGCGCCCGCACCCGCTCGAGGAACTCCTGCGACGACCCGGACGCGCGGTAGACGCCGCCGAGCCTCGAGAGCGACGCGAGCGTGGAGTCGAAGAGCTCGAGCGCCCCGTCGCTGACCACGATGAGCGTGTCACCCGGCTCGAGCAGCAGGGAGCCCGTCGAACGCGGAACCCCGGACGGGTGCAGGCCGATCGGCAGGTCGAGCGACCGGTGGATCGTCTCGGTGCCGTCGGCGTGCAGCTGCAGCACGAGCCCGTGGCCGGCATCGACCGAGTCGAGTCGGCCGGACGCCGGGTCGAGCCGTCCGTGGAACAGCGTGGCGAACGACGACGCGCGACCGAGCTCCGGCGCGACCTGGGCCTCGACCCCGGCGATCGCCGCCGACGGCTCGGCGGTACCGCGGGCGAGCACGGCCCCGCGGATGCCGGCGGCGAGGAGCCCGGCCGACATGCCCTTCCCCATCACGTCAGCGACGGTCACGTACAGCGCACCGTCCGACACGTGCCACTCGTGGAAGTCCCCGGAGACGACGCCGTGCGGCACCGACAGCCCGGAGATCGCGTAGCCGGGCACCGACACCTCCCGCGGGGACAGCCCGGCGAGCACCGATCGCATCCGGTCCTCGTCCGCGCCGGCTGCGAGCTCGCGCTCCGCCCAGGTCCCGAGCTCCTCGAGGAGCGCCAGGTCATCGGCGCCGAGCGTCCGCGGCGTCGGGTCGATGAGGCAGAGTGTGCCGACCTTGAGGGCGTCGCTCCCGACGCGCAGCGGGACGCCGGCGTAGAACCGGACGTTCGGGTCGCTGGTGACCATCGGCAGGTCCGCGTAGCGCGGGTCGGCCTGTGCATCGGGGACGAGGACCGGGCCGTCCTGCCCGAGCGTGCGACCGCAGAAGGTGTCCTCGAGCGGGATGAACGGGTCGAACCGCGCTTCGATCTGCTGCGACTTCAGGAGCAGGTGGGTCTCACCGGCGAGGTTGAGGAACGACCCGGAGACGCCGAAGGCCTCTCGTGCGATGCGGGTGATCCGCTCGAACCGCTCCTCGGCGCTGCCGTTCACCACGTCGAGCGCGGCGAGGAGCGCCCCGCGACGCACGGCTTCCGATGCGGAGTCGGGCGTCAGGGTCGTCGCGGTCTCACCGGTCATGCACCAACGCTAACGCGCCTTCCGGACATCGCCTGTCCCCCGTCCTGTGGACCAATGCCCCCAGTGCACGGGACAGCCAGCGCACGGGACACCCGTGACGGATGTCACGGTCGATCCGTGACGCCCGGCAGAGGCACGGGGCACCCGCCCGCACGACGCTGGGGTCATGGACAGCACACCAGTCATCCAGCTGAGCGGTCTCCGCAAGCGCTTCGGCGCCGTGACCGCGGTCGACGGCATCGACCTCACGATCCGTCCGGGCGAGGTCGTCGCCCTCCTCGGTCCGAACGGCGCCGGCAAGACCACCACGGTCGACCTCGCCCTCGGACTCTCCACGCCGACCTCCGGCTCGGTCCGGCTCTTCGGTGAGGACCCCCGCGCCGCCGTCGTCGACGGGCGGGTCGGCGCGATGCTGCAGGGTGGTGCGCTGCTCCCCGACATGACCGTCCGGGACATCGTCGCGCTGGTCGGCGCCGCCCACAGGAACCCGATGCCCGTCGACGAGGCGCTCCGTCGCGCACGGTGCACGGAGATCGCGGGTCGCCGGGTGAACAAGCTGTCCGGCGGGCAGCTCCAGCGCGCACGCTTCGCGGTCGCCGTGGTCTCCGACCCCGACCTGCTCGTGCTCGACGAGCCGACCGCGGCGATGGACGTCGAGGCGAGGCACGTGTTCTGGTCGTCGATGCGCGAGTTCACGGACGCCGGGCGCACGGTGGTGTTCGCCACGCACTACCTCGACGAGGCCGACACCTTCGCCGATCGCATCGTCATCATGCGATCAGGTCGCGTGGTCGCCGACGGCACGCCGTCCGAGATCAAGGCGATCGCCGCGACCCGCACGATCCGCTTCGGCGGGGTGCAGGAGTCCGCGCACGTCGCGCTCCGCGGTCTGCCGGGCACGGTCGGACTGGAGGCCCGTCACGGCTCCGTCACGCTCCGCACCGACCGTTCGGACCAGACGCTCAGAGCCCTCCTCGCCTCGTTCCCGGAGGCGCACGACATCGAGGTGGTCGCCTCCACGATGGACGACGCCTTCCTCGCCCTCACCGCAGACCAGCCAGACCAGCCAGGAGTCAGCGCATGACCACCACCGCCGCGGCGATCGCCGCCCCGCTCCCCACCACCGCCGTCCGCGGACGCATGCCGATCCGGTACGTGCTCCTCGAGACGAAGCGCCAGATGCGCAACGTCCGCGCGATGGTGTTCACGTTCGCCGTCCCGGTCGTCATGCTCCTCGTCTTCGGGGCCGCCTACGGCTCGACGAAGGACCCGACGACGGGGCTGCAGTACCTCGTCGTCACGACGCTCCAGATGGCCGCGTACGGCGCGATGATGGCGGCACTCAGCCAGGCGTTCGCGATCGTCAACGAACGCTCGATCGGCTGGAACCGCCAGCTCCGGGTGACGCCGCTGTCCGGCTGGGGGTTCCTGGTGTCGAAGGTCATCGCCGCGATGGCGTTCGCCGCGATCTCGATCACGATCACGACGCTCGTCTCCGTGCTCGCGCTCGGAGCGTCACTCGACCCGATGCGCTGGGTCGCCGCCGGGTTCGGGATCTGGTGCGGCGTCGTGCCGTTCGCCCTCATCGCGATCCTGATCGGGCAGTTCGCGAAGCCGACCTTCGCGCAGCCGCTGTTCATGGTCGTGTTCATGGGCCTGGCGATCCTCGGCGGGCTGTGGGTCCCGCTGTCGATCATGCCGAGCTGGATGGGCGGGGTCGCGCACCTGCTGCCGTCGTACTGGCTCAACCGCATCGGGCAGATGGGCGCGGGGGCCACGGGGACGAGCGGCATGCTCGAACCGGCGCTCGTGCTCCTCGGCTGGGCGATCGTCCTGGGGGCCGTCATCATGTGGCGCTACCGCCGCGACGCGGCGCGCCAGTGATGACGTGCCGGTGATGACGTGCCGGTGATGACGTGCCGGTGACGCTGCGCTCTACGCTGGCCGACATGGACCAGGCGACCGGGACGGCGGAGGCACGGGGCGCGGCGGACGCGCACCGGGCCTCCCGTCCGCGTCCCGACCGGTCCTTCCCGTGGGCCGTCGCACCGGGGCCGACCGACGACGAGGTCCGGGTCGCGCGGAAGCGCTGGTACGGCGGCGCCGTCTTCGGGCTGCTCTGGCAGGCGCTGCTCGTCGTCGCGGTGTGGACGAACGGCGGGTCCGTCGCCGACCGCGTCGTGGCGACGGCAGCGCTGCTCTGCTTCTACGCGGCGTACATGCTCGTCCCGGAGCTGCTGTGGCGCCGTTCCCTGTCGTTCCGCGTGGTGGTGCTCGCGGGCATGGCGCTCCTCGCCGGGCTGCTCCTCGTCCCGGTGGGACCGGCCGCGGTGTGGTCGTGGCTGCTCGTCGTCGCGCTCTGCGGGTTCGTCGCGGCGCGGCTCTGGCTGGTCGTCGTCATGGTGGCGGCGGTGTGCCTCGCGGAGTTCGCCGTCGTGACCGCCGTCGGCTGGAGCACGGCCGCGGCGAACGGCATCCTCTTCGCACCCGTCGTGACGGTGTCCATCGGGGCGTCGATGCTGTTCTTCGGGCGGCAGCGCGAAGCCGAGGACCGGCTGGGGGTCGCCCAGGACGAGATCACCCGGCTCGCCGTGGTCGAGGAACGCGCCAGGTTCTCCCGCGACCTGCACGACGTCCTCGGGCACTCGCTGACCGTCGTCGCGATGAAGTCCGAGCTCGCCGCACGCCTCGTCGACGTCGACACCGAGCGCGCGAAGACCGAGATGCAGGACGTCGAACGACTCGCCCGCGAAGCGCTCCAGGGGCTGCGGCAGGCGGTCAGCGGCTACCGCGAGGCGTCGCTCGGCGCCGAGCTCGTCTCCGCCCGCGCGGCACTGTCCGCCGCGTCGATCACCGGCACCGTCCCACCGGCGTCGGACGAGACCGTCGCCGCCACCGACGTGCGGAGCCTGTTCGCCTGGGTCCTCCGCGAAGGCGTGACGAACGTCATCCGGCACGCCTCTGCGTCGACCGTCCGGATCACGCTCACCCGCACGGCGCTCACGATCGAGGACGACGGCACCGGCCTGCTCGCGGTCCCGGCCGGCGGGCCGGTGCCCGCCGCCGGTCCGGTGCTCGGCGGCAACGGCCTGCGGGGACTCCACGAGCGCGCCGACGCCGTGGGGGCGACGATCACCACCGGCACCAGCGACCTCGGCGGCTTCCGGCTCCGGGTCGAGCGAGGACGACGATGACCGAACCGATCCGGGTGCTCCTCGCCGACGACCAGGCGCTCGTCCGGGGAGCGCTGGCGTCCCTGCTGTCCCTCGAGCGCGACATCGACGTCGTGGCGCAGGTGGCCAGGGGCGACGAGGTCCTCGACGCCGCACGTGCATCAGGTGCCACCGTCGCCCTGCTCGACGTCGAGATGCCCGGGGCCGACGGACTCACCGCCGCTGCCCAGCTCGCCGCGTCGCTGCCCTCGTGCCGGTCGCTCATCGTCACCACGTTCGGGCGTCCCGGGTACCTCCGACGCGCGCTCGAGTCCGGCGCGTCCGGCTTCGTCGTCAAGGACACCCCCGCCGAACAGCTCGCCGACGCCGTCCGCCGGGTCGCCGGTGGGTTCCGTGTGGTCGACCCGGTGCTCGCGGCCGAGTCCCTCGCCGCCGGACCGTCGCCGCTGACCCCGCGGGAGACCGACGTGCTCATCGCGTTCCGCACGGCGCCGACCGTCGCCGGGGTCGCGGGGGCGCTGCACCTGTCCGAGGGCACCGTGCGGAACCACCTCTCGGCGGCGATCGGGAAGACCGCGGCGCGGAACGCCACCGAGGCGCTGCGGGTCGCCGCCGACAACGGGTGGTTGCTCGGGTCGCGCTCGGGCTCGGGCTCGGGCTCGGGCTCGGCATCCGCTCGCTGACGCCTAGGCTGGTGGGGTGTTCCGCCGCTCCGTACCCGCTGCCCTCGTCCTGGGTCTCGCGGCAGCCATGACCCTCACGGGGTGCGGCGCCCAGGACTCCACCGGTCGCATCTCCGTCACGGTGTCCGGCAACGAGGCGGACCACCCGTACGAGGTGGAGGTCTCCGTGCCGAACGGCCGGATCGCTGCGCACCAGCGGGTCTTCCCGGGCGGCACGGTCGACTTCGCCGGCGTCGCCGTGGGCAAGGTCACTGTCCACGCGGACGAGCTCTGCCCGCAGGAGGCCACCGTGCACAGCGGCGAGGTCACCGACGTCACGCTGACGTCCAGCGGCTGCTGACCGCCCTCAGGCCCGGTCGCGCGGCTCCGACCGCACCAGGGTCTCGTGCGGGCTCTCCCCGAAGCGCTCCCGGTACGCGGCAGCGAACCGCCCGAGGTGCGCGAACTGCCACTTCCCCGCGACGTCCCGCACCGTCACCACACCGCGCGCCGGGCGGGCGAGGAGTTCCAGGTGCACCCGGTCGAGTCGCACCTCGCGGAGGTACCGCATCGGCGTCACGTCGAGGGTCCGGCGGAACAGGTCCTGCACGCCGCGCTCGCTGAGCCCCGCTGCCTGTGCGAGGTCACCGACCGCGATGTCGTCTCCGGCGTGGTCGTGGACGAACCGCACGGCACGACGGAGTCGGTTCTCGACGTCGGCACGGGAGCGGGTGAACGTCGAGAGCACGACCCGGGCGACCCGGCGGTTCACCGCGCGCCGCTCGGCATCGGGCAGCTCCGGGTCGAGGATCTGCGAGGTCAGCTCCCGCAGCAGGGTCCGGAGCGGCTCGAGTCGCACGTCGGAGGCATCGGGCTGGACGAACTCACCGGGTTCGGGATCGCCGACGTCCTCTCCTCGTGCGGCCACTGCGGCGAGGAACGCCGGCGAGAGGTGGAGCAGGGTCATCCGGCTCGCGTCCGTGTCGAACGCGTACGCGACGGGCGCGGAGAGCATGAGCGGCCGTCCCGGTCCGACCTCCCACCGGTCACCGGAGTCGGCGGTCACGACGGCGTGCCCGTCGGCGAGCCAGAACAGCACGTGCGTCGGTCGGGGCCCGATCGTGCCGGTCTGGGGTCCGCTCGTCCCGATCCGCCGGAGCATGACGTCGTCGTCGCCGCCCGTGACGTACTCGAATGGGTCCTGGTCCGCCAATCGCCGACCTCCCGTCCGCAGAGTCCGAGGGAACGCTACCGGATCAGCCCGCGTCGGGCACCTGGTCCCACTCGTTGCCGTACCGGGACAGCGCCGACCACCGGTTCGCCGGCCAGGTGATGACGAACGCCCGCCCGACGATGTCCGACTCGGGGACCGTCCCGTGCACGCGGGAGTCGGCGGACTCGTAGCGGTTGTCGCCCATCACCCAGATCTGCCCGGCCGGGACCTTCTCGGTGAAGTCCTGGCCGGAGACACGGTTCGAGCCGCTCTGCAGCACCACGTAGGGCTCGTCGACCGCGTGTCCGTTGACCTGCAGCCGGCCATCGGCATCGCAGCACGACACGGTGTCGCCGGGGAGCCCGATGACACGCTTGATGAGGTCGTCGCCCATCCCGGGGCCGAGCCAGCCGCCCGGATCCTGGAACACGACGACGTCCCCGCGCTGCAGGCCGACCGCCTTCGGCACGAGTTCGTTCACGAGCACCCGGTCCCCCACCAGGAGCGTGTTCTCCATCGATGCCGAGGGGATGTAGAACGCGCGCACCAGGTACGCCTTCACGAGGAACGAGGCGAGCAGCGCCGCGACGACGATGATCACCAGGTCCCGCAGGAACTTCCACCCGGGGCGCTTCCGCTCGGTCGACGTCTCACTCAATGCGTCAGCACCACCTTCACGAGTCCGATCACGAAGGCGACCGCGGCGAGCACGATGCCGCCCCAGAGCCCGAGGAACGTCGGACGCTTCCCACTGAACCGCTGCATGAAGACGCCGACCATGCCGATGCGCACGACCAGGATGACGAGCGCGGCGGTCTGCGCCCACGGCGAAGGGATCCACCCGACCCAGGCCGCGGCGTAGAGCACGGCGGGGATGAGCCCGGACGTCGCGATCGGGTTCGCGTTGCGCACGATCGTCACGACGGACTCCCGCCGTGCGTCGTCGTCCGTCTCGTCGTCGCCGATCCCGTGCGCGACGAGGTGCGAGAGCACGTGCGCCAGGTAGGTCAGCACCGCGGTCGCGAGGACGGCCCAGACCGCCGAACCGTGGTGGATCGCTGCGGGGTCGACGGCGATCGCCGCGGCGAGGACCGTGATGTTGCCGTAGATGTACGACGACATCCGGTCGCGCATCTGCTCGACGGGGAACGCCCCCGGGTCCGGTCGACGACCGCGGACACGGTCGGGCGCGCGGCCGCGGTCGGGCGCAGGTCGTGAGCGGGGCATCTCACCATCTTGGCCCTGTCGGGGCGCGCCTCGCCGACAGGACGCCGAGTGCGATGCCCATTTGGTTGACGCGTCAACCAAATGGGCGCACACTGATCCCATGCACACGGAGGACCTCCTCGCCGCCGACACCGGGATGGGTGCCGTCACCCTCCGCGTCGCGGACCTCGACCGGATGATCGGCTACTACCGCGAGGGCATCGGCCTGTCGCTCTTCTCGAACGAGGGCGGCATCGCCGTGCTCGGTCGGGGCGCCACGCCGATCGTCATCCTCGAGCACGCACCCGCGATGCAGCACGCCGGACCGCACGAGGCCGGGCTGTTCCACACCGCGATCCTCTTCGACAGTCGCGCGGACCTGGCGGCTGCGCTGTACTCCGTCGCGACGAAGTACCCGCAGACGTTCACCGGCAGCGCCGACCACCTCGTGAGCATCGCGTTCTACTGCACTGATCCCGAGGGCAACGGCGTCGAGCTGTACTGGGACCGGGACCGCACCGCGTGGTCGTGGACGCACGGCATGGTCGACATGGACACGAAGTACGTCGACCCGAACGCGTTCCTGCAGGAGCACCTCACCCAGCAGGCACTCCAGGACGCCGCGGCCCGACCCGGACGCGTCGGCCACGTGCACCTCTCCGTCGGGGACGTCGCATCGGCGCGGGCGTTCTACGTCGACACGCTCGGCTTCGAGACCACCGCGGGCTGGGGCGAGGCACTGTTCGTCAGCGCGGGCGGCTACCACCACCACATGGCGATGAACACGTGGAACTCCCGGGGCGCCGGACGCCGGCAGCTCGCGCTCGGGCTGGGGCTCGTGCGGATCGAGGTCCCGACCGCGGACGACCTCGGCGCACTGGTCGCCCGCATGCGGGACACCGGCGTGCAGACGGCCGACGACGGCCGCACGGTCGCCTTCGAGGACCCGTGGGCCAACCGTATCGAGGTCACGACCCCCGGTCGCGGCTGACCTGCGCGGCCGGCCCGCCGCCCAGCCAGCCAGCCCCGAGTCTCGGGCTGGGCGACATCTCTCGCACGGATCCCTGCGAGAGATGTCGGTGAGCCCGAGTCTCGGGATCGTACAGCGCCCCGGCCAGACGGTGGCAGGCAGGATGGACCCATGAGTGACGACATCCGATGGGAGGTGGTCGAGGAGAGCACGCTGACGCTCCCCGACCACGAGGCGGTAGCGGCGATGCTGGGGCAGGCGTTCCCGGACTGGTCGCACTGGTACGTGGGCGGCCGGAGCTGGTCCGGCATGCAGCCCGAACGCCGGGTGATCGCACGCGGCACGGACGGGGTCGTCCTGGCACACGTCGGGATCCGCCGGATGTACATCACGGTCGGCGGCGAGGACGTCCTCGTCGGGGACACCGGCCTCGTCGCCGTGGCACCCCGCCTGCAGGGAACGGGTGTCGGCCGCGAACTCATGGAGCGCGCGCACGCCGTCCTCGACGGGCTCCGCGTCCCCTACGGCTTCCTCGGCGCCGGCGAGAACCGCATCCCGTTCTACGCGAAGCTCGGGTGGCACGAGTTCCCCGACGCGGTGGGCACCTTCTCGGCGTTCACCGCCGAGGGTGCCGGCATCTCGAACACCGAGCAGGGCGGCTGGATGGTGCGGCCGGTGGCCGCAGCGCTCGAAGACTGGCCGGCCGGAGACATCTGGCTGAACGGCCAGCAGGTCTAACGGCTCCTGCGCAGCAGGACGACAAGTGCGCACGCGCCCGCGTGTGCACTTGTCGGCAAGGCGCGGAGGTGCTCGAGACGCACCCAACAGACGGACGGGAGGCACGGTGCCAGCTGGCACCGTGCCTCCCGTCCGTCTCGTGGGGACCGGGGACTACGCCTCGACCGCGACCGCCTCCGGGTCCTCGTTGGATCCCGGCGCGCTCGGCACGACCGCGGCCCGCACGCGCGCACCCAGGTCGGCGTCGACGTTGGTCCAGTACTGGAACACCCGCTCGCGCAGGTCGTCGCGCGTCACCTTCGCGACGTGCCCGGCGATGTTGCCGACGAGGCGCTCGCGGGCATCGTCGTCCAGGACCTCACGGACGAGCGTGCCGGCCTGGCCGAAGTCGTCGTCCTCGGGGTGGAGCGTCGCGGCCGCGCGCTGCAGCGTGCCGTCGGACTCCCAGCCGGGGGTCTCGTCGGTGGCATTCGGGTCGGCGTGCGCCCCGCCGAGCGAGTTCGGTGCGTACACCGGGACCTCGGCCTTCTGGAAGTCGAAGCGCATGGCGCCGTCCTTCGAGTACGAGTGCACCTCGTTCTTCGGGGCGTTCACCGGCAGCTGCTGGTAGTTCGTACCGACGCGGTAGCGGTGCGCGTCCGCGTAGCTGAAGATCCGCGCGAGGAGCATCTTGTCCGGGCTCGCGGCGATGCCGGGCACGAAGTTCGACGGCGCGAACGTCGCCTGCTCGATCTGCGCGAAGTAGTTCTCCGGGTTGCGGTTGAGCTCCATCGTGCCGACCTCGATGAGCGGGTAGTCGGCGTGCGGCCACACCTTCGTCACGTCGAACGGGTTGAAGCGGTACGTGGCGGCGTCCTCGTAGGGCATGATCTGCACCTTGAGCGTCCAGCGCGGGTTGTCGCCGCGCTTGATCGCCTCGTACAGGTCGCGGGTGTGGAAGTCCGCGTCCTCACCGGCGATCCGCTCGGAGTCCTCCTGCGTCAGGGTCTTGTGCCCCTGCTCGGAGATGAAGTGGTACTTGATCCAGGAGCGCTCGCCCTCGGCGTTGATCCACTGGAACGTGTGCGAGCCGTAGCCGTTCATCGTGCGCCAGCTCGCCGGCAGACCGCGGTCACCCATCAGCCAGGTCACCTGGTGCGCCGACTCGGGCGACAGCGTCCAGAAGTCCCACTGCATGTCGTGGTTGCGGAGGTTCGTGTGCGGCAGGCGCTTCTGCGAGCGGATGAAGTCCGGGAACTTGATGCCGTCGCGGATGAAGAACACCGGGGTGTTGTTGCCGACGAGGTCGTAGTTGCCCTCTTCGGTGTAGAACTTCAGCGCGAAGCCGCGGGGGTCGCGCCAGGTGTCCGGGGACCCCTGCTCGCCGGCGACGGTCGAGAAGCGTGCGAGCATCTCGGTCTGCTTGCCCGGCTGCAGGAACGCGGCGCGGGTGTACTTGCTCACGTCGTTCGTGACGGTGAAGGTACCGAAGGCGCCGCCGCCCTTCGCGTGGACGACGCGCTCCGGCACACGCTCCCGGTTGAACTGGGCGAGCTTCTCGACCAGGTAGTGGTCGTGCAGCGCGAGGGGGCCGTCAGCGCCGACACCCATGGAGTGCTGGTCGCTCGAGACGGGTGCGCCGCTGTTGGTCGTGGTCGTGGGGGTGACGGTCGGCGTGTTCTCTTCGGACACGGTTCCTCCTTGGTGGAACGGTTGGTTCGGTCAGGGATGCTCGGGTTGTCTGTGGGGCGGGTGGACCGCCTGGCGCGTACTGCGCGCGTCGGGCCGCTCGCGGGTCGGGGTCAGGCCATGACGGTCGTGGCGTCGTCACGCTCGGCCGCTGCGCACCGCTCGCAGATCCCCCAGTAGGTGACCTCTGCGGTGGTGACGGCGAAGCCGTGCGTGTCGGACGGGGTGAGGCACGGTGAGTGCCCGACGGCGCAGTCGACGTCCTCGATCGCGCCGCACATCGTGCACACGATGTGGTGGTGGTTGTCACCGGTGCGCCGCTCGTAGCGCGCAGGGCTGCCCGCCGGCTCGATGCGACGGACGAGTCCGACGCCGGTGAGCGCCGCGAGCACGCCGTAGACCGCCTGGTGGCTGGTCGTGGGCAACTCGGCGGTCAGCGCCGTGACGATGTCGTCCGCGGTGGCGTGCGGCATCGTGGCAGTGGCACGGAGGACCGCGAGTCGCGGCGTCGTGACGCGCAGACCGGCGTCGCGGAGCAGGTCGGCATCGACGTCCATCACGAACCCTTCTTTTGCAGCGATCAAGACAAGGACCACTGTACAACGAGTTCTCGTGGATGGTCACCAGGCTGACACATTCCCGCACCGGAATACGATGTGTCACGGTTTGATCGCGATCAACTGGAACGGGCCTGAGAGTCGCTGATCCGCCGGTAGCGTCCCGGCATGTCCACTCAGCAGGCACAGACCAGCGTGGACGTCCGGGGGATCATCGCGAAGCGTGACCTGGTCGTCGACCTCATCCGGACGGCATGCGTCGTCCTCGTCGTCTTCGTGCACGTCACGATGGTCGGGGTCGCGGCCGACGACGCCGGCATCCGGGTCACGAGCCCGCTCCAGGAACTCGACTGGTACATCGCGGCGACCTGGATCGGCCAGGTGATGCCGCTGTTCTTCGTCGTCGGCGGGTTCGCGAGCGCCGTCGGCTGGCGGAGCACCGTCCAGCGGGGTGGGGGTCCTCGCGACTACGTGGCCACGCGGCTCGTGCGGTTGTTCCGCCCGGCGATCCCGCTCTTCCTCGTGCTGGCGATCGGGCTGGTCACCGCGACACTGCTCGGCACCCCGCGGGATCTGCTGGCGGAGGTCGCGTTCGGCATCGGGTCGCCCCTCTGGTTCCTCGCCGCGTACGGCATCACCCAGTGCTGTGTCCCCCTGATGGCACGGCTGCACGAGCGGGCACCGTGGGCGACGCTCGCCGGACTCCTCGTCCTCGCGGCCGCGGTCGACGGTGTCCGACTGGCCACCGGGGTCGCCGACGTCGGGCTCCTCAACCTGGGCCCTGTGTGGCTCTTCGCCCAGCAACTCGGGTTCCTGTGGGCCGACGGGTGGTTCGCCCGACGCTCGAAGCTGCTGCTGCTCGGCGTCGCCGCTGCCGCCTACGCGGTGCTCGTCCCGATGACCTCGCTCGGACTCTGGGCGCCGGACATGCTGCAGGACCTCAACCCGCCGATGCTGCCGCTGGCGTTCCTGGCGATCGCGCAGGCCTGCCTCGTCCAGCTCGTACACGCGCCCCTCACCCGGCTGATGCGCACCCGGGCGGCGCAGGGCGCCGTCTTCGTGCTCGGGCGCGACGGCATGGCGATCTACCTCTAGCACCTGCCGCTGTTCATCGCGCTGAACGGGATCGCGCTGTTCATCGGCGTGCCGTTCCCCGACCCGGGATCGGCGACGTGGTGGGCGACCCGGGCGATCGCACTCGTCGTGGTGCTCGCCGCCGCACTCGGGGTCGCCAGGGGCCTCCGCCGGTTCGACCGCCCGCTCCCCCGGCTGGTCCCCGGTTCGGACCGCCCCGCGTGGCCGGTGATCGCCCTGGCCGTGCTCTGCACGATCGGACCGGCGTTCGCGGTCATGCAGCTGCACCTGTCGTTCTGGCTCGCTGCCGTCGGCGCGGTGCTGATCCCGATGGGGGTGTGGTGCCTGTCGCGGACGGTCCCCGCCGTCGGGGTCCGGCGTATCTGAACCGGTTCTCACCGCATCCGACCGTCCGTGCCGGACGACCGGGTCGAGGATGATCCTGCAGCGCGATCCGCAGGAGGCACCCCACGCCGTCACCGTCCGAGTTCTGGAGCACCTGGCAGTTCGACCCGTTCGCCGCCGCGCTCATCGTCGTCGCGGCGGTCGCGTACGGCTGGTGGGTCGTCACCGCTCGGCGACGCGGCACACGCTGGCCCTGGTGGCGGACGCTGTCGTTCGTGGCGGCACTGGTCCTGTTCGGCATCCTGCAGTTCGGCATCGTCGGTCAGTACGACCAGACGCTCCGATGGGCCTTCGTCCTGCGGCTGTCGCTGCTGTTCTTCGCGGTCCCGACGTTCGCCGCGTTCGCAGCGCCGCTCACGCTGCTCCGGACGGGAGGCCCGGCTCGCCTCGCCCACGCAGCCTCCGTGGCCATGGGGTCACGTCCGGTGCGCGTGCTCGGCAACGCGATCGTCTCGCCGTTGGTCGCGCTCGCGCTCTTCTGCGTGCTGCTCACCCCGTTGTCCGCGGTGATCCGCACGTCCCCGGCGTGGGCGGTCGCGATCACGGTGCTCGTGCCGATGCTGGGATTCGGCCTGCTGGCACCGCTGTCCGAGGCGGGAGCGCTGCGCTCCTCCACCTTCGTGACGGCGGAGTTCCTGCTGGCGTTCGTGGAGCTCATGCTCGACGCGATCCCGGGCATCGTCATGCGGATCACCGACCACGTGCTCGACCGGGCGACCGTGATGGCATCGGGTCCGGCGTGGTTCCCGTCACCGCTCCGCGACCAGCATCTGGCCGGCGACCTGCTCTGGTTCATCGCGGAGGTCGCCGACATCCCGGTGCTCATCTCGCTGTTCGTGCGGTGGCAGCGCACCGATCGCCGCGAGGCCCGCGCCGTCGACGCGCTCTCCGACGAGGAGATGGACGAACTCACGCGGGCGCACTTGTCGCGGCGGGGCTGAGGTGGCGCGGGCGCTCCCGACGCACCCCTTCCCCTGCCGACTCGGAACGACAACGTCGCTGTCGTACGACAACGACGTTGTCGCAACCCCGCGTGCGCAAGTGTTGCGCACGCGTGGGAGCGACAGAACCGAGGTCGTACGACAGCGATCCTGTCGTTCGGGGTCGGTCGGGAGGGTCTGGCGCGTGCACGCACGCAGGACGGAGCCCCCGACCGCTGGGCGATCGGGGGCTCTCGGTCGTGCGGGTCAGGCGTCGGCGTGACGACCGTGGTGGTCGGTCGAGGCCAGCTCCTCTTCCGGGCTGGTCGGCGCGGGAGCCGCTGCGTGCGAACCGTGCACGGCGACCGGCTCGGCCTCGGCCTCGGGCTGCTTCGCGACCGCACCGGTCTGGGCCCACGCCACGGTCTGCTTCGGCTTGCCGAGGAACAGCGCCGCGACGATCGCGACCACGAGGACCGATGCCGGCAGGATGAGCGACTGGCCCATCGCCTTCGAGAACGGGTCGAGCAGGAACGACGGCAGCGTGCCGACCTGCTGCTCTGCGCCGCCCGCCGACGCCCCGCCCGACTGTGCCGGGAAGTTCGCCGTGATGCGGGCCTCGATCAGTGCGGCGATGCCCGCGGAACCGAGCACCGCGCCGATCTGCCGGGTGGTGTTGTAGACGCCGGAGCCGGCACCGGCCAGGCGCGGCGAGAGGTTGCGCGTCGCGGAGACGGACAGCGGCCCCCACATGCAGGCGTTCGCGATGCCGAGGAGCGCGCTCGGCAGCAGGATGACCTGCCACCCGGCGTTCGCGGCGACGAGTCCGGCGAACCAGAACAGCCCGCCGGAGAAGCACGCGAGACCGAACGCCGCGACCCAGCGCGGGTTCCAGCGGTTCAGGTTCTTGCCGACGAGCGGGGCGAACGCCGCGGAGATCACGGCCATCGGGACCAGGAGCAGTGCCGCCTGGGTCGGGCTGAACTGCTTGACGTCCTGCGCCCACAGCATGAGCGGCAGCGCGAACGAGGAGATCGCGACGCCGACCGCGGTGATGGCGATGTTCGCGAGCGTGAAGTTGCGGTCCTTGAAGAGCCCGAGGGGCAGCAGCGGCTCGGACTTCTGCACGCCCTGCCAGACGACGAAGGCCGCGAGCACGACGATGCCGGCGATGATGAGCGACCAGACCGAGACCGGACCGGTGATGGTGCCCCAGTCGTACGTCTCGCCTTCCTGGATGCCGAAGACGAGCAGGAACATGCCGACCGCGGAGAGCACGATCCCGAGCACGTCGAAGCGGTGCTGGTGTCGGTCGAACGAGGGCACGAGGCGCTGCGCGAGGACGAAGGCCACGACGCCGACGGGGACGTTCACGAAGAAGATCCACTCCCAGCCGAACCCGTCGACGAGCAGTCCGCCCGCGATAGGTCCGACGAGCGAGGCGATCCCGGCGGTCGCACCCCAGAGGCCCATGGCCGCGCCGCGGTTCTGCGGCGGGAACATGCGCGTGATCACGGACATGGTCTGCGGCGTCATCATCGCGGCGCCGAGCCCCTGCACGACGCGGGCGACGATCAGCATCTCGATCGAGCCGGACAGGCCGCACCACAGGCTGGCGAGCGTGAACACGACGAGACCGGTCTGGTAGAGCACCTTCGGGCCGAAGCGGTCGCCCAGTCGGCCGGTGATCAGCAGCGGCACGGCGTAGGCGAGCAGGTACGCGCTCGTCACCCAGATGACGGCGTTGATGTCGGCGTCGAGCTTCGCCGCGATGGTGGGGGTGGCGACGGAGACGATGGTCGAGTCGACGAGGATCATGAAGAACCCGACGACGAGGGCCCAGAGCGCTGGCCAGGGCTTCTTCTCGGTCGTGGGCGGGTTCGTTGCGGTGGTCATGCGGAGGGTTCCTTGCTGTGGGGGGAAGTCGTGTCGTCGGGATGGGCCGGGCCGTCCCAGGGGATGTCACCGCTCGCGATGCGTTCGACGGTGGCGGAGAGCCACTCGATCTGCGCGGTGAGCATGGCATGGACGTACGACACGTCCAGCCAGTAGCGCTCTGCCAGTTCACGTTCGTGGACGCGCGCGAGTGCCGTGTCGATGTCGTCGCGCTCGCGTTGGAGGGCGACGACACGGGCCCGCACGGCATCGACCGCCTCCGGGACCGGGAGGTTCTCGAGCTCGGCGAGCGCGAGGTGGAACTCCGGGTACTCGTCCGCGGGTTCCGCCACCATCTGCCGGAGTGCTTCGGCGAGCGCGGTGCGGCCGGCGTCGGTGATGGCGTACGTGGTGCGCTCTGGTCGGTTGCCCTCGCGCTCGGTCCCGACGGCCTCGGCGTAGCCGAGGTCGGTCAGCCGGCCGACCTGGTGGTAGAGGGTGCCCGGCCGGACCTTCACGTTCCGCTCGTCACCGCGGAAGGTCATGGTCTGGAACATCTCGTAGGGGTGCATCGGCCCCTCGTTGAGGAGTCCGAGCGCGGCGAACGCGAGCGGCGTGAGCGACGGCATCCGAGCCTCCTGTCGGTGTTCCATGCGGACTATTCGACTTGGAATATACGCCTTGGAGGAGTTCTCCACAACCCGGTCCGGTGCGCCGCGCGCGCCGCATAGACTGGTCGGGTCCCACCCGACCCCCCGTGCTGGAGTGAACACGTGCCAACGATCGTCGTCGAGGTCATGCCGAAGGCCGAGATCCTCGACCCCCAGGGCAAGGCGGTGGGCAACGCCCTCGCCCGCCTCGGCAAGAACGACCTCACCAACGTCCGCATCGGCAAGCGATTCGAGGTGACCGTCGACGGCCCCGTCGACGACGCCAAGCTCGCCGAGGTCCGCGAGATCGCGGCCGACATCTTCTCGAACGCCGTGATCGAAGACGTCGTCTCGGTCAGTGTCGCCGAGACCACCGTCGCCGACGCGGAGTGACCTCCATGCGCATCGGTGTCATCACGTTCCCCGGTTCGCTCGACGACCGCGACGCCCAGCGCGCGGTCCGTCTCGCCGGAGCCGACCCCGTCGCGCTCTGGCACGGCGACCACGACCTGCAGGGCGTCGACGCCATCGTGCTCCCCGGCGGGTTCTCGTACGGCGACTACCTCCGTGCCGGCGCGATCGCGGCGAAGGCCCCGATCATGGCCGAGGTCATCGACGCCGCCGGCAAGGGCATGCCAGTGCTCGGCATCTGCAACGGGTTCCAGATGCTCGCAGAGGCCCGCCTGGTCCCCGGCGCGCACACGCGCAACGCGCACCAGCAGTTCATCCGTCGCGACCAGAAGCTCCGCGTCGAGAACGCGGACACCGCGTGGACGTCCGGCTTCGCCGCACAGCAGGAGATCACCATCCCGCTGAAGAACGCCGACGGGCGCTTCGTCGCCGACGCCGACGAGATCAAGCGCATCGAGGACAACGGCCAGGTCGTGTTCCGCTACGTCGGCGTGAACCCGAACGGGTCCATCGACGACATCGCGGGCGTCTCCAACGAGCGTGGCAACGTCGTCGGCCTGATGCCCCACCCCGAGCACGCGACGGAGCCCGGGTTCGGCCCGGACACACCCGCGGCGATGGCCTCCGGCACGGACGGCCTCACCTTCTTCACCTCCGTGATCGAGTCGACGCTCGTCAAGTGACGGCACCGACCGACGTGACCGACTCCACTGCAGCAGGGAACGACAACACCGTGACGACCTTCGTGCGCCCCAAGCCCGACACCGTCCAGGACGCCGCCGCGACGCCGGACAAGGACCAGCCGTACGAGGCCCTCGGGCTCAAGGCGGACGAGTACGCCAAGATCCGCGAGATCCTCGGCCGCCGCCCCACCTCTGGTGAGCTGGCGATGTACTCCGTGATGTGGTCGGAGCACTGCTCGTACAAGTCGAGCAAGAACTACCTCCGGCAGTTCGGCAAGAAGGTCACGCCGGAGATGACCGAGAACCTGATGGTCGGCATGGGCGAGAACGCCGGTGTCGTCGATGTGGGCAACGGCTGGGCGGTGACCTTCAAGGTCGAGTCGCACAACCACCCCTCCTACGTGGAGCCCTACCAGGGCGCCGCCACTGGTGTCGGCGGCATCGTCCGCGACATCATCTCGATGGGTGCCCGTCCGGTCGCCGTGATGGACCAGCTCCGCTTCGGTGCCATCGAGCACGAGGACACGGCGCGCGTCGTGCACGGCGTCGTCGGTGGCATCTCGTTCTACGGCAACTGCCTCGGCCTGCCGAACATCGGCGGCGAGACCTACTTCGACGCCGTGTACCAGGGCAACCCGCTCGTCAACGCCCTCGCGGTCGGCGTCCTCCGGCACGAGGACCTGCACCTCGCCAACGCCTCGGGTGCCGGCAACAAGGTCGTCCTCTTCGGCGCCCGCACCGGTGGCGACGGCATCGGCGGAGCGTCGATCCTCGCCTCCGACACCTTCACCGAGGGCGGCCCGACCAAGCGTCCGGCGGTCCAGGTGGGCGACCCCTTCGCCGAGAAGGTCCTCATCGAGTGCTGCCTCGAGCTGTTCCAGAAGGAGCTCGTCGAGGGCATCCAGGACCTCGGCGCCGCGGGCATCTCGTGCGCCACGTCCGAACTCGCCAGCAACGGCGACGGCGGCATGCACATCTCGCTCGACGACGTCCTGCTCCGCGACCCCACGCTCACGGCAGAGGAGATCCTCATGTCGGAGAGCCAGGAGCGCATGATGGCGGTCGTCACCCCCGAGAAGCTCGACGCCTTCCTGGCGGTCGTGAACAAGTGGGAGGTCGAGACCAGCGTCCTCGGCGAGGTCACCGGCACGGGGCGCCTCGTCATCGACTGGCAGGGCCAGGAGATCGTCAACGTCGACCCGCGCACCGTCGCCGTCGACGGCCCGGTCTACGACCGCCCGGTCGCCTACCCGACGTGGATCGACGCGCTGCAGGCCGACTCGGCGTCCGCGCTCGACCGCCCGGACACCGGCCCCGCGATCAAGGCCCAGTTCCTGCAGCTCCTCGGCTCGCCGAACCTGTCCTCGAAGAACTGGGTCACCAACCAGTACGACACCTACGTGCTGGGCAACACCGCGCTCTCCTTCCCCGACGACGGCGGCATGATCCGCGTCGACGAGGAGACCGGGCTCGGCGTGGCCGTCGCGACGGACGCCAACGGCCGCTACTGCCAGCTCGACCCGAAGCAGGGCGCCCGTCTGGCCCTCGCCGAGGCGTACCGGAACGTCGCGGTCACCGGCGCGGTCCCGGCCGCCGTCACCGACTGCCTGAACTTCGGCTCCCCGGAGAACCCCGAGGTCATGTGGCAGTTCTCCGAGGCGGTGGAGGGCCTGGCGGACGGCTGCATGGAGCTCGGCATCCCGGTCACCGGCGGCAACGTCTCGTTCTACAACCAGACCGGCACCACCCCGATCCACCCGACCCCGGTCGTCGGTGTCCTCGGGGTCATCGACGACGTCGCCAAGCGCGTCCCGTCCGGCTGGCAGGACGACGGCCACAACATCTACCTGCTCGGCACCACGAGCCTCGAGCTCGACGGCTCGGCCTGGGCCGGCACGGTGCACGGACACCTCGGCGGGCGTCCCCCCGCGGTCGACCTCGGCCGCGAGAAGGCCCTCGCCGAGCTGCTCCGCGCCGCCGCGGACGAGCAGCTTCTCACGAGCGCGCACGACCTGGCGGACGGCGGCCTCGGCCAGTCGCTCGCCGAGTCGGTGCTCCGCTTCGGCGTCGGCGCCCGGGTCGTGCTCGACGAGCTCGAGAGTCGTGACGGTGTCGACACCGCGACGGCACTGTTCTCGGAGTCGACCGGTCGTGTCATCGTGACCGTCCGGCGCGAGGACGACGTCCGCTTTCAGGGTCTCTGCAACGGCCGGGGCTTCCCGGTCCTGCGCATCGGCGTGACCGACGGCACCTCCCAGGCGCTCGAGGTCCAGGGCGTGTTCGAGGCTTCCGTGGACGAGCTCCGCGGCACGCACGGCGCGACCCTGCCGACCCGCTTCGGCGACGTGATCGAGGAGACCGTGACCGAGGGCGTCCTGGGCCGCGGCCCGCTGGCGTCCGACGGCACCTTCTCGCCGCGCACCGACGGCTGATCCGCACGCCGTGAGCACCGAGAACGGGAACCGGATCGTCACGCTGCCCTTCGCCGAGCTCGTCGACCGGTTCGGGCCCGTGCCCGACGGCATCGAGCTGGACGTGTGGGACCTCGAAGCGCCGTACCCGCGCGCGGACGAGGTCGCCATCACGTTCCTGCCGTTCTACTTCCGGGGACGGCACCGGTGGCAGTACGTCCACGACCTGCCGAACCTCGAACTGCTGCAGCTCCCGAGCGCCGGGTACGAGCACGCCGTGCCGCACGTGCCCGGCCACGCCCTGCTGGCGAACGGTCGCGGGATCCACGACGACGAGACGGCAGAGCTCGCCGTCGGCCTGGCGCTGACGTCACTGCGGGAGATCGGGCAGTTCCAGTTCGACCGCGCGAACGGCGTCTGGGATGCCCGGCAGACGCGGTCGTTGGCGGATCGACGCGTGACGGTCGTCGGCTACGGCGCCATCGGCAGCGCGATCGCGACCCGGTTCGAGGCGTTCAAGACCGACGTCACGGTGGTCGCCCGTACCGCCCGCGAGCAGGACGGCCGGCAGGTGCACGCCTTCGGCGAACTGCCGGAGATCGCCAGGACGACCGACCTCCTCGTGCTCATCGCCCCGCTCACCGACGAGACCGAACGGCTCGTCGACGCCGACCTGCTCGCGGCGCTGCCGGACGGTGCGCTCGTGGTCAACGTCGCACGGGGCAAGGTCGTCGACACCGACGCGCTGGTCGCGGAGCTCGCGAGCGGTCGCCTGTCCGCCGGACTCGACGTCACCGACCCCGAGCCGCTCCCCGAGGGGCACGCACTCTGGACGACGCCGAACACGGTCCTGACGCCGCACGTCGGTGGCAACACGGACCTCAGCGTGCCGCGGTCGATCGAGCTCATGCGCCGACAGGTGGCAGCACTGGCCGAGGGCCGCACGTTCGAGAACCTCATCGAGGTCTGAAGCGCGGAGCGAGCGCTACAGGGGGACGATGCAGGCGGGGCTGCCGACGGCGATCTGACCGGCGGGCTCCCCCACCACGCCGTCGTCGCCGACGGGCAGGACGGCGATCGCGTCGGACATCTGGTTGGCGACGAGCAGGTACCCGGGCACCAGGGCGAAGTGTCGCGGCCAGACCCCGCCGCAGGACCCTGATCCCACGACGGACAGGCCGCCGTCCGCCGCGGACAGCGTGACGATCAGGTCACGCCCGCGGACGGCGACGAACACGAGACCGGCCTCGTCGACCTCGATGTGGCTGAGGAGCGACTCCCCCACGGCCCCCTCGAACGTCGGGGCCGATGCGATCACCCGGAACGACCCGGACTCGTCACGGCGCAGGCGGTGCACCCTGCCGTCGAGCTCGCCGGCGATGATGAGGTCGCCGTCGTACCAGGCCATGTGGCGCGGTCCGACGCCGGGCGCCACGTGGTGCACCCGCACCAGATCCAGCGACAGCGACGCAGACGACGACCCGGCCGAAGCCCCAGGGGCCCCCACCCGGAACTCGTGCAGGGCGTCCCCGCCGAGATCAGCGACGAGCAACGTGCCGTCGGGCGTCGCGACCGACTGGTGGGCGTGCGGCCCCTCCTGCCGGTCCTCGACGGGCCCCGTGACGTCCGGCAGCACCGCGGTCACGACGGCATCGGACGGCACCACGACGGTGTCACCGGCCCCGTGCACCGCCGTCCCGACGACCCCGTCGCTCGCGAGCACGGACGCGGCGAGCGACTCGGCCGCGGCCAGGGACACCGCGGTCACGGTGCCGGAGACGTAGTTCGTGACGACGAGCGCGCCGGACGGGTCGACCCGCACGTGGCACGGAGCGTCACCACCGGACGGCGCGTCCCAGAGGTGCTCGAGCGCGCTGCCGGTGCGACGGAACGCACTGACGGACCCGTCGGCGGTCTCGGACACGGCGTAGACACGGTCACCCGAGACGGCGAGGAAGGACGGGTCGTCGAGCACGGCGACGGTCGACGCCGCCCCGGACTCGACGAACGAGATCCCGGTCGCGGTCCCGCCCCCTGTTGCCGTGTACGAGCCGACGAGCAGCGGCGGGAGGGCGGGCAGCGTCACGCTTCTTCCTCGGCGATCTGCTCGTGGTGGTGGATGACCTCGGCCACGATGAAGTTCAGGAACTTCTCCGCGAAGGCCGGGTCGAGGTGCGACTCCGCAGCGAGCGACCGCAGGCGTGCGACCTGGATCTGCTCGCGCGCCGGGTCGGCCGGCGGCATGCCGGCGCTGGCCTTGAGGTACCCGACGCGCTGCGTGTACTTGAAGCGCTCGGCGAGCATGTGGATGACGGCGGCGTCGATGTTGTCGATGCTCTGCCGGATGCTCTGCAGTTCAGCCACGGCCGCTTCGTCGTACTCGCTCATGTCCAGAGCCTAACGGCCGGACCCTGGCCACCAGGTGTCGGTTACGTCGGGAGCGCGAAGCCTGGGACAATGGAGTCCATGTCGGTGCTCCTCGTCATCTCGAGTGTGTTCGCAGTCCTCGCCGGGCTGGTGCACGTGTACATCTTCTTCCTCGAGTCGGTGGCGTGGACCAGCCCCCGCGTGCGGAAGATCTTCGGCATCGCGTCCGACTCCGAGGCCCGGGCGACCAGGTCCCTCGCGTTCAACCAGGGCTTCTACAACCTGTTCCTGGCGATCGGCGCGATCCTCGGTGTCGTCTTCGCGTTCACGGGCAACGGCGCGACGGGCTGGACGCTCATCGTGTTCGCGACCGCGAGCATGCTCGGCGCCGCGGTGGTCCTCGTCGGTACCGGCCGCCGCTACCTCAACTCCGCGTTCGTGCAGGGGGCCTTCCCACTCATCGCCCTGCTCTTCGCGTTCCTCGGCTCGATGTTCGTCAGCTGATCCGAGCAGCGCCAGGAGCGCAGCACCGGTCCGGCAGACCGCGGGCCGCAACGCACTGGAGGCCCGACTCGCCACGTGCAGACCGCATGCGGTTCTGCAGATGGTGAGTCGGGCCTCCAGTCGGTTCGGCGGCGTCAGCCCAGCTTGGACTCGAACTGGTCCGGCAGGCGCTTGAGCGCCCACTCGATCGCTGCGGTGGTCCCCATCGAGAACGCCGACGACACGCCCTTGTCGTCGAAGACGATGTAGTGACCGGCCTCGACCGACGGCACCTTCTGGAACAGCGGGTCGGACTCGGCAGCGGAGGCCTCGACGTAGATCGGCAGGATCACGGTCAGGTCGGCGTCGAGCAGGTCGAGGTTCTCGTTCGACAGGTGCACCGAGAACTCCTTGCCGGCTTCCTTGTCGATGCGGGACGGGATCGTGAAGCCGAGCTCCTGCATGAACTGCGCGCGGCTGTCGGCCGAGGCGTAGGCGCCGAAGCCCTCGGACGTGTACGCACCGATGACCGCGGTCTTGCCCGCGAAGTCCGGGTGGGCCTTGCGCGCGGCGGCGTAGGCGGAGTCGACGCCGGCGAGCAGCTTCTTCCCCTCGGCCTCCTTGCCGAGCGCCTTCGCGATCATCGTGGTCTGCTGCTTCGTCGACGCCAGGTAGTTCGACGCACCCTTCGGGATCGCGACGGTCGGCGCGATCGCGGACAGCTTGTCGTACCGGTCCTTGTCACCGGAGGACTTCACGTCGAGGATCACGTCCGGCTTGAGCTTGAGGATGTCCTCGTAGCTCGGCTCGAGCGTGTTGATGATCTTCGGGGACTTGTCGTACGCACCCTTGAGCCACGGCCCGACACCGTCGCCACCGAACGCCAGCCAGTCGCTCGCGCCGACGGGCTGCACCCCGAGTTCGAGCGCCGTCTCCGCGTCACCCCAGCCGAGGGCGACGACGCGCTTCGGCTGGGACTTGATCGTCGTCGTGCCGAGCCCGGTCGTGATCGACACCGGGAAGGCGCCGTCGCCGGACGAAGCGGAGGAGGACGAGTCGGACGGGCTGCCGCCAGCGCATCCGGCGAGGACGAGCGAGGCGGCCACGACGGCACCGGCCGCGGCGAGCACGCGACGGAAGCGCTGCTTGGGGAGGGAGGATCGGATCACGAAGGTAAGGCTACCCTAATACCGGGCGACACTAGGCTGGCGATGTGGCTCTCTCGTTCCCCGACCCCGCCCGTACGCACCTCGACGTGCTCGGCTCGCCGATCGCGCACTCCCTCTCGCCCACGTTGCACACAGCGGCCTACGACGTGCTCGGGGTGCCGTTCACGTACGGGAGGCACGAGGTCGCCTCGGGCGGACTGGACGCGTTCGTCGCGGGACTGGGGCCGGAGCAGCGCGGGCTCAGCCTGACGATGCCGCTGAAGCGCGAAGTCCTGCCGATGCTCGATCGCACGACGGCGCTCGTCGACGAGCTCGGGGTGGCGAACACCCTGGCGTTCCGGGACGAGGGCGGCCGGGTCGTCCGCGCGGGTGCGAACACCGACGTCGAGGGGATCGTCCGCCCGGTCGAGGCGCTCGGGCACGTCCCCGGCGAGGCCACGATCCTCGGCGGCGGTGCCACCGCTGCGAGTGCGCTCACCGCGTCGTTGCGACTCGGCGCCCGGCTCGTCCGGGTGTTCCTCCGCGACACGACGAAGGCGCGGGATCTCGTGGGCCTCGCCACGCGACTCGGCGTCTCGCTCGAGGTCCATCACCTGGCGGACCTCGAGCAAGCGGGGCCGCTCGGCTTCGTCGTGTCGACACTCCCGGGTGGTGCCGCGGATTCGTTGCCGCTCGTGCCGTCCGGCCCCGATGCGCTGCTGTTCGACGTGGCGTACGAGCCGTGGCCGACCGCTGCCGCGTCGCGCTGGGAGGCAGTAGGTGGTCGCGTGCTGAACGGCCTCGACATGCTGACCGAACAGGCCATCGGTCAGATCCGGTTCTTCCTGACCGGGGACGAGGACGAGCTCCTGCCGTCCGAGGCACTCGTCCGGCGTGCGATGCGCGTGTCCGTCGGCCTGCCGGAGACGATCGGGGCTTAGCCCGCGGCGACCACGCCGTCCACGTAGAACCAGCGGCCCTGCTCACGGACGAAGTCGCTCGTCTCCTCGAGCGTGCCACGCCCGGTGTCGGTCCGCCACCACGCGCGGAACGTGACCTGTCCCCGGGAGTCGAACGGGCCTCCGTCCCGGGTCGACAGGATGTCGAGCCGTGTCCACCGCTGGTCCTCGTCGGGCTCGAGCGATGCCGGACGCGTGCTCGGGTGCCACGACAGCAGCAGGTACTCCGGCAGCACGAGCGCGAAGGCGGAGAAGCGCGAGCGCGTGAGCCGCTCGGCCGTCGGCGCTGCGGCACCCGCGTGCAGGGATCCGCAGCACTCGCCGTACGGGTTACCGCTCAGGCACGGGCAGCGCGAGGGCGCGTCCATGTCAGTCGACGAGGGAGAGCGTCACGGTGATGTTGCCGCGGGTGGCGTTCGAGTACGGACAGATCTCGTGCGCCCGCTCCGCCAGTCGCTGCCGCGAGGCACCGTCGACGGCCGGCGCGTAGATGTCGAGCTCCACCGCGAGCCCGAACCCGCCGTTCCCGTTCCCGCCGATGCCGACCTCGGCCGAGACCTCGGCGTCCGTGGTGTCGAGCGACAGCTCGCGACCGGCCGCGTGCAGCGCCCCGAGGAAGCACGCAGCGTACCCGGCGGCGAAGAGCTGCTCCGGGTTGGTGCCCTCGCCGCTTCCGCCCATCTCCTTCGGCGGACGGGTGTCCAGGTCGAGCCGGTCGTCCTCGCTGCGGACGTGGCCGTCGCGGCCACCCCCGGAGGCGTGGGCGACGGCGGTGTAGACGATGTCGAGACTCATGGCAGCAGGTGACCGCTCCAGTCTGGACGATTCCTGACGAGCGGCTCCACTTCGGGGACCGCACCCGTCGCCATCGCGCCGCCTCGGGCGTGTCCGAGCGATCCTCGGGGACACCGAGTAGAACGGACGGCGTGTTCCAACTCGGATGGCAGGCTTACCGCACCCACTTGGGTGATGCCGTGTCCGTCGTCAAGGTCCGTCGCGCGCTCGTGCTCGGTGCCGTCGCCACGGTCGTCGCCGCCGCGGTGATGACCGGGCTCGACCTCGCGTTCGACTGGACCGGTCCCGGGGCCGGTCGCGCGACACTCGCCGTCGCGCTGCTGTCCCTCGGCGTGGGGCTCGTCGCCGTCGCCTGCTGCCCGATCGGCCGGCCGCTCGACCCCGCCGCGACGATCAACGGCCGGCAGGTCCGACCGGACACCGCCCGCACGGTCCGCGGCAGCGTGCAGCGGTACCTGGTTGGGACGATGCCCGCGATGCGGCCGGAGGACCGGGAGGCGGTGCTCACCGACACGCTGCTGTACCGCCGCGGCGTGATCAAGGACGTCACCCAGTGGACCCCGCTCGTCGTCGGTGGCCTGCTCGCGAGCCTCGCCGCACTGCGGCTCGGGACGTTCTCCTGGTTCATCCCGGTCTGGTTCGTCGTCTACGCGAGCAACATCGTCACGTGGCTCCACCGTCTGGGGCGGGCCGAGCGTACACGGCTGGTCGCCGAGACGCTCGACCCGGTCCGCGAGTCCGCATGAGCCCGTACTCCCTCGGATGGTCCGTCTTCCGAGCGAACGTCGATCGGGCGATCCCCGCGGAACGCCGCCGCTGGATGGTGCTCGTCGGCGTGCTGACCGCCGTGGCCGCCGCCGCCGTGCTCGTCGTCGTCGGCTCAGTCGCACCGTGGCCGGACCTCCACGGCCCGGCCGCCTGGGTCGGCGCAGCACTCCTCGCCCTCGCGGCCGGTGCCGTCGGCGTGGCAGTCGTCCCGCTCCGACCCCGAGCGGCCGACGGCACGCGCCTGTACTGGTCGGGGTCGCAGATGGCGGCGCCGGACCCGATCGAGCGGTACTTCCGCGCGAAGGACGCTCCGACGATCGATCCGCGTGACCGGGACGACGTCCTCCGTGACGCCGAGGCGGTGCGCGCCGGGATCGTGCCCGAGGTGTTCCGCGGACTGGTCCTCGCGGCGGTGGCGGTGCTCGCGTTCGGGGCGATCCTCCTGCTCCACGCTCCTGCGGTCTTCCCCGTCTGGCTCGGTGTCCTCAGCGCTGGCCGCACCGTGGCGAACGTCATCCGACTCGGCAAGGTCGAGCGGGCCAGGGCCCTCGCGGCGACCCTCCCCGATGTTCCTCCTGCGGCGACGCACTCCGGCGAGCGCCGACGCACCCCGAACGGCTCGAAGATCCGCCTCCCCGGCGACTGATGTCCGCGGGCGCACTGTCGGGGGCGCGGGGCAGACTGGGCGCATGTGTGGCCGCTTCGTCGTCTCCGACACCACCGCCGACCTGCTCCCCGAGCTCATCGGTGAACTCGCCGATCGCACCGAACACGTCGACGAGGACACGGGCGTCGTCGGCACCGGGCTCGTCCCGAGCTGGAACGTCGCCCCGACCGACCCGGTGTTCGCGGTCCGGCAGCGCCACGGCGAGCGCGAACTCCCGCAGATCAGCTGGGGCTTCGTGCCGAGCTGGGCGAAGGACTTCGTCAAGCAGCGCCCGAAGCCGATCAACGCCCGGATCGAGACGGTGGCGACGAGCGGCATGTTCAAGCGGGCGTTCGCCACGAACCGGTGCATCGTCCCCGCGCAGGGCTACTACGAGTGGGTCGTGCGCGACGACGGCAAGGAACCCCACTTCGTGCACGAACCCGGCGGCGCGCTGGCGATGGCCGGTGTCGTGAGCGCCTGGCCGGACCCGACCAAGCCCGAGGGTGACCCGGACAAGTGGAGGCTCTCGCTGGCGATCATCACGCGGGACGCCCACGTGGCTCCTGGCGAGGTCCACGACCGCATGCCGGCGTTCCTCACGCCCGACGGCTACGACGACTGGCTCGGCGGCGACCTGCACACCGACGACCTGCTGTCCCTGCTCGACCACGAGTCGCTCGCGGTCGCGGCGGGCCTCGAGCAGTACGAGGTCTCGCGCACGGTCAACAGCGTCAAGAACAACGGCCCGGAGCTCATCGAGCCGGTCGCCTGACCGCACCCGTCGCGCCCGGCGCGACCACGGACCACGGACGGGAGGCCCGGATCACGTCCGCCATGTGGCGGACGTGATCCGGGCCTCCTGTCCGGTACGTCAGTCGGTTCCGCGGATCCGGCGGCGGACGATCAGCAGGACACCGGCCAGCAGCAGCGCGAGCGCTGCGAGCGACAGCCCGACCAGGCCGGTGGTGCCCGTGAAGGCGAGCTCGGCCGCGTGGACCTTCGCCGCGAGTCCGACCGGGTAGACCACGGTGATCGTCGCGAGGACCTGCTGGCCGTCGCTGTCGACGATGCTGTAGCCGACCTGCACGGTGCCGGTGAAGCCGTCCACCGGTGTGAAGACGACCTTGCCGTCCCGGATCGTCCAGGTGCCCTTGCCGTCGACCGTGATGCTGTGGACGAGTGCACCCTTCGGGTCGACCAGGTGCAGCGTGCCGCGGTCGAACGTCGCTCCGCCGGTCGGCGTGTCGTTCGTGAGCGGGTCGATCGTCACCGGCTGGTTCGCCGTGCCGGTTGCCTTGTCGTCGGTCGCGACGGCGTGGGCGAGGACGGTGATGGTCGTCGTCACGGTGGTCGTCTGCCCGCTCTCGTCCGTCACGATGGCCGTGAAGGAGTCGACCCCGGTGAAGCCGGCGGCCGGGGTGTAGACCCAGGAGCCGTCCTGCTGCAGGGTGACGGTGCCGTGCGCGGGCTTCCGGTCGACCTTCGCCCAGAGCGCCACGCCGTCCGAGCCGGCGAGCACACCGTGCGCACCGTCACGGCCGACCGCGGTGCCGGCGATGGTGGTCGCCTTGCCGTCCTTGGCCATGATGCCCACCGTGATGGTGACCGTCGCGCTGGCGCGCTGCCCGGAGGCGTCCTGCACCGTGTAGGTGACGTGGTCGGTGCCGGAGAAACCGGCGGCCGGGGTGTAGACGAACGTGCCGTCGGCGGCGATCGTCACGGTGCCGTGCTCCGGGGTGCCGGAGCCGACGACCGTGAGCTCCGTGCCGTGGTCGTTGCCGAGGACGCCGGGGCCCGTGACGGTGACGGTCTTGCCGGCCGGGGTGCTGGTCTTGTCGTCACCCGCGGTCGGCGTGACCGTGATCGTCACGACGCCCGTGGCGGTGTTGCCGTCGGCGTCGGTCGCGGTGTAGGTGAAGGTGTCCGTGCCCGACCAGTCCTTCGTCGGCGTGTAGGTGTAGCCGCCCTTCGCGCCGAGCTCGACGTCGCCGTGCGTCGGCTTCCGGTCGAGCGTCGCCGTGAGACCGGTTCCGAGGTCGTTGCCGAGGACGCCGTTCGCCGTGGTCACCGTGAGCGTGCCGTTCGTCGTGGTCGTCCCGGAGTCCGGCATGGCGACCGCACCGACGATCACGATGACCGTCGAGGTCGTCGTCTGGCCGCTGCTGTCGGTGGCCGTGTACGTGAACGCGTCCGTGCCGGAGAAGCCGGGGGTCGGCGTGTAGACGAGGCCGCCGTCCGTGCCGGTGGTCACGTCGCCGTGCGCCGCGTCGCCGTGGCCGTGGCCGGTGACGGTGAGGCCGGAGCCGTTGTCGTTGGCCGTCAGCGTGGCGCTCGCGATCGGCAGCGGGGTGCCGGCCGGTGTCGTGACGAGGTCCTGCTTCGCGGTCGGCGACACGGTCATCGTGACCGTCGTGGGCTGCGTGCTGCCGCCGGTCGGGTCCGTCGCCGTGTAGGTGAACGTGTCCGTTCCGGAGAAGCCGTCCTTCGGCGTGTACGTCACCGTGCCGGGGCCGGTGATGACGACGGTGCCGTTCGTGCCGTTCGTGACGGTCGCCACGGTGAGCTCCGTGCCCGAGTCGTTCTTCGTGACCGGGACGTCGACCGGCGTGGAGGCCGGGGTCGAGGCGGTGTCGGCGACGCCCTTCGGCAGCACGGTGATCGTCACGGTGCCGGTCGTCGTGTTGCCGTCCTTGTCCTTCACCGTGTAGTCGAACGAGTCCGGACCGGAGTAGCCGGGCTTCGGCGTGTAGGTGTAGCCGCCCTGCTCGCCGACCGTGGCGGCGCCGTGCTCCGGCTGCGTGTTGTCGGTGACCTCGAGGCCGGTGCCGTCGGAGTCCTTCAGGACGCCGTCCTCGTCGGAGACCGTGACGGGCTCGTCGGTGGTGGCCGAACCGGTGCTCGCCGCGACGACCGGGGTGACCGTCACGGTGACGGTGCCGGTGCCCTCGTTACCGTGGGCGTCGACGACCGTGTACGTGAAGGTGTCCGTGCCGGAGAACCCGGCGTGCGGCGTGTAGGTGACGGTGCCGTCGTCGGCGACCGAGAGGTCACCGCCGGCAGCGCCCTGGGCGCCGATGACCTTCAGGCCTTCGCCGTGGTCGTTCTTCGTCAGCTCCCCGGAGGTCACGGAGACGGGCTGGCCCGCCTTCGTCGAGATCGCGTCCTTCTCGGCGCCCGGCTTCACCGTGATGGTGACCGTGCCCGTAGAGGTCCGGCCGGAGCCGTCCGTCAGCGTGTACGTGAAGGTGTCGGTTCCGGAGAAGCCGTCGTGGGGCGTGTACGTGTACGACCCGTCGGTCGCGAGATCGAGGTCGCCGTTCGTCGGCTTCTGGTCGACCGCGGCCTGCTTGCCCGTGCCCTTGTCGTTCGCGAGCACGCCGTCGTCCTTCGAGACGGTCAGGGTCTGGCCGGCCGTCGCGGTGGCGGTGTCCGGCGTGGCGGTCGGACCGACCACGATCGTGACGACGCCGGTGCTCTTCTGGCCGGAGGCGTCCGTGACCTCGTAGGTCACGGTGTCGGTGCCGGAGAAGCCGTCCTTCGGCGTGTAGGTCACGGCGCCGGTGGTCGGGTCGACCGAGACGTCGCCGTTCCCCGTGCTCGTCGCACCCGTGACCTGGAGCGTCGAACCGGCGTCGTTGCGGGTCAGGTCGGCCGCCGGGATGGTCAGCGAGTCGCCGGCCTTCGTGCTCGCCGTGTCCGGGTTCGCGACCGGTGTGACCGAGACGGTGACCGTCGCCGGCTGCGAGGTGTGCCCGGAGCCGTCCGTCACCGTGTAGGTGAAGGTGTCGGTGCCGGAGAAGCCGTCCTTCGGCGTGTACTGCACGGTGCCGTCGGGCTGCACGACGGCGGTGCCGTTCGTGGGGGTCGTCGCGACGGTGGTCGTGAGGCCCTTCCCGTGGTCGTTGCGCTGCACGTCGACCGTCACCGGGGTGTTCGCCGGCGTGGTCGCGATGTCGTCGGTCGCGGTCGGGGTGACCGTGACGCGCACGGTGGCGGTCGTCGGGTTCCCGGCCTTGTCCGTCGCCGTGTAGGTGAAGGAGTCCGAGCCCGAGAAGCCGTCGTTCGGGGTGTACGAGTACGTCCCCGTCGCCTTGTCCACGGTCAACGTGCCGTTCTTCGGCGCGGTGGTGCTCGTGATGGTCAGGCCGGTCCCGAGGTCGTTGCCGAGCAGCCCGGTCTCGCGGGTGGTCGTGGTCGCCGTGGAGCCCGCGCCGACGGTGATGGTGTCGTCGACGGCCTTCGGCAGCACGGTCACCGTGACCGTCACGGTGTCGGACTTCCCCACGCCGTTCGCATCGGTGACGGTGTAGTCGAAGGAGTCCTGGCCGGAGTACCCGGTGGTGGGCGTGTACGTGTACGAGCCGTCCGCGTTCACGGTGACGTCACCGTGCGCGGGCGTCGTGTTCCCGGTGACGACCAGGTCGGAGCCGAGGTCGTTGCCGAGCAGGCCGGGGGCGTTGCCGCTCGTCGAGGAACCGGAGGTCGCGGTGATCGTCTCGGTCTTCGCGGTCGGCAGGACCGTGATGGTCACGGTGCCCGTGATGGTCGAGCCCGCGGTGTCCTTCGCCGTGTAGGTGAACGAGTCCCCGCCCGAGAAGCCCGCCTTGGGCGTGTACGAGTAGGTGCCGTCCGTGTTCAGCGTCAGGGTGCCGTTCGTCGGGTCGGTGTGGTTCGTGACCGTCAGGCCGGTGCCGCGGTCGTTGCCGAGGACGCCGGTCTGCTTCGACGTGGTGGTCGCGGTCGAGCCGGCGTGCACGCTGAACGCGTCGTCGACGGCCTTCGGCGCGACGGTGATCGTCACGGTGCTCGTCGAGGTCCGGCCACCCCCGTCGGTCGCGGTGTAGGTGAACTGGTCCGTGCCGGAGAAGCCGTCGTTCGGGACGTACGAGAAGCTCCCGTCCTTCGCGGTCATCGTGAGCGTGCCGTTCGCGGGGTCGGTGTGGCTCGTGACCGAGAGGCCGTCGCCCGTGTCGTTCGCGAGGACACCGGGGGCCGCGACGTCGAGCTTCGTGTCCACCGCGATGGAGTAGGTGTCCGCCGCCGTCGCGACGTGGACGCGCTGCAGCACGTTGGCGAAGGTCACGACGACGTCGGTGCCGTCGGAGGAGGTGGCGGCCGGGAAGGTGAAGGTCGCCGTGTTCCCGGTGCCCTTCGCGACCTCGGCGCCGCTGTTGACGTTCACCGCCCGCCACGTGGTGGCGTAGTTCGCCAGGTTCGTGGTGCCCGCGGCGGTCTGGGTGACGGTGTAGTCCTTGCCCGGCGTGGTGAGCACGGCGCCGGCCTGCTGGTCCTGCACGCCGTTCTTCGAGCCGCTGGTCGTCGCGGTGGTGCCGCTGTTCGTCGAGGAGATGCCGCCGCCGGTGATGGCGAGGCCGAACTGGTCGCCGGAGTTCCACCGGTCGTCGACGCTCGAGGCGCCGGTCACCGTGTCGGCGTAGTTGCAGGTCGCGAGGTCGCTCGCCCGGAAGGTGGCGTTGACGGCGAAGTTCCTGACCGGCTGCCCCGTCGTCGGGTCGAGCTGGTAGAGCGTCGTCGACTGGACCGACGTGTCCGCTGGCGACGACGAGAGGTACAGGTAGCCGTCGGACGAGAACGCGATGCCGGGGCTGTTCGTGCCGCTCGGCAGCGTCGCGATCGCGGTCGTCGTGAGCGCCGTGGTCCCGGAGGCCGTCGGCAGCGTGGGGGTGTTCACGCGGTAGACGGTGTCGGCCGCGACGACGAAGAGCAGACCGCGCGAGCTGAACGCGAAGTCGCCGTTGCCCGCCTTGAGACCGTTGATCTGACCGACCTGACCGAGGTACTGCTTGGTGTTCGGGTTGTACGCGCCGAGCCAGCCGGTGTTGTCGCCGTAGTAGTAGATGCCCGTCGTCGGGTCCACCGCGCCGCGGATCACGACGCGCTTGCCGTCGGTCGTGATCGTCTTGGACACCTCGGCGGTGCTACCGTTCGCCGGCGTGTACTCCTTGAGCGTCGAGTTGACGTTGTTCGACGCGGCGTACATCTTCAGGCCCTCGCGGGAGATGCCGAGACCGTTGTTCGCATCGGTTCCGAGGGACGTGACGTCGGCGGTGGTGCCAGCGCTCGCGGTGTTCGTCACGTCGATCGCGATGACCTTGCCGGTCGAGTCCGTTGCGTAGACCGTGTTCTGGTCGCAGATGAACGCACCGTTCGCGGTCGCCGTGACGGCCGATGCGGGAGCGGCGGTGACGACCGCGGTGGTCGCGGTGATGCCGGCACCCGCGAGGAGCGTGGCGCCCACCATGGCGACGAGTCGGAGCCCCTGGCGGGCTCGGGACACACGGGTGTCCAGGGAATGGCGCATCGGTCTCTTTCGGGTCGGGACGTGCTCGGCGACGGGACGCGCACCGGGCTCCGGTTGCGAGCTCGGGCGTCCTCCGCCGACTCCGATACTGGCAGTTCGCCGCATGCCGATGGGGACATCGCGGTCCCCAATAGGGGGGACCCTCCCCGAACTGGTGTCACGCAGCGGGCACGGTCCGGCACGGTAACGTCGGCCGACATGACCTCGGCATTCCGCACGGCGTCGGCGCGGACCTCGTTCGCCCGCGCGGTGCTGACCGTCGGTACCGCGGTGCTGATCGCCCTGGCGTCGCTGCCGTGGGTCGCGACCGCGGCGGTGGAGGCGTTCCGCGCGGTGGTGACGGTGCTCCGGGGAGCCGGGCACGGCCTCCTGTCCGTGGAGGACGGCTTCGTCACGGCGATGGCCGTGACGGCGGTGACCATCCCGCTCCCCGCGCTCGTCGCCTCGGCGGTACCCACCGGTGCCCGACGGGCGACGGGCTGGGCTGCACTCGGGTCGGTGTTACTCGGCGGGCTCGTCGCGCTCCGGACGCCGACTCCGGCTGCGACGTGGGTGTCGCTCGTGATCGCGGTCGTGGTCGGGCTGGCGCTCGGGTGGCTCGTGCTCGCCGCGATGCGGGCGCCGCTTGCGCCCGCGACGCCGCGCAGTCGTCGGATCGCGGCGTGGGTGATCGGCGTCTACGGCGTCGGGGTGCTGTTCGTGGGATTCGCCGGCTCCCCGATGGACGCCGGGGCGCATCCGTTCATCATCCGGGCGCTCGATGCCCTCCACCGCCTCGGGGTGCCGGGGTGGTTCGGGTACGGGGCGCTCGAGTTCAGCGCGAACGTGGTGTTCTTCTTGCCGCTCGGGCTGCTCGTGGTGCTGCTCGTCGGCGGCCGGCGGTGGTGGGTCGGCGCGACGGCCGGGCTCGTCGTCAGCGCGTGCATCGAGACCGGGCAGGCGGTGTTCCTGCCGGCGCGGTTCGCGTCGCTGGACGATGTGCTGTCGAACACGAGTGGGGCGGTGATCGGGGCGCTGGTTGGGGTCGTCGTGCTCGGGTGGGCCGTTCGGCGTCGCGCTCACTGAGGGCTGCGGCGCTGGGTGATGGGCGCCGGCCGACTCGGGACGACGGACTCGTCGTCGTACGACATCGACTCTGTCGCCCGTACGCGCGTGCAACTGTTGCAGGCGCGTACGGGCGACAGAGCCGCTGTCGTACGACATCGACTCTGTCGCGTACCCGGCCCGCGCCATCACGCCAGAGCACGCACCGGCCGCCGGTTCGCCCCCGCAAAGCGGCTCACTGCGACGGGACGATACGCGCCACCCACCGTGCCAGCTTGTGGCTCGGACGCTCAACCGCCCAGTAGAACGCCGTCGCGACGGCGAGTGACACCGGGATGCCGACGAGGAAATCGATCGCCCGATTACCACCGAGGTAGTCGACTGTCGCGATGATCGGGTCGTGCACGAGGTAAAGGCTGAACGACACGGTCCCGAGCAGCAGGACCAC
Organism: Curtobacterium sp. L3-7; assembly: GCF_048756585.1. NCBI lineage: Bacteria > Bacillati > Actinomycetota > Actinomycetes > Micrococcales > Microbacteriaceae > Curtobacterium > Curtobacterium sp. L3-7. Next base: position 1,305,135 of record NZ_CP151474.1, on the reverse strand, counting down.
CCTGGATTCCAGGGCGTGACGCAATCGTCGATCAAAGGTCACGACGAAGACCAATCCGGCCGCACCGACGAGTTGCACGGTGTCGGTCATGTCGAGGAAGTGCTTGTTGCCAGTCGTGAGGAGCGCGAACCAGTAGGCGCAGAGACCGAGAAGACTGACCGCGAGCACGAGGGTCCAGACCAGGTTCGGTCGCGTGCTGCGGGTGATCTGTTCGGCCAGCGTCCGGAGGTCGTCGAGATGAGCCGCCATGAGGACCCCGACGGCGAACATCGACATGAAGAGGAGCAGGTTCCCGATCGGTGGGTGGGAACTGCGCAGGTAGGCGCCGACGGTCGTTGCGGCGAGGGATGCGGCGAGCTTCCAGCCGAAACCGATCCGGAACCGGACGATCACCAGGATGTACAGCGGGAGCAACAGGGAGAAGAGCACCTCCCACACGATCGACCAGAGCGGTCCGTTGTAGAAGTTCGAGTCGTGGAGGAAGATCGACCGCTCGATGAGCTGTCTGACGTCGATGGTCGTGCCACGTTCACTGGTCCATGCTGCGCCCGCGGCAGGATCGATCGATCGGGTCAACAGGAACAAACTCAGTGCCCACGCGATCGCGACCCACACGGGCAGGTAGAGCCGGATGAGTCGTGCTGGGTAGTAGGCGATCCAGCGGAACTTCGCCGACCGGAGGACGGGGAGCGTCAGCACGAGGCCGCTCAACACGAAGAACACGAACACGGCCTCGCCTCCGGCCCACACGAGGTGGAGCGGGGTGTGCACCATCAGCCAGGCGAGCGGATGGCCCGAAGGGACGGCTGCAGGCTCCGAGTAGGTGGACGTGTAGATCGGGAAGCGGAGCATGCAGTGATGGATCACGACGACGAGTGCGGCGATGCCTCGCAGCCCGAGCAACGAAGCGATACGTCCGGTGGTCGAGGGCACGCTCACGTCGGACGGCACGCCGTTTCGCGGCGAAGTGGTGTTGGTCATCGCCGCTCGTTTCGGTTGGGTAGGGCAGGGCAGGGCAGATGCGTTCATGGGGACACCACAAGGCCCCCGGAGCGGACGCTCCGGGGGCCTTGTGGTGTCGAGCAGAGGTCAGGCAGCCGTGCGCTGGCGACGCACCGAGGTGCGCACCGCGAGGAGGCCACCGCCGAGGACGACGGCCCCACCGGCGACCCAGAGGGCCAGCGCGGAGATGGTGCCACCGGTGAAGGCGAGCGTGCCGTTGCCCGAGGCAGCGGCCGCAGCAGCGCCGTCGGCCGGGACGACCGTGAGAGCCGTGGTCGCGACGTTGCCCGAGGTGGCGCCGGTCGCGGTGAGCGAGTAGGTCCCCGAAGCGCCGGCCGGGAGCGTCACGCGGACGGTCGCAGCGCCGGTCGAGGAGGCCACGTAGGTCTTCGAGACGGTCGTGGTCGGCAGCGCGCCGAGCGTGGCGGCGCCAGCACCCGTGACGGAGACCGTGACGGTCTCGTCGGCGATGAAGGAGCCGGCTGCGAAGCCGACGGTCGCGGTGCCACCGGCGACGGCGGAACCGGAGACCGAGACGTTCGAGGCCGGGACGTAGCCCGCGGCGTTCGCGGCAGCCGGCGTGGCGATCAGTGCCGCGGACGCGAGCACGATGGCAGCGATGATCTTCTTCATGGTGCTCCCCTGATGGTTGTGGCTTCGCAAGGACGATGCGGGTCTGCCCTGAACTCCATGCAGTCGCTATGGCGAAGTTGTCTCAACCTACCGGGTCTTCACAGTCAATTGCCACGTGTTTCGTATCGTTCACGTTAATTCCTGGTGTGCTCGTGACGTCGACAGCGGTGCGCGCTGCACTGGCCGGGCCGAGGAAGGACACTTTCAGGGTGGTACTTTCCCCAGGTGAGAGCAGGGTTTGGAACTGTGCGACGGGGTATTTGCCGTCCGTTGCGGTCTGTGGGGACGCAACCTTTTCGTCCTGAGAGGCCTGGACGTAGACACCCGAAGTGGGGGCGTACACGGCGACGTTTGTCCGGATCGCGCCGGGAGTGACGCCGTACTCTCCGCCCCCGGTCACGTACTCCGGCAGGCTCGTCGCCGCATCGGCCGGCGCGGTGCTCTTCAGCGTGACTTCGACGACCCACGTCGGACGGCCGTCCTTCCGGCACACCTGGCTGCCCAGTCCGACCGTCTTGTCCAGGTAGTAGTCCATCTTCGCGCCGGTCGCGTCGTTGAGGTAGACGCCGAAGCGCTGCGTGTCCTTGTCGCTCGTCGGCAGGTCTCCTGACACCGCCGTGCCCGCGAGCTGCTTCTGCTCATCGGCGTTCGCACTCCAGAGCCGCACCCGCCCCTCGTCCACACCGGTACCCAGCGCAGCGATGAACGTCTTCGGGTCGAATCCGCCCTCGGACACCTTCGAGAACACGGCATTCGCCGCCGACGCGAAGAACGCGTCCTGCACGGTCGGGTCCGGGTACTTCGCGTACGCGTCGCTCAGCAGCAGCTGCACCGCGTTGTCCGACGTCAGGGTGTCCCCCGTCGCGAGTTGCACCGGGCCCGTCGCCTTGAGGATGTAGCCGAGCGTCACCGGGTCGATCGCGAGGACACCGTCCACCGTTTCCCCGTACTTCTGCTTCCACATCTCGCGCGCGAGTTGCGCCGACGTCTCGAAGCGCGGCGTCAGGGTGACGTCCTGGATGTACTCTCCCGTGATCCCGCCGTACAGCCCCTGCGTGTCCGTCGCGAGCGGTAGCACCGGCTGGTCGGCGATCGCGAAGTCCGACGTCGATGCCTGCCGCCCGAGCGAGATCGCGCCATCGTCGACCGTCAACTCGGCGACCGCGCCGGGGATCCCACCGCCGGCACGTAGCTCCGCGTTGTTCTGGAACAGCACCAGGTAGTGCCTCGCACCACCGTCGCCGAGCATGCTCGGTGCCAGCGCGACCGCGCGGTTCGCAGTGTCGGCCTGCGTCGAAACACTCGACAAGGAGGCTCGGAGCTGGTCGACCGCGCCCGTCACCGCTGACAGGGTGCCGCTCGTGTCGATGCGGTCGGCGTCGCGCGACGCCGCGGCGAGCGTCGTGGTCGCCTTCGCAACTGCAGGCTGTGCCTTCACGATGGGTGCGAGGTCGACTTTGCCGTTCGTCGGCTTGAACGCGTCGACGTCGACATCTCCGACGACGCCTGCGACCGGCCGGACTGCGTCCTTCGCGACCTTGTCGACGATCACCGAGACCTGGCGTACGGCGCTGAGGTTCGTCCCGAAGAAGGGCACGACCTCCGCTGCACGCCACACCGGGTCGCCCGTGAGGGACCTCGCGTGCGCAGCGCTCTGCTCGAGTTCCGTTGCTGTCCGCTCTGCGCCGGCGGTGTCACCACTGCTCAGCTCGGTCTTCAACGAGTCGACCTTCGAGACAGACGTCTCGAGAGCGTTCTTCGCCATGACTCCGCGCACGCCGACCCACGCCACAGCGAGCAGCAGCAAGAGGATCAGAGCGAGGACGCTCCACAGGACGTAGCGAGGTCGGGACCTCCGGGGCCGGGTGGCGCGTCGGGACTCGGGCAGGTCCGACATGGAGTCAGCTTAGGAGGACGACGTCGGCGTGGTGGCTACAGACCCAGGGCCACGCGATTTCCGGACGAGCAAGACGCACTGCGGGATGAAGGCGATGAGCTCGCCGACCGCCACAGCCGCGGCAGCACCAACGGCCCCGAACGCAAGGACACCGACGACGACGAGCGGCACGGTCGCGATGCCGCCGACCAGGGTGTAGCGAGCCAACTGGCGACCCGCTCCCAATGCGAGCAGACACACCAGACCGACAACCTGTGCGCCGACCAGGAGCACGAGAACGACAGCGAACGCCGCGACGAGTACCCAGGGCAACCGGATTCTGCCGTGGCTGAGGAGGTCGGCGGCCCACGGGGCGACGACGAGGAAGGCCGCCGAGCCGACGACGACGAGCGCGGTGCCGACGATCGCCGCTCGACGCACGCGGCTCCGCACCCGGCCAGGGCCGCTTCCTGGGACCCACCCCTGCAGGAACTGGACGAAGGGGGATGCCGCGGTGGTGCCGAAGCGCAGGAGCTTGTCAGCGAGGGCATAGGCGGGCAGCGCGGCCGGAACCAGACCCGCGACGAGGATCGCGGGAAGCGCTGCATTCGCAGCCGACACGAGCGCCAGTACCAGTCCGTCGGACTGGCCTCGGAGGACGGTGAGCGACCGTCGAAGACGGACACCGGCGGCCACGCCACGGATACCTGCGATCGTGACGGTCGACAGAGCGACCCCGACCAGGATGCCGACCAACTGGAGCGCGGGATACCAGAACAGGGGTGCGCCGATCACGACGGCCGCGACGCCGGCTGCACCCCCGATCACGCGAGGCGCAGTGTCCAATGCGACGAACCTGCCAGGCTGCGCGGTCCCGGTGAAGAACCATCCGGCGAGCAAGCCGGTACACGCGTACGCGGCACAGTTGAGCGCCGATTCCCACGGAGCGGACGGTACGACGAGCGCAGTGACGAGTACCGCGAGGACCGCGATCGGCAGGGTGAGCAGGAGCCGTGCCCGGTACGACTCGATGTAGATCCGCGGACGCTCGGCAGGGGCGGCCCGAGCGACGTCCGTGGGTCCCGTGGTCCCCCACCCGAAACCGATGAGCACGGAGGCGCCGGTTCCGATGGACTGTCCCGCTGCCAGACCTGCCCACGCCGACGGTCCGGCCACGGCGATGACGATCGGGATGCTGATGAGCGTGACGAGGGCTGAGACCGCGACGGATGCTGCGTAGGTCCCGACTACCCGGACGTGTCGGGAGCGCCCGGGAGCCATCATCGCCGATCAGACAACGTGCGCTGCAACGACGGTGCCGCTTTCCCACGCACGCCGAGGGCACCGTGCACGATGCCGATCACCGTCCCGAGCGCCTGCTTCGACCTGCCAGGACCGAGCACGAGCGACAAGGCGAGCGTCTTGCTCTCAGCGAGCGTGTCGCGGACAAGCCACCGCAGGGCCACCTGCGTGAACCGGGGGTAGACGAGCAACCGATTCCTCGTGATGTAGTAGCGCCGAAGGGGCGAGTGGTGGGAATACGAGCGCGTCCGTCCGCCGATACGGACGGGGCGGCCCCCAATCGTGATCGGCATCGGATCTCCTACCGGATGGAGCATCGAGGCGCCGTCTGCGAGGACGACGAGTCCACCTCGTCGACGCGCACGGAGCACCCAGTCCGTCTCGACCGCATCGATCACGAGGGACTCGTCGAACAGTCCGATCTGGTCGAGGCTCTCCACCGAGAAGAGCATCCCGGACTGCGCGACCTGGAGGGCCGTTCGGAGTCCGCTCACACGGCCATCCGCCGCCGCTCGCCTGTCGTTGTACTGATCTGCCGCCGTCGCGACCACGTCGAGTCCACGGGCTCGCGCGGCCGTCATCGCTCGGATCGACGCGGCGACGTAGTCCGCGCCGAGCTCCGAGTCCTGGTCGACGGTCAGGACGTACCCGAGATCGGGCACCTCCGTACGCGCCCTGCGGATGCCGGCGTTGAGGGCGGCGGCGATCCCTGCGTTGCCCTGGGTCTGGAGGACGACACCGGGGATCCCGTTCAGTTGCCCCACCGGCTTGCGCGATCCGTCATCGACGACCACAACCGCGGCCACTTGGCGCCGGAGCTCCGCGATGCGCTCGTGCAGACCCTCGCCGGGGTCGTACACGGGCATGACCGCAACGGTTGAACGAGCATTCATCGCCGGACCCTGCCCGCATCCAGGAGTCGCTTCCGGATCGCGCCGAAGCCCGGCACGCGGGCTTTGAACACTGCGAACTCATCGGGGAACGAGTACTTGACCGCAAGGGAGGCGTCACCGATCGTCAGTCCGATCCGCGCCCCGATGGCGCGGCGCTTCCACGCTCGGAACCGAGCGGACTCGCTGCCGATGAACGGCGAAGGGAGCGTCCGCCCCATCGGCATGCCCAGCAGGTGCTTCCGGTACGTGCGACGCGTCCGCTTGGTCAGGACACCGCCGTCCGCATCCCGTGCGAATCCGTATTCCGGAGACGCTCCGAGCATCCCGCGGGCGGAGTTGACGAGCCCGGCGTACTTCCGGCTGACCTCGCGCAACGCCGGGAAGTCGTCACCGACCTCGCGCAGGTCGACCGACAGCCGCACGCTGATCGCTTCCGGGTCCGAGGGATCGAACCCGCTGAAGTGCAGGAGCCGCAGGTCATCACCGGAGTCGAGTGCGTATCCCGATCCCTCGGCTTGGAATCGACGTTCGTGGAGGTTCCACGGTCCGACGTTGTACCCGCCGTGCCGCAACGAGTGCGCGTCGAAGAAGTTCGCTCCGACGTCGACCCACTTCTGGTCGACGAACACCCCGAGGAGCGGGTAAATGAGACACTCGCGCTCCAGGTGCGACCACCACCAGTCGAGGAACTGCACCGCAGACCGCCCGACAGCGCAGAAGCCCAGGTTGAAGATCCCCACCGTGAGGTCGTGTCCCTCGGTGATGTGGTCCACGGATCGCTCGATCGGTTGGAGGAAGTGCGGTGTGAGGACGATGCCGTGCTCCGCCACCAAGCCCTCCAGCTCCGCGAGCGGCGAGACGACCATCATGTCGGGATCGAGGTAGACGACCGTGGGCGCTTCCTCGAGGAGGGCCTTGAAGAACAGTGGCTTCACGGAGGTCGAGAACTCGACGACGTCGTAGATCGCCGCGAGCTCCAGAACCTGGCGCTCGGACAGGCCGAGTACCTCGGTGGTCACGACACGCAATCCCGAACGGTCCTGCTCGAGGTCTCGACGGTCACCGTCCACGACCAGGATGACGAGTTCCTTGTCAGGCTCGATCTCCTGGATGCTCGCGTAGAGCGCGAGCGCTTGTGGGAGGTAGTTCTGGGCGACGACGGTGCAGTAGAGCACCTTGCCGGTCGGTTCAGGCACTGAGTTCACTCTCTATCGATTGCTGGACGTTCGCGGCGACCTCGTCCCAGGAGATCGGTGTGGACGCTCGGGCGAACGTCCCGCTCCACTCGCCACCGGCCAGCTGGTCCATGCTCTCGGCCCAAGCGCTCGGAGACTCGTCGTCGACGACTCCCACCCCGCACTCGCCGACTGTCTCCCCGACCACCGCGCAGCTCGCAGCGAAGGCAACCGGTACCCGGCCGACACGCGCTTCGAGAGCGGGGAGCCCGAACCCCTCGAGTTTCGACGGGAAGACCAGGCCCGCAGAAGTGGCGTACAGGCCGGCGAGTTCGGAATCCGTCATGCCTGTCCGGACAGACACCTGTTCACCGAGGCCGCTCTCGTCCGTCCAACGGCGCGCCTGGGCGCCGTCACCAGTGACGACGGTGAGCCGGTAGTCCGGGCGCTGGCGGAGGGCCTCCCAGAGCACTCGCGCGTTCTTGTGCGGCTTGAGGTTTCCCACGTAGAGGAATTCCTCCTGTCGTGCTCGCCGTTCCAGCGCCCCGAACACACCGACGTCCACGGAGTTCCCGACGTTCACGACCCGCACCTTGTCGTCGGCAAGCCACGTCTCGATACGCCGCTTGGAGTACTCGGAGACGGTGTGGACGATGCCGGTCCGGCGTATCGCTGGTCTGAGCACGCTCTCGTAGTACGCAGACTTGGCCCTCGACGCTTCAGCGGGCTCGTCCAGGTGGATGAGGTCGTGGACGGTGAGGATCTGTCGCCGACTCAGTGACACGTTGAATCCCGGCGAGTACCGGGTCTTCGACACACCCTGGAACGGCGACCATGGCGACCCTGAATCGAGTCGCGGCCATTCGGACGGAAGCCTCCGAAGCACTTCCCGGCCGAACCGGGCGATGCCGAAATGCCCTCTCCATCTGCCGTCGAGAACCGGGTTCACCGCAAGACCTCCGATCTGGGCTCAGCGCAGAACTCGATGATCAGCGAGATCGCGACGAGGGCGTTCAGTGGGAAGACCGACTGCAGGGGCAGGTTCGTGAGCCCGACGAGCATCGCAACGGAGAGTGTCGCGGATGCGAAGTGCAGGGCGCGCCCGGGGCCGCCGATCACCGAGGCGCGAGCGTTGCGCATCGACCGGACGAGCAAGGCGAGGAGGATCACGACGTAGATCAGGGCGTAGACGACGCCCTCGGTACCGATCATGTCCACGTAGCCGCTCTCCACCGTGACGGCCATCGGGTCAAACCCGGAGAGCTGACCTGCGCCCAGATCGGAGAGGATCGAGAAGGCGTTGAGGTGACCCTGCACGCTTCCGGCCTTGCCCTGGACGAAGGACTCGACGACCGGGTTCGACACCAGCGAAGCAACCTGCACAGCAGCGCCGGCCGCGATCACGACGAGGAGCGCCGGGATCCATGTCGACGAGACCTTGAGTTGCAGTACCCAGACGATCACCACCGCCGCGAGGGTCGACACGACCCCGGTGACGGACTGGGTGAGGAGCAGCGAGCCGAGGAGCAGCAGGACAATCGGGATCCGGAACCGCCTGAAGCCGAGCGCAGCGATCGGGAGCACGAAGGCGATCGCTATCGCGAATCCGTTCGGATCGTCCCAGAGGGATCCGAAGCGGATCGAGATGGTTCCTTCGTAGGCGAGGGCAGGAAGACGGCCGATCGCCAGGTAGAGGAGGACCTGTATCCCGTTCACGACGATGGCGATGACGGTGAACCACTGCAGCACCCGGACGACGGGTGCCGGTTGGATGATCGGCGCTGCGAGGAGCACCACGACGCTGAGGGAGAAGAAGATGCCGTTCTCGACCAGGTCAGCGCGCTTGAAGAGGATCGCCTGCGCGACCGGCCAGACTGCGACGCTCGCTGCGCCGAGCACGATCGCTGGCGGAACAGTGGTCCGCGCGAAGGGCCGGAGGGATCGAGATGTTCCGAAGTAGAGGACGGTCAGACCGACCAGCACCGCGTAGAGCAGGTACTTCGCGGCTTGCAGGCTCGACGGAGTGTCGCTGTAGGACGGGCTCGTCGTCGACGAGTTGATCTGCAACGGGTACCGGTAGGAGAGGTAGTAGAGCACGAGCAGGAGCGCGAACACGACGAGGCGCGTCGCGCCTCGGTCGTGCGGGTCGAGTGCCGGGTCCGTCCCGCTCCTGACCGAGGGCAGTCGCGGCCGCAAGACGTCAGCCATCGCGTTCCTCTCCGACCCACTCGCGGAGGCGATCGATGAACGGAGCGTGGCCGAACAGCCGCGCTCGTTCCTCGGCAGCGCCGCTGATGTCCTGCCGAGACAGGCCGTCCAGGGCAGCCCGGATCTGGGAGTGGTCGTCGGCCTGGACGTGCACACCCGAGATGCCGTCTTCGACGGACTCTGCCGCTCCGCCGAACGCGTTGACGATCACCCGGCCGCCAGCCGCAAGCGCCTCGACGGGAACGATGCCGAAGTCCTCCACCGCGAGGAACAGCAAGGCGAGCGCCCGTTGGTACAACGTGCGTATCACCGGGGTCGACGGGGCGATGAGGAAGTGGGCATCCGCTCCGAGATCCAGCGCGAGCCGACGGAGACGGGCTTCGTCGGGCCCTGAACCAGCCAGCACGACCGGGATCCTTTCCTCGGCAGCGAACTCGACGACAGCATCGAGCCGCTTGTACGGGACGAAGCGCGACACGCCGAGGACGAACTCGGCGGGGAGGGAACCGAGCTCGACGGCCTCGTTCTCCGTGAGCTCGGTCGACCAGTCGTCGACCGCTTGGATCGCTTCGACAGGCACAGGCGGGTGGATCAGTCGACTCTCGACGCCCCAGGCACGCCGCATCCGGTCCTGCACGAACAGGCTGTTCGCAGCGAACGACGCACTCCTGTCGACGGCGCCACGGTCGTAGGCACGGAAGAGCGGGCGCACTGCCCGAACAGCCCGACTTGCCGACCGCTGGTCGAGCGCCGGGTCCCAGATGTACCGGGCGGGCGAATGCGTGTAGACGTACTTCCTGATGCCATGTTGACCCCGCACCCGTGCTTGGTGTGCGAACGCGTTCGAACTCACCAGCATCCAGTCGAACGACCGGGGATGCCGGATGTCCCGCCACACCAGTGGCATCAAGGGCAGCGCTGCTGCTTTGTGTCGCCGGAACGGCGTCCGGGCAAGCCATGACTCGTCAACCGTCGTCCGGCTCGAGAAACGGTCGCCGGAGTCGTCCCAGAGCGCGAACATCTGTGCTCCGGGGAACGCGTCGAGCATCCCGTCCAGCACCACCTCGGCACCACCTCGCCGCTCGAGCCAGTCGTGCACGATGAGGCCCGTCATGACCGTCCCCGATCTGTTCCGAAGTCAGTACGCACCGCTGCTCCGAACCACTGCACGGAGCGTCCTCCAGAGGATCACGAGGTCACCGGTCATCGACCAGTTCTCGACGTAGAACAGGTCCAGTCGAACCGAGTCCTCCCACGACAGGTCCGATCGACCACTCACCTGCCACAGCCCGGTCAGACCCGGCTTGACGAGGAACCGACGGTGCACGTGCAGGTCGTAGCGTTCCACCTCCCGCTGCAGGGGTGGCCGGGGACCGACCAGGGACATGTTCCCGGCGAGGACGTCGAAGAGCTGGGTGAGCTCATCCAGGCTGTACCGACGCATGAACGCCCCGACGCGGGTGACACGGGGATCGTTCCTCATCTTGAAGAGGACGTTGTTGCCTTCGGCACGGTCCAGGGCGCTGAGTTCCTGCAGACGGTCCTCGGCGTCGACGACCATGGTCCGGAACTTGACCATGGTGAACGTGCTCCCGTTCAGCCCGACACGCTCTTGCCTGAACAGGACCGGACCCGGGGAGGTCAGCTTCACCGCGAGCGCCAGCACCAGGAGCACCGGCGACAGGACGACGATGAGCACGGCCGAGACGACCACGTCGAAGATCCGCTTCGTGTACAGCTTCCGACCCTCGTACGTCGGCGTCTCGACGTGGATGAGAGGCAGGCCCTGCACGGGGCGCGTGTGGATTCGCGGCCCGCCGATGTCGGTGAGGCTCGGCGCCACGACGAGGTGCTGCCGTCCCGGCTCGAGCGACCAACTGAGCTCTCGGACGCGTTCGGGAGGCAGGTCGTCGGCGCTCGTGATCACGACGGTGTCTGCGCCGCTCTCGGCCAAGGCCTCGTGGATCTGGTCCAGGCCGCCGTAGCTGACGATGTCCGTGCTGCTGAGGACCCCGACCGAGCCGCTGGTGACCGTCGCACCGACCACCTGGTAACCGGCTTCGGGCGAGCGTGCGAGCTGACCACCGATGTGGATGACGCTCGCGGTCGAACCGACGAGCAGGACCTTCGCGGAGTATTGGCCGGATTTCCGCTGGGCCACGAGCCACTGGCGCCAGATCCACCGGGACAGCAGCAGCACGAGGATGCCCACCGGGAACGCGATGAGGACGTACCCACGCGCGAGGTCGACGTGGAAGAGGAAGGCGGCGATCGCGATCAAGCCGAACACCCGAACGCTCGAATCGGCGATCAGGCGGTACTCGGCACTGCCGACCCCGATGACGCGGTCGCCACGGGTGTCGTACATCGCCAGGGCTGCCATCCAGACCGCGATGACGACGACCGAGATGCCGGTGTAGCTCAGGCGGAGGTCGTTCTCGTTCGCGGCGAGGTTCGAGTCGATGCCGAGCCACGCGATCTGCACCCCGAAGACGACCCAGATCAGCACGAGCAGGTCGGTGAAGATGACGCGGCGACCGTACGCCCGACTCCACTCGTGGGTCGATCGCCCGATGGTGGCGGACTGCTCGGCTTGCGTCGTCATGGCCGACCCCGGCTCACCACGTGACACCACCGTCACCCGACACCTGCACCGAGTCACCGGCCCACAACCACACGTGCTGGCCGCTCCTGGCGATGGTGACCGCCCCGCTGGCGTCGGCACCGGCCGCACAGCCGACGGCCGTGGGCTCGGTGGTGGCGGTGACCTTCGCCGCGGGCATGCTCGCGATCTGCACGCCGTCGCACGACGCGATGCCGGTGCGGGCGAGCGTGTAGGTGTTGCCGGCGTCGGCGAGGGACCGGACGCCGTCGATCGGCGCAGCGACCCACGCTCCGGTGCCGGATCGCCACTGGACCTCGCCGTCGCAGGTGACGGCGGTCGTGTAGGTGCCCTCGAAGACCTCGATCGGGTCCGGGCAGGGTGCGTCGACGGTGCCGCTCTTCAGGAGGAGCCCGTCGGTCCCGATGGCGGCGCCGGCCGCTCCCTCCGTCCCGTCCTTCCACGTGGCACCGTCGTCCGTGCTGGTACGGACGGTGGGGGCGCAGTCGTCACCGGTGCCGGCGACGACGGCGACACCCGTGCTGCTGGCGCGGAGCGCCAGCACGGTGCTCGCACCGTCACCGAGACCGACGGAGGTCCACGACTTCCCGCCGTCCACGGTGTGCTGCAGCACCGCCTCGTCACCGCCACAGGTCCCACTGGAGGCTCGCCATGCCTCCAGGCCGTTGGTGGCGGACAGCAGGTGGCGGCCTGGCGTGACCATCGCCGCGGTCCCGCTGGTGGCGGTGGGCTGCGGAGCAGCCGTGCCGGTCCCTGTCGGGATCGGCGTGCTGGAGAAGGTGGGGATCGGACCGGCCGTGCCGCTCATCACGGGCGCGGTGCGCGCGACGGCGAGACCGACCAGGACCACGTCGATCACCACGAGGGCGACGACGACGATCCCGACCCAGACGAGGGTGCGACGCGAGATCGCTCGGCCGAGGCTGCTGGGTCCTCGGCGCGGGCTCACGGGGAGACCACCCTCACCGCTCCGCCTTCCGGAGCGCTCCGACGCGACCGCGGCGAGCCTGTTTCGGGGGCTTCGGGGCGTCTTCCTCGTCGGTGCCGTACCCGTAGGCGTAGCCGTAGCGGCCGTAGCCGTAGGCCCCGGGTCCCCTGGTCGGCATCATCGTCATGACGAAGCCGGCGATCGGGGCGCCGACGTTCTGAAGCGACTGGACGGCGCCGGCGAGCTGGCCCTTCATGGTCCTGCCGGACGCCACCACGACGATCGCGCCGGATGCCTTCTTCGACAGGATGGCGGCGTCGGTGACGGGGAGCAGCGGCGGGGCGTCGAAGAGGACGTAGTCGAACTGCGCCTCGAGACGCTCGATGAGCATGCTCATCGCCTGCGATCCGAGGAGTTCGGACGGGTTCGGCGGGATCTCGCCGGCCGGCAGGACGACCAGGTTGCCGCGGCCCCACGGGACGGCGACGTCCTCGAGTGCGGCGCGGCCGATGAGGACGTCCGTCAGACCGGCGCCGCCCTCGAGGTCCATGTACTGGGCGACGCGCGGACGACGGAGGTCGGCGTCGATGAGGATGACCTTGTAGCCGGCGCTGTCGAGGGCGATCGCGAGGTTCGCGACGGTGGTGCTCTTGCCCTCGGACTGGACGGACGAGGTCATCACGAAGGTGCGGGCGTCGCTGCCGATGTCGACGAACTGCAGGTTGGTGCGGAGCGTGCGGAAGGACTCGGCGCGGGGGCTGCGCGGGTCGACCTGCACGATGAGCGGCCGCTCCGATGCCTTGTTGTCGAAGGCGATGCCACCGACGATCGGCTTGTCGCTGATCTTCTCGATGTCCGCCTCGGTGCGCACCCGGTTGTCGAGGGTCTCGCGCAGAACGGCGAGGCCGACACCGAGCGCCAGGCCGACGAGCAGGCCGAGGACGACGTTGACGGGCACGTTCGGGCTGATCGGGGTGCTCGGGACCTGGGCTTCCTTGACCCGGGTGAGCTTCACCGTGCTGGCGCCGTTCGCGTCGGTGGCCTCGATGTTCTGCACGACGTTCGTCAGGCTCTGCGACGTCGCGTTCGCGATGTCGGCGGCCTGCACGGGGTCAGTCTCGTTGACGGTGATGGCGATGAGCGTGGTGTTCGTCGGGGCATCGGCGGTGACGAGCTTCGCGAGGTCGTCGGCGCTCATGTCGAGCTTCAGACTCGAGATCACCGGCAGCAGGACGATCGGCGTCGTCACGAGGTTCGAGTAGGTCAGGACCCGCTGCTGCGTGAAGGTGTTGCCCTGTGCGAGGTCACTCGCGCTGCCGCTCGTCTGCGTGGAGACGAACACCTGCGCCGAAGCGGAGTACACCGGCTGCTTGAGCACCGAGAATCCAGCTGCCGCAGCGACGCCGACCAGCGCCAGCACCAGGATGAGCACCCATCCCTTGCGCAGCACCGTGATGTAGTCGCGTAGTTCCACGCGCCTGCCTTCCCCGTGGGACGCCGGCCGCGCGGTCCCTCGCGCGAGCGAGCCGGGATTTTCCCAGCAATCGGCAGGGAAATACTGCCACACGGATGCGTCGCGCTCGGGTCGACGGGTGTCGGGTTGCGCACCGTGTCCTCTACGGTGATGCCATGCAGCCGTCGCCCGAGGTCCAGGCTCGCCCGCGGGACCGGGTGGTTCTCGTGGTGTTCGTGGCGATCGTGGTGGCGGTCGTGCTCGAACGGATCGTCGGTGGTGTCGCACGAACTGGGGGTCTGCCGAGCCCGGTCGCGCAGGTGCTGGCGAGCGATCTCGCCGTGTGGGTGCCGCTCGTGGTCGGAGCGGTCGTCGCCCTGCGGTGGACGCGTGCTGTCCGTTCCCTGTTCCGGCTCGACCTCGCCGACGTGGTCGCGGCGATCGGCATCGTGATCGTCTGCCGCGCCGTCGACGCAGTCATGTCTCTGTCGTTCTTCGGGACGACCGGACTCACCCCGGTTCCCACGCTCGGGCCACCCTCAGCGGCGCTCTTGCTCGTCGCGGCGATCGGCACCTGCATCGTGAGCCCGATCATCGAGGAGCTCGTGTTCCGTGGGATCCTGCAGCGCCGACTCGCTGACGCGCTCACTCCGCGGACGCGGTTCGTCGCGGTGATCGTGACGGCGTTCGTGTTCGCGATCGTGCACGTGCTGCTCGGCGCAGGCGTCTCGACGCTCGGCGGGTTCGAGGTCTTCGTGACGACGTTCCTGTTGGGGCTCCTCACGGGCGCCCTGGTGGCGATGACGGACCGGATCGGTGGGGCGATCCTGGCGCACGCGGTGTTCAACGCCGTGGCGGTCGTCGCGACCTGGCCGCGCTGACCGATCCGGTCGCGATGCGAGCGTGCTGGCGCGCCCGCCCCACTCGCTCTGGGGGTGCTGCCACGCGACACCGCCACCTAGCGTTGATCGCGAGGACTCCGAACACCAGACGTGCCCCGAACCAGGGCATGACGGGCCCTCGGATCAGGGCAGCGAGCGGAGGCGACCCATGCACACGATGAACCGACTCCTCGAACGCTGGTCCCTCACGCCGCTGATGAAGCAGGCTCCGCTCGCGCTGCTCGTCGCGATGGCGACGGTCCTCTCCCTGACGATTCCGCAGCTCACGGTGAGCGACGAGGGCGGCCTGTTCACCGCGATCGCGCTGACGATCGTCGCCACGCTCTGGTCGGCGGTGGTCACGGTCCGCGGACGCTCGGTGTCGGCTCTGGTGAACATCGTGCCCGCGATCGACTTCCTCGCGCTCGGGATGCTGCGGTGGTCCACCGGATCGTCCACGTCGGTGTTCACCGCGCTCGTGGTGCTCCCCGTGGTGTGGCTCGCCGCGCAGGAGGGTCGGCGCTTCATCCTGTACTCCGCGCTCGGCACGGCGGTGGTCATCCTGACGCCGTTCCTGTTCGGCGCCGGAGTGGTCGACCCCACCACCGAGTTCGTCCGGCTCGGTGTGGTGCTGATCGCGTACGGCGCGCTCGCGATCGTGGTCAACCAGCTCAGCCGCCTGCACGGCGCGCAGCTCCGGCGGTCGCGCGACCGGGAGGCCGTGGTCCAGGCCGAGATCGAGCGCGCTGCCGAGATCCAGCGTTCACTGCTACCCCGGTCGGTCGGGCAGGTTCCCGGGTACCGCGTAGCCGGGACGTGCCTGCCCACCAAGAGCGTCGGCGGTGACTTCCTGGACTGGTACGAGACGGCCGGCGGCCTCACGCTGACGCTCGGCGACGTGATGGGCAAGGGCGTCGGCTCCGCGCTGCTCGCAGCCGCGGTCCGCGCCGTGCTGCGAAGCGCCCGTACCGAACCGGATCCCGCTGCTGCGGTGCACCGGGCGTCGCAGGGTCTCGCGATCGACCCGGACCGTGTGGAGACGACGGCCGGCTTCACGACGCTCTTCCACGCCCGGATCGACGGCGACGTGTTGCGGTGGGTCGACGCCGGCCACGGGCTGACGGTGATCGCGCGACGGGACGGCTCGGCCGAGCGACTCGCGTCGTCGCATCTGCCGATCGGCCTGGGGCTCGACGAGGTGTGGACGGCGACGGAGACCCGACTCGGACCGGACGACGTGCTGGTGTGCATCAGCGACGGCGTGCTCGACCTGTTCGGCGGCGAACTCGACACGATCGACCACGTCGCCGCGATCGCACGCGAGGACACGAGCCCCGGAGCGATCGTCGAGCGCCTCATCGCGCTCGCCCGGTCGACGGAGCACGACGACGACGTCACCGTGGTGGCGCTGCGACGGGATGCCGTCGCGGCGGCACCGGAAGCGACCGGCGCACCGGGACAGCTCGTCAGGGCGTAGCGAGGGCTGCGCGGGCGGTCAGCCCGTGGTCGTTGCGGCTAGCGAGCCGCGCGGATGACGTCCGGAAGCACTCGGCTGAGTCGCTCAGCGAGTGCGACCTTGGCCTCGTCGAGCGTGCGGTAGTCGCCGACGTACTGCCCGAAGGTGTCGGACACGAAGTAGTGCGCGCCCTGCTGGTCGACGGTGCCGCCGTAGTACCCGCCGTAGTTCGCGGCCCACAGGCCGGTGTCCGGGCGCGACCAGATGATGCGCGCCTGGGTCGGGGTCGACGGCGTGACGACCTCGGCTTCGATCGCGGTGATGACCTCGATCGTCTCGGTGTCCAGCTTCGCCTCGGTCTCGGGGCGGTGGGACTCGGCGATGCTCATGGTTCCTTCCTCAGGACGTGCAGGGGGTGCGGTGCTCAGGGGGTGTGGTCTTCGACTACTCGACCGGACGGATGACCGGCGGCAGCATGATGTGCAGCTGGTCGGCGAGGTGGCCCTGGGCGTCTTCGAGCGAGTCGAACTCGCCGACGACGAGGCCGAACGTGTCCGAGGCGACGTAGTGTCCGTCACGCTTGTCGACCGATCCACCGAAGTAGCCGCCGTAGTTGGCGATCCACTCGCCGGCGTCTTCCTGCGTCCAGGTGAGCTTGGCGCGAGCCGGCCGGGCGGCGCTGACGGTCTCGGCTTCGAGGACGGCGATCGTGTCGACGGTGTCGGTGTCGAGGGTCACGTCACGCTGCGTCTTCGTGCGGCTGTCGGTCATGCTCATCGCGCTGCTCCTGTCACGTTCCGGGGTACATCCTGCGGTCCTCAAACCGTATGGCGTCCGGCCCTCCGCTCGCCAGCGGGCCCCGTCGATTCACGGGTTCTGTTCATACGGGCCATCGCCACTTCCCGGATTCGCGGGACAGTGCGACGCATTTTCGGGGTACACGTCCCCCACCGGGGTACTCGCGGAGCGGACAGTCCACCGAGTCAGCGGATCGGGCTCGATCCCGTCACCTGATCACGCATCCTCGACGGACCGCCGGTACCGCTCGATCTCCGCATCGATCACCCGCCGGGGGACGTACCGTTCCGCGAAGACCGCGGTCACCACCCCGAACGAGAGGACCACGATGCCGATCACCAGCCCGAGCAGCGCGCGGTCCCGCTGCCAGGTGTCCGGCCACAGCGCCGGGAGCACCAGACCGAGTCCGACGAACGAGGCGCTGTACGCGACCGTGACGAGCCACTGGGGCGCACGCCGTGGGAAGACCTGTCGAACCCGACGCTCGGCGACCATCACGAACACGGAGCCTGCGGCGACCGACGACATCGTCGGCAGCCACCGGCTCAACAGCCCTAAGACGCCGAACGTGACGACGATCCCGACCGCGCTCCACCACAGCCAGGCAGCGGTCCCGGCCTTGGCCCTGAGACGCTCGGTCATCCGCCCATGCTCCCCACGTCTCGTCGGTACGCGCCGGGGGTCATGCCGACCAGCGGGGAGAACTGCTCGATGCACTGGCTCGTCGTCGCCCACCCGCACGCCGCCGCAGTGTCCGTCACCGACCACCCCTGCGCGAGCAGCACCAGCGCCCGGTGCACGCGGAGCTGCAGCCGCCACTGCCGGTACCCCATGCCCGTCTCGTCGCGGAAGAGCCGGGTCAGGGTGCGCTCCCCCACGCCCGTCTCCCGCGCCAGGGCACCGAGCGACCACGCCACGGTCAGGTCGCGTTCAACGATCACCACGACGCCGCGCAGCCGCACGTCGTGCGCCTCCGGCAGGTGCAGCGGCTGCTCGGGCGCGGACGCGACCTCGTCCACGATGACCGTCCGCAGGTGCGACCGCGCCGCCTCGGAACGCGGTGCCGACGCGGTGGCGGCGAGCAGCGCCTCCCGTGCGAGCGGGGTGACCGCCAGCACAGCAGGTCCGGACGGCAGGGACATGGCCGCATCCGCCTCCAGGTACACGACCCGCATGTCGGTCACCCCGTGGGCCCGGTGCCGGTGCTCGGCGCCGGCCGGCACCCACGCGACGCGGTTGGGCGGGGCGATCCAGGCACCGTCGTCGGTGATGAGCGACAGCACCCCGCTGGCGGCGTGCACCAGGTGGCCGCGGGTGTGGGTGTGGGAAGTCGTCGTCTCGGCGTGGTCGAACAGGAACGCGGCCTCGGACCGGCCGTCGGTCAGGCGGTCGTCGATCTCGATGTCCTCGAGGCGGCGGGTTTTCGACATCGAGCGGCAGTGTACGTGTTCCGAGCAGCAGGCGGCAGGTGGTCGGATGAGGACATGACCTCGACCGCTTCCGTTCCGCTCCCCACGACCGTGCCCCCGCCCGCGCGACGCCGCCGTGTGCTCGCCGCCTGGTACGTCGGGGCGGGGCTGCTGCTCATCGCGATCAACCTGCGCATGGGTGTCGCCTCGGTCGGGCCGGTGCTCACGGCGATCGAGCGGTCGCTCCACCTGACACCGTCGGCGGCGAGCCTGCTCACCACGATCCCGGTGTTCGCGTTCGGGGCGTTCGCGTTCCTGACTCCCGTGCTCACCCGCCGGGTGGGACTGCACCGGCTGCTCGGGCTCACGATGGCCGTGCTCGCGCTCGGCATCGCGCTCCGCTTCGAGCCGCAGGGGTGGGCACTGTACGGCGGCACGGTCCTCGCGGGGGCGGCGATCGCGGTCGCGAACGTGCTCATGCCGGCGGCGATCAAGAGCGACTTCGCCCACCGCGTCGGGCTGATGATGGGGCTCTACTCGACGATGCTCTTCCTCAGCGCTGCAGTGGCGTCGGCGTCGGTCGTGCCACTCATGGTGGCGTTCGGCGGATCGTGGCGACCGGCGCTGGCGTTCTGGGCGCTCCCCGCCGTGCTCGCGTTCCTGGTGTGGCTGCCGCGCGCGCTGCACAACCCGGGGCACGTGCGGGTCGCCGGACGGAACCGCGCGGTCGACGCCCCGTCCGAGTCCGGCGAGCCCCGGATGACGGCGCTCCTCCGCGACCCGGTGGCGATCGCCGTGACGGGGTTCATGGGGCTGCAGAGCCTGTCGTACTACGCGTTCCTGACCTGGGCGCCGACGGTGCTGCAGGACGCCGGTGTCTCCGCGCACACGGCGGGGCTGATGCTGGCGTACTCGAGCCTGCCGGGGATCCTTACGGGCATCGCGGGTCCGGCGATCGCCCGACGCATCCGCCCGTCGTGGGTGCCCGTGCTCGTGGTCGTCGTGCTCTGCATGGCGGGGTTCGTCGGGCTCGCGGTCGCGCCCGCCGCCGGGGCATGGGTCTGGATGACGCTCCTCGGCCTCGGACAGGGCGGAGCGATCAGCCTGTCGCTCAGCTACATCGTGTGGCGCTCCCCGGACGCCAGGCACACGGCGCACGTGTCGACGATGGCGCAGGGCATCGGGTACCTGCTCGCGGGCCTCGGGCCGCTCGGGATCGGGCTGCTGCACACGGCGACGGGCGGGTGGACGGTGCCCATCGGGGTGCTGCTGGCCTTGCTCGTCGTCCAGGGGTTCGCCGGCGCTGCCGCCAGCCGCGACCGCCACGTGCTCGCCCGCTCCGCCGCGCCGGACGCCCCCGCCCGAGTCTCGCGCTGAGCGACACTCCTCGGGCTCGAAGCCGCGCGATGTGTCGCCCAGGCCGAGTCTCGCGTCCGGTCGCCCGCCCTACGCGACCGCGCGCAGGGCGTCGGCGATCAGGGTGAGCGCCCGGTCGATCTCGTCGGCGACGCGGGCATGCGTCGACTCCGAGCGACGGTACGGGTCGTCGACGTCGTCGTCAGCGGGGTCGGCCGGCGGCGCGACGGTGCCGCGGAGCCGGGCGACCCGCTCGACGAGGGCCTCCGGCGAGTGCACATCGGCGAGGTCCGACGGCTCGAGCCCGTCGAGCACCCGCGCGAACTGCTTGATCGTGAACGCCCGCTTCGCGGCTCGCGGCGCCAGGCGGACGACGTCGGCCCGGTGCGAGCGCTCGGCGGTCAGCACGAGGTCGGCGCCGGCGGCGATCGACTCCGTCAGGTAACGGGACCGATGCGCGGACGGGTCACCGCCGAGCCGGACGGACTGCGCGGCGGCCGCACCGTCCATGGCCATGTCGTCCTGGGCGATGGTGCCGGCCGACTCGATGACGTACGACGACGCCACCGAGCCGAGCCGAGCCTCCAGGACCTGTGCGCCCAGCGGTGACCGACAGATGTTGCCACTGCAGACGAACAGGATCCGCATCGTCAGGCCGCGTCCTGACCGAGCAGGTCGTGACGGACGACGATCGCGTCACGGCCGGGGCCGACGCCGATCGCCGAGATGCGCGCGCCGGACATCGCCTCGACCGCCAGGACGTACGCCTGGGCGTTCGCGGGCAGGTCCTCGAACGAACGGGCACCCGTGATGTCCTCGGTCCAGCCGGGGAAGTCCTCGTAGATCGGCTTCGCGTGGTGGAAGTCCGACTGCGAGACGGGGACCTCGTCCACGCGTTCGCCGTCGACCTCGTACGCGACGCACACGGGGATGGTCTCCAACCCGGTCAACACGTCGAGCTTCGTGAGCACGAAGTCCGTCACGCCGTTGATGCGCGCCGTGTACCGGGCGATCGGGGCGTCGTACCAGCCGCAGCGACGCGGACGGCCCGTGGTGGTGCCGAACTCGAAGCCGTTCGCTCGGAGGAACTCCCCCGACTCGTCGAACAGCTCGGTCGGGAACGGCCCGGCGCCGACGCGGGTCGTGTACGCCTTGACGATGCCGATGACGCGCTGGATCTTCCCCGGGCCGATGCCGGACCCGGTCGCCGCGCCACCCGCGGTCGCCGACGAGGACGTGACGAACGGGTACGTGCCGTGGTCGACGTCGAGCATGGTCGCCTGACCGGCCTCGAACAGGACGGTCTCGCCCCGCTCGAGGGCCCGGTGGATCTCGAGGGCGGTGTCCGCGACCATCGGGCGCAGGCGCTCGGCGAAGGAGAGCAGCGATTCGACGACCTCTTCGGGGTCGATCGCGCGACGGTTGAAGACCTTCACCAGCAGGTGGTTCTTCTGGTCGAGGGCTGCTTCGACCTTCTGCCGCAGGATGTTCTCGTCGAAGATGTCCTGGATGCGGATGCCGACGCGGTTGATCTTGTCCGCGTAGCTCGGGCCGATGCCACGACCGGTGGTGCCGATCTGCCGCTTGCCGAGGAAGCGCTCCGTCACCTTGTCGATGGTGCGGTGGTAGTGCGTGATGACGTGGGCGTTCGCCGAGACGCGGAGCTTCGAGACGTCGACGCCGCGGGCCTTCAGCGCGTCGAGCTCCTGGAACAGGACCTCGAGGTCGACGACGACGCCGTTGCCGATCACGGGCGTGACACCGGGGGTCAGGATGCCGGACGGCAGCAGGTGGAGCGCGTACTTCTCGCCCCCGACGACCACGGTGTGCCCGGCGTTGTTGCCACCGTTGAACTTGACGACGTAGTCGATGCGGCTGCCGAGGAGGTCGGTCGCCTTCCCCTTGCCCTCGTCACCCCACTGGGCTCCGATGATGACTGCTGCGGGCATCTGGTTCTCCTCACGTTCGCGGAGGACCTCACGCGACCGTCGGGCCGGTGGTCCACCCGAGTCTATCGGACGGCCACTTCCGCGCTACCTGCGCCAGGTCGGCCGCCGGAACCGGAACCCGACGCAGCCGACGGCCGCCGCGACCGCGGCGACCGCAGGAACGACCAGGAGGCACGGTGCCAGCTGGCACCGTGCCTCCCGTCGCTCTCATCCACGGCCGCGACCCGATCGCGTCCGCGCGTCTCTTCTGCCGGGGATCAGGACCGGAAGAAGTCTGCGTAACTGGGGTTCGTCATCGGGGCGTTGTGGCCCGGCTCGGCGAGCCGTTCGTTGACCATCGCCTGGATGACATCCGGCGGGGTCAGGCCACGACGGCGCCACTCGACGGGGTTCTGCCGGAGCTGCGACAACGTGTTCTGCATGGGGACAACCGTGCCACCGATTGACTAGTTTGTCTAACTACATATCCGGGACACGCACCTGATGGCATGGACAGGGCCCGTGGAGACGATCCACGGGCCCTGTCCGGTCGGGCTACTTGCGTGTCACCTTCGCGGTCGACGCCGAGGTCGCGGTGCCGTCCTGGTACCCCTTCGCCGTGGCGGTCACGCGGACCTGGAACGTGTGCCCCACGTCCGACGTGCCCAGCTTGATCTTCTTCGTGGTCGCACCCTCCACGACGGATCCGTCACGGAGCCACTGGTACGAGAACTTCACGCCCAGTGCGTTCCAGTCCCCGGGAGCGGCGGTCAGCTTCTTGCCGACCTTCGGGGTCCCGGACACCGTGACCGCACTGCCCTCGCGCAGCACCAGCTTCGGCGCGGCGACCGTGGCCGACACCGTGTCGACCTGGTCACCGACCGCGTTGTGCAGGTGCAGCAGGAGCACGCTCGCGGACGAGGTACCGGCGGCACGGGTCACCGGGATCGAGCCGCTGTCCGGGAACAGGACGCCACCGAACGACACAGCCGGTGCGGACGGGTCGAACGTGGCGGACTTCGTGTCGTCGACCACGTACGAGCCACTCGTCGCCAGTGCGGGTGCGTACGCCGACTCAGTGAGCACCGAGTAGTCGAACGCGCCGGTGACACCGATCGCCTCCTGCGAGACGGTCAGCACCTTCACCGCGCTGTCGAACGTGTTGACGTCCTGACCCGGGGCGCCCCCGTTCAGCGGCTGCGAGTCGAGCGTCGCACCGGTGGCGAGGTCGATCGTCGTCGCGAACGTGGCGTCCACCGTGGCCGACTTGGCGTCGTACACCAGGTAGTCCGGCGTGCCGTCACGGTCGGCGTCGATGAGCACCTCGACGTTGGTCACGGCGCCGGGGTTGGCGTCGGGACCGGTCGTCTGGACGCCGAACGCCAGCGTGCCGTCCGACGCGTTCGCGCCGTAGGCCCTGATGTCCGCCGCCTGGAGCGACCGCTTCGCCGAACCGTCCGGGAACGACTCCTGCGGGTCGGTCCCACCGAGGACGAACGGGGCCACGAGGGCTCCGGTCACACCGCGGCCGGCCAGGGCGATCGAGGACTCGGTCGAGTCGCTCTCGAAGGACACGTCCGAACCGTGCACGGCGCTCACCGGCTTCGGCGCGGCGTAGGTGCCGATCCGCAGCGGGTTGAACTTCTTGTCGGTCGGCGTGAACGTGACGAGACCGGTGGCAGCGGAGACGAACTCGCGCTGGTACCCGAGCGTCGTCGACTCCTGCGTCGGGTCGATGGTGCGCCCGACCTTCGTCGGGTCGGCGATCGTCATCGTCAGGGTGACGGTGGCGGTGCCGTGCGGCACGACCGTGACGCGCTGCTTGTCGATCGAGAACGCGACGCCGGACTGCGCGACGCGGGACTCGTAGGCCACGTCGTACGTGTGCGGCCGACCGTCGGTGTTCTTGATCTGCAGCGTGCGCTTCTCGGTGGTCGGCGAGGCGACCTCGACGACACCGAACGACGCCGTGACGAGCTGGTCGTTCTCGACGCTGCGCACCGTGGTGCCGGCGGTGACCGCCTGCAGTGCGTCGACGCGACCGGTCCCCTGCCGCAGCAGCGTCGCGTTCCCGTCACCGTCCCGCACGTCGTGCGTCGCGGTGTTCATGATCGTCGCCTTGACGTCCGGTGCCGACCAGGTCGGGTGCGACTCGAACGTCAGCGCGGCGATGCCCGCCACGTCCGGCGTCGCCATCGAGGTGCCGCTCATCGACATGCGTCCGTCACCGGTGCCGTTGGCCGCGGAGATCACGTTGACCCCGGGGCCGGCGACGTCCGGCTTGACGATGTCGTCGAACGACCCGTGGACACCACGGCTGGTGAACTGCGCGAGCGTGTTCACGGCGTCGGCGTCGGTCGCGAGCTGGAAGCCCTTGAGCTCGTCGGCGAACTTCACGTGCAGGGTCCCGGCCTGGGCAGCGGACTGGAGGCTCGCAGCACTGTCCGCCGTCAGCTCGGCACCCGGGATGGTCGCGTTCCCCGCGATCCCGCTGTCGAAGGTGTTGATCGTCCCGGCGAGCAGGACGCCGACTCCGCCGGCGGCCTGGACGTTGTTGAACCGGACACCGGAGCCGCACTCGAGCGCACCGTCCGTCCACTTCAGCCAGACGACCTTGCCCTTGACCTTCGCGGCCTCGTCCGCGCTGAAGGCAGCGCAGCCGTCCACGTTCGTGGTCGGGACGACGACGTCACCCTCGACCGGCAGCGTGCCCTGGTAGTTCTGCGAGTACTGCGCGCGGTAGGTCTTCGCGACGTCAGCGGGAGCGGTCGCCTGGACGCCGTCGTAGAGGCTCTGGCCGGTGGCGCTCGCGGCGACCGTCAGGGCCCCCTCGGCGTTGCCCGGCGATCCACCGATGTCGGTGAAGTCGTCGGCGTTGCCCGAGGCGATCACCGGCAGCACACCGCGGGCGGTGAGCGCGTCGATCTTGGCGTTGTCGGGGTCGTCCGGTGCGCCGTAGTCGGAGCCGAGCGACAGGTTGAGGACGTTGATGTCCTTGCCCTCGGTCAGTGCCTGGCCGACCCAGTCGAGCGCGGCACCGGTCACGTCGGTCGAACCGCCGCCGTCACCGAAGACCTTGAGGGCGTAGAGCCCGGCCTCCGGTGCGGTGCCGGGGCCGATCCACATGTCCTGCACGGACTGCGTGGTCAGCTTCTCGTAGTCCCCCTCGAAGGTCTTCTTGTCGGCGTCGAGGCCGTACCCGGCGATGGTGCCGGAGACGTGGGTGCCGTGGTCGCCGCCCTTGCCGTCGATCGGGTTGTCGTCGGGCTTCGGCGTCGGGTCGTACGCCGGGGAGGCCGGGTCCGCGTTGTACGTGGGGCCGGCGAAGTCGTAGCCGCCGAGGAACTTCTTCGCGTCGAACCAGCTCGGGTCCGGGGCGCTCGAGCTCGCGAGCGCCTGCTCGTACGCCTCCGTCGTGCCGGGGCCGCCGAAGTCCGCCTGCGTGTAGTCGAGGCCGGTGTCGAGCACGGCGACGTTCACGCCCTTGCCGGTGTGGCCGGTCTGCTGCCACGCGTCGAGGGCACGCGTGTAGACGTCGCTCGCCGCGTTCTTCGGGCTGACGCCGTCGGCGCCGGGCTTGACGACGTCGGGGTCGACGCCGCTCGGGGCAGCGTCG
Source organism: Curtobacterium sp. L3-7 (assembly GCF_048756585.1). NCBI lineage: Bacteria > Bacillati > Actinomycetota > Actinomycetes > Micrococcales > Microbacteriaceae > Curtobacterium > Curtobacterium sp. L3-7. The sequence continues at coordinate 1,279,598 of NZ_CP151474.1, read as the reverse complement.
GCGCTGTCGCTGACGGTCGGGTCGACGATCTTCTTCGGCGTGAGCGGGATGACGCTCTCGACGTCGGAGCGCTCGGCGACCTTGCGGAGCGCCGCGACGTCGGCCACGACGGCGACACCGGGGACGGTGTACTCGGTCGTGTAGAGCTCGGTCGCGTCGGCGTCGGCGGACCGCACGGCGTCGCGGACGTCCTCGGTCGTCGACTTGATCGCCGACAGCCGCTGCTTCGCGGCGCCCGACGGGCTCTTCGACTGCGTGAGGTCGCCGCCCTTCGCCTTGGCGTCCACGGCGAGCGCTCCCTCGCCGGTCGTCCGCACGAAGGCGGCGATCGTCGTCTGGGGCTTCGCGCTCCGCAGCGGTGCCGACAGCTTGAGGTCGGCCGATGCGACACCGGCCGGCGCGGCAGACGCCGTGCCACCGACGGCGAGACCGCCGCAGGCGAGGGCTCCGGCCGCGACGAGTGCGGTGACGACTCGGGTCATGCGTCTCGGGTTGGGGGTGTTCGGGTCCTGTGTTGCACGGTTCACTGGGCGCACTCCTGGCTCCGTCCGTGTTGCTTGGGAATTGCTCAGAAGCTATGTGCTGCTGCTCAGGTGCGGGAGTCGGCACTTTGGGGGACGTCCCCCGTTCGGGGGTACCCCTTCCTGCGATCTTGCACAGCGGTGTGCAAGTTATTACGATGGGTGGCGTGACCAGTCCTGACGCCCCAGTCCGCGCTCCGCGCCGCGATGCGACCGAGAACCGGGCCGCACTGCTCGACGCCGCGAAGACCGCCCTGCAGCGGGACCCGGACGCCTCGATCGAGTCGATCGCGGCCGTCGCCGGGCTCTCCCGGCGTGCGGTCTACGGACATTTCCCTTCCCGCGACGACCTCGTCCGCGCCGTCGTGACCGCCGGGGCGGCCCGGATCGCCGCCGCGATGCCGACCTCCTCGGACCTCGGCGACCTGCCCCCCGCCGCCCGCATCGCCGCCATCGCGGTCACCCTCTGGTCAGAGGTCTCGCACGTCCGCTCGATGGCCCGCATCGCCGTCAGGAGCCCGTTCGGCGAGTCCGTCGCCGAGGTGTTCGCACCGCTCAGGGCCCAGGTCCGCGACGCCTGTGCGCTCGGGATCGCCGAGGGCTCGATGCGCGACGACGTCGATGCCGCCACGCTCGGCCGGTTGGTCGAGGGGGCGTGCATCGCCGTCCTCGACGAGGCCACCCGCTCCGCCACCCCGGACGACGAGGGGCGCAGGATGGTCGTCATCTCGGCACTCGGGATGGCCGGCATCGACTGGCGCACCGCACTCCTCACCGAACCCATCAGCTCCGAAGAGGACCTCGCATGACCACGCTCGAGATCGACCACGCCGGCATCGGCGAGGAGCCCGGCGCGGCCCTCCCCGTCGTGTCCGCCGTCGCCGGACCGCACCGTCCGGGCATCGTCGCCGTCGAGACCGAGCAGGCGCCGGTCCTGGCGTCGCTCGTCGCCGGCGGCCGCATGAAGCCCGAGACCGGACGCGTGCTCGTCGACGGACACGACGACCCCGCCGCGGTCCGACGGGCGTTCGCGCTCGTGGACACCCCCGGGATCGCCGAACCCTTCCCCGTGATGACGCTCCGCCGGATCGTGCGCGAAGAGCTCGCGTTCGCCGGGCGTCGTCCCTCCCGCGAGCACGTCGACACGGTGCTCGACGAACTCGGCATGACCGCGTACGCCGACACCCACGTGCAGCGCGTGCCGACCGACGTCCGCGTGCGGCTGCTCGTCGAGCTCGCACTGCTCCGCGACGGGGTCACCGGCCTCGTGATCACCTCCCCGGAACGCCACGGCGGCTCGGTCGAGGGCTGGTTCGCCGTCGTGCGGGACGTCGCGATGCGCGGCGTCACCGTCCTGCTCGTCACCTCGAAGGCCGCGGCGGCCACCGCCGAGCGCCTCCTGGCGACCATCCCCGTACCCACAGAAGACGTGCCCGCGGAAGGCACGACCGAAACCGACGGTCCCGATGACGTGACCCGGACCGACGGAGGCGAGCCGAGCCTCCAGTCCGACCACATGGAGACCCGCTCGTGACCACCACCTCGCTCATCCGCGCGGAACTCGCGCGACTCACCGCGACCCCGCTCGCACGGCTCGCGTTCATCGCGCTCATGGTCGTGCCGCTGCTCTACGGCGGCGCGTACCTGTGGGCGAACCGCGACCCGTACGCCAAGCTCGACCAGGTCCCGGCCGCGATCGTCAACCAGGACGCCGGTGCAACGCTCGACGGCGACACCGTTGACTACGGCAAGGACGTCACGAAGCGCGCCATCGACGGCGGCGACTTCAAGTGGTCGAAGACCTCGGCGGCGGACGCCCGCTCCGGGGTCCGGAACGGCACGTACGACTTCGTCGTGACGATCCCGCACGACTTCTCGGAGTCCCTGGTGTCGGCGCAGTCGAACGACCCGAAGCGCGCAGAACTCGTGATGACGACGGCGGACACGAACTCGTACCTCGCCTCGACGATCGCGGAGCAGGCTGGCAAGACCATGCGCACGGCCGTTGCCGAGCAGGTCGGCAAGGAGGCCGCCAAGACGCTGCTCGTCGGGCTCGCCGACGTGCGCGACAGCCTCGGGGACGCGGTCGACGGCGCGGGGCAGCTCGCCTCTGGTGCCACCACCGCGTCGAACGGTGCGGACCAGCTCGCTGCCGGGACGTCGCAGCTGCGCTCCGGCGCGTCCCAGCTCGCATCCGGCACCGCCTCGCTCCCCGCCCAGACGACGAAGCTGAACGACGGCGCGCAGCAGGTCGCGTCGGGTGCGTCGACGCTGTCGTCCGGCCTGCAGTCGGCGAAGGAGCAGACAGCGGCGCTGCCGGCACAGACCGCGGCGCTCGCGGACGGCGCGGCGAAGGTCGCTGCCGGCAACAAGACGCTGGCGGACGCCACCGACCCGGCGCTCGCGTTCCTCGACGACGTGTCCGCGCAGAAGGTCGTCGACGCGGTCGCTGCCCGCGCGGCCGCGCAGGGCGTGACGATCACACCAGAGGTGCAGGCGGTCCTGGAGGCAGGGGTCCAGCAGCAGCTCGACGACCCGAAGGTGCAGGCCGACCTCGCCACCGCGAAGACCCAGCTCCAGCAGGTCGACCAGCTGCGGGACGGCTCGCAGCAGGTGTCCGACGGCGCGTCGCAGCTCGCTGCCGCAGCACCGACCCTGAGCTCGGGGATCGCCTCGGCCGCCTCGGGTGCGTCGACGCTGTCGAACGGGGCGTCGCAGGTCGCTTCCGGGACCTCGGCACTGGCCGCCGCTGCGCCGACGCTGTCGAACGGCGCAGCGACCCTGGCCTCCGGTACCGCGACCGCGGACGACGGCGCGCAGTCCCTGGCGACGGGGCTGCACTCGCTGCGGGACGGCGCATCGACGCTCGCGTCACAGCTCGACGAGGGCCGGACGAAGATCCCGGCGTCGAACGCGTCGGAGCGTGAGTCGCAGGCGTCGGTCATCTCCGACCCGGTGAAGGTCGGCGACGACAACGTGGCGGCAGCGGACAACTACGGCGCGGGCCTGGCCCCGTTCTTCATCTCGCTCGCGGCGTGGATCGGCATGTACGCGCTGTTCCTCATCCTGAAGCCGATCTCCAAGCGGGCCATCACGGCGGTGCGGAAGCCGCTGTCCATCGTCCTCGGTGGGTGGCTCACGCCCGTGGTGCTCGGGATCGTGCAGATGGTGGCGCTGTTCTTCATCGTGCGGTTCGCGCTCGACCTGAACGTGGTGCACGCCGGGGCGACGATCGGGGTGATGGTGCTGGCGTCGGCGACGTTCGCGGCGATCCTGATGGCGCTCAACGTGCTGCTCGGGTCCGTCGGTCAGTTCCTCGGGCTGGTGCTCATGCTCGTGCAGCTCGTGACGGCCGGCGGGACGTTCCCCTGGCAGACGCTCCCCGGCCCGTTGGCAGCGCTCCACTTCGCGCTGCCGATGACGTACTCGGTCGACGCACTCCGGCAGACGATGTACGGCGGGTCGATGGGTGCCGCATGGTCGGACGCGGGGACGCTCGCGTGCTGGCTCGTCGGCGCGCTGCTCGTCACCTTCGTGGTCGCTGCCCGCCAGGGCCGCTCCCGCACCCTGCGGGACCTGCGCCCGAGCCTGATCGGGTAGCGGGCCGGGCCGCCGGGCCGGCCGGGCCGGGGCGCTCCCGGCGCCCGTTCGCACAACCGAAAGCACTCCGCGCCGCGCAACGCCACGGCGCGGAGTGCTTTCCGTTGTGCGGGTGCGATCCGCGCCGGCGGCCGGGAGCGGACGGGCGCGTCCCGCCACGCGTACGGTCTCGGGCATGGCGACGCTGCTCATCACCGGGGCGGCCGGACGCATCGCGACCGCGTTGCGCCCGAGGCTGCTCGACGCCGGACACGACCTCGTGCTGCTCGACGAACGACCGCCCGACCCGGCGGTCGGCGAGCGCGAGCGGTTCATCCCGGGTTCGGTGAACGACCGTGACGCGCTCGAGCTCGCACTCCCCGGGGTCGACACCGTGGTGCACCTGGCCGGCATCCCCACCGAGGACACCTGGGAAGACCTGATCGACGCGAACGTCACCGGGACCAAGAACGTCCTCGAGGCCGCTGCGGCTTCCGGGGTGCTCCGCGTGCTGCAGGCGAGCTCGATCCACGCCGTCGGCCGGGTACCCGAGGACACCGCTGCCGGAAGCGTCCCCGGCGACCGACTCCCCCGGCCGGACTCGTACTACGGCTTCACGAAGGCTGCGATGGAGCTCCTCGGCAGCCTGTTCGCCGACCGGTACGACATGTCGATCGTGTCGGCACGCATCGGGGCGTTCGGGGACCGGCCGGACTCCCGACGGGCGTTGCTCATGTGGAGCTCCCCGGACGACCTCGCCCGGTTGGTTGCGGCAACGGTGGCGTTGACCGATGCCGGGCACCACGTCGTGTGGGCGGTGTCGCGGAACACCGGCGCCCCGGCGGACTTCGCGGCGGGCGAGCGGATCGGGTTCCGGCCCCGGGACGACGCGTCGGTGGTGCTCCCCGTCGATGAGCGGGACGACCTGCCGCCAGAGGACATGACGTTCCTCGGCGGCGGCCTGGCGGACGTCCCGCTCGGACACCCGCGCAGCTGACGCGCCAGCCGCCCCGTCCCGCCCCGCGTCCGCGCCGCCCCGCGTCCGCGCCGCCCCGCGTCCGCGCCGCCCCGCGTCCGCGTCCGCGCGCCGTGGATGGAGCGGGCCATCGGCGGGGACACCACCCAGTCGGACACCGATACGATCGCAAGGACGCAAGCCGGAGGTCGATGCTGACTATGGGAGACGCGAAACCCGCGACGATCTACGACGTCGCTGCCCGGGCGGGGGTGTCGAAGTCGCTCGTCTCGCTCGTGCTGCAGCGCTCCCCGCGCGTGAGCGACGGGCGACGGGCCGCCGTGCTCAAGGCGATCCAAGAGCTCGACTACCGTCCCTCCACCGCCGCCGTGTCGCTCGCCGGTACCCGCAGCCGCACCGTCGGCGTCGTGCTGGACGACTTCCGCAACCAGTGGTTCGTGGACCTGCTCACCGGGCTCCGCGAGTCGCTGCAGGACCAGGGGCACCGCCTCGTCGTCGCCGACCGGTTCCTCAACACCGGACTCGACGCCTCCCCGGTGGAGGGCTTCCTGTCCATGCGCGTCGAGGGCCTCGTCATCGCCGGCGAACCGGACACCGACCTCGCGATCCCCGCCTCGACCCCGCTCGTCATCGCCGGGGGCCGGGTCTCGATCCCCCGCGCGGACACCGTGGCGAACGACGACCGTGCGGGCGGACGGATGGCTGCCGAACACCTCATCGGCCTCGGGCACACCCGACTCGGGTTCGTCGGCGCCCGCTCGGCGGCCGCGACCGAACGCCTCGCCGGGTTCCGCGACGGTGTCGGCGAGGCAGCCACCGTGCACGTGTCGACCCTGCCGGAGGAACTCACCGAGGACGCCGGCTTCCGTGCCGCCACCGCGCTGTTCGACGAGCACCCCGACGTGACGGCGGTCTTCGGTGCGAACGACGTGATGGCGCTCGGCGCGATGTCCTCCCTCGCCGAACGCGGACTCCGGGTCCCCGAGGACGTCTCCGTCATCGGCTACGACGACACCCCGGTCGCCGCGACGCGGTACGTCGGCCTGACGAGCATCGATGACCGCAGTGTCGAGATCGGCCGAGGCGCCGGCGAACGCCTGCTCGCACGCATCGCCGACCCGTCGCTCGCCGCGACGGAGCTGCTGGTGGAACCCCGCCTGGTCGCCCGCCGCACCACCGCCGAGCGCTGACGCCCACCGGACTGGAGGCTCGCCCGGTCACGACACCCCGCTCACCTCCGCCGAGCGCTGACGCCCACCGGACTGGAGGCTCCCCCGGTCACGACACCCCGCTCACCTCCGCCGAGTGGTCACCATCGGTCGGTGTGGGTCGCCTGCTCCGACAGGTTGCGACCACTGGGCGAGACGCCGGCGGGGTGTCGCGACCAGTCGGGGCGGGGCGAAGCGGGGCGGGGCGAAGCGAGACGCAGGCGAAGCGAGACGCCGGCGGGGTGTCGCGACCAGTCGGGGCGTGCCCGTCAGCGACCGAGGAGCCCGAGGCCGTGCGCCTGCTCGACGGCCTCGCGGCGGCCGGAGACCCCGAGCTTCCGGTACACGCTCCTGACCTGGGTCTTCACGGTGTTCACCGACACGTGCAGCTCCGCCGCGACCTCCGGCAGGCTGAGCGGCTCCGCCAGCAGCCCGAGCACGACCGACTCACGCCCCGACAGCGTCACGGCGACGTCCGGCCCCGGCATCACCGACCTGAGCCCGAGCAACGGCTCCAGGTAGGCGCGCCCACGCGGGTCCTCCGCGGCCTCGACGAGCTGCAGGACGTCGTCCCGCGGCGGCGTCAGGAGCTCGCCGCGCATGCCGTGCCGCTCGAACAGGTCGAGCGCCTCGCGGAAGGACGCCACGGCACCGAGCACGTCCCCGGTCCGCCGGAGTGCGACGGCCCGGAAGAGGACGAGCACCGCAGACGTCCTGGCCTCGTACCCGGACCGCACCGACACCGCGGTGACGACGCGCAGCGCCCGGTCAGGTTCGTCACGGGCGAGCGCGAGTGCCACGTGCTCCGCCGCCGTCCACGCCCGCACCGGCCCGAGCGCGTCCAGGGAGCGCTCCGCCTGCCGCAGCTGCCCCGCCGCGAGCTGCAGGCGGATCCGGGAGCGGGCGAGCAACCGCGCCGCGACCCCGGTCGCCGCGCTCCGGAGCCGGAAGCGCTGCACCTCGGCGTCGTGCATCGCGAGCTGGTCCGCCGGTGGCACCCGTCCCGAGATGGTCGTCGCCCTTGCACGCAGCGCGAGCACGATCGGCCAGTGCTCGAACGCGCCGAAGAGTGGATCGATGCGCCGCAGCAGCCCGGTGACACGGTCGGGGTCGCCGTCCTCGAGCGCGACGACGGCGCTCGCCAGGACCCCGGTGGGCACGTCGAGCGCGTCGCCGGTCTCGAGCAGGCGTCGCGCGACGCCGACCTCCCCGGCGAGGGCGTGCACGAACGCGGTGAGCCCGTCGACGGCGGCCTGCTGCAGCGGTCCGTCCGGCCCTGGCGCCGGCTCGATCCCGGCGAGCGTCGCCAGGGCGCCCTCCGTGTCGCCGTCCATCAGCGCGGTCGCGGCGACCTGCTGCAGGACGTACGGGAGGCGCGGTGCCAGTTCCGTGCGCCCGTCACCGTCGAGCACGGCGAGTGCCCGGCCCACGGTCGCCGCGGCGCGACGGGCGCCACGGTCGTCGCCGGCGATGCGTCGCGCCTGGGCGTCGACGGCGGCGAGGAACGGCAGCTCGTGGGCAGGGAGGCCGGACGTCCGCGCGGCGATCGCTGGCAGCACGGCGGCGTTCACGCGGGATGCCCGTGCGTGGTGCCGGTCGGCGGCCGCCTCTGCCCGGGCGATCGCGGCGAGGACCACCGGGTGGCCGGCTGCTCGGCGCGGCTGGATCGGATCGAGGATGCGGGCGATCTCCGGTGCACCGGGGCCGGTGATGCGGGTCCAGTTGCGGACGAGGACGTCGGAGAGGACGTCGAGGTCGCCGAGCTGCACGGCGGCGTCGATCGCCGGGACGGTCGCCTCGTGCTCGAGCGACCACGCCACCGCCTGCTCGGCGCGGGCCCTGACGCCCTCGGGGTCACGACGGACGGCGGCACGCCGGAGTGCGGCGGCGACCGCGGGGTGCCACGTGAACGCGTCGGTCTGGTCGGCGCCGCCGAACCCGGCAGCGCCGAACCCGGCAGCGCCGAGCCCAGCGGCGGCAGCGGCTCGGTACGGCGCGACGAGGTCGGTCACGCCGGTCAGGTGCCGGACGAGGTCGGCCGGGGCGTGCGCGGCGGTCGCCGCACGTTCGGCGAAGTCCCGGAGCCCCGGGTCGTCGAGCGTCGCCCCGACCCATTCCGCTGCCGCGCGGTCGATCGCTCGGCCGAACCGGGCGGACACGTCGACGGGCGGACGGTCCTCGGCGGCGAGGAGCCCGCTCGCAGCGGCCAGCACCCCGGCGTTGCCCGCCGCGGACTCCGTCGCCCGTGCGACGACCGCGGGTGCCACGACGACGCCGACCGCACGGCCGACCAGGGTGGCGGTCTCCGCGGCGTCGAGGGCGAGGTCGCCCGGCCCGATCCGGACCGGGTCGTCGATACCGTCGGGCCCGGGGATCCGGCCCGCCAGCACCAGCGCACCGTGTGCGGCGAACTCGACCACGGCACGGGAGCCGGCCGCCCCGAGGAGGTGCGCGTCGTCGACGAGGAGGGCGTGCCTCCCGTCCGGGCCACCGGCGGCGGCGACCGCCACCGCGGACGTGACCGCCTCGTCACCCGCGCCGGCCGAGACGACCACCACGGTGCGTCGTGTCCGGTCGGCCCAGTCCTCGACGAGCGTCGTGACGCCGGCGCGCGGCGTCCCCTCGACGACGACCGGGCACCCGTCGTCGAGCGCGCGCTCGATGCGGTCGACGAGACGGGGCCGGTGCACGACGGGCGCGTCGGCACGACGGACCACCGGTCCGGTCGTGCCGACCTGCGTGCGCGGGAGCGGGGTCACTGCGTCAAGCGGCGAACCGCTCCACGCGGAGGACGCACGACAGGCCGCTCTCGGACGTGTCGATGGTGGTGTCCCAGTCCTTCGAGGCCTTGGCGTCCACGCCGTCGACGTCGACCTCCTTGACGGCCCGGGTGTCCGACGCGCCCTTCAGGAGCGAGACGTAGATGCGGTAGCTCTGCGCGCTGTCCTCGGGATTCTCCGCCGATCCCTTCACGGACCACGACGACCCGTCACGCTTGCACGACGTGACCTGGACGTCCTTGACCGCTCCGACGTAGTCGCCGTCGCCGCCTGCCGGGGTCTGCACCTCGGTGATCGCGGGCTGCTCGGTGGCGGACGCCGACGCGGACGCCGATGCCTTGCCGTCCGGGGCGTCGCCGGAGCACCCGGCGAGGCCGAGCCCCAGTGCGGCGACCCCGGCGAGGGCGAGCAGTCGGACGGAGACGGAGCGCGTGGGGCGCAGGGTCATCGGTGTTCCTTCCTGGAGCGGCGGCGGTTCCCGATGACCGCCAGTGCGAGGCCGAGCAGCACCATCAGGGCGGCTGCGGCCAGCGCCGGGGCGGGGTCCGCCCCGGTGAACGCGAGGGCAGGGACCCCCGCAGCGGGACGGGTGGTGATCCGGACGCTGTCGGGCGCCGACACGACCGGGTCGTCGCCGGGCAGGGCCCCCGGTGGCGGCGTCCCGATCGCCGTCGCGCTGTTGACAACCGTACCCGCGGCGCCGTCGGACTGTCCGACCGTGTATGCGGCGGTCGCGGTGACGCGCTCCCCCGGCTCGAGCACGCCGGGCGTCCCGGGCCACTGGCCGTAGACGACGGTGCCGAGCCCGGCGAGCCGGTCGTCGACGTGCACGTCGTGCAGCGTCACGGTGCCGGTGTTCACGAGCGTGAAGCCGTACTGCAGCTGCTGTCCGACGGTGCCGTCGGTGCCCTCGGCGTACTGCACGGTCTTCGTGATCGTCAGGTCGCCGACCGCTCCGGCGTCCCCGACCGGTACGGTGGCGCCGGACGGGGCACTCACGACGACGGTGCCGGTCGGGCCCGTGCCGGTCGCGGTCGCGGTGTTCACGATCGTGCCGGCGTCGATGTCGGCCTGGGTGACCGTGTACGTCGCGGTACCGGTGGCGGTCTGGCCGATGTCGAGTCGTCCAGGGGTTCCCGGCCACGTCCACGTGACGCCCGAGAGCCCGGCCATCGGGTCGTCGAGCCGGACGCCCGTCAGGGTCGCGTTGCCGTCGTTCGTGACGCGGAACGTGTAGTCCACGGTGTCGCCGACCGCGCCGCTCCCCGACAGTTCGCCGGTCTTCACGAGCGTCAGGTGCGGCGCCGTCGGCAGGCTGATCCCGGCGTTCGACGAGTCGTTCACCGGCACGCCGTCCGGGGCGTACCCGGTGGCCGTCGCGGGCGAGGTCACGAGGCCCGCGTCCACGTCGGCCTGCGTCAGCACGTACGTGGCGTCCGCCGTGACGGACTGCCCGGGCGTCAGCACGCCGCTGGTGCCCGGCCACTGGTAGGTGATCGCGGAGACGCCCGCCTGGGCGTCGCGGACCGAGACGCCGTACAGGGTCTGGTCCCCGCCGTTCGTCACGACGTAGCGGAAGCGCACGGTGTCACCCGCGACGCCGGTGGCCCCTGGTGCGAGCTGTGCGGTCTTCACGATCGTGATGCCCGGCGTGGCGCTCGGCGTCGGCACGGTGGCGGATCCGCCGGCCGATGCCGAGGTCCCGTCCGGCCCGGTGCCCGTGGCGCGCGCCGTGTTCACGACCCCGCCCGCGTCGACGTCGGCCTGCGTGAGCACCGAGGTCCCGGAGACCCGGACGGTCTGTCCGGGCGCGAGGACACCCGCGCCACCCGGCCAGGTCGTGCCCGTCGTGGCGAACCCGGCGAGGTCGTCCGTGACGGCGACGTCGGTGAGGGTCACCGCGCCGGAGTTCCGCACGTCGATCGTCCACCGGACGGTGCTGCCAGCGGTGCCGGTGCCCGCGAGGGTCCCCGACTTCACCACGGACAGCCCCGGGGTCCCGGAGATCGTCGTGGCGCCGTCGTCGGACGCCCGCACGGTGGCCCCGGCGGCGCTCGTGCCCGAGGTCGTCGCCGTGGACGCGATCCGCCCGCGGTCGACGTCCGCCTGCGTCAGCGTGTAGGTCGCCGTCGCCGTCGCGGACTGCCCGGGGCGGAGCACCCCGGACGCGCCCGGCCACTGCACGCTGACCGCGCCGAGCCCCTGCTGGCCGTCGGCGACCGTGACACCGGAGAGCGTCGCCGTGCCGGTGTTCGTGACGGTGAACGTGTACGCCACCCGGTCGCCTGCTCGACCGGCGGCCCCGTCGGCGAGCTGCTGGGTCTTGTCGAGGGTGATCCCGGCGGCGGCAGCGGCGAGTCCGACGGTCGCCGAACCGGAGGCCGTCACCGGCGCACCCGTCGGCGGGTTCGCCGTCGCGGTCGCGGTGTTCAGCACGCTGCCGGCGTCGACGTCGTCCTGGGTCACCGTGTACGCGGCGGTCGCCGTGGCGGCCTCACCCGGTGCGAGCGTGCCGTCGAACGAGTCGGCGAAGCGCAGCGCGCCGAGCCCCGGCAGCGGGTCGGTCGCCGCGACGTCGTGGAGCGTCGTGGTCCCGGTGTTCCGCACGGTGACGGTGTAGTCGACCGTGTCGCCGACCGATCCGGTGGCGCCGTCGCGCAGCGCGCCGGACTTGGTCACCGCGAGCGACGGCGATCCGGGCAGCACCACGGTCGCGTCGGCGGTCGCGTCGACGGACGGCCCGGTCGGCGGCGTGCCGGTGGCGGTCGCCGCGCTGCCGAGGGACCCGCGGTCGACGTCCCGCTGGGTGAGCGCGACCGTCGCGGTGGCCGTGACGGTCTGCCCCGGAGCGAGGATCCCGGCGGCACCCGGCCAGTCGTACGACACGGTGCCGACGCCGTCCTGCGCGTCGGTGACCGTGACGCCGTCCAGCGTCGAGGTGCCGGTGTTCGTCACGCGGTACGTGAACGTCACGAGGTCGCCGGCCCGCGGCGCGGTGTCGCCGTCCGGCAGCGCCGCGGTCTTCGTGATGCCGATGCGGGCATCGGCGGGACCGGTCGCCACGGTGGCGGAGGCGTCGGCGGTCGCGGCCTGGCCGTCGGGTGCCGTCGCCGCGACGGTCGCCGGGTTGGCGACGCTGCCTCGGTCGAAGTCGGCCTGCGTGATCGTCGACGTGGCGGTGGCGGTGACGACCTGCCCCGGTGCGAGCACGCCGTCTGCCCCCGGCCACGGCCCGAACGCCACGTCGCCGAGCTGCGCGCGGAGCGCTGCCTGGTCGAGCGTCACGGTGCCGGTGTTCGTCACGGTGAACGTCCACTGCACGGTGTCGCCCACGGCGCCGGTCGCGCCCGGTGCCAGGGCACCCTGCTCGGACAGCGCGATCGCGGGCTGCGGGGCGATGGTCACGACGGCCGAGTCGGTCGCGGTGACGGTCCCGCCGCCGGGTCCGCTCCCGGTCGCGGTCGCACGGGAGGCCTGGCTCCCGGCATCGACGTCGGCCTGCGTGAGCGCGGTGGACGCCACTGCCCGTGCGGACTCCCCTGGTGCCAGGACCCCGGTGCGTCCCGGCCAGTCGACCCTGATGGTCGAGACACCGACGCGGTCGTCGGTCACGGTGACCCCGGAGAGCGTCGCGGTGCCGGTGTTCGTCACGACGTAGCCGAACTCGACGGTGTCGCCGGCGGCACCGGTGGAGCCGTCCGCGAGGCGCGCGGTCTTCGTGACGGCGATGCGCTGCTCGGCGGAGCGGAGCACGACGGTGGCGCTGTCGTCCTGCGCGCCGGGGTCCGTGACGCCGTCCGGGGTCGCCGCCGTCGCGGTCGCACGGTTGACCACGCTGCCCGCGTCGACGTCGGTCTGCGTGACGGTCGAGCGTGCGGTGGCGGTGACGGACTGTCCGGGCAGCAGGGTGCCGGCGGTGCCGTTCGGCCACGCGGACACCGTCGGGTCGGAGACGCCTGGCAGGGTGTCCGCGACGTCGACGTCGGTCAGCGTGACCGTACCGGTGTTCGTGACGCGGTAGGTCCAGTCGATCCGGTCGCCGAGGACGCCCCGGGCGCTGTCGGCGAGCGCGCCGCGCTTGTCGATCGTCCACGAGCCGGTACGGACCGTGTCGACCCCACCCGTCGCGGTGTCGCGCACGACGTCCCCGGCCGGGGTCGTCGCGGTCGTGGTCGCCGTGCTCTCGATCGAACCGCGGTCGACGTCGGCCTGGGTCAGCACGTACGTCGCCGTGGCGGTGACCGACTGCCCTGGTGCGAGCTGTCCGGCGCGTGCCGGCCACGAGCCGAAGGTCACGGTGCCGAGGCGGGCCTGGTCGTCGTCGAGCGTGACGCCGTCGAGGGTCCGGTTGCCGGTGTTCGCGATCGTGAAGGTGAAGGTGACGGTGTCGCCGGCCACGCCGGTGCCGCTCGTCACCCGCTCGTCCTTGACCAGCGCGATGCCGTCGGCCGGGTCCGCGGTGCGCACGGTGGTGCTGTCCGTGCGCGTGACCGGTGCCCCGGCCGGCGGGTTGCCGGTCGCGGTGGCGGCGTTCACGATGCTGCCGGCGTCGACGTCGGCCTGGGTGACCGTGTACTCCGCCGTCGCCGTCACGGTCTGCGACGGTGCGAGGGTTCCAGCGGTGCCCGGCCAGTCCGCGTCGATCGCGGACAGCCCGGCGAGGCGGTCGGACAGCGTCACGCCGGAGAGCGTGACGGTGCCGGTGTTCGTCGCCGTGAGCGTGTAGCGGACGGTGTCGCCGACGCGGCCGATGCCACCGTCGGTGTACGCGGCGGACTTCGAGAACGCCAGCGCGGCGTCGGGGACGATCACGACGGTCGCGGCGTCGGTGGCGCTGGCGCGGTCACCGGTCGGCGGGTTGCCGGTCGCGGTGACGGTGCTCGTCAGGGAGCCGCGGTCCACCTCGGCCTGCGTCAGCACGTGCGAGGCGGTCGCCGTCACGGTCTGCCCCGGTGCGAGGCGTCCGGCGGTGCCCGGCCAGGTGCCGTAGGCGATCGCGGAGACGTCGTCCTGGTCGTCCGCCGCCGTCACCCCGGTGAGGGTGACGTTGCCGGAGTTCGTGATCGTGTACCGGTACTCGACCCGGTCACCCGCGGCACCGGTGGCACCGTCCGCGAGGGTCGCCGACTTCACGACGCCGATCCGCGGGCCGGACGCCGCGGTCTGCACCGTCGCGGTGTCGGAGTCGTCCACGACGGAGCCGTCCGGCGCGGTGCCGGAGACGGTCGCGGAGTTCGTGACGGACCCGGCATCGACGTCGGACTGTGCGATCGTCGACGCCGCGGTCGCCGTGACGGTCTGCCCCGGCGCCAGGACACCGGTCGCGCCGGGCCAGGTGCCGACGGTCGGGTCGGAGATCCCGGCGAGGCCGTCCGCGACGGAGACGCCCGTCAGCGTGACGTTGCCCGTGTTGGCGATGGTGAAGGTCCAGCGGATGCCCTCGCCGGCAGCGCCGGTGGCACCGGGCGCGAGCTGCCCCGCCTTGGTCACCCGGAGCCCTGGAGCCGCCACGAGGTCGACGCCGGCGGTGTCGGTGGCGCGCACCGAGCCTCCCGTCGGGGCGGACCCGGTCGCGGTGGCGGCACTCGCGACGCGACCGGCGTCGATGTCCGCCTGGGTGAGGGCGTAGGTCGTCGTCGCGGTGACGGACTCACCGGGGGCGAGGCGACCGGAGGCACCGGGCCAGGGGCCGTAGGCGACGGTGCCGACACTCTGCTGCTCGTCGGCGACCCTGATGCCGGTGAGGGTCTGGTTGCCGGTGTTCGTGATCGTGTAGCCGAGGCGCACGGTGTCGCCGACCGCCGGCGTCCCGGTGCCGGTGCGCTCCTCGGTCTTGGTGAGTGCGATCGCCGGTGCGCCGTCGGACGTGCGGATCGTGGCGCTGTCGGACGCGGTGACGTCGTCGCCGCGGGCCGGCGTCGCGGTGACCGTCGCACGGTTCACGACGGAGCCGGCGTCGACGTCCGACTGGGTCACGGTGTACGTGGCCTTCGCGGTCAGCGTCTGCCCGGGCGCGAGTGTGCCGTCGCCGTTCGGACCGTCGGCGACCGTGACCGGGCCGAGGCCGGCGAGCTCGTCGGCGACCCGGCTCGCGGTCAGCGTGACCTGTCCGGTGTTCGTGATCGTGAACGTGTAGCCCACGACGTCACCGACCCGGCCCGTGCCGCCACCGAGGTACGCCGCCTGCTTCTGGACCGAGACGTCCGCCGAGGCCGTCAGCGCGACGCTGCCACGGGCGGTGTCGGACACGGTGGTGCCACGAGGGGCGGTCCCCGTGGTCTCGGCGATGCTGGCGACGGAACCGCGGTCGACGTCCGCCTGCGTCAGCGTGACGGTCGCCGTCGCGGTGACGGACTGCCCAGGAGCGAGGGTCCCGACCGCGGACGGCCAGCTGCCGAACGCGATGTCGGACAGCCCGGGCTGCGCGTCGGTCAGCGTGACACCGGACAGTGTCGCCGTGCCGGTGTTCGTGACCGTGAAGCCGAGCCGGACGGTGTCGCCCGCAACGCCGGCTGCCCCGTCGGCGAGCCGCTCGGTCTTGTCGATCCGGATCCCCGGCGCTGCTGCGGCGAGCGGCACGGTGGCCGCGTCGCTCGCGGTGACGGTGTCGCCTGCTGGCGTCGTGCCGGACGCGGTGGCGTCGTTCGCGACGCTCCCCGCGTCGACGTCGGCCTGCGTGACCCGGTAGGTCGCGGTGCCGGTGACGACCTGTCCCGGTGCGAGTCGGCCGGTCGTGGACGGCCAGTCGGCGATCGTCACGGCGGACAGCCCGCTCAGGACGTCGTCGATGCCGACGCCCGTGAGCGTGACGTTGCCGGTGTTCTCGACGCGGAAGCCGTACCGGACGGTGTCGCCGACGGCGCCGGTCGCCCCGGCGAGGGTCGCGGTCTTGTCGACGGTGATCGACCCGCGCTGTGCGACGGTCGCGCTGCCGTCGTCGGAGGCGGACACTGCGGCACCGCGCGGCGGGGTGCCCGTCGTGATCGCCGTGCTCGAGACCGAGCCACGGTCGACGTCGGTCTGCGTGAGCGTGTACGTGGCGTGGGCGACGACGGACTGCCCGGGGGCGAGTCGGCCGGTCGTGGACGGCCAGGCGTCGAACCGGACGCCGGAGGCGCCCTGCTGCGAGTCGCTGATCCCGACGCCGGTGAGGGTCACGTCGCCGGTGTTCGTCACGGTGAAGGTCATGTCGACGAGGTCGCCGGCCGCCCCGGTGGCACCGGTCAGTCGCTCGTCCTTGACGATGCGGATGCCGGGGGCGCCGCTCGTCGTGACGACGGTCCGGGTGCCGCTGCCGGACACGCTGGTGCCGGCGGGCGTGGACGCGGTCGTCGTGGCCGTGTTCGCGATCGACCCGGCGTCGACGTCGTCCTGCGTGACCGTGCGGTCCGCGGTGACGACGACGGCCTGCCCGGGTGCGAGCGTGCCCGCGGTGGCGTTCGGCCACGTGGTGGTCGGGGTGCCGAGCCCGGCGATCGGGTCGGCGACCACCATGTCGGTGAGCGTGGTCTGTCCGGTGTTCGTTCCGGTCACGGTGTACCGGACGACGTCGCCGACCTGCACGGCGCGGATGTCGCCGCCGCCGACCGTCGCCGCGGTCTTCCTGGTGGCGACCGAGCTCGACGGGTCGAGCACGACCCGACCGTCGGACGTGGCGCTCACCGGCGCACCGGTGCGGCGGTCGGTGGCGGTCGTCGTCGCGGCGCTCGCGAGCGACACGTGGTCGTCGGTGTCCGCCGCCGCGCGGTCGACGTCGGCCTGCGTGAGCCGGTACGTCGCCGTCGCAGTGACGGACTGCCCCGGCGCGAGCGTGCCGGTGGTGCCGGACGGCCACGCGCCGAACGCGACACCGGACAGGCCCTGCTGCTCGTCGGTCAGGCCGACGCCGGTCAGGGTGGTCTTCCCGGTGTTCGTGACGGTGTAGCCGAACCGCACGACGTCCCCGGCGACACCGACCGACCCGTCGGTCAGCGCCTCGGTCTTGTCGAGCGTGATCGTCGGCGCTGGTGCGTCGGTCGCGGTGGTCGACGCTGCGGTCTTCGTGATCGCGGCTCCGGTCGGCGGGCTCGCGACCGCGTTCGCGGTGTTCACCACGCTGCCGGCGTCGACGTCCGCCTGGCTCACCGTGTAGGTCGCGGTCGCCGTCGCCCGCTGTCCCGGGAGGACCGTGCCGGGCTTCGACGGGTCCGGCCAGGTGTACGACAGGACGCCGACGCCCTGCAGCTGGTCGGTCATCTGGAGCAGGTCGAGCGTCGTGTTGCCGGTGTTCGCGGCGGTCAGGGTGAAGCGGAGCTCGTCGCCCGCGCCGGCACCGCTGCCCGTCGGGACGCCCGTCTTGCTGAAGGAGAACGTGTTGACCTGCGTGATCGGCACCGTGCGGTAGCTCGTCGCCGTCACCGCTGTGCCGCTCGCTGGCGTCCCCGTGGTGGTCGCGGGGCTCGAGACGAAGCCGGCGTCGATGTCCGCCTGGGTCAGCGTGTGCACGGCGGTCGCGGTGACGGTCTGCCCGGGCGTCAGGCGTCCGGCTGTGCCGGAGGGCCAGGTCCCGACCGTCATGCCGTCGCCGTTCGCGCCGGCGTCCCGGATCGTCACGCCGGTCAGCGTGAAGTCGCCGGTGTTCGTCACGGTGTAGCCGAGGTCCACCGGGTCGCCGGGCTTCGGCGTGCCGGTACCGGGGACCGTCGCGGTCTTGACGATGCCGATCGCCGCCGTGTTGTCGGCGTCGGTCGCGATCGTGACGGTGGCGTCGCCGGACGTGGTGGTGCCCGTCGGCGTGGTGCCGCTGATCGTCGCCGCGTTCGTGATCGACCCGGCGTCGACGTCGGCCTGGGTGACGGTGTACCGGGCGACGGCGCGGACGCGCTCCCCCGGGGCGAGCGATCCGGCGGAGCCGCCGGACCACTCGACGTTCGTCAGGGTCGGCGTGCCGGTGACCGGGGTCGCCGAGGCGAGGCCGACGAGCTGGTCGCGGAGCGCGATCCCGTCGAGCGTGACCGTGCCGGTGTTCGTCGCGAGGAACGAAAAGACGACGGTGTCGCCGACCTTCCCGCTCTGCACGGCGCCGTCCGCGCCGACGTCGTAGCGTGCGGTCTTCGTCAGGGACACGGCCGGGGTCGGAGTGATCGTGACCCCGGCGCTCGCGGTCGCGGTGACCCGGGTGCCGGCGGGGGTCGTGCCGAAGGCCGTCGCGACGGAGCTGATGCCGCCCGCGTCGACGTCGGACTGGCTCAGCGTGTAGCTGGCCGTGGCCGTGGCGCTCCGGCCGGGAGCGAGCGTGATCGTGGTGTCGCCGTCGGCGAAGACGACGCTCGAGATGCCGCGCTGGGCGTCCTGCACGCCGACGATGGTCAGCGTGACGTTGCCCGAGTTCGTGATGCGGTAGCGCATGTCGACCTGGTCGCCGGCGACGGCGGCGCGGGTGGTCGAGCCGTCCGCGGCGAAGGTCTCGGCCTTCGTGACGGTCAGGCCGGGGGCGGCGTCGTTCGTCGTCACGGTGGCCGACGCCGTCGCGGTGACGGTCGCGGGGTCGACGCCCGTGGGGGCGGTCCCGGTGACGGACGAGGAGTCGACGAGGGACCCGGCGTCGACGTCGTCCTGCGTGATGGTGGAGGTGGTGGTCGCGGTGACGGACTGTCCTGGAGCAAGGGTGTTCGGCGCGTTCGGCCATGCGTAGGTGACGGTGCCGCCGAGGGCGTGCACGATCTCCGGCACGGACAGGGTCACGGTGCCGGTGTTCGTCGCGCGGTAGGTCCAGGTCACGACGGACCCGACGCCGCCGGTGCCGCTCGTGACGGTGCCGCTCTCGGTGAGGGCGACCGCGGGCGACCGGTTGGTGTTGACGGAGCCGGTGTCCGTGTCGCGGACGGTCGTCCCGCCCGGCGAGACGCCCGTCGTCGTCGCCGTGCTCGAGATCGTGCCGGCGTCGACGTCCGCCTGGGTCAGCGCGTAGGTCGCGGTGACGGTGACCGACTGCCCGGGGGCGAGGCGTCCTGCGGTGCCGGAGGGCCATGCGCCGTAGGTGAACGCGGAGATCCCGGACTGCGCGTCGGTGAGGCTGATGTTCGTCAGGGTCTGGTTGCCGGAGTTCGTGATCGTGTAGCCGAGGCGCACGGTGTCACCCGCGACACCGGTGGCGGTCGTGCCGAGCCGCTCGGTCTTGGCCAGGGCGATCGCGGGCGCACCACCGGCCGGCGTCACCGTCGTCGAACCGGTGCCGCGCACGGCGGAGCCGCCCGGAGTCGTGCCCGTCGTGGTCGCGGTGTTGACGATGCTGCCGGCGTCGATGTCCGCCTGGGTGATCGTGTACGTCGCGGTACCGCGGACGGTCTGTCCCGGCGCGAGCGTGCCGGAGGTGCCGGAGGGCCACGTGCCGTACGAGATCGTCGAGAGTCCGGACAGCGGGTCGCTCACGCCGACGCCGGTCAGGGTCGTGGTACCGGTGTTCGACACGTCGAAGCGGTACGTCACGGTGTCGCCGGCCCGGCCGGTCCCGCCGACGACGGCGCTCTTCGCGATTGCGATGCCGGGCGCCGCGGTGATCGCCGCCGATGCCGATGCGGGAGTCGTCACGGCGGTGCCGGAGGGCGTCGTCGCCGAGGCCGTCGCCCGGTTCGCGACCGTGCCCGCGTCGACGTCCGCCTGCGTCAGCGTGTACGACGCCGTCGCGGTGGCCGACTGTCCCGGCGCGAGGCGACCCGCGGTCCCGGGCCAAGAGTACGTCATCGCACCGAGCCCGGCGTGCGGGTCGGTGATCGCGACGTTCGTGAGCGTCTGGTTGCCCGAGTTCGTCGCCCGGAACGTGTAGACGAGGGTGTCACCGGCCCGGCCCGTGTACCCGCTGCCCGTCGCCACGCTCTTCGTGAAGCCGAGCGCCGGCGAACCCGCGAGCGGGATCGTGCCGGAGCCCTGCGCCGTCGCGGTCGTCGTGCCGGACGGACCGGACCCGGACGCGGACGCGGTGTTCGTCACCGAGCCGGCGTCGATGTCCGCCTGGGTGACCGTGCCGGACGCCGTCGCGGTCGCGGACTGCCCCGGTGCAAGGGTCCCGGCGGTCCCCGGCCAGGTGTAGGTCAACGAGGAGAGCCCGGCGAGCGAGTCCGTCGCGGCGACGGACGTCAGCGTGGTGTTGCCGGTGTTCGTGATGCGGAGCGTCCAGTCGGCGCGGTCGCCGGCGGTCCCGGTCGAGCCCGCGGCGAGCGAGCCGGTCTTCGTGACGGTGATCGACGCCGTGCGGTCGATCGACACGCTGGCCGCGGTGGCCTGGGACACGACGGTGTTCGACGGGGTCGTGCCGGCGATCGTCGCGGTGTTCCGGACGGTGCCCGCGTCGACCTGCGCCTGCGTCAGCGTCGAGGTGGCGGTCGCGGTGACGGTCTGCCCCGGAGCGAGGCGCCCGGTGGCCCCCGGCCACGAGGACGTGATCGCGGAGAGCCCCGCGAGTTGGTCGGTGATCGTGACGCCGGTGAGGGTCACGTTGCCGGTGTTCCGCGCGGTGAAGGTCCAGCTCACGGTCGACCCGGCCGCTGCACCCGACGGCGCCGTGCCCGTCTTCGTGAAGGACAGTGCACCGGACGCCGGCACGACGAGCGTCGAGGGGGACGACGCGGTGACGGCCGTGCCCGCGGGCGAACGACCCGTCGACTGGGCGGTGTTCACCACGCTGCCCGCGTCGACGTCCGCCTGGGTCAGCGTGTACGTCGCGGTCGCGGTGACGGACTGCCCCGGTGCGAGCGTGCCCGCGGTCCCGGAGGGCCACGTGCCGTACGCGATCGTGGAGACACCGGCGAGCGCGTCGGACACGGTGACGCCGGTCAGCGTCTGGTTGCCGGTGTTCCGCGCCGTGAACGTGTAGTCCACGGTGTCACCGGCCTTGCCCGTCGCACCGGCGGCGAGCGCCCCGGTCTTCGCGACGGCGATCCCGGGCGCCGCCGGCACCGTGGTGCGCGCTGATGCGGAGTTGGTCGCGGTGCTGCCGTCGGGAGCGGTTCCGGTCGCGGTGGCCGTGTTCGTCACGACCCCGGCGTCGACGTCCTTCTGGGTCAGCTTGTAGGTCGCCGTCGCCGTGGCGGACTGCCCGGGGGCCAGGCGGCCGGAGGTGCCGGGCCACGAGTAGGTCAGCGAGGACAGCCCGGCCAGCGGGTCGCTGACGGCGACCCCGGTCAGGGTCTGGTTGCCCGAGTTCCGGACGGTGAACGTGTAGTTCACGGTGTCCCCGACGGCACCCGTCGAGCCCGAGGCGAGCGCCCCGGACTTCGCGACCGCGATGCCGGGTGCACGGGTCACGGAGACCGCGGCGGAGCCCGTCGACGACGCCGGGGAGCCGGTGCCGTCGGCGCGGGTGTTCCCGGAGGCCGTCGCGGTGTTCACGACGCTGCCGGCGTCGACGTCCGCCTGGGTCAGCTTGTACGTCGCCGTCGCGGTCACCGTCTGGTTCGGGGCGAGCTGGCCGCTGGTCCCCGGCCACGTGTACGTCAGCGCCGAGATGCCGGAGAGCCTGTCCGCGATCGCGACCCCGTACAGCGTGGTGTTGCCGGTGTTCGTCGCGCTGAACTGCCAGTTCACGGTGTCACCGACCCCGCCGGTCGCACCGGACGCGAGCGAACCGGTCTTCGTGACGGCGATCTTCTGCGCCGCGGCCACGTTGACCGTCTTCGTGGTCTGGCCGCTCGTCACTGCCGTGCCCGACGGGTTCGTGCCGTTCGCGGTCGCGGTGTTCGTGATTGACCCGGCGTCGACCTGCGCCTGCGTCAGCGTCGACGTCGCGGTCGCGGTGACGGACTGCCCCGGTGCGAGCTTGCCCGTGGTCCCGGACGCCCAGGTGCCGTAGGAGATCGCGGACAGCCCGGCCAGCGGGTCGGCGATCGCGACGCCGGTGAGGGTGCGGTTGCCGCCGTTGGTCACCCGGAACGTCCAGTTCACGGTGTCCCCGGCACGCCCGGTCGCGCCGGACGCCAGGCTCCCGTCCTTGACGATGGTCAGACTGGAGGCATCGGTCACCCGGACCGTCGCCGTCGCGTCCGTCGCGGTGACGGTCCCACCCGTGGCGGCCGTCGCGGACGCACCAGCGGTGTTCACGACGCTGCCGGCGTCGACGTCGGTCTGCGTGAGCGCGTACGTCGCGGTCCCGGTCACGGACTGCCCGGGGGCGAGCGTGCCGCTCGTGCCCGACGGCCAGGTACCGAACGTGATCGCCGACACCCCGGCGAGTCGGTCGGTGATGCTCGCCGACGTGACGGTCTGGTTGCCCGAGTTGGTCAGCGTGAACGACCAGGTCACGCCGTCGCCGGCCTTGCCGGTCGAGCCGGCGGCGATCGCCCCGGTCTTGGCGAGCGTCAGCGCGTTCGCGGCGGGGATCGCGACGGTCGCCGTCGCGGTCGGTGCGGTGACGGTGCTGCCGGTGGCGCTCCGTCCGGCGGCGGTGGCCGTGTTCGTCAGCGAGCCGGCATCGACCTGCGCCTGGGTCAGCGTCGAGGTCGCGGTGGCCGTGACGGACTGACCCGGCCCGAGCCTCCCGGCCGTGCCCTGCGGCCACGTGCCGTACGCGATGGACGAGACGCCGGCGAGCTGGTCGGTGATCGTCGCACCGGTGATCGTCTGGGCACCGGAGTTCGTCAGACGGAACGACCAGTTCACGGTGTCGCCGACCTTGCCGGTCGCTCCGGATGCCAGCGCACCGGACTTCGTCAGGGTGAGCGCGTTCGCGGCGCTGAGCGGCTGCGTGCGCGACGCGGTCGCGGTGGGCTTGGGGCCGCCGTCCGGGTCGGTGCCCGTGACGGTGGCGGTGTTCGTGACGGTGCCGGCGTCGACGTCGTTCTGCGTCAGCGTGTACGTGCCGGTCGCGGTGACGGACTGCCCGGCGGCGAGCGATCCGGCCGTGCCGGACGGCCAGGAGCCGTAGGTCAGCGCGGAGAGCCCGGCGAGCGGGTCCGTGATCGCGACGCCGGACAGCGGGCCGGTGCCGGTGTTCGTCGCGGTGAAGGTGTAGTTCACGGTGTCGCCGGCCTTGCCGGTCGCACCGTTCGCCAGGGCGGACGTCTTCGTCAAGCCGAGGGCGGAGAGGTACGTGTTCGTGGAGGCGGTGTCGGTCACGGACACCGTGGTGTCGCTCGCGACCTGGCCGGTCGCGGTCACCGAGCTGGTGGTGGACGCTGCCGTGGGCGGCGGACCGGTGCACTGGACCGTGGCCGTCGCGCCCGACGCCAACGGACCGGCGATGGTGGACGACGGTGTGCACGTCTCGGTGTCCGGGAACGTCAGGCGGATGTTCGACAGGGCGACCGACCCGTTGTTCGTCACCGTGATCGTGTAGGCCGTGTTCTCCGAGGCGATGCGGTACTGGTCGTTGGTCGAGCCGTCGAGGGTCTTCGACACGCTGAGCGCCGCCGTCGGCACGGACAGCACGGCGTTCTGCAGCAGGTAGGAGTCCCCGCTCGTCCCGACCGTCAGGGTCATCGACGTGTCGCCCTTGTTGACACCGGAGAGCGTCTGGGTGTGCACGTCGACGCTCTGGTTCGTGAACGCGCTGGTGTCGCTCGTCTGCGTGTACCTGGCCGAGCCGTCCGCCTGCCCGACACCGATGTTGCCGCTCGCGCCCTTGGTGTTCAGGACCTCGGTCGCGGTGCCGCCCTGCGGGGTGTACCGCATGTAGTCGCCGGTGATGCCGCGATCGCCCTCGTAGAGCGTGTACCCGAACTTCACCCCGGACTGCAGCGCCGAGAAGCCGGTGAAGTTCACGGTCAGCGGGCTGTCCGACGCGGCCTCGCGGACGTGGCCCTGGTAGTAGATGACCTTGTGCGGGGCGCTCGCGGCGTTCCCGGGGATGTACTTGCCGTAGTCGTACACGACCGTCAGGGACCAGCCCGCGTAGCAGCCGGCGCCGACCGCGGCCCAGATGTTCCCGGCGCTGACGTTCAGCGCGGAACCGGTCGTCGCGTTCGCGAAGGCGCTCGTCACGTCGGCGCTCGCCGAGTAGTACAACGCGCTCGCCTGGCTCGTCGGGTCCTCGAGGAGGGCGTCGGGCGCAACCGTCCGGATCGCGCCGGTGCCGACCTTGAGCTGCACGCCCTGCGTCCGGTACCCGTTCGCGGCGTCCGGTCGCGTGGCGTACCACTGCGAGCCGTTCGCGGAGTTCCCCGAGCAGGTCACGTTGCCCGAGCCGGTGAACACGCCCGTGTTCGCGCTCCAGTCGAGGTACGCCTTCGTCACAGTGGCACCGGACGGGATCGTCACGCTGCCGGTCGACGAGTTCGTGGTGAACCCGGACACCGTGTTCGAGTTCACCATCTTGAAGTAGTCGTTGTACGACGTCGTGACGCCCGTGCCCGGGTTGTTCGCGTGCAGGTCGGTGCAGCTGCCGCTCGTGCTCGTCGCGGTGAGCGCGGTACCCGAGCACGCCAGGACGCCGTTGCCCGTCATGGTGAAGTCGCCGTTGACGGTCGCCTGGTAGTTCGGTGACTGATCGGCCCCGCTCCCCCACTGCACCACGGCCGCCTGCGCCACCCCGGTGGTGCCCAGGGCGACGCCGGTGGTCGGGATGAGCACGGCGAGGGCCAACGCGATCCCGCGGAACCACCGGGGACGCGCGACGGATTCCGACCGATGCCGAGGGGAACGGGGCGCGAGCAGCACGTGTGTGACCTTCCGGACACGACGAGGAGACCCCTTCGTGTGGTCGGGTCCACGCGTGCAGGTCAGTTTGATCAGGGATTGCCGACCGCCTCAATGGCCGACTCCTCTGATCTTGGAGGGCGGAAAGGTCGAGGACCCCTCGTTCGGGGGTTTTTCACCCCGCCGTTCACCCTGTTCGGGGGGACAGGTGTCGCCCATCGCGTCCGGTGGTGGGGGGGGGGGCTGCGGGTGCGGGTGCCGGACGTGCCGCACGTGCCGCTCGTGCCGGACTGGATCGAGTGCGCAGACGATGTGAGCGCTCCACCCCGGACGTCAGCACTTCTGCGCACTCATCTGCCGGAGCTGGCATCCGCTACCTCGGCCCCGATCGAGTGCGCAGACGTTGTCAGCGAACCACCCCGGACGTCACCACTTCTGCGCACTCGGCAGCCGGACCCGGGACGGGTTCAGCGAGGGGGCGTGGCGTGCCGGACGATCCACGCGTGCATGACGATCGCGGCGGCCGCGGACGCGTTGATGCTCCGGGTGGAGCCGTACTGCGC
The DNA here is from genome assembly GCF_048756585.1 of Curtobacterium sp. L3-7. Lineage (NCBI taxonomy): Bacteria > Bacillati > Actinomycetota > Actinomycetes > Micrococcales > Microbacteriaceae > Curtobacterium > Curtobacterium sp. L3-7. Next base: position 1,254,365 of record NZ_CP151474.1, on the reverse strand, counting down.
GATCTCGAGGTGCCCGTCCGCGCCGGCGACGGCCTCGTCGGTCAGCCCGGGCCCCTCCTGCCCGAACAGGAACACGCAGCGCTCGGGGACCTCCGCGGTCTCGAGCATCTCGGCACCAGGGGTGTTGTCGATCGCGATGACCGGGCGCCCCTCGTCGCGCATCGCCTGCAGGAAGGACGCCACGTCGGGGTGGTTCCGGACGTGCTGGTACCGGTCCGTGACCATCGCCCCGCGACGGTTCCAGCGCCGGCGCCCGATGATGTGCACGGTCCCTGCGAGGAACGCGTTCGCCGACCGGACGATCGACCCGATGTTCAGGTCGTGCTGCCAGTTCTCGATCGCGACGTCGAACCCGTGTCGACGGGTGTCGAGGTCAGCGACGATCGCCTCCATCGACCAGTACCGGTAGGCGTCGACGACGTTGCGGGTGTCCCCGTGCTCGAGCAGCTCCGGGTCGAGCCGGGGATCGTCGGGCCACGGCCGCGGGTGCGGCCCGACCCCGTGCGTCGTGCGCTCATGGGTCGGCGCGGGCTCGTCGGTCACGGCTCCAGCGTACGGGCGAGCCGGCTCAGGGACCCTCGAGGCGGGAGCGGATCCGCGCGACGGCGGCTCCGAGCGACGCGACGGCCACCACTCCGAACAACACGCCGCTGAGTCCGAGGTGGAGCAGGTCGAGCCGCGATCCTGCCCACACGACGAGCGTCTCGCACACGATGGCCAGGACGGAGGTCACAGCCACGGACGCAGGGACGTCCGCGTTCGCCGGAGCGACGCATCCCGCCGCGTAGGCCACACTCGCCGCGGCGATGAGGACGAGGGAGTGGTGCACGACGTCCGACGGTTCGGGGACGGTCCCGATCACACCGAACGCCGCGCCTGTGAGGAGCACTGCCCACACCATCCCCGCCGCGACCTGTGGGAGCACGATGCGGGTCGCGGGCGTCCGGTCTTGCCGGTAGACCCACGACCAGGTCGCCACTCGACCCCACGACAGTTCGAGCGGCGCTGCCGCGAGCATCGCGCACGCCATGAGCGCCGCGGAGGGCGGCATCACACCGTTGCGGGCGGCCACACCCACGAGGACGACCGTGACCACCGAGACCGCGAGCGACACCTGGCCGATGGGCTGCCGGACGGCCATCGCGATCTCCCGCGTGAGCCATGAACTGCCCCGGGGCAGGCATCGGCGCAGGGTGAAGAGGCGGTGGGGATGCCCGAGTGGCTCCAAACGCTGCGCGCAGCGGACGGCGAGCAGGGTGACGAGCAGGACAGCGGTGGACAGCACCGCGGCGGACAAGGCGACGACCGATCCGTCGACACCCTGTCGCATCGTGACGATCTCCGACCAGATCGCCGCCGCCGGGGCCCTCCCCTCCCGCGCAGCGGCTGTGGAGTCGTAGACCGTCACCCCGACCACCGTCACCGCGCCGAGGATCGCGATGAGCTGGACTGCGGCCGAACTGAGCCGGACCGCGGTGCCGATGAGGCGGAGGCTCTCCGCGACGATCGCGATCCCGAGGGCCGACGCGACGTTCGTTGCGAGCAGCGCGCACGCGGTGAACGGGCCGTCGCCGACGATCGACCCGAGGTACACCGACGGACCGATGGTCAACGCCCCGGACGCCGTCGTGATGAGCACCACGAAGGGAATGGACTCGCCCAGTCGGGCAGGGACACGACGCGCTGAGAGCACCTGGGCCGAGATCCGCACGGCGGAGTTGCCAGGTGCGAGGATCAGCACCAGGACCGCGATCCCTCCCGCACTCGCCACCTGCGCTGCGGAGAGGGCATCGACCAGCTGCGCGGCGTCGATGTACGACGCCTCGACGGCGTCGGCCGGGAGGAACCGCGCGAGGAAGTCGTACGCCACGACGTTGTACAGCACGACGGCGGCTCCGACGATCGCCGCGATGACCGTGGCGACCGCTCGACCGCCGACCGCTTGCTCGATGTGCCTGAAGAGGACGAGACCGGTCGTGCGCGCGATGGCGAAGGTGGGCGTCATCGACGCGACCGTTCCGCGCGCGCCAGTGCACCGACGAACAGCGCACTGGAGCGCGCGACGGACTCGCCGATCCCGGTCGTCGCGAGGAAGACGTCCTCGATCGAGCGTCCTCCCGCCGCGAGCTCGCGCACACTGTCGTCGACGATGAGGCGTCCCTGCTGGAGGACCAGGAAGCGCGTGGCCGTCGTCTGCGCAGATGGCAGGTCGTGTGTCGAGAGCAAGACGGCGCCTCCGTGCTCGGCGAAGTCGTGGATCAGCGCGCGCAGCAGCGCTCCGGACTCTGGATCGAGACCGCGGAGCGGCTCGTCGAGGATGAGGACGCTCGGACCTCGGAGCAGAGCCGCGAGGAGCTGGAGCTTCCGCTTCATCCCGTGGCTGAACGTGGACAGCAGCCGACCAGCCGCGTCGTCGAGCCGGAGGCACTCGAGCAGCCGCTGCCGATGTCCGGCCCCGACACGAGATCCATGCAACGCCTCGGCGAAGTCGAGGTACTCGTGGCCGGTCAGGAGTTCGGGGAGCGGGAGGTCGTCCGGGCAGAACCCGATGCCGGTGTAGCCACCCGCTCTGATCCGGACGCCGTCTGCGAGGACATCACCCGAGGTCGGCTTCGTGAGACCGGTGATGACGTGGATCAGCGTGCTCTTCCCGGCCCCGTTCGGACCGACGAGCGCAACGACCTCGCCCGGCTCGATGGCGAAGGAGACATCGGCCAGCACCGCACTGTGCCCGTAGGACTTGGACACGGCTCGGACTTCAAGCATCAGGATCTCCTTCGATCGCGCGACGGACCTGGCTGCCGTCTGCGGCATGACGAGTCAGGCTGAGGAGGTGGACGGAGAACAGCGCGACGACGGGGTACGCGAGGATGAACGGGATCGGGAGCACGAGGATGAGGAGTCCGGAGGCCATCGCCGCGAAGGGGCCGGCGATCGCCACGGCGCCGTCCGCGTTGGTGCCGAGACTCCACCGGACAACACTCCCGGACGCCCACGCCCCGCGTCCCACGACGATCGCCCGGGCAGGATCGGCGAAGAGCACGTGCGCAACCGCGTGGCCGAGTTCGTGGATGAAGGACGACAGCACGAACAGCGAGAGCGCGACGACCATCGGTCCGAGGACGGCAGGGCCGAAGGCGACGACTCCGACGGTGCAGATCGCTGCGCCGGGCACGACCACGACGCCGAGGACGACGAGCGTCACTCGCCAGGAAGCCTGGCCGGCGGCGATGATCGCCGCCGGCCAAACTTCGCGCCTGCGATGTGTCACCCTCGGGGTACGGCCGCCCGGGTACCCGCTGCCGATCGACGCGAGATGAGCCAGGCGAGCACAGCTCCGACGAGCGCGAGACCGACCGGGACGATCAAGAGACCGGGACCGCCGACCGCGGTCGCAGACCCCTCGATGGTCGAAGCGTGGACGATGGGCCCGATGGTCACGGCACCGTCGCCACTGAGCACGGACGCGAACGCCCACAGCCACAGCCCGCCGTCGATGACGATGCCGGAGAGCAGCCCCAACATCCCTCCGAGGAACGTGCCGAACAGAGTGCGCTGCGTGGTCATGAGAGCCATTCCGCCGCTCACTTCAGCTTGTGGCAGGTGACCTTCACGGTCCAGTCGGACAGGCTCACGACGGAGTCGAGGACCCCACCGTTCGCCGCGCAGAGAGCGACGGCGCCGATCACGATCGTTGCGCCGAGCGCGAGCAGGACGACGATCGCCACGACGAGGATGATCGGGATCACGCCGTTCGATCGAACAGCGGGGTGAGCGGAACGCCAGGCGTTGATCAGTGAGACCTGAGCTGCATAGGCGGACGGCGACAATGCGGTCATTCGAAGACCCCCTTCTTGTTGATGTGTGAAATCCTGGCGTTCCGCACTCCACGTGTCAAGGAGTTTTCGTCGATCCCGGAAATCAGCGGACGCGGGACTCGATCCCCGCGAGCAGGATGTCCAGTCCGAGCGAGAACCGGTCGTCGTACGAGTGCGACCCGAGGATCTCACCGACGAGCGCGTGCCGCTCCGGGCGCCCGGCCTCGGCGTCACCACGACCGACCTGCACGCCGGCGTGCCCGACGACGAAGTCGTACACGACGAAGAACGCGTACATCGCCTCGGTGTCGGACAGCCCGGCGGAACGGAGCGCGCCGACGACCTTCGCGACGACCGCGTCCGACTCGCTCGACACCAGCGGCGCCCGGCTGCTGTGCGACTCGAGCACGAGCGGGTGGGTGCGCATCAGGTCCCGGAAGGTGGTGGCGAACACGCGGACGATCTCCCGCCAGTCCGTCGGCCACACGAACGTCGCCGTGAACTCGTCGACCGTCCGGCGCACGAGCTCCGCGTGCAGGTCGTCGAGCCCGCCGATCGTCCGGTGCACCGTCATCGGCGCGACCCCGAGCCGGTTGCCGAGGGCACGGAACGACAGCCGCTCGAGACCGTCCTCGTTCGCGATCGCCGTCGCCGCGTCGATGACCTGCTCGCGGGTGAGCACGTTCGGCCGCCCCCGACGTCGTCGCGGCGCCGCCGGCACGACGGCGTCACCGGCCGTCGGTCGTGGGGTGGCGGACGGGCTTCCGGGTTCGACGAGCACGGGTGGTTCTCCTGGTTTCGGACGGGTCCCGCAGTTTCGGTACGGGTCTCCAAAAGCGTACGGCAAAGCCGAACGACGTTCGGTGTCTCGACCATCTCGGGTCCACGAGCGGCGCGCAAGAGCCGATCCGAGCCTCCCGGCCTTTTCCGAGCCGGCCACGGGCGGCGTGGCAACCGGCGCGCACTAGGGTGAGGAACATGGCAACCCGCGACGAGGTCGAGTGCTGGCTGACGGACATGGACGGCGTCCTCGTCCACGAGAACCAGGCGCTCCCCGGTGCCCCGGAACTCATCCAGCAGTGGCTCGAGGAGGGCACGGAGTTCCTCGTCCTCACGAACAACTCGATCTTCACGCCGCGCGACCTCAGCGCCCGCCTCCGCTGGTCCGGGATCGACGTGCCGGAGGACCGCATCTGGACGAGCGCCCTCGCGACGGCGGACTTCTGCAAGTCGCAGATGCCGGGCGGCTCCGCGTTCGTCATCGGCGAGGCCGGCATGACCACCGCCCTCCACGAGGCCGGCTTCATCATGACCGAGACCGCCCCCGACTACGTCGTCGTCGGCGAGACCCGCAACTACTCGTTCGAGGCGATCACCAAGGCCGTCCGCCTGATCCGCGACGGCGCCCGCTTCATCGTCACGAACCCCGACGCGACGGGCCCGAGCGCCGAGGGCGTCCTGCCCGCGACGGGTGCCATCGCCGCGATGATCGAGAAGGCCACCGGCAAGCAGCCCTACGTGGTCGGCAAGCCGAACCCGATGATGTTCCGCTCCGCGATGAACCGGATCGGCGCACACTCCGAGAACACCGGCATGATCGGCGACCGCATGGACACCGACGTGCAGGCCGGCATCGAAGCGGGGCTCCACACCGTCCTCGTCATGACGGGCATCAGCGACCAGGCCGAGATCGACCGCTACCCGTTCCGCCCGAGCGAGGTCATCTCCGGCGTCCACGAACTCGTCCGCACCGAGCCCATCGAAGTCGAGATGTAGGTGCGCTGGGACCCGGCCCGCTACGCGGCCTTCAGCGACGAGCGGTCGCGTCCGTTCCACGACCTGGTCACCCGGATCGGACGGGAGGCTCCCCGTCGCGTCGTCGACCTCGGCTGCGGTCCAGGGACCCTCACCGCCACCCTCGCCGAACGCTGGCCGTCGGCTCGCGTCGTCGGGATGGACTCCTCGGCCGAGATGCTCGCCGATGCGGCAAGCGTCGCGTCCGCGCATCAGAACCTGTCGTTCGAGCAGCGTGCCATCGAGGACTGGTCCCCCACCGCGGAGGACGACGTCGTCGTGACGAACGCCGCACTGCAGTGGGTCCCGTCGCACGTGTCGCTGCTGCCGGGGTGGCTCGCCGCGATGCCGTCGGGGTCGTGGTTCGCGATGCAGGTCCCCGGGAACTTCGACTCTCCCTCGCACGCGCTGATGCGGTCCGTCGCGGCGGACGGGCCGTGGGCGAGCGCGCTCGAGGGCGTCTTGCGCGCTGATCCCGTGCTGGACCCCGCGGGCTACCTGGAGCTGTTCGAGTCGAACGGCTTCCGCGCGGACGCCTGGGAGACGACGTACGCGCAGCTCCTGCACGGGTCCGACCCCGTGCTCGACTGGGTCCGCGGGACGGGTCTCCGTCCAGCGCTCGCGGCACTCGACGCTGCCGATCCCTCCGGCGCGCTGTCCGGTGCGTACGAGTCCGAGTACGCGGCCCGCTTGCGGCAGGCGTACCCGGCGGGCCCGCACGGCACGGTCTACCCCTTCCGGCGCGTCTTCGCCGTCGCCCGCAGGTCCTGACGCCCGCACGTCCTGACGCCCCGGACGCGACGGGCACTACTGCACGGTGACGAGGGTGCCGAGCGGGAGGGCGTTGATCGCGGCCACGGCGTCGGCGTCGAGGCGGACGCAGCCGTGCGACACCGCTCCGGAGGTCTCGGCGTTCCAGTGCATGCCGATGAGCCCGCCGTCGTGTCCGCCGTACGGCTCGTCGGCCGCGGCGGAGTGCAGCGAGGTGAGCTGGATCGGGTGGTCGCCGGTCCCCTGGGACGGGTCGACGTAGCGCTGCTCGAGGTACCCCGTCACGCCGGTCGGTGTCGGGGTGTCCGCCGTGCCGACCCCGGCGGAGAACCGCTGCTGCACGGCGCCCGACGCGGCGACGATCGAGACGCTCTGGTCCGCTGTCGAGATCACCACGTGCGACGTCGGGGTCGACACCTCCGTCAGGGACGCGACCGGCACCCAGGCCGAGGTCTGCGCGGCGGCCGATCCCCCGGCTGCAGAGGGCAGCTGCTGCCGGGCGGGGGTGAGCACGAGTTCCCACGGGCCCTCACGGCGGAGCCCCACGACGGTCGTCGGCTGCTGCAGGAAGTCCGTCGCGGCGAAGCGGGCGACGGGCTCCGTGCGGTCCGAGCCGAACAGCGGCGCGTCCGCTCGCAGCCGGAAGACGGTGTCCTTCGTGACGGTGTCCCGCACGGGCATCAGCCCGCCGATGACCGCGGAGTACTGCGCCTCCGGGAGCGCGGCGAGCGCCGACTCGCTCACGGACGGCACGGCGGGGGCGGAGGCGACCGGCCGGGCGGATGCCGACACGGCCGAGGACGGCGCGGACGTGCCGCCGAGGAGCGGGATCGTGACGGCGCCGGCGACGACGACGGCCGCTGCCGCGATGCCGACGGTGGTCCAGATGGTGCGCTTGCGCATGGGGTGGAGGTGCCTTCCTGTGGAGGCCGGCGCGGCTTCGGGGAGCCGCGCCGGGCCTCCAGTCCGGTCGCTGTGGATCAGCCGCTGACGACGGGCAGGTGGATGCCGGTCGTCACCGGGCTGGTGCCGGTACCGGTCCCGCCTGCCGCGGCGGGCGCCGCCGTGACGGTGATCGCCAGCGGGTCGGTCAGCACCGACGCACCGGACGCGTCCGCGACGTCGATCGTGTGCGATCCTGCTGCGGTGTCCGCGGGGATCGTGACGCTGCCCGAGACGGCGCCGGCGGCGTCGGCCGTGAGCGTGCCGACGACCACCGGGTCGCTGTGGAGCACGACCTGGTAGGACTCCCCGGCGGTGAACCCGGTGCCGGCGAGGGCGAGCTGGCTGCCGGCCTGCACCGACGTGCCGTTCGGCGCGGTGAGGTGCGCGGACAGGACCGAGGCCTGCCCGCCGGTGGCGACCACCTTCACGGAGCCGTCGTCAGCGACCGCGACCGTGGCGCTCGTCGCGGCGGCGAGGTCGAGCCGCTCCCACGAGCCGCTCGCGCTGCCGGACTGGTCGAGCGGCGAGCCCGACGGGATCTCGGTCTGCGCGAGCACCGAGGTGCGCTGCGCGTCGGTGAGCGTCGGGAACGCGGTGAGGAGCAGGTTCTCGGCACCGGCCGGGACGGACGGGGCGAGGCCCGTGGTGCCGGTCGCCGCGAAGCCGTAGGTCATGCGCTCCTGGTAGACCTGCACGGCCGAGGCGCGGTCGGTGACGACCTGGGACGTGCCGCCGGGGATGGCCTTGCCGCCGTAGGGGTCGTTCTCGTACGGCTTCTCCGCGGCGATGCAGTTCGCGAGGGTGTCGCCGCACTTCGACTCGAGGTAGCTGACGAGCTCCTTGCGGGCCGGCTCGAGGACGTCGGTGCGGTACTGGGTGTCCGACCAGCGGGCTGCGAGGGCGGCCTCGCCGTCGATGCGCCCGCCGATGATGTCGAGCGGGTAGTGCACGCCGAGGACGATGCGGTCGTTGCCGGCCTCCGACGTGCGGGCGAGGATCTCCGGCGCGAGCTCGGGGACGAGCGTCGCGAGGGTGATGCCGGCCTGGTACGCCGTCGTCGTGTGGCCGCTCGGGTACGAGCCGCCGGTGCAGATGCCCTTCGTGCCGTAGCCGGCGTCGAGCACGACGTCGTTCGGGGAGAACTCCTTCGTCGTGTCGGTCTGCGGGGCGACGCGGGTGATGTCGAGCGTGCCGTCCGCGCTGGCCCATGCCTTGCCGACCCGGTTCGGCGTGACGGACGATGCGTTCACCGTCGCCGGGGCGCAGCCCGTCTGGTCGTCGCCGGCCGGGAGCGTGGCCGTCGTCGTGCCGGGCAGGTACGGACGCGGGTAGCTGTAGTGCGCCTTGGCGTCACCGGTGCTGACGTACGCGCCGGTGGTCCCGTTCGAGCTGTTGATGAGCGCGCTCGTCAGCGGCAGGTCACCGTTCGTCCGGCCGTCGACGTAGATCTTCTCGAGCGCGTCGCCGAGGCCCTGCGCCACCGTGAAGGACTGGTCGTAGGCGGAGTTCGTGGCGTTGTTGTACTCGGAGTCCTGCAGCGCCGTGAACTGCTGCGCCTTCGTCGCGTTCTGGTTGATCCACGAGGTCAGCTCGTCGTTCTTCGCGAGCGTCGCGGGGTCGACGACGGTGCCGTGCAGGTCGTTGACGCCGCTGGACTTCCAGAACGCGTCGTAGCCGCTGAGCAGCGAGACGAGGTCGGGCTTCGTGGTGTCGCTCGGGTAGCTCGCGGCGGAGGCCGTGAGGGGGTTGCCGATGACCAGGGCCGTCGCGACGCCCGCGACGATCACCCCCGTGGCCATGGCGCGTGCGGATGTGCGCATGCGTGGTTGCCGTCCGGAGCCGGACGGCGCTCCTCTCTGTGGACCGACGGCGTCGGTGTCGACTGGGATCGACGCGACGGTAAGGAGGCTCGGTGTCGGTCCGAGGAACGGCCGGGGTCAGGCAGGTGAACCGGTCGGAGTGTCTGTGCGGGTTCGCAGGTCGTACCACTCCGGAACGGGGCGGCGTTGCTCGGCCAACGGGTTTGGGGGGACGTCGCGCCACCGCCGCCGGAGTCTGCGCGGAGCATCGTCCCGCCACGAGACGAGCCCACCGGCCACGATCCCGAGGACCAGCACCGCGAAGGCGCCGATCCCGATGACGCCGGCGACGGCCATCGTGCCGAGGTCACCCCGCGCCGTCGCCGACACCGCGATCGACCCGAAGTCCCAGAACGCGTGCAGCAGCACCGGCAGCAGCAGACCGCCCGAGAGCCGCCGGGCGACGTACAGCACGGAGCCGAAGGACGCCGCGAACACGACCTGGATCAGCGTGGGTCCGATGCCGGCGCCGGCGAGGGCGTTGAGCAGGTGCAGCAGGCCGAAGAGCACGCACGAGACGATCCACACGCCGAACTCCGGCAGCCGCCGCCGGAGCCCCACGAGCAGCACGCCGCGGGTCATCAGCTCCTCGAAGAACCCGACGAACAGCACGCCGATGCCGAGCAGCAGGAAGTAGTGCCACGGGAGCGCCGTCCAGTCGACGAGCGGCAGCCGGACCAGGCAGACGACGAGGATCAGCGCCGGGGCGATCCACGTCCAGCGCAGCGGACTCCTGGTCGTGTCGACCGTCGCGATGCGCCACCAGCCGAGCGCCGTCACGACGACGGCGAGCGCCAGCGCGGCGATGCCCTCCGGGACGACGAGCGCCCGGACGACGCTGTCGACCGTCTCGCCGAGGGAGGGGTAGTCGTCGCTCGGTCGGGACCGCCAGGCGCTGATGCCGGCGAACACCACGAGGGGCGCGAGGCCGACCAGGAGCGACGGTGGGACGGGCCAGCGCCGTCGTTCGGATGCCATGCCTGTTTGTACCATTGCGGTATGCGACTCCCTTCTCTGTCCACGATGGCCCGTTGTGGCCACAGCACTACGGCGGCGTGATGCGACTCCCTTCGCTCTCCACGATGGCGGAGGACTACGTCAAGCTGATCTGGAAGGCCCGCGAGCGCGGGGACACCGGCATCGCCACCCGGGACATCGCCGCGTCGTTGAAGGTCTCCGCGTCGACCGTCTCGGGCAACCTCCGGAAGCTCGACCGCGACGGCCTGATCGAGCACACCCCGTACTACGGCGTCGTGCTCACGCCCCTCGGACAGCAGGTCGCCGTGGCGATGGTCCGGCGGCACCGCCTGATCGAGTCGTTCCTGGTGTCCCGGCTGGGCTACACGTGGGACGAGGTGCACACGGAGGCGGAGGCGCTCGAGCACGCGGTGTCGGAGACGTTCCTCGACCGTGTCGACGCCGACCTCGGGCACCCGACGCACGACCCGCACGGTGACCCGATCCCGCGCGCGGACGGCACGCTGCCGGACTCCCCCGGGGCGCTCCTCGGCACGATCGCGCCCGGCGCCTGCGGGACCGTCGGCCGGGTGTCGGACGACGACCCCTCGCTGCTGCGGTACTTCGACGAGCTCGGCGTCGGGCTCGGCACCCACCTCCGCGTGGAGCAGGTCCGGGACTACGCGGGGGTCATCGCGGTGTCCCGGCGCGCGGAGGACGGCACGGAGTCGCTCGTCGACCTGCCCGCCGCTGCCGCCGGCGCGATCTGGCTCGCCCCCGACGCCGACTGACCCCGGGGCGCGCTCGCCTCGCGCGAACCCGACTGACCCCGGGGCGCGCTCGCCTCGCGCGAACCCGACTGGTCACGACACCCCGTTCACGTCCGCCGAACGGTCACGAGTCGTCGCCCGGTGCAGCCCGCACCGACGTTCTCCGACCACTCGCCGGCCACGAACGGTGTGTCGGACACCGAACCTCGACGAGCCCCGGCCCCCGGAGCCCCGCCCCGCCCCTACCGCAGCGCGGGGGACGACGGGCGGCGGAACGGGGCCGCGATCGTCGGCAGGATGTCGCGGCGGTTGATCCAGAACACCACGAGGGCCGCGACGAGGTGCACGATGCTCAGCACCCAGCGCCCGTTCGTGTCCGTGACGAAGAACTGCACCGCGAACAGCGCCGCCAGCGCGATCGCCGACCAGCGGTGGAAGCGCAGCGCGATGATGATCGCGACACCGAGCAGGGTCTGCGACGCGGTCAGCATGAACTCCTCGACCTGCCGGGAGTCGAGCGGCAGCCCGCCGGTGGTGCCACCGCCGAGGACGTGTGCGATCGGCAGCGACCCGACGAGCAGCGACCACTGGTTCACCTTCGACGCGATGAGCGTGCCGATCGCCGCCCCGCCCATGCCGCGCAGCGCGAACAGCGCCGCGACGATGAACTCCGGCGCCTCGGTCGCCAGCGGCGCGAGCCACTGCACGAGGAAGTAGCTGTCGATACCGAGCGCACTGCCCGACTCGACGAGGGCGTCGGCGAACGGCTCCGCCGAGGACAGGATGACGGCGGCGGCCACGACGAACAGCGCGACGATCGTCCAGCGCCGGGCGCGCTGCGGCATCGACGCGATGTTCCCGGCCATGCCGACGATCTCCTCGTCCTCGCCGTCGTCGTCCGACACCTTCGACGCGCGCCACAGGTACACGACGAACGCGGCGAGCAGGACGAACCCGAACCACATCGGGATGGACCCCATCAGCGGGATGAGGAACGCGATGACGGCGAGGAGCGCCAGGAACCCGATGTCCACGCGCGACGACCGTGACAGCTCGAGCACCCGGGTGGCCGAGGCGGGCAGTGATCCGACGCGGACGAAGCGCCGTGCCACGAGCAGCGAGATGATCACGACGAGCGGCCACCCGAACCCGAGGAGCAGCCGGTTCGAGCCGGTCATGTTGGCGGCGGCGAACTGCTCGTACGACGGGTCGTACCCGGAGCGGAACGCGTAGTACAGGTCGACGGCGTACTCGGGCAGCACGGCGATGAGCGCCAGGATCGCGATGGCCAGCGCGCCGGCGATGTCCTTCTGCGCGGCCTCGGCGGCCCAGGCGAGCAGGAACGACGCGGCGACGACGGCTGCGCCGAAGACCAGCAGGTCGACGACGGGGTTCGGCGCGAACCCGCCGACCCGGAAGACGACGGCCGGCAGGGCGATGGCGATGCAGATCGCGATGCGACCCCAGGCACTCGCGCCCATCCGGGACACCGGCCGATCGCGCGCCGGTGCAGGTGACAGGGTGTTCGTCATGGTGGTCCTCGTGGTCGAGCCATGACGCGGCGCACGGGAGCGGCTTCGGCCATGGCGGAACGGCCGAAGGTCTCGCTCGCCCCGACCGGAGTCGAAGGTGGTGCACCGGGCCGATCGTCGTGATGGCCAGTGTGTCGATGCACGCGCTGGGAGCTACTCCCCTTCGACACCCACTCTGGCGCGCGCCGATCCGCATGTGCAAGCCGATCGGCCCTGTTCGGCACCCCGAATCCGGGACTTGGTGCGCCCGCCCCGGAACGGCGCGGGCGCCCTCAGCCCTTGGCGGAACGCGTCCGGCCCAGCGCCACCTCGCGCCGAGCACGCTCGAGCGCCAGCGACGACCCCGCGGAGGGGTCGTGCAGCAGGCGCACGGTGTCAGCGGCGTGCGTCCGGGCGGCCTCACTGCGACCGGCCGCGTCCTCGAGCACCGGCTCGACGACGTCCGCGCCGAGTCCCACGAGCGCGCGACTCAGGGCGAGGCGCGTCTCACGGTCCCCCTGGCCGAGCTGCACCGCGAGTCGGCGCGCGAGGTCGGCGCGTCCGTCGTCGGGCACGAGCGCGACCGCGGCACGCCAGGCGGTGCGGACGACGCCGGGGTCGATGTCCCCGAGCCGCTCGGTCACCTGTGGGTACACCGAGCCGTCCCCGATCTTCGAGAGCGTGTGCAACGCCTGGCTCCGCGCCTGGGCCTCCTGACGCTCGAGTTCCGGGAGCACCCGCGGCACGACGCGCTCCGCCGGGAGCCGGATGAGCGCCCACGTGAGCATCTCCCGCACCTGGAAGTCCGGCTCGACGGCGCACTGCTCCACGAGCACGTCGAGGTCGGCCGGGTCAGGGGTCGTCCCCGCCGCCATGACCGCCCGGAGTCGAGCGGACGCGGTGCCGGTTGCGAGGACGTCGGAGAGCGTGGTCATGCCACCAGTCTGCCGACTGCCACCGACCGCACTCCCACCGAGGTCACGGACCCCGAGCCGCTCGCAAGAACCGAGGCCTACGGTGGAGCGGTCGAACAGTTCCACCACGAAAGGACCCCCATGCCCCGCATCGGATCGAGCGACCTCTCCGTGTTCCCCCTCGCCCTCGGCGGCAACGTCTTCGGCTGGACCGCTGACGAATCGACCTCCCATCAGGTCCTCGACGCCTACACGGCGGCTGGCGGCGACTTCATCGACACCGCCGACGTCTACTCCGCCTGGGCACCGGGCAACTCGGGCGGCGAGTCCGAGACCGTGATCGGCTCCTGGCTCGCGAAGTCCGGCAAGCGCGACGACGTCGTCATCGCGACGAAGGGCTCGCAGCACCCCGAGTTCCAGGGTCTCGGCGCCGACACCGTCGCGAAGGCCGCCCGCGCGAGCCTCCAGCGCCTCGGCACGGACCGCATCGACCTGTACTACGCGCACTTCGACGACCAGGACACCCCGCTCGAGGAGACCGTCCGCGCGTTCGACCAGCTCGTGCGCGACGGGATCGTCCGGTACACCGCGATCTCGAACTACTCGAAGGACCGCGCGGCGGAGTGGATCCGCATCGCGGACGAGCACGGCCTCGCGAAGCCCGTCGCGATCCAGCCGCACTACAACCTCGTCACGCGGGAGCCCTACGAGTCCGAGATCGCGCCGCTCGCCCACGAGCACGGCCTCGGCGTCGTGCCGTACTTCTCCCTCGCCGCCGGTTTCCTGACGGGCAAGTACCGCTCGAAGGAGGACTTCGCCGGCAAGGACCGCGAGGGCCAGGTCTCCGGGTACTTCACCGACGCCGGCCTCGAGGTCGTCGACTCCCTGTCGTCGATCGCGACGGCGCACGACACCGAGATCGCCACGGTCGCGCTCGCCTGGCTGCAGGCGCAGCCCGACGTCGTCGCCCCGATCGCGTCGGCGCGGAACACCGAGCAGCTCCCGGCGCTCCTCGCCTCCGCCGAGCTGACGCTCACCGCGGACGAACTGCAGACGCTGTCCGACGCCTCCGCGAAGGTGCCGGCCACGGCCTGAGACCGCGCCACACGACGGACGGGAGGCTCCCCACCGGACCGGTGGGGAGCCTCCCGTCCGTCGTGTGGCCGGCTACGCGCTCGGCGCGAGCGATCCCGTCAACGCACCGCCGCCGGACCGGGTGACGAAGCAGGACCAGAAGCGGTCGCCCCTGTCCCACGCCGCCTGGTCCGGTGGGTAGACTCCCTGCACCTGGACGTCGCCGAAGCGGGCGGCGGCGGTCAGGTCGAGCCCTGCGGCGGACTGGCACTGGGTCGCCGCCTGGGTCTGCACGGCCTCGGCGCCGGGGTAGGCATCGCCGTCGATCGTCCCGCGCGCCGTGAGCTGCGCGGTGTGCTCTGTGCCGCAGTCGACGACCGTGAAGTCCTCGGCCCATGCGCTGTCGAACGGCGTCAGGCACTCCCCACCCGCGAGCTCGTACCAGGGGTGCTGACCGGGTGCCGCGGTCGAGGTCGCGAAGGTGATCGTCGGCGCCGCGGCAGCCGTCGCGGGCGCTGACGGCTCGGTCGACGAGCCGGTCGTCACTTGAGCAGATGCCGCGGCAGGCGACTTCGTCGGCGGCACGGTCTTCTCCTCGATGTTGTTGCCGATGATCCAGCGGCTGAGCAGGAACACCGCGACGAGCATCACGACGATGATCGCAATCGCACCGCCGATGAGGAGCTGCTTGCCGCGCTTGCCCTCACCGCGGAGGCGCGCGACGCCCTCGTTGATGAAGTTGCCGCTGTCGGCGTCCGGCGGCACGGGCGAGCCTGCTGCGGACGGGGCGCGGCCGGGCGCCGGTGCGTGCGCGGGGGCGCCCATCGCGGGCATCATGCGGGTGCCGGTGTCGTGCGGGTCGTAGCCGGTCCCGCCGAGCTGGTCGACGGCCTGCGTGCCGAAGAGGTCCTTGATGGCGCTCGTGTCGCTGGTCTCGCGGCCGGCCCACTCGGACTGGTCGAGGTCCTGCTCGACGGCTGGCGGGAAGTGCGTGGGGTCCTCGTCGACCCGCGGCGTCGGTTCTGCCGGCTCGACCAGGGGCGGTGGCGCGGTCGGGGCCGCGTCGTCGACGGCGTCGTCCACCGCGTCGCCGGGGAAGACCTCGCCGGTGCGTGCGGCCTCGTCGGCGAGCGACCAGCTGCCGCTGTCGCTGTCGGTGGGGTCGGGGTCGGGGTCGGGGTCGGGGTCGGGTTCGACCGTCTCCTGGACCGGCAGCGCGGTGGTCGCAGCGTCGGCGGCCACCGGGGCGGACACGGCGGGGGCCGGGGTGATCGGCACCTCGCCGGAGACCACGTCGTCCTCGGTGTCGTCCGCCAGGTGCCAGGAGCCGGCGCCGAGCGCGGTGGTGTCGAACGAGTTCGTGGTCAGGGTCGTCGGGACTTCGCCGGTCTCGTCGTCGTGGACAGCCCAGTCGAAGGGACGGCCGACGCTCGGACGCTCGGAGGCGTCAGCGCCCTGGATGCGGAGCAGGTCGGTGAAGCTCGGGGGTTCCTGGGACGACGGGAGCGTGTTCTCCACACCGACGGGCTGCTGGACGACGGGGCCGGTCGGGGTCGGCGTCGATCCGGTGGCACGGCCGAGCCAGTCGACGTCGTCACGGCCCTCGCCGCGGGGGTCCGTCCGGCGTCGTTCGTCCTCGATCGCGCGGGTCTCGGCGGCACGCTGCTCCCGGTTCGCCTGCGCGGTCGGCAGCTGGATCGAGCTGGGGTGCGGCGCGGTCGACGTCGGGGGCACGGCGGCGGCCGGCGGGATGCGGCTGCCGAGGAGTGAGCGGTCCGGGTCGGACGTCGGCGGTGCGGGCTGGGACGGTGCCGCGAGCTGCTCCGGCATCGAGATCGCCTGGGTGGCGTCCTCGTCGTACGGCGCTGGCGGGGTGGTCGGCGCGGGCTCGGCCGGCGCGGGGTCGGCCGGCGCAGGTTCCTCGGGCGTGAAGGGTTCCGGCAGCGGCGCACCGGTCTCGGCGGCGGCGCGTTCCGCCTCGCGACGCTCGCGGCGCGACGGCCACTCATCGGCCTTCCGCGGCGCACCGAAGATGTCGGCGGCACTGCGGAGTCCCGTGAAGCGAGCGTCCGGGGCGGACGCGCCACGAGCCTCCTGGCCGTCTGCCCCGGTGTCGGGGCCGCCGGTCTGGTCGGGCTCGTGCGCGTCGTCCGGACGCTCCTCCGTCACGCGGACAACCCCAGGTCGGCCAGTCCGATCGCCGCGAAGTACGGGTACCCGGCCGCCTCGATCTTCTCCTTCGCGCCGGTGTCGCGGTCGACGACGACGGCCACGGCGGCGACGATCGCGCCCTCGCGCTCGAGCGCCTCGGCGGCCTTGAGCGGCGAGCCGCCGGTGGTCGAGGTGTCCTCGAGGACGATGACGCGCTTGCCGCGGAGGTCGGGACCCTCGACCTGCTTGCCGCGACCGTGGTCCTTCGGCTCCTTGCGGACGACGAAGGCGTCGTACGTGCCACCACGGGCGGCGGCCTGGTGGAGCACGGCGCTCGCGATCGGGTCGGCGCCCATGGTGAGGCCGCCGACCGCGGAGACGTCGGGGACCTCGGCGATGAGGTCCGTCATCACCTGTCCGATGAGCGGCGCCACACGGTGGTCGAGGCTCACCTTGCGGAGGTCGATGTAGTACGTCGCCTTCTTGCCGCTGGTCAGGGTGAAGTCGCCGTGGAACACCGCCTCGGCCGTGATGTGGTCGATCAACTGCTCGCGCGCGTCCGTCACAGCGCACAAGGGTAGCCCGTCCGGGCCGCGCAGCGCTCATCCAGCCTGCACGGACGGTCAGCCGCCCGCCCGTTCGTCCCGGGTCCGCGTCGGTACGATCCGGGTATGTCCCTCGATGCACCGTCGCGCCCAGCGGTCGGGGCATCCCGGTTCCGCGGCCTCGCCGGTGCGCTCGGGCACGAGGCGATCGGGGCGATCGTCGCGGTCGCGCTCGCCCTGATCGCGCTACGGCACGTCCTGGCGACGGCCAGGGTCACGCTGCTCTGGTACGACGGCGACTCGGTCCTGCTGCCGATGGTGGTCAGGTCGATCCAGCTCGGCCAGCCGTTCGAGTGGGCGATGTCCCCCGCGCTGTTCTTCTTCCCGGAGCTGCCGGTCTACCTGGTCTGCGCCGCCGTCACCGCGACACCGCAGCAGGCGCTGGCCCTCAACGGCGTGCTCATCCTCGTGGGCGTCTACGCGCTCCTGCGGGCGGTGGCGAACGAGCTCATGCCGTCCGCGCGACGCTCGGCACGCATCGCGGTGTCGGCGCTCGCGGTCGGGTTCCTGACGCTGCACGTGCTCACCGAGTCCTCGGCGTCCGCGACGTCGCTCGAGCTCGCGTCCCTGCTCCTCACGACCACCTACTACTACGGGGTCGTCCTCGCGCTCCTCGCCACGGCGGCGCTCGCGCTCCGGGCGATCCGGGTCGGCCGGGCGTCCGTCGCCGTGCTCGTGACGCTCGGGGTCGTCGCCGCGTGCACCACGGCGTCCAACCCGTTGTACGTCCCGTGGTCGGGTGCCCCGCTCGTCGTCACGCTGCTGCTCCTCGGTGTCGCCCGTCGGGTGCCGTGGCGTCCTGCCCTGTGGCTGTCCGGGGTCGTCGTCGCGGGCTCCGTCGTCGGGTACGTCCTGCGCATCCCGCTGCGACCGTTCGTCTCGCTCGACCCCTCGACGTACGTGCACCCGGAACGCGCGGCGACGACGCTCGGGTTCTTCGCGTCGCTCACCGACGCCCGAGCGGCGACGGCGCTCGGCGACGCCGGGCTCGTCCTGATGCTCGTCGGGGTGCTGCTCGCCGTCGGTGGCACGGTCTGGGCCTGGCGGGTGCGGACCTCGCGCACCGTGCTCCTCGCGTCCCTGCTGCCGCTCGTGACGATCGTCGCCGTGTCCGTCGGGGTCGTCGTCGCCGGCTCGGAGACCCCGCGCTACCTGGAGCCCGTCGTCGTCGCCCCGCTCCTGGCGCTCGTCGCGGTCTGCGAGCTGACACGGACCGCGGTCAGGCGGACCCGGGTGCACCAGCCGCTCCGTGGCGTCCGCGTGACGCTCGCCATCGGCGCGGCGATCGTCATCGCCGCGGGGGTGGCCATGGCGCCGTCGACGCTCCGGGGGGTGCGCACCGCGGCGTACGACCCCGCGACCTGCCTGGACCACTGGGCCGGTGGGCGCGACGTCGTCGGCGTCGGGCAGTTCTGGACCGTCCGTCCACTCGCCGCCTACTCGTCGGAGAACGTCGGACTGCTCCAGGTGCGCGACACGTTCCAGACCTACCCCTGGCTGGTCGACCTCGGCGCGTACCGCGACGCGCGGCCGACCTTCGTCGTCGTGGGATCAGGGGACGTCTGGTCCACCCCGGTGGAGGACTCCCTCGGGCCGCCGGTGTCGGTGACGCACTGCACCGGCTTCGACATCTGGGACTACGCCGGCACGGCCGGTGCGACGACCCTGCAGCAGGACGTCGTCGGGAGTGCCGAGACGATCCTCCGCGACCGCGGGTTCTGACGAGAGTTCTCCACAGCGGTGCGTCGGCTTCGCATCTTCCCTGTACGGATGTATAGGCTCACCCTCGATGACTCGTCCCGCCCAACGCCCCACGCACTCCCTCACCGCCCTGCGTCTGCGCCTGGCGGTGACCGGGTTCGCCCTGCTCGGGCTGACCGGCACGCTCGTCCTCGACGCTCCTCCCGCCAGCGCGGCGACCTACCCCTCGTGGGACGACGTCCTCGCCGCCCGCGGGCAGGAGTCGGCGAAGAACGGTCAGATCGCCGACATCCAGGACCTGATCGGGCAGCTCGGGGCGAAGGCCGACGCCGCCGTCGCCGAAGCCGAAGCACGCGGCAACGAGTACTCGGTCGCGCAGCGGAAGGCCCAGCGCGCCGCCGAGAAGGAACAGACGCTCCGCGCGGACGCCGAGGAGCACGCCGAGATCGCCGAGCAGAGCGCCGCGCAGGCCGGGCAGTTCGCCGCGCAGATGGCCAGGTCCGGCGGCGCGGACGTCACGACGAGCGTACTCACCGGTGGCGAGGACGCACGTGACCTGCTGTACGACCTCGGCGCGCTGAGCAAGCTCTCCGAGCAGGCCGAGCGCGTCGAAGCCGCGGCCACCGCCGACGCCGCCGTCGCCCGGGCGCTCTCCGGGCAGGCCGACCGTGCCGCGCTGGCGCTGGCCGACCTCGCGAAGGCGGCAGAGGAACGCATGGCCGAGGCGCAGGCGGCGTCCGACCGTGCCCAGGTGGCCTACGACGAGCAGCAGGACAACAAGGCGCGACTCGAAGCACAGCTCGCGACGCTGAAGTCCGGCCGTGTCCGGACCGAGGCCGAGTTCGCCAAGGGCGAGGCCGAGCGCAAGGCAGCGGCGGAGCGTGCGGCCCGTGAAGCAGCGGCGGCAGCGGCACGTGCGGCAGCCGCGGCGAACAGCGGCGGCGGGTCGAGCGGTGGCGGTGGCGGCGGGGCCGTCGGCTCGGGCTCCGGCAGCGGGTGGGTCCGTCCCGCCGGCGGCTGGATCACGAGCTCGTACGGCACGCGTGTGCACCCCATCACCGGCGCGACGAGCTTCCACGACGGCATCGACCTCGGCAGCGGCTGCTCGACGGCGATCGTCGCCGCGTCGGCCGGCACGGTCGAGTACGTCGGGTGGTACGGCGGGTACGGCAACTACGTCCGGATCAACCACGGCAACGGCGTGAAGAGCGCGTACGGCCACATCGTCAGCGGTGGGTTCCGGGTGTCTCCCGGGCAGCAGGTCGCCGCAGGGACGCTCGTCGCACTCGTCGGGTCCACTGGGAACTCGACCGGGTGCCACCTGCACTACGAGACCCACGTGGGCGGCGGCACCACCAACCCGGTGCCGTTCATGGCCGCGCGCGGGGTCGGCTTCTAGCGGTCCCGACGCCCTCGGGTCAGACCTCGTCCTCGTCGAGGTTCCAGAGGGCGCGGTACCAGGCCGTCCGTTCCTCGTCGAAGGGGACGCCGTACGCCTCGTGGAACAGCTGCTCCCATCCGGGACCGTGGTTCCACCCGAGCGCCATCGTGGCGACGGCGATGTCGGCCCAGCGGTCGGCGATCCCGAGCGCGCCGAGGTCGACGTGCCCGTACCAGCGCCGGTCCGCCCCGATGAGGGTGTTCGGCGTGCAGGGGTCGCCGTGACACACCACCGTGCGGTCCGACGCCGGCTCGGGGCCGAGCGTCGCGGGGTCGGACCCGGCCGCACGCGCCCGCGCCGTCCGGTCGGACGTCGACCACGCGAAGGGGCAGTCGTCGACCGGCAGTGTGTCGTGCATCGCCCGGAGGCCCTCCCCCACGGCGATCACGGCAGTCCGGGGCTCGTCGCGCCATCGGGGGTCCACGGCGCTCCACCCTGGTAGCGCGCGAGTCCGGAGCCAGGCACCGTGCTCGTCCGCGTCGTCCTCGACGACCTCCGGCACGCGGAGCCACCGGCCGGCCCAGGTCAGACGTGCCGCTTCGGCCGCGATCCAGGCCCCGTAGTGGGTCGGCACCCACTTGACGTACTCCTCGGCGGATCCGACGCTCCCGTCGCCACCGATGCGGAACGTCTTCCCGCCGATCTCGTTCACCCACACGGGGACGGCACGTCGATCGCCGACGATGCGTCGGACGGCATCAGGTGTACTGACAGCGCCCAGCGGTGTGCCGGCCTCGGGCATCGGTCCCATGACGGCGATCCTCCCACCACCCTCGGACGACAGGGTGGATCACGGTAGCGTGGGATCGTGCTGGAAGCGGGGGCGGGTGCGGCGGGCAAGGGGCTCGCGATGGCGGCGAGTGTGGTCGCGCGCCGAGTCAGGAACCGCGGAGCCGTCGAACGCGCGCTCCTCGTCTGTGTCACGGGCGCGATCGAGGACGCAGCCACCGAGCAGATGCCCGAGGCATCGGCGTTCACCACCGTGTTCTTCCGCGAGTTGGCCCGTACGGGCAGTCTCGTGGACCTGTTCCTCGCCGACGAGACGATCCGCGGCGGGATCGAACACGCGGAGCCGATTTGGGCCGAGGTGGTCGGACGCGTCCTCCGGAGCAGCCGTCGGATGGACGTCTCGGAGTTGAGCACGGACCGGTTTGCATCGACCTTCGCCGGGGCGATGTCGGCGAGGATCATCCGAGCGGCCCGGTCCGGTGAGAGTCCGCTGCACACCGAGTTCCTGGTGGCGCAGCTCAGCCCGCGGAAGGCCAGACGGCGCTCCACGGCGAACGTGTCCAAGCACCCCGACGAACCCCTCGCCGTCGGCAGTGCGCCGAGGCTCCTCGGGTTCGGGTCCCTCAACGAGCGCCAGGGAGCATCCCGCGGGTACCGGCATCGGACCGAGGAAGAGGACTCGGTGCGGCGTGCCCTCGACCGACACGGGCGTTGTGTCATCGTCGGCTCGCCGGGCGTCGGGAAGTCCACCATCGCCCGCGCCGTCTCGCGGACCGGATGGGACACGGTCTTCTGGCTCCGCGCGGGCTCGGAGGACGCGCTGCTGGCGGACTGCGCGGCCGCGCTCGCGGCGAACGGGATGGACGACACCGAGGATCCCGTACGCGCGCTCGCCCGGGCGCTCGAAGGGCGGTCGGGGTGGCTGGTGGTGCTCGACGGCGCGGCGTCGCGCGATCCGGTGGACGCCTTCGGCGCGCGCCGGGACGACCGCAGCGCGGTCCTCGTGACCGCGCAGTCGGACCTCGGGCTCCCGCGGAGGTGGGAGACGCCGGTCGGTCCGCTCGACCACGATCGATCTGTCGAACTCCTCGCTGACCTCCTCGGCGGCGGCGACCACGAGGGAGTGGACGACCTGGTGACGTTCCTCGGCGGGACGCCGCTCGTACTCCACCAGGTGGCGTCGTACATGCGCGCGACCGGCGTCACCCCTGCGGGCATGCTCGAGCGACTCCGGAGCGACACCGGGCCCGTCCTCGACCGGTACGCGCCGCACGACCACCCCGACTCGTTCACCCGCACCTTCGCGCAGGGCCGCGCGCGTGCGGTGAGCTCGTGTCCCGCAGCGGACCCCGTGCTCACGATGGTGGCGGTGTGCGGCGACGTCGGCGTTCCTCGTCAGCTCCTGATGGCAGCGGTCGACCTGCAGGGGAACGCCATGATCACCGTCGACGACGCGATCGCGGCGCTCAGCTCCGTCGGGCTCATCGCGACGGACGACGGCGACGTCGTCGGGTGCCACTCCCTCGTCGCGAGCCTCGAA
This sequence comes from Curtobacterium sp. L3-7, assembly GCF_048756585.1. NCBI lineage: Bacteria > Bacillati > Actinomycetota > Actinomycetes > Micrococcales > Microbacteriaceae > Curtobacterium > Curtobacterium sp. L3-7. The sequence continues at coordinate 1,231,785 of NZ_CP151474.1, read as the reverse complement.
CTGTCCGCGGCGTCGGAGGACGTCCGGGAACACTGCCAGACCGCGCTCGAGATGTTCTCGTTGTCCGCGGACGGCCCGAAAGCGATCCCGTACGACATGGTCGCACCGGCCGTGCCGATGCTCGTCCGCGCTGCGGCGCGACCAGTCGACGAGGACTTCTCGACCTACACCGAGCTCGCCACGTTGGCCCTGCACGCCGGACGGTCATCGGGCTTCTGGAACGCGGTGCGTTCCGCCGCCGAGCTCGTGCCGACGACGACGACAGTGGACGCCTCCCGTGCGACCTTGCTCGCTCTCGAGGGGGCCTTCCTCACCATGGAAGGCCGTCACGACGATGCGAGCCGGTCGATCGCCCAGGCACTGGAGCTCGGCGCGCGGTCCGGGAACGACCAAGCGATCCTCGAAGCGCTCACGAGCCGGATGTGGGGTGCTGAGTGGCGCAGTCGGTACGCCGACGCCCTCGAAGCCGTCGATGAGATGGACGCGCGATTCGGCGATGAGATGCGGCCGGAGATCGAGCTCCACCGCGGGCGTCTCCGCGCCGCGCAGCTCGCACCGGTGGATGCGGTCGCAGTCCTCGAACCCCTCCTGGACCTCGACGTCGCGGCGTCCCAGCGGGACTCCGTGGTGACCACCCTTGCGCACACGTTCCTCGAACTCGGCGAGCCATCGAGAGCGACTCCATTGCTCCAACGGCGAGCAGCGGACGTCCGTTCCGCGTACGGACCCGACTCGACGATCTCCGCGGCGTCGTTGAACGACCTCGGGTGGGCATCGCTGGAAGCCGGAGCGTTCGACATCGCTCGCGACGCGCTTGAGCGCTCTGTCGAGACGTACGAGCGCGCCGGCGAGGGCTCGCACCGCTTCGCCGCGATCCCGTACCTGCACCTCGGGCGGCTCGAGACGATGCTCGCCGCTCGCACGCCGGCGACCGGCGCACCCCACCTTGACGAAGCCGAACGGGTCCTCGCCCGCGCCGCGGCGCTCATGCTGCCCGAATCCCCCGACAGCGCCGACGCGGCAGCCATCATCTTCGCGCAGGGAGACGTCCAGATGCAGCGCGGCCTGCACCGTCTGAGCACCGCGGGCGACGACCCCGACCTCGTGTTGGCGGGCAGAGCGCTCCTCGGTGCATCGCTGCGGAAGTTCCGAGAAGCGCGACGGATCGAAGCGGCGATCTTCGGCGACCCGAGCGCCAAGACCGCCGTCGACGACGATCGGATCGCACTCGTGCACCTCCGGCTCGGACGTCCCGCGCAGGCCGTGGTCGCCGTCGACGACGCGCTCCGGTTCCACCGGTCCGCAGCCGGCACGTTCTCCGAGGCCGCGGCGCTCGCGGAGACACGGTCGGTGCTGCTCGACGCGGCCCTCGACCGCATCGACGCGACGACGGCGGAGCACCGTCGTGCCGAACTCCGTGAGCGCATCGGTGCGGCGGGCTTCAATGCGGACCACACCGCGTGGCTGATCGGTGAGCTCGCCTGACCGGAGGTCCCCGCCAGTGGTCCGGGAACGGCGGCGGGCGGGGCGAAACCGTCAGTGCACGCGGTCCGGCCGGGACGACCCCGATCCCCCGCGCGCGATCTGCAGGAGGACGGGCAACCGCTCGCCGAGCAGGGCGTCGAGGTCGGTGACGATGTCCTCGATCCGGTCGGCGATCTCCCGCGGTGACGCACCCTTCCGCGGGCGGACCTTGATGCGCAGCGCTCGGCGGCGGCGTACCCGGTAGACGTCGACAGCGAGCGAGGCGACCTGCGGGAGGTCCCCGATGGCCGACGAGAGCGCGTGCTGGACCGCGGCGGCGTCGATGCGGACCTCGCCGGGGAGCCCGTCCGCGGCCCCGTCGTCCTCGATCACGGTGCCGATGCGGCCACCGCCGAGTGTCGTGAGGACGACCAGCGCGAGGACGCCGAGCACGACCGCTCCGCCGAGCACCCACGCCCATGCGGCGATCGAGGCGTCACGGGATGCGTCCGCACCGAGGTCGCCGAGCGACGCGCGGGCCGCCTGGTGCCAGACATCGACGGCCTGCGGGACCGTCTGCACGAGCACGGCGCCGAGTCCCCCGACGAGCAGTGCCAGCCCGACGAGGACGAGGGCGATGCGCCCGAGCGCTCGGTTGGTGGCGTTCATCCGTCAACCCGTCCGGTCGGCTGGACACGGACCCGAGCGGTGATCGGCGGCGTGGTGTCGATCTCCGCGAACTCACGCTCGACGGCGTCGGTCGCAGCGACTGCCGGCACGTCCACACCGGCAGCCGGACGGAGGACCACGTCGACGGTGCGACGGCCGACGGTTCCCACGGCCGCGTCGGGTCCGAGTCGTGTGGCGCTCCGGGCAGCGCGTGCCGCGGCGGAGGCGAGGACCTCGTCGTCCACGACGATCGCGAGCCGCCTGGACGACATCGTGTGGCGGGGGCGTCGCTGCGGCAGGACGCCCTGCAGCAGGAGCACCAGGCCGATGACCGCGACGACGGCCCCGGTGACGACCACGATGGCGTCGACGAGTCCGCGCGGTGCTCGGGCAGCGCCGTCGACGACGGCACGGGGATCGATGCCGAGGACGTTCTGGTCGAGGAACACCAGCGCCGCGGCGAACACTGCGGCTGCGGCGACGACGAGCGCGACCACGACGGCGACGACCACGCTGCCCGAACGCGAGACGTGGGTCTCGCGCCGCAGGACGCGGCGGTACACGGGGTCGTGTTCCCCCGATGCCGGCGCAGACGGCGACGACGTCGGTGACGACGCCGGCGACGAGGTCGGTGACGACACCGGCGGCGAAGCCGGTGGCGGGATCGAGCTCATCGGACTCTCCTCGGGGCGTCGACGACCGACGACGCGAACGTGATGGTGACCCGCTCGACCTTCCGGCCGGTGATGGTGTTCATGCGCTCGGCGATGGTCGCCCGAGCCCGGTGCGCCGTGTGGACAACCGATTCGTCGGGCACCGCGTGGGAACCGAGCACGGGCACAGCGAGCGGGGAGGTGATCTCGACCGCCAACGATCCGCGACCGTCGTCGGTGACCCGGGCACGGACCTCCCGGACGGGTGTGCGGAGCGCTTCCGCCGCGACGGCCTGCGCGGTCCGGACCAGCGCCGTCGTGCCGATGCGGTCGTACCCGGCGACGCGCGGCACCGCGACCGCACGGGACGGCGCGGGACCGGACGGGGCGATCGGCGGCACGTCGGCCGCCGGACTCACGACGAGCTCCGGCGTCCGCGCAGCACGTCGAGCAGGCGTCGGAAGTCGATGTCCCCGGTGACGATCCGCGCCACGACACCACCGACGATCATGAAGACGGCCACGACGACGAACGCCCAGAAGCCGAGCGTGACGGCGACGATGGCCAGCAGGGCGCCGACCCCCATCCCGACGACGGTGGCGTTCACCGGACGCGGCTCTCGGCCTCGTCGGGGGTGCCGCCCAGCGCCGGGATGTTGACGTCGTTGATCGCGATGTTGACCTCGGTGACCTCGAGGCCGACGAGCTCGGTGACGGCATCGGTCACGGCCGCGCGCACGGCGGACGCGACCTCCATCATCGGCGTCGGGTAGTCGACCACGATCGTCAGGTCGACGGCGACCTGGGTCTCGCCGACCTCGACGCGGACGCCCTGGCCGAGTGCGCTGGAACCGATGGCGTCACGGATGGCGCCGAAGGCCCGCGCCGCGTTGCCGCCGAGGGCGAAGACGCCGGGCACGTCGCGGGCGGCGATGCCCGCGATCTTCGCGACGACCTGGTCGTCGATGATGGTCTTGCCGGCGCTGGTCACCTGCGTGGTGACGCTCCCGGTGGTCGGGTTCCCGTCGACGCGGTTCGTCGTCGATGCCATGATCGTGCTCCTCACGCTCCGTGCGATGTCCTGCTCCCAGGGAACACCATCGTGCCGTACGCCGCCCGACCAGCGGCTTCCCCGCGTCGCCCACACCGCGCCGTCGGTCGCGACCGGTAGGTTCGACACCATGCGCGTCGCGACCTGGAACGTGAACTCCGTCCGCACCCGAGTCGGCCGTGTCGTCGACTGGCTCGTCCGCGAAGACGTCGACGTGCTCGGCATGCAGGAGATCAAGTGCAAGCCGGAGCAGTTCCCGGTCGAGGCGTTCGAGGCCGCCGGCTACCAGGTCGAAGCGCACGGCCTGAACCAGTGGAACGGCGTCGCGTTCGCCAGCCGCCTACCGATGACCGACGTCACCCGTGACTTCCCCGGCCAGCCCGGCTTCCTCAAGGGACACGAGGGTCCCGATCTCCCCGTCGAGGCCCGCGCGATCGGCGTCACCGTCGACGACATCCGGCTCTGGAGCCTGTACGTCCCGAACGGCCGCGAGATCGGTGACCCGCACTACACCTACAAGCTCGACTGGCTCGCGCAGCTGGCCGACCGCACCACGTCGTGGCTCGAGGCGGACCCGGACCTGAAGCTCGCGCTGATGGGCGACTGGAACGTCGCACCGCTCGACTCCGACGTCTGGGACGTCTCCGTCTTCGAGGGGCACACGCACGTCACCGAGCCGGAGCGCGCCGCCTTCCGCGCGTTCGAGGAACGGGGGCTGCAGGACGTCGTCCGGCCACTGGTGCCGTCCGGCTACACCTACTGGGACTACAAGCAGCTGCGGTTCCCCCGTGGCGAGGGCATGCGCATCGACTTCGTCATGGGATCGCAGGGGTTCGCCGACGTCGTCACGGGTGCGTCCATCCACCGGGACGAGCGGAAGGGCGATGCCCCGAGCGACCACGTGCCGGTCGTCGTGGACCTCGATCTCGAGACCTCCCTCGACGACGACCGCCCGATGATCTTCTGACGCGCGCGGACGCGCACCGCGGTCCCGCGCCTGCGCAGTCCGCACCCACCGGTCACGACACCCCGCTCGGGTCTGCCGACAGGCCACGAAGCGTCGGTCGCGATGACCGTCGCCGACGGTCTGCGACCGCTCGACGCGCGGCCGACGGGGTGTCGCGACCACTCGACACGCGGCGCGGGGTTGGCCGAACGGGAGGCCCGTGGCGGGCTGATACCGCGCCTCCCGTCCGTCGGTGGACCGCCGCCACTGCGCGCCGCGGTCCCGCGCCTGCGCAGTCCGCACCCACCGGTCGCGACACCCCGCTCGCGTCTGCCGACAGGCCACGAAGCGTCGGTCGCGACGACCGTCGCCGACGGTCTGCGACCGGTCGACGCGCGGCCGACGGGGTGTCGCGACCGCTCGACGCGGCGCGCCGAGGGGGTGTCGCGACCGGTCGACGCGCGGCCGACGGGGTGTCGCGACCGGTCGACGCGCGGCGCGCCGCCCGCCCGCGCGCTACGGGTGCAGGAGTGCGGCGATCGCGACGAGCACCGGGACGGCGCCGAGCGTCGAGATGAGCACCACGTCACGGGCGACGGGCACCGCCGCGTCGTACCGCTGCGCGTAGTTGAAGACGTTCTGCGCCGCCGGCAACGCCCCGAGCGTCGTCAGGACGAACACCTGCTGGTCGTCGAGCCCGAACACGAACCGTGCGAGCACGAACGCCACCGCTGGCATCACGACGAGCTTGATCGACGACGCCACGATGACGTCCGTCCGGATCGCCGGGTCACGGAGGGGTGCAGCGCCGTGCAGGCTCATCCCGAACGACAGCAGCACGAGCGGCACGGCGGCGGCACCGACGAGCGAGAACGGCTCGAGCACCGGATCCGGCAGCTCGATCCGGAAGGCGGAGAACACCAACCCGGTCAGCGAGGCGATGATCAGCGGGTTCGTCACCGGCCCGAGCACCCGGCGCTTCCACCCGCCCCCGGACGCCGTCGCGGTGTCGAGCACGGTCAGCGCGATCGGGGCCATCACGACGAGCTGCAGCAGGATGACGGGCACGACGGCGGTGGCCTGCCCGAGCACGTACACGGCGACGGGCAGGCCGATGTTGTTCGCGTTCACGTAGCTCGCAGCGAGCGCCCCGACCGTGGTCGTCGTGACCGAGCGCCGCAGGACGAGGGCGAACACGAGCGCCGTGCCGAGCGCCACCAGCACGGCGCTGAGCAGCGACACCCAGAGCATCGGTGACACGAGCGACGCGATGTCCGCCGTGGCGATCGTGTGGAAGAGCAGGCACGGCATCAGCACGAAGAACGCCAGTCGGCTGATCACGAACTGGGCGTGCTGCCCGAGGAGCCCGATGCGCCCGACGACGTACCCGGCCGCGATGATCGCGCCGATGATCGCGAAGCCGATCAGAACGCCACTCATCACCCCCCATCCTGTCAGTCCCGCGGCAGCCCCGCACCGAGCGCGGCAACCGGTGCCGGGCCGCCCGACATGTGACGTCGTACAGGCCGGAAATGCGAACGCATCGAATACCGTTGACCGCATCATGACCAACGCCACGACGCTCTCCCGTTCGACCGACTCGAGCCAGCCGCTCGTCCCGCTCCTCGAGGAACGGTGGAGCCCCCGCTCCTACGACGAGACCGCGACGATCTCCGACGAGCAGCTCGACGCCGTGCTCGAGGCCGCTCGCTGGGCCGCGTCCGCGAACAACTTCCAGCCCCGCCGGTTCATCGCCGGTCGTCGTGGCACCGACACGTTCCGCACGATCAACGAGAACCTCATCGGCTTCAACGCCGGGTGGGCCTTCCGCGCGAGCGCCCTCGTCGTGGGCATCCTCGAGACGCAGAGCGAGGACGGTGACGTCCGCCGCTTCGCCGAGTACGACCTCGGCCAGGCCATCGCAGCGCTGACCGTCCAGGCGCACGCCGAGGGCCTGCACGTCCACCAGATGGCCGGTATCGACGCCGCCGGCCTCGCCGCCGCGTTCGACCTGCCGGAGCGCTTCGTGCCCTTCACCGTCACGGCGATCGGCACCGTCGCGGACCCCTCGCAGCTCGACGAGAAGGCCGCAGAGCGCGAGGTCGCCCCGCGCACCCGCATCGCGCTCGACGAGGTCGTCCTCGTCAAGGAGTAGCCGCACCAGCAGCACCACCGCGGCCGGGGCCCTCGCGGGGGTCCCGGCCGCGTAGTATGTACAGACATGCAGCCCGAGATGAACTTCTACACCCGCAAGTGGGTCCGGCCGGAGGACCTCAACGCGAACGGCACGCTCTTCGGTGGCAGCCTGCTCCGCTGGATCGACGAAGAGGCCGCGGTGTACGCGATCATCCAGCTCGGCAACGGCAAGGTCGTCACCAAGTACATGTCCGAGATCGAGTTCGTCTCCTCGGCGAAGGAGGGCGACATCGTCGAGATCGGCCTCGTCGCGACCCGGTTCGGCCGGACCTCGCTGACGATGCGGGCCGAGGCGCGGAACCTCTTCACGCACCGCAGCATCCTCACCATCGACGAGGTCGTGTTCGTCAACCTGGACGTCGACGGCAACCCGGCCCCGCACGGCTACACGGAGATCACGTACGCGCGCGACCGGGTTCCCGCAACGATCCACTGATCCCGCAGCCCTGAGGATCGGGGACATGTCGCATGACAGAATCGACGGCATGACCGCACCACGTCTCGTCGCGTTCGATCTGGACGACACCCTCGCCCCGTCGAAGTCCGCGCTCGACCCGCGCATGCTCGACACCTTCGCCGCCCTGCTCGACGTGGTCCCGGTCGCCGTGATCAGCGGCGGCAACTTCCACCAGTTCGAGCAGCAGCTCGTGACACCCCTGCGACACCGTGACGGTCTCACGCTCGACGACCTGCACCTGCTCCCCACCTGCGGCACCCGGTACTACCGCTGGTCCGACGACGACTGGGCGCTGCAGTACGCCGAGGACCTCACCGACGCCCAGAAGCAGCAGGCCCTCGCCGTGGTCGAGTCCCAGGCGAAGGCCGCCGGCTACTGGGAGTCCGAGACCTGGGGCGCCATCCTCGAAGACCGCGGTTCACAGATCACGTTCTCGGCCCTCGGTCAGGCCGCGCCCGTCGCCGCGAAGAAGGTGTGGGACCCGACGGGTGCCAAGAAGGACGACCTCCGGCGCCGCGTGCAGGCCGAGCTCCCCGACCTCGAGGTCCGTTCCGGCGGATCCACCAGCATCGACATCACCCGCAAGGGCATCGACAAGGCGTACGGCATGCGGCGCCTGGCCGAGCTCACCGGCATCGCGCTCGACGACATGCTGTTCGTCGGGGACCGCCTCGACCCCGAGGGCAACGACTACCCGGTGAAGGCGCTCGGCGTTCCCTGCCACGCGGTGGAGGGCTGGGAGGACACCGACGCGTTCCTCACCGAGCTGATCCCGATGCTCGGTCGCGCCCGCGCCTGACGGCGCAACCCCGGACAGGAGGCCCGGGTCGGCCCCGTCATGGCAGGCTGCGGACCGCCTCGACGAACGCCCGGATCTTCGCCGGGTCCTTGACGCCGCGCTCGGACTCGACACCGCTCGACACGTCGACCCCGTCGGGGTCCAGGCTCTCGACCGCCGCCACGACGTTGGCCGGCGTGAGGCCCCCTGCGAGGATCCACGCCTCGTCGACCTTGCCGGTGACGGACGCGGGATCGATCAGCCGTCCGCTGCCGGGCACCGCGGCGTCGAGCAGCAGCAGGTCGTGGTCGTACGACGCCCGCTGTTCCGCGGACTCGGCGAGGTAGGCCTCCGCCGACACCGCTCGGATCGTGAAGAACCCGGCGTCCCGGGCACGCGCGAAGTCGGTCGCCGACTCGCCGCCGTGCAGTTGCAGCGTCGTGAGGCCCACCGCTGACGCGATCCCGACGATCTCGTCGATCTCCTGGTCGCGGAACACGCCGACGGCGTCGATCCCGTCCGGCACCCGCTCGACGAGCTCCTTCGCGAGGTCGGCGGTCACGGTCCGGGGACTGCCGGCGGCGAAGACGAACCCGACCGCGTCGGCGCCGGCGTCGATGGCGGCGTCCACGGTCTCGGGCGTCGACAGGCCGCAGATCTTGATCCAGCGCTGGTCGGTCATGCAGTCCATCCTGCACGAAACGACAGCCCTGCGGGTGCGCCGACGGCGATCAGTGGAGCGTGCCGGCGACGTAGCTCAGGCCGCACGCGAGCAGCACCGCGACGGCCGCGAACGATCCGGTCAGGATGTTCCGTCGGCGCCACCGTTTGACGGCCACGAACGTGCCGCGCTTGGCGTGCCGGTGCGCTGCCCGGTGCATCCGGTGGTCGCGCTTGTGCGCCGTCCGGCTCGGGCCGAGCGGCACCGGTCCGGTGACCTGCACCGATCCGCCTCGGAGCGCACGGGCGACGGCGACCGCGGTCGGTCGACGAGCCGGGTCCCGGTCGGTCATGCGCAGGAGCAGTTCGCGCCACTCCGGTCCGACGGACTCGGGGACCTCCGGACTGTTCCGGAGTCGAGCGAGTGCGGCTTCGACGAGGGTGCCGGAGTACTCCTGGTGCCCGGTCAGGGCCTCGAGCAGGACGAGCCCGAGGGAGTACACGTCCGTCGCGAAGCTGATCGGCTCGCCGGCGACCTGCTCGGGGCTGAGGTACGCCGCCGTGCCGATGATGGTGCCGTCGTTCGTCAGGCGCGATCCGTCGACGAAGTGCGCGACGCCGAAGTCGGTCAGCTTGACCGTCCGGGCGAACCCGGACGAGCCCTCGTCGCTGATGAGGATGTTGGCGGGCTTCACGTCGCGGTGCACGATCCCGCGGGAGTGCACGTACGCCAGGGCGTCGGCGAGCTGCGCGCCGAGGTCGGCGACCTCGTAGTTGTGCAGCGCCCCCTCGGCCAGTCGGCGGAGCAGGGTCGTGTCGGCGATGAGCTCCATCACGATGTACCGGTGCGGACCGTCCGAGAACTCGTGCGTGCCCGCGTCGTAGAGCGGGATCAGGCCGGGGTGCGACAGCATGCTGAGCAGCCGGATCTCGCGTTCCTGGCGGACCCGGTCGGCCGTCGTCATGGCCTGCGGCGTCGCGAAGAGCTTCACCGCGACCAGTCGGTAGGTGTGCTCGTCGCGGGCTTCGTACACGGATCCCATGCCGCCGGTGCCGATGAGCCGGGACAGCCGGTAGCGGCCGGAGAGGATGGTCTCCGTCCGTCCGTTGTCGACAAGGGTCATCGTGCGGTTCGATCCGTCGGGAGCCAGGGAGAGGCGAAGGTTGCTCGCAAGATGACTCGCCCACTACGGTACGCGCGAACGGCGACGAATGCGCGGGTGTTATGACTTCGTGACGAGGGGTACATCCCTGAGTTGATGCGGATGCATCGGGGTCTACCCTCTCGGGGACACCACCGAGAAAGGACCCGTCATGGCGCTGTCGAAGGGCGACGAGGTGCACTGGAACACCTCGCAGGGGAAGACCACCGGAACGCTCGTCCAGAAGCGTGTGAGCGACTTCGAGTTCGACGGGCAGCGGTTCAAGCCGACGGACGACGACCCCTACTGGATCGTGGAGTCCGAGAAGACCGGCAAGCGCGCTGCACACAAGGAGTCGGCGCTCACGAAGGCCTGACGCGGCTCAGTCCCCTGCGGGCTCGGCGCGACGACGTCCGCGTTCAGCACGGCTGGCGCGAGCGGCACGACCACGGCGGATCCGTCGCACGACGAACACGACGACGACCCCGGCGATCGCCGCGTACATCCCGCGGTCGATCCACTCGGTGTAGCCCTCGATCCGCTCGTACTGCGTGCCGAGTGCCGCGCCGCCGAGCACCAGCAGGCTGTTCCAGACGCCGGAGCCGATGATCGTGAACAGCGAGAACGACCAGAGGTTCATCCGGTCGGCTCCGGCCGGCAGCGAGATCAGGCTGCGCACGATCGGGACCAGCCGCCCGAACAGGACCGCGCTGCGGCCGTGCCGGTGGAACCACGCGGCGGCCTTGCGGAAGTCGTCCTCGTCGACGAGCGGCAGCTTGCCGAACCAGCGGACGGTCCGGTCGAACCCGATCACCCGGCCGAGCCAGTAGAGCACCAGCGCCCCGACGTAGGAACCGAGCGTCGCGAGGACCAGGACGAGCGCCAGGTTCATCCGCCCGGCACCGGCGAGGAACCCCGCGAGCGGCAGGATGACCTCGGACGGGATGGGCGGGAAGACGGTCTCGACGAAGAGCATCAGCGCGACGCCCCACTCGCCGAGCATGTCGATGAGCTGGAGCACCATCCCCGACAGCCCACCCATCTCGGCGTCAGGAGAGGACGTGGCGGCGGCGAGGGCAGTCGTCATGCAGCAATCGTCCCTGAGTGCCCTGACAGGCGGCAGGACGCGACCTGCGGATCAGCCCAACCCCATCAGCCCGCTCCGATCAGCCCAGGCCCATGTGCGACGCCCGCACGTGCGTCAACGACCGGGCCAGCGCACCCCTGGCGACCGCGTCCCGCCCGACCGTCGACGGCACGATCTCCACGGGGTGCCGGAGCTGCGGGCCGACAGCCTCCGCGAGCGCCGCGCAGAACACCGCTGCCGCCGGCAGGACCTCTCCCCCCACGACGACGACCTCGGGGTCGATGGTCGCGACGAGCTGCGCGACCCCGGTCGCGACGTCCGCGGCGAGCGCCCGGACGATCTCGGCGGCAGCCGCGTCACCGTGCCCGGCCGACTCCATGACGGACTCGAGGTCCGCGCCGGACGGGATCCGAGCCTCCAGTCGGGCCGGCGCGCCGGGCCAGCCGGTCGATGCCAGGCCACCCACCTCGCCCGCCGCTCCCCTGGCGCCACGCGCCAGCGTGCCGTCGACGAGGTAGGCCGCGCCGATCTGCCGCCCCATCACCAGGTAGAGCGCGTCGCGCGCACCGGTGAACCGCCCCCACATCGTCTCGGCGGTCGCGGCGAGCTTCGCGTCGTTGTCGAAGAAGGTGGGGGCCGTCGGGAACAGGTCCTGGATGCGGCCGGGCATGCGGCCCTCGACCCACTGCGGCACGGCGATCGTGTAGTCGATGGCGCCGTCCCGGTCGACGACGGCGGGGACGCCGAACGTCGCGGCGAGGAGGCGGCCGGCCCCCGGCGTCGAGGTCAGGCGCTGCACGACGTCCTGCACGCTCGCCCATGCCTGGTCCGCCGACGCGAGGTCCGGGTACACCTCCTCGACCCGGGCGATCTCGTTGCCGCGGAGGTCGGCGAGGAGCCCGACGATGCCGTGCAGCCCGAGGTCCACGCCGAGGACCGACCCGGCGCCGGCATCGGCTCGGAACCGCTTGGCCCGCCGCCCGGCCTTGTTCGGGGTGACGATCGCGTCGGCCTCCCGTGCCCAGCCCTCGGCGATGAGGTCGGCGAGCGACGCCTCGACCGTCGGCCGCGAGAGCCCCACGGTGCGGCCCAGCTCGGTGACGGTGACGGACGCGTCGCTGCGGAACAGTTCGTCGAGGATGGCGCGCGAGTTCACCAGGCGCAGGGCACCCGGTGTGCTCATCGTTGACAGGGTCTCGTTCACGGCCATAGCCTCATATTACGAAAGATCATTGAGGAATGGTGGACTCCGACATGCTCATCCCCCGCCCGCGCCTGTCGACCCCCGGTGTCGGCTCGTTCGAGATCACGCCGACGACCCGCATCGCCGCAGACGCCGCGAGCGAGTCCGTGCGGCTGTACCTGCAGCAGACGCTGCGGGGGTCCACCGGGCTGCCGGTGCGCGACGTCGAGACCCCGGGGACCGACGTGATCCGGCTGCGCGTGGCGGACGACACGCAGGCACCACGCGACGCGGACGCGGCACTCCCGACCGGCCCAGCCGGGTCCACGGCCGAGTCGTTCCGCCTCACCGTGACACCGGACGGCATCGACGTCCTCGGCGGCAGCCCGGCCGGCGTGTTCTACGGCGTGCAGGCCCTCCTCCAGCTGCTCCCCGCCGACGTCTACCGCAAGGGCCGGGTCGGCACCGGGCCCTGGACCGTCCCGGCGCAGACCGTCGAGGACGCCCCCGCCTTCGCCTGGCGCGGCGTCATGCTCGACGTCGTCCGGCACTTCCGCACCAAGGCCGAGGTCCTCCGCGTCATCGACCAGCTCGCGGCGCACCGCATCAACACGCTGCACTTCCACCTCACGGACGACCAGGGCTGGCGCATCGAGATCCGGAAGTACCCGCGCCTGACCGAGATCGGCTCGTGGCGCCGCGAGTCCCAGGTCGGCGCGCACGTCCCGGACGCCGACGGGGTCATGCGACCGCAGGGCTTCGACGGCCGACCGCACGGCGGCTACTACACGCAGGACGACATCCGCGAGATCATCGCCTACGCGGCCGACCGGTTCGTCACGGTCGTCCCGGAGATCGAGACCCCCGGGCACGTCCGCGCCGCACTCGCCGCGTACCCGGAACTCGGCGTGCACCCGGAGGCCGGGGTCGAGGTCTGGACGGAGTGGGGCATCGCCGAGGACGTCCTGAACGCCGACGACGCGACGATCGACTTCTTCAAGGGCGTCTTCGACGAGGTCGTCGACCTGTTCCCGAGCGCGTACATCGGCCTGGGCGGCGACGAGTGCCCGAAGGTGCAGTGGGAACAGGACCCCCGCACGCAGGAGCGCATGCGGTCACTGGGACTCGCGGACGAGGAACAGCTCCAGGCCTGGATCATCGGGCAGCTCGCGGCGCACATCGAGTCGAAGGGCCGTCGGGCCTTCGGCTGGGACGAGATCCTCGAGGGCGGGACGCTCTCGGAGTCGGCCACGGTCGTCTCGTGGCGGGGGCTCCGCGGCGCGTCGACGGCGGCGAAGCGCGGGCACGACGTGATCTCCTCGCCTGATGACCAGGTGTACCTCGACTACCGTCAGAGCGACCTGCCGAACGAGCCGATCCCGGTGTCGATCGTGCTCACCGTGGACGACGTCTTCGCGTTCGACCCGGTGCCGGCCGACCTGACCGACGACGAGCGCGCCCATGTCATCGGCGGCCAGGGGAACATGTGGTGCGAGCACGTGGACACCGTCCGGAAGCTCGACTACCAGCTCTTCCCGCGGGTCGCGGCGCTGTCCGAAGCGCTCTGGTCCGCAGACGTCACCGGACCCCGGGACCTCGCGGACTTCCGCGGGCGGCTGGCGGAGCACCTCGCGCGACTCGAGGCGATGGGCATCGAGTACCGCCACGAGACCGGACCGTTCCCGTGGCAGGAGCGCCCCGGCGTCCCCGGTCGCCCCGGGACGCGCGAGGAACGTGCCGCGTACATCGACGCGATGACGGCGAACATCGCCGACTGACGTTGCACATACCAGATACCAGCCGATAGGTTGGTGTCCATGGACAGGTGCACTGCGTCGGCCACCGACGACTTCGACCTCGACGCGCTGATCGGCCGCCACCCGGCCGACCACGAGCTCGAACTGCCGATCGACTTCGTCCGCGGTCGGACCGTGCTCGTCACCGGCGCCGGCGGGTCGATCGGCAGCGAACTCTGTCGGCAGCTGATGCGCTCGGATCCGGCCGAGGTCATCATGCTCGACCGCGACGAGACGGCCCTGCAGCAGGTCCAGGTGTCGGTCGCGGGGCACGGGTTGCTCGACACGAAGGACGTCGTGCTCGCCGACATCCGCGACGCGTCGACGATCCGGCAGGTGCTGCTCGACCGCCGTCCCGACGTGGTCTTCCACGCCGCGGCGCTCAAGCACCTCCCGATGCTCGAGCAGTACCCGGACGAAGGGTGGAAGACGAACGTCCTCGGGACCCGCAACGTGCTCGCCGCCGCGGTCGAGTCCGGCGTCCAGACGCTCGTGAACATCTCCACGGACAAGGCGGCGAACCCGACGAGCGTCCTCGGGCAGACGAAGCGCCTGGCCGAACGGCTGACGGCGTGGACCGCGGCGGAGACGGGTCGCGACTACGTGTCCGTCCGGTTCGGCAACGTCCTCGGCAGTCGCGGGTCGATGCTGCCGCTGTTCGCCGAGCTCATCCGTGCCGGGCGCCCGGTGACGGTCACCCACCCGGATGCCACGCGCTACTTCATGTCCATCCCCGAGGCATGCCACCTGGTGATCCAGGCCGCCGCGATCGCTCGGCCCGGTGAGGTCCTGGTGCTCGACATGGGCGAACCGGTCCGCATCCTCGACGTCGCCCGTCGGATGATCGCGGCGATGGACGGCACCTCGGACATCGTCTTCAGCGGCCTGCGCCCCGGCGAGAAGCTGCACGAGGACCTCATCGGGCGGGGCGAGACCGAGCGACGGCCCGTGCACCCGAAGATCTCGCACGCATCGGTCCCCGTGCTCGACCCCGCCACCTTCGACGGGCCGCTGCACACCGACACCGCCCCGCTCCTGCTGGCCGCTTGACGCGGGTCGCGGGTCGCGTGCCCGCGCCCGCGCACGGGCACAGGTACGGGCCCGGGCGCGGGCACGGGCACGGGCACGGGCAGAGCCGACCTGTCCCTTCCCGAGCGGCCACGACACCCCGCTCAGTTCCGCCGACCGGTCGAAGACCGTCGCTCCGCTGCTCGCCGAGCGACAGGTCGTGACCAGTCGGCGCCACGCCGACGATGGGTCGTGACCAGTCGGCGCCACGCCGACGGTGGGTCGTGACCGTCGACGCGCACCGACGACGGACGGGAGGCCCGGTGCCAGCTGGCACCGAGCCTCCCGCCCGTCCCGTGGTGACGCCCGCCCCGTGGTGACGCACGCCCCGTGGTGACGCACGCCCCGTGGTGACGCCCGCCCCGCGGTGACGCCCGCCCCGCGGTGACGCCCTACGCGGCGACCGCGACCCGGTCGTCGGCCGGCACACCCACCGCTGCGGCGTCAGCCGCCGGGGCCCGACGCACCCACTTCTTCAGGCCGACCAGCACCAGCGCCGAGACGACGGTGCCCGCCAGGATCGCGACGATGAACATCGCGACGTCCCCGATGGCGAAGAACACGAAGATCCCACCGTGCGGCGCCCGCGAGGTCACACCGGCAGCCATCGAGATCGCACCGGTAACCGCGGCACCGACCATCGACGCCGGGATGACGCGCAGCGGGTCGGCTGCGGCGAACGGGATCGCACCCTCGGAGATGAACGACGCACCGAGCAGCCACGCGGCCTTGCCGTTCTCGCGCTCGGGCTTCGTGAACCCCTTGCGGTACAGGACGGTCGACGCGAGCGCCAGGGCGAGCGGCGGGACCATGCCGGCCGCCATGACCGCGGCCATGATCTCGAACGGCACGACGTTGGTGGCCGATCCGGCACCGAGGCCCGCGACGGCGAACGCGTACGCCACCTTGTTCACGGGGCCGCCGAGGTCGAACGCCATCATGAGGCCGAGGATGACGCCGAGCAGGACCGCCGAGGCGCCGCTCAACGAGTTCAGCCAGGTGGTGAGCTGCGTCATCACCCAGGCGATCGGGCCGCCCAGCACCAGGAGCAGCAGACCGGAGGCGATGATCGACGCGAACAGCGGGATGATCACCACCGGCATCAGGCCGCGGAGCCAACGCCAGACCGGGATGCGCCCGATCCAGTAGGCGGCGGCACCGGCGATGAGACCACCGACCAGACCGCCGAGGAACCCGGCGTTCATGAACACCGCGATCGACCCGGCGACGAAGCCCGGAGCGATGCCGGGGCGGTCGGCCATGGCGTACGCGATGTACCCGGCGAGCGCTGCGACCAGGAAGCCGAGCGACACGCCACCGATCTGGAACGCGGCGGCACCGAGGTAGTACGCCAGGCCCTCCGGCGGCAGGTTCAGCAGCGTGTAGTGCGTCAGCGTGTACACGGCGTTGTTCTGACCCGAGTCGCCGTGCGTCAGTGCGATGCCGTAGCCGGCGAGCAGGAACCCGAGCGCGATGAGCAGACCGCCGCCGGCGACGAACGGGATCATGTAGGAGACGCCGGTGAGCAGCCAGCGCTTCAGCGACTGCCCGAAGTGCTCGTCCTTCGCGGTGCTGGTGCCCGCCTCCGCCGCGGATCCGGACACCCGTGCGGCGTTGGGGTCGTCCGCGGCACGGAGCGCCTCGGCGATCATCGCGTCGGGTTCGTCGACACCGCGCTTGACCGGGCCGGACACGAGCGGCTTGCCGGCGAAGCGCGAACGGTCGCGGACGTCGACGTCGACCGCGAAGACGACCGCGTCGGCCCGGGCGATGAGCGCCGGGTCGAGAGGCTCGACCTGCGAGGACCCCTGCGTCTCGACGTGCATCTCGGCGCCGGCCCGCTGAGCGGCGGCGACGAGCGCGTCGGCTGCCATGTACGTGTGGGCGATGCCGGTCGGGCAGGCGGTGACGCCGACGATGACCTTCCGGCCGGCGGTCGGTGCCGTGGTCGGCGCGGCCGGACTGGAGGCTCGGGGTGCGCCCGTCACGCCGGCGTCGGCGACCTCGCCGGTCACCTCGCGGTCCACCAGGTCGACGATCTCCTGCGGGGTGGTCGCGGCGCGGAGGGCGGCCGTGAAGTCGTCGCGGATGAGCGCACGGGCCAGGGTCGAGAGGACGGTGAGGTGGTCCTTGTCGGCCCCCTCGGGCACGGCGATCATGAAGACCAGGTCGGCGTCGCCGTCCGGGGCGCCGAACGGCACCGTCCGGGCGAGCCTGCTCATCGCGAGTGTCGGTTCGGTGACCGAGGCCGACCGGGCGTGCGGGATGGCGATGCCACCGGGGACGCCGGTGCCGACGCTCGCCTCACGCTTGATGGCGTCCGCCGCGAGGGCGCTTCCGTCGGCGGCGCGGCCGGTCGCAGCGACGCGGTCGGCGAGGACGCGGATGACGTCGGACGAGGTGGCGCCGAGGTCCTCGTCGAGGCCGACGAGGGCGACGCTGATGAGGCCGGGACTCGTGTCCGAGCTGCGCGCAGCGGTCATGGTGTGCTCCTTTGCAGTGGCGCGGTGGCGCTGGGGTTCGCTGTGGTTCGGGTTGCGGTGCTGTTGGCGGTGATGGGTTGCGGTGGGGCGGTCAGGCGGCGGGTGCCGCCGTCTGACGGAGGCGGGTGACGGTGACGGCACCCGGGTCGGTGTGGTCGAGCGCCGGGACGTCGCTGCCCGGGAGCGCGGCTGCCGCGGCCCCCGTCGCGACGGCCTGTGCGAGCCGCTCCTCCGGCGGCCGACCGGCGACCTCGGCGAGCAGGTAACCAGCCAGGGAGGAGTCACCCGCGCCCACGGTCGAGCGGGCGACGATGCGGGGTGCCGCCGCGGCGAACGAGCCCTCCGGCCCGATCAGGATCGCGCCGGCGCTGCCGAGGGTGAGCAGGACGGTGTCCACGCCACGGTCGCGCAGCCGTTCGGCTGCCGCTGCCGCGAGTTCGTGGTCGCGTTCGTACTCGTCCGGGTCCCCGCCGACGATCTCGGCGAGCTCCTCGGCGTTCGGCTTGACGAGGTCGATCCGCTCGCCGGACTGCAGCAGCGCGGTGAACGGCACGCCGGACGAGTCGACGGCGATCCGGACGTCGTCGCCGTGCCGCTCGCGGACGGCCCGCACGAGGACGGCGAGTGCGTCGTCCGGCAGGCCGGGCGGGAGCGACCCGGCGAGGACGACCCACCGGGCACGAGGTCCGGTGGGGGTGACGTCCGCGGTGTCGGCGACCAGCGCCGCGAGCTCGTCGAGGCGCCCGGCGAGGGACGGCCCGGGCTCGTTGAGCTTCGTGGTCGTACCGGTCGGCTCGGTGACGGTGACGTTGGACCGGAGCGGTGCGCCGATCGGCAGCGCGGCGGTCGGGATGCCGCGGGTGGCGAGGCCGAGCAGGACCGGGTCGAGCTCGTCCCCGGGCAGGACCGCGATCGTGTCCCCGCCGCTGGCGACGACGACACGGGAGACGTTGACGCCCTTGCCGCCCGGCTCCGCGGTCGACCGGGTGGCGCGCTGCACCGAACCGCGCTGCAGTTCACCGGCGAGCTCGATCGTGCGGTCGAGCGACGGGTTCGGCGTCACCGTGACGATGCGCGTGCTGGACTCGTTCATGCCACGACCACCTCGACGTCGGCGTCGGTGAGCGCTCCGGCGAGGTCGGCTGGGGGCTGCTCGTCGGTGACGATCGTGTCGACCTCGTCGAGCCGGGCGAAGCGCATGAGCGCCTCGACGCCGTGCTTCGCGGCATCCGCGAGGACGACGCTCCGCCGTGCGGCGAGCACGTACGCGGCCTTCACGGCGGCCTCGTACTCGTCCGGGGTGCTCAGGCCGAACCCGGCGGAGAGCCCGTTCGTGCCGACGAAGGCGATGTCGGGACGCAGCGCGCCGATCTGCTCGACGGTGGCGGTCCCGACCGCGGCGCTCGTCACACCGCGCACGCGGCCGCCGAGCAGGTGCAGCTCGACGTGCTCGCTGTGCTGCAGGGTCGCGGCGATGGGGACGGAGTTCGTGATGACGGTGATCGTCGCGCCGGACTCCGCGGGCTCCCACCGTGCGAGTTCGGTCGCGACGGCGGCGCAGGTCGTACCGGCGTCGACGGCGATGGACCCGGTGAAGGTCGGGGGCACGAGGCGCATCGCGGCCCGGGCGATCGCGGACTTGGCGGACCCGTGCTGCCCCTCGCGCTCGGCGACGGTGAGTTCGACCACGCTGGAGCGTCCGACCGGGACCGCTCCCCCGTGCACCCGGCGGAGGACCCCTGCCGACTCGAGCGCGTCGAGGTCACGCCGGACGGTCTCGGTCGTGACGTCGAAGTGCTCGGCGAGATCGGCGACGGAGACCCGCCCTGCCGACTGCAGCTCGGCGGCGATCGCATCGTGCCGCTCGGTTGCGTACATGACCGAACTCCTTCGTTCGCGTTGGTTTCAGGAACTGTACGTCCACACCCAACACAAACGCAAGTGTTTCGTCTTCGATCCCACACACCCGCAGACGTGCGCGTGCTCTCGCTCCCGCTCCCGCTCCCGCTCCCGCTCCCGCTCCCGCTCCCGCTCTCGGCCGGTCACAACACCCCGCTCAGTTCCGACGAGTGGTCGAGAATCGTCGCCCCAGTGCCGCACGGCCGACGATCTTCGACCGCTCGGCAATCACGGACGGGGCGTCGTGACCAGTCGCCGACCGGGATCGAGAACAGGAACGACGGACGGGAGGCTCGGTGCCAGCTGGCACCGAGCCTCCCGTCCGTCCCCTCCGGCGCTACCCCTTCACAGCGCCGGCCGTCATGCCGCTGACCAGACGACGCTGCACGATGAGGAAGAACACCACGACCGGCAGGCTGAACAGCACGCTCGCCGCCATGAGCCCGCCGAAGTCCGTCCCCTTGTTCGTCGAGAAGCCCGCGAGCCAGACCGGCAGCGTGTACATCGACTGGTCCTTGAGCATCACGTAGGCGGTCAGGTAGTCGTTCCACGCGGCGATGAACGCGAACACGCTCGTCGCGATGACCCCGGGCATCACGAGCGGGAACAGCACGCTCCACAGGATGCGGAAGGTGCCAGCGCCGTCGGTCTTCGCCGCCTCTTCGATCTCCACCGGGACCGCGACGAAGAAGCCGCGCATGACCCAGATCGAGAACGGCAGGACGCTCGCGACGTACGCCAGGATCAGCCCGATGTAGCTGTTGAGCAGCCCGAGGGACTGGAACGACAGGAACAGCGGGATGAGCAGCGCCCCCGACGGGATCATCTGCACGAAGAGGATGCCCACGAGGATGGCACGGCGCCCCTTGAACCGGAACCGCGACAGCGCCGCCGATGCCAGGAAGCCGACGGCGATCGACAGCAGCACCGCGGCCACCACGACGATCGCGGAGTTCCGGAGGTACCCCAGGAAGCCCTCTTGCGTGAGCGCCCTGGTGAAGTTCTCGATCGTCGGGTGGATGGGCGCCCAGATCGGCGTGAGGGTGGTGACCTCGTCCGCTGGCTTGAACGCGGTGTTCAGCATCCAGTAGATCGGGAACACCCACACCAGGCAGAACACCACCGCGACGGTGTTGGCGAGCACGCGGGGCTTCCGCTTGCGCTGGCGCACCTGGCGCGCTTCGGGTCGAACAGCAGGAGCCGTCACAGGTCTTCCTCCCCGCTCCGGATGAGCCGGCGGATGTAGTAGCTGGTGAGCACGCCGAGGATCGCCGTCGAGATGACCGCGATCGCCGCACCCTGCCCGTAGGCGTTCGAGACGAAGGACTTCACGAAGGTCCAGACGCCGAGCGTGAGCGTCGCGTCCTCAGGGCCGCCCCTGGTGAGGAGCCAGATCTGGTTGAACACGTTGAAGTCCCAGATCACCGAGAGGATCGTCACGAGGAGCAGCGTCGGGGCGAGTGCCGGCAGCGTGATCGCGCGGTACATGGCCCACGCCGAGGCGCCGTCGAGCGACCCGGCTTCGTAGTACTCCGGCGCGATCTGCGACTGTGCCGCGTAGAGCGTCAGGGCGACGAACGGCACCGCCTGCCAGATCACCAGGGTCAGGACGATCGTGTACGCCTGTCCCGGGTGCGACGCCCAGTTGTCCTGGGTGTGGTCGCCGAAGACCCGCATCTGCGTGATCAGCCAGTTCAGGACGCCGTAGAAGGGCTGGAACAGCCACTGCCACACCAGGCTCGAGGCGACGTTCGGCATCGCCCACGCCAGGACCAGCACGACGCTGACGACCGTCCGCATCGCGACCCCGAGCCGCGTGAGCAGCTGCGACACTCCCATCCCGATGACGAGCGTGCCGATCACCATCGACGCGGTGACGGCGATCGTCCGCAGGATGACCGGCCAGAAGCTGCCGTCGGTGAGGACGTTCGTGTAGTTCGTGAGGCCGGCGAACCCGGCCTGCCCGGTGAAGATCGCCCGCAGGCCGTACTCCTGGAAGGAGATGACGATGAGCCGGACGAGCGGGTAGACGACGAGCGCCAGCAGGAGCACCGCGGCCGGTGCGAGCAGCACGAGGGGTGCGCGCGAAGCACCGACGGAGCGACGACGGGGGCGGGGCGGGCGGGCGGACCGTCCGGTCCGGCCGGACCCGGGGACCC
Organism: Curtobacterium sp. L3-7; assembly: GCF_048756585.1. Taxonomy (NCBI): domain Bacteria; kingdom Bacillati; phylum Actinomycetota; class Actinomycetes; order Micrococcales; family Microbacteriaceae; genus Curtobacterium; species Curtobacterium sp. L3-7. Next base: position 1,210,095 of record NZ_CP151474.1, on the reverse strand, counting down.
GGCCGGCGACGGGCGGTTGCCCGGCGCCGGCGACCGGCCCGGCAGGTGCCGAGCCGGTCGCCGTGTCAGCGGTCGAGGTCATCGACTACAGACTCGCGTTGAGCGCCGAGGTGAGGTGCTTCGAGAAGTCCTTCGCGGATTCCTCCGGCGTCTTCCGGCCCGTCGCGATGTCCGCGAACATCGACTGGAAGGACGCGTCACCCTCGATGGTCGCCCACCCGGGCGTCGCCGGGGTCGGGCGGCTCGTGCCGGCTGCGGCGAAGTACGGCTTGTGGAGCTCGTCCACGTCTGCCGCCACCGAGTCGAGCAGCTGCGTGGAGTTCGGCTCCCACCCGTCGACGCCGAAGACCTGGTCCTGCTGGAACTTCTTCGAGGTCAGGATCTTCATGTAGTACAGCGCGAGGTCCTGGTTCGCCGACTTCGACGGGATGCCGAGGTCCGATCCGCCGAGGAACACCGGCTGCGTCTTGCCCTCGGTGGCCGACGGCATCGCGAAGGTGCCGATCTGGTCCTTGAGCTCCGGCTTCGCCGTGGTGATCGAGCCGATCTCCCACGCCGAACCGAGGATCGCGGAGGTGTTGCCCTGCGCGAAGACGTCGGACTCGGCCGGCTTGTCGGTGTTGATGTCCTGCGTGGACTTCGCCGAGTAGGCGTTCTGGAAGTCCTTCCAGGCGGTCAGTCCCTTGACGGCGTCGGCGGAGTCGATCGCCCCGGTCCACTTGCCGCCCTTCTCGGTGGCGATCTGTCCGCCGGCGTCCCACACCCACTGCAGGCCGCCGTACCAGTACTGCCCCGGCATGTAGAACGCCGAGAAGTCCGCAGCGGGGTTCTTCGCCTTGACCTTGTCGAGGTCGGCGGTGAGTTCCTCGTACGACTTCGGCGTCCCGGTCACCCCGGCGTCCGCCCAGGTCTTCTTGTTGTAGATGACCGCACGGTTGCCCGCGAAGAGCGGTGCGCCGTAGAGCTTGCCGTCGACGGTCGCGGGCCCTTCGAGCCCGGAGAGCCAGGTCTGCCCGTCGGCCAGTTCCTTCTTGTACGGGCTGAGGTCCATCAGCCCACCCGTCGCGGCGTACACCGGCACCTGGGTGTTGCCGAGGTCGACGATGTCCGGCGCGTCCTTCTGGGCGAGGGCGGTGGTCAGCTTCGTGGTGATGCCGTCCCACTGCTGCAGCTGGAGCTTCACCTTGGCGCCGGTGGCCTTCGTGAACTGCTTCTCGGCGACGTCGAGGATCTTCGGGCTGAGGTCGCCGTTCATGATCCAGACGTTGAGGGTCTTGCCCTTGCCATCGGGTGTGCCGATGGACTTCGTTCCGCTGTCGGAAGCTCCGTTGCTTCCGGCAGAGCACCCGGCGAGGGCGAGCGCGGCCGCCAGGCCGAGCGCACCGAGTGCGGCGAATCGCGTGCGTGTCACGTTGACTCCCTTGGTCCGACCTTTATGAAAGGACGTTGCGTAATGGCAATGAAAGACCCTCGGGGCAGGGTTGTCAACCTCCGATTTCCTGCCTGTGGAGACCGATGATCCGCATGTTTCCGGGGGATAACGGATATCGAACGAATCCTGCCGATTGCTTGACGAACTGGTCATGACCAGGCACCATTCCACCCCCTGGCGCTCGCCCCGCGCGGGGGCTAGCATCCGACGGGTGACCACCGCAGCGCACAAGGCGTCGACGAAACCGACCACGACGACCCCGTCCCGCGCCGGCATCGTCGCCCGCATCGACCGTCGGCTCCTGGTGAACTTCCGGGTCGACCCGACCGCACTCCGTCGCGTCTTGCCGGACGGCCTCCGCCCGCAGCTCGTCGACGGATCGGCGGTCACCGGCGTCTGCCTGCTGCGCATGGCCGGCCTCCGACCACGCTGGGTTCCTCGCGGGATCGCATGGGGTGCCGAGAACGCCGCGCACCGCATCGCCGTCGAGTGGGACGGACCGACCGGAGTCCGTCGTGGCGTGTACATCTCGAAGCGCTACAGCGCGTCGTGGGTGCCGGTCGCACTCGGCGGACGGGTGATGCCCGGCGTGCACCAGCACGCCCGCTTCGACGTCGACGAGGACGGGGAGCGGTTCCGTGTCGGCTTCGACGCCACCGACGCCGAGGTCGACGTCGACGTCGAGCGCGTCCCGGCGCATCGCTGGACGAGCAGCGTCTTCCGCGACGTGGACGAGGCATCCGACTTCTTCCGCGCTGGGAGCACCGGCTGGTCCCCCGACCACCGCGGCGCACTCGAGGGCCTCGAGCTCCGTACGGACGCATGGCAGGTCTCCCCGGCCCGGGCGCACCGGGTGCACTCCTCGTTCATCGACGCACTCCCCCGCGACAGCGCCGAGTTCTCGGACGTGCTGCTCATGCGGAACGTGCCCGTGACGTGGGGCACGGAGCGCTGGCCCGGAGCCTGATCCCGGAAGGTCGGCTGACGGATCCGGACGCGACCGGCCTGGAGGCCCGGTGCCGGTCCGTCGGACCGGCACCGGGCCTCCAGGCCGTTGCGTCCACTGCCCTACACGGCTGCCAGCGCCGAGGTCGGCGGGATACGCGCGGCGCGCGCCGCCGGGTAGAGCCCGGAGATCCCGCCGATGACGACCGTCGCGCCGAGCCCTCCGGCGACGGCCCACAGCGGAACGGCGACCGGACACCCCTGCCCGAGGGCGAAGGCGACCGTCACCCCGACGCCGATCACCACACCGGCGACGCCGCCGACGAAGGACAGCAGCAGCGACTCCACGAGGAACTGGTCGCGGATGTTCCGCCGTCTGGCGCCCAGCGCACGGCGGACTCCCACCTCGGCCCGTCGTTCGAGCACGGTGATCACCATCGTGTTCGCGACACCGATGCCGCCGACGAGGAGTGCCACCCCTCCGATGCCGACGAGCAGTCCCGTGAACGAGTCGTCGGTGGCGTTCTTCGCCGCGAGGGCGTCGGACGGCCGCGTGACACCGACGTCCTGCGGGGAACCAGGGCGGATCGCTCCGGCCAGCACGTCTCGTGCCTGTTCCACGCCATCGGGGACCACTCGCGTGTACACGGCGGTCGGGGCCCCGTCGAACCCCAGCTGCTGCGCGAGCCCCCGCGGGACGAACACCTGCTGGTCGAGGTCGCCCGCGAGCTGGACGGGCTGCAACACCCCCACGACCTGCACCCACTGCCCGCCGATCCAGACGTGGGTGCCCGGCCCGACGACGTCGATCCCGAGCGACTTCGCCGCACCCGCGCCGAGCACGGCCTGCGGCGGCGCGTCCGCACGGTCGTCGATCCAGTGTCCGGACGCGAACTCCCCGCCGAGCACCCCTGGCACGTCACCCCATGCGGCGAGCAGACCGATGCCCTTCGTCTCTGGCTCCGGGATGTAGGCGTTCCGGTAGACGTGTCCGTCCGCCACCGTCCCCACCGCAGCGGCCTCCTCGACGTCGTCCTGACGGAGCACCGACTCCAGGGCCGTGCCGGGCAGCGGCGGGGTCTCGCCGAACCCCTGGGCCTTCGTGGCGGTGAGCACGTTCGTGCCGAGCGCATCGAGCACCTGGTCGAGCTTCGCCTTGCTCGACGAGGAGATCCCGACGACGGCGATCATCGCCGCGATGCCGATCGCGATCCCGAGCGCCGAGAGCACCACGCGGCCCGGACGGGTGCGGAGCCCGAAGACACCGAGGCGGAGCAGGTCGCCCGGCCCGAGGCGCGAGCGGACCGCGCTCACCGGACACCACCGATCGCCACGGCGAGGTCGGCTGCCGATGCGCTCGGCGCTCCGGCGGAGTCGTGCTCCACCAGCCCGTCCCGCATCCGCACCTGTCTGGGCAGTGACGCCGCGAGGTCGAGATCGTGCGTGATCACCATGACCGTCGTGCCTGCTGCGTTCAGCTCGCGCAGGAGCGCCAGGATCGCGGCGCCCGAGCTCGAATCGAGGGCTCCGGTGGGTTCGTCAGCGAGCAGGATCGTCGGCTCGCCGACGATCGCACGCGCGATGGCCACGCGCTGCTTCTCACCGCCGGACAACTGGTTCGGCCGGTGCTCCGCCCGGTGTCCGAGCCCGACTCGTTCGAGGGCGTCGACGGCACGCCGGCGCCGCTCGCGTCGACCGCAGCCGGCGTAGAGGAGCCCGTCGGCGACGTTCTCCGCCGCCGTCGCGCCGGCCTGTAGGTGGAAGTGCTGGAACACGAACCCGACGTGGTCGGCGCGGAGCATCGAGAGCGCGTCGTCCGACATCGCCGCGACGTCGTTGCCGGCGATCGTCACCGTCCCCGACGTCGGCCGGTCGAGCGTGCCGACGATGTTGAGCATCGTCGACTTGCCCGACCCTGACGGCCCGACGACCGCGACGAACTCCCCTTCGGCCACCTCGAGGGACACCCCGCGGAGCGCGCCGACGTCCCCGTAGGTCTTGCTGACGTCGCGGAGCGCGAGGACCGCGGTCATCCCGGCACCACGACCTCGTCACCTGCACTGACGGCACCGGTGACGGCGACTCGCCCGTCGGCCGTGAACCCGGGCTCGACCGGCACCCGCTTCGTGGTCCCGTCGCGCTGCACGACGTCGACGGCGTACCTACCGCCGTCGAGCGCGACGAGCGCGGCGACCGGCACCGACAGCACGTCCCGCTCCGTCGTGCCCTTGGCGTCGAGCTGCGCCGATGCCGCCGCGGGGAGCTGCCGGTCCCCGGGATCGAACGACACGGAGACGTCCACCGTGTTCCCGCCGTCCTCCGACGCGCTCGGCTGGACGTCGATGACCTCGCCGGTCATCGGGTCCCCGGCACCGTTCACGCGGACGTCGACCTCCGTGCCGACGGCGAGGCGTTCGGCGTCCCGTTGCGCGATCGTCGCCTGCACGATGCGCTTGGTGCTCGTGACCGAGATCACGTCCCCGCCGGCCGGCTGCCCGAGCTTGCCGTCGACCACGCCCACACGGACGTCGCCGTCCACGAATGCGATGTCGTCCACGGTCAGACTGCCGGTGACCTCCAGCCCGCGGTCCTTCTGCCACTGCCGCACCGCCCGCTGTGTGCGCGGTCCGAACGTGTCGTCCTGCGCGACGTCGTAGCCGAGGGCCGCGAGGTTCTCGTTGAGCTGCCGGACGTCGGTGCCCTGCAGCCCGCGCTCGAGCGAGCGCCAGAGCGGCACCGTGCCGTACATGGAGCGGACGCCGCGCTCGTCGACCGCGTAGAGGAACTCGTCTCGGTGGATGACCTGCCCGGGCTTCGGCAACCAGGTCAGCGTGCCCTGCGCCGCACCAGGGACTCCCGTCGAGGTCCCGTAGCCCAGTGTCCCCGCGAACACCCTCGAATCCGTCAGGTCACCCTTCGTGACCGGGGACGTGGCTCGCTTCGACGTCCTCGTCTGCTCGGCGGAGGCGGTCGGCGTCGTCCGCAGGTCGACGAGCGCCCATGCCCCCGTCCCGACTCCGAGAGCCGCGGCGAGGCAGACGCCCGCGATCACCATGCGCATCCTGGTGGGAGCGGCGCTGGTCACTTCGTGACCTTCTCGACCGGCCCGGAGGCCTCCTCGTGACAGGTCTTCGCCACGTCGTCGAACGTGGCCTGATCGCCGGGCTTGTAGGACAGCCAGCCTTCTTCGTCGTCCGGGTAGTCGGCGAAGCCGTTCTCGCGGATGCACTTCGCGGCCTGCTGCAACTGCTCCTCCATGCCCGCCATCGGTTTGGCCGCCTGGACACCGTCACCCGCGCCCGACCCGGCGCCCGCGCACTCGGTGAGGTCCGCGGACCACTGTTCCTGGTCGACGCCCTCCGGGACCGAGATCGTCTCGGACTTCCCGGACGGGTCGGCCATGTCGTAGCCCTTGCCGCGCATGCACTCTGCGATGGTCGCCCCCTTCTGGCCGGCGCCGGATGCGCTCTCGCGGACCGTCGGGGCGTTGCTCGAGCAGGCCACCAGCAGTCCGGGGAGGAGCAGGAGCCCGGCGACGAGCGCGATCGTCTTGGTCTTGTTCGTGGTGTCGGTCATGAGGCCAGCACACCGGAATCGGTGTTTCGGCCCTGGTACACCCGTGGTTACGCCGACGAAACGTCGACCTGCACGCGCAGCCCGCCCTCGTCACGACCCGCGACCGAGAACCGCCAGCCATGTGCCTGCGCGATGGAAGCGACGATCGAGAGCCCGAGCCCGCTGTGCCGTCGTCCGGAGTCAGGCACTGCCGAGCACCGCCGGAACGGCTCGACGAGCAACGGCACCACGTCGTCCGGCATGATCGGCCCCGAGTTCTCGACGACCATCCCATCCGGCGACGTGGTCACGTGGACGAACCCGTTCAGCACGTTGTACTCGACCGCATTGCCGACCAGGTTGACGAGGAGCTGACGGACCAGCAAGGGCTCGCCGGGCACGATCAGGCCCGGAGGCTCGGTGCGGTCCTCGTGGGTCACACGCACGCCCGCCTCGTCGGCGGCTCCGGCAGCTCCCGCGACGACCTCGTCCACGACCGCCCCCAGGTCGACGTCCGTCGTGGCGCCCGCCAGGCCGCGGTCGGCCTCCGCGAGGACGAGCAGCGACTCGACGAGGTGCTCCGTCCGGCGGTTCTGCTCGAGCAGTTCGTCCCGTGTCGTCCGGACGTCCTCGGCGTCGGCACCGTCGTGCAGTCCGATCTGCATCGCCGCACGCTGGACGGCGAGAGGTGTCCGCAGTTCGTGCGAGGCCTGCGCGACGAACCGTCGCTGGCTCTCGAACGCCGATTGCAGCCGGTCCAGCAGGTCGTCGACCGTTCCGGACAGCCGCCGGAGTTCGTCGTCGGGGCCCTCGAGCGCGATCCGCTCGTGCAGGTTCGACGCCGTGATCCGGGCGGCGGTCGCGGTGATCCGGTCGATCGGACGGAGCATGCGGCGGCTGAGCAGCCACCCGATCCCACCCGCGACGGCGCCAGCGCCCGCGATCCCGATCGCCGACCACTGCCACTGCTGCGCCGCGACGATGCGCACGATCGCCACCGACCGCAGCTTCGAAGGGGCGAGGTCGCCCGGGTCGGTGGCGCCCGTCGGCATCGGCTTCGGCGCGGCGGTCGCGTCCGTCGGCCGGAAGTCGGTCGAGTCATGCATCGTGGTCGTGTACGCCTCGCTCACGCCCGCCTGCGACATCAGGTTCGAGAACACGACGACCCCGGCGGCGAGCGCCATCGCCGCGAGCGCGAAGACCACGGCGGTGCGGACCCGGATGCTCCACGTGCGCCTGCCCGTCACAACGCGTAGCCCTTGCCGGGGACCGTCCGGATCGGATCGGGCTCGCCGAGCTTCTTGCGGAGCTTCGACATCGTCACCCGCACGGCCGCGGTGAACGGGTCGATGTTCATGTCCCAGACCTTCTCGAGGAGTTCCTCGGCGGAGACGATGCGGCCATCGGCGCGGAGCAGGGTCTCGAGGACGCCGAGCTCCTTGGACGTCAGGTCGAGCGGCCGTCCCGCACGCGTGGCGATCCGCCGGTTGGTGTCGACGAGGAGACCATCCCGTTCGAGGACGGGTGCCGCGGGTGCGACGCTCCGGCGCCCGAGTGCCCGGACGCGGGCGACCAGCTCGGGGTACTCGAACGGCTTGGCCAGGTAGTCGTCCGCGCCGAGTTCGAGGCCGTTCACCCGGTCGGTCAGGGTCGTCGCTGCGGTGAGCATGAGGATGCGGGTCAGACTCCCCCGACCGGCGAGCCGACGGGCGACCTCGTCACCGTGGAGCCCCGGGACGTCGCGGTCGAGCACGACGACGTCGTAGTCGTTCACCGCCAGGAGCTCGTCGGCGTGGTCGCCGCGGTACGCGACGTCGACGGCCATGTCCTGCCGGGTCAGGCCCTTCGCGACCAGGTCGGCCAGGGCGATCTCATCGTCCACCACGAGTACACGCATACATGTATTGCATACGATGTTGCTCTGCGTGGACTGGGACGACACGTCCCGAGTCTTCGCCGTACGGTGTTTCGCGGCTGTTGCGTCAGGCCTCGAACGGGACCTCGCCGTGCACACTCACCCCGGCACGCTGCCGGTAGGCCAGGTGCCCACCCAGGTACCCGCCGACACCCACCACCGCCAGTCCGGCGAACCCGAGGAGCTTCCCCGCGCCGTGGTTGCCGCGCTTCCGCTGCAGCCACGAGAACCCGTAGAGCGAGATGCCGACCCAGTTCACGGCCTGGTGCACCCACCCCGTGCGGAGCTGCTCCCGGTCGAGTTCCGACCAGTCGACGTACCCGGCGACGCTGGCGCTGCCCGACGACACGAGTCCGACGCCGACGAGGGTCTTCGCGGCCTTCGCGTTGCCCTTCCCGCCGAGCAGGTCGAGCACCGCCGCGGAGATCCACGCCCCGAGCGGGACCTGCACCATCAGCGGGTGGATCGGGTGCCCGAACGGCACGCCGTGCAGCAGCCGACGGAGCGACCTGGGCTTCGCGAGGACCTCGACCACCTTCCGGTCGATGTCGACGGCCGTGTCGAGCACGCTCGCGTGCTCGATGGACTCGGTGAGGCGACGGAGCGCGCGGATCTCGGGCATGGGGGTGAACGTAGGCCGCCAGGCCCGTCACCGGTCCCAGGAACCGGTGACGGGCCTGGCGTCGGCCGCATGCCGAGCCGCAGCTACTCCTCGACGATCTCCGCCAGTTCGAACGGCTCCACCGTCAGGGCGTCGCCGCCCTCTGCGACGTCCACGCGGACGGTGTCGCCGTCGCGCACGTCACCCGCGAGGATCGCCCGCGCGAGTTGGTCGTCGATCTGCCGCTGCATGAGGCGACGCAGTGGCCGCGCGCCGTACACGGGGTCGTACCCGCGCTCGGCGAGCCATCCGCGTGCCTGGGGGGTGACGGCGAGCTCGAGCCGACGACCGGACAGGCGCCTCGCGAGCCGGTCGACGTACAGCGAGACGATCTGCCCGAGGTCCTCCGCGGTGAGCGCCTGGAACACCACGATGTCGTCGAGCCGGTTGATGAACTCGGGGCGGAAGGCCTGCTGCACGAGCTCGCGGACGGCCTCTTGGCGCTGGTCCTCGGTCAGGGACATGTCGGTCGTGAACTGCGAGCCGAGGTTCGACGTCAGCACCATGATCGTGTTCCGGAAGTCGACCGTGCGGCCCTGCCCGTCGGTCAGACGGCCGTCGTCGAGCACCTGGAGCAGCACGTCGAACACCTCGGGGTGGGCCTTCTCGACCTCGTCGAGCAGGATCACCGAGTAGGGGCGACGACGGACGGCTTCGGTGAGCTGCCCGCCTGCCTCGTAGCCGACGTACCCGGGCGGGGCGCCGATGAGCCTGGCGACGGAGTGCTTCTCGCCGTACTCGCTCATGTCGATGCGGACGAGGGCCTTCTCGTCGTCGAAGAGGAACTCCGCGAGGGCCTTCGCGAGCTCGGTCTTGCCCACGCCGGTCGGGCCGAGGAACAGGAACGACCCGGTCGGGCGGTCGGGGTCCGAGATGCCGGCGCGGGTGCGTCGGACGGCTTCGGACACGGCGGCCACGGCGGGCCGCTGCCCGATGATCCGGCGGCCGAGTTCGGTCTCCAGGTGCAGGAGCTTCTCGGTCTCGCCCTGCAGCAGTCGGCCGACGGGGATGCCGGTCCACTGCGCGATGACCGCAGCGATGTCCTCGTCGGTGACGCTGTCGTTCACCATGCGGTCGGCCGACTCGGCCTGTTCGGCGGCGGCGAGCTCGGCTTCGATCCGGGGCTTCTCGGCGTACTCCAGCCGCGACACGGTGGCGTAGTCGGCTTCCCGCTGCGCGCGCTGGCTGCGCATGTTGAGGTCGTCGAGCTGCTGCTTGAGCTCACCGATGCGGTTGAGGCTCGCCCGTTCCGCCTGCCAGCGCTGCTCGAGCGCCGCCAGACGTTCCTCTCGGGAGCGCAGTTCGGTGCGCAGGGTCTGGAGCCGGGCCTTCGAGGCGTCGTCCTTCTCCTGCTTGAGCGCGAACTCCTCGACGCGCAGCCGGTCGACGTTCCGCTTCAGCTCGTCGATCTCGACCGGGCTGGAGTCGATCTCCATGCGGAGACGCGACGCTGCCTCGTCGATGAGGTCGATCGCCTTGTCGGGCAGCTGCCGGCCGGAGATGTAGCGGTTCGACAGGCTCGCCGCGGCCACGAGCGCGGAGTCGTTGATGGTGACCTTGTGGTGCGCCTCGTAGCGCTCCTTGAGCCCGCGGAGGATCGCCACCGCGTCCTCGACGCTGGGCTCCCCGACGTAGACCTGCTGGAAGCGCCGTTCGAGTGCCGCGTCCTTCTCGATGTACTCGCGGTACTCGTCGAGGGTCGTCGCGCCGATCAGCCGGAGCTCACCGCGTGCGAGCATCGGCTTGAGCATGTTCGACGCCGCGACGGAGCCCTCGCCGCCGCCGGCGCCCATGAGCGTGTGCAGCTCGTCGATGAAGGTGATGACCTGCCCGTCGGAGTCGTTGATCTCCTTGAGCACGGCCTTGAGCCGCTCCTCGAACTCGCCGCGGTACTTCGCGCCGGCGATGAGGGCGGAGATGTCGAGCGACACGAGTCGCTTGTCCTTGAGCGAGTCGGCGACGTCACCCGCGACGATGCGCTGGGCGAGTCCTTCGACGACGGCGGTCTTGCCGACGCCCGGCTCACCGATGAGCACGGGGTTGTTCTTCGTGCGCCGGGTCAGCACCTGGCTGACACGGCGGATCTCGGCGTCGCGGCCGATCACCGGGTCGAGCTTGCCGCTGCGAGCGACGGCCGTCAGGTCGACGCCGTACTGCTCGAGGGCGGTCTTCTGACGCTCTTGCGAGTCAGGCGCGCCCTGGAGGTTCGCCATGGGGTTCCGTCCTTTCCTTGCGTTGGTCCGATACTTGAGTCTACTCGACTCAAGTTAGGTTCGCGAGTGGGTGTTCCGGATGCCGACGGCACTGACGACCGAACCGGCGAGGAGCAGCAGCGCCATCACGATCACCGCGCGGTGGAACCCGCCGACGCTCATCGCACCGCCGAGCACGACGCCGGCGAGCGCCACCATCACCAGGCTCGCGATGCGGGCGATCGCATTGTTCACCGCTGAGCCGACACCGGCCTCGGTCTGCGGCACGGAGCCGAGCACGGCGCTGGTCAACGGCGTCACCATCAGGGAGATCCCGACACCGACGAGGACGAGCCCCGGGAACACCGCGTACCAGTACGCGCCTGGTTCGCCGCCGACCAGGACCATGAGGAGCGACCCGACCGCGGCGACCGCTGGTCCCGCAGCCATGAACCAGCGTGGACCGTACCGACCGGCGAGCGATCCGACCGTCGTCGAGAGCAGCAGGAGGAGGACCGTGGGCGGCAGCGTCGCGAGGCCGGCGAGCCAGGCCGGGAGCCCCCACACCTCCTGCAGGAAGAGCGTGACGACGAAGCCGACCATCCCGAGGGCTCCGTAGATCGAGAGCGTCGCGATGTTGCCCACCGCGAAGTTCCGGGCGCGGAACAACCCCAGGGGGACGAGCGGTGCCCCGGTCACCCGGGTGACGCGGAGCTCCCACGGCACGAACCCGACGAGCGCCAGCCCGCCGATGACGAGCGCGGCCACCACGGTCGGCGCACCCCACCCGAGCCGCCCCTGCTCGATGAGCCCGAGCACCACCCCGCCGACGCCGACCACCGCGAGCACGGCGCCGACCACGTCCACGCGGGGGCGGTGCCCGGCGACGACGTCACCCGAGATCCGGCGGACGAGCGGGATCGTCACCGCGATGGGGACCGCCGTGAGGACGAAGATCCACCGCCAGCCGATGCCGTCGACGATGAGCCCGCCGATCACCGGACCGACGATGACAGCGGCGCTCGACCACGCCGTCCACGACCCGATCGCCTTCGCCTGCGCCGCTCCCCGGTAGGCCGCGACGATGAGCGCGAGCGAGCTCGGGGTGACGAGCGCGCCACCGACGCCCTGCAACGCCCGCGCCACGATGAGCACGGCACCGGTCGGCGCCACCGCGCACAGCACCGAAGCGACCCCGAACACGACGAGGCCCCACGTGATGATCCGGACGCGGCCGAACAGGTCGGAGAGCGAGCCCGCGACGAGGATCAGCGACCCGAGCGTGACCAGGTACGCGTCGACGGTCCACTGCTGCACGACGAGCCCGCCGCCGAGTTCCTGCCGGATGGCCGGCAACGCGACGTTCACGACGCTGGAGTCGAGCCCGACCACGAAGGACGCCAGGATCGCGACGACCAGCACCACGCGGCGGTCGTCACGGAGCGGCGCGGTGTGCACCGGGCTGGCGGGATCGGTCATGCGCTCATCATGCGCCCTCGGAGCGCCCCGGGAACGACGGAGCCCCGCACCTGTGGACAGGTGCGGGGCTCGGTCGTTCCCGGGGCTGGGATGTCTAGTTGGTGCGTGAGTCCGAGTTGGGCTGGACGGACGGCGCCGGGTTGACGACCGGGGCGGCCGTCGAAGCCTGGTCGGCGGGGACGCTCTGGACGGTGGTGCCGTCCGTGCCCTTGGCCTTCTTGTCGTCGGTGTCCATCTCCTTCTTGAAGATGTTGATGGACTGGCCGAGGCCCTTGGCGAGCGCCGGCAGCTTCGTCGCGCCGAACAGCAGCACCACGATGCCGAGGATGATCAGCAGGTGTACACCGGTGAGGTTTCCGAGCATCATGACTCCTTGATTCTGGAAGTGGTCGCCGTCAGCTCGTCGTCATCGACGGGCCCGGCGGAAGCCGTGGTCCGTCCATCGTAACTCGCACGGGCCGGGAAGCCCAGGTCGAGCGCCCGAACGAACACCTCCCGCACAGGATCGACACCATCAGCGCGCCAGGAGGTCAGTCCGCCAGCACGCGGTCGAGCGACCACAGCACGGCGGTCCCGGTCAGTCTCGGGATGTCCGCCTCGGTCACGCCGTGCAGGCGGTACGCGACCCGCTCACCCGGCAGCAGGGTCATGAACCCGCGGTCGACGGTGCCACCCGGCTGCACCCGGTCGGGCTGGAGGAGCAGGTCACGCACGAGCGACTCGGCCTCGACGACCAGGTCGAGCCCGTCGCCGTCCGCCGCGGGGGTGAACGCCGCGCGGTAGTGCGCCGGTTCCCACCGCATGTCCTTGTCCGGCGCCGGAGTCCACACCGCGCGACGCCAGTCCATGTCGGCCACGACGAGCTCACCGGTCGGGTCGCCCACCACCCCGACCGCGTCAGGCAGGGTCACGACCGCGACACCGGCCGCGTCGAGGTGCACGGGCAAGGTCTCCTCGGCGAGGACACGGCCGGCGAGGTCGATGCGCCGGACGCGGACCACGCTGTCGAGACCGCGGCGGGTCGACCGGACGGCAACCTCGATCGGCGAGGAACCGGCGGGTGCGGAACCGGCCACGTCCGCGACCGGCAGCGACGCGGTCGGGTGATCCGAGCCTCCAGTCCGGTCCGGGGCAGGAACCGTCCGGACCGACGAGACGGGCCGGATCGCCACCAGGACGTCGTCGTACAGCCGACGCAGCTCGTGCGCCAGCGGCTTCAGCCGCCCTGCCGAGTCGATCGCCGACCAGGACGACACGGGCCACAGGTCGTTCAGCTGCCAGACGATGACCCCGGTGTTGCGGGGCCAGTGCGTGCGCCAGTGCTCGACGCCGGTCGCTATGGCGCGCGCCTGCTGGAGCTGCGTCAGGTAGTGCCACCGGTCGAAGTCGGACGGCACGAGACCGAACCGGGGCGCGAGCCCGTCCGCGAGCTTCTGCATGCCGGATGCGGCCTTCTGGTGGTGCACGACACCGGGCGAGGACGGCGTCATCGGCTCGTCCGAGACCGCGTCGCGCATGGTGCGCCACGCGGGCGGTGCCTGCCAGCCGAACTCCGACACGAACCGGGGGACCGAGTCGCGGTAGTGGTCGTCGGAGAGGCGGTTCCAGACGTCCCACGAGTGGTGCGTCTCGTGGTCGACGTCGTTCGCGAAGAGCGACTCGGAGCCGGACCACGGCGACGCGACCGTGTAGAACCGCGACGGGTCGACCGCATCGACGATCGTCGGCAGCAGGTCGAGGTAGTAGTCGAGGCCCCAGCCGCGCTCCCCGAGCGCCCGGTCCCAGCCGTCGACGTCGTGCAGCCAGATGTTCTCGTTGTTGCCGTTCCAGAGCACGAGCGAGGGGTGCCGGGAGAGCCGGGCGACGTTGTCGCGGGCCTCGGCGATGACCTCACTGCGGAGCGGCTCGTCCTCGGGGTAGGCCGAGCAGGCGAACGGGAAGTCCTGCCAGACGAGCAGGCCGAGCTCGTCGCAGACCTCGTAGAAGTCGTGCGACTCGTACACGCCACCGCCCCAGACGCGGACCATGTTCACGTTGAGGTCGGCCGCTGCACGCAGGCGCGATTCGTACCGCGGACGGTCGACCCGCGACACGATGACGTCGTCGGGGATCCAGTTCACACCGCGGACGTCTATGCGCGTGCCGTTGACGTACACGTCGAACGGACGACCGATGTCGTCCACCGCGGTGTCGATCCGCGTCGACCGGAACCCGGTGCGGAACCCCTGGCGGTCGAGGACCTCGCCGTCGACGGTCTGCAGCTCGACGACGACGTCGTAGAGCGGCTGCTCGCCGTACCCGCGCGGCCACCACCGCTGCACCTCGGGGACCCGGACGGTGACGACGGTCTCGTCCTGCTTCGGGGTGACCTGCGCGCGAGACCGCTGCCGGGTCTTCGCGCCGTCCTCGGTCTCGCCGGAGACCGTGACGACGAGCACGAGGTCGTCGTCCTCGCCGTCCTGGTCGAGGTCGTTCAGGCCGGACCGCTCGAACGCGATGTGTGCGTCGAGGACGCCTTCGCCCGCCTCGATGTCGACGAGCGGCCGGACGTCGCGGAGCCTCGCGGTCGACCAGCGCTCGATCGCGATGGGACGCCAGGGGCCGCTGGTCACCGCGGTGAGCCCCCAGTCCCAGCCGAAGTTCGACGCCATCTTGCGGACATACGGGAAGGGCTCGTCGTACGGCCCTGGCATCGCGCCGGCGCGGGCTGCGACGCGGCCGGCTTCGCGGTAGGGCGACTCGAACAGGATCTCCAGGTCGCGCTCGGTCCTGGCGTTGCTGCCGTCCGTGGTGTCGCGGAGGTCGAAGCGGTAGCGGCGGTGCATGTTCCGGGTGGCACCGATCTGCACGCCGTCCAGCGTCAGCTCGGCGACGGTGTCGAGGCCGTCGCAGACCAGGTCGACGCGCTCGTGACCACGGGGGTCGACGTCGAGCGTGCGCGAGTACGTCCAGTCGGCGCGCCCGACCCACTTCGCCGCGTCCTCGTTGCGGTCGAGCGTCGGGTCGGCGAGCAGGCCCTCGCGCTCGAGGTCCGTGTGCACCTGACCGGGGACCGTGGCGGGGATGCCGGCGATGGCACCGGCCGGCGCGGTCGCCGGAGCGGTCTCGTCGACCATGGCGACGGTCCAGGCGTCGCGGAGTTCCTCGCGTTCGAGCGTCATGCGGATCCTTCTCTGGGCGGGCCGATCCGTGGCCCACCGCGGTCGGGGCCCGGCCGGCGGACCGTCCCGTGGCCGGTTCAACCGCCTGGAGGCACGGCACCGGTCGTCCGGGCGTCGTCGCGTCGCGCGCGTGGAACAGTCGAGTGGCCCACGCACGAGGGTGCTCCGCGATGCTAGTACGGGTTGCTTTCGGGAACATCCGTACGGGCTGCCGTGGCAGGTTGGGGAGGTGATCACCGTCGAACTCGCCAAGGACCTCCGCGCAGCCGGGCTCCGCTGGAACCCCGAGACCGGGGACCGGTTCGTCATCGACAAGCCCGGGGTCGACGACGACGTGTACACCGTGTCCGAGATGACCGTCGAGCGGCACGACCACCCGTCGGGCACCATCCTCGGGTTCAACGGGACGACCGAGTGGGCGCTCGACTCGGTGACGGCAGCCGAGTCGCTGTGGTTGCCGCGCGAGGACCAGTTGCGCGAGCTGCTCGGACCGTCGTTCGTCGGGCTCACCCGGGTCGCCGCCGGGGAGCGTGTGGTGCACACGGTGACAGTGGTGCTCCGGGGCGAGGACCGGTCGTTCGCTGCTGCGGACCCGGCGATCGCGTACGGGCAGGCGTTGGTGGCGTACATCACGGCCGCGCTGGAGTGAGCGTGCCTGAACGAATCCGGAATGGGGTTCGGGTGTTCCCTGGTTGTCTGGGAGCATGACCGTTCCGAACATCACACTCAACGACGGCAAGACCATCCCGCAGCTCGGCTTCGGTGTGTTCCAGATCGACCCCTCCTCGACGAAGGAAGCGACCCTGACGGCGCTCGAGGTCGGCTACCGCCACATCGACACCGCCGAGATGTACGGCAACGAGAAAGAGGTCGGCGAGGCGATCGCCGAGTCCGGCATCCCCCGCGAGGAGATCTTCGTCACGTCGAAGCTCAACAACGGCTTCCACGACCCCGCGCTCGCGCTGGAGAACGGCAAGAAGTCGGCCGACCTGCTCGGTGGCTACACCGACCTGTTCCTGATCCACTGGCCGCTCGCGACCGTCAGCGACTTCGTGCCGACGTGGAAGACGTTCGAGGAGCTCTACGCCGCCGGCACCTCGCGCTCGATCGGTGTCTCGAACTTCGAGGCGCACCACCTCCGCAAGCTCGTCGCCGAGACGACGATCACCCCGTCCGTGAACCAGATCGAGGTGCACCCCTACCTGGCGCAGGAGTCGCTGCGCGCGGTCAACCGCGAACTCGGCATCGCGACGGAGGCATGGTCCCCGATCGCCCAGGGCCTGGTGCTCGACGACTCGACGATCGTCCGGATCGCGGAGTCGGTCGGCAAGAGCCCCGCGCAGGTCGTGCTCCGCTGGCACATCCAGCGCGGCGACATCGTCTTCCCGAAGTCGGTCACCCGTGCCCGCGTCGAGGAGAACTTCGCGATCTTCGACTTCGAGCTGTCCGACGAGGACATGACCGACATCACGACGCTCGACAAGGGTCACCGCACGGGGCCGGACCCCGACACGTTCGCCTACATCCCGGAGTAGGCGGGGGCCGGGCGGTCCTGTGGGCGGGCTCGGTAGCTGCTCGTCCTGACGACAAGTGCGCATGCGCCCGCATGCGCACTTGTCGTTTCCGCGTGCAGCTTCGCCGGACGCCTGTGGACAAGCCGGGAGGCTCGCCCCGCGCCCGCCACGATGGGCGCGTGATCCCCCTCCCGGACTGCCCGATCGTGCGCGTCGACGACCGCACGCCGCCGTCCGTCGCGCGGGCTGTGCAGCGCCGTGCCGGCGCCGACCTCGTGCGGATCGGTCGCGGACTGGACGTCGACCGTGCGCAGTGACTCGCGCTGGACGACCGGGCGCGGCACCTCGTACGGGTCCGCGCCGTCCTCCCCCGGCTGCCCGGCGACGCGGTGTTCGCCCACGAGTCCGCCCTGCTCCTGCACGGCATCCGGCTGCTCGGTCCCGCGCCGGTCCGTGTCGTGGTCGCCGAACCGTGTCGCACGCGCGTCGACCGCCGCTCCCCGCTCGTCGAGTCGCACCCGATGCCACCCGGCGCGCTCGAGACCGTCCACCTCGGCCCAGAGGACGTCCCGGTGCTCGGCCTGGCGGGCGCGGCGGCCGCCACGGCACGGTCCATGCCGTTCCGGGACGCGGTCGTCGTGCTCGACCAGGTGCTCCGCCGAGGGGTCCCCCGCGACGAGATCGCCGCGGCCCTGGCGCCAGGGTCCCGACGCGGCGCGGCCCTGGCGCATGCCGCGCTCGACTTCGCCGATCACCGGTCGGACTCGGTCGGCGAGTCGCTCGCCCGGGTCGTCCTCCACGAGACCGGAGCCCCGCGGCCGCAGCTCCAGCACGAGTTCCGCTCCCCCGATGGCCTCCGCGCCCTCGTCGACTTCTGGTTCCCGGACCAGGTCGTCGTCGTCGAGTACGACGGCGCCGTGAAGTACCGCGATGCACGGACGCGCGACGGCCGCTCCCCGGAGCAGGTCGTCATCGCCGAGAAGACCCGCGAGGACTGGATCCGCGCGCTCCCCGAGGTCAGAGCCCTGCGTCGGCTGACATCGCACGACCTGCGCTCGGTGCCGTTCGTGGCGGCGACCCTCCGCGCCGCCGGGGTCCCGACGACCCACTGACGCGCCCGCGAGTCGACCGCGGCCCGTTGCCCGTTGCCTGTTTCCCGTTGCTGCGCGCGGTCCCGACAACCGCACGCGCGCCCGCATGCGCACTCGTCGTCAGGGCGAGCACCTCCGCTGGCGAGCCGGCCCGTCAGGCCCGGCGGGACGCCGTCACGGTGAACTTGTCAGTGCGGACGACCTGACGGGTCGGTCCGACGACCTTCTCGAGCACCGGCCGGTACCGCAGGTGCGAGTTCCAGACGCACCACAGTTCACCGCCGGACTGGAGGATCGTGGCCGCGTTCCGGAACATCGCCTCGGCCGCGTCCGTGCTCACGGTGGTGTCCGCGTGGAACGGCGGGTTGCAGAGGACCAGCTGGGCGGACCCCTCGTCGAGTTCGTCGCCGGCGTCGCTCCGGACGGTCGTGACGCGGTCGCCGACGCCGTTGCGGTCGGCGGTCGCGCGGGTGCTCGCGACCGCCGCGTGCGAGACGTCGGTCGCGACGACACGGATCCCCGGCCGTCGCCGCGCGATCGCCGTCGCGATGACGCCGTTCCCGCAGCCGAGGTCGACGGCGACCCTGGCGGTCGGCACGGCGTCGTCCATCGCGTCGAGGAGCACCCGGGTGCCCATGTCCAGGGAGGAACCGGCGAAGACCCCGCCGTGCGCGGCGATGGACATCCCGAGTTCGTCGTTGTGCACCACGCGCGGCCAGGGCGCCGTGATGGCCGCACGGTTCGCGGCGGCGGTCAGGGGGTCCTGGGCGACGAGCAGCCGCGACTTCGCACGCCCGCGGGACGCCACGACCTCGCCGAAGGACCGTCGGAGGACGTCGTTCTGCGACAGGGTCATGAACTTCGTCCGTCCACCGCAGAGCAGCACGACGTCCGGTGCGGCGAAGCGTGCGACGGCCCTGGCGATCTCGTCGAGGCGGTCCAGGGACTTCGTCAGGCGGAGCAGCACGAGCCGGGCGTCCCGGAACGTGTCCTCGAGGGAGTCCGGGTGGTGGAAACCCCGGTGGCCGAACGTGCCGGCGTTCGCCTGCAGGGCACGCTGCGACACGAGCGAGTCCTGCACGACGCGGACGTTCGTGGCCCCGTGGACCGCGATCACGCCGATCGTGAGGACGCCGCGCTGGTCGTCCACGATCGCGACCGCTCCGGGCTGCCGCAGCGCGTCGCCGTGCACGTGCGGCGCCTCGTCGAGGATGAAGCGGTCGGTGCCGTCGATCGCGAGCAGGTCGGGCCCGTCGTCGTCGGGCGTCCGTCGGAAGAGGTCGGCGAAGTCGAACGCGGGCACCGGTGAAGCGTAGTCGGTCGGGCTCTCGACCGGCGCGGAACCGGTCATCGTGTGATGTGGGCACCCCCGTCCGACTCGTGGACGGTCGCCCCGCTGAACGTGTTCCCGCTGACCACGAAGCGGTTGGTCCGATCGCCGAACCGCAACCCGACGCGCACTCGTGGCTCCGTCCGGTCCACGCGGTTACCCGTGATCCTGCCGTCGTTCGCGGCGGACCGGACGTCGATGGCGACCGCGTCGCCGGAGACACCGGTGATCCGGTTCCCGCGAACCGTGAGGGCGGCGTTCGAGTGCTCGACCGCGATCGCGTCGTCGACGCTCGACACGATGGTGTTGTCCGCGACGGTGAGCCCGCGCGTCAGCTTCACCAGGATCCCGCCCGCGTCGGTGCCGCCGGCCCCGGTGACGGTGTTGCCCGTGACGGACCCCGTTGCCCGCGGTGCAGTCGACCCGACCGTGGTGCCGGCTCCACTGACGACGATCCCCGACCCGGCAGCCAGGGCACCGGTCCGGGTGACGCGGTTGCCGGCGATCACGAGGCCGGTCGGTGCGACGTCCGTGGTGCCACGGTCGGTCGCCGACTTGCTCGGGACCGCCGCGATCCCGACCCGGCATCCGCTGACGACGTTGTCCCGGATCTCGATCCGGTCACCCGCGTGGGTGTCGATCCCCTCCCACGCCGGGACGCCGCTGACGCGGTTGCGCAGGACCCGGACACCCGACGACCGCCGGGTGACCGCAGTGCCGGCCGTCGCGTCCCTGGTCACCGTGATGCCGTAGGAGTTCACCTCGTCCGCACGCTGCCGGACGTCCGAGACCACACTGTCCTGCACCACGGAGTCCGTCACACCGAGCAGGAGCACCCCCGCGTACCCCACCCTGGCGACGGACACGCGCTCGACGACGACGCGGTCCGCGTACTCCACGTGGACGCCGTCGCGCGGGACGTCGCGCAGGTGTCCGCCCGAGATCCGGACGTCGGACAGGGGCGTCGATCGCTTGCCGCGCACGGTGATCGCGTTCGACCGGCCGCCGCTGGGAGCTCCGACCCCGGTGATCTCCGGTGCGACGATCCGGACGTCGGACGCACGCACGACGACGGCGTCCTGGTCCGCGGTCATCCGGATCGCCCCCGCGCCGGTGAACCGGATCGTGACGGCGCGCACGACCGTCAGCGACGTCGATCGTTCGAAGGGCTCGCTGATGGTCAGCGTCCCGCCGACCGGGAGCGCGTCGAGCGTGGCCTGCAGCGCATCCGGAGCACCCGTCTCCCCGTCCGCACTCCCACCGCGGCCCCACGTCGCGACCACCGCGGCGGCGGCGACGCCGACGACGCCCGCCACGCCCCCGATGACGACCGAACGACGCGTCGGCGAGTGCGGTCCATCCATGGCGACCCCTTTCCTCGGATATCAGAATACTCGCGCACTCAACCATGAGGAGGGCATTCCCGAATGGTCTATATTACGCGAATAAATGCATTTGTGAATGTTACATTTCACACCCACAGGTTCGCCTGTATCTGATATCTTCCGTGTCACTCTTCAATTCGACAGAAAGGGCAGCAATGCCGAAGTCGCAATGCACGGGCCGGACGAAACGGACCCTCGGTGCGAGCGTGCTCGTACTCACCACGGTGACCGCGAGCCTCACCAGCACCAACGCCTGGGCAGCATCGACCCTCGACGACGCCCAGGTCGTCGGCCCGCTCGTGACGGAGACGTCGTCGTTCGAAGGGGCGCTCGCCTTCAGCGCACCGTCCGCGGGACGCGCCGGTCAACCGGTCCCCGCGAACCGTGCCGCGACCCTGGCTCAGGCACGGGCTGCCGCAGCCAGCTGGTTCGTCCCCGCGGCCGGATCGACGTCGACCGTCCGCCCCCAGTCCGATCCGGGACTCTGCCTGACCGCCGAGAGCCGGTCCGTCACGAATTCGTCCCCGGTCACGCTCGAGGACTGTGTCGCCGGCGACCCGGCACAGCTCTTCACACAGGCGGCCAACACGGGATCGAACAACCCGATCGGCACCGGCATCAAGTCGACGTACAACGACGGCTACCTCGGGCTGTTCAACAAGGACGACGTGATGCGACTCCAGTCCCGGACGGTCGCCGACCGCGTCCCGACGATCGACGAGTTCGTCTCCGGCTTCACGGCCCAGGTCGACGGCGTCGACGTCCTCACGCGGACGGCGCGCATCTCGGGAACGGGCACCGCCGGTGCGAGGATCCTGGTGAACGGCGGTGCACCGGTGTGGGTCGACCAGAACGGCCGCTGGTCGACCTCCGTCGGATCCCTGGCCTTCGGTCCCAACGAGATCGGACTCGAGCAGTACGAGGGCGTCACGAAGACGGGCGAGGCAACGCTCACCGCGGAGCTGACGGCCGATGCCCTGACCTTCGACACCACCTTCCCCGCCGACGTCGACGCCGCCGTCCGCGCGTCCGGGACGGCGCATCCGGGCGCACGCGTGTCGCTCTTCCGTCCAGACGGTCAGCAGATCGGCGCGTCGGTCATCGCCGACGCCGTGACGGGCGCCTGGGCGACGACGATTCCGGCTCCGGACGCAGGCGGCCGGTACGCGGTGACGGCTGCACAGTTCCTCGACGGGCTCCGGGACACGGTGCACGACGTGACCAGGTCCGTGGACTACGGCTCTCCGGTGAGCATCACCACTCCGGAGGACGGCGCGACACACACTGGCGGAGCGCTCCACATGGAGGGCAGGGGCGAACCGGGCTCCCGGATCGAGGTCCACGACGTCACCGATGGTGACACCGTCATCGGGCGGAGCCAGGACGGCGTCCTGCCGAACGAACGCTGGACCGTGGACACCACGGCGCTCGACCGTTCCGAGCACGTCCTCCGGGTCGTGCAGCACTCCAGGGGCGCGAACACCACCATCGCCGAGGTGACGGTGAACCCGGGCTCGACGAGCAAGCTCGCGCCGATCACCCTCGACCGGCCGGACACCGTGACGCCTGGCGTGACGAACACCTTCTCCGGTCGGGGCGAGCCGGACGCCTCGTACGAGGTCCTGAACGTGTCCGACACGCCGCTGGTGCCGGGCAGGCTGACCATCGACCCGGACGGCAACTGGACGTTCGACCGGGTGATCTCGTCCGGCGCGACCGAGTTCCGGTTCAAGATCCGGCAGAGCAAGGGCGACGTCACGGAGACCTCCGAGTTGTTCGTGCTCCGCGCGAACCAGGGCTTCGACCCGGTCACGCTCGACACGCGGTCGGTGCGGCCCGGAGAGGTGAACACCTTCACCGGCAGCGGACCGAAGGGCGCGACGTTCGAGGTGCTCAACGCTTCCGGGAACGCGATCGTGCCGGGACGCCACGAGATCGGCGGAGACGGTACGTGGTCGTTCGACCGGATGGTGTCGGCCGGGCAGCTCGACTTCAAGTTCAAGCTCCGCATCACCATCGACGGGGCGACCTACACCACGTCGCTCTTCACGGTGTCGGCGAACACCCGCTGACCCGGACTGACCGGCGGGGCCGTCGAACCCACGGCGACGGCCCCGCCCACCGCCCACCATCCGATCTCCATCGAGGAGGAACCACATGACCAAGCACCGCCGTCGGAGCATCGCCGCCGCCACGACCGCCGCGCTGCTCGCCGTCGGCACGCTCACCGCGGGGGCGTCCACGACAGCGACACCAGATGCGGTCCCCCGCATCGGCCAGGAAGCACCCATCACGCCGAACACGACGGTGAGCGCGCCGCGGGACGTCCGCGTGGATGCCGAGGAGAACGGCATGTACATCTTCGCGACGCCGGTCTGCAACTTGGCCAAGTCGTGCAGTTCCTGGGTCAAGATCCCGAGCGTCGGCATCGAGCGCAAAGAGGTCGACACCAGGTACGGCATCCTCGTGCCCTGGCCGTCGTCCTGGCGCGAAGGCGAGACGATCTCGTCCGGGTACGTGCACTCCTACGCGCGCGACATCTTCGGCATCGGCTGGTACAGCAAGACGACCACGTCGCTCGGCGCGATCACGCGTCCGTACGCGGTCCGCCCGATCACCGCGCGGGTGACGGGTCAGGACGACTCCGCGCGTTCGGCGTCGGTCACCGGCACCGCGACGCCGAACGCGTCCATCCGGAGGAACAACACCGTGGTGGCGACCGCGAACGCGAGCGGCACCTGGAGCGCCGTCATCGGCGGGCTCAGCACCGGCAAGAACACACTGACGTTCCAGCAGTACGTCGACAACGACTACCGGAACCAGACCTCCGTCGACGTGACGTTCGCACCGAAGCAGCTGCTCACGGGCATCACCGGGACGACGACGACGCTGCCGGCCGGATCGACCACCACGGTGTTCGGACACCTCCGTGCCACCGCGGAGTTCGCCACCCCGGGATCGGACGCCAGGGTCACGTTCACCGCGCCGGACGACACCACCTTCCCGCGAGCGCTCACGACGGTCCGCGGCCAGCAGCGTCCGGCATCGGGTGGCGACTGGACGGACTTCCCCGCTGACAACCTCGTCGACGGCTCGGTCTCGGCCGACGGTCGATCGGTCACCTTCCGGTGGGCGCCGGGCAACGCCGGCTGGAAGCTCACCGCGGGACAAGAGGTCCGGTTCGGTGTCCCGGTGCAGAACCCGGGCAACGCCGCCGACACTGGCGAGCTGCGGATGTCCGTCACCGGCTCCGCTCCGCAGGGCTCGCTCGCAGCATCGGCGACGACGCCAGTGCAGATCGAAGCAGGCACCCTCTCGCCGGTCACCCGGACCGGTCCGGACACGGTTTCTCCCGGGACGACGAACACCTTCACCGGGACCGCGACGCCGGGAGCCACGTACCAGGTCGTGGACGCCACGGGCGAGGTCATCGTCCCCGGTGGCCCGTTCGACGTCGACGACCGCGGCAACTGGTCGTTCACCGCCGAGGTCCCCGTCGGAGCCACGGACTACGCGTTCGCGATCCGGCAGACCGCGTTCGGCCAGACCGAGACGTCGCAGCTCTTCCGGGTGCCCGCCGACACCCGGAACTGAGACGGCGGCCGGGCGAGGAGACGCCCGCAGGCAACAGGACGTCTCCTCGCCCGGCACCCGTGGCCACAGAACCGACCGAGTCCAGAGACCGGGGACCCCGCATGAACCACTTCGTCGTCGCACGAGCCCTCCTCTCCGGATGGTGGATCGTGCTCGCCGTCTCGATCGTCGGCGGCGGCGTCGCGCTCCTGGTGACGAGCACGACACCGCCCACGTTCCGCGCGTCGACGTCGTACTACGTCTCGGTGGCGGGGCAGGAGAGCGCCTCCGCTGGTGAGATCGCCCAGGGGTCCACCGCCGCGCAGCAGAAGATCAAGTCGTACACGGTGCTGGCGTCGTCACCGCGGGTCCTCGAGCAGGTGATCGCCGCGCTGCGGCTCGACACGACCCCCGCGGCGCTCGGGCGCCGTGTGACCTCCGTGGTGAGCACCGGGACGGTGATCATCGAGATCTCGGTCACCGACGGCGATGCCCGGGCCGCCGCGCGCATCGCCGCCGCAACGGGTCGGGTCCTCGCAGAGGTCGTCTCCGAGATCGAGCCGAGGACCGCTTCCGGAGAACCGTCCGTCCGTCTCGAACGCGTGTCGGAGGCATCGGTCCCGACCGCACCGATCGCACCGAGGACGTCCGCGGACCTCGCGCTCGGGTTCGCCGCCGGACTGGCATCCGGGACCGGCCTCGCCCTCCTCCGCGCCGCTGCCGACACGCGCGTCCGGTCCGCAGAGGACATCGACGCCGACGTCCCGCTGATCGGTGAGATCGGCATGGATCCAGAGGCTTCCCGGCAGCCGCTGATCGCCCGCGACGAGGGCACGACCCCCCGGGCGGAGGCGTTCCGCAGCCTCCGCACCAACCTGCAGTTCCTGCGGACCGGCGGAGTCTCCACGATCGCCGTCACGAGCCCGCGTCCTGCCGAGGGCAAGACCACCACGACCCTGAACCTCGCGATCGCCCTGGCCCAGAGCGACGTCCGCACCGTGGTCGTCGACGCGGACCTCCGACGCCCGAACGTCGCGAGCACCCTGGACCTCGAGGGCGCCGTCGGCCTCACCGACCTGCTCGTCGGCCGTGCCGAACTCGACGACGTCCTGCAGGAATGGGGGTTCGACGCGTTCAGCGTGCTCCCCGCGGGGACGATCCCGCCGAACCCGAGCGAACTCATCGGCTCGGCGGCGATGGAACAGGTCATCGCGGACCTCACCGAGCGGTTCGACGTCGTGCTCGTGGACACACCGCCGGTCCTGGCGGTGACCGACGCAGCGCTCGTCAGCACACTCGTCTCCACCACACTCCTCGTCGCTGCCGCCGGTCAGACCAAGCGCTCGGACGTCCGGCTCGCTGTCACCGCGCTGACCCGCGTCGGCGAGCGTGTCGACGGCGTCGTCCTGACGAAGTCGCGACGACCGGTGGCCGACGGCTACTACGCACGCCCCGGTACCACCACGTCCGCGCCGGTCGCCTTGAGGAGCACATCGTGAAGCGCGCGCTCGATGCGATCGGGGCGGCGCTCGCCCTCATCGGCCTGTCCCCTTTGCTCATCGGGCTCGCGGTGCTCGTCGCGGTGCGCCTCGGCCGCCCCGTGCTCTTCCGCCAGGACCGGCCCGGACTGCACGGCACGACGTTCACCATCGTCAAGTTCCGCACCATGCTCGAACCAGCAGCAGTCGCCGGCGCGGTCGATGACGCCGATCGCCTCACCCCCTTCGGTCGCTGGCTCCGCTCGACGAGCCTCGACGAGCTGCCGAGCCTCTGGAACGTGCTCGTCGGCGAGATGAGCTTCGTGGGGCCGCGACCGAGCCTCTGCCGATACCTCGACCTCTACACACCCGAGCAGCACCGGCGACACGACGTCCGCCCCGGCCTCACGGGGCTCGCGCAGGTCCGTGGTCGCAACGCGCTGCCGTGGCCGGAGCGGCTGCGATCGGACCTCGAGTACGTGGACACCAGGTCGCTCGCCCTCGACGCCCGCATCCTGCTTCGGACGGTCGGGGTCGTGCTCCGCCGCGAGGGCATCACGACGCCGGGTCACGCGACGAGCGAGGCGTTCACCGGGACGAGCACGTGATGCCCGGGCAGCGCGTCGTGTGGATCGTCAACCACTACGCCCACCACCACGAGCGGGACGGTCGCGCCACTCGTCACCAGCTGCTCGCGGAGCACCTCGGCGACCACGGCTGGCGCACCGTCGTCGTCGCCGCCGGCACCGACCACCCCACCGGACGCGCACACATGCGACGGGGCCGCCTCCGCGAGCGATGGGCCGGCGCCGGCTACGAGTTCTGCTGGCTCCGCGGTGTCGACCACCGTGGCACCGGGCTCCGGCGTACCACCAGGCGCCTCGCCGACATCGTGTCCTTCACGCTCCTGCTCCTCGTCCCCGGCACGCTCCGTGGCCTCCCCCGACCGGACGTCGTGGTCGGGAGCTCGTTCCACCCGCTCGCTGCCTGGGCCGCGTCGCTCCTGGCCGCCCGGTTCCGCGTGCCGTTCGTGTTCGAGCCCCGCGACCTGTGGCCGGAGTCCGCGATCGGGCTCGCCGGGCTCGCTGAACGCCATCCGCTCGTCCGGGTGCTCCGGTCGGTCGAACGGCGCACCGTCGACCGTGCCGCGCACCTCGTGTCGCCCCTCGACGGCGTCGGCAGGTACTACGCCGAGCGCGGCCAGCCCAGGCCGTTCACGTGGGTACCGAACGGCGTGCGGACCGCCGAAAACGACGTCGACGTCGACGAGACCAGCACAGCCGACGAGACCAGCGGAGCCGGCGCACCCGACGCCGATGGGTCCGCTCCGTTCACGATCGCGTACATCGGGTCGATGGGCCCGGCGAACGCCCTCGAGACCCTCCTCGACGCCTTCGTCCTCGCAACGGGCCGTGCCGGCGCCGCCGGCGGACCGCAGCTCCGACTCCGCATGGTCGGGGACGGCGCCGACGTGGGCGCACTCCGGGAACGCGTGTCGAGCCTCCCGTCCGCCCCGGACGTGATCTGGGACGGACGCGTGCCGCAGGACCAGGCCCGCCGCATCGGCCAGCAGGCCGACTGCCTCGCCGTCACGATGCACGACCTGCCGCTCTACCGGTACGGGGTCTCGATGAACAAGCAGTACGAGTACATGCTCGCCGGGCGGCCGCTGCTGGTCGCGGCTCCGGTGCCTCTGGCACCGGTCGCCGCGGCGCGCTGCGGGCTGCAGGTCGCCCCTGACGACCCGGCCGCGCTCGCGGAGGGCATGCTCGCACTCGCCGCCATGCCGGCTCCGGACCGCGACGCCATGGGCGCGCGCGGCCGCGCGCACGTCCTCCGCGACAACGACTACCGCACGCTCGCCAGCCGGTACGCCGGCGCGCTCGACGCTGCGGCGAGCGCCGCATGACGCCGGACATCGTGCACGTCTCGAGCGCCCATCCGTGGGTGGACAACCGCGTGCACCTCCGCGAAGCCGCTGCGGCGGCGGATGCCGGGTACCGCGTGCGGTTGATCGCGGTCGACTGCGCCCTCGACGCTCCGCTCACCGCCGTGGAGGTCGTCCGGATCCCGCGCCGCCGCCGTCTCCGACGGATGCTCGTCTCCACGACGCAGGCGCTCGCGCTGGCGCTGCGGTCGCGGGCGCGGCTCGTCCACCTCCACGACCCGGAGCTCATCTGGACCATCCCCGTGCTCCGCGCCGCCGGCCGGATCGTCGTGTACGACGCGCACGAGGACCTGCCCGACCAGATCTGGGGCAAGGACTACCTGTCGTACCGGCAGCGGGCGGTCCTCTCCGCCCTGTCGCACGGTCTGCTCCGGCTCGCCGGCACCGCGGACCGGGTCGTCACGGCGACCGAGTGGACGGGCCGCCGGTTCCCGGCGGCGCGGCGGATCGCGATCCACAACTACCCGTTGCGGCGCGCGGCCGACGACGGGCAGACCGGACTGGAGGCTCGGCCCACCGTGGTCGCGCACGTCGGCGTCCTGAGTCACGACCGTGGGATCGACGTGGTCGCGGCCGTCCCCGGCCAGCCGGACTTCCCGCCGGGCTGGCGGATCGAACTCGTGGGGGCGATCGACGCCGCCACCGACACGACGGCGCTCCGTGACGCCGAGTCGAGCGGCCGGCTCCGCCACGGCGGGGTCGTCGGCCCGATGCAGGCGCGCGACCTGCTGCTCGGCGCGCGGATCGGCGTCATCCCCTTCCGGCGGACGCCCGTCACGGACCAGATCTTCCCGACGAAGCTGTTCGAGTACCTCGCGGCGGGCCTCGCGGTGATCGCGACGGACACCCCGCTGTTGCGCATGCTGCTCGATGGCTCCGACTGCGTCACCTTCGTGCCGCCGGACGACCCCGCCGCGATCGCCGGTGCCGTGCGCCGCTATGCCGAAGACCCGGGCCTGCTGCTCAGGCACGGCGCGGAGGCGCGGCGAGCGGCGCAGCGGTTCCGGTGGCACCGTGAGGCTGCTCGCCTCGTCGCGATGTACGACGAGCTCCTGCCGTGCGTGCGTCGCTGACGGCGGCAGAGCGATCGCTCCTCGTCGCGCTGCTCCGCCGAGTGGTCGTGGTGTGCGCCACGGTCGCGGTGCTCGGCGTCACGACCGACTGGATCGCGGCGAACCTGGTGGCGCCGCTCTTCTCCTACAACGGGTTCACGCACGTCGACGCATCGTGGCAGGTCCGAGTGGTGGTGACCGCCCTGACCGCGGCCGTCGCCCTGGCGCTGCCCGCCGTCGTGCGCAGGCCGTCGCACGTGGTGCTCTGGACGATCTTCGTGGTGTGCGTCGCACCGACCATGCTGATGAGCCCCTCGACCGGGTACCTGCCGACCGACACCGCCCTCGCGCTGAGCGCCGCGGTCGGGGTGTCGTTCGCGCTGGTCTGCATCGCGACGCCGCGAGCACCGGCCCCACCGGCGGTGGGCGGCGTCGACCGGATCCCGTTCGGGGCGCGTGGCATCGACCGCGGGGCGCTGACCTGGACGGTGTGCGGCGTGTACTCGGCGGCGACCTACGGCGTGATGGTCGCGACCGTCGGGCTGCAGGTCCGCTTCCTCGCGCTCGACGACATCTACGACGTGCGCGCCGAGTACGCAGCGGACGTCGGCACGGGCGGGACGCTCGGCTACCTGCTCACCGGGCAGGCGTACGTGATCAACCCGCTCGTGCTCGCCCGCGGACTCGCACGACGGCGGCCGAGCCTGGTCGCCGCTGCGGTCGTCGGGCAGTTCCTGCTGTACTCGAGCACCGGGTTCAAGGCCGTACTGTTCTCGTTCGTCGCCGTGCTCGGCATGGCCGTCCTCTTCCGGGGTCGGTCCGCGCGCGGATCGACCCCGCTCCTGGTCGCACCGATCGTCATCATGATCGTGTCCGCCGTCGCCGACGAGGTCCAGGGCGGGATCACGTGGACGTCGGTGTTCACGCGACGGTTCATGCTCACGCCCGGGCTCCTCAGTTCGGTGTACGTGCAGTACTTCTCGGACAACCCCGTCGCCGAGTACGGGTACTCGTTCCTCCGGGCCTGGGTGGACTACCCGTACGACCTGCCGCCACCGAAGCGCATCGCGGCCTTCCTCGTGCCGGGGTCGACGGGGTACGCGAACGCCAATCTGTTCGCCGACGGGTTCGCGAACCTCGGGTGGGCGGGCATCCCGGTGGCGGCGGCAGCGCTGCTGCTGTGGCTCCGGGGGCTCGACCTCGCCGCCCGGGGACTGCCGCTCCGGGTGGCGGCGATGGCGGTCGTGATGCCGAGCATCATGCTGAGCAACACGTCGATCTTCACGGCGATGCTCTCGCACGGGCTGCTCGTCGGGACGATCGTGCTCGCGATCGCCCCGCGGAGCGGGTGGGACCGCGCGGACGGGACCGCCTGCGCCACCGAGGCCGGCCGCGCGGACGGGGTCGGGCGCGCGCCCGGGGTCGGGCGCGCGCCCGGGGTCGGGCGCGCGCACGGGGTTGGGCGCGCGCCCGGGGCCACCGGGGCCGCGCCGGTCGGGCGTCCGGACGTCGCTCCGTCGGTGGCGCCTCACTCCTCTCGGTAGCGCGTCACCGCCCCGGCCGTCGCCACGACGGGCGTCGTCGTGGCCCGCCAGTCGTTCGCGACCAGCACCACGTCGTTGTCGGCCTGCCGGCACTGCACGCCGTACACCGGCGGCGCGGTCGCACCAGCGGTGTAGCGGTTGTCGAGCAGGACGACCGTGTTCGCCGTCGCCCGGACGTCGACGGCGACCGACGTGGCGGTCCCCTGCGGTCGGAGGCCGGCCACCACGTTGCCGATCAGCGTGAGGTCCTCGTTGGAGTGGTAGAGCGAGACACCCCGACGGACACCGTCGGTGCACCGGTTGTGCGCGAGCACGACGCCGCGGGTCAGGTAGACGAGGATCCCCGCGTCACGATCACCGTCGCCGTACCCGGTCACGGTGTTCCGGAGCAGGATCCCGGTCGCGCGCTCCGCGGCCGACCCCACGGTCTCGCCCGCACCGCGCACGATGATGCCCGAGCCCGGCCCCTGCGTCGAGCGGGAGACGACGTTGTCCACCACCGAGCAGTCGAGCGGCGCGTACTTCGTCGCCGACGCGTCGGATTCGTCCTTCGACGGCACCACGGCGATTCCGACCCGGCAGTCCTCGACACGGTTCCGGACGATCGCGATGGACGAGCCGCCGTGTGTGTCGATGCCCTCCCAGTGCGGGACGTCCGAGACGTGGTTGTCGGCGATCAGGATCCGGCTGCTCCGCGGGGAGTCGTCGAGTCCTGTCGTCGTGGCGCGGACCGCCTCGATGCCGTACGAGTTCGGGTACGGCGCCGGCTGGGTCACACGACGGATGCGGTTCCCGGTGACGGAACCCCGGACGCACGAGAACATGAGTACCCCGGCGTACCCGACGTCCGCGATGTCGCAGTCGTCGACCACGAAGCCCTCGCAGTGTTCGAGCAGGACACCGTCGTGCGGGAACCCGTGGACACGTGCACGCGTGACGTGCACGTCCCGCAGGGGTGCCTTCGCCGTGCCCGTCGCGCGGACGCCCCGACCGAGCCCCGAGTGCTCCGCACCGGGACCGTCGAGCACGGCGTCGACGACGCGTACCAGGCTCGACCGGATGTGCACGAGGTCGATGTCCCGGTCCGTGGCAACGGATCCCCCGGCGAACCGGAGCGTCAGCGGCTGGTCCACGACCAGTGGTTCCGCGAGCGTCCACCGACGCGTCACGTCGACGACGGCGTGCGGGCGGGCCTGGTCGAGGACGTCCTGCAGCCGTGTCGCGTCGATGTCCGAGGCGGACCGTGACGCCGACGTCGGCGCGGGCGGCACGGACGCAGCCCGGGCGGAGGGCGTGCGTCCGATCAGCACCGCGCCGGGAGCCGCTGCCGCGCCGAACAGCGCCGCGCGACGGGTCAGGGTACGGGCGGCGTCATCGATGCGCATCGTCGGACCCCGTCCGTCCGTCGCACCGGGCCGTGCACGGGTGCGAGTCGGTCAGTCGCGGACGGACCGGGTCGCCGCGACCACCAGCCCGAGCATCACGAGGTAGGACGCGATCATCGCGGCGGAGAGCCCCGCCAGCACCACGGGCACGGGCGCACCGAGCAGCGTCGGCACGACCACCGCACCGGACGTCAGGACCAAGCGTCCGGCATCCCAGGCGAGTTGCGAGGACTGTCGACCGAGCATCCCGAGTACCTGGCTCACCGGCGACACCGCGACCTGCAGCGCGAACGCCGGCGCCAGGATGCGCGCGTACTCGCCCGACCGTGTCCAGTCCGGCCCGAACACCGCACCGAACACCGACGGCCCGGACACCATCACGACGACGGCCGCAGCAGCCCCGAGCACCAGCAGACGACCCACGACCCGCCGGAGCGGATCTCGTACCGACGCTCCGGCGCGGATCCGGCCACCGATCGCCCCGGCGACCGTCTGCGCGACGGCGTCCGCGAGCATCCCGACCGGTGAGCCGAGGACCCGCATCGTCAGGGCCACCAGTCCCGCCGCCGCACTGCCGTGCGCCGCGGCGATGAGCAGCCCCGGTGCCTGCTGCCCGACCACGTTGAGCATGGAGGACCACGGGGTGAACCAGAGGAAGCGTCGGTGCACCGACAGTGCGGCCCGGACGGAGTGCGGTGACGGGCTGGCTCGGAGCGACGCCGGACGGAGCATCCCGAGCAGTGCCGCGAGTCGCCCGGCAGCCAGTCCACCGGCGAGCCCGAGGGCTCCGGTCGAGGCCATCACGAGGTTCCACATGGTCTGCCCGACCCCCTGGCACACGTTCCGGATCGCGATCGAGCCGTGGCGCTGGCCCCGGGCGAGCACCGCGGTTGCCACCCGGTGGAGTCCGACGGCCCCGGTCGTGACCGGGATGATCCACCAGAGGTCCGCGAACGTCGGCGCCGAGAACTGCGCAGCGAGCGCTTCGCGCGCGAGCCAGGTGGCCACTGCCGTCGCACCACTGACGAACGCCGTCGAGACGATGCCGATCAGCACGAGCGCGCGCATCGTGGCGTCCTGCGCCACGGGGAGCGCGCGATCGGTCCCCATGGTCGCTCCCGCGCCGAGCACGGAAGCGATCGCGGTGACGACGGCGAGCACGCCGAAGTCCGCCGGGGCGTACAGCCGGGTCAACAGCGGCGAGACGGCGACGACCAGGCCCTGGCCGAGCAGCGTCCCGAACAGGATCGTGAGGATCGCACGCGTGGGTCGAGGTCGGGGTCGGCGCACGGTACCCGCCGTTCGTGAGGTGCGAGGGGCAGTGGGGGTTCACCTGGATACTACATTCCAGTCGGCGTCCGACGAACGGGGAAGGTACCCGTCGAACGGCGCAGCACCGCAGAGCCGTCGGTAGACCCGGAGCAGCTCGGGCGCTTCGTGGTCCCACCGGAAGCGCGCGTCGACCAGCGCACGGCCGGCGCGCCCGTGTGCGTCGAGCAGATCGGGATCGGCGGCGTACCGCTGCAGCGCCCGGACCACGGCGTCCGGATCTCCCGCGGGCACCCAGGTCACGCACTCGATGTCGTCCAGGAGTTCCCGCCAGTACGGGACGTCCGTTGCGATCACCGCGAGGCCGGCAGCCAGGTACTCGAAGAGCTTGGTGGGGATGGACGACGCGTAGGCGACGGTCGGCAGCAGGGGCAGCAGTCCGACCCGCGCGGTCTGCAGCAGGTCCCGTGCCCGTTCCGGCGGGAGCACACCGCGGTGGTCGATCCGACCGGTGCCGCAGAGGGCATCGAACGCGCGGCGATCCACCGCCCCGTCGATGGGCCCAGCCGTGCGCACTCGCCACCCCGACGGCAGCGCCGGCGACCCGGCGACACCGCTGACGACGCCGATGCCGCGGTCATGACTCAGTGCCCCGAGGTACACCGCGATCGGCGGACGTCCGGACGCATCAGCCAGGGTGGCGTCCGACGCCCGGAGCACCGGCAGGTTCTGCACGACCGTCGTGCGGGCAGCCGGGAACCGCAACGCGATGGTCGGGGTCGCGGCGACGACGGCGTCCGCTTGGGCGGCCAACCCGACGACGCCACGGGCGATCGGGACGGCGACCCTGCGGATCCGCCCGAGGTACTCCTTGCCGGCGACCTGCGCCGGCAGGTCCTCGTGCGCGTCGTACACGACGCGGCGCCGCGCGAGGCGGAGGAGCGGGACGGCCCACGCCAGCTCCGGATCGTGCAGGTGGACGACGTGTGCCCGGGACGACAACGCGACGAGCACCGCCTGGACGGTCGAGACGACCAGGCGTCTGAGCCGCCCGCGCCGCGGAATGCGTCGGACCCACACGCCGCTCCGCTCGTCTGGGCGATCCCAGTCGGCCGGAGCCCGCTCGGCGCTTCCTCCGCCGGTGTCGACCGCCACGAGCGCGGTCCGGTACCCGGCGTGTGCCGCGGTCGTGGCCGCCCGGGTGTGGATCCGGTTGTCGGTCCAGGGGTGTGCGCTCGAGACGTGGACGATGTCGAACGGGCGAGGGCGGGAGTACATGCTGCGACGCTAGGTGCCTCCGCGCGCAGATCACCAGTTCTTCACATGTCGCATTCCATCATGGGCGGTGCGCGGGCCGAACCGGAGGAGCGCCGATCGACCCGACCGTCGTCGACGGCCAGCGCGCCGTGTCGATGACCCGCCGCCCGTCCAGCAGCGTGCGCACGCCGGGGAACGAGTCCTCGCCGAGCGTCGCGTACTCCGCGTGGTCCGCCTGCACGATCGCCGCCTCAACCGGCGCGCCCGCGCGGTGCGGGACCAGCCCGAGGCCGACCAGCTCGGCGTCCGTGTACAGCGGGTCGGACACGGACGCGAGGGCACCCCGCGCGCGCAGGGCCGCGACCGTGCCGAACACCCCCGAGAAGGCCGTCTCCTGCACACCCCCGCGGTACGACGCCCCCAGCACGACCACCCGTTCACCGGCGAGGTCACCGTGCAACCGTTCCAGCACCGCGACGGCGTGCTCGGGCATCGCCGCGTTGCGCCGACGAGCGGTCGACACCACCGAGGCATCCGGGTCGTTCCAGAGGTAGAGCTGCGGGTACACCGGGATGCAGTGCCCACCGACCGCGATGCCGGGTCGGTGCAGATGGCTGTACGGCTGCGAGTTGCACGCGTCGATCACGACGTCGACGTCGATGCCGTTCCGTCCCGCGAACACCGCGAACTCGTTCGCCAGGGCGATGTTGACGTCGCGGTACGTGGTCTCCGCGAGCTTGGCGAGCTCGGCCGCCTCTGCGGTCCCGAGGTCCCAGACGCCGTTCGGACGCCCGAGGTCCGGCCGGTCGTCGAACTGCAGCACGCGCTCGTAGAACGCCCGAGCCCGGTCCGCGCCGCGCGCCGACAGCCCGCCGACGAGTTTCGGGTACCGGCGGAGGTCTGCGAACACCCGGCCGGTCAGGACCCGTTCCGGCGAGAAGACGACGTCGAAGTCGTCCCCCTGCACCAGCCCGGACGCGGCCTCGAGGCGAGGCACCCACCGCTGACGCGTCGTGCCGACCGGCAGTGTGGTCTCGTAGGCGACGAGGGCCCCCGGCGCGAGTGCGCGGCCGACCGACTCGGTCGCCGCGTCCATCGCCCGGAAGTCCGGCTCGCCGTCCCCCGTGACGACGAGCGGGACGACCACCACCACGACCTCGGCGTCCTCGACCGCGAACGCCGGGTCACACGTCGCACGCAACGCCCCCGCCTCGACCACGGCCGTCAGGGCTTCGCCGAGACCGTGCTCGCCCGGGAACGGCTCGCGCCCCGCGTTCACGGCACCGACGACCCGCTGGTCGACGTCCAGGCCGGTCACCCGCACTCCTGAGGACGCGTACTGCACCGCCAGCGGCAGGCCGATCTTGCCGAGCCCGACCACGGCGACCCTCATGCCGCCACCTCGACGGTCGTGCGGGTCCGGGCGGACTCGAGCACCGCTTCGGCGATCCGGACGATCCCGAGCCCCTCGCGGAGCGACACGATGTCCGTCGGCTTCCCGAGCACGGCGTCACGGAACGCCTCGTGCTCGACGACGAGCGGCTCGCGCTTCTGGATCGCGAACCGCGTGCTCGGCCCCTCAGCGACACCGCGGAAGGCAGCAACCTGGTCCCACCCGGTCGTGACGGTGCCGTTCTCGTGGAAGGTCAGGTCAGCACTCACCGTGTCCGCGACGAACGTGCCGTGCTCACCGGTGACCACGACGACGCGCTCCTTGAACGGCGTCAGCCAGTTCACCAGGTGGGTCGTCAGCGTGCCGTCCTCCAGCTCGCCCGTCACCGTGACCAGGTCCTCGTGGGGACGCCCGCTCCTGCGGCACGCCAACGCGGCGAGCCGGGCGAAGGCCGACCGCGCGAGCCACGTCGTGACGTCGATGTCGTGCGTCGCGAGGTCCTTGACCACGCCCACGTCCGCGATGCGTGCCGGGAACGGGCCCTGCCGTCGCGTCGCGATCTGGTAGACCTCGCCGAGCTGCCCGTCGTCGAGCCGCCTCCGCAGCTCCTGCAGTGCGGGGTTGTAGCGCTCGACGTGACCGACAGCGCCGACGAGTCCCGCGCTCGCGAACGCGGCGACCAGTCGGGCCGCGCCGGCGGCGGACGAGGCGACCGGCTTCTCGATCAGCGCGTGCACGCCCGCTTCCGCGAGCCGGATGGCAACGGGTTCGTGGGCGGCGGTCGGCACCGCGACGACCGCGGCATCCAGCCCGAGGTCGAGCAACTGCGCCACGGAGGCGACGACCGGCGCCCCGCCAGCGGCTCCGTGCACGTCACCGAGCGCGTCGGCCGCGCCCACGAGCTCGACACCGTCGAGGTCGCGCAGGACCCTGGCGTGGTGCCGACCCATCATGCCGAGGCCGACGACGCCGACGCGCAGCGACCGCGTCACCGGGAGCCCCCGGCCGCGGCGAGCGCGTTCACGGCGGCCACGATCCGGTCGAGCTCACGGAGGGTGAGCGTCGGGTAGACCGGCAGGGCGATCACCTCTGCGGCGGCACGTTCGGTCTCGTGCAGGTCGGATCCGCACACCGCGGCGTCGGCGAACGACGGCAGACGGTGCACCGGTGTCGGGTAGTAGACCCCCGCACCGATCCCGTACTCGTCGCGGAGCGCGTCCACGAAGCCGTCGCGGTCGTCCGGCACCCGGACGACGTACTGGTGGAACACGTGCTCCGCCTCGGCGTGCACGATCGGCGTGACGACGCCGCGGAGTTCTCCGTCGAGGTACGCCGCGTTCGCCTGCCGCTGCGCGGTCCAGGCGCGCACCTTGCGCGCCTGCACCCTGCCGATCGCTGCGTGTAGGTCGGACATCCGTGCGTTGAACCCGACGATCTCGTTCGCGTACCGCTCGGCCATCCCCTGGTTGCGGAGCAGCCGGAGCACGCGCTCCGACGACGGTGACGCGGTCGCGACCATGCCGCCTTCCGCCGCCGTCATGTTCTTGGTCGGGTAGAGGCTGAACGCCCCGGTATCCCCGAAAGTCCCGACACGCCGGCCGACCCACCGTGCGCCGTGCGCCTGCGCGGCGTCCTCGACCACCAGCAGGTCGTGCTCCCTGGCGACGGCGACGATCGCCGTCATGTCAGCGGGGTGGCCGTAGAGGTGGACGGGGACGATCGCCCGCGTCCGCGCGGTCACCGCACGCTGCATCGCCGTCGGCGCGATGCAGAACGAGTCCGGATCGACGTCCACGAAGACGGGTGTCGCGCCGACGAGCCGGACCGCGTTGGCCGTGGCCGCGAACGTGAACGACGGCACGAGGACCTCGTCCCCCCGTCCGACGCCGAGCGCGATGAGGCCCAGGTGCAGTGCAGCAGTGCCGCTGTTCACCGCGACCACCGGCCGACCGTCGAGGAGCGTGGCGCTGAACTCCCGCTCGAACGCCGCGACCTCGGGGCCCTGGGTCAGATGACCGCTCGCGAGGACGGCGTCGACGGCACGGCGCTCCTCGACGCCGATGAGCGGACGTGCGGCCGGGATCACGTCGACCGTCTCGACGCTCATCGCAGCAGTCCGACCACGTCACCGTCGACCGTGTACCGCTCGCCGGTTCGCGGGCACACCAGGGCGTCTGTGCCCTCGACCAACCGGACGCCGCTGCGGCCGACCCAACCGATCCGACGCGCGGGCACCCCTGCGACCAGTGCGTGGTCCGGGACGTCCCTCGTGACCACGGCGCCGGCTGCGACCATCGCCCATCGCCCGATCCGGACCGGGGCGACGCACACCGCCCCCGCGCCGATCGACGCACCGTCGTCGATCACGACCGCGGACGCCTGCCAGTCCTCTCCCGACTTGACCGAGCCGTCGGGGAGGACCGCTCGCGGCACCGTGTCGTTCGTCAACACCACGCCGGGTCCGACGAACACCCCGTCGCCGAGGGCCGCAGGACCGTAGACCAGTGCTGCGTTCTGGATCTTGCACCTGCTGCCGACGCGGACGCCGCGGCCGATCGTGACTCCCCGACCGACGATGGTATCCGCGCCGACGACCGCCTTGGCCTCGACGTGGCTGCCGTCCCAGACCCGGACGTCCGGGCCGAGCGACGCGGTCGGCGCGATCTCTGCGGCTCGCGCCACCGTCGCACGCTGTCCCGGTTCGTGTTCGCCCATGTGTGTACCCCGCTCCCCGACGACACCGTGCCGTCGAGGGAAGCGTATCGAGATTGGGTACTGCAGTACCAGATATGTGTATTTTACATACAGCCTGCCTCGGACAGCGCAGCAGCCCGGGGCGTTCGTCGAGGTCAGACGCGCGGATCCCCGTCAGCGCGGACCGCGGTAGAGCACGATTTGGGTGTTGCGCTGCGGCCGTGCACCGGCGCGCAGGGAGACCGCGGCTCCCGTCGTGGTGGCCGCGAACACCCGGGCGCCCGGCCTGTTGATGAGCTGGTCGGCCAGGGCCGTCTCGAGCTCACGCACCCGGTCACGCAGTTCCTTGTTCTCGTTCTCGAGCTCGAGCACCCGCCGGATCCCCTCCAGCGACACCCCCTCGGAACCGAGTCGCGCGATCTCGCGCAGCTGCGCGATGTCGCGCATCGAGTACCGGCGGGACCCGCCTCGGGTCCGCCCCGGCACGACCAGGCCGAGTCGGTCGTACTGCCGCAGCGTCTGCGGGTGCATCTCCGCCAGTTCCGCCGCGACCGCGATCGCGAAGACGGGCGAGTCCTCGTCCATGTCGGTCATCGAGTGCTCCTTCCGTCGTCCGCGTGGTCTGGAGACAGCCTGAAGGCTCGGCGAGCGTCCGTCAGGAAGCCGCGCCGAGCCTCTCCCCACCGGCACGGCCGGCCCGCCGCTTCGCGACGGGCCGGTACCGGCGGCGTGGGCCCAGGCTGGGTCTCGTGCATTTCCGGCGGGCAGCTAGCTGCGCGCCTTGGCGAGGAGGTCCTCGCGGGGGTCCTCGTCCGGCAGGGCAGCCGCGAGTGCCTCGACGGCTTCCTTCGCCTTGTCCGACAGGTGCGACGGCACCGCCACCTGGACGGTGGCGAGCAGGTCACCCGTCCCGTTCTTGGTCGCGACGCCTCGCCCCTTGACGCGCAGGACACGACCGGAGGGTGTGCCTGGTGCGACCCGGAGCTTGACGGGGTCGCCGCCGAGGGTGGGCACCTGGATGGTCGCGCCGAGCGCTGCCTCCACGAACGTCACGGGGACGTCCAGGCGCAGGTTCTGCCCGTCGCGCTCGAACACCGGGTGCTTGCGGACGTGCACGGTCACCACCAGGTCACCGGACTCGCCGCCGTCGGGCGAGGGTTCACCGCGGCCGCGGAGCCGGATCTTCTGGCCGTCCGCGACCCCAGCTGGGATCCGGACGTTGACCGGACGGCCGTTGCCCTGCGACAGCTTGACGGTGTCGCCGGCGATGGCCGTCGTGAAGTCGAGGGTCGTCGTCGCGGTGACGTCGCGCCCCTTCGTCGGACCACCGAAGCCGCGGTAGCCGCCGGAGGGCTGGCCGAAGCCACCCCCGGCACCGCCGCCGAACATGCCGCCGAGGATGTCCTCGAAGCCGCCACCGCCGCCCTGGCCGAAGCGGACACGCTGTCCGCCACCGCCCTGCTGTCCGAACATGCCTCCGAAGACGTCCTCGAAGCCGCCACTCTGGCCTCCGCCGCCCGCCGTGAAGCGAGCGCCGGAGCCCATGGCGCGGACCTGGTCGTACTCGGCACGCTGCTCCTTGTCGGAGAGCACCGAGTACGCCTCGCTGATCTCCTTGAAGCGGTTCTCGGCCGCGGTGTCACCCGGGTTGGAGTCCGGGTGGAACTGCCGCGCGAGCTTCCGGTAGGTCTTCTTCAATTCGGCTTCGGACGCGTCCTTGGACACGCCGAGGACCTTGTAGAAGTCCTTGTCGAACCAGTCCTGACTGGCCACGGATACCTACCTTCCTGCCCGGATCAGGCCGGGACCGCCACCGCGACCTTGGCCGCACGGAGGACCCGCTCACCGAGCTTGTAGCCCGGCTCGACGACGTCCGCCACGGTCTGGCCGGTGGCGCCCGGTGTCGGGAGCTGCACGATCGCCTCGTGGATGTTCGGGTCGAAGGCTTCGCCCTTCTCACCGATCTGCTCCAGCTTGAACTTGCCGAAGCCGCCACGGATCTTCTGTGCGATGACCAGCATCGGACCGTCGGCGAGGTCGCCGTGCGCCTCGGCGCGGGTCAGGTCGTCGAGCGCCGGCAGGAGTGCGCGCACCACCTCGGCGATCGCGACCTCTCGGTTGGCCTCTCGGTCGCGCTCGACGCGCTTCCGGAAGTTCACGAGCTCGGCCTGCGCACGGAGCATGTCCGCCCGCATCTCGGCGACGAGGTCGCGGTCGGCCGTGGACAGCTTGTCCTCGGCCATGCCGCGGGCCGCGTCGGCGAGCAGCGCCTCGTCCTCGGGGCTGAGGTCGTTGGCCGCGTCGGTCGACACCTCGACATCGGGGCCTTCGGCCTCGATCAGGTCCTCTGGTTCCGCCGCGTTCGTGGCGTCGCCCTCGACCTGGGGCTCCTCGTTGTTCTCGACGTTGTCGTCGTTCGTGGAGTCCGTCATCGGCTACTTCTTGTCGTTCTCGTCGTCGTCCACGACCTCGGCGTCGACGATGTCCTCGTCGTCGGCCGGCTGCTCGTCCGTGGGCTGGTCGCCACCGGCGGCCGCGCCCGCGTCCTGCTGCGCGTAGATCGCCTGGCCGAGCTTGCCCTGCGACTCGTTGAGCTTGTCGAAGGCGGTCTTGACGGCGTCGTCGTCCTCACCAGCAAGGGCGGACTTCAGGGCGTCGACGTCGGCCTGCACCTCGGACTTGACGTCGGCGGGCAGCTTCTCGTCGTTCTCCTTGATGAGCTTCTCGATCGAGTAGACGAGCTGCTCGGCCTGGTTGCGACGCTCGTTGGCCTCGCGACGGGCCTTGTCCTCGGCCGCGTGCTCCTCGGCTTCGCGGACCATGCGCTCGATGTCCTCCTTCGGCAGCGAGGAGCCGCCGGAGATGACCATCGACTGCTCCTTGCCGGTGCCCTTGTCCTTCGCGGACACGTGCACGATGCCGTTGGCGTCGATGTCGAAGGTGACCTCAACCTGCGGGACGCCACGGGGAGCCGGCGCGATGCCGGTGAGCTCGAACGTGCCGAGCGGCTTGTTGTCGCGGGTGAACTCGCGCTCGCCCTGGAAGACCTGGATCGCGACCGACGGCTGGTTGTCGTCAGCGGTCGTGAAGGTCTCGCTCCGCTTGGTCGGGATCGCGGTGTTGCGGTCGATGAGCTTCGTCATCAGGCCGCCCTTGGTCTCGATGCCGAGCGACAGCGGGGTGACGTCGATGAGCAGGACGTCCTTGCGCTCGCCCTTCAGCACGCCGGCCTGCAGTGCGGCGCCGACGGCGACGACCTCGTCCGGGTTGACGCCCTGGTTCGGCGACTTCCCACCGGTCAGCGACTTGACGACCTCGGCCACGGCGGGCATGCGGGTCGAGCCGCCGACGAGGACCACGTGCGCGATGTCGTTGACCGACACGCCCGCTTCCTTGATGACGTCGTTGAACGGCTTCTTGGTGCGGTCGAGCAGGTCGGAGGTCATCTGCTCGAACTGGGCGCGCGAGATGGTCTCGTCCAGGTTCAGCGGGCCGTCGGCCGTCAGCGTGAGGTACGGCAGCTGGATGCTGGCGCTCAGCTGACTCGAGAGCTCCTTCTTGGCCTGCTCTGCGGCTTCCTTGAGACGCTGCTTGGCGATCTTGTCCGTGGACAGGTCCACGCCGTGCTCGTCCTTGAACTTCTTGATCAGGTAGTCGACGATGCGCTGGTCCCAGTCGTCACCACCGAGGCGGTTGTCACCGGAGGTCGCACGGACCTGGATCGTGGAGAAGTCGTCGTCCTTGCCCACCTCGAGCAGGGAGACGTCGAACGTCCCGCCACCGAGGTCGAAGACCAGGATGAGCTCGTCTTCCTTGCCCTTGTCGAGGCCGTACGCCAGCGCGGCCGCGGTCGGCTCGTTGATGATGCGGAGGACGTTGAGCCCGGCGATCTCACCGGCGTCCTTGGTGGCCTGGCGCTCGGCGTCATTGAAGTACGCGGGCACGGTGATGACCGCGTCGGTGACGTCCTCGCCGAGGTACTGCTCGGCGTCGCGCTTGAGCTTGCCGAGGATGCGCGCCGAGATCTCCTGCGGCGTGTA
The DNA here is from genome assembly GCF_048756585.1 of Curtobacterium sp. L3-7. Lineage (NCBI taxonomy): Bacteria > Bacillati > Actinomycetota > Actinomycetes > Micrococcales > Microbacteriaceae > Curtobacterium > Curtobacterium sp. L3-7. The sequence goes on along the minus strand of NZ_CP151474.1, from coordinate 1,167,802 downwards.
CTTCTTGCCGTCGATGTCCGTCGTCCAGTCGGTGCCGATGTGGCGCTTGACGCTGGCGATGGTGCGGTCGACGTTCGTGACGGCCTGGCGCTTGGCGGTCTCGCCGACCAGGACCTCGCCGTCCTTCGTGAACGCGACGATCGACGGCGTGGTGCGCATGCCCTCGGCGTTCGCGATGACCGTGGGCTCGCCGCCTTCGAGAACGGAGACGACGGAGTTGGTGGTTCCGAGGTCGATGCCTACTGCACGTCCCATGTGTTGGTGCTCCTTCTGTTGGTGCGGATGCTGCTGAAGTCTGCGGACTTGCGTCCGATGGACTCAACTCTACTCCGGACTGGATCCGAGTCAACCCAGCGAGCTGAAAGTTGCGTCCGAACGACGCAAGTTCTCCGCGATATCACCATTGCGATATTTGACATTCAACTGATATTCTGAATACATACTTGGCTTGAACCCGACATCCCGTGTCGCCACCGGTTGCATCGCCATCGCCGGCGCGGCGCTCCTGCTCTCCGGTTGCGCACAGCAGCAGCCGACGGACGACTCCGCCTCGAAGCCGTCGGCATCGGCGACCGCTTCCACGGCAACCGAGCGCGCACCGTACGACAACACCTGCGACGGTGCGCAGGTGGTCATCAGCGGGGACGGCGACGCGCACGAACTCGGGGACTGCGCCACGGTCCCCATCGTCAGTGCCGGTGCGACGGTCACCCTCGGGAAGACGAAGGCACTCGTGGTCGAGGGCAGCGGGAACCACATCACCGTCACCGGAACGGAACACGTCACGCTCCTCGGTTCCGGGAACACCGTCACGGTCACGGGGTCCACACCGGAGGTCGACGACCAGGGTCACGGCAACACCGTCCACTGAGCCGACCCCGCCCGCAGCCCCCCCCTCGCCCGAAGGAACGACATGGACCTCCCCGACCTCCTCAGCGCCCTTCATCGGGACGCGATGGACCGTCACGCCGTCCCGTCGCTCGACGTGGCCGAACCGCTGCTTCCAGCCCGGGAACACCCGGCCGCCCGGGTGGTTGGGGAACGCCGTGAGGACGGTGACGTCGTGCCCGCGGGCGTGCAGACCGATCGCGACCGAGTGGACGATCATGCCGACGTTCTCCGGCGGGTAGTACGGCGAGACGATGAGGGTCCGGAGTCGGCGATCGGCATGCACGTTGCAATATTAACATTTGAAATACATTCACACGAGGAGTCCACCGGTCGATTCCGGCTAGTCTCGACCCCGTGCGATGGAGTCGAGTGAACTGGCCGTCAGTGGGCTACGTGTCGCTCGAGGACTTCGAGGGCAAGACCGACCACCTCGCCCGGCTGGTGCAGGACGCACCTCCGCCGGTCGCCGCCCTCGCCACGGTCCGGTGGACCGACTCCCGCATCGCCAGGTGGACGGTCGAGGACGGCCACCGGCACCAGGCGCCCGCGGACGACGACACCGCATCCCTGCCCGATCACGGCGAACCGGACCCCGTGGTCCTGCACGCGGACGTGCTGGTCCGCAACGACGAGGTGCTGGACACGCCAGAGGGACTCTGGCGCCGCTGGAACCACGCCCGCGTCCGCGTCCGCTTCGACGACGCCGTGATCGAGCCGCCGCTCCTCGACGCAGCGACCCTCCTCGCCGGTGACGCGCACGTCATCCGCGGTGAGATCGAGCACGCGGGTCGGGACGCCTGGGAGCTCCGGCTCCTCGTCTCCCCCATCGGCGAGGTCGCGATCCGCTTCACGGACGCCACGATCGAGGTGCGCAGCGTCAACGAAGCGGACTTCACCGTCCTCGATTCGCGTCCGGCACGCGGCTGGCACGGTCCGGTGCCGGACGGCTGGGTGGAGTGGGCGGACGAGGTGGTCCGCGCCGCAGCGTACGGCGACCTGGGCGGCCTGCACCTCGCCGACGACGCCAGCGACGTCGACGACCTGGACCCGCGGTGGGGCTTCGCCCCGCTGCACGCCGCGGCCTGGTTCGACCGGCCGGAGATGCTCGAGGAGCTCATCGGTCGCGGGGCCTCCCTCGAACTGCACGACGTCGAGGGCCGCACGCCGCTGACGCTGGCCATCGACCGCGACGCGCGCCGTGCCGTCGCGGTCCTCGTCACTGCCGGCGCCGACCTGGAGGCCCGGGACACCGACGGCAACACGCCGATCGTCCGCGCGGCTTGGGGTGGCCACGCGGCGATCGTGCGCGCCCTCGCCGAGGCGGGTGCGGACGCTGGTGTCCGCGGGTCGCGCGGTGCGACGCCACTCATCGCCGCGGTCGACTCCGGGGACGTCGACACGGTGCGTGCCGCGCTCGACCTCGACGTGGACCGGGACGCCAGGGACGACGAGGGCTCGACCGCCGCGGCCCGCGCGGACCTGCTCCGTGATCCGACCGTGGCCCAGGTCCTCGCGGGCGACGCCTGATCACACCGGCTTGTCGATATTCCTGTTCTGGATGCAGAACATCGGCTACTGTCCAGCACATGGGTTCCTCGATGACGCGACCACGCCTCCTGACCGTCCTCGCCACCACGCTCGTCGTGGCAGCCGCCGGCGGACTCACCGCCGCGACCCCGGCATCTGCGGCGGCGGGCATCCCGAACGTCGCCGGCGGCTCGGTCCTGGCCGGCCCGTTCGCCTACCCGCCGTTCGACAAGAAGCTGACCGCCACCGCGACGACCCTCACCGCCACCGCCACGCCCGACTGCCAAGAGGCGGTCCGATGCGAAGTCTCCGCTGCCGGCGCGACGGTGAGCAGCGGAGGACTCCGCCCGCTCTCGGTCGGCACCCAGCCCTGGCCGTCGTGGGTGCAGCCCGGCGAGGTCGTCACGGTGGTCTTCACCACGATCGCGCACGGCCGGAACGGCGGCCGGGACGAGGCGCGCGGCGGCGGCGACCCCTGGGTGGCACGGCCCGGCCCGACCCGGACGAAGCTGATCGCCGAGATCCGATCGGTCGACCCCGTCGCGAGGTCCGCGGTGATCGCCGGCACGGCGACGAAGGGTGCCCGCGTGTCGATCGGCGGTCAGGGCACGGTCGTCGACACGAACACCGGCACGTGGTCGATCACGGTCACCGGACTATCCTTCGGCACGAATCCGCTCGTCGCGATCCAGGAGATCAACGGCGCCGAGTACGACCGGGTGCCCCTGTCCGTCGTCATCGACCCGCCGGCGCTCGACCCGGTGACGGTGACCGGTCCGGCGACCGTGCAGCCGGGTGTCGAGAACCGGTTCACCGGCACCGCGACGCCCCGAGCCACGTTCCGCGTCCTGGACGCCTCCGGCAACCCGCTCACCCCCGGGGAGCACGCCGTGTCCGGTGACGGCACGTGGGCGTTCGCCCTGACCGTCCCGGCAGGGGTGACGGAGTTCCGGTTCGCCATCGAGCAGACCGCGAACGGGCGGACCGAGACGAGCCGGCTGTTCACGATCCCGGCGGACACCAGGAGCGCGTCGGCTGCCCGGTGACGGGCAGCCGACGGGTCAGGACTGGAGCGCGTTCGCCTTCGCGACTCCGCCGTACCAGTGCGCGGACGGCTTCGGGGTGCGCTCGAACGTCACCGGGTCCCAGGACACCAGCCCGAACGTCGGCCGGAAGCCGGACGCCCACTCGTAGTTGTCCAGGAGCGACCAGTGCTGGTACCCGAGGACCTCGATGCCGTCCTCGATGCAGCGGTGGATCCCCTCCAGGGCGCCCTGCGTGTACGCCTGGCGACGGGTGTCGTCCGCGGTCGCGATGCCGTTCTCGGTGATCATCAGCGGGACGTGGCCGGAGAGCTCCCACGCGCTGCGGAGTCCGTCGGCGGAGGCCTCCGGGTAGAACTCCCAGCCGGTCAGGGTGGTCTCTTTCGTCTCGTCGACGGGGAGCGGACCCTTCGGCCCGACGAACGTGCGGGTGTACGCCTGCACGCCGAGGAAGTCGTCGCCGGCGGCGTTCTCCAGGTACCAGTCGTCGCGCGGGTACCCGTACTCGCGGAGCATCTCGTCCGCGCCGGGCTCGCCGTTCGAGCGGAACGCCTGGGTCGCGACGGTCCACCCGGACTGGAGGCCCGACACCTGTCCCAGCACCTCGCGCGACCGCTTGTGGCTGGCCAGCAGGGCGTCGGCGACTCCCAGGTCCGGGTTCGGCAGCCCGTAGGCCACCAGGTTCCTGGCGTCCTCGCCTCCGGCGAGCATCGCCGCGATGTTCGGCTCGTTGATCGTGCAGACGTAGCGGACGCCGTCCGAGACGACGGGCAGCGCGGCCTCGGTGTACCGGGCGAACAGGTCGGCGGCGTCCGGGGCACGCCAGAAGCCGTCGCGCTCGAACCACCGGGGCACGGTGAAGTGCATGAGGGTGACGATCGGCTCGATGCCGAACTCGTGGCAGGCCTCGACCATACGGCGGTAGTGGTCGATCTCGGCACGGCTGACGAACCCGCGCTCCGGTTCGATGCGCGCCCACTCGATGCTGAACCGGTAGGAGTTCAGCCCGAGGTCGGCCGCGATGCGGATGTCCTCGCGGTACCGGTGGTAGCTGTCCGCGGCGTCCCCGGAGGGCTCCACGATTGAGGTGTCCGGCTCGTGCTCGTGCACCCACCAGTTGCTGTTGACGTTGTTGCCCTCGATCTGGTGTGCAGCGGTGGCCGCGCCCCAGAGGAAGCCGTCCGGGAATGTCAGCGTGGTGATGATGGGGTCCTTTCAGTGCTCGGACAAGAACGCATCGAAGACGGCGACCGTCCCGAGCGGGTTCTCGACCTGGGGGCCGTGGTAGCTCTCCGGGATGACCGCGTAGTCGGCGCCGAGCCGCTCGGCCATGTCGTGCTGCCACGGGATCGGCCATGCCGCGTCCCAGACGCCGTGCGCCACGAGGGTCGGGAGACCGGTCTCGCGGAGCGCGTCGGTGGTGTCGGACGGGTCCTCGAGGATGCCTGCGCCGGCGAGCACGCTGAGCACGCTCGTGTGGTCGAAGCGCTCGCGGACCATCCGGACGTCGTCGGGGAGTTCCTCGTCGGGACGACCGGCCCAGAGCGGGTTCGTCGCGTCGAAGAGCGCGCGGTTGCTGCACGACTCCGAGACGATCGCGCGCTCAGCGGCCTTGCGGTTCGTCCAGCCGTGCGGGCCGGAGCAGAACATCGTGACGTCGCGGAAGGCGCTCGGGTCCTGGATCGCGGCCGCGCGGACGATGACCCCGCCGAGCGAGTGCCCGATGAGGTGCACGGGCGCGCCGTCGTCGAGGAGCCTCGCGACCCGGACGACGTCGGCGGCTTCCTGCTCGAGCGTGTACTCGCTCCGGTCCGTCGGCGCCACCGAGTCGGCCTGGCCGCGCCGGCTGATCGCCACGGCGGACCAGCCGGCGTCGCGGAGGACCGGCAGGAAGGTCCGCCAGTCCTCCTTCGAGCCGGTGTACCCGGGGACGATCAGGACGGTGCCCTTGGACTCGCCCTCCGGCACGATCCGGTACGCCGTCAGTCGTCCGATCGGCAGGTCGACGCCGACGACGTCGACAGCGTCCGGGGTGGGCAGGTGTCCGAAGGCGGTGACCGCCTCGAAGTCGTGCAGGGTGCTCACAGTGCTCCTTCCGCCAGCCGTCGGCGCGGGTTCGGCACCGCGTCGAGCAGGTCGATCGTGTAACTGTCCTGCGGGTTCTGCAGCACGTCGGCCGTCCGCCCGCGCTCGACGACGGCGCCGTCGTGCAGCACCATGATGTCGTCGGTGATGAGCCGGGCGCTCAGCAGGTCGTGCGTGATGTAGAGGAGCGAGACGCCCCACTGCTCGCGCAGGTCTTCCAGCAGCGCCAGCACGCCGGCACGGAGCGTGACGTCGAGCATCGAGACCGGCTCATCGGCGATGATCACCTGCGGGTCGCTCGCGAGCGCCCGGGCGATGACCACGCGCTGCCGCTGCCCGCCGGAGAGCTGGTGCGGGAGCTTCTGCGCGAACTGCTCCACGGGCGTGAGCCCCACGGTCTCGAGGAGCTCGAGCACGCGGTGCCGCGCTTCCTTGCCGCGGAGGCCGGTGTAGTTCACGACCGGACGGGTCAGCGTGTACTCGACCGTGTGCAGCGGGTTGAGCGCCGCGTACGGGTCCTGGAACACCATCTGCACCTCGGAGCGCAGGTCCCGCAGGCCCCGGCGCCCGAGCTTCGCGACGTCGAGGTCTCCGAAGCGGACGGTGCCGCTCGTCGGCTTCTCGACGCCCGTGAGCATCTTCGCGATGGTCGACTTGCCGGAGCCCGATTGGCCGACGAGCGCGAGCGACTGTCCCGGCTCGAGCGTGAACGACACGTCGCGGACGGCGCGCACGGGCTCCTCGCCACGACGCGGCGGGGCGTAGGTCTTCACGAGGCCGTCGATGACGATCGGGTTCTTCGCGGCCGTGCGCTCGCGGGTGCCGACGGTGGCGTGCGAGGTCGTCGCCTCCTGTCGCTTCTCCCCCGACTCCGCGCGGAGCGAGCGGTCCGGGAAGCCGGGCAGCGAGACGACCTCGGCCCGGGGATCCGCGTAGTGCGAGAGCAGCATCTGCGTGTACTCGTCCTGCGGGTCGCGCAGGATGTCGCGGGAACCGCCGTCCTCGACGATCCGTCCCTCGTGCATCACGAGGACGCGCTCGGTGGCCTCGAGCACGATGCCGAGGTCGTGGGAGATGAGCACGGCTGTGAAGCCCTCTGATCGCTGCAGCTCGATGATGGTGTCCATCACCGCGTGCTGCACCAGGACGTCGAGCGCCGTGGTCGGCTCGTCGAACACCATGAGCTGCGGCTCGAGCGAGAGCGCCAGTGCGATCGAGACGCGCTGCCGCATGCCGCCGGAGAGCTCGCCCGGGTACCGGGCGAGCATCGAGTCGGGCAGCTTGACCTTGCCGACGAGCTCCCGCATCCGGCTGTCCCAGCGCTCGCGCGGGACGTGACCGTGTGCCTTGAAGATGTCGATGAAGTGGTTCCGGATGGTCCGCACCGGGTTGAGCGCGTTCATGCCGGACTGCAGCACCATCGCGAAGCCGCCCTGCCGCTGCTGGCGGAGTGCTTCCTCGTCGAGGTCACGGATGTCCTTGCCGGCGAAGACGATGCTGCCGCCGTTCGTCCGCGCCGGCGGCTTCTGCAGCCGGGTCAGCGCGTACCCGAGCGTCGACTTGCCGGAGCCGGACTCGCCGACCAGGCCGACGAACTCGCCCTTCTTCAGGGAGAACGACACGTGGTCGACCGCTTGGACCGCGGTCTGGCCGGCCGACTCGTAGACGACCGACAGGTCGCGGACGTCGAGCAGGACGTCCGCAGCCCGCGGGGCGGAAGTGATGGGAGCCTCCAGGCTGGTCATGCGGCCTTCTCCTTCTTGACCCGCGCGCCCTCGCGCAGTCGCGGGTTCGACACGGCGTCGACGCCGAAGTTGATCAGGGTCAGGCTCATCGCGAGGAGCGCGATGCACAGACCCGGTGCGAACAGCAGGATCCACTGGCCGGTGAGGAGCGCGTTCGAGTTCTGCGCCCAGTAGAGGATCGTGCCCCAGCTGACGATCGAGGAGTCACCGAGGCCGAGGAACTCCAGGCCGGCCTCCGCCAGGATGGCGCTGGTCGCGGCGCCGAAGAACGACCCGACGATCAGGGACGTCATGTTCGGCAGGATCTCGCGGAAGACGATGCGGGTGGCACCCTCGCCGGAGAACTGCGCGGCGGTCACGAAGTCACGGCCGCGCAGCGACTGCGTCTGCGAGCGGAGGACGCGAGCGCCCCATGCCCAGCCGGTCACCACGATGACCGCGATGATGACGGCGATGCCGCCGTTCTGCAGGTAGGCCGCGATGACGATCATCAGGGGCAGGCCCGGGATGACGAGGAAGAGGTTCACGACGAACCCGATGACCTCGGCGATCCAGCCGCGGACGTAGCCCCAGCTGAGGCCGATCGCGACGGCGACGAGCGTGGACAGGATGCCCGCGACCGCGCCGACCAGGACCGAGATCCTGGCGCCGTAGATGATCTGGGAGAGGACGTCCTCACCGGCGGCGGTCGTCCCCATCCAGTGGGCGACTGTTGCGTCCTGGCTTCGCGGGAATCCGTTCTGACTGGCTCCGTACGGCGCGAGGAGCGGGGCGGCGATCGCGACGATCACGAAGACGGCGAGGATGATGATGCCGATCCTGGCCTTGGTGTTCCCCCAGACGACCCCGAACTGGCGGGCGGCTGATCTCCATCGGGATGGCGCTTGGGATTCTTCTTGGGTGCGTACTGCGACAGTGGTCATCGGCGCGTCCTCGGGTCCAGGACGCCGTAGAGGACGTCCACGATGAAGTTGGCGATGAGCACCGACACGGTGATCATCAGGAAGAGTGCCTGCATGAGCGGGTAGTCCTGGCCGATGACGGCGTTGAACAGCAGGTAGCCGATGCCCGGGTAGCCGAACACCTGCTCGACCAGGACCGAGCCGCCGACGACACCACCGAGCGCCAGACCGAAGCCGGTCAGGTTCGGCAGGATCGCGTTGCGTGCGGCGTACCGGATGGCGACCGTGCGACCGCGGAGGCCGTTCGCCTCGGCGAAGGTCACGTAGTCGTCACCGAGCGTGTTGATCATCGCGTTGCGCATGCCGATGATCCAGCCGCCGAGGCTCGTCACCAGGATCGTGACCGCCGGCAGGATCGCGTGCTGGATCGCGTCGGCGGTGAACGCCAGGTTCAGACCGGGCGTCGACGTCGCCGAGTACGCGCCGGTGGTCGGGAACCAGTGCAGGACGTAGCCGAGGAAGAACAGCAGCAGGAGCGCCGTCCAGAAGTACGGGAACGTCGACATGAAGCTGCCGGACAGGGTCGGCAGCGAGTCGAGCCACGTGCCGCGCTTCCACGCGGCGCCGACGCCGATCAGGGTGCCGAGCACGAAGGCGATGATCGTGACCAGGCCGACGAGGATGAGCGTGTACGGCAGCGCGCGGGCGACCAGGTCACCGACGTTCTGCGGGTAGAACGTGTAGCTCACGCCGAAGTCGAGCGTGACGACCTGGTGCAGGTAGCTGACGTACTGGTCCCAGAGGTTGCCGGTCGGGACGCCGAGCTGGGCCTCGATGGCCTTCTTGGTGGCGTCGGTGACCGGGCCGTTCTGGCTGAGCTTCGCCAGTGCCGCATCGGTCGGGCTGCCGGGCATGAGGCGCGGGAGCACGAAGTTCAGCGTGACCGCTGCCCAGAGGGTCAGGACGAAGAGGACGAGTTTCTGGAGGATGTACTTCACTGCTGCTCCTGGAGGATCTTGCGTCCTTCAGCGCTGTCGCGCAGACGGAGCTTGGAGAAGATGAGCAACGGGGCCGAGTCGTAGTTCTGCGGCGCCATGTACGGGTCCTTCGCGCTCGGCCAGCCGACGAACTTGCTGGTGTTGAAGAGCCCCCAGAGGCCGCCGTAGTACATCCCGATGACGGGCAGGTCGTTGTAGACGACCTCCTGCAGCTGGTCGAGGATCTCCTGCTGCTTCGCGGTGTCCGTCGTCGCCTTGTACTCGTCGAGGAGCTTCTGCGTGTCGGCGTTCTTGTAGCGCTCGTAGTTGTTCACCGTCGACTTGCCGACCGGCTGGTAGAAGTCGGAGCTCAGCAGCGAGTTGAACGCTTGGTACACGTCGCCGTTGCCCATGCCACCCATCGCCATGTCGAACGTGCCGTTGTTGATGTTCTGCTGGTACCCGGCGGGCTGCGGGGCCTGGATCGTCACCTTGATGCCGATGGCCGTCAGGTTGCGGCGGACCTCCTGCGCGGCGCGGAGCCAGTCGGAGTACCCGTTCGCGGTCATGATCGTGATCTCGAGCTGCTTGCCGTCCTTGACGATCTTGCCGCCCTGTTCCACGTAGCCGGACTTCGCGAAGGAGGCCTTCGCGGCGTCGACGTCCTGCGTGATGACGCCCTTGTCGGGGATGGCGTCGTTCACGTACTGCTCCTGGTTCGGCAGGATCAGGCCGGTCTGCGCCGCCGCCGTGAGGTTGCCCTCGGTCGCGGTCTCGGCGATGTCGTCACGGTTCAGCGCGAGCGAGATGCCCCGGCGGACGTTGACGTCGTTGTAGGGCGCCTTCGTCAGGTTCGGGATCAGGCCGATCACACCGCCCGGCGGGAACCAGTACGTGTTCGTCTTCGATGCGGCACCCCACGTGCCCTTCACGTCGGAGATGAACGAGTACGCCCAGTCGTAGCCACGGGTCACGGTGTCGAGCTGCGTGTTCGTCGCCGGCAGGATCAGGTGCTTGATGGCGATCTTGTCGGCCTGCCAGTACGACGTGTTCTTGTCCATCGAGTACTGCTGGTCGCTGTAGTTCCCGAGGACGAACGGGCCGGTGCCGACGGGGTTCGGGTCACGGAAGGTCGTCGGGTCCTTGACGTCCTTCCAGTGCTGCTCACCGAGGATGTACGTCTGCCCGATGATCGTCAGGCTGGGCACGTCCTCCGACTTCAGGTGGAAGACCACGTGCTGGCCCTGCTGGTCGATGCTGGCGATGTGCTGCCATGCACCCTTGACGTCCATCGCGGGGAACTTCTTCAGCAGGTCGAACGTGAAGACCACGTCCTTCGCGCTGAACGCGTCGCCGTTTGACCACTTCACGCCGCTGCGGATCGTCATGTCGATCGTCTTGGCGCCCGGCTGCGTCCACGAGCTCGCGAGCCACGGGTTGCGCTTACCGTCGAGGGGGTTCACCTCGATGAGGGGCTCGTACATCCACTTCGACGCCGTTCGGGCGTTCGCGATGTACGGGTTGAAGTTGCGGTCGAACAGCGGGTTGCCGTGGTCCGCGTTGATGAGCATGGTGTCCTTGCCGATGCTCGGGTCCGGCTGGGAGCGGACCTGGATGCTGCAGCCGGTGGCGGTGAGGGCCACGACTGCGAGCCCGGCGAGGGCCGCCATCAGGCGTCCGCGCCGTCGTGCGCGCTGGCCGCGCGTGCGCTGTGGGGGAAGCGTCATTGCTCGGTCGACCTCCGTGTCGAGTGGGTACCGAGACAATGTATGCGCTTACATCGCGCGGCGCAACCGGCGGATTCCGGTGTCCCCCGTCACGGTTCGCTCGGGCACCGGCGCGGGGCAGCGGCCGGCCGACGCGCGGCGCGCAGCGTGCGGCGTGCGGCGTGCGCGTGCGTGCGCGTGCGCGTGCGCGTGCGCGTGCGGCGTGCGACCGGTCACAACACCCCGCTCGGGTTCACCCAGCGGTCACGAACCGTCGCCAGAACGCGCGGGGACCGACGAGATGTGACCAGCCGGCGAGCAATCAGCGGGGCGTCGTGACCACTCCGGACTGCGGCGGGCGGGCACCGAGGCGCGAGCTTGGGCGCGAGGAGGAGTACGAGCACGAGCGCGGGCACCGCCACGCGGGCACGGGCACCGACGGGCGGGCGCGGGCCCGCCACGCGGGCACGGGCACCGCCGCGCCGGCGCGGGCCCGCCGCGCGTCAGAGCGCCGGGGGGCAGCTCTCGCGCAGGAGGACCTCGACGGGCAGGCGCATCGAGCGCGGGGGCCCGGCGGGGCTGTCCAGCCGGTCGACGATCGCCGCGACGGCAGCGCGCCCGAGCGCCCCCATCGGCTGGTGCACCGTGGTCAGTCGCGGCGACGAGAACCGCCCGGCGTCGATGCCGTCGAACCCCGTCACGACGACGTCCTCGGGCACGCGGACCCCAGCGGCGAGCAGCCCGTCGAGCACACCGAGCGCCGACTGGTCGTTCGAGCACACGATCGCCCGCGGCACACCGTCGGCCAGCAGGGGCCCGACGAGCTCCCGCGCCCGGACCCGCCCGAAGTCGCCGTGCACCGTGCGGACGGACGACGCGTCGACCCCGTGGTCCGCCAGCGCAGCGGCGAACCCGGCGGCACGCTCCATGTCGTCCGGCGAGTCGATCGGCCCGGCGACGTACGCGATCGACCGGATACCGAGCCGTCCGATGACGTGCGATGCCAGCGTGCGCATCCCGGCGGCGTTGTCGACGCTGACGGAGTCGAACCCGTGCGAGCGCCGGTCGTCGGCGAGCATCACCACGGGGATCCGGCGGGCGACGTGCTCGAGCAGGTCGTCCGGCACGGTCTGCGCCAGCACCGCGAGCCCGTCGACCCGGCCGGCGACGTCGTTCACGATGACGTCCCGCGACGGACCACGGCCGGCCGCGACCATGAGCGCGAGGCCACGCTGCCACGCCTCGGTCTCGGCACCGCGGAGGACCTCGTCGAAGTACAGGTTCGAGGCGAACGGTTGCGTCACGTGCCGACGGTCGTCGACCACGCGGACGCCGCCGTCCGTGACGAGTCCTGGACGCTCGTCCGCGACGACGTCGAAGCCGGGGAGCAGCAACCCGATCACGCCCGTGCGGCGTCCGGCAAGCGCACGAGCATTGCCCGACGGGACGTACCCGAGCGCTCGGATCGCCGCTTGCACGCGGTCGCGGGTGCCCTCGCGGACGGCGTCCGGCGTGCGCAGCACGCGGGACACGGTGGCGATGGAGACGCCGGCCGCGGAGGCGACGTCGTAGACCGTGGGAGGCGCCGTGCGCTGGTCGGTCAACCCGTGCCTCCCGTCCGTCTGGTGATCCGTACCGGGGCGAGCCGCCCCGACAGCGGACCATCCTAGGCACCGGTCGCCGACACACTTCTCCACAACCACCGTGGGACCCTTGCGCGATCCGAAGCGATCCGACGACACTGGAGCGACCTCAGTACGTCCCGTGGGGAAGCGCAATCAGCGGACGGTGTCCGCATCATCGCGGGCATGCGCCCGCACTCGGGAAGGACGATCGAGATGTCACAGTCGACACATTCCGGGCGCCGCGACGCGCACCGCCTGAACCGCGACGAGGCAGAGGTGCGTGACGCGCTCCTCGAACACTCCGAAGACTCCGTGAACGCCTGGATCGCCGAGGAACGGGCGCGTATCGAGTGAGCCGCTGACGCGGCCCCGGACAGGAGGCCCGGTGCAGCTGGTCTGCGCCGTCGCCTCCTCGAGCGGGTCGCGTTCCGTGCTCGCCGTGGGTCGCGCAGGTCGGGTGGCGCCTGGTCGCGTCGCGGTGGGTCGAGTGCCGGCGCGCTCAGCGCTCCGTCGCACCCACGATCGCCATGCCGGCACCGCGGAGACGGCGGCGCTCCTGCGCGATGAAGGCGAGCAGACGGTCGTTCGTCCCGGCGACGTGTGCGGCGAGCAGTTCGGCCGCGCGGTCGGCATCCCCGGCCTGCACGGCGTCGAGGATCGCGCTGTGCTCGTCCCACGCGGCGTCGCGGGCCTCGGGCGTCCGGACCTCGATCCAACGCGTCCGCTCCAGTCGGGTCAGCGCATCGGCGATCGCGTCGGTGACGAACCGGTTGCCGCCGAGGGCCGCCAGGTCGAGGTGGAACGTCGAGCCCATACGGATGCCTGCCTGCTGGTCCGGCGTCGGCCGCAGGGCGTCGAGGTGCGACCGGACCTCGGCGAGCTGCTCGCGGGACGCACGCGCGACGGCGAGCCGTGCGGCGGCGGGCTCGAGCACGCCGCGGAGCTCGGCGAGTGACGCGATCTCGTCGAGGTCGATCGGGGTGACGGTCCACGAGCGCCCCTCGTGGAGGATCAGCCCCTCGCGCTCCAGTCGTGACAGCGCCGCGCGGACGGGCGTGCGCGAGGCGTGGAAACGCGCCTCGAGCCCGCGCTCGGAGATGCGCTCGCCCGGCGCGATGTCGAGGGTGAGGATCGCGCCACGGAGGTTGTCGTAGAGCTGGGCCGTCTGCGACACCGGGGCTGCGTCGGTCGGTTCGGTCACGGCACATCAGCCTAGTGGCGCGGCGCCTCGGATGGTATACCGTTTTGGTATACCAATCAGTTCCGAGACGAAACGACTGCTTCCATGACGACGACGGCTCCCCGTTCGGCCGCGACACCCCCGATCACCGCCCGCGCCTGGACGATGCTCGCGCTCGGCGTCGCCGCACAGGCCGCCGGCACGCTCGTGGTCTCGGCACCGGCGTTGCTCATCCCGTACCTGCACGCCCAGGGCACGTCGCTGACCCTTGCGGGGCTCCTGGCCGCCGCTCCGACCTTCGGCATGGTGCTGACGCTCATCGCCTGGGGAGCGATCACCGACCGCTTCGGCGAGCGCATCGTGATCGCGGGCGGCCTGGTCCTGACGACGCTCGCGGTGGTCGGCGCGTGGGCGGCTGCAGGGAACCCGGTGTTGCTCGGACTGGCATTCCTGGCGGGCGGCATGACGAGCGCGTCGACGAACGCCGCGAGCGGACGCGTGGTCGTCGGCTGGTTCCCGAAGGAGCGTCGAGGGCTCGCGATGGGGATCCGGCAGATGTCCCAGCCGCTCGGGGTGACGCTCGCGGCGGTCACGGTGCCGCAGCTCGCCGAGGCGCAGGGCATCCGGGCGTCACTCGTCCTGCCGATCCTCCTCTGCGCGGTGCTCGCCGTGTCGTGCGCGATCGGCATCGCAAACCCGCCGCGGCCGGTCCGCTCGGAGGCGGCGACGACCGTCACGGCGAACCCCTACCGGACGAACGGCTTCCTGTGGCGGATCCACGCGGTGTCGATCCTGCTCGTGGTGCCGCAGTTCACGCTGTCGACCTACGGGCTGGTGTGGCTCGTCGGGCTCGGGTGGTCGACGCCCGCGGCGGGGCTGCTCGTCGGGGCGTCGCAGTTCGTCGGCGCGATCGGGCGGATCCTCGTCGGCGTGTGGAGCGACCGGGCGGGATCCCGGGTCGGACCGCTGCGCATCGTCGCGGTCAGCGCCGCGGTGGTCATGGCCGTGCTGGCACTCGTCGACGCGACGCACCTGGCCGGCGCGGCGGTGTTCCTCGTCATCGCGACGAGCGTCACCGTGGCGGACAACGGCCTCGCGTACACGTCGGTGGCCGAGGCCGCTGGGCCCTTCTGGTCCGGGAGAGCACTCGGGACGCAGAACACCGGGCAGTTCATCGCGGCGAGCGCCGTCGGCCCGGGGATCGGTGCGCTCGTGGGGGCGCTCGGGTTCGCGGCGTCGTTCGGCATCGTGGCGGTCCTGCCGCTCCTGGCGCTCCCCCTGGTCCCGCGCGCCGACCGCTCCCACGACTGACCCGCGCGGCAACCACGCGCGATTCGTCCCACAACGCCCGCGGTGGGATGCGGAATCGCGCGTAGGGGGTCGGAACTTCCGACCGACTACGCGCGATTCGAGCTCCTACGCGCGAAAGGGCACGGTGTAGCGCAGGCCGCTCAGGCCGGGACGGTGGGGCCCACCGGCCAGCGCAACAGCGCCGCGGCGGCCACGCCCCCGGGCAACGACGCGGCGTTCACGAGCACGAGTTCCGCGTCCGTGAGCACCGCAGCACGCACGAGCGCGCAGACCGCGGGCACGGGGCCGATCACCGGCACGCCAGCAGCCTGCTCCGGTGCGGTCGCGATCCACGGCGCTGCCCCGAGTGCGAGCAACGTCCGCTCACCCACGGCCACGGCGTCCAGCGCGATCGTCGCACCCTGGGCCTGCTGCAACGCCTCGACCACGGGGCCGAGCCCGGTCACCGCCTGGTTGTCCCCGCGACCGACGTGGGACCGGAGCGCGTCCTCGAGGTCGTGCCGGTGCTTCGCGATCACCCGGGCGAGGGCGACGCGCACGTGATCGCCGAGGACCTCCTCGTCGAACCCGCCCCCTGGCACCTCGCTGACGAGCCGGCGTGCATCCGACGACAGCCGCTCGATGAGCATCGGACGCGCCTGCAGGTCCCCGGCGACGACGATGAGCGCGGGCGAGAGTCGCGCGACGGCCTTGTCGATCGCGCTCGCGACCTCGCTCGTGTTCTGCCGCCAGACCTCTTCTGTGCGACTCTGCCAGCGCGGCTGCTTCCAGTCACCGAACCCGCCCTTCACCTTGTGCTGGTCGAAGGTCTCCCCGGAGATGCGCTCCTCGTCGTCGGCGGTCGCCGGGTGCCCGAGCTTGAAGGCGCGGTACCCGCCGCCGTCCTTGCCGACCTGGACGACCAGGAACGGCAGGTCGATCGGCCGGTGCGCGACGAGCGGCACGAGGTCGGGGACGGCGCCGACGCCGATCGACTCGGCGGCGTGCATCGGACCGGGCAGGACTTCGCTCAGCACGAGGGTGCCGTCGTGCACGAGCACGTACCGCGCAACCGGTGAGGGGACACCGGGGCTGTTCTCGAGCTCACCGGCGATGACGTCGACCGCGTCGAGGTCCGAGCCCTGCGCTCGGAGTGCCTCCTCGACCCCGCGGAGCTTCAGCGCCGCCTGGCGACGCGGATCCTCGACGTTGCCCGAGGCGTCCACGTAGGCCCACGCCCACGTGCCTCCGCCCTCCAGTCGCTGGCCCAGGATCCGGTGCAGTTCGTTCGTGACGTTGGTCGACGTCATGGCAGCTCCTTCGGTTGGACGGAGCAGGAACTCGAGGAGCCCCTGCGCTCTCACGTTCCGACCACACTCCACCCGTCGGCGCTCCGACGTCACACATCGGAGGGAACACCCACCACATCGGAGGGAACACCCAGCGCCGAAATCGCACTGTCGCTCGGTTTTGTGGTTGGCTGAACCGCAACCCCGATCGACGACGAACCGGAGTGCGACGGCAATGACGCCCCCATCACCACGACCCATCTCCAGACGACAGCTGTTTGGCTTCGGCATCGGAGCAGCCGCGACCGGCCTGCTCGCCGGATGCGCGGTCCCCGGATCCACGAACGTCAACAAGGCCGGGGTCATCCCAGCGGCCGCGAGCGGCGAGACGGTCCAGATCACCTACTGGGCCTGGCTCAAGGACCTGCAGAAGGTCTGTGACGTCTGGAACGCGAAGAACCCGCACATCCAGGTCACCGCGAACTGGATCCCCGGCGGCAACTCCGGCGGGTACCAGAAGATGTACTCCGCGCTCGCGGCCGGCGGCGGCCCCGACATCGGCCAGGTCGAGCTCCGGCAGATCCCCGAGTTCATGCTCGCGAACGGCCTGGTCGACCTCGCCCGCTACGGCGCGAAGGACTACGAGTCGAAGTACGACGAGGCGGCGTGGGCCCAGGTCTCGTTCGTCGACGGCGTCTACGGCATCCCCCAGGACACCGGCCCCATGGGCTTCTACTACCAGACCGCGCTGCTCGAGAAAGCCGGCGGCGAACCACCGGCGACGTGGGACGAGTGGCGCGAGTTGGCCGACAAGGTCAGGAAGACCGGGCCGCAGAACTACCTCGAGGTCTTCCCCGTGGCCGACGCCTCGCCGTTCGCCGCGTACGCGCAGCAGGCCGGTGCCCGGTGGTTCAAGGTCGACGGCGACGAGTGGGTCGTCGACATGACCGACGACAAGACCCTGATGGTCGCCGACTTCTTCGACGGGTGCATCGACGACAAGCTCGTCGACACGAGCGCCGGCGCCTACACCCCCGGCTGGTACGCCTCGGCGGCGAGCGGCAAGATCGCGGCCGTCACGAGCGCGAGCTGGGGCGACGCCCTCATCGAGTCCGTGCAGGGCGGCGAGGGCAAGTGGAAGGTCGCGAAGATGCAGACCTGGGGCGACACGGGCTACGGCTCGAGCGCGATCGGCGGCTCCACGGCCGCGGTCCTCGCGAACGCGAAGCACCCCGAGGAGGCGCTCCAGTTCATCACGTGGATGACCACCTCGAAGGAGGGCATCGACGCGATGATCAAGTACTGCGGCATCGGGTGGTCGCCCGCGGTGGACTACATCGGGAAGCAGCGCGAGCAGCCGAGCAAGTGGTTCTCCGGCCAGAACTACAACGAAGAGGTCTTCGTGCCGGCGTCGAAGGAGCAGAACATCGACTGGTCCTGGTCCCCGGTCACGCAGTCGGCGTTCACCAGCTTGCAGAACCAGTTCCGCCGGAAGCTCACCTCCGGTCTGAAGCTGCGCGACGCCGTCGAGCTCGCGCAGAAGGAGATCGTCCAGTCCTTCAAGGACAAGGGCCTCAGCGTCAGGACGGCACGATGAGCACACAGCCGAACACCGCCTTCCGCACGTCGACGAAGGCCACCCGCGCACAGAAGCGCGCGCCGTGGGTCCTCCTCGCGCCGTTCCTCGCCCTGTTCGTGCTGACGTTCATCATCCCGATCATCAGTGCGCTGTTCCAGAGCTTCACGACCGTCGACCGGAAGGGCCTGTTCGGCGAGGACGGCGTCACGGGCCGCTTCGCCGGGTTCGACAACTACGTCACGGCCCTGAACGATTCCGGCTTCGTCGCCTCGATCGGCCGCATGCTGCTGTTCGGCATCGTGCAGGTCCCGGTGATGATCATCGCCTGCACGATCCTCGCGCTGCTGCTGGAGTCGGCGAGCGCCCGCTGGCCCGGGTTCTTCCGCGCGATCTACTTCATGCCGTACGGCGTCCCCGGCGTCATCGCGACGATCCTCTGGTCGTTCCTGTACGTGCCCGGCCTGTCGCCGATCGTCGCCCTGCTGCAGCCGATCGGGCTGCAGCCGGACTTCCTCGGCGCCAACAGCGTGCTGTGGTCGATCGCGAACATCGTCACGTGGACGTACACCGGCTACAACATGCTCATCATCGTGGCGCAGCTGAAGTCCATCCCCGGCGAGGTCTACGAGGCCGCCAAGATGGACGGCGCCGGTCCGGTCCAGGTCGCCTGGCGCATCCAGATCCCGCTCATCGCGCCGGCTCTGGTGCTGACGACGGTGTTCTCCATCATCGGCACACTGCAGCTCTTCGCGGAGCCGCAGATCCTGTCGACGGTCGCGCCGGCCATCGACACCGAGTACACGCCGAACTACGCCGCCTACACGAACGCGTTCGCGTTCAACGAGTACGGCGTCGCGAGTGCGCAGGCGGTCATCATCGCCCTGGCCGCGTTCATCCTGTCGTTCGCGTTCCTCGCGTTGACGAACCGGCCACCGAAGGAGGAGCGCGACCAGCGCAAGCGGGCCAAGAAGGACGGCCTGGAGGCGCGGCGCGCGCTCCAGACGCGCGCATCCGCCGTCCGTCCGGTCACCTCCCAAGCCGACCCGAGCCTCCAGTCCGGTCGCGTCGCGACCATCGAAGGGACCGAACGATGAGCGGCGAGACCATCCAGGCGCCGGTGACCAAGCAGGCCGCCGAACCGGTGGACACCACGTCCATCTCGGCGCACCAGCGTCGCAAGCTCGACCGGTCCGGCAAGAGCCAGATCGTCGTCACGGGCATCCTCGTGATCGTCGCGATCTACTTCCTCGTGCCGCTGTACTGGGTCGTGATCGCGGCGACGAAGACCACCGGCGCGCTGTTCTCCACGAACGGGTTCTGGTTCGGCGGCGAGTTCGCGCTGTTCAGCAACATCCAGCAGGTGTTCACGTACGACGGCGGGATCTTCGTCCGCTGGATCGCGAACAGCATCCTGTACTCGGGCGTCGGTGCCGTGCTCGCGACGTACCTCGCCGCAGCCGGCGGGTACGCGCTCGCGAAGTACGAGTTCCGCGGGCGGCAGCTCGTGTTCGGGACGATCCTCGGCGGTGTGCTCGTGCCGGGGACCGCGACGGCGCTGCCGCTGTTCCTGCTGTTCTCGACGCTCGGCCTGACCGACACGTACTGGAGCGTGCTCATCCCGAGCCTCGTCTCCCCGTTCGGCCTGTTCCTCTGCCGGGTGTACGCCGCGGCGTCGATCGACACGGCGCTCATGGAGTCCGCACGACTCGACGGCGCCAGCGAACTGCGGATCTTCCACACGATCGCGCTCCGGCAGATGACGCCGGCGCTCGTGACGGTGTTCCTGTTCCAGGTCGTCGGCATCTGGAACAACTTCTTCCTGCCGCTGATCATGCTGGCCGACCAGAAGCTGTACCCGATCACCCTCGGGCTCAACAACTGGCGCGCACAGGTCGACCGGCTGCCGGAGTTCTACCAGCTCACCACCGGCGGGGTGCTCGTCTCGGTCATCCCGCTCGTCATCGCCATCATCGTCCTGCAGCGCTTCTGGCGCGGGGGCCTCACGGAAGGATCGGTCAAGGGTTGACCACTCCCGACCTCGCGTCCACCGCACCCGGATCGGCGTCCCGGCTGACGCCCAGAGCATGGCTGCACACCGACGCTCCGTCGCTGTCGCTCGACGGGGAGTGGGACTTCCGCTGGTCGCCCGTCGCCGATGCGGCGCCGTTCGAGGACCCGGACGGATGGGGCACGCTGCCGGTCCCCGCGCACTGGGTCCTGCACGGGCACGGGGCGCCGAGCTACACGAACCTGCAGTACCCGTTCCCGATCGACCCGCCGAACCCGCCGGAGGAGAACCCGACGGGCGACTACCGACGGACGTTCGACGTGCCGACGACCTTCGACGCGGCGGCGCGGGTGCTGCTCCGCTTCGACGGGGTGGAGTCGCACTTCCGGGTGTGGCTGAACGGCGACCTCGTCGGGTGGTCGACCGGGTCGCGCCTGGCGACGGAGTTCGACGTGACATCGCTGCTCCGCCCGGGGCCGAACGAGCTGCGCGTCCGCGTGCACCAGTGGTCGGCCGCCTCGTACCTCGAGGACCAGGACCAGTGGTGGCTGCCGGGCATCTTCCGCGACGTCACACTGCTCGCGCGACCGACGGCACCGATCGACGACGTCTTCGTCAGGGCGTCGTGGACGGCGGCGCTGGGTTCGGCTGCGACCGCGGGGACCGCGGCGTCCGGGCGTCCCGCGACGGGCTCCGGCACGATCACGGTGCCGACGCTCGACGCGGTGTTCCCGGTCCGCTTCGCGGTGCCCGACCTCGGGGTGTCCGTCGTCTGGCAGCACGCCGACGACGTCGCCCCGATCGAGGTCGAGGGCGTCGAGCCGTGGAGCGCCGAGCTCCCGAAGCTCTACGACGCCACGCTGTCCACGGGCACGACGGCCGGCGGGGCCGAGGGTGGGGAGACCGTGTCGCTCCGGCTCGGGTTCCGCACGGTGTCGATCGAGGGCGACCGGTTCCTGGTCAACGGCGAGCGGGTCGTCTTCCACGGGGTGAACCGACACGAGACACATCCCGAGCGAGGGAGGGTGTTCGACGAGGACCACGCCCGCGCCGACATGGCGCTCATGAAGCGCCACAACGTGAACGCCATCCGGACCTCGCACTACCCGCCGCACCCCCGCGTGCTGGACCTGGCCGACGAGCTCGGGTTCTGGGTGATCCTGGAGTGCGACCTCGAGACGCACGGCTTCGTGTTCCTCGACTGGCAGGGCAACCCGTCCGACGACCCCGCGTGGGAGGACGCCTACCTCGACCGCATCGAACGGACCGTCGAGCGCGACAAGAACCACCCGTCGATCGTGATGTGGTCGCTCGGCAACGAGTCCGGCACCGGGCGGAACCTCGCTGCGATGTCGACCTGGGTGCACGCCCGAGACCCGGAGCGCCCGGTGCACTACGAGGGCGACTACACGGGCGAGTACACCGACGTCTACTCGCGGATGTACCCGACGCTGCAGGAGACCGAGTCGATCGGCGGTGGGACCCCGACGCCCCTGCTCGGCTGCGGCCCCGCCGAGGCCGCACGGCAGCGGTCGAAGCCGTTCATCCACTGCGAGTACGTCCACGCGATGGGGAACGGCCCCGGGCAGATACAGGAGTACGAGGACCTGGTCGACCGGTACCCCCGGCTGCACGGCGGGTTCGTGTGGGAGTGGCGCGATCACGGGCTGCTCGCACACACACCCGACGGCACTCCGTACTACGCCTACGGCGGTGACTTCCACGAGGTCGTGCACGACGGCAACTTCGTGATGGACGGCCTCGTGCTGCCCGACGACATCCCGACGCCGGGGCTCGCGGAGTACGCAGCTGTCGTGGCACCGATCCGGATCTCGGTCGGGAACGGCACGGTCCTCGTCGAGAACCGGTACCACTCCGCCTCGACCGCGGGCTTGCGGTTCCGCTGGACCCTGGCGCGGAACGGCGTCGTCGAGTCCTCGGGCCGGATCGCCCCTGGTGTGATCGCCGCTCGCGAGTCAGCAACGGTGCCCGTCCCGGACGACGTGCTCGGCGCGGCTGCCGGCGACATCGCCCCCGGCGAGGAACTGTGGTTCGACGTCGTCGCGGAGCTCGCCGGACCGACGGCCTGGGCGGACACCGGCCACGTCGTGGCACGCGCCCAGACGCTCGTCGCGAGCCGTCCGGCGGAGGCGCCACGAGCCTCCAGGACGGGGTGGGACGGCGACCGACTCGGGGAGGCGACCTTCACCGAACGCGGCGACCTGTCGAGCTGGAAGGGACTGCCCGTCGCCGGGCCGCGACTGGAGCTCTGGCGCGCGCCGACCGACAACGATCGACTGGCGTCGCAGGGCGGCTACGAGACCGCTGACCCGGTGCTGACGCACGGCGTCGGCGATCCCGACGCGCCGGCGTCGGCGGAGAAGTGGGTGCGTGCCGGGCTCGACCGGCTGACGCACCGGCTGATCGACGTCGAGCGGACCGGGCACGGTCTCGTGCAGCGGGTCCGGGTCGCGGCGGCGAACAGCGGCGCCGGTGTCGAGGTCACGCACCGATGGACCCGGACGGACGAGGGGCTGCTGCTCGACACGACGGCGATCCCCTTCGGCGCCTGGGACGTGACGTGGCCGAGGATCGGCGTGCGGATCGACCTGCCGGTGTCCCTCGTGTCCGAGGACGCCGCCGTGGAGTGGTTCGGGACGGGGCCGCTCGAGTCCTACGCGGACTCGTCGCACGCGGCGCACGTCGGTCGGTTCGGCTCCCCGGTGTCGCTGCTGAACGCGAACTACTCCAGGCCGCAGGAGACCGGGCACCGTCCGGGCCTCCGTTCGCTGACCGTGGGGCCGTTCACGGTGTCGACGGTCGGGGCGCACCGGGCGGGGTTCACCCTGACGCCGTGGACCGCGCAGCAGGTGAGCCGTGCGGCGCACCCGTACGAGCTGCCGACGCCCGACGCGCTGTACCTGTACCTCGATGCCGCGCAGCACGGGCTCGGGAGTCGTGCGTGCGGGCTGGACGTGCTCCCGGAGCACCAGCTCTGGCCGTCCACCCGCGCGTGGAGCGTGCTGCTGGCGTAGCGGCGGCAGGCGGCGGGCGCGCGACTGGCCGCGTTCCGCACAACCGAAAGCACTCCGCGCCACGGAATCTCGTGGCGCGGGGTGCTTTCGGTTGTGCGGGAGCGATCCGCGCCGGCAGGCGGGCGCGCCGCCCTACGCGGTCAGCGCGGGGATCGCTGCGGGGTCGGCGCCGTCGAGGAACTCGGTGAGGCGCTCGGGCTCGCCGGGCTCCTCGATCGCCTGGGCCGCGCGACGCAGGGCGAACAGCGCCCGGAGGACGCCGCGGTTCGGCTCGTGCGACCACGGCACCGGCCCGGCACCCCGCCACCCGGCCTTGCGGAGCGAGTCGAGCCCGCGGTGGTAGCCGACACGGGCGTACGCGTAGGACTCGAGCGTCGCGCCACGCTCCCACGCCTCGTCGGCGAGGAGCGCCCACGCCAGGCTCGACGACGGGTGCGACACCACCACGCTGGCGACGGGTGCGTCAGCGGCGAGCGCCGCGGTCACCTCGGGTTCGGCGGGGAGCAGGGTCTCGGGGTTGCTCGACGGGGTCGGCAGCAGGTTCTCGGGCATGCCTCCACCCTGTCATCCCTTGCGGCCGTCCGGGAACGGGCTTACCGTGGAGGATACTCCGTCGTGACCACGGAGCAGCGGGGCGGGAGACCGACCGCCGGCTCGGGTCACGGAAACGGGGGTGAACCGACGGAAGAAGTCGCCTTGCGCGTGATCACCGGTACTGCGTCCTCGCAGCAGCAGCCCCTGCGCTGACACCGTGATCACGCCCGCCTGAGTCGGGTCCCTGCCGCATCCGCGGCTCCGGTGTCGTGCGCCCGCATCGACACACGGGAGGCACCACCATGCCCGCGAACCCATCGGTCGTCCTGCACGACCTCACCTTCACCTGGCCAGACGGCACCGTCGCGATCGACCACCTCACCACCGCCTTCAGCTCCGGCCGGACCGGTCTGGTCGGGAGGAACGGGGCCGGGAAGACCACGCTGGTCCGGCTGGTCACCGGTCGGCTCCACCCCACGTCTGGCACCGTCACGACGTCGGGTCCCGTCGACCACCTCCCCCAGCGGCTGTCCGTGCGCACCGAGGACACGGTCGCCGACCTGCTCGGGATCGGCGCCACGGTCCGGGCGCTCCGAGCCGTGCTCGGCGGTGACGCATCGCCCGCGCACTTCGACGTCATCGGCGACGACTGGGACGTCGAGGAGCGCGCCGCAGCCGCGCTCGACCCGCTCGGCATCGACCTCGACCGGCCCGTCACGACGCTGTCCGGCGGCCAGGCGGTCCTCGCAGCGGTCGCCGGGATCCGCCTGCGCGGGCTCACGATCGCGTTCCTCGACGAGCCGACGAACAACCTCGACCGACGAGCGCGGACGATGCTGCTCGACATGGTCGACGCCTGGCACGGCACGCTCGTCGTCGTCAGCCACGACCGGGAGCTCCTGGAGCACGTCGACGAGGTCGCCGAACTCCGCGCCGGGTCGATGACCGTGTTCGGCGGGACGTTCAGCGCGTTCGAGGAGCACCTCGCGGTCCAGCAGGCCGCCGTCGAGCGCGAGGTCCGGGTCGCCGAGCAGCGGCACCGCACCGAGAAGCGGCAGCGGATCGAGGCGGAGACGAAGATCGCGCGGCGGGCCCGCTCCGGCGTCAAGTCCGCGCAGGGCATGCCGAAGATCTTCGCGAACGAGATGCGGAAGAAGGGAGAGGAGACGGCGGGGAGGCTCCGCACCGGGTACGCGGACGACGAGGCAGCGGCCCTGCAGACGAAGCGGGATGCGGAGACGCGGCTCCGGGCCGACGAGTCCATCCACGTCGAGCTGCCGGATCCGGACGTCCCCGCGTCCCGACGCATCGCGACGATCACGGTCCGCGGACGGGACACGATCGTGCAGGGACCCGAGCGCATCGCCGTCGGCGGGGACAACGGCGTCGGCAAGACGACCCTGCTCGAGCAGCTCGTCGGGTGGCCCTCCGCGCGGGAGCACCCGCTCCCGGGCACGCACGCCGAACCGCACGTGGAGCACATCGCCTACCTGCCGCAGCGGAAGGACTCGCTCGACGACGACTTGACCGTGCTCGAGAACGTCCGTCGCGGCGCGCCCCACGTCGGGGACGCCGTGCTCAGGAACCGGCTCGCCCGCTTCCTGGTGCGCGGGGACACGGTGGACCGTCCCGCGGGTGCGCTCTCCGGTGGTGAGCGCTTCCGGGTGGCGCTGGCCGGCCTCGTGCTCGCGGACCCGCCCCCGCAGCTGCTGGTGCTCGACGAGCCGACGAACGACCTCGACATGACGAGCGTCGACCAGCTCGTCGACGCGCTCGGGGCCTACCGCGGGGCCGTCGTGGTGGTCAGCCACGACGAGACGTTCCTCGACCGGCTGGACCTCGACGCGCGGCTCGACCTGTCGCCGTCGCAGTGACGAACGGCAGGCCGAGCCGGGCCCAGGGCGGCACCGGTCAGTCCGATTCGGACTCCGCGCGGGCCCGGCGCGCCATGAGGGCCATCGAGGCCGCGCCGACGGCCAACAACGCCAGGGCGGCCGCGGAGGTGAGCCTGATCCCCTGCACGCCGGTGAACGCCAACTCGGCCGGAGCCGTCGCCGGGATCTTCACCGAGGCATCCGGCAGGTCGACCCCGTGGCCCTGCGGATCCGTCGCGGTCACCGTGACAGCGGCTTCGAGGGCGCCGTGCTCCACGTCGGCCGCGGTCACCGTTCGCTCACCGGAACAGGTCGTCTCAGCGCCGGGGGCGAGATCCGTCGCGACGCAGACCTGCTCGCCGGCATCGTGCTGACGAACGACGAGGTCGCTGAGCGTGACGGACCCGGTGTTCCGGACCGTGGTCGTCAGTGTCACCCTGGTGCCCTCGGACACCGGACCGTCGGTGTTCGCAGTCAACTCGGTCGAGCCCTCGATCGCCCGGGGCACCGTGACCGTCACCGACGCCGGAGCGACTGCGAGGTCGTCGCCTGCGGGGACCCCGGCGGACGCGGTCACGGTTTCGCGTAGCGAACCACTGTCGAGGTCGGACTGCGTGATCGTCCGCTCGAAGGTGCACGCCACCGAACCACCCACGGGGACGGTCTCGTCCGAGCACGCCGGCACACCGGCATCGTGGGCTTCCCCGGCGTCGCCGTGCTTCGCCGCGAACGCGACGAGTCGGCTCACGGCCAGTCGGCTGAGCGTGACGTTCCCGGTGTTCGCCACGGTCGCGCGGAACCCGATGGTGCTGCCGACGGACAGGTCGCCACCGGGCACCACCGCCAGGGTCAGCGTCGCACCGGGCTCGGCGTCGATCGGAACGGTCAGGTCCGCGGTCGGGACGGCCGTGCGCGCCCCAGACGGGACCGCGGCGGTGCCGTCGACGTGGAACTCGATCCCACCTGCGTCGACGTGCTCCTGCGTCACCGTCACCGTGATCGTGCAGGTGACGGACGCACCCGGCGCGATCGCACCGTCCGGGCAGGCCACCTGCTGATCGGCGGAAGCGTCGAGTTCGATGTCGGACAGGGTCACGTTGCCGGTGTTCGTCACCGTCGCCTCGACCTGCAGCTCCGCGCCCGGGTCGAGCCGCTCCCGCACCGCGGCGGCGAGCGCGAGGGTGGCAGCAGGCTGAGCAGGAACGTCCGCCCGGACCGAGGTCTCGGCCAGTCCGACGCCGTCCTCGGCCGGCGTGGACCCGAGGACCGTCGTGCCGACGTCGAACCCGCCGGCGTCCACGTCCGCCTGCGTGACGGTCGTGGTCACGGTGCACTCGATCCGGGCTCCGGGTGCGAGCGGCGCCGACGCGCAGTCCGCGACCTCACCGCGGCTCGGGCGGAGCGCGAGGTCGCGCAGGGTCACGTTGCCGGTGTTCTCCATGGCGACGACGACCGTGACGACGTCACCGACGGACGGCTGCGCTTCGGCGTCCGACGAGCTCGTCGCCGTGAGCGCCGGGTGCTGTGCGACGGGAGCTTCCGCTGCGGCACGAGCGAGGACCGCCGTGGCCCCGGCCGGCGTGGTCGCCGAGATCGCTTCGTCCAGCCGGACGACGCCGGCGTCGACGTCGACCTGGGTGAGCTCCCGGCTCACGACACAGCGGGTCTCGGCTCCGGGCGCGAGCACCGCGGTGTCGCAGGTGCCGGCACCGATCCGGAGCGCGGACAGCGTGACGTTCCCGGTGTTCGTGACCGTGGTCGTCCACGTCACCTGGTCACCGACGCCGGTGTGCTCGGTGACGTCCGACGTCGTGGACGCCCCGAGCGCGGGGACCGGCGCGATGCGGTCCGAGCTCTCGGCACGGGCGAGTTCGGCCGGGGCGGCTCCGGGAGCTGCAGCGCTGACGATGGCCTCGCGGTCGAGGGTGCCGCTGTCGACGTCAGCCTGGGTGACCTCGGCGGTCGACGTGCACGTCGCGCGCTGTCCGGGGGCGAGGGCGTCGACGTCGCACACGGCGGCACCGTCGACCGTGTCGACCACGACCGCGCTCAGGGTCACGTTGCCGGTGTTCGTCACCGTGGTGGTCCACGTGACGGTCTGCCCGACCTTCGCCGAGCCGGCGTTCGAGGTCATCGTGGCAGCGGCCGACGGGGTCGCCGGGACCGGATCGGTCACGCGGACGCCGCCGAGCACGGATCGCGCACCGGCCGGCGTGGTCGCGAGGACGTCGCCGGAGAACGCGATCGCGCCGCTGTCGATGTCGGCCTGGGTCAGCGGGGCGCGGGTCACCACGCAGGTCGTCGTCGCTCCGGGAGCCAGGGTGGCGGCGACGCAGGTCACCGGGTCGCCGGTGGCGGGATCGACGGTCACGTCGGAGAGCGTCACGTTCCCGGTGTTCGTCACGGTGACGGTCGCCGTGACGACGTCGCCCACGGCGGGGACGTCTGCCGCGTCGGTCTCGACGGATGCGTCGACGTCGGGCGCGGGCACGGCGACGTCACGGACGTCCGCGGACCCGAGTCGGACCGGATCCGCACCGGGAGCCGCACCGACGACGGTCACGGTCTGCTCCACCGCTCCTGCGTCCACGTCGGCCTGCGTCGCGCTGTACGTCACGACGCAGGTCGTCGATGCGCCGGGAGCGAGGGACGTCCGCTCGCACGCCGCGGCATCGCCGATCGCCGGCCGAGCAGCGAGGTCGGAGAGCGTCACGGTCCCGGTGTTGGTGACGGTCGTCGTGTACCGGATCGTCTGCCCTGCCTGCACGGACACGCCGGCGTCGGACGTCGTCGCGACGGATGCCGTCGCGGACGAGGCGATGTCCTGGTCGAGGCGGAGATCTGCGAGCGTACCGGCCTCACCACGCGCAGGAGTGCCCCGGACCACACCGGTGAACACCAGGTGTCCGGCATCGACGTCCGCCTGGGTCAGTTGACGCTCGAGTCTGCACACTGCGGTCCCGCCAGGCGCGATCGTGGTGGGCGTGCACTCCACGAGCCGAGCCGACTCCGTACTGACCGACAGGTCCGCGACGGTGAGCGAACCGGTGTTCTCGACGTCCACCTGGTAGGTGACCGTGTCACCCGCAACGGGTGCGGCACCGAGGTTGCTCGTGACCGATGCGGAGACCGCAGCGGCGCCGGAGAGTTCGACCGTCGCGGACTCGGGACCGGCAGCGGCCGGCTTCCCCTTCGGTGACGTGGCCGAGACGGAGAGGGTGTTCGTCAGGGAGCCGGCGTCGATCGCGGACTGACCCACCGGTGCGCTCCCGGTGCACGTGACGGTCGCACCGACGGCGATGGGGCCGGCGGGACAGGTCACCGATGCTCCGAGGGTGTTCGTCACCGCGGCCGAGGAGAGCGGGACGTTGCCGGTGTTCTCGAGCAGGGCCGTCCACGTGACGGTGTCCGCCGCGTCGGTCCGGCCGTTCTCGTTGGTGTCCTCGAGCGCGCCGGAGGCCGCGAGCTGAACTTCCGGGTCCTCACCCGTGAGGAAGTGGTTCTGCCATTCGAAGGACTTCGAGCCGTTCGCCGGAACGGTCGCGTCCCAGCTGATCCCCATGCCGTTGTCGACCAGGTTGGTGGTGAGGAGCCGGTCCGGGAAGGGCTTCCGGTCCGACAAGTACTTGTAGACCGCGGAGTAGCCCCCGTACGCCCAGTTCGAACCGGGCGTCTTCGGGATGAACGACTCCACCTGGCCCTGCTCGGCGCTCCCTGGTGGGTTCTTGAGGCAGGAAGGAGCGCCGGTCGCGCTGTCGTACTCGCCGTACCCGGTGTCACCGCCGCGAAGGTAGCAGTCGGCAGCACGGTAGACGGTCACGGCACGGTCCCGCCCGGTGGTGTCGACGACGTCGACCCGGGTGTCGAAGTCGCCCTTGCCGATCACGTAGCTGTCCTGCTGCGTGAGCCGCAGGCCGCCGCCGGTGACCGTCGTCGTGATGACCCGGGGGTCGGCCTTCGTCCCTGCCCCACTCACGGTCTGACTCTCCGGAGTCCACGCGGCACCGTAGCCCCGGATGACGTTGTCCACTGCCACCGCGGTGTAGCACGAACCGGAGCCGTAGAACTGCTGCGTGCCCTGATACCAGACCTGACATCGCAGCGCGTTGGTCGTCTCGATCTTGGTCAGGGGACCGGGTGTGATGATCTCGACGGCTGCGGCGGGGAGCACCGGCAGGATCACGGCTGCGGCCAGGGTCGCCGCAGACAAGGCGAAGGCGGCGAGGCGGGCAGGACGGTGGAAACGCATGACGAAGACTCCTCGGACGGGGAGCTTTCATCATTTCATATTTCACACTCCGTATATAACTAGCGTCTGCGAGTAGGACGGATCGAGAGCGTCTCGATCATGCCGCGTGCCGGCAGGTCCACCACCGTGCGAACCGCGTCGGCGACGTCCTCCGGCGCGAGGAAGTACTCCGTGTCGTACGACTCCCCGAGCTTCTCCGTCAGCGCCCGCTGCATGTCCGAGTCCGTCCGACCGGGGTGCACGCTCGACACCCGCACGCCGTTGGGACGTTCCTCTTCGCGCAGGGCGTCGGTGAAGGCCCGGAGCGCGAACTTCGACGCGCCGTAGACACCGCCTCCCGGGCCGCTCACGAAGCCAGACCCGGAGTTGATCGTCACGACGATGCCACGGGACGCCCGGAGTGCCGGCAGCGCGAGGCGCGTGAGCTCCGCGACGGCGAAGACGTTCGTGGCGAAGACCGCCTCCCACGTGGACCGCGGGGTGTCCGCGATGCGGTTGCCCTGCTCGACACCGGCGGAGTGCACGAGCACGTCGAGTCGAGCAGGCAGCTCGGGGACGTCGCCGGCGCCGAGGTCCCCGACGAACGGCGACGCGCTCGGGAGCTCCGCCACGACGGCGTCCACCGCATCGGCCGTCCGGCCGCCGACGAGCACGTGGTGGGTGCGGCCGAGGTCGGCCGCGATCGCGCGGCCGATGCCGCGGGTGGCTCCGGTCACCAGGGCGACCGGACGGACTGGAGGCTGTGCGTGCGTCACGCAGGCCAGCCTACGGAAGGCGGGACGAGCCTCCCGTCCGGCTGCCGCGGTGCCGCACGACCGTCACCGCGACGACGGTGGCGACCACCAGGAGGGCCACCGCTGCGATCCCCCACGGTGAGCCAGCGAGCGCCGCGACGACGGCCCAGAACACCGCGAGCCCGACGGTGGCGTAGAGGAACGCCCACGCGACGCACCCGGGCACCATCGCGAGCAGGTACCGCCACCACGGGACACGGGCGAGCCCGGCTGCCGCGTTCATCACCGTCTGCAGCCCGACCGTTACGAAACTCACCGTCACGACGGGGAGCCCCCACCGGTCCAGGAGCGCCGAGCCGCGACGGACCGCAGCGGAGTCGAGCCAGCGGCCCCAGCGGGAGCGCGATGCGCCGGCGACTGCTCCGCGCGCGATCCAGTACGTGGCCTGCGCGCGGCAGAACACGATCACGAAGAGCGCGAGGACGAGCCACCAGAACGGGAGCCCCTCGAGGAAGGACGGCACGCTCGGAACCGTAACGGACGCATCCGGGAGCTATCCCCGGCCCTCGCGGATCTTGATCCCGTCGAGGACGTCCTGCGCACGCTTCTCGTCCTGCTTCTCGATCTGCCGGGTGTCGCGTTCCGGGAGCTGGATGTCCTCCTCGGCACGGATGCCGGCCTGCAGCTGTCGCCCGCGCTCGAGCTCCGCGTCGAACTCCGCGCCGAACAGCAGCGCGTTGTTCGTGATCCAGACCCACAGAAGGAACACGATGACACCACCGAGGGACCCGTACGTGGCGTTGTAGTTCGAGAAGTTCGCGACGTAGAACCCGAATCCGACACTCGCGACGACGAGGATCAGGATCGCGAGGATCGACCCGCCGCTCACCCACCGGAACTTCGGCTGCTTGACGTTCGGCGACCAGTAGTAGAGCACCGCGACGACGATGATCGCGACGACGAGCAGGATCGGCCACTGCACGATCGACAGCACCGTGACGGCCACGTCGCCCAGCCCGATCGTGTCGCCGAAGCTCCGCGCGATGGGCCCGCTCACGAGCGCCAGCAGTCCGATCACGAGCAGGAGGACCGTGAACAGCGTGACACCGAGCATCGTGGGGCGGAGCTTCCAGATCGGCCGGCCCTCGCGGACGTTGTAGATGCGGTTCATCGCGCGGCCGAACGCGCCGACGTACCCGGAGGCCGACCAGAGCGCGCCGACGACACCGACGATGAAGGTGATGGGTGCTGCGGGTGACCGGACGAGGCTGTTGATCGGGTCCTCGAGCAGTGCTGCGACCTGCGTCGATCCGACGTTCTTGACGATGTCGAGCAGGGTGTCGACGACGGACTGCGCCTGCCCCACGAGGCCGAGGATCGACACGATCGCCAGCAGCCCGGGGAAGAGCGCCAGGACCGTGTAGTACGTCAGGCTCGCGGCGAGGTCGGTGCACTGGTCCGCGGAGAACTCCCGGAGCGTCTTCTTCAGCGTGTAGACGAGCGTGGGCTTCGTCAGCTCCGTGGGGCTGTCCGCCTTCCGGGGGTCGTCCGGGTCCGGCTTGTGGTGCTCTCGCGCCATGGTCAGATCCTCTTCGCTCGCTTGGCGGCGCGCTTGCCGGCCTTCTTCGCCTGCTTCTGCACCGTCTTGCGGCGCTTCTCGGAGGCCTTCTGGTCCTGCAGCACCGGGTTGTGCTTGTCGTCCTTGCGGGCGAACACGGGCACGCCCTTCGCGGTCCCGTCCTTGCTCACCTTGACGGGCTTGAACACCGGGACGGGAGCCGGGGTGCGGAGTGCGTCGAGGCGCGCGGCCGGGGAGTTCCGGATCCGGACACCCACCACGATCGCCGCGATGCCGGCCGCGGCGGTCGCGGCGAGCGCGACGAGCGGGGTGGGGTCGCGGTGCCAGCGCTGCTTCGTCTTCGCGATCGCGAGGCGGGTGCGCGCGGGGACGTCCACCTTGTGCCGGATGCGTTCGACGGTGTCGGTGATGCGTTCACGCGTGCGGACGTTCGCGAGTTCGAGCTCGGGGAGACTGTCGTTCGCCATACATCGTTCGTACACGTCGCGAGCCGGACGCGGCCTTGGCTGCGTCCGGCTCGCGCGTGGCGGATGATCGGTGTCGGCCCGGTCTCGGCCCGGTGTCCGCTCGGTCTCGGCCCGGTGTCCGCTCGGTCTCAGCTCGGGACGACGACGTCCTCTGGCAGGCCGGACGCCGCTGAACGGGTGGCCGCCTCCATGAGCGCGAGGCTCCTGAGGTTGTCGCGCCCGCTCGTCTCCGGGACGTCGCCGCCGGACACCGAACGAGCGAAGGCCTGGAGCCCGCCCTGCCGGTCGTGGTGCTCCGCCGTGGGGAGCTCGACGGACGTCCGAGCGGCCTCCCCGGACGCCCGACCGGACCCCTCGGGCTTCCGGACGGTCACGCGGTCCCAGCTGACGTCGCCGGGCTCCCCGCCCCGGCTGGTGAACTGGAGTTCGCCGTCCTCGCCCTGGATGCTCCACTCGCCGGCCCACGGGGTGTGCTCCCCGCGGCTGAGCCAGCTGCCGCGGTAGCTGACGACGATGCCGTCCTCCATCTCGATGAGCATCGACGCGACCGCCTCGTCCTGGTACTTGCTGAAGGACGGGTAGGTGGCCCTGGCGTAGACCCGCACGGCCTCCTTGCCGGTGACCATGCGGAGCAGATCGAAGTGGTGGATCGCCATGTCGTTGATCATCGCGTGCGGGAACCGGTAGTGCGGGTGGTCCTCGAACGCGCGGTCGTTGTCCCACTGGCGGAAGTCGATGTTGATCGCCGAGAGCTCACCGACGGCACCGGCCGCGAGGAGGTCCTTCGTGACGCGGGGCGCCGGGTAGTAGCGGTAGTTCTGGCTGACCTGCAGCACGAGACCGAGCTCTTCCGCGAGGTGCACGGCCTCGGCGGCTTCGGCGGCACTGTTGGCGAAGGGCTTCTCGACCAGGACGTGCTTGCCGGCGGCGAGGGCCTCGAGGGCGAGCGGCACGTGCGTGACGGCCGGGGCGGTGATGACCACGGCGTCGGCGTCGACGGTCTGGAGCGCGTCGGTCAGGGAGCCGAACGCGGCGGATTCCGGCAGCCCGAGGTCCTTCCGGACGGCCTCGAGCGTCGGCGCACTCGGGTCGGCGATCCCGACCACCTCGACCTCCGACACCGCGGGAAGTGCGGTGCGGGCCCAGCTGCCGCCCCACCCTCCGAGACCGACGTGGATGATGCGGACCGTCATGCGTGCACTCCTTCGTGTTCGACTGCGCTGTCGTCGCGCGCGTCCAGTCTGTCAGGCGCGCGGTTCCTTCCCACAACGCATGCCACGGGAGGTCGTTTCGCGCGTGGGTGGTCTGGAATCCAGGACACCTACGCGCGATTCGACTTCCTCCGCGCGAAGCGACCCGCGCCGCGCGCCACAGCTCAGCGCGTGAACGCGTAGGCGATGAGCGCCATCGTCACCAGGAAGCCGGCGAGGTAGTTGATCCACAGGAACCGCTTCCACCCCGCGTTCGCCGACTCGGCGCCGTCGTCCGTGACGTTCCACCACGGCAGCACGTTCAGCGCGTACGGGATCACGACCACGGCGGCGATCGGCCCCGGGAACGCCGAGAACAACAGCGCGACCCCGGCCACCACGTACGCCACGAACGCCAGGCGCACGGTCGCCCGCGCACCGATCACGGTCGCGACCGAGCCGATCCCGCCTGCCCGGTCGGCGAGCACGTCCTGCACGGCGCCGAACGCGTGCGAGGCGACGCCCCACAGGAAGAACGCCACGCACACGGCGACGAGCTGCCCGGTCCAGTGCGTCCCGGCGAGCGCGAGCCCGTAGACCGCCGGCGACACGAAGTGCGTCGACGACGTCAGTGAGTCGAGGAACGGCTTCTCCTTGAACCGCAGCCCCGGTGCCGAGTAGGCGATCACCGCGAAGACGCTGATCGCGAGGACGAGCCACGACCACGGGCCGCCCAGCAGCACGAGCGCGACGAGGAAGGGCACGTTCGTGATGACGACCGCCCAGAGTGTCGTCCGGTGGACGCTCTTGTCGAGCAGCGCCCCCTCGACGCCGCCCTTCCGCGGGTTCCGCAGGTCGGACTCGTAGTCGAAGACGTCGTTGATGCCGTACATCGCGAGGTTGTACGGCACCAGGAAGTACACGACGCCGATCAGGAACGCGAGGATCGAGAAGTGCTCCCCGCTGCCGAGCAGGTAGGCGGCGCCGAACGGGTACGCGGTGTTCACCCAGCTGATCGGGCGCGACGAGGTGAACAGCGCGCGCATCGTGGACTGCCGGGAGGCCGGGGTCGCCGTCATCGGTCGTGCTCCTGTCCGGTGGGTGGCTGGGTCTCGTGGTCCGCCCCGTGGCTGCGGTCGAACAGCACCCAGAGGCTCGGCAGCAGGACGACGGCCGCGATCGAGTACGCCAGGTCCTCGATCGGGATCGCCCCGATCTTCACGCCGCTGATGAGCGCCGGGTCGTAGGCGACGACGCGGAGCGTGACGATGACGTTGTCGAACACGATCGTCATCACGAGCAGCACGACACCGGCGACGAGCCCGGTGACCACGCCCGTGCGGCGTCGGCGGTGGACGTCTCGCCCGAGCCGGCGCTGGCGACGTGCCGCGACCACCGCTGCCACGATCCCGACCACGGCGACGACCCCGAAGAACGGCAGGCTGAGGAGCGCGTACGCGCCGGAGCCGGTCACCGGTCCCCCGCCCGATCGAGCGCCCTGGCCACGCGGGGCCGGATGAACCCGATCAGGTTCATCGTCGTGTAGCCGAGCAGCAGCAGGAAGAAGACCTCTTCGAGCGGGACGTCCGGCGCCAGCAGGACGCCGGTCAGCAGGCGCTGCTGCCCGATGAAGAAGATGCCGAGCCCCACACCAGCGGCGTCCCAGACCAGGAAGAACGCGACGCCGACCGCCATCACCGCCGCGGCCCGCCACGGCGCCCGCCAGAAGAACAGTCGGAATCGCGCGTCGAGCACGGTCATCCCGGTGAGCGCCACGAGGAGCCCGAGGAGGTACAGCCCTGGCATCAGGTCGTCGCGGCCGGGGTCGTGGTCGGAGGCGGCGGCGTGGTCGGCGTCCGCCGCGGCGCTCGCTTCTGCGGGCGGGGCGGGACACCGTCCGCACGCTCGAGCGGCGTCGGCAGCGGCTCGGTCGAGGTGTCCCCGTGGATGCGCTTCA
Organism: Curtobacterium sp. L3-7; assembly: GCF_048756585.1. Lineage (NCBI taxonomy): Bacteria > Bacillati > Actinomycetota > Actinomycetes > Micrococcales > Microbacteriaceae > Curtobacterium > Curtobacterium sp. L3-7. The sequence continues at coordinate 1,132,336 of NZ_CP151474.1, read as the reverse complement.
GCAGCACCTCGGCGCTGATCAAGCACATCGGCAGCCCGATGCCCGGGATCGTCGAGGACCCCGCGTAGTAGAGCCCCTCGACCTTCTCGGAGGCGTTGCCCTCACGGAAGAACGCACTCTGCTTGAGCGTGTGCGCCGGCCCCAGCATCGAGCCGCTCCACGCGTTGAAGTCGTCCGCGAAGTCCCGGGGACCGATCGTCTTGCGCACCCGGATGCGGTCGCGGAGGTCCGGAACGCCCGACCGTTCGGCGACGACGTCGATGGCGCGGTCCGCGATCTGCTCGACCTCGTAGTCACCGGCGCCGTCGACCCCGCCCTTGCCGATGCCGACGTCGGCGGGGAGCGGCACCAGGATGAACAGGTTGCTCGATCCCCGCGGTGCGACGGTCGGGTCGGTCTCGGACGGGGCGCAGACGTAGATCGACGCGGGGTCGGGCACGTGCCGGTCGTCACCGAACACCGCGCCGAAGTTCGCCTTCCAGTCCGCGGTGAACACCAGCGTGTGGTGCAGGAGCCCAGGAACCGGCCCGTCGACGCCGAGGTAGACGAGCACGGCGGAGGGCCCGGGGTCGCGCTTCTTCCAGTGCGACTCGTCGTGCGTCCGGTGCTCGCGGTCGAGCAACTGCATCTCGGTGTGCCGCAGGTCGGCGGCGCTCACGACGACATCAGCCGGTGCGACGTGCTGCGCTCCGCGACGGTCGCGGTGGACGACGCCGGTGACGTGGCCACCCTCGACCTGGATCCGCTCGACCTTGGCGCCGGCGATGATCTGCGCGCCCTCGGCCCGGGCGACGCGTTCCACGGCCGCGATGACCTCGGTGATGCCGCCCTTCGGGTAGAGCACCCCGTCGGCGAGGTCCAGGTGGCTCATCAGGTGGTACATGCTCGGCGCGGCATACGGGCTCGTGCCGAGGAACACGGCCGGGTAGCCGAGGATCTGCCACAGTCGACGATCCCGCACGGCGGACTCGGCGAACGTCGACAGCGGCTCGATGAGCAGGCGCGCGAGCTTGCCCATCCGGAGCAGCACGTCGGGAGCCGCGAGCTTCCGGAAGTCCTGGAACGTGCCGTACAGGAAGCGCCGGACGGCCATCTCGTACGTCTCGGCAGCGGAGTCGAGGTACTTCGCCATCCGGGCGCCGGCCCCCGGCTCGATCGACTCGAACAGTGCGAGGTTGTCCTCGCGGGAAGCCCGCAGGTCGATCGGGTCGTCGTACCCCTCGCTGTAGACGCGGTACCCGGGGTCGAGCTTCACGAGGTCGAGTTGCTCGTCGGCGCTGGTGCCGAGCAGCTGGAAGAAGTGGTCGAACACCTCGGGCATGAGGTACCACGACGGCCCGGTGTCGAACCGGAAGCCGTCCTGCTCCCACGACCCAGCGCGGCCGCCGAGCTGGGTGCGCTGCTCGAGCACGGTGACGGCGAAGCCGTCCCGCGCCAGCAGTGCGGCGGACGCGAGTCCGCTGATGCCGCCGCCGATCACGACGGCGCGACGGACGGGGACCTTGCGGGCAGTGGACGGCTGGTTCTTCGGACTGGAGGCTCGTGGCGGGGTCATGAGGGGCCTCCAGTGTGTCCTGTGGTCACCGTGCGCGACCGCAGCGGCGCGCGACCGGCGAGCACCTGCGCGGCGAGCCGCGCCTTGACGGGGTTCGGGACGCGCACGCGCGTCGTGATCAGCCGGTCCGCCGGGGTGACGGCGATGCGGTCGTTCAGCTCCTGGAACAGCGCGTGTGCGAGACCGACCGCCTTGCGGGCGTCCCGCGGCAGCAGCGGGACGGTCCTGGCGGCGGTGTCGAGGTCGGCCTGGACGTCCGCGACGAGTCGGTCCTTCGTGGCCTCGTCGAACGTCCGCACGTCGACGCCGGGGAAGTACGACCGGCCGAGCACCTCGAAGTCGGCGTGCAGGTCGCGGAGGAAGTTCACCTTCTGGAAGGCGGCGCCGAGCGCCCTGGCACCCTCGACCAGCACGGACTCGTCGAAGGTCGGCCGTCCGGCGCGGTACACGAACGCGCGGAGGCACATCAGCCCGACGACCTCCGCCGAGCCGTAGACGTAGGCGTCGAACGAGGCCTGGTCGTGCTCGGTCTGCTCGAGGTCCATCCGCATCGAGGCGAAGAACGGGGCCGTCAGCTCCGCGCCGAACCCGATCGTCCTGGCGGTCCTGGCGAACGCGTGCACGACCGGGTTCACCGAGAACCCCAGGCGCATCGCGCGTTCGGTGTCCGACTCGAGCTCGTCGAGCACGGTGCGGGCGAGGTCCGGCGCGAGCCCGGCCTCGGTCGCGGGGCCGTCCACGACCTCGTCCGCGACGCGGACCAGCGCGTAGACGTTCCTGATGTGCTCCCTGGTGTCCTTCGTGAGCAGGCGCGATGCCAGGCCGAACGACGTCGAGTAGCGCTCGATGACGACGGAGGACGCCGCCTCTGCCGTGGCGTCGTAGAGCGGGAGCCGCGCGGTGTGCGTGCTCCCGGCGTTGCTGGAGGTCACCGGACGCGCTCCACCAGCTCGGACACGAGCGTCTCCAGCCGGTCCGCGAGGTCGTACGGCAGCGCTGCGAGTTCGGCGCGGGCCAGGGCCGTGTGCTCCTCGACCCGGACGAGCGCAGCATCCCTGGCCCCGCAGGACGTCAGGAGCGCGCGCATCGCACTCGCACGTTCCTCGGTCAGGTGCGGGTCCCCGAGGTACGGCGCGAGCTCGGACCAGCAGTCGGTCGTGGCGGCGTAGGCGATGAGCATGGTGCGCTTGCCCTCGCGCAGGTCCCCGATGGCGGTCTTGCCCGTCGCGGCTTCGTCACCGAACACCCCGAGCAGGTCGTCGACGATCTGGTAGGCGATGCCGATCTCACGGCCGAAGGCACCGAGCGCGGCCACGATCGACTCGTCCGCGCCGGCGAGCACCGCACCGGACTGCAGCGGCGCCTCGAACGAGTACACGCTCGTCTTCGCCCGCTCCATCTGGAGGACCTCGTCCACCGTCGGCATCACGCCGTGGCTCAGGTCGACGTCGGCCATCTCGCCCGCGGCGCTGGCGAACACGGCGTCGTCGAACAGGTCGAGCAGTCGGGTGCGACGGTCGCCCGTGACACCGCTCGACTCGATGAATCGCGGGGCTCCGGCGAGCGCCAGGTCCCCGGCGATCACGGCGGCGCTCATCCCCCGGTGTTCGGCGATCGGCAGCGGGAGCCCACCCGTCGTGCCCGTGTCGCGGAAGGCTCCTGCGACGTTCGGCTGCCCACGGCGGGACCAGTCCCGGTCGATGACGTCGTCGTGCACGACGAGCGCGGTGTGCAGCAGTTCGTACGCAGCCGCGATGTGCGACGCGGCGTGCACGTCGTCACCGCCGAGCCCGGCGTACGCGGTGAGCACCATGCGCGGGCGGAAACGCTTGCCGCCCATGCTCGCCTTGCGGAGCACCCGCCAGAGTTCCTCGGACGGACGCCCGAACGCCTGTGCCCTGCCCGAGGACACCGTGAAGAAACGCTCGAGGCACGCGTCGACCAGAGCGAGGTCGATGTGCGCCACGGTGGCCGCTTCGTCCGTCATTCAACTAATCTATCGAGACAGATGAGCCAATTCCCGGAAACCGTGGTGCTTCTCGCCGACGACCGTACCCCGATCGGCGTGGCGGACAAGTTCACGGTGCACACAGACCACACGCCCCTCCACCTGGCGTTCAGCTGCCACGTGACCAACGAGGCGGGCGACATCCTCGTGACCCGTCGTGCGCTGGCGAAGAAGACCTGGCCGGGGGTGTGGACGAACTCGTTCTGCGGACACCCCGGTCCCGACGAGTCGTTCGAGGACGCCATCGCCCGCCGGGCCGCACGCGAGCTGGGCATGACCCTGCACGGCATCGAGGAGGTCCTGCCGGACTTCCGCTACCGCGCGGTCGACGCGTCCGGCATCGTCGAGAACGAGGTCTGCCCGGTGTTCCGCGCGGTCGCCGACCACGACCCGGAGCCCGCCGACGACGAGGTGTCCGAGTGGGTGTGGCTCTCGGAGGAGAAGCTGCGCGCCGCGGTCTCGGCAGCGCCGTTCGCGTTCAGCCCGTGGCTCGGCTGGCAGCTCGCCGAACTGCCGGTCCGCGCGCTCGACTGACCTCGTCCCAGAACGAGTCGTGGCGCGCGAGTCTTCCTCGCGCGCCAAGACTCGTCAGCTCGCGACCGTCACGACCAAGCGTTCGAGACGCACTTCGCAATCGTCCCGGTGGTGAACCCTGCCGCCGCGGCGAGGCATGGCGCACAGAGCACCGCCGTCGCGCATGCAGCACCGCACGCCACACCCAGAATCGCGATCACGGCCCAGCTGATCCCGATGCTGTTCAGGCAGTTGTTGAGCCGGTTCCAGTCAAGGCCGTGAGTCCCGATGGACGACTGCTGAGCTTCGGCGCTCCCTTCCGTGAGCTGGACGTTCTTCGTGAGTGTGCCGTCCTGCCACATCGCAAAGTGCGCTTCTGTGGCCGACACCATCCCCGACGCCATCTCCGTCACGGACGTCGCCCCTCCCGACGTCAGGAAGGAGACCTTGGTCATCGCTGGAATGTCGGTCCCGCTCAACGGAACAGACACCACCGTCGAGCTTTCGTAGTCGTAAGCCGTCGCAGCAGCCCAATCCATCGTCAGGCCCGACCTCGGCTCGTATCGAATGCGCTGCGCATCACCGATCGCCATCTCAGCCGATGCCGGCGCCAATTCGCTGAGTTCCGACGCCAGTCGGCCGATGTGGCCCGCGCCGGAGTACCCGCCGAGTTCGTCGACTTCTGCCGCCCGAGCGGATGTCGGAGCTATCGCCCCAACGAGCGCAATCGCTGCGGCATCAGCAGCAACGAACGCCGTCGCCGAGATCACAGCGGTCCTCGCCTTCCCGCGATGCGGCTTCTTCCTGACGACGAGAGCGACGATCAGCCCCGCCAGACCGAGCAGCCACCACGCAACCGCCACCTCGCGAAGCACCGGCACGAAGGCGAGCGCCATCACACCCACTGAAGCGATCACGAGTCCCACCGTGATCGAGTTCCCCTTTTTCATGACACCCCTATGTGTAATATTCAGAGTACTGAACGTCAGCAGGTTAGTACTCCCGAACAGGGGTGGGCAAGCCACGCAGGCGCCGCTCCACGCCCGGGCGCGTGGGTTGTCCGACGAGCGCCACCGCGCGCCCACCCCGGGCATCGTCGATGGTGCGCATGACGATGGCGCATCGCGACACGGGTTCGCCGCGCGGGATGTCGTCGTGACGTGGATCACCCGGCACTCCGTGGCCGACGCGGTCCTCTCCGCGAAGTCGAACCTCGTCCGCGCCGCCAAGCGCGCCGGACTGGTCGCCGTGCAGCGGTTCTTCCTCGTCGACTCGTTCTCGTACCACCAGCTCCCCCGGGTCGTCGAGCAGGCGAGGCCCGACGCGATCGAGATCCTCCCTGGCTGCATGCCGTGGGTGATCACCTGGCTTCGGGACGACACCGACGTGCCGGCCATCGCGGGCGGACTCGTCTGCGACAAGGCGGAGGTGATGCTGCCCTCGGCGCCGGTGCCGTGGCGGTCGCGTCGTCGAAGGCGACGTCTGGGGCATGTGGCCCGTCGGCGCTCGTGTTCGTTTGGGAATCGCGGACGACAGGCGTACGCTCGGCGGTTGGCTGCGGGACACTCCGCGGCGCAGGACGAACCAGAAGGGCAGGTGAGGCGCGATGTCGGGTGACCATCCTCGCGCGGGCCGGCTGACCCTTCCGGTCGCCCCCGTGCCCGTGTCCTAGATCCACCGCCCCGCAGCGGTTCTCCCGCGCGGACTCGCGCCTGCCTGCTCCCGACCGAAGGAGCACAGCATGGCAATGATCGACAACGCGATCTACGTCGACGGACGTCGCGTCGAGTCGTCATCGACCCTGTCGCTCGATGCACGACGGGACTGCGACCTCGCGTGGATCGGGCTGCTGCGCCCGGACCCACGTGAGCTGGAGTCCGTCGCGACGGAGTTCGACCTGCACGAGAACGCCGTCGAGGACGCGATGAAGGGCCACCAGCGCGCCAAGCTCGAGCGCTACGGCGACACCCTGTTCGTGGTGCTGCGTCCGGCCTGGTACGACGCCGACCAGGGCACGGTCGAGTTCGGCGAGGTGCACCTGTTCGTCGGGGGCCGCTTCGTGGTGAGTGTCCGGCACGCCGATCGCCCGGACCTGGCCGCCCTGCGCGCACGTGTCGAGCAGGACCCCGAGTTCCTCGCGAAGGGATCGGAGGCGGTGACCGCCGCGGTGCTCGACGAGGTCGTGGACGGCTACGCCCCGGTCGTCGAGGTGCTGCAGGACGAGATCGACGAGATCGAGGACCAGCTCTTCGCCGGCCACGTCGCCGCCGACGTCTCGAAGCGGATCTACCAGCTCCTCAGCGAGGTCCTGGCGTTCCAGCGTGCGACGAAGCCGGTCCCCGCGATGGTGAAGGGGCTGCTCCGGGGCGCCGACAAGTACGCGGTCGACGAGGACGTCCAGCACCGGCTGCGCGACGTGATGGACCACGCGCTGCGGGTGACCGAACGCATCGACTCGTTCCGCGCCCTGCTCGAGAACGCCCTGACCCTGCACTCGACCCTGGTGTCGCAGGAGCAGAACGAGGCCATGCGGCGGATGACCAGCGCGAGCCTCGCGCAGGGCGAGGAGAGCCGGCAGCTCGCCCGTGCCGCGCACCAGCAGGGCGAAGAGGTGAAGAAGATCTCATCGTGGGCGGCGATCCTGTTCGCGCCGGGGCTCATCGCCGGCGTCTACGGGATGAACTTCGACCACATGCCCGAGCTGCACTGGCGGTACGGCTACCCGGCCGCGATCGTCGCGATGCTCGCCCTGGCCGGCGTGCTGTGGGTGGTGTTCCGCAAGCGCAACTGGCTCTGACAGCGCGTCCGGGCAGCGCGACACACCGCCGCGCTGCCCGGACGTACACGCTCAGGTGGCGCCGAGCATCCGGACGTGCATAATGATCTGGCTCGGAATGTGAACGTGCACATGGGCGTGCCAGCAGACCGAGCGGGAACGAGTAGCAATGGCGTCGACGCGGGCACAGCAACCGCGATCGCCCAGCATCCGCGATGTCGCGCGGGTCGCCGGGGTGTCGCACCAGACCGTGTCGCGGGTGCTCAACAACTCGGACGCGATCCGCGCCGAGACACGGGAGCGCGTGGTCGCTGCCATGGAGCAGCTGCAGTACCGGCCGAACCGCGCAGCACGCGCGCTGGTGACGAGCCGGACCCGGACGATCGGGGTGCTGACGGCACAGCGCTCGCACTACGGCCCCGCGGTCACGATGCAGGCGATCGAGGACTCGGCCGTCGCGCGCGGGTACTCGGTCACGACGGCGAACATCGCCGAGCCGACCGACGCCGCCGTACGCGACGGGCTCGGGCACCTGCTGGACCAGGACGTCGAGGGCATGATCGTCATCGCGCCGCAGCAGCGGGTGTTCGACCTCATCGAGGAGCTGGGCGTCCGGACGCCGTACATCACCCTGCGCTCGAGCATCGGCGAGGACCCGACGGCGCTCTGGGTCGACCAGATGGAGGGCGCGCGCCTGGCCACGGCGCACCTGCTCGACCTCGGCCACGAGTACATCAGGCACATCGCGGGACCGCAGGACTGGATCGAGGCCGACGCCCGCATGCAGGGCTTCCTCCGCGAGATGTCCGACCGCGACAAGCCCGTGCAACCGCCGATCCTGGGCGACTGGACCGCGGACTTCGGGTACCACGCCGGCCGCGAGCTCCTTCGATGGCGGGACTGCACGGCGGTGTTCTGCTCGAACGACGCCATGGCGCTCGGGGTGATGCACGCGGCGCGGTCGTACGGGCTCGACGTGCCGGGAGACCTGTCCGTGGTGGGGTACGACGACATCCCGGAGGCGAAGCACTTCTGGCCGCCGCTGACCACCGTGCAGGTCGACTTCGCGGAGCTCGGGCGACGCTGCGTGGACCTGCTCCTCCCCCACGAGGGCGATGTGCTCCGCCCGATCGAGATCGTCCCCCAGCTGGTGGTCCGCGCCTCCACCAGCGCGCCGCGGCACCGCGGGTAGCGGACCGTTCCGCGCGGAGGAGGCTGTTCCGCGCGGGCGGTCGTTCCGCGCGGAAGAGGCCGTTCCGCGCGTAGGAGGTCGGAATTTTCGACCTCCTACGCGCGATTCGGCTCCCCACGCGCGATTCGGCCCACCGCCGAGACCGGCCAGAACGGCGGACGGGAGGCTCGTGGCCAGGCCGCCCCGAGCCTCCCGTCCGATGCCCGCCACGCCGGGGAAGCGACCCCACATCGAGGGTCACCGTGCGGCCCGACGGCGCGGAACTGCGGGCCGTTACCGAAACGCGACCAATCCGAATTGACACCCGCGCCGACGCCGTGCGTAGTATTACCTCCGTTCCAGCCGATGTGACCGTTCACATGGACCGTCACACAGACTGGGACACCGGACGCGACAACGAAGTCCACACAGACTCCCTGTGCCTTCGCTGCCGCTCGCAGAACCACCGAAGGACTGCCGCACCGAAGCGGCAGAAGGAGATGCACAGTGGCGTCAAACCCGATCGACACCGGACTCGAGACCCGGTCGATCACCGCACCCGAGACCATCCTCGAGATGCGGTCGATCACCAAGGAGTTCCCTGGTGTCAAGGCCCTCGCGGACGTCTCGCTCACGGTCCGCGCCGGTGAGATCCACGCGATCTGCGGCGAGAACGGTGCGGGCAAGTCGACCCTCATGAAGGTCCTGTCCGGCGTCTACCCGTACGGCACCTACACGGGCGAGATCGTCTACGAAGGCGAAGAGGTCCGCTTCAAGGACATCAAGCAGTCCGAGCAGGCCGGCATCGTCATCATCCACCAGGAGCTCGCGCTCATCCCGGAGCTCTCGATCACCGAGAACCTGTTCCTCGGCAACGAGCCGAGCCGCTTCGGGGCGATCGACTGGACCACGGCCCAGCTCCGCGCCCAAGACCTGCTCGCCCGCGTCGGCCTCGCCGACGACCCGGACACGCAGATCAAGAACATCGGTGTCGGCAAGCAGCAGCTGGTCGAGATCGCCAAGGCCCTGCACAAGGACGTCAAGCTCCTCATCCTCGACGAGCCCACCGCGGCGCTCAACGAGAACGACTCGCAGCACCTGCTCGACCTGATCGTCGGTCTGAAGGCCAAGGGCATCTCGAGCATCATCATCAGCCACAAGCTCAACGAGATCGAGCAGATCGCCGACAGCATCACGATCATCCGTGACGGCAAGGCCATCGAGACGCTCAACGTCAAGGCGGACGGCGTCAACGAGGACCGCATCATCCGCGGGATGGTCGGCCGCTCGCTCGAGTCCCGCTTCCCCGACCGCACCCCGAAGATCGGCGAGACCTTCTTCGAGGTCCGCGACTGGACCGTGCAGCACCCCCTCGACTCGTCCCGCCTGGTCTGCAAGGGCTCGAACTTCCACGTGAAGCGCGGCGAGATCGTCGGGTTCGCCGGGCTCATGGGCGCCGGCCGCACCGAGCTCGCGATGAGCATCTTCGGCCACTCCTACGGCACGTTCCTCGGCGGCCAGGTCTTCAAGGACGGCCAGGAGATCAAGCTCAACAACGTCCAGCAGGCGATCGACGCCGGGCTCGGCTACGTGTCCGAGGACCGCAAGGCCCTCGGCCTGAACCTGCTCGACACCGTGAAGCGCTCGACGGTGTCCGCCGACCTGCACAAGATCTCGAAGGCCGGCGTCGTGGACTCCCTCGAGGAGTACGACGTCGCCGAGAAGTACCGGAAACTGCTCCGCACCAAGGTGCCGACCGTCGAGGAGAACGTCGGGAAGCTCTCCGGCGGGAACCAGCAGAAGGTCGTCCTGTCGAAGTGGATGTTCACCGATCCGGACCTGCTCATCCTCGACGAACCGACCCGCGGCATCGACGTGGGCGCCAAGTTCGAGATCTACGGCATCATCCAGCAGCTCGCGGCCGAGGGGAAGGGCATCATCCTCATCTCGTCCGAGCTTCCCGAACTCCTGGGCCTCTCCGACCGGATCTACACGATCTTCGAGGGCCAGATCACCAACGACGTACCGGCCGACCAGGCCGATCCGGAAACGCTCATGCGCAGCATGACCTCCGCGCGGAAGGGCGCACTCGCGAAATGAAGAACTTGAGACTGCTCTTCGGTAAGGGCAACAGCATCGGCCAGTACGGCATGATCATCGCGTTGATCGCGATCCTCGCCATCTTCTCGGTCACGACGAACGGGCTCATCCTGGAGCCCACGAACGTCATCAACCTGTTCCTGCAGTACTCCTACATCCTCATCCTGGCGCTCGGCATGGTGATGGTGATCATCGCCGGCCACATCGACCTGTCGGTCGGATCGGTCGCGGCGGTCGTCGGCATCGTCGTCGCCCAGTCGATGGCCGTGTGGCACTTCCCGGTGTGGGCCGCGATCGTCCTCGGCCTGGTGTGCGGCGCCCTGATCGGCGCGTGGCAGGGCTTCTGGGTCGCGTTCGTCCGGGTCCCCGCGTTCATCGTGACGCTGGCCGGTCAGCTGATCTTCCGCGGTGCGAACCAGATCATCGGCAACTCGACCTCCGTCCCCGTGCCGGACAGCTACACGACGATCGGCGCCGGGTTCATCCCGGACTTCGGTCCGGGTACCCCGTTCTCGAACGGCACCGTCCTGATCGGTCTCGTCACCGTCGCCGCGCTCATCATCATCGAGGCGCGCGGGCGGTCCCGTCGCCGGAAGATGCAGGCAGAGGTCCCGCCGCTGTGGGTCTCGGTCGTCCGCACCGGTGTGCTCGTCGCCGTGACGCTCGTCGCGACGTACCTGTTCGCAGCCGGCCCCGTCGGCACCTCGGTCCCGATCGTCGCGATCATCCTCGGCGTCCTGACGATCATCTACGGCTTCGTTACGAAGAACACGATCTTCGGCCGCCAGGTCTACGCCGTCGGCGGCAACGCCAACGCCGCGATCCTCTCCGGCGTCAGCGCGCGGAAGGTCAACTTCTTCGTCATGATGAACATGTCCGTCCTCGCCGCGATCGCCGGCATGGTGTTCGTCGGCTACTCCGGCGCGTCCGGTCCTGCTGACGGCACCGGCTGGGAGCTCGACGCGATCGCCGCCGTGTTCGTCGGTGGTGCGGCCGTCGCCGGTGGTGTCGGCACGATCTCCGGGTCGATCATCGGTGGTCTCGTCATGGCGCTGCTGTCGAACGGCCTGCAGCTCATGGGCATCGAGTCGAACAAGGTGCAGATCATCCGTGGTCTCGTCCTGCTCGTCGCCGTCGCCTTCGACGTCTACTCGAAGTCGCAGGGGCGTCCGTCCCTGATCGGCGGCATGATGCGGCAGTTCCAGCGCAAGGAGACCCAGCAGGACGCTGTGGCCGCGCAGCAGCCGAAGTCCATCGAGGACCAGCCCGAGAAGATCACCCTCCCCTAGCTCACCCATTCCCCACAGCGGGGCTCCGGCCCCATTCCTCCTCAACGAAGAGAAAGCAATCACATGCGCAAGAAGATCGTCGCCGGCCTCAGCCTGGCGCTCATCGCGGGTCTCGCCCTCAGCGGCTGCTCCGCACGTGGCTCGGACTCCGGCAGCGGTTCCGACGCGGCCATCAAGAAGGGCGACCTCATCGGCGTGGCGCTCCCGGCGAAGACCTCGCAGAACTGGGTCCTCGCGGGTGCCGCGTTCAAGAAGTCGATCGAGGACGCCGGCTTCAAGGCCGACATCCAGTACGCCAACGCCGGCAACCCCGTCCCGGACCAGCAGTCGCAGATCTCGGGCATGATCACCAAGGGTGCGAAGGCCGTCATCATCGGTGCGGCCGACGGCTCGCAGCTCACCTCGCAGGTGAAGTCGGCGAAGTCCTCTGGCGCCGTCGTCATCGCCTGGGACCGCAACATCCTGAACACCAAGAACGTCGACTACTACGTCGCGTTCAACAACTACAAGGTCGGCCAGCTGCAGGCCAACGCGCTCCTCAAGGGCCTCAAGGAGAAGAAGGGCAACGGACCGTACAACGTCGAGCTCTTCGCCGGTTCGCCCGACGACGCCAACGCGACCGTGTTCTTCAACGGTGCGATGAGCGTCCTGCAGCCGAAGATCGACGACGGCACGCTCAAGGTCGTCTCGGGTCAGACCACCTTCGGCAAGGTCAACACGCAGGGCTGGCTCGCGCAGAAGGCCCAGTCCCGCATGACGGACCTCCTGTCGCAGTACTACACGGGTGACACCAAGCTCGACGGCGTCCTGTCGCCGAACGACACCCTCGCCCGTGCGATCCTGACCGCGACCAAGGCCGCCGGCAAGGACAACCCCGTCGTCACCGGGCAGGACTCGGAGACCGCGTCGATCCCGCTCATCATGAGCGGCGAGCAGTACTCGACGATCTACAAGAACACCACGGAAGAAGCCCAGGCGGCCGTGGACCTGGTCTCGACGCTGGCCAAGGGCGACAAGCCCGACACCAAGATCGACAAGACGAACAACTACAACGGCGTGAAGACGGTCCCCGCGATCGAGCTCACCCCGATCCTCGTCACCAAGGACAACGCCGTCGAGGCCTACAAGGGCAACGACACCCTCGAGAAGCTGGCCGAGGCCGGCAAGTAAGCAACACAGCACCCGACAGGGCCCCGTCCGCATCGCGGACGGGGCCCTGTCCCGTTCCCGGGCGCGACGCCGAGTCTCGGCGCCGCAGGCCCGAGTCTCGGCCTCAGCGACATTTCTCGCGCCCCCGGGCGCAAGCACCGTCGCTGAGCGCGAGACTCGCATCCGGGCATGCTGCCGGGGTGCGCGGACCGGGCCCGGCCACCACCGGACGGGAGGCTCAAGGCGGGCCCGCCACAAGCCTCCCGTCCGGTGCGGCGCGAGCCGGTACCAGGGCCGAGACTCGGCCTCAGCGACAGTTCTCGGGCCTCCGACCACGAGAACTGTCGCCCAGGGCGAGACTCGGGGCCGGTACGCGAGACTCGGCACGCGAGCGCGAGCGCCGACGGGCAGCTACGCGTGGCGGGCACGCAGGCGGCGGGCCGCCTCGCAGAGGTGCGGGACGTCCACCCGAGCGGTCCCGAGCACGATTGCCGGCGTCGTGTCGAAGTAGCGCCGGGTGAGTCGTTCGCCGAGGAGCGAGACCCGCGACCACGGGATGCCCGGCTCGCCGGCCGTCACCGCCACCGGGAGCATCCGCACGGCCTCGCCGATCTCGACGAGGCGCATCCGGACCGCGTCGTAGACGAGGTCCTCCGGCAGCGACGTGTCCGAGACGTACCGGTCGATGACCCCGCACGCCCGGATGACGTCGTCGAGCCGCTCTGGGACGTCGCGGTTCACAGCGGCACCGCGTCCCGGACGACGTCCTCGCTCATGCCGGCCGCCGCGACGACGTCGACGCGCACGCCGAGTACCTGCTCCGCGGCGTCCTGGATGCGCATGAGGGCGAAGATCCCGAGCCCCGGCCGCAGGTCCACCATCAGGTCGACGTCACTGTCCGGGCCGTCCTCGCCCCGGGCGACGCTGCCGAACAGTCGCGGGTTCATCCCGCCGAGTCGTGTGATGACCTCGAGCAGCTCGAGTCGGGCGGCGGCGACTCGTTCGCGGAGCGGCGGCGGATCGGCGACGGGCTCCAGGTCGATGACGGTCATGAAGCCCGCGGCGAAGAGCAACCGCTGGAGCGCCGCGAGGGACGGCTCGCGTCGACCGTTCTCGTAGGTGCTGATGACGCTCTGCGTGACGCCCGCCCGCTTCGCGAGCTGGACCTGGGTCAGCTCGGCACGGTGTCGCGCGTCACGGATGAGGTCGGCCGCGGACAGTCGGTCCGCGGGTCGTGCAAGGACACCTGACATGACGCCACGATACACAAGATGAGAAATTTCGTATCATCTCGCGCACTGATCGTTCTGCCCCGCGTGTCGGAGCGGTGCGTGTGGCCCGTCCGCGAGGTCGTCAGTCGCGGACGGAGACGTCCGTCCGGTGGAAGTTCTGCGCCGACCGCGACGGTGTCGGGCCACGCTGGCCCTGGTACCGCGACTGGTACTCGGCGGAGCCGTACGGCTTGTCCGCGGGGCTCGACAGCTGGAAGAAGCAGAGCTGCCCGATCTTCATGCCCGGCCAGAGCTTGATGGGCAGGGTCGCGACGTTCGAGAGCTCCAGGGTCACGTGGCCGGAGAACCCGGGGTCGATGAACCCGGCGGTCGAGTGCGTCAGGAGTCCGAGACGGCCGAGCGAGCTCTTGCCCTCGAGCCTGGCGGCGATGTCGTCGGGGAGCGTGACGACCTCGTACGTCGACCCCAGCACGAACTCACCTGGATGCAGCACGAAGGCCTCGTCCGGATCGGTCTCGACCAGACGGGTGAGGTCGGGCTGGTCCACGGCCGGGTCGATGTGGGGGTACTTGTGGTTGTCGAACAGCCGGAAGAACTTGTCGAGGCGCACGTCGACGCTCGACGGCTGGACGAGCGAGAGATCGCGGGGATCGAGGCCGATCCGGCCTGCAGCGAGCTGGGCGGTGATGTCGCGGTCGGAGAGCAGCACGGTACGGAATCTTAGCGGGCACAGGCGCTCCCCCGATATGCTGCTCGGCTGCCCTGCAGACGGCACGGGCGGCGGAAGGAACCACACCGTGTACCGCGTCGTCGAACTCGACGTCCCCGCCACCATGACCGACGACCCTGCGAAGGTGCGGGCGTTCCGCGAGTGGGTCGACGTGTCGAACCGCTCAGAGGTCGCCGTCCACGGCCTGGCCGAGCTCGCCTGGAAGGCCGAGGAACAGCTCCCCCTGCAGCACGATCCGGAGGCACCGAGCCGACTGTTCGTCGTCCGGGACGAGACGGCAGATTCCGGAGACGGAGGCATCGTCGTCGCCGCCGGCGCGTACGACTCGAAGACCGCCGAGGGCACCCCGAACTGCTGGATCTCGATCGGCGTCGACCCCGAGCACCGTCGCCGCGGGATCGGCACCCTGCTCGCCGACCACATCGAGGGCATCGCCCGCGCCGAGGGCCGCACCCAGTGGAAGACCTACGCGGTGTCGCGGCAGGTCGGCCCCGCTGCCGGCCCCGGGTACGTCGTCGCCCCGACCGGGTTCGGCGCCGTCCCGTCGGACGAGCCAGGGGTCCGCTTCCTGACCGGCCGAGGCTGGCGGTTCGGCCAGGTGAACCGCATCAGTCGACTCGCGCTGCCGGCCGACCACTCGGTGGTGCAGACCCTGCACGAGCGGGCATCGACCGCGGCAGGTCCCGACTACCGCGTGCACTCCTGGACGGGTCGCACGCCGACCGAGTGGCAGGCGGGCATCGCCCTGCTCGAGACCCGGATGAGCACCGACGCACCAGAGGGGGACATGGAGGAGCCGGAGGACGTGTGGACCGTCGAGCGGCTGCAGGAACACGAGGAACACCTCGAGGGCTCCCCCAGGACGATGCTCACCGTCGCGATCGAACACGTCCCGAGCACCACCCTGGTGGGTTTCACGCAGCTGTCCGTGCCGGACGACCGCGACCAGCCCGTGTTCCAGTGGGACACGCTCGTCCTCCGGGAACACCGCGGGCACCGGCTCGGCTGGCTGCTCAAGGTCGTCGGGATCGAGACGATCGAGCGTGACCACCCGGGGCACCCGTCCATCGTGACGTTCAACGCCGAGGAGAACCGGCCGATGCTCGACGTGAACGAGGCGGTCGGGTTCGTCGGCGTCGGCAGCGAGGGGATCTGGGAGCGCAAGGTGTGATCAGTCGGCAGCGCCTACCATGGAGGGTCCGCGGTCTCGCGGACGCAAGCGTCCCCGGAACAGGTCGATGACCGTCACGTCACCCGAAACACAGCCTGGAGGCTCGGCGCCGGAATCGGCGCCCGTCACCGCTCGTACGTCCACCGTTGCGACCGTGCTCGCCATCGCGATCCCGCTCGCGGTCGGCTGCTCGATCCTCGGCATGACCGTGACCGGCGCGTTCACGGCGAGCCAGCAGCTCGTGTCGGCCGGCGACCTCGTGCAGTACGGGCTCCCCGTCGCGCGGGTGGTGCACGACACGATGGCGGCGCTCACGATCGGGCTGCTCATCGTCGCCGCGTTCGCGCTCCCCGCGCAGAAGAAGGACCACGGCGCGATGTCGAGCGTCCAGCACCGGGCGGTTCGGTGGGCGGCGACGACCGGAGCGATCTGGTTCCTCGCCGCCGTCGTCAGCCTGGTCTTCACCGGGGCGAACACCCTCGGGGTCCCGCTGACGAACTCGGTGTTCGCGCGGAACTTCATGCTCTTCGCGTTCCAGGTCGAGATCGGGCAGGCGCTCGTCGTGTCGGCGGCCGCGATCCTCATCGCGACGGTGCTCGCGGCGTTCGCGACCCGGGTCACGACACTCGCCGTGGCGACGGTCGCCGGGCTCTTCGCGCTGCTCCCCCTCGCCCTCTCCGGCCATGCCGCCGGGTCCCTCGAGCACGCCAACGCGGTCAACTCCCTCGCGATCCACCTCATCGGGGTGTGCGTGTGGGCCGGTGGGCTCGTCGCGGTCGTCGCACTGCGCACCAGGACGAAGGGCGCCACCGGACGCATGGTCGCCCGGTACTCGACGCTCGCCGGGTGGTCGTTCGCCGCCGTGGCGTTCTCAGGCATCGTGAACGCCTCGCTCCGTCTGACCGGGCCGCTCGACCTGTTCACGACGACCTACGGCTGGCTCATCACCGTCAAGGCGTCGATCCTGATCTTGCTCGGACTCGCCGGTGTCGTGCAGCGACGGAAGCTCGTGCCGGCACTGCTGCGCTCCCCGCTGGACCGCCGGTCGTTCACCCGGTTCGCCCTCGCCGAGATCGTGTTCATGGCCGTCGCGATCGGCGTCTCGGTCGCGGTGTCCCGGAGCCAGCCGCCGATCCCGCAGACCCCGGAGACCGGCGAGGACACCCGCTCGGGCCTCATCGGCTACCCGTACCCGCCGACGCAGACACTGCACACCTTCCTCACGCAGTGGCACATCGACTGGGTGTGGCTCGCCCTCGCCGTGGTCGGTGCCGGCTGGTACCTCTTCGCCGTCCGGAAGCTCCGGAAGCGCGGCGACAAGTGGCCGGTCGGCCGGACGATCTCGTGGCTGCTCGGCTGCGCGGTGTTCATCTGGACGACCTCGGCCGGTCCGTCGGTCTACGGCATGATCCACTTCTCGTCGCACATGATCCAGCACATGCTGCTGATGATGTTCGTGCCGCTGCCGCTCGTGCTCGGCGGCCCGGTGCTGCTCGCGCTGCGGACCCTGCCGGTCCGGAACGACGGCTCGCGCGGCGCCCGGGAGTGGCTCATGCTGTTCGTGCACTCGCGGTACATGCAGTTCATGGCGAAGCCCGCGGTCGCCGGGGTGATCTTCGCCGGGTCCCTCGTGGTGTTCTACTTCACCGGTGCGTTCCAGGCCGCGATGCAGTCACACGAGTGGCACGTGGCGATGGTCGTCCACTTCGTGCTGAGCGGCTACCTGTTCTTCTGGGTGTTCGTCGGCATCGACCCCGGTCCCAAGCGCCCGCAGTACCCGATCCTCATCATCGCCCTGCTCGCGACCCTGGCGTTCCACGCGTTCTTCGGTGTCGCCGTGATGACGTCGGAGTCGATCTACGCCGTCGACTGGTTCCACGCGCTCGGGCAGACGAACGACGCCGCACTCCTCGCCGACCAGCACACCGGCGGCGGCATCGCGTGGGGGGCGTCCGAGCTGCCGATGGTGTTCGTGGCGCTGCTCGTGGTGCGGAACTGGGTGAAGTCGGACAAGCGCGACGCGAAGCGCCTCGACCGCCAGGCCGACCGCGACGGGGACGCCGAGCTGAAGGCGTACAACGAGCGCCTGTCCGCGATGAACCGCGACTGACGCCGAGCCAGTCGGGCGGCCCGCGGCGCCGTCCGCCGTCCGCGGCGTCCGCACAACCGAAAGCACCCCGAACCGCCGATCGCCGTGGTTCGGAGTGCTTTCGGTTGTGCGGGTGCGATCCGTACCGCCGCCGTACCGCCACCGCGCCGCGGCGTGGGAGCGCGCGCGCCGATCAGTCCCCGTGGACGATGCAGACCGCGTCGAGGTCGAGTGCGGCCTCGAGCGCAGCCGCGATTCCCGACTCGCCGTCCGACCCGGCAGGGGTCACGGTGTCCACCCACCACAGCGGGGTCCCGAGGGTCGGGGCGTCCGGAAGGATCCGCTCCACCTCGTCGAACGAGTCGACCCGGCGGACGCCGAGCACCGTGATCACCGGGTGCTCCTGGTCACGGCAGACCTGCATCATCGGTCCGTCGTCGAGTGCCCGCACACCCCAGGTGTCGTCGTGGAGCAGCAGCGCCTCGGCGACCTCGCGGATCTCCACCTGTTCCCGGCAGAGCAGGGTCACATCACGGGGCACCGATGCCACCGTGCCGACCGCCGGCACCGACGTGCCCGTCGAGCGTTCCCTCGTCGTGCGCCGGGTCGAGCGGAGCGCCGCCGACCAGCTGGAGGAAGCGGTCCTCGTCGATGCGGTCGAGGAACGACTCGAGCGCCGTCCAGCCGTCTTCGAGCCGGACGATGAGTCCCTGCCCGCCTCCGTCGACCGCAGCTCCGGCACCGAACGTCGAGGTCGAGGTGTGCGGCGGCGGCCACACGGCGCCTCGGTCGAGGAACCCGGCCGCCTCCGGCCCGACCACGACGGCGAGTGGTGCCGGTTCGCCGTGCGACACGGCACGGACGAGGTGGTCGGCGTCCCCACGCCGCTGCATCACGACGCCGAACACCGGGACGACGTCCTCGGCGACGCGGTGCACGGCGTCGAGCAGCCGGTCCGCGAGCGCCGGGTCCGCCCCGTCCTCCGGGATCGTCAGGACGGCGGACATGGTCTCGATGACGACGCCGTCGGTGAGGTGCGCGGTCATGGTCGCGGAGAACCCGTCGCCCACGGCGTACGAGGTGCTGACGCCGGGCGACTCGTGCTTGGCGTACTGCGTGACGACCCAGCGGTCCCACGGCACCGACAGCGGCTCGGCGGTGCCCCAGCGCGTCGGACAGGTACCGACCGTGTGGCACAGGGCCTCGATCGCGGAACCGATGTCGACCGCCCGCTCGTCGTGGTGGCGCAGCGTGAGGTCGATGCTGATCTGGCGCACCGAGTCACCGGCGACCGGGTGTTCAGGGGACGGTGTCCCGAGCAGTTCCGGCCCGCGCTCGACGAAGTCCTCGACGCCGGCGGCACGGACACCGGTCCGGCCGTCGCGGAGGCTCCCGTCGAAGTCCCGCACCGCCCATGCGGCACCGTGCACGCCCAGGGCGTGGCGGAGCGCCGGCGTGAGCGCAGCCTGCGGCCCGGTCCGGAGCACGACCATGCGTTCGGCCGCGGACGCACGCCGCAGCAGCGAGGCCAGCGCCTCGGTCAGCCACACCACCTGCGAGTCGGAGTCGACCACGATCGCGGGGCCGACGACGTCGTCGATGAGGGGATGTCTGACCATCCGGGTCCTCCTCGGTTCAGGGTCGCTGGAACTCCCTGGACGGTACACACGCGTCCGACACCTGTCCGTCAGGCGGGCGGGCTCACAGAAGAGACACGGGCACCGAACGGGAGGCTCGGGTCGGCCCCGGCACGACGGCACACGGCACGCGGTCGGCTGGCTTCCAGCCGAGAATCCGGTATGGTTGTCGAGTCCCGCTGAGCGGGTACGCGAGTGTAGTTCAATGGTAGAACTCCAGCTTCCCAAGCTGGTAGCGCGGGTTCGATTCCCGTCACTCGCTCCACAGGTCCCCGTGGTCGTCCTCGGGTACCGGCCTCCTACCGCCGGGCCTCCAAGAGCCCCAGCCGCTCCTCCGTCTCGGCGTCTGCCGGCAGGTGCACCAGCAGTCGCAGCCCTGGATCGGGTTCGAGCCACGTGGTCGCGACGTCGAACCGGAGCCGTCCGACCCGCGGGCTGTCGTAGACCTTGTGTCCGGTCCGCGGTTGCAGCACGTCGTGGCGATGCCAGAGCTCGACGAACCGCGGGGAGGCGGCGCTCAACCCGGCGACGAGCGCGGCGCGGCGGTCGGCGAGCGGTTCGATCTCGCTCTGCGACCGCAGCTGCGCGACCATCCGTCTGGTCACCGACTCCCAGTCCGGCATCGCGGCACGCCAGTCCGCGTCGGTGAACGCCAGCCACATGGTGTTCCGCTCCGTCGTCGGCAGCGCGTCGAGGTCCGTCACGAGGTGCCCGAAGGACGCGTTGTGGGCGACCACGTCGAAGCAGCCGTCCTGGACGTACGCCGGAACCGGGGACAGCCGCTCGATCAGCCGCACCACCACGTCGTCCACACGTGGTCGACCGTGTGACGAGGGCGTCACTCGGTACCCGCCGAGGTGCATCACGTAGGCCAGCTCGTCGTCATCGAGTCGGAGCACGCGACCGACGGCCCGCAGCACCTGCTCGGACGGGTGGATGTCACGCCCTTGCTCGAGCCACGTGTACCAGGTGACGCCGACGCCGGCGAGTTGGGCGACCTCTTCACGCCGCAGCCCGGGTGTGCGCCGACGTCCACCGGGGGCGAGGCCGATCTCCTGCGGCGGGATCCGTCCGCGACGCGACCGCAGGAACGCTCCGAGCTCGCGAAGTCGAGTGTCCACGACCTCATCCTGCCCCTGGGGAGCCGTTCCGTCCTGGTGGTGCTGGTAACCGTACCAAGAGGCTCCTGGTACCAGCAGTGCACCTGCGCGACGCTCCTCTCATGACCTCAGGCACGTCCCAGGACACCGCATCGCGGCGCACCCCGGCGCTCAGCCGGCTCGGACTGACGGTCCTGCTCGTCGGACCGTTCCTCGCCAACCTCGACCTGTTCATCACGAACGTCGCGCTGCCGAGCATCGCGCACGACCTGCACGCGTCCGCCGGAGCGCTCGAGCTGGTCGCCGGCGGGTACGCCGTGACGTACGCCGCGTTCCTCGTCCTCGGTGGCCGGCTCGGCGACCGCTTCGGACGACGCCGCCTGTTCGGCATCGGACTCGTCGCGTTCGCCCTGACCTCCCTGCTCGCCGGCACCGCGCCGACCGCGACGGTGCTGGTGCTCGCGCGGTTCGCCCAGGGCGCCGCCGCCGCGCTGCTGACACCGCAGGTGCTCGCCACGGTGCAGACCGTGCTGGAAGGCCCCGCGCGTGCTCGCGCCATCAGCCGGTACGCGGTCGCCGGCGGACTCTCCGCGGTCGCCGGGCAGCTGGTCGGTGGGCTGCTCATCCAGGCCGACCTCCTCGGCCTGGGATGGCGGACGGTGTTCCTCGTCAACCTGCCGATCGGCCTCGCGGCGTTGCTGCTCACACGTCGCACCGTCCCGGAGAACCGGTCGTCCGTCCGCGCGGGGCTCGACCTCGTCGGTGTCGTGCTGCTCGCCGTCGTGCTCGTCTGTCTGCTGGTCCCGTTGGCGGAGGGACCCTCGCTCGGCTGGCCCGTGTGGACCGTCGTGGTCCTCGTCGCCGTCGCGCCGGCAGCAGCCGCGCTGGTCGTCGTCGAAGCACGAGCGGAACGTCTCGGGCGACTGCCGCTGCTCCCGCCGTCGCTGCTCCGGCTACCGTCCATGCGGCGAGGACTCCCGATCCTGCTGGTGTTCTTCCCGGCAGTCAGTGCGTTCCTGTTCGTCTTCGCCCTCACCACGCAGGACCTCCTCGGGATCAGCCCGCTGTGGTCCGGTGTCGCCGTCACCCCGATCACGATCGCCTACGTCTGCACCTCGTTCGCCGTTCCCGCGCTCCTGCGACGCCATGGACGGAGGGTGCTCATCGCCGGCGGACTGACCCAGGGGATCGGGTTCGCGGGGACCGCAGCGCTCGTCATCGCCGCGCCCGACGGGCCCCCGATAGTCGCCGTGGTGCTGACGTTGGCGCTGTCCGGAATCGGGCAGGCCCTCGGCGTCGGCGCGCTCTTCGGGACGGTCCTCGCCGACGTCCCGTCGCACCTCGCGGGTGTCGGCGGCGGCGTGATGGTCACGGTGCAGCAGACCGCTCTCGCGCTGGGGGTCGCGGTCCTCGGCACCCTCTTCACCGCGCTGCTGCCGATCGACCGGACCCTCGCCATCGCCGTCGTCGCGGGCGCTCTCGTCGCCACACAGCTCGTCGTCGCCGTCGCCGCACGGTCCACGCTGCGAACGCCCGTGGTGCGCTGACCAGCCGTCGGGTCACGCCAGAGGATGACTTCCGACGGTCGGCCTTCGTCATCGAGGAGGACGCGGCCACGTGGTCCGTCTCCCTAGCGTTGTGCCATCGGGATGTGCCCGACGACCTGAAGGGCGATCACGATGGTGGACACGACGAAGCTCCTGGACCGCCGCGGCGCCGCGTGGCTCGCGTTGGCGGGGGCGTTGGTGATCGCCGTGGTGCTGTCGCCGGCCGCCGTCGCCGGTTGGACATCGGGAACACACCTATCGGTCGCGGAGCTCCCCGGCAACGTCGCCTCCGGGTTCGGTCAGTGGGTGGCGTCGGGGCGGGCGTCGAGCGCCCCGCTCGCCGCAGCGGTGTCGTACTGGTCGGTGTTCCACGTGGTGAAGGCCGCGGCGGCCATCGCACTCCTGGTCGCCCTCCTGCCGGTCGGGAGGCGGATCTGGGGTGCGTGGGCACGTGCGAGTTCCAGAGGACCTCGGACCGGCCTGCTGCTGGTCGGGGTGCTCGGCGCTGCGGTCGCACCGCTGGTGCTGCTGGTGGCGATGGCGAACGTGCAGGGTGCGGTCGCGCCGCTGTCGTCGGTCCTGAACTTCCTCCCGCTGGACAGCGCTCCGGTGGCGCAGGTCCGCGACCAGCTCGCCACCGGGGCGACGACCCCGGTGCTGACCGCCCTCGTCGACGACTTCCGGCTCTACCACGCCGCCCTCGTCGGGACCGCGGTCGCTGCGATCGTGCTGGTCGCCGCCGGCACCGTGGCGCTCTGGGTACGGCGGGCCCGCACCCCCAAGCCCGATCGGCGGCTCCGACGCGTGCTGACAGTCGGGGGCGTCCTGCTCCCCTGCATGCTCCTGTTCCTCGGCGTGGTACTCCTGGCGAACGTGTCCACCGTCGCGGACACGGCACCGGCCCTGTCCGCGTTCTTCGACGGCAGCGGGATGTGACCCCGCCACGGTCGGGTGAGCATCGGCGGGACGCTGAGCGGGGGCCAGCTTCCCGAGCTAGCGGCACGACGTCACATCGACTGGAGTCGGTAGGCGGCACCATCCTGCGAGCGGACGAGCACGCCGGAGTCGACCGCGTCACGGCGGACGAGCGCGACGTCCTCGACGAACATCGCGAGTGAAGCGTTCAGCGTCTCCTCGCTGATGCTGCGCCGGCTCGGCAACCGATCGAACGCGGTGCGCACGATGGCGTTCGAGAGTTCCTGACGCTTGTTCGCCTCGATCGGCAGGTCGCTGATCCGTCCGACGTGCAGGACAGCCCGGTCGGTGAGGAGGAGCTCGATCGCTTCCCTGGTCTCCGACAACATCTCACGGTCGACCGCCCCGTCGGGACCGACCCACTCGAACCGGTCCGCCGGGATCGCCGGATTCATCGTGGCCGCGACCACCTGTCGTGCACGCCGGAGCGCGGATTGCATGCTCACTTCGGACCCTCCACCCTTGTCTCAGTGTCCTCGACGATATCGAGGCCGTCGCGGCCAGCGCATACGATCTGGAGATGTCCTCGGACCAGACCACCACCCACGTCGTCATCGGCGGCGGGGTCGTCGGCGCCGCGACCGCCCACGCCCTCGCGACCCGCGGCGAGCGCGTCCTGCTCCTCGAGCAGCACGGTCGCGGACACCACCTCGGCTCGTCCCACGGCGCGACGCGGATCTTCCGGCAGGGGTACGCAGACCCGGAGTACGTCGCGCTCACCACGCGCGCACTCGAACGATGGGACGCGCTCGAGACCGCGAGCGGCGAGACGCTGCTCGACCGGACCGGTGCCGTCGACCACGGTCGGCCCGAGGTCGTCGACGCGATCGCCGCGGCGCTGTCCGACGCCGGCATCCCCCACGAGACCCTGACCCAGGAGGCCGCAGCAGCACGGTGGCCCGGGCTCGCCTTCGAGGGGCACGTCCTCGCGCACGCCACCGCCGGCCGGATCCGTTCCGCCGACGCGATCGAGGTCTTCCTCACGCTCGCCGAGCGGACCGGCCTCGCTGAACTCCGGTTCGACACCAGGGTCACCGGGATCGAGGACCACGGCGACACGGTCACCGTCTCGTCCACCGAGCCAGACGGAACGGTCCTGCGGACGACGACCCGGTCTGTGGTCGCGGCCACGGGGTCATGGGCTCCCGCGCTGGTCGGCGACCTGCTCGCGGCACGCGGGGCGAGCCTCCCGGCCATCCGCGTCACCCAGGAGCAGCCGGCCCACTTCCCCAGCCACCTGGCGGACGACGCCTGGCCGAGCTTCGTGCACTACCCGCTCGACGGCGGGGACGTGTACGGGCTGCTCACACCGGGCGAGGGCGTCAAGGTCGGGTTCCACGGCACCGGGCCGGTCGTCGATCCGGACGCGCGGGACTTCACCGCGGTGCCAGAGGAGCTCGAGCGGCTGCAGGCGTACGTCGCGCGCTTCGTTCCCGGTGTCGATCCGACCGAGCCCTCGCCGATCAGCTGCCTGTACGACAACTCCCCCGACGACGACTTCGTGATGGACCGTCGCGGGCCGATCACCGTCGCGACGGGCTTCTCCGGTCACGGCTTCAAGTTCGCGCCGCTCCTCGGGGAGATGCTCGCGGACCTGGCGACCGGCGGTGCTCCCCACCCGAGGTTCGCGCTGGCCTGAGTCCGTGACACGACCGCTACGGTGGTCGCGTGCACGTCGTGATCGCTCCTGACTCGTTCAAGGGGACCGCCACCGCGGCCGCCGTCGCCGCCGCGATCGGCGAGGGGTGGGCATCGGAGCGCCCGGACGACACCCTCATGCTCATGCCCATGGCGGACGGCGGGGAGGGCACGCTCGACGCCTTCGCGACCTCGTTCCCCGATGCCCGCCGCGTGCCGATCACCGTGACGGGGCCGGCTGGCGACCCCGTCGACGCCTCCTGGCTGGCGCTGCCCGACGGACGTGCGGTCGTCGAGCTCGCGGCGACGAGCGGGCTCCCGCTGCTGACGACCCTGCAGCCGGACACCGCGCAGACGATCGGCTTCGGGCAGGCGATCGCCGCAGCGCTCGACGCCGGGGCGACCGGGCTCGTGCTCGGCATCGGCGGGAGCGCGTCGACCGACGGGGGCGAGGGACTGCTGTCCGCGCTGACCCTCCCCAACGGGTCGTTCCGCCCGCTGCCGCCGCTCGGGGTCTCGGTGTTGACCGACGTCACATCACCCCTGCTCGGGCCGTCCGGTGCTGCGGCGGTGTTCGGTCCGCAGAAGGGCATCACCCCGTCGCGCGTTCCCGTGCACGAGGAACGACTGGCGGCGTGGGCCGCGCGGTTCCCGGACGTCGACCCGTCCACGCCAGGAGCGGGTGCCGCGGGAGGTGCCGGATTCGGGCTGCTGGTGTGGGGCGCGACGCTCGTGGGTGGGGCGTCCGGGGTCGCCTCGGTGCTCGGGCTCCCCGGTGCGATCGCGACCGCCGACGTCGTGGTGACGGGTGAGGGGCGCTACGACGGGCAGAGTGCCGTGGGCAAGGTGCCGTCGGTCGTGGCCTCGCTCGCTGCAGGACGTCGGCGGATGCTCGTCGCGGGGGCGATCGACGCTCCGCTCGACGACTGGGACGCGGGTGCTTCCCTGACCGTCATCGCCACGCAGACCACCGGTTCACCGTCTGATGCGCTCGCGGACCCGCTGCGCTTCGCCCGGATCGCGGGGCAGCGCCTGGCCCGCATGGCCTGACCCGCGCGGCTGGCGCTCGCGGTCCGTGCCGCGGAAGCGACAGAGCCAGGGCCTGACCCGCGGTCAGTGCCGCGGAAGCGACGGATTGCCGCAGGACTTCGGCGGGAGGGTGTCGCTTTCGCGGAACGCCCGGACGGCCCGGCGGCCCGGCGCACGGGCCTCGGCAGCGACGTCAGGCGGCGGGGGCCCGGAGGAAGTCGGCGTAGGTGGGCTCGTCGACGACGGCGAGCACGGGGTGCCCGAGGCGCGCCTCGACGAGCGCGGCGATCTCGGACGGGGAACGGAGGCCTCGGCGGTGCCACTCGTGGGACGGCAGGGATGCGGATGTGGCGGTCATCAGGACCAGCCCTTCGTGGGCCACTGGCCCGGTGTCTCCCGAGGTCGCTCCGCTGTGCCAGGGATCCGCAGGACGCGGACGGCATCGTGACGACGGATTCGTTTCGACTCGGTACAGCAACCGTACGGTCCCGATCGGGCGCTGTCGAAGGGCGTGCGTGTTCTGGACGAGCACTCGGTGTTCCGCCTCCGGGGTGCCCTGTCGGTACCCCCCACGGGAGCGCTCCAGCGGGCACGATTGTCGTCGGGCCGGAAACGGCCCGACGACAACCCCACGAGGAGACCATTGCGCACCGTCAACGCGTACGCGGCACCGTCCGCCACCGAACCGCTCGTCAAGACCACGATCACCCGTCGTGACCTCGGCCCGAACGACGTCGAGATCGACATCGCCTACGCCGGCATCTGCCACTCGGACATCCACACCGTCCGCGGCGAGTGGGGCCCCATCCAGTACCCGCAGGTCGTCGGTCACGAGATCGTCGGCCACGTCTCGTCCGTCGGCGAGAACGTCACGAAGCACAAGGTCGGCGACCGCGTCGGCGTCGGCTGCATGGTGAACTCCTGCGGCGAGTGCGAGAACTGCGTCGCCGGCGAGGAGCAGTACTGCCTCAAGGGCAACATCCAGACCTACGCGGGCGTCGACCCGGCAGACGGCTCGATCACCCAGGGCGGGTACTCGCAGGCCGTCGTCGTGAACGAGGACTTCGTCCTCCGTGTCCCCGAGTCGCTCGACATCGAGAAGGTCGCGCCGCTGCTCTGCGCCGGCATCACGACCTACTCGCCGCTGCACCACTGGAAGGCCGGCCCCGGCAAGCGCGTCGCCGTCGTCGGCATGGGCGGCCTCGGCCACATGGCCGTGAAGATCGCCGTCGCCCTGGGCGCCGAGGTCACCGTCCTGTCGCAGACCACGTCGAAGGAAGCCGACTCGCTCCGCTACGGCGCGAAGGCCCACTACGCGACGAAGGACGCTGCGACCTTCGAGCAGCTGGCCAGTTCGTTCGACCTGATCATCAACACGGTGTCGGCGAAGATCGACATGGGCGCCTACCTGGGCCTCCTCGCCGTCGACGGCACGATCGTCAACGTCGGCGCCCCGGCCGAGCCCCTCGAGGTCCCCGCGTTCTCGCTCATCGGACACCGTCGCAGCTGGGCCGGTTCGGCCATCGGCGGCATCCGCGAGACCCAGGAGATGCTCGACTTCTGCGCCGAGAAGGGGATCCTGCCGGAGACCGAGCTCATCAGCGCCGACCAGATCAACGAGGCCTACGAGCGCGTCCTGAACTCGGACGTCCGCTACCGCTTCGTCATCGACGCGGCGACGCTGGCGTAGTCAGTCCGCACCCATGACGGGTGCGATCGGAAGTCGATTCGCGCGTAGGAGGTCGGGAAAGCCGACCGCCTACGCGCGATTCCGCTTCCGACGCTCGGAAGCGCCACGCTTCGGGCGCCGACGCCCGCGGGGACTCACGCGAAGCCTCGGTAGGTCACCACCGGGGCCACGTCGCGCCAGCCGACGGTTCGGTAGAGCGCACGGCCCTCGTCTGAGGCCACCAGCAGCCCGGTGTCCGCGCCGTGCGACACCGCCCACGCCGTCAGTCCGGCCACGATCCGCCCACCGAGGCCCCGCCGTCGGTACGGCTCCTCGGTCTCGATGCAGTCGAACACCGCGTCGCGGCCGACGAGCGCGACCTGGCCGCGCGCAGCGGTGACCCCGTCCACCTCGATCCGCAGGAACGCCACCCCGTCGGCGGTGTCCACCACGACGTCCGCCGGCATCGGGACGGGCGCGAGCCGAGCCTCCATCACGGTGCCCGGCCTGGCCATCCGGTCGAGCGAGCCGAGTGCGGACAGCGCGTCCGGGGCGATCCCGCCGACGATCGTGAGCCAGCTCGTGTACCGCGGTGCCACGACGCGGGCGAGCCGCAGCGCCTCGACGCCGGACGGCTCCGCGACGACGTACTCGTCCAGTCGGGTCTCCGCGCCGACGGTGACGTGCCAGCCGCTACCGTCCGCCTCGAACGGCATCGACCGCGACCGTGCCCACCCGGCGACCCACCGCTCGACGACTGCTGCATCCATCGGGCTCGACGCTATCCGACCTCGTCGCCGCTCGGCAGCGCGCCGCACCAGTCGACGTCCTCACCGACGGTGCTCGCCTCGAGTGCGCCGGACGTCGCATCGACGATGCTGACGAGCGCGCCGGTCGGCGACTTCGTCGCGACCGCGACGAACTGGCCGTTCGGCGACGGGCAGACCGCCGTCAGGCTCGCGTCATCAGGGATGGTGACGGGCAGCCGGGAGGCTCGGCTCCCGTCCACGCGCACGATGCGGCTGGCGATCGTCCCGTCAGCTCGGACGTCGCCCACCGTGCGCAGGTACGTGTCGTCCGTCAGCTGGGCGATCCGACCGAGGTACTGCGCGTCCGTGCTCGCAGCGGGTGCGACGATCGCGGTCCGCATGCCGTCGGTCAGGTCCACGCGTTCGATCCCGGTGCCGGACTCGACGACCGCGGTGGTGCCGGTGCCGACGAAGCCGTGCAGGTAGGTGGCGGAGCCGAGCCGCACGAGGTCGGCGCGCCCGCTCATGTCGACGAGGAACAGCTCGTCGGCGGCCGTGCGCACCAGCGCGCTCTCGGTGCGCGGGACGTACGCCCACTGGCTCACGGTCATCGGGACGGCTCCGGTGGTGGGCTTGCCGTCGGCCGCGATCGCCTCGGGCATGTGGGTGCCCGTCATGTCGACGACGTAGAGCCCGACGTCCTTCGACTGCCCCGTCGACGTGTCCGCGTACTGGAACCCGAAGGACGCGCCGTCGTCCGCGGCGTGCAGCGCGCTCGCATGTCCCTCGGAGGTCGGGAGCGTGAGGTGCTCGACGGGCGCGTCGGGGTCCTCCACGCCGTTCCGCAGCGTCACGACGTCGATCCGGGAGTCACCGACGTCGGAGTCGCTCAGCACGACGAGGAACCGGCTCAGGCGGACGTACTCGGTGATGCCCGTCCCCTGGTACACGGTCGTCGCACCCGAGGCGTCGAGCGACCGGCGCACGACGCGGTCCTTCGCGCCGTCGGTACCCGGGACGAGGGCGAGCACGTCGGTGGTCCCGGTACGGATCGTCGCGCGGAGGTCGGCGGTCGCACGCTGTCCCGGTGCCCGCGCCCCGGCGACGGTCACGGTGTACGACCGGTCGTAGGCGAGCGGGCCGGCGAACTCGACGGCGACGGTGTTGCCGCTCGACGTCACGGTGTGGGCCGCGGCCGGCGAGACCCGGACGTCGTCCGCGGACACCTTCTGGAGCGCCTGGTTCGCCGTGATGATCACGCGCTGCGCCGGGCGGGAGACGATGCCGCTCGCGTCGTAGGACACCGACTTCAGCCGCGGACCCTGCTGCGACCCGACGACGGCGGCGAGCGCCGCGACCACGACGAGCACGAGCACGACGGCCGTGAACCGACGCCGGAACCGGTGCGCGACCGGGCGGCGCCGTCCTGGCTCAGTACTCATACGGGTCCTTCGGCTGGTCGACCCGCTTGACGGTGGCGGCCTTGATGACGATCCGGGCGTCGGCGGACTGGTCGGGGTTCGCGGCGAGGGCTCCCGTGACGGTCACCCACTCGTTCTCGTCCGGGACGGTGCCGTCGGTGGTCACGCCGAGGCCGACCGGCTGTGCGTCGACGGCGCAGCAGCTGATCACGAAGCGGGTGAGGGTGAACGAGCCGTCCGGTCCGGGGACGACGAACCCGGTGAGGGTGACCCGCTTGCCGACGAGGGAGCTCGTGTCGGTGGTCTGCCGGATGAGCGCTGCCCAGTCCTTCACGCCGTACCCGGACGTGTCGACCGACTCGCTGCCGAGGAGCGACACGGTGCCGGATCCGGTGGCGTTCGACAGCGTCGCGGAGTCCACACTCCGCTGCTGAGCGGTCCGTGCCGACAGCGTCGCCGGGGGCAGGACCAGCATGGCCACGGTGACCCCGATCGTGATCGCGGCCGCGATGCCACCGAGCGTGGCGCGCACGAGGCGAGCCGAGCCTCCAGGCCTGGCGACCGGTGCGTCGTCCGGACCCGCGTCGTCGTGCGTGTGTCCGGCTCCCCGCGCGACCACGACCAGCCCCGCGATCGACGCCGGCACGGCGACGGCCGCGAGGACGATCGTGAAGACCGCGTAGCGCGGGTTGATGTACAGGTCGAGGTGCCCGGCGACGGCGAGCCAGAGGGTGCAGAGCGCGACCGCGAGGACGGAGCCGAGGCCGAGGAACGCGGGCTTCCGCGATTCAGACGAGGACATTCATCACCAACCCCACGGCGAGGGCGAACAGGACGCACACGACGGCGAGCAGCACGAGGAAGCGGGCGCGGAACGTCGTGCGGAGCAGGGCGATCATCTTGACGTCGATGATCGGCCCGATGATGAGGAACGCCGTGATCGACCCGGGCAGGAACGTCGAGGCGAAGGACAGCGCGAAGAAGGCGTCCACGTTCGAGCAGAGCGACACCGTCATCGCGAGGAGCATCATCGCGAGCACGGACAGCACCGGGTTCGACCCGATCGCGACGAGGGTGCTCCGCGGCACCGCGACCTGGATCGCCGCCGCGAGTCCGGCGCCGACGAAGAGCGCCGGCATCATCGTGGCGGTCTCCCCGCCGAACTGGGCTGCGCTCTCCCGCAAGCGGTTGGTCGGGGCGGCGGCGCCGATCACGGCGCGGCACCGGGCCTCGAACGCCGGGAGCAGCAGGTCGGCGGGACGTCGGTGCGCCGCGACGATCCAGCCGACGAGGTTCGCGACCACGAAGCCGCCGACGATGCGGACGGGGAGGATCCACCCGGACCAGCCGAACGCCTGCGCGGTGCTGACGATCACGAGCGGGTTGAGGATCGGGGCCGCGACGAGGAACGTGACCGCCTCGGCCGGGGTGAACCCGCGGAGCATGAGGCCGCGGGCGAGGGGCACGTTGCCGCACTCGCACACCGGGAAGAGCATGCCGATCAGGGAGATCACCGCGCGGCGGGGCATCGGGCGACTGGGGAGGATGCGTTCGAGGGCGCCGTGCGGGACCCACACCTCGACGACGATCGACAGCACGATGCCGAGCACGACGAACGGCAGGGACTCCACGACGACGCTGATCGCGAGCGTGAGGAAGTC
Source organism: Curtobacterium sp. L3-7 (assembly GCF_048756585.1). Classification (NCBI taxonomy): domain Bacteria; kingdom Bacillati; phylum Actinomycetota; class Actinomycetes; order Micrococcales; family Microbacteriaceae; genus Curtobacterium; species Curtobacterium sp. L3-7. The sequence continues at coordinate 1,101,127 of NZ_CP151474.1, read as the reverse complement.
CTGCACGACGTCGGGGAGCCCGGCGGTGCCGACGGCCGGTGTGGCGAGCCGGATCCCGAGCAGCACGACGACGGCGAGCAGCACGAGACCGGGGCCGGTGCGGGTCCGGGCACGCTGCTGCTGCGGCGGCGTGGTGGTGCGCGTCGTCACCGGCTCAGGATAGGCGACGAGCGGGTCGCCGGCCGGCCTCAGCCCGCGGCCAGCGCCGCGACGTGGCGGTCGAGCAGGTCGATCGCCCACGTGGCGTCGCCAGCGGGGTCGAGCCGCACCACGTGCAGCGCGAGCCCGTCCACCAGGGCGTGCAGCCGCCGCGTCTCGTACTCCGTGTCCGCCGCGGGGACGCCGACCGCGTCGAGGATCCGCACGCACCACTGCCGCATCTCGTCGACGACCCGGTCGTGGAACGGACGGAGCTCGGGGTCCGTCAGGGCCGCCGTCCCGAGGGCGAGGTACACGTCGAGCTCGATGCGGCGCTCGTCGTCGAGGGGCAGCAGCTCCACGAGGACCGCGTGCGCGAAGTCCGTGCCACCGAGCGAGGCGGACAGCGCGTCGATGCGGGCGGCGGTGCCGTCGAAGACGAGGTTCAGCGCATGCTCGCGGACGCTCGCCTGCGTGGGGAACACGTAGCGGACCGTGCTCGGTGGGAGACCGGCTTCGGCCGCGACGTTCCGGACGCTCAGCGCGCCGAGGCCGTCGCGCGCCAGCACCTGGCAGGCGGCTTCGGACACGGTGCGGCGCCGTTCCTCGAGGTCGATGCTGCGCGTCACCCGATCATTCTGGCACGACTGTGCGACTCGTGCTAGAAAGGTATTGTCGCACAGTCGTGCGACTATCGGAAGGGAATCGTCATGACCTGGATCGTCCTGGTCCTCTCCGGCGTGCTCGAAGCGGTGTGGGCCACCGCACTCGGCGCGTCGAACGGGTTCAAGAAGGTGGTGCCGACGATCGTCTTCGTCCTCGGCATGGCCGCGAGCATGGCCGGCCTGGCGTACGCGATGACGGCGATCCCGGTCGGCACGGCCTACGCGGTGTGGGTCGGCATCGGTGCGTCGCTCACGGTGCTCGTCGCGATCGCCCGGAAGCAGGAAGCCGCGTCGTTCGGCCGGGTCGCCCTGGTGCTCGGCCTGGTGGCCTGCGTCGTCGGACTCAAGGTGGTGAGCTAGATGGCTTGGATCGTCCTCTTCGTCAGCGCCGCGCTCGAGACCGTCTGGGCGACCGCCCTCGGCCAGAGCCACGGCTTCACCCGGCTCGAGCCGACCATCGTCTTCGCGATCACGATCGTGATCAGCCTCGTCGCGTTCGGCTACGTCCTGCAGCACATCCCGATCAGCACGGCGTACGCGGTGTGGACGGGAACCGGCGCGGCACTCACGGTGCTCTGGGGCATGGCCACCGGCGCCGAGCCCGTCACGGTGCTCCGTCTGGCGTTCATCGCCGGCATCGTCGGCTGCGTCGTCGGCCTGAAGCTCCTGCCGGCCCGCCCGGCCGCGCCCGCCTCCCCGGCGCGGGCCCCCGCGCCCGCCTCCCCCGCGCCCGCCTCCCCCGCCCGGTCGAATCGCGCGTAAGGAGTCGAAACGCGCGTAGGAGGTCGGTTCTCCCGACCTCCGACGCGCGTTTCAGCTTTCCCCCGCACGTGACATGGGTGGGAACCACCGACGGACGGGAGGCCCGGCGCCAGCTGGCACCGGGCCTCCCGTCATGCGGATGGTGCGATCAGACCGACGCACCGGTCCACTCGTCGACAGCGGCCACGTGGTCGGTGCCGACCGTGCCCGCTGCGCGCGCAGCGGCGACACGCTCCGCGTGCGACGGCGGGTTCGACGGCACGCCTGCCGGGCGCCCCTCGTCGTTGATCTTGCGGAGCTCCGGCACGATGTCCGACGCGAGGATGTCGATCTGCTCGAGGACCGTCTTGAGCGGCAGGCCCGCGTGGTCGACGAGGAACAGCTGGCGCTGGTAGTGCCCGACGCTGTCCTTCATCGCCGCGTACCGGTCGATGACCTGCTGCGGCGACCCGACGGTCAGCGGGGTCTGCTCGGTGAAGTCCTCCATCGACGGCCCGTGCCCGTAGACCGGGGCGTTGTCGAAGTACGGGCGGAACTCGGCGACGGCGTCCTGCGAGTTCTTGCGTGCGAAGAACTGCCCGCCGAGCCCGACGATCGCCTGGTTCGCGGCACCGTGCCCGTAGTGCTCGAAGCGCTGCCGGTAGAGCCCGACCATCTGCGCGGTGTGCTCGATCGGCCAGAAGATGTTGTTGTGGAAGAAGCCGTCGCCGTAGTAGGCGGCCTGCTCCGCGATCTCCGGCGTGCGGATCGAGCCGTGCCAGACGAACGGCGCGACACCGTCGAGCGGACGCGGCGTCGAGGTGAAGCCCTGCAGCGGCGTGCGGAACTTGCCCTGCCAGTTGACGACCTCGTTCTCCCAGAGCTGGCGGACCAGCGCGTAGTTCTCGATCGCCAGGTTCACGCCCTGCCGGATGTCCTGCCCGAACCACGGGTAGACCGGGCCGGTGTTGCCTCGGCCCATCATCAGGTCCATGCGGCCGTCGGAGATCACCTGGAGCATCGCGTACTCCTCGGCGATGCGCACCGGGTCGTTCGTCGTGATGAGGGTCGTCGACGTCGAGAGCGTGATGTGCTTCGTCCGCCCGGCCAGGTAGCCGAGCATCGTCGTCGGCGAGGACGCGACGAACGGCGGGTTGTGGTGCTCACCCGTGGCGAAGACGTCGAGCCCGGCCTGGTCGGCGTGCTCGGCGATCGTCATGATGTCGCGGACGCGCTGCGTGTCGTCCGGAGTGGTCCCCGTGGTCGGGTCGGTCGTGACGTCACTGACCGTGAAGATGCCGAACTGCATGATGCCGCCTTCCATGAGATCGATGCGTTTGCATCGAACTGCCGGGTACAACGTAGCGCACCACACGGTATTCCCGCGAGCAGCGGACCCACCACGCGACCGAGCAGCGGGCTCGCCCGCGACCGGGCAGCGGCCCGCTCCTGTCCGCCGAACTGCGGACCGCGGGAGCCCGCCGATCCGCGTAGCGTCGAAGCGGAACCCCTCACCAGGTTCGCTGATCAGGACGAGGTTCCACCGTGACGACCATCACCTCGACAGCCGCACTCGTCGACGACGAATGGGTGCTGCGCTGCGTCGACTACCCGGCGATCGAACACCACGGCGCGTGGCTCGACGACGTCGTCGTCCAGCACCGCACGATGGTGCACGACTTCGCGGGCGAGACCCCGCGCATCGAGTTCGTCGTCGGCGACCCCTCGACCGCCTCCCGCATCGCCGCCGTCCGCTGCGCGAGCGAGCGCGCGCGGGCGATGCGCGCCGAGGCCCGGGCGCTCGAGGAGGCCGTCGCCGACGACCGCGACGCCCTGGTCGCACGGCTCACCGAGCTCAACGTCGCGCCGTCCGAGATCGCCGAGATCCTGGGGCTGTCCGTCCGCGCCGTGCGCGACGAGCTCGGTTCCGACGAGGAAGCACGGATCGCCCGGCGGATCCTCCGGACCCTGCACCACGCCGACGAGCCGCAGCCCGCGGAGGGGCAGCGCGACTAGGCGTCGTCCTCGATCACCCTGCCGCGCAGCACCTTCGACTCGCGCCACAACAGGTACGCGCCCGTCCAGACGAACATGATCGCGACGAGCGCCAGACACGGGAACAGGAAGACGAAGTCGAGCGTCGTCCCGATCGGCGGCGCACCCGGCATCGCGGACCGCAGCGCCGGGAACGACAGCAGCGTCGCGCTCAACCAGATCACGTTCGCGAACTCGAGCCTCCGCCGGAGGATCGCGCTGCCGACCGTGACGACCGCCATCAGCGTCGTGAACAGGATCGCGAGGATGTAGAACGACACGATCACGATGCTCAGCGCGTCGCGGTGTCCGTCGATCTGCATCGGGACCAGCGTGCGCCCGTCCTGCTGCTCGGCACCGGAGCGCTCGGCCTGCATGTTCCACGGCCGCGCGGAGTTCGACATGTCGACCTGGAAGGGGACCGCTCGACCGGTGTCGTCGTTCTGCACGCTGAGCTGGAAGTTCGCGAACGGCTGGTCGAACGGGTACGAGGTGTCACCGCGGTCGAGCGTCAACGTCAACGAGGTCGCGTCCACCACGGACTGACCGGGGAACGTCACGACGCTCGTGGTCACGCCGCCGCTCGACACCTCGATGCGCAACGGCTCCGAGATCTCACCGGCCTTGTCGCCGACGAAGTCCCCGTGCGGGATCGGCAGCACGTTCGCCTGCATCACCCGGTTCGACAGGTCGACGTCCTGCACGCTCATCCGCAGCGACATGTAGTTGCCGGTCCGGTCGTTCGGCCCGGACACCGGCACGGTCGTCGTGGTCTTCAGGGCTCCGGAGAGCCCGATCACGACGTAGTACACCGCCAGCAGCACCACCGCGACCAGCAGGATGATCGGCGCGGGGTTGCGTCGTGTGCGCCGTTCCGGCGGGGCTTCGGTCGTCTGCGTCATCGGTTGCTCCCGGACTGGTCGTCAGGTCGGATCGGACTGGAGGCTGTGGTGCCGCCCGGTGGGTCGGCTCCCGGAGGTGGGCCGGTCGCCACCGGGGCCGTCGGGCTCCCGCCGGTCGCCCGGCGGCCCGCCACCGTGGCGGCGAGCGCGAAGAGCAGCATCGCGAGGAGCGGCACCATCGCGCCGGGGAACTCGGTGACGTTGAACGTGGTGATCTGGTCGGCGAGCTGGGACGCCTCGGTCTCGCCCTTCGCGACCGCGGTCGTCACCGTCATCGCGTTGGCCTGCGATGACCGGTTCGACGCCACCTGGATCTGCTGCACGGCGGTGTCGGGAGCGTTCACGGCGTCGGCGAACACCCGGATCGCCACGTCGGCCTGCTTGCCGGGGTCGAGCGGGATCAGGCACGAGAACGTCGTCGTCGCCACCGAGCAGTCGACCGGTTGCTCGTCGACCTCGACGTCGACGTTCCGGTAGACCATGCCGGTGCTCATGCGGGCCGAGAACGTGATCGCCACGGTGGCGCCGGACGCGTTCGGCCCGAGCGTGCCGCGCATGTCGGCTGCCGTGCCCGGCATGATCCGCTGCGTCCCGAACCGCAGGTCCATCGGGAGCGCGCCGTTGCTCGTGCCGGCACCGTTCCCGCCACCCGAGCCGGAGCCGCCGCCGGAGCCGCTCCCCGGGGCGCTCGACGGGGCGCTCGACGGAGGGGCCGCTGGTGTGGAGGGCGTTGCCGACCCGGCACCCGCGCCGGCGTTCCCGCCGCCGCCGTTCGTGCCGGACCCGGCGGAGGCGCCGGACCCGCCCGTCGGGGTGGAGCCACCGCCTGCCGGAGCCGAGGGCGCCCCGGGAACGGGAGCCGAGCCTCCAGGCCGGGTCGTCGGCGGAGTCGGCGTGACCGGCATCTGCCGGACCGTGAAGCCGAGCGTCGCGCGTGCCGAGGTGATGCCGCCGTACGTCTGCGAAGCGGTGATGTTCACCGCGCCGTACGCGAACCGCGGCGACGGCGTGCAGGACCACAGGCCCCCGCTGTCCGCGGTCGCCGTGCACATCGCGGTGGGGCCCTGGAAGACCGTCACCACGGCACCCTCGACCGCCTGTGCGCCGCGGATGACCGGGGTCGCGTTCGTCGTGACCGACCCAGCGCTCGGCGACGTGAAGACCGGGGCGTTGAGCGGGACGACCTCGAGCGTCGCGGAGGACACGACCGGGGAGTCCGGGTCGGTGCTCGACACCGTGCTGGTCGCGATCGCGTAGGTCGTGCCGGGAGCCGTTCCCGCCGGAGCTGCCCCCGTGACGGTCACCACGACCGAGGCACCAGGCGCAAGTGTCCCCAGCGCGACCCCGCCGGGCAGCGCCGAACAGTCCGCCGCGGCGCCGTCGACCGTGCACACGGTGGCCGGGAAGCCGCCGAGGTCCGCGGTGAAGGTGACGTCCCTCGCCTCGCCGTCGCCGGTGTTGTCGATCGTGATCGTGTGGGTCGCCTCGCGCGTCGGCACGAGCTCGGTGGCGCCGGACTGGGTGATCGAGAACGTTGCCGGCGCGAGGACGGTGAAGGTGCTCGTCGCGACCGGGGAGGTCTGGCCGAACCGGTCGGTCTGCGTGGCGGTGACCGTGTGCTGGCCCACGGTGAGCGGCTCGCTCGGAGCCGGGCAGCTCCACGTGGCGGTGGCGTCGGCCGGGATCGCGCACGGGGCCTGGTCGTCGAGCGTGACGGTCGCGGCGTTCCCGGCCGTCTTCGTGCCGGTGATCGTCGGCTGAGTTGCGATGGACTCGCTGCCGTCGGCGGGTGCGGTGATGGTCGGGGCGCCGGGGGCCGCCGGCGCGACGATGCCGACCGAGTACGTCCCGGACTCGAGCCCCGAGATGACGGACGTCCCCTGGACCGTCTGCGGCGCATCGGCACCCGGGGCGATCGTCAGCGTGATCGCGACCTGGTTGTTCACACCCCAGGTGCTCGTCCCGCAGTTCGCCTGCTGCCCGCCGTTCACCGGGGCACACGTGAACTGTCCGAGCCCCGGCGCCGGGACCGACTGCGCGACGGTGATCGTCGTGTCCGGGGGCGCGGTGATCGTCCACGTGCCGAACCCGGCCGACTGGTTCTGGACCACCGCCTGCACCGAGGCACCGGGTGTGCCACTGACCGTGCCGACCTGGGTCATCGCGCTCGCGGGGGCGCTCGGGATGACCACGGCTGCGATCGCGAGGACGAATCCGAGCGCAGCGGCGAGCGTCCGCTGGCGGCGACGTGTCGTCCCCGCGGTGTGCTGCGCCCGCATGCTTCCCCTCGTCCGCGGCGGGTCCCGACGCCGCTGACACCGACGACGCTAGTCGGAAAGCGCAGCCACCGACCGACGCGTTACCGGGCTGTGACACGGCGTGCTCAGACGGGTGCGGGCACCCCCTTGGTGTTCGTCGTGGGGGCGGTGTGGTGCATGCCGTCCGCGAGCCACACCGCGGTCACCGCGAGGAGCACGCTCACCGACGACGCCATCCGCCCCGCCACGAGCATCGCGTCGTGGTCGTGCCCGCTGCCGTTCGTCACCGCGAGCACGAGCGCGGCGATCCCCACGGCGAGCGTCACCCCCGTCGAGACCAGCAGCACCGCCGTCACCACGCGTCGGGGACCCCGGCGGCCGTCCCGGTCTCCACGCGCACCACGGTCGACGACGGGCCCGACGGCACGGACCAGCCCCACCCAGAACAGGGCGACCGCACACGCGCCGACGATGTCGCTCACCCGGTGCCAGCCGTAGACCACCGTCTGGTTCGCCACGAACACCGCGTACGCGGCGCCGAGGAGCAGCACGATCGGCCGGAACCGACGGGGTGTGACCATCAGGACCGCGAACAACGCCGCCATCGCGATCGTCGCGTGACCGGACGGGTACGAGTTCGGCGTCGTGGACCCGGCGATCTCCGGGCGCACGGCGATACGCTTGAGGAGCGTGGAGGTGCCAGCCGAGGCGAGCACCACCACACCCGCCGCCAGTCCGACGGCGAGCCGCCTCCGTGCGAACGCGACGGCGGCGATCACCACGACCAGCAGCAGGATCACCGGGACCGAGATGACGTTGAGTGCGGTGTCCGACCCGAACAGGTCGGTCTCCCGGACCCCGCCGAGCGCGGAGTCCTCGACCCGTTGCCCGAGCGGCGTCAGCACGGCGACCGCGTAGACGAGAGGCACGACCACGAACCCCAGAGCCGACAGCACAGCCCACCGGAACCGGCGCGAGACGCTCGGTCCGCGCCCGTCGTCGCGCGGATCGGACGCTGTGCGCTCCGGCGTACGGGTCACGGGGATCGTCCTCCTCGGGGTCGTCGTCGCGGGCCTGGTGGTGCGCCTCGTCACGGCGCTCCGGACGGGCGGTCGCCCGAGCGGATCGTCGGCCGTTCGATTGGGTCGGTCGGGGTCGAACACGATACCGTTGTCGCGCCGGTCGGAACCTGGGAACCAGGGCCCGATCGGCCTGTTCCGGCAGGCAGCGACCAGCAACGCTGGACGCACCGCGCCGCAGGAGTCAGCCACGACGACCCTCGTGGCGCAAGAAGAGGAGACCGAAGTGGCCGTCAAGGAACCGAGCATCATCGCATCGCCGAACCGCGCACTCGCGCTGACGGTCGGTACCCTGCTCGTCATCTGGGGTGTCCTGGGCTTCTTCTTCGCCGGTGACGGTGGCCACGCGTTCTTCGGCGACTCGGGCGGCATGCTCTGGAACGCCTTCCAGGTGAACCCGGCACTCGCGTTCCTGTGGACGATCCTCGCCGCGGCGCTCTTCATCGTCGGACTCGGCAACACGATCGGGTCCCGCAACGTCAACCTCGTCGTGGGCGTCGTGCTGATCGTCCTCGCGGCGTACGGCTTCGTGTTCGTGAACACCTCGGCCAACGTCTTCGCGCTGAACACCACCGACAACGTCTTCAACGCCATCGTCGGCGTGGTGCTGCTCCTCACCGCGCTCGGCGCCGACAAGCAGAACATCCGCGCGCTGCGCGCCTCGGCCACCGCCTGACGCGTTCCGCCACACCTCGACGCCCGTCTGCCGGTCGGCAGGCGGGCGTCGTCGTGTGTGGGGTGCGGGCGGGGTGGTCGCTGGCACCGACGACCGACTCGGAACGACAGACTCGCTGTCGTACGACAACGGTGGTGTCTCTCGTTGCACGCGCAACGACCCGCGCAGCGCGAGCCCACGTGCCCGGCGGCGACGTGCTCAGGACTCGGTCGTGTCCTTCGGGGCCTCGAGCTGCGTGGCGACGATGCGCGGGGCCTCTGACATGAAGCGCCGGACGTCGAGGTCCACGATGATGTCCTGCGGGCGCAGCGGTCGGCTCAGGTAGAGCCCGTCGAGCGAGGTCAGCCGCGACAGCGCGACGTAGGTCTGCCCAGCGCTGAACACCCGGTTGCCGAGGTCGACCACCGCCCGGTCGTAGGTGCTGCCCTGCGACTTGTGGATGGTGACCGCCCAGGCCAGGCGCAGGGGGAACTGCTGGAACTCCCCGACGGTGTCCTTCTTCAGTTCCTTCTTGTCCGCGTCGTAGGAGTACTTGAACTTCTCCCACACCGACGGCTGCACCTCGAAGGACTCCCCGTCGACGTCGACCCACACGGTGTCGCGGATGGTCTGCACGATGCCGAGCGTGCCGTTCACCCAGCGCTGGTCCGGGTCGTTGCGGAGGAACATCACGTGCGCCCCCGGCTTGAGCTCGAGCGCTTCGTCGGCGGGGAAGTTCCGCCCGCCGAAGTCGCCGTTGACGTCCGCCCTGGCGGTCTTCGTGGCGCCGGGCAACCGGTCGAGCGCGGCCTTGTTGATCTTCGCGACGGTGTCGTTCCTGGTCGCGAGCGTGATGGCGTCGTCCGGCGCCGGCCGGGCTCCCGCTTCGTTCAGGCGACCCGCGATGTCCGCCGTGACCCGCCCGTGCCGCACTGCCGTGAGCATCGCGGCGAAGGCGTCGTCGCGCTGCCGGTGCACCGTCGCGAGCTCGATGATGTTGAGCTCGGCTTCGAGCCACACCTTCGCGTCGAAGAACCACAGCGACCGGTAGTGGTCCGTGAAGTACGCGCGCTCGTCGGCGTCACCAGGGACCGGGGGCAGCTGGTACGGGTCGCCGAACATGACGACCTGCACCCCGCCGAACGCCTCGAACTGGCGCCCGCGGGCCTTGCGGAGCGAGCGGTCCATCGCGTCGAGCAGGTCGGCGTTGACCATCGAGACCTCGTCGATGACCAGGGTGTCCATCGTGTTGAGGAGCTTGCGGGTCTCCGGTCCCTGTCGCAGTTCGGCGTCGGCGATGAGCCCGATCGGCAGCCGGAACAACGAGTGGATCGTCTGGCCGCCGACGTTGAGGGCCGCGACACCGGTCGGCGCGCAGATCACGACCTGTTTCTCGGTGTTCCAGGCCAGGTGGTTCAGCAGCGTGGACTTGCCCGTACCCGCACGGCCGGTGATGAACACGTGGTCGCGGGTGGACTCGATGTACTCGAAGACGGCCCGCTGCTCGGCGCTGAGCTCGACGCTCACGGGGTGCTCGCCTCGGAGTCCGCGCTGACGTCGTCGAAGTCGTGCTCCGCCGCCTGCACGGAACCGTGTTCCGGACCTCGCGGTTCTGTGTCCACTGCGGGGTGCTGCGGCCGACCAGCACCGGCGGTGCCCCGTCGCACTCGCACGAGCCCGACGACGAGCACCGTCACGAGCAGCAGGACCCCGGCGACGACGAGCACGACACCGCCCCGGGCCTGGTCGACCAGGGGGTCTGGGCCCCACGTGCGACCCATCGCACCGAACCACGACGCCTGCAGCAGCCCGAGGGGCCCCTGCATCGCGATGCCGAGCGACACCAGCCCCGCAGCGACGACGACTGCACCGACGGCGCGCACGAGGAACGCGGACCACGACGGCCTCCGGGCACCAGCGGCGATCGGCGTGAGGAGCGTCGGGAGTGCCAGGAGCCCCACCAGCAGGAACACCGTGTCGATCACGGTGCGTCCGGTCGGGTCGCTCGTGGACCAGCGCAGGGCCTGGGTGCCGAAGAATGCCCACCAGATGCCGGCGAGCAACAGGAACGCGGGGAACGGTTGCGCGAGGTACCGGACGGCCGGGTGGTCGACGATGACGTCCGTCCACTCGCGGACACCCGTGCTGTCGTCGTCACGCGGCAGCACCGCGGCACGGATGAGCTGCACGGGCGCCGACGCCCAGACGAGCCCGGGCACGACGAGCCCGAGCAGCACGTGCGCACCGACGTTCGCGGAGACCAGGAAGCGGTCGTAGTCGTGCAGCGAGCCGGACGTCGCGACGACCAGGCACACGATCGCGATCGCGGCGGCCACCGACCGGCGGACCGGCCACGAGACGCCCCGACGGCGCAGGCGGACGACCCCTGCCACGTACGTCGCCGCGAGCAGGACCGCCGCCATCAGCCAGAACAGGTCGAGGTTCCAGGACGTCAGCCAGCCCCAGGTTCCCGGAGCGTGCGGGAGGAGGTCGTCGGTGAGGAGCTCCGCCGGGGACGGGTTCGTGGTCTTGCTCAACGCGATCTGGTCGACCGGGGTGGCCGTGCGACCGAGCGCCGCGGCGAACCCGGACGCGACACCCATCACCGCGAGTTCCACGACGACGAGGAACCAGAACGGGCGCGACCGACCCGGCGTCGACACGAGCGAGGAGATCGTGCGACGTCGTTGCACCGCGCCGAGCACCCCCATGGCGACGATCGCACCGATCTTGACGAGGATCAGGACGCCGTACGGGGTGAACAGGTTCGACAGCGCGCCGACCCGGATCTGTGCGGAGGCGACGCCGGACACGGCGACGAGCACGAAGCACCCGAGCGCGATGCTCGAGTACCGACCGACGAGCGGAGCCAGGCGGTCGGCGGGGACGACACCCCGGACGAGGACCAGCATGAGCAGCCCGCCGATCCAGAGCGCCGCACCGACGAGGTGCAACCCGAGGGCCGTGACGACGGCGGCGTGGCTGGCCGTGCCGGCGGCGTGCCCCTGCTGCGCGAGCGGGATGAGCCCGATCATCGAGACGCCGGCGGTGAGCGCGACCATGCCACGCGACCGCACGGCGAAGCACAGCACGGTGACCGCTGCTGCGACGAGGACGGTGACCAGCCACGCGAGACCGAGGTCGGTGCCGGTGAGGAAGACCCCCATCGACTGCCCGAACTGCTCGTCGAGGCTGACCTTCGACCCGGCGACGCTCAGGAACGTGAAGAAGGTGGTGACCGCCGAGGCGACCGTCCAGACGCCGGCCGACGCGGCGGCGACGTCGATCGCCCGGTTCCACTCGGGGGCGGTGCGCGAGAGGCCGACGGTCGCGAGGGCGAGTCCGCCGATCGTGGCGGCGGCGGACAGGTCGACGAAGACCCGGGCGATCGGGAGCCCGAACCGCACGACGGCCCCTGGGTCGGCGATGAGCGCGGCGTTCGCTCCCCCGCCGATCACGAGCGCGACGAGGACCGCGACGAACGCGACCAGCACGAGCACGGCTGGGCCGCTGACACGTGCGATCCGGTTCACCAGGACAGCCTACGGGCGTGCCAGACCCCCAGCAGAATCGCCGGCGGCAGATGTGGAGAACGAAACGACGAAGGGGACGGCGAAACGCCGTCCCCTTCGTGCCGGAGCAGTCTTACTTGACCGCAGCCTTGAGCTTCGAGCCGGCGCTGACCTTGACCGAGTCGCTCGCGGCGATCTCGATGGCCTCACCCGTCTGCGGGTTGCGGCCGGTGCGGGCGGCACGGTGCGTCTTCTCGAAGGCGATCCAACCGGGGATCGTGACCTTCGTGCCGTCGGCGACGGAGCCCGAGACGACGCTGAAGAGTGCGTCGACGACGCCGTTGACGGTGGCCTGGCTCTGGCCGGACTCGGCGGCGACGGCCGCGACGAGCTCGGTGCGGTTCAGTGACTTGTCAGCCATTGGATGTCCTCCTCGGACTTCTTGCGTATCGGTCGGACGCACGTGGCGTCCGTTGCCCCGGGCGGTTGCCCGGTGCTTCGGATCAGCGGACCGGAGCCCGGCGGAACCGGAGTTGAAACTACCAGCAGGGTGGGACGAAACCTGCCGACTCGCCCGGGTTTCCGGGGTTGTTGAGGTGCTGGAGTGACAGATGTGACGAATGTGACGAACTTGTCCCCCGAGAGCGAACCGAGTTCACCCGCGGACGACGAACGCCCCGCCACCGGTGAGGGTGACGGGGCGTTCGGGAAGCGAGTGCTTACCAGGAGCTCTTCGTGATGCCGGGGAGCTCGCCACGGTGGGCCATGTCGCGGAAGCGGACACGGCTGATGCCGAACTCACCGAGGTGGCCACGGGGGCGACCGTCGATGGCGTCGCGGTTGCGGTAGCGGATCGGCGAGGCGTCGCGGGGGAGCTTCTGCAGCCCCACGCGAGCGGCCTCACGCGACTCGTCCGTGCCGTTCGGGTCCACGAGGGCCTTCTTCAGCTCGAGACGACGGTCGGCGTAGCGCGCGATGATCTCGGCGCGCTGGTTGTTCTTCGCGATCTTGCTCTTCTTCGCCATGCTTAGCGCTCCTCACGGAAGTCGACGTGCTTGCGGACCACCGGGTCGTACTTCTTCAGCACGAGACGGTCCGGGTTGTTGCGACGGTTCTTCTTGGTCACGTAGGTGAACCCGGTGCCCGCCGTGGAGCGGAGCTTGATGATCGGACGAACGTCCTGACCCTTCTTGGCCATCAGATCTTCTCCCCACGGGCGAGGAGGTCCTTGACGACGGACTCGATGCCGCGTGCGTCGATGACCTTGATGCCCTTTGCGCTGAGCGTGAGCGTGACGTTACGACGAAGCGAGGGCACGTAGTACGTCTTCTTCTGCACGTTCGGGTCGAAGCGGCGCTTCGTCCGGCGGTGCGAGTGCGAGATGTTGTGTCCGAAGCCGGGGGTGGCTCCGGTCACCTGGCACACTGCTGCCATGGTTTCCTCCTGTTGAGTACCGTGCGGCCGATCGGCCACACCCAAGGTCACTTGCCTGGCACGCACGCGCGTCGCCACCGACGGTGGTTCTGCGAGGGGGCTGTGCGTGCCGCCCGATCCGGCCGCGGCGTTCGCGACGGCAGGAGGGCTGAACAACTGGGCCCGCGCAGGCGCGGACCAGCCATCCACATTACGGGACGGCCGGGCGTGTCGCAAGTCGGCCTCCGGTCTGGAGGCCCGGGCCGGCCCCGCAACGCGACCGCGGCCCTGCAGGTGGTCACGTCCACCGGCCGCACGTGCGTCGCGGACGGAGGCGCGGTCTCCCGGTCGGCTACGGACCGACCGCGGGCTTCGGTGCCAACGCGTGGACCAGCAACTCGCCGAGCCGCCTCGGCGCCGTGAACATCGGCCAGTGGCCGGTGTCGAGACCGACGATGGTGAGTTCCTCGGTCGCGACGAGCTCGGCCGCCCACGCCTGGTGGTCGGCGACCATGGCGGCGAGCTCCTCTGGTCGGATCTCGCACGTGACGACCGTCGCCGGGATCGTGTGCCGTGCGGCGTCGTCGTAGTGGAACCGGTCGACGGGCAGTCGAGCGGGCTCCGGGATCGCACGGTGCTCGAAGGCGGCGCGGAGTTCCGGCGTCATCCCCCGTAGGGTCGCCGGCTCCCAGAAGTCCCACGGCGGCAGCGGTACGACGCCGTCCACGACCGGCAGTTCGTCGTTGACGCAGCCGCCAGCCGGGCCGGGGAAGGTGTCGACGTAGAGCAGGTGCCCGACGAGCGACGGACGCTGGTCTGCGGCCATGTACGCGATCGGCCCGGCGCCGGAGTGCCCGGCGAGCGCGACCGGTTCGTCCGCGGTCGCGACGTCGTCGAGTCGCTCGACGATCGCCGCCACCTGCTCGTCGAGCGAGTCCCCGTCGCGGGTGAGGGCCTCGACGGAGTGACCGGCCTCGCGGAGGACGGGCAGCACCTCGTCCCACGCGTCCGCTTCGAGCCAGAAGCCCGGCACCAGGATCACGTGCATGGTGTGGACGCTACGCGGACGCGTTGCCGCGTGCTGCCGTGCACGCTGCGCATTCGCCGAAGATGTCGACCACGTGACTGGCGTTCGTGAACCCGTGCTCAGCGGCGACCTGCTGCGCCCACTGCTCGACCGGGTCGGCTTGGATCTCGACCGTCCGACCGCAGTTCCGGCAGATCAGGTGGTGGTGGTGCTTGTCCGTCGTGCACGCCCGGTACAGCGACTCGCCGTCCTGCTGGAGCGAGTCGGCGTCCCCCTCGGTCGCGAGGTCCGCGAGGGCCCGGTAGACCGTGGCCAGGCCGATCGTCGAGCCGCCTTCGCGGAGGTGCGCGTGCAGCGCTTGTGCGCTGACGAACCCCTCGGTGGAGTCGAGCGCGCCGCGGACGGCTTCGCGCTGCCAGGTGTTGCGCTTGGGCTTCTGGACGGCGTTCACGCGTTCACTCCTTCCGTGCGACGCGACGGCGCCGCGGTCGTGTCGTGTTCGTCGCGGACCGCGACCCGGTCGCGACCACGACGTTCCTTCCGGGCACCGAGGATCCGGCACACCACCCAGATGGCGAACGAGATCGACGTCACGTACGGGCTGATCGGCAGACCGCCGCCGAGTGCCAGCAGGATGCCACCGACGACCGACACGACCGCGAACACCATGCTCAGCACGGGGACCAGGACGGGGTGCACCGTCAGCCGGAGTGCCGCGGCAGCCGGTGTGACGAGCAACGAGAGCACGAGCAACGCGCCGACGATCTGCACGGAGACCGCGGTCGCGAGCCCGAGCAGCAGCATGAAGACGAGCGCCAGGGTGCGGACGGGGACACCGGCCGCCGCCGCGACGTCCGGGTCGACGGACGAGAACATCAGCGGGCGCCAGATGACCAGCAGGGCGATGACGACGATCGCGCTGATCACGACGAGCGACTGCAGCTGGGGCTGGTCGACCGAGACGATCTGCCCGGTGAGCAGCCCGAACTTGTTGGCTGCGCGGCCCTTGTAGAGCGCCAGGCAGAGGATCCCGAGGCCGAGCCCGAACGGCATCAGCACCGCGATGATCGAGTTGCGGTCGCGCGCCCGGGAGCCGAGCAGCCCGATGAGGAGCGCCGCGATGACCGACCCGACGAGCGAGCCCGTCACGACGTTCACCCCGAGGAGCAGGGACGCACTGGCGCCGGCGAACGAGAGCTCGCTGATGCCGTGCACCGCGAACGGCATGTTCCGCGCGACCACGAACGGGCCGATGAGTCCGCCGACGACGCCGAGCACCGCACCCGCGATGATCGAGTTCTGCACGAGCGCGAGGAGCTCGCCGTAGTCCTGGAACGAGAAGATCGTCGACCAGACGTCCATCAGATCCGCCCTTCGTCCGGCGCCGCAGCGTGCGGGTCCGGGTCGCAGTGGTGGTCGTGGGCGTCGTTCGCGCCGACGATCACGATGCGCCCCATCGTCCGGACGACGTCGACGGGGGTGCCGTACAGGTCGCTCAGCACGTCGGCGCGGAGCACCTCGTCCGGCGATCCGATGCGGAACCGACCACCGGCGATGTAGAGCACCCGGTCGACCACGTCGAGGATCGGGTTCACGTCGTGCGTGACGAACAGCACCGCGGCGCCCCGCTGGCGGCGCTGCCGGTCGATGAGTTCGGTGACACCGCGCTGGTGGCGCAGGTCGAGGGAGATGAGGGGTTCGTCGCAGAGGAGCAGTGCGGGGTCGGCGGCGATGGCCTGCCCCACCCGGGTGCGCTGCTGCTCGCCGCCGGACAGTTCGGCGACGGGTGCGTCCGCGAACGCGGTGGCACCGACCTCGTCGATGATGCGGTCGATCCGTTCCCGCTCGGCCTTCCGCTCCGGCCGGATGCCCCATCGGGACCCGGTGACACCCTGCGCGATCATGTCCCGGGCGCGGAGCGGTGTACCGGAATCCATCAGACGCTGCTGCGGGATGTAGCCGATCTTCCGGTGCCCGCGGCGGACGGGTTGGCCGAGGAACGACATCGTGCCGCCGGTCAGCCGCTGCTGCCCGAGCACGGTCTTCAGCAGGCTCGTCTTGCCGGCACCGTTCGGGCCGAGGACCGCGAGGAACTCCCCCGGCGCGACGTCGAGGTCGAGGCCGTCCCAGAGCTTGCGGGTGCCGTAGGACAGGCCGGCGTCGCGGAGCGCGAGCACGGCGGAACCGCCACTGCGCTCAGCAGTGGCGGTTCGCGGGTCCCGTCGGGGCTGGGACCGGTCCTGTCGGGGCTGGACCGCTGTCACTTCGCCAGCGCCGCCTGCACCGCGTCGATGTTCGCCTGCTGCCACGAGACGTAATTCTTCCCCTTCGGGAGCGTCTCCGTGACACCGACCACGGGCACACCGTTGTCCTCTGCGGCCTTCTTGACCTGCTCGGTCTCCGGGCTCGAGGTCTGCTCGTTGTACGCGAGCAGCTTCGCGGTGTGGCTCGAGTAGAGCTTCAGCGTGTCGTTGAGCGCTGCCGGCGGGACGTCGTCGCCCTCCTCGATCGCCTCGGAGAAGTCGTCCGGCGTGACGTTGTCGAGGCCGATCGCGTCGAAGAGGTACCCGGGGACCGGCTCGGTGTACGTCACCTTCTCGCCGTCGTACTGCTTCTTCAGGTCGGCGGTCTGCGACTCGAGGTCCTCGAGCTTCGACGTGAGCGCCTCGGCGTTCTTCTCGAAGGTCGCCTTGTCCGCACTGTCGAGCGTGCCGAGCCGCTTCGACACGTCGGCGACGAACTTGACCATCGTCGGGTAGCTGTAGAACACGTGCTCGTTGAACTCCGCGTCGCCGCCCTTGTCGAGGCCGGAGAGCTTCACGACGTTGATCGTGTCGGCCTTGGTCTTCGAGGAGTCCGACAGCGTCGTCATGAAGTCGTCGTACCCGCCGCCGTTCTCGATGAGGAGGTCGGCCTTCGACACCGCGAGCTGCGTCTTGGCGCTGGACTCGAACGAGTGCGGGTCCTGCGAGGGGTCGTTCAGGATGCTCGTGACGTCGACGTGGTCGCCGCCGATGGTCTCGACGAGGGAGCCGTAGACGTTCGTGGAGGCGACGACCTTGATCGTGTCGTCACCGCTGTCGTTCGTGGACGCGGAGGAGGTCGCGCAGCCCGTCAGGGCGAGCGCGGCGGCGCCGGCGACGAGCGGCAGGGCGAGGAGGCGGTTGTGCATGTCGTCAACGCTAGCCGTTGATGATAACGATTGTCAAAACCGGTATCAGCCTTGAGTTTCCGCGTCGGGGGGTCGGTTCGCGCGTGGGAGGTCGTTTCGCGCGTAGCAGGCTTGAATTTCCGGCCACCCACGCGGGATTCCGCTTTCCACTCCGGTCGCGATGGGAAGGAACGTGCGCAGAGACGGACGGGAGGCACGGTGCCAGCTGGCACCGTGCCTCCTGTCCGACCGATGGTCGCGTCCTACGCCTTGGTGGCCGCCTCGATCGTGTTCTCCGCGATCGTGTCGTCCTCGCGGCCCGGCGTCCGCAGGTTCCACTTCCTGATCACCCAGCCGAAGAGGAAGTAGTAGATCACCGCGTAGCCGAGGCCGATCGGGATGAGCCAGATCGCCCCGTCCGCCTTGCCGAAGTTCAGCACGAAGTCGATCGCCCCAGCCGAGAACGAGAACCCGTCGTGGATGCCCAGCGCGTTCACGAGCGCCAGGGACGTCCCCGTGAGCACCGCGTGGATGATGTAGAGCGGGAACGCCACGAACATGAACGAGTACTCGAGCGGCTCGGTGATGCCCGTCACGAACGAGGTCAGCGCGGCGGAGAGCATGATGCCGCCGACGAGCTTGCGGTTCTGCGGCTTGGCGTTGCGCCAGATCGCGAGCGCACCGGCCGGCAGCGCGAACATCATGATCGGGAAGAAGCCGGTCTGGAAGATGCCGGCGGTCGGGTCGCCCGCGAGGAAGCGCGCGATGTCACCGTGGTAGGTCACGCCACCGGTCGTGAAGCTGCCGAGCTGGAACCACGGGAAGAAGTTGAGCAGCTGGTGCAGGCCGATCGGGATGAGCATGCGGTTGACGAACCCGAAGATGCCACCACCGATGACGGCGTTGTCCGCGACGGCCTGGCCGGCTGCGGTCAGCGCGATGTCGAAGTAGCGGTACACGAAGGACATGAGCACCGCGATGATCAGACCGGCGACCGCGGTCAGGATCGGCACGAGGCGACGACCGGAGAAGAACCCGAGGAAGTCGGGCATCTTCGTGCGGTGGAACTTCTGCCAGAGCCACGCGGAGACGAGTCCCATCACGATGCCGCCGAGGACGCCGAAGTTGATCGTCGCCTGGGCGCCGTTGGCATCCTTCACCCCGGCGAGCACGATCGGTGACATCGCCGCGAAGACCTGGTACATGACCATGTAGCCGACGACCGCGGCGAGCGCCGTGGTGCCGTCGGACTTCTTCGCCCAGCCGATCGCGATGCCGACCGCGAAGAGCAGCGGCAGCCAGGTGAACACACCGTTGCCGGCGGCCGCGATGATCGTGGCGCCCTTCTCGAAGCCGGGGATGGCGCCGAGCATGTCGGACTGGCCGAGTCGGAGCAGGATGCCCGCGGCGGGCATGACCGCGATGGGGAGCAGCAGACTCCGGCCGAGCCGCTGGGCGTTGGCGAAGAGCTTGCTCTGCTTCTTCGGCGTCTTCTTCTCCGGCACATCCGTGGCAGCAGTCGTGCTCATCGGAGTTCCTCTCGTCATTGGGTGGAGCTGGTCGGGGTGAGTTGAGTCGCGCAGCCGGCGCAGGTAACCTCGGCGGTATCGCCAGGTCCGGTCCTGTCCGGTCATGACCAGTACGTAGTGTCGATGACCGCGCACGGCATGTCAACCTGGACGCGCACCCTTAACGAGGAGGAAACAGATGGCCGACATCAAGGCTGCCGACATCATCGCCGCGCTCGGCGGTGCCGACAACATCGAAGAGGTCGAGGGCTGCATCACACGCCTCCGCGTCGAGGTCGAGGACGGTGACCTCGTCGACAAGGGCGCGCTCCAGGCCGCCGGTGCCCAGGCCGTCGTCGGTGGCGGGACCGGTTGGCAGGTCATCGTCGGTCCGATCGCCGACAACCTCGCGCAGGACATCCAGGACGAGCTGTGACCGTAGTCCTGACGCCGTTCGCCGGGCCGGTCGTCGCTCTCGCCGACGTGCCGGACCCGGTGTTCGCCGGGCAGCTCGTCGGTGCAGGTGTCGCGGTGGACCCGACCGGTGTCGAGGGCACGGTCACCGCGGTCGCACCCGTCGACGGCACCATCGTGAAGCTGCACCCGCACGCCTTCGCGCTGCAGGGCACTGCGGGGACGGACGTGCTCGTGCACGTCGGCATCGACACCGTGAAGATGTCGGGCGAGGGGTTCGAGCTCCTCGCGGCCGAGGGTGACACCGTCGCCGCCGGGGACCCCGTCGTCCGCTTCACTCCGGCGACGATCACCGCGGCCGGCTACTCCCCCGTGTGCCCCGTCGTCGTGCTCGGCTCGGCGCCGGACTCGATCGCACAGGGCGCCGTCGGCACCACGGTCACCGAGGGCGACACCCTCTTCGAGGTCTGACCCCCGCCGGTACCCCTTCACCAAAGCGACAGTTCGCCGCCGAGCCCGCACGACCCCCTCGCGAAGGCGACAGTCTGCCGCCGATGTTCCGCGGCAGCCTGTCGCTTTCGCGGTCCGGGCGAGCGCGGGCAGCGAGCGCGGGCAGCGAGCGCGGGCAGCGAGCGCGGGCAGCGGGCAGCGGCTACACGACGGACTGCGTCGCGGTGACCTCCATCTGCACGCGGTAGCGGTCCGACCGGTACCAGCTCATCGCGTGCTCGACCGGGCGGTCCCGCGAGTACGACACCCGGTCGAACTCGAGCACGGGTGCGCCGGTCTTCGTGCCGAGCAGCGTGGCGACGTCGTCCGCTGCCGGCTTCGCCGCGACCGTCTGCTGCGCGCGGTCGATCGGCAGGCCGTACTCGTTCGCGACGATCGAGTACACCGACCCGGACAGGTCGTGCTCGAGCAGCCCGGGGAACGCCCCCGCGGAGAGCCAGGCGTCGTCGATGGACACCGGCGCCCCGTCCGCCATGCGCAGGCGCTTCACGTGGTACGCCGTGTCGGTGTCCCCCAGACGGAGCGCAGCGGCGGTGTCGGCCGGCGGCACTCGTTCTTCGCGGACCAGCACGACCGTCGTCGGTACGTGCCCCATCGCCCGCATCTCCTCGGTGAACGACGCCAGGTGCAGCGTCGACTGCACGGGCCGGTGCGCCACGAAGGTGCCCTTGCCGCGGACCCGTTCCAGGTACCCCTCGTTGACGAGCTGCCCGAGGGCCTCGCGCACGGTGATCCGGGAGACGCCGTACTCCGCGATGAGCTGGCGTTCGGACGGGATCGCCGCACCAGGCGCGAGTCGCACCGTCGCGAGTTCGAGGAGGATGCGCCGGAGCTGCTGGTGCTTGGGCTCGGCTCCTTCGGTGATGCGGGTCGTCATCGGCTCCTCGTGCTCCATCGCGGTGGTTCGGCAGCTGGTCATGGGCGGACATGACCAGTTGCCATCACACTAGCGAGTCACGACCGTCCAGTCGATGTGCATGACAGAACGCGACATGTGGACGGATTCTCACCGATCCCGGAGGGGGCCCTCTGGGACGCTCCATCGGAAGCTGCCAGGATGTCGCCGTGACATCCGTGGTGATCATCGACGACGAGGGGCTCGTCCGCTACGGCTTCGGGCTCATCCTCGGGGCCGCCGACGACATCGAGGTCGTGGCGAGCGGCAACGACACCGACGCCTTGTCGATCGTCGCCGAGCACCACCCCGACGTCGTCCTGCTCGACGTCCGGATGCCCCGGATCAGCGGCCTCGACCTGCTCGCCGGGATCACGGCGATGCCGGACCCCCCTGCGGTCGCGATGCTCACGACCTTCGACGCCGCGGAGCACCTGGGCCGGGCGATGGAGCTCGGAGCAGCGGGCTTCCTACTCAAGGACACCGACCCCGAGCACCTCGCGCAGTACGTCCGCGTGCTCGCCGCCGGTGGCGTGGTGCTCGCCCCGGGGCTCGACCGGACCCGGCTCTTCGCGCAGACGTCCGAACCGGTCGCCTCGCCGCCGCTCTCCGATCGTGGGCGCGAGGTGCTCCGGCTCCTCGCCGACGGCGCGAGCAACCCGGAGATCGCCGCCCACCTGGGCGTGAGCACCGGCACCGTCAAGGAGGACGTCCGCGGCCTCCTCGCCGCCTTCGGCGTCACGAGCCGCGTCCAGCTCGCGCTCCGCGCCGCAGCCGCTGGCCTGCTCACGTGAGCGCACGAGGAATCCGGCGGCTCGTCAGGGCGACCGACGGGAGGCTCGACACGGCGGTCGACGCCGGCCTGCGCTGGGTGCGCGCGCACCGGGCACCGTGGTGGCTGGTCGACGCCTTCTTCGTCGCCGCCGCCGTCGCGGACGCCGTCCTCGACATCTCGGGAGCGACGCAGTTCGAGACCGCGATGTCCCTGGTGGCCGCCGCCGCGCTGCTCCTCCGGCGCCGGCTCCCCGTCACCGCGTTCGCGCTGACCCTTCCCGGGCTCTTCATCGGCTCGGCGGTGGTCGCCTCGGCGGTGGCGCTGTTCACGATCGGCGCGCGCACCCAGCGGCGGTGGGTGATGCTCCTCGCCGCGGTCGTCGAGTTCATCGGCTTCAGCGGGTTCGTCGGCCCACCGCAGACGCTGGACGACATCGTCGTGTCCATCATCTACGCGCTCATCTTCGCGCTCGGCCCGATCTCGATCGGGCTCCTGGTGCAGACCCGCGCCAGCCTCACCGAGCGCCTGGTGGAACGCGACGCCGCCCGGGCGGACGAACGCCGGCAGGCGGCAGCCGTGGCGCTCTCACGGGAGCGGGCCCTGCTCGCGCGCGAGATGCACGACGTCGTCTCGCACCAGGTCACGCTCATCGCGGTCCAGGCGGGCGGGATGCAGATGGCTGGCAGGGACGAGGCCGAACGCGGGTTCGCACGGACGATCCGGCAGCTGTGCGTCGTGACCCTGCAGGAGCTGCGCGAGATGGTCCAGGTCCTGCGCGCATCGGGTGGCACGGACCGCGAGATCGCTCCGCAGCCGGTGCTCGCCGACCTGCAGCGGCTCATCGACGACTCCGGACTGGACACCCGCACGGACGTCGCCCTGCCGGAGACCCTCGCGCAGCCGGTCCAGCGCGCCGTGTACCGCTTCGTGCAGGAGGCACTGACCAACGTCCGGAAGCACGCCCCCGACGCCGCCGTCCACGTCACCGGGCTCGTCGAGGACGGTGACGTGGACGTCCGCGTGTCCAACGGGCCGGCACGGGGCGCACGGCTCGAACTCCCCGGATCCGGCCTCGGACTGATCGGGCTCGGCGAGCGTGCGTCGTTGCTCGGGGGCTCGCTCGAGAGCGGTCCGACCGACGACGGCGGGTTCGCACTGCACCTCCGGCTGCCCGTCGAGCACCTGCCCCCCGCCCCGACCGCCTGATCCGACGGCCAGCCCGGGATGGCCGACCGGCCAGCGCGGTTCAGCCCGCGGGTCGATGTCCCCCGCTCGCTGATCCGCTGTGATGCAAGGGTGCGCATCACTCCCCTCGTCGCTCGGCTCCGTCGGTACCCGGTGACCGTCGTCGTCACGGCCGTGACCGTCGCGCTCGTCGCCGCCGCACGGCTGAACGGGTCCGAGCCGGACTTCCCGCACCACCCGCCCGTGGCGTGCGTCGCGTTGCTCGCCCTGCTCGTCGCGACGGCCGTGTCCGAGCGCGCGATCGGATCGGTCCGGACGATCGTCGTGGGTCTCGTGGTCCCGACCGTCGCGATCCTCCTCACCCGGGTCGCGGTCACGGTCGGCGCCGCCCTCGGTGAGGCCCACGCCGAGGTCGCCCACGGGCAGCAGCTCATGGCGCCGAGCACCGTCGCGGTGGCGCTCTTCGCCGCGTCCTCCGCTGCGCTGCCCACGCAGCGCCGTCGGCGCGTCCGCACGGTCCTCTGGACGGTGACCATCACCCTGCTGCTCTTCGCCGGCCACGGGTCGGACGTGGCCCGTGCCCTGGCCGCGCTGCTCGGGGTGGCGAGCGGCGCGCTCGTGCTGGGTCGAGCCTCCCGTCCGGCCCGTCGTGACCCGCTGTCGGTCCGCACCGTCGTCACGGCCGCGCTCGCGGCCCTCGGCTCCGGATCGCTCGTGACGCTCGTCGTCCCCGATCCGGACGGCGTCCTCTCGCCGTTCGCCGACGCGATGACCGACCGGGCCGTCGTACTGGTCGGTGCGCTCCTGCTGCTCGCGGCCTGGCTCGTGTCGCACGGTCGGCGGGCCGGCGTCGTCGTGGCGGTGACCGTGCTCGTGGTGGTGACCGCCGTGCTGGCGGACGCGTTCGTCATCGAACCGATGACCGCCGACGCGCTGCAGTGGCAGGGCCTCGGGCTCGACGAGATCGAGTGGCAGATCACGCTCATCGGTGCGTGGGTCGTGCCGGCCGGGGTGCTCCTCGCCGTCCTGCTGCTCCGCGACCGCCTGGTCAGGGGGCGGTTCCGTGCGGCGACCAGCACGACCGACCTCGTGGCGATGCTCCGCGACGGCGACGCCGGGACCCTCGGGCACATGGGGACCTGGCGGGGCAACGCCGTCTGGTCGCACCCCGAGGGGCTCGGTGCCGTGGCCTACCGGGTCCGCGGGGACGTCGCACTCACCGTCTCCGACCCGGTGTGCTGTGCCGACGACCGTGCCGCGGTGATCGCGGGGTTCGTCGTGCACTGCGACCAGAACGGCTGGACGCCGGCGTTCACGAGCGTGCACGCACCGGTGCGGGAGGTCCTGGCTGCCGAGGGGTGGACCGCGCTGCCCGTCGGGGTCGAAGCCGTGCTCGACGTCACCACGTTCGACCTGCGCGGGAAGCGCCGACAGGACCTGCGCACCGCGTCGAACCGCGCCGATCGCGAGGGTGTGCGTGACGAGTGGACCCGCCTCGAAGCGCTCGACGCCGAGCAGCGCGCACAGGTCGAGGCGATCTGCACCCGCTGGGCTGCCGATCGTCGTCTGCCGGAGATGGGGTTCACGCTCGGCGGGTTCCGGGAGCTCGACGACCCGGACGTCCGTCTCGCGCTCGCCGTCGACGCCGAGGAGCGGGTCGTCGCGGTGACCAGCTGGCTGCCCGTGTACGCGCACGGGACCCTCATCGGCTACACGCTCGACGTGATGCGTCGCGGGGACTCAGGGATGCCCGGCGTGATCGAGTTCCTGATCGCCAGGACCGCCCTGCGCTCCCGCGAGGCCGGGCTGACCATGCTGAGCCTCTCCGGCACGCCGCTCGCCGCGCACGACCCGACGGCACGCGGGGTGCTCGACCGGGGTTCGCTGCTCGTCTCGCGGGTCCTCGAGCCGGTCTACGGGTTCCGCTCGCTCCAGCGCTTCAAGGAGAAGTTCGGCGCAGCGCACGAGCCCCTGTGGCTGGTCGTCCCCACGCCCCTGCACGTCCCACGGGTGGCACGGGCGCTCGCGAGTGCGTACGTCCCCGGGTTCCGCCCGCGGCACCTGCTCGAACTCGGCCGGGCACACCGCGCGGCGGCCGGAGCACGTTCGTGACGGACCCGTTCCACTGGCTGATGGGCACGCGGCTGCAGGTACCGACGAAGCTCGTGCCGGCCGACGTCGTGTTCGTCGTGCTCGTCCTGCTCGTGGCGTTGCCGGCGTTCCGGTCGACCGGGCGCGACGGAGGCGGCGGGGGCAGGTGGCCAGACCGCGCTGCCTGGCGCCGGACCGGGTTCCGTGCGCTCGGCGCCGTCGGCGGTGGGCTCGTCGGGCTCCTCGCCTGCTGGGTGGTCGGCGACCTGCTCAACGCCTTCGACGTGCGGTTGACCGACGTGACGCGGATGTGGGTGGCCTTCGCCTTCGCCGGGCTCGGGCTGGCCGCCGTCGGTCTCGTGCAGGGCGGACGGGTCCGACGTGTCCTCGCGGCGGTGCTCGTCCCCCTCGCGCTCCTCGTGCCCGCGCTCGGCGTGAACGTCGACTACGCCGCGTACCCGACGCTGAACGCGCTCGTCCAGACCGATCCGTTCCCGGCGCTCGACCTGGGTGCCGAGACCGGCGCTGTCGGGGCGGCGGCCGGCGCCGGCACGTCCGGGTCCGCCAGCGCCGGCGCGGCCGGGTCCGCGGGTGCCGGCGCGGCCGGTGCGGCTGGCGCTTGGGCTCCGCCCGCGACGATGCCCGCCACCGGCCTGGTCGGCACCGTGCGGATCCCCGGCCGCGAGTCCGGCTTCCCCGCCCGCCCCGCAGTCGTGTACCTGCCGCCGGCGGCCCGCACCGCCGACCCGCCGCCGCTGCCCGTCATCGTGTCCCTGTCCGGCCAGCCGGGCTCACCGAGCGACATGTTCACCGTCGGCGGCCTCGCGACCACACTGGACGCCTACGCCGCCGCCCACCACGGGATCGCGCCGATCGTCGTGTCGGCCGACCAGCTCGCCGTTCCCGGGCACAACACGATGTGCGTGGACTCGACCATCGGCAACGCCGCGACCTACGTCACGCGGGACGTCCCCGACTGGATCACGTCTCACCTCCGCGTCACGACCGACCGCCGCGGGTGGGGGCTCGTCGGGTTCTCGCAGGGGGCGACCTGTGCCATGCAGTTCCTCGCCGGGCACCCCGACCGGTTCAGCGCTGCCCTCGCGATCTCCAGCGAACCGCAGCCGATCGACCGCTCACCGCAGAACAGCGCGGACGAGGCGTTCGGCGGCTCCCTGAGTCGCTGGCGAGCCGCCGCACCGGGTGCGCTGATGGCCGCGAACCGCCCGTACTCGGACACGTCGGTGTGGCTGACCGCAGGGTCCACGGACGGCGAGTTCGTCCGGTCCGCCCAGCACCTCGGGTCGGCGGCACGGGCGGCCGGGATCCGCACGAGGGTGGCATCGGCACCGGGCAGTGGCCACGACTGGAACACCGTGCAGTGGTCCGTGTCGAACGAGCTCCCGCACGAGGCGGACGTCCTGCTCACCGCTCCTGGCGTGGTGCACGGATGAACGACCACTCGGCGATCACAGCGATGCGCGTGGTGGTGTTGGGGATCGCGGTGTTCGTGGCGGTCGTCGTGCTGACCTGCTGCTCGGCGGCGTGGGCCCTCGGCAGCGTGCTGCTCGTGCTCGCCACCGTCGCCGGCGCGTTCGTCGTCACGCTCGGCGCCGGGCGACACTGACGAGGGCCGCGCCCCCGCGCCGCGCCGGGGCCGGCGCCGGAACGATCGAGTCCGCAGACAACGGGTCCAGACCGCCCGGCATCGGCCCACTTCCGCGCACTCGATCACTGGACCGACGAGCGATTCGCCGGGCGACGCTGACGCGGGCCGTCAGGCGTTCGCGACGAGCCAGTCGTACTGGGCGTCGGTCAGCGCACGATCGGCCCAGACCTGCCGTTCGACACCGCTCGGCGTCGGCGCGGCGGTGGAGCCCTGCCACACGAGGGACAACCCGGCGCGGGCGAGCACCGTCGCGGAGGCGGGGTTGTTCGTCAGCACCCGTCCGGTGATCGGCGTTCCCGGGGCGGTCTCGAGCGCAGCACTGACGGCCGCCCGAGCGATCTCGGTCGCGTAGCCGTGGCCCCACGCGCTCGGTGCGAGGCGGTACCCGAGGTTCCACACCCCACCCGCGGTCATGTCGACGCCGCCCACCCCGATCACGACGCCGTCGTGCCGGATCGTCCACGACCCGAGCCCGTGCCGGACCCGCCCGCCGATCTTCCGCTGGACGAGGTCCTGCGTCTGCTCGCGCGACACGTGTCGACCGGAGGGCAGGTGGGTCCAGGTCCGGGCATCGGCGTAGATCGCGTGCACGGCGTCGATGTCGGCCGGTGTCACGGGGGTCAGGACGAGGCGATCCGTTCGGATCTCCTGCGGGGCGCTCAGGAGCTGGTGGACCATGTGATGATCATCTCTCCGACCACCGACATCCGCGTGAACACCACGCGACGATCCGTCGGACCGGCCGAAGTCGACCGAGGGGTTTTTCATTCGGGGATGCTTTTTCACTGTACAGTGAAAACGTGCCGATCACTGAAGAGATGCTGCTGCGCGAGTTCCGGCGCACGCTGCCGCCCGGCGCTCTCGACATCACCGCAACGCAGGACGGGCAGCCGTCGGCGCTGCTCCCGGACGGCTCGCGCGTGCAACTGGACCTCAGATGGGCAGGGCTCGGGTACCCGCGCGACGTCGCCGCCGCGCTCGGTCGGGGCCCTGCAGCTGACCAGGGCGGTGACACGGTGCTGATCGTCTGTGCACAGGCGATGTCCGACGGCTCGCGGCGACTGCTCGCCGAACTGGGCATCTCCTGGTTCACGCTCGACGGTGCGGCCTCCCTGCGCATCGGCACGATCTGGGTCGAACGGAGCGCGCGAGCAGATACCTCGCCACGCATCCGGGAGTTCCGATGGTCCAACGCACGTGCGGAGATCACGGAGGTCCTGCTCGACATCGTCGCGAACGGTGCCGCGTGGGAGGACGGGCGGCCGCGGGTCGCCGACGTCGAGACGTTGTCGAGCCTCTCGGGCCGATCACTCGGGTCGGTGGCGGGGACCCTCGCCGGGCTCGACTCGTCGGCGTGGACGGAGCCCGGGCCGGAACCGCGGAGCCGCGCGGTCGCCGATGCGGCCGGACTGCTGGACTCGTGGAGCCGATGGGAGAGCACACGTGCCGCGACGTGGGTGTCGTTCCACACCCTCGACCGTGACCCGTCGCGCATCGAACAGCGACTCGCGTCGGCCTTCGGCACCGGCTTGATCCTCACCGGCAGCACGGCCTCAGAGCTCGTCCGTCCGATGCTGACGGGCGCGAGGCCCGTGACCGCGTACGTCGAGACGGACCAGGAGACACTCGGCGCCGCGGCCGCCGGAGCCCAGATGCTCCCGGCCGACGGTGGCCGGATCCGTCTCAGCCCCGCTCCGTACCAGGTCGCCCGGACGAGCCGGTTCGTCGATGGCCGTCGGACGGCGTCGGCGGTCCGTGTCTACGCCGATCTGCTCGCTGGTTCGGAGCGCGAACGAGAGGCCGCGGAGGTGTACCGATCGACGGAACTGGCGGTGTTCGGGTGAGCGGCCCGGAGCGTGCACGTGACAGCGGGGCACGGCGGCTCGCGGAGTCCGCGCTCGCAGCCTTGCTCCACGCAGCCGGAGACCGCTCGACCGAGCTCGTGCTCATCGGCGGGCTCGTCCCCGAGTACCTCGTCGAAGCCGACGAGCCGCACCAGGGCACCAACGACGTCGATCTCCTCCTCGACATCGGCCTCCAGTACGACCGCGAAGACGACGACTACGCGTGGCTCGAACGGGCCCTCGCGCGGGCCGGGTTCGTGCCGGTCTCCCCGAACGTGGGCTGGCGCTGGATGGTCGACGTCGACGGTTTCCCGGTGGTGGTCGAGTTCCTCACCGACGTCGCCGACGACCTCGACCAGGAGATCGCACTGCCGGGGGTCGCGACGCTCAGCGTGAAGAACCTCCGCGGTCCCGGCCCGGCACTCCGTGACGCCTCCGTCGCGAGCGTCCTCGGCGAGCAGGTCCGGATGACCGATCTCGGCGGGTACCTCGCAGCGAAGGGGGCGGCGGCGTACTGGCGGCGGGCGGACAAGGACCTCTACGACTTCGCCTGGGTGCTCGTCAACGCATCGCGCGCCGATTCGACCCGCGCCGCGATCGCCGTCTCCGCGGTCCTCGACCCGGGCGTCGACCGAGACCGGTGGGGTGCCGTCCTCGGCGTGTGCGCGCTCTTCGAAGCGGTCACCAGCGAGGGAACGGAGGTCTTCGTGTCGACTGCGCTCGCAGCGGGGAGCGAACAGGACGCGAACTCATTGGCCCTCGACGCCGTCCTCGCAGTGCGCCTCTTCCGCGCGGGGCTCCAAGGACAATTCCCGGGAGACGTCACGCGCGCGCAGCCCTAGTCGAGCAGGAGCGCCGGCTCCTCGAGCACCGAGGCCACGTCGTGCACGAACCGCGACGCGACGTCGCCGTCCACCACGCGGTGGTCGAACGAGGCACCGATCGTGGTCACCATGCGCGAGCGGACCTCGCCGTCGACGACCCACGGCTTCGGCTTGATCGTGCCCATCGCGACGATGGCGACCTGCCCCGGGTTCAGGATCGGCGTGCCGGTGTCCATGCCGAACACCCCGATGTTCGTCACGGTGATCGTGCCGTCGGCCATCTCGGCAGGGCTGGTCTTGCCGTCACGCGCCGTGAGCGTCATCTGCTCGAGGGCCTTCGCGAGCTCGAGGAGCGACATGTCCTGCGCGTCCTTGATGTTCGGCACGATGAGCCCGCGGGGGGTCGCCGCCGCGATGCCGAGGTTCACGAAGTGGTGCACGATGATCTCGCGGTCGGTCCACGACGAGTTGACCGAGCGGTTGCGGCGCACGGCCCAGATCACGGCCTTCGCCATGATGAGCAGCGGCGACACCTTGACCCCGGCGAACGTCGGCGAGGACTTCAGCCGCTTGACGAACTCCATGGTGCGGGTCGCGTCGACGTCGACGAACAGGGAGACGTGCGGTGCCGTGAAGGCCGACGTGGTCATCGCGGTCGCGATCGCCTTGCGGACGCCCTTGACCGGGATGGTCTCCTGGCGGACGTCGCCCCACTCGGGCGTCTCGATGTTGCGGAAGACGGTGGCCTGCGTCGCGTGGCGGATCACGTCGTCACGCGTGACCTCGCCGGCGAGCCCGGTCGCGACGACGGTGGTCAGGTCGACCCCGAGGTCCTTCGCGAGCTTCCGGATCGGCGGCTTCGCGATCACCGGCAGCGCGTTGGCGGCGGGAACGCTGGACGGGCGCGCTGGACGCTTGCCCTGCTCGGCAACGGCATCGGCGGTGCTCGCCTCGCCGTCGTCGGTGACCAGGTCGAGGTCGGCTTCCCGACTGGAGGCACGGCTCGCCTCCGCAGCGACGGCTGCGGCCCGGCGGGCGCCCGGCTTCCGGCGAGACGGTGCGCTGGTCGCGGAGCCGTAGCCGACGAGGACGGCGCCGGAGGACTCGTCGGTGCCGATGACCGAGGCGCCGTCGGCTGCCTGGATCGGGGACGCGGGAGCTTCGGCAGCGGGTGCCGGGGCGGGAGCGGGCGCGGCGGGTGCCGGAGCCGGTGCTGCGGGCGTCGAGGCCGCAGGCGTCGCCGGAGGCGTCGGGATGGCGGGCGTCACGTCGGGCGAGACCGGAGCTGCGTCGGCAACCGGAGCCGAGCCTCCCGGCTGTGCCGACGGGACGTGCGCGTCGGACTCGACCCGGATGATCGGCTTGCCGACCTCGACCGTGTCGCCCTCGCTGACGAGCAGCCCGGTGACCTTGCCGGCGAAGGGCGACGGCAGCTCGACGAGGGACTTGGCGGTCTCGATCTCGACGAGGACCTGGTCCACCGCGATGTCGTCGCCGATCGCCACGCGCCACTGCACGATCTCGGCCTCGGTGAGGCCTTCACCCACGTCGGGGAGGGGGAATTCGGCGACGGCCACGTCGGCTCCTTCGTCGGTCGGTCGTGCGGGGATGGTCCGGGTCAGTAGGCGAGGGCGCGGTCGACGGCCTCGAGGACGCGGTCGGCGTCCGGCAGGTGCAAGTGTTCGAGCTTCGAGACCGGGAACGGGATGTCGAACCCGGACACCCGGAGCGGTGGTGCCTGCAGCGTGTAGAAGGTCCGCTCGGCGACCGTCGCGGCGATCTCGCTGCCCACGCTCACGAAGCCGGAGGCTTCCTGCGCGATGACGAGCCGGCCGGTCTTGCGGACCGATGCCAGCAGCGGCTCCCAGTCGATCGGCGAGATCGAGCGGAGGTCGACGACCTCGCAGCTCGTCCCTTCGCCCTCGGCG
The DNA here is from genome assembly GCF_048756585.1 of Curtobacterium sp. L3-7. NCBI lineage: Bacteria > Bacillati > Actinomycetota > Actinomycetes > Micrococcales > Microbacteriaceae > Curtobacterium > Curtobacterium sp. L3-7. The sequence goes on along the minus strand of NZ_CP151474.1, from coordinate 1,069,909 downwards.
ATGTCCGCGGCCTGCATGAGCGTCGCGACCATGGCACCGTGGCCCACGAGCGTGACCTCGGTGCCGGTGCGGGCGACGCGGGTGGTGTGCATGGGCACGTGCCCGTCGACCAGGTCGACCTGCCCCTTCGGCCAGTACCGCGACTTGGGCTCCATGAAGATCACGGGGTCCTTCGACGCGATCGCCTCCTGGATCATCCAGTAGGCGTCGTTCGGGGTGCTCGGGCTCACCACGCGCAGGCCGGGGGTGTGCGCGAAGTACGTCTCCGGGGACTCCTGGTGGTGCTCCACTGCGCCGATGTGCCCGCCGTAGGGGATGCGGATGACGATCGGCAGCGACATGTGCTCGGGGAGACGGTTCGCCATCTTCGCGAGCTGCGACGTGATCTGGTCGAAGCCGGGCCAGACGAACCCGTCGAACTGGATCTCGATGACGGGCCGGTAGCCGCGGAGCGCCAGGCCGATCGCGGTGCCGATGATGCCGGACTCCGCGAGCGGGGTGTCCATCACGCGGGTGTCGCCGAAGCGTTCCTGCAGGCCCTCGGTGATGCGGAAGACACCGCCGAGGCGGCCGATGTCCTCGCCCATCAGCAGGACCTTGTCGTCCGCCTGCATCGCGGCGGCCAGTCCGGCGTTGAGCGCCTTGGCCATCGGGAGCGTCGGGGTCGGGTCGGTCGGGACCTCGCCGGCGCCCGGGTGCGAGCGCAGCGTGTAGTCGAAGAGCTGCTCGGTGGTGCTCATGCGTGCGATGCTCCGTCCTGGTCGGCTTCGTACGCTTCGAGCCACCCGCGCTGCTCGTCGATCCTGGGGTGGGGCTCGCGGTAGACGTGGTCGAACATCACCTGCATCGGCGGCGCGACGAGCTGCGGGGTGCGCGTGCGGATGTCGGCAGCGACGGCTTCGCCCTCCGCGTCGAACTCGGCGAGCTGGGCGTCGGTGACGCCACGGCTGCGGAGGTAGCCCTCTGACCGGACGATCGGGTCGCGCTCGACCCAGCTCGCGAGCTCGTCGTCGCCGCGGTAGCGGGTCGGGTCGTCGGAGCTGGTGTGCGCACCGATGCGGTACGTCTCGGCCTCGACGAACGCTGGGCCCTGTCCGCTCCTGGCGTGGTCGGTCGCGACCACGCTCGCCGTGTAGGACGCCAGGATGTCGTTGCCGTCGACCTTGATCGCAGGGATGCCGAAGCCGCGGGGCCGGTCGACCAGCGGTGTCGGCGACTGCACCGACACCGGGACCGAGATCGCCCAGTGGTTGTTCTGCAGGAAGAAGACGACCGGTGCCTTGTAGGACGCGGCGAAGACGTACGCCTCGTTCACGTCGCCCTGGCTGGTGGCGCCGTCGCCGAAGTACACGATCGAGCAGGCGTCGCGGTCCGGGTCGCCCGTGCCGACGTCGCCGTCGAGCCGCATGCCCATCGCGTAGCCGGTCGCGTGCAGGGTCTGCGAGCCGATCACGAGCGTCGAGATGTGGGTGTTGCCGCGCTCGTCCGGGTCCCAGCCGCCGTGGGTCAGCCCGCGGTACAGGCTGATGATCTCCATCGGCTCGACACCACGGGTCATCGTGACGGCGTGCTCGCGGTACGACGGGAACACGTGGTCCTGCGGGCGGAGCGCGAACACCGAGCCGACCTGCGCCGCTTCCTGTCCGTGGCTCGGCACCCACAGGCCGAGCTGGCCCGTGCGCTGGAGGTTGTGGGCGGCGTGGTCGAACCGACGGGTGATGACCATGCGACGGTGCATGGCCAGCAGGGTCTCGTCCGGGATCGCCCGCGCGGCGGCGGCGTACTCGGCGTTCTCGTCGGTCTCCACGAACCGGCCCTCTGAGTCGAGGAGCCGGATGGTGGTCGTCGCGGGAGCCGCGGCGTGGAAGGACATGCGGGTCAGCGTAGCGTCCGGGTTCCTGGCGCCGTTGTGAGTCCCCCGACAAGCGAACGCGCCGTTTCGAGGAGCTTGTCGACAGCCTCGTGCTCGCCGATCGAGATGCGGACGCCTTCGTCGGCGAACGCCCGGACGATGATCCCGGCCTGCTCGAACCGCTCGGCGGCGCCCCCCGTTCGCTCCCCCGTCGCGAGCCACACGAAGTTGCCCTGGGCGTCCGGGACGTCCCAGCCCTGGGCGCGCAGCTCCGTGACGATGGTGTCCCGGCGCTCGGCCAGCTCGGCGACGCGCGCCAGGAGCTCGTCCTCGCGCTCCAGGCTCGCGAGCGCTGCCGCCTGGCCCTGCGCCGTCACGCTGAGCGGGATGGCACACGCGCGGACGGCGTCGAGGACGTATGCCGGTCCGAGCGCGTACCCGACGCGGAGGCCGGCGAGGCCGTACGCCTTCGAGAAGGTGCGGAGCACGACGAGGTTCGGGTGGCGCTCCAGCAGCGGGACACCGTGCACGGCGTCGGGATGGGTGACGAACTCGGCGTAGGCCTCGTCCAGGACGACCAGCACGGACTCCGGAACCGCGCCCATGAACGCCTGGAACTCGGCCGCGGTCACGATCGGCCCGGTCGGGTTGTTGGGCGTGCAGACGATCACCATGCGGGTGCGATCGGTCACCGCGGCCGCCATGGCGTCGAGGTCGTGCCCGCCGTCTGCGCGGTTCGGGACTTGCACGCTCGTCGCACCGGCGACCGTGACGACGCCCGGGTACGCCTCGAAGGAGCGCCACGCGTAGACGATCTCGTCACCGGGGCCGGACGTGGCCTTGGCGAGCTCGTGCAGGATCGCGACGCTGCCAGGGGCGATGTGGACCTCGTCGACGGTGGTCCCGAAACGGTTCGCGAGCTCGGCCCGCAGCGCGAGCGCCGAGGCGTCCGGGTAGCGGTTGTACGCCGTCTGCGCCTGCACCGCCTCGATCACGCCGGGCAGCGGCGGGAACGGGTTCTCGTTGCTGGAGAGCTTGAACGCGTCCGCCGCGGCCTGTCGGCCCTGCTTGTAGGCGGGCAGCGATGCGATCTCGGGGCGGATGTGCACAGTCACCTTGCAAGCGTAACCGGCCGGTCCCGGGCATCATGGGTGCATGCGATTCCTCGTCCGCCTCGTCATCAACGCCGTCGCGCTGTGGCTCACCACGCTCATCGTCAGCGGTGTCTCCGTCATCGCCTTCGGGGACGGCGGCGCGATCGCGACCGTCCTCACCTACCTGCTCGTCGCGTTCGTCTTCGGACTCGTCAACGCGGTGATCGGCACGCTCATCCGGATCGTGGCGTTCCCGATCTACATCCTGACCCTCGGTCTCATCTCCCTCGTCGTGAACGCCATCCTGCTGCTCATCGTCGCCGGGATCTCGTCCGCGATCGGCTTCGGCCTGCAAGTCGAGTCGTTCGGCTGGGGTGTCGTCGGCGCCCTCGTGCTCGCCGTCTTCGCATGGCTGATCGGGCTCTTCGCCCGCCCGGTCCTCAACCGTCAGCGCGCGTGACCGGACCGTCGTTCCGGGTGTCGTTCGTCTGCAGCGGGAACATCTGCCGGTCGCCGATGGCCGAGATCGTCTTCGCGAAGATCGTCGAGGACGCCGGTCTGACCGAGCAGTTCCAGGTCGAGTCGGCCGGCACGGGTGACTGGCACGTGGGTGAACCCGCCGACGAGCGCACGATCGCAGCACTCGCGGCGCGCGGATACGATGGCAGCAGGCATCGCGCCCGTCAGTTCGACCCGGACCGGTTCCCGGAACTCGACCTGGTGGTCGCACTCGACCGCTCCCACGAACGCATCCTGCGCTCATGGGCACCCACGATGGACGACGCCGCGAAGGTGACGCTGTTGCTGCGGTACGACGACGCCTGGCCCGAGCAGGCCGACGTTCCGGATCCGTACTACGCGGACCGGCACGAGTTCGACCGGGTCCTCAGCACGGTCGAACGGGCCTGCCGAGCACTCTTCCACCAGATCGAACCGGCCGTCCGCCAGGGAGCACCATGACCCCCCTTCCCCCGCAGCCGATCAGCCCCCTCGACGGGCGGTACTACCCGGTCGTGCACACGGTGGGCGAGCACCTCTCCGAGGCCGGCCTGAACCGTGCCCGCATCACCGTCGAGGTGGAGTGGCTCGTCTTCCTCACCGACCACGCGATGTTCACCACGTCGCCGCTGTCCGTCGACGACAAGGCCGCCCTCCGCGCCGTCGTCACCGACTTCGGCCAGGCGCAGATCGCCGAGCTCGCGGAGATCGAGGCGACGACCCGGCACGATGTCAAGGCGGTCGAGTACTTCGTGCGCCGTCGACTCTCCGACCTCGGCCTCGACGCCATCGCGGAGCTGACGCACTTCGCCTGCACGAGCGAGGACATCAACAACCTCTCCTACGCGCTGACGATCAAGGACGCCGTCGAACAGGTCTGGCTGCCCGCGTTCAAGGCCGTCGTCGCCCGTCTGACCGAGATCGCCACGGAGCTCCGCGCCGTCCCGATGCTCTCCCACACGCACGGGCAGCCCGCGACCCCGACGACGCTCGGCAAGGAGCTCGCGGTGGTCGTGTACCGCCTGGAGCGCGTCCTCGCCCAGATCGAGGGCGGCGAGTACCTCGGCAAGTTCTCCGGCGCCACCGGCACGTTCTCGGCCCACCTCGCCGCGGATCCCGAGGCGGACTGGCCCGCGCTCAGCCGCGAGTTCGTCGAGGGCCTCGGCCTGACGTGGAACCCGCTCACCACGCAGATCGAGTCGCACGACTGGCAGGCGGAGCTCTACGACCGGATCCGTCACGCGAACCGGATCCTGCACAACCTGGCGACCGACGTGTGGACCTACATCTCGATGGGGTACTTCACGCAGATCCCCGTCGCCGGTGCCACGGGCTCGTCGACGATGCCGCACAAGATCAACCCGATCCGCTTCGAGAACGCGGAGGCGAACCTCGAGATCTCGTCGGCGCTCTTCTCGACCCTGTCGGAGACCCTCGTCACGAGCCGCCTGCAGCGCGACCTGACGGACTCCACCACGCAGCGCAACGTCGGTGTCGCGGTCGGGCACTCGCTGCTCGCGCTCGACAACCTCCGTCGCGGGCTCGGCGAGATCGCCGTGAACGAGCAGCGCCTGGCCGAGGACCTCGACGGCAACTGGGAGGTGCTCGGCGAGGCCATCCAGACGGTCATCCGCGCCGAGGTCACCGCCGGGCAGTCCGACATCGAGGACCCCTACGCGATGCTCAAGGAGCTGACCCGCGGCAAGCGCATCGGCCAGCAGGACCTGATCGCGTTCGTGAACGGACTCGACATCTCGGACGGCGCGAAGGCCCGGCTGACGAACCTCACTCCGGCGACCTACACCGGTCTCGCGGACGAGCTCGTCGACCACCTCGAGGTCTGAGCGCCCGCACACCCGCACGTCGAACGCACACCCGGCAGGCCGTCCTGCCGGGTGTGCTGCGTTTTCCGACAGGGATTCCCACCGATCCCCAGGTTCCTGCTAGGTTCGACGAGCTGAGTACAACTCAGGCCGGGGGGCGTCGCAGGAGATGCACCCTGCGTCCCTCACGACCGGATGGAACTCCACACCGTGCTTCGCTCCCGAATCGCCGCGGCCGCCGTCGGCGCCACCGTGCTCGGCGTCACCGCCGCACTCGTCCCCACCGTCTCCAACGCAGCGGACGACTCCGTCGCGCCGGCCACCTCCGTGGTCACGTGGGCCGACAGTGCCGCCGACTTCACCGCCATCGACACCGACTCCTCCACGCCGGCGATCCCGGCCGGCTGGTCCTGGTTGGGCATCCAGCAGGGCGGGAGCGACTACGCGACCTCCCTGGACCAGGTTGCTTCGTTCGGCGCCGACGGCGTCACGGCGAAGGACGGCTCCGCGGTGCTGCTGCTGCACCCGCTGCAGTCCACGGTCGCCCCGAACGCACTCGCCGGACTCATCGACGACGCGGCCGCGAACGCCGGTGGCGACACCGAGGTCGGCCTCCTCGTCGCGAAGGCGAGCTCACCGACCCTCGTCGAGGAGACCGTCTACACGACGGGTGGCCTGCAGGGCGCCGACACCGTCTGGGCCGGCGGGGAGTCGACCGACGAGCTCGCGACACAGCTGCAGGCCGATGGTGACGTCGTCTTCGGGTACGCCGTCGTCCTGAACGGCGCGGCCGCGACGCCGCCCGCGACCGACGAGCCCACGCCGGCCCCGACCGAGACGCCCGCACCGACCGAGACGCCCGCTCCGAGCGAGACCACGGCGCCGACCAACACCCCGGCCGCGCGTTCGGCTGCACCGGAACAGGGTGTCGAGAAGCTCCTGCCGCAGGCATCGGCCGCGAGCACGTTCGCCGCGCGCGCCGCCGTCCCCGCCGACTCCGGCATCGCCGACCTGGTGATCGACGACAGCACGACGTACTTCACCCCGCAGCCCACCGCAGCGGTGTCGAGCACCTCGCTGTCGCTGACCGTCAGCCAGGCCACCAGCACCGGCTTCCCCGTGACGGGGTCCGGCTTCGCACCGGGCGAGACCGTCGGTGTCGCCCTCGCCCAGGGCCAGTCCGGCACCGAGCTGCCGGGAACGCTGACCGCGGACGCCGACGGCAACATCACCGGTACCGTCGTCCTGCCGGCCGGCGCGACCGCCGGTGCCTGGACGCTGGTGTTCGTCGGGACCTCCTCGGCGCAGACCGCCTCGGTCGCGATCACCGTGACCGCCGACCCGGCCGTGGCACCCGTCGCGACCCCGGTCTCGGGTCGGGCGACCTTCACCGGCTGACCTTGCGGTTCATCCCGACCGAGCCACGGCGGCGCGCGACCCTGGTCGCCGCCGCCGTGGCCGTCGTGTGTGCGGGTGCCGTCGCCATCGTCGTGACCAGCACGATGTCCACCGGGACCCCGACGCCGTCCCACAGCGCGGTCGTGGCGACGCCCAGTGCGACGCCCACTCCGCGCGCCTCCGGTTCACCGGCCCCGCAGGACGCGATCGACGCCCCGGCGACGACCACGGTCGCCGCGGCCACGGGTGACTCGGTCCCGGTGAGCGCCGAGCCGGCCGGCGCCGTGACGGAGCACCTGTCCAACCCTCAGAAGTCCGGTGCTCCGCTCGTCCTCCGGGTGGTGGACCAGCGGGACGGCTGGGCGCAGGTGCAGCTCGCGCAGCGCCCGAACGGCAGCACGGGCTGGGTGCCGACGAGCGCCGTGACGCTGTCCAGCACGCCGTACGCGATCGTCGTCACCGAGGCGACGAACACGCTCGACCTGTACAAGGACGGCTCGGTCCTGCACAGCTACCCGGTCGCGACCGGCACCGGCGGCACACCGACCCCCACCGGGCGGTTCGCGCTCACGGAGCTCCTCGCGCCGACGAACGACGGGTACGGGCCGTACGCGTACGGCACGACGGCGTTCTCGGACGTCCTCAACTCCTTCGGCGGCGGCCCCGGTCAGATCGGGCTGCACGGCACCAACGACTCGTCGAGCATCGGGTCGGGCGCCTCGCACGGGTGCGTCCGCATGCACAACGCCGACATCACCGCGCTGGCGAAGCTCCTGCCGCTCGGAACACCCTTCCAGGTCCGCTGACGGTCCGTCCCACAACGTCCGCGATGGGATGTCGGATCGCGCGTGGGTGGTCGGAAGAACCGACCGCCTACGCGCGATTCGACCCCCTACGCGCGATTCGACCCCCGACGCGCGAGTCCGCCTCGTGGTGCGATCTGGCTGACGGGAGGCTCGGGCAGGCCGGTGGGAACCGCACCATCTCAGGTGGTGACGTCCAGGGCGGTGGCGACCAGTGCCTCCAGGACGGTTCGGACCACGGGACGGACTGCACGGTCCTGCCGGACCAGCGCCTCGATCCGGCGGCCGGCGCGGACGTCCGCCAGCTCCGCCAGGTGGAAGCGCCCAGGCGCTCGCGTACCGGAGGTGTAGCGCGGGACGAGCGCGATGCCGTGTCCCGCTGCCACCAGGTTCTCGATCACGGGCAGGTGGATCGTGCGGAACGCGACCTCCGGCGGGGTGTCCGTGGCCGCCGCCATCGCGGTGAGCACCCGGTCGATCGGGTAGTCCTCCGGCACGCCGATCCAGGTCTCGTCGACGACCTCGTCGATGTGCACGCGATCGTGGCCCGACAGCGGGTGTCCGGGCGGCAACGCGACGTCGAGCGGTTCCCGGAGCAGCGGTACGGTCTCGAGCGCCGCCCGGCCGGCGGGAGCGGCACCGTCGGGCCGGTGACCGACGACGACGTCGTGGTCGGCGGTGAGCGGGGCGAACTCCCCCTCGCTGACGTCCACGTCCGACAGGGTCAGCCGGATGCCGGGGTGGGCGCGCATCCGGGTCAGGAGCCCCGGCAGCAGCAGCTCGGCCGCCGACGGGAAGATCGCCAGGTCGACGGTCCCCGATCCGCCGCCGAGGTGTTCCTGCCAGGCCGCATCGACGGTCGCGATCGCGGTGGCGACGCCGTTCGCGAGTCCGGCGAGCACCCGGCCGTGCTCGGTGAGCCGGACGCCGCGGCCGATACGTTCGACGAGCGGAACGCCGACCTGGCGCTGCAGCGTCTGGAGCTGCTGCGAGACCGCGCTCGGCGTGCGGTGGGTGGCCGTCGCGACCGCGGTCACCGAGCCGCGTTCGGCGAGCTCGCGGAGCACCGGCAACAGCGTGACATCGAACATGCAGTGACCCTACAACGTCGGTGCAGAAACGTTCGCTGGTGCTACCGCGTTCGCCGCGCCACCATCGTGGTGTGCTCGTTCGTGACCGTCTTCTCGCCCTCGTCGTCGCCGTCGTCTGGGGACTGAACTTCCCCGCGACGGCGCTCGCCCTGGAGCACTTCCCGCCGTTCCTGCTCGCCGCGATGCGGTTCACGCTGCTGGCGATCCCGACGCTGCTGTTCGTCCCACGGCCGCGGATCCCCTTCGGACGGCTGCTGCTGGTCGGCTTCGGGCTCGGGGTCCTGCAGTTCGCCTTCCTGTACCTCAGCATGGCGTCGGGCATGCCGTCGGGGCTCGCGTCGCTCGTGCTGCAGGCCTCTGCGCCGTTCACGGTCGTGCTCGCCGGGGTGTTCCTCCGCGAGCGACTCACCGGTCGGCAGGTCGCCGGCGTGACGATCGCCGTGTGCGCACTCGCCGCCATCGCCGTGCACCGGTCGCAGACGGCGGCGCTGCTGCCCGTCGTGCTCGCGCTGTGCGGTGCGATGGGGTGGGCGATCGGCAACGTCGCGACACGCCGGGCGGGGGCCGCGAACCCGCTGCACCTGACGCTCTGGTGGTCGGTCGTGCCGCCGATCCCGATGGCCGTGCTGTCGCTGACGGTCGAGGGGCCGGCGCGCATCGGTCACGCGCTCGGAACGGCCTTCACGCCGACAGCACTGCCCGCAGACCTCGGACTGCTCTACATCGTGCTCGTGGCGACGCTCGTCGGGTACGGCATCTGGTCGCGACTGCTGGCGACGTACCCGTCGAGTACCGTCGCACCGTTCTCGATGCTCGTCCCCGTCGTCGGGGTACTCGCATCGTGGGCGGCCTTCGGCGAGGTGCCCGACCTGGTCGAGGTGCTGGCGGGCGCGGTCGTCGTCGGTGGCGTGCTGTGGGCGTCCAGACCGCCGCGTGCCACGGCTCCGGTGGCGTTGCCGGTGCTCAGCCCCGGTGCTGTCGACGCTCGGCGATGATGTTCGCGAGGGCGCCGCGGAGGAGCGGGTACCGGAACTCGTAGCCCGCCTCGACCAGACGTGTCGGGACGACCCACCGGCTCTTCAGCACGAGCTCGGTCTCGGTCGGGATCGCGAACGACCCGATCTCGAGCATCCACCGCCAGGTCGGCAGGCCGAACCGTCGCCCGACGGCGTCCCGGATCGTCGCCATCACCGTGCGGTTGTCCGACGGGTTCGGGCTCGTGACGTTCACGACGCCGTCGATGTCGTCGTGGTCGCGGATGAACCGGACGGAGCCGAGGACGTCCGCGATGTGCACCCAGCTGAACCGCTGCCGGCCCCGGGTGTGCCGGTCGTGGTGGTAGGTGCCCGCGGCCAGGCGCGCCGGCGTCGGGAACCAGGCGCCGTCGTACTGCGGGCCGCCGAGGCCGGCCTGCGCGAGCCGGATCAGCGGGACCAGGGCGCTGCCGTCACCGAGGACGATCGCCATGCGGAGCGCCACACGGCGGGTACCTGGCAGGTCCGTCCCGAAGAAGGCGTCCTCCCACGCGCGGGCGACCCCGACCGAGAAGCCCTCGCCGAGCTCCCCCGTCGCCTCGTCCTGCGGCCGGTCGTCGGCGTGCCGGTAGATCGTCGCGGTCGAGGCGTTCACCCACAGCGGCGGCGGGTGCTCCGACGTGCGGATCGCCTCGGCGAGTTCGAGCGTGGTGTCCACCCGGGAACCGACGATCTCGGCGCGGTTCCGGCGTCCGTAGCGGCAGTTGACGCTCTTGCCGGCCATGTTCACGACGATCGCGGCACCGTCCACGAGCTCGCGGATGCGAAGGGTGTTGCCCCACACGGCATCGCCCGTCCGGCCGATCGTGACGACGTCGTAGCCCTCCTCGCGGAAGGCGTCCTGCAGGTACCTACCCACGAAGCCGCTCGCCCCCGCGATCACCGCGCGGCCCGTGCGCGCGTCGGTGCTGTCGTCGTTCATCCCGTCCCCGTCTCCTCGTCCGGCGCGATCACGTACCGGAACGCCCCCTCGTACCGGTACAGCGTGCCGACGATCGGCGCCGTCAGCACCAGGGACACGCGCTGCAGGTCGGCTTCGTCATCGAATCGTTCCGTGAGCGTCACACGCGGTGCGATCAGGGCCGGGAGGCTCCACTCGCGTCCGAGCGCACGGAACGTCACACGAGTGGAGACCAGGCGCAGGGCACCCGCGTCCGGCCCGTCGGCGTCGACCTCCACGCGCAGTCGGGCGCTGACGCGCCCGTGGCGACCGAGGTGGTCGACCAGGCCCTCCGGTTCAGCGGCGATGGCGTCCACCATCGTGCGGTCTCCGGAGCGGAGGTGGAAGGCGCGGTGCGCGCGGACCGCGACACGAGCCTCCCGGCTGCTGCCCCGGCCGACGCGTGCCGGCCGGTTCTCGACGGTGAAGGGGACCTGCCGTTCCCAGACCGGGAACATCACCGCGTCGCGCGCGAACAGCGCGAGCACCGGCCAGAGCCACCTGCGCGGTGTCCCGACGACGTCGAAGACGCCGTCGCCGCGACCCACGTGCCCCGGTGGGATCGCCCCGAAGTACGTCCGGAGACGGGGGTGCAGCCGTTCGACGACGTCGGGCGTGGTGCTCAGCTCGTAGGGCGACCGGGTCACGCCTCGATCCTGGCATGTCGTCGGTGCGGATCCGTACGATCGTGTGCATGGGACACGACCACGGACACGCGCACGGGGGTGCGAGCGAGCGCGCCCTGTGGGTGGCGTTCTGCATCTCCGCGACGATCCTGCTGGCCGAGGTCGTCGGCGCCGTCGTGACCGGGTCCCTCGCGCTCCTCGTCGACGCCGGACACATGGTCGTCGACACCGGCGGCATCGGGATCGGACTCGTCGCGACACGGCTGGCCCGACGCTCCCCGACCGCACAGCGCACCTGGGGGTTCCAGCGGGCCGAGGTGCTCGGTGCCACCGCGCAGGCGGCGATCCTGCTCGCGGTCGGCGTGTACGTGATCATCTCGGCGATCCAGCGACTGTTCGTGCCCGCCGAGATCCACTCCGGGCCGTTGCTCGTGTTCGGGGTGATCGGGCTCGTCGGGAACCTGGTGGCCTACGCCGTGCTGCTGCGGGCCTCCGGCGAGAACTTCACGTCACGGGCCGCGCGGCTCGAGGTCCTCAACGACACGCTCGGCTCCGTCGCGGTCATCGCCGCGGCCGTCGTGTTGGCGCTGACGGGGTGGGAGCGAGCGGACTCGGTCGCTGCGCTCGTCATCGGTGGGCTGATCCTGCCGCGGGCGATCCGGTTGCTGCGGGAGACCGCGAACGTGCTGCTCGAGGCCACGCCGCCGGGGCTCGACCTGGAGGACGTGCGCGGCCACATGCTGGAGCTCGACCACGTGATCGCGGTGCACGACCTGCACGCGACACTCGTCGCGACCGGGGTGCCGAACCTGACGGCGCACGTGGTGGTGGACGACCACTGCTTCACGACGGCGCACGCCCCGGCGATCCTCGACGAGTTGCAGCAGTGCGTGGCGGAGCACTTCGACGTGCCGGTCGAGCACTCCACGTTCCAGCTCGAGCCCGCGTCGCACCGTCGGCACGAGCACGACGTGCACGCGTAGGGCGGCGGGGCGGCTGGGTCGGTCTGGCGGGGCGGGTCGGCCTGGCGGGGCGGGCCGGCCTGGCGGGCGGGTCCTGGCGGGGCTGTGACGCCGTTGCCGACTCGGAACGACAACGTCGCTGTCGTACGACAACGACGCTGTCGCACCCACGCGCGCGCAACTGCCCGCGCGCGCAACTGCCCGCGCCCGCAACGAACGACAATGTCGCTGTCGTACGACAACGACGCTGTCGTACGGAGTCGGGACGAGGCAGGCGCGGGCGCGCGGGAAGGGCGGGCGCACCACGCGGGACGGGCGCACGGATCGGGCGGCGCGACCCCTCAGCAGTCGTCGTCGTTCGTAGGGTACGCAGTGATCACGCGGTCGGTCGTCGCGGAGACGATGACCTTCACGAAGCCGTCGGGACTCGGCGCGGTCCCGTCGTCGAACCGGACGGCAGCGGCGTAGCAGACCTTGCCGTCGCCGGCGTCGACCGGGAACCCGTCCCGCGGGCTGGTGAGCGCCGTCTGCACCGCGGTGAGCATCGCGTCGTCCCAGTCCCGGTCGCCGTGGCCCGCGAGGACGTCCTCCCAGTCAGCGGTGTGCCGCACGCGGATGTGCTCGTACCCCTGACTCGAGTTCCCGCACTGCAGCACGACGTCGCCGAGCGCGGCCGTGTCGTAGCGAGCGACGGTCGCGCGGGAGTCCCGGTCGCAGGACGCGAGCACGGAGTCACCCGGCAGGTCCGGACCGGTCCGGTCGATGACGACGGAGCCGTCACTCGTCGCGACGGCGGTCGGCGCGGTCGTCGGCCCGGAGAGCACCGGGTCGTCCGCACCCTGCTGCGCGGTGAGGAAGAGCCCACCGGCCACGAGACCGGCGGCCACGACCGCGGCGACACCGGTGACGACGGAACGGTTGCGTCTCGACGGCATGCGGCCAGTATGCCGGAGGTGGGGCGAGCCTCCCGTCCGGTGGACCAGGGCTCCGGACGGGAGGCTCGGGGTGCGTCAGGCGCGCACGGCCAGTCGCGTCCCGGCGACGGCGGCGAGCGCCGCGACGAGCACCACGTACCCGAGGAGCACGGGGAGCGTCGGGAGCACGAGGAGCGCCGCGCCGACCGCCACGACGGGCACCGTCAGCCCGGCGTACGCGACGAGGAACGTCGCCGCGAGCACCCCGCCGCGTTGCTCGGGGCCGACCAGGGCACCTGCGCTCGCGATCGCCGCCCGGAAGAGCAGCCCCACCCCCGCGCCGGCGACGACGCCCCCGCCGATGAACCCGGCGACCTGCAGCAGGACCGCCGCGACACCGAGCACGACGAGCCCGCCGACGAGGAGGACGACACCGAGCCGGATCTGGGCGCGCTGCGAGAGCCGGGCGAACACGAGTTGGGAGACGGAACTCGCGGCGAACACCCCGAAGGTCGTGGCTCCTGCGGCCAGACGGTCGGTCACGTGGAACGTCGAACCGAGGAACGACGGCGCGACCGACGTGAAGAGCCCCTGCACCCCGAAGGCCGCGAACGCCGCGATGCCCGCGGTCCAGAACGCGCCGCCCTTGCCCGCAGGGGCCTGCACGCGCTGCGGTCGGTAGGGCACACGCTCCTCGGGACGACCGACGGTCTCCGGCGCGGCGAGCACCGCCACGAAGGCGACCACGAGCGCGACGACGAACACGATGTACGGCGTCATCAGCGGCTGTCCGACGAACTCCGCCAGCGCTCCGCCGACGAGGGCGCCGAGGGAGAGACCGCCGAGGTTCACGACGCCGGCCGCGACGCTGGCACCCTTCGCGGACGCCTCGCGGCCGGTGGCGCGGACCCGGAGTTCCCCGAGGTGCGCCGTCGCCGTCGCCGTCAGCGTCCCGACGCCGAAGCCCGTGACGAGCCGCGCGACGATCAGCCCGCTGACGTCGTTCCAGACGAGGAACAGCACCGCCGCGACGAGCTCCAGGGCGATCGACACGAGGATGAGCGGCTTCCGCCCGAGGACGTCGCTCAGGTGCCCGGCGAAGTACAGCGACCCGACGACGCCGAGGCCGTACGCGGCGAAGATGATCGTCGTGGTGAACGTGGGGAAGCCGTCGCGTGCCTGGTAGATCACGTACAGCGGCGCGGGGACCGTCGCGAACGCCATCACCGCGAGGAACGCGAACGCCACGGCCCAGAGCCCCGCACCGTGACGGCGACGGCTGTGCGCGCGCCGACCGCGCGGCACCGGAGGGGCGGTGACGGATCCGGTGGAGGGTTCTTCGAGGACGGTTGTCATGCTCCGATGCTCCCGCCATCGCATCATCGGGTCAAACGGATCATCTTGATGGTTTCCATCGATCTGGTCGATGATGGGGTGCATGGAGACCCGACTGCTCGAACAATTCGTCACCGTCGCCGCCGAGGGCAGCGTCACCCGCGCTGCGGAACGGCTCTGGGCAGCGCAGTCGACCGTCTCGGCGGGGATCGCGAGCCTCGAGCGCTCGTTCGGTGTCCGGTTGTTCGAGCGCACCGGCCGGCAGCTCGTCCTCACCACGGCCGGCGAGGACCTCCTCCCGCACGCCAGGGCCGTGCTCGACTCGCTCGACCGGATGCACGACCTCGCCGCCGCGTCGGACGCCGAACTCCGCGGGCGGGTCCGGCTCGGGATCTTCACGAGCATGGACATCGTCGACCTGACCGGGGTGCTCCGCCCGTTCCGGCAGCGCCACCCGCTCGTCGCCGTGGAGCTCATGACGTCCCCGTCCGGGACCACCGGGCTCGTGCAGGACCTGGTGGCTGGACGGCTCGACCTGGCCTACTGCGGCCTGCCGTCGGTGCCCGCCGGCATCGTCGTCGAGCCCCTCCGCGAGATGCGGTTCCGGGTGTTCGTCGCCGCGGACCACCCGCTCGCACGGAGTGGACGCACCTCGGTGTCGCTGACGGAACTCGCCGACGAGTCGTTCATCGACACGGCGCACGGGTTCGGCAACCGGATCATTCTCGACCAGGCGCTCGAGCGACTCGGCATCCGGCGGCGCATCGTCGCGGAGATGAACGACATGCCCGCGGTCATCCGGTTCGCGGCCGCCGGACTCGGGGTCGGCGTGGTGCCGGACTCCGGGGTCCCGCACGACGGCGTGGTCCTCGAGCTCGAGGACCCGGTCGAGCCGCTCCGGGTGGGTCTGGCGATGCGGACGGCACCAGAACCGAACCGAGCGGTGCGGGCGCTCGCGCAGGACATCGTCGCCGCGCGGCAGTGATGCGGTTCAGCCCTCGAGCAGGTGGGCGATGCCCGACACCGACCGCCGCGCCGCAGCCGACGACGACACGAACCCGACGACGACGATGCCCGCACCGATGCCGACGACGATCCACCACATCGCGTGCGTGGCGACCGCGAACCCCGCACCGACGCTGGCGACCGCACTCGCGCCGGTGACGGTCCCCGCGAGGGCGACACCGAGCGACACCCCGGTCTGGCGGCTCGTCGAGGCGACGGCGGCCGCGGAGCCCGACTGCGCCCGTGGCATGCCCGAAACCGCGGTGTTCGTGATCGGGGCGTTCACCATGCCGAACCCGAGTCCGAAGAGCACGAACGCGGAGACGAGCACCCACATCGGGGTGTGCGCGTCGATCGTCGTGAGCACGACACCCGCGCCACCGATGCCGATCCCGGCGAGCACGAGCGGGACACGGGTACCCACCGATCCCACGAGTCGGCCGGACAGGGGCGAGGCGAGCATCGTCGCGACCGCCGCCGGCAGCGTCCACAGTCCGGCCTCGAACGGGGACATGCCCCTGACCTCCTGCAGGTAGAGCGCGTTCAGGAAGAGGAACGCGCCGTTCGCACCGAACGCGGCGATCGCGGTCAGCACCGCGGACGAGAACGGGATGCTCCGGAAGAACCGGACGTCGATGAGGGGCTCGGCGGTGCGCCGTTCGACCCCGACGAGTGCGACCAGGGCAGCAGCCGCGACGACGAAGAGCCCGAGGGCCGCCGGCGAGGTCCACCCCAGCCGCGGGCCCTCGATGAGTCCGCCCACCAGCGTCGCCAGGAGCACGATGACGAGCCCCTGCCCGAGCGGGTCGAGTCGACGCGGACGCGGGGCGCGGGACTCCGGGACGAACAGGAACGTCAGGACGATCGCGGCGATGCCGATCGGCACGTTGATCCAGAAGATCGCCCGCCACCCGACCGTGTCCGTCAGTGCTCCGCCGACGAGCGGCCCGACGCCCATCGAGACCCCGACGACGGCGCCCCACACCCCGACCGCCCGCGCACGCTCCTTGGCGTCGTCGAACGTGGCCGTGATGATCGACATCGCCACCGGGTTCATCATCGATCCGCCGACCGCCTGGACCATGCGGAACACCACGAGCCACCCGACCGTGGGTGCGAGCGAGCAGAGCAGCGACCCGACGCTGAACAGCGCGAGCCCGATCTGGAAGGTCCGGCGCCGCCCGATCCGGTCGGCGGTCGAGCCGGACAGCATGAGCAGGCTCGCGAGCACGAGCGTGTAGGCGTCGATCGTCCACTGCAGTCCGGAGATCGTGCTGTGGAGCTCGCGGCCGATCGACGGCAGCGCGACGTTCACCACGGTGGCGTCCATCGAGACGATGAACAGGCTCATGCAGCAGACCGCGAGGATCAGGTACCGGTGGCGGTACCGGCCGGGCAGGTCAGGAGCACCCTGCTCGGGTCGTCGGACCTCAGTGGAAGCCGTCGCCGTCTCCTTCACCCGGGGTCTTGTGCCCGCCGAGCATGTCGTTGTCGTCCTGGTCACTCGTCGACGCGAGCTGGAGCATCGCGAGGACCACCACGACCACGATGAACGCGATGCCGAGGAAGATCAGCGCGAGCGTGACCTCCCTCGTCGAGATGAGCACGACGAGCCCGGTGAACACCGCGATGATCGCGGAGATCCCGAGGAGCTCGACCGGGCGCAGGCGGTCACGACGGCTGGGGGTGGTCATGCGTGTGGAGCTCCGTTCGGGGACGCCGCTGGTGCAGTCGTCCCCCACTTGTGCGAGAGGCCGGCGATCGCGTGGAAGACCGCCGTGATGGCGAGGTACGCGCCGAGCAGGCCGACGAGGACGATCGACGCGTCGAGGACGCCGCTGACCTGCTCGATGCCGCCGAGCTGCTGCGAGTAGTCCGGCG
The DNA here is from genome assembly GCF_048756585.1 of Curtobacterium sp. L3-7. Lineage (NCBI taxonomy): Bacteria > Bacillati > Actinomycetota > Actinomycetes > Micrococcales > Microbacteriaceae > Curtobacterium > Curtobacterium sp. L3-7. Next base: position 1,052,653 of record NZ_CP151474.1, on the reverse strand, counting down.
GGGTCACGAGGAACCCGATCGCCAGCAGCAGGGTCAGCCCGCCGATCGTCATCCAGTCCCTGGCGAACGGCGAGGTGCGGCGAGCGCGGATGCCCTGGGTGAGCTCGAGTGCGCCGGTCAGGACGGCGAACGCCACGACGATCGTGATGAAGGCCGGCAGCCCGAGGCCGTTGCACGCGATCCCGGCGACGCCCGCGAGGACCGTGACGACGGCTTGGGCGACGGCGGTGCGCCGCGACCGGTCGTCATCGCGGAGTCGCGTGAGGCTGCCGACGCCGAGGACGACGCCCTCGACGACCGCGAACGCGCCGAACAGCAGCAGGCCGTACCCGGCCGCGTGGTTGGACGAGAAGGTGATGACGATGGCGACGATCGCAGCGGGGACGGCCCGGAGGATGGGGATCGGCCAGTACCGCGCGCGCTGGTGTGCGTCGGCGACGGAGTCGGACACGAGACCTCTTTCGGGCATGTGGATCGTTCGAACGATCCTACCGCCGACCGGGATGTGCCCCGTCCGTGTGGGCCGCACCCGAGCTGAGGATGCTCCGACCTGCGACGGGCCGGAGCACCCTCGGTTGCTCCGATCAGTCGCCGACGAAGTCCTCGTGGCGGTCGGCACGGAGGCGACGTCGTGCCACCCACCAGCAGCCCGCTCCTGCCGCCACCAGCACGCCCCCGATCGCCGCGACGATCCCGAGGTCGTCGGTGCCGGTGTAGGCCAGCGCACCGCCGCGTGGGTTCGAGGTCCCACCCCGGTCGGCGGCGGGAGCGGTCGAGCGCTCCGGCACGCTCGCGGCGGGAGCGCTCGGCCCCGGCGGCACCGAGGCATCGTCCGGAGCGTCGGGATCCACCACCTCGATCGCGACACCGGGCGAGGGATCTCCGCCGTCGGGGTCGGTCGGCGAGGCAGCGGTCGCCACGTTCACGACGTCCGAGCCGTCACCGCGGTAGTCCTCGCCGAGCAACGCCCGGAACCGGAAGGCCCGTTCCTCGCCCGGCGCGAGGTCCGTCCCGTCGCCACAGGTCACCCGCTGTCCGGCCGCGGCGCAGGCGTCCCCGGAATCGACGAACACGAGCGCCGCCGGCAGGTCGTCGACGACGGAGACGTCCCTGGCGGTCGCCGGCCCGCGGTTCCGTGCGACGACCTGGTACTCGACGTGGTCACCAGGACGGACCCCGGTCGCGGGTTCGACGGACTTGTCCGTCTCGAGCTGCGCCGACGCGGTCACGACCGCGGTCGCTCGCGAGGTGTTGTCGGTCTCGTCCGCGTCCGCCAGGTGCGGCGCCGTCGCGATCGTCGCGACGCTCACCAGCTCACCCGTGGCACCGGGATCGAGGGCGCCCTCGATCGTGACGGTCGCCGATGCTCCGCGGTCGAGCGCGAGGTCCACGCCGACGTCGCCGGTCCCGTCGGCCGCGGAGCACCCGCCACCGTCCGAGGCCGCACACGCCCACGTCACGTCGTGCAGTGCGTCCGGGACGTCCACCGTCAACGGACTCGGGTCCGATGCGTTCCGGCCGACGTTCGACGCGGTGACCGAGTACCGGACGTGTTCCCCGGCGGCCACGGGCGGGAGGTCGTGCTCGACGCGGAGGTCCGCCGGCTGCCGGACGCTGAGCGAGTCGATCTCGTGCACGTTGACGTGGGCACCGGTCGCCCCCGCGAAGCCCAGCCGCAGCGTGGGCGGGAGCGCCGCCTGGCCTGCGCCGTGCAGCGGGACGCCGTCGAGGACCGTCCGCATGCCCCCGCCGGCTTCGAGCTGCACGCTGACGGCGAGCTCGCCGTCGTCGCCCGGCAGCAGCTGCACCCGGACGGTGCGCGTCGTCGGACCGTCGGTCTCGACCCGGCCGGGCGCGACGGCGTTGGCGACGAACCGGTAGCCGTCCGTCCCGTCACCGGAGCCGCGGACCACGACGGCGTCCGGTGTGACCCCCGGACCACTGTCGTTGATCGGCAGCGAGAAGTTGCCGTACCGGTCGAGCGCGATCGCCGCGAACCCGCCCGGGATGCCCGCGGTGTCGCACGGCCCCTGGCCCTGCGTGCTCTCGGGACGGCAGGCGTACCCGAGCGCTGCCCCGGTCCCGCCGATGCCCGGCTCGGCCGCGCCGTCGGCGAGGTACAGGAGCAGGCCGTCCGCACCGGCGCGCGGGTCGTCCGAGTACATCGCGTACTCGAACTCGATGTCGAGCCCGAGCGTCGAGGGGAACGTGTCAGTGGTCGACCACGAGCCGGCCTGTCCGCGGGAGTCGTCCGTCAGGCGGAGTCGCCCGTCGACGATCCGCGCATCGCCGCTCAGGACACCGCCCTGGCCGGTGTCGAACGCGTTGTCGTAGGGGAACGTGAGGTCGTCGGCGGATGCGGACGGGGTCTGCAGCGCGGGGATCGCCAGGACCGCGAGGGCGGCCAGCGACACGGCGACGGCGAGCACCCGGCGGGCTGCTCGCGGCGGTGTGTGGATGCGTTCTGTCATGCCCCGATCGTCGCGATCGGGGCGCGACCGAGCGGCGGTGGTGGGACGATCCGTGGATCGCAGCCACGAGCCTCCCGGGTGTGGAGGAGCCGCTGCCTACGAGAGCCAGACCGTCGTCTCGCCCGGCAGCACGCCGTCACCCAGCGGTCCCGATGCCACCTCCACATGCCCGGCCGGGAGCGGCACCGGGTCGGTGCCGAAGTTCGTGACCGAGCGCCACCCGTCGTGCCGCGCGAACGCGACGACCGCGGCTGGCGCGTCCAGCCACGTGAGCGACTCACCCGACTGCAGTCGGCGCCTGGCAGCGAGCGCCGCCCGGTAGAGCGACAGCGTCGAGGTCGGGTCGCCGTCCTCCGCCGAGACCGAGCACGCGCCGAAGTCCGCCGGCTGGGGCAGGAAGGGTGCCACGTCGCCGAACCCGAACGACGGCCCCGACTCGGTCCACGGGATCGGCACGCGGCAGCCGTCCCGGCCCTTGACGGTGTGCCCAGACCGGACCCACTTCGGGTCCTGCAGCAGGTCGCGGGGGATCGCCGCGGCCTCGTGCAGCCCGAGCTCCTCGCCCTGGTAGACGTACGACGATCCCGGGAGCGCGAGCTGAAGCAACGACGCCGCACGCGCACGTCGGAGCCCCCGGTCACGGTCGGGAGCCGGCGAGACCCCGTCGGTCATCAGCCAGGCGTCCGTGTCGGTGCCGGCGGGGAGTGCGTACCGCGTCGCGTGCCGCACCACGTCGTGGTTCGAGAGCACCCACGTGCTCGACGCCCCCGACTGCTCGGACATGGCGAGGTTCCGCTCGATGACCTGCCGGAACGCCGATGCGTCGAACGGCGACTCGAGCAGGTCGAAGTTGAACGCCTGCCCGAGCTCCGTCGGCCGGGCGTACAGGACCCGTCGAGGCGCAGGGGCCCAGGCCTCGGCGACGGCTGCGCGCGGTGGGTCGTACTCGTCGAGGACGTGCCGCCAGGCGGCGAAGATCTCGTGCACCTCGTCGCGGTCGTACAGCGGGTCGGACCCGTCGAGCGGCAGGTCGTGCTCGTTCGAGGGGCGGTACGGCGTCGACAGGTCCTTCGCGAGCCCGTGCGCGACGTCCACGCGGAACCCGTCGACCCCGCGGTCGGACCAGAAGCGGAGCGTGTCCTCGAAGTCCGCACGCACCGCCGGGTTCGACCAGTCGAGGTCGGGCTGCTCCGGGGCGAACAGGTGCAGGTACCACTGGCCGTCGGGCACGCGGGTCCATGCACTGCCGCCGAAGTTCGACACCCAGTCGCTCGGCGGGAGCTCCCCGGCGTCACCGGTGCCGTCCCGGAACACGTACCGCGCCCGTTCGGGTGATCCCGGTTCGGCGGCGAGCGCGGCCTCGAACCACGCGTGTTCGGACGACGTGTGGTTCGGTACCACGTCCACGATCACCCGGATGTCGTGCGCGTGTGCCGCACGGACCAGGGCATCGAAGTCGTCGAGCGTGCCGAGCCGAGGATCGACGTCGCGGTAGTCGGCGACGTCGTACCCGCCGTCGGCGAGCGGGGACGGGAAGAACGGCGACAGCCAGATCGCGTCGACACCGAGTCCCGCCAGGTACGGCACCCGGCTCGTGATGCCGGCGACGTCCCCGAGTCCGTCGGCGTCCGAGTCGGCGAAGCTCCGTGGGTAGACCTGGTAGACGACGGCGTCGCGCCACCAGTCCGCGTCGGGGGTCGCAGGGGTGCTGTCGGGCGTCCTGGGGTCGGTCACCCCGCCACCGTACCGACGACGCCCAGTTCGGGAATAGCGCTGCGTGCGAACGTATTGGTTGTCTCTGACACCTTTCCGTCCCAGAACCACGAGCACAGAAGGATCCCCATGACGAACGTCGTCGTCCTCGTCGGCAGCCTCCGCGCCGACTCCATCAACCGCAAGCTCGCCGAAGCAGCGATCCACCACGCGCCGGAGGGCATCACCCCCACCGTCCACGAGGGCATCGTCGACCTGCCGTTCTACAACGAGGACATCGACGGGGACACCCCGCCCGCTTCCGCCGTCGCCTTCCGCAAGGCCCTCGCCGACGCCGACGGCGTGCTGCTCGTGACGCCCGAGTACAACGGCACCCTCCCCGCGGTGCTGAAGAACGCGATCGACTGGGCATCGCGTCCGTTCGGCGCCTCCCCGATCTCCGGCAAGCCCGTGGCGGTCATCGGTTCCGCCTTCGGCCAGTACGGCGGCGTCTGGGCGCACGACGACGCCCGCAAGGCCGCCGGCATCGCCGGTGCCAAGGTCCTCGAGGACGTCAAGGTCGCCATCCCGCAGTCGGTCGTCCGCTTCGCGGAGACCCACCCGCGCGAGGACGACGAGGTCACCCAGCTCGTGCAGGGCGCGCTGACCGCGCTCGCCGAGGCGACCGCGGAGCCCGCCGCCGCGTAGGGACCGTACCCCCAGGACGGACGGGAGGCTCGTGGCGGATCCGCCACGGGCCTCCCGTCCGTTCCGGGGTACGGAAGCCGCTAGACCGTCTAGCAACGAGACGGGTTACCCTGAACCCCATGTCCACGCAGGAGATCACGGAAGCATCCGGATACTGGTTCCCGGATGACGACGCGACCCAACGCGGCGTCGCGGTCCTCAACGCCCTGCGTCGCTACCGGGCCGCCGAGACCGCGATGCGACGGCGTACCCGCGACTCGATGGGCATGGGCGAGACGGACCTGCTCGCCGTCCGCTACCTCCTGCAGGCGCAGCGGTCCGGCCGCAAGGTCAGTCCGAAGGACCTCGCCGCCTACCTGAAGATCTCCTCGGCGTCGACGACGATCCTCATCGACCGCCTGGTGCGGAGCAACCACGTCCGGCGCGAGCCACACCCCACCGACCGACGCGCGCTCGTGATCACCCCCACGACCGAGACCGACGACGAGGTCCGCGCGACGCTCGGTGTGATGCACCGTCGGATGATGTCCATCGCCGAGGGCCTGCCGCCAGCCGACGCCCGTGTCGTGGCGGTGTTCCTCGAGCAGATGCGCGACGCCGTCGACCAGATCGACCCCGCTGCGACGACGCCTGGGCACTGACCGGGGCGTCCGGCCTGTCCGCTGAGCGCGGCGGGGGGACACGACCCTCCCCGTGCACTGTGAAACGACTCCGACGCACCGCGTAGACCGGAACGGTCACCAACCGCGAACACTGCTGAAGGAGCCGATCATGCACGCATCGGAAAAGATGGCCGCCAACCTGCAGGCCGTCCTCGTCGACCTCATCGACCTGCACGTCCAGGGCAAGCAGGCCCACTGGAACATCCTCGGCACGAACTTCCGCGACCTGCACCTGCAGCTCGACGAGATCGTCGACGCCGCACGCGAGTTCGCCGACGACACCGCGGAGCGCATGCGTGCGCTCTACGCCGTGCCGGACGGCCGCTCGAGCACGGTCGCGGCGACGAGCCACCTCGACCAGTTCCCCGAGGGCGAGATCACCACGCACGACGCGATCGACCAGGTCACGCTGCGTCTCTACCAGGCCACCGGGACCATGCGCGACGTGCACGACGAGGTCGACGACGAGGACCCGACGACCGCGGACCTGCTGCACGGCTTCATCGAGCGCCTCGAGCAGCTCGCGTGGATGGTCAGCGCCGAGAACCGCGCGCCGAGCACCCCGCTCGCGAGCGCGACGACGCCCGCGGTCGCCGACGCCTCGGCCCACGCGTAGCGCGGACCACCACGTGGACCTCGGGATCCAGGGCAAGACCGCGCTCGTCTTCGGCGCGGACTCCGGCATCGGCTGGAACACCGCTCGCATCCTCCTCGCCGAGGGTGCGACGGTGGTCGTCAGCGACCTCGACCAGTCGCAGCTGGACAACTCGGCCGACCAGCTCGAAGCGCCGTACGGCAAGCTCCACGCGTTCGCCGCTGACGTGACCAGCGCGTCGAGCCTCGCGGACCTGCACACCAGGGTCCGCGAGGCCGTCGGCGAGATCGACATCCTCGTGCAGTCCTCCGGCGTCACCGGCGCTCAGGGGCTCTTCCACGAGATCGACGAGGACGGCTGGACGTCGACGCTCGACGTCGACCTGATGGGGCCGGTGCGGATCACCCGCGAGTTCATCGGAGACCTGCGGAACGGCGGGTGGGGTCGCATCGTGTACCTCGTGTCCGAGGACGCGTCGCAGCCGTACGACGACGAGCTGCCGTACTGCGCCGCCAAGGCCGGGGTGCTCTCGTTCGCGAAGGGGCTCTCGCGCAGCTACGCGACAGAGGGCCTGCTCGTGAACACCGTCTCCCCTGCCTTCATCCACACGCCGATGACCGACGCGATGATGAAACGGCGCGCCGAACAGCTCGGGACCACCTTCGACGAGGCGATCACGAGCTTCCTCGACGAGGAGCGTCCGTACATGGAGCTCAAGCGCCGCGGCGAGCCGGAAGAGGTCGCCAACGTGATCGCGTTCCTGTGCTCCGACCTCGCGAGCTTCGTCAACGGCGCCAACTACCGGGTCGACTCCGGCTCGGTCGCCACCATCTAGGAGGACGCACACATGACCGACTACCGCTACCTCATCGTCGGCGGCGGGATGGTCGCCGACTCGGCGGCACGGGGCATCCGGGAGATCGATGCCGACGGCTCGATCGGCATCATCAGCGAGGACGTCGACCGACCGTACGCCCGGCCGGCCCTGTCGAAGAAACTCTGGACCGACCCGGACTTCAGCTGGGACGACAAGGTCGACCTGCACACGGAGGAGACGGGCGCGGAGTTCGTGCTCGGGACCGTGGTGACGTCGATCGACCGAGACGGCAAGACCGTGACGACCGCCGACGGCAGCACGTTCGGCTACGAGCAGCTGCTCATCGCCACCGGTGGACACCCCCGCGGGCTCCCCGGACTCGAGCCGTCCGACCGCGTCCTCGACTACCGCAGTGCCGCCGACTACCGGAAGCTCCGCGGGTTCGCCGATGCGGGAGCCCACGTGGTCGTCGTGGGTGGCGGCTACATCGGCACCGAGATCGCGTCGGGCGTCGTGCAGAACGGTGCCCGCGTCACGCTCGTCGACCCGGACGAGGTCGTCGGCGGGAACATGTTCCCCGAGGCGCTCGCCGCCGCGTTCCAGCAGCGGTTCGTGGACCACGGCGTGGAACTCCGGCTCGGCCGACGTGTCGCATCCGGCGCCGAACACGACGACGGCGTGACGCTCACCCTCGACGACGGCTCGGTCATCGAGGCGGACGCGGTCGTCGCCGGTCTCGGCATCGAGCCCGCGACCGAGCTCGCCGCAGCAGCCGGTCTCACCGTGAACGACGGCATCGTGGTGTCCTCCACGCTCGTCACGGACGACCCGGCGGTGTTCGCCGCCGGTGACGTCGCCGAGTACCCGGACCGGATCCTCGGTACCCGCCGCGTCGAGCACGTCGACAACGCGCAGCAGCAGGGACGACAGGCGGGGCGGAACCTCGCCGACGCCGACGAGACATACGACCACACGCCGATGTTCTACTCCGACGTCTTCGACGTCGGGTACGAGGCGGTCGGCCAGGTCACGACGTCCCTCCGGACCGTCGAGGACTGGCAGGAACCGAACACCACCGGCGTCGTCTACTACCTCGACGACGATGAGCTCGTCCGCGGCGTCCTGCTCTGGAACGTGTGGGACAAGACCGACGAGGCCCGGAAGGTCCTCGCCGAGGCGCACGCGCTCACGCCCGACATGCTGCCTGGCCGCATCACGCCCTGATCGCGGGCGACATGGAGGCCCGGTGCCGGTCCGTCGGACCGGCACCGGGCCTCCAGTGCGTCGCGTCGCTAGCCGGCCTTGCGCTGGCTGTGCTCGTCCAGTTCCGGGGCAGCCGCGTCGACGACCGCTGCGCGGTCCTCCGGCGCCACCGGGGCGTCTGCCTCGTCCGCCATCGCGACGGCGTGGGCAGACTTGCCGGCCTCGAGGACCTCGTCGTCGCCCTTCGCCATCCCGAACAGCTCCAGGAACCGCGCCTTCACGACGAGCCAGGCGTCCCCCGGGCTGAGCCGAGCGAGGTCCGACGCGGTCGAGTCGTCCCGCACGCGCTGCAACGACGACACCCCGCGATCGGGCAGGTCCCCGCGGACGTGCGCCACGGCGAGCGCCGCGACGGCGTCGGCCTGCGCGTGCATCACCGAGTGCGCGCCGTCGACGACCTCGCGGAGGACGGCGTACGGGAACACCCTGGCCAGCCGGCGGATCCAGTCGCGGGGCACGAGGGCGTCGTGCTCGCCGCGGACGATGAGCGTGCGCGCCCGCACCTGCGGGGCGCGGTCCTCGATCCGGAACGCGACCATCTTCGGCAGCACCTTCCGGAACCAGTGCCAGCCGCAGAGCGCGTACGCGGTCACGGCGTGCCAGCGGACCGCCGCCGGCTCGTGCACGGCGGACCGCACGAAGCGGACCGCCGATTCGCTGATGGTCCTGGCGTTCGAGTCCATCACCGGGCTGATCAGGACCAGGTCGCTGATCTGCGGGCGGCGCGCGGCGACCTCGGTGACGATCTGCGTGCCCATCGAGTGGCCGACGAGGACCGGGTCCTGGAGCCCGAGTTCGTCGAGGACGCGCTCGACGGCGTCGGCGTACCGCTCGATCGACACCGCGCCGCGGAACTTCGGGACGCCGGCGAACCCGGGCAGGTCGAGGGCGTGCACGGGTCCGAACTCGTTGAGGTTCGGGGCGAGCCGTTCGTAGTAGGTCGACGCGATGCCGAGGCCGGCGACGAGCACGAAGGGACGGACCCCGGTGTCGCCGATGGAGCTGACGCGGACGTTCGTGCCGTCGACCTCGATCCGGTCGACCTTGACCACGACGTCGGCGTTCTCCGCGTGCTCCAGCTGGTCGGCGTGGCGCGGGGTCTCGTCGTTCACTGGTCTCTCCTCGTGGGTCGGGCAGTCGCCCAGGCTACCCCGGCAGTTCCCCGTCCGCGGGACATCGGCCCCGGCGTTGTCCACAGCATCCGGTTCCGAGCGCCACGGTGGCTCGCCAGCTGTGAGCGTTGCGTGATGATCCGACCGCTGCACGCCTGGGGAGACGAGAGTATCCGCTCGCACGGCCTCGACGGCCCCGCCTACCTGCTCGGCGCATCGATCGTCGACTCCGCCGATGCGGACGCGGTGCGCGATCGGCTGCGTTCCCTCCGGGGTGCCGACGGACGAAAACTCCACTGGTACGAGCTCGACCGGCGGCACCGAGCACGGGTGGTCGACGTGGTCACGACCCTCGCGGCATCGCACGTCGTCGTCATCGCGCGTCCGATGGACCTGCCGAAGCAGGAACGGGCTCGTTCCGCATGTCTGGAGCGGCTCGTGTGGGAGCTCGCCGGCCGAGCTGCGTCGCTGCTGACGTTGGAAGCCCGACCGACCGCGCTGATGGCCAGGGACCGACGCGCCGTGGACACGCTGCGGATACGAGGAGTACTGCCACCCACCATGCGCGTGGAACACGGACATCCGTCCGACGAACCGCTCCTGTGGCTGCCGGACCAAGTGCTCGGGATGGTCGGGGCGTGTGTCGCGGGCGGATCCAGTCTGCCCGAGCCGTTGGACGTCGACGTCGTGGAGATCAAGCCGTGACAGCGCGAAAGCCGGGTCCCATCAAAGGACGGGGAGCACCGGCTTCTACTTCTGCACCCTCAACGAAGGCGAGCATCAGCAGTATATCACGGGGCCGTTGCGCGCGGGGGTGGGCTGCGCAACACTGCCGTCATGTCGCCAGACGAGCAGCACTCACGCCGGGCGTTCCTCCGCCGAGCGGGCATCGGTGCCGCCGGTGCCGCCGTCGGTGCGGGTGCCGTCGGCGCGTCGGCGGCGTACGACCGGCACGTCCAGGACGAGCGGTACGGGTTCACCCCGCTGCCGGAACGTCGTGAACCCGGCTTCGACCACGTCGTCGTCCTGATGTTCGAGAACCGGAGCTTCGACCACGTGCTCGGCCGGCTGTACACCGACGACGAGCTCGGCGACGGGCAGTCGTTCGAGGGGCTGCAGTCCGGGACGTACGCGAACACCGCCCCAGACGGCACCGTCGTCCCCGCACACGTCTACGAGGGGTCGACCGACGACGTCATGTCGCAGCCGGACCCCGACCCAGGCGAGTTCTACCCACATGTCAACACGCAGTGGTTCGGTGTGGTCGATCCGGCGTCCAACGAGCGACCCGAGCAGCACGGGTACGCGGCACCGTACAACGCGCCGTCGGACACGAGTGCCCCGCCGATGTCGGGCTTCGTCCACGACTACGTCGTCAACTACCGCATCGAACGCGGCCGGGAGCCCACGGTCGCCGAGTACTCGCGCGTGATGGGCGGCTTCTCGCCCGAGATGCTGCCGGTGTTCTCGACGCTCGCGAAGTCCTTCGCGGTGTACGACCACTGGCACTGCGCGGTCCCCTCACAGACGTTCTGCAACCGGTCGTTCTTCCACGCCAGCACGTCGCACGGATTCGTCACGAACACCCGGGACGGCGGTCCGCAGAAGTGGCTCGACGCCCCGGACGTGCCGACGATCTTCAACCGGCTCGAGGACGCGGGGAAGACCTGGCGCGTGTACTTCGACGCCGAGCAGGTCGTCTCCCTGACGGGGTTCCTGCACGCGCCGTCGATCGAGCGGTACTGGAAGACGAACTTCCGCAGCATGGAGCAGTTCCACGCGGACGCGGCGAACGGCGACCTGCCCGACTACGCGTTCGTCGAGCCTCGGATGGTGTTCGACCACAACGACATGCACCCGCCGCAGAACCGGCCGAAGGTCGTCGAGGTCCCGGGCGAGGAGCCGTTCGACAGCGCGATGTCCGACGTCCGGGCCGCGGAGGCCCTGCTCGCCGAGGTCTACGGTGCGGTTCGCGGCGGCCGGTCGACGCGGGGCTCGAACGCGGTCAACACCGCACTCGTGGTCACGTTCGACGAGCACGGCGGCATCTACGACCACGTCCCGCCGCCGGGGGCCGTCCCGCCGTCGGGGAAGCCGGACCCCGGTGAGATGGGGTTCACCTTCGACCGGCTCGGTGGCCGTGTACCGACGTTCGTCGTGTCCGCGTACACGGAGCCAGGGACGATCGTGAACGACCCGATGCACCACGCCGCGATCGTGCACACGCTGACGCAGCAGCACGGGCTCGAGCCGGTCACGCACCGGGACGCCGGCGCCCGCGGCATCCAGAACGTCCTGAACCGGAAGGTCCCCCGGCAGCCGCAGCTCTGGCCGGACGTCGCGAAGCCGTACGTCCCGCGGAACCCGGAGCGTTCGCGGACGGGACCGGGCGACCGGGAGCGCCGACGGCCGTTGACCGCACCGGGCAAGGGGTTGCTCGGGCTGCTGCTGGCGAAGTACGAGCCGGACGCGCCGGAGCCGGAGACGTTCGGCGATGCCCACGACGTGCTCACGAAGCACGGCTTGGGCTTGTTCGGCGACCGCGACTGACGATCAGAGCTTCGCGTACTTCGCGCGGAAGAAGCTGTAGACGCCGAACGCCAGGAACCCGATCCCGATCGCGATCAGGACGAACACCCCGCCGGGCATCCGGTGCAGGGCGTCGAAGGCCCCGTCGAGCCCGGTCGCCTGGTCGGGGTCGCTCCGGAAGGCGGCGACGGCGACGAGCACGCCGACGATGACGACCGCGACGCCCTTCGCGACGTAGCCGACCACGGCGACGACGGTCAGGGGCCGCTCGACGGACTTCGGCGGGGTGACGAGCTGCTTCCGGTACGAGCGGCGGATGCCGATGACGACGAGGCCGATCCCGATCGCGATGGCGATCGCGGCGACGAGCAGCAGCAGGAACACCCCGCCGGGTGTCGCCAACGCCTGCGCGGCGGCGCTCTTCGTCGACCCGGACGAGCTCTTGCCGGCGCCGAGCGCGTACGACCCGGCCGAGTACCCGATGACGCCGTAGACGACGGCCTTGCCGATGTTCTTCGCCCGGTTCAGCCAGGCCCGGGTGGTGTCCGTGCGGCCGCCGATGACCGCCTCGAGCACAAGGCGGAGGCACAAGGCCGCGGTGCCGACCGCGACGATCCAGAGCAGCACGACGCCGCCGGGGACGGCGGCGAGCTGCGCCAGTGCTCCCGACTGGTCGGTCTCGCCGGACTGCGACCCCTGCGAGCCGCTCCCCGCCGCGGCGTCGCCGATCCCGAGCAGGATCGCCAGGTACCCGATGAGCAGGTGCACGACACCGCTCCCGACGAACCCGCCGCGCGCCAGCAGCTCGAACCAGCGGCTGTCGGCGGCGCGTCTCGCCTGTCGTCCGGTCTCACGGGCAGCGTGCTCGGCGGTGTCGCTCATGCCAACGACACTGCCCGTCGGCGCTGGACGTGTCCGGCAGACGAGCGGACACGTCGCCGCGTCGTCGTCGGCGGACGACATGCGACGACTAGCGTGGCGGGCGTGCAGAGACGACGGGTGTCGAGCAACGCGGCGTCGACCGCCGACGGCACGGTCGTGGTCGTCCGCGCCGATCCACGCCGCCGGCCGCGTCGCGCTGATGTCCCGTGGCGACGTGTCCTGACCGGCGTCGTCGTCGCCGCGGTGGTCGGCGGGCTGCTCGTCGCGACGGCCGGGACCCTGGTCTCGCAGCGGATCGCCGAGTGGCTCGCGGTGCGGAACGCGACCACGGACACCGCGACGCTCGCTCGCGCGGTCATCGAACCGGCACTGGACGACGCGATCGCCGACGAGACGGCGGACGCCGCCGAACGGACGGCCGCACGGGACCGGCTGGCCACCGCGGTGGACCACGCGCTCCCCGGTGACACGGCGGTGCGGGTGAAGGTCTGGGACCGGGACGGCACGATCCTCTGGTCGGACGAGCCGCGCTTGGTCGGCGAGCGCTTCACGCTGTCGGGCGACGACCTCGACGCGCTGCTCACCGACGAGTCGGACGCCGAGGTGTCCGACCTCGACGAGCCCGAGAACCGGTACGAACGCGGCGATGGACCGTTGCTGGAGGCCTACCAGGCGGTGCACACCCCGTCGGGCCGTCCGCTGCTGTTCGAGGTCTACTACCGCTACGACGACGTCCTGGCGAGCGCCACTCGTCTGCGCTCCGCCTTCGCCGGGCTGGCGTTCGGGACGGTCGGAGTCGTCCTGGTGCTCCTCGTGCCGGTGCTGCTCTGGCTGCTCGTCCGGATCCGGGACGGCCAGCGCGAACGGGAGCGGTTGCTCGTCCGTGCCCTCGACGCCCAGGCCGAGGAACGCCGGCGGCTCGCCGCGGAACTGCACGACGGCGCCGTGCAGGACGTCGCCGGTCTGGCAATGTCCCTCGGAGCGGCCGGGGACCCGGCTCTCCGCGAGGCCGCCGGCACCCTGCGAGGCGCCGTCTCCTCGCTGCGCTCGTCGCTCTCCGCGATCCGACCGGCAGCGCCGGAACAGGACGGCCTCGGCAGGGCGCTCGACGATGCCTGCGCCCGAGCCAAGAGCGTCGGGCTCGAGACCGTCCTCCGGGTACCCGACCCGGTCACGGCGAGCCCGGCCGCGCTGCACGCGGTCGTGCGATTCGTGCGCGAAGCCGTCGCGAACACGGTCGTGCACGCCCGGGCGACGACGGTCAGGGTGACGATCACGTCGACCCCCGTCGAGTTGGTCGTCGCGGTCTCGGACGACGGCGTCGGGTTCGAGGCGGACAGCGTCCTCGCGCAGCAGCGGGACGGCCACCTCGGCACCACGATCCTGCGGCAGCACGCGATAGACGTCGGCGGATCGCTGACCCTCCGGACCGCCCCGGGTGCGGGCACGACATGGGAGCTCCGCGTCCCGACGGACACCGAGGCGATCGCATGAGGGTCATGGTCGTCGACGACCACGCGCTCGTCCGCAGTGGTCTCCGCGCAGTGCTCGGCATGACGGACGACTGCACGGTCGTCGGCGAGGCCGGAACGGGCGAGGAGGCGCTCGACCTCGCCGCCGAGGTCGCGCCGGACGTCGTCGTGATGGACCTGTCGATGCCGGGCATCGGCGGGGTCGCCGCGACCGCGGAACTCCGCGCGCGGTTCCCGGGGCTCCGGGTGCTCGTGCTGACGACCTTCGCCGACGACGATCGCGTCCGCGCTGCACTTTCGGCGGGTGCGACGGGGTACCTGCTGAAGGACGCGGCCCCCGACGACGTCGTGCGAGCGGTCCGTGCGGCAGGGCGCGACGAGGTGCCGATCGATCCGCGGGTGGCCCGCTCGCTCCTCCCGCGCATGCGCGACGCCGACACGAGCGACGTCGGCCCCAGCGACAGGAACACCAGCACGAGCAACCCGCGCACGAGCGCCTCGGGCCCCGACATCCCGCCACGGGAACGCGACGTCCTCGTCCTCGTCGCCCGTGGCATGTCGAACAAGCAGATCGGAACGGCCCTCGGCATCGCGGAACGCACCGTCAAGGCCCACCTCGGCAACGTGTTCCGACGGATCGGCGTCACCGACCGGACGAGCGCCGCGCTCTGGGCCCGCGACCACGGGTACTAGCCCGAAGGTCCGATGGCGCCGCGGACAGGCGCACCGCAGGATCGACAGCGTGGGCGACGGTCGCCCGCACTGCCCCCTGGAGGTCCCCATGTCCACCGCACCCTCCCGTCGTGTCGCCGGCATCGCCGCCGCCGTCGCAGCGGTCACGATCGCCGCCGTCGCCCTGGTGGGCGTCGCGCCCGCCAGCGCGTCCGGCAAGACGTCGACCGGCGGCGACTACGCCGTCACGATCAACGGCACCACCACGAACCCGGCGAGCGGCAAGGACTTCAAGGCGAAGGACCTCGCGGTCTCCGGCACGATCAAGGTCCGCGGGATCCACAACGGGTTCGACATCCGCGTCGCCGACCTCGGCGTGTACGACTACACGCTCACCGGCGCCCCGGACACGCAGCGCATGGTGACGAAGCCGACCGTGGTGTTCGCCTCGAAGATCCCCTCGCTGACCGCGGCGCAGCTGTCCGGCACGAAGCTGTCCCAGCTCGAGGTGCGCGACGACACCCTCACCGCGATCTTCGCCACGGGTGCCGGGAAGTTCAAGATCCAGGCGAAGGACGGCGCACAGGGCGGCATCTTCCAGATGGAGACCGAGTTCGCCGGCCCCGTCACCTTCACGCACACGCTCGGCGCCGGCCTGTTCTACTTCACCAACCCGTACACCGGCAAGATCAACTTCGGTGACGGCACCCCGGCCGTCACCTCGGGCTCGGGCTCGCACCAGATGCTCCTCGGCAAGGACTCGCCGCAGGTCGCGACGAAGACCTCGCAGACCGCGACGACGACCACGTGGACGGTCCAGCCCGGTGGTCGCCTCGGTGGCGTCCTGGGCGAGGACGCGGTCGAACTGAGCGCCGGTGCGACGAACTGCACCAGCCAGTGCCAGGCACAGAACCAGATCCGCGGATCGCTGCCGGTCCCGCCGGACCCGGTGGACCCGACCCCGCTCGGCTGAGCGGACACGTCCGGTCTCGACCCGGCGACGGACGGGAGGCTCGGTGCCAGCTGGCACCGAGCCTCCCGTCGTCCTGGCCGCTGCGCGCAGCCGGGGTACGGCCGGAGCGGCTCGCCTCAGGCACCGCGGGCAGCATGGATGCATGTCGCAACGCACCCGAGACACCCCCGACGTCGACGAGACCGCGGAGCGGACCGACGGGTACGCCCCGCTCCGGTCCTACGCGGCGATCGGGGACGGCCGCACCGTGGCGCTCATCGCCCGGGACGGCCGGATCGACTGGCTTCCGATCCCGTCGATGGACTCGCCCCCCGTGTTCGCGAGCATCCTCGACGCCGAGGACGGCGGCCACCTCGCGCTGCGCCCGGTCGACCTCGACGCGCACGTGGAGCGCGAGTACCTCCCGGGGACGAACGTCCTCGTCACGACGTGGACGACCGACACCGGTCGCTGCACCGTGACCGACGCGATGGTCACCGGTGTCGCTGGACGCCTGCCGTGGGCCGAGATCGGGCGCTGCGTGCAGGGCGTCGAGGGGACGGTGGAGCTCGAGTGGGCCGTGGTCCCCGGCACGCTGCTGAACACCGCGGAACCGAAGCGACTGGACACCGTCAACGGCTCGGTGATCGGCGTCGACGGCGTGACGATCGCGATCGTCGAGAAGGGCTTCGACCCGGTGCACGAAGACGGCCCACGCTTCTCCGGTCGGTTCAGCACCGCCGAGGGCTCCAAGCACATCCTGACGATCGTCGGCACGCTCGACGAACCGATCTTCCTGCCGGAACCCGAGCTGACCATGCAGGGCATCAACCGGACCATCGAGAACTGGTCGACCTGGTCGAAGGAGTTCAACTACGACGGTCCGTGGGCGGACGCCGTGCAGCGGAGTGCCCTCGCGCTGAAGCTCCTGATCTTCTCCCCGACCGGAGCGATCGCCGCTGCGCCGACGACGAGCCTCCCCGAGGACCGGACCGGCGGGAAGAACTGGGACTACCGGTTCGCCTGGGTCCGCGACCTGTCGTACACCGTGCACGCGCTGGATCGGTTCGGGCTGCGGGAGGAGACCCACGCCGCGGTGTCGTGGGTGATGCGCACGATCGCGAAGCACGACGACGGCATGCCGATCTTCTACACGCTCGAGGGCGAGGTCAGCGACGAGGTAGAAGAGCGCGACGTCCCGGGGTGGAACGGCATCGGACCGGTGACCGAGGGCAACCGGGCCTCTGGCCAGATGCAGCTCGGCGTCTGGGGCGACGTCTTCGAGATCATGCGGCAGTACGTCCGGCAGGGCAACGTCCTCGACCGCAAGACCGCTGCGGTGCTCGAGGGACTCGCCGACGACGCGTGCAAGCAGTGGGAGAAGCCGGACGCGGGCATGTGGGAGCTCGAGGACACCCAGCACTACACGACGAGCAAGATCGGGTGCTGGCAGGCGCTCGATGCGGCCATCGAACTGCACGAGAAGGGGCAGATCGGCGGCACCAGGGACATCTGGGAGAAGAACCGCGGGCTCATCGCGGACTGGGTCGCCGAGCACGGGTGGAACGAGGAACTCGGCCACTACGTGATGCACCCGGACACCGATGCCCTCGACGCCTCGATCCTCATCCACGCGATGTCGGGGTTCGACCGCGGTCCCCGGATGGCCGCGACGATCGAGGCGATCCAGGCGCAACTGCAGCACGGACCGCTCGTGTACCGGTACTCCGGACTGGAGGACGAGGAGTCCCCGTTCGTCGCGTGCTCGTTCTGGCTCGCCTCGGCGCTCGCGTGCACCGGCCGGGTCGACGACGCGACCGCGCTCATGGACGAGATGGTGGACCAGGCGAACGACGTCGGACTGTTCAGCGAGATGCTCAGCGCGGTGGACGGCGACTTCATGGGCAACCTGCCGCAGGGCCTGTCCCACCTCGCGCTCATCCAGGCGGCCTTGACGATCGAGGAGTTGTCAGGCGCATGATGGTCTGACGATGAACGACGTCGACGCACGGATGGACCGGCTCAGGAGGGCCGCCCGCTACCGGTACCAGCAGCTCGTGGAGAGCGAGATCGAGCGGGGCTCCCTCGATCCGGACGAGGTGCGTGAGGAACGGCGGCTGCTCAAGGCGGCAGACGTCGCCGCGCACGCGAGGGCCCAGATCGAGGAGGCCGAACGCCGCGGGGTGTTCGAGGGCAACCCGTACCACGGCAAGCCCCTGCCGGGGAACGACGGGCAGCACGATCCGGACTGGTGGATCAAGTCGAAGATCGAACGCGAGGACATCCGTGGGATCGCCCCGCCTGCCCTCGCGCTCCGCACCGAGGACGCCGAGCTCGACGACGCCCTCGACGCGCTCTCGGTGGAGTCCGACGTGCGCGATGTCCTCGTGGACTTCAACGCCCGCGTGAAGGAGGCCCGTCGGCAACTCCTCGGCGGGCCACCGGTCGTGACGCCGCTCCGGGACGTGGACGCCGAGATCCAGCAGTGGGCGGAGCGACGGGAGGCCCGTCTCGCGTCCGCAGCGCAGGCTGCGGAACAGCTGCGGCTCGAGTCCCGGCCACGGCGCTGGTGGCGCCGGCGCGGCTGAGCCGACCGAAGCCTCCCGTCCGCAACGCCAGAAGGCGCCGCTCCGTCCGGAGCGGCGCCTTCTGGCGTTCTGTCGTACTTACTTGATCTTGGCGGTGATGGTGGCGGTGCCGACGAGGAGGCCGCTCTTGACGGCGTCGGTCTTGAAGGTGCTGTTGAGCAGCTTCGCGGCGTCCGCGGAGACGTGGACGGTGGTGCCGGTGAGGATCGCGTTGTCACCCTCGAGCTGCAGGGGCTTGAGGGTCCCGCCGTGCAGGCTGAACAGGTACGCGTTCGCTGCGGCGACCTGCCCGTTGACCAGGACGTCACCGTAGAGCTTGGACGAGCCCGGGTTCACCACGAAGTTCTCCAGCGTGACGGTCGTGTCCCCGGCCTTCAGGGTCAGACCGGAGTCGTCGTGGTTCAGCAGGCCCTGCACGTACGGACGGTACTTCCCGTCCGGGGACCAGTAGGTGACCGAGCCGGAGGTGATCGGGAACGACACGGCGCCGTCGGCGAGCTTGGCGTTGCCGGACACACCCGGGGTCAGCTTCAGCGCGGTGAGCGCGTCGGTGAAGCCGGAGTCCAGGGCGACGGAGGTGTCGCCACCGAGGACCTCGGGAACCGACGCGACCGGTGCGGGGATCTTCGACGACGACGATGCGACCGTGTGGATCGCGGGGGTCGACGCGTTCGCGGCGGAGACACCGAACGCGGCACCGCCGAGGACGAGGGCACCGGTCGTGGCGAGGGTGATGGTGGTCTTGAGGGACTTGCGCATGAGGGTTGATCCTTTGCTGTGGTGGGCTCCTCCGGCACGCTCCTGTGCGTACGCCGGCTGTGTGTTTGCAGATCGCCGGCCGAATTTGACCGGAGAGCGCCCTGGGCATTTGCCCTGTGCAGATGATTCGGCACCCCTCCGGGATCGGATTGGACGAGTTTCTTGGTCCCTTCCGGTGGGGCGGTCCGTACCGTGGAGGAATGGCGACAGAGCAACTGCAGAGCACGGAACGCATCCGGGCGATCGACGCGTGGTGGCGGGCCGCGAACTACCTGACCGTCGGGCAGATCTACCTGATGGACAACCCGCTGCTGTCCCGTCCGATCGAGCCAGAGGACGTCAAGCCACGCCTGCTCGGGCACTGGGGCACCTCGCCGGCGCTCAACCTCGTCTACGCGCACTGCAACGCGCTCATCGCGTCGTCGGACCGGCAGATGCTCTACGTGTGCGGCCCCGGGCACGGCGGACCGGCGATGAACGCGAACGCCTGGCTCGACGGCACCTGGCAGGAGCTGTACCCGGGCACGACGTTGCAGCAGTTCTTCCGGCAGTTCTCGTTCCCCGGCGGCATCCCGTCGCACGCCGCGCCGGAGACCCCTGGGTCGATCAACGAAGGCGGCGAGCTCGGCTACTCCCTGGCGCACGCGTACGGAGCGGCCCTCGACAACCCGGACCTCGTCGTCACGTGCGTGGTCGGGGACGGCGAGGCGGAGACCGGTCCGCTCGCCGGGTCCTGGCAGGCGCACACGTTCATCGACCCGGTCGCCGACGGTGCCGTGCTGCCGATCCTCAACCTGAACGGGTGGAAGATCGCGAACCCGACGGTCCTCGCCCGCATCCCCGGCGAAGACCTGACCGCGTACTTCCGCGGGCTCGGGTACGACCCGATCGTCGTGGACTCCGCCCGCGTCGACGACGACCCCTTCGCGGTGCACGCCCTGTTCGACGGGGCACTGCGCCGGGCCCTCGCGACGATCGACGACATCCAGGCCGCCGCGCGTGGACAGGCAGCACGCGCGGCGGCCGGTGAGATGGCCGGCGCTGCGGACCTCCGACCGCGCTGGCCGATGATCATCCTCCGGACGCCGAAGGGGTGGACCGGGCCGAAGGAGGTGGACGGACAGAAGGTCGAGGGCACGTTCCGCGCGCACCAGGTCCCGCTGCCCGCCGTCCGCACCGACGACGGGCACCGGGCCCAGCTGCAGGAGTGGATGGAGTCCTACCGTCCCGACGAACTGCTCTCCGAAACCGGCGACGGCATCGGACTGCTCGAGGCGATCCGTCCGTCCGGCGACCTGCGGATGAGCGCGACCCCGCACGCCAACGGCGGGCGCATCCGGACCGCTCTCGACCGTCCGCCCGTGACCGACTTCGGGGTGCCGGCCGGATCCCCGGCGTCCTCCACCAGCACCCTCGGACCGTGGGTCGCGGCCCTGACGGCTCGGAACCCGTCGTCGTTCCGCCTGTTCGGGCCGGACGAGACGATCTCGAACAAGCTCGACGCGGTCTTCGACGTGACGAACCGCGTCTGGCGTGCCGGCAACGGCCCGGACGACGAACACCTCGCGCCCACCGGCCGGGTGGTCGAGATCCTGTCCGAGCACCTGCTCGAGGGGATGCTCGAGGGCTACGTCCTGTCCGGGCGGCACGGCATCCTGAACACGTACGAGGCGTTCGCGCACATCATCGACTCGATGGCCGGGCAGTACACGAAGTGGCTGGAGTCCTCGGCGGAGATCGACTGGCGCGCGCCGGTGTCGAACCTCACGATCCTGCTGTCGTCGCACGTCTGGCGCCAGGACCACAACGGGTTCTCACACCAGGACCCCGGGTTCCTCGACGTCGTCGCGTCGAAGCAGCAGGACCTCGTCCGGATCAAGCTCCCCGCCGACGCCAACACGCTGCTCGCCGTCGCCGCGCACGCGATGGAGACGACCGACCGCATCGAGGTCATCGTCGCGGGGAAGCACCAGGAGCCGGTGTTCCTGTCGATCGACGACGCCGTCGCGCACGCCGCCGCCGGGTCGGGCGTCTGGGACTGGGCCGGGACCGAGGAGGCGATCGGGCACGCGGACGTCGTGCTCGTCTCCGCCGGTGACGTCCCGACCGTGGAGACCGTCGCCGCGGCCGACCTCATCCGCCAGCACGCCCCCGACGTCGGCGTGCGGGTCGTGAACGTCGTCGACCTGCTGTCGCTCGGCGATCCGCGGAAGCACACGCACGCCGTGTCGGACGAACGCTACGACGAGCTCTTCCTCCCCGGCACGCCCGCGGTGTTCGCGTTCCACGGGTACCCGGCGCTCGTGCACCAGCTCACCTACCGCCGACACGGGCACGACGACCTGCACGTGCACGGGTTCCTCGAGCGGGGCACCACGACGTCCCCGTTCGACATGCTGATCCGGAACGAGATGGACCGGTTCGCGCTCGCGCACGACGCCTTGACGCGGGTGGCGGACGGGTCCGACCGGTTCGCGCCGCTGCTGGCGCGGCTGACCGAGGCCCGGGACGCGGCACGCGCACACGCCTACACGAAGGGCGAGGACCACCCGTCCGTCGCCGACTGGCACTTCTCGGGGTGGCCGCAGGACGACGCCTGACCTCCGGATCACGTGGACGAGCGCACTCGTCGCGGTGGTGAGCGCCTGCGGGGCGCTCGCTTCGCTGGCCGTCACCATGCGAGAAGGTCGAGCGCTCCGGCGAAATACGGAGTTCTTGGCACACCGCGACCAGTGGTGGAAGCGTTGGTCGTGGGTCGTCGACCGCGCAGTCTCGGCCGACGAGCACGACCAGACGGCGGCCGCGATCATGGCAACCGCGCTGACCAGTAGACGGTGGACGACACCAGACGACGAGTACATGTTCGACGCCGTCCGCGTGGCAATGCCGTGGATGGAACCGAGAAAGGACGACGATGATCTCCAAGATGAGTGACGCCGAGTTCAAGTGGCGTCTGGACATGGCCGAGATGTGCATCCCCAATCTGCTTGACGACCCGCACTACGGGCCGATCATGCGCCGGAAGGGCAGGGACGTCGAACTCGCGGAACTCCGTGCCGAGTGGCGGGAGCGACAGGAGCGGGCCCGGGCGCGCAAGCTCAAGTACGAGGCGTCGTTCGCCGACTGACCACCGGGCGCCGTGCCACGCTGGGAGGGTGTCCGACCTCGTGATCCCGGCCCCGCCCGTCCCCACCGTCCCGACGTCGACCGGCGAGCGCTTCCCGGTGCGGCGGGTGTTCTGCGTCGGGAGGAACTACGCCGCACACGCCCGCGAGATGGGCCACGACCCGGACCGCGAGCCGCCGTTCTTCTTCACGAAGCCGGCCGACGCGATCGTGGTCGACGGCGCCGACACCCCGTACCCGACGATGACCGGGCAGCTGGAGCACGAGGTCGAACTCGTGGCGGCAATCGGCATCGGCGGAGCGGACGTCCCCGTCGAGTCCGCGCTCGACCACGTCTGGGGCTACGCCGTCGGGCTCGACCTGACCCGGCGCGACCTCCAGGCGGAGGCGAAACGACTCGGGCGCCCGTGGGACCTCGCGAAGGGGTTCGACGCATCCGCGCCGATCGGCGTGCTCGTCCCGGCAGCGACGGTGGACCCGACCCGCGGCTCGATCGCACTCGACGTCGACGGCGCACCGCGGCAGCACGGCGACCTCGCCGACCAGATCTGGTCCGTCGCCGAGGTCATCGCGACACTCTCCCGGTTCGTGACACTCGCGCCGGGCGACCTCGTGATGACGGGCACCCCTGACGGCGTCGGGGCGATCGACCGCCGCGCCGTGCTCCGGGGGACGATCGACGGCATCGGGACGGTGTCGACCTGCATCGTCTGACGACGGTCGCGTTTCGTGCACGTCACGGCGACCTGGGAGCACTCGGAGCCGCGGAGCGTATCACTGTCGGTGACGCCGTGTCGGGAACCGGCGTCGTGGTTCTCATCGACAGGGACAGCGGGACCGAGCACGGTCAGGACGGCCCCCGCGCGCCCGGAGACGGAAGGTGGCGACGTGATCGAACACGACCTGCTCGCGACGTCCTGGACGTGGGACGGCGACGAGCCCATCGACGAACGGGTCCGTGCGGTCGGTGACGCCGGGTTCGCCGGCATCTCCCTCGCGCTGGACGACCTGCACGAGGTCCGCGCCACCATCGGCTTCGCCACGCTCCGACGCATGCTCGACGACGCCGGCATCGTGTGGATCCAGCTCGGCACGCTCGGCAACTGGTGGACCTGCACGAGCCGCACCACCGGCGAGGACGCCGACCGCGGGGTCCTCCTCGAGGCGGCGGCATCCCTCCGCGCGTGGCAGGTGGTGGCGCGCGCGGACGTCACGCTCCCCGGCGTCTCCCCCGCGGCGATGCTCGACGACTGGGTGGTGCTCGCGACCCAGGCCGAGAGCGTCGGCGCGCAGCTCGTGCTCGAACCGGAACCGTGGTCGAACCTGCCGACGGTCGAGCGGGCATCCCGCTTCGTCGCGGCCGCCGGACACCAGAACAGCGGCCTGCTGCTCGACGCGATGCACGCGCTGCGCGGTGGCTCCACGCTCGCGTCGATCCGGCAGGGCATCGCCCCGTCGACCCTGGCCGCGGTCGAGCTCAGCGACGGACTGCTCTCCACCCCGAGCGGGATGACGCTCGCGGACGAGTCGCGCGACGGCCGGTACCTCCCGGGCGCTGGCGCCTGGGACATCCCCGGGTTCATCCGCGTCGCTCGGGAACTCGGGTACGACGACCCGTGGGGTGTCGAGGTCAGGACCCCTGCGCACCGAGCGCTCCCCATCGCCGACGCGCTGCGGACGGCTGCCGCAGCGACCCGGGCGGTGCTGGACGCCGCCGATGCGTACGGCGCCCCGGCCGCGCCCGCGATGCCGACGACTCCTGCCCCGACCTCGGCGGTCGACTACGAGCCGCAGCACCGTCCGCGTCGGGAGACCGGTTCAGGGACGCCCGCGTAACGTCGCCGGCATGAGCGATCAGGCACCCCACGCGGACGAAGCACTCCTGCGCGAGTCGCAGCAGGCGATCGACGACGCCAAGGCCGCAGCGGCCGACGTCGTCGAGCCGGACGAGGACGAACTCGTCGACGAGGGTCTGCCGCTCGCGGACGACGCCGAGCCGGCCGACGGCCCCGCTCCGGCGGCCTGACCGACCCCGGCGGCCCGGGCGTCAGACGATCTCGACCACGCGGACGGTGACGTCGGTGGGCCGACGACCGGCGACGTCCTCGACGCGTCGGACCACGACGTCGCGGACGGCCTTGGCGCGCCCGGTCGCCGACGTCCCCGCATCGACGGCGATCACGACGCGCACTCGGAGCGCCTCGCCCTGCTCGTCGACGAGGACCGCACCGCCGTCCCGCGGCAGGTCGAGCACCGACCGGACGTCGCGGACGAGCACGGCGAGACTCGGCCCCGGCGGGATCACCGACCGCACCCCGGGAACGCCGAGCACGGCTTCGGTGGCTGCGCGGGAGAGCGCGCGGGTGTCAGCGGTCACGGGTTCCTCCCCGGGGCGAGCAGGTCCGCGACCCGGACGGTGAGGGAGCGCACCTCGAACGGCGCGTGCTCGGCGAGGGCGGCGGCCACGATCGTGCGGAGCTCGTCGGCACGGCTGCGGATCGGGGCGGCGGGATCGACCACGATCGCGACCTCGACGTCGGCCGGTCCGCCGGGGATCGACAGGTCGCCCGTGAACCGGGTCCGACGGACGAGGACGCCGGGGAGCGTGTCACCGAGCGCACGGACCAAGCCCCGGATCGCCCCCTCGGTCACGACGAGGGTGCTGGACGGATCGTCGTCGGGCACCGGGATGTCCCGACCGGCGTGCGCGGTGGTGCGGATCGAGGCCAGGACACCGGCGATCCACCCCTCGTCGGCGCCGTCGGCAGCGCGGACGTCCGCGTCGAGCAACGCCGACGATGCCGCTCGCAGCTCGCCGAGACGCACGAGCGCCGCGCGGGCAGCCGCGTCCGACTCGATGTCGTCCCGCACGGGATCCCGGCCGGAGTCGAGGTAGTCCGAGAGCTCGTCGAGCGTGAAGGCGCCGAAACGGTCGTCGACGTCGTCGTCGTTCATCGCCACCCCTCCATCTGCTCGAGCACGGTCCGGCGCGCACGTGCGAGCAGGCCGCGCACGCTCGCCGCCGACAGGCCGGTCTGCTCGGCGATCTCGGCGTAGGACGCGCCACCGATCTCGCGCAGCACCCACACTGCTCGCTGCGCATCCGGGAGGTTCTGGACGACCACGGCCAGCGCGTCGACCTGCATGCGTGTCGCCACGACCTCGTCGACCGGGCGGTCCTCCGAGGCCTCTGGCAGCGCCTCGAGGTCGAGGTGCGGGTGGCGGCGGCGGAGTCGGTCGAGCGCCTTGTTCGCCGCGATGCGGAACAGCCACGTCCGCACCCGGTCCGGCTCCTCGACGGTGTCGATCCGTTGCCAGGCCAGCAGCGACGCCTCCTGCACGGCATCGTCCGCTTCGCCGTCACCGTGCCCGAGGATGCGCGCGGCGTACGCGCGCATGAGCGGCCCGTACCGGTGGATGAGCACGCCGAACGCGGCGGCGTCACCGTCCGCGGAACGTTCGACGAGCGACCCGTCCGACAGGGACGACAGCTGCGTGTCCTCGGTCAGGGTCGGGCCTCTCGGATCGGGTTTCGGTTCTCGCGTGACGAATTCGGGGTTCGGCACGTCTTCAGTACGTGCCTACCATCGGCGCCTGCGTGCTGATGGTCTCGAGCGCGCCGTGGCCGGTCATCCCTGAACGACCGGTCACGGCGCTTCTGCGGCGGCCCGTGCGTTCCCTGATCCGGCGCGCGGGCCGTCTTCAGTCGTCGACCTCGTCGCCGAGGAAGTCCGCGTAGGTCACCTCCGGGTCGGTCGCCGCTGCTGCCGGCTCCACCGGCTTCCGCAGCGGCTGGTCCCCCGACATGGCGACGCGCTCCTCCGTGGTGAACGGTGGCAGGTAGTTGGACGCGCTCATCGCCGCTCCCTTCGTCCCGAGGAACGTAACAGCCCGGCACGTTCATGCCAGCGGTCGTGATGATTTCGTCCCCCACGACGGGGGCCGACGGGGGACGGAAGTTCGCCCGCAGCGGACCCCATGCGCACGTATTCGATCGCGTGCCCGCTCACTCTCGGACGACGTCACCCGCCGACTTGTCGATCCGCCAGCCACGCCACGACGGCTGCCGGAGTCGACCGTCCCCGGTCCACTCCGCGAATTCGACCTCGCCGACGCGCTCGGGGGTCACCCAATGCGCGTCGCGGGCATCCGGAAGAGGGACGTCCGTGAACGGGGGCGTCTTTCGTTCCAGCCGACCGAGCACCACGGCGATCTCGTCGAGGTCACGATCGCTGAACCCCGTCCCGACCTTGCCGACGTACTCCAGGCCGTCCGTGCCGGGGATCCCGAGCAGCAGCGAGCCCACGCCGCCGGCGCGCCGACCGTTCCCGGGCTTCCACCCGCCGACGACGACCTCCTGCGTGGCGTGGTGCTTCAGCTTGAGCCATGCCTCTGACCGACGACCCTCGGCGTACTTCGACGCGCGCTTCTTCGCCACGACCCCTTCGAGCCCGGCCTTCCGGGAATCGCGCAGCGCCTGGTCGAGGTCACCGTCGTGCGCGGGCGGCACCTCGATGACACCGCCGGCATCGACGACCGTCGACAGCGCCTCTCGTCGGTTGGTGTACGCCAGACGCGTCAGCTCGTGACCGTCCGCCTCGAGCACGTCGAACAGCAGGAAGCGCACCGGGGTGGCCTTCCGTGCGGCCTCGACCTCGCGCGGCTTCGTCAGGCCCATCCGGTTCTGCAGGAGTTGGAAGGACGGCCGCCCGTGTTCGTCGAGCGCCACGATCTCCCCGTCGAACACCCCGTCCACGCCCGCCCGCTCGCCGAGTTCCCGCAGTTCCGGGTACTGCGCCGTGAGGTCGTTGCCGTTGCGGCTCCGCAGCGTCACCTCGCCGTCACGGACGGTGGCCAGGGCGCGCACGCCGTCCCACTTCAGCTCGAACGCCCACTCGGCCGGATCGAGCCGGGGTTCGCCCTTCGCCAGGGTCGCCTGCATCGTCCGGCGTTCCACCGGCTCGGTCGCCGACGCGGCGGCCCCGTCGATCCGCTCACGGCCGTCGTCGTGCCTGTGGGGCCGGGAGGCTCGGCTCGGCTCCGCTCCGCCGGTCCCGTCCGCCGTCGGGTCGGGCTGGTCCTTGGTGCGGTGGATGAGCCAGTTCTTCTCGTCGCCCTCGCGGCCGCGCCCGCGTCCCCGGGTGTGCAGGATCGCGAGGCGTCGGTTGCCGTTCGTCCGGCCGTGCAGCGTGACGATGACCTCCTCGCCCTCGCGCCACTTCTCGAGGTCGTAGGTGCCGTCGTCCCAGATCGTGACCGTCCCGCCGCCGTACTCGTCCTTCGGGATCGTCCCCTCGAAGCCGCCGTACTCGAGCGGGTGGTCCTCGGTCATCACGGCGAGGTGGTTCTTCCCCGGATCGGTCGGCTCCCCCTTCGGCAGCGCCCAGCTGACGAGCACGCCGTCGTGCTCCAGCCGGAAGTCGTAGTGGTCCCTGGTGGCGTGGTGCTCCTGGATGACGAACGTCGGGGTGCCGTCCTGCCGGACCGTCGGCGCTCCTTCCGGAACCGGCTCCGGAGTCTTCGACGCGTCCCGCTTCGCACGGTAGGCCGACAGGCGGTCGTTCCCCGAGCCCGTCCGCTCCTGCCGTTCCGCGTCGTTCGCCTGCTGGGTCCGGTCGCTGTCCCAGTGACCGTGGTCGGCGCGACCGACCGCCAACGAGGCGGCGGCGACCGGGTGCAGGGGGTCGCCACGGTCCTCCAGTCGTTCGAGCACCTGGTCCAGCGTCAGCTGGGCCAGCCCCTTCTCGGTGAGTTCCTTCCACGTCCGCGGCGCGGCGACGGTCGGCTGCGACCGGCCACGCAACGAGTACGGGGCGATCGTCGTCTTGTTGCCGTTGTTCTGCGACCAGTCAACGAAGACCTTGCCCTTCCGCTCCGCACGACTCATCGAGGACAGCACCAGGTCGGGGAGGTCCTGTTCGAGGGCCTTGGCGAGTTCGTGGGCGACCTCGGAGACGTGCTTGGTGGCAGCCTTCCCGTCGAGTGCCGCGTACAGGTGGATGCCCTTCGACCCAGACGTCACCGGGTACGGCTCGAGCCCCATGCCCTGCAGGATCTCCCGTGCCGCGACCGCGACCTCGACGCACTCCGGCAGCCCGACGCCATCGCCGGGGTCGAGGTCGAGCACCAGCCGGTCGGGGTTCTGCTGCCCGCCGCGGGGACCGAACCGCCACTGCGGCACGTGCAGCTCGAGCGCGGCCTGCTGCGCCATCCAGACGAGCGTCGGCAGGTCGTCCACGATCGGGTACTCGTTGTCGTGCTCGGTGTGCTCGATGGTGTGGTGCCGGACCCAGTCGGGCGCGGAGTCCGGCAGGTTCTTCTCGAAGAACACCTTGCCGTCGACGCCGTTCGCCCAGCGCTTCCTGGTCACCGGCCGGTCCTTGACGTGCGGGATCATCCACGGCGCGACCCGCGTGTAGTACTCGATCACGCGACCCTTCGTGGTGCCGGTCTCCGGGTACATCTCCTTGTCGAGGTTCGTGAGCGCGATGCGACGGTCCCCGACGAGGACCGTGGTCTTCCGGGAAACCGGACTCACAACGCGACCCCGGTTGCTCCGGCCACCGTGAGCGTGGACCCGGACGTGTAGGACGACTCCGGCCCGGCCAGGTACACGTAGGCACTGCCGAGCTCGACGGGCTGCGCCGGCCGTCCGAACGGCGTGCCCTCGCCATAGTGGGCGATCTCGTCGCCCGGGTAGCTGATCGGCTGGAGCGGCGTCCACACCGGCCCGGGCACCACCGTGTTCGCACGGATGCCCTTCGCCGCGAGCTGCCGCGCGAGCCCGTTCGTGTACGCGATGATCGCCGCCTTCGTCGCGGCGTAATCGATCATCCGGTCCTGCGGCTGGTAGGCCGACACCGAACTCGTCGTGACGATCGCACTCCCAGGGGCCATGTGCGGGACCGCCGCACGGACGAGCCAGAACATCGCGTAGACGTTGACCTTCATCGTGCGGTCGAAGTCCTCGGTGGACTGCTCGGTGACGTCCTCGTGCACGCGCTGGTGCCCGGCGACGAGGACGAGTGCGTCGAGGCCGCCGAGCTCGCTGACCGCATCCCGCACGAGTCGGTCGCAGAACGCCTCGTCGGTGAGGTCCCCCGGGAGCATCACGGCGTTCCGACCGAGGTCGGCGATCAGGTCGCGGACCTCGGTGAGGTCGTCGAGCTCCTCGGGCAGGGCGTTCAGCGCGACGTCGGCGCCCTCCTTCGCCATGGCGATCGCGGCCGCGCGGCCGATGCCCGAGTCCGCCCCCGTCACGAGCACCCGGTAGCCGGGCATCCGCCCCGTGCCGAGGTAGCTCGTCTCCCCGTTGTCGGGCTGCGGGTCCATCGCACTCGCGCTCCCCGATCCCTGCTGGGTCTGCGCGGGGAACGGCGGCCGCGCGTACTTCGTCCGCGGGTCGTCCTTGTCCAGCTGGCTCATCAGCCCATCGTGCTCCCTGCGAACTCCGGGCGCTCCAGCCTCGGTACGGGCATCATGAGCGCATGAGGTCGATCTGGAAGGGCTCCATCGCGTTCGGGCTCGTCAACGTGCCCATCAAGGTCTACGCCGCCACCGAGACCCACGACGTGTCCCTGCACCAGGTCCACGACGAGGACAAGGCCCGCATCCGGTACAAGCGCGTGTGCGAGCTGGGGCACGAGGTCGAGTTCGCCGACATCGAGCGCGCCTACGACGACGGCGAGAAGACCGTCGTGCTCACCGCCGACGACTTCAAGAAGCTCCCCCAGGAGCAGTCGCACGAGATCGAGGTCCTCGAGTTCGTGCCCGTCGACCAGGTCGACCCGATGATGTTCGAGAAGACGTACTACCTCGAACCGGACTCCCGCTCCCCCAAGGCCTACGTGCTGCTCCGCCGGACGCTCGAGGAGACCGACCGCCTGGCGATCGTGCAGTTCACGCTCCGCCAGAAGACCCGGCTCGGTGTCCTGCGCGTGCACGACGACGTCCTGCTCCTGCAGGGGCTCCTCTGGGGCGACGAGGTCCGTGCCGCCGACTTCAAGGCACTCGACACCTCGGTGAAGGTCAGCGCCAACGAGCTGAAGATGTCGTCGTCGCTCGTGGAGAGCATGTCGACCGACTTCGATCCGGAGCGCTACACCGACGAGTACCAGGCCGAGCTGCAACAGCTCATCGACGCGAAGCTCGAGTCCGGCGACGACGTCGACACGTCCGAGACGTTCGGCGAGCAGGAGTCGTCCGACGACGAGGGCGGTGACGTCATCGACCTGATGGCCGCGCTCCGTGCGTCCGTGGACAAGAAGCGGACAGGAGGCTCGGGGTCGCGCTCGTCGTCCGGGTCGCGCTCCTCGTCCAAGGACTCTGCCGACGAGGAGACCGCGGCGGAGAAGGCGCCGCCGAAGAAGGCCCCGGCGAAGCGCGCACCGGCCAAGAAGGCCCCGGCGAAGAAGCCAGCGGCGAAGAAGAAGGCCAGCTAGGCCGGAGATCGCGGGCGGCGATCAGGTGCGGTCGACGATCTCCCGCATCGCGGCCGCAGCGCGGTCGGCGTCGCCGGCGGCGACCGCGTCCGCGAGCGTCCGGTGCAGCGCCACGTCGTGGGCGTCCGGCTCGACGTCCGCGCGCTCCTCGAGCGCTCGCTCGACCACACGCTGCAGGCGCGCGAACATCGCGTTGCCCGACAGTGCCAGCAACCGTCCGTGGAACGCGCGATCGGCCGGGAGGATCGGGGCCGGGTTCGCCGCACCGGCGGCGGAGGCGAGGCGTTCGGCGGAGGCGAGCAGGGCCTCCAGGTCGGATCGGTCGTGCGTTCCGGACGCGACCGCGCGGGCGGCTGCCGCAGCAGCCGCAGGCTCGACGGCACGACGGAGGGCACGGAGTTCGGCCAGCGCGACCGCTCGGTCGGGGCCGTCGAGGCGCCACCGGACCACGTGCGGGTCGATCACGTCCCACTGCTCGGCGGGCAGGACCCGGAGCCCGACGCGTCGGCCGGCACTGAGCATGCCGAGGGAGACGAGGACGCGGGTGGCCTCGCGGACGATGCTCCTCGAGGCGCCCGTGCGGGCGACGAAGCCCTCGACGCTGTCGGCGTGCCCGACGGGCAGGTCGCCGCGGACGATGGCGCTCCCGAGCTCGTCGAGCACCCGGTCGAAGATCACCGCTGCGACACCGGGGAGATGACGAGCTCGTCGATCCGGACGTGTGCGGGGGCGTCGAGCACGAAGGCGACGGTGCGGCCGATGTCCTCCGGGGTGAGCATGACGGCACGGGCAGCTTCGTCGGGGACCTGTGGGCGCTGTGCGAGGAAGTCCGTCGCGACGTCACCGGGGCAGAGGTGCGTCGCCCGGACGCCGTGCTGCGCCTCCTGCTGGTTGAGCGACCTCGTGAGGGAGCCGAGCGCGGTCTTGCTCGCGGAGTAGGCGACCCCGGCACCGGGCTGAAACGACCACCCGGCGTACGAGGAGATCACCACGACGACGCCGCCGGTCTCCCGCAGGGCGGGGAGGGCCGCGTCCGTGACGATCGCCACGGCGGTGAGGTTCGTGTCGACGATGCTCTGGAAGGAGCCCATCGTCTGGTCGTCCCACCGTCGGGCGGGTGCGTTGAGCCCGGCTGCGAGCACGAGTCCGTCGAGCCGACCGTGCTCGGCGATGACGGTGTCCCTTGCGGCTCGCACCGCGTCCGGATCGGTCACGTCGAGCGGGAGCACCTGCGCTGTTCCGCCGTCGGCGCGGATGCCGTCCGCCACTGCGTCGAGCTGTTCGGCGCGGCGGCCGCTCAGCACGACGGTCCAGCCGGAGCGGGCGGCGGCGGCTGCGCTGGCAGCCCCCATGCCGCTGCCGCCGCCGGTGATCCAGAGCACACGTTCGGTCGTCATGGCCCAATAGTATGCTCATTGCATGGAACTCGACATCACCGGCCGCGTGGTCGTCATCACCGGAGCCGGTCGCGGGATCGGTCGCACCATCGCCGAGCGGTTCGCCGCCGACGGGGCGCGGGTCGTCGCGCTCGACCTGGCGTTCCCGGACGGAGCGCCGACGGACTCGGTCGACACCGTGACCTGCAACGTCGCCGATCCGGACTCCGTCCGCACCGCCGTCGACACCGTCGTCGAGCGGCACGGCACGATCGACGTCCTCGTCAACAACGCTGGGATCAACGTCGACGGACCGGTCGCCGAGCTCCGGTGGGCTGACTGGCAGCGCTGCATGGACGTCAACCTGGGCGGGGTGTTCCTCATGAGCCAGGCGGTGGCACCGGTGATGCAGCGCGCCGGCCGCGGGCGGATCATCAACGCGGCGTCGTTCGCGGCGATCATCCCGAGCGTCGGTAGTGCGGCGTACGCGGCATCGAAGGCCGCCGTCGTGTCCTTCACCCGGGTGCTCGCGTCGGAACTCGGCCCGTGGGGCATCACCGTGAACGCCTACGCGCCGGGGATGGTGCCGACGGCGATGAACGGCTTCGCAACGCGCCCGCAGGAGGAGCAGGACGTGCTGCTCGACACACTGTCGCTGCGCCGGTGGGAGACGGCGGACGACGTGTCGAACCTGCTGCTGTTCCTGGCGAGCGACCAGGCCGGGTACATCACGGGGACGCTGCACGACGTGTCGGGCGGCAAGCTGGCGACGCAGATCCCGTCGAGGGCGTACCCGACACGAGCGTGAAACACGGGTCGGGGACACTGGTGCCATGACTCCACAAGAGCCAGGGAGCCTGCAGTCGTCACCCGAGACCGCCGGCCCGCCCGTCACCGTGTCCATCACCCGTCTCGTCGAACCCGAGCGCATCCCCGAGGTCACCCGCTGGGTGCAGTCCGGCGTGAACCTCGCCAACCGGTACCCGGGGTTCCTCGGCTCCGGGTGGGTCCGCTCCCGGGCGCAGTCCCGCGAGTGGCACATGCTCTACCGCTTCGCCGACCACGACTCCCTGGCGACGTGGGAGAACTCCGACGACCGGCTGCGGTGGCTCGACCTCGGACGGGATCTCGTGGTGGAGTCCCGCGTCGAGAAGCGCACCGGGATCGAGGGCTGGTTCGACACCCCGTCCGACACCCCTGCGTCGAGTGCTCCCCCGCGGTGGAAGCAGGCGGTCAGCATCTGGCTCGGGTTCTTCCCGGTGAACCTGGCGTTCACGATCCTCGTCGGGCTGCTCGTGCCGTCCTTCGCCGGGCTCGCAGCACTGCCCCGGGTCCTCATCACGACGCTGGTGCTCACACCGATCATGACGTTCTGGGTGCTGCCGTTCGTCACGAAGCTGATCCGCCCGTGGTTGCTCGCCCCGCCGCGGCGGCGCTAGCGAGCCCTACGCCCCGAGCACGGAGAGCTGGTCGAGCCGCTCGAGGATCACGCCCTCGCGGAGCGCCCACGGGCAGATCTCGAGTGCGGGCAGGTCGAAGATGTCCAGGCACGCCTCGGCGACGAGCGCACCGGGCACGACCTGGTGCGCCCGGCTCGCGGAGACCCCGGGGAGCGTGGCGAGGTCGGCGACGGACATCTGCAGCAGGGACGGCAGCTTCGCGCGGAGCACGTCCCCGTCGAGCGACCGCGGCACGAGCGGACCGGCTCCGGACGGTGCGGCCCCGCAGATCCGTGCGATCGAGCGGAACGTCTTCGAGGTCGCCACGGCACGATCCGGCGCACCCGAGCGGAGCAGCTTGCCGGCGTCCCGGGCGATCTCGACGCGGATCTCGTGCCGGATCCGGCGGACGTCGTCCTCGGTCGGGGTGCCCACCGCGAAGAACGACCGCGCGAGCCGGGCGGCGCCGATCGGCATCGACCACGCGACATCCGGTGCCTCGTCCGCGCCGCCGGCGATCTCGAGCGAGCCGCCGCCGATGTCGAACACCGCGAGCCGTCCGGCTGACCAGCCGAACCAGCGGCGGACGGCCAGGAAGGTGAGTCGCGCCTCGTCGGAGCCGGACAACACGGCGAGCTCGACGCCGGTGCGTTCCTCGACGTGGGCGAGGACGGCCTCGGAGTTCACGGCGTCACGGACCGCCGACGTGGCGAACCCGAGCATGTCCTCGCAGCCGCGCTCCTCGGCCACGCGCACCGAGTCCGCGACGAAGCCGGTCAGCGCGTCGATGCCGACCTGTGTGACGGCGCCCCGGTCGTCGAGGTGCTCGGCGAGCCGCAGCGGCTGCTTGAACGACGACGCCGGCAGCGGCGCAGCGCCGCCGTGGGCGTCGACCACCAGCAGGTGACCGGTGTTGGACCCGATGTCGAGGACTCCCACGCGCATGCGAAGACCGTACCGGCCCGGGAGGCTCGTCCTACGACCGCGGGAACGCCTCCAGCTGCTCCGTGGTCGGGTAGGACGCCTGTGCCCCGGCTCCGGTCGCGGCGTACGCCCCGACCGCGGCGGCGAACCGCGCGGCCTCCGCGAGGTCGTCGCCTGCGGCGAGTCGGAGCGCCACGGCACCCATGAACGCGTCGCCGCAGCCCGTGGTGTCGACGGCCTCGACGGGGATCGCGGGGACCTCGACGGGCGCGGCGTCGCCGTCGTGCACGATCGACCCGTCACCACCCCGCGTGACGATCGACCGGGCGACGCCGTGGTCGCCGAGCAGTTCCGCCTCGTGCTCGTTCACCAGCAGCACGTCGGTGAGGTCGAGGAGCTCGCGCGGCACGTCGCCGAACGGGGACAGGTTCGTGAGGACGGTCACGCCGGCCTCGTGTGCGGCACGGGCGGCGGCGAGGACGACGTCGATCGAGACCTCGAGGCAGAGCCCGAGCACCGCCGCGCCGTCGAAGGCATCGGCGGGGACGTCGTCCGGTGTCAGCGTGGCGTTCGCGCCGCCGGAGATCACGATGGTGTTCTCGCCCTGCGCGTCGACGGTGATCACCGCGGTGCCGGTCGCAACGCCCTCGCGGACGGCGACGTGCGTCGTGTCCACCCCCGCAGCCGCGACGGAGTCGCGGAGCAGCGCACCGTTCCCGTCGTCGCCGACCGCACCGATCATGCGCACCGTGCCCCCGAGCCTTCCGGCTGCCACCGCCTGGTTGGCGGACTTGCCGCCTGGCAGGATCGCGAGGTCGGAACCGTGCAGGGTCTCGCCGGGCTTCGGGAAGCGCTCGGTGCGGACCACCAGGTCCGCGTTCAGCGACCCGACGACGACGATGGTGTTCAACGGACGGTCTCCTTCTGCGGGGCGACGGACGTCGTCTCGGCGCTCGACGGGCGCGGGATGAGGAACGACGTCGCCAGGGCGGCGATCGTGATGACGGCACCGAGCAGCATCCCACCGGAGTACCCGGCGGTGCCCGCGGACCCGCCGACCCCGAGGGCGATCTGCAGTGCGGGCAGGACGGCGAAGCTGACACCGGCGCCGAGGTTGAACGCCCCGGCGTTGAGGCCGGGCAGGAACCCGGGGTTCGAGTCCGGCGACAGCACGATGCCGAGCCCGTTCAGGATGATGTTCGCGATGCCGGCGTAGGTGATGCCGATGAGCACGGTCGCGGCGATGAGCACCGGCAGGGAGTGCACGCCGACGAAGGCCATCAGGAGCGTCGCGACGATGCTGCCGACGAGCCCGACGCGCAGGATCGCCCGGTAGCCGACGGTCGGGGCGAGGCGTCCGGCGAACGGTCCGACGATCCATCCGACGAGCGCGTACGGCGTGAGGAACACGAGGGAGGCGAGGTCCGCCTCCATCCCGAAGCCGGCGTCGTGGTTCTGCGCCAGGCTCGTGACGAGTCCGTTGACGACGGCGAAGACGCCGGTCATGGTGAGGAACGTCGTGGCGAGGAGCGCCCACGTCGCACGGCGCTTCAGGAACCGCGTCTCGACGAGCGGTTCCTGCACGCGGGACTCGACCGCCCAGAACACGGCGAAGGCAGCGAGCGCGACGACGATCCCGCCGATGACGAGGACCGGGTTCGCAGCACCGAGCTTGCCGGCCTCGTTGAAGGCGGTCAGCAGGGCACCGACGCTCACCACGAGGGGCACGACACCGATCCAGTCCATGCGGGTGCCCTTGGACGGGTGGGACTCCACGCCCCACACGGCGACCAGCGCGAGCGCGACCACGGTGACGACGGCGATGACCCAGAAGATCCCGCGGAACCCGAAGTTCGTGACGATCCACCCGCCGGCGAGGGAGTCGATCCCGGCGATGCCGCCGTTCACCGCGGTGAGGAGGCCGAGCGCGGCGCCGTAGCGCTTCGGATCGGCGATCTCGTTGCGGAGCACGAGCAGGCAGATCGGGACGACGGGGCCGGTGACGCCCTGGATGATGCGGCCGGCGAAGAGCATCGGCACGTTCACCGCGAGGGCTGCGACGACGCTGCCGATGAGCATCACGGCGAGCATGCCGATCAGCACGCGCTTACGGCCGACGATGTCGGACAGGCGGGGCAGGAACAGCGAGAACAGCGCGGCGAGGGTGAAGTACAGCGTCTGCGAGAGGCCGATCGTCGCGTCGTCGGTGTGCAGCTCCCGTGCCATGGTGACGAGGGCCGGGCTGAGCATGCTCGCGTTCAGCTGGAACGCGATGCATGCTGCGAGGAGCGCCGCCGTGAGGGCGCCGATCGACTTCTTCGACATCGTCGTCGAGGTGGGGGTCATGGGGTTCAGGCCTTCTGGGTCTCGGGTCGGGGGGTCCAGCCGGTGTCGGGTGTCTCGCCGATGCGCTCGAGTGCGTCGACGACGAGGTCCCAGAACCGGCCGTGGTCGAGCTCCATCGCGGCGCTCGTGCGGCAGTCCTCCGGCGCGGGGGCGCGGAAGTCGGCGACGGTCATGCCGAGGGTCAGCGTGCCCTGGGTCTCGACGTGGATCGGGACCTTCACGGCCCGCACGATCGTCGGGTCGATGACGTACGCGACGGCGCAGGGGTCGTGGACCGGCGGGGAGTCGAAGCCCTGCGCGTCCTTGTAGGTCTGGCCGAAGAAGTCGAGCAGCTCCCCCACGAATGCCGCGGGTCCGGTGCCGACCTCGCTGATCCGGGCAGCGACCTCGGGCGTCGCCAGGGCCTGGTGCGTGAGGTCGAGGCCGACCATCACGACGTCCCAGCCGGCGTCGAAGACGATCGACGCGGCCTCGGGGTCGATGACGATGTTGAACTCGGCGACCGGGCTCCAGTTGCCGACGTGGACGCCGCCGCCCATCAGCACGACCTGCTTGACGCGCTCGACGATGCGGGGCTCCTTGCGGGCTGCGAGCGCGATGTTCGTCAGGCCGCCGGTCGGCACGAGGGTGACGGTGCCCGGCTCGTGCGCCATGACGGTCTCGATGATGAGGTCGACCGCGTGCCGCTCGTCCAGGTCGAACGAGGGCTCGGGCAGCATCGGCCCGTCGAGGCCGCTCTCGCCGTGGATGTCGCCGGCGACCTCGATCTCGCGCAGCAGCGGCCGGTCGGCCCCTGCGGCGAACGGCACGCCGGTGATCCCCGCGATGCGGGCGACGGCGAGGGCGTTGCGGGTGACCTTCGGCAGCGTCTGGTTGCCCACGACGGTCGTCACGGCGAGCAGCTCGATGTCGGGGTTGCCGTGTGCCAGCAGGATGGCGACGGCGTCGTCGTGGCCGGGGTCGCAGTCGAGGATGATCTTCTGCTTGGTCGCGTTCGGCACGTGTGCGCTCCACTTCGTCGGGGATGCCGGGCTCGCCGGCGGTAGCTGTGGCTCGACGCGGCCATGCACTCCGCGTCAAGCGTTTGACATCACACCTCATCAAACGCTTGACGTCAAGTCGAGCAGGGCTCAGTCGGTAGCATCGACGGGTGCCAGCATCCTCCGGGACCCCTCGTCGCGTCACCGCCGCGATGGTCGCCGAACGCGCCGGCACCAGCATCGCCACGGTGTCGCTCGTGGTGAACGGCAAGGACCGCGGCCGTGTCTCGGTGCCGATCGCGACTCGGGTCCGCGATGCCGTCGAGGAGCTCGGGTACGTCGTCGACCACGCCGCCAGCTCCCTCGCCCGAGGCAGCGGCGACCTCGTCGTGCTCATCGCCCCCGACCTGTCGAACCCGTTCTTCGCCGAGGTCATCCGTGGCGTCCGGGACACCATCGGCGACCGGTTCCAGCTCGTGCTCTCCGTCACGGAACGCGGCGAGCAACCCGTCGACGCCGACGTCCGGCGCTTCGAGCGACTCCGGCCGGCGGGGATCCTCGTCGACGCCCCGGCAGCCGGCGAGTCGATGTCGGCCGGTGTGCCCGTCGTGCTCCTCGACGCGCCGGGAGGCCCGGGAGCCGTCAACTACGACCTGTCCCCGGGTGTCTCCGCGCTCGTCACGCACCTCGCCGACGCGGGGCACCGGCGCATCGGCTACCTCGACGGCACCTCGCGCGCGACGACCTTCGCCGTGCGCCGCGCCATGTTCGAGGACGCGTGCGCCGCCGCGGGCATCACCGTGTCGGACCTCCCCGCGAGCGCCGACCTGACGATCGAGGCCGCCACGACCGCGGTGTCCGGCGTGCTCGACGCATGGCTCGACTCCGGCGTGACGGCCGTCGTGGCCGCAGCCGACACGCTGGCGTACGGGGTGCTGCGGGTCGCTGCCGCCCGAGGCGTCGGGATCCCGGGAACCCTCGCCGTCGCGGGCTTCGACGACCTGCCGTCGTCCTCGGTCACCGCGCCCGCGCTCACGAGCGTGGCACTGCCGGGAGCGGAACTCGGACGTGCCGCAGCACTTCGGCTGCTCGCGACGCTCGACGGCACGGAGGCGCCGGCCCCGTCACTCCAGACGCGCCTGGTCCCGCGCGCGAGCACGGGCGGCTGACGCGGGCGGTGTGCCGCCGGCGGTTGCCGACTCGGAACGACATGCTCGCTGTCGTACGACAACGATCGTGTCGCCCCTTGCACGCGCAACAGTTGCACGCGCCCGGGAGCGACAGCGTCGCTGTCGTACGACATCGACAGTGTCGCCCCTTGCACGCGCAACGAGCACGCGAACCGGCGCTCCTTGCACACGCAACGAGCGCGGGGGCCAGGGCTCCTTGCGCACGCAACGAGCGCGCGGACCGGCGCACGGCCCGGACGCACCCCACGACGGACGGGAGGCACGGTGCCAGCTGGCACCGTGCCTCCCGTCCGTCGTCGGGTGAGCGTCTACTCGTCGTGACGCGCCGTCGGGACCGACCCCGTTCCGAAGCCGACCGACTCGGCCGGACGCTCCGCGCCCGAACCGCGCTGCGCACGCTCGAGCTCGTCCGCCTCGGCGCCGCCGACCGCCTCGCCGCGGGCGACCATGCCGGCCACGTCCGCGAGCTTCATCTGCGGGATGAACAGGGCCAGCACGAGGGCCACCGCGATGAACGGGAGCAGGTACCAGAACACCGGTGACAGCGAGTCGGCGTAGGCGTTCACGATGCCGTCCTGCACCGCTTCGGGCAGCTTCGCGAGCTGCGTCGGGTCGATGCTCGCGCTCGCACTCGCCGCCTGGGAGGCACTTCCGCCGGCGCTCGTGAAGACGTCCGTCAGCGACTCCGTGAGGCGGGACGTGAAGATCGCACCGAACACGGCGACACCGAGGGAGGCGCCGACCTCACGGAAGTAGTTGTTGGTCGAGGTCGCCGTGCCGACGTGCTCCGGTGGGACGGCGTTCTGCGCGACGAGCACGACGACCTGCATGATGAGGCCGAGGCCGGCACCGAACACGAACAGGTAGACGCAGATCAGCCAGATCGGGGTCGCCGCGGCGAGGGTCGTCATGCCGAGCATCGCGATGCCGACGATGATCGTGCCGATGATCGGGAACGCGCGGTACCGGCCCGTCTTGGTGATGAGCGTGCCGGAGAGGATCGACGTCCCCATGAGCCCGACCATCATCGGGAGCATCAGCAGACCGGAGACGGCGGCCGACGTGCCGGACGCCATCTGCAGGAAGGTCGGGACGAAGCCGATCGCGGCGAACATCCCGAGGCCGAGCACGAAGCCGATCGCCGTCGCGGTGACGAACGTGCGGTTCCGGAAGAACGACAGCGGGATGATCGGGTCGTCGGCCCTGGACTCGGTGAGGACGAACAGCGCGGCAGCGACGATGAACCCGGCGCCCCAGGCCCAGGTCTCGAGCGCACCCCACCCGTGCTGCTTGTTGCCGCCGAACTCGGTGAAGAACACCAGGCAGGCGGTGGTCGCGGAGAGCAGCGCGACGCCGAGGACGTCGATGCGCTTCGTCGCCTTCTTGCTCGGCAGGGTCAAGGCGAACCAGGCCACGAAGAAGGCCGCGATGCCGACGGGGATGTTGATCCAGAACGCCCAGTGCCAGGTCATGTGGTCGACGAAGAACCCGCCGAGCAGCGGGCCTCCGACGGCGGAGAGGCCGAAGATGGCGCCGAGCGGCCCGAGGTACTTGCCGCGCTCGGACGCCGGGACGATGTCCGCGATGATCGCCTGCGACAGGATCATGAGGCCACCGCCGCCGAGGCCCTGGAGGGCACGGAAGACCACGAACTGCCAGAAGTCGGTCGACATCGCACACCCCAGCGATGCCAGCGTGAACAGCGCGATCGCGATGAGGAACAGGTTGCGGCGGCCGATGACGTCACCGAACTTGCCGTAGATCGGCATCACGATGGTCGATGCCAGCAGGTAGCCGGTCGTGATCCACGCCTGGTGGGCGACGCCGCCGAGGTCGCCGACGATGGTCGGCATCGCGGTCGAGACGATCGTCTGGTCGAGACTCGACAGCAGCATGCCGGCGATCAGCGCGGAGAAGATGATCCAGATCCGACGCTGGGTGAGGAGCAGCGGCCCGTCGCTCCCGGGGCGTGCGCGCTTGGCGGTGCGCGGCGCTGAGGTGCTCATTCGGTGTCTTCCTGTCCGGTGGTGATGGCCGCCCGCATGAGGCGGAGGTTCGTGGTGAGCAGGTCGTCGAAGGACGGGCCCGTCGACTCGTCGAAGTCGTCGTCGAAGTAGTCGGCGGCGGTGACCTTGAGCAGCCCTGCCGCCGACTCGGTCACGAGCCGAGCGCGAGGGTCGTCCGGGACGGTCCACCCGAAGCGTTCCCGCACGGCGTCGGCGACCTTCGCGAGTTGCACGTCCGTCGCCGAGAGGAACCGTGCGACGAGTGCGGGTTCTCGGTCGAAGACCTTGCGCACGAGCGCTTCGTCGGAACGGTCGAGCCCCACGACGTGGACCTGCTCGATCGCGAGCGCGACGATCGAGCTCAGAGGGTCGAGCGTCGCCGGGACGACCTGTCCGCGGGCGTACGCCACGAGCAGGTTCTCGTCCGCGTTGAGCTCGATGCCGAGGACGACGTCTTCCTTCGACGCGAAGTGGTTGAAGAACGTGCGTCGGGACACCCCGACCGTCTCGCAGAGCTGCTCGATCGTGAAGCCGTGCAGACCGCTCTCGACGGTCGACCGACGTGCCTCGACGATCATGCGTCGACGCAGCGTGCGGGTGCGTTCGGCTGTGCTCACCGGACAAGAATTGCACTCGTGGCACGAAAGTGCAATACGGGAAGTGCTACAGCGCCTTGTCGAAGCAGAACGACCACGGCATCGTCGCCGCGTACGGCTCGTACACGGGGATCGAGCGCCATCCGGTCTTCTCGTACAGGGCGACGGCGTCGGGCTGCCGATCGCCGGTCTGCAGGATCAACCGCCGTGCGCCCTGTTCGCGACCGATGCGCTCACATTCGTCGAGCAGCGCCGTCGCCGCACCCTTGCCGCGAGCGGACGACAGCACGATGAGGCGCTTGAGCTCGACCTCGTCGCGGAGCTGACGGACCGCGATGTGCCCGACGGCCTCGCCGCCCTCGTCGATCGCGAGCACCGAGGTGATGACCGTGGCCGGCTCGACGGCGAGCGACCGGTCGCGCTCGGCGGTGACGGCGGGGTCCTCGTCGGCGGCTGCCGAGCCGTAGCGCTCGTGCATCTCCTCGTCCATGCGGGCGCGGAGGACGACTCCGCGGGGGTCTTCCCAGGCGACGCGTTCGATCGTGATCACGATCGACCATCCTGACACGCACGGACGACACCGCCGAACGCGGGTCCGGGGTCAGGGGTGCCAGCGACGACGGTCCGTGTGCGCCTCGTACGGCTGCGGGTCCGGGTACGTCAGCAGCTCGACGGTGCTCCCCCACGGTGTCCGGACGTAGACGAACCGGTTCCGGGCACCCGCCTCGGGTCCCGGGAGCTGGCGAGGTGCACCGAGCGCGACGGCGCCGGCACGCACGACCCGGTCGAGGGTCGCGTCGAGGTCGTCGACGTACAGGGCGACGTGCTGCCATCCGAGGTCCGTCGGCACCGCTGGAGCCCCTTGCGCAGCACCGTCGAACGCGAACAGCTCGATGCCGGGCCCGCCGGGCAGCGCGAGCATCCGGACGCGGACCTCGCGGGCACCGTCCGGTACGCCGAGTCGCTCGTCCGTCTCGTGGCCGCCCTTCGGCGGCGCGTCGGCGGGGAGGGTGTCGTAGAGCACGACCGCGTCGAAGGCCTCGACGAGGAAGGTCGTCGCCGCGTCGACGTCCGGCACGGTGAGCCCGACGTGGTCGACGCCGCGCACCGTCACGAGCGCCCGCCGACCGACCCGGGGGATCCGAGCGCGCCGATTGGGCCGCCGTCGAGATCCGCCAGGACCGCTGCCGCGTCGTCGTACACGGCAGCGGCTCCGGCCTGCCGCAGTTCGTCGCCGCCGATGCCGCCCGTCATCACGGAGACGCACGGCACGCCGACCCTCGCCGACGCCTCGACGTCCCACATCGCGTCCCCGACCATGACCGCCCGCTCCGCGACGACCCCGACCCGGTCGAGCGCGACCTGGACGATCCCGGGCGCCGGCTTCGCCTCGTCGACGTCCTCGGAGCTGGTCACCGCGGTGATCCACTCCTCGGCGTCGAGGACTTCCCGCAGCCGGACGAGCTCGGAAGCGGGAGCACTCGTGGCGAGCACCACCGCATGCCCCAGGGAGGCGACGGCCCGCAGCAGGTCACGGGCTCCGGGCAGTGTGCTCAATCGCGGCATCTGCTCCGCGTAGTACGCGGAGTGGTACTGCTTCGCGGTCGCGCGGACGTCGTCGGGCGCGTCGGGGAGCAACGCCCCGAGCAGGCGGGAGGAGTCCATGCCGATCGCGCGGTGGATGCGCCAGGCATCGACGGACTCGTCGACGGCGCGGAACGCCCGCCACCACGCGTCGACATGGGCGTAGTTCGAGTCGACGAGCGTCCCGTCGATGTCGAACAGGACAGCGGTGCTGGGGTCGGCAGACATCACCCCAGGCAACTCCGCCCGCCTCTGCACCGGCTCAGTCCGCGACACGTGTCACGGGTGCGCCGTGGTCGTCACTCCTCGACGCGCCGGGCGATCCGGTGGAGCAACGGCGGCATCCGGGCGAGCATCTCCCGTTCGTCGGCCGACAGGTCCTCCGCGATCGCCGTGGCGAGCCAGTCCGCCCGCGCCCGTCGGTCCCGCAGCACCACGTCACGTCCGGTCGGGGTGATGCCGATCACCGACACCCGGCGGTCCTCGGCCGAGGTCTCCCGTG
Source organism: Curtobacterium sp. L3-7 (assembly GCF_048756585.1). Lineage (NCBI taxonomy): Bacteria > Bacillati > Actinomycetota > Actinomycetes > Micrococcales > Microbacteriaceae > Curtobacterium > Curtobacterium sp. L3-7. The sequence goes on along the minus strand of NZ_CP151474.1, from coordinate 1,008,970 downwards.
CGACCAGCCCGCGCTCCTCGAGCTCGCCGATCGTGCGGGACTGCCCCTGGTGCTTCACCCCGCGCTTGCGGGCGAGGTCGGCGATCGTCATGGCACCCTGCCGGTCGAGCAGCCCGAGCGTCGCCGAGTGCGCCGGCGGGATCGTGTCGACCTTGCCGCGGGTCGCACGGACGATCCGCCCGATCGACTCCCGGAGTTCGTCGGCGAGGTCATCGGGCGAGTCCATGCCCCCGACCGTATCGCCTGGCGCCGAACACCCTCCGGGGCGTCGCGGCGGCGACCACCGCGTCGAGGCCCCCATCGTGATCGAACAGCAACCGCACACCAGGCGCGACGTCCGTAGATTCGGAGAGCGGAGGGGAGCACACCATGGGGAACGCACGACGACGCGCCGCGGGGATCGCGATCGCGCTGGCAGCGACGGCGACGCTGCTCAGCGGCTGCACCGGGAACACCACCCCCGACCCGACGCCGAGCGCGAGTACGACACCGGCTCCCAGCACCAGCACGACACCGGATCCGAGCACGAGCACCACCCCGCGTCCGACCTCGACGATCACGCCGGTCCCGGGGGTGGACTACGACGGCGGCACGGTCCCGGACACGTGCGACGGACTCATCACCACCAGCAAGTGGAAGGACTCGTTCCTCCGCGCGCCGCTCAACGACCCCGCGGTCGTCGGCGATCCCGTCGAGATCCCGAAGTCGGTGTTCACGCCGGTGCTGCAGCCCGACGGCAAGCGTCTCTACTGCGTCTGGCGCGACCCCCGAGCGGACATCACGAACGTGTCGATCGCCGTGCAGGTGGTCGACTCGTCGAAGGCGTTCGCCGTGCTGCAGGGCCTGCAGGGCTTCCAGTGCGAGCACCTCGCCGAGGGCTACCGGTGCCAACGGATCAGCACTGACAACCAGTACGGCGTCGAGACGGGTGTGACCTACTTCACCCGCGGCGACATCGCGATCCACATCAGCCAGGCGAACGTCCCGACCTCCGGCCTGCTCGACGACGTGATGGCCCACGTGTTCTGAGCACGCCGCGTCCCATCACCCTGCCGGCCGCGACCGCACGTGGGCCCGCTCGCCCTGGGGCCCGTACAGGCAGAGCACCTCGGTCACGTGGTCCGTCACGTTCCCGATCCAGTGCGGCGTGTGCGTGTCGAACTCGACGACCTCACCCGGCCCGAGGTCGAAGTCGTGTTCGCCGAGCACCAGCCGCAGCCGACCGGACAGCACGTAGAGCCACTCGTAGCCCTCGTGCGTCTTCGGGGATGGTTCACCACCGGGCGAGTGCGGCGGGAAGAGCTGCTTGAACGACCGCACTCCCCCGGTCCGCCGGGTGAGCGGCACGACGACCCGCCCACCGTGCATCTCGGGCTTCATGTGCACCCGCGGATCGCCGGTCTGCGGTGCCCCCACGAGGTCGTCGAGCGGCACCTGGTACGCCCGGGCCAGCGGCAGCAACAGCTCCAGCGTCGGCTTGCGCTGCCCCGACTCCAGCCGCGAGAGCGTGCTCACCGAGATCCCGGTCTCCGTCGCCAGCGCAGCCAACGTGACGTCACGTCGTTGACGCAACGTGCGCAGCCGGGGCCCGACCCCGTCGACGACCTCAGCCGTCGTCCGCGAGGTGGGCCGAGCCTCCTGTCCGTGGTCCATGCCGACCATGTTGCCAGAGCGGCAAGGTTTGTTGCCAGTTCATGAGCGATGCCGCACGATGTCGGCATGCGTGACACCTACGACGTGATCGTCATCGGCGGCGGAGCCGCCGGCCTCGCCGCCGCCCTCATCCTCGGCCGCTCCCGCCGTTCCGTGCTGGTGGTGGACGCGGGCGACCCCCGCAACGCCCCGGCTGCGGGCGTCCACAACTACCTGGGCCAGGAGGGCACGCCCCCGCTGGAACTGGCCCGGATCGGTCGTGAGGAGGTCGCCCGGTACGGGGTCGACATCACGGCCGGGAGGCTCGTGGCCGCGTCCCCCGCGCCGGCGAGCGATGCCGACGAGGTCGCCTTCACCGCCATCCTCGACTCCGGCGCGCAGGTGACGGCCCGTCGCGTGGTCGTCGCCTCCGGCGCCGCGGACGTCCTGCCGGACGTGCCGGGTCTCGCGGAACAGTGGGGCCGCGGGGTCGTGCACTGCCCGTTCTGCCACGGGTGGGAGATCCGCGACCGACGGATCGGCGTGCTCGTCACGACACCGTTCGGGGCACACCAGGCGCTGCTCTGGCGCGCGCTGAGCGAGCACGTCACCGTGTTCGCCGCCGACCCAGCACTCGTCGACGACACCGCCCGTGCTGGTTTCGACGCCTCCGGGATCACGGTCCACGACGGCCCGGTGGCCCGGGTGCTGTCGGACGGTGATGTCCTGACGGGTGTCGAGCTCGCCGACGGCACGACGGTCGAACTCGACGCCCTCGCTGCCGCGAGCTCGGCCGAGGCGCGCGTCGACGGCCTCGAAGGTCTCGGGATCGTCGCGGAGGACGTGCTGATGGGCGACGTCCGGATCGCGGGTGCGGTCACCGTCGACGGCATGGGGAAGACGTCCGTGCGCGGGGTCTACGCCGCGGGCAACGTGGCGTCGCCGATGGCCACCGTCATCGGCTCGGCGGCGGCGGGGACCCAGGCGGGCGCTGCGGTGCACGGGGACCTCGTGCAGGCCGACCTGGCCGCGGCGCTGGCCGGCGTGACCAGGCGAGCGGGTCAGTCGACGCGGTAGCCCGCCTGCGCCGCCAGCAACGGTGCGAGCGTGTAGAGGTGGTCAGCCGCGATCGTCGCACCGCGGAGACCCTCGAGCCGCTCGACCCGGTCGAGGTCGGCGCCGCGCAGGTCCACGTGCTCGATCCGGGTGTTCGAGCCCTCGGCAGCGCGGATGCGGGTCCCCTCGAAGGACACCCGCAGGAGCTTGGCGTCGGCGATGTCGAGCTCGTCGATGACGCAGTCGCGGAACACCACGTCGGTCACGGTCGCGCCGCGGAGGTTCACGAACCCGAGCTTCATCCCGACGAACTCGACGCCGTTCAGCCCCGCGTCGTAGAGCTCCGCGGAGCCGACCCGGCCGCCGCCGATCCGGACCTCGCGCCAGGAACTGCTCGACGCCCGAAGGACCGGAGCGTCCAGGGTCTCGATCACGGTGTCGTGCACGCGCACCCCACGGAGGTCGGCGCCGTCGGCGCGGAGATCCTCGATGACGCACTCCTCGATCTCGAGGTCGGGCAGGCGCTCGCCCGCGATGTCGAGCGACGCGATGCGCTTGCCGTCGATGCGGTCACCGGAGAGCACGTCACCTGGTGCCGGAGCCCAGTCGTCGAGGTCGGCGGGTTCGGTCAGGGTGATCCGAGGGGCGTCGGTGCCGGAGGACTTGCCGGAGGTGCGGGCCATGCACCCAGTCTGCCGCGCCCCGCCGACGCTCACACGAGCGGGAGGCCGAGCGGGAGATCGAGCCGCAGGTCGAGCGGGGTCAGGACGCTGTCGAGCCGGTAGTCCTTCGCCGGACCGACCGCGTCCCACCGCACGGTCCAGCGCGATGCGTCGCCGTCGAGCTCGCCGGTGTACTCGTCCGGCGCACAGTCATGCACCACGGACACACCCCAGACCCAGTCGTGGAACAGGCGACCGTCGGCGAAGCACACCGTCCAGGCGCCGTCGTCGTCCCGCCGCACGATGAGCGTCCGGGACACCGGTGTCGAGCGGCCCGCGAGCTCCATCGTGCCGGACTCTTCCCACCGCACGAGCCCGGCGTGTTCGAGGGTCAGGGTCGTGGTCCCTCGGACGGTGCCCCGCACGCCTGCACGACGATCGACCACGGCTCGCTCGAGCGCCCACTCCCCGAGCAGCTGGTCCGGCATCACGGGGCGAGCGTACCCGCCCGAACTCCCCCAGCGCCGCCGACCAACCCGCTACCCGCGGAGCGGACCCGAACCCTGGACGTTCGCACCGTCCGCGAACCCGGACACGAGATCACGCAACGCGTCTTCGGAGGTGTGCCGAGCCTCCCACCAGAGTTCCGTGCGCGCACGGTCCGTCCGCATGATCGGGACGGACGCGGCGATGTCGATCCACCCGGCGTCCGTCGGCTGGATCCGGAGCCGCCAGGTCAGGGTGACCAGGCCGCGGAGCAGTCGGAGCGGGATCCGGACGGCCCCGCGCATCCCGAGCACCGCCGCGATCCGGGGCGGGGTGAGCACGGGCGCCGCGGCGATGTTGAACGCTCCTGCCGCCCGCCGGTCCACCGCGCGCCAGTACGCGTCGGCGACGTCGTCGGCGTGCACGGCCTGGAACACGAACGGGTACGGCAGCGGCAGCACCGCCCACTGCACCCAGCGCACGATCCGCATCGGCACCAGCGGACCGAGGAACAGCCCACGGATCTCGGCAGCAGCCGCCCGCTGGAAGATCAGCCCCGGTCGGAGTCGCGTCACCACGACGTCCGGGTTCGCCTGCGCGAAGGCGTCCATCGCCCGCTCGTTCTCGGCCTTGTGGATCGAGTAGGTCGCGGTCGGGATGCCGTCCACCGGCCACGACTCGTCGACGCGCAAGCGCTTGCCCGCAGCATCGACCCCGCGGTAGGTCCCCACCGACGACGCCACGACGACCTGCGGGACCGACACCCGGGCCACGGCGGCGAGCACGTTCGCCGTCCCGGTCACGTTCGTGCGGTACTGCACCGGGATGTCGTGCGTCGGCTGCAGCGCCCACGCCAGGTGGATCACGGCGTCCGCGCCGCGGAACACGGCGGCGAGCTGGTCGACGGCGTCGGAGGCACCGACGTCCACCGCGTGCCAGACGGCATCGCCGTACGGCGCGGTGTGCACGTCGGGCAGCCGCCGGGCGACCCCGACGACCTGCACGTCGGGCTCGGCGGCGAGCCGGCGGACGACGGCGGTGCCGACGTTGCCGGTCGCGCCGACGACCACGATGCGGGTCACGCCGTGGCCGGTTCCAGGACGACCTTGACGCAGCCGTCCTGCTTCTTCTGGAAGACCTCGTACATGTGCGGGGCGTCCTCGAGCGGGACCCGGTGCGTGACCAGGTCGAGTGTGCCGAGCGGGTCGGCCGGGTCGGACACGAGCGGCATGATGTCGTCGATCCAGCGCTTCACGTTGCACTGGCCTTCGCGGACGGTGATCTGCTTGTCGAACAGCGTCATCATCGGCATCGGATCCGCCATGCCCCCGTAGACCCCGCTCAGCGAGACGGTGCCACCCCGGCGGACCAGGTCGATCGCGGCGTGCACGGCAGCGAGCCGGTCGACCCCGGCGGTCTCGATCGCCTTATGCGCGAGGGCGTCTGGCAACAGCCCGGCAGCGCGCTGGGCGAAACCGGCGAGGGGGTTGCCGTGCGCCTCCATGCCGACCGCGTCCACGACGCCGTCCGGCCCGCGACCGTCGGTCAGGTCGACCAGCTGGGCGACGACGTCCTTCGTCAGGTCGAACGTCTCCACGTCGTGGCGCGACCCGAGGTCGCGGCGGACCTGCTCCGGGTCGACCGCGAGGACGCGGTAGCCGAGGTGTCTGCCGATCCGAGCGGCGAACTGCCCGACCGGTCCGAGACCGAGGACCGCCAGGGTCCCGCCCTCCGGCACGTCGGCGTACTGCACGGCCTGCCACGCCGTCGGGAGGATGTCGCTGAGGAACAGCCAACGGTCGTCAGGGGTGCCGTCGTCGGGGATGACGATGGGTCCGTAGTCGGCGTGCGGGACGCGGAGGTACTCGGCCTGGCCACCGGGGACCTGGCCGTACATCTTCGTGTAGCCGAACAGCGCCGCTCCGCTGCCGTACTCGGTGACCTGGGTGGTCTCGCACTGCGACTGCAGGCCTCGCTGGCACATCCAGCAGTGGCCGCACGAGATGTTGAAGGGGACGACGACGCGGTCGCCGACCTTCAGGTTCGTGACGGCGCTGCCGACCGCCTCGACGATGCCCATCGGCTCGTGACCGAGCACGTCGCCCCTGTCGATGTAGGGGCCGAGCACGCGGTACAGGTGCAGGTCGGAGCCGCAGATCGCGGTGGAGGTGATCCGCACGATCGCGTCGGTGGGCTCGTGGATGGTCGGGTCCGGGACTGTCTCGACCGAGACCTTCTCCGTGCCCTGCCAGGTGAGTGCGCGCATGAACGCTCCTATCGTCGGTACGTCCCGTGTACCCGGACGCACCGGCGCGCCTTCTCAGCGCGGGTCGGACGGGAGGCTCGTGGCGGCGCCGCCACGAGCCTCCCGTCCGTCACGTGACCGGGTCGGCGAGCGTGGCGGCCAGGACCGCCTGGTGGCCTGCGCGGTCGCCGGGGCCGGCACTGCCGGCCAGCATGATGAGGGACTTCCAGAGGACCCAGCCACGGCCCCTGGCCCAGGTCGCGTCGTCCAGCCCGACCGCATCGCGGAACACCTGCCGCGCCGCCGGGTCGAGGAACGTCCACGCCAGCACCAGGTCGCACGCCGGATCGCCGACGCCGCACGTGCCGAAGTCGATGAGTGCCGTGAGCCGGCCGTCGTCGCCCACGAGCAGGTTCGTCGGGGCGACGTCGCCGTGGAACCACACGGCGGGTCGCTCCCAGGCCGTGGCGCACGCCGTGTCCCAGACCGCCTCGCAGGCCGCCCGGTCGACGTCGTCGCCGAGCCGGTCGAGTGCGTCGCGGACCTCGTGGTCGTAGAACGACGGGTGCGCGCCGCGGTGGAACGAGTGCGCCCCGGCGGCAGGACCGCCGTCGGCCGGGACGGCCCGGAGCTGCCGGAGGACCCGGCCGACGTCCACGGCGAGCGCCGACCGGTCCGGATCGGCGTGTGCTGCCACCGTGCCGTCGAGCCAGCGGCGCACCGACCACGGGAACGGGTAGCCGCAGCCCGGGCGTCCGAGTCCGACGGGCTCGGGAACCGGGACATCGAGGGACGGCGCCAGGTACGGCAGGACGCGCTGCTCCTTCTCGACGGCTGCGACGTAGCCCTCCGCGCTCGGCAGCCGGACCGACAGTGCGTCGCCGAGCCGGTAGGTGCGGTTGTCCCAGCCCTGCGGGTCGACCTCGGTGACGGGCAGGTCCGACCATGCAGGGAACTGCTCGGCGACGAGGCGTCGGACGAGATCGGCGTCGATGACGGGCACGTCGGTGTGCGGCATGGGGTCATCGTGCCGCATCGTTGGCCGATCGGCCATCGGGGATCGTCCTGGTGACTGATGCGCGGCAGTGCACCGCGCGGGGACGCTGGATGGCGATGAACCACCGCGCTCCCTCCCGCCCGTCCCGTCGCGGGCTGTTGGCCGGGGTCGGTGGGGCCGTGCTGACGGGGGCGCTCGCCGCGTGTTCGGCCGGGCCGTCGTCACGGCCGACGGGTTCGCGGACTTCTGCGGCTTCCGCGTCGCCGTCCCCTTCTGCTTCGTCATCCGCGACTGCGACTGCGACGGCGACCGCGACTGTTCCGCCGGTCGCCCTGCAGCGACAGCCGCTCCCCGCTGGGACGATCACCGGGCTGCCGGAGGGGACGCCCGGGATCGCCTGGACCGTCGACGACGGAGCGTCGAGCGAGGTGGTCGAGGCCTACGCCCGGTTCGCCGCCGAGACCGGGACCCGCCTGACGTTCTTCGTGAACGGGGTGCGCCCCGCGTGGACCGAGCACGCCGACCTGCTGCGACCGTTGGTGACCTTCGGGCAGGTGCAGCTCGGGAACCACACGTGGGACCACCCGGCGCTCACGAAGCTCTCCGACCAGGGCATCATCGACCAGCTCACCCGGAACCACGACTTCATCCGGGACACCTACGGCGTGGACGCGAAGCCGTACTTCCGGCCGCCGTTCGGGTACCACGACGCCCGGGTCGACGCCGCAGCCGCCCGCGCCGGGTACACGACGCCGCTGCTCTGGTACGGGTCGCTGGCCGACTCCGGTGACATCACGTCGGACCAGATCGTCGGGTTCGCGGAGCAGTGGTTCCAGCCGGCGCACATCGTGATCGGGCACGCGAACTTCCGGGGGACCATCGGGGCGCTACCGCGGTTGCACGCGCTGTTGCAGGAGCGGAGGTTGTCGACGTTCACGTTGGACGACGTGTTCGCCCGGTAGCGCGCAGGCGGTCTCGCGTTCGGCAGCTCTCGCGTTCAGCCGTTCTGGCGGAGACGGTCGCGCTCGGCCGCCGGCAGGTGCTCGGTCGCGGTCTCGAGCGCGCTCCGGCTGAGGAACCGCCCCTGTCGCTCGAGGAACGCGACGAGTGCCGGCTCGGACGCCCGCTTGCCGACCTCTCGAAGCACCCAGCCGAGCGCCGACTGCACGGTGTCCCCGCGCTCACGGACGAGTCGGCCAGCCACCGCGAGCGGCACGTCCGCGTCGCCCTGCTTGGCGAACGCCAGCGTCGCGACCACCGCGATGCGCCTGACCCAGGCGACGTCCGACTTCGCGAGCGCGAACAGCGGTCCGGTCGAGCCGTCGAGCATCGGTGCGCCGACGAGCTCCTCGGCAGCGATGTCGACGAGTTCTGCGCGGTCGATCCGTTCGGCGCGTGCCGCCGACAGGTACTCCTCGGTGAGTTCGGGATCGGCGCGCTCCCGCATCGCCTGCACGAGCAGCACGACTGCGACGAGCCGTGCGCCTGGGTCCTCGCTCCACAACAGCGCGGACCGTTCGCCCTCGTCGAGGTCCCGGTGCGCCCGAGCCACCCGCCGGGCACCCGCGACGTCGCCCGGCGTCTTCGCGAACGCGGCCAGGACGTCCTCGGCGGTGACCGTCACGCGACCTCTCCGACCTGCGGATCGGGTTTGCTCGCCTTCCCGAGTCCGCGTCGCAGCACGATCAGGGCCACCACGACCAGGAACCCGGCGAACATCCACGTCCCGACCTGCGGGTCGACGACCCCTGCGATGAACGCCCCGACCGGTGAGCAGACCGCCGCCGTGATGCCCACCGTCAGCCCCACGCGGATGTCCACGACGCCACGGCGCAGGTTCGCCACGGTGCCCGACACCGACGTCGGCACCATCGTGAGCAGCGACGTCCCCTTCGCGAGCAGGTCACCCGCGCCCAGTGCGAGTTCCATCCCGGGCACGATCACCACTCCGCCGCCGACACCGATCAGGCCGGAGAGGACACCGGCCAGCAGCCCGATCCCGAGCAGGACGACCGCCTCGATCGGGCCGAAGTGCACGTCACCCTCACGGGTGGGCACGTTGGTGAACAGGGAGACGAGCACGACGACGATGAAGCCGACGAAGATCCACGGGAGGACCCGGAGCGGGATCGCCCGCAGGAGCCTGGAGCCGATGGGCGCTCCGACGACACTGCCGATCGCCAGGGTGAGTGCCGCGAGCCAGTGTACCTCGCCCTGCACGGCGTAGGTGATCGCACCGACGACGGCCGCGGGGGCGATCGCGACGAGGGAGCTCGCGGAGGCGCTGCGCTGGTCCATGTGCAGGAAGGCCATGAGTGCGGGGACCACGATGACCCCACCACCGACGCCGAACAGGCCGGAGAGCACCCCGGCGACGACGCCGATCGCGACGAGCACGGTCAGTTGCGCGGCGCGGGATCTCATCCTGTCCAGGGTACGGCCGCGCACGCAGCGCTGATTCAAATACGAAATGACAGTTGCGGCGGGTGTGCGGATGGCTAGGGCGCATCTCGCCAGACTTGCGCGACCTGCGCCGCGGAGGACCACGCCGACGACACCGGTGGAGGGGTCGTCGTTTTACACAATCGAAACAGAATGTATACAAGCGACAGCCAACACGTGTGATTGTATGCAATCAACCCCGATCCTGAGCGCGACCCCACAAGGGACGCCACGCACCTCCCCAGCATCAGGAACCGCATGTCCCCGATCAGCCCCCGACGACGACGCACGCTCATCGCGCTGCCCGCCGTCCTCATCGCCGCGACGCTCGCACTCACCGCCTGCGTCCCCGTCCAACGCTCGAAGGCCGGCGGCACCACCGCCGGCACCGTCACCACCGCCCCGATCGGCGACCAGCAGATCAAGGAGGGCGGTGACCTGGTGATGGCGCTTTCGGCAGAGCCCGACCGCCTCGACCCGACCACCTCGTCGTCGCTGTACACCCGGTACGTCATGGAGACGATGTGCCAGAAGCTCTACGACATCGACGCCGAGGGCACCCTCGTCCCGATGCTCGCGACGGAGCTCCCGACGGTGAGCGACGGCGGCAAGACCGTCACGTTCCCGGTGAAGACCGGCGTGCGGTTCGCCGACGGCACGCCGTTCGACGCCGACGCGGTCGTGACGACGCTCGAGCGGAACCTGACGAAGGCGGACTCCAGCCGGAAGAGCGAGCTCGGCCCGGTGTCCGATGTCGAGGCGGTCGACGACCACACCGTGCGGCTGCACTACGGGACCCCGTTCGCCCCGCTCACCGCGGCGCTCGCGGACCGCGCGGGCATGATCATGTCGCCGACGGCGCTCGCGGAGAAGGGCGACGACTTCGGCGACTCCCCGGTGTGCGTCGGCCCGTACAAGTTCGTGAAGCGCGTCCCGCAGACCTCGATCCAGGTCGAGAAGGACCCGGAGTACTACGACCCGTCGTCGGCGCACTTCGACACGATCACCTACCGGATCATCACCGACGCCAGCATCCGGGCGGCGAACCTCCGCTCCGGCGACGTCCAGGTGGCGGACACGATCTCCACGCAGGACGTCGACGACCTGCGGAAGCGCAAGGACCTGTCCATCCTGCGGACGGGTTCCCTCGGCTACCAGGGCATCACCGTGAACATCGGCAACCAGGACGGCGTCGGCACGGACCCGAAGCAGATCGACACCCCGCTGGCGAAGCGCGCGGACGTCCGCCGGGCCCTGTCGATGTCGATCAACCGCGCGGAGCTCGTGCAGAGCGTGTTCCACGGTTGGGCGGACGTCGCGTGCTCCCCCGTGCCGGACACGAGCGTGTTCGCCAGCACGGCGAGCAAGGCGTGCCCGGAGTACGACCCGGCCGCCGCGAAGAAGATCCTCGAGAAGGCGGGCGTCCAGCAGCCGTTCCCGATCGAGATGGAGGTGACGAACACCCCCGACACCGTGCGGTTCGCCCAGGCACTGCAGGCGCAGGCCCGCGGTGGCGGCTTCGCGATCACGATCACCCCGGTCGAGTACACGACACTGCTCGACGACCAGACCCGCGGCGACTTCCAGGCGCTGCAGCTCGGCTGGTCCGGCCGCGTCGACCCGCACGGCAACATCGGCGGCTTCCTGACGACGGGTGGCGGCAACAACTACGCCGGCTACAGCAACGCCGAGGTCGACGACCTCATCACCCGCGCCGCGCAGTCGACCGACGAGCAGGAGCGAGCCGACCTGTACGGCGAGATGACGACGATCGTCCAACGAGACGACCCCATCATCTACCTCTACCGGACCCGGAGCATCACCGGCGTCGGGAACACGATCGCGGGCGTCTCGACGTACGCGGACGGCGTCGTGCGGCTGAGCAAGGCCGCGTTCGTGGAAGGAGCGACGAAGTGATCCGCTACGTCAGCACCCGCATCTGGCAGTCGGCGATCACGCTGGTGCTCGCGTCGATCGTCGTGTTCTTCGGGGTCCGGCAGCTCCCGGGCGACCCGGCGCTCGCGCTCGCCGGCGAGGAGGCGAGCCCTGCACGGCTCGCCGCGGTCCGGGCCCAGCTCGGCCTCGACGACTCGATCGTCGTGCAGTACTGGCGCTTCCTGGTGAACGCGTTCCAGGGCGACTTCGGCCGCTCGACCCGCACGGGCACCCCGGTGACCGAGCTCATCGGTTCGACGCTCCCGGTCACACTGTGGCTCGCGCTCTACGCCATCGTCGTCGCCGTGCTCGTCGGGGTCGCCCTCGGCACCCTGGCCGAGCGCTACCGCGGGCAGTGGCCGGAGTGGATGGCGAACGCCGCTGCGCTCGTCGGCCTCAGCGTCCCGAACTTCTGGCTCGGCATCCTGGCGATCGTGTGGCTCGCGGCAGGGCTCGGCTGGTTCCCGGCGTCCGGGTACGTCCCGATGACGTCGAACCCGCTCAGTGCGCTCTACCACCTGACCCTGCCGGCACTCATCCTCGGCACCTCGCTCGCGGCCGTGATCATGCGGCAGACCCGCGCGTCGATGATCGAGACGATGAAGACCGACTTCGTCCGGACGGCACGGGCGAAGGGGCTCGGCCGCGGCAGGGTGCTGTTCCGCTACGGCCTCCGCAACTCGATGATCGTGGTCGTCACCATCGTCGGGCTGCAGCTCGGCGGGCTCATCTCGGGTGCCGTCGTCACCGAGCGCATCTTCGCGCTCCCCGGGTTCGGCAAGCTGACGCTCGACTCGGTGTTCACCCGCGACTACCCGGTGATCCAGGCGGTCGTGCTCGTCATCACGGTCGGCTACGTCGTGATCAACCTGGCCGTGGACGTCCTGTACTCGGTCATCAACCCGAAGATCCGCGTGGGAGGCACCCGATGACCACCGTGACACCCACGTTCGACCTCGGCTCCAGCCGCGGCCGCGTCTGGAAGCAGGTCAGGGCGAACCGCCTCGGGCTCACTGGCGGCGTCATGCTCGCGGTCGTCGTGCTCGCCGCGCTGACCGCTCCGCTCGTCGCGCCGCACGACCCCACGCAGACGCACTTCGACCTGCCGTTCCAGGTGCCGTTCACCGTCGGCTTCGGCCTCGGCACCGACGACCTCGGTCGCGACATCCTGTCCCGCACGCTGTACGGCGTGCAGGTCTCACTCGTGGTCGGCGCACTCTCCGTGCTCGTCGCCGTCGTCGTCGGGACCCCGCTCGGGCTCCTCGCCGGCTACTGGAAGTGGCTCGACGCGATCATCTCGCGCCTGACCGACGTCGCCCTGGCGTTCCCGTTCCTCATCATCGCGGTCGGCCTCGCGGCGATCAGCGGCCCCAGCCTGTCGAACGCCGTCATCGCCATCGGCGTCTCGCACGTCCCGGCGATGATCCGCATCGTTCGCGGTGAGACGCTGCGCATCACGAGCGCCGACTTCGTGACGAGCGCGAAGACCCTCGACGCCGGTGGTGCCCGGATCATCGCGCAGCACGTCCTGCCGAACTGCGTCTCCGCGATCATCGTGCAGGCGACGGTGATCATGCCGGTCGCGGTGATCGGCGAAGCGCTGCTGTCGTTCCTCGGTCTGGGCATCCAGCCGCCGACCCCGAGCCTCGGCATCATGCTCTCGGACGCGCAGCAGTACCTCGGTCAGGCGCCGTGGGCCGCAGTGGTCCCCGGCATCGCCATCGCCGTGATCTGCCTCGGCTTCAACCTGTTCGGGGACGCCCTGCGCGACGCCCTCGACCCGACCGCATCGGACCGCAAGTGAGCACCATGAGCACCAACCCCGCCTTCGTCCAGCCGACCGCCCACACCACACGTCCCGACCTGCAGGGCACGTTCGGCATGGCCGCCGCCACGCACTGGATCGCCACCGCGAGCGCGCAGGCCGTCCTGGAGCGCGGCGGCAACGCATTCGACGCCGCCGTCGCCGGCGCATTCGTCCTGCACGTCGTCGAACCGCACCTGAACGGTCCAGGCGGCGACATGACCGCCGTCTTCGCCACCGCCGATGACAAGACACCGACGGTGCTGGTCGGCCAGGGTCCCGCACCGGCGGGCGCCACCCCGGAACACTTCCGCGCCGAGGGCCTCGACCTGGTCCCCGGCGCCGGCGCACTCGCCGCCGCCGTCCCCGGCGCCGTCGACGCCTGGCTCATGCTCCTCCGCGACCACGGCACGTGGGAACTCGCCGACGTCCTCAGCTTCGCCATCGGCTACGCGCGCGACGGCCACCCGGTCGCACCCCGCGTGGTCGCCACGATCAGCACGGTCCAGGACCTGTTCCGCGACCACTGGCCGTCCTCCGCTGCTCGGTGGATGCCGGGAGGCTGGGTGCCGGTCCCGGGGACCGTCATCCGCAACGAGACGTGGGCTGCAGTGCTCGACCGGCTCGTCGACGCCGGCTCCGCGCACACGGGCGGCAGCGCGGACGACCGGATCGCCCGCATCGATGCTGCGCGCGATGCGTGGTCGAGCGGGTTCGTCGCGGAGGCGATCGACCGGTTCGTGCGCGCCCCGCACCGGCACGCCTCGGGCACCGACCACGCCGGCGTCATCCGCGCGAGCGACATGGCGGCGTTCCGGGCGACCTACGAGCCCGCGACGACCGCCGAGTTCCGCGGGTACACGGTCGCGAAGACCGGTCCGTGGGGGCAGGGACCCGCGCTGCTGCAGACCCTGCGGTTGCTCGAGCCCTTCGACGACGCCCAGCTCGACCCGTCGACGGTCGACGGCGCACACACCATCGTCGAGGCGCAGAAGCTCGCCATGGCCGACCGCGAGGCGTACTACGGCGACCACGGCGTCCCGATGGACGCACTGCTGAGCGACGCGTACACCGACGCCCGTCGTGCACTGATCGGCGATCGGGCGTCCCACGAGTTCCGCCCGGGGTCGACTGCGGACGGCCCGAGCACGCTGCCGCCGCTCCGCGAGACGTACACACCGGGCGGCGAACCGATCGCCGGCATCGGCGAACCGACCGTCCCGGCACCCGTCGAAGACCGAGGTGAGCCGATCGTGATGGCGACCGGCGAGACCCGCGGCGACACGGTCCACATCGACGTCGTCGACCGCTGGGGCAACATCATCAGCGCGACACCGTCCGGCGGCTGGCTGCAGTCCTCCCCGACGATCCCCGAGCTCGGGTTCTGCCTCGGCACCCGCATGCAGATGACCTGGCTCGAGGAGGGCACCGCGTCGACGCTCCGCCCCGGCGAGCGCCCTCGCACGACACTGACCCCGACGCTCGTGCTCCGTGACGGCGAGCCCGTCGTAGCGCTCGGCTCCCCGGGCGGCGACCAGCAGGACCAGTGGCAGCTGCTCTTCCTGCTCCGCACGATCGTCGGGGGTTACTCCCCGCAGCAGGCCATCGACGCGCCCGCGCTGCACACGACCTCGTTCCCCGGGTCGTTCTGGCCGCGGACCTGGACCCCGGGTGGCCTCGTCGTCGAGGACCGGCTCGGCGAGGACGTGATCGCCGGCCTCGAGGAACTCGGCCACGTCGTCACCCGAGCCGGCGACTGGGCACTCGGCCGCCTGTCGTGCGTGACGCGCGACCCCGCAACCGGCGTCATGGGCGCCGCAGCCAACCCGAGAGGAGCACAGGGACATGCCGCAGGACGCTGAAGACCGCACGATGCCCACCGGAGCCGACCCGAGCCTCCCGTCCGCCCCCTTGCTGACCATCCGCGACCTGCGCGTCGAATTCGGCGGCACCGAGGTGCTGCACGGCGTCGACCTCGACGTCCGTCGCGGGGAGCGCGTCGCGATCGTCGGCCAGTCCGGATCCGGTAAGTCGACGTTGATCGCCGCAGTGCTCCGGCTGTTGCCCGGAGCCGGACGGATCACGGGCGGATCGATCCGCCTCGGCGACCTCGACGTCTCCGGCGCGGACGAGGCCACCATGCGCCCGGTCCGCGGCGGACGCATCGGACTCGTGCCGCAGGACCCGTCGACCAACCTCAACCCAGCGATGAAGGTCGGCGCGCAGATCGCCGACTCGCTCCGCGCCGGGGGGCTCCGCGGCCGCGCGGCGGTCCGGCAGCGCGTCGTGGAGCTCATGACCGAGGCCGGGATCCCGGAAGCCGCGCGACGGGCGGACCAGTACCCGCACGAGTTCTCCGGCGGCATGCGGCAGCGCATCCTCATCGCCATCGCGCTCGCCCGCCAGCCGGAACTGCTCATCGCCGACGAGCCGACCAGCGCGCTCGACGTGACCGTGCAGCGGCAGATCCTCGACCACCTGCAGACGCTGGTGGACCAGCACGGCACCACGCTGCTCTTCGTGACGCACGACCTCGGGGTCGCGGCGGACCGGACCGATCGCGTCGTCGTGATGCTCGACGGTGCGATCGTCGAGCAGGGCGCGCCGGAGGACATCCTCCGGAGCCCGCAGCACGAGTACACGAAGCGGCTCATCGCGGCGGCACCCGCGCTGACGGGCGTCGCTCCGGAGCCGGTGGCTGCCGGTGAACCGATCCTCGTCGTGTCGGAGCTGGTGAAGGAGTACAAGCTCCGCGGGCGCGGCGCCGGCACCCTCCGAGCGTCCGACGGCGTCTCGTTCACCGTCCGACGCGGCACCACCACCGCGGTCGTCGGGGAGTCCGGGTCGGGCAAGACGACGGTCGCCAGGATCGTCCTGGGGCTCGAGACGCCGACGTCGGGCAGCGCGCTCGTCGACGGGCTCTCGATCGGGACCGCCCGGGGTGCCGAACGGCGGAGTGTCCGACGGCGGGTGCAGCCGGTCTTCCAGGACCCGTACGGTTCCCTCGACCCGACGTCGACGATCGAACGGATCATCGACGAGCCCCTGCGCGTGTTCGGGATCGGTGACCGGGCGTCCCGCACCGAGCGGGTCGCGACGCTGCTCGACCAGGTCGCCCTGCCACGCACGGTCGCGCAGCTCCGTCCGAACGAGTTGTCCGGCGGGCAGCGGCAGCGCGTCGCGATCGCCCGCGCGCTCGCCCTCGAGCCGGAGCTGCTCATCCTCGACGAGGCGGTCTCCGCGCTCGACGTCCTCGTCCAGGAGCAGATCCTGGCACTGCTCGACGACCTGCAGGACCGCCTGGGCCTGAGCTACCTGTTCATCACGCACGACCTCGGGGTGGTCAGGCGGATCGCGGACGACGTCGTGGTGATGCGCCGCGGGAAGGTCGTGGAGCACGGTTCGGTCGCGCAGGTGTTCGACGCCCCCGCTGAGCAGTACACGCGGGATCTGCTCGACGCGATCCCCGGCAGGGCACTGGCGGAGCACGCCGCGTGACGCGCTCGCCATGGGCGGTGGTCCGCGTGAGACGATCGTCACCGTGCTGAACGGTGCCGGCGTCCTCGACGCGATCCGCCGCGACATCGTCGCCGGCGCGCTCCTGCCCGGGACCCGGGTGACGGAGGCGTTCCTCGCGGAGCGGTACGGCGTCTCCCGGGTCCCGGTGCGGGAGGCGTTGCGCGGCCTCGAGGGCGAGGGCTTCGTCGTGTCGCAGCCGAACGTGGGCTCCAGGATCGCGGCGATCCCGTTCGACGAGGCCGACGACCTGTTCGCCGTGCGGGAGTCGCTCGAGATCGCCACCGCCAGGCGTGCGGCCACCCGGGCGCGCACGCTCTTCGACGGTGACGCCCCGCCCGAGGACTGGTGGCGGATCCGGCGCGAGCTCGGCGCGATCCTGGACGCAGGTGACGACGCGGTCGAGCGGGACGAACTCGACCTGCTCGTCGACCTCAACGACCGCTTCCACTTCCTGGTCGCCGAACTCTCCGGCAGCGCGACGCTCGCGACGCTGCTCCGGCAGTTGTCCCGGAAGATCGAGTGGTTGTACGCGACGGACACGTTCTCCCGTGGCAAGCGACTGTGGCCCGAGCACCGACGCATCCTCGCGGCGATCGACGCCGGCGACGTGGATGCGGCGGCGGAGCGGATGGGGTGGCACGTCCGCGAGAGCCGGATCGGGTACGCGGCGCGTTCGTCGCCCGACCACGCCGAGGCCCTGCGGTCTGCACGCCCCGCGATCTGAATGTGATACTGCAGTTGCGGGCGGCGACCAGTCGGGTTACGCTCGACACGCAACCCGGGGTGCCGCAAACGGCTAACCGGCGCGGGGCCCTGTTCTACGGAACGGGGCCCCTGCTTCTCTCCAGGCCTTCGGGCGCGAGAACCCGCCGAGCTCGTCCACGATCCGGTCGGGGAACTGACTGTCCCGCAGATTTCCTTCCCGAACGACTAGGTCGGCAGGAGATGGCTGCAGAGCAGTTCGAGGTCGAGCCACTCGAGGTCGCCACGACCACGGAGGGCACGGCGGAAGAGGTTGAAGCCGTCGACGTACACGGCGGCCGTCGGCTTCCCGGCAGTGGAGGTCAGGGTGGGCATCCGCCGATGATCGACGATCCGGGTCGCGGGCGCCGAACATGTTGCATGTCCGGCGCCCGGCACCCGGCACCCGGCACGGGTCAGCGGAAGGAGAGGATCGTCAGCGGGTCCTTCAACGTCCCGTTCACCCGCGTCTCCACGTGGACGTGCGGCCCCGTCGACTGCCCGGTGTTGCCCGACTTCGCGATCTCCGTCCCCGGCGACACGAGCTGGCCCTTCGAGACCTCGATCGCGGAGAGGTGCGCGGTGAGCACGGTCGTCAGGCCGTACTTCACGACGACGTAGTTGCCGAACGTCTTGTCGTTCGCCACGGTGCTCGTCACCGATCCAGCACCCGAGGCGTACACCGGCGTGCCCGTCTTCACTCCGGCGTCCGTGCCCTGGTGGTAGCGCGGGGTGTGTCCGGCCCCGCGGTCGTCACCGTAGCGGCCGGTGATGCTCCGGCTCGCGACCGGCCACAGCAGTCCCGTGACCTTCTGCGTCGACCAGGCACGGGTGTCGCTCTTGCCGTAGAACACCACGTTCGCGTCGAGCTGCACGATCAAGGAGCCCGCGCCGGCGCGGCTGGTGCTCGATGCCCAGAGGACCCGCTTGTCCGGCGCGTAGACCACGATGTTCCCGTCGGCCTGCACCGCAGCCCACGCACCCGGGTTCCGGTTGGTGTGCGTCGACCAGGTCGCCCGGCCGTTGACGTACTGCACGAGGTTGCCGTCTGCCTGCATCGTGAAGGTGCGGCTCTTGCTCGCATCCGAGCGGAGGACCGTGCCGGGCATGATGTTCGTCCCGGAGCGCACCGTGTTCTGGAAGGACTCGATCCCCCAGAGCACGCGGACCGCGGTGTCCACGGAGTGGATCGATCCGTCCGACTCGAGGATGAGGCCGAGCCCGCGGTTGGCACCCGATCCCCACTGCTTGAACGCCTTGCCGCCGGATCGCAGCGTCAGCACGCCGTTCGTCCCGTAGACCGCGGTCGCGCCGGGCTTGTCCGTCGTGTTCGAGGCGTACAGCACGACGTTCCCGATGCCGTACTCGACGAGGTTCCCGTCGCCCTGCATGACGAGGCGGAACTGCCCGTTGTCCGAGGTGAGCTGGTCACCGGCGACCATGGTGGTCCCGGCGGGCAGGACGCCCTTGTAGGTGGTGGCTGCGTGGGCGGGAGCGGCGAGCACGACCGAGCCGAGCACGGTGACGAGCACGGCGGTGGTGATCGCGGCGAGCCGCGCGGTGAGTGAGCTCTGCAAGTGGTGGATCCCCTGGTTCGTCGGCTCGCTCTCATCGAGCCGTGCGGCGACTCGGCTCCCGAGTCGTTCGGCGGCCCGCCCTGTACAGGCCGCCGAACGATGGTCACCGAGGGGTGCCCGAGCGACACAGCCCCAGTCGTGGGGGCTGTACGCCCGAGCGAACCTGTGCAGACGCCGATCAGAGCGGCCCGCGAGCGGCGTTCGCCGAGCCCTCAGCGGAACCGCGACGGCGGCACCCCGAACGCCCGGGTGAACGCCGCGGTGAACGCGGCAGGGGTCGCGTAGCCGAGTCGGCCAGCGACGTCCGTCACGGACGCCGTGCGGAGCGACGGGAGGCTCGCCAGCAGTCGCGCACGCACCCGCCAGACCGCAGGCCCCACCCCCGTGGCCGCCCGGAACCGCCGATCGAGCGTCCGGCCGCTCACGGAGGCCCTGCTCGCCCAGTCCGCGTTCGTCACGTGCACGTCGGGGTCGGCGAGGTACGCGCGGCACAGGTCGCGGAGGACGCCCTCCGCCGGCAGTCTGATGGACAGCGGGACGGGCGCCACGCGCTGGAGTTCGTGCAGCGCGAGGTCGAGCACCGCGCCGTCACGTCCGTGGACGTCGAGGTCGAGCGGCAGGTCGAACGCCGCGCGGAGCAGTTCACGCAGGAGCGGCCCGACCTCGACGACCGTGCACGAGGTCGGCCACCACGGCACCGCGTCCGGTTCGATGTAGAGGCTCCACGTGGTGACGTCGAGCATCCTGACCTCGTGCTCGACTCCCGGAGGGATCAGCACGGCACGGTCGGTCGGCACCGTCCACGACCCCTCGTCCGTCTCGACGAGCATCGTCCCGCTGGCCCCGTAGAGCACCTGGGCACGCCGGTGCGCGTGCCGGGCGAGCAGGAAGTCGGGCGGGTACTCGGTCCCGATGGGCAGGACGTCGAGCGGCAGGTGGTCGTGGTCCTCGACCCGGACGTTGCGCACCCCGCAAGGCTAACCCTCGAAGGTCTGCGGCGGAACATCGATTGCTCGCCGCCACGGTCGGCGCTGGACTGGATGCCATGACGTTCTTCGTGCTGGTGCTCATCGGGGTCCTCGTCGGGCTGACGACCGTGTTGTTCGGCTTCGGCGGCGGATTCGTGACGGTCCCGATCATCACGGTCGCCGATGCCGCCCTCGGTGGCGATGCGGTCCGCGTGGCGACGGCGACCTCGGCGCTCGTGATGCTCGTGAACGCCGCGGTGGCGACGGCGTCCACGAAGCGCGTCGTCCTCCGGGGACTCCGCGGACGCGCCGGACTCTTCGCGCTGCTCGTCGTCGGCGGTGCGGTCGGCGCCGCAGCCGCTCGGTTCGCGCCTGACGCGCTGCTCCGGTGGGGCTTCGTCGCGTACGTCGGGGCCACCGTCGTCGACTTGCTCGTCCGCCCCGGGTTCTTCCGACGAGAGCTGCGCCCCGGCTCCCGACGCGAGCCGACCATCGGGTCGCGCCCGACGGCCGTGGTGTCCGGCAGCACGCCGGGCGGAAGCGGCATGCGCACGGTGCTCGGCCTCCCGGTCGGCGCGGTCGCGGCGTTCCTGGGTGTCGGTGGCAGCGTCATGACCGTCCCGGTCATGCGCCGGGCCGGTGCGTCCATGCCGGTGGCGACCGCCCTGGCGAACCCGCTGACGCTCGCGATCGCCGCGCCGGCGGTCCTCGTCACCCTGCTCGTGCACGGGCGCATGCCGGATGCGACAGGGCTGGTCGGCGCCGTCGACGTCCCGGCCGCGGTCGCGCTGCTGCTCGGCGCGATGCCCGTGATCGTGCTGCTCCGCCGACGTCCCCCGCGCATCCCCGAGGCGGTGCACGCTTGGGGCTACGTCGTGCTGCTCGGTGCCGCCGGCGTCGCCGTCGCCGTGTCCTGAGGCTCGGGCGGCAAGGTGGCGCTCGGCTTGTACGCGTCCCACATCGTGCGGTCGAACCGCACGCCCGCCGCACGAGGCCGACGCACGACCATGACGGTCACGATCAACCACCCGAGCGGCCCGGTGAGTGCGAGCAGCAGCACCCAGAGCCCGGTGTGGTCCCGGTCGTGCAGCCGCCGGACCAGCAGTGTCCAGCGCGGGACCGCCGTCGCCGCGACCCACAGGAGCAGCACCACGTCCCACGGGTTCGGCGGGACGTCCGCGCCGTCGCCGTACCCCCACCACCACGTCGGGCTGCCGAACAGGTGGAAGTGCACGGCCGGCGTCGGCACGATCCCGAACGGGTCCGCGTACGAGTCCCACCGCCACGGCGTCCCGGACCACACCGGGATCCCCACCGCGAGGACCACGACGACCAGCTCGAACCCCATCGGCCAGAAGAACTCGGACCGGCTCGCCCGACCGGAGAACCGCCAGCCCTGTGTCCAGAACCGGACCCAGGCCTCGAGCGGGCCGGCGTCGCGCAGCGGCCCCTGCCGGAGCGCGCGCGAGCGGAACGACGATCGATCCCCCATGCGTTCGACCCTACCGACCTGCGTCTTCGCCGGGAACCCCTTGCGAGAACGTGCGTTCTCCGATTGACTCGGCACCGCGGCTCCCGCTCGGGACCGCACCCCACACGAAAGGAGCGGCCATGCCCACGCGCACCGCACGCACCGCCTGGAACGGCGGCCTCCAGGACGGCTCCGGCCAGGTCGAACTCTCCAGCTCGAAGGTCGGCACGTACGACGTCTCGTTCCCGAAGCGCGCCGCCGAGGACGCTGACGGCACGACCAGCCCCGAGGAACTCATCGCCGCAGCGCACTCCGCCTGCTACGCGATGCAGTTCTCCGCCGTGCTCGGCGAGGCCGGCGGCACCGTCGAGGCCCTCGACGTCAAGGCCGACGTCTCGCTCGGCCCGGACTCGGCCGGCGGGTTCAAGCTCACCGGCATCGCCCTCACCGTGAGCGGCGAGGTGTCCGGCATCGACGAGGCGACCTTCCTCAAGGCGGCAGAGGACGCCAAGGCGACCTGCCCCGTCAGCAAGGCGCTCACCGGAGTCGACATCACCCTGAACGCGACGTTCGAGCAGTAGTCGGCACCACCTGACGGACTGGAGGCTCGTGGCGATCCCGCCACGAGCCTCCAGTCCGTCTCCTGGTCACCCTCGGAGCGTCACCGCGCGTCATCACCGCGCGTCGGCGACGCGGAGCCGGGCATCGGCTGCGGTACAGGTTCGGCCCGTCGGCGTAGTAGAGGTCGGTGACCACCAGCCGGCCATCAGCGCCGCGCATCACGTTCGCCGGGTTGTCGTCGAGCGGGCCCCACCACGGCTGCTCGTCCGCTCCCTGCGCGTGCACGGTCCTGATGTGCCGGACGAGTGTCGCGACCTCGGGATCCCCGGCTGCGAGCGATCGGTGGAACGCCGCGGCCTCGGGTTCCGCGACGGGCTCCAGTGCCTCCATCAGCGTGAGGTCACCGCCGCCGTCCAGGACCCGGTGCCCGAACAGCACGGGCACCTGCCCGGTGTCCGACGCCACCCGGTAGAGCGCTGCCGAGTACGGAGCCGCGGGGTCGAACGGGCTGATCCGTGCAGCGGACCGGCCGTCGAGAGCGCGGAGAGCCCATGCCCAGTCACCGGTACCGCAGTCGGTCCAGCCGGTGGCGCGGAGGGCTCGATCGGCGTCGTGGTGCGTGGCACCGTCGGGCAGCACGTCGAGGACCGTCGCCCAGGGATCTCCGTCGGTGGTCGCCATGGTCAGCACGGTAGTCGTGGCGTTCAGCGGACGTCCGGACTCGGGTGGACGTGGCAGGCACAATGGACCGATGGCCGAACCGCTCCTCCCCGGCGCGCGGCCCGGTCGTCCGCACCGCCCGCGGGCCCGCAGCGTCGCCCAGCACGACCTCCGCGACATCCGTGCCCGCCTCCGCGGCACGATCTACGAGCACGTCGAGCCGGACACCCGGTCGCGGCGCGAGCAGTACTCCGCGCAGCAGATCGTCGACTTCTGTCTCGACCTCGCCGAGGTGATGCTGGCCTCGGGCGCCGACACCCGCAGCGTCGAGATCGCCCTGGTGGCCGTCGCGACCAAGTGGAACCTCGCACCCCTCGAACTCGACTTCACGGGCAGCTCGGTCACGATCCAGTACGCACCGTCGGACGCGCCGATGCTCGTCAAGATGCGGACGATCCGCTCGGACGGCTCCGACCTGAACCGGCTCGCCTGGGCGAACCAGATCGTCGACGACGTCATCCACGACGAGCGGGACATGTCGTCGGCGGTGAGCGCGCTCGTCGCCGTGCTGCGGATGCCCTCCCGGTGGCCGATGTGGACCGCCGACGTCGGCCTGTCCATCCTGGGCACGTCGATCGCGATGCAGGCCGGCGGGGGCTGGCGCGCGGGCATCGGGGCGTTCGTGCTCATGCTCGGCATCATCGTCTCCGGGCGCTGGCTGACGGGCAGGGGCTACCCCCAGTTCTTCGTCTCCGGTGCGCAGGGGGCGGTGGCGTCCGTGATCGGCACCCTGGCGATCGGCATCGGGATCCTGCACCCGGCCGGCGCCGCGACGATGGTGGCGGCCCTGGTGGTGCTGCTCCTGCCCCACGTGTCGCTCGTCACATGGGCGCAGGACGCGATCTCCGGTTTCCGGGCGATGGCCGTCGCCCGCGCGTTCTACATCGGGCTGGTCATCGCGGCGATCGTGGTCGGGGTCCCGGCGGGCATCGCGCTGACGAAGTGGCTCCACCTCGAGGTCGACCCGTCCGGCATCGTCACCCAGGCCCTCCCGCTGTGGGCCTCGCTCGCGCTGACGGTCGTGTCGGCGGGTGCGAACTGCTTCGTGCAGCAGGCCAGCGCCCGGGTGATCCCGGTCGCGGTGGTGTTCTCGGTCGCGGCGGCTGCCTCGCTGTGGGGGCTGCGCCAGCTCGGGCTCCCGCTGCTCGGCGCGACGTTCATCGCCGCCGTGCTCCTCGGCGTCCTGTCCACGTACGCCGCCGTCCGGATGCGCACCGCGGTCGCGGCGATCGCGGTCCCGGCGTTCTGCGGCGCTCTCCTGCCAGGTGTCGCGGTGTCGAACGCGCTCCTGAACTTCATGTCGGGGTCGTCGAGCGCCGCGCTCGACTTCGTCGCCGCGGTCTCGGTCGCGCTCGGGATCGGCGCGGGGCTCGTGCTCGGCGGCCTGTTCGCGACCCCGGGGGCTCGGCGTGCGCTCCGGCGGACCCGGCGCGTGGTGGTGCACTCGGTGCACAACGACACGACGGCGATCCCGGTGCTGCGCGACACGGGCTACGACCCGGGCAACGGCTCGGTCCCCCGCGGTTCCCGCACGCGGTGACCCCGGTGACCGCGGCGGGCTAGATGTCCCAGCCGCCGTCCGACCACGTGGACAGCCGGCGCTGCGCCTGCGGCTCGTAGCGTTCCATCCAGCCGCGCTCCATCCGCGCGACCGCACGGTCGAACGCGGGCACCAGGTCGAGGTCGCTGCGCAGCAGGGCCTGCAGCTGGAGCCCCTCGTAGAGCGCGATGAGCTGCTCGGCGCCGCGGCGCGGGTCCATCGTGTGCGGGGCGCGGCCGACGGCGACGTCGTGCTCCAGCCCGCGCCGGATCTGCGAGGAGAAGAGCTGGTAGCGCGAGCGGAGGTACGTCGACATCGGGTGCGCCGGGTTGCCCGCGACGGACAACAGGGCGACGAGGAGCCGCATCAGGGCAGGGTCCTCGGCGTTCGAGGCGACGATCGCACGGAGGAGCTCGACCGTGCTTCCGTCACCGACCTCGCGTGTGACCTCGTCCATGCGGCCGCCGTTCCAGCGGTCGAGTGCGGCGAGCACGAGACCGTCCCACGACGGGAAGTGTTGACGGAGCTCGGCGACACTGATGTCCAGGCGCTCGGCGACGGCCTCGGGACGGGCCTCGTGGAACGGGACGTCGCGGAGCAGGTCCACGGTCGCGCCGACGATGGTGATCCGCAGGTGCAGGGTCGCTGCTGCGGCTGCAGCTGCCTGGGTGTCCGCGCTGGTGTCCTCGAGCATCGTGCCCTCCGTCTGCGGACGTCCTGTCCGCATGTCCATCCAAACGGATTCCGGGGTGCGACAGAATCCCCGTTCCGGGGGTCGGCATGATGGGGGACAGAATGTCCAGGTGCTGGCCGTCACGGACTCCTGGCGGGTTCCCGGCGAGCTGTGTGACGATGCCGGGATGACCCCGAACGACCCCACCGCACAGGGCTTGGCGACCATGGCCTCCGCCGGCTTCGAGTTCGGCGGCGACGCCGATCAGGTCGCCCACGACGTCCGGGCGATGTGGGAGCAGGTCGGTCGGCCGGACGGCGCGTTCGAGGCGGCGGCTCAGGCGATCGCGGTGCTGCCGCAGCGTCCGGAGGTGCCCGTCGCCGACCAGGCCCGTCGTCGCAAGCTCGAGCGGGCGTTCGGCATCAACCCGGTCGAGGTCGAGCTCGCGGCCGCACTGTCCGCGCGTGAGCTCCTCGAGCGCATGGCGAGGTCCTGCGGCGTCGCGAGCTGACCGGCCGGCGACTCGCCGGCTCGGCGCAGCTCGGCGCACAACCGAAAGCACCCCGCGCCACGCGAACAGGTGGTGCGGGGTGCTTCTGGTTGTGCGGGCGGCGGCCTCCGGGCCGGCCGAGCGCGGGCGCGCTACGGCGTCGGCATGCCGCCGTCGACGTGCAGCGTCTCGCCGACCACGTAGGACGACTCCCCGCTCGCGAGGAACACGTACGCAGGCGCGAGTTCGGCTGGCTGCCCCCAGCGCCCGAGGTACGTCTGCTCACCCGCGGTCGGCAGGGCCTCCGGCGGCTGCCCACCTGCGGGCTGCAGCGGCGTCCAGATCGGGCCCGGCGCGACCGCGTTCACGCGGATGCCCTTGGGCGCGAGCTGCGCCGCGAGGCCCTTCGCCAGGTTGTTCACGGTCGACTTGGTCGCCGCGTAGTGCACCAGGTGCGGCGACGGCGCGTAGGCCTGGATCGAGGTCGTGTTGATGATCGTCGACCCCGGCTGCAGGTGCGGCACGGCGGCCTTGGTGATCCGGAACGTGGCGTAGACGTTCGTCTTGAAGGTCTCGTCGAACTCCTCGTCCGAGATGTCCTCGATCGAGGACACGTTCTGCTGCTTGCCGGCGTTGTTCACGAGGATGTCGAGCCCACCGAGCTCCTGCACGGCGGTCGCGACGAGCTCCTCGCAGAACGCGAGCGACGTGATGTCACCCGGGATCGCGACGGCCTTGCGGCCGGCTGCCTCGATGAGCGAGACGATCCGGTCGGCGTCCTCCTGCTCCTCCGGCAGGTAGCCGATCGCGACGTCGGCACCCTCGCGGGCGTAGGCGATCGCGACCGCCGCGCCGATCCCGGAGTCGCCGCCGGTGACGAGCGCCTTCCGGCCCTGCAGGCGCCCGGAGCCGCGGTACGTCTCCTCGCCGTGGTCGGCCGGGACGTTCTTCGCCATCTCCTCGTCGGTGCCAGCACCCTCGAGGTACTGCTCGTCGGGACGCTTGTCGGCGTAGAGCTTCGTCGGGTCCTGCATCGTGTACTGGTCGATCTGCTGGTCCGTCATGCCGTCGACGGTACGCAGGCCGCCGTCAGGACCGCTCCAGGAGGCTGTCCCCCGATGCGCGCAGCGGCCAGGCCTGCGGGTGCTCGCCGGACGGGAGGCCCGGTGCGGCCCCGGTGGTCGACCTACGCCGGGTGGGCGGCGAGGAACGCGTCGGTCTCGGCCCGGGTGGGCGCGGTCGCGGGACCGAGGCGCGAGACGGCGATCGCCGCCGCGGCGTTGGCACGCCGCACGGCGTCGAGGAGCGGCTCACCACGGGACAGCGCCGCGACCAGGACGCCACCGTGGGCGTCGCCGGCTCCGTTCGTGTCCACGGCAGCGACCGTGAACCCCGGCACCAGGACGGGCCCGTCTGGGAGCGAATCGTCCGCGATCCAGCACCCGGCCCCGCCGTCACGCACCAGCACCGCGCCCCGCGCGACCGCGGCCATGGCGGTGATCGCCTGCCGGAGGTCGGCCGACCCCGGGGACATGAGCCGGGCCTCCCGGGCGTTCGTGGACAGGACGTCGGTACGCGCCGTCACGGGCGCGACCACCTGCGGGTCCAGCGTCGCGACGAGTGGCGACGGGTCGAACACGACCCGTACCGATGCCGGGATCGACGTGATCCAGGACGCGATCGCACGCCCGTTCACCGGGTGGGCGAGCCCGTACCCGGACACGAACAGGGTGTCGTCGTCCCGGAGCTCGACGCGGTCCAGCTCGGCGGTCCCGAGACGTCCCTCCGCGCCGACGCTCGTGACGAAGGTGCGCTCGGTCGAGGCGTCCACCAGCGCGACGCAGTACCCGCTGTCCTCGTCGGGAACCCCGGGCTGCAGGACCTCGACGTCGGCGGCGGCGAGCGCGGCGCGGACCACGTCACCGAACGGGCCGGTGCCGTACTGCCCGGCGAACACGACCTCGAGGCCGTCACGCCGAGCGGCGACCATCGTGTTCAGGCCGCCACCGGCGGTGATGTCCGACGACGACGCGATCACGTCGCCACCGGGCTCCGGCAGTTCCCCGACGCGCATCACGATGTCGACGATGACGTTGCCGACGGAGACGAGCCGCGGCATCAGGCGTGCTCCGTCACGTGCATCGGCGCGGACTCGTCGACCGGCTCGTGGAGCACGCCCTTCGGGCCGCCCGTGAGCACGTACACGGCTGCGGCGACGAAGAAGGTGACGATCCAGCCGAGTCCGTTGGCGCCGATCCAGGTGCTCGAGAACGCGCCGACGAACACCGGGTCCGCGTCGCCGACCTGCACGCTCGTGAACAGGAAGCCGACGACGATCGCGACGGCCCACGCGATGACGGCACGCCACGCGATGCCGCCCGAGTACCAGTACCGACCGCCGGCGCGGAGGTCGAGCAGGGCCACCGGGTCGTACCAGGTGCGACGGAGGATGTCGGCGATGAAGACGCCGAGCCACGCCGTGATCGGCACGGCGAGCACCGAGATGAAGGTGATGAACGGCGCGTAGAAGCCGTCCGCGACGAGCATGAAGTACATCGCGCCGAGGAACGTGACCACGACGTCGACGGTGACCGCCCAGACCCGGGGGACCTTGATACCGAGCGTGAGCGTCGTGAGGCTCGCCGAGTACACGGACAGGTGGTTCGAGAGGAGCAGCCCGCCGAACGCCGCGATGAGGTACGGCACCGCCATCCAGCCGGGCAGCAGGTCACGGATCGCGGCGACGGGGTCGCCCGCCTGCGCCAGCGTCGGGTCGCCTGCGGAGACCAGCGCGCCCAGGCCGACGAGCACGACGAGCGGGATGCCGGCGCCGGCTGCGCTCGCGCTGACCAGCTTGGCCGCGCGGACGCTCGTCTTCGAGTAGCGGGCGATGTCCGCACCGGCGGTCGCCCACCCGATGCCGGTGCCGGCGGCGATGGTCCCGATGCCGATCACCATCGCTGCGACGGGCCCGGCGGGGGCGCTGCCGACGACGTGCCAGTCCACGCGGACGACCAGGAACACGGCGACGAAGACGTTCAGCGCGCCGAAGACCCACGTGGCCCACTTCTGCACGGCGACGATGAAGGCGTGTCCAAGGCCGGAGATGAGCACGGTCGCGACGACGAAGACCAGGATCGCGACGATCGTCAGGACCGGGTTGTGCTTGGCGTCCCCGTCCGTGCCGAAGAGGATCGTGAACAGCGACAGCAGCACGAAGGCCGCGGTCGTGGTGTTCACCGTCTCCCAGCCCAGGCGGGACAGCAGCGAGACGAACGTCGGGCCGATGTTGCCGCGGACGCCGAAGACCGCGCGGCTCAGGGTCAGGCCGGGTGCGCCACCACGGCGCCCGGCGATCGAGATCACACCGACCACGGCGAACGACCCCGCGGCACCGATCACGGCGACGAGGAGCGCCTGCCAGATGTTCAGGTGCTGGAACGCCACCAGGGTCGCGCCGAGGGGCAGACCGAGGATGGAGATGTTGGCGGCGAACCACACCCAGAACAGCGCGCCGGCGTTCCCGGTGCGCTCGGCGGCGGGCACCGGTTCGATGCCGCGCTGCTCGATGCTGGTGAGGGTTCCCGAGCTCGGGGTGTCTGCCATGGTTCCTCTTACGTCGTCGGAAGGGCGTGGGGTGGGACCGGGCGGTGGCTCGTGGGGGATGCCACCGACCGGGGGCTAGGAGGTGCTGCTCGCGGTGCGGGCGCGGTCCACGCGCTCCACGCGGCTCGCGCGGAGCTGCAGCAGGGGGGTCACGACGTCGGCGAAGCGGATGTCGTTGACGGACTCGACCTGGTCGACGGTCTCCGGCGACCACGCGCCGGCACCGTGCACGGCGCCGAGCACCGCGCCGGCCATCGCGGCGATCGTGTCGGTGTCGCCACCGATGCTCGCGGCGGTGCAGAGCGTCTCCCACGGGTCGAGGTCGAGCGACACGAGGGCGCCTGCGGCGACGACGGACTCCTGACTGGCGACGCTCGTGCCGATCACGCCGTCGATGGCGGCGATCCGGTCGGACGACGGCACGGTCGGGAGCCACTCCCGCGCCCAAGCGGTCTTGTCGGCGATCGACGCCCCGGCGATCCAGTGGCCCCGTCGCTCCCCGATCCGGGCGGCGGCGACCGCGACGTCCAGCGCCTCGGCACGCGACGCTCCGTCGATGCCGGCACTGACGGCAGCGGCGATCGCGGCCGCGCCGCCGATGCCGAGCCCGGTGTCGTGGGTGACGCGGGAGGCGTCCTGCACGGCGTCGACGAGCGCGTCGAGGTCGTCAGCGGTCGTGGTGATGCCGACCGGCGTGATCCGCATCGCTGCACCGTTGGTGGTGCCCGTGGAACCGGCTTCGGACGCAGGGACACCGTCGAGGATCCGCTGCACCGCGGTCTTCGTGCTCGGGCCGAGCAGGTCGAGGGACCCCTTCGCTGCCATCCCGCGCTCCCAGTCGATGAGCGCCTCGGCGAACCGGGTCGGGTCGAGCCTTCCGCCGCCCTCGACGAGCAGCCGTGCGACGAGCACGGCCTGCTCGGTGTCGTCGGTGATGCTCGCAGCGGGCATGCCGTGCGCGATGCGCTGCCGGGGGCCGGCGTCGACGAACCCGGTGATGCGGCCGTGGTCCTCGCGGATCTCCCCGAGGGACATCGACTGCGTCGGCATGCCGAGGGCGTCACCGATCGCGAGGCCCCGGAAGGCGGCGAGCGCGTGGTCGGCGGTGGTCGTGCGGGTCATCGGGGGTCTCCTTGTCCGAAGCGCATGTGGATGCGGAAGCGCTCGGGGTCGAGCAGGCTGTCGACGGCCTCGACGAAGGCACCGCCCGCGGTGCGGGAGACCCGACGGCTGTGCAGGAAGGGGGTACCGGGGGTGCGGTCGAGCACCGCGGCCTCGGCGTCGTCGAGCGGGCGGACGTCGATCCACTGCTCCGCTCGCGCCGGGACGAGGCCGGCCGCCTCGATCGTCGCGCTCAACGACCCGTCCACGAGTCCGTCCTCGACCGCACGGTCGAGCCGGCCGATGCGCGGCACGACGCTGCGCTCGTAGGAGACGTGCGGACCGTCGACCACGGAGCGCACCCGGTCCACGGCGACGAAGGCCGGTTCGGCGTCGACCAGGCTCGCGAGTTCGGCGTCCTCGATGCGTTCGATCCGCAGCGTGGAGGCCCGGACCTCGGTGCCGCTCCCGGCGATGGACCGTGCCCACCCGGCACGCGGGTCGAGCGCAGCACCGTCGAAGGTGACGACCGAACCGATGCCGCCGTGGGTGGCGATGTACTCGTCGTCGGCGAGGTCGGCGAGCGCTGCACGGACGGTGCCGCGGCTGACCGCGAAGCGCTCGGCGAGGTCGTGCTCCCCCGGGAGTCGCTCGCCGGAGACGTACCGGCCCGTCGCGATCGCGTCGCGGAGGGCGTCGGCGACGAGGCGTCGCTTCGATGAGACGGGCATGACGGCGATGGTACATGTACAAGACCTGTCCAGTCCATCCGAAGGTCACGGTCCGGTTTCGGCCAGGCCCCGATTCGGTAACACACGTCGTGCAACGAGCCCGTCGGCCCTACCGTCGAGTGGTGACCACACGGACCCTGCTCGCGACCGGCGCCGTCGTGCTCGCCCTCGTGGCCGGCACCACGAGCGTCGATCTGACGACCGGTGCGGCCGCTGACGACCGGGCCGCAGCAGCAGAGGTGACACCGGCGACCACGCCGTCCCCGGTCTCGAACGCCAAGCTGAAGCGTGTCGATGGACTCGAACTGGGCGCCGAGTCCATCACGCTCCGCCGTGGGGACCGCACCGTCGCCGTCGCGTCGATGCGGAACGGCTCCGCGACCGTCGAGCTCTTCGACCGCCTGTTCGGCACCCCGTCCCGCACCCTCACCGCGGAGGGTGACGGGGGACGATGCCTGCCGGCGGGGACGACCTACACGTGGGGTGGGTCGCTCCGCGTCGCCGCACTGTCCGATCCGTCCGACCTCGGCAACTCGCTCGAGGTCCGCGTGCTCCGCGACGAGGTCCGTTCGCGCACGGGCGGCATCGTCGAGCTGAGCGGACCGGACGGCGTCCAGGTCGGCGACGACGTGTCGGACCTGATCGACGACGCCCCGAAGCGCGACCGCGAGTCCCTGGGGTCCGGGGACTCCGAAGCCTGGCAGCTGCTCCTCGCCGAGGGATGGGCTTCCGACCATCCGAGCGCGGGGACGAACGGCGTCTCGGCGTTGACCGACGGCACCACCGTGACCGTGATCGGGTCGCCGATGCCGGTCAACGCGACGAGGAGCTGCTGACCCGCCGGGTCACATCCGGATCGTCGCGACCACCGGGAAGTGGTCACTCGCGAACCAGGTCTCCGGACCGTCGTGGTCGATCACGACGCGGTCCACCCCGGCCACGTCCTTCGTCAGGACCCAGTCGATCCGTTCCCCCGACTCCACCGGTGGCAGCCAGTCGTTGAACGTCGCGGTGCGGTCGTCCAGGTCCCCCGCGACCGTCCACGCGTCGACGTACCCACCGTCGGCGAAGACGCGCGACGCCGTTCCCGCGCCGGCCGGTTCGTTGCAGTCCCCCGCGACGACGACGGGACCGTCCACACCCGCGAGCCGCTCGACGATGAGCGCCGCACTCTTGCCGCGGACCGCGTCCCCGTGCTCGTTCGCCTCGTGGTCCAGGTGCGTGGTCAGCAGGGTGAACGCTGCCCCGTCGACGTCCAGGAAGCGGACGTGGTTCGCGATGCGCGGGAACAGGCTGCCCCACGTGTTCGACACCGGCTCGTCCGGGGTGTCCGACAGCCAGAACGATCCGTCCTCGATCGGGCGGAGGCGGTCGTGTCGGAAGAAGACCGCGGCGTGCTCCCCCGCACTGCCGCCCTCGCGCCCCTGTCCGACGGCCGTGTAGCCGCCGAGCCCCTGCCGGAGGTCGTCCATCTGGTGGTCGAAGGCCTCTTGCACGCACAGGACGTCCGGGTCGTGGCGCCGCACGATGTCGAGCAGGACGGGGAGCCTGGCCGGCCAGTCGTGCGCCGGATCGGGGTTCTTGATGTTGTAGGTCATCAGGGTGATCGGACGCGATGCGTTGTCCACACCCTCGAACCTAGTAGATGCAGGCGTCCGCCGAGCCGTAGCTGTGCACGGCGGTGGACGTCGGGCTCGGCTCGGACGACGATCCCGAGTCCGACGAGCCCGAGTCCGACGACGCCTGGTCCGACGGGGACGCCGCGTCCGACGGCGCCGCCGGGTCGGCCGGCTGCTCGGCCGCGACCGCCGTCTTGCCGTCCGTGCCGAGGACGAGCGTCACGCCCTGCACCGAGGAGGTCTGCACGGCGACCGCGCCGGGGACCGCGGCGGCGACGGCCTTGGCCTGCGCTTCCATGCCAGCGGGGTACTGCACCATCGTCGTCGCGGTGGTGTCCGACGATCCCGGTGCGCCGACCTGGAACGACCGCCCGGCGAGCACCGTGGCGGCGGCACCTGCCGCACCCGTCACGCCGCTGCCGTTGAGCACGGTCACCGCGACGCTCGCCGGGTCGGCCGCCGTGGCCTTCGTGTAGGCCTCCGGCTGTCCGACGAGGCTCTGGACGAACGCGGGCATGCCTGCGGTGTCGACCTCCACGATCGACAAAGCGGAGCCGCCGACGTAGATCGTGGGGGTGCCGAGGATCGGGATCGTCGCCGACTTGATGTTCGCCGGCCGCAGGTTCCGCAGCTGGGTGGCGAGCGAGAGCATGTCGAGCCCCTGGTCGGTCTCGATGGACCCGCCGATGGCGTCGATGACGTTCGTCGTCTTCACGGGGTTGAGCAGGGTGCCCGCCGACAGGATCTTCCGCGCTTCCTGCGACAGGAAGTACTGCTGACGGACCTGGCGGTCGAGGTCGCCGTTCGGCAGTCCGTGCCGCTGCCGCACGAACGACAGCGCCTGCTTGGCATCGAGCTCGGACGTGCCTGCTGGCAGGTCGACGCCCGAGTAGCTGTCCTTGGCCGGCTCCTTGAGACAGACCGAGACCGGTCCCAGTTGCTTGACGATCTCGTAGAACCCGAGGAGGGAGACGCGCACGTAGTGGTCGATCGACAGCCCGCTGAGCCCCTCGATCGTCTTGATGAGCAGCTGTGCGCCGCCGGAGGGACCGCCGCCGTTGAGGGTGCCGTAGTAGAAGGCGCTGTTGAGCTTGCCCTTGCCGACGCCGGGGATCGCGACGTAGGAGTCGCGCGGGAACGAGATCATCGTCGCGTCCTTGCCGTCCGCGGAGATGTGCAACACGATCATCGTGTCGGTGTTCGTCGCTCCGCCGTCCGACTCGGTGCTGAGTTCCGCCATCTGCTCGGGTGTGGCGTTGTCCGGCCGGTGGTCGTCCCCGACCAGCAGGATGTTCATCGCCTTGCCGTCGACGTCGTCCTTCTTGTCCGTCGAACCGGTGATCGCGTCGACCTTGGTGACGCTGGACGCCAGGCGGTTGTACGCGTACGCCGCGTAGCCGCCGCCGAGCAGCAGGGCCATCGTGAGCACGCCGGCGACGGCGGGCAGCACCACGCCGAAACCGCGTTTCTGGCGGCCGTGCCGGGGCGGCACGGCGCCGCGTCCGCGGCGCACAGTCGTCTCATCGGGTTGCGAACTCACGTGAGCACGATAGCGGCGGACCGTGAGCCGAGCATGAAACCGCCCTGCAAAACGGCCTGGAGGCCCGTGGCACGCCCGCCACGGACCTCCGGACCGACTCCGGGTCGCCGCGTCACTCCGGACGCAACGAGGCCTTGTTGGTCTCGCGGGCCCGCAGGACCGCGATGCCGCTGATCAGCGCGGCGGCCATCACGTAGAAGGCCGGTGCGAACGTGTTGCCCGTGGAGGCGATCAGCCAGGTGGCGAAGTACGGGGTGATCCCACCGAAGACCGCCACGCTGATGTTGTAGGCGATGCCCATCGAGCCGTAGCGGATGTTCGTCGGGAAGAGCTCGGCCATCGCGGCGCTCACGGCACCGTCGAACGCGGCCATGAACAGCCCGAGGAGCATCATCGCCCCGGCCGCCGCCCAGAAGTTGCCGGCGTTCATGAGCATGAGCGTCGGGTAGGTCAGCACGACGAACCCTGCGCAACCGGCCAGCATGACGGGCTTCCGGCCGATCCTGTCCGACAGCAGCCCGAAGAACGGCACCAGGGCGGCGATCACGATGAACCCGAGGACGACGGCGCCGTAGGACACCAGCGGCGAGTACCCGAGGTCGGTCTGCAGGTAGGACGGCATGAACGTCTGCAGGATCCAGTGTCCGACGGCCTTGATCACGACGAACCCGACGCAGAACAGCAGCGCCTTCCACGAGCTGCGGATCGAGCGGCGCAGCGGGTTGGCGGCGACCTCCCCCTTCGCCTTGAGCGCCCGGAACTCCGGGGTGTCCTCGAGCTTCGTGCGGAGGTAGAGCCCGACGAGGCCGAGCGGCACGGCGATGAGGAACAGGACGCGCCACCCCCACGACCCGAGTGCTTCCCCGCCGGCGATCGCGGTGAACAGGAACACCAGGCCGCCCCCGACGATGAACGCCATGAACCCGAAGACGTCGATGAAGCTCGTGACGAACCCGCGCCGGTTCGACGGGGCGTACTCCGCCAGCAACGTGGTCGCCCCCGCTCCCTCGCCACCGGCCGCGAAGCCCTGCACGAGTCGCACGATGACGAGCAGCAGCGGTGCCCACAGTCCGACGTTCTCGTACGTCGGCAGGATGCCCATCAGCGCGGTCGCGCCGCTCGTGATGAGGATCACCGTGGCGAGCGTCGTCTTGCGGCCGACCCGGTCGCCGAGCGATCCCCAGAAGAGCCCGCCGAGCGGACGCATCACGAACCCGGCGCCGAACACGGCGAACGCCGACAGCAGCGCGACCTGCGGGTCACCCTGCTTGAAGAAGTGCACGGAGATGACCGTCGCGAGCGTGCCGTAGAGGCCGAAGTCGAACCACTCGACGAAGTGGCCGACACCGGCGGCGACGATGACCTTCCGCATGCCGGTGCGACGAGCGTCGTCACCCAGCGCGGCGTTCAGATCTGGGGTGGTGGCAGCGTCCGGCGTTGCAGGCGCTCGGGTTACGTCGCTCATGTGGGGACCTCACACTTCGTTGTCGAGAGTTGCTTGACCATAGCATCGGCCGGGCACACTTTGCCACATAGTGGGAAAGAAACTCCAATGGGTGATACGTTCGCTGCCATGCAGTCCCGGAACCAGCACCACGACGTCGTGGTCGTCGGCGGCGGTCTCGCCGGTGTGAGCGCCGCCGTCGCCGCCGCCCGCCTCGGCTCCAGCGTCGCCCTCGTCACCAACCGTCCCGTCCTCGGCGGGAACTCATCGAGCGAGATCCGCGTGTGGGTCGTCGGCGCCACCGCCCACGGCACGCAGCGGTTCGCCCGCGAGACCGGCATCATGGGTGAGCTGTTCCTCGAGAACCAGTACCGGAACCCGCAGGGCAACGCGATCTACTGGGACCAGGTCGTGCTCGACCTCGTCCGCGCCGAGCCGAACGTGCACCTGCACCTCAACACCGACGTCCGCACGGTCACGACGTCCGACGACGACGGGGCGCGCCGGATCACGAGCGTCACCGGGTGGACGATGGGCAGCGAGATCGAGACGACCTTCACCGCGCCGGTCTTCCTCGACTGCACGGGCGACGGGCTCGTCGGTGCCCTCGCCGGCGCCCAGTACCGCATCGGCCGCGAAGGGCGCGACGAGTACGGCGAGGACTGGGCACCGGAGCAGGCCGACGACGAGCTCCTCGGCAGCTCGATCTTCTTCTCCACGCACGACACCGGCAAGCCCGAGAAGTTCGTCGCACCGTCCATCGCAGTCGACCTGTCGACGACCCCGATCCTCGTGAACCGCGCCATCAAGACGGGCGACAACGGCTGCAACTACTGGTGGATCGAGTGGGGCGGCGAGCTCGACACCGTGACCGACAACGAACACATCCGCGACGAACTCTGGGGTGTCGTCTACGGCATCTGGGACCACATCAAGAACTCCGGGCAGTTCGACGCCGACACCCTGACGCTCGACTGGGTCGGCGCGATCCCCGGCAAGCGCGAGTACCGGCGGTTCGTGGGCGATCACACCCTCACGCAGCACGACCTGCTGTCGCAGCGGACCTTCCCCGACACCGTCGCGTTCGGCGGCTGGTCGATCGACCTGCACCCCGTCGAGGGTGTCTACGCGGAGACGGCCGGCGCCCAGCAGCGCTACACCGACGGCACGTACGACATCCCGTTCCGCTCCCTCTACTCGGCGAACGTCGCGAACCTGCTCTTCGCCGGCCGGAACATCTCCGCGTCGCACATCGCCTTCGGGTCGACGCGGGTGATGGCCACGTGCTCCGCCCAGGGACAGGCCGCCGGGACCGCCGCACACCTCGTCGCTCGGCATCAGCTGACGCCGCGGGAGCTCGGCACCGACCACGTCGCGATGCTCCAGCAGACGCTCCTCCGCGAGGACGCCCCGCTCATCGGCGTCCGGGCGATCGACGGCGCCGACCTGGCACGCAGCGCTCGCGTCTCGGCGAGCTCGGAGCTGACCACGATCGACACCACGCCCTGGCTCAGCGAGGAGACCTTCGCCCTCGACCGGGACGCCGCGATCGTCCTCCCGGTGGACCCGACGCTCGGCACGATCGCCATCCGCACCGCAGCCGACCACGCCACCGACCTGACCGTCGAGCTCTGGACCACCGGCAAGCCACAGAACTACGCCCCGATCGTCCACGTCGCCACGCATGCGGCGCACGTGCCCGCCGGTGTCGGCGACGCGGTGGTCGACCTCGCGTTCACGCCGGACGAGCCGTGCAACGCGGTCGTCGTCGTCCGGGCAGCCCCCGGCGTCCGCCTCTTCCGGACGACCGCACACCCGTACGGCGTGATGGCGCTCCGTGCCCGATCCGCAGAGGACGCGGCGTTCGACGAGCACATCCCCGAGGAGGCCGACCAACCGGTCACCGACTGGGAGGCCCGCGCCCTGCGCGGGACCGGCTTCGCGTTCAGCGTGAGCGGCGAGACGGACGCGTGGCGAGCCTCCAGGGTGGTGGACGGCTACCAGCGTCCCTTCGGCGGGCCGCACATGTGGTCGTCCGACGCTGTCGGTACGGCAGCGCTGACGCTCGACTGGGCGGAGCCCGTCGACGTCCACCAGGTCCGCATCGTCTGGAACGA
The DNA here is from genome assembly GCF_048756585.1 of Curtobacterium sp. L3-7. NCBI lineage: Bacteria > Bacillati > Actinomycetota > Actinomycetes > Micrococcales > Microbacteriaceae > Curtobacterium > Curtobacterium sp. L3-7. Next base: position 971,293 of record NZ_CP151474.1, on the reverse strand, counting down.
CGACGTCGACGCGGACCTCATCAACCTGCACCACCACCGCACGCACTGGGACGCCGTCCCGGAGCTCGCTCGCGACTACCGGGTCGAGGCGTGCGTCGACGGCGGCTGGCGCACGGTGGCGGAGGTGGAGGGCAACCGCCGACGGCACCGCGTCCACGACGTCGAGCCGGTCCGCACGTCGTCGCTGCGCGTCGTCGTGACCGCGACCAACGGTTCGCCGTTCGTCACGGCGAGCGCCGTGAAGGTGTCCTGACCGGCACGATCCTGACAGGCGGCGCGGGGTGCCCGTCCGACCAGCAGAATGGGCACATGGCCACCACCCCTCCGAACCAGAGCATCGAACGCGCCGCGGCGGTCCTCGGTGCGCTCGGCGCCTCCGAGAACGGGAGTGTCCGAGCGTCGGACATCGCCAGGGCCATCGGGCTCGGGACCTCGACGACCGGTCGGCTCCTCGCGACGCTGGAGTCGCTCGAGTACGTGCGCCGCGACCCGGAGACGCAGGGCTACTCGGTCGGGCGGGCCGTGCTCGAACTCGCCAGCCAGGGCCTGAACCACAACCCGGTCCACCGCGAGTCCCGTGCAGCAGCGCAGGAGCTCGCGCACCGCATCGGCCTGACCGCCAACGTCGGCGTCCTCGACGACGCGTGGGCGATCTACCTCTGTCACTTCGAGGGATCGCTCGCGCCGAAGTCGCACACGATGATCGGCATGCGGCAACCCCTGCACGCGTCGGCGCTCGGCAAGGCCCTGATGCTCGACCTGACCGAAGTGCAGCGACGGGCACTGCTCCCGGAGCTCCCCCGCTACACCGACCACACCATCACGACGCACGACGCCCTGACCGCGGACCTCGCGGCGTCGGCGTCGCGCGGGTGGTGCGTCGAGAACCAGGAACTCGCGCTCGGTCGGTTCTGCATCGCGGCGCCGATCCGGAACGCCTCCGGTCGGATCGCCGCAGCGCTGTCGATCTCCGGCCGGGTCACGCAGCTCCGCGACCGCGACATGGACTCCCTCGCCGAGGACCTCATCGAGGTGGCCGACCGGATCAGTGTCGGGCTGGGGATGATCAGCGCCGTCGCACACTGACCGCAAACTTGTCGACACACGTTCAGGCAACTGGCGCACGTTGTATACCGAACTCGGTTCGGATGGTGTCGGGCGAACCGCCCCTCACCGTTCGAAGGAGCACGACATGCGGAACCTCCGCACCACGATCGCGGCCTGTCTGACCGCGACCACCGTCGCCGGCATCGCACTCGGCGTGCCGACCGTCGCGTCCGCCACGACCCCGAACACACTCGCGCCCGCCGCATCTGCGACCGCGAAGCACGTCGTCGTCATCGGGGTGGACGGACTGCTGTTCGACCGCATCGCACCGGCCGACGCACCGAACCTCGACGCGATGATCGCGTCCGGGTACTCGTCGAAGACGTCCCTCTACGCCGACCCGATGGCGCCGACGCTCTCCGGACCGGGGTGGGCGACGAACCTCACCGGCGTCTGGCCGGACAAGCACGGGGTGACCAGCAACTCGTGGGGCACGGGGACGAACCTGTCGCAGTACCCCGACTTCCTGACGCGGCTCGAGCAGGCGAACCCGAGCCTGTCGACGTTCGCCGACGTCAGCTGGAACCCGATCGTCGACGGCTCGGCCGGCACCCCCCTCATCACGAGCGCGGTCGACGACGTCCAGGCCGCGAAGGGCGACGCCGACACTGCGGCTCGCGCCGTCGCGAAGGTCACCAGTGCGGGCCCGAACGCCTCGTTCGTCCACTTCGACGACGTCGACGAGGCCGGACACGCATCGGGAGCCGCCTCGCAGGCCTACCTCGACGCGATCCACGAGATCGACGGGTACATCGGCCAGATCCGGGCCGCAGTGGCGAAACGCTCCGACGCCGCCGACTGGTCGTTCATCGTGACGAGCGACCACGGCCACACCGATGCCGGCGGCCACGGTGGCAGCACGCCTGCCGAGCGTTCGTCCTTCATCCTGAAGACCGGCAGCGGCATCGCGAAGCAGACCCCGGCCGTCGCGCCGAAGAACGTCGACATCGCGGCGGACGTCCTGCACACCTTCGGCATCCCGATCCCCGGAGCGCTCGACGGCCGCCCGCTCGACGCGGTCTCCACCGACCCGTTCGAGACGAAGGCCGGCGCGCTGCAGGCCCGAGTCGACGAGACCGGCATCCCGGCGACGACCCTCGGCTGGACCAAGTCGATGCCCACGGGGTGGACGGTGGACAACACCGGGATGGGCACCGGCGGCGTGAGCGAGTGGCGGGGCTGGTCACTGGCGAGCGACGTGTTCTGGACCGGCACCGAGACCGGCCAGGGACGCGAGGACAACGTCCGCGCCCGTGGCGTCTTCGCCGTTGCCGACTCCGACGAGTGGTCGGACAAGTCGCACACCGGCACGTTCAACAGCCGCATCGTGTCGGCCCCGTACACGGTGACGGGCAAGACCACGGCGACGCTGTCGTTCGCGTCGCACTACCGCAAGGAGGGCAACGAGACCGCCTCCGTGCTCGTCTCCTTCGACGGTGGCGCGTGGAGGAACATCGAGACCTACACGTCCGACCACATCGCGTCGATCGACACGCAGACGATCGCGGTACCGGCGGGTGCGAAGCAGATGCGCGTCCAGTGGTCGCTGACCAACGGTGACAACAACTGGTACTGGGCCATCGACGCCCCGTCCGTCAGCTAGTCACCACCGCCCGGCCTGGAGGCACGGTGCACGCCCGGCGCGCACCGTGCCTCCGTCACGTGTCCAGTGGATCAGGGGCGGGGCTGCATGAAGGACGGGTTGCCCGCGGCGGCGACGGTGAACCGGACGACGTCGCTCCGGTAGCGGTCGTCGGAGCACTCGAACGCGCGTCCGTCGTCACCGACGGTGGTGCGCCGGACGCGGAGGATCGGCGACCCGAGCTGGACCTCCATGAGCCGCGCGTCGAGGTCGTCCGCCGCGACCGCGTCGATCTCGTGCGTGACGTCCGCGAACCGGTGGCCCTTCGTCGCGAGGAACGCCGTGATCGACTCCTCGTCGATCTCCCGGAACTCGAACAGCAGCCGGCCGACGGGCTCGATGAACGTGGAGCGCTCGACCATCGCAGGACGCCCGTCGAGCGTGCGCATCCGGATGACGTCGACGACCCGGTCCCCGACCTCGATCCCGAGCGCAGCGGCCTGGTGCTCGTCGGCACGCCGCACCGCGAGCTCCTCGGTCCGCCCGCCCGGTGTCCGGTGGAACGACCGCGCCCAGGCGGTGAACGGCGTGTACACGTCGGCGCGCTGCTGCACCTGCCGCGTCCGCACGCGTGAGGGACGTCCACGCGTCGACTCGATCAACCCCTCGTTCCGCAGCTCGGCGAGTGCGTTGCGGACCGGGCCGCGTGACGTGTTCCACTGCACCGCGAGGTCACCCTCGGTCGGGACGTCGTCCCCCGGTGCGAGGTCTCCGTCAAGGATCCTGGCACGCAGGGAGTCCGCGATCTGCTGGTACACGAAGTCGGCCACGTGTCGATCGTAGAGACGCCAACCCGCGAGGATCGCTCGCCGCACCGCCCCGAACGACGAGAGTTGTATTGCGAACTGGTGAACAGAGCATGACGATCCCGTAGTTGTATACCCATGTGGCGCGATCGTGTGGAATCGTCCCAGACATGTCCACCACGTCCCACCACGACGTCGCGATCGTCGGCGCCGGCATCGTCGGGCTCGCCCACGCCTGGGAAGCCCACCGCAGGGGCCTCCGTGTCGTCGTCGTCGACGCCGCAGCCGGCCCGCACGGCGCCTCCGTCCGGAACTTCGGCCACGCCTGCATCACCCCGCAGACCGGAGCGGCCGCGGTGTTCGCGAACGAGGCGCGCGGCCGCTGGCTCGAGCTCGCGGTCCGCGCCGGTTTCACGGCCCGCGAGACCGGCACGCTGGTCGTCGCCCGCCGGCCGGAAGAGCTGGCGGTCGTGGAGGAGTTCGCGGCCGCCACCCGCGGTCCGGTCGAGCTGCTCACCGCCACCGCTGCCACCGCCCGCATCCCGGTCGCCCCGGACGAGGTCGTCGGCGGGGCGTTCCTCCCGGCCGACCTGCAGGTGGACCCGCGCACCGCGACGCCCGCGATCGCCGCGTTCCTGGCGGCCGAGGGCGTCGACTTCCGCTGGCGCACCAGCGCGACCGGCGTGACCAGCGGGACCCTCGCCACCACCCGCGGGGACATCGCCGCAGCGACCGTCGTCGTCGCCACGAACCACGACCTCGACCGCCTGTTCCCGGAGATCGCCGAGCGCGCCCGTCTGGTGCGCTGCCGACTGCACATGCTCCGGGCGACGCCGGCGCTCCGCGCACCCCTCGTCGCCCCGCTCTTCACCGGCTGGTCCCTGCTCCGCTACTCGGGGTTCGCGACCCAGCCGAGCGCCGACGCACTGCGTGACCGACTGCGGGCCGAACTCCCCGAGGGGATGGAGTTCGACCTCAACCAGATGGTCACGCAGCACGTCGACGGGTCGCTCATCCTCGGCGACACCCACGAGCGCGGGATCGACGCGACGCCGTTCGAGTCCGAAGCCGGGTTCGACCTGGTCATCCGCGAGACGAAGCGGCTGTTCGGCGTCGAGGACGTCCCGGTCGTCGAACGCTGGCAGGGCGTCTACGCGTCGTCGCCCGACCGCGAGTTCGTCATCGAGCAGCCGGAGCCGGGCGTGCACGTCGTCACCGTCGCGAGCGGGATCGGCATGACGACCGGACTCGGCATCGCCCCCTTCACCTTCGACGGCACCGCCGTCGACATCGCGGCGGGAACCCTGCCGTCGAGCCCCGTCACGACCACCCTCCAGGAGACCCGATGACCATCGACACCCCCATCACGCTCGTCGTCCTCGACATGGCCGGCACCACCGTCAGCGACGACGGCACCGTCGAGCGCGCCTTCCTCGCCGCTGACGCCGCCGTCGGACTCGCCGCCGATGACGCCGGCCGCCAGGAGATGCTGCAGTACGTCCGCGACACCATGGGCTACTCGAAGATCGTGGTGTTCCGGCACCTGGCGAACGGTGACGAGGACCTCGCCCGGCGCGCGAACGCCGCGTTCGAGTCCGCGTACCGCGAGATCGTCGCGTCCGGCGGGTGCGAGCCGATCCCCGGCGCCGCGGAGACGATCCACGCGCTGCGCGCCGCGGGCATCCGGACGGCCTTCACCACCGGATTCTCCGCCGAGACGCAGGAGGCACTGCTCGCGTCGCTCGGCTGGACCGACATCGTCGACGTGGTGCTGACGCCGGCGGACGCCGGTCGCGGCCGCCCGTTCCCGGACATGCCCCTCACCGCGCTGATCCGCACGGAGACCGAGTCCGTACGGCAGATGGTGGTCGTCGGTGACACCGCGAACGACGTCCTGTCGGGGGTCCGGTCCGGCGCAGCAGCCTCCGTCGGGGTCCTGACGGGCGCGCACGACGAGGCCGCACTCCGCGCCGCTGGGGCCACGCACGTGCTCGCGTCGATCGCGGACCTCCCGTCCCTGCTCGGTCTCCCCGTCCTGGAGGCACGGTGACGGTCCGCGGCGCCCGTCGCGACGTCGACGGCGCTGCGTCCACCGCCCCCGGGATCGAGTTCCGGGACGTCACGGTCCGCGGCGACGACGGCCGGGTGATCCTCGACTCACTGACGATGGCCGTCCCGCGCGGCGAGATCGTCGCCCTGCTCGGCCCGTCCGGTGCCGGCAAGACCACCGCGCTGCGCGCCGTCGCGGGGTTCCAGGCGCCGGCCTCGGGGCAGGTGCTCCTCGGCGGCCGAGACGTCACATCGGTCGCACCCCGCGACCGCGGCATCGGGATGGTCGTGCAGAGCTACGCCCTGTTCCCGCACATGTCCGTCGCGCAGAACGTCGCGTACGGGCTCCGGTCACGAGGCGTCCGTCGTCGCGACACCACCGAGCGTGTCCTCGAGGCCCTGGCGATGGTCGGGATGGCGTCGTTCGCGGACCGTCGTCCCTCGTCGCTCTCCGGCGGGCAGCAGCAGCGCGTGGCCATCGCCCGCGCGCTCGCACCCCGGCCAGCGGTCCTGCTGCTCGACGAACCGCTCTCGGCGCTCGACGCGCAGCTCCGCTCGGGGATGCTCGCCGAGCTCGCACGGCTGCACCGTGAGCTCCCGGACGTCACGATGCTCTACGTCACGCACGGGCAGAACGAGGCGCTCGCACTGGCCGACCGCATCGCCGTGATGGCCGATGCCCGGCTCGTCGAGTACGGTGCGTCGGAGAGCCTCTACCGCGACCCGGAGTACGCCTTCACCGCCCGGTTCCTCGGGGCGTCGAACGTCCTCGAGGGCATCGTCGCCGGAGACCACGAGGTCCTCGTCCACGGAGCACCGTCGGCGCTCCGGCTCGTCGAGCCCGTCCGCAGCGGCTCGACCGTCCGCCTGTCGGTCCGCCCGCACCGCGTCCGGCTGCTGTGCGGCGACGAACACGGCACGAACGAGATCGCGGTGACGGTGACCGACGTGCAGTGGCGCGGGGCGACCCACCACGTCACCGGGACGATCGGCACGCAGTCGTTCGCCGCCGAGCTCCTCGAGCTCAGCGTGCCGCCGACCGTCGGTTCGACGGTGCGGTTCGGGTTCGAGCCGCACGACGTGGTGGTCGTCCGCGACCCGGCCACGGCCGTGCGACCCGACCACGGGACCGCGGAAGCGGCCGTGCCCGGGCCGAGCCGAGCCTCCCGGCAAACCCTCGCCAGGAGCATGCCGTGACCGCCGTCCTCGGCGCACCACCCGCCCTCCCACGGCCCCGCATCAGGGTCGCCGGTCCGGCCGTGGCGGCGCTCGTGCCGCTCGCCGTGCTGCTGGTCCTGGGCGTGTACCCGCTCGTCCTGCTGCTGTCGAACGCGGTGCACGACGACCTCGGGACCGTCGACCTGGCCAGGTGGGGCGAGCTCTTCGGCAACCCGGTGTTCCTCGACGTGATCTGGACCACCGTCCGGATCGGTGTCCTGACGACCATCGGCTGCGTCGCCCTCGGCACGTTCCTGGCACTCGTCATCGCCTTCGTGCCGTTCCCCGGGACCGGCTTCGTCGTCGGGGCACTCAACGTCGCGGTGTCGTTCCCCTCGTTCCTCATCACGCTCGCGCTGGTGTTCGTCTGGGGTGACGTGGGCGTCGTCAACGGCGGCCTCGCGGCGATCGGCCTCGGACCGGTGCACCTGCTCGACGGACAGTGGGGCGTCGTCCTCGCCGAGGTCGTGTACTTCACGCCCTTCGTGCTCCGCCCGGTGCTCGGCGCACTCGAGAACGTCGACCGTCGCCAGGTCGAGGTCGCCGAGTCGCTCGGGGCCGGGCCGTGGCGGATCATCAGGACCGTCGTGCTGCCCGAGGTGCTGCCGGCGATCGCCGCGGGTGGGGCGCTCGTGCTCATGTACTCGCTCAACGAGTTCGGGATCGTCCTGTTCACGGGGGCGAAGGACGTGCAGACCCTGCCGACCCTGGTGTACAGCCAGGCGATCGGCCGCGGCGAGTACCAGACCGCCGCCATCGCCGCGGTCGTCAACGTCGCCGTCTCGATCGGGTTGTACCTGGTCGCACGGCGCGTGACGCGGGCGGGGGTGCGCTGATGCTGGTCCGCAGCGCTGCCGTCCGCCGCACGGTGCAGGCCATCGCGATCGCCCTGCTGCTCGCCGTGTTCGCGCTGCCGTTCGGCGCCGTGCTGCTCGGTTCGTTGGCGTCGTCGTGGTCGGGTGCGCTCCCGTCCGGGATCACGCTCGGCAACTTCGTGGCGGTCTTCGGGGAGTCCGGCACGCTCGGCGCGGTCGGGGCGTCGCTCGCCACCGCCGTCGTCGCCACCGCGATCGCGATTGCGCTCGCCACCTCGGCAGCGCTCGGTGCCCGAGCACTCCCCCGACTCCGCCCGGTCGTCGACGCCGCGTTCCTGCTGCCCGTCGCCGTGCCGTCGGTGGCGATCGGGCTCGCCATCCTCATCGCGTTCTCGACCGGCCCCGTCCCGCTGAACGGCACCGTGTGGATCGTCCTCGTCGCCCACGTGGTGCTCGTCAGCGCCATCGCCCACCAGCCGATCGCGGCGGCGGTCGCACGGCTCGACCGACGCTACGAGGAGTCGGCCGCGGCACTCGGGGCATCCGGGTTCCGGGTGCTCCTGACCGTGGTGCTCCCGCAGCTCCGCCCGGCGCTCATCGCCGCCGCCGCGCTCTGCACGGCACTGTCGATGGGCGAACTCACCGCCGTGATGATGGTCGCGCCGCCGACCTGGCGCACGCTGCCGCTCCAGGTCTTCTCGATGACGAGCCGCGGCATCCACCTGTACGAGGGCGCGGCGCTGGCCGTCGTGCTCATGGGCATCACGCTCGTCGTGCTGCTCGGCCTCGGCCGCCTCGCGCGCCGGGCCGCCTGACCCCCACCCGACCCACCGCATCCGCGCCCCACATCCGCCCCCCCCACATCCGCCTCAGGGAGAACCATGTCCATGCACCGATCCCCCCGCCACCGCGTCGCCGCCGGCATCGCCGCCGTCGCCACCGTCGCCGTCCTCGCGGGCTGCTCCGCGACCGGCGCGGCCAGCACCGGCTCCGGCTCGGACTCGAAGACCGTCACGCTCTACACCGCCGACGGGCTGAACGACGGGGACTCGTCGTTCTACAAGACCGTGTTCGCCGACTTCCGGAAGGACACCGGCATCACCGTGAACGTCGTCGAAGCGGGTTCAGGGGAGGTCGTGCAGCGTGCCGCCAAGGAGAAGACGAACACCCAGGCCGACGTCCTCGTGACGCTGCCACCGTTCATCCAGCAGGCCGACCAGCAGGGGCTCCTGGCGAAGTACACGCCGGCCGGGTCCGAGCACGTCGCGGACGACAACAAGGCCGCTGACGGCACGTACACGACCATGGTCGACAACGTGATCGGGTTCATCCGCAACACCTCGTCCGTGCCGTCGGCCCCGACGACCTGGAAGGACCTGCTCGACGCCGACTACAAGGGCAAGCTGCAGTACTCGACCCCGGGTGTCGCCGGCGACGGCACGGCGATGCTGTTGCTCGCGCAGCAGGTCCTCGGCAAGCAGGCCGTCGACGGCTACATGCGGGACCTGCAGGAGAACAACGTCGGCCCGTCCGACTCGACCGGCGCCCTCGCGGCGAAGGTCGACAAGGGCGAGCTGTCGATCGCGAACGGTGACGTCCAGATGAACCTCGCGCAGCAGGCGTCGATGCCGAACCTCGGGATCTTCTTCCTCGACGGCAAGGACGGCAAGCCGACCACCATGTCGGTGCCGTACGTCGCGGGCCTCGTCAAGGACGCCCCGCATGCTGCCGCCGGCAAGAAGCTGCTCGACTACCTCTACTCGGAGAAGGTGCAGGAGGAAGCGACCACCGTCGCCGGCGGGCTGCCGGCACGCGATGACGTCACGCCGACCGGTCCGGAGGCGGAGAAGGTCACGAAGCTGCTCGACGGCGTCACCGTCGTCCGTCCCGACTGGGACGCGGTGCTGAAGGACCTCGACGACACCGTCGACCGCTGGAACACCGCCACCGGGACGCTCTGACGCACACGTGTCCCACCGCCCCCGCGTCGCTCGGCGCGGGGGCTCGACGGTGTCGTCAGCCGCGCGACGGCAGCAGGTGCACGGCCTCCATCGCGAGCTCGGCGGCGATCGGGTCCTTCGCCACGACCGCGTCCTGCAGCTTCCTGAGCTCCGGCAGGATGACGTCAGCCGGCACGAGTTCGGCGAGCTCGGGAACGCGGAGCTTGAACGCGAGCCCGTCGGTCGTCGACTTGCAGAGCTGCTCGAGGGAGGCGTTCCCGCAAGCATCCGCCCACATCGCGTAGAGGTCGGCTCCGTCGTGCGCGACCTCGGACTGCTCTTCCTTGCCGACGCGCGAGGCGACGTCGTCGAGCATCTTCACGATCTTCTTGCGCTCGGCGTCGGTGAACCGCGGGACCGCGAGCCGGACGACACCGCCGTAGATGACGCCGAGCGTCCGGTAGGCGTCGAGGAGCTCGTCCTTGGCCGGAGCGGCGACCCGGGTGTACCGGTTCGGCGCCATCTCGATCAGGCCGGAGCGGGCGAGCTCCGCGAGGGCCTCGCGGATCGGGGTGCGCGAGACGCCGAGCCACGCGATGAGGTCGTCGTCGTTCAGACGCTCCCCCGGCTCGAGCGTGCCGTCCATGATGGCGTCGCGGATCTTGTCCTGCACCGTGTCACGGAGGAGCTTGCGCTCTGCTGCGGGCTGCGTCGAGGGAACTGGCATGCGCTCAGCGTGTCACATGTCGGCTCGTCGCCGCGACAGGATCGTCGGCAGTTCGACGCGACAGCCGCGACGGCCACCACGCGTGCCGTCCGAGGTCGTACGCCAGCGCCGGGACGAGCAGGGAACGGACCACGATCGTGTCGAGCAGCACCCCGAACGCGACCACGAACGCGATCTGCACGAGGAACAGGATGGGGATCACCCCGAGGGCCGCGAACGTCGCCGCGAGGACCACGCCGGCGGACGTGATCACGCCGCCGGTGACCCCGAGCCCGCGGAGCACGCCCTCGCGCGGGCCGGACCGGATCGTCTCCTCGCGCACCCGGGTCATGAGGAAGATGTTGTAGTCGACCCCCAGCGCCACGAGGAACACGAACGAGTACAGCGGCACGGACGGGTCGGCCCCGGGGAAGTGGAACACGTGGTCGAACACGAGCGCCCCGACGCCGAGCGCCGCCGCGAACGACACGATCACGCTGCCGATCAGCACGAGCGGCGCGACGATGCTCCTGAGCAGCAGCATCAGGATCAGCAGGATGACGACGAGCACCACCGGGATGATCACCGACCGGTCCCGGATGCCGGTGTCGTTCGTGTCGACGGCGGTGGCGGTCACACCGCCGACGATCGCGGACGGGTCGACGCGTTCCACCGCGGTCCGCATGTCCCTGATCGTCTGCTCCGCGGCGTCCGAGTCGGCTGCGGAGGTGAGCGTGGCCTGCAGCAGGACGTCACCGTCGGACACCGTCAGCGAGTCCGACGACCCGATCGACACGGTGCCGGACGGGGAGTCCTTCGACACCGCGACGACCTCACCGACACCGTCCACACCGCGGATCGCCGATGCCAGCCGATCGATCCGGTCCGCCGAGCCGATCACCTGCGCCGGGCTTCCCGATCCCGCCGGGAAGTGGTCGGCGAGCACGTCCTGACCGTCCCTGGCCTGCGACTGCCCGATCACGAGGTCGCTCTGCGGGACCCCGTCCGCCTTGAGCCCGATGAGCCCGGTGCCCATGGCGAGCAGCCCGACGGTGCAGACGATCCAGACGACCCGTGAGCGCCGCGCGACGAGCCGGCCGACGCGCGCCCAGAGCCCGGTGGCGTCCGGCCCGGTGACGACGGGGTGCGCGCTGCCGTGGACGGGGCGGAGCGGCCAGAACGCCGCGCGCCGGAAGGCGAGGAGCAGCGCGGGCAGCAGCGTGAGCGCGGCGAGGAGGCTGAACGCGATGCCGATGGCCGCGACGGGACCCAGCGCCTTGTTCGAGTTGAGGTCGGACAGCAGCAGGCAGAGCACGCCCACGATGACCGTGCCGCCGGAGGCCAGGATCGGCTCGAGGCTCCCGCGAAGCGCGGCCTTCGTCGCTTCCCAGCCGGTGCGGTGGTCGCGCAGGGCCTCGCGGTACCGGGACACGTACAGCAGCGCGTAGTCGGTGGCCGCACCGATGACGAGGATCGACAGGATGCCCTGCACCTGCCCGTTGACGGTGACGACGCCCGCCTTCGCCAGGGCCCACACGACGAGGATCGACGCGGTCAGCGCGAACGTCGCGGTCCCGAGCACCAGGAACGGCAGCAGGGGCGAGCGGTAGACCACGACGAGGATGACGAGGACGGCTGCGAGCGCGACACCGAGCAGGATGCCGTCGATCCCGGCGAAGGCCTCCGTGAGGTCAGCCGTGAACCCGGCAGGCCCCGTGACGTACCCGCGCATCCCCGTGGGCACCGCGTCGTCGACGTCCGCGCGAATCGCCTCGACCGCGTCCCCGGTGTCCGCCGCGGTCGTCAGCGTGGCGACGATCTCCACGGCGTCACCGTCGTCGCTCGGGATCGCGGGGCTGACCGACTGGACGTCGGAGCGGTCGCCGAGCCGTCCGACGAGGGCAGCGGCCACAGCGGTGTCGGCGGCCGAGAACCCGCCCGAGCGCTCGAGCACGATCACGGCAGGCGCTCCGGACGGGTCCCGGAAGTCCGCAGCGCGCTCCTGCACCTTGGTCGCGTCCGCGGACGCCGGCAGGAACGAGGTCTGGTCGTTGGTCGAGACCTCGGAGATCTTCCCGAAGAAGGGCCCGCCGATCGAGGCGATGACGAGCCAGGCGACGATGAGGACCGCGGGGATGGTGATGCGGAGGAAGCGGGGCACGTCGATGAGCGTACTCCAATAGTCAGCATGCTGATTACTAGAAGAACGACATCAGCACGAACCGTAGACTCCAACCATGGACGACGCCCCCGCCGAGTGGCCCCTGGGCCGGTTGCTCGCCGCCGCGGCCCGCTCGGTCGAACGCGACTGGGACGAGCGACTCCGCGCGATCGGCCTGCCGCACGCCGCGCTGATCGCACTCGACATCGTCATCCGCACGGGGCCGACGGGGGCGGACACCCTCGCCCGCACAGCCAGGGTCCAACCGCAGACGATGTCGAGGACGCTCGAGCGCCTCGAGCGCGACGGCATGATCGAGCGCGGCCCACACCCCGCCGACCGTCGCCGCCGGGTCGTCACCGTCACGGAGCACGGGCGCACGATGTGGGACACCGCACGGCACATCGAGCGCGAGGTCCTGCCGGACGATCCCGATCTGCGCGCAGCGCTGGGGCGGATCCTCCACAGATCCTGACCATATCACACGTGACATACCACATGCCGTAGCATCGGTGGCATGCCTCGTCGCCGCACTGCCCGTCGTCGCCGCCCCTTCCTCGTCGCCCTCATCGCGACCGTCGGCGCACTCGTCGGCATCGCGGCGGTCATCGCCGTGGTCGCCAGCGTCTTCATCGGCGGCCTCGCGCGCAGCTACGACCGCAACTCGGACGTCATCGCGGACGCGTTCCCGAAGGCGGACCGCCCGGCGGCGACCGACGGCGCGGAGAACATCCTGCTGATCGGCTCCGACTCCAGGAGCGGCGCAGGCACCGCGAGCGGCGGCCGGTCGGACACCCTGATGCTCGCCCACGTCCCGGCCGACCGGAAGGCCGTGTACCTGATGTCGATCATGCGGGACTCGTGGGTCGACGTCCCCGGCCACGGCACCGCGAAGATCAACGCCGCCTCATCGTGGGGTGGCGTCCCGCTGACGGTGCAGACGGTGGAACAGCTCCTCGACGTCCGCATCGACCACGTCGCCGAGATCGACTTCGCCGGCTTCGAGGGGATGACCGACGCGCTCGGCGGCGTCACGGTGCAGTCACCGAAGGACTTCACCGTCCGCGGGCAGCACTTCGTCGCCGGAGCCAACCGACTCGACGGCGCCCAGGCGCTGACGTTCGTCCGCGAACGGCACGCATTTGCCGATGCCGACCACACCCGCGTGGAGAACCAGCAGGCGTTCATGCGCGGCATCGTCGACGGGGTGCTCTCGAAGGGCACGATCACGAACCCCGGACGCGTCCAGGACTTCGTCACGGCGACGAGCAAGTACCTGTCGGTGGATGCCGGCCTGGACTTCCAGACCCTCGTGGGGCTCGGCTGGTCCCTCCGCGACGTCCGTCCGAGCGACCTGCAGACGTTCACGTTGCCCACCGCCGGCGGTGGGACGTCCGCTGACGGCCAGTCCTACGTCGCGGTCGACACCGGCGCGGTGCAGTCGCTGTCGTCGGCGCTCCGATCCGACGACCTCGGCCGCTGGCTGCAGGACAACCCGCACTAGCCGGAGCACCGAACGCCCCCGCGACGAGTGTCACGGGGGCGTTCGTGTGGTGATCGGTCGACCGGGATCAGGCCGGGAGCTGCAGCGTCTGACCCGCGTAGATCAGGTTCGCGTTGTCGATCGTGGTCGTGTTCGCGGCCCACAGCTTGTTGTAGCCGCCGTCGATGCCCAGCTTCGTGGCGATCGAGTCGAGCGTGTCACCGGAGACGACCTGGTAGGTCTTCCCGCTGGTGGGCACGGCGGCCGGCTTCGACGGCACGGCCGGGGCCGTGACCTTCGGAGCAGTGCTCGTGGTCGACGGTGCAGCCTTCTGCGCCGGGGCAGCAGGAGCGGGCGCAGCCGGTGCCGGTGCCGCCTGCTGCTGCGGGATCGCGCCAGGGGCGGCACCGGTCGTGCCGCTCAGCCCGAGCTTCGCGGAGCAGGCGGGCCATGCGCCCCAACCCTGCGAGGCGAGGACGTGCTCGGCGACGGCGATCTGCGTCTCGCGGCTGGCGTTCGCCGGGCTGCCGGTACCGCCGTTCGCGGCCCAGGTGCCCTGCGTGAACTGCAGGCCGCCGTAGTAGCCGTTGCCGGTGTTGATGGCCCAGTTGCCGCCGGACTCGCACTGCGCGAGGGCGTCCCACGTGGATCCGTCGGCCGCGTTGGCCGGGGCCGACAGCCCGACGCCTGCCGCGGCGATGCCGGCGAAGGCGAGTCCGCCGAGGACGGCGCGGGTACGAGTGGTCTTCTTCATGTTGTTGCTCCACCGGGGCCGCCCGCCGTTTCCGACGTCCTCGCTGCCCACCCCGACCGATCGCGGTCTGTTGAGGTGTCGCCGGGGGCAGCGGTTCGCGCCGGCGTCACGGTCGGCCACCATAGGAAACTCCGCGTCGTTATCAAACTGAGACAAATGGTTCTACCCATCGGCGGTCGTCCCCCTCCGCCGAACCTGTACGCGCGGATCGCCGCGGACGCGGCGATCCGCTGTACCCGGGTACACGAACATCCGAATCCCCTGGCAAGGCCGGACTGGAGGCTTGTGGCGGCACCGACCGGTGCCTCCCGTCCGGCCGTGGTCCGGACCGGATCCCGTCAGACGCGGGAGAGGAGGGTGACCGCCTCGAGGTGGCCGGTCTGCGGGAACATGTCGAGGACCCGCGCGCGGCGCAGCCGCAGCGACGGCATCCGCGCGAGGTCCTTCGCGAGGGTCACCGGGTTGCAGCTGGAGTACACGACGTGCTCGACGTCGGACGTCTCGATCCACTCCGACAGCGCCTGACCGATGCCCCGTCGTGGCGGGTTGACCACGACCAGCTCGGGCACCAGGTCGGGTCGGGACCGGAGCGCGTGCTCGGTCGCGTCGTCCGCTGCGAACCGGACGTCCACCAGCCCGGCTTCTCGTGCCGACTGCTTCGCGGACCGGATGGCCTCGACGCTGGTCTCGATGCCGGTCACGGCACGACCAGGGCGGGCGGCGTGCAGGGCGAAGCCACCGACACCGCAGTAGAGGTCCCACATCGACGCCGGTGCGACCTCGTCGATCCATGCCGACGCCTGCATGTACAGCGCGGACGCGACGTGCGCGTTGGTCTGGAAGAAGCTCTGCGGGCGCAGGTGCATCGTCACGTCGCCGAAGCGCATGGGCAGTGTCTCCTGCTCGGTGAGGACGATCTCGCGGTCCCCCTCGGTGACGGCCTTGTGCTCCGGCAGCAGATTGGCGGTGACGACCACCGCGTCCGGCAGCGCCAGCAGCAGGTCGCCGAGCCGCGAGCGGAGCCGGGCGAGCTGCCCCTCGGAGCGCAGGACGAACCGGACCATGAGCTCGCCGTCCGGCGACTCGGTGACGAGGACGTACTTGAGCTCACCCCGCCGTGCGGCGACGTCGTACGGGATCAGCCCGGCGGACGTGACGAACTCCGCGAGGACGGGGAGCGCCTGCCGGATCCCAGGCGTGCAGATCCCGCAATGCCGGATGTCGACCCCGCGCTGCCGGTGGTCGAGGATCCCGATCGTGGGGTGCTCGGTCGACCCGCCGACGACCATCTTCGCCTTGTTCCGGTACCCGGACTCCGGACTGGTGACCGCGGGGAGCCACTCGACGCTGCCGGGGCCCCCGGCGGCCTCGACCGCGTCGTGCAGGAGCTCGCGCGTCCGGAGCTCCTTGTCGAGGACCTGCTCGGCGTACGGCTGCCCCATGAGCGTGCACGAGCGGCACACCCCGCGGTCGAAGTAGTCGCACTGCATGGCCCGGTCAGGATACGGCAGCGGCGTCCCTCGCCCGCGTGGCGATGCGGTAGATCGAGGTGCTCGCCGCGATGAAGAGGGTCGTCCCGTCGTCGCCGCCGAAGCAGAGGTTCGCGACGACCTCGGGGACGGGGACCTCGCCGATGCGGGTTCCGTCGGGGGCGAACACGACGATGCCCGCGTGCGACGACGACCACACGTTGCCGTCGGTGTCCACGCGGATGCCGTCCGGTGCGCCTTCACCTGGCGCGAGTGTGGCGAAGACCCGGCCGTTCTTCACGCGGTGTCCGTCGACGTCGTACGCGCGGATGACCGGACGCTCGCCGGACGAGCTCGCGAGGTAGAGCACACGCTCGGACGGGTCGAACGCCAGCCCGTTCGGCTCGTCGGCGTCGAGCACCACCGGGCGCAGGTCAGCGCCGTCGGGGCCGCAGCGGAACACCCAGTGGTCGCCGTACTCGCGCTCGCCCGGATGTCCCTCGCGCGGCTGGGTGATGCCGTACGCCGGGTCGGTGAACCAGACGGCACCGTCCCGCGAGACGACGACGTCGTTCGGGGAGTTCAGCCGGACGCCGTTCCAGCCGTCGGCGATGACCTCGACGACACCGTCCCGATCGCGCTCGACGCGGCGGTTCCCGTGCGAGCACTGCACGACGCTGCCGTCGCGGTCGAGTGTCCGGCCGTTCGTGAACTCGACGGCGGTGGCGTACTCGTCGGTCGCACCGGTGTCCGCGTGCCACTGCAGGATCCGGTCGCCCGGGATGTCCGACCAGCGCAGCGTCCGGGTGGCGGGGATCCAGCACGGCCCCTCTGCCCAGGTGCTGCCGGTCGCGATGCGCTCGAGCGCGGCGGGGTCCGGGACGAGGTCGGTGATCGACGTCATGGGTTCTCCTTCGAACACCACGAGCCTACGACCCCGTCCCGGCGCCACTCGCGGTCACTCCGTGGTGTCCTCCAGCGCGTCGAGAGTCGCGACGTCCTCCGGTGCCAGGACGAAGTCGACGTCGGCGTTCTCCGCGATGCGGGACGGGGTCGTGGACTTCGGCAGCGGCAGGACGTCCTTCTCGAGCAGGTAGCGGATGGCGACCTGTGCCACGGACTTGTCGTACTTCCGGGCGATCTCCTCGATCGCGGTGTTCGACAGCAGGCCGCCGGTGGCGAGCGGCGAGTACCCCTCGACGAGGATCTCGTGCTCGGCGCAGAAGGCCGTCGTGTCGTCCTGGGTGTTGCCGATGAACCAGCGGATCTGGTCGGCGTGCGGGGTGACGTCGGTGTTCGCGAGGAGGTGCTCGAGGTCCGCGACGACGAAGTTCGAGACACCGATCGACTTCGTCTTGCCGGCGTCGTAGAGCTCCTCGAAGACCTTCCACACCTCGACGTTGCCCGCGCGGTGGTCGCTGCCCATGTCGCTCCAGGGCCACGGCGCGTGGATCAGGTAGAGGTCGACGACGCCGAGGTCGAGCGCCGCCGTCGAGGCCGCGAAGGCCTCACGGGCGCCGGCCGCGGTCTTGATCTCGGCCGGGAGCTTCGTGGTGATGAAGACCTCGTCGCGCGGGACGCCGCTGTCGCGGACGGCCTCGCCGACGCTGGCCTCGTTGCCGTAGGCGGCCGCGGTGTCGATGTGGCGGTAGCCGGCGTCGAGCGCGACGCGGGTGGCGTCGTAGGCCTCGGAGCCCGGTGGGATCTGCCAGGTGCCGAACCCGATCTTCGGGATGTGCAGGCCGTTGGACATGACGAACGTGTCGGTGAGAGCAGGCATGGTCCAGACGGTACGCGCGCGCCGCGCGTCGGTCCGCCAGCCGGTCAGTCGGTCAGTCGGTCAGTCGGTCAGTGCGACCGACAGGATCCGGTCGTCGCCGGTACCGGCGCTGCCGCGGCCGTCGGTGTTGTTCGTCACGAACCAGAGCGTGTCTTCCGGGCCGGCGAGCACCGTGCGCAGACGCCCGTACGTCCCGGCGAACCACTCCCGCGACGTCGACGGGTCGGACACGGGCACCGACCGCAGCACCTCGCCGCGGAGGTTCGCGATGAACACGGTGTCATCGACCACCGCGAGGCCGGACGGGCTGGCGTCGGAGGTCCGCCACTGCTGCACGGGGTCGACGAAACCCTGATCGGCGCCACCGGTGCCCTCGACCTCGGGCCAGCCGTAGTCGGCACCGGGTTCGATGACGTTGAGCTCGTCCCAGGTGTTCTCGCCGAACTCGGACGCGAACATCGTGCCGTCGGAGGCCCACCCGAGCCCCTGCACGTTCCGGTGCCCGAGCGACCACACCGGGGAGCCGTCGAACGGGTTGTCGGCAGGGACCGCCCCTGTCGGCGTGAGCCGCAGGATCTTGCCGGCGAGGGAGTCCCGGTCCTGCGCCTCCGACCGGTTGCCGGCGTCGCCGACCGTCACGTAGAGCATGTCGTCGGGGCCGAACGCGATGCGCCCGCCGTTGTGGAAGCTGTTCGCGGGCAGGTCGTCGATGACCGTCGCCCCATCGCCGAGGGCGTACGACCCCGCGCCGCCGGTGAGGGGGTAGCGCTCGACACGGTTGCCGCCCTCCCCCGTCGAGTACACGTACAGGTCGTCGTCGTGCAGTGCGAGGCCGAGCAGCCCACCCTCGCCGCCGTGCCGGACACCCTCGATCGAGCCGACCGTGCGGGTGTCGCCGTCGTCCCCGAGTTCGAGGACGTCCCCGGAGTCCCGCAGGCTGACGAGCGGGACGTCGTCGTCGGTGAGCACCACCGACCACGGCGCGTCGAGGTCCGTCGCGACGTCCGAGACGGCTCCGGTGGGTGCGACCTCGCCGGTGGCCAGGTCGGTCGGCGCCGGCCCCACGGTGGCGCTGCGGCGTGTGGTCGACTCGTCGGCGTCCGACCCGGCGGTGCAGCCGGCGAGCGCCAGGACGAGCAGGGCGAACGACGCGATCGGTGCTGCGGTCCGGGTGCGCATGGCGCGCACAGTACGCGCCGCGGTTGCGAGCCCGTGTGCACGCGTCCCCCTCCCGCACTCGCGTTTCCACACACACCCGCGTTCCCTCCACCCCACCCGCGTTCCCTCCACCCGACTCGGAACGACAGCGTCGATGTCGTACGACATCGGTCTTGTCGTCCCCACGCGTCCGCAACAGTTGCAGGCGCGTGGCCGGCCACCGGACGGGAGGCTCGTGGCGGCGCCGGCACGAGCCTCCCGTCCGGCGGTGGCGCGACCAGAGCACCTGCCGGACCCGCGCACGTCAGCGCAGCATGCGCTCCAGCAGCTCGCGGAGCCGACGGCGGTCCGCCGACGGCAACCGCTCGGTGAGCGGCAGGAGCGCGTCACGCATGGCCGCCTCGAGCGCGGCGGCCACCTCGTGCCCGCGGTCGGTGAGCACCACGTCGACCGCGCGCGCGTCGTCCGCGTTCGGGACGCGCGCGAGCAGTTCCTTCTTCTCAGCACGGGCGACGAGGCCGGTCATCGTCGACTTCTCGAGCCCGAGGTACTCGGCCAGGTCGCCGATCCGCAGGCGGCGGTCACGCAGGATCGCGAGCACCCGGAGCTGCGTCAGGGACAACCCGGCGTCGGCCGCCAGCCCGGTCAGCGAGCCCATGGTCGTGAACGCAGCGTGGCCGAGGGCGTCGACGAGGCGGTCCTGCTCCGTGGTGTCCATGGACTGAGCCTACTTGACGAACTTCGCTGTGCGAACTATTTTGATTCGTAACACGAACCAATTGGAGACAGTCATGCACGCATCGGTCGTCACACAGTTCGACTCGGCACCCACGTGGACCGAGTTCCCGGAGCCCGAACCCCGTGGCGAGGAGGTCGTGGTCGACGTCGTCGCCGCCGGCCTGCACCCCCGCGTCCGGTCGCAGGCGGACGGGTCGCACTACACGAGCGAGGGCGCGCTCCCCCTCATCCCGGGCGTGGACGGCGTCGGGCGCTTCCCGGACGGCACGCTCCGCTACTTCGCCGTGCAGTCCGACACCAGGGGCTCGATGGCCGAACGCACCGCGGTGGACCCCCGCGCGAGTGTCGTCCTGCCGGACGGCGCCGACCCCGCCCGGGTCGCAGCCGGCGTCAACCCGGTGATGTCGTCGTGGGTGGCGCTCCGTCGCCGCATCGCGTTCCCGGACGGGGCGCGGGTGCTCGTGCTCGGCGCGACCGGGGCATCCGGCCGTGCCGCCGTGCAGGTCGCGAAGCACCTCGGGGCGTCCCACGTCGTCGCGAGCGGCCGCAGTGCGGAGCGGCTCGCCGGACTCCCCGCGCTCGGCGCGGACGTCGTCGTCCCGCTCGACGACGTCGAGGCGATCGGCCGCGCGGCGTCCGACGTGGACGTCGTCATCGACTACGTCTGGGGTGCGCCCGCCGCCGCGGTCATGCGGACGCTCGTCACCGCCCGCGAGGCTCGCGGCGAGCGCCTCGACTGGATCGCGATCGGGTCGACGGCCGGCCAGGAGGCTCCGATCCCGTCCGCAGCGCTCCGGGCGTCCGGCCTCACCATCGTCGGCAGCGGGCAGGGATCGGTGGGGACGTCCGGGTTCGTCGCCGAGCTCCCGGGCATCGTCGGCGCCATCGCGGACGGCACCATCACGGTCGATGCGACCGCGCTGCCGATGCGGACCGTCGCGGACGCATGGGCCGGACAGGTCGACACCGGGACGAGCAGAGTGGTGCTCGAAGTCTGATCCTCGGTGGGTCATCCTGTCCGGTCGTTCAGGTTCTCCCCATCCGGCTCTCGGTAGCCTGAGAGCCACCCAGAGCCGGACTTGCACGCCCGACCCCGAGGAGGCGCCCCATGGTCACCGTCCTCGTCGCGTTCGGGGTCGTCGCGCTCCTCGTCCCCGTGCTGACGCCCCTGCTCGGGCGCCGTGTGTTCTACGTCGCCGCCCTCGCGCCGGCAGCTGCTGCGGTCCTGACCATCGCGCAGACCGACCGGGCCCTGCACGGGGGCGTCCGTTCGTCGGTGCAGTGGATCCCGCAACTCGACCTGTCGATCGCGCTCCGGGTCGACGCACTGTCGTGGGTCCTCGCGCTCGTGGTGACGATCGTCGGCGCGCTCGTGCTCGTGTACTGCGCGTCGTACTTCGGCCCGAAGGAACCCGGGCTCGGCCGGTTCGCCGGGGTCCTCACCGCGTTCGCCGGGTCGATGTACGGCCTGGTGATCGCCGACGACGTCATCGTGCTGTTCGTCCTGTGGGAAGCGACCACCGTCTTCTCCTACCTGCTCATCGGCCACGACGCCGTCAAGCGGGCGAGCCGCGCCGCTGCGATGCAGGCGCTCGTCGTCACCACGGCCGGCGGCCTGGCGATGCTCGCCGGCCTCGTCATCCTGTCCGTCACGGCCGGCACGACGCAGCTGTCCGCCATCGTCGCGCAGGCCCCGACCGGCACGGTCGTCACGGTGTCGGTGGTGCTGATCCTCGCCGGTGCCCTGACGAAGTCCGCGATCGTCCCCTTCCACTTCTGGCTCCCGGCCGCGATGGCCGCGCCGACACCGGTGAGCGCCTACCTGCACGCCGCGGCGATGGTCAAGGCCGGCATCTACCTCGTCGCCCGCCTCGCCCCGGCGTTCGCGCTGCTCGAGGGCTGGCGCGAGACGATCACCCTTCTCGGTGTGCTCGGCATGGTGATCGGCGGGTACCGGGCGCTCCGCCAGACCGACCTCAAGCTGCTGCTCGCGTACGGCACGGTCGCCCAGCTCGGGTTCCTCGTGCTCGCCGCCGGCTGGGGCACGCCCGCGATCGCCCTCGGCGGGGTCGCGCTGCTCGTCGCCCACGCCGCGTTCAAGTCGACGCTGTTCCTGGTCGTCGGGACGATCGACCACGTCACGGGCACCCGGGACCTCGGCAATCTGTCCGGGCTCGGCCGGAAGCTCCCGTGGCTCGCGACCGTCGCCGTCCTGGCGCTCCTGTCGATGGCCGGCATCCCGCCGATGATCGGGTTCGTGGCGAAGGAAGCCGTCCTCACCGGGCTCGTCGAAGCGCTGCACGGCCCAGGGTCCGGGTGGGCGTGGTTCGCGCTCGTCGGCGTCACCGTCGGGTCCGTCCTCACCGTCGCCTACTCGCTGCGCTTCCTCTGGGGCGCCTTCGCCCGCAAGCCCGGGGTGGAGCAGACCGAGCCGCACGCGCTGCACGGTCTCGGGGTCGTGCCCTCGATCCTCGGCCTCACGGGCCTCGCGCTCGGACTCCTCACGCCGGTCGTGGCGCACGGGATCGAACCAGCCGCTGCCGCCGCGTCGATGTCCGGGGAAGCCGTGCCGCACCTGGCGCTCTGGCACGGACTCGAGCCGGCGCTCGGCATCTCCGCGATCACGCTCATCGGCGGCCTGGCGCTCTTCGCCGCTCGCACGCAGGTCGAGGCGCTCCAGCACCGCCTCGCCGGGTTCCCGAGCGCCGCGAACACCTACCGACACCTCATGCGCGGGCTCGACCGGGCCGCCACCGGTGTCACCGCCGCCCTCCAGCGGGGCTCGCTCCCCTACTACCTGACGGTCATCCTGTCGGTGTTCGTCGCCGGTGCCCTCGTCAACCTCGCGCTCGGCGGGCCGTGGGAGTTCCACGTGCGCTTCGCCGACTCGTGGGGCCAGATCCCGGTCGTGATCGTGATGTCGATCGCCGCGATCGCCGTCCTCACCGCGAAGACACGGTTCGCCGCGGCCGTGCTCGTCGGTGTCACGGGCTACGGCATGTCCGTGCTGTTCGTCCTGCACGGCGCCGTGGACCTCGCCCTCACGCAGCTCGTCGTCGAGACGGTGACGCTCATCGCCTTCGTCCTGGTGCTCCGCCGCCTCCCCCCGAGGATCGCGACGGCGAACCCCTCGCGCTTCCGGGTGCTCCGCGCCCTGTTCGCCGCACTCGCGGGCGCCACCCTGGCGGTCGTCGTCATCGTCGCCGCCTCTGCTCGGTCGGCCAAGCCGATCTGGCCGGACCTCCCCGCGCTGACGAGCTCGTTCGGACACGGACTGAACGTGGTGAACGTCGCGCTCGTCGACCTCCGTGGCTGGGACACGCTCGGTGAGCTCACCGTGGTCGTCGCCGCGGCCACCGGTGTCGCGAGCCTGATCTTCGTGAACTCCCGCGAGGACACGCTCCCCCGACTCCGCGACCTGCCGAGCGTCGTCGCGGGCGACAAGCACCGCCCGGACGGCGAGCCCCGCGCCTGGCTGCCGACGAGCGCCGCGCTCCCGACCGGTCGCTCCGCGCTGCTCGACGTCGTCGTCCGACTGCTGTTCCACGGGCTCATCGTCCTGTCCGTCTACCTGCTGTTCGCCGGGCACAACGCCGCCGGTGGCGGGTTCGCCGGCGGCCTCGTCGCG
Source organism: Curtobacterium sp. L3-7 (assembly GCF_048756585.1). Taxonomy (NCBI): domain Bacteria; kingdom Bacillati; phylum Actinomycetota; class Actinomycetes; order Micrococcales; family Microbacteriaceae; genus Curtobacterium; species Curtobacterium sp. L3-7. Next base: position 947,899 of record NZ_CP151474.1, on the reverse strand, counting down.
GGCATCGCGCTCGCGGCCCGCTACCTGGCCGGTGGCCCCGCCGAACTCGGCGCCGCCGCTCCGATCCGTGCCGGCCGGCTGCTCGGCCTGGGGGTCGCGACGGCCGCGATCACCGCGATCGTGCCGCTGTTCTTCGGCCGGGAAGCCCTGTACTCGGAGTTCTTCGAGGCCACGGTCCCGATCCTCGGGCACGTCGAGTTCGTCACGGCGACGTTCTTCGACATCGGTGTGTACCTCGTCGTCGTCGGCCTGGTGCTCGACGTCCTGCGGAGCCTCGGCGCAGAGGTCGACCGGCAGCGGCTCGAGGACTCCAGTACCCCGACGTCCGACTCGATCGAGGGCAACCCCGACGACCGCGAACAGCAAGAGGTGACCGCATGACCATCACCCTCGTCCTCGTCATCGCGATGGCCGTCCTCTTCGCCTGCGGGGTCTACCTGCTGCTCGAACGCTCGCTCACGCGGATGCTGCTCGGGTTCCTGCTCGTCGGCAACGCCCTCAACCTGCTGCTGCTCGTGATGTCCGGCGCTGCCGGGAACCCGCCGATCGGCAAGTCGTCGGACGGCATCACCGACCCGCTGCCCCAGGCGTTCGCCCTGACCGCCATCGTGATCACCTTCGCCGTCAGCGCGTTCCTGCTCGCCCTCATCCACCGCTCCTGGACGCTCTCCCGCGCCGACGAGGTCGAGGTGGACGAGGCCGACGTCGCGATCCGGCACGAACGGGACGCCCCGGCCGAGGACGACCCGGAGACCGACACGGACCCGGAAGCCGACACCGCCCACGAACGGCACCACGAAGACCAGACCCAGGACGAGGCCCACCGATGACCTTCCTCGTCCCGCTCCTCGTCCTCGTCCCGCTCCTCGGTGCAGCCGTCGCCCTCGGGCTGCTCCGGCACCAGCGCATCCAGCGCGCGATCACCGTGGCCGTGCTCGTCATCGCGCTGGCCGTCGCCGCGACGCTGATGGTGCTCGTCGACCACCACGGCACCATCGTCGTGCAGGTCGGTGGCTGGGACGCCCCCTACGGCATCTCGCTCGTCGTCGACCGGTTGAGCGCGTTGCTCCTCACGGTGTCCGCGAGTGTGCTGCTCATCGTCCTGCTGTTCTCGATCGGGCAGGGTCTGGCCGCGGACGACGGCGAGGCCCCGGTCACGATCTTCTACCCGACGTACCTCGTCCTCGCGGCGGGCGTCCTCGACTCCTTCATCGCCGGCGACCTCTTCAACCTCTACGTGGCGTTCGAGATGCTGCTCGTCGCGAGCTACGTGCTGATCACCCTCGGCGGCAGCGAGCAGCGCGTGCGGGCCGGTACGACGTACATCGTGACGAGCCTCATCGCGTCGGCGATCTTCCTCTCCGCGATCGGGCTGGTCTACGGCGCGACGGGCACGGTCAACATCGCCCAGATCAGCGAGCGGATGGCAGCGCTGCCGGACCACGTGCAGCTGCTCATCCACACGATGCTGCTCATCGGCTTCGGCATCAAGGCGGCCGTGTTCCCGCTGGCGTTCTGGCTCCCTGACTCGTACCCGACCGCACCCGCACCGGTCACGGCGGTGTTCGCCGGCCTGCTGACCAAGGTGGGCATCTACGCGATCATCCGCCTCGAGACGATCATGTTCCCGCGTCCGCAGCTCAACACCGTCCTGCTCGTGGTCGCCGCACTGACGATGATCGTCGGCGTGCTCGGCGCCGTGTCGCAGACCGACGTGAAGCGACTGCTGTCGTTCACGCTGATCAGCCACATCGGGTTCATGGTGATGGGCATCGGGCTCGGATCGGTCGTCGGCACGGCGGCTGCGGTGTTCTACACGGTGCACCACATCGTCGTGCAGACGACCCTGTTCCTGGTGTCGGGCCTGATGGAACGCGTCGGCGGGACCACCTCGACCAGGTCGCTCGGCGGTCTGCTCAAGGCCGCACCGTTCCTGGCCGCCCTGTACCTGATCCCGGCGTTCAACCTCGGCGGGATCCCGCCCTTCTCCGGCTTCATCGGCAAGCTCGGACTCTTCCGCGCCGCGGCGATCGACGGCAGTCCGCTGGCGTACATGACCATCGCCGCCGGTGTCGTGACCTCGCTCCTCACCCTCTACGCACTGATGCGCGTGTGGGATGCCGCTTTTTGGCGGCCGAAGCCCGCCGCCGAGGCAGCGGCCCCGCACGTCGCGGTGGCGGAGCCGCACGAGTCACTGCGGGCGCCGGAGCCGGCACCCGTCACCCGATCCGAGGCGGACGGCTCGGTCCTGTCGGGAGGCTCGGTGACGGTCACGGATCCGGTCACCGGGAGCATGCAGCACGTCTCCGGCCGCACCCGCCTGCCGCGCATGCTGGTCGGCGTCACCACGGTCGCCGTGCTCGGCTCCGTGGCACTGACCGTCGTCGCCGGCCCGCTGTACGGGTACGCCACCAGGGCGGCAGAGTCGCTCGAGTCCCCCCAGCAGTACGTCGAGGCAGTCCTGGGGGCACGACCGTGACCGACGCCAGGACCCGACGCATCGCGAACGCCCGACGGATCGCCGTCGCGTGGCGCTACGACGTGCCGCTCGTGCTCGGACTCACGGTGCTGTGGGCACTGCTGTGGGGATCGTGGACGCCGCTGACCCTGCTGTGCGGGATCGTCGTCGCGCTCCTCGTGACGCAGGCCCTCCCCCTGCCGGCCGTCCCGCTGTCCTCCCGGTTCTCCCCGCTGCACTTCGTCTGGTTCCTCGTCGTCTGGTCCGGCCTCGTCGTCGCCGCGTCGTTCCGGGTCGCGTGGGTGGCGTTCCGGCCGCGGGGCGTCCGGCGCAGCTCGATCGTGCTCGTGCAGATGCACACGACGTCCGAGATGACGTTCACCCTCGCGACCCTCGCAGTCTCGCTCGTGCCGGGGTCCTACGTCGCGGACGTCGACCTCCGCCGCCGCCGGCTGCTGCTCCACGTGCTCGACACCGAACGGCGTGAACAGGTCGAGCACGCCAAGCGCGAGGCACTCGGCATCGAGACGATGGTGATCCGGGCGCTCGGCTCGAAGCAGGACCTCTCCGAACTGTCCGAACCCCTGCCGGAGGTGACCCGATGAGTGCCGGAGTCGTCGTGATGGGGATCCTCATCGCCGTGGTCCTCGCCCTGCTCGGCGCCACCCTGCTCCTCGCCGTGTTCCGCATCGTCCGCGGCCCGACCATCCTCGACCGGATGATCGGCTCCGACATGGTGCTCACCACCGTCCTCGTGGTGATCGCCGCGGCCATGGTGATCCGGCAGGACCTCGCAGGGATCCCGGTGCTGGTGGTGATCGCCGCGACGAGCGTCTTCGCGACCATCGCCGTGGCCCGTGCCGTGACCCCGTCCTCCGATCCCTCCGACGACGGTACTGACGTGACCACACCGGAGCGACGACAAGGAGGCGAGTCGTGATCGAACTCATCGAGTCCTTCATCGACGGCGCGGGCATCCGGGCATGGATCGCCGTCGGGCTGCTGCTCGTCGGGTCGCTGCTCTCGCTCGGCGCCGGCGTCGGCATCGTGCGCTTCCCCGACCCGCTCGTCCGGCTGCACGCGATGGCGAAGCCGCAGGTCCTCGGGCTGGCGTTCGGGCTCGCGGCGATCGTCGTCGCGGTGTGGACGTGGACCGCGCTCTGGTTCGTGCTGCCGATCATGGTGTTCCAGCTCTTCCTGGTGCCGGTGTCGACGCACATGATCGCCCGGGCCGGGGTCCGTTCCGGCGACTACGACCACCAGGCGCTGCTCGTCGACGACACCGAGTCCTAGACGACGTAGGCGGTGCCCAGGCCGGAGGCCGCACGCACCGACTCCCACGTGCGGGCGAGACCGTCCTCGAGCGACACCTGCGGTGCCCACCCGGTGAGCGACCGGACGAGCGTGTTGTCCGACAGCAGTCGATCGACCTCGCTGGCCTCCGGGCGCAGGCGCGACTCCTCCACCACGATCCGCGCCCGACGGCCACTCACCCGGACGAGCATCGCCGCGAGGTCCCCGATCGACACCTCGCTCCCGGTCCCGAGGTTGCACGTGCGGCCGACCGCCGCGTCCGAGGCCCCGATCGCCAGGAACCCCGCGACCGTGTCGGTCACGTACGTGAAGTCCCGCGTGGGTGTCGTCGAGCCGAGCCGGACGACGTCGGACCCCGCTGCGAGCTGCCCGAGGACCGCCGGGATCACCGCGCGGGCACTCTGCCGGGGTCCGTACGTGTTGAACGGCCGGCAGACCGCGACCGGCGTGCCGAAGGCCGCGTGGTACGACAGCACCATCGCGTCCGCGGCGATCTTCGACGCGGAGTACGGCGACTGCGACTGCGCCGGGTGCGTCTCGTCCATCGGCACCCGCAACGCGCTGCCGTACGTCTCCGACGTCGAGGTGTGCACCATCCGGGAACCGTGGCGTCGGCACGCGGCGACGACGTTGTGCGAGCCGACGACGTTCGTCTGCACGTACGACTCCGGCGCGACGTAGGAGTACGGGATCCCGATGAGGGCCGCCAGGTGGAACACGGTGTCCGTGCCCGCGACCGCGGAGTCGACGAGGAACGGGTCGCGCACGTCGCCCGCGAGGACCTCGACGCGGTCGTCCTCGGCATACCGGGCGAGCCACCCAGCCGATCCGTACGGCTTGTAGTGGCAGAGCGCGCGGACACGGGCGCCCCGTTCGACGAGGGCGTCGACGAGCGTCGAGCCGATGAAGCCCTCGGCTCCGGTCACGAGGACGCTGCGGCCCTCCCAGTACGTGTCGTTCATCGTGCGGTCCTTTCCGTGGCGGTGCGGGCGAGTTCGATCGCCCAGTCGGCGACGGCGTCGGCCGCCGCCGCATGGGGTGAGGTCGCGTGGTGCGCGTGGCTGATCGGTGCGACCGGGAGGCCCGGTTCGGCTCCGACGGGCACGGCGAGTTCCGAGACGGCCCGGTCCAGGGCGCGGGCGTCCAGTTCCGAGTCGGCCAGCACCACGACACGGGCGCCGGACGCGGCGAGGGCTCGGGCGTTCGCGGTCTGGTGGTCGTCAGTGGCTCCGGGCAGCGGCACGAGGACGGCGGGGACACCGAGGTGCTCGACCTCGGCGACGGTCGAGGCTCCGGCCCGGACGACCACGACGTCGGCTGCGGCGTACGCGGCGGCCATGTCGTCGATGTGCGGCACGATCGTGGCGACCGCGTCTCCCCCGCCGTCGCGGAGTCGCCGTCCGAGCTCCGCGGCGTGCGAGCCGCTCGCCTTGACCAGCATGCGGAGCCGACCGTCCCACGACCGGGCGCACGCCAGGTCGACGGCGGCCCGGTCGAGCGACACCGCGCCGAGGCTCCCGCCGGACACGACGACGAAGCGCTCCTCGGCGGCTATGCCGAACACCGCCCTGGCACGTTCCCGCATCACCGAGCGGTCGCATGACGCCAGCCCCGGGAGGATCGGGATGCCGACGCGCCGGACCTCGGCGCCCGGCGCGAACCCGGCACGGTCGGGGTCGAACGCGCACGCGACCTTCCCGGCCAGCCGTGCGGCGAGGACGTTGGCGAGCCCCGGCGTCGCGTTCGACTCGTGCACGAGCACCGGGATCCGGAGCGTCCACGCGGCGACGATCGCCGGCACGCTCGGGTACCCGCCGACGCCGACGACGACGTCCGCCCGTCGGTCGCGGAGTTGCCGGCGGGCGCGCAGGACACACCGGACGAACCGCGCAGGGAAGCCGAACGCGCGCCGGTCCACGCGACGCGGGAACGGCACCATCCGTGTGGTGTCGAGACGGTACCCGGCGGCGGGGACGAGCCGGGCCTCCAGGCGGTCCGGCGTTCCCGAGAACGTGACGGACGCGCCGGGCACGAGTCGTTCGATCGCGGCGGCGACCGCGAGGCCGGGGAAGACGTGTCCGCCGGTGCCGCCGGCGGCGATGACGACGCGGAGCGGCGCACCGTCGGCGACGGAGCGCGACGTGCGGTTCGAGTGCAGCATGACCATGCCGCAAGGGTGCGACGCGGTCGTGAGCCGAACGTGAGGTCGAGGAGCGTCAGCCAGCAGGCAGGGTGATGACGATCTCGGTGCCGGGGCCGTCGCCGCGAGCGGCAGCCGTGATCGTCCCGCCGGACGCGGCGACGATCTGCGCCGCGATCGCCAGCCCGAGCCCGGACCCCGGGAGCCCGCGCGCGGACGCGGCCCGGTGGAAGCGGTCGAAGACGTGTGCGCGGTCCTCCGGTGGGATGCCGATCCCTCGGTCCCGGATCGACACGATGACCGGCCGCCCGTCGAGGATCTCGATGTCGACCGGTTCGCCTGCGCCGTACTTGCCGGCGTTGTCCAGCACGACGTCCAGCAGGCGCGGGAGCCGTCCCTCGGCGACGCGCACCGGGACGTCCGACGACGGGAACTGCACCCGGAACGACACGCCCCAACGACGGGCCGCCGTGGCCGCCGACGACCGGACGACACCGACCAGGTTCACCGTCGTCAGGGTGTCGGCGCCGGGACGGTCCCCGCGCGCGAGTTCTGCGAGGTCGTCGATCGTCGCCTGCATCGCGGTGATCTCCTCGGTGACCGCTGCGCGCAGGGCGGCGCGGGTGGCCTCGTCGAGCGGCCGGTCGTCGGCGAGGAGCTGGAGGTTCGTGCGCAGGGTCGTCAGCGGGGTCCGGAGTTCGTGCGACGCGTCGGCGACGAAGTCCCGCTGCGCGTCGCTGGCGGCCGCGAGCTCGGCGAGCATCTCGTCGAAGGCGCCGGCGAGCCGCCCGAGTTCGTCGTTGCGGTGCACGTCGACGCGCTCGTGCGGATCGGCCGTGTCCCGGACCCGTCGCACCGCGGTGTCGAGCGCGCGCACGGGCCGGAGCCCCACCGTGGCGACGACGTACCCGAGGGCCGCGGCGAGCACGATCCCGATCGCACCGGCGACGGCGAGCGCGATGGCCGTGCGCGTGAGCGCCGTCTCGGTCTGGCGGGTGGGGACGCCGACCATCACGGCCTCGCCCGTACGGGTCGGGACCACGGCGACCCGGACCCCGTCGGCCGTGTACCGCGCGCGTGCCGATTCCCGGGTGGCGACCGCGTGCGCCTGCTCGGTGACGGTGAGCGGCCCGCTCCCGGCCCCCACCGGCTCGCTCGTGTCGATGCGCCGGACGCACGCGGGCTCCACGGCGTACGCGCACCCGCCACTCCCCTCGCCGGTCCAGTCGGCGTTCGCCTGGATCAGACGTTGGACGCGGGTTGCCTCGCGGTCGAGCGCGGTGTCGAGCGCACTGTGCAGCTGCGAGGCGACGACGAACCACGTCAGGACGGCCACCAGGACGACGGCGACCGCGACGGCTCCGGCCACGACGGCGGCCAGGCGACGGCGGAGCGATCCGGTCCGCGTCCTCACGGCTCGAGCCGGTAGCCGAGACCGCGGACGGCCGTGATCGCGGGGCCGTCGGTCGCGGCGACGAGCTTCCGTCGCAGGGAGCTCACCGCGACGTCGAGGGCGTTCGACGTGGGCACCGATCCGTCGGGCCACACCGCCGCGCCGAGCTCGTCGCGGGTGCGCACGCGGGCGGGATCCCGGAAGAGCAGCTCGGCGACGACGGTCTCGGTGCGCGTGAGGTCGACGGGGCCGGCTGCCGTCAAGAGTCGCTGCTGCTCGGCGTCGAGACCGTTCCCGCGCCAGGTGGGCTGGTCCGTCCCCGTGCTCTGGCCACCCCGTCGGACGAGCGCACGCACCCGCGCCCGGAGCTCGTCGACGTCGAACGGCTTGCCGAGGTAGTCGTCCGCACCGGCGTCGAGTCCGTCCACGCGCTCGCGGGGTCGGTCGTGCGCGGTGAGCATCATCACCGGGACGGCGTCGCCGGCGGCACGCAGGGCCCGGCACACGCCGAGGCCGTCGAGGAAGGGCATCGCCAGGTCGAGCACGACGGCGTCGGGCTCGTCCGACACGACCGCGGCGAGCGCCTGCCGACCGTCGGGAGCGGTGACGACCGTGTGGCCGTCGGTCTCGAGGGCGACACGGATGCCGAGCAGCACGTTCGGGTCGTCGTCCACCACGAGGACCGTCGTCTGCCGTGCCATGCCCGTCATGCTGGCACGGACCGCTTCACCTTCGCCTCATGCGGCACCGAGCCTCCCGTCCGTCTCGGGGTCGCGTCAGCCCCGCTGGTCGCGACGCGACAGGACCAGGTTGACGACGGCCGCGAGCACCACGAGGGCGGCGGACAGCGCCGGGAAGAGCATCGCGGTCTCGGTGCCGGATCGTTCCGCGACCTCGCCGACGACCGCCGAGGTGAGCGACTGGCCGACGATCACGGCGGAGCCGAGGATGGTCATCGTGGTCGCCGAGCGCCCGACAGGCGACCGGTCCGAGCCGAGGCTGTACTGCGCGACCAGCGTCGGGCCGATGCCGACACCCATGATCGCGAGGACGATCCCGACCGCGAGCACCGAGTCCGCGGAGGCGAACGCGACGGCCCCGCCGAGGAGCACGAGACCGAAGACGAGCCACCGCCAGCCGATGCCGAACGCCTTCGGGAACGCCGCCGAACCGAGCGCGAGTCCCGCGGAGCCGATCCCCATCAGGCCGTAGAGGAGCCCCGCCTCCGAGGACTCGCCGTGGACCTCCATGAACGCGGTCAGCGAGGTCAGGGTCGAGCCGAAGAAGAAGCCGATGCCGAGGATCCCGGCGACCACGACGACGAGCCGCGGGCGCAGGAGCTCCCGAGCCGGCGCCTGGGCGGCCACGGCGTGCTGTCCGGTGGCGAGCTTGCCGGTCGGGTGCAGCGCGAACGCCGTCACGAACACGAACGTCAATACGGACGCGCCCGCGACTGCCACCCACGGGGCGATCGCGCTCGCGAGCAGCCCGACCAGGAACGGGCCGATGATGAACACCGTCTCGTCGGCGGCGGACTCGTACGCCATCGTGCCGCTGAGCACCCGCTCGCGACGGCCCCCCGACATGCGCTGCCGGATGATCGCGACGAGCCGCGTGCGGGACATCGGCGCGACCTGGGGTGCCGTCGCGCCGATCAGGAACGACATCGCCAGCACGGCGAGGTCGGGAGCGGCGCTCTGCACGACGAACGGCAGGACGCCGAGCAGCACGCCGTTCGCCAGGCCGACGGGGACCAGCACCTTCCGCTGGCCGAGCCGGTCGGCCGCTGCGCCCACCAGCGGGCCGAAGACCGCCGAGCCGATGCCGACGAAGGCGGAGTTGATGCCACCGAGGGCGACGGAGTCACGGGATGCGACGACGAGGGTCAGGACGCCGACGACCATCATCGCGAAGGGGAGCCGGGCGATGAACGCGATCGGGAAGTAGGACCGGCCGGCGTGGGCGATCAGCGATGCGTCGGAAGAACGCGGTTGGAGCATGTCGAGGTGTGCCTTCTCGGCCCGCGTCTGTCCGGCGGACCCATCGGGTGCCGCCGTTGTCCGTCGAGGTGCGACGGCCGGTAGATACACACTGCGTTCCGTGATGGTACCAAAGGGCTTGATCTCCACTTTGGTTGAGGTCGTTCACTGGATGCCATGACCGTCTGGACCTGCGCCACGTGCGCCATCGAGCACGCCGACACCGACCAACCACCCGTCCGCTGCGAGATCTGCTCGGACGAACGGCAGTTCGTCCCGGCGGGCGGACAGCGGTGGACGACCCGGGACGCCCTCGCCGACGAGGGCCTCCGGATCGTCGTCACCGAGATCGAACCGGGCCTGCACGCGATCACGACCGAGCCCGCGCTCGGCATCAACCAGCGTGGACTCCTCGTGCAGACCGAGGGCGGGAACCTGCTGTTCGAGCCGCCGGGGTTCATCGACGCGGCCGGCGTTACAGCCGTGCGTGCCCTCGGCGGCGTCGCGGTGATCGCCTCGAGTCACCCGCACCTGACCGGGTCGTCGATCCAGTGGAGCCACGCCTTCGACCGGGTCCCCGTCCTGGTCAACGAGAAGGACGGGCACTGGATCCGCCGACCGGACCCGGTGATCTCGCTGTGGCGGGACCGGGTCGAGCTGCTGCCGGGGCTCGTCATGGTCGAGGCCGGCGGGCACTTCGCGGGGAGCAGCGTCGTGCACTGGGCGGCCGGTTCCGACGGACGCGGCGTGCTGCTCACGGGCGACACGATCGCGGTCGGCGGCGACCGGCGGTCGGCGAACGTGATGCGGAGCTTCGTGAACAACATCCCGCTGCCCGAGCGCGCGGTGCGCCGGGTGCAGGACGTGGCGCGGGGGTTCGCGTTCGATCGGCTCTACAGCGCCTTCGGCGAGCTCCCCGCCGACGCATCGGGGATCGTCGAGTCGTCGCTCGAGCGGTACGTCGGCTGGCTCCGGGGCGACTTCCCCGAGTGACGCCCGAGTCGGTTCAGCCGCGACGACGCGAGCGCCGGGCGAAGGCATCGAGCGCGCGCAGAACGTCGTCGTTTCGCCACACGGTCGTCCTGAGCTTGTACTCGGACTTCGACACGAGCACTCCCGCGGCGACGAGCGTGTCGAGCAGCCGGTAGACGTTGACCGATCCGCCGAGCTGCGCCGAGAGCGATGCTGCTGTGAGGACGGGCTGGCGTGCCACGACCTCGAGGACCCGCCACACCGCCGAGTCTGCGCGCGCCGTCACGCCCTCCCGCCACCGAGCCTGGGCGGCGTGGACGTCGTCGACGAGCTCACGCGCGTTGTTGACGGCTCGGAACGACGCCTCCGCCGCAGCGACGACGATCGGCTCGATGTCGCCGGATCGATAGGCGTCGAGAGCCGCGTGGTAGCCGACGGTGTCGGTCAGAAGCCCCGCAGACACCGGGATCGTCACGTTCCGAGTGAGCCCCGTTCCGCGGAACATCGCCTGCATCAGAGCGCGCCCCGTTCGACCGCTGCCGTCCGTGAACGGGTGGATGGTCTCGAACTGGGCGTGCGCGACGGCGATCTGCACGAGCCGCGGCAGGTCGGTGCGGCGAGCGAACGCCATGACGTCGTCGACGAGGACGGGAACCCGCTCGAACGCGGGGGCAACGAAGTCCGCACCGGCAGGGCTGTCTGCACTCCGGCCGATCCAGACCGGTTCCTCACGCCAAGACCCGGCGTCGTGATGCGGATCACCGTCGAGCAGGACGCCGTGCATGGCGAGCACGGATTCGGGCGTGAGCTCGTCAGCGAGGTCGAGCGCGCTCTGCATCGCGCGGGTGTTCGCGACGATCTGCGCGGCGTTCTGCCGTGAGTCGTCGCCGAGCTCGGCCGTGAAGATGGCCCGAGCGCTCGCAGTGAGGTTCTCGATCTGCGACGACGCCGCCGCTTCGGACCGCAAGAGCAACGAGGCGAACGGCGCGATCTCCCCACCGAACTGCGCATCGAACCGCACGAGGGCCTCGACCGCGTCGTCGACGAGCGCGGCAGTCGACGACGACACCACGGGGTCGAGACCCGCGATGAGCGGCGGAACGGCAGCGCGGTCCGCGTGCCCGAGGGTGCTCCGCCGACTGGCGGCGACACCGAACCCGGCGTACTTCGATTCGAACCAGAGTTCCTCAGAATCGATCGATGGCCAGTTCATGACGCTCCGATCTGTCACCACGACGCGAAGGTTTTGACACTTATCGCGCTAAGTGCAACTCGTCGGTGCGGCGAGTGACAGATCGTCGTCGGTCAGCGGGCCTCGCCCGTGGCCCAGAAGTACGTCAAGGGCGCCCCGTTCACCAGGTGGTCGCCGATCACCCGCTGCTGGAAGACGACGGGGTTGTGCGACGACAGGGTCCGGGCGTTCCGCCAGTGCCGGTCGAGCGCACGGTCGCGGTCGGTCGCGCTCGCACCGCCGACCTCGAACAGGGTCGTCGTCGCACGCAGGACGACCTCGACGACCGTCCCCTGCACGGCGATCGTCCGGAGCTCGGCGGCGTCGATGACCGCGTCGAGCTCGGGGCCGTCTTCGCCGTCCACGATCGCGTCGTGTGCGGTGTCGATGGCGTCGGCGGCGTTCAGCACGAGGGCCTCAGCGGCGACGGCGTCCGATGCGATCCGTCCGACGACGGACTGCACGAGCGGGTCGGACGCCGCGGTCCGGCCGACCCCGTGCTGGTAGTGCCGGGTCCGGGAGCGCACGAACGCAGCAGCGTCGCGGGCTGCGGCCGCGCCGACCCCCGCGAGCGAGGCGAGCAGCACGGTCTGCAGGAACGCCGGCAGCACCGTGCGTCGCTCGGCACGCTCGGGTCGGAGCTGCCAGAGCTCGACGCGGACCCCGTCGAACGTCGTGGTGCCGCTGCCGGTCAGGCGCTGCCCGAAGCCGTTCCAGTCGTCGTGGACCTCGACGTCCGGGTCGTCCACCCGCACGGTGACCCCGACGGTGTGGCCGTCCGGCGTCTGCGCGGTGACGGTGGTCCAGTCCGCGAAGATCGTGCCGGTGCTGTAGTGCTTCTGGCCGTGCAGACGCCAACCGTCGCCGTCCGGGACGATGTGCGTCGACAGGGAGCCGACGGCCGCGGTGGAGCGCTCGTGACTGGCGTTCCCGAACACCTCGCCCGCGGCGATCCGCGTGAACCACTCGTCGCGGCGGACGACGTCGGGATCGAGCAGCAGCTCCTCGACGAAGGCGAAGTGCGCGCGGAGCAGTTGCGGGATGTTCGAGTCGGCCTCGGCGAGCCGGATGAGCAGGGTGAACAGGTCCGATGCCGAAGCGCCGGAACCGCCCGCGGCGACCGGGACGGTGACCGCCGTGAACCCAGCGTCCGCGAGCCACCTGACCTGCTCGTGCGGCAGCGTCCGGTGCTGCTCGCGGTCCACGGCGCCGTCCGCGATCCGCTCGAACACCGGGGCGAAGCGATCGAGCAGCGAGGTACGGGTGGGCTGGGTCGTGACGGTCATCGTTCCTCCTGGTGGTTCCGGTGGACGCTGACACCGGGGACGGCGTCGAGCAAGCCCTGCGTGTACGGGTCGGCCGGGGAGCGGAACACCTGGTCGGCGGGCCCCTCCTCGACCACGCGGCCGTCGCGCAGCACGAGCACGCGGTCGCTGACGTGGTGGATCACCCCGAGGTCGTGCGAGATGAAGAGCGCGGCGGTGCCGTACTCCTGGCGGATGTCCGCGAGGAGGTCGAGCACCTGCGCCTGCACGGAGACGTCGAGTGCACTGACGGCCTCGTCGAGGACGAGCACGTCGGGGTCGGTGGCGAGCGCCCGGGCGATGGCCACGCGCTGGCGCTGCCCGCCGGACAGCGTCGAGGGGTGCCGGCGGGCGATCCCGACGTCGAGCCCGACGCCCGTGAGGAGTTCCTCCACGCGAGCGGAGTCGGAACGACCGTCGTCGGATGACCTTCGGGCGGCGCGCGCACCCGTCAGCGCGGAGCGGATGAGCTCGCCGACCGTGCGGCGGGGGTCGAACGAGGACAGCGGGTCCTGCGACACCGTGGCGATGCGCGGCCGATCAGCGCGACGAGCACGTTCGGACAGCGCCGACCACGGGCGGCCCTCGAACGTGACCGTCCCCGACGAGGGCGGGGTCAATGCGAGGGCGATCGCCGCGGTCGTGGACTTCCCGGAGCCGGACTCTCCCACGATGCCGAGCGTCTCGCCCGCGCGGAGCTCGAACGACACGTCGTCGACCACGGTCCGCGTGACCCGGTCGGGCCCCCGGTACCGCTTGGTCACGTGCGACACCGACAGTACGACGGAGCCGGCGACGGGCACCGGACGTGATGCCGGCCGCGGGGCGAGGGTCGCACGGGGAGCGTCCGACAGCCGGGCTCCCGGTGCGTGTGCGGACGGGATCGCCGCGAGCAGACGCTTCGTGTACGGGTGCTGCGGGTCGCCGAGCACGGCGCCGACGGGCCCCTGCTCGACGACGACCCCGTGCTGCATCACGACGACGTCGTCCGCGAGCTGCTCGACGACGCCGAGGTCGTGACTGATGAGGACGAGCCCGGTCCCGCCCGCACGGAGCTCGTCGAGGAGCGCCAGGATCTGCGCCTGCACGGTGGTGTCGAGCGCGGTCGTCGGCTCGTCGGCGATGAGCACGGCCGGGTCGAGGGCGATCGCGGCGGCGATGAGCGCACGCTGCCGGAGCCCGCCGGACAGCTCCGACGGCAGCTGACGAGCACGGAGCGCAGGTGACGGCACACCGACGCGCGAGAGCAGCGAGAGCACCTGCTGCTCCCGGACGGAGCGGGGCCCGACGCCGTGCTCACGCAGGGCATCGGCGACGGACGCCCCGACCTTCCGGAGCGGGTCGAGCGAGACCAGTGCGTCCTGCAGCACGTAGCCGACCTGCTTGCCGCGGACCTTCCGCCATGCGCCGTCGGACAGGTCGCGGAGGTCCTGGCCGCCGAGCGACAGGGCCGAGGCCGTGGTCGTCGCCGTGGCCCCGTTCAGCCCGAGCAACGACCGGGCGGTGACGCTCTTGCCGGAGCCGGACTCGCCGACGATCGCCACGCAGCGACCGGCGTCGAGCGTGAAGGAGACGTCCTGCACGACGGTGCGGTCACCGAAGGCGACGGACAGGTTCCGGACGTCGACGACCGGGGCTGGGCCCTGGACGACTGACGCGGCGGACGTGAGCGAGTCTGCGGTGGTCACCGGGGGCCTCCAGGCTGGGTCAGGGTCTGCACGGCGCGACCGACGGCGGTCAGCGACAGGGCGAGCAGCACGATCACGACACCGGGCCAGAAGTCGAGCCACCACGCCTGCTGCAGGTAGTTGCGGCCGGCGTTGAGCATCGCGCCCCACTCCGGTGCCGGCGGTTGCACGCCCATGCCGAGGAACCCGAGCGCCGACGCCCAGACGATCGCCTGCCCGATGCCGAGCGTGACCAGGACGGTGAGCGGCCGGAACGCGTTCGGGAGCAGCGTGCGGAACAGCACGTGCGCTGAGGAGTGCCCGAGTGCCCGCTCCGCCTGCACGTACGGCGCACCACGGACGGCGAGCACCTGTCCACGGACCATCCGTGCGTACCCGGGGATGGTCGCGATGCCGACGGCGAGGATCTGCGTCCCAGCACTCGACCCGAACACGGCGATCAGGATGAGCGCGAGCAGGATGCCCGGGAACGCGTAGAGCACCTCGATCACGCGGGTCACGACGGCGTCGACGGCACGGCCGCCGAGCCCGCCGAGGACCCCGAGCAGCACGGCCCCCGCGAGCCCGAGCGCGGTCGCGCCGACCCCGATCAGGACCGACTGGCCGGCTCCGTGCACGACGCGCGAGTAGACGTCGCGCCCGGACTGGTCGGTCCCGAACACGTGCTGCGCACTGGGTGCGTCGAAGCTCTTGCCGAGGTCGATGGCGAGCGGGTCCTGCGGCGCGAGCAGTGACGGCCAGAGGGCCGCCACCGCGACGAGCGCGATGAACGCTGCGGCCACCCAGAAGGAGACGCGGCGCAACGGGTGGGAGGCCGGGCGCACCTTCCGGACGCCGGCCGCGGCGGGTGCCGGGGCCGGGTCCAGGACGTCGGGTCCGCCGGGTGCGATCGTTGCGGTGGTCATGCTGCGGCTCCCGTCGTGCGGCGCAGTCGTGGGTCGATGACGACGTACGCGATGTCGGTGAGGATGTTCGCCACGACGTAGACGAGCGCCACGACGAAGGTGATGCCGATCACGAGCGGCAGGTCCTGCGCGCTCACGGCCGTGACCAGGACCTGCCCGATGCCCTGGCGGGCGAAGACGACCTCGGCGATGACGGCGCCGGAGACGAGCGAGCCGAGGCCCCAGCCGGACAGCGTGACGCCGGGGAGCGCCGCGTGCCGGAGCACGTACTTCCCGCGGATGGCGCGTTCGGAGAGGCCCCGACTGCGGGCGGAGAGGACGAACGGCTGCTGCTGCTTGTCCTCGAACTCGTCGCGGGTGACCTGCCCGAGGAACCCGGCGAGCGGGATCGCCAGCGTCAGGGCGGGCAGGACGATGCCGAGCGGACCGGAGCCGATGACCGGGAACCAGTGCAGCTGCACGGCGAAGACCAGGAGCAGCACGAGGCCGAGCCAGAACTGCGGGAGCCCGGCGGCGACGGTCTCGACGACGGAGCCGAGGCGTCCGACGATGCCCGGGCGACCGGCGGTGAGGAGGGTCGACGCGATCGAGAGCAGCCACGCGATGACGAGCGCGGACACCGTCAGCGCCAGGGTCGGGCCGATCTGCCCCGCGATGACGCTCGTGACGGACTGCTTCAGCGTGTAGGACTCCCCGAAATCGAGCCGGAACAGCCCGCCGAGGAAGTCGCCGTACTGCGCGATGAGGGGTCGGTCGAAGCCGTACTGCTCGGTGACCGCGGCGACCGCTTCCTTCGTGGGGTGTGCAGCAGCGCCGCCGAGGATCGCGACGGCGGGGTCGCCAGGCACGGCGTGCTCGAGGAAGAACACGATCGTGCCGACGGCGAGGAGCAGGACCACCGCCTCGACGATGCGTCGTGTGACTCGGATGACCATCACTTGCCTCCGTCGATCAGGTAGGCGTCGGAGAGGACGGGTTCGCCCTCGCTGGGTTCGATCCACACGCCGCCGACGCGGTCGGAGATGCCGAGACGGGTCTGGATCGGGTAGAGCGGCAGCGTCCAGGCCTGCGACGACAGCAGCTCCTGGGCCTTGTCGTAGAAGACCTCCTGCTGCGCCGGATCGGTGGTCGCCGTGCCCGCGATGAGCAGGCGGTCGAGCTCGTCGTCGTACGCGAACGCCGAGTTCTGGCCGTTGTCGACGTCGTAGGTCGCCTTCGAGTACTTGATGTACATCACGTGCGGGGTCGGGCTGTTCCAGTAGTTCCCGAGCAGGTCGTAGGCCTTCGGGTTGCCCCACACCGCGTTCATCGAGGACGAGTCGAGCGCCTGCAGCACGACCTTGATCCCGACGCGCTTCTCCATCGCCTGGATGTCTTGCAGGATCGTGACGTCGGCCGGCGGGGTCTCCGCGGAGTCGGCGTTGTACGGCAGTTCCACGGTCAGCGTCTCGCCGTCCTTGGTCCGGTAGCCGTCCTCGTCGCGTCCGGTCCAGCCGGCCTCGTCGAGGAGCCGCTTCGCCTCGGCCGGGTCGTACGGGAAGGGCTCGTGGTACGCCGCGTCGTAGTGCGGCGTCCCCGAGGAGACGTTGTTGCCCTCGTACGGGAACACCCCGTTGTAGGCGCTCTCCACCGCTTCCTTCGCGTCCGAGGCGTGCACGAACGCCTTCCGCACCCGGATGTCGCTGAAGACCGTGCTCTTCGTGTTGATGTCGAGGCTGAACGGCGCTCCCGAGTGCACGAACGACTGCAGCTCGATCGAGGGGTCCGACTTCGCCAGGCCCTCGCTCTCCGGCGGGACGTTGAAGATGACGTCCGCTTCGCCCGAGCTGAGCGCGCCGTACCGTGTGGTGTTGTCCTTGAGGAACTTCCACGTGATGCCGTCGAGGTAGGCGGGGCCCTGGTGCTTCGCATCAGCCGGGGCGCTGTTGTACGCATCGTTCCGGACGAGCTCGACGTCCCGCTCGTGGTTCCACGCCGCGACCTTGAACGGCCCTGTCCCGACCGGCGACTCGCAGTTCGCGGCGAGCCCCCGCGCCATGGCCTTCGGCGACTCCATGCCGAAGAACGCCTGCGACAGTGCGGCGAGGAGCGGCGAGTACGGCCGCTTCAGGGTGATCCGCACGACGTGGTCGCTGACGGCGGTGGCCTTGTCGAAGTACCCGGTCAGGTAGAGCAGGTCGGTCGAGGACTGCGTCGCCGGGTCGAGGATCTGCGTGAAGTTGTCCACGACGGCCTGGGCGTCGAACGGGGTGCCGTCGGTGAACTCCACGCCCTGCTTGAGCGTGAAGTCGTACTGCGTGCCGTCGTCCGAGATCGTCCAGCTCGACGCGAGCCACGGCTTGACCGAGCCGTCCTTCTGCAGCGACACGAGCGAGTCCAGGTACTGCCGGGCGATGTACGTCTGCGGCATGTCCCCGGAGTTGTGCGGATCGAGGCACGTCGGCTCACGGTCCGTCGCGTAGACGAGGTTCCCGCCGCGCACCGGCCCGGTGTCGCGGGTCGCCGAGGCAGCGCCGGCGGAGCAGCCGGCGAGGAGCACCACGGTCGCGGCTGCAGCGGCGAGCGCCGCGGTCACGCGGCGGTGGAACACGCGCCGTGCAGTGTCGGATCGGGTCATGTCGAGGACCGTAGGCAGCCGGGCGGGGTCGGGTCGAGCCTCCCGTCTTCCGTCGCAACGGACCGTCACACGGCGTCGCGGACCGCGGGAGCGCGTGTCACGGAACGTCACGTGCACGGGACCCGGAGGGGAGGCTCGTCACGGTTCGTCACCCGCGTCACGTCGGGACGTGGTCACCCATATCGTGTCGGCCATGGAGCAGCGGACCATGGGGCGGACGGGTGCGCCCGTCAGCGCGCTGACGCTCGGCACGCGGGCAATCGCGGGCGTCGCGGAGCGCGACGTGGACGACGCGGTGGACCTGGTGGTCGAGTCCCTCGGCCGTGGCGTCACCGCGATCGACGTGTCGGACGCACACGGATCGGGGCTCGCGGAGTCCGTCGTCGGTGCCGCGCTCGCCGGACGCCGCGACGACGTCTTCGTGTCGGTGCGGTTCGGCGACCCCGTCGACGACGACTCCGCGCACCGGGGATCCGGGCGCCGGTGGATGTTCCGCGCGGTCGAGCGGAGCCTCGAACGGCTCGGCACCGACGTCATCGACCTGTACCAGCCCGCGCGGCCCGACCCCACGACGTCCCTCGACGAGACCCTCGACGCGCTCGCCGACCTCGTCACGCAGGGCAAGATCCGCAGCTTCGGCATCCCCGGGTTCCCCGCAGAGGAACTCGTCGAGGCGCAGTGGCTCCGCTCCGGCGCGAAGAGTGCCACCGCGACGCACGTGCCCTACTCGATCCTGACCAGGACGGCGGAGCGCACCGTGTTCCCCGTCGCCAGGCGCTTCGGGCTCGGGGTGCTCGCGGGGGCACCGCTCACCGGCGGGTGGCTCGCCGGCGCCTACCGGGACGGCACCGTGCAACCCCGGTCGCCGCACGCCGTCGAGCAGCCCGACGTGTACGACATCGGGTCGCCGCAGAACCGGCGGAAGCTCGCGGTCGCCGATCGACTCGGGACCCTGGCGGACGAGGCCGGGTTGACGCTCCTCGAGCTGTCGATCGGGTTCGCACTGACGCATCCGGACGTGGCCTCGGTGGTGGTCGGGCCGCGGACCGTGTCGCACGTGGACGCCTACGCGCAGGCGGCCGAGGTCGTGCTCGATGACGACCTGCTCGACGCGGTGGACGCCATCGTGCCGCCGGGGACGCACGTGCTCGAGCGGGACACGGGGTTCCCGCTGCCGGCGCTCACGCGCGAGCGGCTCCGCGGCCGCGTGGTCTCGCGGTCGATCCGCGCGTAGGGGGTCGATCCGCGCGTAGGGGGCCACTTTTTCGGACCTCCTACGCGCGATTCGACTTCCCATCTAGGCTTTGTGGGCAGGAACGCCCGCCGGGTCAGCGGTAGGCGACGGTCGACAGTGCGGCATGCGCCACCATGACCGGCAGTGCCACTGCGTGCGGCAGACGCGCTACGGCACGCTCGAGTCCGCCGAGGAGCGCGTCGAGCGGCATCCCTGCAGCGGTGGCGGCGGCGGGTCGGGTGGTCGCGGTGACTGCGGACATTGGGGTCTCCTCGTGGTGCGGGCTCTCTGGCGAGCCCGAATACACACAACATATTGGATACTGCATAGCCGGTCAAGTGTTATGCGAAATGGGTCCGAGCAACGAGGAGGACCTCGGTCACGAGCGTCGGTAACCTCGACCGCATGACCTCGTCGCCCTGCTCGGCCGCAGCGTGCTGACCATCGGAGCCGCTCCGGTCTTCGCCGCGCTGTTTCTCTTCCTGTACGTCATCTGCCGACGACACGACCCGCGGATGCTCCGGAACGGCGTGTTCCTGACCGGAGCGGCGTTCTTCGCGCTGGTCACGGTGGTGTCCGTGCTGAGCGCGGTCGTCCCGGGGTTCGGCGTGGCCGTGGGCCTGGCACTGCTGTTGATCCCGGTGGCGGTGGTGGCGCTGGGCATCGCACTGATCGCGAACGGCGTGCAGATGCTGCGCGCCGAGGGGCACAGCCTCGGCAACCTGCTCTCGCTCATCGCCGGCGTGCTGGTCTTCGTGCTCCCTGCGGTCGCGATCACACTGTTCGCGCTGTCGACCGGACCCCGGACGACGTCGTGGAACGTCGTCGGCGTGGCGGCCGCCGTCCTCATGGTCTTCGTCTGCGGCTACTTCGCGGTGGCCTTCGTCGCGTTCGCGGTCTACTCGATCGTGTACGGACGGATACGTCATCGGATGGAACCGGCCGCCGTCGTCGTGCTCGGGTCGGGGCTCATCCGGGGCGAGGTCCCTCCACTCCTCCGCAGCCGTCTCGACCGGAGCCTTGCCCTGTACCGCGCGGAACGAGCAGCGGGGAGGCGCCCGGCGCTGATCCCATCCGGCGGGCAGGGAGCGGACGAACCGCGTCCGGAAGGGACGGCGATGGCAGAGTACCTGGTCGCGAACGGAGCCGATCCCGCTGACGTCCTACCCGAGACCGATTCGCGGAGCACCCTCGAGAACCTGCGGTTCTCTCGGGACGTGCAGACCGGAGCTGGCCGCGACGGACCGATCGTCATCGTGACGAACAACTACCACGTCCTCCGCGCCGCGGTGCTCGCGCGGCAGCTCGACCTCCCCGCACAGGTGGTGGGGTCTCCGACCGCCACCTACTACGTTCCGAGCGCTTTCCTCAGGGAGTTCGTCGCCGTCATCGTCGAGCACCGGTGGTTGAACCTCATCGCCTGCGCACCGTTCGTCCTCTTCACCGCCTTCCTGCTCTGGGAGTCGTTCCAACAGCGCTGACCGCACCCGTAGGATCTCGACCATGGTCGAGATCCCGCGTCCCAGGCCCACCGACCTGCTGACGATCGGCGAAGTGGTCGCGCGCACCGGGGTCGCGGCGTCCGCGCTGCACTTCTACGAACGCAAGGGCCTGATCCACCCGGAGCGGACCGACGGCGGGACCCGGCTGTACCCGCGACACGTGGAACGACGGATCGCGATCATCCAGGTGGCGAAACGGCTCGGCATCCCGCTGCGCGAGGTCGCCGAGCAGTTCGCGACCCTGCCGGAGGACCGGATGCCGTCGCTCCGGGACTGGAACCGGCTGAACGAACGGTGGCGTGCGCGACTCCGGGCCCGCCAGCTGGAGCTCGAACGCCTGCAGCAGGAGATGACGCAGTGCATCGGGTGCGGCTGCGTCTCGCTGAACGCCTGTCTGGTGATGAACCCGGGCGACGCGCTCGCAGCCGAGGGACACGGCGCCCGTCGGCTCCTGCCGATCGAGGACGAGGAGCCGTCAGCCCCGTAGCCCGCCATCGAGCCGGGTGAGCAGGGTGAGGGCATCCCGCACGCCCTCGTCGTCGCCATCGAGTGCGTTCCGCAGCTTGGCAGCCCAGTGGCCGCGCAGGATCGCGATGTTCGCCGCCGCCCGCTCGGTCGGGAACAGCTGGACCAGACGCGCGTCGGCCGGGTCAGCGCGACGATCGACCATGCCCTTCGCGACGAGGGATCGCAGGGCCGCGCTGAGGTTGCTCCGGTGGAGTGCGGTCGCCTCGGCGGTCGCGCTCGGTGAGGTACCCGGGTGCATGTCGACCCAGCGCATCACGAGCGCCTCGGTCCCGGTGAGCGGCACGATGTCGAGCGCCGGCGTGCCGTGCGGGTCGATCTCGCGGGAGATCCGGAGCACAGCCTCGGCAAGCTCCGCGAGCACGTCGTCGGTCACCGGTCGTCCCATGGGGAGCACTGTAGCGCCGACCGCCCAGGGTTATACATTCACAACCATTGGGTTATGATTTCATAATCATGACGACGGACACCGGATCCATCCGCGCGCACGACGCGACACCCACGACGGCAGCGGCCGCGCCCCGACAGCAGGGCATCACCACGGCGCTGCTGCTCGTGCTCGGACTGCTCAGCGCGGTGGCCCCGTTCGCCACCGACCTGTACCTGCCGGCCTTCCCCGAGATGACGGTCGAGCTGCAGACCTCCGCCACGACCGTCCAGCTCACCCTCACGGCCTTCCTGGTCGGGGTCACCGCGGGCCAGCTCGTCTTCGGGCCGCTCTCCGACCGGTTCGGCCGGGTGCCGCCGCTGATCGCCGGGGCGGTGCTCTGCGTGCTCGCCAGTGCGGCAGCCGTGCTCGCGCCGAACGTCGGCGTGCTCATCGTCGCCCGACTCCTGCAGGGCCTCGGCGGTGCGGCCGGCATGGTGATCGGCCGTGCGGTCATCTCCGACCTGGCCACCGGCAAGCCCGCGGCGAAGGCGTTCTCGCTCATGATGATCGTCGGCGGCGTCGCCCCGGTCGTCGCGCCCCTGCTCGGTGGGCTGCTCACCGGGCCGATCGGATGGCGCGGGCTGCTCACCGTCGTGCTCGGCCTGTCGGTCGTCATGCTCGTGGCGGTGCTCGTCGTGATCCGCGAGACCCACCTCCGCTCGCACCGTGCTGCGCTGCGTGCGGCACGGACGTCGTCTGGTTCGCCTGTCCGGGCAGTGCGCTCGCGGACGTTCCTCGGCTACACCGCGGTGTTCGGCTTCGCGTTCGCGGTGATGATGGCGTACATCTCGGCGTCACCGTTCCTGTACCAGGACATGATCGGCTTCGGCACGGTCGGCTACGGCATCGCGTTCGGCATCAACGCGTTCGCACTGATGGGCGTCAGCATCCTGTCCGCCAAGCTCACCGAGACGCGTTCGGTCGGCGGCGTGCTGTCGCTCGGCATCGTGCTGGTGCTCGCCTCGACGGTGGCGTTCGCGGTGCTGGTCGTCACGTCCGCGCCGGTGGTCTTCCTCGCCGTGCCGCTCTTCACCGCGGTCGGCAGCCTCGGGCTCGTGCTCGGGAACGCGACGGCCCTGGCGCTCGGTGCGGTCCCGTCAGCGGCCGGGAGTGCGTCCGCGGTGCTCGGCGCGCTGCAGTTCGGGCTGGCCGCGCTGGTGTCCCCGCTCGTGAGCGTCGGCGGCTCGACCACCGCGGTACCCCTCGCGATCGTGATGCTCGCCGCCGCGGTCGTCGCGGTGCTCGCGCTGCTCGTCGCGCGCGGGCCGCACGCGGCCTGACGCTGGGCCGAGACTCGGCCTGAGCGACAGTGCTCGCGCTCCCGGGCGCGAGAGGCGTCGCTCAGCGCGAGACTCGGCCTCCTGCCGCGCCCGTCGCGCCGCCGACAGCAGGGTACGCGGGGCGCAGGTACGGGATGCGCGGCATCAGCCAGTCCACCCACACCAGGCGTGCCGCCGGCGCCACGGCGAGCGCCCACGCGACCGAGGCCAGCGCGTCCGTCGGGTAGTGCACGGCGTCGATCGTCACCGAGAACCACACGACGACGACCGCGATCGTCCCGAGCACCACCGCGAGCCGGTGCCACCTGGTGTCCCGCAGCACCCAGCACAGCGCGATCGTGAACGCCACCATGAACACCGTGTGCCCGCTCGGGTACCCGGGGTCCGGCTGCACGGGGAACGGGTGCGGGAGCACGTCGACCGACGGCCGCGCGCGGTGCACGATCTCCTTCGCCAGGTCCGACGGGATCCAGGTGATCGCGACGACCCCCGCGAACGCCGCCGCCGGCCGGATGTTCCGCTGGAGCGCCCAGATCAGCCCGGTGACGATCGCGGTCACGACGATCGCGGGGCCGGGGCTGATCGCGTGGTAGACCCCGTCCGTGATCGCGCCGAGGAACCCGACGTGCAACGAGTTGAGCGCGCGGGCGATCCCGATGTCGACGGTGCCGAGGAAGAACCCGATGACCGTGATGACGACCACGGCGCCGATGGCGATCGCGAGGGTCGTCAGCGGGTACGGCGACCGCACGAGGATGCCGTTCGCGTCGGGCTCCCGGCGTCGTGGGCGGAGCGGCGGCGCATCGTCGATCATCCGTCCATCGTGACATCCCTCGTTGCCGAGCAGCCGCCAACACCATCAGAAAGCGTTCAGCGCACGGAAAGGCGCAGGCCCGGAGGACTACACAGGAGACATGCCAACCGTTGCCGAGAACATCGTCGCCACCCTCCGCAAGAACGACGTCGAGCGGGTCTACGGCCTCCCCGGCGACTCCCTCAACGGGTTCACCGACGCGCTCCGCAAGGACGGCTCCATCCGGTGGGAGCACGTCCGGCACGAAGAGGCGGCCGCGTTCGCCGCGAGCGCCGAAGCCGCACTCACGGGGAACATCGCCGTGTGTGCCGGCAGCTGCGGCCCCGGCAACCTGCACCTCGTCAACGGCCTCTACGACGCGAACCGGTCCCGCGTGCCCGTCCTCGCGATCGCCGCACACATCCCGACCGCCGAGATCGGCTCCGGCTACTTCCAGGAGACGCACCCGCAGGAACTCTTCCGCGAGTGCTCCGTCTACGTCGAGTACGTCGCCGACCCGACGCAGATGCCCCGTCTGCTCGAGATCGCGATGCGTGAGGCGATCGAGAAGCGCGGCGTCGCCGTCCTCGTCATCCCGGGCGACGTGCTCCTCGCCGAGGCGGTCGGCACGCGCGAGACCCGCATCGAGGCCACCACGCCGCGGATCATCCCGAGCGAGGCGGAGCTCCAGCGCACCGCCGAGCTCCTCAACGGCGCCGACAAGGTCACGATCCTGGCCGGCGCGGGCGTCGCCGGTGCCCACGACGAGGTCGTCGCCCTCGCCGAGCGCCTGCAGGCACCGATCGTGCACGCGCTCCGCGGCAAGGAGCACATCGAGTACGACAACCCCTACGACGTCGGGATGACCGGACTGCTCGGCTTCGCGTCCGGGTACCGCGCGATGGAGGACGCCGACGTCGTGCTGATGCTCGGCACCGACTTCCCGTACCAGCAGTTCTTCCCCGCCAAGGCGAAGCACGTGCAGGTCGACGTCCGCGGATCGCAGCTCGGCCGCCGGCACCCCGTCGACATCGGGCTCGTGGGGACGGTCAAGGACACGGCGCTCGCACTCATCCCGATGCTCGACGGCTCGAAGCCGACGAAGCACCTGCAGGACGCGCTGAAGCACTACCGCAAGACCCGCGAGCGACTCGACGACCTCGCGGTCCCGGCCGGCAAGAACAAGCCCCTGCACCCGCAGTACGTCGCGAGGGTGCTCGACCAGCTCGCGGCCGACGACGCCGTGTTCATCCCCGACGTCGGGTCCCCCGTCGTGTGGGCGTCGCGCTACCTCACGATGAACGGCGGTCGCCGGCTGATCGGCTCGTTCGTGCACGGCACGATGGCGAACGCCGTCCCGCAGGCGATCGGCGCGCAGGCGGCGTTCCCCGACCGGCAGGTGATCGCGCTCGCGGGCGACGGCGGCCTGGCGATGCTCCTCGGCGAGCTCATCACGATCGTGCAGAACAAGCTGCCGGTGAAGGTCGTCGTGTTCGACAATTCGTCGCTGAACTTCGTCGAGCTCGAGATGAAGGCCGCCGGGTTCGTCACGTACGGCACCGAGCTGCAGAACCCGGACTTCGCGGCCGTCGCAGAAGCGGTCGGCATCAAGGGCTTCCGCGTCGACACGTCCGACGAGTTCGAGGACGCGATGGCAGCAGCACTCGCCCACGACGGTCCGGCGCTGGTCAGCGTGAAGGTGGACCGGCAGGAGCTGTCGATGCCGCCGGCGGTGACGATGGAGCAGGCGAAGGGCTTCACGCTCTACGCGATCCGGACCGTCATGTCGGGTCGCGGAGACGAGTTGCTGGACCTGGCCTCCACGAACTTCCGACAGCTGCTCTAGTCGTCACCACGAGGCGGACGGGAGGCTCGGTGCCAGCTGGCACCGAGCCTCCCGTCCGCCATCGGGTCACCAACCGAGCGGGTGGCCGTCCTCCAGCAGGACGCCGGTCGGGCCCTCCGGGCCCGCGCTGGCGGCTGCCACCACCGTGGCGGCGCTGACCTCGACGGGTCGACCGTGCGGGTTCGGCATCCCGCCGAGCTCCGTCGCGGTGTAGCCGGGCTCGAGCGCGACGAAGTGCACCTCCGGTGCCATCCGCGCGTACTGGACGGTGAGCATCGTCACGGCGGACTTGCTCGCGCCGTAGACCGCTGCCTGCACGGTCGACGCGGCGCTCTCGGGGTCGTGCACCGCGGTGAACGAGCCGAGGGCGCTCGAGATGTTCACCACGAGCGGGTTGGCCGAGCGGCGGAGGATCGGGAGCGCTGCCTCGGTGGTGCGGACGATGCCGACGGCGTTCGTGTCGAACACCCGGAGTGCGTCGGGGCCGTTCAGCCCCCACATCGCGATGCCGGCGTTGTTCACCAGCACGTCGAGCCCTCCGTCGGCGTCGACCTGCGCGAACGCCGCGGCGACCGAGGCGTCGTCGGTCACGTCGAGCTGGACGGACCGGGCGCCGATCTCGGCGGCGACGGCCTCCCCCTGCTCGGCGTTCCTGGCGCCGATCCAGACGGTGTGTCCGGCTTCGACGAGCTGGCGGGCGGTTTCCTTGCCGAGGCCACGGGTGGCTCCGGTCACGAGTGTCGTTGTCATGTCCCCAGCGTCGGTCGGCGCGCGCGTCCGAGGGAGTCGTCCGGTTGTCGTAGGACTGCCAGGACCAGGACTCGCGGGCGCGTCACGCGCAGACTGGTGGCGTGGACGAGACCGACTTCGGGAGCACGCTCCGACGGCTGCGGGACCACGTCGCGCCCGATGCGGTCGGCGTGACCGTGGGACCGCGGCGTCGTGCGGTGGGGCTCCGGCGCGAGGAGCTCGCCGGCCTCGCCGGGATCTCCGCCGACTACCTGACCCGACTCGAGCAGGGGCGTGCGACCTCCCCGTCCGCGCAGGTCGTCGAGGCGCTGGTCCGCGCGCTGCGGGTGGCCGACGCCGACCGGGAGCTGCTCTACCGCCTTGCCGGGCACGCAACGCCCGGAGCGGACGTCGTCCCGACCCGGATCCCGCCGAGTGTGCAGCGACTGCTCGACCGGCTCGCCGACACCCCGGTCGCGGTCCTCGACGCCGCGGGCAACCTGCTCGTCGCGAACGCCCCGCACGATGCGTTGATGGGGTCGATCTCGGCGTACACCGGGCACGAGCGGAACACCACGTGGCGGCACCTCGTCGGACCTGGTAGCCGCGCGGTGCACACCGACGCCGAACAGGCTGCGTTCGAGGAGTCCCTCGTGGCCGGGCTCCGGATGACCGTGGCGCGCTACCCGCTCGACCGCCAGCTGCAGCAGCTCGTGCGCGACCTCCGCGCGGCGAGCCCGCGGTTCGTGGAGCTGTGGGCGTCCGTGTCGGGGACACCGGCCGCGCAAGGGCGGCGGAAGGTGATCGAGCACCCGCTCGTCGGCCGGATCACGCTCGACTGCGATGCGCTCGTCGTCGCCCCGGAGGACCTCTGCATCCTGGCGTACACGGCCGAGCCGGGGACGGTCGACGCCGAACGGCTCGCGCTGGCCGTCGTGCTCGGGACGCAGTCGCTCGTCGAGTGACGCAGTCGCGTCTCGGTCCGGGCGTCAGGCGCCCGCACCGCCGTCGACGGGGACGATCGCGCCCGTGACCATCGCCGAGCGATCGCTGAGGAGCCACGCGGCGACCTCGGCGACCTCCTCCGGCTCGGCCATGCGTCCGAGCGGCACGGACGCGTTGATCTGTTCGGTGATGCCGGGGGTCGCCGCCTCCCAGGCGTCGATCATCTCCGTCGCCGTGCCTCCTGGCGTGATGCCGTTGACGCGGATGTGCTCGGGCGCCCAGGTCACGGCAGCGGTCTCGGTGATGCTGTTGAGCGCCCGCTTCATCGCGCCGTACGCGGGCAGCGCCGGGTTCGCCCGACGGCTGCCGATGCTCGACGTGTTCACGATCGCGCCGCCGCCCGACCGCCGCATGAGCGCTGCCTCTGCGGTCATCGCGACCCAGTGCCCCCGGAAGTTCACCGCGAACTGGGTGTCGATGTCCTCGTCCGTCGTGGTGTCGAGGGGACCGGGCTGCTGGATAGCCGCGCCGTTGTTGAACGCGCCGTCGAGCCGCCCGTGCAGCTCGTCGACCCTGGTCACCGCTGCGCGGATGCTGTCGGCGTCCGCGAGGTCGAGTGCGACGGCGTCGGCGGTCCCTCCCGCCGACCGGACGTCGGTGACGACGGCGTCGAGCGCATCCGTGCTGCGTGCCGCGAGCACGACGGCGGCGCCTTCGCGAGCGAAGAGCCGGGCGGCGGCGGCCCCGATCCCGCGGCTCGCGCCGGTGATGAGCAGGACCTTGCCCGTGAGCAGGCCGATGGGAGTGGACGTGGTGTCGTTGGTCATGCCGACAGCGTCCCTCCGCTCCGCGCGGCGGAGCCAGGTACATCCGGTACCAGGATCCCGTGGCCCGTCGGGAGCAGACTCTGGGGCATGGACAAGCAGGCACTCGCCGCGTTCCTCCGCTCACGACGCGAGCGGCTGCGGCCGGAGGACGTCGGGCTGCCGTCCGGATCGCGACGCCGGACGCCGGGGCTCCGGCGCGAGGAGGTGGCGGTCCTCGCCCACATCTCCACGGAGTACTACGTCCGGCTGGAGCAGGGGCGTGCGCCACGACCGTCGGCCGAGGTGCTCGCGGGCATTGCCGGGTCACTCCGCCTGACGCCCGCCGAGTCCGAGCACCTCCACCTGCTCGCGGGAACCGCTCCGCTGCACGGCGGGACCGTTCGGCGTGATGTCCGACCGAGCATCCTCGCGGTGATCGACCGGCTCCCGCAGACCGCCGCGATCGTCATCTCCGCGACCTTCGAGGTGCTGGCGTGGAACCCGCTCGCCGCCGCGCTCATGGAGGACTTCGCCGAACGCACGCCTGCTGAGCGCAACCTGGCGCGCAAGGCCTTCCCGATCGGTGGGGCCACGGAACGGACGCCGTACGGGATCTCCGACGGCACGGAGTTCCAGCGGCACGTCGTGATGCAGCTCCGGACGACCCGCGCCCACTACCCGGCGGACGCATCGGTGACGGACCTCATCGACGAACTCAGCGGCAACGAGGAGTTCGTCAGGCTCTGGGAGCAGCAGGACGTCGCACCGGCTCCGATGCTCACGAAGACGTTCCACCACCCGATGGTCGGATCGGTGACGGTCGACTGCGACAGTCTCGCGCTCACCGACCACGACCAGTTCCTGGTGCTCTACACCGCGCCGCCCGGGTCACCGGACGCGGACGCCCTCGCGCTCCTCGGCGTGGTCGGCGCGCGCGACTACGAGGGCGTCCGCTCGGACTGACGGATCAGAACGCGGGCGTGCCCCCGGCGATCGTGATCGTGGAGCCCGACTGGTAGCTCGACTCCGGGCTGACGAGGTGCACGTACGCGGCACCGAGCTCCGCGGGCTGCCCCGGGCGGCCGAACGGCGAGCCCTCGCCGAAGTGCGACACGGTCTCTGCATCGTCCGACCCGGGCTGCAGCGGCGTCCACACCGGTCCCGGTGCGACGGAGTTCACGCGGATGCCCTTCGGCGCGAGCTGCTGCGCGACAGCCTCGGTGAAGAGCTTGATCGCACCCTTGGACACCGCGTAGTCGATCTTGTCGGCCGACGGCGTCGATGCTTGGATCGACCCGGTCGTGACGATCGTCGACCCCGGCTCGAGGTGCGGCACAGCGGCCTTCGTCAGCCAGAACAACGAGTAGATGTTCGTCTTGAACGTCGAGTCGAACATCGACGTGTCGAGCGTCAGGATGTCGTCGTTGCTGTCCATGCGGCCGGCGACCATCACGAGGGTGTCGAGACCGCCGAGCTCGTCGACGCCCTTCTGGACGAGGTCGATGCAGTACTGCTCGTCGGCGATGTCACCGGGGAAGAGCACGGCGAGACGTCCCTCGCCCTCGAGCAGGTCGCGGACCTCCTCGGCGTCCTCCTGCTCGTCGGGGAGGTACGACAGCACGAGGTCGGCGCCCTCACGCGAGAGCGCGATCGCCGCGGCACGGCCGATCCCGGAGTCCGCGCCGGTGACGATGCCGCGGTACCCGGTCAGGCGTTCCCGCCCGACGTAGCTCTCCTCGCCGTGGTCGGGCTTCGGGTCCATCTTCCACGCGGCACCGGGCAGGGACTGTTCCTGCTTCGGGTACGGCGGTGCGGGGTAGAGGGTGTTCGGGTCGCGCTTGTCGTACTGGCTCATGAGACCAGGGTGCTCATTCCGGCCCGAACGACCACTCAGGTCAGCGCTTCGCCTCGGCCCGCTGCTGGATCACGACCATGACGAGGAACAGGATGCCCACGGCGAGGAGGATCGACGCGGTGACGAACCCGCCACCGCCGATCAGCGACGTGACGAGCGCCGCGACGCCGATCGCGGTGAACATGCCGCCGAGCAGCCACCCGGCCTTGACACTGACGAACCAGCGCGGTCGGCCGGCAGCGTCGGCCTCGCGCTGCTGCCGGTCCTGGTCCTCGCGCCAGGCGCTGCCGGGACCGCGCTTCCGGAGCACGAGCGCCCAGAAAACGACCGCCCCCACGCCGAAGACGAGGAAGAACGCGGTCAGCCCCGCGGCCGCGCCGGTCTTCCCCTCCGCCCAGAACGGGATCGTGATGGCGAGCCCCACGACCGCCAACCCGACGACCAACCACGGCGCGATGCTGCGCGCGTACGACTGGTTCGCGCGCCCGACGGCCCGGTCCGCCCGCATGAAACGACGTTCTCGGTCGCTCCGCTCGGACTCGGGCTTGTGCATGATGCGGCCTTCGACGGCGATGAGCACGACGGACACGAGCAGCACGGCTCCGATGACGATCCACACGACCATGGCGAGAACCTACTCCCGAGGTCTCCTCACACCACCGCCGATCGGGGTACGGGACTCCGCACCCCTGGACGGGCGGCGCGGGCCCTCCGCGAGCTCCGCGTCGCGGACGAGCGCCCGCACCTGCGCGGCCGCACCGAGGGCGACGGCGTCGGACCCGAGCGTCGACTGCTCCACGCGGATGGCCGCCCCGGACACCGGGGGCTCGGCAGCGATCGCGGCGGAGATCGCCGGCGCGAGCAGGTCCCACGACCGTGCGACCCCGCCCCCGATGACGACCGTCGTCACGTCGAGGATGCCAGCCGTCAGCAGGATCCCCCTGGCGATCCCCCACCCGGCGTCGTCGAACACCGCGCGGGCATCGACGTCGCCGGCGCGGGCAGCGTCCGCGATGGCGTGCACGGGCAGGCGCTGCCCGGTCCGGGCTTCGTAGCGCGATGCCATCCCGCGCGCCGCCGCGATCGTCTCGAGGTGTCCGTGCTGGCCGCACGTGCAGAGCTCGTCACCGAACCCCGGCACGTGCCCGATCTCGCCAGCGGCGCCCCGCGGGCCGCCGAACAGGGACCCGTCGAGCACGAGGGCGCCGCCGACCCCGGTCCCGAGGGTCATCCCGAGCACGTCGCGCTCCCCCACGACGGCACCGGCCGCGATCTCGCCGAGGAGGAACGCGTTCACGTCGTTGTCGAGCGTCGCGGGGACGCCGAGCGCCGCAGACACCGCGTTGGTCACGCCGTAACCGGCCCAGCCGGTGAACGAGTTCCCGGTCACGAGCACGGTCCCCGTGGCCGGGTCCACGACACCGGCAGCGCCGACGCCGACACCCGCAAGGGAGGCTCGGTGCCGGTCGAGCAGGTCCGTCACCGCGCCGAGCGCCGCCGCCACGATCGCCGCCCCACCCGCGTGCGCGGGCGTCGGCAGGTCGACGCGGTCGATCACCTCGAGGGACGGTGTCGCGATGAGCACCTTGGTGTTCGTCCCACCGACGTCGATGCCGGCGAAGACCGCGCTCACGACTCCACCGCCGCGAGGGTCGCGAGCCGCTCGGTCCGGCGCTGCCGTTGCAGCACGGGGTCCGGGACCGGGACCGCCGCGAGCAGCCGACGCGTGTAGTCCGTCGTCGGGTGCAGGAGCGTGGTGCCCGTCGTGCCCTGCTCCTCGATCACGCCGCGGCGCATCACGACGACGCGCTCGGCGAAGTGCTGCACGACGGCGAGGTCGTGCGACACGAACAGGCACGCGAACCCGAGTTCGCCCTGCAGTTCGGTCAGGACCTCGAGCACTGCCTCCTGCACGCTGACGTCCAGAGCCGAGGTCGGTTCGTCGGCAACGAGCAACCGCGGGTCGAGCACGAGGGCACGGGCAAGGCTGACTCGCTGCCGCTGGCCACCCGAGAGTTCCCGCGGGGCACGGTTCGCCAGGGCTCGGGGCAGCCGGACGGCGTCGAGCACCTCGACGACGCGCTTCCGCCGCTCCGCTGTCGACAGCCCGCGACGATGCACCGCGAGCGGTTCCGCGATGCATTCCCCGACCGACATACGGGCGTCGAGCGAGGCGACGGGGTCCTGCAGGACGACGCCGATCCCGGACCGCAGCGCACGCCGATCCCGCCCTCGCGTGCGCCGGAGGTCCTCGCCGAAGAGGTGCACGGCGCCAGCGGTGGGCTTGATGAGGCCGAGCGCAACCCGCGCTGCCGTCGACTTCCCGGAGCCGGACTCGCCGACCAGGCCGACGGTCTCACCAGCGTGCACCGCGATGTCGACGCTGCTCAGGGCATGGACCGCCCGCGCCCCGCGCCCGAACGTCACCGAGACGTCCCGCAGGTCGACCACCGGAGCCGAGCCGAGCCTCCCGTCCGTGTCCTCGACCACCTGGACGACAGGGGCCGCTGCTCGATCCCGGGCCGCGACCGACTCAGGCGTGTCGAGCCGCGGCACCGCGGCGAGCAGCCGCTTCGTGTACTCGTGCTGCGGGCGGAGGAGGACGTCCTCGACCGGGCCCGTCTCGACGATCTCCCCCTGCAGCATCACGGCCACGCGGTCCGCGAAGTCCGCCACGACACCCATGTTGTGCGTGACGAGGAGCACACCGGTGCCGCTGTCCACCGCGAGCGCTCGGAGCAGCTCGAGGATCTCGGCCTGCACGGTGACGTCCAGCGCCGTGGTGGGCTCGTCGGCGATGAGGAGCGCCGGGCTGTTCGCGATCGCCATCGCGATGACGACACGCTGCCGCTGCCCGCCGGAGAGCTGGAACGGGAAGGCACGGGCGCGCGTGGACGGGTCGGGGATGCCGACCTTGCCGAGGAGCTCGACGGCCTCGGACCGTGCGGCAGCGGCGGGGACGGAGCGGTGGTTCCTGATGACCTCGGCGATCTGCTCCCCCACGCGGGTCAGCGGGTCGAGGGCGGTCGCCGGCTCCTGGAAGACCATCGACACGGTCTTCCCACGGAGCCCACGCAGCGCCGGTTCGGTGGCACCGATCACCTCGTGCCCGGCGACGACCGCGCTGCCCGACGCCGTCGCGTTGCCGGAGAGGAGCCCCATCGCGGCGAGCGCGACGGTGGACTTGCCCGAGCCGGACTCCCCGACGAGTGCGAGGGTCTCGCCTGGCGCGACCGACAGGGAGACCCCGCGGACGGCGTCGACCGTGCCGGATTCGGTGCTGAACGAGACCCCGAGGTCGGTGGTCTGCAGAATGGTGTCGGTCATCCCCGGCCCCTCACGTCGAAAGCGTCCCGGAGCCCGTCGCCCACGGCGTTGAACGCGCAGACGACCAGGATCACGGCGAGACCCGGCGGCACGATCAGCCACCACCGCCCCGAGTACGCGGCGGTCAGTCCCGCCGAGAGCATCCCACCCCAGTCCGTCGCCGGCGCCTGCACCCCGAGACCGAGGTACGAGACGTACGCCACGAGGAGGATCGCGTCGGCGACCTGGAACGTGGCGGCGACGACGATCGTGGACACCGAGTTCGGCAGCAGGTGCTTCCCGATGGCGCGGGCGTGCGAGCCGCCGATGGCGCGGAGGGTGAGGACGTAGTCGCGGTTCTTCAGCGTGAGCGTCTCGGCGCGGATCAGGCGGGAGGGGACCAGCCACGACACCAGGCCGAGGATCACGATGAGCCCGCCGACCCCCGGCGTGGTGATCGCGGAGATGACGAGCAGGATGAACAGTGCGGGGATCGCGATGCCCGCGTCGACGATGCGCATCATCACCGCGTCCACCCAGCCGCCGACGTACCCGGCGACCGAGCCCCACAGCGTGCCGACGATCGTGGCGAGGATGCCGGCCGCGATGCCGACCATGAGCGAGACCTTGCCGCCGTACATCAGGCGGCCGAGGACGTCGTGCCCGACGGCGTCCGTGCCGAGCCAGTGTGCGGCGCTCGGGCCGAGGTTGGCCTGCGACAGCTGCGTGTGCGTCTGGTCGGTCGGGTACAGGAACGGGCCGACGAAGCAGAACAGCACGATGGCGACGATCACGGCGAGGCCGATCACGGCGAGGGTGTTGTGCGAGAACCGGCGGGCGGCGAGGCGGAAGCCGGTCGCGGCGGCGGTGACGGGTGCGCCCGGTGCTTCCGGGGCCATCTGGACGGTGGTCATGCGCGGTCCGCCTTCACACGAGGGTCGATGAGCGACTGGGCGACGTCGGCGAGCAGCGTGCCGATCACCGTCGCGACCGAGATGACGAGGACACAGCCGAGGAGCGTCGGGTAGTCCGAGGACTGCGCCGCGTTCCAGAACAGCAGCCCCATGCCCGGGTAGTTGAACAGCTGCTCGGTGACGAGCGCGCCGCCGAACAGCACCGGCAGGTAGTACCCGAGCATCGCGACGACCGGCGTCAGCGAGTTCCGGAACACGTGCCGCCGCAGGATCGTCATCGTCGACGAGCCGCCGGCGCGGGCGGTGCGCACGTAGTCCTCCTGCAGGTTCTCGAGCGTCGATGCCCGCATGTACCGGCTGAACACCGCGATCATCGCGAGCGCCCCGGTGAGCACCGGCAGCACGAGTCCTGCCGGGTCCTGGAAGACCTCGGCGAGGGTGTTGCCACTCGGCGCCTGCGACGGCAACCACGGCAGCTGCTGGCTGAACACCACGATGAGGACGAGGCCGAGGAAGAACGCGGGCGTCGAGTAGAAGACGAACGCGAGTGCCGTGACCGTGTAGTCCACCGCGCCGTTGCGGCGGGCGGCCTGCCACATGCCGATCGGGATCGCGACGACGAGGCCGAGGACCGCGGAGAGCCCGGTCAGCACCAGGGTCTTCGGCAGGCGCTCCTGGATGAGCTGCGAAACCGGCTCGTTGAGCGTGTACGAGGTGCCGAGGTCGCCGGTGAGCAGCCGCCCGAGGAACCGGAGGTACTGCACGGGCAGCGGCTGGTCGAGCCCCTGCGCCTGGTTGAAGGCGGCGATCTGGACAGGTGTCGCGGAGACGCCGAGCACGCCTCTCGCGGGGCCGCCGGGCAGCGCGTGCAGCAGGCAGAACACGACGATCGTGACGATGAGGATCACCGCGAGCGCCTGGAGCACCCGCCGGGTGAGGTAGAGGACTGTGGTCATGCGGCTTCCGTTGGTCGGTTCCTACGTGAGCGGGACGGGAGGCGCGGTGCGGGTCGGACCCGTACCGCGCCTCCCGTCAGACGGTTACTTGCTCCACTTCCACTGGGCCGGGTGGAAGTTCGCCAGCGAGTCCTGGTCGAACCCGGTCAGGCCCTGCTTGACGACCGAGATCTGGTAGTCAGGGCTCGGCAGCCAGATCACCGGCAGGTCCTTCGCGACCGCCGCGCTGTACTCCTGCACCGCGCTGGAGTCGGTCGAGGTGGTCGTCGCGTCGATGAGGTCGTCGACCTGCTTGTTCGAGTAGCTGCCGAAGTTCGCCGAGCCACCCGTGGAGAACAGCGACTCACCGGTCGGGTAGGCCGGGAAGTACCAGCTGCCGGCGGTGCCGAAGAACGACAGGTCCCAGTCGCAGCTGGCTTCGTCCGAGGTGCACGTCGGGGTCTGCGACAGGACGCTCGACACCGGGGCCGTCTTGATGGTGAAGCCGATGCCGGTCTTCGCGAGCGAGGACTGGATCGCGCTCATCATGTTGTCGGTCACGGACGAGCCGGACTGGGACAGCACCTGCATGGTGAACTTCGTACCGGCCGCGACGCCCTCGCCGCACTGGCTGGCGCCGGAACCCGCGTCGGAGCAGACCATCGTGCCGTCCTTCTCGGTCCAGCCGTGGCTGGTGAGCAGGGCCTTCGCCTTGGAGGTGCTGAACGGGTACGGGTTGTCCTTCTGGGTGCTCGACACGTAGTCGGACTCCTGCGCCTGCGGCACCGGGCCGTAGGTCGGCGTCGCGGTGCCGTTGAAGACGACCTTCGACAGGCTCTTCTGGTCGATCGACATCTGCACGGCTTGGCGCGCGTAGTCCTGCTTGAAGACGGCACCCATCTTCGGGTTGTTGAAGTTGTACGGCATGTACGTGATCGCCCAGCCGGTCCACGGCTCCACGTCGTAGCCCTTCGACGTGAAGGAGTCCTTCTGGTCGAGGTCGGTCGCCTGGATGTAGCCGTAGTCGACTTCGCCGGAGCGGACCGCGTTCGCCTCGGCGTCGGCGGTGGTGAACGGCAGCAGGTTGACCGTCTTGATCTGGGCCTTCTGGCCGCCGTCGTACTTGCTGTTGGCGACCAGCTGGACCTTGCCCGCGGTGGTGAACGACTTCACGCCGTACGGGCCGGAGATCGTCTTCCAGAGCGGGTCGGAGTCGTAGTCGGCGATCTTGCCCGCGGCGGTGTTGATGGTCTTCCAGACCGCCTTCGCACCGTCGGTCGTGCGGTCGGCGTCCGACACCGATGCCGAGGCGCTCGTCTTGTCCCACGCGTGCTGCGGCAGCGGGACGACGAGGCTCAGCTGGTTGGCGAGCATCCAGTCGGAGTTGTACGCCTTGTCGAACGTGATCGTGAAGTGCGTGTCGTCGTCGGCCGTGAACGAGGTCCAGTTGTCCGGGACCTTGCCCTCGGAGTAGGACCCCCACTGGGCCTTGTTCGCCTTGATCAGGTTGTACCAGAACTCGACGTCGCGGCTCGTGATCGGCTTGCCGTCCGACCAGTGCCGGTCGCCGAGCGTGACCGTGACGCTCTTGCCGTCGCTCGCGAAGTCCGCGGCCGTCGCGACCGAGCCCTTCTTGTTCCAGGCGATCTTGCCGGTGGAACCGTCGTACGCGATGAGGGGCTCGTACAGCGACTGGGCGATCGAGCCGTTGTTCGTGTTGAGGTGCGCTGCGGTGCCGATCGGCAGGAACCAGTTCGGCGTGAAGTTCGCCGGCAGCGCGTAGTTGATCTCGTCCGAGTTGGTGTTCGTGGCAGCGGTGCCGCCTC
Organism: Curtobacterium sp. L3-7; assembly: GCF_048756585.1. NCBI lineage: Bacteria > Bacillati > Actinomycetota > Actinomycetes > Micrococcales > Microbacteriaceae > Curtobacterium > Curtobacterium sp. L3-7. The sequence goes on along the minus strand of NZ_CP151474.1, from coordinate 910,972 downwards.
CGGAACAGCCGGCGAGCAGCGCGCTCACCGCGATCGCCGCCCCGGTGAGGAGGGCCCAGCGACGGGGCTTGGTCATGCGGATCTCCTAGTGCGTGGGATTCGGGAGTGGAGCGTGGGGACAGTCAACGACCAAAGCCGTTGGAAAAACAAACATTTGTTTGTAAATACTTCGTTTCTGCGGTTCGGTCGAAAGGGTCGACCTTGCTGTCTGCCCGTTAGAGTCGGCGATGCGTCGTTGTTGCCAGGTGTTTTTCGTTGTATTGGAGAAAGTCGTGCCGGACCTCAGCTCCCGAGTGCTGGAACTCGTCGCATCCGGTCAGGCGACCAGCCGGACCGAGATCGCCGGGCTGCTCGCCGCCGCTCCCTCGACCGTGTCGCACGTCGTGTCGCAGCTCCTGTCACACGGGCTGCTCGCCGAGGAGGGCACCGATGCCTCGACCGGCGGTCGCCCCCGCAAGGTGCTCCGGATCGGTGGGGTGGACGAGTACGCAGTCGCCGCCGACGTCGGCGGCGGTCACGCGCGGGTCGGCATCGTGCTGCCAGGAGGCTCGCTCGAGTCGGTCGCGAACGTCCCGTTCGCGCTCTCCGACGGCCCAACCGCCGGGCTCCAGCGACTGGCGTCGCTGCTGGAGGAGCTGATCGAGTCGCGCGGAGCGGCCGGACTCCGTGGCGTCGGGCTGAGCCTCCCCGGTCCGGTCGACGTCGAGGCCGGTGTCGTCGACCTGCCGAGCCGGATGCCCGGGTGGAACGGGTTCCCCGTCGCGTCGTGGCTCACCGAGCGGTTCGGGGTGCCGGCGGCGGTCGACAACGACGCGAACTGCATGGCCGCCGGTGAGCAGATCGTGCAACCCGCATCGCGGCGACAGGCGATCACGATCAAGGCCGGCTCGGCGATCGGTGCCGGGATCGTCATCGACGGCCGGCTCTACCGGGGCGCCACCGGCTCCGCAGGGGACATCACGCACGTGCGGATCGACGCGGCCGGGGACACCCCGTGCTCGTGCGGCAACACCGGGTGCCTCGAGACCGTGGCGTCCGGCGCGGCGCTCGTCCGGATCCTCAGTGCCGCAGGGGTGCCGGTCACCTCGACGGCCGACGTCGTGCGACTCGCATCCGACGCCGATCCCGAGGCGACCCGTGCCGTGCGGCTCGCCGGCCGGTACCTCGGCGAGGTGCTCGCCGCCAACGTGAACTTCTTCAACCCGGATGCCGTGTACCTCGGCGGCATCCTGTCCACCCTCGACCCGTTCGTCGCGGCCGTGCGCAGCCAGCTCTACGAGAGCTGCCACCCCCTCATGACGCAGCACCTCGTCATCGAGCGCGCCTCGCTCGGCGCGGACGCGGGTCTCGTCGGTGCCGGACAGTTCGCCCTGCAGCGCGGTCTCGCCGCGTCACTGCAGGACCTGTCGACGCCGATCCCCCAGTCGACCACCAGGAACAGGAGCGTCCGTGTCTGACACGACCAGCACCACGACCGCCGGCCACCGTCCCGTCATCGCCATCGCCGGGCTCGCCATCGAGACGTCGACGTTCACGCCGACGCGGACCCTCGCGCCGGCGTTCCACCCGGATCGCGGGGACGAGGTCGTGGCGCGGTACCCGTTCCTCGCGTCGCTGGACGCCGACTTCCGTGGGGCGCTCATCGGGCACGCGCTGCCGGGCGGCATCGTCGACCGCGCGTCCTACGAGGAGCTCGCGTCCGAGATCGTGGCGCGCCTGACCGCGATCGTGGCGTCGACGTCCGTCGACGGGCTCTGGTACGACATCCACGGGGCGATGGTCGTCGAGGGGCTCGACGACGCCGAGGCCGACCTGCTCGGACGCATCCGCGCGGTGATCGGCCCCGACGTGGTCGTGTCGGCATCGATGGACCTGCACGGCAACGTCACCGCGGAGCTCGCGCATCAGGTCGACCTCGTCACCTGCTACCGGATGGCTCCGCACGAGGACGCCATGGAGACGAAGGAGCGCGCCGTCCGGAACCTCGTCGAGGTGCTCACCACCCGACCCCTCGGTGCCCGTCGTCCGGTGAAGGCGTGGATCCCGATCCCCGTCCTGCTTCCCGGCGAGCAGACCTCGACGCGCATCGAGCCCGCGGCGTCGCTCTACGCGCAGGTGCCGGAGGTCGAGGCGACCGAGGGCGTCCTCGATGCCGCGATCTGGGTCGGGTACGCCTGGGCCGACCAACCCCGAGACCGTGCCGTCACCGTCGTCACCGGGTGGTCGAGGGACGCGGTCGCCGCGGGCGCCGAACGGCTGGCGCAGGCCTTCTGGGACGTCCGCGAGGACTTCGTGTTCGTCGCGCCGACGGGCTCCTTCGACGAGTGCATCGCCGCTGCACTGGCTCCCGGCGCCGCACGGCCGTACTTCATCTCGGACTCCGGCGACAACCCGACCGCGGGCGGTTCCGGCGACATGACGTGGGGGCTGACCCGGCTGCTCACGCATCCCGCGTTCACCGACCCGTCCGGCCCGGTGGTCATCTACGCGAGCGTTCCCGGCGCCGATGCCGTCGCCACCGCCGTCGACGCAGGTGTCGGTGCGACCGTCACCGTGACCGCCGGCGCAACCGTCGACGCTGTGCACGCGGGCCCGATCACGATGACCGGCCGGGTGCACGCGATCAAGCACGGCGACCGAGACGCCGAGATCGAGGTCGTGCTGCAGGTCGGCAGCGTCTTCGCGATCCTGACGAAGACCAGGAAGCCGTACCACCACGAGCACGACTTCACCGACCTCGACCTCGACCCGCGCAGCGCCGACGTCGTCATCGTGAAGATCGGCTACCTCGAACCAGAGCTCTTCGACATGTCCGCCGACTGGATGCTCGCGCTCACCCCGGGGGGCGTCGACCAGGACCTCGAGCGGCTCGGGCACCACAGGATCGAGCGGCCGATGTTCCCCTACGATCGAGTGTTCCCGTCGGAGCCCGACCTGACCGCGCGGATCATCCCCTCGTCGAACGAACCCCTCGGAGCCGTGCTGTGACCGTTGCCCTCGAGATCGCCGTCACCTCGCCGGCCGGTGCCGCGACCGCCCGCGACGGCGGTGCCGACCGTGTCGAGCTCTGCGTCGGGCTGGAGCTCGGCGGGCTCACCCCGTCGCAGGCGCTCGTCGAGGCCGTGCACGAGACCGGCATCCCGGCGCACGCGCTCATCCGCAGCCGGCCGGGCGGGTTCGTGTTCGACGCTGCCGAGATCGACCTCATGGAACGGGAACTCCGGGCCGTGCTGCGCTCCGGCGCCGCCGGTGTCGTGGTCGGGGCGCTGCGTCCGGACCACTCGCTCGACGTGGACGTCCTCCGGCGCTTCGTGGCGACCGCGAAGGAGGTCCGCGACACGGCAGAGGTCACCCTGCACCGCGCGATCGACCACGCCGCCGACCCCGTCGCAGCCGTCGCGCTCCTCGCCGACATCGGGTTCACCCGCGTGCTGACGTCCGGCGGCAAGCCCACCGCGGTCGCCGGCGCCACGACGATCGCCCGCATGGTCGATGCCGCCGGGCCCGTGCAGGTCATGGCGGGCGCAGGGGTCACCCCCGCTGACGTCCCGGCCCTCCTCGCGACGGGGGCCGCCGCCGTGCACCTCTCCGCGAAGCGCGCGGCCGCGGGGAGCGCCCATGACGGCGTCCCGATGGGTGGCTCCGACGACGGTTCCGCGCACTTCGTGACCGATCTCGAGGTCGTCCGGGCCGCTCGCGCCGCGGTCGACGCGGCCTAGCGCCGCGTCGACCGACAGCGCCGCGGGAGCGACAGTCCCCGCCCGGAGTTCACCGACAGACTGTCGCCCTCGCGATCCGACCCCGCCACGATGGACCCATGGGGAACGGGCAATCGGCGACCGGGGCAGCGATCGGTGCCGTGCTGCTCGTCGTGGCGCTCGGCGGGTGCGCGGCGTTCCCCACGACCTGCCCGGCGATCGGCTGGACGAACGCCGTCGAGGTGCGCGTCCCCGACGGGACCTCCGTCCACGAAGTCGCCTTCTGCCGCGGTGCCGACTGCACGCCAGGGCAGCCGCCGCAGTCTGCGCCGGTCCCGACGGGGAACGCGACGCCAGCGGCTCCGGGCCCACTGACCGCGAAACCGGAGCCGACGGACACCGTCACCCTGGACCCGACGCCGTGGCGCACGACCGACCACGACGGCGAGGTCTGGACCGTCTCGACGGACATGGGCACACCCGAGCGCGGCCGGGTGGCACTCCGCGACGACACCGGCGCGACGATCGTCGAGCGCGCCGTCTACCTGACGTGGACCCGCCACGGTGGCTCTGCACAGTGCGGCGGTCCGAGCACCGCGACGGTCACCGTGCGCCAGTGACCTGCGGCCGTCGGACGACGGCACTCGAACGCCCGAGGAACACACCGACCGTGACCGCAGCCGCCGCGCAGATGCCGGCGTTCACCCAGATCGCACTCGTCACGCCGTGCAACACCGCTGCCGCGGACGATGGGGCAGCGCTCCCGACGACGACGGCCGTCACCACCGCGCTCATGACGGGCGTCCCCATCGTGATCCCGATCTGCTGGCTCATCGTCGTGAGACCCGTCGCGAGCCCCTGCTCGCCCTCCGGGAGGCCGGACGTCGCACTGACCATGAACCCCACGATCACGACCAGGTTCGCCACACCGCCGACGAAGGTGGCGACCAGGACGAGCACGATCGACTCCGGCGCCCCCGAGACCAGCACGAGCGGCAGCGTGGCGACGGCCTGCACGGCGAACCCACCGACGACGGCGACCCGGCTGCCGAACCGGCCGACGACCTTCGGGCCCAGCACGCCGCCGAGCACCGTTCCGACACCGAGTACGGCGAACGACAGGCCAGCGGCCAGCGGTGAGTACCCGAGCACCCGCTGCAGGTACAGCGTCAGGAGGAACACGAGCGACGTCTCGGTGACGAAGGCGAGCACCCCGGCGACGTTGCCCCAGGCGATCTCGGCGCGTCCGAGGATGCCGAGTGGCACGAGGGGGAACCGCGACCGTCGCTCCACTGCGACGAACACGACGAGCAACGCGCCCGCGACGGCGAACGATCCGAGCGTGAGCACGTCGGTCCAGCCATCCTCGGCGGCGTTCGTCAGCCCGAACACCAGGGCGAGCAGTGCGGCCGTGGCCGTGATCGCGCCGGGGACGTCGAGCCGGGACCGCTCGGCACCACGGCTCTCCCGCAACACCAGCGGTCCGAGCACGAGGACGACCGCTGCGACCGGCACGTTCAGGAAGAACGCCCACCGCCAGGACAGGACGTCGGTGAGCAGTCCCCCGAGGATCGCACCGGTCGTGAAGCCGGCCGCCATCAGCGAGCCGTTCAGACCGAGTGCGCGCTCCCGTTCCCGGCCTTCGGGGAACGTGCTGAGCAGGAGCGCCAGGGCGGCTGGGACCACCATCGCGGTCGCCAGACCCTGCAGGACCCGAGCCGCGAGGAGGACGGCGGGGACCGTCGCGAGTCCTCCGGCGAGCGATCCGACCCCGAGCAGGACCATCCCGACGAGGAACACGCGACGACGACCGACGAGGTCGGCGACCCGTCCCATCAACAGGGTGAAGCCGGCCGAGCACAGCGCGAACGCCGTCACGATCCACTGCAGGTCATCGATGCCGAAGCCGACGTCGGCGCCGATCGTCGGGAGTGCGACGGTCAGGATGGAGAAGTCCACGGCGAGGGTGAAGCTCGCGGTGAGCAGGAGGATCAGGGCGATGCGGGGTCTCATGTCCGCCAGCCTCCTGTGACGGCGCTCGGTCATCCACACCCGGTCGTGCCTGTCACCGCCAGGGACAGGCACCCCGCGCACCAATCGGACAGACTGTCTCCGTGACCGGATCGAACGAACTGGGCGAGTTCCTGCGGACCCGTCGAGCTGGCCTGCAACCAGACGACGTCGGGGTGCAGGGCTACGGGCTCCGTCGTGTGCCCGGGCTCCGTCGTGAGGAACTCGCGATGCTCGCGGGGGTCAGCCCCACGTACTACTCCCGGCTCGAACAGGGGCTCAGCGCGAACGCCTCGCTCTCGGTGATCACGTCGATCGCCCGTGCCCTCCGCCTCAGTGACGACGAGCAGGCGCACCTCGTGAACCTCGCTCGACACACCCCGGCGACCCTCCGTCCGCCTCGCCCAGAGCCGGACCACATCCGCCCGGGCACACTCCGACTCCTCCGTTCGCTGACCACGACCCCGGCGGTCGTGGTCGGGAAGCGCAGCGAGGTGCTGGGGTGGAACGAGCTCGGGCACCGACTCGTCGCCGGGCACCTCGACGTCGACAGCCCCGCGGATCCGCTCGACCGGCCCAACATGACGCGGATGCTGTTCCTCGACGCGCACACCAGGGAGCTCTACATCGACTGGCGCGGCGAAGCGTCGCGAGCGGTCTCGTCCCTCCGCGTCCTCGGCGGCAAGAACCCCGACGACCCCGAGCTCGCAGCACTCGTCGGCGAGCTCACCGTGAAGAGCACCGAGTTCAGCGAGATGTGGGCGGACCACCGCGTCGAGAACTGCGTCTCCGGTGTCAAGCGGTTCCGGCACCCGGACGTCGGTGAGTTCGAGCTCGCCTTCGAGGTGCTGACCCCGCCGGACGACTCCGGGCACCGGGTCATCATGTACTCGGCCACAGACGACGGCCCCACGGCCGAATCCCTCGCGTTGCTCGCCTGGATCAGTTCGAGAGTTGACAGTTAGAAGTCAAACACTTAGGGTTCTGATCATGACGCAGCGCGCACCACACTTCGACACCCCGCTCCAGCTCATGCGCTGGATCGGGTGGGCCCAGCGCAAGGCCGCAGAAGAGTGGGTCCGCGAGCGCGAGCTCACCCACGAACAGAGCTTCGTGCTCGGCTACCTGCAGCAGAACCCCGGGGCCATCCAGCGTGACATCGCCGAGATGACCCGGACCAGCGCCGCGAGTGTCTCGAGTCTCCTGCAGGGCCTCGAGAAGCGCGGGCTGATCGAACGACGAGCAGAGGCCGGCAACGCCCGGACGAAGCTCGTGTACGCCACGCCGACCGGCATCGACCTGATCGCCGGGTTCGAGGACGCGATGCTCGCACTCGACGACACCCTGCTCGCACCGCTCACCCCGGACGAGCGCGCCACCCTCCGCACCCTGCTGCTGAAGGTCACCGCAGAGCTCGACGAGCCCACCCGGTAGACCACGCCCGCCAGGGCGCTCCCACTTCCACTCACACCACGCCGTGCCGGCGTCCGTCGGCGCGCGCTCGACCCTGCCCGGAACCGGGAGGGAAGGAGCACACCATGAGCACCGAAACCGCACCCGCGACCGCCGTGGAACGGACCGCAGCGGAGAAGAACCGCTGGTACCTCTCCGCCGCCCCCATCGCCAGGGCCCTCGTGCACCTCTGCGTGCCGATGGCCGCCGCGATGGTCGTCAGCGCCCTCTACAACGTCATCAACGCGGGCTTCATCGGCTCGCAGCACGACACCTCGCTCCTCGCCGCGATCACCTTCGGTACCCCGCTCCTCGGCCTGATCATGGCGATCGGCGGCGTGTTCGGTGTCGGCGGCAGCTCGCTGATGTCCCGCCTGCTCGGGGCGTCCGAGAACGACCCCGCGAAGGCCGGCGAGATCAAGCACGTCGCGTCCTTCGCCGTGTGGGGCTCGGTCATCACGGGCATCGTGCTCGGCGGCATCGGTCTCCTCCTCCTGCAGCCCCTCGTCGGCGTGCTCGGCGCGGACGCGGCAGCCGTGCCCGCCACGAGCGCCTACGTCGCCGTCATGCTCGCGTTCGTCCCCGTGCTCGCCGCGGCGTTCTGCCTCGAGCAGATGGTCCGGGCGGAGGGTGCGGCGCGCCAGGCCATGATCGGCCTCATCCTGTCGACGATCGGGAACCTCGTCTTCGACGTGCTGTTCATCCTGGTCCTGCACTGGGGCGTCGCCGGCGCCGCACTCGCGGTCGGTCTCGCCAACGCCGTCAGCATCGTGTACTGGGTGATGTGGCTCGGCAAGCACAGCGAGAACGTCTCCCTGTCGCTCCGCTGGTTCACGCTCCGCCCCGCCGTCCTGGGGCCGGTGTTCGGCATCGGCGTCAGCGAGCTGCTGCAGGCCGGGTTCCTCATCGTGACGACCCTCGTCCTCAACAACCTCGCCGCGCAGTACGGCGACGACCCGCTCGCCGCGATGGGTGTCGCGGTCCGCATCGCACAGGTGCCGGAGTTCCTCGTGATGGGCGTCACGATCGGCGTCCTGCCGCTCCTCGCCTACGCGTACGGCAAGGGCGACAAGGGCCGCCTGAACTCTGCGCTGAAGGCATCGGCACTGACCGTCGGCGCGATCGTGCTGATCTTCTCGGGCACGGTGTTCGTCTTCCGCGAGCAGGTCTTCACGATCTTCTCCTCCGACCACTCCGTCCTGGCGATCGGGCTGACGATCCTGGTCGCCCAGCTCGTCGCCACGATCGTGAACGGCTTCACCGGCCTGTTCACCTCGCTGTTCCAGGCAGCAGGACTCGCCACCCCGGCGATCGCGATGTCGATGGCGCAGGGCATCCTGTTCATCCCGATCGTCCTGCTCGGCAACCTGTGGTTCGGCCTCGCCGGCATCATCTGGGCGCTGACGATCACGGAGATCCTGGTGTTCCTCGCCGGCGTCGTCATCTGGCTGGCTTCGCGCGGTCGGATCGACCGCGGCCTCGCCGAGGGCAGCGCAGAGCGGGCGGAAGCCGTCCTGGAAGAAGCGGCCGCCTGATCGCGTGCCCAGGGGCGGACGGGAGGTGGGCCCCACCAGCCGGTACCGGCAGGACGCGCCAGCGGCGTGACGGCCGTGCCTGGAGGCTCGGTGCCAGCTGGCACCGAGCCTCCCGTCCTGCGATCCCACGTAGGGTCGGAACGTGACCGGCAGCGACGCGTACGCGATCTTCCTCAACGGCTCGTACGGCGTCGGGAAGACCGCGACGCTCGACCACGTCGGGGACCTCCTCGCAGCGGCCGGGCGCCCGTTCGCCCTGATGGACGTCGACTGGTTCCACCGCTCGTGGCCGACGGCGGACCACGACCCCGACAACACCGTGATCGAGGCGCAGAACATCGCCGCCGTGTGGGCGGCCTACCGCGCTGCCGGTCCGCGGCAGCTCGTCCTGAGCGGTGTGATCGCGAGCCGGACGGACCTCCACCGGTACGAGGAGGCGGTCGGGATGCCGGTCCGGGCGATCCGCCTCGTCGCGGAGCCCCCGACCGTCGAGACCCGGTTGCGCCGACGGTACGACGCTGATCAGGACCACGCACTGTCCTGGCACCTCGAGCGGTACGCCGAGCTCCAGGAACGACAGGCTCGGGCAGACCTCGACGAGGTGGTGCTCGCAACGGACGGCACGACCCCTGCCGAGGTCGCTCGGGCCGTCGTCGCGCACTTCGACGCGACGGTGCACGATGTCGTCTGACGTGGAGGAGTCGTACGCGGGCAGGGCGGCCGAGTACATCGGGCTGCTCGGGTCGATGACGTCGGTGCACCCCGCCGACGAGCACCTCGTGACGACGTGGGCGCGCGGCATCGACGGCCCGATCATCGACGCCGGGTGTGGCCCCGGACACTGGACCGCCCACCTCGCCGAGCGCGGCTGCGACGTGCACGGGGTCGACCAGGTCGCCGGGTTCATCGAGCACGCCCGGGCAGCACATCCGGGACCGATGTTCGGCCTCGGCAGCATCGATGCGCTCCCCGATGCCGAGGGCAGCCACGCCGGTGTGCTCGCCTGGTACTCGCTCATCCACCACGAACCGGCCACGATCCGCCGACCGCTCGGCGAGTTCGCCCGCGTCGTCCGCCCCGGCGGCGGGCTGCTCGTCGGGTTCTTCGTCGGCCCGCGGGTGGAGGCCTTCGAGCACGCGGTCGTCACCGCCTACCGCTGGTCTCCCGAGGCGCTGTCGGCAGCACTGCGCTCCGCCGGGTTCGACGTGCTCGAGACCCACACGCGCACCGGGCCAGCGGATGGTCCGCGGCCGCACGGGGCGATCGTCGCGCGGCGCCGGGACGACACTCTGTCGTTAACCTGACCGTCGCATGCGCATGGCATGGTGGGTCCGGGCGTCGCTGCCCGCAGCCCAGCCAGCCGCGAGCGGAGACCGATGCCAGCACCCGACCTGATGGTCGTCACCGACCTCGACGGCACGTTCCTCGACCACCACGACTACTCGTTCGCGGCGGCGCTCCCCGTGCTCGATCGTCTGCGATCCGACGGCGTCCCGGTGGTGTTCTGCAGCAGCAAGACGACGGCCGAGATCGCGGCGCTGCAGGAGCGCACCGGGCTGACCGGCGAGGCGTTCGTCGCGGAGAACGGCGCGGTCGTCGTCGGCCGTGGCGGTACCGTCCTCGCCGGACCGGCGGACGGCAGCCTCGGGCGGCTGCAGGACGTGCTCGACGATCTGCGCGACGCACTCGACCTGCACTTCGCGACGTTCTCGTCCGTCTCCGACGAGATCGTCGCGACGTGGACCGGCCTCGATGTCGACGCCGCGTCCGCAGCGCGTCGACGTGCGGCGTCCGAGGTCCTGCTCTGGCACGCCGCGGACGACGACCGCGCCGACGACTTCCGCGCGGGGCTCGCAGCGTCGGGCCTCGACCTGGTGCGTGGTGGGCGGTTCTGGCACGTCCTGCCGGCCGGGTGCGGCAAGGGCGCTGCGGTGCGGATGCTCCTCGCCGACCACGAGCGCCAGACCGGCCGGACGCCGTGCACGATCGGCCTCGGCGACGGCCCGAACGACACCGACCTGCTCGATGCCGTCGACCTCGCCGTCGTCGTCCGTGGCCACGGCCCGGCGCCGGGACCGTTCGTCGACGACCGACGCGAACGCGTGTACCGAACGACCGCCCCCGGCCCGCACGGCTGGGCCGAGGGCCTGACCCACTTCCTGAGGAGCGACCGATGAGCGACTTCCACCAGAACGGCGTCATCACGACGTTCCACGACCTCAGCCGCCGCAGCACCGCGAGCATCGAGGACGACCTGCGCGGGTTCGCCGAGAAGCGCCCGATGAGCCTGATCCTGCCGGCGCTGTACTCGGAGCTCGAACGGCCGGCGCTGACCCGCATCGTCGACGAGCTCGCCGAGGCCGACTGGCTCAGCGAGATCGTGATCGGGCTCGACCGTGCCGACCGGGCGCAGTTCGAACACGCCCGCGAGTTCTTCGCACGGCTGCCGCAGCGCCACCGGATCCTGTGGAACGACGGCCCGCGCCTCAGGGCACTCGACGCCGACCTCGACGCCGCGGGGCTGGCACCGGGTGAACCCGGCAAGGGACGCAACGTCTGGTACTGCACCGGGTACGCCCTGGCGTCCGAGCGGGCCGAGTGCATCGCGCTGCACGACAGCGACATCACCACGTACGAGCGGGGCATGCTCGCGCGGATGCTCTACCCGCTGGCGAACCCGGCGTTCGACTACGAGTTCTCGAAGGGCTACTACGCCCGCGTCGCCGACGGCCGGATCAACGGCAGGGTCGGACGCCTGCTCGTCGGTCCGCTGCTCCGGTCGCTCCGCCAGGTCTACGGGGAGTCCGAGTACCTGGAGTACCTCAGCAGCTTCCGCTACCCGCTGTCCGGCGAGTTCGCGATGCGCGCGCACGTCCTGAACGGACTGAAGATCCCGGGCGACTGGGGCCTGGAGATCGGGATGCTGTCCGAGGTGTACCGCGACTACGCCACCCGCCAGGTCTGCCAGGTGGAGATCGCCGACGCGTACGACCACAAACACCAGCCCCTCGCCGAGGCCGACGGCACCGGCGGGCTGGCGCGCATGGGGAACGACATCGTGCAGTCGCTGTTCCGGAAGCTCGCGACGATGGGCGTCCCGCTCACCTCGGACTCGTTCCGGGTCCTCAAGGCGACGTACTACCGGAACGCACTCGACATCGTGGAGATCTACCGGCACGAGGCCCAGATGAACGGGCTCGGGTTCGACCAGCACGCGGAGGAAGCGGCGGTCGAGCTCTTCACGAAGGCGATCCTCGACGCCGGCGGGGCCTTCACCGCCCGCCCGAACGACCGGGCGTTCATCCCGAGCTGGAGCCGCGTGCGCTCCGCGGTCCCCGACGTCCTGGACCGGCTGAGCGCCGCGGTCGAGGCGGACCAGCAGGACTGAGCACCGGCTGGATAGGCTGACGGCGACCGGCGTCACCGTCGAACCGGCCGGCAGTCAAGGAGTTCGAGATGCCCGCGACCCCGCTCCGCATCGGCCTCGTCGGGGCCGGTGGGATCGCGCACGCCCACATGCCCGGGTTGCTGCGGCTCGGCTCCGTGACCGTGTACGCGAAGGACGGTGCGCCGGAGTTCGCAGCTGCGTGGGCATCGGCAGCGGCCGCAGCTGGATCGTCCGTCACGGTCGTGGAGTCGCTCGACGCCCTGCTCGAAGCGGTCGACGTGGTGGACGTGGTCACCCCGACGTTCGCCCACGCCGAGGTGGTCCGAGCGGCCCTCGCGGCGGGCAAGGACGTCGTCTCGGAGAAGCCCCTGGCGCGGACCGACGCCGACGCGTCGGACCTGGTGCAGTGCGCACGGGACGCGGGCCGGCGGCTCTACCCGGCCCACGTGGTGCGCTTCTTCCCTGCGTACGTGCGCCTGCAGGAGGCCGTGACCACGGGCCTCCTGGGCGACCTGGCGGTCCTGCGGTTCGTCCGCTCCGGTGCCTTCCCGATCCGCACCCCGTGGTTCGCGGACCGTGCCCTGTCCGGCGGGATCGTGATGGACCAGATGATCCACGACCTCGACATCGCGCGCTGGGTGGCCGGCGAGGTGACGACGGTGTCGGCGGTCGGTGTGCGCTCCGGGACCGACGCCGAGCCGGTCGAGGCGGCGCACGTCCTGCTGACCCACGCGTCGGGGGCGATCAGCCACGTGGCGGGGATCTGGGGGCCGCAGCACCTGCCGTTCACGACCGAGTACTCGGTGACCGGCACGCTCGGCAGTCTGTCGCACCGATCGCGCGACGAGGTCGACTACGTCGCGGACCTGGCGGTGCCGGAGGCCGTCGACGGGTTCCTGCCTGCGGTCGATCCGGCCGACGATCCGTACGGGCTGGAGCTCGCGGAGTTCTTCGGGGCCGTGCTGGACCCGGCGAAGCCCGAGCCCCGCGTCACTGCGGCGGACGGAGCAGCAGCAGTCCGCATCGCGAACGCCGCGCTCGAGTCGATCGAGACCGGGCAGCCCGTGACGCTGGGAGGTGGCGCGTGACCATCAGGATCGGCGTGATGTCGTTCGCGCACACGCACGCGATCGGGTACCTCAGCGCCCTGCAGGCGATGGACGGCGTCGAGGTCAGGGGCTCGGATCCGGACGGCGTGAGCACCGGGCCGTCCGTCGGTGAGCTGCGCGGCCGCGACCTCGCCGAGGCGCTCGGGGTCGCCTACGCCGACACGCACGACGAGCTGCTGGCGTGGCGGCCGGACGCCGTCGTCGTCACGAGCGAGAACGCGCGGCACCGCGAGCTCGTCGAGCTCGCCGCAGCGGCCGGTGCGCACGTGCTGTGCGAGAAGCCACTCGCCACGACGTGGGAGGACGGCCTCGCCATCCGGGACGCCGTCGAACGCGCCGGGGTCCTGCTCATGGTGGCGTTCCCGGTGCGGTTCTCGTCGGCGTTCGCGAAGCTCAGGGCCGCGCACGACGCCGGTGCACTCGGGCAGCTGTTCGCGATCCGGGGGACGAACAACGGCATGCTGCCGCGCACCCGCGACTGGTTCACCGACCCGGCACTGTCCGGTGGCGGCGCGATCGTCGACCACGTCGTGCACATCGCCGACATGCTCGAGGGGCTCATGGGTGCAGCGCCGGGGACCGTCACGGCTGTGGTGAACCGCACGCTGCACGCCGGGCGCGCGCGGGCCGAGACCGCCGGGCTCGTGACGATCACCTACGACAACGGGGTGATCGCCGCGATCGACTGCTCGTGGAGCAAGGCGGACACGTCCGCGGTGTGGGGCGGGCTGACGCTCGACGTCGCGGGGACCGGCGGGACCGTGTCGCTCGACTTCTTCGGCCCGGCCGCACGGGGGTTCGCCGCGGAGACGGGATTGCCGATCGAGGCCAGGTACGGCGCCGACCTCGACGAGGCGATGCTCGCCACCTTCGTCGACGCCGTCCGGACAGGGGTGCAGCCCCAGCCCGACGTGCGGGTGGGGCTGCGGACGCTGTCGATCGTGCTGGCAGCGCAGGAGTCCGTGCGGACCGGGCAGACGGTGGCGGTCGGCTCCGTGACCGCCACCGCCGGCCCGGACGACGTCAGCGCTGCAGTGCCTCCGTCAGCTTGACCCGTCCACCGGTGCGGAGCAGGGCGTTCTCGTAGACCCGGGCACCGATCACCACGACGAGCGCGGCGGACGCGATGACCACGAGGAGCGACACGATCGGCTCCCACCACTCGGCGGTCCCGAGGAAGATCCGCATCGGCATCCCGATCGGGGCGCTGAACGGCACGTAGGACATGATCCCGAGCACGGTGGGGTTGTCCGCGGCGAAGATGATCAGGAAGTAGGGGATCATCACGAGCATCATCACCGGGGTGGTGACGCTGCCGACGTCCTCCTGTCGGGACACGAGGGCCGCCGACGCCGCGAACAGCGCCGCGATGAGCACGAACCCGAACGCGAAGAACACGACGAACCAGAGCATGCTCGGCCCGAGCAGCGTGAACAGGTTGTCCTGCCCGGTCACGGCGAGCGTCACCGCCGCTGCGATCGCGATCGCCACGATCTGCCCGAGGGCCATCACGCTGTTCCCGATCACCTTGCCCGCGAGCAGGGCCCTTGCCGGGATCGCGGCCATCAGGATCTCGACCACGCGGGTCGCCTTCTCCTCGACGACGCTCTGCGCGATCGACTGCCCGAACGTGACCGCCGCGGCGAAGAACACGATGCCGAACGCGATCCCGACGAGGGAGATGAGCCCCGGCGCCATCGCGTCCGGGTCGAGCAGCTCCACCTCCGGCGAGACGCTGAGCGCCTGGACGACGTCGGTCGGCGCGCTGTCGAGCCCGACGACACCGAACCCGATCGGGCCGGACTCCGGCACGATCGCGGCGTCGACGTCACCGCTCCGGACGAGTCGCTCGGCCGCGGCACGGTCGTCGACCCGGGTGACGTCGAGCCCACCGGTCGACGGCAGGCTGACACCGTCCACGACCGCGACGGGCGTGGTGCTGTCGCCACTCGACTTGCCGACGATGCCGCCGACCACGATCGACGCGACGACCATCAGGAGCAGGATCAGCGCCGAGATGACGAAGGCCTTGCTGCGGAGCCGCGCCTGGATCTCACGGTTGGAGACGAGACGGACGGCCCGACCGAACGAGTTCATCGGACGACCTCCCGGAAGACCTCGCTGAGCCGGGCGACCCTGGGCCCGAACGACCCCACCGTCCCCGTGGTGACCGCCCGCTGCAGGACGCGCTGCGCCACGGGCTCGGACGCCTCGAAGACCGCGTAGCCGCCGTCGAACTCGCGGACGTGCACGTCCGGCTCCTCGCGGAGCCAGGCGACGTCCCCGTCGACCAGCAGCTCCCACGCCGCCGGACCTGCCGCACGGCGGAGTTCCTCCTGCGGGCCCGCAGCACGGATCCGGCCGTCGGCGATGACCACGACGTCGTCGCAGAGCCGCTCGACGACGTCGAGCTGGTGGCTGGAGAACAGGACGGGGACCCCGTCGGCCGCGGCCTCGCGCAGGACGCCGAGCACGGTGTCGACGGCCATCGGGTCGAGGCCGGAGAACGGCTCGTCGAGCACGAGCACCTCCGGCCGGTGGGCGAGCGCCGCGGCGACCTGCACGCGCTGCTGGTTGCCGAGGGAGAGCTTCTCGACCGGGTCGTCGGCGTGCTGCGTCAGTTCGAGGCGCTCGAGCAGTTCGGCGGTGCGAGCGGCGGCCGGGCGACGGTCGACCCCGTGCAGCCGCGCCAGGTAGGTGACCTGCTCGGCAACGGGCATCTTCGGGTACAGGCCGCGTTCCTCGGGCATGTACCCGAAGCGGCGGCGGTCGGCGGGCCCGATGGTCTGGCCGTCGATCGACACCGATCCGCTGTCGGCGTCGAGCACGCCGAGCATGATGCGCATGGTGGTGGTCTTGCCGGCGCCGTTGCCGCCGACGAACCCGGTGAGCCGACCCCGGCCGACCGTGAACGTCACGTCGTCGAGCACCAGGCGGTCTCCGAAGTGCTTCGTCACTCCCTCGACACTGAGCATCGTGTCCCCTCTCGTGCGGTGGTGGATCCACCGCACCACCGACGCTACGGAGGAACCGCGGACCGCACCTCCCACGCCGGACGGGTTCCGAGCCTCCGTCCCAAGACGGAGGAGGGGACCTCCCCGCCGGACCGGGCGGGGCGGGAGCTACCCGCCGGACCGGGCCACCCCGTGCTCGTACGCCCAGACCACCGCCTGCACGCGGTCCCGGAGCTGCAGCTTCTGCAGCACGTTCGACACGTGCGTCTTCACGGTCGCCTCCCCCACGTACAGCCGCTCCGCGATCTCACCGTTGCTCATGCCCTGCGCGAGCAGCCGGAGGACCTCGGCCTCGCGCTCGGTGAGTCCGGGCACGGCGCCGTCCGAGACCCCAGCGGGTGCGGATCCCGTCGCGCGGCTGATCACCCGACGGGTGACGTCCGGCGCAAGCAGCGCGTCGCCGGACGCGACCGTCAGCACCGCGTCGATGAGCTTCTCCGGCGAGGCGTTCTTCAGCAAGAAGCCGCTCGCTCCCGCGTCCAACGCGGCGAACAGGGTGTCGTCGTTGTCGAAGGTGGTCAGGATCAGGACGGCGGGCGGATCGTCCAGGGCCGTGATGCGCCGGGCCGCTTCGAGCCCGTCCACGCCCGGCATCTGCACGTCGAGGCAGACCACGTCCGGCCGGAGCGTGGTGACGGCGTCGACCGCCGTCGCTCCGTCGGCCGCCTCGCCGACGACCGTGATGCCCGGCTCCGACTCGAGGATGACCCGGAACCCGGCGCGCACCAGGTCCTGGTCATCGGCCAGCACCACCCGCACGGTCACGTCGTCGGCAGCCATGCGCGCACCAGGTACCCTCCCCGGGCGCGTGGCCCGATCTCGATGCGGCCGCCGACGGCGGCGACCCGCTCACGCATCCCGACGTGGCCGAGTCCGCCCCGCCCGGTGCCGTCCGCCTCGGCCCTCGCCGCCGGACTGGAGGCTCGACTCCCGATCCCGGTGTCCGTCACCTCGATCTCCACCGCGTCCGGCAGGTACCGGAGTCGAAGGTCCGCGCGCGCGTCCGGTCCGGCGTGCTTCAGGACGTTGGTCACGGCCTCTTGCGCGATGCGGAAGGCGACGACGGCGACCGTCGGCGGCACCGCGCGCTCGTCGCCGACCACGGTGTACTGCGTGGGGTGTCCCGCAGTCCTGGCCGCCTCGGCGAGTTCACCGAGCCGTGCCATCCCCTCGGTGCTGGGGGCATCGGGCACGGTGTCGCGGTCGTCGCGATCCGTCTCCCGGAGGGTGCCGAGCATCTTCCGGAGTTCCTCCACCGCGGTCCGCGCGCTGTCCTCGACGACACCGAGCGACGTCGCCGCCTGGTCCGGGTCGCGGTCGAGCACCCGTCGGGCAGCGCCCGCCTGGACACCCATGAGCGAGACGTGGTGGGCCACGACGTCGTGCAGTTCCCGCGCGATCCGGACGCGTTCGAGCGTGACGGCCTGTGCCGCGGTCCGCTCGCGCTCGACCGCGAGCTCGGCGGTACGTTCGGCGAGCTCGTGCTTCGCGACCGCCGACGCCCATGCACGGTTGCCGGAGTACCAGGCGGCGCCGAAGTAGACGAGGTTGATGATGATCGACATCAGCGAGTTCGCGATGAACGGCGAGACCGGTCCGTCGCCCGTCTTCGGCAGGGCGCTCGGCACCGACCAGCTGAACGACAGGGCGATGAACAGCCAGGCGAACATCCCGACGATGACGATCCAGCGCACCACCTCGGCGCGGACGCGGTCGGAACACCACGCCCCCACCGTGTACAGCGCGATGAAGAGTGTGAAGTTGTTGAAGAACAGCTCGGGCACGTGCAGGATCTGCATCGCCGCGAACGTCGCCGCCACGACCACCGCGACGGTCATCGGGAAGCGGCGCCGGAACGCGAGGGGTCCGGCGTTCGCCACGACGAGCAGGACGGACAGCCACCACGGTGCGAGCTCGTCGTAGAAGCCGGTCGAGCCGTAGAGGATCGTCGAGACGCCCATCGCGACGGCGAGCACCGCCGCGAGGATCGTGTCCTGCCGGTACTCCGCACGACCGACGGGCAGCCGCGACCATTCGCTCGTCGTCGCCCCCGTTGCGTCCATGCCGTCAACGCTAGCGGCCCGGGTGCGCTCCGGGGGTTGCGCGCGTAGGGGGTCGATTCGCGCGTAGGAGGTCGAATCGCGCGCAGGAGGTCGGTTCTTCCGACCTCCTCCGCGCGATCCCGCTTTCCATTGCAAGCGTTGTGGGTGCTCTGGGCGGTCGCGCAGCAGGACGGGAGGCACGGTGCGGGCTGGCACCGCGCCTCCCGTCCGTCGGGGTGACCGTCCACCGCACGGTCGTTGCGTCCGCAACGTGCGACAGCTGCGCTGTCGGACGACAGCGACTTCGTCGTTCCGAGTCGGCACGCGGCGCTAGTGCTCCGTGCGGCGCGACCACCGGACCAGCAGGAACAACCCGAGCACGACGGCCACGGCCACGAACCCGCCGATCCCCGCCGCTCCGGCCGACACGGCCACACCGGCGAGCACCGCCAGGACCGGGGCGTCCATCGCCCAGAGGACCCGGATGACCGGCATCGGGTCGCCGACCGCGGAGGGCGCCGGCGTCATCAGGAAGAGCGGCGCAGGCCCGCGGAGGGCGTTGCTGAGATGTGCTGCGACCGCGACGATCGGCAGCGCGATGCCACCCCAGACGAGCACGGGCACCGATGCCGGCGCGACGACGGCACCGAGCACGATCGCTGTCCCGCCGGTCAGGAGCAGCGTCGCTCCGGTCGGCACGATGCTGTGGACGAGGAGCAGCCGCCCGTCGCCGACGCCGTACAGCGGGAGGTCCGTCGTGACCTGCGCAGCGTGCTGCAGCCCGCGACTGAACGCGCCGACGCCGGTGTACAGCAGGACCGCGGCGAGGGCTCCGAGGAGGAACCCGCCAGCGGGTGCGACCGCGGCGAGCACCAGGAACGCTCCGGCCCCCGCGACCGTCACGACCCCGGTCGCGAGGCGTGCCGGCGTCCGGACCGCCCCGACCAGGTCGCGGACGACGAAGACCACCCAGAGGCGTGCGCTGCGGAGCACCGCCTCGATCCGCCTCCCGACCGTCGGGAGCGCCTGGTACGACTCGGCGACGGAGGTGAAGTCGAGGCTGACGGCGTGGGCGATCGCCACGTCCCAGTTCGCCGCCTGCGCCGTGAGCGTCGCGTCGTCGATCCGGTCGAGCAGCCACGGCACCGCCGCGAGTCCGGCGACGGCGAGGACGAGCAGCACCACGTCGGCGGCGACGACCGGACCTCCGCTACTCACCCACGCCCATCGGCCGAACGGCTCAGCGGACACGACCTGCGCCGCGCCAGCGACAAGGAGCAGGACCACGGCGAGCGCCCCGGCGACACGGGGGAACGACTCACCGATGAGCCAGCACACCACCGCGACCACGCCGACGAGTGCCCCGCGCAGCGCGAAGTCCAGCACGGCGGGCGCGGACACCAGCCCGAGCGAGCCGAGCGCGAGTCCGATGAACACCGCGATCCCGCCGCCGATGACCACCGCGACGGACACCGCGGTGAGGACCCGCGACCGGAACACGGTCCGTCGGCGGAGATCGCTCCCGGTCAGCGCGTGGACGAGGAACGGCGGGGCGACCGCCGGCCCACGGCTCCTGCCGATCAGGAGCGCCGCCGCCCAGATGCCGAGCACGACGGTCCCGGCGATCGTCCCTGCGGCCGACGACGTCAGCGCGGACGAGCTCGTCTCGGTGGTGATCCGCAGCCACACGGTCCGGCCGATCGGGGCCCCGACGATGAGCGCGGCGAGCACGAGCGTGTACGCGAGGTAGGCCCGGTCCCCCAGGTCCCGGACCTGACGGTCGCGCCACACGCCGGTGGCGGCAGCGAGACGTGCGCTCACCGGTGGGCGCCCAGGTCGACGACGTGGTCGGCGAGCTGCTCGGTGAGGAGGTCGCTGTGCGTCGCGACGACGAGGGACGCACCGGCGTCTCGCCGACGGCCGAGCACGTCGCTCACCATCTCGAGGCGTTCCTGGTCGAGTCGTTGTTCGGGCTCGTCGAGCAGGAGCACGTCGAACGGCCGCGCGAGCACGAGCGCCAGTCCGACCAGCTGTTGCTGCCCGGTCGACAGCTCGTGCGGGAACCGCCGCACCAGCGTGTCCAGTCCGAACGCACCGAGTGTCTCCGTGGCCAGCGTCTCGGCGGTGTCGCGGTCGCCGAACCAGGTCGCTGCCACGAGCCGGACGTGGTCCTGGACGGTCAGGTCGCTCGCCATCGGTGGCAGTCCGATCATCGCGGCGACCCGGCGCCGGAAGGCCGGGTCGCGACGGGAGATCCGCGCCCCCGCGATGGTGGCGGTCCCTGTGCTCGGCGACCGCATCCCGGCGAGCACGCGGAGCAGTGTCGACTTGCCGGCGCCGTTGTGTCCGCGCACGATGAGGGCCTGCCCCGCGTCGCACCGGACGGTCGTCGCGGGCAACAGGGTCACGTCGTCGGCCGCGACCACGAGGTCGTCCACGGAGATCATCACGGGCCCAGCCTGCCCTGTCGTCGCACCGTGACGCGAGCACGAGTCCTCGGTAGCATCACTCCACCGTGGTCAGGGGTGACCGCGCCAGGGATCAGGGGCCCACCATGACCGCACGACGATGGACGACGGTCGGCATCACGGCCGCGATGACAATGATCGGCGTGCTGGTCGCACCGGTCACCGCCAGCGCTGCGGTCCCGGACGGCGACGGGACGCTCACCGTGATGCTGACCGACCCGGACAAGCAGCCGATCGCCTTGGGTGGTGTGGCCGTGGACCTGCGCGCCGCGGACGGCGGCACCGCCGCGTCGGCGACGAGTGACCAGCGCGGACGCCTCACGTTCGAGGACGTCCCTGCCGGGACCTGGACGCTCCACGGCGAGCGCGAGGGATCGTACGGCTTCGACGACACGATCCCCGCGACGCGGAGCGAGGTCGTCGTCACACCGGGTGGCCACGACACCGTCGTGCTCGTGATGCGGAGGGGTGCGTCCATCGGCGGTACGGCGCACAACCCGTACGGCGCGGACCTCTCCGGCGCGTCGGTCGTCGTGCGCGGCTGGAACACCGGCACCGTGAAGCGCACGGTGACCTCGCCGGACGGGCACTACTGGGTGCACGGGCTGCCGAGCGACGACTACAGCGTGCAGGTCAACGCGCACGACGAGACCCTCGACTCGTGGCCGGCACTCCGGAACGAGTCGTGGGGATTCCACCGCGACCCGGGCTCCACGGCGGCGCGCACGTACGTCCGGGTGTCGCACGAAGCGGTCGGCCGCGACGAGACGGTGCTCGACGGGATCGACGGCAGTGCGACCGAGGGCGTCACGCTCACCGGCATCGTCAACCCGCAGCTCGACACCGACTTCACCAACGCCACCGTGCACGTGTACGGCGAGTCCATCGGCAGTACGTTCGACACCCGCTTGAGCTACTGGTCCCCGGGCCGCGGCGGGACGTTCGGCGCGGTGTTGAGCGCCGGGCGGTACAAGGTCGAGGTCGTCGGGTGGTCGCCGAGCCAACGTCGGTGGATCTCGTACTGGTACGGCGGCGAGGGCAACCGGCCGGTCGCGGACCGGGCGTCGTCGCACACGATCGTGATGAGCGGAGACCAGAGCCGCTCGATCTCCTTCTGGAGCACGCGCTGACGGACTGCACCCGACCGCCGCGTCCGCAATGAGAAAACCCGGCCCCAGAGGGGCCGGGCGGTATGTCACCCATCATACACGAGGATCACCAGCCAGGTGGTCGCCGCGCTCGGCCGCACACCGACGGAAGTTGCGCCGAGCGTGTCTCCGCGGCAGTCAGCTGATGCCACCAGTGGGCTCCTACGCCATCCGTGGCGTCTCCGTTCAGCTTGCCAGCCGGGTACCCGGGCGTCGGGTTGACGAGCCCGACCGGGACGACTGTGCGCACGTACCGGATCGGGAACTCGAGGTCGCTGTCGTTGCTGATCACGATCGCCGTGTCGATCCGGGCGGTGAGGACGTCGATGAGCAGGTGGGACGCTACGTTGACGTCCGAGCCCTTCTCCTCTCGGCGTGCGACGGAGGCCATGAACGTGGCATCGGGGACATCTGATCCGAACTGGTCGCGCACCTGCAGTGGCCAGTCCGCTCGGGTCAGCTGGGGGCGACCACGACGTCCCGGGGTCGCGAGTGGTGCCGTCGCGACGCGTGAGACGTAGTTCCCGAGGGCGAGCACGTCGATCGAACCGTTCTGGTCGAGAGCACGGAGGTACGTGTCCTGGTCGTGCTGCCCTGCGGTGTTGTCGGCTCCGTTGACCCTCGCGGTGCAGTAGACGACCCGGGACACGTGCGCATTCCTCCACGCACTGCCGGGTCCGTCGAGCAGGTTCGTCGCGAGCGTGCGGAGATCGAGCCAGCGCCATCCCGGCGTCGAACGCCCGCAGAGCGCGCGGGCACCGTAGTAGAGGTTGAACCCGTCGATGTACACGCCGACCCGCATGCGGTCACGGTAGGGAGACGCAGCTGCGCGGCGGAGCCGGTGCGCGTGATCTGTGGACAACACCTCGTTGCGGGCTACGCTGCGAGCCACCGGGCAAGGCCGACGAGGAGGTCGCGCATGCACAAGGTCACGTACTCGATGACGGCGTCCCTCGACGGGTTCACCACGGACGCCGGCGGACGCTTCGACTGGAGCGAGCCGGACGACGAGGTGTTCCGGGTCTTCCTCGACCAGCTCCGCGGCGTCGACGTGCACCTCATGGGGCGGAAGCTCTACGAGACGATGCTGTTCTGGGAGACCGCGGACGACGTGCCAGGTCTGAGCGACGCCGAACGTGAGTGGACGACGATCTGGAAGGCGCTGCCGAAGGTGGTGTTCTCGCGCACCTTGACGTCGGTGGAGGGCAACGCACGCCTGGCGACGGACGGCATCGAGGAAGAGGTCGCCCGGCTGCGCGCGGCCCCCGGCGACGGCGACATCGCGATCGGTGGCCCCGAGCTCGCAGCCCAGATCGCCGGCCTCGACCTGATCGACGAGTACCAGCTCGTGGTCGCGCCGGTGCTCGTCGGCGGCGGGACGCCGTACTTCGCGCACGCCGGCGCGCACCGGCAGCTCGAACTCGTCGAGGCCCGCGTCTTCGAGGCCGGGTCGGTCTTCCTCCGCCACCGCGTCACGCCTTGAGCGGACGCGGTCCGGACCGCGTTCAGAGCGCGAGCAGCAGGACCACCAGGGTCGCGACCGACAGCACGAGGAGTGCAGCTGCGCCCTGCAGGCCCTTGTCGCGCGCCCGCACGTGCGCGACGATCGCGCCGACGAAGTACACGATCGAGCCGATGGCGGCAGCGATGCCGAGCGCCGGGATCCACAGCCCCGCGACGAGGCCGATCGTGGCGAGGACCTCGAGCACCCCGAGCACGCGCATCTGCGACGGGGTCACGTGCACCGACGCCATGTTCGCCCGCATGGGCGCCGCGCCGACGAGCTTCATGACACCGGACCCGAGCATGGCGGCGGCGAGGACGAGGGACAGGATGACGGCTGCGATGTGCACGGGGTGCTCCAAGTGACGAAACGGACAGTGGTGTCCGATTCAATCCGGACACCACTGTCCGTATTCCCGGATCGCCGTCGTACACTCCGATCGTGAGCGAGACCCCCGCGAGAGCACCTCGGAAGGACGCCCTCCGCAACCGAGCAGCGATCGTCGAGTCGGCGTGCACGGCCTTCGCGGAGCGGGGACTCGACGCCCCGCTCGAACCGATCGCCGCGGCCGCAGGAGTCGGCAACGCGACGCTCTACCGGCACTTCCCCGAGCGCGCGGCCCTGTGGGAGGAGGTCCTCCTGGCACCGTTGCAGGAGGTCCTCGACCTGGTGCACGAGTGCGCCGCCCTGTCCGAGGGGGATCCGTGGAGCGGCTTCGCCACCTTCATCCGCCGGACCGCCGAGATCGAGGCGCGGCGCGAGGGCTTCAGCGACCTGATGACCACTCGGTTCACGGGCGCGCCGACGCTCCTCGCCATGCGTGCGGAGATCCAGACCGGCCTCGAGTCGCTGTTCCGTCGCGCGCAGGACTCCGGCTCGATCCGGCCCGACGCGGCGCTCGAGGACGTGGCCGTCCTGCAACTCTCGATGTCGAGCACGATCGCGGCCTTCGGCGAGGTGGCCCCACAGCTCCACAGACGATGGGTCGACCTGCTCCTCGATGCCCTTCGAGCACCGGGAGCGGAACGAGAGCCACTCGGTGGGTCACCCCTCCGGCCGAACCAGATCTGGCGTGCGGTGATGCGACGGCGGTGAGCCCCGGTCAGGCCAGGTGCCGGAGCAGCGCAGCGGCGGGACGACGCCCGTCGGCGACGACCCCACGGAGCGAGCGGACGAAGGGGTCACCCGGCGAGACGGTGACGGGCTGCTCCCACGCGACCGCGGTACCGATGCCCGGGTAGTCGGTTGCCCGGACGAACCACGGGTCAGGCGCCGAGGACGTCAGCAGGATCGTCGCCGGCCCGATCGCACCCGGGGTCCCGGCGAAGTCCGCCGCCCATCTGACCCACGGTGCCCGGGTGCCGAGCACGGCGTCCTCCCCGTCGGCGTCGGCCGTGGAGACCTCGACGCCCGAGCACGGCGGGAAGCGCCAGAACCACCCGCCGTACCCGGCACGCACCCGACCGTTCGACCCGGGGCTCCCGAGCGTCACCGGCCGGTCCCCCACGGGTTCGAGTGAGGTGGACAGGTCCAGCAGCCAACAGTCACCGTCGAGCGGTCGGGACCGCATCGTGCGGACCTCGCGGAGCTGGTCGGCACCGTCGCGATCGACCCACGTCAGGGAGGCCGTGATCGAGTCGGCGTCCCGCTCGAGGTCGTCCAGCCGCTGCCGCCCGTGGTCGTCCTGGTCGACGTACCCGCGCCCGTGCACGTACGTCCCGCCGCCCCAGGTGTTCGTCCCGTCGACATCGGCGACGGTGAACCCCAGCCCGAGGTGCCAGTCGTGGTCAGCCGGTCGACGGGCGGTGAGTTCGACGCCGCCGAGTGTCCGGACGGGGTGCAGGAACGGGCGAGGGGACGAGGACGGCGTGGTCCCGGCGCCGTCCTGCAGCACGAGGAGCGGTCCTGCACCGGCGGTGGCCACCACGGCGTCCCGAGCGGCTGACGCCCACGGGGCGCCGGCATCGACGAACGTCCCGTCGAGGTCCGCGGCCGCCCGGACCCAGCGCTCGACGTCCTGCACGACCGGGTGCGCGTCGTCGCCGGTCCCGACGACCTCGACGAAACGGGGTTCGATCCTGGTGGGCTCCGGCGCGGTGCGCATCGCCTCGACGACCCGCATGAACGCACCGGTCGAGTCGAGGGGCACCAGCAGCGGGACGCCGTCGGCACGGTGCGCCAAGAGGTTCTCGAGCAGGTCGGTCCTCGTACCAGGAGTCACCGCGCCGTCCGGACCGACGACCTCGTCCGTCGTGTACCGGAAGGAGACGGTACCGCGGTCGCCGACGACCTCGACGACCGGTGCCGCATCTGCCGGGCCCGACGCCGCCAGGGTCAGGGCAGCGGAGACGGTCGGTCGGTCGGCGTCGAGCGGAGCGGGCACGATCCGGAGCGCAGTGGTGTCGTCCGCGTCGATCGCGTTCGCGCGGTAGGCATCGACGTCGACACGCTCCACGTCCTCGACACGCTGGACCCCGGCGATGCGGAGCGCCGTCGCCACCGCGTGGGCGAGCGGGTTCGTGACGACCCCGTCCACGACGTCGACGCCGTCGAGCGAGCGTCTGCCTGCCCAGGGCGAGCGCTTCCAGTACGCCGCGCGACGCACCCACGTGCCCATCGCCCGCACGTGCCGGACCGGACCGATGCCGAACCGGTCGACATCGAGGTCGTCGAGCACGTGCGACCCGAGGCTCTGGAACCCCACCTGCACGACCCGGCCGGTCTCGCGCTGCACGGCGAGCAGGGTCTCGAAGTCCGCCATCCGGGCGAAGGGCGGCTTCTCGAGCAGGACGTCGGCACCGGCACGGAGCGCCTCGGCAGCGGCGGTCGCGTGCACGGGGATGGGTACCGCGGCGATCACGATGTCCGGCACGCCGACACCCGCGAAGGCGTCGCCGAGTGATGGGAAGAGCGGAGCGCCGACGGCGTCGACATCAACCACGAGCGGGTCGACCAGCCCGGTCAACCGGACCGCGCCCGCCGCCTGCAGCCGCCGGACGTTCGCCAGGTGTACCGCACCGAAGCCACGCACCCCGACGAGCACGACCGACGCCCCGGTCATCGGTCGAAGCGCCGCACGGGGACGCACGCGTCGAACGCCGCGACCACCCGTTCGGCGACGACGTCGGCCGGTGTGTCCCAGACGTCCTGGTTGAACACCTCGACCTCGACGTCCCCGGTGTACCCGGCCGCGTCGACGGCCTCGGAGACCGGGCCGAAGTCGATGTGCCCGTCCCCCATCAGGCCGCGCGACAGCAGCGGGTCCGCGGCGATCGGCGTGACCCAGTCGCTCACCTGGTAGGACGCGATCCGGCGCTCCCTCCCGGCCCGCGCGACCGATCCGGGCAGAGCAGGGTCCCACCAGACGTGGAAGGTGTCCACCACGACCCCGACGACGGCCGGGTCGAACGGCGCGGCGAGGTCGAGGGCCTGCGCGAGCGTCGACACGACGGCCCGATCGGCCGCGTACATCGGGTGGAGCGGCTCGATCGCGAGCTGCACGCCCGCTGCGGCCGCCGTCGGTTCGAGTTCGGCGAGCGCGTCGGCGACCCTGCCCCGCGCCCCGACCAGGTCCGTCGATCCCGACGGGAGTCCCCCGGCGACGAGCACCAGCACCGCTCGCGATCCCGGGGCTCCCGCAGCCGCCAGTGCCGCCGTCTCCTCGATCGCCCGCCGGTTGTCGTCGATCGCCGCCCGGCGGACCGTGCCCTCGACGGGCGTGAAGAACCCGCTGCGGCAGTGCGACGACACCCGGAGCCCGGAGTCAGCGAGCATCCGCGCGGCGTCGTCGAGCCCGACCTCCTGCACCGGCTCACGCCACGTCCCGATCGCACCGATGCCGGCGGACCGCGTGGCGGCGATCGCCTCGGCGAGCGTCGCGGACTTCACCGTCGCCTGGTTGAGCGACAAGCGCGGGTGCGCCTCGGCGCGCCCAGCTACACGCGCCGCCCCGCGCCCACCCACACCCGCGCCCGCGCGCCCCGCCACGGTGCTCACGCGACCACCGCGTTCCTGGAGCCGCCGCGCGGACCGGCACCGAGCCTCCCGGCCGACCCGACCGGCACCCCAGCCCACGTGAGCATGCCGTGCCAGCGCGACGCGGCGAGGTCCGGGTCCTCGAGCGCGCCGCAGGCGTTCGCGAGGCGGACGGTCTCGGACAGCTGCGGCAGACTGCGCGCCGCGTGCATGCCACCGACCATCGTGAAGGCGGGCTGGTGACCGTTCAGCCAGGACAGGAAGGCGATCCCGGTCTTGTAGTGCCAGGTCGGCGCGGCGAAGACCTGCCGAGCGAGCGCCTCCGTCGGACCGAGGACGCTGCGGAACCCGTCCGCGTCCCCGCGGTCGAGCGCCTGCACCGCCGACGACGCGATCGGCGCGATCGCGGCGAACGCCCCGAGCAGCGCGTCGGAGTGCCGACCGGCGTGCTCGGACATCAGGTCGACGTAGTGGAAGTCGTCCCCCGTGAACATCCGGGCGGTCCCCGGGAGCCGCGAGCGGAGCGCGACCTCGGCGTCCGCGTCGAGCAGGCTCATCTTGATGCCGGCGACCCGTTCGCCGGCATCCGCGATGATCCGGAGGACGGTGTTCGTGGCCTCCGGTACTGACCTGGACCCGAAGTACTCCTCGAGCACCGGATCGAACGCGGCCCCGAGCCAGTGCAGCACCACCGGCTGCGTCGCAGCGGCGATCACCCGCTCGTACACGTGTCGGTAGTCGTCGGCCGTCCGGGCCGCGCGCGCCAGGTGCCGACTCGCCATCACGACGGCCACCGCACCGTGCTCCTCGGCGTGCCGGAGCTGCGCGACGTACGCGTCGACGATCTCGTCGAGGGTGGCACCGTCGGACGCGATGTCGTCGGTGTTCACGCCGACCGCGATGCGTCCGCCGACGGAACGGGCCTCTGCCGCGCTGCGCCGGACGAGTTCCCGCATCGCGACCGGGTCGAGGCCCGCGTTGCGCTGCGCGGTGTCCATCGCGTCCGCCACGCCGAGCCCCCACGACCACAGGTGGTGCCGGAACGCGAGGGTCGCGTCCCAGTCGATGTCCGCTGCGGCTCCTGGGGTGTTGTCGCCCGCGACGCGCGGGACGACGTGGGCCGCCGCGTAGACGACCCGACTGGTGAGCGGTCCGCGCGGCTTCGTCCACATCGGGGCCTCGCGGAGCGGGACGCCGGCCGTGGTGCCGTCCGGCGCGAGGAGCGTCAGGTCCGTCATGCGGTCACCCGGGCGTCGTCGGCCTGGAGGCTCGGTGCGGCTCCGTCGCCGAGCCGCAGGTCCGGCAGGTCGATCCGTCGCCCCTCGCGGTCCGACCGCAGACCGGCTTCCGCCAGCGCCACCCCGCGCGCACCGGAGAGCAGGTCGTACGGGTGCGGCGCGTCCTCGACGACGTGGCGCACGAACTGCTCCCACTGGACCTTGAAGCCGTTCTCGAAGACCTCGTTGTCGGGGACCTCCTGCCAGCCGGCGCGGTAGTCGTTCTCGTCGCGGATGTCGGGGTTCCAGACCGGCTTCGGCGTGGTGCTCCGGTGCTGGACCCGGCAGCCGAAGAGCCCGGCGACGGCGCTGCCCTCGGTGCCGTCGACCTGGAACTCGACGAGCTCGTCGCGGTCGACGCGCACCGTCCAGCTCGAGTTGATCTGCGCGGTGATCCCGCCTGCGAGGTCGAAGATGCCGTACGCCGCGTCGTCAGCGGTGGCCCGGTACCGGTTGCCGTGCTCGTCCACCCGCTCCGGGATGTGGGTGACCGCACGGGCGGAGACGGACTCGACCCGGCCGAACAGGTCCTCCAGGACGTAGTTCCAGTGCGGGAACATGTCGACGACGATGCCACCGCCGTCCTCGGCGCGGTAGTTCCAGCTCGGGCGCTGCGCGGCCTGCCAGTCGCCCTCGAAGACCCAGTAGCCGAACTCCCCGCGCACGCTGAGGACCCGTCCGAGGGCGCCGGACGCCAGCACCCGGCGGAGCTTCCTGAGCCCCGGGAGGAACAGCTTGTCGTGCACCACGCCGTTCTTGACCCCGGCGTCACGGGCCGCGCGGGCGAGGTCGAGGGCGTCGTCGAGGGTCTCCGCGGTGGGCTTCTCGGTGTAGACCGCCTTGCCTGCGGCGATCGCGCGGCGGAGTGCGGGGACGCGGGCGCTGGTCACGAGGAAGTCGGCGTAGACGTCCCAACGCGGGTCGGACAGCGCGGCGTCGAGGTCGGTCGTCCAGTGCTCGATGCCGTGCCGGTGCCCGATCTCGGCGAGCTTCGGTTCAGAGCGCCCGACGAGCAGCGGCTCGACCTGCACGCGGGAGCCGTCGGACAGCAGCACGCCGCCCTGCTCCCGGATGGCGAGGATCGAGCGGACGAGGTGCTGTCGGTACCCCATCCGACCGGAGACGCCGTTCATGATGATGCCGAGTGGTGGTCGTGACACGGAGTCCTCCGGTGATCGTCGGTGATCGCGCACGGATGCCGTGCGGAAAGCGCTTACCGCACGGTACACCGATGCACAGGCCGAGGGAAGGCCCGTCGTCAGGTGAGCCTGGTGCTCGCGCGGAGGACGACCTCGCCGGCGACCACCGCGGGCACGTCCTCGCCGAGGGCCGCCTGGACGGCGAGCTCCCCGATCGTCTCGAGCGGCAGGTGCACGGTCGACAGCGCGGGCACCACGTCCGCCAGCGTGCCGACGTCGTCGAACCCAGCGACCGCGATGTCCCGCCCCGGTTCGAGCCCGTGGTCGCGGATCGCGGCGAGCGCCCCGACCGCACTGACGTCGTTGACCGCGAAGACGCACCCGGGACGGACCCCGGCCTCGAGCAGCTGCGTCATCGCGGCATGGCCACCGTCGCGCGTGAACACCCCGGCGACCACCCGGTCGTCCGCCAGACGGATCCCCCGACCCGCGAGCCCGTCGACGAAGCCCGTCGCCCGTGCCCTGGCGGTGACGACGTCGTGCTCGCCGGCGAGCACCGCGAAGTCCCGGTGCCCCTCGTCGACGAGCGCCTCGGCGAGCGCAGCCGCTCCCGCGCGGTTCCCGATCACGAGCGGGATGACGGCGGTCGGCGACGCGGCACCCTCGTCCGACACCAGGGCGACGACCGAGGCACCACCGCCACGCAGGAGCTCCACGCCCGCTCCGGCCGCGCTGCTCGTCCTGCGACTCACAGCGAGGACGACCGCGCGCGGCCGGAGTCCCGCGACGCTCTGCAACACCGACGCCTCGCGCTCCGCGTCCCCCGCGGTGGAGGTGATCACGAGCACGAGGCCGGCTCGGTCGGCCGCCCGCATCGCCCCCGCGGCGATCTGCGCGAAGTACGGGTCCGTGATCTCGCCGACGACGAGCGACACCACCGTCGTCGCCCCACGCGCGACGGCCTGCGCCTGCACGTTGGGCATGTACCGGAGCTCCCGCGCCGCCGCCTCCACCCGCTCGACGTACTCGGGACGCACGCGGCGGGTGCTGCCGTTGAGCGCTCGGGACGCCGTCGCGAGTGAGACGCCGGCCGCGCGGGCGACGTCCTCCAGGGTCGCACTGCTGCGCTCGACCACCTCGACGCTCCGTCCCGGCCGCGCGTTCGCGGACACGGTCACAGCATGCCAGGCGTTGCCGTCCACACCGGCCCCGGCAGGCCACCGGCACACTTGCGGAAAGCGCTTGCCAAGGTCCGTTACAACGATTACGGTGGCGCCCAGTCACCGACACCACCATCAAAGGAGATGGGAATCGTGCAACGCAGCAACTCCATGACGGCGAGCTCCTGGTGAGTGCGCTCGGCGAACTCCGTGCACTCCGCGCACGAGACGCCCAGGGGAAACGCATCCCCGCTTCCCGGCGGGACGACAAGGCCGCGGCCGTCTTCCTCGCCCCGTGGCTGATCGGCATGGTCGGGATCACCCTCGGCCCGATCCTCGCCTCGCTCTACCTGTCCTTCACCAACTACAACCTCCTGCAGAACCCGACGTTCACCGGCTTGACCAACATCCAGCGGATGGTCGAGGACACCAACCTCGGCAGCTCGCTCGTGGTGACGCTCGTCTACACGGTGGTCTCCGTCCCGCTGCAGCTCGCGGCCGCCCTCCTCGTCGCCGTGCTGCTCGACCGCGGGATGCGGGGGCTGTCGTTCTACCGGTCGGTCCTCTACCTGCCGTCCCTGCTCGGCGGCAGTGTCGCGATCGCGGTGCTCTGGCGTCTGGTGTTCGGCGGCGACGGACTGCTCAACGCACTCCTGGCGGTCTTCGGCATCCAGGGACAGTCCTGGATCGGGTCCCCGAACACGGCCCTCGGGACGCTGATCATCCTGCACGTCTGGACCTTCGGGGCGCCGATGGTGATCTTCCTCGCCGGGCTCCGGCAGATCCCCCGGCAGTACTACGAGGCGGCCTCCACCGACGGGGCGACCCGCTGGCGGCAGTTCCGGTCGATCACGCTGCCGCTGCTCAGCCCGATCGTGTTCTTCAACCTGGTGCTCGGGATCATCGGGGCCTTCCAGTCGTTCACGCAGGCCTACGTGATCTCGAACGGCACAGGAGGGCCGACGAACTCGACCCTCTTCATCACGCTCTACCTCTACCAGAAGGCGTTTGGCAGCCTGCAGATGGGATACGCCTCCGCGATCGCGTGGCTCCTCCTGCTCATCGTCGGCGCCGCCACCGCGCTCAACTTCTGGGCCTCGAAGTACTGGGTCTTCTACGATGACTGATCACTCGACCGCGCTGCGTCCAGCACCGGCGACGCCCCCGGCGGACCGCCGACCCGATCCCCGACCCGAGACCGTCCGCGTCGCGAAGGCCCGCGGCTCACGCGCCGGCAGCATCGCCAAGCACACCGTCCTCATCCTGCTGAGCCTCGTGATGCTCTACCCGGTGCTCTGGATGGTGGTGAGTTCGCTCCGCCCCGACGGGCACATCTTCGACAACCCGAGCCTCGTGCTCAACACCTTCGACACCGAGAACTACACGACGGGGTGGAGCGCCCTGCAACGCCCGTTCGGCGTGTACCTGGCGAACTCGGCGATCATCGTGATCGGCGCCATCATCGGCAACCTCGTAAGCTGCTCCCTCGCGGCCTACGCGTTCGCCCGGCTGAGCTTCCGGTACAAGCGGCTCGCGTTCGGCGCGATGCTCGTGACGATGATGCTGCCCATCCAGGTGCTCATCATCCCGCAGTACGTCATCTACTCGCAGCTCGGCTGGATCAACACGTTCCTGCCGCTCATCGTGCCGAAGTTCCTCGCCACGGACGGCTTCTTCGTCTTCCTGATGGTCCAGTTCATCCGCGGGATCCCGCGTGAGCTCGACGAGGCCGCGCGCATCGACGGCGCAGGGCACGCACGGATCTTCTTCCAGGTGATCCTGCCGCTCATGAAGCCGGCGCTGGCGACGGCGGCGATCTTCACCTTCATCTGGACGTGGAACGACTTCTTCAGCCAGCTCGTGTTCGTCACCGCGCCGGACAAGTACACGGCGTCCGTCGCCCTCCGCCAGTTCATCGACCCGACCGGGCAGTCCGACTTCGGTGCCCTCTTCGCGATGAGCGTCGTCACGCTCGTCCCCGTGTTCCTCGCGTTCCTCTTCGGCCAGCGGTTCCTCCTCAGGGGCATCGCGACCACCGGCGGCAAGTGAACCGCCCCCACCCGATCGATCCACTCACCAGAGCAAGGAAGACCATGCACCTGAGATCACGCGTCATCGGCGCCGTCGCGATCGCCACCGCCTCCGTCCTCGCCGTCGGCGGCTGCGCCGTCGGCAACTCGAACGGCGGTGGAGCCGAGCTGAGCAAGGACCCCGTCACCATCTCCCTGAACTGGTGGGGCGCTGGGGCCCGCGTCACCGCCACCGAAGCGGCAGTGAAGGCCTTCGAGAAGGAGCACCCCAACATCACCGTGAAGACCCAGTCCACCGACTGGGGCAGCTACTGGGACAAGCTCGCCACCACCATCGCCGGCGGCAGCGCGCCGGACGTCATGCAGTTCGACCAGATCTACGTCGCCTCGTACGCCCAGCGCGGCGCGATCGCCGACCTCGGGCAGTACAGCAAGTACCTCGACACCTCGGACCTCACGAAGAACGTCCGCGACACGGGCCAGTACGACGGCAAGCTCTACGCCGTCCCGATCGGGCTGAACTCGATCGGCGTCGCCGTGAACCGGACCGTCCTCGACGAGTACGGCATCGACATGCCCTCCTCGAAGGGGTGGACGTGGGACGAGATGAACACGGTCGCGAAGGAGGTCACCGAGAAGTCCGGCGGCAAGGTCAAGGGCCTCGACCCGTTCGGCGGCGACACCCCGTCACTGACGCTCTGGGCCCGCCAGCACGGCGGCGCGGTGTTCGATGACAAGGGCAAGGTCGTCCTGAAGCCGTCCATGCTCGCCGACTACTGGCAGTACGCGCTCGACCAGATCGACGCCGGGGTCACGCCGAGTCCGTCGCAGCTCGCCGAGGGCACGAACGCCGCGCTCGACCAGTCCGACATCGCCACCGGCAAGGTCGCGATGACGTTCATCCCCTCCAACCTCAGCGCGTACCAGGCCGCAGCGCCGTCGCAGAAGCTCGACATGCTCGCGATGCCGGCCGCCGCCGATGCGAAGAAGGGCTGGCAGTACCTCAAGTCCTCGATGTACTGGTCGATCTCGAGCAAGTCGAAGCACCCGGCGGAAGCGGCTGAGCTCATCGACTTCCTGACGACCAGCCCGAAGGTCGGCAAGATCTTCGGCGCCGAGCGCGGTATGCCCGCGAACCCCGCGTTCCAGAAGCAGATCACGCCGGACCTCAGCGGCTCGGACAAGATCGTCATGGACTACGTGAAGCAGGTCACCGCAGAGTCCGGTCCGCCCGCTCCGATCACGCCGGTCGGCGCGCAGGACGCGGACACCCTGCTGGCCCAGATCTGGCAGAACGTCCAGTTCGGC
This sequence comes from Curtobacterium sp. L3-7, assembly GCF_048756585.1. Classification (NCBI taxonomy): domain Bacteria; kingdom Bacillati; phylum Actinomycetota; class Actinomycetes; order Micrococcales; family Microbacteriaceae; genus Curtobacterium; species Curtobacterium sp. L3-7. The sequence goes on along the minus strand of NZ_CP151474.1, from coordinate 876,715 downwards.
AAGACCACGCCGAAGGCGGGGGCCGAGCAGTACGTGACGCAGCTGAAGAAGGCCATCCAGGACGCGCAGTAGGCGCGACCGCAGACGGACGGGAGGCACGGTGCCAGCTGGCACCGTACCTCCCGTCCGTCACACTGCCGACCGCGGGAATGGAACCCGCGTGTCCGGGTTTGACCCCTCCATGACATCGTCAGCCCAGCGCCGTGGGTGGCTCAGCGTCCTCTCCGTCGCACTCGGTTCCTTCGTGCTCGTCCTCTCCGAGTTCCTGCCCATCGGGCTCCTCCCCGCGATCGCCGCCGACCTCGACGTCCCGGTCGGGACCGCCGGCTTGATGGTCGTCGCGACCGGACTCGTCGGTGCCGTCGCCGCCCCCGTCGTGACGGTCGCGACCTCGCGCCTCGACCGTCGTGTGGTCCTCGTCGCCCTGACGGTGCTGCTGGTCGTCGCCGACGGCCTGGCGGCCGTCGCGCCCACGTTCGCGGTCCTCCTCGCCGCACGCATGCTGCTCGGGGTCGGGATCGGTGGCTTCTGGGCGATCGGTGCCGGGATCGCCGGGAGGCTCGTCCCGGCCCCGTCGGTCATCCGCGCGACCTCCTTCATCACCGCGGGCGTCTCGGTCGCCACCGTGGTCAGCCTGCCGCTCGGCGCGTTCGTCTCCGCGCTCGGCAGCTGGCGCCTCGGGTTCGTGATCGGCGGCGCGCTCGGGCTGGTCGCGCTGGTGCTCCAGCTGGCGATGCTGCCGAGCATCCCGGCGGTGCAGCGGGTGCGGTTCGCCACACTCGGCGCGCTGCTCCGCGTGCCGAGGGCCCGGGTCGGGCTCATCGGCACCGCGTTCGTCTTCGCGGCGCAGTTCGCGGCGTACACCTACGTCGCGCCGTACCTGCAGGAGCTCGTCGGTGTCGGGCCTGAGACGATCACCCTCGCGCTCCTGGTGTTCGGCGTCGCCGGCATCGTCGGTAACTTCGTGGCGGGGGTCACGCTGAGCCGGAACGTGCTCGGCACGATCGGGGCGTCCAAGATCGTCCTGGCCGCGGCCGTGATCGCGCTGCCACTGCTCGCCCACTCGGTCGTCGGGGTGTTCGCCCTGCTCGTCGTCTGGGGCCTCGTGTGGGGCGCACTCCCCCTCGGGATGCAGACCTGGATGTCCACCGCGTCACCCGGCGGTTCGGAGACCGGTCTCGCGCTCTTCGTCACCACGATCCAGCTCGCGATCGCCGCGGGATCGGTCCTCGGCGGCGTCGCCGTGACGTCGTTCGGGATCGCCGCGGACTTCTGGTTCGCCGGTGGCATCGCGGTCGTCGGGGCCGTCGTGCTGGTCGGCCTCGGGCTGCGCCGTGGGAACGCGGTGCCGGTGGCGTCCACCGACGACGTCGTCCCCGCGTCGACCGGCCCCGTCCAGACCGTCTGCCCGACCGGGGCCTGACCCGGCCGCGCGCCGCCCGCCGCGCGCCGCCCGCCGCATCGAGTGCGCGGAAACGGCGAGCAGATCGCCCCCGAGAACGCATCGTCTGCACACTCGCTCTGCGCGAGCGGGGTGACGACGGACGGGAGGGTCGTGGCGGGGCCGCGACGAGCCTACAGGCTGGCCGCGCGCCGCAGGCGCAGCGCCGAGACGAGGAAGAAGACACCGCCGAGCACCGCGTAGCCGGCGAGGCTCGTGAGTCCCGTCCCGCCGTGCAGGCCCTGCGAGACGAACCCGGCACCGGCGAGCACCGAGATCCCTCCGCTGAGGATCATCGGCCACTGTCCACCCATACGGCGACGCGCGACGGCGAGGACGAGCTGGACCGCGCCGGCGGTGATCGCCCACGCTCCCCAGACGACGAGGACCGCCGGCGAGCCCGACACTGCGGCGATGCCGAGGCCGATCGCCGCGAGCAGGCTCAGCACCATGTTCACGACGAGTGCCCGAGCGGGCCTGGTGTCCCGGGACGACCGGTGGTCCCACACCGCAGCGGCGAGGTCGACGACCGGGTAGAGGACGAGCAGCACCACGACGGTCGCGGCGAGCGTCGGGAGCGTGGCGGCGATGACCGCGAGGGCGATCGCCCACAGGACGGCGAACCCGAAGCGGAAGAAGTAGAGCCGTCGGAGGGAGGAGGCGACGTTCGAGGTCGCGCGCTCGGTGGTGGTCATGGCGAGTCCGTTCGTCGGGGTCCAATGTAGAGTTACTAGTACGTCTACATCGAGGACTCTAGAGTTGGGTCCGTCGAGACCGCAAGCCCCGAGGGAGAGAACGTGACCGCCGGTTCGCCACCAGTCGACGGACGTCGCAGCGCCGTCGCGACGCGGGCGCGGATCCTCGACGCGGCGACCGAGCTCTTCGCCGCCTCGGGCATCCGCGGCACGAGTGCCGATCGGGTGATCGATCGGGTGGGGATCACGAAGGTCACCTTCTACCGGCACTTCCGCACGAAGACGGACCTGGCGGTGGCGTACCTCGAGGCCCAGGCAGACGGCGAGCGCGGAGCCTTCTCGCACGTCACGGACGGGCATCACGGTCTGGACGCGGCCCGAGCGATCGCATCCCTCATCGGGGAGGTGAGCTGCCTGCCGGGGTTCCGGGGCTGCCCGTTCATCAACGCCGCGGCGGAGACCCCCGACCCCGACGATCCCGTCCGCGCCGTCGTCCGTCGGCACCGGGAGTGGATGCACGGGTTCTTCGCCACGATCGCCGCCGACGCGGGCGCCCCCGACCCGGACGTCACGGCCGGCCAGCTGGTGATGCTCCGCGACGGGGCGATGGTCGGCGGGTACCTAGCGGATCCCGAGGCGATCGCGGGCGAACTCGACGCTGCGTTCACCGCCGTCCTGGACCGCTCCCGGCAGCCCGCCGCCGCAGAGGAGGAGCGGTACAAGTAATCCAGGCGGAAACCTGTTTTGCTTGTACGACAACGCCATGGAACTCGTTCGGGAGCACATCGCCCCGATCTGACCGTCGGGCGACCCCGTCCGCCGGCCGGACCGTCAGCCCGGCCAGCGCTCCGAGGTCCACGTGCCGTCCCCGTCCCGTTCGAACGCGAGCCGGTTGCTCGGCGCGTCCGTCGCACCACGCCAGAACAGCATCCGCACGGGCGTGATCGCGTAGCCGACCCAGGTGTCGGGCGGATCGAGCACGGCGTCCCGGTGCTCCGCGATGAACGCCGCCCAGGTCGCGCGCCGCACGTCGTCCTCCGCAGCGGCGAGCGGGTGGTCGTTGACCCAGGCGAGCACCTGTAGGTAGTGGGTCCTCGCGGCGTAGGCGGCCCGAGCCTCCTGGTCGGTGTCCGGCGCGACGTCCCCGGTGACGACGAGCTGTCGCGCGGTCTCCGGCCAGACGATCGTGGCGGTCGCCCTGGGGACCGCCGCGACCTCGGCGGCCTTCCGGCTCCTGGAGTCGGTGTGGAAGTGCAGGCGCTCCCCGTCGAACGCGGAGAGCAGCACGGTCCTCGCCGACGGGTAGCCGTCGAGGCCGATCGTCGACAGCGTCATCGTCACCGGCGCACCCGTGCCGGGGAGCCACGACACGGCGAGCGCCAGGGGGTCCGCCGGCGCCGCAGAAGCAGAACCGGAACCGGAACCGTCCGCGGTGACCTCGCCCGGCAGCACCGACGTCACCGCCGGACGGCGGGGTCGAACCGCGCGATCTCGTGGAGCGACGCGACCGCCTCGTCGAGCGAGACGTCCCACAGCGCCTTGCCGTACTCCGCCGTCGCGCGGCTCGCGTCCCCGATGACACCCGGTGTCCCGAAGTCGTTCGACAGCCACCCGAAGCTGACCGGGCCGCCGTTGAACCGGACGCGCTCGAACTCGGCGAGGTGGTCCGGCACCCACCGTTCGGCCTTCGACATGTCGACGAGGTCCGGACGCAGGTGCAGGATCATCGAGGTCTCCGCCGCGCCGCCGTGGATCCCGAGGCCGCGCTCGTCGGCGTCCTCGCCACCGGGCCCAGGCACGCGCGCCAGGGTCGGCATCAGGAACGTCTTCAGCCCGAACCGCTTCCGGATCTCGCGCAGGGCGACCTGCAGCAGCGCGACGTTCCCGCCGTGTCCGTTGGCGAACACCAGCGTGCCGGCACCGGTGAGGGCGACGGCGCGGCCGACCTGCACGACGGTGTCGAACATCGTCGCCTCGTCGAGCCACACGGTGCCCGGCGCCCAGCTGTGCTCGTCCGACTTCGTGAACGCCAGGGTCGGGAGCCGCCACACGTCGAGCCCCTCGGTCGCCGCGCGCTCGACGGCCGCGCCGCCGATGTGGTCCGCGAGCAGGAAGTCGGTCAGGAGCGGCAGGTGCGGTCCGTGGTGCTCGACGGCGCCGGTGGGCTGGACGACGATCGTGTCGGGCGTGAACCGTGCCGCGACCTCGGGGCCGGACAGCTCGGCGAGGTTCCTCGTCCCGCTCACTTGCCGAATCCCGGGATGCTCGGCTGCGCCGACGCCGTGGACCCGCCGGACTCGACCAGCGCGGGGTCGATCACGTGCCCGGGGTTCAGCAGTCCGGCGGGGTCGGTGCGCTGCTTGAGCGCGACGAGTTCCTCGACGCCGTGGTCGACGTAGTACTGGTGGGGGCTGTGCACGCGGACGCCGAGGTCGCGGAGTGCCGGGTAGCCGGCGTAGACGTCCTCGGCGCCGGTGTACGGCGCGGTCAGCATGCCGATCGGCCCGATGTGCGCCGCCTCGATGTGCAGCATGGCGCCCGGGTACACCGCCTCGACCTCGGCGATGCGGTCGATCAGCGCCTCGCCGCCGACCTCGACGTGGAACCAGACGGTGTCCGGCGAGTTCCGCTTGAGCCACCAGATCGGGTGGTTGTAGGACAGCATCGAGACCTTGGTCGTCTGCTGGAGGCCCTCGCGGACGTCCTCGACGGTGCCACCCGCTGCCTCGATGAGGTCCCGCGACTCCTCGAGCACGACGGCGTCGATGATCCCGCGCAGGCTCGCCCGGTCGACGGCGATGGCGGGGTCCTTCGGCAGCTTCGCCGCGATCTCGGCTCGGTCGGCGCTCACGAGGCGTGGTGCCGGGGTCGTCCCACGGAGCGTGCGGACCGCGGTGAGCGCCTGCTCGAAGGTGGGGAACGTCGCGTACACGGCCCGCCAGTCCTGCAGGGGCTCGAGCCGCACGGTGGCGCGCGCGATGACCCCGGCTGTGCCGTAGGTGTGCACGAACGTCTGCGCTTCGGCGCCCTCGACGTGCAGCAGTCCGTCCTCGCCGGGGAGCGCGATGTCGAGCGCGGTGACGAAGCCCTCCCAGTTCGATCCGTGCGAGATCGACCCGGTCCCGCCGGAGCCGCCGGACAGGAAGCCGCCGATCGTCGACTGCGCGGTGGACGGGTACATCCAGAGCTGCTGCCCGGCGGCCGCTGCGGCCTGTTCGAGCGAGACCATCGAGGCGCCGGCCTCTGCCGTGACGTACCCGTCGCCGACCTCGACGACGGCGCGCGCCCGCGAGGTGTCGAGCACCACACCGCCGTGCAGCGGGATGCCCTGGCCGTAGTTGCCGGTTCCCTTGCCCCGGGTGGTGACGGGGACGCCGTGCCGCGCCGCGAGCTGCAGGACGGCGGCGATCTCGTCGGCGCTCGCGGGGTACGCGACCAGGTCGGCGAGGCCGAGGGGGAGCTGTTCGGTGAGGATCGGGCTCATCGTCGCCTCGTCCACGGACGCGCGTTCGCGCGTCCGCTGGTCGGTGCTGACGCCGCGGTCGCCGAGCAGGTCGACGAGCGCGACCCGCAGGGTGTCGAGGGATTCCTGGGTGGCGGGCATTGGGGGGCTCCTGTGGGGTGGTCGGACGGGAGGCTCGGTGACGGTCCGGCACCGAGCCTCCAGAACGGTGGGTGGGGCCGACCACCGCGATGGCGGCCGGCCCCGTGGCCGGCTAGAAGCCGAACCCGATCTTGTCGTCGAGGAACTTGTTCGTGTAGAGGTCGTCGGCCGTGAGGCCCGCCTTCACGTGTCCGCCGGATGCGTCGAAGATCGGCTTCGCCTTCGCGATGAAGTCCGTCATCCGGTCGGCGTCCATGTCGCCGACGTAGGCGTTGTCGCCGTCGGTCGCGACCTTCAGCTTCTTCATCTGCTTGACGGCGAACGCGCCGACCTGGGCGTCGTAGGTCCAGCCGTTGTTGTACTGCTGGACGAGCTGGTCGATCAGGTCGTTCGTCGGCGTCGGGTTCTTGAAGTAGTCGACGTCGGCCTGCTGCATCACCGGCACGAGCTTCTCGAGGCACGGGCTCAGCTTCTCGAGGTCACCGCTGCGGACCGACATGGTCTCGGGGTACGGGTTCCACCCGGTGCTGGAGATGAGCGAGTAGTCCACCTTCTTGCCCCAGGCGGCGACCTCGTTCTGGTAGATGTACGGCTCGGCGGTGGCGAAGCCCTGCTGGGCGTCCTTGCCGCCGGCCGAGACGAACTTCGACGGGGTGCCGTCGTAGCTGCCGTCGAGGACGCTCTTCGGCAGGTTGCCGGACTGCTCGAGGTAGGTCATGTACGCGGCGCCGCTGAAGTAGCGCACGACGCCGTCGTTCTTCTCGAGCGCCTTGCCGAGCGACTTGATCGAGTCGACGTCCTGGTACTTCGACGGGTCCCACATGAGCACCATCGGCGACTGGTCGTTCTCGGCGAACACCGCGGTGGTCGGCAGGTTGTCGGAGAACTGCACGGCCTCGTCGGTGGAGACGTAGCCGAGGGTGATGTCCTTGTCCTGGTACATCTGCGAACTGACGGTCGAGTAGCCGATCGCCGGGCCGCCTGCACGGACCTCGAGCTGCACGCCGGTCGACTTGCCGTTGGCGTACAGGTCGCCGGTGACGGACTTGCCGCTCGCGTCGATCTTCGGGTTCGGTCCGAGCATCTGGTACAGGTGGCCGTGGTCGGCTTCTGGGTTCCAGTCGGTCTGGACGACGACGGTCGCCGGGCAGACGTCCGACAGGTCGACGGCCGGGCCGCTCGCCGTGGACGCGGTCGACGTGCTGTCGCCGGTCGCGGCGCCGGATCCGCTCGCACAGCCGGTGAGGGCGATCGCGGTGACGCCGAGGGCGGCGGTCGCGATGCCGAGGCGGGTCTTGATGCGCATGGGTGCTCCGTTCGTGGTGCTGTTCACGTGGTGCGTCGGGATGATGGGAGGGATGGTCGGGGGGGCTCAGCCGAAGTCGTGCCAGCGCCCGACGGCGAGGCGACCGATCAGGCCGAAGAGCAGGAAGACGGCGACGCCGTAGAGCGAGGCGATGATGATGGTCGCGTAGAGCTCCGGGCCCATCAGGCGTGAGGCGGTGACCTGGATGAGGACGCCGAGCCCGGGGTTGCCGCGCTGGAAGAACTGGTCGCCGACGATCGCGCCGATGACCGACAGCCCAGCGGAGGTCCGCAAGCCGACGAAGATCGACGGCAGCGCGGCGGGGACCTGGAGCTTCATGAGCTGCGCGCCGCGCCCGGCCCGCTGCAGCTGGAAGAGCTCGCGTTGCGCCCGGTCGGCGGACTGCAGTCCGAAGAGCGTGTTGGAGACCATCGGGAACAGGGCGATCATCACCGTGACGATGACCCGGCTGGTGAACTCGTAGCCGAACAGGGCGCCGATGAGCGGCACCAGCGCCAGGATCGGCACGCACTGCAGGACGACGGCGTACGGGTAGAGCGAGTTCTCGAGCCACTTCGCCTGCGCCATCAGCATCGCCCAGACGACACCGATCACGATCGCGAACGCGAGCCCGGTCAACGAGACGACCGACGTGCGTCCGAGCGCCTTCCACAGGTCGCTGTCGAACGTCGTGGGGGCACCGTTCACGCCGGTGTCCCAGACGATCGCCTTGAGCACGAGGTGCGGGTACGGCACCAGGAACGCGAGGTTCCTGACGTGGTCGTAGTAGGCGGCGGCCGCGTACCAGACGCCGATCAGGACGGCGAAGACCACGACCGGCTGCCACCACGTGACGGCGCGACGCGGTCGGGAGCGGCGGGTGGCGAGTCTCGCCGCCCTGGCCTCGGTGACCTGCTGCAGGGTCGTCATCAGCGGTGCCCCTCTCGGAGTGCGTGTGAGACCTCGCCGACCAGTTCGGCGAACTCGGGGGTGAACCGGATGTCGGGGTCGCGTGGCATCGGGAACGGGACGTCGAAGCGGCCGACGATGCTGCCGGGGCGACCGGACATCACGATGACCTTGGTGGACAGGTACACGGCCTCGGACACCGAGTGCGTGATGAACAGCCCCGCGAAGCGCTGCGCGACGAAGAGCCGGAGGAGCTCGTCGTTGAGGCGCTCGCGGGTGATCTCGTCGAGGGCGCCGAACGGCTCGTCGAACAGGAACAGCTGCGGGTCGAGGGTGAGCGACCTGGCGAGCGAGACGCGCATCCGCATGCCGCCGGAGAGCTGCTTCGGCAGGTTCGACTCGAAGCCGTTGAGCCCGACGAGGTCGATCGCCCGTCGTGCCTTCTCGGCCCGGTCGGCCTTCGGTGCGTGCTGCAGCTCGGCGAGCAGCTCGACGTTGCCCTGCACCGAACGCCACGGCAGCAGCGTGGCGTCCTGGAAGACGTAGCCGATCCGGTCCGCAGTGACCTGGGCGGTCCCGTCCGAGGCGGTCTCGAGGCCGGAGGCGATGCGGAGCAGGGTCGACTTGCCGCAGCCGGAGGGGCCGACGACGGAGACGAACTCGCCGCGGTCCACGGTGAGGTCGACTCCCTGCAGGGCGACGGTGCCGTTCGGGAACGTCATCTCGACGTTGCCGAAGTCGAGCAGCGTGTCCGTCGACGTGACGGGCGCTGGTGCGGTGGTGGTCACGTGTACCTCGTTTCGGTGGGGTGGGGCGGGCGGGTCGTGCCGGGGAGCCCGGTCAGGGGACGAGTTCGGGGGCGACGGGCGCTGCGAGCGCGGGTGCAGCGACGCTGCGGCGGACCTCGGTGACTGCGACGAGTCGGCCGTGCGCGATGACCACCCGGTCGGCGGGCGCGTTCGCCACGGCATCGACGACGCTCGTCGCGTCCACCGCGACGAGGTCCGCGCGCGCTCCTGGCGCGACGCCGGCGACGGGCAGGCCCATCACGCTGCGAGCGCCGTCGCTGACGAGCGCGTACGCCTCGTCCGGCGTCAGGTGCCCGGCAGTGACCAGGAGCGATGCCGTCTCGAACGCGTCGGACCGGCCGACGGGGTTGAACGGGTCGCGGACGTTGTCCGCGCCGGCGGCGACGCGGACGCCGGCGTCGAGCAGGGCGCGCAGGGCGGTGAGTCCGCGGGGCGTCGACACCGGGTGCTGCCAGCCCTGCAGGTACAGGTTCGTGATCGGGAGGGAGATCACCCCGATGTCGGCGGCGAGCACGTCCGCGACGACCTCGGCGAGACGGCCGGGTTCGAGCGTGCCGAGCCGGACGCAGTGCCCAGCGGAGTACTGCCGGTCGCGGGGCCAGTCGCGCACGATCCTTGCGTACCGGTCGAGGGTGACGGGGCCGTCCAGGCTCTCGTCCGCGTGCAGGTCGACGCCGAGGCCCCGCCGCTCGGCGATGGCGAGGAGCCGCACGAGGTCGGCCTCCGGGTCGTCGGCGAGGTGCGGGGCGCCACCGACCAGGTCGACGCCGAGGTCGAGGACCGCCTCGACGTGCTCGTCCGGCGCGTGGTGTCCGGCGAGCGCGACGAGCTCCAGGTCGACGAGCCCGGCGAGCTCGCGGCGGACCTGCACGAGCGCGCGCGCACCACGGGTGGCCGCCTGCACGTCGGCGGCCCCGCGGGCGCTCAACACGTCGACGTGGGTCCGGATGGAGGTCGTCCCGGCAGCGAGCATCGCGAGGGCCTGCGTCCGTGCCCGATCCGCGATGTCGGCCACGGTCATGTCGTCGGCGTGGTCGACCCATGCCTCGATCGCGGACCCGAGGTCGCCGAGCGGCGGCTGGATGCGGTCGAAGCTCAGGGCCTTGTCGAGGTGCGCGTGCGGTTCGGCGGGCGCGGTGAGCAGGAGCCGGCCCTGCAGGTCGAACGTCGCCGCTGCGTCGGCGGTGAGGGAGCCGGCCGCAGCGACCTCGACGACGATCTCGCCGTCGATTCGGACGTCGACGGTGCGCCCGTCCGGCAGTGTCGCTCCGCGCAGCAGGGCAAGTGCGTTCGGCAGGGATGACCGCATCGGAACGCCCTCTCGATCGTGTGTCAGAATGTTGATCGCATCAACATTGGTGATGCTATGAGGACCACGTTTCCCACGTATTTCGCGGCGGTTGCCATGTGTGACGGTCGCGTCCCGGTGAAACCCCGCCCGTGACCGACCGACGGAGGAACAGTGCCCACCGACCTCATCGAGCCCGGCTCGACGAACACCCGCGTCGTCGACGAGCAGGCGCTCCGCACCGGCGAGCACATCCGCGCGCTGCGCCGGTCGCACGGCCAGACCCTCGTCCAGCTCGCCGAACGCACCGGGCTGTCGCACCCGTTCCTCAGCCAGCTCGAACGCGGGCACTCCCGCGCCAGCATGGTCTCGCTCGAGAAGATCGCGATCGCGTTGGGCACGAGCCAGGTCGAGCTGCTCGCGGCCGGGGACTCGCAGCACCGCGAACCCGACGACCGCTCCCCCGACGTCCTGCGTGCCGCCGACGGTGCGCGCGGTCCGTTCTCGAAGGGCGAGGCGCGCCTGCTCGTGCACGGTGGCCGGCACGCGTTCGAACCGCTCGAGTTCACCGGCATGAACACCGACCCCGGCGAGTACTACGAGCACCGCGAGGACGAGTTCCTCTACGTGCTGTCCGGCTCGCTGCTCCTCGACCTCGGCAGCTCCGGCGTGCAGCACCTGGAACCGGGCGACTCCGCGTACTACCGCGGCGGCACACCGCACCGGTGGTGCAGCCCGGACGGCGGCAGGTTCCAGCTCGTCGTGGTCAAGCAGAGCCCGTTCGGCGGGGAGGGCGGCGCATGAGCGCTCGGTTCCCCCTCCGGATCGCCGCCCGCCGGACCGTCGCGTCGGACGTCGTCGCGATCGACCTCGCCGCGGTCGGCCCCGAGCCGCTCCCCACCTGGCAGCCGGGCGCACACCTCGACGTCGAGGTCGCACCCGGTGTCGAGCGGCAGTACTCGCTCGTCACCACCACGGACGACGGGCACTGGCGGGTGGCCGTCCTCCGCGAGCACGGTGGCCGCGGTGGCTCGGTGGCCGTCCACGACACGCTCGAGGTCGGGAGCACCGTGACGGTCGGCGGCCCGCGCAACCACTTCACCTTCGAGCCCGACCGACCCGCGGTGTTCGTCGCCGGCGGCATCGGCATCACCCCGATCGCCGCGATGATCGCCGAGGCCGAACTCCGTGGGACCCCGTGGGAGCTGCACTACGCGGGTCGCCGGCGGGACGCGATGGCCTTCGCCGAGGACCTCGTGACCGACCACCCGGGCCGGGTGTCGCTCGCCGTCGCCGACGAGGGCACACGACTCGACGTCGAGGCACTGCTCGCCGCGCCACGTGACGCGGTCGTGTACTGCTGCGGCCCGAAGCGCCTGATGGACGCGGTCGAGGCGGCGGCGGCGCACTGGCCGGACGGCAGCGTCCGGGTCGAACGGTTCGAGGCCTCCGACGCCGCCACGCTCCCCGGCACGGAGTTCGAGGCCGAGCTGGCCGTGTCCGGGATGACCCTGACCGTGCCGGCGGACCGCACGCTGCTCGAGGTCGCCGAGGACGCCGGGGTGTTCGTCCTGTCGTCCTGCCGCGAGGGCGCGTGCGGCACCTGCGAGACGCCGGTGCTCGAGGGCTCGGTCGACCACCGCGACGCCGTGCTGAGCGCCGCGGAACAGGCCGGCGACCACACCATGATGATCTGCGTGTCCCGCGCGGCACGGGGCTGCCCGCGCCTGGTCCTCGACCTCTAGCCCGAAACCGCCCCGAAACGCACCGCTGCTAGAACCGGTCCATGCTCACCGTCTCCGGCGCACGCCGCGTCCTCGTCGACCCCAGGACCGAGCGGGACGGAGACGTCCTCGTCGACGACGGCTCACCCGACCACGCGACCCTCGACGCCTCCGGCTGCGTCGTCACCCCCGGCCTCGTCAACGCCCACCACCACCTGCTGCAGACGGCCTTCCGGACCCTCCCGGGCACGCGTGGCGTACCCATGTCGGCCTGGCTGCCGACGATGGCCGATGCGTACGGCCGGGTCGGCCACGATCCCGAGCTCTACGGACTGGCGGCGACCGTCGGAGCCGCGGAGGGCCTCCTGTCCGGGGTCACCACGATCGCCGACCACCACCTGAACTGGCCGGCCACGGCCTCCGCGGACGACACGGTCGCCCTGGCGGCCGCGACCGCCGACGCGGTCCGCGCGCTCGGTGGCCGCCTGGCGTTCGTCCGCGGCTCCGCCCGGGACGACCCGGACCGCGCGGCCGCATCTGCCGAGGCGATCGTGACCGGCCTGCTGCACCCGGACGCCGTCGGCGGGGTCGACCCCGACGGTCTGCTCCAGGTCGCGGTCGGACCGGCGGGCGTGCACTCCGACGGTGAGGCAACGTTCCGCGCGCTCGGCGACGTGGCCGCACGCCACGGGCTCCGCCGCAGGACGCAGGCGAACGAGCAGGTCGACACCGCCATCGCGCTCGAGCGGTACGGCCGACGGCCGATCGACCTGCTCGAGGACTGGGGCTGGCTCGCGCCGGACGTGACCATCGCGCACCTGTGCGACGTGACCGACGACGAGATCGCCCGGCTCGCCGCCGCCGGCGTGACCGCGACGCACGCGCCGGGGTGCGACGTGCCGATGGGGTGGGGCATCGCCCCGGTCGCACGGCTCACGGACGCCGGGATCATGGTCGGACTCGGGACGAGCGGTGGCGGCAGCAACGACGCCGGGCACCTGCTCGCGGACGCCCGGCTCGCGATGCAGGTGTCGGCACTGGTCGGACCGCAGCTCCCGGCACGGCAGGTGCTCGGGATGGCGACGGAGGGCTCCGCCGTCGGCCTCGGTCGACCGGAGCTCGGCCACCTCGGTGCCGGTTCCGCCGGGGACCTGTGCGTGTGGGACGTTTCCGGTGTCGCCGACGCCGGTGTCGACGACCCGGTGGCCGGCCTGCTGTGGGCGTCACCGGGGCGCCGGCCCCGGCACGTCGTCGTCGGTGGGCGCGTGGTGGTCAGGGACTTCGCGCTCGTGGCCGCCGACGAGCGCGAGCTCGCGGCCCGGCTGCGGGACCGGTTGGCACGGACGCCGGTCACGCCGTGACGGACAGGTCCGCCACCACCGGCGTCGACCGCTCGGGCCTCGTCCACATGCCCTACCGGGCGCTCGGTGTCGTCGAGCGGTGCTTCGATCTCACGGTCAGGCGTGCAATCCGGACCCGCCGCCGACGACGACGTTCTCACCCGTGATGTAGCCGGCGTCGTCGGACAAGAGGAAAGCCACTGTCGCGGCGATTTCGCGGGCCGCACCGAAGCGGCCGAGCGGAATCGCGGTCGACATCGACTCGGTGATCGTGGAGAGCTGCTCTGGGGGCAATCCGGACTTGGCCCATATCGGTGTCGTGATCGCTCCCGGGCTGACCGCATTGACCCTGATCCGGCGTGGCGCGAGCTCCAACGCGAGTGAAGGAACCATCGACAGGAGAGCTCCTTTACTGCCGGCGGCGGCGCTGCCACCGGCAATCCCGCGCGTTGCACCGATACCGACCATGAACACCACGGACGCACCATCGGTGAGCAGAGGTGCGGTCTTCTGCAGAGTGAAGAACTGTCCCTTCGTGTTCGTGGCGAACAGTTCGTCGTAGGTCGTTTCGTCGATCGCTTCAAGCGGCAGCGCCTTACTGATGCCGGCGTTGAGGAACACACCGCTGAGTGCACCGAATCGCTCCGTGATCTCGGCCACCAACCGGTCAGAGTCCGCGAGCGATGCTGCGTCCGCCTGCACCACCACCACCTCTTCCGGAAGGATCTCCCGGGCGGTACGGATCGTGTCCGGATTCCTCCCGGTGACGACCACCCGTGCGCCTCGCTCGTGCAGGAGCTGGGCTGTCGCAAGCCCGATCCCGCTGGTTCCACCAGTGATGAGCACAGTCTGTTCTGCCATCAGATCTCCGAATTCCCTATTCGGAGGCACCCTCCGACTGAACTCGACGATACGTGCCCCGGGTATTCTGTGCAAACGATGAGTGCCGAACAGCAGCGGAGACCCCGCGCAAGGATCGCCGAGGCACGCCGTAACCGGCAGACCCTGCTCGACACTGCGACCCGGCTGTTCGCCGAGGGCACCGGCCCCGTGGCGTTGGAGACGATCGCGCGGGCCGCGGGAGTCGGCATCGGCACTCTGTACCGGCACTTCCCGACGCGGGAAGCGCTCGTCGAAGCGGTGACGCTCGATCAGATGGCTCACCTGCGCGAGACCGCGACGACGTTGCTCGCCACCAGGCAACCCGTCGAGGCGTTCCGGGAATGGCTGGGCGCTTTCGCCCGGTGGTCCCGGACCAAACACGGGATGCTCGACACCCTCAGCAAGATCATGACCACCGGCAACCTCGACGCCGGCTCACTCCGCGCCACGTTGACGGAGACAGTCGGACTCTTTCTCGATGCAGGCATCCAGGACGGCACATTCCGCGACGACGTGCCGGCCGGCGACATCGCAGGACTCCTTGCATCGACGTTGGTCACCCACTCGGCTGACGCCCAGCAGGAACAACTCGACAGACTCCTGCATCTGATCGTCGACAGCCTGCGCCCTCTTTGACCCCGACCATCACGCGGCTCGTTGCTCTTGGCGTCCGGCCCCGGCACGTCGTCGTCGGCGGGCGCGTGAGGGACGGGAGGCTCGTGGCGGTGCCGCCACGAGCCTCCTGTCCTGTGGTGGTCAGTCCGCGAACCGCTTCTGCAGCCGGAGGAAGACCGCCGAGACGCCGACCACGATGACGAACCCGACGACGGCGAGCGCCGTCGCGAGCCCCATCGACTGCGCCGTCGTCCCGAACCCGCCGAAGCCGGTCCGGTAGAACAGCGTGCCGAGGACGTCCGTCGAGCCGCTCGGCCCGGCCTGGCTCCCCTGCATGATGTAGATCAGGTCGAACGTCCCGAAGGCGCCGATGAAGTTCATCGTCGTGATGAGCAGGATCGTCGGCCGGATCGCCGGGATGAGGACCGACCACAGGATCCGGAACCGCCCGGCACCGTCGAGCGCTGCGGCGTCCATCGTGTCCTGCGGCACCTCGGTCAGCGACGCGAGGAACACCAGCACCGGGAAGCCCATGCCGACCCACGCCGTGATGACGGCGATCGTCGGGAGCGCGAGCGTCGTCGACCCGAGGAACGGCAGCGCGAGGGCGTCGAGGTGCAGCGCGTGCAGCACGGAGTACAGCACGCCGCTGTTCGGTTCGAGGTAGATCGTCCAGATGTACGCGATCGCGACCGGGGGCAGCGTGAACGGCAGCATCATGATGATCGAGTAGCGCTGCGACGCCCGCTCGTTGACGATCATCATCATGTACGCGAGCCCGATGCCGAACACGAGCGTCAGGACCATCGAGATGGCGAAGAAGTACAGGTTGTGGCCGACCGCCCGCCAGAACTCCGGGGCGAACGAGGGGTCGAAGAGCGTGAACGCGTAGTTCCCGAGGCCGATGAAGTTCGACAGCGGGCCGGTGCCGTTCCAGTTGTAGAAGCTGTACCGGACGCCGTCGAGCAGCGGGAACACCACGAAGACCGCGAAGAGCAGGAACGCCGGGGCCACGAAGGCGGCGAGGATCGCGACCTGGCGCTTCGGCATCCCGCGGGGGACCCGCGGTGCTGGCTGGTCCGAGGGAGCCGCGGGAGACGGGGCCGGCGTGCCGCCCCGCCTCCCGGAATCGGTGATGGTGGCCATGGTCACTTGGCCCCGAAGTACCAGTCGAGCTTGCCGTTGATGTGCTCGGCGGCTTCCTGCGGGGTCGTCTTGCCCTCGAGGAGCGGCACGACGACGTCCTGCTCGGCCGTGTACACGCCCGAGGTCGTCGACACCGTCTTCTTCTTCGAGAGCGACGCCGGGTCGGGGTCCGGCGTGTCCATCGGCGAGCGGATCCCGATGATCGGGTTCGCCGCCTGGGTGTCGAACCACTCCGCGGCCTGTCGGCTGAGCGGGTACTTCTTCGGGATCGTCACCCCGGCGATCGGGGAGATCTCCCCCGCGACGTCCGAGAACGCGTTGCCGAACTTCTTCGTCGCCGTGTAGGCGATGACCTTCTCGGACGCCTTCTCCACGGCCGAGTCACCGATCTTCGCGTTCATCGAGATGTTGCCGTCGACGTACCAGGTGATCTTCGGCTTCTGGCCGTTGGGCGACGGGACGAGCATCTGCCCGTAGTCGAGGTCGGGGTTCACCTGGTCGATCGTCGCCGTGTCGAAGATGCCGTCGATGATGAACGCCGCCTTGCCGAGCGCGAAGGCCGTCTCCTGCTCGTTGCCGGCCGAGCCCGTCGCCTGCCAGTTGTCCTGCAGGTACGGCGCGAGGTCCTGGAACGCGGCGAGCGACTGCACGAACTCCGGGTCCGTGTAGTCCGACTTCTTGTCCGTGATCGCCTGCGCGGTGGTGTTGCTCACCGTGGACGCGCCGACCGCCTGCAGCTGGAGCGACATCAGCCACTGTTGGACGCCCATCGTGTACATCGGGGTCGTCCCCTTGGACTTGAGCTTCTTCATCGCGGCGATGAACTGCTTCCACGTGGTCGGCTTCTCGATGCCGGCGTCCTTGAGGATCTTCTTGTTGTAGAACATCGACATCGTCTGGACCGCGAAGGGGACACCGTACGTCTTGCCCTCGTACTGCGCGGCCGCGAGCGACGCCGGCTTCATGCCGGAGGTGTCGGCGACGTCGTCGATCGGCTTGACGAGACCCGCCGCCGCGTACGTCTGCGTGCCGTTGCCGGCGCGGTCGTAGAAGATGTCCGGCCCGCTCCCACCGTTCATCGCGGTCTTCAGCACGGAGTCGTAGGACGTCGCGGAGATGGACCGGAACTTGATCGTGAGGTCGGTGCCCTCGGCGCGCAGGTTCTTCTGGACGCTCTCCCACAGGGGCTTGTCCTGGGAGCGCCACGACCAGACGGACACGGTCGGCCCGCTCGAGTCCCCGCTGTCGGCACCGGCGGCGGACCCGCCCGCTGAACACCCGGCGAGGGCGATGGCGGCTGCGGCGACGGCGCCGACGACCGCGAGGGTCCTGCCGCGACGGTGTCGGGTGGTGTGCGTTCGTTGCATGGCTCCGGACGTCCTTTCGGGGTCGGTCGGCTTTCGGGTTCGGTCGGCTTTCGGGGTCGGTCGGGGAAGCGGTCAGGCCTTGACGCCGCCGCCGACGAGGTTCCGTCGGAACTGCTTCGCGACGAGCAGGAACCCGATGAGGGTC
The DNA here is from genome assembly GCF_048756585.1 of Curtobacterium sp. L3-7. NCBI lineage: Bacteria > Bacillati > Actinomycetota > Actinomycetes > Micrococcales > Microbacteriaceae > Curtobacterium > Curtobacterium sp. L3-7. Next base: position 859,444 of record NZ_CP151474.1, on the reverse strand, counting down.
GGCAGGCTGATGATGACCAGACCAGCGAGGAGGAGTTGCCACTCCGTGGAGTGCTCGCCGACGAAGGAGAGGATGCCGACGGGCACGGTCATGCTCGACGGGTCCTGCACGAGGAGCAGCGGGAGGAAGAACTCCTTCCACGCCGACAGGAACTGGAAGATCGCGACGATGCCGAGCGCCGGGCGGATCAGCGGCAGCACGATGTGCCAGTAGATCCGCAGCGGGCCGGCACCGTCCATCACCGCGGCCTCCTGCAGCTCGAAGGGGATCGTCCGCATGAAGTTGACGAGGATGAACACGCTGTAGGAGATCCCACCGGACGCGAACACGATGACGAGCGACGTGAGCGTGTTCAGCAGGTGCAGGTTCTTGATGAGGATGAAGATCGGCAGCGCGATGATCTGGATCGGCAGCGCGAGGCCGGACACGAAGAACAGGTACAGCAGCTGGTTGCCCGTGAAGCGGTAGCGCGCGATCACGAACGCGGCGAGCGACGAGAACGCCAGGATCGCGGCGACGGTGACGCACGCGACGATGATCGTGTTGGCCAGGAAGCGCCCGATGTCGCCCTCGTTCCAGGCGTTCGGGTAGTTCTCGACGTGGAAGACGTCCGGCCACGACAGCGGGGTGCCGAGGATGCCGGGGATGTCCTTGAACGACAGGAACACGACGAACAGCAGCGGCAGCAGCACGACGATCGACGCGATGACGAGGACGACGTGGCTCACGACCGGAGCGGCGCCGGCCCGCCGGCCGCGGTGCCGCGTCGGTGCTGCTCCTGCGGGGCGAGCGGGCCGAGTGGGGATGGCGGTCATGAGCGGCATCCTTTCCGTGGTTCTTCGTCTCGGGAGCGAAGTTGTCGGAAGGTTACCTAGCGCGACGCAATTGCGTCAATGGTTTACGTGATCAGGAAACACGATCGCAACACGCTCCCCACGGACCGGATGACCGCATCGCCCTGTGCCTCGTCGAAGCCGCGCGTGCAGACCGCCAGGACGGACGCATCATCGGCGTCCGCAGTGGTCGCGAACGCGGCGACGTCGTGCACGACCCCCGGGACCCACCCGCTCTTCGACCCCCACCACCGACCGGGTGGCAGCTCGCGCGCGATGTGCGGAAAACGCTGTCGTGCGAGCACCGCACGCGCGAACGCGGCGCTCGACGCGGAGAGCACGCGACCGGACACGAGCAGGTGCATCGTGCGGGCGAGGTCGGACGCGGACGACCGGTTCTCGAGCCCCGCACGCTGCGCCGGCACGTCGCCGAGCTTGCGGGCGAGGACCGTCCGGCCGAGCTCCGCCGCGCGGATGGTCTCCGCGATCCGTCCGGGACCGAGCAGGTCCAGGAGCACGTTGGTCGCCTCGTTCGAGGACCGTTCGATCATCATCCCGGCGAGCGACGCGACGGTCGCCTCCGCACCGTCCGGCGGGAACTCCGGGTCGGCGTCCTCGGGATCCGGTCGGACGACGATGCCGCCGCCCGCCGCCGACGCCGTGGTCGAGGACACCGTGACCGATCGGTCCAGCGCGATCGTGCCGTCATCGACCGCCAGGAGCAGGGCGAGGAGCACGACGAGCTTGATGGTGGAGGCCGCTGGCAGCACCACGTCGGCGTCCCGTTCGGACACCGTGCCACCGGTGGGGTCGAGGAGCACCCAGGTGACGAGCGGTCCGCCGTCACCCGCCACGCTCACCGGCACGCGAACGCCAGTTCGGCGACGTCGCGACGCAGCGCCGTGACACCCGACCCGTGTCGTGTGGGGTGCACCCGGTTCGTCAGCAGCACGATCGTCAGTCCGGCATCCCGGTCGACCTGGACCGACGCGCCCGTGAACCCGGTGTGCCCGCGCGAGGCCGTGCCGGAGGCGCCCATCCACGACGTCTCGCCGACGCGGAGCCCGAGACTGGCTCCCGTCCCGTCACCGCGTGGATCCGGCCGTCCGGTCACCGTGGGCAACTGGTCGTCCCACATCCACCGCGCGGTGACCTCGGTCTCGCCACGACGGAGCACCTCGCCGAAGCGCGCGACGTCGTCGACGTCGGCGAAGAGCCCCGCGTTCGCGGTCGCGCCGCCGAGTGACCAGGACGACTCGTCGTGCACGTCGCCGCGCACGACGCCGCGGTGCAGCTCCGGCTGGTACTCGGTCGCGACGACGTCGTCCCGCAGCCCGACATCGGTCGGTCGGTAGCGCGTGTCCGCGAGCCCGAGCGGGACGAGCGTCTCGCGCGAGACGAGGTCGGCCCACGGCTCGCCGGTCGCGGCCTCCGCCACGAGCATGGCCGTGTTGAACCCGGTGCACGCGTACTCCCAGTGCCGGCCGGGAGGCTCGGTGAGCGTCGTGCGCGCCAGGTCCGCCCGCAGAGCGGCCCGGTCCGACAGCGGCGACGCCCGGAAGGTCGGGGCACCGTCCGGCAGCGCGGCGAGCGCCGCATCGAAGGGAGCCCGCCAGCCGGACCAGGTCGCCGGGAGCCCGGAGGTGTGGGTCAGCAGGTGACGGAGGGTGACGGCACGTCGGTCCGGGTCGGTCCGGTAGTCGGGCAGGTGTTCCGCGATCGGGTCGTCGAGGCCGAGCACACCGGACTCCACGAGCCGGAGGAGCGTGTACGCCGAGTACGTCTTCGTCACGGACGCCAGGTCGAACCGCGCTCCGTCGGCGACCGCGGTGCGCGCCTCGGCGGGGATCGCGGCACCGTCGTCGTCGACCGTCGCGACCGTGCCACGGACGCTCCGCGCCGCGACGTTCCCGTCGACGACCACGACGGCGGCCGCTGCGGAGGCGACCCCGCCGTCCACCGCGACGTCGAGGAGCGTGGTGAGCCGAGCCTCCAGGCTCATGCGGTCACCTGGTCGTCCGTCGCGTCCGCGAACCCGACCACGTCGTCACCCGCGGTGAGCGCGAGCCGGAGTCGGTCGGATCCCCAGAGGCGGTCGAGCGGGCAGCCGGGCTCCGGTGGGGCGTCCGCGGGCTGTGGCCGCACGGCGAACGCGTCCGGGTGCAGCCGCGCGGCGGTCCCGATGATCGCGAGGCCGGTCCGGACCGGCCGGAAGCGCTCGCGGTCCGTCACGTGGAGGACGACCCCGCGCACGACCTCCCCCGCGTACTTGTGGAAGGTCGGCCGGAAGCGGGTCTCGCGGAAGCGGACGCCGGGGAGCTCGAGTTCGCGGAGTGCCGGCACGAACCGGTCGTCGAGCCACGGTGCGCCGACGGTCTCGAACGGTCGGGTCGTCCCGCGCCCCTCGCTGAGGTTGGTGCCCTCGACGAGCCCGGTACCGGGGTAGACGAACGCGGTGTCCGGTGTCGGCAGGTTCGGCGACGGCGTGACCCAGGGCCCACCGTCGAGCGGCCACGGTGCGCGGTCGTCCCACTCCGCGACCTCGACGACGTCGAGCGCCGTGGTCGTCCGGAGGCCGCCGGTGCCGGTGGCGACCGCCGTCCTGGCGAGCTCGCCGAGGGTCAGCCCGTGCCGGATCGGGACGTCCACCCGTCCGACGAAGCTCGCGAACGCCGGATCGAGGCCCGGACCCTCGACGAGGGTCCCGCCGATCGGGTTCGGGCGGTCGAGCACGACCACCGGGACGCCCGCGCGGTCGGCGGCGACGAGGCAGTCGACCATCGTCCACGGGTACGTCCAGAACCGCGTCCCGATGTCCGGCAGGTCGACGAGCAGGAGGTCGATGCCCGACGAGGCCATCCGCTCGGCCAGTCGATCTGGGTCGAGCTCGTACGTGTCGACGACGGGCAGGCCGGTCGCGCGGTCGTGCTCGAGGCGCTCGGACTCCCCCGCCTGCCCCGTGCCGTGCATGCCGTGCTCCGGTCCGAACAACAGGGCGAGACGCACACCGATGCGCTGCAGGGCGTCGGCGGTGCGCTCGAAGCCGGCGGCGACGGCGGTGTCGTTCGTGACCAGGCCGACGCGGGCGTCGCCGATCACGGACGCGCGGAGCCCGGGGTCGGCGAGCAGTCGGTCGATCGCGGTCACCGCCACGTCACGCACCGCCACGTCACGCACCGTCACGTCACGCACCGTCGCGGAGCGGTCGGACGGCGGAGTGCGTGCGCCGGATGGCGGCGACGCTCCGGTCGTGGTCGGCGCGGGCGACCCCGACGAAGAGGTAGTCGACGACGGTGAGCTGCGCGATCCGGCTCGCCATCGCACCGGAGCGGAAGGCGGTCTCACGGACTGCGGTCCGGAGCACGGCGTCCGCGACACCGCCGAGTGGCGAGTCCGCGGCGTTCGTGATCGCCACCGTCGCGGCGCCGCTGTCGTGCGCGGCGCGGAGGAACTCGATCGCCTCGCGCGTCCGGCCGCTGTGCGAGAACGCGATCGCGACGCCGTTCGGGCCGAGCAGCGTCGCCGGGACCAGCGCGTCGTGCGCGTCCGCGAACGACAGCGCCGTCCGACCGACGCGGAGGAGTTTCTGCGCGAGGTCGCGGGCGCCGGCGTTGCTCGCGGACACACCGAACACGATGACGGTGTCCGCGGCGGCGACCCGGTCGATGACGGACTGCAGCACGTCGAGGTCGAGCGACGCCGCGGTCTCCTGGATCCCGACGATCTCGGACCGGCTGATCTTCGCGATCATCTCGGCGAGGGAGTCCGCGTCGGTGATGTCGGAGCCGTACTCGCCGACCTGACCGAACTGGGCGGACTCGGTCGCGAGCTCGGTGGCCATCTGCAACCGCATCGGGGCGTACCCGGTGAACCCGATCGTGCGGCAGAACCGGACGACACTCGTCTCGCTCGTGGAACAGTTGCGGGCCAGCTCGGTGATCGTCTGCTCGAGCACGATCTGCGGACGCTCGAGGATCGCCTCGGCCACACGCCTCGTCGAGGGCGGGTAGGTGTCGAGTCGCGACTGGATCGAGGTCCGGATGCTCACCCTGATGACACTATTGGGCGATTCCAGCACGGTCATGGACAACCTCTCCGAACGCGTTCCGATTGGTCGTCATGCTACGGAGCGGGATGCCGTCGCGTCAATGCTTTTCATCAGGCATGACGATCAGGTAAATTACCCACCATGGCACCAGCCGAGCCCGCTGCCCTCGTCGACCTGGGGAAGACGACGTGCCGTGTGCGCGTCGGCGACCGGTCCGCCTCGGGGCACGGGAGCGCCGGCCTCGCGGAGCACGACGGGCTCGAGGACGCGATCGCCGCGATCACCGACGCACTGGCCGAGCTCCACGCGCCGGGAGCTGCGCCCACATCACTCGCCGCACTCGCGACGTTCGCCAGCGGTGTCGCCATCGGCGCTGCGGGAGCCGCCACCGTGCCCGATCGCGCCCGCGAACTGGCGGACTGCGTCGCCACGGCCTCCGGCGGACGCGCCGTCGTCACGAGCGACGTCGTGACCGCGCACGCCGGTGCCCTCGGCGGCGCACCCGGGACCGTGCTGGTCGCCGGCACCGGAGCGGTCGCGATCGGGATCGACCCGACCGGACGGATCCGACGCGCGGACGGCTCGGGCATCTGGCTCGGCGACGACGGGTCCGGCCGCTGGATCGGACAACAGGGCCTGCGCGCTGCCCTCCGCGCGCACGACGGACGCGGACGCGACACCGCACTCCGCGATGCCGCGATGTCGCTGGCGCCGTCGCTCGACGCACTGCCCGCCGTCGTCGGCGGGTCCGCGACCCCCGAGCGCACCCTGGCCGCCTTCGCGCCCGTCGTCCTGTCGCACGCGGCCGACGGCGACGCCGTCGCGTCGGACATCGTCGAGCGGGCGATCGAGCACCTCGTCACGACGGCCCGCGCGGTGGCTCCACCCGAGTCCGCGACGCACCTGGTCGCGATCACCGGTGGACTCGTCGCGCACGACGGATTCGCGGCGCGGCTCCGGCAGGCGCTCGTCGACGGCGATCTCGACGTCGTCGAGCCGCTCGGTGACGCCCTCGACGGCGCCGCACTCATCCTCGACAACCCCGATCTCCCCCATGAGAGGCAGGTGTCCCGTGTCGATGCCCCGTGACCCAGACGACGCGCTCCTCGACGCCATCGGCGACGAACTCAGCACGCTCGCCACCGAGTCCGTCGACGAGCGCCGCAGCTCCGTCGACCTCCTCGACACCGCCGACCTCGTCGCCGCCATGCACGACGGGAACCGCGCCGCGTTCGACGCCGTCGGCACCTCGCTCCCCGCGATCGCCAGCGCCGTCGACGCGATCAGCTCGCGGATGGCCGGCGGCGGCCGGCTCATCTACATCGGCGCGGGGACGTCCGGCCGCCTCGGTGTCCTCGACGCGAGCGAGTGCCCACCGACGTTCGGGACCGATCCGTCGCTCGTCGTCGGCATCATCGCCGGCGGGGAGCCCGCGATCCGCTCTGCCGTCGAACGCTCCGAGGACGACGAGGCATCGGGAGCAGCCGACCTCGCCGCCGTCGGGCTCACCGCGCAGGACACCGTCGTCGGACTCTCCGCCTCCGGCCGCACCCCGTACGTGCTGGGCGCGCTCCGTGCCGCGAACGAGGTCGGTGCGCTCACCGTCTCGGTCGCCGGCAACGAGCACTCCAGGACGGGCCAGACGGCGGCGATCGCGATCGAGGCCCCGGTCGGCGCCGAGTTCATCGCCGGCTCGACCCGGCTCAACGCCGGGACCGCCCAGAAGCTCGTGGTCAACATGCTCTCGACCCTGACGATGGTGCGGCTCGGCAAGACCTACGGCAACGTCATGGTCGACCTCCGCGCGACGAACGCCAAGCTCGTCGCCCGCAGCCGCCGCACCGTCGTCTCGGTCACCGGCGTCGACACCGCGACGGCGGCCACCGCCCTCGACGCGGCGCACGGCTCGGTCAAGGAGGCGGTCTTCGCGCTCCTGACCGGCAGCAGCCCCGCCACCGCGACGTCCGCACTCGCCGCGGCGGACGGGCACCTGCGGATCGCACTCGACCGGGCGTCCTCCTCGACGGGCCTCGCACGATGACGCGCATGCTCGACCTGCTGGCCGCCCCGACGGTCGTCGGGGTCCCCGCGACGGTGCTCTGGAACGCACCGACCGCCCCACGACCGATCGACGCCGCCGCCGTGGTCGACGCGCCGGACCTCGTCGCGTGGGCCGCCGGCCTCGACGACGACGCACGGCTCGGACTGCTCGACCGCGCCGACACCCACGCCGTCCTCGGCGAGCCGGTCGTCGTCGTCGCCGAATCGGACGGATGGGCAGAGGTCCGCCTGCCGCTCCAACCGTCGTCGAAGCACCCGGACGGCTACCCCGGGTTCCTGCCGGCCGCGCACCTCCTGCCGCTCGCGAGCCCGCGGACCGACCCGGTCGTCGTGCGGAGCGGGCCGCTCCTCGGCGCGGTGCTCGACCGCCGTGCAGCGGGCGGGTGCCTCGGCCCCGACGGCGTCGTGCACGACCTCGCAGCGACCACAGTCACGTCGCTGCGCTCGACCTCGCCGGGGGCTGTCGACCCCTCCGATGCACTCGCGGTCGCCCGTACCTTCACGGGGATGCCGTACCTCTGGGCCGGGTCATCGGCCGCCGGTGTCGACTGCTCGGGCCTCGTCCACGTGTCCTACCGCGCCCTCGGGATCGTCGTCCCGCGTGACGCCGACGACCAGGCCGAGGCCCTCGAGCCGGTCGCGCCGGAGGACGCCCGACCCGGCGACCCGGTGTTCTTCGCGAACGAGCACGGCATCCACCACGTCGCCATGGCGACCGGTGGCGGCGCGACCTTCCACGCACCACGGACGGGGCAGCTCGTCGGCGCGGGGCGATTCGACACGGTGGCGGCGACCGAGACGGTGACCGCGGCGCGCGTCCGCTGAGCGAGCGTCGTCAGGACGGACGGGAGGCTCGAGGCGGGGCCGCCACGAGCCTCCCGTCAGCGGCTGGTCACCGCGATGCGCGCCGGATGCGGACCGCGGCCGCCTCGAACGGCGCCAACGACGTGCGCACGACGCCGTCCACGAGATCGACCGGAGCCCCGGTGTCGTCGCCGAGGTAGGTCGACCGGACGACGGTGTCGACGTCCACCCCGAAGGCGAGTTCGACGTCGACCGGCTCGTCCGCGAAGGACTGTAGCCGGACGATCGACGTCTGCTCGTCGTCACCGGCGACCACCGACACGAGCCGGACACGGGGATCGCTGATAGTGAGAAGCTCCGCCGACGCCGGGTCCGCGATGCCCACACCGGACGCCGGGACGGCTGCGAGCGGCCGGACCAGGTCGGCCGTGGTCTGCACCGCCACGGCCTCGATCGGCTCGGCCGTGTGCGCCCGCACACCGATCGCGTACTCGAACGTGGCGGTGAAGCCCTGCTCGATCGGGAAGTTCGTGTCCCACACGTTGTTGTGCAGCCACGAGTACACGGTCGCCGCACGGTTCGGCGCAGTGCTCGCGGGGAAGGGTGCGTACGGCAGCGAGATCGTGCCGGGGTGCACGAGCGGTGCGTCCTTGGTGACCCACACCACCGCGTCGTCGCCGTCCTGCACGCTGACCCAGTTGCGGATCGCACGCATGTGCTGCGGGGCACCGGGCACGTGCTGCAACCCGTCACCGGTCACGCCGCCGGAGACCTCGTACCGGACCAGCGGCTCGGTCGCGGCGAAGGGGAACGCGAAGAAGGCGCTCTCCTTGGTGCGGGTGACGGGCTTCTCGAGACGGTTCTCGATGCGCAGCCGTGGCTCACCGTGCCGGAGGCGCAGCGTCACCGTGACACCGTCCACCCCGGCAGCGGCGAACCGGTAGACCAGCCGCTCCTCGACCGCGTCCGAGACCCGCTCGACGAGCACCGCCGGCCCTGCGGTCGTGCGGCCGGCGAGGAGTTCGAGCCGGTCCGAGCTCCACAGCTTGTTCGACAGGTGGTTCACGCCCGCCCCGGACGAGCCGTACTCGTCGTAGACGTAGCCGTTGAACCCGGCAGGGGCGTCCTGCTCGACGATCTCCCGGCCGGTCGCCACCTCGACGACGGAGCGGATGGTGGAGGTCCTCGGGTCGACGGCCACGCGGAGGTACGCGTTCTCGAGGGAGAACAGCTCGGCGGCCGGGGTGGTGAGGGCGTCGTGGAACCGAGGTGCGGCGACCGCGCCGTCAGCCGGCAGCACGTCGATCCGCACGAAGCCGAACGCCGGGACGTCGGTCAGCTGCACCGTCAGCCAGCGGCCGGACTCGCGGTGCAGCGAGTTGGACTGCGGTTCGACGACCAGCCCGAGTGAAGCGCCGGTGCGGCCGTCACGGACACCGACACCGGCGTCGAGCGGGACGGTCGACTCCTTCAGCAGGAAGCGGACCGCTCCGGTGCGGGTGACGCCGGACGCGTTCGCCACCACGATCGACACGAGGGCGTCCTCCGGCGCCGCCACGGTGTCCGCGAGGTACACGAGTGCGTGCTCCTCGAGGTCACGGCCGCGCTGGTGACCGGTGAGCGCCTGCGCGACCTTCCACTGCCACTGCCGCTCCCCCGAGTCGTAGCCCTCGTCGCCGTGGGTCCACGAGTTGCTCGCACCCCAGGTGTGCTCGTTGAACATCGAGATCGCGTCGTACGCCTGGTCCGAGTCGGCGCGCTCCGTCGGGATCGCCTGACCACCGAGCCACGCGGCGGCCTGCGAGAAGGAGCGGGCGTCGCTCACGGTCGCCTGCGCCTCACGAGCGAGCGCGAGGGGCACGGCGGCCGACCCGACGCCCTCGACCCACCAGTCGCCCCAATCCCCCTCGACCGTGATCAGCTCGTCGCCGTGGCGCGCCTCCGCCTCGGCGAAGAAGTCCTCGTTCGTCGAGACGCGCAGTGTCGGTGACGTCCAGGTCTCGTTCCACCGCCGGACGATCTCGGAGAGGTGCAGCCGAGCCGGGCCGTTGTCACCCATGAAGCCCTGCGTGCGGAGGTGCAGCACACCCCACGGGTACCCAGGTCGTCCCTCTGCCTCCTCGCCGTGCGCGCCGAACACCCCTGGCGGGAACGGGTAGCCGCGGGTCGCGAGGGCGGTGAGGTAGGCGGGCAGGTAGGTCTCGGCGACCTCGTACGACTCCGTCAGGCCCACCATCGGGCCCTCCATGTAGGCGAGGCCGTGCGGGCTGTCCGTCATCCACACCACGACGGAGTTGCCGGCGGGCGTGCGCCACCGGAACAGTCGCGGGAGCTCGAGGGCGCCGTTCTGGTGCGGCATCGAGCGACCCGCCCAGTTGTGCGCGACGGCGAGGTACCGGACGCCGACCTCCTGCAGCGCGTCGGGCAGCCCGGCGACCTGCCCGGGGACGTCGGTCTGCATGGCGGTCGTGAAGTCGATGCCGTACTGCTCCCGGATGCGTCGGGCCTCCCGCAGCAGCTCGTGGAGCTCCTCCGTCGAACAGGTGTCGGTGTGCAGGTTGTAGGGCATCGCGCTCAGGCCGATCGAGCCATGCTGCACGAGCCGCACGAACTCGGCGACCTTGGCCGCTGGACGGTGTCGCTCCCAGTCGGCGAACGCCCACAGCGCCTCGACGTTCCAGCGGAAGCGCGCGGCGTCCGGCCACTCGCTCGTGGCCGCGGCGAGCTCCACCGCGGAGTCGACGTACGACCGCTGTGCGGAGATCACGGTGGTCTGCGGGTCGGTGTACCCGAAGTCGAAGTGCGAGTGGTGCACGACGTGGACGGACCAGTCCCGCTGCGGCTGCAGCACGAACGACACGGTCTCGTCGCCGAGCTCGGGCAGCGCCAGGGTCACCTCGGTCGGCTCGTCGACGGCACGGACGAGGAGCCGGACGGATGTGTCGTCCGGGGCCGGAGCCCTGCCGACGACCAGGTCCCCGTCCGGCCCGGCGATCGTCGGGGTCACCCGGTCCGGGAGCCGGCCGTCGACGAGCAGCCGCACAGCCTGCACCGTCACCCCGTCCCGCTCGGTCTTCAGCGGTTCGGGGAGGACCCGAACGCGGGTGCCGCCGATGGTCGCGGCGACGACGGTGGCCCGGTCGAGCAGGCCGTCACGGGCCTCCAGGTGGGACCAGGGTTGCGCGGAGACGAGGGCGGGTTCGGTCATCGAGACGGACTTCCTTCTGGTTCTGGACGAGGTGCGGGGAACGGGGTCTGGGTCAGGCGGTCGGGTTGAGCCCACGGGCGAAGAACCGCTGGAACGCGAAGAACACGATGATCGTCGGCAGGGACGCGACGAGCGCCCCGGCGAGCGCCACCGGCGGCCCGTACGTGGAGTAGTTGCCGGTCAGGTCGGCCAACGTGGCCATCACCGGCCGGATGTTCGGGCTCGACGACAGCGTCAGGCCGAACAGCAGGTCGTTCCAGATCCAGGTGAACTGGAAGACGAACGCGGCGAGGAGGGCACTCGTCGACAGCGGCAGGTGGACCTGGAAGAACATGCGGACCCACCCGGCCCCGTCGAGCGACGCCGCCTCGCGCACCTCGTTCGGCAGGCCGGTCATGTGCCCGCGCACCACGAAGAACGCGAACGGGATCGTCAGCGCGACGTAGACGAGGAGCATGCCGTACTGCGTGTCGAACAGCGATGCCGCGGCGTACCCGGTGAACAGCGGCGACAGGAAGGCCTGCAACGGCAGGATCGTGCCGATGTAGATCACCCAGAACCAGAACGTCGGGCGCTTCACGGGCATGATCGTCACCGCGAACGACGCCAGCGCTGCGATGAACACCGCGGCACCGGCTCCGAACACGGAGTACAGCAGGCTGTTCAGCATGCCCTGCCCGACGTTCGCGTTCTGGAAGGCGGTGGCGATGTTGTCGAACAGCGACCACGAGGTCGGCCACCACGACGGGGTGCCCGAGTAGTCGGCGCTCTTCGTGAACGCGTTGACCACGAGCAGGTACGACGGGATCAGCCAGATCAGTGACACGACCGTCAGCACGACGGCCAGGATGCGGCGAGAGGTCTTCGTCATCGGACGGCTCCAGCTAGTCGGTGGGTCGGAGTTGCCGGCGGAGGTACGCCCACGAGGCCACGACGACCACGAGCGTCAGGAACACGGCGACCGCCGCACCCGATCCGTACCGCGAGAGCGTGAACGTCTCGCGGTACATGGTGAGCGCGAGCGTCTCGGACGCCGTCCCGGGGCCGCCGTTCGTGAGCAGCAGCACCTGGTCGAAGACCTTCAGGCTGCCGACGATCGAGATCCCCACCACGACGACGGTCATCGGGCGCAGCTGCGGGAACGTCACCGACCAGAACAGCCGCCATCCGGAGGCGCCGTCGATCTGTGCGGCCTCGAGCGTGTTCGGCGGGATCGACTGGAGCCCGACGAGGAACAGGATCACGCAGGCGCCGGTGGCCTGCCAGGTCGTCGCGACGATCATCATCACGGTGTTCAGCGGCCACTGCAGCAGCCACTGCGAGACGAGCCCGTCGAGCCCGACCATCCGCAGGAGCGTGTCCAGGCCGCCGTCCGTCGAGAGCATGAACGTCCACACCACGGCGGTCGCCGAACCGGAGATCGCGTACGGCAGCACGATCGCGAACCGGGCGAGGCCGCCGAGCTTGAGCTTCCACGTGCCGACGGCGATCGCGAGACCGATCCCGACCGGCAGCAGCAGCGTGCCGACGACCCAGAGGAACGTGTTCAGCACGGACTGCCCGAACGCGGGATCGGCGAACATCGCGCGGTAGTTCTCGATCCCGACCCAGCTCCGGGTGAACCCGTTGTCGTTGAAGAAGCTGCGGTAGATCGTGAACAGGAACGGGACGACGAGCAGCGCGACCACCAGCACGACGGAGGGGGCGAGGAACGCGCCGCCGGTGAGGCGGGCCCTGAGCGGTGCCCGTCTCGGGGACGTGGGCCGACGTCGGTCGGTGGGCCGGGCCTCCTGGTCGAGCACCGTGTCGGGGACGGGCGGCTGTGTGAGCGTCATGCGGCGTTCCAGGTCTTCCACTCGGTCACTGCTCGGTTCTGCATGGAGCGCAGGGTGGCGGCGCCGTTCGGCTTCGAGGGGTTCACCATGAAGGACCCGAGGTCCTGCACGTTGCCCTCGATGAGCGGCGTGGGCGAGGCTTCCCAGTAGCGGGTGAGCTCGACGGGGCTGGTGTCGGCAATGTCCTTCGCCAGGACCTTCACGAGGTTCGACTTCGGCAGCGCGTGCGGGTTCGGACTGGTGTCGCCGAGGAACCCGACCCATGCCGTCTGCACGTCGGTCGCGAGCCAGTTCTCCGCGACCTCGACCGCTGCACGGTGCCGGTGCGCCTTGACCGGGACCGACAGCGACCCGCTCTCGACGACGATCGCCGGTGCCGCCGACCCGCGCGGCGGGACCCGGAAGAACCCGATGTCCGCGTCGGTGAGCCCGGCGGCGAGGAGGGTGTTCGCGAACCACGTGCCGTAGAGCATCATGCCGAACTTGCCCTGCTTCACGAGGCCGGGCAGGTCGTTCGACGTGACGTCCGGCGCCGAGAAGAACCCCTCGGCGTACATCGAGGACCAGAGGTCCATCGCCTGCTGCGCCGGGGCCTCCGTGTAGCTGGCCTTGTCCGTCGTGACGGCCTTGTAGTAGTCCGGGTCGATCGAGGCGAGCAGCTGCATGAACCAGATCTCGGCCTCCCACGTGGTGGCACCCGGGGAGAGGAACGGGGTGATGCCGGCGTCCTTGAGCTTCTGCGCGGCGTCGAGCATCTCGTCGAACGTCGTCGGCACGTCGATGCCGTGCTCGGCGAACGCCTGCTTGCTGTAGAACACGGCGTAGTAGCTCTTGTAGAGGGGGACGCCGTAGGCCTTGCCGCGGTAGCTGAACGACTCGCGCTGCGCCGGGTCCACCCACCCGTGCTCGACCGCGGCGTCCCACACGGGATTGAGGTCGGTCAGGATGTCGGCGCGGGCGATGTCCTGCAGCCGGTACCCGTTCGTCCACTTGATGAGGTCGGTGGTGCTGTCGGTCTGCGCCGTCATCCGGATGACCTGCGTGTAGTTGTTCACGCTGGCGATCGACCGCGACGTGATGCGGTACCCGATGCGCTTCGCGAGCACCGCGGACGCTGCGGCGTACCCGGGACCCCACGTGGGGTTGTCGCTGTTCAGGGTGACCGTGCCCGGTGCGGACGGCTGCGTGTCGGAACCCCTGGCACAGGCGGCCAGGGTCATGGCGAGCAGGCCGCCGCCGCCCAGCGCGAGCGCGGTGCGTCGGGTCACGGCAGGCCCTCTGGAGAACGGGTTGGGCATCGGGCGTTCCATTCGACGGTGAATTGATAACGTTACCAACGGGAGCATACACGGCACCGGACCAGCCGCAAGAGGGATGTCCGGTATACAGGGACACATGCAGGCAGCCGCGGGGTCCGGACCGAACCGGAAGCCCGCGATGACCGTGAAGGACATCGCGCGGGTGGCCGAGGTCAGCCCGATGACGGTCTCCCGGGTGCTGTCCGGCGGCAAGAACGTGCGGCCTGCGCTCCGGGAACACGTCGAACGCGTCATCGCGGAGGTCGGCTACCACCGGAACGAGAACGCACGGAGCCTGCGGCCAGGACAGCGCTCCGGGCTCGTCGGCGTGATGATCACGAACATCGGCAACCCGTACTACGCCGGAGTGGTGCAGGGCATCGAGCAGGTCGTCGCGGGTACCGGTCGCCGCATCTTGGTCGGCACCACCAACGAGGACCAGGACCTCGAGCGGCAACTCCTGTCGGACTTCCTCGGCCGGCAGGTCGAGGGGCTCATCGTGGTCCCGGCCGGAGCGGACGCCGACCGGTTCGCCGCCGATCGCCTCCACGACGTCCCACTCGTCCTCGCCTCGCGCACCGTCGAGGACGTCGCAGCCGACGCCGTCCTGATCGACGACGTGCACGGCGCGCGGGACGCGACCTCACTCATGCTCGACGACGGGCACCGCCGGATCGCGTTCCTCGGCAACAAGGTCACGGTGTCGACCGGTCAGCGCCGGCTCGCCGGCTTCCGGAGCGCCTTCGCCGCACACGCGGTGACACCCGACGAGTCCCTCGTCGTCCTCGAACTGCAGGACACCGACACGGCGGAGCGCGCGATGCGCCGACTCCTCGCCCTGCCCGAGCCGCCGACCGCCGTGTTCGCCGCGAACAACCGGATCAGCGTCGGTGCGATCCGGGCGATCGCCACGGCCGTCCACGACGGGACGGTCACCTCGCCGCCACGCCTGTTCGCGTTCGACTCGTTCGACTTCGCGGACATGGCGCCGATCGCGCTGTCCGTCATCGACCACGACCCGGCGGAGCTCGGTCGCGTCGCGGCGCGGATGCTGCTGTCGCGGCTCGACGGGTCCGCCGACGGCGAGCCGCCGCGGCTGGTCGAGCTGCCGGTGCACATCGTCCACCACTGAGCGCGCGGCCGGTCCGGTCCGAACTGGAGGCCCGGCTTGCGTCCCAGCGCACCTTGCGGGGTAGTGTTGGTAACGTTATCAGCGCGAAAGGGGCCCCATGTCCACCTTCCTGCCCACCGGGGTGACCGTCGGCCAGTACGACAAGGCACCCACCATCGACCTCCCGCCGGGACACGCTGCCTGGAGCGGCGAGGACACGTGGGAGCAGCTCGCCGCACGCCTCTCCGGTCGGCACGTCATGGCAGTGGACACGTACCCGGGGAGCGACCTGGACGGCCTCCGCCGCGAACTCGCCGCCGTCGCCCCTGAGGCGCTCCTCATCGACGTCGAAGCCGCTGCTGCCCTGCCGAACGCCGTTATCGAGGAGCGCATCGCCGCGAACCTCACCGACGACCGCGTCTTCGGCGTCCTCGGGCACCAGGTGCTCACCGACTTCTACGACACGTCCCGCCTCGCGGACGTCGCCGAGCAGATCAGCGCAGCCGAGGGCCCCGTCGTGGTCATCGGCTGGGGCGCGACCCTGGTGCCGACCGAGTTCGACACGGTGGTGCTCGCCGACCTGGCACGGTGGGAGATCCAGCGCCGGCAGCGAGCCGGAGCGCCGAACTGGCGCGCGGACAACGCCGACGAGGACCAGCTCCGCAAGGTCAAGCGAGGCTACTTCGTCGAGTGGCGCGTCGCCGATCGGCACAAGCGCGACCTGTTCGACCGGATCGACCTGGTCCTCGACGCGAACGGCTCGATGGCGGACGCGAAGCTCGTCACGGCCGAGACCTTCCTCGCCGGCCTGGAACTCGCGAGCCGTCGCCCCTTCCGCGTGGTCCCCTTCTTCGACCCCGGGGTGTGGGGCGGGCAGTGGATGAAGGAGGTCCTCGAGGTCGGGGACGCCGACAACTACGCCTGGTGCTTCGACTGCGTCCCCGAGGAGAACAGCCTGCTGTTCCGCATCGGCGACACGGTCGTCGAGCTCCCGGCGCTCGACCTGGTCTTCCGGCACCCGCGCGAGCTGCTCGGGGCGAAGACGTACGCCCGGTTCGGCGCGGAGTTCCCGATCCGCTTCGACTTCCTCGACACCATGGCCGGCGGCAACCTCTCCCTGCAGGTGCACCCGCTGACCGACTACATGCAGAACGTCTTCGGCATGCCCTACACGCAGGACGAGAGCTACTACATGCTCGATGCCGCGGACGACGCCGTCGTGTACCTCGGGGTCCGGGACGACGCCGACCCCGAGGCGATGCAGGCAGCACTGCGGACCGCGTCGTCGGGTGAGGAGCCCTTCCCGGCGGACCGCTACGTGAACACCTTCCCGGCGAAGAAGCACGACCACTTCCTCATCCCCGCCGGCACCGTGCACTGCTCCGGAGCGGACTCGATGGTCCTCGAGATCTCCGCGACCCCGTACATCTTCACCTTCAAGATGTGGGACTGGGGACGGGTCGGCCTCGACGGGGTCCCGCGTCCGGTGCACCTCGACCACGCCTTCGCGAACATCCAGTGGGACCGCCGCACCGACTTCGCCCGCGACGAGCTCGTCAACCAGGTGACCGAGGTCGCACGCGGTGACGGCTGGGTCGAGGAACGCACGGGGCTCCACGAGCTCGAGTTCATCGAGGTCCGTCGGCACTGGTTCGACGGCGTCGTCCCGCACGACACCGACGGCACCGTGAACGTCCTCAACCTCGTTGAGGGCGCCGAGGCCGTCGTCGAGAGCCCGGACGGCGCGTTCGAGCCGTTCGTCGTCCACTACGCCGAGACGTTCATCGTCCCCGCGAGCGTCGGCCGCTACACGATCCGCCCCTGCGGACGCGGGGTGGGGCAGCGGCTCGGCACGGTGAAGGCGGCGGTCCGCGGGACCGGGCTCAGCGACTGAGCCGGCGGGCACCACTCGCCCACGCCGATGCGGCGCCGACGAGTGGTGCCCGGGAACCGAGCGCGGCCCGGACCAGGTCACCGTCCTCGTCCAGCGCCAGCCCGGCTCGGAGCGGGGCCTCGATGACGTCCCACGACCGCGCGATCGAACCGCCGACGACGACCCGGTCGGCTCCGAACCGCTCCACCCACGGCCGCAGCGCCGCACCCAGCGCGCGCATCGCCGACGCGACCACCTCGCGTGCCTCCCGGTCGCCGGCCCGGGCAGCGGCGCAGATCTCCTCGACCGTCCGCTCCCGGCCGGACCGCGCGCGGTCGGCAAGCCGGATCGCCGGCGATGAGACGGTCTCCTCCAGCGGGTGCCCGTCGATCGAGAGCCGGTGCACCTCCCCGGCCTCCGGGACGGTCGGCCCGCTCCTGACCTCTGCACCGTCCACGAGGAACGCCGAACCGACCCCGGTCCCAAGGGTGATGCAGACCATCCGGCGCGCGCCGACTCCCGCCCCAGAAGCCCACTCCCCGATGCCGTACGCGACCGCGTCGTTCACGAACCGGACCGCTGCCGGAGCGACTCCGAGCCGATCGGCGAGGGCGGCCCGGAGGTCGATCCCCGCGATCGACCGGAACTTGTCGACCCCGGCGAACGTGCCCGTCCCCGCCTCGGCGTCGAACGGACCGGGCATCGCGATCGACCAGCCCGCGAGCGTCTGGTGCGCAGCCAGCACCCGTCCCGGAGCCGCGAGCTGCTCGAGGAGCTCGTCACGCGCCGCGTGCGGATCGACCGGTGCTCCGCGCTCGACGAGGACGTCGCCCGCCGACCCGGGGTCGACGAGCGCAGCCGTGACGTGGCCCCCACCGACGTCCATGACGCCGATGGGGGCCTCGCTGCTCCGCCGATCGCTCAACTGACGTCCCCGAGGCGGTCCGACGACCACCCGAGCACGGCGAAGACCTGGATCATCGCCGCCTGGTCGAGCGTCGCTGCCGGCCGCGCCCAGTCGGGGTCGCCGCCGCCGCTCGGCTGGAAGTGGAACAGGCCGGTCGTCGGGTCGCGGTTGTCCCGCCACGTCGCCGTCGCCCACTGCTCCGCAGCCGCGCGGTAGGACGGGTCGTGCTGCACGGAGTCGAGCAGCAGCAGGTCCTTGCAGTAGAACGCGTTGAAGACCGCCGGCTGCTGCTGGAGTCGGCCGTCCGCGCTCCAGTACCGCAGTGACGCGCGCGCGGCCGAGGTCGTCTGGCGCAGGTACTTCGGGTCGTCGGTCGCCCGGTAGAGGATCGTCGCCGTGCCGATCATCGCGCCCGAGTTGTAGGTCCAGAGCGTGGAGTCGACGCTCCCGTCGTCACCGAGGCTGTTCCGGTACAGCCCGGCCGACTGGCGCAGACACCTGTTGTTCCAGTCGTACAGCCTGGTGCTCCAGCGCAGGTACGACGCGTCCTTCGTCTCCTCGTAGAGGTGTGCCGCGAGCTGCGCGGTCAGCCCGGTGACGTTCGCCGCGCGGGTCGTGTTGTCCGGGCGGTCGATCCAGTCGGAGCCCCCGGGGCAGGTGAGCGCACTGTCCTCGTTCCAGCTCCTGACCGCCACGTCGAACGCCGCTCGCGCGTGGTCGAGCGACGCGGCGTCGTCCGTCGCCTGGTACTGGCTGACGAACGAGAGACCCACGACGGCATTGTCGTCGTAGTACACGTCTCCGCCGCTGCCGAGCGGTGCCGGGAGGTACGACTCGTACCCGGCGCGGCCACCCGGAGCGACGGCGTAGTAGTGCTGGAACCCGTCGATGCGCGCCGCGGCGGAGTTCGTGTACGCCGGACCGACGCCGTCGATCCCCTGCAGGTCGAGCGCGGCCTGCGTGGCTTCGCGGTACTCCCAGAGGAAGGAGTACGGGTTGCCGACGGTCGTGTCCGTGTTCTCGCGGTAGAGCCCGTGGCCGGCGGCTCCGGTGTACAGGTTGTCCTGCATGGCGTCGTAGGTCGCGCTCGCGCGCTGCTGCCAGACCGGGTCCGGCGCGCTCTGGGCGGCGGTCGCCGCGTCGGCTGCGTTCGGTGCGGCGGCCACGAGGACGCCCATGACGATCGCAGTGGCGGTGAGACGGACGGCGCGGGTGATCGGTGCGGTGGTCTGACTGAGCATCGTTGCTCCCCTGGTCGTTGGTATCGTTACCATACGGGGCGGGTGACGACATGACAAGACCGGCCGTCTCCGGACGGGAGGCACGGTGCGGGCCCGCACCGTGCCTCCCGTCCGGAGGTGGGAACGGGTGCGACCTTGCTCCGCGACTCAGCGGGGACGGCGCGCCGTCCCCTGGGGCGCCGACCGGGACGACGGGATCAGCCCGGCCGCGATGACGAGCAAGCCGATGCCACTCCCGAGCACCGAGAGGTGGATCGACATCGAGGTGACGTCGAGGCCGGATCCCGCCGCGAGGAGCAGGCGATCGGCGAGGAGCGCCGTGCCGTTCGTGACCAGCGCCGAGACCGCGATGAGGCCGAGGCCGACGAAGACCGCGGCGGGGACCACGCGTCTCGCGCGGTGCACGGCGAGCAGGATGCACGCGACACCCACCGCCGTGCCACCGACGACACCGATCCCCGGGACGACCAGCCGGAGGAACGGCTCGGAGAAGACGTCGGGGACCCGGACCCGCAGGGCCGTCGTCTGGACCACCCCCGCGACCGCGGCCACCAGGAGCAGCGCCTGCGCGGCCGGGACCGCCCGCAACGGACGTTCGTCCGACGCACCGAAGCCCAGGATGAGCAAGCCGGCGAGTGTCAGGGGCCCGGCGAAGAGCGACGCCACGGACGCGACCTCGTGACTGACGTCGATCAGGAGCGTGGCGCAGGTGCACAGGCCGGCTGCGGTGAACACCGCTGCTCCGACCGAGACGGCATCGAGGCCGCGGAGCTTGGTCGACCGACCGTCGCTCACGATGCCTCGCCCATCACAGTCGCCAGCGTACTCACCGACGACGACGGCGATCCTCGTCCGCCGCGATGCGGCTCGCGGTTCACGCCGACGGGATGCTCGCGCCGTCGCGGGCCGGCCACGACGGAGCGACCCGCACCAGGACGCGGCCGGTACGACCGGCGTCGACGTCGTCGTGCGCCTGCGCGATCTGGTCGAGGGGAAGCACCTGCCCGACCGAGAGGCGGAGCGCACCCGCATCCAGGGCGGTGACCAGGTCGTCCATCGCGGCGCGCTTCGCGGTCGGTGGGAAGTCGTCGCTGCCGAGGAACCGGACGGTGACGTTGGCGAAGAGCAGCGGTGGGAACGGCAGCGAGACGCGGTCTCCGCGCGCGAAGTACGTCGCGATCACCCCGTCGTTCGCGATCACGGACGCGTCCAGGTCCCCGTTGGCGTCCAGCGCCACCTCGACGATCCGGTCGACGCCGTCCGGTGCGATGCGCCGGACGGCGGCCGCCGGGTCGTCGTCGAGTGCGATGACGTGATCGACGTCGGGGAGCCCTGCCGCATCGAGGTCCGACGATCGGCGGACCGTGCCGATGACCGTCGCACCGCCCCACTGCGCGAGCTGCGCGGCGATCCCGCTGACACCGCCGCGGATGCCGTGCACGAGGACGACCTTCCCGGTCACCGGGCCGTCGCCGAACACAGCCCGGTGAGCCGTGATCCCGGGGATGCCGAGGAGCGCGCCGATCTCGTCGCTGACCGTGTCGGGCAGCGGGGTGATGAGGTCCGTCGGGACGACGGTGTACTCGGCGGCGGTGCCGAACTGCCGGTACGACTGCGCGCCGTGCACGGCGACGCGGCGGCCGACCAGGCCCTCGTCGACGCCCGCGCCGACCCGGTCCACGACGCCCGCACCGTCACTGTGCGGGATCACCACCGGGTAGGGCATCGCCGACCCCAGCCACCCGTCGCGCTTCTTCGTGTCACCAGGGTTCACCCCGGAGAACGCGATCCGGACCCGGACCTCCCCCTCGCCGGGAGCGGGATCAGGTCGTTCTCCGACTCGCAGCACCTCGCTCGCCGGACCTTGTTCGTCGTACCAAGCAGCCCTCATGACTCCACGTCCTCTCGCCGAGGACTCCACGTCCTCTCGCCGAGGGGAAACGTACCGGGCGACCCAATCAGGTCCGGTCAGCGGCGGATGAACGCGAGGATGTCGGGGTTGATCACGTCAGCATGGGTCGTCAGCATGCCGTGCGGGTACCCCTCGTAGATCTTCAACGTCGAGTCGCTGAGGAGCTCGTCCTGCTTCAGTGCGGCGTCGCGGTACGGCACGACCTGGTCGTCGTCGCCCTGCAGGACGAGGACGGGGACCGTGATCGCGCGCAGGTCCTCGGTCTGGTCGGTCTCCGAGAACGCCTTGATGCCCTCGTAGTGCGCGAGGGCGCTGCCCGTCATTCCCTGCCGCCACCAGTTCGCGATCACCGGCTCCGACGGCGTCACGCCGTCGCGGTTGAATCCGTAGAACGGTCCGGCGGCGACGTCCTGGAAGAACTCCGCGCGGTTCGCCGCGAGTGCTTCCCGGAACCCGTCGAAGACCGAGATGTCGGTGCCGTCGGGGTTCGCGTCGGTCTTCACCATCAGCGGCGGGACCGCGGACACCAGCACGGCCTTCGCGACGCGGCCCTGCGGCTGACCGTACCGGGCGACGTACCGAGCGACCTGGCCGCCGCCGGTCGAGTGGCCGATGTGGATCGCGTCGTGCAGGTCCAGGTGCTCGACCACCGCGGACACGTCGCTGGCGTAGTGGTCCATGTCGTGGCCGGTGCCGATCTGCGACGAACGGCCGTGCCCGCGACGGTCGCTCGCGACGACCCGGTAGCCCTCGGCCAGGAAGTACAGCATCTGCGCGTCCCAGTCATCGGAAGACAGCGGCCAGCCGTGGTGGAACACGATCGGCTGCGCATCGTGGCTGCCCCAGTCCTTGAAGTAGATCTCTGCACCGTCGTCGGTGGTCACGAATCCCATGGTGTTCTCCTGTACGTGGTCGTGGGTGGTGGATGGTCGTCGCTGGTGGGTCGGTGGTCGGGCGCGGCGCTAGTCGGTGGTGGTCTCGCGGACGGCGGTCTCGATGACGCGGGCGACCTCGGCCGGGTGGGTGTGCATCACCAGGTGCGGCGCGGGGAGTTCCACGACGTCCCGGAGGCCGGCGCGTTCGTACCCGAAGCGTTCGACGTCGGGGTTGATGGTGTGGTCGTTCGTGGAGACGATGCCCCACCCCGGCGTGGCCTTCCACGCCGCCGTCGACGCCGGATCCCCGAACGCTGCTCCGGTCAGCGGCCGCTGGGACACCGCGAGGACCTCGGCGGTCTTCGGGTCGACTCCGTCGGCGAACACGGGCGGGAACGCGTCGACCTTCACGGAGACGTCGGTGCCGTCCTCCGCGCCGGCGATCGGGTACGGCGTGTACACCAGGTTCGCGGCGAGGTCGGAGTCCGGGAAACCGCCCTGCAGCTGCCCGAGGCTCTCACCGACCTCGAGGACGTAGCCGGAGACGAACACCAGCCCGACGACGTTCTCCGCGGCGCCGGCGACCGTGATGACCGCGCCACCGTAGGAGTGGCCGGCGAGGACCACGGGGCCGTCGACGTGCTCGGCGACGGCCCGGACGGAGGCGGCGTCCTCGGCGAGACTGCGGTTGTAGACCGGCGGCACGAGCACCGTGTGACCGCGGTCGAGGAGCTCCCTGGTGACGGGAGCCCAGCTCGCGGAGTCGGCGAAGGCGCCGTGCACGAGGATGATGGTGGGCGTTGGCATGAGCAGTTCCCCTTCCCCGTGGTGCGGTCCTCTCGCGTCTGATCGGACGGTCAGGCACCATGGTGATGCCCCTCATGAAAGGGCCACCGGGTGCACCGACGCCAGGAAGAAAGCATGAAGAAACCGCACGCAGAACCACTGGGTGACCGGCTGCGCCGGCATCGCCTGCTGTCGGGCTTCACCTTGGAGAGCCTCGCGCACGCATCCGGCATCAGCGACCGGACCATCAGCAACATCGAACGCGGCATCAGCGCCGCCCCACAGCGGCGGACCCTCACCGCGCTCTTCGACGCGCTCGGCCTCGACGACGCCGAGCAACAGGAGCTGCTGCGTCTGGCACGCGCCCCCCGTGTCGTCTCGGGGAGCTCTCGTCGTTCCGCGATGCTGGCCCCTCCGCTCGTGACGGACTTCACCGGACGGCCCGACGTGATGGCGGCGGTCGCGGCGTTCCTCCGCGGCACCGACAGCGGTCGGGCCGCGCCGGTCCTCGTCATCTGTGGCCCTGCCGGCGTCGGGAAGACCACCGTCGCGCTGGAGGCACTCCGCCGCCACGAACACGACGACTGCCGACGTGCGTTCATCGACCTCAACGGCATGAACTCGCTGCCGCTGTCGCCGCTCGGAGTACTGGCGTCGCTCATCGCGCAGACGTCCGAGATCCGTGACATCTCGAGCATGGACGAGGCCATCGCGCACTGGCGTCGGATCACCGACGCGCAGCGCGTCGCGATCGTGATCGACAACGCCGCGAACGAGGACCAGATCAGGCCGGTCCTGACGGCGACCAACATCGTCGTCATCGTGACCTCACGCAGGAGCCTCGCCGGACTGGTGAACGTGCAACGCATCACGCTCGAGTCCCTCAGCCGTGCCGAGAGCACCCAGCTCATCGGTCGGATCGTCCCAGCCGCCCAGCGCACAGACCGGGACACCGACGCGCTCGCTGCGGCGTGTGGCGATCTGCCGCTCGCGTTGCGGATCGCGTCGAACCGCGTGGCGGCGCAGCCACGCTCCACGGTCGGTGACTTCCTCGACAAGATGTCCGCGCGCCGCAACCCGCTGAGCGCGCTCGTCGCAGGAGACCTCGCGGTCGAGCCGGCACTGACGCTCTCCTACGACCAGACCGACACCGCGTCGCAACAGCTGTTCAGGAGCCTGTCGCTGATCGACGGTGCAACCTTCGATGCGCACCTCGCCGCAGCACCGACCGCCACCGACCCCGACGACGCTGCCGACCGACTCGACGAACTGACCGATCTCGGTCTCGTCGAAGCCCGGGGCAGCAACCGCTACCACCTCCACGATCTGGTCCGGCTCTTCGCCGCCGCCCTGTCCAGACGCGACGAGCCGGCCGTCGGGCACCAACGACGAGCACTCCGACACTGGGTGCTGCAGACCGCCCAGAACGCCGGCCTCTGGTTCGAGCCCGACCGCGAGCCTGATCAAGCAGCCCCCGGACGGCACTTCTCGTCGGCAGACCAGGCACAGACCTGGCTGCGCATCGAAGGCGCGCAGTGGGCCAGCGCGATCCAACAGGCGTACGCCCTCGGCGAGGACCAGCTCGTCCTCGACGTCGCCGAGGCGTTGCACTGGTTCTCCGACACGTGGCCTGCATGGGATCTCTGGCGCATCCTCTTCCTGACCGCCGCCGACGCTGCCACCCGATCCGGCACCGACCGGGACATCGCCGTGCACCACGGGTACGCGGCGTGGTTGCACCTCACACAGGACGAGTTCGATGCCGCGCACCGCGCCGCCGTCATCGCGGTGGAAGCCGCCGAACGCACGGACGACGTGAAGGAACAGGGCTGGGCGCTGTTCTACCTCGCGTGGACGCGCGGCCGTCTCCTCGACTTCGACACGGCGCTCCGTGAAGCGGGCCGGGCGATGGAACTCCTCACCGTCGCCGGTGATCAGGACGGCGTCACACAGACGCTCTCGATGACCGCGAACTTCCTCATGCACTCCGGCGATCTCGCCGGTGCAGCCGCCCACTACGAGCAGATCCTCCGGCTCCTCGCCGACCGTGGCGACCGGGTCCAGCCGAACCTCATGCTGGTCACCGGTGTCAGCACACGGACCGTCCTCGCGGACGTGCTCACCCGGTCCGGCAATCCCGCCTACGCCCTGGAGACGATGCCCGGCGTCATCGAGGAAGCCGCGGCGGCCCACTACGCCGAAGGTCTTGCCAGGGCGCACCTCGAACTCGCGCGAGCGCTCCGGCAGACCGACGAAGCCAAACGCGCGGAGCACCATCTCGCCGTCGCCGAGCGGATCGCCTCCGAGAACCGGTTGCTCGCCGTCCTGCCGGACGTCGAGCGGCTCCGGGCCGAGAGGTAGCGGCCCTTCGGGCGTCACTCGGGACCCGAACTGGGGTGAGCATCGCGGCGTAACGAAGCGAAGAGGGCTCATATGATCGGCCTGCTCCCTGCAGGAGGGAGCCTCTCCCGAAGGAACGCTCTTGCGCGCACGCACCGCTCCGTCTCCAACCCGAACCGTCCGGCCGATGCGGATGGCCGTCGCCAGCATCGCAGTCCTCGCGGCAGCGCTCGCGCCGGCGCTGCTCTCCGCGGGCGCCGCCCAGGCTGCCCAGCAGGGCACGCTCGACCAAGCGAGTGAGACGTACCGCCTCGGCCCGTGGTCGAACGGCGACAACGGCCAGACCTTCACGCCGACGGTCAGCGGACTCGTGTCGGGCATCGACCTGTACGAGGCGCAGGTCACCGGGTCTGCCACGTACAACCTCACCATCCGCGCGGCGCAGAACGGGCTCCCCACCGGCCCGGTCCTCGGTACCGGGTCGGCGACCGTCTCCAGTGTCGGATGGTTCTCGGTCCCGATCACGTCCACCGCCCCCGTCACCGCGGGGGGTTCGTACGCGATCTCGTTCCAGGGTCCGTCGAACGCGTACGTGGGTTGCGACACGAACGTCTACCCAGGCGGCGGCGCGATCTACATGGGCCAGAGCTACGCCTCCAGCTACGACCTCGCCTTCCGCGAGTACGTCGTCGCCGGTGGCACGATCTCGGGCACCCCGACGTCGAACACCCCTGTCGACCACCCCTACTCCTACGACTACACGGTGGGCGGCTACCCCGCTCCGACGCTCTCGGTCGTCGACGGCACGCTCCCCGCGGGCCTCACCCTCTCGCAGTCCGGCCGGCTCTCCGGCACGCCGACCGAGGTCGGCTCCTCGACGTTCACGATCCGCTCCGCGAACGACAAGGGACAGCAGGACGTCACCTCGACCATCGTCGTCCGACCGGCGGCGGTGCCGTCGGCTCCGGGTGACGTCACCGCAGCCGCCGGCGCGGGTTCCGCGACGGTGTCATGGTCGGCACCCACCGACGCCGGCGACGACCCCGTCACCGGGTACACCGTCACGTCGACCCCTGGCAACGTGACGGCGACGACCGCCGCCACCAGCGCGACGATCGACGGCCTGACCCCTGGCACCGCCTACACGTTCCAGGTCGCCGCCACGAGCGCCTCCGGCACCGGTGCCGCGTCCGGCCCGAGCGCCGCTGTGACCCCCTACACGACGCCGTCCGCTCCGGTCGGTTTCCGCATGACCCCCGGTGACGGATCGGTCGAGCTGAACTGGGCCGCGCCCGCGAGCGACGGCTTCAGCCCGCTGACCGGCTACACCATCTCCCAGAGCGTCGACGGCGGACCATGGGCCGACGTCGCCACGCCGGCCGCGGCCGACACCAGCGCCGTCATCGACGGGCTGCAGAACGGCTCCACCTACGAGTACCGGATCGCCGCGTCCAACGCTGCGGGCACCGGGCCCGCCGCGTCGAGCAACCCGACCACCCCGTTCGGCGTGGCCGGATCGCCGCAGGCGGTCAAGGCGACCGG
Source organism: Curtobacterium sp. L3-7 (assembly GCF_048756585.1). Lineage (NCBI taxonomy): Bacteria > Bacillati > Actinomycetota > Actinomycetes > Micrococcales > Microbacteriaceae > Curtobacterium > Curtobacterium sp. L3-7. Next base: position 832,770 of record NZ_CP151474.1, on the reverse strand, counting down.
TGACGACGAGTCCGTCTCGCTCACCTGGTCGGCGCCGGCCGACGCGAACGGCGCCCCGGTCACCGGGTACCAGGTCGAGTACAGCAGCGACGGTTCCACGTGGAGTGAGCCCATCGCCGCCGCCACCGGATCCGCGCACGTCACGGGCCTCACCAACGGCACCGAGTACTCCTTCCGCGTCGCCGCCGTGAACGCAGCCGGCACCGGCCCCTGGAGCGAACTCGCCACCGCGACGCCCCTCACCGTGGCGAGCGCACCGAACGACCTGGCCGTGAACCCCGCCGACGGGGCGGCCGTCCTCTCCTGGACCGCGCCCACGGACGACGGCGGTGCGGCCGTCACCGGCTACCGGGTCGAGTACCGTGCCGCCGGCGCTGAGTGGACCGGCGTCGACGCGTCGACCTCCCCGGTCACGATCAGTGGTTTGGACAACGGGTCCCGCTACGAGTTCCGCGTGCGTGCCGTCACGCCCGTCGGGCCGGGCACCCCGAGTGCCAGCGTCTCGACCACGCCGTTCGTGTTCGATCCCACCGCGCGGATCGACGGGGACTCGATCGACGGCACCACGCTGTCCGTCGGTGCATCCGTCCACCTCGGCGCGACCGACCTGCCCGCGGGTGCCACGGTGACGATCGACCTGCACTCGACGCCGGTCCGCCTGGCGACGGTGACGATCGGCGACGACGGCGTGCTCGACACCGACGTGATCATCCCGGCCGGCACTGCCGCAGGTGCCCACGAGCTGGTGCTGACGCTGGACGGCACCGGGGCGGACCCCGTCACCGTGTCGCACGCATTCACGGTCGCGCCGGCCACCGTGGCCGCCACGACCACCGCGGTGGCTCGTCAGGCCGCCGCGGAGCTCGCCTTCACCGGGTCGACGATCTCGCCGCTCCTCGTCGGCGGTGCCGCACTCGCGGTCCTGCTCGGTGTCGGCCTGATCGTGGTACGGCGCCGCCGCGCCTGAGCGCTGACCTGACGGCCTGGCGACGACGTGCACGGAACGCTGCACGCCGTCGCCAGGCCATCGACGCACCGCTGCTCGACACCGGCGCAAACTCGTCGTCGGTGCATGTCAGGTTGCCGAGCGCGGCGACGTTTCGAACTCGCGCGAGCGCTCCGGCAGACCGACGCAACACCTCGCCATCACCGTCGTTCGTCATGGAGCGGCGGCAGGTCGCGTTCGGTCTGTGCGACCTGGGTCAGCTTCGCCGCGAGTGGGCGGAAGGGCCGGGAGAGCAGGACCTTGTCCGCGACCCCGCGCACTGCGAGACCGACGCGCGTCTGCGGGTACGCGAAGGCCGTGATGCCGCGCGGCAGGTGCTGGACGTCGTCGACCAGTGGGCGCATCCACCTCTCGTAGGCGATGAGCGCGCCGGGTTGATCGTCGGGTGCTGCGGCGAGTTCGGCGGCGAGCACGTACCCGGCGGTGAGGGCGAGGGATGCACCACCACCACCCATCGGTGTCACGCACCACGCTGCGTCGCCGGCCATCACGACCCGGCCGCGGTGCCAGGTCTGCATGCGCACCTGCTGCAGCTGGTCGACGTAGACGTCGTCGGACGTCTCGAGCGCCTCCAGGATGCGCGGTGCCTCCCACCCTGCCCCGTCGTACCGCTCCCGCACGGCGGTGAGCATCTCGGCCCGCGTCAGGCCGAGGAGGTCGCCGCCCGGCGAGTACGCGAGGATCGCGCGGATCGTTCCGTACGGGTCGGGCCGGAGGTGGACCTGCCGGCCGCCGACGGAGTTGTGCCAACGCCAGCGGTCGTCGTCGCCGTCGGTCCGGGGGATCGTCCCGAAGACCATCGTGACGTCGAGGTCGCGCTCCTCGACGTCGTCGCCAGAGAAGAGGAGTCGACGTGTGGACGACCGAACACCCTCGGCGACGACGAGCAGGTCCGCGTCGAGCGCCCGGCCATCCGCGAGGCGCACCGTGACCGCGTCACCGCGGTCCTCGACCGCGGTGATGGTCTGTCCGTACACAAAGTCGACGCCGTCCGGCAGGTGGTCGAGCACCACCCGGGCGAGGTCGCCGCGGAGCACCTCGAGCTCCGCCGTCGCACCGTCCGTCCCCTCCGAGGGCAGTTCGGCCGTCACCTTCCCGTCGGCGTCGACGAGGACCGTGCCTGTCTCAGTGGTGTTCTTCGCCTTCACGGCATCGAAGAGACCCATGCGACGGAGGACGTCCCTCGCGACGCCGCGGACATCGACGTTCTGGCCGCCGTCCCGGAAGGAGACCGCGCGTTCGACGACCGTGACCTGCCAGCCCGTGCGCCGCAGCCAGTAGGCCACCGAGAGTCCGGCGATACTGGCTCCCGAGACGATCGCGGTGCGTTGTTCCATGGCTCCTCCTCGATACTGTCTTTACAGTAAAGCGACTGCACATTGAAGGAGTCTGATGGAAAACGTCTTCGACACGACCTGGTCTGTCCCCCAGGTCGACGTGATGCAGGCGCTCCGCGACTGGGCCGTGGCCTTCACGGAGCTGAACCAGCAGATGGCGGTCTGGCTCGACCTGCCGACCAACGACGCGCACGCACTCGGACAGGTGCTCTGGGCCGCCTCTGCCGGGGAACCACTGTCCCCCGCACGGCTCGGGCAACTGATCGGCATGACCTCCGGGTCGGTCACGGTGCTGGTCGATCGCCTCGAGGGAGCGGGCTTGATCGTCCGGAGCCGGGAGCACACCGACCGACGGCGCGTGACGCTCCGCCCGACCGCGGCGGCGGAGGACCGGGCGCGCGCGTTCGCGGAACGGTCGAGCGAGGAGATCGCCACGGTCCTCCGACGCACAGGCGCCGACGACCTCCGCCAGGTCACCACCTTCCTCCACACCATCACCGACGCCGCGACCACGGCGGCCGGTCGCCTGCGGGAGACGCCGGCGCCGCCGCGCACCGGCGCCGAGCCCGTACGGCGCCGGTGACACTCGGGCCCTGCCGAGGTCAATTACCGAACGACGTCCGTTTCGGCGAAGCACCGTGTATGCCGTGTACGTGAGACCGCACGAGCGGTGGACGACCGAAGGAGACAACGATGCAGTACCTCGTCAACGTCCTCGACGGCAGCCCGACCACGGGCGGGCAGACATCCGGGCGCGCCACCGACGCCGAGATGGCCGCCATCGATGTGTTCAACGACCGGCTCCGCGCCGACGGGCACTGGGTGTTCGCCGCCGGCCTGGCGGCGCCCGAGCTCGCGACGGTCGTCGACAACCGGGACGACGCCGGCTTGGTCACGGACGGCCCGTACGTCGCGACGACCGAATTCGTCGCCGGTGTGTGGATCTGGGACGTTCCCGACGCCGACGTCGCCCTCTGGTTGGCGGCAGAGGCGTCGAAGGCGTGCAACCGGAGGCTCGAGATCCGTCCGGTCCTCTGAGGGCGTGCGGATCAGTGCCGACGGCGCCGCGGCGCGGGGCGTCTGGCGCGAGAGCCACAACACCACGCACGCGCTCCGAGACTCAGTCGTTGGTGGTCAGCCAACTCGGTAGCAGCTGCGCGACCGTGTCGACGATGTCGTCGTCACTGCGTCCGCGCGGGCTCTCGAGCCATCCGAGGAGGACACTGAGGACCCCGCCGGCGATGTACTCCCCCGCCGTGTCGAGGAACTCGTCCGATGCGTCCGGGCGTTCGGTGAGGATCGTCCTCCGCAGGCTCGCAGACATCTCCTCGACGAGATGCTCACGGACACGCTCGGTTGCCGGCGCCGACACCGCGTACAGGAGGTAGCGGCGATGGAGGCGGAACGCGGCCAGGAGCTCCTCGAGACCCGTCCGTGTGATGGCGGCCCTGGCCATGACCTGGCCGGTTCGCCGCGAGACGTCTCGCGGTCCGATCTCGTCGAACATCGTGTCGACGACGTACACGACGACGTCTCCGACGGTCGCGAAGTGCGTGTAGAAGGTGCTCCGGCCAACCCCGGCTCGCGTGCAGACGGCGGCGACCGACACGGCTTCGCCGGCTTCGAGCAGCGCGTCGAGCGCAGCGACGAGCCGGTCACGCGTCCTCGCCGCTCGGGGATCATCCGTCGCAGCGAGTTCCCGCCGCCGATTCCCCTGCGCTGCACTGGTCATGTGTCGATCATCTCGCATGGCACAGTTCATAGACACCTGTCCAGAAAATGGCGTAGGGTCCGATCAGGCGCGCAAGGAAGCCACGCCGCACATCGATGAAGGAGTCGACATGAGGGCCTGGGTACTCGGGCAAGTCCACGGAGCGGTCACCGAGACGGAAGTGGACACCCCGACACCGGGTCCCGGTCAGGTCCTGATGAAGATCGTCGCGTCCGGCCTGTGCCACAGCGACGTCGGCTACATGGAGGGCGTCATCCCGTTGACGATCCCGCTGCCGGTGATCCTCGGGCACGAAGCCTCTGGCACCATCGCCGCGGTCGGCGAAGGCGTCACCGGATGGGCGGTGGGCGACGCGGTGGCCAGTGCCATCTCCCCCGACGACGCCCCCGGCGTCTCCCGCGACGGCGCGTACGCGGAGTACACGATCGTGAGCGCCGCGAAGCTCGTCCGGCTCCCGGAGGGCATGGACTGGTCCCAGGCCGCGGCCGCCACGGATGCCGGCTTGACCTCGTACACGGGCGTCGTCGTGTACGGGCAGGTCGGCCCCGGTGACCGCGTCGGCATCGTCGGACTCGGCGGGCTCGGGATGACCGGGGCGCAGATCGCGATCGCGCAGGGCGCCACCGTGGTCGCCGCCGATCCCCGTGAAGCGCTGTGGGAGACCGCGAAGGCGCACGGCGTCAGCGAGGTCGTCGCGGACGTCGAAGAGCTCGAGGGACGCGACCTCGACGTCGTCATCGACTTCGCCGGCTTCGGCACCACGACCTCCGGAGCGATCCGCGCCGTGAAGACCCGTGGCCGCGTGGTCCTGGTCGGTCTCGGCCGGTCCGAGTGGACGATCAACTCCATCGACCTCGTCAGCCGCGCGATCGACCTGCAGGGCGCCACCGTCGCCGGCATTCCGGAACACCTGGAGGCAGTTCTCGCCCTGATGGGCGACGGTCGCGTCACGGTCGCAGCGGAGGAAATCGGGTTCGCTGACATCGCCGAGGGCCTCGGTCGGTTGCAGCGCGGCGAGGTCGACGGCCGACTCGTCGCCCGACTCGACCGCTGACCGACCCCACCCGCACGAACACACGCTCGAACCCGATCGAAGGAGATCACCAATGACCCGCACCTACGTCGTCACCGGAGCCGCATCCGGCATCGGGAAGGCCACCACCGAGAAGCTCCGCACCGACGGTCACACCGTCGTCGGGGTCGACATCAAGGACGCCGACGTCGTCGTCGACCTGAGCACCGACGAGGGCCGCACCGCCCTGGTCCACGAGGTCTCCCAACGCGCCGGCGGACGCATCGACGCCGTCATCGCCGTCGCAGGACTCGTCGCCGCGAGCCCGGTCACGGTCGGAGTGAACTACTTCGGCGCGAAGGCCACCCTCGAGGGACTCCGACCGCTCCTCGCCGGCTCGGACGCTCCCCGCGCGGTCGTCGTCGCGAGCCTCGCCGCCCTCGAGGACGTCGACGACGGTCTGTACGCGAAGCTCCTCGCCGACGACGAGCCCGGTGCTCGTGCCGAAGCCGAGCGGATCGGGACCGCGACGAACGCAGCAGGGTCGAGTGCTATCTACTCGACGACGAAGAAGGCGATCGCGCACTGGGTGCGCACCCACGCGAAGGACCCGGAGTGGGCCGGCGCCGGCATCGCCCTCAACGCGATCGCGCCCGGAGTCATCGAGACTCCCATGACCGCGCAGGCACTGCAGACGGCGGAAGGACGCGCGGCGCTCGACGCCGGCGCGCCCTCGCCTCTCAACGGCCCCGCAGCGCCGCCGACGGCCCCCGCGGCGCTCCTCGCCTGGCTCGCCAGCGCGGAGAACACGCACGTCACCGGTCAGGTCGTCTTCATCGACGGCGGGGCCGAGAGCATCAGACGTCCCGAACTCGTCTGACACCCCCACTCATCTCGACGAAGAGAAAGCGAGAAACACGATGAAAGCAGCAGTCGTCCGCGAGTTCGGCGGAGGATTCCAGACGGAAGACGTCACGATCGCAGACCCCGTCGGTCGCGAGGTCCTCGTGGAGGTCAAGGCGTCCGGCCTCTGCCACAGCGACGAACTCGCCGCGAGCACGAACCTCGGCTACGACGTCCCGATGGTCCTCGGGCACGAGGTCGCCGGCGTCGTCACGGCAGTCGGTGACCAGGTCCGCGACATCGCCATCGGCGACCACGTCGTCGGCTGCCTCGTCCAGTACTGCGGAGCATGCACGAAGTGTCTGACCGGCCGCGTCGGCCTCTGCGAGCACCCCGAGGCCACCGTCCGCGACGGCCGGCTCACCGACACCGACGGCCACGAGCTCGCGCAGGGCATGGGGCTCGGCGGCTTCGCCGAGTACGCGATCATCCACGAGAACCAGGTCGCCAAGGTCCCGGACGCGATCCCGTTCCCGCAGGCCGCACTACTCGGCTGCGGCGTCGTGACGGGCGCAGGAGCGGTGATGAACACGGCGAACGTGCAGCCAGGGCAGACCGTGGCGATCATCGGCACCGGCGGCGTCGGCACCAACGCCATCAGCGGCGCGGTCATCGCCGGCGCCGGTCGGATCATCGCGATCGACGTCGCTGACGACAAGCTCGACAACGCACGGCACTTCGGTGCGACGGACACCGTCAACTCGACGACGACGGACGCAGTCGCCGCCGTGAAGGAGCTGACGGGCGGGCTCGGCGCGGACTTCGTGTTCGACTTCGTCGGCCTGCCGGCGGTCACACGCTCCGGGTTCGACATGCTCGCGCAGGGTGGCGGCCTGTACCTGATCGGCGTGCTGGACCCGTCGAACCACCTCGACCTCACGTCGCTCGAACTGCTCAACGGACGCAAGCGGGTCGAGGGCGTCTACATGGGCTCGACGAACCCGAAGCGCGACATCCCGATGATCGCCGAGCTGTACCTCCAGGGCCGGTACAAGCTCGACGAGCTCGTGTCGAAGACCATCTCCATCGACGAGGTACAGGCGGGCTACGAGTCGCTGCACGACCCGAAGATCAACCGGGTGGTCATCACCTCGTTCTGACTCATCGCGCCCCGTGGCCTCTCGCTCGGTAGAGAGAGGCGATGGGGCGCGGTCGTCGAAGGCACGCCGACTCGTGCGGTCGGCCACCAACGAGCGCCGTAGCCGAGACGCTGACAAGCCCCGACTGCCCCGATCCGGCGGGGCGTTGGTCAAGCAGCAGATCAAAGAAAGATGTCCCAATGTGGGCGACGCGACCGAGGCGAGGCCCAGGCAGGCTCGCACAGGAGGCTGGGCGCGGACCTCCCAGCGAGGAAGATATGCCGCCGCCCCAGGAGGTGGGCCAGGGGGCGAGATCCCCGTCCTGCCTGAGGTGTTGGGCGCGGTTGCTCCCATCACCGCACGTCTCAAGACCAGCACTCGGTTACTGCTTGGTTACCGGAACGCCTGCGGCGAGGCCGAGGGGTGGGTGACACGAGTGCTCGAGGGTTGAGCGATCGATCGGCCTCCCGCAGCACCGGAGCAAGAACGGTCTACGCGCGGGCGTGCACCGGCCCAGCGCAGAGCGATGCGAACGGATCACTGCCACTTTCACGCAAGACCACCACTGCCATCACTTGCGCCCCCAATGGTCGCCACAGGAGCCCGCTGCCGAACGTTCGAGGCAGCTCGTGGAGGCCGCTTGAGCTCCTGCACCATGCGACCCACCCCTGCCGTCGATGTTCCCCGACCAACGACTCCACCGACAGATGCGGATGACCCGATCTCACCGGGGCGCGGCGTTCCATCGCTCGAGCTCCGCCTCCAGCCCCTCCCGCAGTGAGTCCTCACCCTCGTCTGCGCCGGGTTCTGCGTCGGGAATCAGGCGAAGAAGGCGCTCGTACTGGGAGGCCGTCTCCTGATCGGTCGCCGTCGGCAGGCGTCCTGACGAGCCGGCGAGCACGGTCACCTGCGCGAGGTCGATGAAGCCCGGAAGCACCGAGGATTCCACGGTGCCGGAGTCCGAACCGTTCGTCTCCCACCGGTCCCACCGGCTGAACGGAGTCCCGCCCTCCACGACGTCGCGTGCCGCGCAGATGTCGCGCCAGGATTCATCCGGGGTCAGCGCCGCCGCCAGGCCCGCGTCGGCGGTGTAGCGCTCATCGTGGGTGTCGGCGAGGTAGCGGAGCCACCCCGAGAGGACCAGAAGACCGGCGCGGACTTCAGCGCGGGCCGGTCCATCCGGCTGCCGCTCGAAGAGGCGCCGGAGCTCTTCCGCGGCTATCTCCGCGAGGTCCGGCCGGTTCGCGTCGAGAGCGAGCTTGACGAGCTCGACCATCGCCCACGTGCCGCCCGAACGCAAGGCGTGCGGGTCTGCCGCCGACGCGTCGGAGTACACCGCGAGATCGCGGACGCACCCGATGATGCGGACGAGCAGCGCATCGAACTCGGGACCCCCATGCATCAGGATGTCGGACCACTGCCGCGTGAAGCTCCGCAGACATTCCTCGACGTACCCCCCGGAGCCGGTCGCCGCTGCCTCGACGGCCCGGGCAGTCGTCGCTGTGATGAAGACGTGCGCTACCTGCGGGGACAGCAGGACGTCCCGCTCCACTTCGACGATGCTCTCCAGGAGTCCGCTCCCCCGCGCGAGCGACGCCCCGCGGGAGGCACCTGATCGGTCGAGCTCCGCCATCCAGACCTCGCGCACGATCTGGCCGAGCAATTCCAACGCCCGCTCCGCCGTCGCCAGGGCGCCCGACCGGAGGTTGCTGCCGATCGCATCCTGCAGGGTGGCTATCTCGTGCTGGGTCTCCTCGTACGCGGTAACCGCCTCCGGCGCCTCCAGCTCGATGCTCGACTGCAGAAGCTGGACCATCCGTCCGGCGGTCCCGTCGTGGAGCCGGTTCGGCGTCACGACCCGGAACGCCGTGGCACCGAGCAGGGTGCGGTCCCCCGGGTGGACATCCAGCAGAACCTGCGGCGCGACCTCGTACGGGGACGGTGTGGGAGCCGCGGAAGCGCCTTCTGGGTCGAGCGACGCGATCGCTTCCCGGACGCCTTCGGCCTTGATGGCCCGGACGACGCGCCCGGCCTGCGGCACCGGCACGTGCAACGTCGACGCCGAACGGGTGGAGGTGCGCGCCGTGTCCGTGGTCAGGAGCTCCTCCAGCCCGCGGCTCGCGCCGGCGTACCGGCGCGCAATCTCGCCGAACCGATTTGACAGCGTCTCGACGAGCGAGGTGCGCACCACTTCGTCCAGCCGGGAAGGGTGCCCGAAGAGGTGGGTGAGCCTCGAGGTCGAGACCAGCAGCAGCACCGCGGTGGCGACGAACCAGGCGAAGGTGATTACCACGCCCGTCGCGCTCGGCAGCCAGATGGACTCGATGGCCATGGCCGCGTTCGCGGCGAGCCCCACGGCCACGAACCAGCTGGCGCCGATGTACGCCAAGATGCGCTTCCGTGACGTCCCGATTGCGAGAGGAGCCTCCGCGAACAGCTGCGCCGCGATCGTCAGCCCAGCGAACCCGACCGACAGAAACGTCGTCTGAACCGTCCAGAGCACCGTGTCGGAGCCCGGCGTCGGGGACAGCAGGCGGCGCACCCAGGCGGGATCGCCGGCGGCGTGGAACACGATCAGGAGCACGAGGCTGACGAGCAGCACGCACATGACGATCGTGAGCTCCCGCCGCCATGCGCTCGCTGAGCCCCCGGAGGTGCCGCGTTCGCCCGCCATGACGCCACGACCGCGTCAGTCGCGTTGTTCGTGCTTGACCGCGAGGAGGTCGACCGTGCGGAGATCGGGATCCTTCGCGAGGAGGGTCGGACCCTGCTCGCCCAGCGCCCGCGGGATCGCGCCGCCCAGGTGCGCCTTGCGCGCATCATCGTCGGGGAACGTGTCGAAGATGCCGAAATGCGTGTCGTCGATCTGGAAGGCGTACCAGGTGCGCGTCCCCGGCTCCGAGTCGACCGCAGTCTTGCCGCCGATGAGGAAGTCCTTGACTTCCGCCGCTTTGTCCGGTTTGGCTTCGAGCAGTGCCAGTACGCCGAGTGTGAGTTCCATGCGAGTCTCCTTCGCCGTCACGACGCCTCACTCCCCCACAGAGGTATCACGGCGGACGATACGCCTGCACCGGCGTGCCTGCGCGGCCTCATCGCGCTGTCGCCAGGCGGGAGGCCGACACGCTCGCGGTCGCGGACGCGACCTCCAGCGGCGCTCCCGGAACCGCGACCGCGGCAGTTCCCGCAGCGGGGGTGTCCGCTCTCGGCCGAGGGCAGGGGATCTTTCGCCCGCAGTTCGGGCACCGGATAACTCTGGTCGTGGCGCTCATACCGGTGCGTCCGCTTCGGCACCCGACTCCGCCCGGGCGACGTCGACGGCGATGTCGCCGTCCCGCACGTCGATGCGCACCGTCGAGCCGTCCTGGACCGACCCCGAGAGCAGCGCCCTGCCCAAGCGGGTCTCGATGTCGTGCGAGATGTAGCGGCGCAGCGGCCTCGCGCCGTAGAGCGGGTCGTAGCCCCGTTCCGCGATGAGGCGTCGCGCCTCCGGCGTGACCTCGAGCCGGATCTGGCGTTCCGCCAGGCGCCGCGCCAGGTCGCCCATCGAAAGGTCGACGATCGACTCGATCTGCGTGAGGCCGAGCGGGGCGAACACGATGATGTCGTCGACCCGGTTGAGGAACTCCGGACGGAAGCGGCCACGCAGCTCGGCGAGCACCAGGTCCTTCACATCCTCGGGAATCGCCCCGTCGCTGTTCCGGGCTTCGGTGAGCAGATGCTGCGCGCCGATGTTGGACGTCATGATCACAATGGTGTTGCGGAAGTCGACGGTGCGGCCCTGGCTGTCGGTGATCCTGCCGTCGTCGAGCACCTGCAGCAGCGTGTTGAACACGTCCGGATGCGCCTTCTCGATCTCATCGAAGAGGACGACGCAGTACGGCCGGCGACGCACCGCTTCGGTCAGCTGGCCGCCCTCGTCGTATCCGACATATCCAGGAGGGGCTCCGACCAGCCTGCTGACGGTGTGGCGCTCCTGGTACTCGCTCATGTCCAGCCGGATCATCGCGGACTCGCTGTCGAACAGCGCGTTCGCCAGGGCCTTCGCGAGCTCCGTCTTGCCGACGCCCGTCGGTCCCAGGAAGATGAACGAGCCGATCGGCCGCCGAGCGTCGCGGATTCCCGAGCGGGCCCGGATGATCGCGTCGGTGACGAGCCGCACCGCTTCCTCCTGGCCGACGACGCGTTCGTGCAGGATCTCGTCGAGTTTCAGCACCTTCGCGCGCTCGCCCTCCTGCAGCCGCGCGACGGGGATTCCCGTCCAGGCCGCCACGATCTCGCCGATCTCCTCCTCGGTGACGACCTCGCGCAGGAGCTGCTGCCGTCCCTGCTTCTCCTGCAGGCGCTGCTCCTCGGCGGCGAGCTGCCGCTCGAGTTCGGCGAGCCTGCCGTAGCGCAGCTCGGCAGCCCTGTTCAGGTCGTACCGGCGCTCGGCGTCCTCGGCCTGGCGGCGCACCTGCTCGAGTTCGCTCCTGAGCTGCTGCAGCTTACGGATGGCCTGACGTTCCGCCTCCCATTGGGCACGCTTCGCGTTCGCTTCCGCCCGCAGGTCGGCGAGTTCACGCCGCAGCTCCTCGAGACGGACACGGCTCGGCTGGTCCGTCTCCTTCTCCAGCGCCGCCTCCTCGATCTCGAGACGCGTCACCCGCCGGGTCAGCTCGTCGAGGTCGGCGGGCATCGAGTCGATCTCGGTGCGCAGCCGCGCGCACGCCTCGTCGACGAGGTCGATGGCCTTGTCCGGCAGGAACCGGTCGGTGATGTAGCGGTGCGACAGGGTCGCAGCAGCCACGAGCGCATTGTCCTGGATGCGCACGCCGTGGAAGACCTCGAGCCGCTCGCGCAACCCACGGAGGATCGAGATGGCGTCCTCGACGCTGGGCTCATCCACCAACACGGTCTGGAACCGCCGTTCGAGCGCTGCGTCCTTCTCGATGTGCTGCCGGTACTCGTCCAGCGTGGTCGCGCCGATCAAGTGCAGCTCGCCGCGAGCGAGCATGGGCTTGAGCATGTTGCCCGCATCCATTGCTCCCTCGGTGGCCCCCGCGCCGACCAGGGTGTGGAGTTCGTCGATGAACAAGAGGATGCCCCCATCGGCGGCCACGACCTCGGCCAGCACCGCCTTCATCCGCTCCTCGAACTCGCCACGGTACTTCGCGCCCGCGACGAGAGCCGCCAGATCGAGCTGGAAGACCGTCTTGTCGCGGAGTCCTTCGGGAACGTCGGTGTTGACGATCCGCTGTGCCAGCCCCTCCACGATCGCCGTCTTGCCGACACCGGGCTCGCCGATCAGCACTGGGTTGTTCTTCGTCTTGCGGGACAGGATCTGGATGACGCGGCGGATCTCGATGTCGCGGCCGATGACCGGGTCCAGCCGACCCGCGCGTGCGTCGGCGACCAGGTCGCGGCCGTACTTCTCCAGTGCCTCGTAGGTCTGCTCCGGGGTGGCCGAGTTCACGTGCTGGTTGCCGCGAACGGCCGTCAGCGCCTGGAGGAAGGCCTCGCGGGTCACGCCATTGGTCTGCAGAACTCGCGCGGCCGGGCCGCCGCTGGGGTCGTCGGCCAGCGCGACGAGCAGGTGCTCGACGGACACGTACGAGTCCTTGAGACGTGTGGCCTCCCGCTCGGCGCGGTCGAGGGTGGCCGACAGCGAGCGGGACAGGTACACCTGTCCGGGCGTCGCCCCGGGACCTGTCGTCCGGGGTTTCCGCTCGATCGCCTGCTGCACCTCCGCGAGCAGGAGGGTCACGTCGACGCCGGCCGCTTCGAGCAGCCGAGGGATCAGGCCGCCCTCCTGCGCGAGGAGGGCGAGCAGGAGGTGTTCGTTCTCCGTCTCCGTCTGTCCGTTCCGGCTCGCGATGCTCTGCGCCTCCTGCAGCGCCTCCTGACACTTCTGGGTCAGCTTGTTCATCTCCATGGCGGAGACTCCCTTCCTCAGCGGATGACCGATCTCTGCGCCTCGAGCGCGTCAATCCGGGCGAGCAGGTCGATGACGATCGCGATGCCTGCGTAGTTCAGTGCCAGGTCGGCGTGGAGGCGCACGATCCGCCGCACCTGTTCGGGTGCGTCCGGCGTGAACCAGAGCCGGCCCGACGCGTCGACGGCGCCGCGAACCAGGCCCAGGTCGACGAAGCGTCGGACCAGGTCGGGATGCACGCGCGCCGTGACAGCGACCGTGCCGAGGTCGAGGCGAGGCGGGATCACCGGGAGCAGAGGAGGAGTCATGATGACGATCTCGGATCGAAGGAGGACTCGCGCTGCAACTGCTCGAACAGCTCGCGTTCACGGCTGGTGGGGTGCGGGGGGACCATGATCTTCAACTTCGCGAACAGGTCGCCGGGCTTCCCTCGCGGCTGCGGCATCCCCTGGCCCTTGAGCCGCAGGCGGCGTCCGCTCGACGAGCCCGGAGGGATGCGCACGTTGATGGGGCCGCCGGGAGCCCGCGTCGAGACGCTGGCACCGAGGACGGCCTCCCACGGCGCGATCAGCATGTCCATCTCGATGTCCTTGCCGTCGAGACGGAACCGCCGGTCCGGCTTGACGCGGAGCGTGATCACAAGGTCGCCCGACCCGCCATCCTGCCGCCCGGGCTGTCCGCCGCCGGAGACGCGGACACGCTGCCCGTTGAGCGCGCCGGGCGGGATCTGGAGCTCGAACGTCTGACGGTCGCCGTCGGGGTCGGCGAGGACAACCGTCCGAGGGCCGCCCCGGAATGCCTCCTCGACCGTCAGCTCCAGTTCGGCCTCGGCGTCCATGCCGCGCCTTGAACCGAAGACGTCGCCGAAGAGGTCGTCCCAGTCGACCGACGCGCCGCCCGGGCCCGCTCCGGCCTGCGCGCTCGACCAGCTGGACCCCGACGGTCCCGGCCAGGTGCGGGCGCGCCCTCCACCGCGCGCGCCGCTGCCGGCACCGCCGGCAGCGCCGGCGCCCTGCGAGGCGTGATCGCGCTCTGCGTCCGCGTAGCGGCGGAACTCTGGGCCGAAGCGGTCGTACTGGGCACGCGACTCAGGGTCGGCGAGCACATGGTATGCCTCGCTGATCTTCTTGAAGGTGTCCTCGGCGCGCGGCTGCTTGTTCACATCCGGGTGGTACTTCCGGGCGAGCGCACGGTAGGCATGCTGGATCTCCTTGGAGTCGGCGGATCGTGAGACCCCGAGCAGCTGGTAGTAGTCGTCTGCCACGAGGTCACTCCCGCGCCGACGTGACGACGACGCTCGCGGGTCGCAGCAGCTGTTCCGGGGTGCCGAAGCCGAGCCGGGCGACCGCGACCACCGTCTGCGGCGGCACGTTCTCCTGCTCGATGACCGACACGACCTCGTGGATTCGTGGGTCGAACGGGACGCCGACCTGGTCGACGCGGGGATACCCCAGGTGTTCGAGGGCGACGACCGCCTGTTCCCGAATCGACTCGATGCCGTCGGTCAACGGATCCTTCATCTGCCTGGCGTAGGCGAGCGCGTCCGTAAGGCCGTCCACGACGGCGAGGAAGACGGACGCCGCACGCGCTCGCTCCGTGTCGCGGACCAGGGCGAGCTCGCGGGTGGTCCGCTTTCGCACGTTGTCGAGATCGGCTGCGGCTCGGCGCCAGCGATCCTCCAGCTCGGCGAGACGGGCGTCCGGTTCGGTCGGAGGGGCCGCGGGCGGCGCGGCCGTCGCGTCGCTGGGGGCGCCGACCTCCGGCTCCTCCGCGTCCGCAGCCCCGCGCGTGTCCGAGGTGTCCATGTCCCCGCGTCCCTCAGTTGCGGTCGAAGTCGGCGTCGACAACGTCGTCATCGGAGTCGTCCGAGCCGCCGGGGCCGGCCGCGGTGTCCGGCGAGGTCGACCCTTGGGCTGGGTGCCCCACAGACAGCGCGGCGTCCACTTGCCGGAGTTCACTGGTCAGCTCACGCGCCTCCGACGCGGGAACCTCCCGTTCGACGGCGTCCCTCGCCTGCTGCACCAGCAGCTCGGCGCGCGACCGCTCGTGCGGAGGCGCGGCGTCGCCGTGCTCCACGAGAGCCCGCTCGACCCGGTAGGCGGCGGCGTCCAACTCGTTGCGGGCATCGATGTCTGCGCGCAGCCGCTGATCCTGCTCGCGGTTCTGCTCAGCCTCGCGCACCATGCGGTCGATCTCCGCCTGGTCGAGGTTCGTGGTGCCGCTGATGGTGATGCCCTGCTCGGCCCCGGTGTGCTTGTCGCGGGCGGTGACGTTGAGGATGCCGTTCGCGTCGATGTCGAACGTGACCTCGATCTGCGGTTCGCCCCGTGGCGCTGGCCGGATGCCGGTCAGCGAGAACCGGCCGAGGACGCGGTTGTCCGCCGCGCGTTCGCGCTCGCCTTGGAGCACCACGATCTCGACCGAGTCCTGGTCGTCCTGGGCGGTGGAGAAGACTTCGCTCCGGCGTGCGGGGATGGTCGTGTTGCGTTCGATGATCGGCGTCATGACGCCGCCGCGCGTCTCGACGCCGAGCGAGAGCGGGGTCACGTCGAGCAGGAGGACGTCGTTGACTTCCCCTTTCAGCACGCCGGCCTGGATGGCCGCGCCGATAGCAACGACCTCGTCGGGGTTCACGGTCATGTTGGGGTCCTTGCCGCCGGTGAGGCGCTTGACCAGCTCCTGTACCGCGGGGATCCTGGTCGAACCGCCGACGAGGATGACCTCGTCGATGTCGTTCTCGGTGACCTTCGCGTCCTGCATCGCCTGCCGCACCGGGCCGAGGCAGCGCTCGACCAGATCGGCGGTGATGTTGTCGAAGGTGGCGCGCTTGAGCGTCGTGGTCAGGTGCTTCGGGCCGGAGGCGTCCGCCGTGATGAACGGCAGGCTCACCTGGGTCTGGCTGACCGAGCTGAGTTCGACCTTCGCCTTCTCCGCGGCCTCGAACAGCCGCTGGAGGGCCTGAGAGTCGTTGCGCAGGTCGATGCCGTTCTCCTTCTGGAATTCGTCGGCGAGGTGGTCGACGATGCGGCGGTCGAAGTCGTCACCGCCGAGGTGCGTGTCCCCGGCGGTCGAGCGCACCTCGACGACGCCGTCGCCGACGTCGAGCAGGCTGACGTCGAAGGTGCCGCCGCCGAGGTCGAACACCAGGACCGTCTCGTGCTCCTTCTTGTCCAGCCCGTAGGCGAGGGCGGCCGCGGTCGGCTCGTTGATGATGCGGAGCACCTCGAGACCAGCGATCCGCCCGGCGTCCCGCGTCGCGGTGCGCTGGGCGTCGTTGAAGTACGCCGGGACGGTGATGACCGCCTCGGTCACCTTCTCTCCGAGGAACTTGGCGGCGTCGTCGGCCAGCTTCCGCAAGACGAGCGCGCTGATCTCCTCGGGGGCATACAGCTTCCCTCGCACGTCGACCCGGGCTTCGCCGTTGGGGCCGGGCACGACGTCGAACCCGACCGCCTTGGCCTCCTCCCCGATCTCGTCGAACGAGCGCCCGATAAAGCGCTTCGCCGAGGAGATCGTCCCCTTCGGGTTCAGGATGGCCTGACGCCGGGCGAGCTGACCGACGAGTCTCTCGCCGGTGTCGGTGAAGGCGACGACGGACGGGGTGGTGCGGGCACCCTCGCTGTTCGGGATGACTCTCGCCTCACCGCCCTCCCACACCGCGATCACGGAGTTCGTGGTGCCGAGATCGATGCCGACTGCCTTAGCCATGGAAGCTCCTTCTCCGAAGTCCTGTCTCACTCGCCGGACGACTCGTCGCCGTCTCGGTGTTCCCCGCCGCCCGAGTGGGGCGAGATGTCCACGTGCCGCGATGGACTCGACTCGTCCACCGCGACGAGCAGCGCCAGCACACCGTCTCCCGGGCGCGCGGTGAGCGTGGAGTCGTCCGGGCTGTCCTCGAGGACGAGCCGGCGGACGAACTCACAACAGGGGCGCTCATCGATGAGGACCATGTCGTCCGGGGCGGATCTTGCGCGTCTCTCCACCGTGAACGGCACGGCGTCGGTGCGCCGGTTGGCGCCGAGAGCCTCTTCGCCGGCGCGGTCGACGTCGCGGGGCGGGTCGAAACGCATCAGGCTCACGGCGTGCTCCTCACCGACCGGACGGCGCCGGCTCGAGGTACACACTCCGCCCCCGAGGCGGGTTCCTCCTCGGCCGCCCGGAGCGAAGATCCCGACCGCCCGTTGCACTGTCAGAGCCAGTGGATGAGGGCTAGCGTTGGCCGCGATGGACGCCTCGAGCTCTTCGAACCGTGTCGCACACCCCGGCCCCGATGAGGACGCACCGGCGGGCCTGTACGACATCTTCAGAGTGGGCTCGGCGATGTTCGAACGCCCCTCCACCCGGCGGACGTTCCGCCTGGCCGAGGCCGCGGTACGGGGGATCGCCGGATGCACGGTCCAGTCCGCCTATGTCGTGTCGCACGGCCGTCTCACCCGGTACTCGGGGGCGGACGACCACGATCTCGACCTCCTCGTTGAGGCGTGCCGGGGGGTCAACGGTGTGCTCACCCTTGGTGCGGGATGGATCTACGCGCTCTTCTTCCGCGGGACCGGTACGGTGCGCGGGGCCCTTGCGATCCAGGCGGACCACGCGCCGACGGGGCCGGAGGTGGACCTCCTGCTGGCGCTGGCGGAGCCGACCGGGGCCGCACTCGCTGCGGCCGACGTGATCAGCCGGGAACGTCGTCAGGCGCGGGAGCTGCGGAGGCTCGGCCAGGCGCGCGAGGCCTCCAACCGGGCACTGGCGGCGACGATCGTCCAGCTGAACGCGCAGCAGTCCATTCGCGAGGCGATCGTCACCGCGGCCGGGTCCGGTCGCGGCGAAGACCGGATCGTCGAAGCCGTGAGCACTGTCACCCAGCGCCCCGTCGTCCTCCAGGACTCCTTCGGCAACGACCTGGCGTTCGCGGGTGCCAGGGACCCTGCCATCGTCCCCGTCGGGAACTTCTCCGCGGCCGGGTCCGCCCCCGCCGGGTGGCGGGTGGCGCCGATCCGTTCAGGCGGGGAGATGCTCGGTGCCATCGGCATCTACGATCCGGACGACGGTCGCAGCGACGACGACCGGTTCGCGATCGAGTATGCCGGCGCGACGCTTGCGGTCGAGCTCGCGCATCGTCGCAACGTCGCAGAAGTCGAACTGCGGCTCGGTCGCGAGCTCTCGGATGACCTGGTCTCTGGCGCCGGACCCCCCGACGCGCTCGCGCGCGCCGAGGCCCTACACTTCGACCTGGGGGGACTCCACCGGGTGGTCCTCTTCGCCTGGGAGAAGCCCACCCCGAACGGTGTCGACGTCAGCGCTGCGGTCCGGCATCAGCTCGCCACGATGCACGTGCCGGCGCTGATCTCGCGGCGCGCACAGATGACGCTCGCCGTGGTGGCGGACGGTCATGATCTGTCGCAGCTCTACCAGAAGGTCTCCACCGCGCTGAGCAGCACGCGGGGCACGATCGGCGTCGGCGGCAGCTGCACGGCGAGCGACCTGCCGCGCTCCTTCGCCGAAGCGACACGGGCACTCCGCATCAAGGCGGAATCGCGGCAGCCACTCGGCCTGTCGAACCATGATGAGCTGGGCCTCCTCCGTGTCCTCGACATGTCGGAAGACGGAGTGCGGCTCGAACGGTTCATCGACGAATGGCTCGGTGTCCTCATCGTCCACGACCTTCAGCACCACGCGGACTTGGTCCTCACGCTGACGGCCTATCTCGACGCCGGCGGCAACTACGACCGAACCTCTGCCGCTCTTGTCATCCACCGGAGCACATTGCGCTATCGCCTCCAACGGATCCGGGAGCTGAGCGGTCTGGAAATCAACGACCCGGAGGCGCGCCTGAATCTGCACGTCGCCGTCCGGGCGCGCGCCGCGCTCAACGACCACTTCCGCTGAGTCCCGCACCCGACCTCCCCCTGATGCCCGTTCCAGATCCGCGTACCGTGACCGGCGTTCACCGGAGCATCCGCACCGATCGCCGGAGGAATGGTGGCCATCCACGACACGGCCGAGTTGGAGTGCACGACGAAGGCCTGCGTGGCCTGGCCCCAGTGGCGGGACTGCGGATTTCACCTTCTCGTCGAGGATCCGGAACGTCCGGACCAGCGCGACCCCGAGAGCGCCGGCGATTCGCGGAAGCCGCTCCTGGGTCTCAACGCTGTACGAGAGGTCGAGTGGAGGCCGCCGTACCGTTCGCCTCCGTGTTGGCCACTCCTCGCAGGAGGAGGACGTACAGCAGGTCGTCGACGAAGTCGTCGAAGCGCCGCAAGTCATCCTTGTCGGCGTCGAGGCTCGTGGCTGCACGGAAGAAGCGATCGAACGTGGCGATGCCGAATATATCCACGATCATGTGCTCCCGGTCTGCGGCTCAGCCGTGCCCGTCGGCTGCGCCGTCGTGCAGGTGCTTGAGCTTCTCCGCCAGCTCCTTGGCCTTTCCCTTCGCCTCCACTTCGACCCGCTGCGCCAGTTGCTGGAGCTTGCGCAAGGGTCGGATGGCGACCGCCTTCCGAACATTCGGCTCTTCACTGGTCTCCTCGAGCGGCACGATGAACTCCTCATCGGCGACCGTCACGACGTAGCCGGAATCGTCGTCGTTCAAGACGATGCTCACCGGCACCGCCTTCCCGGTGTCCGGATCGACGCTGACGGCGGTGATCGCGATGTCGACATGCGAGCGGTCGGCGGTCTCCACGATCTCGATGTCGGCGAGCGGACCGCTCTCGATCGCGAGGACGAGGTCGTCCTGTGCGGGTGTCATGTCCGCGTCGTCACGTGCGTTGGCCATGATGGCTCCTTCGTCGGCAATGGGTGGTAGCGCCGCACGCTATGCCAAGCACCGAACCCGGACCATGTCCTGCCCGGCCGAAAGACGGCCCGCTTCTTCGCCTGCGGGGGCAGTCCGCGGACGAGCCGGTGTCACGATGACCCGGCAATTCGCTGGGTACCAGTCAGCGCGCGGGACGACACAGACGACCTGGAATGACCCAGCGAACGGCCGTCCTGTCAAAGGATTCCTCCGAACGAAGCGGCTGTCGAGAGGTCCCGGGCCGCGGCGCCGCCGCCAAAGAAGCCACCGACCAGCGACAGTCCGTCCTGAAGCACTGACTCGCTCCATCCGTCAGCGGCGCAGTCGCAGCCCCTGCGCTCACAACAGGAAGCCGGCCGCGGCACAGCGCAAGCGGATCGAACCGACGACCGCTCTTGCACGGCACAATCGACTGCCGCTCCTCCACGAGCGACACTCCCTGCGCCGTGGCGAGGCGGCCGCGGCCCTCGTGAGAAAGCGCGTCCGCTGCTTTGGGATGCGCCCCGTGGTCCCCGGAGTGATCCGTAGGTCATCAACGACATAGGGTCACGACGGATCCCGCCCACCCGAGCGTTCGTGGCAGATCAGTGGCGCCGTCCGCGCTGCAGAGTGCGGGATGGCAGCTCCCCGAACCGCTCGGCGTACGCCGCGGCGAACCTGCTGACGTGCAGAAACCCCCAGCGAGAGGCAACTCCCGTGACGGTGACACTGTTCGATCGGGCGCAGAGGAGATCCTCGCGGGCGCGTTCCAACCGCAGTCGCCGAAGATACGCCATCGGCGTGGTGTCCAGGCCGCGCCGGATCCCTACCCGAACTATCGGAGGCGACCGTGGGGAGGACGTCCTCGGCAAAGCTAAGGCCGGGGCAGCGACCTTGCCACCGAAGACCTGATTGGCGAATCAGTGGAAGTCGCCAACCTGAACTGCGACTGGCACTGTGCCGTCGACGACGACAGCGCCCGTGTGCGCTGTGGTGACAGTCTCGATGAGCACAATGTGCACCTCCTCGTCGGCGATCGGGTTGTGCTGAACGCCTCTCGGCACGACGAAGAATTGGCCCGGCGTCAGGGTCACCTCTTCATCGTCAGGAAGCTGAATGCGGAGCGTGCCGGCCACGATGAAGAACATCTCGTCTTCAGCGTCGTGGGCATGCCACACAAGCTGCCCAAGGAGCTTGGCGACCTTCACAAACTGGTCGTTCACACGTCCAACAACTCGCGGCGTCCAGTGAGCGTGCACCTGCTCGAGCTCAGCCGCGACATCCACTCCAGCGAGGGCGTTCACGAGCGCACCGGCGAGAGGGCGATGCTGCCGATCGCGGCATCAGCGATGCGGTTCCGCGTCGCCGGGTCGACACCGGCCTTCGCGAGCGCTTCGAGACCACGGTGCGTCGTGAGGACGAGACCGCCGAGGGCGCTGGCATCAGCCTCGGGGTCC
Organism: Curtobacterium sp. L3-7; assembly: GCF_048756585.1. NCBI lineage: Bacteria > Bacillati > Actinomycetota > Actinomycetes > Micrococcales > Microbacteriaceae > Curtobacterium > Curtobacterium sp. L3-7. The sequence goes on along the minus strand of NZ_CP151474.1, from coordinate 811,561 downwards.
ACGAGCCCGGCACGCTGCGCTTGCTCCACGAGCTGCTGGCAGCTGTCAAGCAAGGTGCAGTAAGCGGCCAGCGAGCGAGCTGCGATCGCGGCGTCCTCGGAGGCCAGCTCGGCGGTGCCCTTTGAGAGGAGGCAGCCGAACCGGTCCGTGATCTCGGGAGAGTGCAGCCACGCCCGCAGTCGGAGGAGCGCTTCATCCTCGGGGCCGTCGACACGGGCGGCAGCCATCGCGTCTGAACCGTCGCAGTAGTCGTCGAACACACGCTGAAACAGGGCGTGCTTGTCGCCGAACGCCCCATAAAGGCTGCCCTTGCTCAAGCCTGTCGCGTGGGACAAGTCGTCCACCGAAGTGCCGTGGTACCCGGTCTCTGTGAACCGCTGACGCGCAGCATCGAGGACGTCACCCTCATCGAACTTTCTCGGCCTGGCCATGCCCCGATTCTACCGTGTTCTGTACAAACGGTCCAGAATCACTATTGTGGACCGTATGTTCAGAACCATTGCAGCGTCAGACCCGTCCGAGTTCGCCGGAAAGCGAGTCGTCGTCACCGGCGGCTCCCGCGGCATCGGAGCCGCCATCGTGCAGCGCTTCGTCGACGGCGGCGCAACCGTCGTCGCCACCGCCCGCACCGCCACCGCCGACACCCCTGCCGATGCAACCTTCATCCAGGGCGACATCAGCAGCAGCGACGGTGCCCAGGCATTCGCCGCTGCCGCCTTCGACGCCCTCGGTGGTGTCGACATCATCATCAACAACGCCGGCGCAGCGCGCGCTCACCTCGGCGGCATCGGCTCAATCCCGGACGAGGAATGGATCGACGCCCTCGACCTCAACTACCTCTCCGCTGTCCGCCTCACCGGCGCCCTCCTGCCAGCCCTCCGCGAGGCCGGCGCCGGGAGTGCAGTGGTCAACATCTCCTCCGGTGCCGCTATCACCCCGCAGGGCCCGATGGCGCACTACGGCGCCGCAAAGGCAGCCCTCGCTGCCTACGGAAAGGCGCTTGCCTCCGAGCTCGCTCCCGCCGGTATCCGTGTCACGACCATCACCCCCGGCAACGTCCTGACCCCGGGTGCTGACGCGCTTCGTCAGACGATCGCGGACGCGATGGGCGTGCCCCTCGAGGCGACGACGGCAGGTGTCCCTCTCGGGCGGCCCGGTGACCCGCGCGACATCGCCGAAGCAGTCGCGTACCTCGCCTCCGACCGCGCCCAGTGGGTCACCGGAGCGAACCTCGTCGTCGACGGCGGAGAACTCCCCATCTTCTGATCAGCACACCGCCCTCACTGGGTGAACCACTTCCTTGCCGGCGGTGCGGAATCTCAACCGCACCGCCGGCCTTTCCCGGCACACACCTCCCAGGGCCACCGCCCACGAAAGGCCTCTCATGAGCACCACCGCCCCCGCTTCCATCAGTCGACTCGCTGGCCGACGAGCCCTCGTTACCGGAGCATCCCGCGGCATCGGCGCGGCGATCGCCCGATCCTTGGCAGGAGCCGGTGCCTCTGTCGTCATCACCTACTGGTCCTCGGCGGACGCCGCCAATGCTCTCGTGCAGGACATCAGGGCCGCCGGCGGGCGTGCGGACGCGATCCGCACTAACGCCGGCGACGCCACCGACGCAGTCTCGAGCGTGCAGCGTGCCGTTGAGATCCTCGGAGGCCTCGACATCGTCGTCCTGAACGCCGCCACCGCATGGAATGAGCCCTTCGCCGACGCGAGCGCGGAGCACATCGAGAAGACCCTCGACCTGAACCTCCGCGGCCCCGCCTATACAGTCCAGGAAGCCCTCCGGCACATCAGTGACGAGGGGCGCATCTCTTGTCAGCTCCCTCAGCGCACAGATCAGCCCGTTTCCCGGCCAGACCGTCTAGGGCATGAGCAAGGCAGCACTCACCGCTCTTGGCCGTGGGCTCGCCCGGGACCTCGGCGCGGCCGGTCGCAAGGTCACCGTGAACGTGATCCAGCCCGGTCCGATCGACACCGACGGCAACCCCGCCTCCAGCGACTTCGCACCCGTCATGTCCGCCCTGACCACCCTCGGCCGCTACGGAACGCCTGACGAGGTAGGCAACCTCGTTGCATGGCTTGCCTCGGATGAGTCCTCATACATCACCGCCAGCGTCATCAACATCGACGGCGGCGTCACCGCATGAGGTCAACAGACCGTCTCAATAGCCGATCGCTAGCCGGACGCCGCGAGTTGCTCGTGTGTCAACGCGGCCTGGTCACCGATCAGGTGGCCGGCACCGGTTCGGAGCTCGACGACGGCCGCCGGGAAGAGGTTTCGGATCCGGTCGGCAGCGGCTCGAGCATCGAGCATCCTGTCGAGTTCCCCGTAGGCAGCGCTGACCCGTGCGCGGATCTGCTGCATGTCAGCGCTGTCGTGCTCAGGGAGCGGGTCGGTGCGGGGCCTGAAGTGCTCGAACGTCCGGAGCGAGAGGGCATCGAGGTCTCGGTTCATCGGCGTGCGCTCCGACGGAGCGGCGTGGGGACCGGTCAGGTACGAAAGCGCAGATCGACGCCCCCGTTCGCCGAGCACCGTCAGGGCGCCGGCGAGGACGAGCGGGAGCACCCGACGGGGTCCGAGCCCGCTCGCGGATTGGAGCACGAGATGAGCCACCAGCTCAGGGTTGCGTGCTGCGAGCGCGGTCGCGATCCATCCGCCGATTGAGACTCCCACGACGGCAGCGGGCCGATCGGCCACCGCGCGGACGACCTGGGCGGACCAGTCCGCCTGTTCTGTCGCCCGGAACGGAACACGGGTTGCTGTGCTCGGGCCAGGCTCCCCGGGGAGGTTTACGGCGTGGACGCGGTACTCGTCGGACAGGCGTCGGATCGTGGGCGCCCAGGAGAGTGCTGTTGCTCCGGAACCGTGCAGCAGAACGACGGGGTGGCCATCCCTCGGACCGGCACTGAGCACGGCAACCGGCCCAATCGTGGTCGCGATCGTTTGCCGGGCGACTTGAGGCAAGTGCTCGTCGACGAGGGCGTCGTACATCCGCCGGAGTTCGGCTGCACCGTCAGCGCTGCGGAACCGGCGATCCTCAGTCACGAGTTGCCTCCATCGCGTTGCTGATGAACGTCAGGACGTCCAGCGCACCGGCGAGCTCTCCTGTCGCCACGACCTGGAGCGCACCGTCCTTCGGTATGCGTGCGACCTGCAACGCGACCCCCGAGGTCCCGCCCACGACGTTCAACAACGTGAACACCCGTTCCTCCTGCCGGCTGTCTGCGGCCTCGATGCGAACCACCACTGTCGCCGAGACCGCGGCTTCACCGTCCGACGAGCCAGACGATGGTGCAGCGGTGGTCGGCCTTTGCGTGCCGATCAGTTCGAGGTCTTCGACCCGGATCCGGTACTGCTTACCGATCCGCGTCGCCTGCAACCGACCCGTCCGGATGTAGTCACGGATGGTCCGCGGACGGAGCTGTAGACGTTCCGCTACATCTTCGACACTCAGCATCTCGCTCACGGCCCTATACTGACACAAACAACCATGAACGCACATACTGACCTACGACAGCGCGGCCTCGACGCCGCATCGCCTTCCGTTCGGCTGCAAGCCGTGCTCGCTATCGGCACGGCAGCAGACCCGGTCGACCTCGACGCCCTCATCGTCCGGTGCGCGGTCGAGCCCGACTTCTTCGTCCGCGACATGCTCACGTGGGCGCTCACACGCCTCCCTGCACGCGCCGTGCTGCCGCGCCTCCTCGATGAGGCCAAACGCGGCACCCCGCAGGCGCGGAGTCAGGCGTTGCACACGCTCTCGAAGATCGCCGACACGTCCACCCACCAGGTGGTGGTCGCATCCATCACCGACCCCGATGACGAGGTCGCGCGCGCCGCGTGGCGTGCCGCCGTCGCCACCGTGCCGGTCGGCGGAGCCCCAGCGTTGGGTGAGCTGCTTATCAGTCAGCTCGGGCGTGGAGACCGCGCCGTCCAGCTCAGTCTGAGCCAGGCGCTCGTCGCGCTCGGAGCAGACGTCATCACGCCCCTGCTCGAGTCACGCGCGGAGGAGCCACATGCCGCCGCGACCCTCAGGCTCCTCACGGATCCGGCTGCAGGCAGCCAGCTCGCGGTTGAGGCAGCGCGCCGCGAGGTCGCGAAGGGGAACACCCGGAACGCGAAGGGCTGAGGTGGCGTTTTGGACGGCCGCGCCGAAGGTCCCGGTAGCGTTCCTGCCGTGCTCGAGTTCCCCATCCTCACGGAACGATTCACCCTCAGCGTGCTCAGCCGGGCTGACCGAACGGCCTTCACGGCCTACCGCCGCGACCCCAACGTGGCACGGTTCCAGTCGTGGACACCGGGCTGGTCCGACGCCGACACCGACGCGCTCATCGCCGACCAGCCGACGAAGCTGCTTCCAGGCTCGGGCGAATGGCTCCAGATCGCAGTCCACCACCGAGATACCACATCACTAGTCGGCGACGCCGCCGTGCACGCCATCGCGGATCAGCCAGACACGTACGAACTCGGCGTGACACTGGCACCCGAGTGGCAAGGTATCGGAGCGGGCCAGGAGACACTCCGTCAACTCATCGACGATCTGTTCCGCTTGCAGGAGGCTCACCGGATCATCGCGATGACGGATGCGCGCAACATCGCCGCGGCGCAACTCTTCAGGCGGCTCGGCCTTCGGCACGAGGGCCGCGCTGTGGATGCGGATTGGTTCAAGGGTGAATGGACGAGCATCGACACCTGGGCGATGCTGCGCGAGGAGCACGGCCGGCGGGCACTGCCTTCGACAAGGTAAACAACCGCAGGCGTAGATCCTCCGCCCAAGGACGCCGTCGACGTCCTTGACCGAACGGCCCCGGGTAGAACCACGACAGGAGCCGCAGCTCCAGGCCAACCGAACGCCAAGAGGAGCACCCCGGCCCCGTGCCAGCATGTTCATCCGCGGGACTCGCTTCGTGCCGAGCGTCCGGCTGCCGATCTGCTACCGGACGTTGCTACCGCAGCTCGCTTCCGAGGTCACCAAGGCTGACCGTGAGAATCTCCGTCAAGAGGCGGGCGTACGTGCCATTGGGATCGAGGTCCGGGTCGTAGACCGTGACCGAGGCGCCGACGGCGCGCGGTGCAAGGCCACGGAGCAGCTCGATCAGCTCCTCCGGCGTGCAACCACCAGGGTCCGGACTGTCGACCGCGGGCATCACCGACGGGTCGAGCACGTCGACGTCGACCTGCAACCAGTAGCCGGCAGCACCCGCTGTCGTCCGCAGGGCGTCGACGACGGCAGCGGTGCCGCGACCGCGCCACTCCGAGGTCGGGACCACCGCACCGACCACGGTGCGGACCTCCGCGAGTTCGGCGTCGTCGTCACGGCAGCCGACGTGTGCAGTCCGTGCGGGCTCGAAGTACGGGCCGGCGCCGTCGATGTCGGACACGGCTGGCCAGTGGAGCCCGACAGCGGCGGCCAGGTCCTCCCCCGCGACGCTCGCGCACCCGTCGCTGTTGCCCGGGTGCCGGAAGTCGGTGTGTCCGTCCACGTGCACCAGCCCGACACCGCCACGTCGCTTCATCGCCAGGCCGGCCCCGAGGAGCACGCTGCAGTCTCCACCGATGACCAACGGCGCCGCCCCGGTGGCCAGGACCGCTTCGACACGGTCCGCGAGCGGCGTGCGTTCGAAGCGGGGGCGCTCGCGTCCGGGGCGACCCTGTCGATCACGCCCGAAAGCCAGCCCTACGCAGAGTTCCGAAACGACGCGTCGGCGCTCCGGGCTTGGCGTGTGAACGCAGCCGCGCTTGGCAGGACGGAAGCCGCAGGCGGCGCCTCGGGTCAGATGGCACGCGCTTCAACCGACATGGGCAACGTCTCGCAATTCGTTCCGGCTATCCATCCCTATGTCGCCGTTGACGCGAGAGGCGCGTCAAATCACCAGCCAGAATTTGCGGCCGCATGCACCGGGGCCAGCGCTGAACTAATGATTCGTGACGCAGCGACAGCACTCGCGTGGACGGCTGTTGATCAAATCTGACCGACTAAGCGAGCTGGTCCTGTTCATCCCAGACCGGCGCCCGTGTCGATTCAGGCGGGCGGACGGGTGTACCGCGGCTGACCAATCCGTGCGGCATCGCTCTCGCCGGTCGGACCGCCGTGACTCTTGGGCTGGTTGTCCGCGACACACGAAGCGGAGTTGTGATGCGATTCGGCGGCGCGATTGAAGCGGATGATCGAGGATGAAGTAGTCGACGTCGATACCTGATGAACGCTTCGGGCGAGTCGTGCCGGAGGTACTTGTCAGTCACTCGTGATGCCGTGACCCGGTCCGTTCACACGCCAGAAGGCTCGGGAGCCCTCCGCTGCGGCAGGGCGGTGAGTGCCATCGGCGACCGAACCGCGGCCCACGCGGACGGCTCCGAACTGGCCGGTCGAACCGTTGACCGCCGGCAGCTGATCTATCTACTGCCCGACATCTGGTCGGCGATCGAGACGGCTGGTGCGGAGTGCGCGTCGCGGGGGGCGGCAGGCGTTTCTGGCGCGAGTTCGCTGAGATCGAGGGTCTGTGCTGTTGAGCGAACCGTTCGAGGTGGGGGAAGCCTCTCTTCCGAGCAGTATTGGACGAGGAGGACAGCGAGGACGCCGGCGACAGTGGGGTTGGGCTGTGCCTCAAGGTCTCGGTCAGGGTCTGTGGATGCCGTCCCATGTCCGGAGCACGCGGACGTACTGCTCCGTCGCGTCGCCGTGCACCTCGCCGACAGACCCGGCGACCACCCCGGCACCGACCGGATCCCAGGACACCGTGCCGTCGCGGACGAAGGCCGCGACGATCTGCGTGATGCGCTCGTCCCGGGCACGGGCCGCGTCGGTGGCGCCGGGCATCGACCGCCCCACCAGTGCGGGGACGTCGCTGCCGTGTGCGGCCGGTTCGCCGTCCGCTCCCCCGATGAGGAGCAGGTGCGCCCGACCGCCGGCCGCCGACTGGGCGCGGGCGAGCCGCGCTGCCGGGAGCCGGTAGACGTAGTCGGTCAGGAGGCGTTCGCGCAGGTCACCGAGGTCGCCGCCGGCGGCGGCGTAGACGTCGAGGACCTCCTGCGCGCGATCGCGGGGCACGTCGAACCGTGCGAGCTCGTCGAGGAGCGTTTGCCGTGACGTCGGCACGAACGCGGCGGGGTCTGCTGCCCGGAACGACGCGATCTCGTCGGTGAGTGCACTGACGAGGACGTTCGCGTGGGCGATCGCTCCGGCCGCCACGGCGTCCGCAGGGTGCTGGTCGAGCACGCCGGCCGGGACCGCGGCGTCGAGCACGACACCGAGCGCTTCCGGCGCCGGCCCGTTCCGACGACCGATGTCGGTGCCGATCACACTCCGCTGTGCGGCGAGGACCCGCGCAGCGGGCAGCTCAAGCAACGGACCCGGGTCGGCTTGGAGCCCGAGGTGGTCGAGGAACCGGTCGGCCGTCTTGTCGGCGGTCGCCTGTGGTACGAGCCGCGACGCCCCGGCCGAGAAGACCGCGAACCGTCGGATGCGCTCACGCACGCGGGGGACGGCGGCGAGTGCCGCCGTCAGGAACCCGCCGGCGCTCTCGCCGAGGACGGTGACGTCGTCGGGGTCGCCGCCGAACTCGGGCGCGTGCTCGAGCACGAACTCGATGGCGGCGACCACGTCCTGCAAACCGAGGTTCGACGCGTCCACGAAGGGGCCGCCGAAGCGGCTGAGGGACAGGAAGCCGAACGCGCCGACGCGGTAGTTCGGGGCCACGACCACGACGTCCGCAGCCGCGGCCAGTCGTGACCCGTCGGACACCCAGCTCGTGTTGGAACCGTGCTCGAAACCACCGCCGTAGAGCTGCACCACGACCGGCTTCAGCACGGCGGACCGCGGCGGCGACCAGACGTGGAGCGTGAGGCAGTCCTCGCTGAGGGGTGCGCCGAGGTCGAGCCAGTCCGGCTGCTCTTGGTGTGGCGCGACACCCGGCTGCAGCGCGGGAGCATCGCGGTCGAACGGCACCGGGACGGGAGCCCCGAAGCGGCGGGCGTCGGCGAACGGGATGCCCGTCCAGACCCGGACGGGTTCGGCCGTACCGGTCACGCGACGCCGCTCCCGGCCACCGGTGCCGGCGCGGCGTCGACTGCAGGAGCGGCGGTCTCCCGGCGCAGCAGGCGACGACCCGCGGGCAGGGCGAGCACGATCAGCACGAAGGCGACGGCGTAGAACCCCATGTCGAGCGAGAGGGAGAGTCGGTAGCTGCCCGTCGCCGAGTAGAGCAGGCCGTGCAGGTACACGCCGCCGGCGTTCGCGAGCGATCCCGCCACGAGCACCTTGGCGAGGATCTTCCCGTAGTCCTTCGCGCCGAACGCCGTCCGGATGAGCACGGGTACCGCGACGAGGTTCACCGCCTGACCGATGCCGGCCATGAAGCTGCCGGTCGAGAGTACCGCGTCGCCACGGAAGGCCAGCAGGATGCCCCACCCGCCGATCGCGATCGCGACGAAGACCGCCGCGACGAGGACGGGGTTGAGGTGGTCGATGGCGGCGCCGATGGCGAGCTTGCCGACGGAGGCGCCGATGAGCAGCAGCGCGTAGATGCTCGACGCCGCGGTGAGACCGATCCCGATCGTGGTGAAGTACGTCGGGATGTGCTGGACGAGCGCTCCGGTGAGCTGCAGGAGGATCCCCATCGCGACGAAGCCGTAGAAGGGCGCGCTGCGGTAGGCGCGCGAGGCGGGCACGCCGACCGTCGGCAGCGCGGCTTCGACCGCGCCCGGCTCGGCAGGGGTCCAGCCGTAGGGCTTCTGGTCGCCGGTCGGTGCGAGCCGGACGACGAACAACGCCAGCGGCAGCAGCGTGACCAGGACGATGACGCCGGTCACGACGTAGCCGGTGCGCCAGCCGGACGACTCGATGACCGATCCGATGATCGGCGAGAACACCGCGCCGCCGACGGCGGTGAGCGCTCCCGTGATACCGACGACGAGACCGAGGTGCCGGTCGAACCAGTTGCCCAGCAGGAGGGGGATCACGAAACCGAACGCGATCGCCTTCACCGCCCCGAGGACGACGTTCGCGATGTAGAGGACGACCAGCCCGGGCGCCACGGCGGACAGGCCGTAGGCGAGGGTCGCGGCGACGATCATGCCGCCGAGCGCCCACCGCACATCGATCTTCTGGAAGAGCGACCCTGCCCCGAGGAGTGCCACCGCCCCGGCGATCCCGGTGACGGTGCCCATCAGGGAAACGCTCGAGAGCGGGACGCCGAGGTCCTTCTCCAGCGAAGCCCAGTACAGGCTCGAGGTGTTGACGGTCAGGCCGAAGCCGACGAACGACAGCACGGCCGTTGCGGCGAAGACCGCCCAGGCGTAGTGAACGCGACGATGCATTCCGGGTTCCACTCTTCATCGATGAACAGGACGACCACCTGGACGGCGGTCGAGACGACGTCTGACACTGCGGGCAGTCCCGTCGCCGTCGTCAGTGTACGCACTGTCCGCAGTGAGGACAACGCGGACACTGCGCCCTGGTTGCATAGGATGTCGACCGCACCCACCGACGACGAGGAGCGCTGTGACACCGGACGAGGTTGCTCGCGAACTGGCACGCGCCATCCGCGAGCGGACGATCCTGCCTGGCACGCAACTCGTCCAGGAGGATCTCGCTCGGCGGTTCGGCGTCAGTCGCAACCCCGTCCGGGAAGCGCTCCGGCTGCTCGAGGGCGAGGGGCTCGTCGAGATGCGCGCCGGGGGCGGCGGCACCGTCCGTTCCCTCACCGCGGAGGACCTTGACGAGGTCTACATGCTCCGCACGGCGCTCGAACCGTCGATCGCCCCGCTGGTCATCGACGGCGCCACGCCCCGCGCCATCGCCGCGCTGTCCGCCCTCGCCGAGGAGATGCGACGCACGGACGACGTCGACACGTGGATGCGCTCGAACTACGACTTCCACCGGCAGATCCACGAGTTGACCGGCCGTCCGCGGACCGTGCGGATCCTGTCCGGCCTGCTCAGTGCTGGCCAGCCGTACTCCTACGAGAACGTCGCCCACCTCGACGGTCGCCGGCAGGCCGAGGACGAGCACGACGCTATGGTCGCCGCAATCCGCGCCGGGGACAGCGAGGTCCTCGGCGCGACGTTGCGGAAGCACGTCTCGAGTGCGCACGCTCGACTGTCGACGACGCGACCGACACCCGGGTAGCGGTTGCCGGCCCGGGACCGGGCGTCGTCATCGCGACGTTCGTCACCGCAGTAGTGGTGGTCTAAGGCGTCGAAGATCCTGACTGATGGCCGCAGCTCCGCACGCTCTCGCAGCGTGGCAGCCAGCGCGCTCTCGCAGGCGAAGGGCGGCAAGAAGTAGCCTCCCGCGTTCGAGCCCCGGTACACCGACCTGTGCCGGGGCTTCTGCGTTGGCAGACGCTTCCTTGAGTCCTGAGGAGTCGTCCGACAGCCGGTCGGCGATCGGCCAGCCAGAGTAGATCAGCCCTCTCGCGAGCCGCCGCGTCGCAGATACCCCGTCCGATTTGATTCTCACTCGGCTGCGCCATACGGACGCTCCGCCACGGGCGAGATCGCCTACCGGCCGACCGTGGATGTTGCCCGGCACTGGTCAGAGCAATCGCACGAGGGCCAGCCTCCGCAGCAGCCAACTGCTCGCCCAACATGCTCAGCCCCATGTCACTTCAAGGGGCACGATCCACGCCGGTGATGGTGCCCCTTATCCGAAACTTCCGGAGCCCCCTCCGGTGCTCGAAGACCGCGCGATCCCTCCAGCACGCTAGATCCCCGCCGGTGAACTGGCTTCGGACAAAACGGAGCCCTCATGCACCACGTCAACCCCCAGCACGCCGTCACCGGGTCCGGCACCGCGAAGCAGCTCGAGACCAAGCCGGCACGCACCGACGCCGAGATCCAGCGCGCGATCACCCGTGCTGACGCAGCCCTCGGTGCCGCTGGCCACCAGGTCACCGACGAGGAGACCCGGGAGCTCGGCCCTCAGGTGGCCGCCGGCACCGTGTCCGGCGACGAGGCAGCGGCGCGCATCATCGTGAGGCTGCGGAACCCACCATCGAGGTTGAACGTCTAACGCCAGTCAAGCCTGCGACTCGAAGTGCGGTTGCTCACACTTGCCGCGAGAAGGTCCGTTACCGCCTGGTTACCGGAGGAGCTGACAGGGTGAAGCGAAAGAGCCCCAGATCCCCGTCGTAACGGGGATCTGGAGCTCTTTGCGTTGGCGGGTCATTTGCAAGTCTCGTTCACCCGCGCAGTGATGCGGATCCACGCCTTCGCCGGAGACCCCAGCACCTGCGTTTCCCCTGAGGCGCCGTTGATTTTCCCCTCTTGACAGGAAGCCCTGGTCAGAGGTGGAGTTCGTCAGACGCAAACTCCCCGGCCCGAGCGACTCGGATCACCACAAGCTGCGGGTCAACCGCCGGAGACACGGTGGTCGCGGCGGGGCCATGAGATGGTCGTAATGTGAGTACCTCGCAGCCCCGAACGTGGCTCTCAGTTGCGCAATTCGTTCGCTTCGGGTGAGCCTTGTTGATCCTGCGCTCCCGTGACTGCTTCCTCGGTGGGAGCCTCCTCGGGGCCGAAGTCTTCCCCACGCGCAAGTCGCCCCGCTGCGTTGGCGACAGCGCCCTGCGCGCAAAGACCGCGGGCAGCCTGCTCAGCCGCAGCCGCCATAGCGCCCTGCGCGCCAAGACCGCGGGCAGCCTGCTCAGCCACAGCCGCCATAGCGCCCTGCGCGCCAAGACCGCGGGCAGCCTGCTCAGCCGCAGCCGCCATAGCGCCCTGCGCGCCAAGACCGCGGGCAGCCTGCTCAGCCACAGCCGCCATAGCGCCCTCAGCCGCAGCAGCCATGTGAGAAGCCCGCATCATGTCGGCCATCCACTCGTTACGGAGCCTGCTCGCTGTGATCTCAGCGATCGGTAGGTGCCCGATGTTCCGGAGAAGGTTGGCGACGCTGTCCCTAGCGAGCGAACTGGTGTCGACGTCGCTCACACGCGTGCCCTTGAGTGCCTCCCAAGCAGCATTGCCCGGGTAGCCGCTCCGGCTTGATGTGCGTCGAGGGGATGGCTCGATCGGTGCACGTTGCACGTCAGCGCGATTGAGCTCCATTCCGTTTGCGTCGCGGACGTACCAGACGGTGATGTCGAAGTCTCCGCGCAGGCTGGGGTCGGCGGGGTCATCGATCCAGTCGACCCAGTCAAGGGTGATGTGTCCGTTGAGTCGAATTCGGACCTGGTAAGCAGTGCCTCTGGTGGTGAGCTCGCGGGCTCGCGCAAAAATCACGGTCGGGCGCTTCGGGTCGGTGATCTCGACCCCATCAGGCTGGTCCGGGTCGAGATCGGGTGCGCGCAATGCGCCGTCGGCGAAGAGCTCCGCGACGATCTCGTCGCGTTCCTCATCGGTGAGCGTGACCGGCTCCTCGGCCTTCGTGTATTTGCTCGGGATTGAGATGTCCGAAAGACCCTTGCCGAGGGTGAAGGTAGCTCCATCGGCGAGCAGTGGCTCGTATTCGGCGACGATGTCCGGGTGCGGGCTGTTGCCGTCCCAATAGGCCTTTTTGTCTCCGGAGAGCAGCACAACGTGCTCCCCCGGGTTCTCCCGTAACAGCTCAAGCACGGTGTACCAGTGGAGCGTGTCGCGGTACCCATTTCCGTCGTCGTCGAATGGCCGTCGGCGGTTAGCCGCACGCCAGCCAAGGTCCTCGTGGGCAGCAACGGGTGCGGGCCGGATGGTGAAGCCGGCCTCCGTGAGGACGCGGTGGGCGTCGTAGGACTGCACCCATCGCTCAATCTGCTCGTTGGCCGCCGTATACGCGGCATCGACGGCGCTGCTGATGCGCGCCGGGATTCGATGGTAGCCCTTCCCCTTCGGGCGGACGGGCTTCGTCTCGGCGCGTTTAGCGCGTACACGGGCGGTGAGCTCATCAGCGACGACGTGCGGAATCACGACAGTGAGGACGTCGTCAGCAATGGCCTGCACTACTTCGTCCCATTGCTGTCCGTCAAGCTCAGGATGACTAAGCAGCAAGTTCGTATCAATGACCAGGATCATTTATTCTCCCCCCGGATTAGAGCAGCGCCGTCAACTTCGGGCGTTCATCACCGCTCCGGAGCAGCTCTCGCACTCGCGCAGGATGCCATGCCAGCTCAGCGGCGATTGAGGCTATGTCAGCTCCTTGGGATTCCGCATACTCATAAGCACGCTTCAACAAGACGGGCATCTCTCCCTCGTAGCGCGCGGTGGGCGACGGCTTGATGAGCCCCGAGGATTTCATCGTCTCTAATCGCTGATATGCACGGCGGGCAGACGCGTCGGAGATGATGTCAAGTTGCCGAGATCTGAAAATCAGCGACTTGATCGCGACGCCCCAAACTTGACTAAGTTTCGCCAAGCGATCCCACTCGACCCGTGGGCCCAGTAGGGTTCGCATCGGCTTCTCCGGCATCAGCAGCTCGCCGGCAAACCGGTCCGCTTCCCGTTCTATCTCGATATCGCCGTGCACTCCATCTTCGTGCAGAACGAAGTGCCCGAGCTCGTGAGCCAGATTGAACCGATGCGTGAAGACGTCATCCACTCGATCCGGAGGCGTTACGACGATCGGGCGGGACAGTTTGCTCGTTGAGAAAGCGCTAATCCGCTTTACCTCGTCATCGCTGGCAAACGATGCGAACACCACCACGACACCATTCGCTTCCGCGGTGCGGGTCAGGTGCGGGAAGGGACCGTCAAGCGAGACACCCCACGCGCTGCGGAGTTTCTCAGCCGCGGAGCGAGCACGGACTCGGTCGCGCGTCAGGCCGGACCAGCTATCGATGTCGAGATTGACCGTCGGAAACTGAATCCAGCGTTCCAGCAGGTGCGTGAGCTCCCAGACCTGCTCGGTGTACGCCAACGCCTTGTTGCGCTGTCCGGCAGTCGTGGAGCGCAGCGACTTGAAGTGCGCGTCCGAAGTGTCTAGGGGCGCAAGCGGACGGCCGGTGGCAAAGAACCTCACCGGCACGTCGAGTGCGGACGCGAGAGCCGTCACGACCTCCGGGCGCGGCGCGATGACGCCCGACTCGTATTGACCTATCGCCGCGGGAGAAACTCCAACGTCGATCGCCAGCGCCTGTTTCGTCTTGGACGACAAGCGCCGCGCCTGACGAAGCCGGGCGGCGTCGAACAGCGCTGCGACGTCGGCGGCATCGGAGGGAGTTACTGAACGAAGTGGGCTAATCATCCGTTCCAGTTTCAGGGCTCCGACGTTCCGTGTCCGCCACATCGTCAGCTTCCGGATTCTCGACCGGCTGTACGCGCGGACGCAGGAACGGCTCCGGCAGCGAGCCAGACGCGAAGGTCGACTCCTGGCCAGAAGGCACTGCACGCGGCACCGCACGTCGGGCACCAAGGTCGAGCTCTTCGAACGCAAGCCAGTCCACGGCGCCGTCATCTAGCAGAACACCCTGCCCGATTCCGACCGCCACGAGACCGGTATCCGCATCAACGTCGTACGGCACGAACAGCACACGCGCCGCCGTGTCCTTCGGGATGATGAATGACGGGTCAAAGAGCTCATCCTCGTCGTACTCGAGGTTCGACAAGTCCAGCGTCTGACCGGGATCCGCGTACCGGTCCAACGCGCTGAGAGCACGACGGACCCGTGTCGGCTTCAGCCGCGCATCGGCGAGACGCCCTGTCGTGCGCTTGACTCGGCACGGACAGATGACCGTGCCGTTGACAACTACCAACTCGTACGGCGCCCCCTTCGGCCGCATCAACCCCGCGTTCGGCAAGGCGCCTAGCGCTAACACGAACTCCTCAAAGACGACCAACCAGGAGGTGTTTCCGTAGGGGTTCAACTGCCGCAGACCACTGGCTTGCTGCGTATTGCGAGCGCGCTCGTGTCCGGCCATCACCGCCTCGGGGATGAGCTGCAGTACATCGGCGGCGGAGGGACCGAACAGGTCGAGCAGCCACTGGGGGGCGTCACGCATCACAGCTCCTGAGTTTGTTAGTCGCGTGCGGCGATCGTACGCCACAAGTTCAGGTCACCGCTAGAGGCAGGCATGGAGACTTCAGTTTTCGGCGAGAGTGTGCACCCTTCGGGTATGCTGTCGTTGTCTCGTCCGAGACAAACGAACAGCGACCCCGCCGGCGGTCGTGCGCAAGCGGGGTCGAAGGTTCTGGCCGAACACGACAATGCTAGCCACGTCCACGGCGAGACGCTCCAACACCAGAGGAGCCAACATGGCCACTCCGAAGAACCACAACAAGCCCTGGACCTCGGCGGATGACTCGCAGTTGCGTCGGGAGGCGAAGGGGAACACGCCCACTCGCGTGATCGGCATCCATATGGACCGGACCGAATCCGCGATCCAGTCCCGAGCCCAGGACCTCGGCATCTCGCTGAAGCCGACGAACCAGAGCCCATACGGCACGAAGAAGTAGTCCCGGCCGGTGCCCCTACGACGTCTCCCGTTCCGGGGTCGGCGTAGGGGCATCACCATGCCTGGCAGCCGCTGAATACGACCGCCACCACCACCACGAGGAACAACCTCGACAGGCTCCCGCCGTTCTAAAGGCGATGAGATGCCGCCACGACGCCGTGGCGGCATCTCCCGGCGCACCGACACGACGTCAAGGAGCAGCCTCATGATTGGGCCCACCTTCAGTCCCGTCGACCGCCGCCGATAGTAGGGGTTACAGCCCCAAAGCGGCTGCCTCGACCCCAGGAGCCATGTCATGACTGTCCGCCTTGCCCGCCTCACCTACGAACGCCACATCGGTATCTGGCGCTTGCGCCTCGACCCCGACGAAACCGGCGCCGGCGACAAGGCCGGCGACCTCATCGGATTCAGCGGCGACATTCACGACCCAGACGACGAACTGAAGGTCACGATGCTGCTGTCCGCGTGGGGCGTCCACCCGGAGCCCGGCGGCTGGCGGGACGGAGGCGGAACGTGGGTCGTACCGGTGGTGGCGGTCGCGTAAGCGCAATCCGGTGCACGCCTGCTGTGTGCCGACGGGTCACCGCTCCGTGCGGTTTCGAAGGAGCTCTTCGACGATTTGGTGGCTCGTGCGAACGGACTGCATCATGAGCACGATCGGCATCGCCGCAGCGTTTTTGGGGTGCGCGGCGACGTTTCGCAGTCGCCGCCCGCTGTTCAGCATCTCGGCATCGAGAGGGCCGTCTGGATGCGTGGCTAGGTAGCGGTTGATGAGCTTGCTGTAGGGCTGCCTTGGGTTCGCGTTGAACACGTGTCGGAGCGTCGTTTCCACTGCCTGCAGGGCTTTCTCTGCACCGAGCGCCGCGAACTCGTACTCCACGGACGACATGACGAGCAGTCGTCGGCTGAGCTGTAGTAACGATGCGACGCCCGCGGGCGCGTGAGGGATTTCCGGCAACTCCGCAACGGCTGTCTCGAGGGCGTCTGGTGTTGCGTAGACGGCCGGCCGCTCCTCGCTCGTGACAACAATCGACTGTCGGCGCGTCCGATCGTCGAGGGCGAACAGATGGGCGCCGGGCGCCGGCATGATGAGCTGCATGACGAGGTCGCTGACGATACGAACGCCGGTGTGCACGTCATCTGGGTCGACTTCACGGTTGTCAAACTCTGCATTTGCGTCGAGGTGAAGTGATGCTTGGAATCGCTCGACCTTGCGCATGAGTTCGTAGAGGCAGACGATGAGGTTTTGCTTTGCCGGAGCGTCTGGGTCGATCAGAGCTTTCGCCAGTTCATGCGCAAGTGAGTTCCGGTACTCCCGGACTTCCGCCATCGTTTCCTGGTCGGAGTCCTCGAGCACATCTTCGTCGATCAACCATGAGATTGACTCCTTCACGCGGTTTTGCCCGCGCCGAAGGAACCGTTGTTGGTATTCGGGCGTGTAAATCGGACCCGATTCGGCCCACCCACGTTCGTGGGAGGATGCAACGATCTCGACGATGCTTGTCGTCACCAGTTCATAAATTGTGAGGAACGCGCCCGCGCGGACGAGCGTGTCCTGCATAGTATTTCGTTGGATATGTGCGTGCAGTCGCTCCTCGTAGCTTCTTGATTGAGTCATGATTTTCGACGTGCCTCACTTGTCTGCGTGCTATCGCGATCAGGCTTCAGGGGTGACGCGCTTGTGCAGCACCCGATCAGTCCGAGGTGACGCCCTCCCCCACTGGCTTGTGTTCCCTCTGGCGCCTCGGCGGGACGTTGACGGGACGTGGCTCTTCCGGCAGTTCAGCTCTGGAACGGAGTCCCCGTCGGCCGACGAGGAGTCGAGCGAAGGCTTCTCGGAACGGGGCGTCCGTCCGCGGGTTTGCCTAAGCAGCAGTTGCCGCCGTCAGTCTGGCGGCGTGTGCAATGCGTCTGCGAAGGATGGCCCGGACGGCGGTGGGGTGAGCATCCACGTCGTCAGGGTTTCACCGAGGGTGTACAGACGCTCCTTCGTCCGCTCGTCTACTTCGTCGCCTGTCAGACCTGTGTACGCACTGATGGCTTCGTCGGGTGAGTCGCCTCGGTGCAGGCGCGAGGCGATGTCTTGCATTCCGAGGTGGATCAGTCCATTCCGCAGTTTGTCGTTCATGAGCACCCAGCGCGTTCGCTCATCGTCGATGAGGTCGGAGACGTTCGCTGGTACGAAGGCTGGCTGCTCACGGCGGAGGTCGTGTAGCGCCAGCAGCCCCTGATACAGAGCGACGAACCGGTGTTTCCGCGCTGCTGTCTCGCACCACGAGCAACCGACCCGAGCACTACTGAGCTCTGCGGAACGAACCACGCTTTGGACAGTAGCGAGCGCGATTGCAAGCGTCGGGGGTAGTGTTCGCGCAAACAAGCGGGAAAGCGCCTCAGCACTCGTTGCATCCCATGCCACAAAATCGAGGCTGGCCGACGGCGAGTGATACGCGACCTCCGAGCCGTTTAGGAGCGCCCCTGCGATATTGCCGGCGCCGACGCTGAGGCGGTACGCGGCAGGCCCTGCCTGATCGAGCGTCGCTGTCTGGTCGGACCGCAAACCCATGAGGAAATGCGCGCTGACGGAGGTCATGTAGGGGCGACCGTCCAGCGTGACGACAGAGAGGTCGTCACGGAGGAAGTCAAACTCCGGCCGGAGCCGGTTGACGGGGAAGTACGCCTGATGGTTTGCGTCGAGTAGCTCCTCGAAGTGACTGACTACTCCGGAGAGGTGCTGCTTGTTGTCAGCGAAGAACTTTCCGCTCATCCGCGCTGCTTTCGCTGTGTCTGCGTCCCAATCAGCCTGTAGGTCGATTCCGAGCGATCGCTTGAAGTGCGTTTGCGCTTCGTATGCAGCCATCACGCCGTACTGCAGTAGCCCGAGTTCCGCGGCGTTCGCGATGCCGTCGAGGCCGATCAGCGAGCAGGACACGTAATGCATGTCGCTGCGCGCGATGGCGAGAGCGATCGTCTCCGCTGGATCGAGCTCAGGCCACACGATGTCGCCGTTCACGCCCTGAGTTCTTCGTAGTCGATCGCGTCCAGTAGCGCCCGCAGCTCCGGTTCATCGTCGAGCGTCAATGGTGTCAGGGTCTTGGCAGCTCCGGCTTGCTTGAGCTGAAGTTCGGTGGCCACGTCGTCGAGGATGCGGAGGGACTCGGTGGTTTCCCACTGCACGCCTTCCAGTCGGTGCCGCGCGAATCGGGCGGCGACGAGCGCTTCCGGTCGCCGGTTTCCGTATGCGTCGCGCTCCGGAGTCGTCGCAGCAACGATGCGGATGGTGCGCAGGCCCGGAGCGACAGCGAATGCCTCCCTGACTGTGACGAGGATGCATCCGGCGACCGCGGTGGCGTGCCATGCCGATGCTTCTTTTTTCGGCAGCGCTTTGATGGTGCGCCGGCCTGTTGGAGTGACGTCGGGTTTCTTTTGCGGCATGCCGGCGAGCGTCGGCACGATGACCACCAAGGATGCTTCGTCGCCGGAGACACCAAGTGGTGCTGCGGCGGCGTCGTTGTCCTCGAAAGCTGCCGCGAGAGCGCCGATGACTGTTACGGGGTCGTTCGCGTTGAGCAGCGACCACTCCTGGTCGTGCTGGCGTTGCCGTTCCAGCTGCTGACGTGCGTTCTGACGTCGTCGGTGTTCCACTTCATGCAGCGCGTCGACGTTGGCCTGCGCAAGCGCAGCTCTCCGCCGGGCCCGAGCAAAGAAGCTGATGCCTTCGAGTTTCTCCTTCTGCTGCCGTTTCAACACGTCAGCCTCGTACACCGGCGCTGGCGGCGGTTCCACGCGTCGCTGCGCCGGCTGGAAGGTCTCCCGATGGAGCCCCGCGATCCGCCGGTACACGTCCTCGAGCTGTTCGGCTGCTTCCGCGCGGCTCGATGCGACCACCGCCCTGGTGACTGCCCCGGATGAGCTCCGCCGTCCGACACCGAGACTGGTCGAATATGTCACTGGGCCGATACCTGAGGAGAAGCCGGTCGCTCCGCCGCCAATATGCACGCGTGCTGCACGCGGGCCGATACTTGTCCGCACTCCTCGGCTTGACACACGTACCCGGACGCCGGGCGCCATCCGCACTGAGAACCCCATGGCGGCAGCTTAAGTTCGTGAGAGGTCGACTGTGCTACCCCAGTTTTGGGATGCCGCTAGTGTCTTGGCTTTGGTCGCGAGTCGATTGCGTGTCCTCATGCGGTACTTCCGGGCACCGCGCGAAGCGTCGCACTGATCCGGTCGATTCGAGTTTGTCGGATTGCTGCTTCGTCAACCCATGACGGGTTGAAGAGCATCTGCACGACACGCTCTTGGATTGCAGGGAACTGGGTCGGTTCTTCGGGCACGGTCAGCTGCGAGTCGAGTGCGATGATCGCGTCTCGAACGGCGCACCCCTTCGTAGTGAGCGGTGCCATCAGCTTCGCGACCATCTGTCGCGACAGCGTGGTTTCTCGCCAGGTGGCGTAGTCGAGCCGCGCGAGGTCGTGGGCGACAAGAAAGTCGACGTAGCGGTCGAGGAACGCAAATTCATGAGCGCCGAAGCCGTACCCCGGCGGATCCCAGGTCGCTGACTTGATGTCAAGAATTTGGTCGGTCACCTCTACCGAGATCCAGATGCTCCGGGCGATGTCTGTCATTCCCTGCGCGAACATGTCGAGGAACGTCAGCCCTTGTGCCTCCACGTCTGGTTGCGCCATGGCGCGCAGGATCGAATCCACGTCGAAGCCTGCCGACGGGAGCGGTCCGGAGGTTGCGAGAGCGGCAAGGACGCCCTCGGGATCGAACGTGTTATGCCGGGAAATCTCAAGCGTGGTGTTCTCGTCGTGTACTCGGAGCGCTTCGCGGGCGTCCGTCCACAGCGTTTCCATGGTCTCCGGGTTGTGGAGAACCAGGATGACGGGAAGCGGGTAGCTCTCCCAGTACTGGCGGTGTTTTGCTTCAGGCGTGAAGCGGAGGGCGTCGGTCGTCGTGTTCGCGAAGCGGGACGCGCCGCTTTTCACCTGGACTGCAACTGTCCGTCCGGTAGCCTCCCCGTCAGGAGTTACGTACTCGATGTGACCGTCGATACCAACGTCTCGGTGCAGCACTTCCCGCCAGATACAGCGCGCCTGATTGACGATGCCGGCGACCGTCAGAACGCCGGCCTGCTCGACAAAATCTGTGTCTTGTACCCGTGGAAGGGACGGTCGTTTTGTTGTACTCATAGCGCGACGGTATGTGATAGCACCGGTTCTCCATACGCGACGCGCACTCTGCGCTGCTACTGCCTGCCGCGTGCGTTTACGATCGGCCTCCCGGTACCCAGTACCAATCGGCGGGTGCGCTGTTGAGATGCGTGAAGCCGTCACGTTCCAAAGCTTCTCCGAGGTCAGCGATCCTGGCAGCGGCAGCGTCGGTCCACGCCGCGCCGGTTGCTTCGCGCAGGACACGGAGAAGTCTTGTCGGCCGGTTGCCGTGCTTCTTCCGCCAGATCGGTTCCGGCTGTTCGGCGTCGTCGGGCACGGCGATCGTCCACCCCCACCCGGCGGGCGCGTCTCGCAGCCACGTGAGGTTCGCTCGTTCGAGCTGCTCGGCGAGTTCAGCGAGCCACAGAGAGGAAGGTCCGGTTGATGCGACGGCGTCGCCGCGCAGATCAGCAACGGACCGCGTCCCAAAACGGGTGCGGTGAGATTCGGTGATTGTGAAGAATCTGTCGGTCATGTTGGTCTCCAGTTTTGAGCGGTTGTGCGCTGCCGGGGTTTGTTGCCATCCCCATGCGCGGAGGACGTGACCGGCTGATTTCACTCGTTCAGGGGCGCTGAGTTGGACGTGAGCAGTCATCGACAGCTCGTAGCGTTGGCGGGTGACTTCTGGTTCGGAACGCGAAATCCTGTCGGCGGCGCAACTTGCCGACGTCCTCTCACACGCGACGGCGGAGCTCCGGACGGTGGGTTTTCCGAGCGGGCCGTTTGGATCGTCGACGCGCATAGAAGAAGCGCATTTACTGCGAGCGATGAGCGACTTGGTTGCGGAACTGGGCGTGCACCTTCGCGCTCGTGAAGTTGTCTCGGAAGAGCAGGTGGAAGCGCTCCTGACGCGGGCGCAGGGTCTCGCCGACGTGCTCGCCGGTCCGGACGTCGCGTGTCGGTGCCGTCATGCTGAGCCGGGCGATCACCGCTCGGACGGATGCAACTGGTCGCACCCGGCGTCCGGCGTCGGGTGCGACTGCGATCAGCGCACGGGAGTTGCTCCGATACCGACACGGGCTTGGCTTGACCGGCCGCAATCGATGCCGGACTTCTTGTGACCGAGCGGCGACCGAGCCCGAGTTCGTGGGGAGTGTCATGATGGTCGATTGGTGGAGTGTTGGTGTCGCAGCAGTCGGCGCGGCGATCGCTCTACTGACTGCGATCGCGCAAGCTCGTACGTATCGAGCTCGTCGTCATCTTCGCGAGTCCACGGAGGCTGCGGCCGTCCTCCGAGACTTGAAGGCTACGTCCCAAAACCATGACGCGGCGCTCGAGCAACGCCTTGCGGTCCTCGTCAGGTACCACGCTGCCGCGTACGCGTGGAAGCGTCACCTGAAATTCATCGATCCGGTGAACGCAGTGTTCGAAGCGGTGTTCGGCATCGGCATCATCGTCGCCGGTGCACGCATAGTCCTCGACCGTCCGACCGTGCACACCGCCGATGTGCTCTTCGGTCGGTACTTCGGTCTGGGGTTCGTCTTCGCTGGCGTGATCTGCACCTGCTACGGCGTTGTTCGGCTGACGCAACTGCGGCGGGAGCGCCGGATCCGGAGCGCAGCTGGGCTCGACGGGCACGACCCTCATCGGCAGTCCAATTGCTGCGAGCAGCCAGCGACCGACGAACCAAGTGGCCGGAGGTGGGGCAGTTCATCGCGGGTATCGAGTTCGCCGTCGCCGTGTGCCGCTGCGTCCTCGCCGTCGCCACCGCACCTATCCAGCACGAAGTCCTCGACGCGGTCGTGCGCTTTGCTGCCGCGATTCCTGCGCTGGGTGCCTTCGCGGCGCTGATCCTTTCACGGGCGGCAGGATGGACCTCGAGCGCCGCGGCCCGGGTGCGGGCGCCGTTGTCCCTGTCATCCTCCCGGTGACGTGGTTCGGAATCTGCGTATCGGCGATCCTCGGTGCTGACGCCGATATCACGCTGATCGGCGACGCTTGCATGTCGATGCGCTCTGCTGGGGAGCGCGTCAAGCCATCAAAGAAAGATGTACGGACCGGTCCGCGGGTCGGGATAGCGGGCCCTAAATACGCCGCTTTGAACCGGCCGCGAAGGTCTCTCCGGAGAAGTCTCCGGAGTAAATGTCTTGGTTGAGCACCCAGAACAGTTCTCGGGCAGTTTCCGCTGTGAAGGAGAGCTTGTCGTCGACGAGCAACGCCTCGTCGTCGAGGCCGTGCTCGCGGATCTTCTCTCGAAGCACGTCGACCGTGAGTGTTTGCAGGTACTCCCGTTTGAGGATGCTGGTCAGCTTCCGCCGGAAGATCGAGTTCCGCTTGACCGTGTCGGTGAGGAAGTCTGCGGAACCGTCGGCGAGTGGAAACGCTGAATTAAGCTGTTGCACCCATTCGTCCGCGCGTGCGAGTACCGCGTCGGAGTCCTTGAAGAGGGCTTCGAACCGCTTCTGGTTGAGCGCGTACACGGCTTCGGCGGTGATGATGACGTCGAAGACGCTGTCGAAGGCGAAGAGCGGCTCTCTGATCTCGCTGACGGCTCCGTCGAGGAACCGAGCGACGAGCGGTTTGGTTCCTAGGGAGAGTGGGCTCGTCTTCCGGACGTACAGCGTCGGAGATTCGGATGGCCCTACCGTGAGCGCGTAGCAGACGAATCGGTGCTTCAGGTCGTCGTTGCTCGCCTCATCCAGGTTCGCTCCCTGGGCGAGCTCGCTAAGAAGTTCCATGTCCCACGCGTCTCCGCGTGTTGCCCGGACGTACGGAGCATCATCTTGCTCGTCGTCCGGATCGTAGTCACGGCCGCCCGGCTCGTTCATGGTTTGCGCCGCCGCGTTTGCGTACTCGACGAACGCGGCATGCACCGCGCCAGCAATTTTGATTCGTCGCGCATGGACGTGCGTTCCGGTGCGCCAGGCGACGACGAGTGTCATCGGCGTTGTGCTAGTGATTTGTTCGACGGCCGGCATGAGCATCCATTCGCAAGATCGGTGCCGCAATCCTAGCCGTCTTCGAGCAGTTACAGGGGATTCTGTTCGACGCGATCGACTCGGACGTCGTCATTCAAGCTTGTGGTCGTAACCTTCTCCCCCGCTCGAATCTTCCGCTTGCTGAGGAGGTAATATTCCGCGCCGGTAGCGTCCGTCACCTGGAAGACAGAGTAACGGAACACAAACAGCAGTGGATTGACCTGGATGACGCCTGTCTTCACAGTGACGACTCCAACTATCCCGAGGAATAGGACGTAGGCGACGACGTCGGTGGTCGTCGGCTGCGAAACGGTGAGGAACGGCAGCAGGTACCCAGCGAGGTAGCTCGATGCTTCCGCACCCGCGTTGCGGACCGACGTGATGGTGGACCCGGCCCTGGCGCTTCGCCGGTCGAGGTTCAAGACGGCTATAAGTGCCGCAACTCCCGCTGCGGCGAGCCCAGCGGTGACGATGCGGATCCATGTGTTCTCAATCCGGAGCGCAAGGATCGCGAAAAGTGGCGCGTACGACGACAGAAACAGCAGGGGTTTCGCGAACATGGTGACCTCGAGTTGGGGAGCATCAGTGTAGATGTGGCCGCCGACAGTGGTGCGGCGCTCGCTCTGATCTATGCGGCGAGGTCGTTCGTGGCAGCCGACGTCTATAACCTTCAAGCTGCCGTCCAGGTGACCTTACTGACGGGGGCGGAACCGGTCGGCTGTTAGCGCATCGGGTGGGCTCAACTGTCCCGCCCCCGCGACGACGCAACACGACCTCTCACCTGTGGTTCGGATCGCCTCGCGCAGAGCGAGGTCGCGTGCGATAGTTCGACGTGGCCCGCACTTGAACGTGGTCGTTGGAGGCGCTGCTGTGAGCTCGGAGATAGACACGGCGTGGCAGGACACTGAGAGCGCCTACGCATCCGTTGATCGGTTGGCGCGTGCGGATGCCAGCGCCGATGAACTTGAAGGTGAGCTGCTCGATCTTTGGAGCAGCCGTTCCGACGGCAGTCTGACTGTCTTCAAGCACGGGACTGCCACCTACCTGTTCGAGCTCGCCTCAGGCAATGTTCCCGACCGAACGCTCGCCTGTGTCGGCGTGCCTCCGCAGACCGTCGACCGCCGAGATGTTTCGTACCAGGGTGGGTTTCCTCTGGCTCAGGCCGGCCGGCCGGTCGATCGTAGCCACCTCATGCCGCACAGCGGCGGCGGCCTGTTCGGGCCCAACATCTTCCGCCAGGACCGCGCAATGAACCGAGGACTCTCCCGTGATGGTCAGCGGTACCGGGACACTGAACGAAAGGCGGTGGAACAGCAGGCGATGTACTTCGCCTCCCTGCGATATGCGGATGCGACGGATCATGCGGCCGTGGTCGAGACCGGAACCATCACCGTCGAGGGCGTCAGCGTGCGGGCGTATCGGAACCGGTTTGACGCGACAGCGTTTGCGTCCTACCCGCCTTCCGCCGAAAACGACGCCGCTGGGCACGCGGTCTTGGAGACGCTCACCGCAGCACAGCTCGGCGACGTGGGCGAGGAAGTAGTTCGCATCCACCTCGAGACGCTCGGAGTTCCCATCGTCGCCGTCGGCGACTCCCACCTCACCCGCAACGAAGGTCGACAGGACCTCGATCTCGTGGTCCTGATCGACGACGAGCTCACCGTTGTTGAGGTGAAGACTCGCTACCTCGCGCGATTGGCCGGCACGCTGACCCGCGCCGGCAACCTGCGCCGTCCGCGGTTGAGCGCACGAGGCGGCACCAGGCAAGGCAGTGCCGACTACAACGCTGACAGGCTTACGTCGATCCTCGACGTTGATGGTCTCGGCCCCACACGTACGTACATCGTCGACCTGCAGGCGGGCCTCCTGCAGTGGTTCCCGGTCAACGCGTCAGGGCGCTTGCAGACACCTCCTGAGCCTCCGTCGTCGTGCGCAGAAGTGCTATCCGAAGCGATCGAGGTCATCCGAACCGCCGGCAGACTCTGACCACCACTGCAGCAACGACGCCGATCGAGCGGAGTCGTTGCTATGCCAGGACGCAACGGCGCTTGTCCGCGAGCGTTGCGTGCAGCCCTGAACCATCCACCATCGCCCGAAATCCTCTCGTCGCGCACGAACCTGCTACCGACCGCACGACTGGGGCGACGCTGCCCACCTCAACTTCGACCAGTGGCACGGGGCTGTCCGCAATCCCGCCGCATACAGACCAGTCGTGAACACCACCAGCGACGACATCATCGCGTCCGACGGACCCAGCTGGCGTGCCGTGCACGAGAGAGCTCGCGTCGAGGCCACATCGAGTGCCGTGAAGCCAAACGGCGCGCCCATGAGCTCCGCCGTGGATGACGCGGCCGAGTCGGACAGCACGATTTACCCGCCTCGTCCGCAAGGTCGACGCCGCCCGCGTGACCAGGACCACGGCAAGTACGCGCGGCGACCCAGGAGAGTCGACACCCACGAACAGGCGCTCACGTCGGACAGCACCGCCGTCCCTGCCGGGACCCTTGCGGTTCCGTTCAGGCGTGGCGAGCAGCCATTGACAGCTGACAGCACTGCGATTCCCGTCGGCACCCCGGCGGCTCCGTTCGAGCGTGCCGCTTCGACGGAGCCGCCGGAAGGCGATGGAGGCCGGCCCGCGCACAAGAAGGGGCGCGAGCTGCGGCGCATCGAAGCTCTCGGAGCCGATTGGATGCCCAAGCGCTCGCGAAAGACGTCTCGGTACGAGGCCCTGCCGCCCGGAATCGCGCAGCGCCCGGCGCGGGCGGAGGAAGCCACCGCGGAGGGCGCCTTCGACGCGAGTGACCTGATGTTCGCCGCCATCCGGGAAGGGCTCCTCGCTGAAGCGCGCCGCTCCGCACGGGGCGGGAAGCGATGACCGGCTTGGCGAACACGTGGGACAACACTGTCGCCACGACGTTCGACGTGCTCCGCACCGTTGGGGAGGGCAGGCTCACCGAGGCTGAGGTCAAGGCGGGTCCCGGCCCGATGACCCCTATCGACGGCGAATTGGCGCAGGCATGGCTTGACCGTGTGATCCAGTCCCAGGTCCTGCCGCCGCTGGGCGTGTGGCGGCGCCGGAACCGTGAACGCGCCGGGAAGCGCAACGGCGGCCCGGCACCGGCCATCAATGACGCGGTCATTCTCACCATCGCGCTCATCCTCGTCATCGAGCATTCGTCGGTGCGCGTGCAGGACATGGCGCGTGCGCTGCAGCACCGGCTCACTCCTGAGGCTCGAGAGGTGCTCGGCGTCGGTCACCTGTACGACAACCCGTTCACCAACTGGTACTTCATCGCGCACCGAGCCATCCATCGCGTCATCGCCACGTTCGACCCGTACATCACCAACGACGGGGCGGAACGGAACCAGTGGAAGGCGCTGTCGTACGAGGACCGCATCGCGTGGAAAGCCGCCGTCGACCAGGAGTTCGTCGCGGAACTGAACGCCCGCGCCGAGTGGTTCATGCACGCGCTTGTGGAGATGTCGCTCCAGCAGCAGGCTCGGAAGTATCGACGGCGGAAGACCGCGATGACCATCGACCAGAGCGGCGTGAAAGCCGGAGCGGTCATGGCCCGATGGAAGCGGGACCCGAAGACCGGCAAGGAGATTCCGCAGAAGAACGCGCTCGACCCGACGACCAACGAGCCGGAGGCCCGCCGCGTCCGGGCGATGGAGGCCGATTGGGTGACGAAGAAGAAGGGTGCGAAGAAGCGCAACGCTGACGAAGAGGAACGTATCTCCCGCTTCAAGTGGGAGCTCGGGTACATGGCGAACATCATCATCGACGTCCTCGAAGACCCCAACGCGGACAAGAAGCTCTACGCACCGCAACTCATCCGGGCCATCAGTCTCGGCACCCCGAACAAGCGCATCGGCGGTCACGCCATCTCGCTCCTCGACTCGTTGCAAGCACGCGGATATGAGCTCACACGGTTGAGCTTCGACCGCGGCTACTCGCAACTCAAAGACGAGTTCCATGAGCAGCTCGTCCAGCGTGGCATCCCCGTGGTGAAGGACTACGTCGACCGGCAGAAGGGCATCACCAACGGCGCCATCGGCAACTCCATCATGGTTGAAGGCCGCTACTACTGCCCGTCGACTCCCATCGACCTGCTCGAGTCGACGAAGAACTGGGAGCAGGGCAAGCTCACCAACGAGGAGTACTGGGCCAAGCGGAAGAAGCTCGAGAAGTACGAACTCATCCTCCACGAGCAGAAGACCAACGGCACGCTCCGCCTCAGCTGCCCTGCGTCGGGGCCGTCGCCGACAGCGTCGTGCCCGCTCCGCGAGCTGATGAAGGGTGCAGTGCCCGACGAGGAAGCCGACCGCGTTCACATCTACGAGGAGAACATCACCGACAGGCAGAAGGACTACAAGGTCTGCTGCCAGAAGTCGGTATCCGTGAAGCCGACGACGCACGTGCAGCAGCGGCAGAAGCTCCGCTACGGCAGCAAGGAATGGTTCGACACGTACCGAGCCGACCGAAACAGCAGCGAGTCCTCCAACGACCTGCTGCAGAAGGACCACAACCTCGAGAACACGATGGCCCGACCCATGCACGGCCTCGCTGCGCAGCAGTTCGCGCTCGCTCTCTTCGCCGTCGCATCGAACATGCGACGCATCATCCAGTACGAACACGACGTCTACGAACTGGAACGACGAGCCGCAGCAGGCCGCGCACCGCAGCCGCGAAAGCAGCCCGGCGAGTACCTCGAGCGCGCCCGCGACCGCAACCGCGAAACCCGGTATATGCGGAACCCGCCACCTCGGAAACTGGTGCCGTGGGAACCGTTAGAGCTACCACCCGTGCCCGCGTAGCGGGCTGACCCGCACCGGCAACGCCGGCAGAACCAAACAAGACACCCACACACCCCGACGCTCCGTCACGCCCGAAAACAGGGTGGAAGCAGCCGGGGTGCTTCGGGCGCCCGAAAACGAACTGGCGACGGCGCACCGAGCGCACAAGCAGCCGCAGATCCGTCCGGGAGCGCCGAAGCCGGGCACCGAACAGTCTCCAAGAAACAGAAGAGCCCCCGGCCGAAGCCGGGGGCTCTTCTGTTAGGTCAGACTTGCAAACGCTGGAGACCAGACTTGCAATCAACCCGTTGGCGGTACCGGTGGGATTTGAACCCACGGTGGAGTTGCCCCCACACATGTTTTCGAGACATGATCCTTCGGCCGCTCGGACACGGTACCGGGGAAGAGTTTACACGATCCGGGAGGCCCCTCGCGACACCGCGGGCCGGCCCACTCTCCACAGGTGGTCACGTCCAGGGCACTTCCCACAACCACAGATCCACTCTGATCCGTCATGGCCAGCGGGCGTACCGTCAGCGGCATGAAGTCTCGCACACTCATCGCACTGATCTCCTCGATCGCCGGCGGCCTCGCGGTCGCCGGCGGCGCGGCATTCGGCGCCCGGGCCGGCGTCAAGGGACAGCGCGCGGCAGCCCAACGCGTGGTCGAGATGCTCCCCACACACGCGGACTGGTGGCGCGAACGGCTCCACCACGAAGGGCAGATCACGTACCTGGCGATCGGCGACTCCGCGGCGCAGGGCGTCGGTGCGACGGTCCCGTCCCGTGGCTACGTCGGCCTCCTCGCCCGACGGATCAAGCACCGGTCGCGCAGCACGGTCCGCGTGGTGAACCTGAGCATCTCGGGCGCGACGACGTGGGGAGCGAAGAAGGACCAACTCCCGAAGCTCCGGAACTTCACACCCGACGTCTGCACGGTGTCGATCGGCGCGAACGACATCGCCGACTTCAACCCCGATAAGTTCGAGCGGAACCTCCGCGAGATCTACGCCGCGGTGCCGTCGCACGCGATCGTGGCGGAGCTGCCGTGCATGTTCGTTCCCGACCGTGAGCGCAAGGTCGCCGTGGCGAACGAGATCGTGCACCGGGTCGCGGACGAGCTCGGGCTGACGGTGGCGCCGCTGCACGCGATCACGAAGCGGGTCGGGCTCCGCCGGACCTTCTTCAACACGTACGGGGACCTGTTCCACCCGAACGACCGCGGGTACGAGATCTGGGCGAGCGCGTTCGAGCCGGCGATCGATGCCAGGGTCGACACCGTCGCGGCGATCCGGCACTACTTGTCGGTGCGGGAAGCCGAGGACCTGGGGCGAGAAGCCGGCGCGGTCGCGAACGCGCGCGCGGAGCAGGACACCGGCGGGGCGGACGATCTCGACCACGCGCACCGGCCGGGCCGCATCGACCGCCTCCGGCAGCGCATGACCGGGTCCGTCCCGTTGCCCGGCGAGTACGCCGGCGGCGCGCACGACGAGCGCGGCGACAACAACGGGCCAGACGCGCCGGACGCCTCGGACGCACCGGACCTCCGCCCGGGGGATGTCGGCGGCGCGGCCTAACCTCGTTCCATGGCCCGCCCCCAGTCTTCCTACCGCTGCTCCGAGTGCGGCTGGACCACCATCAAGTGGGTCGGGCGCTGCGGCGAATGCCAGTCGTGGGGCACCGTCGAGGACACCACCGCCACGACGGCCAGCGTCCGCGGCACGAGCGCGGTCGCCGTGACGGGCACCCGTGTCGCGCAGCCCATCACACAGGCTCGGGTCGGCGCAGTGCCACGCTGGCGGTCCGGCATCGGCGAGTTCGACCGTGTCCTCGGCGGCGGGATCGTCCCCGGTGCCGCGGTCCTGCTGAGCGGCGAGCCTGGCGTGGGGAAGTCGACGCTCTTGCTCGAGGTTGCTTCGCGCGCTGCCGCGTCCGGCAAGCGGGTGCTCTACGTCAGCGCTGAAGAGTCCGTCGACCAGGTCCGGCTCCGTGCCGAGCGCACCGGGGCGATGCACGACGACCTGTACCTCGCGAGTGAAGTCGACCTCGGCGTCATCCTCGGGCAGATCGACCAGGTCCAGCCAGACCTGCTCATCGCCGACTCCGTGCAGACGATCTCCTCCGCCACGGTCGACGGCATCGCGGGTGGCACGTCCCAAGTGCGAGAGGTCGCATCGACCCTCATCCGCGAAGCCAAGCAGCGCAACCTGCCCGTGCTGATCGTCGGCCACGTGACGAAGGACGGCTCGATCGCCGGTCCGCGGTTGCTCGAACACCTCGTCGACGTCGTCTGCCACTTCGAGGGCGACCGTCAGACCGCGCTCCGGTTCGTCCGTGCACTGAAGAACCGCTTCGGCCCGACCGATGAGGTCGGTTGCTTCGACATGGCGGGCGACGGCATCCACGAGGTCCCCGATCCCAGCGGACTGTTCATGTCCCGCAACGGCGCCCCCGTCTCCGGCACGTGCATCACCGTCGCGATGGAAGGCCGCCGCGCCCTCCCGGTCGAGGTCCAGGCGCTGGTCGTACCGAGTTCCGCTCCGCAGCCCAGGCGCGTCGTGAACGGCGTCGACTCCTCACGCGTGGCGATGCTGCTCGCGGTGCTCGAACGCCGTGCGGGCATCAAGCTCTCCGATGCCGACGTCTACGTCTCCACCGTCGGTGGGATGAAGCTCACCGAGCCCGGCGCCGACCTGGCGATCGTCCTCGCCCTGGCCAGTGCCGCTCGTGATCGTCCGTACCCGCACACGCTCGCGGCCATCGGCGAGATCAGCCTCGCTGGCGAGATCCGACCGGCGACCGGAGCCAAGCAGCGCGCGAACGAAGCGAAGCGTCTCGGCTTCACGACCGTCCTCGGCGCGGACGCAGAGCACCTGCGCGAAGCCCTGCGCGTCGCGTTCTCCCTGACGAAGTCGGTGCGCGAACGCGAGCTCGACGCAGCGTTCTGAACCACGGCCTTGGAGCGTCACCGCGCTGACCGGACCAGCGCACCCGGGGTGAGCCGAGCCTCCTGTGTGGAGTAGGCGCAACGCGTCTTCAGCACCCGGCCCCGCGGGGCTGTCCACTGAGCGCACTCGGTCCGGAGCAAGGACGGCCAGCGGACGGTCAGGCGCGAAGGGCATCCAACAGATCAGCGGGGTCAGCCTGCATGGTGTTCGGGCCGGCGATGTCGAAGAAGACGCCCTCGAGCGAGTCGAGGTGCGCGGCGAGGAACTCCTCCAGCCGAGCCGCGTCGTAGACCATGACCTGCCGGATCTTCTCGTCCGGCACCATCGCCGTGTACGCGTCGGCCGACGAGAACAGCAGCAGGATGCGCTTCTCCGACCCCTCACGCCCGAAGACGCGGACCTGCATGTCCTTCTTGCCCGTGACGAGCCGGGGCACGATCACGATGTCGTTCCGCAGCGCGAACGCCACCGCCGCCACGTCCTGCTTCGCGAGGGCTTCCTCGAGCTGTTCGCTCCGGAAGCGCTGTTCCTTGTCTGCCATCACCATCAAGTTCATCAGATTTCGCCCCGAGGAGGCGAACTGTCTGGTCGTGGGGCCAAAGACCCTGTAGGTTGAGGGAACCGCTTCTGCGGCGCCCAACGTCCGGGCGGGGTGGTGACACTCCCTCGACCGGACTGCACAGGGTCACTGGCTCAGGCCTGACCCCGAACCCGTCCCGCCGGCACCTGCCCGCGTGGCGCATCATCCTCGTCGACATACGACGAGGCTCCGTCTGCGTGTCATACCGCGATGGAAAGCAAGAACAGTTAAGGAAACGCCATCATGGCAACTGGAACCGTCAAGTGGTTTAACAACGAAAAGGGCTTCGGGTTCATCGCCCCGGACGACAACAGCGCGGACGTCTTCGCGCACTTCTCGGCGATCTCGGGCAGCGGCTACCGCGGTCTCGAAGAGAACCAGAAGGTGGAGTTCGAGATCACTGAGGGCCGCAAGGGCCCGCAGGCGGAGAACATCACCGTCATCGGCTGAACCCCAGGGGAACGCTGACCGTCATCCGGTCGGCTGACCCCGAACACGACCGCGGTCGGACTCGATCGAACCTTCGTCATGACGAAGTTCGATCGGCCGGCCGCGATTGTGTTTGTATGACGAAAACCCGGACAACAGCAGCCCTCTCCGCCGCCGCCCTCGTCGCGATCGCCATGACGGGGTGTGCGCAGATCCAGCGGCAGGTCGGCGATGCATGGTCCGTCACGTACGAGGTCACCGTCGACTCTCCGGACGCGACCCCGCTCCACGACGTCAGCTACGTGGGCGCCGAGCGCCGTGGGGATGCCCCCGAGACCCACACCGCCGGGTCGACGACGACCAAGGCGACCGAGGGCGAGAACACCAGCTGGACGCACGACTCGATCGTGCTCGCTGAGGACGACGCATCCGTGCGGGCCACTCCCCCGGCCGACCGGACGGCGAGCTGC
Organism: Curtobacterium sp. L3-7; assembly: GCF_048756585.1. Classification (NCBI taxonomy): domain Bacteria; kingdom Bacillati; phylum Actinomycetota; class Actinomycetes; order Micrococcales; family Microbacteriaceae; genus Curtobacterium; species Curtobacterium sp. L3-7. The sequence goes on along the minus strand of NZ_CP151474.1, from coordinate 778,838 downwards.
CGGATCCTGCTCGACGGCAAGAAGGTCATCGCCGAGGCGCACGGCGGCGTCGGTCAGATCGTGCGCTGCAAGGCGACGACCCCGAAGTTCGACTGACGCCCGGGCCGGTCCGCCTCAGTTCAGGATGAACTGCGCCGAGTCCTTCGCCGTGATGTTCCCCACCGCGACCTGCAGGTGGTAGCTCGCTCCCCCACCGGTCACCGACGGGCGAGAGGCATCACACGTCGAGGTCGACGACCGGGTCCGGTCCCACGCGATCGCCGGCGTGGTGAGGGTCTGCCCGGCCTTGATCGTGACGTCCTGGTTCGTCCCACCGGTCTGGCAGTCCTTCGACGACCAGTACTGCTCCTCGCCGGAGCTGATCGTGAGGACCTGCTGCGACGACCCGAGGTCCATGTGGCAGGAGTTCGAACCGGTGTTCTCGATCGACATCGCGATCTTGGGGTCCTCGGTGGGCCCGTACGCGCTCTTGTCGAGGACGGGCTTGAGCGTGATCTGGTCCTTCGAGCACGTCGACCCGTCGGCGGCGGAAGCAGGCGCCGAAGCGGACGCGGACGCTGACGGCGACGACGCACTGGCAGACGACGAAGACGACGAAGACGACGACGACGCGGCAGGAGACGAAGACGGCGACGCCGACGGGGCAGCGGCGGACGACGCCCCGTTCCCGCGCCCCACGACGATGAGCACGATGACGACCACGATGAGCAGGATCACTCCGGCCACGGTCGCACGGCGGCGCCAGTAGACGCCCGGCTTCTGCGGGCCGACGGGGTGACGGAACGAGGACATGCGCACAGGGTAGACAACGCCTGGCACGGCACGACGGAACCCCGCCGAGGAGGACCCGAAAGGGTCAGAGGATCTTCAGCATGCGGGTGTTGCCGAGGGTGTTCGGCTTGACCCTGGCGAGGTCGAGGAACTCCGCCACGCCCTCGTCCGACGACCGCACGAGTTCGGCGTAGACATCCGGGGACACGACGCTCTCGCCGATCTCGAGGTACCCGTGCTTCGTGAAGAAGTCGACCTCGAACGTCAGGCAGAAGATCCGCGCGACACCGAGCTCGCGGGCGTCGTGCTCGAGTGCTTCGAGCATCCGGTGTCCGACGCGCTTGTGGATCCAGTCCGCGTCGAGGGCGAGCGTGCGCACCTCGGCGATGTCGTCCCAGAACACCGCGAGCGCTCCGCAGCCGATCGGCACACCGTCGGGACCCTCGGCGATCCGGAACTGCTGGATCGAGCCGTAGAGCGCGACGTTCTCCTTGCCGAGCAGGATGCGCCGGTCGACGTAGGGGGCGATGAGGCGCTGGATGTGCGGCACGTCCGACGCCAGCGCCGGTCGCACGAGGATGCCGTGGTCGTCCCGTTCGTGGAACGCGTGCTTCCCGTGCTCAGTCATCTCCCCAACCATAGTGCTCACGGGGTACGGGCTCCCTGGGCCGTGCACATGCGCCGCCGCCTACCGTCCAGGACATGCCCCAGATCATCGAGACCATCGACGTCAACGTCCCCGTCAGCGCTGCCTACGGGCAGTGGACCCGCTTCGAGGAGTTCCCCGAGTTCCTCAGCGAGGTGGAGAAGATCGTCCAGGTCGACGACACCACCACCGACTGGACCGTGAAGGTCGCGGGCCAGGAGCGCGAGTTCCGCGCGAAGATCACCGAGCAGCACCCCGACGAGCGGGTCGCCTGGGCGGTCAAGGACGGCGAGACCGACCACGCCGGCGTCGTCACGTTCCACAAGCTGTCCGACACCGAGACGCGCGTGACCGCGCAGATCGACTGGCAGCCCTCCGGCTTCCTGGAGAAGCTCGGCTCCGCGGTCGGCGTCGGCGGTCACGCCGTCAAGAAAGACCTCGAGAACTACAAGGAGCGCGTCGAGTCCGCGCCGACCGACGCCGGATGGCGCGGTGACGTCCAGGCCTGAGCCTGACCACGATCGACGGAGCCCCCGTGCTGGGAACGGCACGGGGGCTCCGGCGTACCGTCCGGCTCATGGACAAGGAAACCAACCCGGAACAGCACGAGGGCAACGGCTCCCTCGCGGACCTCAACGACGAGTCCATCGGGCGCCCCTTCGACCAGACCAACGGTCTGGCCGACGGGCTGGCCGGTGACTCCGACGGCACCGCCGACAGCGACGTCGCAAGCGACGCCGAACGAGGCGACCAGCTCTGACCCACCCGACACAGGACAGACGGGAGGCCCGGTGCCAGCTGGCACCGGGCCTCCCGTCTGTCTGTGGCTGGGTTCTAGGACTCGATCTCGCCCTGCGGAGCGGCTTCCGTTCCGGACTCCACTGCGGCTGCGCCGGCGAGGACCTCTTCGCGGCCCGGCTGACGCCCGGTCTCGAACTCGAACTTGCCGTCGATGAAGTCGACCTTGACGTGGTCGCCAGCGGTGAGCTCACCCTGCAGGATGTGCTCGGACAGCTGGTCCTCGACCTCGTGCTGCATCGCGCGGCGGAGCGGGCGGGCACCGAGGGCGGGGTCGAACCCGACCTTGATGAGCTGCTCCTTGGCCGGCAGCGTGAGCTCGACGGTCATGTCGCGGTCGAGCATGCGGTCGGACAGACGCTTCACGAACAGGTCCACGATCTGCAGCAGCTCGGACTGCGAGAGCTGCGGGAACACGATCGTGTCGTCGACGCGGTTGAGGAACTCGGGCTTGAAGTGCTTCTTGAGCTCCTCGTTCACCTTCGAGCGCATGCGGTCGTAGCCGACGCCCGAGTCACCCTCGACCTGGAAGCCCACCGGGCCACCGGCGATGCCCTGCGAACCGAGGTTCGTGGTCATGATGATGACGGTGTTCTTGAAGTCGACCACGCGGCCCTGACCATCGGTCAGTCGACCCTCCTCGAGGACCTGCAGCAGCGAGTTGAAGATGTCCGGGTGGGCCTTCTCGATCTCGTCGAAGAGGACCACGGAGAACGGCTTGCGGCGCACCTTCTCGGTGAGCTGGCCGCCCTCTTCGAACCCGACGAACCCGGGAGGGGCACCGAACAGGCGCGAGACGGTGTGCTTCTCGCCGAACTCCGACATGTCGAGGGAGATCAGTGCGCCCTCGTCGTCGAACAGGAACTCCGCGAGCGCCTTGGCGAGCTCGGTCTTCCCGACACCGGTGGGGCCGGCGAAGATGAACGAGCCGGAGGGGCGGTTCGGGTCCTTGAGGCCGGCGCGGGTGCGGCGGATCGTCTTGGACAGGGCCGAGATGGCCTCTTCCTGACCGATGACGCGCTGGTGCAGGGCCTTCTCCATGAAGACGAGGCGCGAGGTCTCCTCTTCGGTGAGCTTGAACACCGGGATACCGGTGGCCTGCGCCAGCACCTCGGCGATGATGCCCTCGTCGACGGTGCCGGACGCCGCGACGTCACCGGCACGCCACTGCTTCTCGAGGCGGAGCCGCTCGCCGAGGAGCTTCTTCTCCTCGTCACGCAGGCTCGCTGCCTTCTCGAAGTCCTGCTCCTCGATGGCGGCTTCCTTCGACCCGCGGACCGTCGAGATCTTCTCGTCGAACTCTCGGAGCTCCGGCGGCGCCGACAGGATCGACAGACGCAGGCGAGCGCCGGCCTCGTCGATCAGGTCGATGGCCTTGTCGGGCAGGAAGCGGTCCTGCACGTAACGGTCCGCGAGGTTCGCCGCGGCGACGATGGCGCCGTCGGTGATGGACACCTTGTGGAACGCCTCGTACTTGTCGCGGAGGCCCTTGAGGATGTTGATCGCGTGCGGGAGCGACGGCTCGTTGACCTGCACCGGCTGGAAGCGACGCTCGAGTGCTGCGTCCTTCTCGAAGTGCTTGCGGTACTCGTCGAGCGTGGTGGCACCGATGGTCTGGAGCTCACCGCGGGCGAGGAGCGGCTTGAGGATCGACGCGGCGTCGATCGCGCCCTCGGCTGCACCGGCACCGACGAGGGTGTGGATCTCGTCGATGAAGACGATGATGTCGCCGCGGGTGCGGATCTCCTTCGTGACCTTCTTGAGGCGCTCCTCGAAGTCACCGCGGTAGCGGGACCCGGCGATGAGCGAGCCGAGGTCGAGCGAGTAGAGCTGCTTGTCCTTGAGCGTCTCGGGCACGTCGCCCTTGACGATCGCCTGGGCGAGGCCCTCGACGACGGCGGTCTTGCCGACGCCGGGCTCACCGATCAGGACGGGGTTGTTCTTGGAGCGGCGGGAGAGGATCTGCATGACCCGCTCCATCTCCTTCTCGCGCCCGATGACCGGGTCGAGCTTGCCGTCGCGCGCGGCCTGGGTGAGGTTCCGACCGAACTGGTCGAGGACCTGCGAACCTTGCTGGGCGTTCTGCTGCTGCTCGCCGCCGACGGCGACCGCTTCCTTGCCCTGGTAGCCGGACAGGAGCTGGATGACCTGCTGGCGGACGCGGTTGAGGTCGGCCCCGAGCTTGACGAGCACCTGGGCTGCGACACCCTCGCCCTCGCGGATGAGACCGAGGAGGATGTGCTCGGTGCCGATGTAGTTGTGGCCGAGCTGCAGCGCCTCGCGCAGGGACAGCTCGAGCACCTTCTTGGCGCGCGGCGTGAACGGGATGTGCCCGGTCGGCTGCTGCTGGCCCTGCCCGATGATGTCCTGGACCTGCTCGCGGACGGCATCGAGCGAGATGCCGAGCGACTCCAGCGCCTTGGCGGCGACGCCCTCGCCCTCGTGAATGAGGCCGAGGAGGATGTGCTCGGTGCCGATGTAGTTGTGGTTGAGCATCTTCGCTTCTTCTTGAGCGAGGACGACAACACGACGGGCTCGGTCGGTGAATCTCTCGAACATGTGCTCTCCCTTGGCCCCTGATGACGGAGCCGACAGCTGCACCGGTCTCGTGTGAGTCCGGTCAAGTACTTCGAGAGTAACGAGCACATCGGGGCTGGTCTGCCCCTGTTCGCCGTGGGCGTGACCTTGCTGTCCTGGGTGCGCCCAGCGGCTGGGCCGGCGTCGTCAGCTGCGGCGGGCAGCGCGGCGGAGGGCACGCCGGAAGCGACGGGGGTCGACGCCGACCTGGTCGAGGACGTCGTGTGCAGCACCCATGAACGGGTCGTCGATGCCGTCGAGCACGGCGAGCAGCACGTGATGAGGACGGACGCGCTCGTGCGGGCCGGCGATCTGCGACGCATGCGCCAGGAGCCGCGCTCCGGCGGGGGTGCACGTGATGCGGTCGGTCTCGGACGGGTACGGCTCGGTCCCGGCACCGACGAACACGCGGATGGCGTCGCGGAGGACATCGGCCGTGACGCCGTGACGCCGCAGGACGTCGCTGAACCGCGGCATGCCCGAGCAGAGCACGACCGAGGCGACGAGCAGGTGCTCGGCGTCGACGAAGCCGAAGCCGGACTGGCGGGACTCGTGCTCGGCGAGCAGGACGATCTCGCGACCGTGACGGAGGTCGGCGACGGCGACGGAGAGCGCGGCGGACTGCATGTATGCAGAATATCTCATTGGGGTTGTCTTGAGAAGACCTCGAACCAGGTCCGCCCGGTACGATCCGGCACATGGAGCAGCCCGTCGTCGGCCTCGTCGTCCACCCGACCAAGAACGTGCAGGAGTCCGTCACGACCCTGCAGCGCTGGAACTCCTCCGGCGCCGGCCGCCTCGTCGCGCGGCGCATCGACGCAGCCCGCATCGGCGGCACGATCGACGTGGTGGAGGACGACGACTTCACCGCCACGGTCGACCTCGTGGTCGCACTCGGCGGGGACGGCACGATGCTCGGCGCCATGCGGCTCGTCGCGAAGCGCCCGGTGCCGGTGCTCGGCGTGAACTACGGCAACGTCGGGTTCCTCGTGGAGATCGAGCCGCCGGAGCTCGAAGCGGCGCTCGAACGGCTGTCGAACGGCGACTACCAGCTGGAGCCGCACCACGCGCTCGAGGCCCGGCTGTCGTGGAGCGGCGCTCGGACCGAGTACCTGGCGTTCAACGACCTCACCATCGTGCGGCGTCCGGGAGCCGGGCAGGTGTCCGCGGACCTCAGTGTCGGCGGGCTCGGGTACGGGTACTACCGAGCGGACGCGATCGTGGCAGCGACGCCGGCCGGGTCCACCGCCTACAACTACGCGGCCGGCGGACCCGTCCTCTCCCCAGCGCTCTCCGGCTCCGTCGTGACCCCGGTCGCGCCCATGGCGGGCATCGACCGCGCGGTGGTCCTCGCCGCGCGGGAGCGCTACCGGTTCGAGATCGCGGAGGGCACCAGGAGCGCGGCGCTCGAGGTCGACGGGCTCGTCGTCGGGGAGGTCGCCACCGGGGCGCAGATCGACATGCGCCTCCGGAAGGACGCCGGGAGCGTCGTCCGGCTCGACGCCGAGCGACACGGGCGCACCGGGCGCCTGAAGCTCAGCCTGCTCGATCTGCCCGTCCGCCCCGACCAGCTCGTCGAGCTGATCCCGAGCGACCTCCGGCAGAAGCTGCGTCGCGAGGCCGAGGACTGAGCACACCCGCTGACATGAGTGTGGCCCGTCCGAGCAGTGCTCGAACGGGCCGTCCCATCACCCCACCGGATCGCTTTCCCACAGAACGACCCGGTTTCCCCGAGCCGACGCCGTTGCGGGCGTCGGCCGAAGTGCTGCTGACCTACTCGGTCAGGTAGAGCTGCATGTCCTGCGAGACCGCCTTGGCGAACAGGCGCAGCTTGGCCCGCGACTCCACGCGGCTGACCGCCTGGCGCGTCGTGTGCACGATCTTCGAGATCTCGTCGAGCGTCATCGGCTTGTCGTCGTCCAGGCCGTAGCGCATGCGGATCACGTTCGCCTCGTCGCTCGGGAGCTCCGCGACGATCGAGCGGATGTCGCGGTGCAGGAGCGTCGTCTCGGTGAGCTCGTTCGGGGACGCGGCGTCCTCGTCCTCGATGAAGTCGCCGAGTTCGCTGTCGTCGGAGTCGCCGACGACGGTGTGGATCGAGACCGGCTCGTGCGAGCGACCCTTGAGGTCCACGAGTTCCTCGACGGACATGCTGAGCTCGGCTGCGACCTCTTCCGGCGTCGGCGCGCGGCCGAGGTCGACGGTGAGGTCACGCTCGGTGCGCGAGATCTTGTTGATCAGCTCGACGGTGTGCACCGGGATGCGGATCGTGCGGGCCTTGTCGGCGAGGCCACGCGAGATGGCCTGACGGATCCACCAGGTGGCGTACGTCGAGAACTTGTAGCCCTGCGTGAAGTCGAACTTCTCGACGGCGCGGACGAGGCCGAGGTTGCCTTCCTGGATCACGTCCATGAAGGGCAGGCCACGCTGCGAGTAGCGCTTCGCGATGCTCACGACGAGGCGGAGGTTCGAGGTGATCATGCGCTCCTTGGCGCGCTCACCGTCGCGGACCAGCCACTTGAGCTCACGCTGCAGGGACTTCGCGAGGCCCTGCTCCGTGGCGAGCTTCTCGCCGGCGAACAGACCGACCTCGATCCGGCGGGCGATCTGTGCTTCTTCCTCGGCCGTGAGGAGCGCGAGACGCCCGATGTGGCGGAGGTAGTCGCCGACCTGGTCGACCGATGCGCCGCGGACGCCAGCGAGCTGCTCGTCCGCCTCGACCTCTGCCGCGGCGGCGTCGAGCGTGGTGCTCTCGACCTTGGCCGACTCGGTCTTCGCGGTTGCCTTCTTCGTCCGGCGCGAGGTGGTGCTCGGTGCTGCCGTTGCGATCGTCATCTGACTCTCCCTGCATTCGACGGTGATGGCCTTCGTGGGGTGATCACGAGTAAAGCGGGCGGGAGGTGTACCCCACAAACCAAACGGAATGATTCCCAGGGTTCTCCGTGCTTCACCATCGGAACCGCACCCCACGGGGTACAGCGCACGACCAGTCTCGTCCCCCGACTGCCCGGATGGCAAGGGGTCGACCCCGTGGTTCCGGCGTTGCAGGGGTGTTTCTGGCGCATTGCAGAGGATGCACCTCGCCAGCGGAACTCTGCCGGGCATGCGAAAGGGGTACGTCGTCACGGATCGATGCGATCCGGACTCCGTACCCCGAAAAACGAACGGATGGGGGTCACCAGGAGGGTTCGAGCCAGCCCTCTCGGCGCTTGGAGACCTCGATGTCGGCGTCGCGGTCGTACTCGTCGTACTCGCTCTCGATGTCGCCGACCAGGCTACGAGTGCGGAACAGCTGCGTGATGGACATGCGGACGATGCTCACACCGTGCGGCAACGCCCACGTGAACGAACGGTGACGCCGGGCGTCGAAGGGGTGAACGCTGCTGCTACTCCGCGGATGCCGGCGCGGACGCGGGGACGCCGTGCTCGCGCTCGAAGCGGGCGCGCTCTTCGGCCTCGACCTTGGCGTAGGCGGCGCGCTCGGTGCGGTCGGCCCGCATGATGGCGCGCATGACGAACCAGAACACGAGGCCGACGACGACGGTCGGCGTCAGGGCGAAGATGATCCCGGTCACGACTCCATGCGGCACCCGAGCATCCTAACCCGCCCGCTCGTGAGCAACCGACGGGCTACTTGACCAGCGGGAAGAGGATCGTCTCGCGGATGCCGAGGCCTGTGATCGCCATGAGCAGGCGGTCGACGCCCATGCCCATGCCGCCCGACGGGGGCATCGCGTGCTCGAGCGCACGCAGGAACTCCTCGTCGACGCGCATCGCCTCGGGGTCGCCGCCCGCCGCGAGCTTCGCCTGCTCGACGAAGCGCTCGCGCTGCACGACCGGGTCGACCAGCTCCGAGTACGCCGTTGCGAGCTCGAACCCGCGCACGTACAGGTCCCACTTCTCGACGATGCCGGGGCGGGTGCGGTGCTCACGCGTCAGCGGTGAGGTGTCCACCGGGAAGTTCATGACGAACGTCGGGCGGTCGAGCGAGTCGATCACGAAGTGCTCCCAGAGCTCCTCGACGTACTTGCCGTGGGTGGCGTGTGCGACCTCGACGCCCTCGGCCGCGGCGAGCGCCTGCAGCTCTCCGAGCGGGGTCGACGGCGTGATCTCACGCCCGGCTGCCGACGAGAGCGAGCCGTACATGTCGATGCGCGGCCACTCGCCGCCGAGGTCGTACGTCGTCCCGTCGGGCAGCGTGACCTCGAGGGAGCCGCCGGTGACGGCGCGCGTCGCGTTCTGCACGAGCTCCTGCGTGAGGTCGGCCATCTGCTCGTAGTTGCCGTACGCCTGGTAGGCCTCGACCATCGCGAACTCGGGCGAGTGCGACGAGTCGGCGCCCTCGTTCCGGAAGTTCCGGTTGATCTCGAAGACCCGGTCGATGCCGCCGACGACGGCGCGCTTCAGGAAGAGCTCCGGTGCGATGCGCAGGAACAGCTCGGTGTCGAACGCGTTCGAGTGCGTGACGAAGGGACGGGCCGAGGCGCCACCGTGCTGGGTCTGCAGCATCGGCGTCTCGACCTCGAGGTACTCGTGGCCGGTGAAGGTCTGGCGGAGCGACGCCATCACGGCGGCACGGGCACGGACGGTCTCGCGGGCCTGGTCACGGACGATGAGGTCGAGGTACCGCTGGCGGACCCGGGTCTCCTCGTTCAGCTCGTTGTGCAGGTTCGGGAGCGGCAGGATCGCCTTGGCCGCGATCGCCCACTCGTCGACCATGATCGACAGTTCGCCACGACGGGACGAGATCACCCGACCGTGCACGAACACGTGGTCGCCCAGGTCCACGAACTCCTTCCAGCGCGCCAGCGACTCGTCGCCCACCTCGGCGAGCGACACCATCGCCTGGATGCGGGCGCCGTCGCCGGACTGCAGCGTCGCGAAGCAGAGCTTGCCGGTGTTGCGGGAGAACACGATGCGACCGGCGACACCGACGACGTCATCCGTCTCGACCCCGGTCTCCAGCTCGCCGTACTGCGCACGCACCGCGGGGATCGTCGTCGTGATCGGGAGCTCGGCTGGGTACGCCTCGATCCCGGACTCCAGCAGACGTGCCCGCTTGTCCAGCCGGACCTGTCGCTGCTCGCTCGTCTCCTGCTCGGCGAGCGCGACAGCGTCGGCGAGCGCGTCGGCGTCGGCGGGTGCAGCGGCGGTCTCGGGGGTGACGGTCTCGTCGGTCATACGGGTGCGGCTCCGGAGGTCGTGGGGGTGCAGGGGAATGCTACCCGCGGGGCGCGGCATCCCCGGAATCGACGGACCCGTGGCCCGCCCCGGGCGCGAACGCACCGACGGGCGGCCGCCCCTGCGCGCGCAACACGAGCATCGTCACCGACGACCCGACGTACGCAGCGGCCACGAGCAGCATCACCGCGGTGCCGAGGACGTCGAACGCCGCCCGTGCGAACAGCGCGTCCGCGACGAAGTACGCGGCCAGCAGGAACCCGGCGAACGGCCGACCGGTCATGCGCCACCACGCACGAGGCGGTTCGACGGGCTCGCCCTCGTTCCGGAACAACCGGACGCCGACGACGACCAGCGCCACGAGTCCGAGAGCCGACAGGAACGGCACGGCACCGTCCGGCAGCCCGATCGCCCAGAGCAGGAGCGCGAGCATCACCTCGACGATCACGGCGCCGACGACGTACCCGACCTTGGCCTGGGCGGTGGTGATGCGGATGGTCCCCATGGTCACAGTCTGGACTGCCCGTTGGCCGCGGCGAGCGCGTTGTCGACGGCGGACCGGACGAGCGCTCCGAGCACGCGCCCGGGGTGGTCGACGCCGATGCCGGACAGCGTGCCGGCCGACTGGTCCACGATCGCGGTCGAGAAGCTCACGGCGGCGCGCACGGCATCGGCGTACGCGGGCCGGTCCTGTTCGGTCACGACGAACGGCTCGGCCCCCATCTCGACGACGAGCGCCTGGGCGATGGGGAGCACCGGCGCGGGCGCCGTGACGGCACAGTACGCGTCGCGGAGTCGCGCGAGGTCCACGCTCGTACCGGTGAACGCCATGGCCGGGTGGATCGCGAGCGGGATCGCCCCGGCGGCGAGGGCTGGACCGAGGACCCCGACGCCGTGGTCGGGGCTGGTGTGCACGACGAGCTGCCCCGCCTGCCAGATACCCGCGTCGGCGAGGCCCTGCACGAGTCCGGCGAGCTGGTCGTCCGGCACCGCGAGGATCACGAGTTCGCTGCGCTCGACGAGGTCGGGCGTCTCGAGCAGCGGCACACCTGGGAGCAGTGCCTCCGCGCGGTCCACGCTCTCCGCGGACACCGCGGTGATGCCGACGATCGCGTGCTCCGCGTTCGCCAGGGCGGCGCCGAGCACCGGCCCGACACGGCCGGCGCCGACGACGCCGACTCCCAGCCGTCCCGCCCTCATCGTGCGGCTCCTGCTGGTGGGACCTCGCCCCAGCCGACGGGAGGCTCGTGGGGCCATGGTGCCGCCGCCTGCGGTTCCGCAGGGGGCGGGGCGGGCGCGTGGCGAGCCTCCAGACCGGATGGGCCGGACGTGCCGGACGCGCTGGATCGCCAGCGGTGCGACGTGTCGGTGACCGCCGCCTCGACGGCCAGCCGCGCGGTCTCGGCCCACAGGCCCTGCGCGTCCTCCGCGTCGATCGCACCGACCGTCGCGTTCACCGGACCGGACACGGTCTGCACGTGCACCGTCGCGAGCCGCAGTGCCCGCTCGAGCGGCCCCTGTGACACCTTCACGCTCTGCACCCGCGGCAGCGGGACGACGACGAGCGACCGCCACACCGCACCGAGCCGGAGCAGCACGGCCCCCTGCACGAACCGGTACCCGTTGCGGCGGGCCGAGAACGGTCGGAGCCACCGGCCGCGGCGCGGCGAGTGCGTGAACCCGCCCTGGTCGCCGGTCGTGGTGAGGCTGTCGTCGACGACGCTGACGGCTTCGGCTGACCCCTCGCGGAGCCGGTCCATCGAGGCGGCGGGACCGACGACCGCGGAGCCGACGAGTGTCGGCAGGATGATCTCGAGCACCTGCCGGACGTCGGCCGCGTCGCCGACGGGCAGCACGATCGAGGACACCTGCTGGTTGTTCGAGGCACCGTTGCCGGCGTTCGTCGCCCGGTTGATGCGGACGTCCCACCAGCCGAACGGCCGCCAGAGGAGCGGTTGCGCGACGCTCACGGCGTGGATGCGACCCGGGGGCAGGGTCTCGTTCGTCGTGGACACCAGGCCGAAGCCGATCCGGATGCCGTCCCGGGTGTCGGCGATCGTGTACTGCAGCGACCGCGAGAACTTCCGGATGTAGTACCCACCGGCACCGATCACCGCGGGGAACAGCGACACGAGCAGGAAGTACCGGCCGGTGACGGTGATGCTGACGATGATCGCGACGACGACGAGCACGAGGAACACCGTCGTGCCCGAGAGCACCATCGACGCGATGAGCCGCCCCGGCTTGACCTTGACGATGCGCGTGGCATGCACGGCGGACGGGTCGAGCTCGGGCGACAGGAACTCGTTCACGCGGTCCTGCACCACGCCGTTGCTGTGGCGCTCGCCCGACTCCGCTTCCTCTTCCTGCGCACCGGAGGCGAGCACGAGGATGCGCTGCCGGAGATCGTCCGCTGCCGTCGCCCCGAGGTACGCGAGCTGCACGTTGGCGTCGTTGCCGGCCTGCGCGATCTCGAGCTTCGCGGTCCCGAAGATCCGCGGGACGAGCGGCCGGGTGATGTTGATGCCCTGGATCCGGTCGAGCCTGGCCTTGCGGTGGTTCCGGAAGAGGACACCGGAGCGCACCTCGACGATCTCGCCGGTGACGCGGAACTCGTGCATCCGCCAGGACAGGTAGAACAGGCCGATCAGCACGACCAGGAAGCCCGCGATGCCGAGGAGCACCCAGCCGACGGCGCCGTGTTCGTAGACGTAGCGGACGGGGTCGCCCTCTTCCTGGGGCCCGTCGGCACCCGGGATGAACATGTTCACGAGGGTGTCGCGGAGGTTGTTCACCACGATGCCGAGCACCACGATGAGGAAGATCCCACCGCGCAGCAGCGGGGTCAGCGGGTGCAGGCGGTGCCACTCGCCGTCGGTCAGCGGAGCGGCCGCTGCGGCGTTCCCGCTGCGTGGCGGTGCCGGCGGGGGCGGACCTGGTCGGAACGTCACGGGTCCCCCTACAGCCCGGCGCGACGAGTCTCGGCGAGCTCCACGAGCCGGTCGCGGAGCTCGTCAGCGTCCTCGGCGGGGATCCCCGGCACGCGCACGTTGGTCGACGCTGCGGCCGTCACGAACTTCAGCTCGCTCATGCCGAGCGCGCGATCGAGTGGGCCGCGGGCGACGTCGACGAGCTGCAGCCGGCCGTACGGCACCGCCGTGAAGCGCTGCCACATCAGCCCGCGACGCAGGACGAAGTCATCCTCGCGCAGGGCGTAGCCGATCGCACGGACCCGACGAGGGGTCAGCGCCGCGGTGACCAGGGTAACGACCGCGACCACGATGCCGATCAGGATCCAGACGACGCCGGCGGTGCGTTCGAACCCGCCGCTGACGACGCCGATGATCACGCACCCGGCGGTCACGACGACGCCGGCCAGCACCGTCTGCACGAGTTCCGTCCAGAGGAGCTTCGGCGACACCCTGGTCCAGGTGATGCCGGTCAGCCCGAGTCCCGGCTCGTCGAGTCGTTCGCGCGGCATCTGGGCCCCTCCTGGTGTCTCAGTTCGCCGTGGTGCCGCCATGCTGGTCGTCACGATCGTCGTCCGGCGGGACGATGCACATGCGCTCGGCGACGAGCGCGCACACGGTGAGCACGATTCCGCCACCGACCGCCACGGCGTTCGGCAGGGTCGAGCCTAGCGAAGGTGTCACCGAACGGGTCAGGAGGTACGCGATGAGCCCGAGCGCGAACGCGCCGAGCAGGGCCCCGATGATGCTCGAGGCCTTGGCGAGCACCACCACCCTGGTCGCGTAGAGCGGGTCCACGCGGCGCTCCGCCCTGCCCTTCACGTGCCGCCGGACGGGGACGGCCATGATCACGAGGGCGATGCCGATGAACGCGAGCGTCAGCCCGAGGGGCGACAACAGGATGAGCGTGGGGGCCTGCCGGGACGCCAGTGCGGCGTCGAGGGCGAAGCCGGCGATCACCGCGACGACGGCGACGCTGATCAGGGTGGAGGCGCGGGTGGGCTTCACGGGGTCCTCTCGCTCGTGGTCGCTGGCGCGTTCGGCGCGTTCGGCGCAGTCGGCCGGGAGGCTCGGGTCGGCTCCGCGAACAGGCGCGGCTCGTCGACACGGTCGGTGTCGTCGCCGAGTGCGGCGAGCAGGTCGGCGACCGGCACGGCACCCGGCCCGATGCCGGGCAGCACGGCGTCCGGGTCCGCGTCGAGCCACGGCGCGAGCACGAACGCACGCTCGTGCGCTCGGGGGTGCGGCACCGTGAGGGTCTCGGTGTCGATGTGCTGGTGCACACCGGCGTCGTCCGTGATCGCGACGACGTCGAGGTCGAGGGTGCGATCACCCCAGCGGACCTCTCGGGTCCGGCCGTGGGTGTCCTCGACGACGTGCAGGGCGTCGAGGAGCTCATGGGACGTCAGCGTCGTGTCGACGACCACGACCGCGTTCCGGTACCGGGGCTTCGTCCGGTCGAGTCCGTCGAGCGTCAGGGCGACCGACTCGACCTCGTGGCTGGAGGACACCGGTGCGACACCGGGGATCGCCGCGATCTCGGCGGCGGCAGCGCGCAGCGTGCTCCCCCGGTCGCCGAGGTTCGCGCCGAGGGCGATGACGGCGCGGATCACGCGGCGCCCGTCCGTTCGTCTGCCGGCTCCGTGGCCGGCTCGGCGGCTCGCTCGCGGCGGATGGTGATCGAGACGTCGGTGAACGGCACCGTGATGGGCGCCTGCGGCTTGTGCACGGTGACCTCGGTCGCCAGGGCAGCCCGGTGCGTCAGCACGGCGGCGGCGATCCGCTCCGCCAGGGTCTCGATGAGGTCGACCGGGTCGCGCTCGATCTCGGCGACGACCTGCTCGGCCAGCACGCCGTAGTGCACGGTCCGGTCGAGGTCGTCGGAGCCGGCGGCAGCGCGGGCATCGACCTCCACCGCGACGTCGACGACGAAGTCCTGTCCGTCGGCGCGCTCGTGGTCGAAGACGCCGTGGTGGCCGCGGGCGCGGACCCCGACGAGGCGGATGGTGTCGTTCACGATCGAGCTGCCCTCCAGGCTTCCCAGACGTCGAGCACCGCGCGGGTCGGTGCGGGGTCGTGCACGCGGACGCCCCATGCCCCGCGTTCGGCGGAGAGGAGGCTGATGGCGGCTGTTGCGAGGTCGCGGTCCTTCGGCGGGGCGCCCGCCGGGCTGCCGACGCCGTCCAGGAAGCGCTTGCGTGACGCGGCGACGAGCACGGGGAGCCCGATCGACGCGAAGCGCTCGTACCCGGCCAGGATCTCCCAGTTCTGCACGCCCTGCTTCGCGAACCCGAGCCCCGGGTCGATGACGACCTGCTCCTGCCGGACTCCGAGCACGATGAGCTCGGCGACGCGCATCTCGACCTCGCGACGAACCTCGTCCACCGCGTGCTCGTACACGGCGTCGCGGTACATCCGGTCGCTGTGGCCACGCCAGTGCATCACCACGAAGCCCGTCCCCGTGGATGCGACGACGCGCGCCATGTCCGGGTCCGCCAGGCCGCCGGAGACGTCGTTGACGATGGCGGCACCGAGCTCCACCGAACGCTCGGCGGTGTCGGCGTTCATGGTGTCCACGCTCACCACGATCCCCTCGGCGACGAGCTGGCGGACGACGGGCAGCACGCGCTCCTGCTCGACGGCCAGTGGGACCCGGTCGGCGCCGGGGCGGGTGGACTCCCCGCCGACGTCGATGATGTCGGCCCCGGCTGCGACGAGCTCGCGCGCGTGCGCCAGGGCGGCGTCGATCCCGAGGTGCAGGCCGCCGTCGGAGAACGAGTCCGGCGTCACGTTGAGGATGCCCATGACCCGGGTGCGCTCGGGCGTCGGGGCACCGCGGTCACGGCGACGGCGCACGACGACCTCCGGCACCGGTTCCGGTGCTCGGAGGTCGATCGCAGCGAGTCGGCGCGAACGTCGCGTCGGCAGGTCGGACATCCGGCTTACGCGGGGGCGATACCCGGGTTGCCGAACGGACGGTGACGACGGGTCTTCGACGGCTCGTCGGTCGTCTCGGCCGCGGTGTTCGCCGCCTTGCCGGGGACCTCGATCGCGGGCAGGTCGCTGACCGGGCGCTTGTCGCTCGACAGCCACTGCGGGCGCTCCGGCAGCTTCCTGACGTCCTTGAAGATCTCGACGAGCTCCGGCGCGTCCAGCGTCTCCTTCTCGAGGAGCTCGCCGGCCAGACGGTCGAGGATGTCGCGGTTGTCGTTGAGCACCTGGTAGGCCTCGTCGTGCGCGGACTCGAGCAGGGCACGCGTCTCGGCGTCGACCATCTCGGCGATGTTCTCCGAGTAGTCGCGACCGGTGCCGCCGCTCATGTCACGGCCGACGAACGGCTCGCTCGACCCGGAGCCGAGCTTGACGGAACCGACGGCCTGGCTCATGCCGTACTCGGTGACCATCTTGCGTGCGGTACCGGTGGCCTTCTCGATGTCGTTCGACGCACCCGTGGTCGGGTCGTGGAACACGATCTCCTCGGCGACGCGACCACCCATGGCGTAGGTGAGCTGGTCGAGGAGCTCGTTGCGGGTGACGGAGTACTTGTCCTCGAGCGGGAGCACCATCGTGTAGCCGAGGGCGCGGCCGCGCGGCAGGATCGTGATCTTCGTGACCGGGTCCGTGTGGCGCATCGCCGCTGCCGCCAGGGCGTGGCCGCCCTCGTGGTACGCGGTGATGAGGCGTTCCTGGTCGGACATGATCCGGGTGCGGCGCTGCGGGCCGGCCATCACGCGGTCGACCGCCTCGTCGAGGGCACGGTTGTCGATGAGCTGCGCGTTCGAGCGGGCGGTGAGGAGTGCGGCCTCGTTGAGCACGTTCGCCAGGTCGGCACCGGTGAACCCGGGCGTCTTGCGGGCGAGGAGCTCGAGGTCGACGCTCGCGGCGAGCGGCTTGCCCTTCGCGTGCACCTCGAGGATCTGCTTGCGGCCCTGCAGGCTCGGCGCGTCGACGCCGATCTGGCGGTCGAAGCGGCCGGGGCGGAGGAGCGCGGGGTCGAGGACGTCCGGACGGTTGGTCGCGGCGATGAGGATGACGTTCGTCTTGCCGTCGAAGCCGTCCATCTCGACGAGGAGCTGGTTGAGCGTCTGCTCGCGCTCGTCGTTGCCACCGCCGATGCCGGCACCGCGGTGACGACCGACGGCGTCGATCTCGTCGATGAAGACGATGGCCGGCGAGTTCGCCTTGGCCTGCTCGAAGAGGTCACGGACACGGCTCGCACCGACACCGACGAACATCTCGACGAAGTCCGAACCGGAGATCGAGTAGAACGGCACACCCGCTTCGCCGGCGACGGCTCGTGCGAGCAGCGTCTTGCCGGTTCCGGGAGGGCCGTACAGCAGCACGCCCTTCGGGATCTTCGCGCCGACGGCCTGGAACTTCGCCGGCTCCTTGAGGAACTCCTTGATCTCGTGGAGTTCCTCGATCGCCTCGTCGGAGCCCGCGACGTCGGCGAACGACACCTGCGGGTTCTCCTTGTTGTTCATCTTCGCCCGGGACTTGCCGAACTGCATGACCTTCGAACCGCCGCCCTGGGCGCTCGAGAGCAGGAACCAGAACAGGGCTCCGATGAGCAGGAACGGCAGCAGCGTCAGGATGAGCGTGAAGAACCAGTTCGACTGCTGGACGGTGTCGTTGTAGCCCTTCGGCAGGTCGGCCTTGGCGACCGCCTCGACGACCTCGGTGCCGCGCGGCGTCGAGTAGTAGAACTGCTCGGTGGCGCCGCCGTCCTTGAGGACGAGGTCGACGCGCTGGTCGGTCGAGTTCACGACCGCTGAGGAGACCTTGCCGTCGGCGAGCTGTTCGAGGCCCTTCTGGGTGTCGATCTGCTGGGTGCCGGACTGGGAGATGAACGCCCAGCCGATCCAGATCCCCACGAGTGCGATGAGCACGTAGAGGTACGGCCCGCGGAGGATGCGCTTGAAGTCCATGTGATCCGGGCGCCAGGGCCCGAGCCTTTCTCTGCCGAAGTTGCGTGCTGATCAGCATACGGCCGCGATTCTGTGGCGAGAATGGGTGTCCTCTGCGGGCGAACTCCCCGTTCGCCGACGACCCGCCTAGGAGTAGACGTGCGGGGCGAGGACCCCGATGCCGCGCAGGTTGCGGTACCGCTCGTCGTAGTCCAGGCCGAACCCCACCACGAAGGCATCGGGGATGTCGAAGCCGACGTACTTGACGTCCACCTCGACCTTCGCCGCCTCTGGCTTGCGGAGGAGCGCGACGATCTCGACGCTCGCGGCTCCACGGGACGCGAGGTTCTGCTTGAGCCAGGACAGCGTCAGACCGGAGTCGATGATGTCCTCGACGATGATGACGTCGCGACCGTGCAGGTCGGTGTCGAGGTCCTTGAGGATCCGCACCACACCGGACGACTTCGTGCCGGAGCCGTAGGACGACACGGCCATCCAGTCCATCTTCGCCTGGAGCGTCAGGTGGCGGGAGAAGTCGGCCATGACCATGACCGCGCCCTTCAGCACGCCGACGAGCAGCGGGTCCTTGTCCCCGTAGTCACGGTCCACCGCCGCGGCGAGCTCGGCGATCTTGTCGTCGATCTGCTCGGGGGTGAAGAGCACTTCGGAGAGGTCGTCCTGCACGTCGGAGAGTTCCACCGGGACAGCCTAACTCGCTGCGAACAACAGACGATCCCCGCTCCGCGACACCTGGACGCCGGGGAGGTCGATCGGCCCCTGCCCGCTCCATTCGGTGACGAGTCGGCAGACCTCGAGCGTCTGCACCCTGGACAGCGTCACGCCGAACTCGCTCTCCACCGCGAGCCGGACGAGCCGCTGCCGGAGGGCGGGCGGGTTCGCGTGCAGCTGCCGCACGGACAGCGAGATGCCGGCCTCGGAGTGCTCGGCGAGGTCCTCGGCCATCTCCTCCGCGAAGTGGTCGAGCGCCGCGGAGTCCTCCCGCAACTGGTCGGCCGTGCGGGCCAGTGCCTCGTGCACGTCGGCGCCGAGTTCGCGCTCGAGCACCGGCATCAGGGTGTTCCGGACGCGCACCCTGGTGAACGCCGGGTCGTCGTTCTGCGGGTCGTGCCACGGCGCGAGCCCGGCAGCGGCGCACGCCTGCCTGGTGGTGTGCCGCCGCACCGTCAGCAGCGGCCGGCCGTAGGCCGGCCCGGCGTCGCGGACCGCCAGCGGGCGCATGCCGGACAGGCTGTCCGGCCCGCTGCCGCGCAGCAGGCCGAGCAGCACCGTCTCGGCCTGGTCGTCCAGGGTGTGGCCCAGCAGCACGAGCGGTGACCCGGTGGCGGACGCGACGTCCGCGATCGACGCGTGCCGAGCCTCCCGTGCGGCGCCCTCCGGACCACCTGCGGTGCCGACCGCGACCCTGCGGACCTCCACCGGGTCCAGGCCCAGCTCGGATGCCTGCCTGGAGGCTCGGCTCGCCACCGCCTCGGAGCCCGCCTGGAGCGCGTGGTCGACGACGACCGCGCCGGCCAGGAGTCCCTGCTTGGGTGCCTCGAACGCGGTGGCCGCGGCGAGTGCGAGCGAGTCGGGTCCGCCGCTCAGCGCGACGAGGACCAGGTCGCCGGGGTGGACGAGGTCCTGGTCGATCGCCCGCGCGAGGAGGTCGCGGACCGCGCGACGGGTGTCGGCGACTGCGGGATCCAGCCGGGGACGCGGAGAGTTCACCCGGTAACGTTAGCCGCGCTTTCGGAACCTCCGACAGACCCATCGACAAACCAGGAGTGCACACATGGCCGCGTACGACGTCGTCGTCGAGATCCCCAAGGGCAGCCGCAACAAGTACGAGGTGGACCACGAGACCGGTCGCGTGTACCTCGACCGCGTGCTGTTCACGTCGTTCGTCTACCCGACGGACTACGGCTTCTTCGAGAAGACGCTCGCGGACGACGGTGACCCCGTGGACGCGCTGCTGCTGCTCGAGTACCCGACCTTCCCCGGCGTCGGCGTGAAGGTCCGCCCGGTCGGCGTCTTCAAGATGAGCGACGAGGCCGGCAACGACGCGAAGGTCCTCGTGGTCCCCGCCAAGGACCCGCGCTGGGCGCACATCCAGGACATCTCGGACGTCGACGAGCAGACGAAGGCCGAGATCGCGCACTTCTTCGAGCGCTACAAGGACCTCGAGCCGAACAAGTGGGTCAAGGCCGAGGGCTGGGGCGACGCCGCCGAGGCCGAGGCGATCGTGACGGCCGGCCAGGCCGCGTACGTGCCCGGTTCGCACTGACGGTCCGTCCCGACTCGCGCAGCTTGCCGGTCACGGGATCGCACCCCCGTACGAACATCGCGCCCTGTCCTGACGGGGCGCGATGTTCGTACGGGGGTGCGTTGCGTTGCTACAGGGAACCGCTCGGGCGTGCGACGTACGGCAGCAGCTGGCTCGGGGTCCAGATCGCGCGCTCGACGACGCCGACACCGGGGCGCGCGGCCTCGACCATCATCCCGCCGCCGGTGTAGATCGAGTCGTGGTACCCACCGGATGCGGTGCCGTTCGACGAGTAGAAGAGGATGTCGCCCGGCTGCCGCTGCGAGAGCGGCACGAGGCGACCGATCGACGCGAAGTGGTTGTACTGCCAGACCACGTTGTGGCCGCCCGTGGTGATGCCCTGCGAGTTGTAGGCCATCATCACCAGGCCGGAGCAGTCCCATGTGTTGGGGCCGGCGCCGCCGAGGACGTACGGCTTGCCGAGCTGTCCGCGGGCGTAGGCGATCGCTCCGGCGGCCTTCGACGGCGACGGTGCTGGGTTGCTCGGGGCGGGGGTGCTGGGCGCCGGGTTGCTCGGTGCCGGGTTGCTCGGCTTCGACGGCGCGGGGTTGTTCGGCTGCGACGGCGCGGGGTTCGACGGGCGGCTCGGCGTCACGGGGTTCGAGGTGCCGGGGTTCGTCGTGCCTGGGTTCGAGCCGGTGCCGGTGTTCGAGCTCGGCTTCGTCGCGCTCTTCGACGGGGTGGTGGTGGTCGTGGTCTGCGACGCCAGCTGCGCCTCGGCCTGCTTCGCGCGCTGCTCGGTGTAGTACGCGCTCTCGGTCGCGACGGTCGTGCCCTTGAGGAACGCGAGCTGCTCGAGCACCTCGTTCTGCTGACTCTGCGCCTCGTCGAGCTTCGCGTTCGCGGACGCCGCCGTGTCGTTGGCCGCGTCGAGCGCGGACTTCGTGGCGTCGGTCGCCTTCGCGAGCGCCTTCGTCGCCTGGGACTTCTGCGCGGCGAGGGAGTCGACCGTCCGCTGGTCGGCCTTCGCCTGCGCGAGCACCGTCGCCGAGCGCTCGGACAGGTGCGACATCGTGCCGACCTGGTAGAGCAGGTCCTTCGCGTCCGATGCGTCGACGAGCATGCTCGTGGACAGGTCACCGCCGCCGGTGCGCGAGAGCTCGACCACGAGTGCTGCGACCTGCGACGCGGAGTCGTCCGCCTTCGTCTTCGCCCGCTTGGCCTGCGCGCTGAGGTCGTCGAGCGTCGACTGCGCCTCCTGCTGCTCCGACGCCGCGAGCGCGTACGTCTGGCCCGCCTGCTGCACCACGATCCCGGCCTGGTCCGCCGAGTCCTGCAGCGAGGACAGGCGCGAGGCGAGCTCGTCGACCGTCTGCTGCGTCTCGGCCTGGTCGGCCTTCGCCGCCTGCACGTCCGCCCACGACGGGGCCTTGGGTGCTGCCTCAGCTGGTCCGGCGATCGTGACCGAGAGCCCGATGCCGAGCAACGAGACGGTCGCGATCCCGCAGGCGAGGGAACGTGCAGGCTTCTTCATGTGGTGTCAGGGCCTCTCGGGCGCGCACACGGTCATACCGAGATCCCCCGCGCTGCCATGAAGGGGACCGGGTCGACGGCGGCGCCGTTCACCCGGGTCTCGAAGTGGAGGTGGCACCCGGTCGACCAGCCGGTCGAACCGACCTGGGCGATCTGCTGCCCGGCGGAGACGTGCTGGCCGCTCGCGACCATGATCCCGCCGTTGACGATGTGCCCGTAGGCGGTGGAGATGCCGCCGCCGTTGTCGAGCACGACCTCGTTGCCGTAGCCGCCGCCGTTGCCCGCGAAGGTCACGGTGCCGTCGTGGGCCGCGTAGATCGGGGAGTAGCAGGCGGGGGCCAGGTCGACGCCGGCGTGCAGCGCGTGCGCTCCGGTGTACGGGTCGATGCGGTAGCCGTACGGGCTCGTCTGGTACCCGGCGCTCGGGCGGACCCAGCCGGACGCGTTCGCTGCGCCGCCGCCGGTCCCACCGCTCGCCGCAGGCGCCTGGGCAGCCGCCTTCGCCGCGGCCTCCGCGCGAGCCTTCGCCAGTGCCGCCTGACGGGCCTTCTCGGCGGCGACGCCCTTGTTGTACTTCGCCTCGACGTCGGACGCGTTCGAGGTCAGCAGGGTGAGCTGCGCCTCGAGCCGTGCCTGGTTGCTGTTCTGTGCGTCGACGGCCTTCTCGGCCGCATCCGCTGCGGTCTGTGCGGCCTGCATCTTCTGCTGCGCGGCGTCGGCGAGGTCACCGAGCGCCTTCTTCGCGACGTCGGACTTGTCCGCGAGGGCCTGTGCGGTCCCCCGGTCCTGCGTTGCCTGCGAGTAGATGCCGTCGGCCTGCTCGCTGAGCTTCGACATGGCGCCGAGCTCGTAGAGGTAGTCCTTCGAGTCGGTCGGGTGCGTCAGGAGGTCCGTCGTGACGTCGTTCGCGCTGGCCCGGCCGAGCTGCGCCGCGAGCTGACCCGCTTGCTGCTCCGACTGGGCCGCGGTCTTCTCGGCCTCGTCCGCCTGGGTCTGCAGCTTCTGCTGCTGGAGCGTGGCCTCGTCGTACTTCGTCTGCGCCGTCTGGTACGCCGTCCCGGCAGCGTCCGCCGACTTCTGCTTCGCCGCGGCGTCCGCCTTGAGGTTCGAGATCAGGCCCTTGATCTCGGTGACCTTCTCCTGCTGTGCGGCCTGCGACGCCTTGGCCGCCTGCACGTCGTTCCAGCTCGGGTAGCTCGCCGCCGAGGCCTGCTCGACCGGGGCGATCGCGGCGATGGTCCCGGCGGTGAGCACGACGGCGACCGCTGCCGCGATGAGGCGGCGACGGTAGCTGAGGGACTGCGAAGGTGAGGTCGACATGTATCTCGATTTCGTAACAGCGCGGCAAGGCTCACGCACGTAACACTGTTAACAAACGCAACAGTAACAACAGGTGCCGGCCCGCTCCAGCCCCTCGGATGAGGGGCACGGGCCGACGACGATGGCCGCACTCGGCCATCGACGGCACAGGATCGCCAGGAGTCTCTCCCACGATCGGAGCAGTTTGCTCCACGGTGAGTGAAGCTGCGGCATGTGTACGGAGACCCGCGACACGCCGGAAGGACGCACCTCCGGGGCCCCGATTTGTCATCGGGGCGGGGCATCCGTATGCTTGTCCATCGGTAGCGCGATGCACTGCTTGCGGCCCTATCGTTTAGTGGCCTAGGACACCGCCCTTTCACGGCGGCAGCACGGGTTCGAATCCCGTTGGGGTCACTCTCCGGAGTGAGCAAGTAACGTAGTGCAGAGCAACACCAGAACGACAGCAAGACACAACACAACATGGCCCTGTAGCGCAGCTGGTTAGCGTGCCGCCCTGTCACGGCGGAGGTCGCGGGTTCAAGTCCCGTCAGGGTCGCCACGGCTGGATAGCTCAGTTGGTAGAGCGTTCGACTGAAAATCGAAAGGTCCACGGATCGATGCCGTGTCCAGCCACGGTGAAAGGCCCCTCACGCGAGTGAGGGGCCTTTCGCCGTTCAGGCCTCTCGGGTCCTTCAGGCCTCTCGGGTCTTCGGCGAGCTGTCGTTCGTCTTCGCCGGGTCCCGCTCGACGACGCCGCCCAGGACATCGTCGATCCGCGAGAGCAGCTCTGCCGGGATCGTGACCCCCGCGGCGCCGGCGTTGTCCTGCACCTGCTCCGGACGCGATGCGCCGATGATCGCCGACGCGACGTTCTCGTTCTGCAGCACCCACGCGACCGCGAGCTGCGCCATGGACAGGTCGAGCTCCTTCGCGATGGGCTCGAGCTCCTGCACGGACGACAGCACGTCGTCGCGCATGAACCGCTTGATCATGTCCGCGCCGCCCTTGTCGTCGGTGGCACGCGAGCCCTCGGGCAGCGGCTGGCCCGGCTTGTACTTGCCCGTGAGCACGCCCTGCGCGATCGGCGACCAGACGATCTGCGAGATGCCGAGTTCCTTCGAGGTCGGGACGACCTCGCCCTCGATGACCCGCCAGAGCGCCGAGTACTGCGGCTGGTTCGAGATGAGCTGGAAGCCGAGCTCCTTCGCCAGCGCCGCACCCGCGCGCAGCTGCTCGGCGGTCCACTCGGAGACACCGACGTAGAGCACCTTGCCCTGCCGGACGACGTCGGCGAAGGCCTGCATCGTCTCCTCGAGCGGGGTCTCGTAGTCGAAGCGGTGCGCCTGGTACAGGTCGACGTAGTCCGTCTGCAGGCGACCGAGCGAGCCGTCGATCGACTCGAGGATGTGCTTCCGCGACAGCCCCGTGTCGTTGTGCTGCTTGGGTCCGGTCGGCCCGAAGACCTTCGTGGCGATCTCGAGCGACTGCCGGCGTTCGCCCTTGAGTGCCTCGCCGAGGACGGTCTCGGCACCGGTGTTGGCGTACACGTCGGCGGTGTCGAACGTCGAGATGCCGACGTCGAGCGCTGCCCGGACGCAGGCGATGGCGGCGTCGTTCTCGACCTGGGACGCGTGGGTCAGCCAGTTGCCGTAGGTGATCTCGGAGACCTTGAGGCCCGAGTTGCCGAGGTAGCGGTACTCCATGTGCGTGTCACTCCTGTCGTGGCCGCGTCGGTGCGGCTCGGTCGTGACGCTAGTCCCCCGGTCTCGTGCGCTCTTGGATGCGCCGCCAAGCGACGAGTGACAAGACGAAACCCCGGCGATGTGGCCTGAGCCAGTGATCGTTCCGGGGTCTTCACGTCGACGATGGCAACGCAGTTTCGTCCCGGCCACACCTCCGCAGCGAGGACGAGGCGCTCCGCAGCCGAAACTGCGCGACCCCGTCCGCACGACGTGGTTTCGTGGACCCATGACCAGCAACGGAGCGAGTGTCCTGTTCATCGGCGGAAGCGGCGTCATCAGCGCGGCGTGCGTGCACGAGGCGGTGTCGCAGGGCATCGACGTCACGGTGCTGAACCGCGGCACCACCGACGCGCGGCAACTGCCCGACGCCGTCACCCGGCTCCGGGCCGACGTCTCCGACCGGGCGGCGCTGGCGGACGCCCTCGGCGATCGACACTTCGACGCCGTCGTCAACTGGATCGCCTTCACGCCGGACCAGGTGCAGGCCGACATCGACTTCTTCGCCGGCCGGACGAACCAGTACGTCTTCATCAGCTCGGCCTCGGCGTACCAGACCCCCGCGACGCACCTGCCGATCACCGAGTCGACCCCGCTGAAGAACCCCTACTGGCAGTACTCCCGCGACAAGATCGCCTGCGAGGAACTGCTCGTGCAGGCGTACCGCGAGCAGGACTTCCCGGTGACGATCGTCCGCCCGTCCCACACCTACGACGAGACGAAGCTCCCGCTCACCGGCGGGTGGACCGCCGTCGCCCGGATGCGCGCCGGCAAGCCGATCATCATCACGGGCGACGGCAGCTCACTCTGGACCCTGACGCACAGCCGCGACTTCGCGGTCGGGTTCACCGGCCTGCTCGACCGCGACGAGGCGATCGGCGAGGCGTTCACGATCACGAGCGACGAGGCACCGACGTGGAACGCCATCGCGCGGACGATCGCCGACGCGGCCGGGGTCGACGACCTGCAGATCGTGCACGTGCCGGCCGACGCGATCGCCGCGGCTGACGCCGAGTGGGGCGCAGCGCTCCTCGGCGACAAGGCCAACAGCTCGGTGTTCGACAACAGCAAGATCCGCGGGCTCGTGCCCTGGTACCGCCCGCGCACGACGTACCGGCAGGGCGCTCGCGAGGTCATCGCCTGGTTCGAGGCACACCCGGAAGCCCAGGTCGTCGACGAGCGACTCGACGCGCTGATGGACGAGCTCGCGGAGCGCTGGGCGGTCTGACCGCGGGCCCGCACCGGCCGGGAGGCTCGGTGCGGGTCCGGCAGGTCAGCTGCGGTCGCGCAGGACCGACTCCAGGGCCCCGATGGCGGTGGCGATCTCGTCGTCGGTCACGACGAGCGGCGGCGCGAAGCGGATCGTCGACCCGTGGGTGTCCTTGACGAGGACACCACGCGCGGCCATCGCCGTCGCGATCTCCTTGCCGGTGCCGAGTGCCGGGTCGATGTCGATGCCCGCCCAGAGCCCGGCGACGCGGTGCGTCACGACGCCCTTGCCGACCAGGTCGTCGAGCAGCCCACGGAGGACCGGCTCGCCGGCGAGTGCCCGCTGCTGGAAGGTGCCCTCACCGAGCATCGCGACGACCTCGGAGCCGACCGCCGCCGCGAGGGGGTTCCCGCCGAACGTGGAGCCGTGCTCCCCCGGGCGCAGGACGCCGAGCACGTCGCGGGAGCCGACCACCGCGGACACGGGGACGATCCCGCCACCGAGTGCCTTGCCGAGGGTGATGAGGTCGGGACGGACGTCGACGCGCGACACCGCGAGGGTGTGCCCGGTCCGCCCGAGCCCCGACTGGATCTCGTCGGCGACGAACAGCGCGCCGAACTCGTCGCAGATCGCCCGGACCGACGGCAGGTAGTCCGCTGGTGGGATGACCACGCCGCCCTCGCCCTGGATCGGCTCGACGAGCACGGCGACGACGGTGTCGTCCATCGCGTCCCGCAGCGCCGACGCGTCGCCGTACGGCACCGTGCGGAACCCCGGCGTGTACGGCCCGAAGTCGTCGTGCGCGACGGGGTCGTCCGAGAACGAGATGATCGTCGTCGTCCGGCCGTGGAAGTTCCCCGACGCGACGATGATCGTGGCCTTGCCCTGCGGCACGCCCTTCACCCGGTAGCCCCAGGCCCGCGACACCTTGATCGCGGACTCGACGGCCTCGGCCCCGGTGTTCATCGGGAGCACCATGTCGGTGCCCGTCAGCTCGGCGAGCCCCGCGGCGAACGGCCCGAGCTGGTCGTTCACGAACGCGCGGCTGGTCAGCGTGACGCGGTCGAGCTGCGCGCGGGCGGCATCGAGCAGCCTGGCGTTGCCGTGCCCGAAGTTCACGGCGGAGTACGCCGCGAGACCGTCCAGGTACCGCTTGCCGTCGACGTCCGTCACCCACGCGCCGTCGCCCGACGCGATGACGACGGGCAGCGGGCTGTAGTTGTGCGCGAGGGCGCGGTCCTCGACGGCGAGCGCCGCGACCGTCTTCGTGCCGAGCGCGGTGCTGGACCCGATCATCAGACGGACCGAGCCACGGACGTGCCGGTGCCGACGGGGTGCAGGTCGAGCGTGCAGCACTTCACGCCGCCGCCGCCGAGCAGCAGCTCGGACAGGTCGACGCCGATGGGGTTGTAGCCCTTCTCGCGCAGCTGCGACGCGAAGGTCGTCGCACGCGAGGCGATCACGACGTTGTACCCGTCGGAGTACGAGTTCAGGCCGAGGATCGCGGCGTCCTCCTCGGTCGCGATGATCGCGTCCGGGAAGCGCTCGCGGAGGATCGCCAGCGACGGCTCGTCGAACGCGCTCTCGAGGTACGCGATGTTCGACTTGCCCTCGGCGTCGGGCTCCGGGTCGAGCACGGCGATGGCGGTGTCGAGGTGGTAGAAGCTCGGGTTGATGAGCTTGAGGGTGATGACGTCGCGGCCGTAGACCTTCGCGATCTCGTCGTGCGAGGTGCTGTCCGACCGGAACCCGGTGCCGGCGAGGATGACGTCGCCGACGAGCAGGAAGTCGCCCTCGCCCTCGTTCGTCTCGACGGGCTCGGCGACCCGGAGGCCCGCCTGGCGGAACCAGTCCATGTACGCGGGGCCCTCGGGCTGGCGCTCCGGGTACTGGAACTTGGCGCCGTACGCGACACCGTCGAGGACGAAGCCGCCGTTCGCCGCGTAGACCATGTCGGGCAGGCCGTCGATCGGGTCGATGAGGTGGATCTCGAAGCCGAGGCCCTGGTACACGTCGTACAGGTCCTGCCACTGCGCGACGGCCTTCGAGGTGTCGGTCGGGTCCTCGGGGTGCATCCACGGGTTGATCCGGTAGCTCACCGTGTAGAAGTCCGGCTTGCACATCAGGATCGTGCGCTTCGTGGCGGTTCGGAACGGTGCCGTGGTGGTGGCGGGTGCTTGCGTCGACACTGGAGTCCTCCTGAGACTTCGGGCCCGAGCCTGCCAGGAACCACCTCGAGAGATCTCGGTGAGATGCAGGCTCACTCACCGTGTGTTCCGCGGGCGGACCAGGTCGACGCCGAGGCCCAGTCTAGGGAAGCCGCGCCGGAGAACGAAGCAGGTCGGCGCGCACGTTTCGTGCGTTCAGCCCGGCGTTCTCGCAAGAACTCCGCGTACGATGGGAGTTGATGGATTCGCTCGACCACCGCATCCTGGATCAACTCCGGGACAACGCACGCGCCGGCTACGGCGACATCGGATCGATCGTCGGGCTCTCCGCATCGGCCGTGAAGCGCCGCGTCGACCGGCTCGTCGCCGACGGCGTCATCCGTGGGTTCACGATCAAGGTCGACCCCGCGATCGAGGACCGTGGCACCGAGGCGTGGGTCGAGCTCTACTGCCGCGGCACGGTCTCCCCCGACGAGCTGCGCTCGCTGCTCGACTCCGTGCCAGAGGTCGTCGACGCCGGCACGGTCACGGGCAGCGCCGACGCAGTGGTGCACATGCGCTCGAAGGACCTCCCCGCGCTCGAGGAAGCGCTCGATCGGGTCCGGCTCGCCCCGCAGGTGGACCACACCCGCAGCGCGATCGTGCTGTCCCGGCTCGTCTCGCGCGAATCCGCCTGAACCGCAGGTCGACACTGCGCCGCCACAGGGCCGCAGCGCGATCACAGGTCGTCTCGCGCGAATCCGCGTAGGTTCGCGTCCATGGGACGCAGGACGACGACCGGGAGGCTCCCCCAGCCTCCCGTCGGATCGGCCAGCGCTCTCCGGATGACCTGGGCCCGCCGGATGGTCACCGCTGCCACCGCCGCCTACGTCGCCAACTGCCTCTGGGGCACCGCCGTGGCGGTGCGCCTGATCCGGACGAAGAAGCTGCGGGTCGTGCACCACGGTCTGTTCGTCGTGACCGCGACCGTCACGGGTGTCGCGGCGACCACGCCGTTCTGGACGCGCTCCCGGTCGGCGCTGTTCCTGCTGCCGGCACTGGTGCCGCTCGCGATGGCGCCGCGCACCAACCCCCGCACCGGAGCACACTGGAGAGTCGCGGTCGCCGCCGCGCCGTCCTATCTCGGGGCGATGCTGTTCCGGCGATGACCGCTGGGAGGACAGCAGTGGAGCTCTTCGAGGCCATCCGGCGCCGGCGCACGACGAACGGGGCGTTCCTGCCCGACCCGGTTTCCGAGGAGCACCAGCGGCTCCTCGTCGAGCTCGCCGGGCGAGCACCGTCGCAGCTGAACAGCCAGCCGTGGCGGTTCGTGCTCGTCGAGGAACGGCCGACCATCGAACGCGTCGCGGAGATCAGCGGGCACTCGATGACCCGCACGATGGCCGAGGGGACGTTCTTCCAGCGCTACAAGCCGTACTTCCGCTTCAGCCAGGCCGAGATGGACGAACGGCGCGACGGGATGCTGTTCGACAAGCTCCCCGGGCCGCTCAAGCCCTTCACGAAGCAGGTGTTCACGAAGCGCGGGCAGCTCCTCATGAACACGCTCCGGGTGCCGCAGACGCTCGGTGAGGAGAACCGGAAGCTCGTCGCCGGGTCGCCGCTGCTGCTCGGGGTGATGCTCGACCGGCACGAGTACCGGAAGGAGGAGCTCTCCGGCTTCTACTCGGTGTTCAGCATGGGCGCGGCGATGGAGAACATCTGGCTGTCGACGACCGAGCTCGGCCTCGGCATCCAGTTCGTGTCGTTCCCGATGGAGACCCCCGGCGCGTGGGAGGAGATCGAGGGGCTGCTGCGGGTGCCGCCGGAGCTCGAGCTGATGGCCGTGTACCGGATCGGGTACCTGCCGCCGGAGCGTCGGCGGCCCGCGATCGACTGGACCTCGAGTGAGCGCAAGCGGCCGTCGCAGTACGTGTTCCGCGGGACCTGCGACACCCCGCAGCAGGGGTGGGACGACGCGCCGGTGGCGACCCACATCGACGACGCGAGCGTCTCGTGACCGCCGGCCGGTCTGCCGGGTTCGAGCCCAGCCTCCAGGCGGCCGCCCCTGCGCTGCCGGGGCGACCGTGGATCGAGCAGGCGTGGCGCGACGTCGTCTTCGTGCACTGGCGGGTGGACATCTCGGCGGTGGCGCCGCTCCTGCCGGCGGGGACCCGACCCGACACGATGGCCGCGGACGGCACGGACGACGGGACGACCACGTGGGTGGGGCTCATCGGTTTCCGGTTCGAGGACACCCGGTTCCCGCCGATCGCCGTGCCGGACGGACTCGGGACCTTCGTCGAGGTGAACGTCCGCGTGTACACGGTCGACGAGCACGGACAGCACGGGGTCGTCTTCCTGTCGCTCGATGCCGGGCGCCTCGCTCCGACCATCGGCGCTCGGACGCTCACCGGGTTGCCGTACCACTGGGCGCGTGCCGAGTGCCGGGTCGGCTCTGGTCGGGTCGGGTACGCGATGCGTCGACACGGGACGCAGCTGCGGTCGGTGGTAGACGTTTCGATCGGCGATGCGATCGACGAGCCCTCGGCGCTCGACACGTTCCTGACGGCACGGTGGGGCATGCACGTCCGTCGAGCCGGGGTCACCCGGTTCTGGCCGAACGAGCACGAGCCCTGGCCGCTGCACCGGGCGTCGGTGCGGGTGCTGCGGGACGACCTGCTGGGGGCCGCCGGGCTGCCGTTCTCGCTCGCGGAGCTGCCGCCGGACTCGGTGCTGTACTCGCCGGGGGTGACGACGCGATTCGGTGTCGGTCGCTGAGGCTCGCTTCGGCGGGCGTCCTCATGCTGACGCGCGCGTGCGCTGCCGGGTGCCGGCGCTCCCGACTCGTCACTTGCACATGCAACGACCGCTCTCGAGGCCTCCGCCCATCACGGGCGCCACAACCAGCGCAGGGCATCAGGCAGGATCACTCCCCCGTGGTTCGGGCTGTGACCGCCGTCGCCGAGCACCAGGCGGTGGTCGTACCCGCGCTCCGCGAGAGCAGCGTCGACGAGGAGGTTGTTGCTGTACCAGTTCAGCTCGGCCTCGTCGTGGTTGAGGTCGAACCGGTTCGCCTGCAGGAAGACCCGCAGCGGCTTCGCGGGCGTCGAGCGGATCAATGACGGGTACGGGTTGCCACCGGGGATCTGCGCGAAGCTCGCGACGAAGGCCAACACCCGACGGAAGGCGTCGGGGTGCTCCCACGCGACCGTGAACGCGCAGTTGCCGCCGCTGCTGCCGCCGCAGATCGCGCGCTGGTCTGGGTCGTCCGTGATCGCCAGTCCGAACCGCTCGCGCACGGCCGGCAGGATCTCGTGCAGCAGGAACTCGCCGTACCGGCTGTCGGCGGGGTCGTACTCGGCGTTGCGGTTCCCGGGCTGCCCGGGATCGACGAACACCCCGATCGTGACGGGCATCGCCCCCTCGGCGATGAGATTGTCGAAGACCGTCCCCGCGCGCATGTCGAGTCCTGGGTCGAGGTAGAGCCCTCCATCCTGGAACACCATGAGCGCTGCCGGCTCCGCAGGGTCGTACTGCGCTGGGACGAACACCTGGACCGTGCGGGTCGTGCCGGGGTAGATGCCGCTGGCATCCCACGTGAACCGCTCGATGCGACCGCGTGGGATCCCGTCGTGCGGGACCGAGTCCGGCCCGTGCTGGTACGTCCTCGGCTGGGTCTCGACATCGCGACTCACACGAGTGACGCTAGCCGACGACCGTTCCATGCCGTTTGATGAACCGATGCACTACCGGCTGATGAACGAGTACGGCGTCCTCTGGCCGTTCTGGGCCGACGACGGGAAGTGCGGCCCAGGGCAGCCCGACCTGCCGCCACGAGTCGAGGCGGCAGTCCGTGCGTGGGCCGCGAACTTCAACGACCGGTACTCGTGGGAGTCGGGCTGGCCGACCGAGGGCGAGGCACGCGAACACGCCTCGCAGGCGCAGCGCCTGGTCGAGATCCTCGCCGGGTTGTTGCCGGAGGGCGACTCGATCGAGCTCGACCTGTGGGAGACCGACCGCCGCAAGGGTCTCTGACGATCCAGGAGAACACTCTCATCGACGAGCGCGTCCGGGGGACAGCACCTGAGCCCGACGCGGACTCGCCCCGGTACAAGGGGCACATGACACGAGTAGCAGTGGTGACGGGTGGTTCGGCGGGCCTCGGACGAGCAACGGTTCGGGAGCTTGCCGCCCGCGGGTGGGACGTCGCGGTGCTCGCCCGCGGACTGGACGGCACGGAAGCCGCGGCAGCAGAGGTCCGCGCCACCGGGCGACGCGGACTGGCCGTGCAGGTCGACGTCGCGGACCGGGACGCCGTGCAGGCCGCCGCGGATCGGGTCGAGGCGGAACTCGGCCCGATCGACCTGTGGGTCAACGGGGTCATGGTCGGGGTGTTCGGCCGCTTCCTCGACACGGATCCGGACGACTTCGAGCGCGCGCTCCGGGTCACGTACCTCGGCTTCGTGAACGGGACCCGCGCCGCCCTCGACCGCATGGTGCCGAGGAACCGCGGCCACGTGATCCAGGTCGGGTCGGCGCTCGGCTTCCGGGGCATCCCGTTGCAGGCCGCGTACTGCGGCGCGAAGCACGCGATCGTCGGCTTCACCGAGTCCGTGGTGTCGGAGCTCATCGAACAGGGCAGCGCCGTGAAGGTGTCTCGCGTCGACATGCCGGCGCTCAACACCATCCAGTTCAACTGGGTCAAGTCGCAGCTGCCGCACCACCCCCAGCCGGTCGCGCCGATCTACCAGCCAGAGGTCGGCGCGCGCGCGATCGCCGTCACCGCCGAGCACCCCCGCCGGCGCACGTGGGTCGGCGAGTCGACGGTGTACACGATCATCGGGAACCGCGTCAGTGCCTGGTTCGCCGACTGGTACGCCGCGAAGACACTGGTGTCGGGGCAGCAGACCGAGGCGAAGGACGGACAGAGCCTGCCCGCGAACCTCTACGAGCCCGTACCGGGTGACCACGGCGCGCACGGCGTGTTCGACGACGTCGCGCACGCATGGTCACCGCAGACGTGGTGGGTCGAGCACCGCCGGCTCGGCACCGGGCTGCTGAGTGCTGCGCTCGGCGTCGCCGGGGCCGCGGCGGTCGCAGCGGGGCGACGTCGGTGAGCCGGGTCAGGGTCTCCCGCGCTCGGGGCGCATCGGTCGTCGAGGGCGTCAGGGCCACGCTCGGGGTCGTGCACCTACTCGGCGCGGGGCGGCAGCCGCGGACCGCCGTCTTCAACCGGGTCCTCGGAGCGCGACAGCTCGCGCAGGCGACGCTGCTGCTGCGCTCAGGATCGGGGAACGCCCACACACTCGGAGCAGCCGTCGACGCCGTCCACGCGGTCACCATGCTGCCCCTGCTGTTCGTCGGCGGCCCATGGCGGCGGGTCGCGACCAGCCAGCTCGCAATCGCCAGCACACTCGCGGTGGCCGAGGCGGCCCTGGTCGGGGCAGGCCGCAGGCGCTGACACGAGCAAGGATGCTCCGGCCCGAGCACAGGGGACGCTCAAGGGCCGGAGCATCGTTGCTCTCGGCGAACCTTCGGTGGTCGGGGATACCGCCGATCGAATGCGGTTCGCTGAAGACGACATTAGCGGGTCCGCACAAAGGGGGACAGACAGTTCGGTCCCCCAGTTCGGGTGTCCCTTTCGCGTGGCTCACGGGGCCCGCGCGTAGCGTCCCGCACATGAGCGACAACGAACAGACCGAGCCCGTCATGGACGGCGCCACCGAGGCCACGAACCACGAGAAGCTCTCGGGCCTCATCGAACAGGTCGACCAGGACCACGGGCACGAGGGCGCGGCCGTGATGGCCGACCACCTCCGCGACCGGATGGACGAGACCGGCGTCGTGGATGAAGATCGCGGCGACGAAGAGGACTGACCGCTACCCGAGTCCGAGGCAGTACGCCAGCACGGCCTGCTGCACGGGCAACAGGGACCGCTTGAACCCGTACCCGACGAAGGCATCCCCCGCGAGCGCCTCGGCGGTCGCCTCCCGCCCGCGGACGAAGGGTGGACACGGAGCGAACCGCACGCCGGACGGTGCGGTCGCCAGCAGCTCCGTGGTGATCCGGAAGCGCTCCAGTGCCGCAGCGTGTCGACCCGGTCCGTCGGTCAGCACGACGTCCGCCGAACGGATCGCGGTGGCGAGGTCGTCCGTCCACACCGCTCCCGGCGTCGCGAGGGGGTCGGGGCAGCACTGGACGAGGTCGAGGTCGAAGAGCGCGGCGGCCTCCTGCCACGCCCGCGCGATGTTGCCGTCCGCGCCGACGAACAGGAAGCGCAGCGCGCGGACGTCGCTCTGCCGTGACAGCGCGTACACGTCGGAGAGCACCTCGCAGGGGTGGTTCTCGTCGGTCATCGCGTTCACCACGGGGAGCGCGTCCGCACCTGCCAGGTCCTCGAGCACCGCGATCGACGGGTGCCGGGCGACGACGACGTCGGCCCACTGCGCCAGGTACCCCGCGACGTCGCCGAGCGCCTCGGGCTTGTCGAGCGTCTCCGGCGGGAAGACGATCGGCTGCAGGCCCATCAGCTGCGCGCCCCGCTCGAACGAGACCCGCGTGCGCAGACTCGACGGCGGGAAGAACATCACCGACGCACCGTCCGTCACCGGCCCCGTGCCACCGAGGTAGGCGTCGGCGAGGGCGAACACGGCCGCCGCGTCGGCGGCCGTCCAGTCGTCGAGTCGGATCAGGTGCCGCATCGCTCCACGATAGGGGCGACCGCGGCCCTGGACGGGAGGCACGACTCACGTGACGCGCGCGCGGAACGTGCGCAGGGCCTCCAGTTCGGATGCGTCCAGACCGGACCGCGCGACGAACGCGTCCACGTCGAAGCCGTCGACGACGGCGCGGATCGCGTCGGCGACCGTGGTGCCGTGCTCGGCGCAGAGCGCCTCGATCTGGTCCTCGTGCACCGGGACACCGATCGAGGCGAACAACGCGGGTGCGGTCTCCACCGTGACGAGGTAGTCGTCCACGATGTCGTCAGCCGCGACCCCGGCGATCGACAGCAGCGCGAGGGACACGATCCCGGTCCGGTCCCGACCACCGGCGCAGTGGAACAGCACACCCCCTGGTTCGGCGCGGACCATCGCACGGAGCACCTCGACGGTCCGATCGGGCTTCCGGTCGAGGTGTGGACCGTAGTACAGCGGCGTGCCGACCAACCCGTTGTCCCAGAAGTCCGCCCAGAACTCCTGGTCGTCGAGGTCGTCGTGGTCGATGACGACCGTCGTCAGCCATGGCGGGCGGACTCCCGTGTCCTTCTCGCGCTCGGACGGCGCCCGGAGGTCGACGACCGTCCGGATGCCGGCGTCGCGGACCGACGCCCACCCGTCCGTCGTGACCCGGTCGACCGACTCGGACCGGAAGAAGCGACCGGCCGGCGTGGTCCCGCCGTCCCGCGTCGGCAGGCCCCCGAGGTCACGGGCGTTGACCAGACCCTCGGCGGCGAGCGTGCGTGCTGTCGGTGCCATCCCGACACCGTATTCCGGCATGCTGGAGCGATGGCGACGTGGCAGGCGGAACTGTTCGAGCGGCTGCGCGCTGCGCTGCCGGACGGGAGCGTGCGGGCGTACGGTTCGCTCGTCGACGGGGACCTGGACGAGTGGAGCGACCTCGACGTCGAGGTCTCGACGTCCGAGCACATCGACATCGAGCGGCTGCTCGACACCCGGCTGTGGGCCTGGCAGCAGTCCGTCGCGGAGGACGGGCAGGTGCTCCGCCTGGTCACTCGTGACGGCCGTCGGCTGGACCTCACGATCACGGGTCCTGCGGTCGTCCTGCCGGAGCCTCCCATCGACAACGCCGTGCGGTTCGACGCGGCCCTCGCCGCCACGCGGCTCGGTCGCGGCAACCTGCTCATCGGCCTGCACCTGGTCCTGGGGATCGGACGGGAGGCACTGGTCGAGTCGATGCGCGCCGCCGACCTGGCAGCGGGGACCGTCCACCACCGGGTCGCCACTCCCTTCGACGCGCGCGCGGCCGAGGTGGCGGCGCTCACGTCGGATCGGCTGGAGCCGGAGACGGCGCTCCGCGCCTACGAGCTCTACGGCGCACGGCGGTCGGAGCGCGACTCCGGGTACGCACCGGATCCCGCCGGCCTCGTCGCGCTGATCGACCTCTCGGGCGGCGGCTGACGCTCAGACGCGGAGCTCGGCGAACTCGCGGTCGACGTCGCCGAAGCGGTGCGTGGTGATCGACACCGACTGCTCGCGGAGGTAGGGCAGCATCTCGATCAGCCCCGACTCGACGACGGGAGCGTGGTGGATCGCGACGTCGATGCTGGCGCCGAGCGCTTCCTCGAGCGCGAGGGCGTCCCCGCCGAGCAGGCGGATGCGCGCGCCCGGTCCGCCGAAGGCCGTGTGCTTCGGGCGCTCGCGACCCTGTGACAGGACGACGTCGAGGGCGTCTTCCGGTTCGTCGGACGGGCTCGACCAGCTGTCGCGGAAGACGTCGCCCGATGCCGCGCGACGGTGGAACTCCTCGTCCGACTCGACCAGGTGGTCGACCACGTCGAGCGGGGATCTGCTCGACGCGAACAGCTGGGTGAGGGGACCGGGCAACGGCCGCGCCGTGCTCAGGAGGATGTGTGCGCGCGCGGCGGTGGCGGCGACGAGCGCGCGGACGAGGTCCCCGCTCGACGCATCCTCGGACTGGCGCACGATGATCGACTGCGGGCGGTAGCGCAAGACGTTCCGCTCCACGACGAGCGCCGAGGGGTCGTGCGAGACGCCGTACTGCTCCGTGCGGGCCTGCACGTCGCTGATGGCACCGGCCCGGACCTGGTCGAACTCCTCGAAGGTCAACCCGCTGCGTGCTGCCTCGATCACGGCGGTGACCCGCGGCGGGAGACCGTGCAGCTGGATGCTCTTGTGGACCTTGCGCGGTGTCGGCTCCCAGCGGCCGAGGGTCGCGACGTACATCGGACCACCCGCCTTGGTACCCGTGCCGACGGAGGACTGCTTCCACCCGCCGAAGGGTTGGCGTCGGACGATCGCCCCGGTGATGCCGCGGTTCACGTACAGGTTGCCCGCCTGGACGCGGTGCATCCAGTCGGCCACCTCGTCGACGTCGAGGGAGTGGATCCCCGCGGTGAGGCCGAAGTCGGTGCCGTTCTGGATCGCGATCGCGTCGTCGAGGGTCTCGGCGTGCATGATCCCGAGCACCGGCCCGAAGTACTCGGTCTGGTGGAAGTCGCTCCCGGGACGGACGCCGTCGCGGATGCCGGGCGACCAGAGCCGACCGGAGTCGTCGAGCGGGACCGGCTGCACGAGCCAGGACTCCCCCGGGCCGAGCTCGGTCAGACCCGTGCGGAGCTTGCCCTTCGGCTCGGCGATGAGCGGACCCATCTGCGCCGTGGGGTCGTCGGGCCAGGCGACCCGGAGCGTCCTGGTGGCGTCCACGAGCTGCCGACGGAACCGCTCGCTCTCGGCGACGGACCCGACGAGGATGACGAGCGACGCCGCGGAGCACTTCTGGCCGGCGTGCCCGAACGCCGATCGGACGACGTCCTGCACGGCGAGGTCGAGGTCGGCCGACGGCGTCACGACGATGGCGTTCTTCCCGCTGGTCTCGGCGGTGAGGGGCAGCCCGGCACGCCACCACGTGAAGGACCTGGCGGTCTCGGCGGCCCCGGTGAGGATGATGCGGTCGACGGCCGGGTGCGCGATCAGCTGTCGGCCGAGGATGTCCTCGTCGAGGTCGACGAGCTGCAGCAGCGAGTGCGGGACTCCCGCGTCCCAGAGCACGTCGGCGAGGACGGCACCGCAGCGCTTCGCTTCCGGGGCGGGCTTCAGGACGACCCCGCTGCCGGCGGCGAGCGCGGCGAGCACCCCACCGGCGGCGATCGCGACGGGGAAGTTCCACGGCGGCACGACGACGGTCAGTCGCGGTGGCACGTACCGCGCACCGGTGAC
Source organism: Curtobacterium sp. L3-7 (assembly GCF_048756585.1). Taxonomy (NCBI): domain Bacteria; kingdom Bacillati; phylum Actinomycetota; class Actinomycetes; order Micrococcales; family Microbacteriaceae; genus Curtobacterium; species Curtobacterium sp. L3-7. Next base: position 740,877 of record NZ_CP151474.1, on the reverse strand, counting down.
GGACGCGAGCCCGCGAGCCTGGTCGGCGTAGTAGTGGGCGGAGTCGATCGCCTCACTGACCTCTGCGTCGGCCTCGGTGATGGTCTTGCCGGTCTCGGCCGCCATCACCTCGATGAGGTCGCCGCGCCGGACCTCGAGCTCGTGCCCGATCAGGTCGAGCAGCTCGGCGCGGTCACCTGGGTCCTGACGGCCCCAGTTCACGCCGGCCTGGGCGGTGCTGCCGACGATCCGTTCGAGCTTGGTGCGGTCGAGGACCCGTGCGCCGCGGATGGTCTGGATGCCGAGCTGCGACCGGGGCACGCGGCGGAGGACGTCCGCCGCCCACGCTCGGTTCGCGGGGATCGCCGGGTCGGTGTCCGGGACGTTGGCGAAGTGGTCGCGCGGGCCGGGTTCGGCCGGGCGGCGTCGTCGGTCCTGCGTGCGGTTCGTCGCCGGGACCGGGTCGTCGAGCGCCGCGACGGACGCGGTCCAACGGGCGAGTTCCCGGTCGAACACGGCCTGGTCGTGGTCGATGTCGAACGCCCCCGACATGAAGTTCTCGGGGCTGGCGTTCTCCTGCAGGCGCCGAGCCAGGTACGCGATCGCGGAGTCGAACTCGTCCGGCTGGACGACGGGTGTGTAGAGGAGGATCTGTCCGACGTCGGCGCGGACGGCGTCGGCGTGCGTGGCGGCCATGCCGAGGAGCATCTCCACGTCCACGGCGTCGGTCACCCCGCGGCGCTGGGCGAGCACCCACGCGGTCGCGAGGTCGAAGAGGTTGTGCCCGGCGACGCCGATGCGGACGGCGTCGGTGCGCTCGGGCGTCAGGGCGGTGTCGAGCATCCGGAGGTACGCTGTGTCGGTCTCCCGCTTGCTGCCCCACGTCGCGAGCGGCCAGTCGTGCACGATCGACTCGACGCGCTCCATCGCGAGGTTGGCACCCTTGACCAGCCGGACCTTCACGGGGGCACCACCGCGTGCCCGGCGGGCGATCGCCCAGGACGTCAGCGACTCGAGCGCTCCCGCGGCGTCCGGCAGGTACGCCTGCAGCACGATGCCGGCGTGCAGGCCGAGGAACTCCTCGCGCCCCAGCAGCTCCTGGAAGACCGCGAGCGTGACGTCGAGGTCGCGGTACTCCTCCATGTCGAGGTTGATGAACTTCGGCGTGGGGCTCGACGCCGCCAGCCGGTAGAGCGGCACGAGGCGGTCGACGACGCGGTCGACGGTCTCGTCGAACGCCCACATCGACATCTGCGGGACCACGGCACTGACCTTGATCGAGACGTAGTCGACGTCGTCCCGCGCGAGGAGGTCCATCGTGCCCTGGAGCCGACGGTCGCTCTCGGCGCTGCCGAGGACGGCTTCGCCGAGCAGGTTCACGTTGAGCCGGGTGCCGTCGCCGCCGATCTTGGCGAGCGCCGGACCGAGCTTCGCCGGGGTCGCGTCGACGACGAGGTGGCCGGTCATCCGGCGCAGGATCTTCCGCGCGGTGGGGATGACGGCCCACGGCGCCATCGTCGCGAAGCCGCCACCGAAGGTGACCGCGCCGCGGAGGTACCAGGCGAGGAAGTCGGGGACGTCCTGGCTGACCTTCTCGAGGTTCCGTGCGGCGACGCGAGGGTCTTCCGGGCGGATCACCTTGTCGACGAAGCCGAACGTGAAGTCGAGGCCCTGTTCGTCGCGGAGCACGCCAGCCAGCCGGGCCGCACCGGGATCGGGCTTGACCCCCGCGGATGCGGCGAGCCAGCGTCGCACGAGCGCCACGGCGTCGTCGGTGCAGTCCTGGAGGCGAGCGCTCGGCATGGTCTGATCGTATGCCGCAGCACCAACCTCACCTCGGAGCGCGCCGAGTGCTGGCCAACAGTCAGCGATGTGTCAGCGGGATACGCTTGCTCGCATGTCGAAGCAGGGCGATGGCGGCCACGACTGGGCCACCTGGGACGCGTACCACGACGTGTGGAGACGTCTCGACCGCGCCCTCGACCACGCCGTCCAGCACGGCGCGGGCATCTCGATCCCGGAGTTCGAGATCCTGATCGGGTTGCACCGGCAACCGGACCACCGACTGCGGGTGCGGGACGTCGCGGCCGGCATCGGCTGGGAGAAGTCCCGTGTCAGCCACCAGGTCACGCGCATGGTGTCCCGCGGCCTGGTCGAGCGTGCGGACTGCCCGACGGACGGCCGCGGCAGCTGGGTCGTGATGACGCCGGACGGCCGCCGCGCGGTGCTCGCCGGGATCCGCGCGCACACCGCCGCACTCGAGCAGCTGTTCTGGAAACCCGTGGGCGACGACGCGGACACGCTGCGGTCGGTCAGCGCCCGGGTCCAGGACGCGCTCGGCCCGGTCGACCCCGTACACGACTGACCAGGACGACCCTCAGATCCGGACGGTCGCCAAGGTCGTCGTGTCGCCGTGCAACCGGACCTCGACCGACGCGATCGAGCCGATCGGCACGTCCGTCGCCGCCGCGAGGCCAGCAGCCGAGCGCCCGGACGCCGTCCACGACGCCACGGTCTCGTCGGTGCCGTCCTTCCGCACCACGACGAGGTCGTACATGACGCTGCTGCCGTTCCCCCAGTCGCGGCCGCCGTAGGTGCAGCCCCAGTCGAACCGGGTCCCCCAGGCCTTCCGGGTCACGTCGAGGTCCACCCGCAACCCGGCGGCCGCGACGGGCGACATCGCGTAGCGCTCGGACCCCGCGGAGACGGACGTCGGAGCCGGGCCGACCCGTGCTGCGCCGATCGCGACCCCGCCGAGCACGGCGGCCACGACGGCGAGCCCCACGGTGACCGTGACCAGCACCCGGCGGCGGCGACGGCGGGTCCTGACCCGGTGCGCGACCGTGGCGAGCGGGCGTGCCGGAGCCGGGTCGGGCCTCCCGTCCGGGTCCGCGATCGCGACGGCGTCCTCGGCAGGCAACCGACCGAGCAGCCCCGGCATGCCGGCCAGCTCCGCGACGGCGGCGCGGCACGCGGCGCACGTCTCCAGGTGCCGTTCGTACTCGAGCCGCTCGTCGCTCGGCAGCGAGCCGAGTACGTACGCGGCGTCCCAGTCCCGGTAGCGGTCCTCGGTCATCGGGTCACCCCTCGTTCCTGCAGTGCGAGTCGGAGTGCGCGGAGGCCGTAGTGCAGGCGGGACTTCGCGGTGCCCTCGGGGATGCCGTGGCGGCGGGCGATCTCGGGGACGGTGTGGCCGAGCCAGTACGCGTCGACGACGACCCGCCGGTGCTCGGGTGAGAGTACTGCGAGTGCGTCGGCGACGACGATGCCGTCGAGCACCGCGTCCGTCCGGTCGGGTTGCACCTTGTCGACGGGTTCGTCACTGCCGAACTCGCGTCGGTGCCGGGCGGAGCGGGCGTCGTCGACGACGAGGTTCCGCGCGACTGTGAACAGCCAGGCCCGAGCAGCATCGGGCTCGCGCTCGAGCACCGCCGGTCGCTGCCACGCCCGCACCAGGGTCTCCTGCACCACGTCATCGGCGAGCGCTCGGTCCGCGGTGAGGTGCCGCACGTACCGCAGCAGCGCGTCCCCGTGCTCGGCGTGCAGCGCCAGGAGCAGTTCGTCGGCCGGACGCTCCCCCACGGTCACCGCGTCAGCTCGAGGGAGAACTCGACGGCGCCGGAGCCGTCGACCTTGACGAAGCCGAGGTCGGGCGCCTGGACGCCGTAGTCGGCGAACGTGACCGGGATCGAGCCGGCGACCTGGACGCGCCCGTCGCCGTCCACCCCGAGCTGCGCATCAGCGGAGACCGCCTTCGTCACACCGTGCATCGTCAGGTCCCCTCGGAGGGTCACGTCCCGGTCGGTGCCGGCGAGCGCCGCCCGCACGTCGACGGGCTCGGTCACCCGGAAGGTCGCGGTCGGGAAGCGGTCGGTCTGCAGGGCCTGGGACCGGAAGTACTCGTCGCGGGCGGACTCGGGCGTGGCGATCGAGGCGACCTGCACGGTGACCGTCGCACGCTCGAGCGACCCGTCGGCCACGGTGGCGGTGGCGTCGACGTCCTTCGTGCGTCCGGTCACGGTCACATCCTGGCCCCGCAGGACCTCGTGCACCCGGTACCCGGCGAAGGAGTCGTTCCCCGCCTGCCACGTGCCGTCGGCATCGGCCGGGTCGAGCGTCGCACCGCCGGTCGGGGCGAGCGTCGGTTCGGCCTCCGCCGAGCCGTTCACGAGGTTCGCGTACACGATCGGTCCGCCGATCACACCGGCCGCGCCGATGACGACCACGCCTGCGGCGATCCCGAGCAGCACCTTGGTCCGAGTCCTCATGCCCGGGAAACGACGCAGGGAACCGGATCGTTCAATCCGGGTCGGGATCGAACGATCCGGCCCGCCGACCCGTGTCACCGGTGAGCGGGACCGCTCATGCCGGGAGGCCCGGCTCGGCTCCGCAGGACAGGGGTCACCCATGCGCACCACACGTTCCACCCGTTCCACCCGTTCCGTGCTGATGGTCGCGGGCGTCGCGTTCGCGGCGCTGGCGCTCGCGGGCTGTTCGGCCGGGTCGTCGGCGTCGTCGGGCGGGTCGTCCGCCCCGTCCGCGTCGGCGTCGGCGTCGTCTTCGTCGTCTGCGTCGCCTGCGTCGTCGTCTCCGTCGTCGTCCCCGTCGTCCGGCGCCGGCGCGTACGGCACCGACGACAAGGGCGGCGACAGCGGCGGCGGGCACGGTGCCGACGACGGCATCGCGACCGCGCCCACCTCGCTCGGCACCGTCGTGGTCGACGGCAAGGGCATGACCGCCTACTTCTACGACGAAGACGTCAAGGGCTCCGGGAAGAGCACCTGCTCAGGTGGGTGCGCCGCGGCCTGGCCGGCGATCGAGTCCGACACGGCGAAGCCCGCCGTGTCCGGGGTGACGGGCGACGTCGGCACGATCACGGGCGTCGACGGGAAGCTCCAGGTCACGGTCGACGGTCGCCCGATCTACACCTACGCGGCGGACGCGAAGCCGGGCGACGTCACCGGGCAGGGCGTCGGCGGGGTCTGGTACGTCGTGAACCCCGACGGCACCGAGCAGAAGTAGCCCCGGGCGCCCGGGCGCCCCGCACCATCAGGGTGAGGGCGCTCACCGGTTCCCGAGCTGTCAGCGGTGGTGGTAGAAGTTCGCCTGGTCCTGACCGCGCTGTGCCTCGCGCAACGCGTCGGCGAGCTCCTGGTCACTCTGCTCGAAGGCCCGCGAGCGAGCACCCAGGTCGGTGAACTTCGCCATCCACACCCAGAACACGACGAGACCGACGAACACGACCGCGGCTCCGATCCACCACCCCATACTCGGACCCTATCCCCGCGAGCGAAGTCCTGCCGCGCCCCAGAACGAACATCGCGCCCCGTCGTGTCGGGGCGCGATGTTCGTGGCGGAGTGCGAAGCGGGCAGGCGGGGTCAGTGGTGGCGGTGGTCCTGGATCGTCATGCGGGGGCCGAACGCGGGCTTCCGGAAACCGCTGCCGCCGATGAGCCGCACGACCCGCTCGCGGTGCCCCCGCCAGGGTTCGAGGAGCTCGAGCATGCCGTCGTCGTCCACCGGGCCTCCCGTCAGCGCCCACCCGACGAGCGCCGGCACGTGGAAGTCCCCGACGCTCGGGGAGTCGGGGTCGCCGTGGGAGCGCTGCGCCGTCTCGGCAGCGGTCCACTTCCCGATGCCGGGGATCGACTGCAGCCGGGCGGCGACGACGGTGCCCCCGCGGCCGAGCGACAGCGTCCGTTCGAGGGCCGGGGCGACCTTCACGGCACGCATGACCGTTGCCGAGCGCCCGGGTTCGATGCCGGCTCGGTGCCACTCCCAGCTCGGCACCTTCGCCCACTCGGCGGCGGACGGCGGCACGATCATCCCGACGGGGGCGGGCCCGGGTGCGGGCGTGCCGTACTTGCGCAACAGGTACCGCCATGCACCCCATGCCTGCCGTGAGGTGACCTTCTGCTCCATGATCGCCGGCACGAGCATCGCGACGACCGTGTTCGTCCGGCACAACCGCAGCCCCGGCTGCCGGTGTCGGGCGTCGGCGAGGAACGCGTGCGAGGACACGTCGAGGTCGGACCAGTCATCCCCACGCCCGACCAGGTCCGGTCCGTGCTCGACCGCCCACTCCGCACCGTCCCCCCACGCAGAGATCCCGATCGTGTCGCCGGCCTGCCGGATCGCCACCGAGGCCGCCCCCTCTGGCGTCCGCAACGCGAGCCACACGTCCGAGCCGACCACCCGGAAGGCGGGGTCGCCGGAGCCGCGCTGCAGGGGCCGGAGCGTCGCGGCCACGTGCACAGGGCCTCCTGGCCGGTAGACCGTGTCGAACCGTCGCACGCCGCCGGTCGGAGCCGGGTCGAGACGGGCGAGGCGCATGACAGGGATGGTAAGCGAAACCACCGTCGGCCAAGATGGGACCAGATCCACACACCCGACATCGGAGTCCCACCATGCGCATCGGCATCCTCACCTCCGGCGGCGACTGCCCCGGCCTCAACGCGGTCATCCGTGCGGCGGTCCTCAAGGGCATCGCCATCCACGGCCACGAGTTCGTGGGCTTCCGCGACGGTTGGCGCGGCGTCGTGGAGGGCGACATCGTGCCGCTCGGCCGCAAGGACATCCAGGGCATCGCGAAGCAGGGCGGCACGATCCTCGGGACGAGCCGGACGAACCCGTTCGAGGGCGAGAAGGGCGGCGTGGAGAACATCGAGCGCATGCTCGAGCGCCACGGCATCGACGCCATCATCGCGATCGGCGGCGAGGGCACCCTGGCGGCGGCGAAGCGGCTCACCGATGCCGGGCTGAAGATCGTCGGCGTCCCGAAGACCGTCGACAACGACCTCGGCGCCACCGACTACACGTTCGGGTTCGACACCGCGGTCGAGATCGCGACCGAGGCGATGGACCGCCTGCGCACCACCGGCGAGTCGCACTCGCGCTGCATGGTCGCCGAGGTGATGGGCCGGCACGTCGGCTGGATCGCACTGCAGTCCGGCATGGCGGCCGGTGCGCACGCGATCCTCATCCCGGAGCAGAAGACCTCGCTCGAACAGATCGCGTCCTGGGTCCGGTCCGCGTACGACCGCGGCCGCGCGCCGCTCGTCGTCGTCGCCGAGGGGTTCGTCCCCGACCACGAGGACAACGCGCACTCCGAGCGCGGGCTCGACGCCTTCGGCCGTCCGCGGCTCGGGGGCATCGGCGAGCGCCTGGCACCGCTCATCGAGGAGATGACGGGCATCGAGACACGTGCGACGACGCTCGGCCACATCCAGCGCGGCGGCACCCCGACGGCGTACGACCGGGTGCTCTCGACGCGCCTGGGCCTGGCGGCGATCGACTCCGTCGTCGAGGAACGCTGGGGGCGGATGGTGGCGCTCCGTGGCACGGACATCGTGCACGTGTCGTTCGAGGACGCGCTGGGCGAGCTGAAGACCGTGCCGCAGTCCCGGTTCGACGAGGCCGCCATCCTGTTCGGGTGACCTCCGGTCCGGTCCGGCCTTCCGGTCGAGCCCTGACTGGAGGCTCGGGGTAGCGTTCGGCGCGTGACCCGCGCCGTCCTCGTCTCCAGTTCCAGTGCCCCCGCCGTCACGTCCGTCGACGTGGCGGACCCCGGCGAGGGCGAAGCCCTCGTCGACGTCTCGTACTCCAGCGTCAACTACAAGGACGGGCTCGCGCTGGCCGGTGGCCCCGGCGTCGCCCGGATCGACCCGCTGGTACCGGGGATCGACGTGGTCGGCACGGTCTCGGCGCTCGGTCCGGGCGTGCACGACGTCGCGATCGGCGACCACGTGGTCCTGAACGGCGCCGGCGCCGGTGAGACGCGGCACGGCGGGTGGGCGACCCGGGCGGTCGTGCCGTCGGCGTCGCTCGTGGTGCTGCCCGACTCGGTGCCGGAGGACTTCGCCGCCGCGATCGGCACCGCCGGGTTCACGGCGGCGCTCAGCGTGCTGGCGCTCGCCCGTTTCGTCGACCCGTCGGACGGCCCGGTCCTCGTGACGGGGTCCTCCGGCGGCGTCGGTTCGGTCGCCATCCCCCTCCTCGCCGGGCGCGGGTACCGTGTGACCGCCTCGACCGGCCGTCCGGGCAACGCGGAGTCGCTCCGGGCACTGGGTGCGACGGACGTCGTCGACCGTGGACCGCTCGGGGAGCGCGGCAAGCCGATGCAAAAGGCGGTGTGGGCCGGCGCGGTGGACAGCGTGGGCGGCGCTACGCTCGCGAACCTGCTCGCCTCGACCCGCTGGGGCGGCGCGGTGACGGCCTGCGGGCTCGCCCAGGACGTCCAGCTCCAGACCACGGTGCTGCCGTTCATCCTGCGCGGGGTGTCGCTGCTCGGCATCAACTCGGTGGACGCTCCGCCTGCGCTCCGGCGCGGGGCATGGAACCTGCTCGCCACCGAACTCGACCCGACCCTGCTCGCGTCCGTCACCCGCACGGTCGGACTCACCGAGGCGATCGCGCTCGGGCCGTCGATCGTCGCCGGGCAGGTGCACGGTCGAACCATCGTCGATACATCGTACTGACGTACTGCAATACTGTCATTCTACAAACGCTTGCATATTGACACGTTAGGATTGCAAATCCGAACGCCGCAATGTGAGGAGCACCCGGATGCCGGTCCCGAAGTCCACCGTCGAGAACTCGCCCCGGAAGCTCCTGCGGGACGTCGTCTACGACAAGATGCTCGCGGCGCTCCGCGACGGCACGCTCCAGCACGGCGAACGCCTCAACGACGACGAGTTGGTGCAGTGGCTCGGGGTGAGTCGCACCCCGATCCGCGAGGCGATCGCGAAGCTCGTCGACATCGGGCTCGTGGAGATGGAAGCGAACCGGTACACCCGTGTCGCGACGCCGACGATCGACGACTGGGTGATCGCCACGCGCGCCATGGCCGGGTTCTTCGAACTCAGCCTGCGCTGGGGCGTTCCCGAGTACACCGACGCCGATGCCTCCGCGCTCGAGAAGCTCCTCGACCGTGCCGACGGGCTCCGGAGGGTCCGCGACTACGGGTTCAGCGGCGCCGTCACCGAGATCATCGAGTTCGCGATCGCGCACGGCGGCAACCCGCTCGTGCAGGTCGCTGCCGACGGCGCCCTGGAGCGCGTGCGCTTCACCCTCAACCCGACGCCGGCGTTCGAGCAGTACGAGTCCGAGGCCTTCTTCTCGATCCTGCGCTCCGCGCTCGAGGACCGCGACGGCGAGACCGCGGCCGAGGCAGGGCGTGCACTCACGCGCAACTTCGAGCAGCACATCGAGTCGGTCCGCGCCGCGCGCGGCTGACCATGGAGGACGCGCGCTCGGACAGGGACCGTCGTCCCGTGTTCGACGAGGCGTTCACCACCGTGCTCGCCGGCATCCGGGACGGCTCGCTCCGCGACGACACCGACTACGACGTGCTCGCGCTCTGCGATCGGTTCGCCGTGCACCCAGCGGTGCTCGAGGGCGCCCTGCAGCGGCTCGCAGACATCGGCCTGGCCCGCATGCTGCCCGGGGACGTGGTGCGGTTCCCGCCGCTCGACCCGGTGGCATGGGCCGAGGGCACCTGGTTGCTCGTCGGTGTCGTCGAGGTGGCGATGCGCGCCCTGGTGCCCGTCGCGACGGACGACGACGTCGAGCGGTACGCCGCCCTCGTGGCCGCCACGCGTCGTGCGGCTGCCGACCGTGGCGACGAGCTCGACACGACGGTGCTCGCGACGCTCGACTTCTGGGCGGGCACGGGCCAGGAGTCCTTCACGGCACGGCTCCTCGTGCGGTCGATGCAGCAGACCCGCTACGGCCTGGCCACCAGACCCCCGTGGCGGAACCCGGACGTCGAGGCCTGGCTGGCCTCCTCGTCGCAGGCGCTCCGCCTCCGGGACGTCCGGAGCGCCGAACGCGCCGCGCACGTGTTGGCGCGGCTGTGGAGCCGCTACCTGGCGGAGAGCGCCCGAGAACTCGGCCGGGAGCCGGACACGCTGGCCCACCCGGCTGGAGGAGCGTCGGAGACCCTCTACTGGGCCGACTGGCGCGCGGACGACGACTGGTTCGAACTCCTCGGATCCGTGCGCGACGGGTCGCTCGAACCGGGTCGCTCGTACGCGTTCCGGGACCTCACCGCACGGTTCCGGGTCCCCATGCAGCGCCTGTTGCCGATGATCCGACGGCTCGAGGTGATGGGGCTCGTCGCCGCCGGTCCCGACCGCGACGACAGCGTCCTGGTGACGACGCCGACGGTCGACGACTGGGCGCAGACGATCGGGCTGCTGCTCGGACTGCAGGAGATGTGCGCACGGACCTGCATCGCGGACCTGACCGACGCGGACGTCGCCGAGCTGGGCGACCTGGTCGCTCGGACCCGGCGTGAGGCCAGGGTCCGGGACTTCGCCTACACGAGCACGCTGCTCGAGATTGCCAGGTTCTTCGCGCTCCGCAGCCCGAACCGCGCCATGCGACAGACGACGAGCGTCGTGATCTCCCGGTTGGCGTACATCCTGCCGGAGCCGCCGCCGTTCCGGCAGTGGGCCGTCGAGGACTCCCTCCAGCTGCTCGACCAGGCGGCCCACTCCCGCGACGCCGACACCGTGTCGGAGGCGTTCCACGCGCTCGGCACCCACTTCGACGCGCACATCGTCGACGTCCGCGCGCGGTACGGAACGATGGAGTCGTGAACGACGTCCTCATCAGTGCCGCCGGCGTCCGCGTGACCCGGTCCGGCCGAGATCTCCTGCACGACATCGACCTGACCGTCCGGCGCGGCGAGCACTGGGCCCTGCTCGGACCGAACGGCGCCGGCAAGTCGACCTTGCTCGCCGTTCTCGGGGCGACCGGGCACCCCACCGCCGGCACCGTCGAGGTCCTCGGATCGCGGCTCGGCCGGGTCGACGTCCGAGCACTCCGCGAGCACATCGGGCACGTCGACCCCCGGCACCGCATGCTCTCCCCGCTGACGGTGTTCGAGACCGTCCTGACCGGGCTGACCGGGACGACGGACCTCATGATGCGGTGGGAGCCGACGGCGGACGAGGTCGCACGCGCCGAGGAGCACATCGCCTCGGTGGGACTCACGGCACGTCGCGACTCACGGTGGCCGGTCCTGTCCCAGGGTGAACGCGGCCGTGCGCTCATCGCCCGAGCACTGATGTCGGAGCCGGAGCTCCTGCTCCTCGACGAGCCGGCGACGGGGCTCGACGTCGCCGCCCGCGAGCACCTCCTGGAGACGATCGACGCCCTCCGCGGACGGCACCCGGACCTCGGCAGCGTGATGGTCACGCACCACCTCGAGGACCTGCCGGCGTCCACGTCCCACGCGATGCTGCTCCGGGACGGTGCCGCCGTCGCGCAGGGCGACGCGGACGAGGTGATCACGTCGTCCGCCGTGTCGCACGCGTTCGACTTCCCGCTCGCCATCGTGCGCGCAGAAGGGCGCTGGCACGCTCGACGCTCGGCCTAGCCGGGAAGCGGTGCTGTCCCCTGTCCCACCCTCGGTGGTCCGGTCGGTACGCGGTTCTGCGATGTGCCCTGTACGCCGTCACCGGTGCTCGGTGCTGGGCTGCGATGTGCACGGCTTGCGCCTGGCGCTGCCCACGGCGCCGACAGAGGACCGGATCACCCGCCGGTCCATCGGGTCCGTACCCGCCCCGGTCCGCCTACCGACGCACCGCGTGCTCGTCGTGTCAGTCCGCCAGGGCGACCTCCCAGTTCGTGCGCTGGATCGTCGCGTCGAGCTCGCGGAGCTCCTTCGCGAGCGCGTCGGCACGTGACCGGAGCTCCGCCGTCGGCAGCGCGGCGAACGTGCGGAGCTCACTGCGCATCTGCCGGTACGAGCCGCCACCGGTCGTCGCGTCCGCTGCGCCGGTGACCAGCGCGTGCCGGAGCCGGAGGGCGTCACGGCGGGCCAGGAGCGTGGTCACGGTCGTGCCGTCGGGGAGCACGGTCGCGGAGTTCGTCGCGTTGATGCGGGCGACGAGCGACTCCAGCGCATCGATCGCCGACTCGGCTTCGACCAGGAGCGCAGCGGCGTCCTCGTCCGGCTCCTCGCCCTCCTGGTAGCGGGCGTTCCCCGCGATCCGGGCGCGGAGCTGCTCGATGCGCTTCTGCAGGTCGGCCCGCTCGATGAGGGCTTCGGCGAGTTGCATGCCGCCATCCAACCAGCGGTCAGGGGGCCGTGGCCGCTGCAGCCGCCTTCGCCGCAGCCGGCAGCGCGTCGAGCACCCGCCCGACGGCACGGTCGTCGTGGGCGGCCGTGACGAACCACGCCTCGAACACGCTCGGCGGCAGCGTCACACCGGCATCGAGCATCGCGTGGAAGAACGGCGCGTACCGCCAGGTGTCCTGCGCCCGCACGTCGTCGTAGTCGCGCGGTGCCTGCTCCGAGAACGCGAACGAGAACAAGTTCCCGGCGCGCTGGACGGTGTGCGCGACCCCCTCGGCCGACAGCGCCTCCGACGTCGCCGCGGAGATCACCGACGCCGTCCGGTTCAGCGACTCGTAGACCGATGCCGTCGCCGCACGGAGCGTGGCGATCCCGGCGGCCACCGCCAGCGGGTTCCCGGAGAGCGTCCCCGCCTGGTACACGGGGCCGAGCGGGGCGAGGAAGTCCATGACCTCGCGACGACCACCGAGCGCGGCGAGGGGCATGCCGCCACCGATGACCTTGCCGAACGTGATCAGGTCGGGCTTCCACCCGGCACCGTCCGGGACGACCTTCGACGCTTCGAGCCCCCACCACCCGGCAGCCCCGACGCGGAACCCGGTGAGCACCTCGTCGACGATGAGCAGCGCGCCGTGCGACTGCACGATCTGCGCGAGCGCCCGGTTGAAGCCACGTTCCGGCGCGAGCACACCCATGTTCGCGGCGGCGGCCTCGACGATGACGCCGGCGATGCGCTCGGAGTGCTCGTCGAACGCGCGGCGGACGGCGTCGAGGTCGTTGTACGGCAGAACGAGGGTCTGCGCCGCCGTCTCCGCGGTGATGCCGGCGCTCCCCGGGAGCGCGAGCGTCGCGACGCCGGAGCCGGCCTCGGCCAGCAGGGAGTCGGAGTGGCCGTGGTAGTGCCCGGCGAACTTCACGAGGAGGTCCCGACCGGTGTACCCGCGCGCGAGCCGGATCGCCGTCATCGTGGCCTCGGTCCCGGTGGACACGAGGCGGAGCTTCTCGATGGGGCCGTCGCCGTCGACCGACACCCGCTGCTTCACGAGTTCGGCGAGCTCGGTCTCCCCTGGGGTCGATGCACCGAACGACAGCCCGCGTGCGGCGGCCTGCTGGACGGCCTCGACCGTGCCCGGGTGCGCGTGCCCCAGGATCGCGGGCCCCCACGACGCGACCATGTCGACGTACTCGCGCCCCTCGGCATCGGTGACGTACGGCCCCTTCGCGGACACCAGGAACCGCGGGGTGCCGCCGACGGAACCGTAGGCGCGGACCGGCGAGTTCACGCCGCCGGGGATGCTGTTCTTCGCGCGGCCGAAGAGCTGGCCGTTCGTCATGGGAGAAGCTGCGGTCGTCATCAGATGCCTTCCTGGCGGAGCGTGCGGGCGATGTCGACCGCGAAGTAGGTCAGGATCGCGTCGGCGCCGGCGCGCTTGATGCCGACGAGCGACTCCATCGCGGCGGCATCGCGGTCGATCCAGCCGTTCTGCGCCGCCGCGGTGATCATCGCGTACTCGCCGGAGATCTGGTACGCCCAGACCGGGACCGGCGACGTCGCAGCGGTCGACGCGAGGACGTCGAGGTAGCTCATCGCGGGCTTCACCATCACGATGTCGGCGCCCTCGTCCACGTCCAGAGCCACCTCGCGGAGACCCTGGCGACCGTTCGCGGCATCGATCTGGTAGGTCCGCCGGTCGCCGACGAGCGACGACGACACGGCCTCGCGGAAGGGGCCGTAGAACGCCGACGCGTACTTCGCCGCGTACGCGAGGAGTGCGGTGCCGGTGAACCCCGCGGCATCGAGCGCGTCACGTGCGGCGGCGATCTGGCCGTCCATCATGCCGCTCATGCAGACGAGCTCGGCGCCGGCCTCGGCCTGGGCGACCGCCATGTCGCGGTAGCGCAACAGGGTCGCGTCGTTGTCGACGCTGCCGTCCGCTGCCAGGACACCGCAGTGCCCGTGGTCGGTGAACTCGTCGAGGCAGAGGTCGGACTGCACGACGAGCGCGTCACCCACCTCTTCACGCGCGATGCGGATCGCCACGTTGAGGATGCCGTCGGGGTCGGTCGCACCCGAACCGGTCGCGTCCTTCGAGACGGGCACGCCGAACAGGTTCACCCCGCCGATCCCTGCGTCGGCGGCGTCGACGAGCGCGCGCCGGAACGAGTCGAGCGAGTGCTGCTGCACCCCGGGCATGCTCGAGATGTCCACCGCGGACGTGGCTCCCTCGCGGATGAACATCGGCAGCACGAGCTCGGAGGGGTGGAGACGTGTCTCGGCCACCAGACGACGCATCGCCGGGGTGGCGCGGAGTCGGCGGGGGCGGACCTGGGGGAAGCGGCCGGTCACTGAGGTGCCTTCCTGTTGGGGGCGTTCTGGTTCAGGATCTCGACGACGGCGTCGAGGAGGGATTCTGCGGAGCGGGTCGGCGCGACGACGTGCACGGGCAGTCCAGCGACGCGGGCGTCGGCGGCGGTTCCTGGGCCGATGCACGCCACGAGCGTGCGGGGGTCGAGCGGGGTCATCCGGCGGGCGATCTCGCGGGCGACGCTGCCGCTCGTCACGAGGACCGCATCCGGCACCGTGTCGAGGCAGACCGGCTCGTCGCCGGTCCCCACGGTACGGTACGCGACCACGTCGTCCACGTCGATGCCGCGGGCGCGCAGGCCGTCGACGACGGTGGGAGCGGCGATGTCCGACCGCGGGAAGAGCACCGCGCCGGACACGTCCGGGAACGCGTCGACGAGCCCGCGCGCCGACGCGTCCTCCGGGACGAGGTGGACGGCCCAGCCCGCATCGCGGGCGGCCTGGGCGGTGCGGTCGCCGACCGCCGCCACGCGGACACCCGACGGGAGGGCCGCCACGCGTCCGGCGAGGACGCGCACGGCCGTCGCACTGGTCACCACGATCCATTCGTAACCAGCCACGCGGGTTACGTCACCGGCGGCTGAGAGCGATCCGAGCCTCCAGGCCGCCGTCGCCAACGGGACCGGATCCACGGGGGGCGCAGACGAGATCAACGGGACGATCCGTGGGTCCAGCCCGCGCTCGCGCGCGGCCGCGGCGACACGGTCGCCCCAGCCGCCACCCCGCGGGATGACGACGACGGACGCCCGGGTGTCCGTGGCTACTCCGACGACGTCGCGATGTCCGCCAGGTCGGCGGCACCGTTCTCGAGGAGCTCGGCCGCCACGCGGTCACCGACCTCGAGCGCGTCGGCGAGACGCTCCTGCGCCGAGCCGTCGAGGACGGCGGCGTGCGACGCGGTGCGGTACTCGGAGCCGTCCGGTCGGTAGACCGTGGCCGAGACGAGCAGCATCTCGGCGTCGACGATGGCCGTGGCGCCGATCGGTGCGGAGCAGCCCGCCTCGAGCTTCTCGAGTACCCGACGCTCGGCCGACACGGTCAGTCGCGTCGCCGCGTGCTCGATCTTCCGGAGCGCAGCCAAGAGGTTCCGGTCGACTTCGTCCGAACGGATCTCGACCGCGAGCGCGCCCTGCCCGGGAGCACTCGGCCAGAACCCGAGGTCGAGGAGCTCGGTCGCCTCGTTCAGTCGCTCGATGCGGCCGAGGCCGGCGGCGGCGAGCACCACGGCGTCGAGGTCGTCCCCCACGCGGCCCATGCGGGTGTCGATGTTGCCGCGGATGTCCACGACCTCGAGGTCCGGGCGCTTCGCCTTGAGCTGAGCGACGCGGCGGGGCGACCCCGTGCCGACCTTCGCGCCCTCCGGCAGGGAGTCGAGCGTGGCGGCGTTCCTGGCCACCAGGACGTCACGGGCGTCGGCACGCTTCGGCACCGCGCCGATCGTGAGCCCCGGGTACGGCGCCGTCGGCAGGTCCTTGAGCGAGTGCACGAGGACGTCGACCTCGTTCGCGACGAGGGCCTCGCGCAGGGCGCTGGCGAAGACGCCGGTGCCGCCGAGCGATGCGAGCGACGCACGGTTCGTGTCGCCCTCGCTCGTCACCGTGACGAGTTCGACCGGACGACCGGCCGCCTTCGACAGGCGGTCGGCGATGTCCTGCGACTGCGCGACCGCGAGCCGGCTGGCGCGGGTCCCGAGCCGGATGGGCGCGGGCGCGTCGGTCACGGTGCGAGCCCGGCAGCCGCCGGCTTGAACCCGGCACGCTCGTTCTCGCAGCACCCAGGACGGCAGACGTCGTACCAGGGGCCGATGTCCGTCATGTGCGGACGCTCCGCGGTCGGGATGCCGTTGACGCGCTCGAGCACCAGGTCGACGAGACCGGTGACGTACGCCGGGTCGACGCCGGGCGTCTGCGTGCGGATCGACCAGAAGCCGAGCTCCTCGGCGGTCTCGGTCGCCTCCTCGTCGAGGTCCCACATGACCTCCATGTGGTCGCTCACGAAGCCGAGCGGCACGATGAGCACCGCGCGGGTCGGGCCGCCCTTGAGCTCCTCGTTCATGTAGTCGTTGATGTCGGGCTCGAGCCACGGCTGCGTCGGCGGGCCGGAGCGCGACTGGTAGACGAGCTTCCACGCCGGCTTCGTCGTGCCCTGCAGGTGCGCGTGCTCCGGCTGCTCGAGGAGCTCCGCCCACGCCTGGTCGAGGACGACCTGTGCGACGGCCTCGTGCTGGGCGGCGTACGCGCCGCCGTCGCCGAAGCCGCGGAAGTCCGGACCGGACTTGGCGGCGTCGGTCGACGGGATCGAGTGCGTCGAGAACAGGATCTGCAGCTCGTTCGCGACGTCGAGTCCGTCGTTCTCGGCGATCGCCTGTGCGATGCCGTCCCGCACACCGTCGACGAACGGACGGACGAAGCCCGGGTGGTCGAAGAACTGCCGGACCTTGTCGACCTGGATCGTGTCGATCAAGCCGGTGGCGTCGAGCACGCGGGCGTAGTCCTCGCGGTACTGCCGGCAGCTCGAGAAGGACGAGTAGGCGCTCGTGGCGATGGCGATGAGCTTGGTGTGACCCTTCTCGGCCGCCTCGGTGAAGGCGTCCTCGAGGTAGGGCTCCCAGTTGCGGTTGCCCCACAGGACCGGCATGTCGATCCCGCGCGCGGCGAGCTCGGCCTCGAGCGCGGCCTTCAGCGCACGGTTCTGGGCGTTGATCGGGCTGACGCCGCCGAAGTGGCGGTAGTGGTGCGCGACCTCTTCGAGCCGCTCGTCCGGGATGCCACGGCCACGCGTGACGTTGCGGAGGAACGGGATGACGTCGTCCTGGCCCTCTGGTCCGCCGAACCCGGCGAGCAGGATGGCGTCGTACGCCACCGGGGTCTCGACGTGCTCGGGGCCGTCCGCAGCAGCGGGGGTCGCGGCGATCACCAGCTGGCCGTTCGTGATCTTGGACGTGTCGGTCATGACAGGACCTCCGGCAGCTCGGCGGTCGTCACCCGACGACCGGTGAAGAAGGGGACCTCTTCGCGCACGTGCATGCGCGCCTCGGTGTAGCGCAGGTCGCGCATCAGGTCGACGAGGTCCACCAGGTCGGGGCTCTCGAGCGGCAGGATCCACTCGTAGTCGCTCAGGGCGAAGGTGGCGATGGTGTTCGTCAGCACGCGGCGGTACTTCGCGCCGGCGATCCCGTGGTCGCGGAGCATCGTGCTGCGCTCTTCCTCCGGCAGGAGGTACCACTCGTAGGAGCGGACGAACGGGTACACCGTGATCCAGGCTTCCGGGTCCTTGCCACGGAGGAACGCGGGGGTGTGCCGCTTGTTGAACTCGGCCTCGCGGTGCATCGCCATCGCGTGCCACACCGGTTCGGCGTCCTGGAACAACCCGGTCCGGCGGATCTCGCGCAGCACGGCCTGGATCGCCTGCGCGTCGTCGCCGTGCAGCCAGACCATGACGTCGGCGTCGGCACGGAAGCCGGAGACGTCGTAGAACCCGCGGATGGTCACGCCGCGGTCGGCGGCGGCGCTCACGACGGAGTCGAGCTCGGCCACGGCGTCGTCACCGACGGTGTGGATCGGGCCGAGGGGCCGGCGGAACACGGCCCACAGCGCGTACGCCGTGAGGAGGTTCGGGTCGATCCCGGAGTCAGGGGACGGCTCGTGCGTGGGCACGGTGGAACTCATGCGTCCATTGTCCTATCGGTTGCAAGGGGGAACGCCGCTCCCCGTCCGGCGGCGAGCGCTACCGCCGTCGGAGCACCGATACGACGATACCCCCGACCACTGCCACGCCCGCTGCGAGCCCGGCCAGGTACGGCACCGGGTTCTCCTGCGCGCCGCGCTTCACCTTCGACGCAGCGATGCCGATCTGCTTCGGCACGTTGAGCTTGTCCTCGATCGCGTCGAGGGTGTCGAAGAGCTGGGCACGGGTCGCGGCGACGTCGTCGGCGAGCTGGTCGTGGGGGTGCTGGTCGGTCACGGGTTCCTCCGGGGATGGTACGGGTGTCAGAACCGGCCGCCGACGTCCGGCTTGCGGTACGCGTGCTGGGTCTCGGGCGTGGGCTTCTTCCCCATGCCCTTCACCGCGTTGATGTCGTTCTTCACGCTGTCGATCGTGCGCTTCGGCGTGATCGGCAGCCCCTTCTTGAAGCGCTTCCAGCCGACGAGCCCGAGGATCGCGGCGACGATGAGCATCACGAAGGCGACGACCAGCGCCGCCAACCACGCGGGCATGACGGTCGCGAGGCCCATCACGGCAGCCGTCAGCAGCACGCCGATCGCGTACAGCACGATCACGAGCGCCGCGATGAGCAGCCCCGCGGCGATCGCGAAGACCTTCGCCTTGCCGACCAGCTCGGCCTTGAGGAGCGCGATCTCACCCTTGACGAGGTTCTTGACGAGCTGTGGGACGTCCCCGACGAGACCGAACAGCGATCGCGGTTTCCGGTCACGGGTGTCGGTCATGAGGCCTGGGCGTCCTTCTTCTGGCCGACCTTGCGGACGACCTTCTTGGTCTGCTCACCGACGAACTCGGCCACGTCGGGCGTCTTGTCCGCGACGAACTCCTCGACGGTATGGACGCCCTGCTGGACGCCGTTGCTGTTCCAGATCTTGCCGGTGACGGTCTTGATCTGCTCGTACCGCGCCCGTCCGGCTCGCGATCCCAGGACGTACCCGAGTGCTGCGCCGGCGACGAACAGGAGCCTGCCTCGCATGGTTCCTCCGTTTGAGTCAGTGTGCGGTGGTCATGCGCCGAACGGAATGTGTCGGCGTTCCACCAACAGTAGCCCTCGGGGGGTCGGCGGTCCGCTCAGGAACCGAGCAGACCCCGCACGGCGGACCTGGTTCCGTCGACGATCCCGGCGAGCCCCCGACCGCGGGACCCCTCCCCGATCCCGACGACGCCGTCGGCGAGGCCGGCGGCGCCGCCGTCCGGACCGTTCCAGAGGACGCGGGCTGCCCCGACGACGTCCTCCGGGGCGATCGGCGTCCCGAGCAGGGTGGTCGCGTCCGTCGTCGCCCGCACACCGGTCTCGCTCCGCGGGTCGATCGGGAGGCTCGTCCCCACGTCCGCCGCGTCGGCTGCGGACGTCGCGTAGCTGAGTCGCAGGACGTGGCGCCCGTCGGCGGCATCGGCCAGCCACGGCCACTTCGCGGTGGCGTGCGTGAGCGCCTTCGCCCGCACACCGGTGGCATCCGGGTGCACGAGCATCCCGGTGCCGCGCGGCGCGGCGTCGAGGGCGGGCTGGTCGACCACCAGGGTGACGAGCTCGATGCCGGTGCGGGTCGGCGCCGCCGGTCGGTGCGGGTCGGGCACCGCCGACATGACGTGGTCGGCGACGAGTCGCTCGGTGGTGCCGTCCGCTCCCCGCACCTCGACCGCAGCGCGCTCGATCGCGGTCGCACGGGTGTGCAGCCGGACGTCCACCCGGTACGTCTCCATGTCACGGACGAGCTCGTCGACGATCCGGACGATCCCGCCCCGGATGCCCTGCACCGCGGAACCGGCCGTCGCACGTTCGCGGAGCGCGAGCACGGCGCGGGCGAGGGACCCCTCGCGCTGCAGGGCGGCACGGAGTCCCGGTGCGACACGGTCGGGGTCGAGGTCGTCCGGGTGCGTGGAGTGGACACCGGCGACGATCGGGACGACGAGGTCGTCGAGGACCCTCGCGCCCATCCGCTTCCGGACGAGCTCGCCGAGCGACCGGGCCCTTGCACCGACCGGCGACGGGATGAGGGAGTCGAGTTGCGCCCGGAACGCGGCGCCCTGACCGACGACGGCGAGCACGTCGGCGGCCATGGGGCTGCCGGGGATGCCGAGGAGCCCGGTCGCGGGGATCGGGGCGACCCTGCCGGTGCGCGTCATGAGCCACGCGCCCCCGGGGTCGGGCGCGACGACGTCGTTGCCGAGGCCGAGTTCGATCGCGAGCGTCGACACGGCGTCGGTCCTCGTCGCGAACGAGTCCGCCGCCATGTCGAGGTCGATGCCGGCGACGGTGTGCCGGCGGACCATGCCGCCGAGCGTGCCGGAGGCCTCGACGAGCACCACGTGCACCCCGGCCTTGGCGAGGTCACGAGCGGCGACGAGCCCGGCGACCCCGCCCCCGACGACGATCGCCTCCGTCACGCGGGGCTCCCGGCGACGTCGGTCCCGTCCCCGAGCGCGTGCACGAGCTCGACCAGGCGGGTCAGCACGGTCGGGTCGGTCTCCGGCGGGACACCGTGCCCGAGGTTCACGACGTGTGCGCGTGCAGCGCCACCGCGACGGACCACGTCACGCACGTGCGCCTCGAGCACCTCCCACGGCGCGGAGAGCATCGCCGGGTCGACGTTGCCCTGCACGGTGACGCCGGTGCCGACGCGGGCGACGGCCTCGTCCAGCGGGAGCCGCCAGTCGACGCCGACCGCGTCCACCTGGACCCCGTCGGTGCCGAGGGTCGTCATGTCCCGCAGGACCTCGCCGCTGCCGACGCCGAAGTGGATGCGCGGGACGCCGAGGTCGGCCACGTGCGCGAGCGCCGCGGCGGAGTGCGGTGCGACGTGCTCGAGGTAGTCGGCGCGGGAGAGCGACCCGACCCACGAGTCGAAGAGCTGTGCGGCCGATGCCCCGGCGAGCACCTGGGCGCGGAGGAACGTCCCCGACACCTCGGCCGCCCAGGCGAGCAGGCGCGACCAGGTCTCCGGCTCGGCGTGCATGAGCGTGCGGGCGCGGATGTGGTCCTTCGACGGGCCGCCCTCGACCAGGTAGGCCGCGAGGGTGAACGGGGCACCGGCGAACCCGATGAGCGGGGTGCTCCCGAGTTCGGCGACGGTGCGCTGGACGGCCTCGGCGATCGGTGCGAGCGCGGCCGGGTCGAGCGACTCGAGCGCGTCGACGTCGGCTGCCGTGCGGATCGGGGAGCCGAGGACCGGGCCCCGACCGGGGACGATCTCGACGTCCACACCCGCGAGCTTGATCGGGACGACGATGTCGCTGAAGAAGATGCCGGCGTCCACCCCGTGCCGGCGGACGGGCTGCAGCGTGATCTCGGACGCCATCGCCGGGTCGAGGCACGCGTCGAGCATCGCGGTGCCGACGCGGAGCTCGCGGTACTCGGGGAGCGACCGTCCGGCCTGGCGCATGAACCACACCGGCAGCGTCTCGGGGCGGTCCCCGCGAAGGGCCCTGACCAGCGGGGATCGGGCGGTGCGACCGTCGGCGAGCGGGTGCGTTGCGGGCAGTGCGGCTGTGGATGCGTCGGTCACCGCACGATTCTCCCATCGAGCGCGGTACCATGGAGTACGTGCTCATCTGTCTCACGGCGTCGCATCGCAACGCCAGCTTCGACCTCCTGGAGCGACTGAGCATCGGCGCCCCCGCGGCCGCCTCCCGACTGGTCACCGAGTCGGACGTCCTCGACGGTGCCGTGGTCCTCGCGACCTGCAACCGCTTCGAGGCCTACCTCGACATCGCCGGCGACAGCGACTCCGCCGTGTCCGCCACGGTCGAGGCCGTCGCCAGCGCCAGCGGACTGACCGGCACCGAGGTCCTCGACTCCGTCTCCGTGCTCGGCGGCAAGGACGTCGTCCAGCACCTCTTCGCCGTCTCCAGCGGCCTGGAGTCCGTGGTCATCGGCGAGACCGAGATCTCCGGACAGGTCCGCCGCTCGCTCGAGGACGCGCGCGCCAACGGCACCACCACCTCTGACCTCGAGCGGCTCTTCCAGGAAGCCGCGCACACCTCCCGCGGCGTCAAGACCCGCACCCGCATCGGGGCGGCCGGTCGCTCGCTCGTGCGCCTCGGCCTCGAACTCGCGTCGTCCCGCGTGACGGACTGGGCGCAGACGAACGTGCTCCTCGTCGGGACGGGCAGCTACGCGGCCACGACGATCGCCGCACTGCGCGACCGCGGAGCCGAGCGAATCCAGGTGTACTCGCCGTCCGGCCGCGCCCCGTGGTTCGCCGCGAAGCACGACCTCGTCGCCGCCCACGACCTGCGCCGGGCGATCGCCACGAGCGACGTCGTCATCACCTGCACCTCGAGCGAGGTCCCGGTGATCGAGCCGGCCGACCTCGACGACGGGGTCCGACGCATCGTCATCGACCTCGGGCTCCCCCGCAACGTCGACCCCGACGCCACGCACGTCGACGGCGTCGAGCTGCTCGACCTCGAGACCATCAGCATCCACGCGCCCATCTCCGAACTGAACGCCGAGTCGGAAGCCAGGGCGATGGTCGACGACGCCGTGTCCCGCTTCCGTGCGCAGGCGCTCGAGCAGTCGACGACCCCGGCGCTCGTGGCGTTCCGGAAGCACGTCTTCGACATCCTCGACGACGAGATCGACCGCGCCAACCGACGCGGGGACAGCACGCCGGAGTCGGCGGAGCACACCGAGCGGGCGCTCCGGCACCTCGTCGGCGTCCTGCTGCACCGTCCGTCGGTCCGCGCACGCGAGCTGGGTCGCGCCGGGCGCGGCGAGGAGTTCGTCGGCGCGCTCGAGGCCCTCTACGGTGTGCGCCCGGAACCCGAGGCGGAACTGGACGTCCCAACCCCCGTCGTGCCGCTGGCGGACCGGACCGCCCCGGTGCGCGACGACGAGGCGGACGCGAGCTGAGCCTCCCGGCCGACGCTCCCACGCTGCGCGTCAGCGCGCTGCTGCTGGTCCGTGACCGGCGCGTGCTCATGGTGCGAGCGCGACAGCGCGACGTGCTCTACCTGCCTGGCGGCAAGGCCGAGGCACACGAGACCGACGTCGAGGCCGTGGTGCGGGAGGCGTTCGAGGAGACCGGTCTGCAGCTCACCGCCGCCGACGTCGACCAGTTCGCCGTCGTCACCGAGCCGGCACACGGGCAGGCTCCGGGGACGATGGTCGCGATGACCCTCTTCCTGGTCCGGCCAGGAGGCCCGCTGGACTCCGCCACGCCCGTCGCCTCCGCAGAGGTGGACGAGGTCGAGTGGGTCACCTCCGCGGACCGGGACCGGTGCCCGCCGGCTGGTGTCGAGACGATCCGCCTGCTGACGCAGGCGGATCTCATCGACTAGCCCGCAGCCGTCCGCGGCTCAGCCGTTCACTGCTCAGCCGTTCGCTGCTCAGCCGTTCTCTGTGTCGTCGGTGCCGCTGCCGGTGTCGACGTAGTGCCCGACCTCGCCGGACGGACGCGGCTCGTCCTCGCCGGGGATGTCCGACTCGACGTACTCGCCGTCGGTGCCCGTCGTCGTGGGGACGTCCTCGCCGGGGATGTCGCTCGCGACGAACTCGCCGACCGGCTCGTTCGACCTGGGCTGTTCCTCGCCGGGGATGTCGCTGTCGACGAACGCCCCCGCGACCGGCTCGACGCCGTCCGCGCGGTCTCCGTCGCCTCGGATCTGTTCGTGCTTGCCTGCCATGGTCCGTCCTCCGGGTCCTGTGCACGGCAACTGTGCCGTACGGCGCGAGTGTGCTCGCGGTCCCTGAGTGGATACCGGGACGCATCGTCTCCCGCGGTGGTTACCTGCCGTCATGCAGTCCAGCAAGGGAACCGTGATCATGCTCGGGGCGGTGGGCATCCTGGCGATCGGGGCCCTCGCCGGGTGCGCGTCCGGCGGTAGCGACACCGCGACGGCCACCGCCACCGCGACGAAGACCGTCACCGCGACGCCGACCCCGTCGACCTCGCCTGCGCCGTCGGCCGCTGCGTCGGCCGGCGGTGACAGCGGATCGTCGAGCGGTGGCTCGTCGGCCGGCGGTTCCGGGCAGTGCGCAGCCGGCGACCTCGCCGCGTCGATCCAGCCCGGGAGCGGGGGTGCAGCCGGGAGCGTCGTCGTGCACCTCGCCCTGCAGAACACCGGATCCGCGAGCTGCACGCTCCAGGGGTGGCCGGGCGTCTCCTTCGTCGGCGGGGGCAACGGCACCCAGATCGGCGCCGCCGCCGAGCAGGACAAGGGATCCCCGCACCCGACGGTCACCCTCGCGCCCGGACAGACCGCCGTCGCACCGCTGAAGATCGGGCAGGCGGGCAACTACTCCGACGCGGCGTGCTCCCCACGGACGCCGGACGGGTTCCGCGTCTACCCGCCGGGGTCGAAGGCGTCGCTCTTCGTCGCGGACACCGACTACACCGCCTGCGACGACGCACAGGCGCAGCTCCTGTCCGTCCAGGCACTCGTGCCGGAAGGACAGGCGTCTTCCTGACCGCTGATGTGATGATGTCCTCGTGAGCACGACGTCGTCCAGGGGGTTCCGCCGCGAGCGGTTCACGGACGTCGACGGCAGCGGCTACACGGCGATCTTCACCTCCGAGTACGGCGGGTCCGGGTTCGCCTCGGACACCGAGGTGGCGCCGGGGACCCGGTACGAGTACTCGGTCATCGGCGACGACGACCTCTCCCTGCGCACCATGGACGCGTCCGGCGGGCGTCGCAGCGGGGTGATCGGTCCGCGGGACGACCACGTCGTGTTCTGGCTGACGCGCGGGCACCTCGAGATGCACTTCGCGGACCGCACCCGTGTCGTGCTCCCCGGTGCGCCCTACATCGCCTCGGCGTCGGAGGCGTACCGCTTCGAGTCGGAGGACACGCTCTACAACGGCGTCCACATCGCCGACCGGTTCCTCCGCTCGGTCGGCCGTGAGCTCGGGTTCCTGCTGCCGGACGGCCCGCTGCTCTTCGATCAACAGGACGACATCGTCGCACGCCGGGAACCCCTCCGTCGCCTGATCCGCGAGCTCGGGCCGGCGCTCCTCGACGACCGGGTCTGGGGACCGATGCGCACCGCGCTCAACCGGCGGCTCGCCGTCGTCGTCCTCGACACGTTCCCGCTCCGTGACCGCGGCGACGACGTGCCCCTGGCGAGCCGACTGCGTGACGCGATCCGGTTCATCGAGGAGCACGCCCGCGAACGGCCGGCCGTCGGGACGATCGCCGACGCCGTGGGCCTCCGCGAACGCGGGCTCCAGGACGTCTTCCTGCGGACGCTGGGGAAGACACCGAGTCGCTTCCTCCGAGACCAGCGCCTCGACGGGGTGCGGAGCGAACTCCTGCGGACCGCCGACCCTGGTCGCGTCACCGAGATCGCGCAGGCATGGGGTTTCACGAACGGCGGGCGGTTCGCTGCTGCCTACCGGGACCGGTTCGAGGAGTCCCCCGGTGCCACCGTCCGAGCGGTCCACGCCGCCGCTCCCGGCTCGGAGACACCGTCCCCGCGACTGCGGCGCGCGCTCGCCTTCATCGACGCCCACGCCGCCGAACCGCTCACGGTCGCGGGCATCTCCCGCGCGGTGGGACTCCAGCCGCGGCGGCTGCAACAGCTGTTCGAACGCGAGCTCGGGACGACGCCGATGGCCCGCGTCCGTGCGGTCCGAGCCGGGTCGGACCGGAGCATCCGGAAGCGCACGCAGCCGGACGGAATCCGCGTCGATCCCTGAGCGCTCCGTGCTGCGGGGGACAAGCCCGTCCCCCGATCGATCGTTGTCTGGCACTTCTCTGAGAAGCAGTGATCCCGTGTGACTTCTGTCTGGGTCAGCCCGTCTCATCCGTGAACAGCAACCGCTGGGATCACCTGGCGGGACTCACGGAAGGAAGCAACCATGGCAGACACGACCACCACCCCGGGCACCGCAGCAGCGACGACGGCCGCACGGACCGCTCCGGCCACGTCGGGCACCACGACGGGCAAGACCGTCATCGACGACACCGTCGTCTCGAAGGTCGCCGGCATCGCCGCCCGTGAGGTCAACGGCGTCCACTCCCTCGGCAGCGGCGCAGCCCGTGCCATCGGCGCCATCCGCGACGCCATCGGCCAGCGTGACCTCGGACAGGGCGTCAAGGTCGAGGTCGGCGAGAAGCAGGTCGCGGCCGACATCGTGATCGTCGCCGAGTACCCGGTGCCGCTGCAGCAGGTCGCCGAGGGCGTCCGCTCGTCGGTCAGCCGTGCGCTCGAGCAGATCGTCGGCATGGAGGTCACCGAGATCAACGTGACCGTGCAGGACGTCTTCATCCCGGGTGACGACGACGACGATGACGAGAAGAAGGAAGCGCGAGTCGCATGAGCACCACCATCACCGGCGCCCTGATCGGCGCCATCCTGGCAGTCGTCGCACTGCAGTTCGGCTTCTGGGGCTTCGTCCTCGTCGTCGTGTTCGCCCTCGTCGGTGCCCTCGTGGCCGCCCTCGTGTCCGGACGCATCGACCGCGGTGCCCTGACCGACGTGCTGACCGGGCGCCGGAGCTCCCGGTGACCGGCGGCCCGGAGGTCGCGGGCCGCGTCGAGATCACGGCGCGGGCCCTGACCTCGTGCGCGCGCGCCGTCGCAGCCGAGCACCTCGGTGCCCCGGCGAAACGGGTCCACGTCGGACTCGGAGACCACCAAGGGTCGCTCGCCCTCGACATCACGGGACCGATCGCGGCGGCCGACGACCTCGTCGGCCGCGCGACGGCCGCCGCGGCCGAGGTCCGTGACCGGGTCAGCGCCCTCACCGGGCGCCGAGTCGGCAGTGCCCACATCGAACTGACCGGGATCGTGCGCGAGCGCGAGACCCGCGTCGCCTAGGAGATCGTCATGAGCAGCAGTCCCGTCGGCGGCAACGCCGTCGAACGACGCATCCGTCGCCGGAGCGTGCACCGCTCACGGTCGACCGCCGTGTCGGTCGCGCTCGTGGTGCTCGTCCTCGTCGCGGCCTGGATCGGCACCGAGTCGGTCCTCCGCGCGGTCGGCGCGGCCCCCCTCCTCGCCGACCCGCAGACGGTCGTCGACACGGCACTCCGCCCCGATGCGGCGTTCGTCACGATCGCCGAGGCGATCGCGGTCGTCCTCGTCGTGCTCGGTGTCGTGCTCGTCGTCCTGGCACTCAAGCCCGGTCGGCAGCACCGTTCGCCGGTGCCCCACGACCGTGGAGCCGTCGTCATCGACACCCGCATCATCGCCGCCACTGCGGCGAACGCCGCCGGATCGGCAGCAGGGGTCCCCGAGGGCAACGCCTCGGCGAGTTCCCGCGGCAACCGCACCGACGTCAGGGTCGTCCCGGTCTCGGGCGTGCCGGTCGACGAGGCCGCCGTCCGCGCAGCGGTCACCGAACGGCTCGGCCGACTCGACGAACGCTTCGGCCGACGCGTGAAGGTCACGCTCGCAGAACGAGGGACGCTGTCATGACGAAGAGCAACCGCACCCTGAACCGCATCATCCTGTTCGTCCTCGGACTGGTCGCCATCGTCGTCGGCATCACCATCGGCGCCGGTGTCCTGCCGGCCGTCCGCGATGCCGTCGACCCGTACGTCACGATCCCCCGCAGCCTCGACGTCCCCGCGGCGTCGCTGTGGATCGTCGCCGTGGCCTGCGCCGTCGTCATCGTCCTCGCCCTCGTGTGGGTGTTCACCCGTGGTGGCGGCGGAACGTCCGTCGCCGTCCGCGAACGCTCCGGCGACGACGCCGTCACCATCAACGTGGCGCTCGTCCGCGACGTCGTGGACCACGAGCTCACGGGCGTCCGTGACGTCGTCGGCTCGAAGGTCGACGTCTTCCAGGTGCGCCGGCAGCGCGCGGCCCGGATCCGTGTCGCCGTGCGACGCGGCGGCGACGCCGTCGCCGTGCTCGACGCCGTCGACCGTGCTCTCGAGGTCCTCGACCGCACACTCGGCCGCTCCGTCCCGGTGCTCGTGCACCTGACCGGCGGCACCCGTTCGGCACTCGCGAAGGCGACCACCAGGGTCAGCTGAGGCCGACCGCCGGACGCACCACGGGCCTCCCGGCCCACGCTCACCACTGCAACGGGCGCTCCCGCCCACCGAAGGAAGGAACCCTGATGGGTCTCGACGACAAGATCAAGAACGCCGCCCAGGACATCGCCGGCAAGGCGAAGGAAGCCCTCGGCAACGCGACCAACGACGACTCCAAGGTCGCCGAGGGCAAGAAGGACCAGGCCGCCGCCAACGTCAAGCAGACGGGCGAGGACGTCAAGGACGTCTTCAAGAACTAGGCAGCTGCAGTGACGACGACGGGGCATCCGCCAGCGGGTGCCCCGTCGTCTCCTGTCCGGACCGAGGAGGACATCATGGAGAACGAGACACACGCCCGCACCCACGTCACCGATGTGGCCCTGCCCGCATCGCTGACCGAGCCGCTGCCGGAGGACGCCAGCGTCCTCACCGTCGCCGCGCGCACCGCAGCGGTCACCGCGATCGGCGTCGACGGCGTGCACCACCTGGGTGGCGTGCTCGAACGCGCGGCCGACCAGGTCCGCTCCCGCCTCGGCCGGACCGCCAGCGCCCTCGGCGTGCGGGTGGACGACGCCGACGGAACGCTCGACGTGCAGGTGTCGCTCGTCGTCACCTACCCCGAACGCGTGACCACGGTCGCCGAGGAGGTCCGCGCGCAGGTCGCCCACGCCGTCGCCCAGGTCGCGGGACGGCCCGCGACGGTCGACGTCCGGGTCACCGACGTGCACGGCCCGTTCGACGACGAGCCGTCGAAGATCTCCGAAGCGGTCGACGCCGTCCGGGAGAAGGCGGCGGAGGCGACCGAGCGGGTCAGGGACGCCGCGACCGACGCGGCTGCGAAGGCGCAGGAGGTCGGAGCCGACGCGGCTTCGAGGGCGCGCGAGGTCGGGGCCGACGTCGCCGACCGGACTCGCGTCGCCACCGACCAGACCCGAGCGGCCGCCGCCGTGGCGCTCGACCAGGTGCGGGACACCGCGTCCGAGACCGCGGACCGGGCGCGCGACGCCGCAGCTGAGGTGCGCGAGTCGACCGCTGACACCGTCGACCGGGCCAGTGTGGCCGGCTCCGACGCCGTCGACCGGGCCCGTGTGGCCGGCTCGGGCGCCGTCGATGACGCGGTGGACGCGACCAAGCGCACCGCGGACGACTTGGCCGACGCGGCCGCCCACGCCGCGGAGGCCACCGAAGCCGCAGCGACCGAGCCGGACACCCGAGCATGACCGTCTGGTCCGGCCGCTCCGGTCGTCGCTTCGGCCGAGAACGTCCGCCGCGCGCCCGCGGCGTCTGGATCGCCACCGTGGTCGGCGTGGTCCTCGTCCTCCTGCTCTTCTTCGGGGCGTTCCTGCCGCTGACGGGCTTCCTGGCTGGTGTCACGGCCACCACCGCCGGTCTCGTGCCGTTCCCGGTCATCCGGGTCACGCTCGTGACGGTCCTCGGCGGTGTCGTCGTCCTCGCGTTGCTGATCCTCGCCGTGACCCGGCGTCGTAGCGTGGCGGCGTGGGTGCCGGTGGTCCTCGCGGTCATCGTCACCCTCGCCGTGACGGCCTACCCGCTCGTCACCGTCGCGATCGGCTCGGCCGACCGCGCCAGTGACGTCTGGCCGATCATCACCGACCTCGTACGACGGATCACCGGCTGACCGGCCGGGATCCGACACTGAAGGGACAGACCATGCGCAACCGACTCCTCGTCATCGCCGCCATCGTGCTCATCGGCTTCTGGTTCGGCGCTCGTGCCAACCGGACCGTCGTCAAGCAGTCGAAGGGCGAGACCGTCCGCAAGATGTGGAACGACCCGCACGCCCGCAAGTCACGGAAGAAGCTCCGCAAGAAGTTGGAGAAGGCCGCCAAGAAGCGCCGCTGACCGGCCCGGAGGCCCGACCCGGCTCCGCACAGCACGCCCCGACCGATCCGGCCGGGGCGTCCGTGCGTGGTCGGCTCAGCGGGTGGCGGTGACGTGCACCGCGTCGAGCACCTCGGTACCCATGGTGCGCAGTGCCTCGACGACCGCCAGGCGCCGGTCGAGCGTGTCGTCCTCGAACGTCACCGTGACCGCGTAGCTCACGCTCGAACCGGGGCCGCGGAGCACTCCGGCCTCAGCACGGATGCCCGGGCCGGAACCCGTCACGGCGACCGACTGCAGCCCGTGGTCGAGTGCGCGGTGCGCCAGTGGGTCGAGGCCGAAGGACCCCGCGACGAGCGAGAGGTCGGCTGCGAGGGAGAGCCACCCGAGCACCCGGTTCGAGACGCCCTCGTCGACGACCTCGCCGAGAGCCAGACCACGCATCACCCAGCTGAGCTCCCCCGACGCAGCGACCGCGATGTCCGGCGCGTCGTCAGGGCCACGGCGGTCCCGGACGCGGTCGATGAACGCCGATCGCTCGACCCCGAGCGACTCGGCACGCTCGCGCACGGCATCGATGCCGACGGTGGAGAGCAGTGCGTTCGTGGCCCACGCGTCGGCGGTCGCCGCGACGAGGGTGGCGAGGTCCGAGACCTGCATGGTCGGCTCCTGCAGGAACTGCCAGAGCCCCGGTCCGGTCGCGGTGTCGCGAGCCATCCGTTGCAGCCGGTCGCCGTGCAGCCGGCCGTCCTCGAGCCGTGCCGCGACCTCGATCAGCAGCAGCACACGGCCGAGGCCCCCGACGGGTTGCACGAGCCGGTCGTCGATCGCGAGCAGGGCGCGGCCCGTCGACGTGTCGATCACGGACGCGCTGACCCCGGCACCGTCGTAGGCGAGCGCTCCGAGGGCCTCGACCGTCGCCGAGAACCGCTCCTCGCCACCCCCGCGGTGGCGCCCGCGAGCACGGCCGCCCGCACCGGCACGGTTCCCCGCACCGGCCGCGCCGTCGTGGCGTCGCCGCCGCGAGGACGGTGCCGCGTCGGGCTCGACCATCACCAGATCGAGACGCGCTCGGCGGGGTCGAGGTACATCGCGTCGCGTTCGGTCACGCCGAACGTGTCGTAGAAGACGTCGATGTTCTTCACGACCTGGTTGCAGCGGAACTCGGTCGGCGAGTGCGGGTCGATCTGGAGCAGGCGTGCGGCCTCTTCCGGGCGGATCGCCATCCGCCACGCCTGCGCCCAGCTCAGGAAGAACCGCTCGGCGCCGGTGAGTCCGTCGATGACCGGCGGTTCCTGTCCGTCGAGCGACAGCAGGTACGCCTTCCACGCGATCGACAGCCCACCCAGGTCGCCGATGTTCTCGCCGATCGTCAGGGCACCGTTGACGTGCCCGTCCGGGACCTCGGTCGGGACCAGCGCGTCGTACTGCGCGATGAGGGCCTTCGTGCGCTCCTCGAACGCCTGCCGGTCGGCCTCGGTCCACCAGTTCTCGAGTCGGCCGTCGCCGTCGTACTGGGAGCCCTGGTCGTCGAAGCCGTGCCCGATCTCGTGGCCGATCACCGCACCGATCGCGCCGTAGTTCGCCGCGGCGTCACGGGCAGCGTCGAAGAACGGGAACTGCAGGATCGCGGCGGGGAACACGATCTCGTTGAAGCCCGGGTTGTAGTACGCGTTGATCGTCTGCGGCGTCATGAACCACTCGTCGCGGTCGATCGGCTTCCCGATCTTGCCGAGTTCGCGGTCCACCTGGAAGGCGGCGACGGCCCGGACGTTGCCGATCAGGTCGTCGGCGGAGATCGGCAGCTTCGAATAGTCGCGCCACTTCACCGGGTACCCGATCTTCGGCGTGAACTTGTCGAGCTTCTCCAGCGCGCGCGTCCGGGTCTCGTCGGTCATCCATTCGAGGGCCGTGATGCTCTGCCGGTACGCCTCGACCAGGTGCGCGACGAGGTCGTCCATGGTGACCTTCGACGTCTCGTCGAAGTGCTCGTCGACGTAGATCCGGCCGACGGCCTCGCCCATCGCGCCCTCGACCAGGGAGACGCCGCGCTTCCAGCGCTCACGCTGCTTCGGGGCGCCGGTGAGTGCCGTGCCGTAGAACGAGAAGCTGGTGGCGGAGAACGCGCTCGTCAGGTACGGGGCCGACGCCCGGATGACCTGCCAGCGGAGCCAGTCCTTCCACGCCTCGAGCGACTCGGCTCCGAGCAGCTCCGCCAGACCCGTCAGGAACGAGGGCTCACGGACGACGACGGTCGAGAACGCGCCGGCAGGAGCGTCGATCGACTCCCACCAGAGCTGCAGGTCCGCCCCGGGTGCGAGTGCGTCCACCTCGGCCCACGGCAGCTTGTTGTAGGTCTTCTGGCTGTCGCGCGTGGCGACGTTGTCCCAGTGCTTCCCGGCCAGGGCGGTCTCGAGCGCGATGACGTGCTCGGTGCGCTCGGCACCGTCGTCGAACCCGGCGAGCGGGAACATCGCGGCGACGAACTCGCGGTACTTCTCACGGATGTCACCGAACCGCTCTTCGCGGTAGTAGGACTCGTCGGGCAGGCCCAGACCGGATTGCTCGAGGAACACGACGTACGACTCCGGGTCACCCGGGTCGTTGTCGACGAACAGCTGGATGAAGCTCGGCAGCCCGAGTCGCTCGAACCGGCCGACCATGCGGAGCACGTCGTCCTTCGTCCCGAGCGCGGCGATCTCGGCGAGCAGGGGCTCGATCGGTGCCGTCCCCAGCGCCTCGAGCTTCGACTCGTCGGTGAAGGAGGTGTAGAGGTCGCCGACCTTGCGCTCCTCGGACCCCGCCGGAGCCTGCTGGGAGCGCTCGACGATCGTGCGGACGGCCTTCTCGGCCTCTTCCGCGAGCACCGTGAACGAGCCGTAGCGCGCCTTGTCGTCGGGGATCGGCGTCGCGTCGATCCACTGCCCGTTGACGTGGCGGTACAGGTCGTCCTTCGGCTGCACCTTCGCGTCGAGTTCGTCGGTCTGGATTCCGGTGGTGCCTGCGACGTCGGTCATGCGCTCCACGATAGCCACCGATCCCCTGCCGTCCACCCGGTGATCCCGACGCAACCGTCCTGCGGCCGTCGGCGCAGGTGGGCGGCTGCCACTACGGTCATGGACATGGGACTCCCGTGGAAGCTGCACGGAGACGGCGCGACCGTCTCGGCGACGACGATCGTGGCACCGGACGAACGGCTCACCTGGCCGCGCACCATCGGTCTCGGCGTGCAGCACGTCGTGGCGATGTTCGGCGCGACGTTCCTCGTCCCGCTGCTGACCGGCTTCCCGCCGTCGACGACCCTGCTCTTCAGCGGCATCGGGACGATCCTGTTCCTCCTCATCACCGGCAACCGCCTGCCGAGCTACCTCGGCAGCTCCTTCGCCTTCATCGCGCCGATCGGTGCGGCGACGAAGATCGGCGGGATCCCGCTCGCACTCTCCGGGATCATCGTCGTCGGCGCGCTGCTGGCGGTCATCGGGCTCGTGGTGCACCTCGCGGGGGCCGGCTGGATCGACCGCCTGATGCCCCCGGTCGTCTCGGGAGCGATCGTCGCGCTCATCGGGTTCAACCTCGCCCCGGCGGCCCGCGACAACTTCACGAAGGCGCCGCTCGTCGCCGTCATCACCCTCGCCGCCATCATCCTGGTGACCGTCCTGTTCAAGGGGCTCATCGGTCGGCTGTCGATCGTCATCGGCGTCGTCGTCGGGTACGTCGCAGCACTCATCGCGGGCCAGGTCGACTTCTCCGCCGTCGGCGACGCCGCCTGGATCGGCCTGCCCGAGTTCACCGCACCGGCCTTCGACCCGGGACAGCTCGCGATCTACCTGGCGTTCGTGCCGGTCGTCCTCGCGCTCATCGCCGAGAACGTCGGCCACGTGAAGGGCGTCGGACAGCTCACCGGCCGCGACCTCACGCCGCTGACCGGGCGCGCCCTCTTCGCCGACGGCGTCTCGACGGTCCTCGCGGGCATCGGCGGCGGCTCCGCCACCACGACGTACGGCGAGAACATCGGCGTGATGGCCGCCACCCGGGTCTTCTCCACGGCCGCGTACTGGGTCGCGGCGATCGTGGCGGTCCTGCTCGGCCTCTCCCCCAAGATCGGCGCGGTCATCTCCTCGGTCCCGGCCGGGGTCCTCGGCGGGGCGACCACCGCGCTCTACGGTCTGATCGGGGTCATCGGCATCCGCATCTGGGTCGAGAACCGCGTCGACTTCGCCAAGCCGAAGAACCAGCTCACCGCCGGCATCGCACTCATCATCGGCATCGCGGACTTCACGTTCTCGTTCGGTCAGGCGTCCTTCGGCGGCATCATCCTCGGCACCGTCGCCGCGATCGTCGTCTACCACGTGATGGACCTGATCGGCCGGGCGCGCGGCACGGAGCCGCCGACGCCGGAAGCGTCGGAGTCGGCGCACGCCGCCACCGGCGGCGTCCCGACGGAACCGCGCGCGGACTGACGCGGACCCGCCGTCGGACGGGAGGCCCTGGTCCGCTCCGCCACGCACCGCACGGTGCGCGCACGGCGCGACCAGGGCCTCCCGTCCGGTCCGGCATGATGTCCTGATGCCCACGTCCCGCCGCGCCGTCGACCGCGACATCGTCCGGCTGGCGCTGCCCGCTCTCGGCGCACTCGTGGTCGAGCCGCTCTTCCTGATGACGGACACGGCGCTCGTCGGGCACCTCGGGGCGACACCGCTCGCCGCGGTCGGACTCGCGAGTGCCGTGCTGCAGACCGTGACGGGGCTGCTCGTCTTCCTGGCCTACTCGACGACACCTGCCGTCGCACGCGCGCTCGGCGGAGGCGACCGGCGCGGGGCGGTGCACGCCGGCATCGACGGGATGTGGCTCGCGCTCGGGCTCGGCGTCGTGCTGGCGCTCGTCGGGTGGCCGCTCGCGGAACCGCTCATCGGGCTGTTCGGCGCATCGACCCGGGTCTCCGACGCTGCGACCGCCTACCTGCTCGTGTCGCTGATCGGCCTCCCGGGGATCCTCGTCGTCACCGCGTCGACGGGGCTGCTGCGGGGGCTGCAGGACACCAGGACCCCGCTCGTCGTGGCGTCGATCGGCTTCGTTGCGAACGGTCTCCTCAACGCGGTGCTCATCTACGGGTTCGGGTGGGGTGTGGAGGGATCGGCCGCCGGCACCGTACTCGTGCAGTGGGCGATGGCCGCCGTGTACGTGGTGATCGCCGTGCGTGCGGCACGGCGTGTGGGCGCTCCGCTTCGGCCGGGTGCCTCTGGCGTGGCGCGGGCACTGCGATCGGGCGCGTGGCTGTTCCTGCGGACCGCATCGCTGCGCGTGGCGATGCTCGCGACCGTCGGGGTGGCCGCCGGGCTGGGGACGGTCGGGCTCGCGACGACCCAGGTCGGCCTGACGGTGTTCAGCACGCTCGCATTCGCGCTCGACGCACTGGCGATCGCAGGACAGGCGCTCGTCGGGCACGCGCTCGGTGCCGGTGACGCCGACCGGGTGCGGCTCGTGACGACGCGGCTCGTGGTGCTCGGCATCGGTGGTGGCGTGCTGCTCGGGCTGCTGACCCTGGCGGTGAGCGGGGTGCTGGGCCCGGTGTTCTCGGACTCCGAGGCGGTGCGGTCGTCGTTGCCCGTCGTGCTCGTGCTCATCGCGGCGGGGATGCCGGTCGCCGGGTACGTGTTCGTGCTCGACGGGGTGCTGATCGGCGCGGGGGACGCCAGGTACCTCGCGATCGCCGGCGGCGTGAATCTCGTCGTGTACCTGCCGCTGCTCTGGGTCTTCGGGAACGGGCTCGCGGCGCTGTGGGCGGTGTTCTCGTTCGGGTACATCGGCGTGCGCGC
The DNA here is from genome assembly GCF_048756585.1 of Curtobacterium sp. L3-7. Taxonomy (NCBI): domain Bacteria; kingdom Bacillati; phylum Actinomycetota; class Actinomycetes; order Micrococcales; family Microbacteriaceae; genus Curtobacterium; species Curtobacterium sp. L3-7. The sequence goes on along the minus strand of NZ_CP151474.1, from coordinate 705,138 downwards.
GGTGACGCTCGGCGTGCGGGCGCACCGCCCGGGGTGGATCGCCGTCGCGATGGCGCGCTGAGCGGGGGGGCGGGCAGCACGCGCGAGACTCGGGCTGGGCGACAGTCCTCGGGCTCCGGAGCGCGAGGATCGTCGCTGAGCGCGAGACTCGGGGCAGCACGCCCGAGACTCGGGCAGCGCGAGCGCCGCGGCTACGCGCGCGGGGGCGCCGTCGTGTCGCCGACGCGGAGCTCGGAGCGGAACGACGCACCACTCGGCGCATCGCCCTCGAGCATCGCCAGCGCTGCCCGCGCCGCCGCCTGGCCCTTCTGCACGAACGGCTGCACGAGCGTGGTCAGCTGCCGGATCGGCGAACGGTGCAGCAGGCTGTCGTCCACGTGGATGCCGTCGAAGCCCACCACGCTGACGTCCTCCGGCACCCGGAGCCCGTGCTCGAGCGCCGACGAGATCACCCCGACGGCGAGCAGGTCGCTCTGCGCGACGACCGCGGTGGGGCGGGTGCCGCCGGGGCCGAACAGCGACTCCCCGGCGACGCGCCCGGCCTCGACCGAGCTGCCGCCTGCCTCGATCGCGACGCACGACGGGAACACGCCCCGGACGCCGCGGAGCCGCTCGATCGTCGTGAACGCCGCACCGGCCGCGAAGCGCGCATCGGAGATCGGCCCGAGCTGGTGTGTGGCGTCGAGGGGCAGCGTGACCACGGTGACGTCGGTGTGGCCGAGGTCGCGGAGGAACGCGGCCGCGCGGCGCGAGCCCTCGCGGTTGTCGAGCTGGATCGGGACGGCGCCCTCGATGTCGTCCGCTTCGATCGCGACGACCGGGATCCCGCGGCGTCGGAGCACGGCGACGGCGGGATCGACCCGCACGTTGCAGCCGACCAGGACGACCGCGTCCATCGGCGCGTCGACCAGCGGGCCCATGCCGCGCTCGTCGTCGAGGGGGCTGCGGACGAGGAGCAGTGACGCCCCCGCCTCCCCGGCGACCTCGGCGATGCCGTCGAGCGTCAGGACGTTCACCGGGTCGCGGAACGCGTCGCTCAGGCGTTCGTCCATCACGACGCCGATCACGCCGGATCGGCCACGGCGGAGGGAGCGCGCACGCGGGTCGGGACCGTCGTACCCCATCGACGCGGCGACGGCGAGCACGCGGGCGCGGGTCTCCTCGGACACCGGGCCGCTGCCGCTGAACGCGAGCGACGCCGTCGACGCAGCGACCCCCGCCGCACGCGCGACCGCGGCCAGCGTCGGTCGTGCGGGCGCAGTGTGCCCCGACGCGCCACGGGGTGTTGCCGAGTCGTCCATCGCCGGTTAGCGTATCCGAGAACCACACTCGAATCGATTCGATCGGAACAGCACCATGACGACGGCGTCAGTCACCAGGACGACCCAGGCCCCCACGACCCGCGCGTGGATCACCGCGGTGTTCGTGGTCTTCACCCTGTCGGGGCTCGGCATCGCGACCTGGCTCGGCCGGATCCCGAGCGTGCGCGACGAGCTCGATGCCAGCACCTTCGAGATGGGGCTGCTCGTCGTCGGGATGAGCGTCGGGTCGATCGCCGGACTGACCTTCGCCGGACACATCGTCGCGAAGCTCGGTGCGAAGCACGGTGTGCAGATCGCCGCCGTCTGCCTGGTCGTCGGCATGGTGATGGCCGGCATCGCGGTGACCACGGGTTGGGGCTTCGCCGCCATCTGGGTCTGCCTCATCGCGTTCGGTTTCGGCAACGGCCTCGCCGACGTGTCGATGAACGTCTCCGGTGCCACCGCCGAACGACTCGGTGGCCGCACGATCATGCCGATGTTCCACGCCGCTTTCAGCCTCGGCACGCTCGCCGGGGCCGGGCTCGGCGCACTGGCCGAACGCCTCGAGGTCCCCGTGGCGCTGCACTTCGTCGTGCTCGGCGTCCTCATCGGCGTCGCGATGCTCGTCGCCGTCCGCTGGTTCGGCGACGAGCGGGTCACCGAACCGGAGCCCACCGACACCACCCCCGTGCCGCTCCCGGTCTCGCGCTGGGCCGTCTGGAAGCAGCCGTCCACGCTCCTCATCGGTGTCATCGTGCTCGGCATGGCCCTCGCCGAGGGGTCCGCCAACGACTGGCTGCCACTCGCGATGATCGACGGGCACGGGCTCGACAACGCCTCGGGCTCCGCGGTGCTCACGGTGTTCCTCGCCGCGATGACCGTCGGCCGCGTCGCCGGCAGCCCGCTCATCGACCGCTTCGGGCGCGTGCCGGTCCTCCGCATCAGCGCAGCGGTCGCCGTGGTCGGACTCGGGATGCTGATCTTCGTCCCGAACGTCCCGCTCGCGATCGTCGGCGTGGTGCTCTGGGGACTCGGCGCGAGCCTCGGCTTCCCGATGGGCATGTCCGCCGCCGCGGACGACCCCCGCACCGCAGCCGCGAAGGTGAGCGCCGTGGCCACCATCGGGTACGTCGCGTTCCTCGCCGGGCCGCCGATCATCGGCTTCGCGGGTGAGCACTTCGGGCTGCTCCACGGTCTGCTCATCGTGTTCGTCTTCATCGTCGCCGCCGGTCTGGCATCGGGTGCGGCACGCGAGCGGACGCCGGACGCCGAACCGGCCAACGCGAACCGGCGGCCCGACGCCCGTTAGGCTTCCCGGGTGCGTCTCGTCATCGCCCGCTGCTCCGTCGACTACGCCGGTCGCCTGTCGGCCCACCTCCCCCTCGCGACCCGGCTCCTCATGCTGAAGGCCGACGGCTCGCTGCTCGTCCACTCGGACGGCGGCAGCTACAAGCCGCTCAACTGGATGAGCCCGCCGTGCTCGATCGAGATCGGCGAGCCGACGGACGAGCAGACCGAGGCCGGCATCCAGCAGGTCTGGACCGTCACGCAGAAGAAGACGCAGGACAAGCTCGTGGTCAGCCTGTACGAGGTGATCGCCGACGAGAACCACGACCTCGGCGTCGACCCGGGCCTCGTCAAGGACGGGGTCGAGGCGCACCTGCAGCAGCTCCTCGCCGAGCAGATCGAGCTCCTCGGGGACGGCCACACGCTCGTCCGACGCGAGTACATGACCGCGATCGGGCCGGTCGACATCCTGGCTCGTGACGACGCCGGAGCGAGCGTCGCCGTCGAGATGAAGCGGAATGCGGGCATCGACGCGGTCGAGCAGCTCACCCGCTACCTCGAACTGATGAACCGCGATCCGCTGCTCCGTCCGGTGCAGGGCGTGCTCGCGGCGCAGACCGTGGCACCGCAGGCCCGCACGCTGGCCGAGGACCGCGGCATCCGCGTGCTGGTCCTCGACTACGACGCGATGCGGGGCATCGAGGGCGGGCACACCCGGCTGTTCTGAGCGCGGACCGGACTGGAGGCTCGGCTCGCCCCCGTCCGACGCGTCACGACCCGCAGGTGGGCCCGGTCCACCGCCCCGGTTAGGCTGGGCAGGTCATGACAAGCCCGTTCAGCGCCATCCTCTTCGACCTCGACGGAACCATCAGCGACTCGGCGCCGGGCATCCTCGAGAGCCTGACGTACACGTTCCGCAAGGTCGGCGTGCCCGTCCCGGACCACGAGACGCTGATGTCGTTCGTCGGGCCGCCGATCCTCGACACCTTCCGCGACGCGATGGGCATGGACCAGGAGCTCGCGGACCGCACCCTCGCCGTCTACCGGGAGCACTACTTCTCGCACGGCGCCCTCGACTCCGCGATGTTCCCCGGCATCGACGTGGTCCTGCGCACCCTGCACGAGGCCGGACTGCCGATCTCGACGGCGACGAGCAAACCAGAGACCCCCGCGACGTACATCCTCGACCACTACGGACTGACCGGGGACATCGACATCATCACCGGCGCCAGTGACGACGAGGTCCGCTCCTCGAAGGCCGACGTGGTCGAGGAAGCGCTGAAGCGCCTCGACGCCCGCGGGTTCGACATCTCGCGTCCGGTGCTCGTCGGCGACCGGCTGCACGACGTCGAGGGAGCCCGGGTGCACGGCGTCCCCGTGGTCTTCGCCGAGTGGGGGTACGGCTCCCCCGCCGAGGCCGACGGCACCATCGCCCAGGCAGCCACCCCGCTCGACCTGCTGCCGATCCTGCTCCCGGACGCCGCTGCGCCGGACGCGCCCACCGCCGACGCCAGCGCCCGTTCGTGACCCGCGCAGCCGCACTGCGCCGCGCCGGCTGGGTGCTGCCGGCGGCCATCGTGCTCGTCGCGCTGAACCTGCGCGGCCCCATCGTCGCCCCGGCGCCGGTGATCGGCGACATCCGGCTCGACCTCGGTCTGACGACCACCGTCGCCGGGCTCCTCACGACCATCCCGGTGCTGTGCTTCGCCCTCGCCACGCCGCTCGCGAGCTGGGTGATCGCGAAGGCGACCCCGGAGCGGGCACTGTCCCTGTCGCTCGTGATCGTGCTCGCCGGAACCGTGCTCCGGTCGGTCCCGAGTGCCGCGGCACTGCTGATCGGCACCGCGGTGATCGGCATCGGCATCACCATCGGCAACGTGGTGATCCCGGTCGTCATCCGCCGGGACACCTCGCCGGAGCGCGTCGGGATCGTCACCGGCGTGTACACGTCAGCGCTCAACGTCGGGTCGATGCTGACGTCGCTCGCCACCGCACCGCTCGCATCCGTGTGGGGCTGGCCGGTCGCGATCGCGGTGTGGGGGCTTCTCGCCGTGGTCGCCGGGCTGGCCTGGACCTCCGCGGTCGGGGCACGCGCCGCGTGGATGCGCCCGGCGACCGGGACGCCGACCGAACCCGCGGTCGTGACCGGACCGATCGACCAGGTGCTCGGGACCGGCGCGATCCGCGTGCCCTCCGCTGCCGCTGCCCGCCCGGCCAGGTGGGTGACGATCGGGCTCACGCTGGCGTTCGGCGGTCAGGCGTTCTCGTACTACGCGCTCACGGCGTGGATCCCGACGCTGCTGCACGACGAGATCGGGTTCTCGAAGGCGTCGTCGGGTGCGAGCTCGTCGGTGTTCCAGATCCTCGCGGTCGTCGGGGCGCTCGGCGTGCCCGTGCTCGCCTCCCGCTGGCGCCCCAGGGCGATCCTGTCCCTGGTGGCGTTCCTCTGGCTCGCGATGCCACTCGGGCTGCTGTTCGCGCCGCAGCTCTGGTTGCTGTGGTCGGTCCTCGGCGGGGCGGCCCAGGGCGGCGGGATCACCGTCATCTTCATCATCATCGTGCGACTGGTGTCGACCGACGACGACGCCAGGAGGATGTCCGCGTTCGTGCAGGGCGGCGGCTACCTGATCGGGTCGGCTGGGCCGCTCGTCGCCGGGGCGCTGCACGACGCGACGAACGCCTGGACCGCGCCGCTGCTCGTCGTGCTCGTGGCCGTCCTGACCCTCGGCATCGTGGGGACCCTGTCCGCCCGCCGGGTGCCCTGACCGACATCCACCGTCAGCCGGCGCGCAGCACGTCCTGCAGCGTCATCGGCGCCCGCCCGGTGACCCGTTCGACGTCCCCGGAAACGTGTGCCAGCGCTCCCTCGGCGATCGCCGTGTAGGTGCTCACCCACGCATCGGCCTGCCACGGCTCCGGGTTCCACCGCGCGCGCGACGCGTAGGCCTCGTCGAGCGTCTCCGGGTGGTACGTCACCGTGCGGCCCCGCTCGGCACTCACCGTCGCGGCCGCCTGCTCCAGGGTGATCGCCACGGGACCGGTGAGTTCGTAGGTCCGGTCGAGGTGCGCCGTCGGGTGCTCGAGTACCGCCGTCGCGACCCGTGCGACGTCCGCGCGCGCGACGGCAGCCATCGCACCGTCGCCGGCCGGCCCACGGATCACCCCGTCCTCGCCCACCAGGTCCTCGACGAAGTCCAGGTAGAAGTTGTCCCGCAGGAACGTGTGCGCCATGCCCGTGGCCCGGATCGCCTGCTCCGTCGCCCAGTGGTCGCGGCCGAGTGTGAAGGTCGCATCCGCGGCCGCGCCCGAGAACGAGGTGTAGACGACGTGCCGGACACCGGCCGTCGCCGCCGCCCCGACGAAGGCGCGGTGCTGCGCCAAGCGGTCCTCGGCCTCTGCGGCGGAGACCATCAGCAGGACGTCGATGCCCTCGAGCGCGGTGCCCGCGGCGTCGACGTCGTCGAACGTCGCCACGGCGACGTCCGTCCCGGGCAGCGCAGGAGCTCGTGCGGCGTCGCGGACGATCATCCGGAACGGCACGCCGTCCGCGGCGAGCGCGCGGGCGACGGCACCGCCGATGTTGCCGGTCGCGCCGGTGATGGCGATGGTCATGTCGGTTCCTTCGTTCAGGTGGTCAGGTCCGGACGATCCGGGAGGCTCGGCTCACCGTGGGAGCGACGCGTGCGGCGTTCACGCCGTCGACGTCGATCGCCCACCGAACGGCCGCCTCGTGGTCGCGGCCGTGCCGCATGTGCCGGCCGACCAGACGGTCGACGCGGACCCCGTCGTCCACGACGCAGGACCACGTCTCGGTGAAGAGGTCGCGGAGCGCCGCCCACGGCTCGGTGTCGTCGAGCAGGTAGTTGCCCTCGGAGACCACGAGCGTGGCCGCCCGCGGCACGGCGATGCTGCCCGCAACGGGTTCGTCGACGCGGCGGTCGAAGTCCGGCGCCCAGACGACCGGTTCGTCAGCAGCCACGAGCCGCCGCACGAGCGCGACGTACCCGTCGGCGTCGAAGGTGTCGACCGCGCCCTTGCGGTCGTGCCGCCCGAGCGCGTCGAGCGCGACGTTGGCCAGGTGGAAGCCGTCCATCGGGACCTGCACGGCCGTCCCGGGCCCGAACCGGTCGTCCACGGCGGCGACGACCCGTCTGGCCAGCGTGGACTTGCCCGCGCCTGGCGCTCCGGCGATGCCGAGCACCGCCCGACGACCGGAGGACGCCAGTTCGACCGCACGCTCGACGGCCTCGTCGACCGATCCCTCCACAGGCACGCCCTCATCCTCGCAGAGTGGTTCACTGTCGGCATGGTCATCGATGCGACGAAGGCGTTCAGCGGGTTCTCTTTGCGGGACCCGGCGGAGGCGAAGGCGTTCTACACGGACGTCCTCGGCCTCGACGTCACCGAGGACCACGGCATGCTCTCGATCCAGCTCGGCGGCGGACGCTGGGTGCTGGCGTACCCGAAGGGTCCCGCCCACGAACCCGCGGCATTCACGGTGCTGAACTTCCCCGTGCCGGACGTCGACGCCGCGGTCGACGAGCTGGCCGCGAAGGGCGTCGAGTTCCTGCACTACGAGGGCATGACCGATGAGAAGGGCATCAACCGCAAGGGCGGCCCGCTCATCGCGTGGTTCACGGACCCGTCCGGCAACGTCTTCAGCGTCATCGCGGAGTAGCGCAGCCCTCAGGCGGTGAGGGCTCCGGCCCAGCCGAGCGCGATGGGGACGACCAGGCCGTGCCGGTGGTGCGGGAGCTCGGCGATCGGGATCCAGTCCGCCCGCTCCGTCGACCCGTCGGCCTCGTCCCGGAGCTCGCCGCCGGTGATGGTCACCCGGAACACGACCTGCACGGCCTTCATCGGCCGGCCGTTCTCGTGCATCCGGCGTTCCGCGGGGACCAGGTGGTGTCGCACCCCGAGCAGGCCGCCGACCGAGACCTCGTACCCGGTCTCCTCCATGAACTCACGGACGACCGCCTGCTCGACGCTCTCGTCGTACTCGACCCCGCCACCGGGCAGCGCCCACGTCCCCGCCTCCGGGAACCGCTGCATGGCGAGCAGGACCCGACCCTCGTGCGTGACCACGCCGTACGCAGCGAGCCGGGTGTCGTAGTCCGTGTACTCCATGACCCGACCATCCCAGCATGCCGAGCCGGCGCACGCATGCCGCGCCGAGCCTCCCGGCCGTCCCGGCGACCACGCAGCCGACGCGACGTCCGGGGTGACGCCTATCGTGATCGCCATCCGGACCGGAGGGACGGCGTGCGATGACGACGGACACGACCCGTGGGCAGATCACGTTCCGACCGGGGAACGAGGTGCCCTGGAGCGACCTCGACCTGGTCTTCGGCGAGCGAGGCGATCCGGGGACGTGCCACTGCCAGTGGCTGAAGCTGCTCGACCGCGCGTTCACGGACATGCCGAACGACGAGCGCACCAGGCGCTTCCGGGCCGAGGTCGGCTGCGACGACCCGAGCGCGCGCGACACGACGGGCATCGTGGCCTACCGTGACGGCGAGCCCGTCGGGTGGGCAGCCGTCGAGCCACGACCCGCGTTCGTGCGGCTCCGGAAGACCCGGGTGCCGTGGTCCGGTCGTGACGAGGACCGCGACGACGACGGTGTGTGGGCGATCGCCTGCTTCGTGGTCCGCAAGGGGTTCCGACGGCAGGGCGTGAGCCGCGCGCTCGTCGTCGGCGCCGTGGAGCACGCCAGACGGAGCGGGGCGAGAGCGGTCGAGGGGTACCCGATGCAGTTCGCCGAAGGCAAGGACGACATCTGGGGCGAGCTCTTCGTGGGCGCGCGGTCGGCCTTCGTCGATGCCGGTTTCCGTGAGGTCACGCACCCGACCGTGCGGCGGTACGTGATGCGGCTCGAGCTGGACTGACCGTCCCACGCCCTCGTACTGGGGCGATGCCGAGGTCGATGATCCGGGCGATACTCCGGTGTGCTCCACACGAACGCGACGGTCCCCGTGCTCCATGCCCCCGCCGACGGTCCCGTCGAGGCGATGCTGTTCTTCGGCGTCGGGTCCTCGGACGAGCCGGTCCGACTGGCCGGCATCACCCACCTGGTCGAACACCTCGCCGTCCGCCGCGCACTGCCGATCGCGGCTCCCCACAACGCGACCACCGACGACTGGGCGACGATCTTCTCCGTGACCGCGAGCACGGCCGAGGAGGCCCTCGTCGGCATCGTGCGCATGGCGGACGCTGTCGGGTCGCTGGTCGACGTCACACCGGCCGAGGTCGAGCACGAGCGGAAGATCCTCGCGGGCGAGGACCGCCTGCGGTACAGCGAGCAGGTCCCGTCGATCCACACGGTCCGCTTCGGGCCGACGGGTCCTGGTCGTGCCGGTGCCGGGTGGGCAGCGACCCACGGCATCAGCGCCGAGGAGGTCCGGGCGTGGGTGCAGCGCTGGTTCGTGGCGGAGAACGCGGTCGTCACCGTCGCCGGAGGCGCGGTGCCGGCTGATGCCCTGACGGTCCAGCTGCCGTCCGGTCGCGCAGCAGGTCCCGTGCCCTCGTGGTCCGGTCAGGTCAGGGGCGGCGTCGTGGTGGAGTCCGGGCTCAGCGGCGCCGCGCTCTCGGTGCTCGTCCCGGCGGAGCACGCGCAGCTGCTCGACGCGGTGCTGGAGCACGAGGTCTTCCGGGCACTCCGACTCGACGCAGGGCTCACCTACTCGGTCGACGGCTCGTTCGTCGAGGTCGACACCGCTTCGAGCACCGTCGTCGTCACCATCGACCCTGCCGTCGAGGACCTCGCCGCAGCGGTCGACCTGCTCGTGGCGACGGTCCACCGGGTCGCCGAGCTCGGACCGAGCGAGGAGTCCATCGCCACGATCGATGCTGCGCGCGCCCTCAACCACCTCGACAGCGGGACCCGTGCAGATCAGCGACTGACCGATGCCGCGCTGCACCGCCTCCGTGGACTCCGCCGTGCGACGCCGATCGACCACCCGGTGTCCGCCGACGAGATCGCCGGGCTCCGGACGGCGCTCCGAGCCGCCCTGCCTGGGCTCATCGTGTGCGTCGACGAGGATGCGGAGCTCCTGGACGACGAGCCCGAGGCTCCGGAGGCCGGCCTCCGCGCGGTCGCCGCCCGGCACGGTCTCGTGGTCGACGAGCGAGCTCCGGGGCGTCCGGTCCAGGACGCCCGCCACCTCACGAGGTCGTCGTCGAGCAGCACCTACCGGGACGCCTTCTTGCCGGGGTGGGCGAGCATGCGGGTCCGGTTGGACGGAACCGACCTGGTCCTGCTCCCCCGCGGCGGCGACGCCCGGGTCATCGATCTGTCCGGCGTGTCCGTCGTCGGGACCCGGGGTGACGACGGCCTCACGATCGTGGACGCCGACGGGTCCGTGTTCCAGATCCGACGCGACGAGTGGTGGCAGGGACGACGGCTGATCGCGGCGGTCCGTTCGGCGACGCCCGCAGAGCTCGTCCGACCGTTCACCACGTGATCCCCCTTCGGCTCCTGCGGCTCTGGTGGGCACCCGTCGACGACCGCTCGACCTGCTGGACCGCTCCCCAGCCGACGCGCATCCGTGCGACTGCGCGGTCGAAGCCGGGCAGCAGGTCGACGTCGTCCCGGAGGAGCGCCTGCAGCTGCAGCCCTTCGTACAGCGCGAGGAGCTGTTCAGCGCCGTGCCGAGCAGAGGAACCACTCGACTCGCGGCCGGCGATGACGTCGCGGGCGAGGGCGAACGTGAGGTCCTCGAAGGACGTCGTGTACTGCTTCCGGAACCACCCCGCCGCTGCGTGCGAGGGGTTCGACGCCGCACTCAGTAGGGCGAGGCGGAGACGGACGAGTGCAGGGTCGCCGAGCCCCGTCTCGAGTCGGGCTCGGACGTACGCGACGGCACCGTCCTGCTCCGCGATGGACCGGAGCGCTGCACGCTGGGCGTTGTTCCAGCGGTCGATCACCGCGACGACGAACAGCTCCCACACCGGGTACACCCGACGGAACTCCTCGACCGTGATGTCGGCGTGGACGGCGACCTCGGCCGGCCCGACCTCGTGGAAGTCGGCCGCACGGTAGGCGAAGATCCCCGCCGCGACGATGTGCGCGCGGAGGTCGGGGTCGTCGGTCGCGGGCATGAGGTCGATTGTCCGGCTCGGCGATGTGCCGCGCGACCGCCAGTTCTGGGGACGCGCATCCCGTGTCGCAAAATACTACTGGTATATGTGATATTTGTAGTATCCTTGGGATACCCGACCGAGGAGCTTGCATGTCAGAGGCACTTCTCTCGCGCAGAGAGCTGCGCGAGCGCCGCGCCCGCGCCGAGTCTGCGCAGCCCACCCGCACGGTCGACGCGTGGGCTCGCTCGGCGACGGCGGCATCGGTCGTCGAGCCGAGGCCCGCGGGAGGGACCGGCTGGACGAGAGCCGCTCCCGCATCCACCGCGGACGTGCCCGCCTCGGCAGCACTCCCGTCACCGTCGACGCAGCCCTCGATCCCTCCCGTGCCGGTGTCCACGGCGCAGCCGGTGCCGACCGTCGTGACTTCGCCGACGCCGGTCCCCGCCTCCACGACGCCGCCAGCCCCCCTCGTCCCGGTCCCCGTCCCGACGACCCCGCCCGCCACCCTCGTCCCGGTCGACGCGCCGCTCCCCCTAGTGCAGGAGGCGCCGGCCGGCACGACGACCGAACCGCCGACCGCGTCACCTCCGCCCCCGACTCCGCTCCCGCACCCGGACCCCGAGTCGGCGCCGGCAGCTCGCACGGCGTCAGCCACGGCCCCGACGCCGGCCGTCGAGTCCGCGGTGTCCGATGCGCCGCCTCGGCGCGCCGGCACACGCCCGCGAGCAGCCGACTCCCGGCGCGACACCGACGGTGGGACCGGGACGTTGCGCAGCTCGGTGACCGAGGTCGTCCGCGACGTGGTCGGGCTCGGCTCCCGCGGTGGCCGCCAGTCCTGGGTGCGGACCATCCAGATCCTCGTCGCTTCGGCGACCGTGCTCACCCTCGCCCTCGGCCTCCGATCGATGTTCGCACCGGTGAGTGCGAGCAGCGCCCCCGCGTCGGCCACCTTCCCGCAGGCCGTGGCGGCTTCGACTGCCGAGCGTTTCGCCGAGGTGTACTTCACGTGGGACGAGTCGGACCGACAGGCGCGGACAGAGGCCCTCTCGCAGCTGATGGTCGGCGGCACGCCCGGTCAGGCCGGGTGGGACGGGAAGGGAACCTCCACCGCCGGCGCGGCCCGTGCCGCTGGCTTCACCTACGTGGACGCCTCGCACGCGATCGTGACGGTCGTCGTGCCGGTGACGACGCCGGATGCCGACGGAACCGACGCGACCTCGACGATGTCGCTCCAGGTCCCCGTCACGGTCGTCGGCGCCCGCGTGTGGGTCTCCGGGCTCCCAGCGTCGGTGGGTGTCCCAGCCGCGGCGCCGACCGGCACAGCATCGTCCTTCCGCCTCGATGCACAGACGAGCACGCGCTCACGCCCAGCTGTCACGCAGTACTTCGCAGCGCTCAGTCGTGGCGACGTCGCGCTCTCCGAGACCGGGAACGCCTCCACCGGCCTCGACGGCACGCTCCAGTACACCGAGCTGCTCGACTGGCGGGTCGAGCGTGGCGGCGACGACCAGCGAGTCGGGTTCGCCGAGGTCCGGTGGGCGACCCCGGGCGGCGCCGTTCTCGACCAGGAGTACCGACTCGTCATCTCGAGGAACGGGTCCGGCTGGCAGGTCCGCGCAGCGACCGCCGCCGTCCCGACCGATTGACCATGACCACACTCGAAGGATCTGCGATGCTCTCCACGCACACAGGCGAACCGCCTGCAATCACCGTCCACATCTCCCCGTCCGGGCTGCTGACGATGGGCGGGTACGACCACACCGAGACGTCGTCGCACGCCTCCTCCGAAGCCGCACGGGAAGCAGCGCTCGACATCGTGACGGAGTTCGCCCGGCAGTCCGGGCACCCCGTTCGCCTGCACACCACCGGCGCCGAAGGGAACTGGCACCTCGTCGTCGCATCGGACGGGTCGGTCGAGATCGACGAGATGCCCGCGGTCGTCGCTCCGACCACGATCGACACCACCGCATCGGTGGGCAGGACGGACACGATCGACCTGACCGCGACCGTGAGCGCCCCACCGTCCGCCCCGGTCGTCGAGACCATCGCGATGCCCGTCGCCCCCGAGCCAGACCCCCTGCCCGAGCCGGTCGACCTCCCCGATCCCGTCGGACCGCTCCTGCCTCCCATCCCGCCGTCCCCATCGATCCCCTCGGCTCCCGCGGCTGCACCAGAGGCCCTGGCAACACCCGAACCGTCGGCAGTACCGGAGCACCCGGCACCACCGGAGCCCCCGGCAGCGGCGGAGCACCCGGCACCACCGGAGCACCCGGCTGAGGCGACCGGCGTCGAGTCGACCGACACGGCGCCGGTCAACGCCGGATCGCCGTCCGAGACGGAACTCGACGAGATCGAGTCGCTCGAACGCACGATCGTGAGCACGCGACGCCGCACCGAACCGGTCAGTCGGGCCAAGCTCTTCACGAGCACCGGGACCATCCTCGACGTGTCCGGTTCTGGCGTCCTCGGCCGCCGACCGCTCGGGGTGGAGAACCCGGTACGGTTCGACGACCCCACGCGGAGCGTGTCGAACGCCCACCTGCGCTTCACCGTGGACGGAGCCGGACTGAACGTCGAGGACCTCGCTTCGGCGAACGGCACCACCGTGGTGCGAGAGGGCACCAGGCAGCGGTGCCACCCCGGCACGACCGTCCCGGCTCCCCGCGGTTCACGGGTCGACATCGGCGACCAGTTCTTCGTCGTCGCGTGACCGGCGGGCGGGACGGGGTGCTCGATGCGACGTCGGCGAACGGATGGGTCCGGTCGGCGCCGGATCCCTGGCAGGGGTCGCGCACTCCGCGACACCGCCCGAACGCCCGGCCGCGGCAGACGATCGGCGCTGCACTCGTCTCGCTCATCGCTGAATTGCTCATCATCGCGGGCGCGGCCACCGGGCTGTACGTGGTGTGGACCGGCTGGTGGACCGATGTCGTCGCCGTGAACGAACAGACCGCGCTCGTCAAGGACCTCGGGCAGACCACGACCAAGCCCACTGCGGGCACCGAGCACCGCGGCACCGCACCGGTCCTCGCCGAGCCGCCGAACGTCACGGACGTCTTCGGCACCATGCAGATCCCGCGCTTCGGAACGGACTACAACCGTCCCATCGGCGAGGGCACGAACCGCGAGAAGGTGCTCAACACCATCGGACTCGGCCACTACCAGGACACCGCGATGCCCGGCGCCGAAGGCAACTTCGCCGTCGCCGGCCACCGCGTCACCTACGGCAAGCCGCTCAACCAGATCGCCGAACTCACGACCGACGACGCGATCGTCGTCCGCGTCACCGACAAGGCCACGAACTTCGACGTCTGGTACGTCTACAAGGTCACCGACAGCCAGATCGTCACACCCGACCACATCGAGACCATCGCCCCGGTCCCGAACAAGCCCGGCGTCCAGCCCACCGCCGACGACCGCTGGCTGACACTCACCGCCTGCCACCCGATGTGGTCCGCCAAGGAGCGCTACATCACCCACGCCAAGCTCGACTACTGGATGCCCGCGTCCGAGGGGACGCCGAAGGAACTCTCGGAGACGCCCAAGTGATCTTCCCGCTCGTGTGGCGACTCCTGCCCGGCCCGACCGCCCTCAAGATCCTCGAACTGATCGTCCTGCTCACCGCACTCGTGTTCGTCCTGTTCACCTGGGTGTTCCCCTGGGTCGCAGCGGACATCCTGCCCCCACCCGACGGCACCGTCGACACCGGCGCGGGACCCTGACGGTTCAGCCGCGGTCGAACACCAGCGTCTCGTCGTCGCGAGCAGTGACGCGACCGGTCCGCGCGAACTCCGCCCAGATCGCCCGCACACCCGGGCCGCGACGCTCGACCTCCGGCCAGTCCCGCTCGGGCACGAACCGGCTGCCGGCCCACGCCTCCTTGCGTCCCAGCAGCAGCGGCAGGTCGCTCATGTGCACCGCCCCGGTCGGCTGCGCGGTCGCGCCGCGGAGCAGCCGGTAGACGGTCGCGCGCCCGCCGCCCGACCGGTGCCGCTCCGCGAACACCCTGGCGTCACGCCCGTAGATCACCTCGGTCAGCGGCCGGACGAGCCACCACCGCACGAGCGACCGCGCGACCCGGTTCCGAACGATGCGCTTGAGTCCAGGGAGCACGGGCACGTACATCCCGGCCTCGTCCGATCCCGACCCGATGAGCACGTCGACGTCTGGTGCGACCCGCCGCCAGGCCTCGGCGAGGTCACGTTCGGCCGGCAGCGGCGCGAACCCGTACTGGGTGCCGTACGGCATCCCGCCGCGGAGCCCGTACCGGCCGCCGACCCGCCTGCCGCGGGCCTGTCGCTCGTACAGCTCGTCGAGCGAGGTGTCCGCCGACATCGGCCCCACCGCCTCGACCATCGCACGGTTCATCCGCGCACGTCCGCGCGAGAGCCCGAGCGGTGCGCTCTGCACGATCGCCCTGCGGAAGAGCCCTGCGGTCCCCTCGCTGATCATCAGGTGCGCGATCGCGTCCCCTCCGGCGGACTGCCCGAAGAGCGTGACGAGATCGGGGTCGCCGCCGAACGCGGCGATGTTGTCGTGCACCCACCGGAGCGACGCGACGAGGTCGAGCAGCCCGAGGTTCGCCGGGATCCGTTCCCCGTCGCCGAGGAACCCGAGCACCCCGAGCCGGTACGTCACCGTCACGACGACGACGCGTTGCTCTCGGACCAGGTCGTACGGGTCGTTGATCGGGACGTCGCCGCCGCCGATGACGTACGAGCCGCCGTGGATCCACACCATGACCGGCAGTCGCTCGTCGGGGCCGATGTCAACCGGGATCGTGATCGAGAGCGCCTGGCAGCGTTCGTCGACCTCGGCATCGATCTCGTGGAGCAGTTGGTCGACGACCGTCGCGGAGGGTTGCGGGGCCACCGGTGCTGGGAAGTCCGCGTGGAACACGTCCTCGAAGACGGGCATCGGCTCCGGCGGCCGGAACCGCTCGGCCTGCGCGTACGGCACGCCGAGCACCCGGATGACGTCGCCGTCCCGCGATCCGCGGATGCGTCCTGCTGGGCTGTCGTAGGTCACGGTGGCGGCGTCGAGCATCAGTCCACGCTAGCCCTGGAGGCTCGGTGCGGCCCCGGCGCGTCGGTCCCGGCGCTCCGCGCCGGCCGGAGCGACTCGGACGCCGCGAAGGCCGCGACGAACAGCACCGCGACGAGCCACAGCGCCGACAGCGCGCCGAGGTGGACGGCGATGGCTCCGATGACGGGCGGTCCGGCGAAGTTCGCGAAGTACCCGATGGACGCCACGACACTCACGCGGGCGGCCGGGTTCGGGCCGCTCTGCGCCGCGGCCGACATCCCCAGCGGGAAGCCCATCGAGACGCCGACGGCCCACAGGACCACACCGATCAGGGTGAGCCACCACGCGCCGCCGACGATGAACAGGATCGCCCCGACGATGCCGAGCGCAGTCGTCCAGCGCACGGTCCGGACCCGACCGAGCCGATCGACCACGGGACCGGCGAACACACGGGTCGCCGCCTCGGACACCGCGAACACGGTGAAGAACAGCGCGCCGACGGTCGCGGACTGCCCGTGCCCGTCGGTGGTGGCGAGTGCGAGCCAGTTGTTGGCCGATCCCTCGCCCAGCTCGACGCCGAGCATGACGACACCGATCATCAGCAGGCGGACGTCCGCCCAGCCCCTGGCCCAGGCGCGGATGCGCTGCCCGGGTGTCAGCGTGTCGTCGTGCTCCTCCGCGCGGGTGCCGTCGGGCACCGCGCGCATGGCGACCACGCCGACCACGAGCAGGACCGCGGCCTCCACCACCAACTGGGTGGAGACCGTGATGCCGAGTGCCGAACAGAGTGCGGCGATCCCGGCACCGAGCGCCGCGCCTCCCGACCATGCGGCGTGCATCAACGGGAGCAGCGTGCGGCCCGCGAGGGCCTCGATGGCCGTGCCCTCGACGTTCGCCATCACGTCGAGGGAGCCGATCCCGGCACCGGCGACGACGAACGCGACAGCGGCGAGCGGCGCGGAGTGCAGCGCCGCCGCGATCCCGAGCACGGCGATCGCGACGGGGACGAGCACGACGACGGCCGTCAGGGCCCGCCGTCCGCCGAGTCGCCGCAGCAGCGGCGCGGCGGAGAGCAGGCCACCGATCGACCCGATCGTGACGCCGCCGAGCATGAGCCCGATGGTGCCGGTGTCGACGCCGAGCTCCGCACGGATCTCGGGGAGCCGGGGTCCCCATGCGGCGAGGCTGATGCCGCCGAGGCCGAACGCGACGATGATCGCGTTCCGCCACCGCGCGAGGTGCCTGCGGTCCACGTCGACCGTCGGGTTCGTCATGACGCCAGAAGCTATCAGCGCACGCGCTTGATCGGGATCACGACGAGCGCGCCGATGATCGCCACGATCCCGGCCGCCCAGCACATGAGCTCGTAGTTGTCCGGCGTGCCACCGGTGCCGAACTTCAGGAAGAACAGCGACGCAGCGGGGGCGAGCGACTGCGGGAGCGCGTTCGCGATGTTGATGACGCCGAGGTCCTTCCCTGGTCGGTCGGCGTTCGGCAGGACGTCGACGACGAGGGCGGTGTCGATCGCCGAGTAGATGCCGTAGGCGAAGCCCATGATGATCTCGGCGACGTAGAACCCGTGCACGGTGTCGGCGTGCGCGAGGACGACGAGCCCGACGGCGAACAGCGCGGTGGACCCGCCGACGAAGACCTTGCGGCGGCCGAGCCGGTCGGACAGCCAGCCGGAGAGCGCGGCACTGACGAGCAGGGCGATCGTGTACAGCAGCACACCGAACGCGACGGACGCGGTCGCCTCCTTGTCGCTCGTGATCCCGATGTGCTGCTTCATGTAGAGCAGGCGGTACGTCGTGAACATGAACGTCGCGAAGATGATCAGGAAGCGCGACCACCAGGCGAAGGCGAAGTCCGGGTTCTTGATCGGGTTCGTCCAGAACGACGAGATCAGGTTGACGAAGGTGAACTTCTTGAGCTTGTACGTGGGCAGGTCGTCGCGGGCGACGACGGCGTAGACCACCACGAGGACGATCGCGAGGATGCCGGGCGCGATGAACAGCACCGGCAGGTTCGCGACGAAGAACACCGACAGGTAGGTCCCGGCGAGGACGGCGATGTTCTGCGCGAGCGCGATGATGCTCGACGACTTCCCGCGCTGGAACTGCGGCACGTTGTCGGCGAAGCTCGCGGTCAGGGTCGCCAGCACGGTGTTCGCCGAGAGCTGCGCGAGCAGCCATCCGAGGGTGAGCTGCGTGGTGTCCGGGGCGAACGCGATCCACGCGAGGGCGAACGCGAACACGACGACGCCGGTGAGCATCCACGGGCGACGACGTCCCCAGCGGGTGCGGGTCCGGTCGGACAGCGCCCCGGCGAGCGGGTTCATGATGAGCGCACCGAACGCGCCGATCGGCAGCACCGAGCCGATGACGTTCGCCGCGTCGGAGCCGACCAGCGCCTCGGCCTTGAGCTGCATGCTCACGTACACGGGTGCCATGAGCGCGACGAAGAGGCCGAACTGCCCGAGGAACAGCGCGATCTGGTAGCCGATCCCGACCCGCATCGTGCTGACCGGCTGGGTGATGCCCTCTTCCGGGTGCAGCAGGACCGGTGTCTCCGCGGGTTCGGGTGTGCTCATGACGCCTCCTTGAGTCGATGAAAACCGTGCTTCGCAAGGTTTTTCCAGACGCGAGCATACATCGGAAGGTCAGGACATGAGGACAGGGGTGCAACAGACCGTCGCAAAAACTGCACACCGGATGGTTTTTCGGGTAGCGTCGTACCCGATCTCGCCGCGGAGCATCGCGTCCCGGCGGGTCGAGAACGCCCGAGCCAGGACCGAAGGAGCCTCTGCAATGCCCACCACCTCTGTGCAGCTGTACTCGCTGCGCGACGCCATCGCCGAAGACCTCGACAAGGCGATCGCCCGCGTCGCCGAGATCGGCTACGAGAACGTCGAGCCGTACGCATTCGTCGAGCGCGCCGCCGACCTCGAGCGCGCCTTCGCCGCCACCGGCCTGAAGGCCCCGTCCGGTCACGTCGCCGTCATCGACGCCGAGGACACCGCCCCGATCTGGGACGCGGCGGAGCGCCTCGGCATCACGACCGTCATCGACCCGTTCATCCCGACCGATCGCTGGCAGACCGCCGACGACGTCGCGAAGATCGCTGAGCGCGTCAACGTGCTCACCGCCGAGGCTGCCGCCCGCGGCCTGCAGTTCGGCTACCACAACCACCAGTGGGAGTTCACGAACAAGGTCGACGGCCGCACCGTCTACGACCTCTTCGTCTCGCAGATCAGCCCGGAGACGGTGCTCGAGGTCGACACCTTCTGGGCCACCGTCGGCGGCGCGGACGCCCCCGCGGTCCTGCAGTCCCTCGGTGACCGCGTCGTCGCGATCCACGTCAAGGACGGCAAGGTCGACGGCGACATCCGCACGGCACTGCCGTCGTCGGAGAGCGCGCTCATCGTCCCCGAGGCCCTGCAGCGTGCCTTCGAGAACCAGACCCCGGCCGGCCAGGGCGACGTCGACGTGCCGGCCATCCTCGCCGCGGCGCCGCAGGCCATCCGCGTCGTCGAGTTCGACGCCTACGCCGGCGACGTCTTCGAGGGCATCACCGAGTCCCTCGCCTGGCTCAAGGCGAACGACACCGCGGGGAGTGCCGCGTGAGCCGCGTCGGAGTCGGCATCATCGGTGCCGGGAACATCTCGGACCAGTACCTGACGAACCTCACCCAGTTCGCCGACGTCGAGGTCCTGATGGTCGCCGACCTCATCCTCGAGCGCGCGGCGTCCCAGGCCGAGAAGTACGGCGTCCCGGCGTCCGGCACGGTCGAGGAGCTCCTCGCCCGCGACGACATCCAGATCGTGGTGAACATCACGATCCCGGCCGAGCACGCCAAGGTCGGCCAGCAGATCATCGCCGCCGGCAAGCACACCTGGAGCGAGAAGCCCGTCGCCACCAACGCGGAGGACGCGCAGGCCCTGCTCGCCGCCGCTTCGGCAGCAGGCGTCCGCTACGCGACCGCACCGGACACCGTGCTCGGTGCCGGGATCCAGACCGCCATCCGGGCCATCGCGCGCGGCGGCATCGGCACGCCGCTCACCGCGACGACGATGTTCCACGTGCCGGGCCCGGACCAGTGGCACCCGGACCCCGAGTTCCTGTACGCACAGGGCGCCGGTCCGCTGTTCGACATCGGCCCGTACTACGTCACGACGCTCCTGCACGCCTTCGGTTCCGCCTCGCGCGTGCAGGCCGTGTCGTCGAAGTCCCGCGAGACCCGCGTGATCGGCTCCGGCCCCCGCGCCGGCACCGAGTTCGCCGTCGAGGTGCCCACGCACCACGCAGCGCTCATCTCGTTCGCGGGCGGACAGTCGGCGCAGACGACCCTGTCGTTCCAGCACGCACTGCCCCGCAACGGCTTCGTCGAGATCAACGGCTCCGAGGGCACCATCGTGCTGCCGGACCCGAACGTCTTCGACGGCGACAGCACCCTGTGGACGCTCGGCAAGGACGAACCGACCACCCTGGCACACAAGGGCTCCACCTGGGGCCGTGGCACGGGCGTCGTCGAGCTGGCCCGCGCGATCGCGGAGGGTCGGCCGGAGCGCGCGTCCGGCGCCGTGGCGTCGCACGCGCTGGACGTCATGCTCGGCATCCGCGACGCTGCCGAGTCGGGCCAGGCCGTCGAGATCACCTCGTCGATCGACCCGATCCAGCCGCTCCCCGAGGACTTCGACCCCGCTGCCGCGGTCCTCGCCGAGGGCGTGAACGCGTAGCCCTCCGCGAGGGAACGGCAGACGTCGGGTGCCCGTGCGGCACCCGACGTCTTCCAGCACGTCACCCGGCGGGCGGGACGATCTGCTCGAGCAGGTGCAGCACGCGTTCGCCGTCGACGGCCTCCGGGTCGAGCAGCCACTGGACCTGCAGGCCGTCCGACGCCGCGATGCTCAGTGACGCGAGGTCGACCGGATCGAGGTCGGCCCGGATGCGCCCGAGGTCCTGGTCACGACGGATCAGTTCCGCAAGTTCGCCCCGCAGACGCGCGAACCGCTCACGCATGAAGTCCCGCGTCGACGGGTGCCCCTCACCGACGGCGTCGGCCGCGAGCGTCGTGTAGAGCTGCACGAGCCCCGGGATCTCGCGGTTCCGGCGCGCACTCTCACGCATGTCGCCGATCGCGGACTGCAGACGGTCCGGGGCGCCCTGCTCGCGGACCTCGTGCTCCCGGTAGACGGCGAGCAGCAGTTCGTCCCGCGACGGGAAGTAGTGCCGGAGCGCCGCGTGCGTGATGCCGAGCGCGTCGGCCACCGACCGGAGCGACGATGCGTCGACCCCCTGCTCCGCCACCATCCTGATCATCTCGTCGAGGATCTGGACCCGCCGCTCCGCGCCCTTGCGGTACCCGCGCCGCGGCACGGTCCCGGCGTCGTCGGCAGAGGTCATGCAGACAACTTACCGCTGGAAGGTTTCAGGCGCTGGTGCCGTCCACGGTGTACTCGTCGGCCGGCTCCGGAACCGCCTCGGCGAGGGCGTCCACGATCCGTCCGAGGGCCTCGGCGACCACCTCGTTGTCGGCGGCCGGCAGCCCGTCGAGCACGCGCACGACGATCTCGTGGAACTGTGCGTACGAATCGTCGATCTTGGTCGCCACCTGGTCGGTCGGTTCGAGGAACTGCGCCCGACGATCGGTGGGGTGCGCGGTCCGGACGATGTCGCCCTTCTCCACGAGGCCGTCGACGATCTTCGTCACCGAGGCGTTGGACACCGCGAGCATCACCGCGAGGTCCTTCGGTCCCATCGCGCGGCCGTCCCGGTGCGCCTGCAGCAGGTACCGGACCGCGAGGAACTCGTTCTTCGACAGACCACTCTCGATGCGCGCGTGCTCGATCTGCTGATCCTCGGCGTGCTGCAGCCGGAGGATGGCGTCGACGGCTGAGCGGGCGGCCTTCGATCGGGGTGCTCGCGAGTAGAGGTGGACGTGTTCTCGGCGGACGACGGTCAACGGCATGTGGTCATGAACTCCGGGTTCTCAGGCCTGCGGGAGCGTGAAGAAGTCCGCGTAGGACGGCTCGGCCCGCTTGGAGAGGAGCGACGGGTCCTCGATCCGAGCGGTGACGTAGGCGGCGATGACCGCGGGGTCGGTGAGGCCCGCGCGAGGGTGGGTGCCGAGGAGACCGGTGCCCCACTGAGCCCCGTGGTACGTGCTGCGCATGCCTGGTTCCACCTTCCTGGTCGTCTTTCCGTCCGAGTTGGACGACGAAAGTGTTTCACAACGCGAACGGTTAGAGCAACTGACTATCCAGTTCCTGTACGTTTCGCGCACCGAACTGCACGGCACACTGAACGACCGGTTGTCCGACCGAGGGATAGCGTGGCGACGTGGATCTCCAACTCACGGACCGTGTCGCACTCGTCGTCGGGGGCAAGGGGTACATCGGCAGCGCCGTTGCCGATCGACTCCGGGCCGAGGGAGCGACGGTCGTCGTCGCCTCGCGGAGCGCGACGGACGACGACGGCGTCGCGATCGACACCGCGGACCAGGCCTCGGTCGACGCCGGTGTCGCCTCGGTCATCGCGCAGCACGGGCGCATCGACGTGCTCGTCGTCACCGCGGCGCCGAGTGCCGGGACCCTCGACCCGGCGAAGAAGTCCGACCCTGATCAGATCGCCCGGGCCGTCGACGGCAAGGCGCTCGGGTTCCTGCGGGCCGCGAACGCCGTGCTGCCCGGACAGCGCGAGGCGGGTTTCGGACGTGTCGTCGTCGTGAGCGGGCAGAACGCCTACCTCTCCGGCAACATCACCGCGTCCCTCCGGAACACCGCCGTCAGCGTCATCGCGAAGAACCTCGCGGACGAGGCAGCCGGCTCCGGCGTCACGGTCAACGTCGTGAACCCGGGCACCGTGACCGACGATCCGGCTGCCGAGGTGCAGCGTGGGTCCGGTGGCGAGTCCAGCCCCCAGCAGATCGCCGACCTGATCGCGTTCCTGTCGTCGCCGCTGTCCGTGGTGTCCGGCGAGTCGATCTCGATCGCGCACCGCGTCCTCGGTTCGGTGACGGTCTAGTCCGTTGACGCTGCGGCAGCACCGCGGGAGAGAAGACGACATGGCACATCCGGTGACGGTCCTCCGTGACGGCACGAGCATCCCGTCCATGGGCTTCGGTGTCGGCGAGCACGCGGACATCGCCGCGGAACGCTACGTCACCGCAGCGCTCGAGGCGGGTTTCCGGCTCGTCGACACCGCCAGGAGCTACGGCAACGAGCGCGGGGTCGGTGCGGCCCTCCGTCGGTCCGGGATCCCACGGGACGACGTGTTCCTACAGTCGAAGCTCCGGGGATCGGACCAGGGCGGCCAACCAGCGGTGCGGGCCGCTCTCGGCCGAACGCTCGAGGCTCTGGGGACGGACCACATCGATGGCTACCTCATCCACTGGCCGCTCCCGCGACTCGGCCGATTCGAGGAGTCGTGGGAAGCGATCCTCACGCTGGCAGAGGAAGGGCTTGTCCGGGCTCCTGGCGTCTCGAACTTCACCCTCGCGCACCTCGACAACCTCGAGCGCCGAACCAGCGTCCTGCCCCTCGTGAACCAGGTGCAGAGCTCCCCGTCGGTGTCCCGGTGTTACTCCGTCGAACGGATGCGGGCCCGCGGTGTCCAGGCTCAGGCATACTCGCCACTCGAGCACGCCTCCGGGCTGCACCGGACGGCAGCACTCCGCTCCATCGCCGACGAGGTGGGCGCGACGACGGCGCAGGTCGTCCTTCGATGGCACCTGGACGCCGGTCGCCCGTTCGTGGTGCACTCCACGTCTCCCGCGCGCCTCCGCGAGGACCTCGGCGCCGCCGACGTGACGCTGTCCCCACGACAGCGCGAGGTGATCGACCGTTTCGACCACGACGAGGCCCACGCGGTGGACCCGGATGAACACCACGAGATGTGAGTCAGACCCGCGGCAGCACGACCAGTTCTCGGTACCAGCGGAACAGCACAGAGGGATCCGGTTCCGGCAGGGCGTTCCCGGCCGCCGACCAGTCGCGTGCGCAGTCCAGCGCGTGGCGCTCCTCGGCGACCGCTGTGCACGCCTGCACTGCGCCCCACAGGTAGGCGAAGTGCGCTCCGGGTCGAGCGCGGAACATCGGCTCACCGAACGACGGTAGGACGTCGTCGAGGGTGATTCGTGCGCCGAAGTCATGCCGAGCGGCAATCGCCGCGAAGGCGTCCTCGATGCCGACCTCGTCGCCGGTGTGCACAGCGAGGTCCAAGGCGGCGATGACACCGCGCTCGAGGGCGGAGCGCCGGTACTCGACCGACTTCACCATCGCGATCCGGGCCCGGGCCTCGTCGTCGAGCAGCGCCCAGTCGGCGCGGAGGGGCCACTTCTCGAACCAGAGGGCGAAGGTCTCGGAGAGCTCGACCGGGAGGTTCTCGAGCCCAGAGAGGTTCGGGATACCCGGCCGCATGAACGCGTGGTTGAGCGCGTGACCGAACTCGTGCATCAGGCTCTGCACGTTCTGCGCCGTGAGGCCGGGCTCGGCCGGGAACCCGAGGCTGACACGGGACGCGGACGTCCGACGCGGTGAACCATCGTGCCGATTACGGGTCGGAACCGTGTGGTTGGCGTGCGCGACACCCCTGCCGTCGGTGAAGTCCACCGTGATGTGTCCGATGACGGTCCCGTCGCCTGTCAGGAGCTGGAATCGACGATCGTCCTCGGTGACCAGGTCGAGGGCGAAGCATTGACGGACGAGGGATCGGAGCGCATCGACCACGTCGGCGAGCTGCCACCTCCTGGCCCGATCGCCGTCGACGAGCGACCTCACTGCAAACTCCGCATGCTGGAGCACGATGTCCGCTGGGAGATCGATCCCTCGTCCCTGGAGCGCGGTCGCGAGTTCGTCGGCGAGGTCGTCGAGCGAGACGATCGCCTGCGCCAGGTAGGCGTCGAGGAACCGGCACACGGCGCGCTCGTCGATCGTGCTCCCGCGAAGCGACTCGGCAACCGGCGACCGTGCTCCGCGACGACGCGCGGCCCTGGACCGCTCGGCGGCGACGGCATCGACGGCCGCGACCAACTCCCCGTGCCGCCGAGCCCCGACGGCGTCCCAAGCCAGTCTTACCCGCTCTCGGGAGCGGGCCGACTCCGTGGTGGCGAGCAGATGAAACAGCCCCGCCGGCGCCTCTTCGACGGCGACCTCGACTCCGAGGCGTGCAAGGAGCGCTCGCTGATCGGCGCGGAGCGCCCGTACTGCCTCGACGAGCGACTGGACCGCGGTCTCGTCCGGCCCCGCACCGCGGAGGCGCTTCGCCCGGAGCTGATCGACGAGCCGTCGACGAGCTGACTCGATCAACGCGTCGTCGTACCGCGACCCATCGAGTGCCTCGATCGTGCGACGGTCGTCCTCGTCGGATTCGTAGAAGCGCATACGGACGCGTTCGAGGTCCGCCGGCAACGAGCCCCCGGCACCCAGTTCCTCCATCAGGAGCGCGTGCTCGACGTCGTCGTTGATGACGAGCGCTTGGCGGAGGTCATCGGCGGAGACCGGGGGAACGAGGAGCATCCCACGCCGGTCGTACTCACGGAGCAGCACGTCGGCGAGCTCGGTTGATCGCTGCACCACGACCTCCCCTCGCCGAGTTGTGCATGCAACCTAGCACCACGATCCCGGCGAGAAAAGCCCTTGACAGACCAGTCTGTGTAGGGAGTATGTTCACTTCGCAAGGCGGTCGATCCAGGGGGGATCGGGCGGGGGAACTGCTTTTGCGGTGATGTCGCGCTCCCTCTGGACGATCAGTCTCCATCAGAGAACAACGATCGCAAGGAGTCACCATGTCGAACATGTCCTACGAGAAGTCCCCTGCATTCTTCCGTGCCGCCGGGTTCGAGAAGTTCTTCGAAGCCGAGTCGCTCGACAGCGCCGCAGTTGCCGAGCGCATCGCGGTGGATGTCAACCTCGACGCCGAGCTCGACGCCATCCTCGCGAAGTGACCGGCCGTTCCTAGCGATACCCGCGGGGGTCGCCCGGTTCCGGCCGGGCGACCCCCGCACCTGAAGAATCAGACGGAGCCTCCATGGCCGGCACCACGAGCACGACTCTCCGCCCGTTCCCGCCGGGCGCCCGCTGTGACGACGACGTCATCGGCGCGGTCGTCGGGGTCCCGTCCTCGGCCGGCAGCCCGAACCCGGGAGCGGAAAACGGCCCCTACTTCATCCGGACCCTGATGCGTCAGTTCACGTGGTCCGCATCGGAACCGGCGATCCACCCGGTGACGGATGCCGCCGGAATTCTCGACGGTGTGGTGGACCTCGGCGACATCAACCCAGGCACCCTGGACGCGTCGGGCGTCGCCGACCTCGTCGCAAGCGTCGTCGAGCGGATGCCCGTCGATGCCGCACCCTGCATCATCGGCGGTGACCACAGCATCACCGCTGGTGCGATCCGGGCGCTCCGAGGCCGTGTCGGCGGCCCGCTGCGGGTCCTGCAGTTCGACCAGCACCTCGACGTCCAGACCTGGCCGTCCGCGAACGGCGGGCTCGACGACCTCTTCCACACCAATGTGATGAGCCATGTCGCGTCGATCATCGGTGACGGACAGGTCATCCAGGTCGGACTCGCTCCGTACTCGACGCGGGAGCGCAACGGCGCGATCTCCAGCCTCCCCGGACAGGCCACCGGACGGGTGCCCGTGCACGCATCTGCCATCGACGACGACGACGCCTTCGGGTCGCTCGTCGGGTCGGGCCACCCCCTCTACGTCACCGTCGACGTCGACGTCCTCAGCGCCTCGGAGATGAGCGCGACCGGGTACCCGGCTGTCATCGGTCTCCCGGCGCGACGACTCCTCCGGCTCCTGGAGGTGGCCGTCCGCGCCAACGTGCTCGTCGGGTTCGACGTCGTCGAGTTCGCAGCACACCGGGACGACCGAGATCCGAAGGTGCTCGCCGACGCAGCCCGTGCCGCAACCGTGTTCCTGCACCTCCTCAGCCTGTTGCGCGAGCAGCACACCGGAAGGAAGAACGATGACGACCAGCATCGAGACTGATTCCCCGGCCGCCCCGACGTGGCCCACGACCAACGCGTTCACCCAGACGCTGCTCGGGTTCACGTACGACGGCGAACCGGACACGTTCTCTGCGTCATGTGTCGCGGAGTTCGTCGCGCATGATCCGACGAGGTACGACTACGCCCTGTCGCAGATCTTCGAGCCGGCCGTCCTCGTCGAGGTCGCACTGGTTGCCGGATTCGAGCCGGACGCCGTGGAGTCCCTGCAACACGCGCCGACCGAACGCATGCGGTGGCTGGCGGACCGCGTCCGGAACGCATCATCGCTCAGCGGGACCGCCGCGGTCACCTCCGCCGCGGCACTCATCAGCGTGTCCCGTTTCGCGCTCGCGACGGCCTTGCTCGACACCTGGGAGGCGACTGGCCAGGCCGAGGTCCGGGATCGGTTCGAGATCGCCATGCTGCGGTTCATCATCGAGAACCGCACGAACGCGGGTGCCGGCTCTGCCGTCCACTTCGAGACCATGCGCGCCGCGGTCGTCTCCGGTGGGATCCCCATCGACCGACAACTCGATGCATGTAGCCAGGCCGTCGTCTGGTACCTCAAGCGGGGCGAACTCCCCGTCGATGAGTTCGGGTGGTTCGCACGTCACGGCAACCGCCTCGTGGTGGAACACCGTGACGAGCTCGCCCCCGGGACCGTCTCGTCCTGGTTCCGGGGCGTGGCGATGGTGCCGGCGGACCTCGGCGACACCGAACGCACACGCGCCGTCATGAAACTGGCGGACCACGCCGCGGACGAGGCCGTTGCCGACGGCGGCGGCGCGTTCGAGGTGCATTTCAAGAAGACGTACCTGGAGTCCTCCATCAAGGAGCACATGTACGTCGCGCGTGACGAGGCAAAGGCACGGGCATTCGGCGAGGAACTGGTCGCGCTCGATCCCGGATGGTCGGCGAGTCGCGGCGAGGTGGCTGAGGTCCGTCGCTCCTTCGGCGACCTCGAGGGTGCAGTCGCGGCGTTCGACGACGCCGTCACGATCGGGTCGCCCTACATCGGCTACCACCTCAAGAGCGCTGCCGATCTGCTCGTCCGCCTCGATCGCCTGGACGAGGCCCTCGCGCGCTACCGTGCTCTCGCAGCGCTCGGCCAGCCGACCGACGATCTCCTCCGGCGTATCGACGACCTCGAACGAGGAACCATGTCCGAGGAGACCGGCTCCGTCCGTCCGGTGTACGGGCGGCAGGGCGCTGGACGCGACGGCGGAGTGACCGCGTGACGGTTGCCGCCCACACGGCCCCCTCCGCACGCAACTTCGCGGGGCTGTCGACGACCATGCTCGCGCTCGGGCTCGTAGCCGTCGGGTTCGGCGTCGCCGACGTCGCGATGGTCTCGCCGGCCGGCGTAGGAGCGGTTGCCGCGGTCGGGCTCGGCGACACCGTGGTCGTGGCCGTGAGTGCGTTCTTCTTCGGTCTCATCGACACGTTCAGTGCCCGCCTCGCCGCGGCCGAAGGAGCCGGGTCGACAGCCACCCGCCTCCCGGAGCTCGCCGGGGCGTTCCTGCTCGGCACGATCCCGCTGGTCGCCATTGGTGTCGGCTGCGCGATCGCGGCCGGCCCGTTCCTCGGGCTCATCGGACAACCAGAGGAGATCGTGCCGGGCGCCTCCGGTTACATCGCGACCCGCATGCTGGGAGTCTTGCCCACCCTCCTCTACCTCGGAGGCATGGAGACGCTCAAGGTGTGCGGACTCCGGAGCTCCGCGATCGTGTTGCTCGTCGTCGGGCTGGTGCTCAACGTCGGCGGGAACGCCCTGTTCCTCTGGTCTCCGGCGTCGGCGTTGTTCGCCGGACCGGAGGTCGCCGTCGCCACGGCGACGGTGCTGGCACAATCGGTCATGTTCGTGGTCGCGGTCGTCCTGCTGCTGCGCGGGTTCCGCGGACAGCGGTTCCGGGCGCCGTCGGCCCGCGCGGTCTTCGGGGAGACCGCGGACGTGTGCCGCGTCGGGGCGGGGGTCGGAATACGCCAGGTGAACGACTACGCGGCATCCACTGTGCCGTTCCTCTTCCTCGGGCACCTCGGCGTGGGGGTCGTCGCCGCGGCCGCCGTCGCGGCCAAGATCTGGACGCTGTACTGCCGAGTCCCGCAGGCGTGCTTCGGTGGTGCGTTCGTCCTCTACGGCTACGCGTCCGGCCGGAGCCGATCGGATTCGCGCACAGTGCTGCGCCGTGTCACCGCCTACTCAGCGGTGCCCGTCCTGGTCGCGACGATCGCCGTGCCCCTCCTCGCACCGTGGCTCGTCCGGCTGATCGGCGGCGACGCGATCGACGCCGGCATGACGACCCTGTTCGTGCTCGCGTACATGATCACGGCCCTCCCGTACTTCTTCGAGAAGCTCGCAGGGGAGCTGCTCACGGTCGAGCGCGCGGGCGTCGTCCTGTCGGTCGCGTCGAGCGTCGTCACCTACGGGCTCACGATCCCCCTGGCTGCGCTCGCGGTGTACGTCATCGGCTCGCCGTTCCTCGCGATCGCCTCGGCTGCGATCGCGTCGGCGGTGCTCGCGGTGGTGTTCTGGCGCCGGTTGCTGCGTGCGGTCCGGACACCTGAGCAACAGGACACCGGTCGCTCTGGTGCCGGACCCGGAGCTCCCGCAGATGCCCCCGCCGGAACCGGAGCCGAGGGGGCTCACCTTGCCGGGTCGTGAGGCCGCACGGTCGCGTCACGACCCGGTGAAGTCGATCCTCAGGCCCGGTGCGACTGCCGCAGTGCGGTGGGCGGACGAACCCGCGGTCCTCGCACACCGCCGCCTCTCGTCCACCGACCTGAGGACCGGTCTCATGAGTGCCGTCCCGGTCAGCTCGACCCCCGCCGTCGTGCACGGTGTCGGGGTGGTCGTGGCGAGCGACGACGGACGGGTGCGATTCTTCGGCCAAGACCTCGAGCGAGTGTTCTGGGAGACACGGCTGGACCGGAGCGTGTACTCCTCGGTGGTCGTCGACACCGAACGGGACCGCTTCGTGGTCGCGACCACCGGTGGGCTCGTCGCCTGCATCGGTCTCCGGGGCGACGTGGCGTGGACCCGGGTCCTCCCCGAGCCGGTGTTCTCGACCCCCACGATCCTGCCGGAGCGGCGGACCCTCGTCATCGGGACCTTCGGGAGCCACTGCGTCTTCGTCGACCTCGATGACGGCGCGGTGATCGCGGACGTCTCCACCCCGCGCCCGTGGAGTGCGGCCCTCGGGGGTCTCGCCGCGCACCGGGACGTGTACGCGAGTCCGGTGGTGCGTGACGAGGACAGTGTCGTGGTCTGCAGCGGCGATCACGTCGTCGCCATCGGCCGGGACGGCACGGTCCTCTGGAGCGTCGACACCGGCGCCACGATCAAGGCGTCGCCGGTGGTGGTCGGCGACCGGGTGGTCGTCGCCGGAACGAACGGCGTGGTGCGTACGCTCGCACTGCTCGACGCACAGGAGATCTGCGCGACGACGGTCGGTGCGCGGATCGCCGCCAGCCCGGTCGTCGTCGATGGTGTGGCCGTCGTCGGGGACCAGACCGGTCGGGTACACGGCCTGGACACGGACCGCCTCGCCCCGCAGTGGCAGAACTCCACTGGCGCACCGAGGTCGTACACGTCTTTCTCGACCCTCCCCGATGGTGCGGTGATTGCAACGGGCTTCGACGGTGACGTCCGCTGCATCGATCCGCGGGACGGTGCCTTCCGGTGGCAATCCAGCCAGGTGCTCGGCCTTCCGGACCACGAGCCGGAAATGGACATCACCCCCGTCGCCGCACCCGACGGCTCCCTGTACTGTGCGTCCTACCGGGGAGACGTGTACCGGTTCGCGTTCCGCCCCGACGACGGAGGGGTGTCCTCGTGACCACGGAGAGCGGCAGTACCACCGCGCGACAGGACCATGACAACCGCGTTTACGACGCGCTGTTCCGGCGCGCCAATGACGATGTGACGGGCGCGCGTGACCCGTTCCCCCACGCGGCGCCGGAGACCCGCGCAGCCGAGGAGCGCTTCGTCCGGGTGGTGGCGGAACGCGATGCCGCGGTGACGGCGTTCCTCAATGCGATCGGTATCCGCAGCGAGGACGGCCGCGACCGAGCCGACCCCGAGACGGTCTTCCGTCGACTCCTCGCGGAGGAACCAGACCCCTCCCGCCGTGAACGGTTGGTCGCGGCTCGGGAGCGCATGCTCGGCCCGTGGGTCGCTCATGCACGGTGCGCGTTCGATGCACTCGTCGCGCGACACCGGAGGGACGCCACCGCGACGGGATGGCCCGAGGTCGCCACGCGCACCCTCGCGACGAGCGACTTGGACGAACCGACGATCGACCGGCTGCTCGAGCGCTGCGTGGAACTCGCGCACGACGATGCCCGCGCCTTCGATGCGGAGATCCGCTCGGCCGCGGGTGCCGAACCGACCGGCGCGCCCATGTACACGGCGATCGCGGCGCACCTGCCGAAGGTCGTGCGCGACGTCCTGGTTCGCGATCCGTTGCCCGACGTCGACGTCGACCGCGCACTCGATGCCACCCGTCGCGTGGTCGAGGCCGTACTCGGGCTCCTCGTCGAGCCGATGGGACGTGCTCACGGCGAGGACTGGACGATCCGCGACCGCACCGGGGCGGTCCGGGGAGTGGTCCGCGTGGACCGCTGGGCGGACCGCGCGGAGCGACTCAGCCGTACGGACCGGCCCGGCCATACCCCCTTGGCCGATCAGACGCCCTGGGCAGGTTCGAGCTCGGAGGCCCTTCCGGTCGCCACCGTGGCTATCCGCTGCCGTGTGGACGGGTCGGGGCGATCCCTCACGGGCCCGCACCAGCTCCAGGCGACCCTGCACGAGGTGGGTCATGCCCTCAACCACGTACTGCTCGGCGGACGAACCACACTCGTGACCGGCCTCGATTACCTCCCCGTGGAACGACTTGACCTGATGAGCATGTGGTTCGACAAGTGGGCGCTCCACCCAGGCTTCCTCCGGGCGGTGCTGACCGACCCGGGGGCCGATTCCGTTGCGCGCGTGATCTGGTCGCGGTGCATCGAGTTCCGTCGGACGCTGCCGACCCGGGTCGTCGTCGCCGCCGTGGACCATGCGCTGCACCGGTCCACGTCCGGCACCTTCGCAGAGACGTGGACGGCGCTCGACCACCGGTTCGGCATCGCGCAGTTGGCCGCAGAGGAGGACGTCCTCGAGCACCTCGCTTGGCCGATGCCGCTGGCGAACCCCGGCGGGGAGTTCAGCATGCTGTGGGCTTACGCCGCTACGAGCACGACCTTCGCCCCGTTTCTCGACCACGACTACGACCACGACCACCCCGATCACGCCGACGGTATCTTCTCGTCGTCGGTGGACCCGACGGCACCTTCCGTGCCGGTTGACCCGGTGGCCGCGTTCGCCTTCCACCGAACACGAGAGGACCACTCGAGATGACCGACCACTTCCCGTCCGGGTATGCGCGAGCCACGCTCGGCCCCCGCGAGCCGGACCTCGACGCGATCGTCCGGCGGTCGCTCATCGACGACCGGCTGCCGGACATCCAAGTGGACGACAACGCCGGTCGCCTCCTACAGCTCCTGACCGCGCTGCAACGGCCGGTCCGAGCGCTCGAGATCGGCACGCTCTTCGGTTTTTCAGCCGTGCACATCGCGAGGGGACTGCCGACGGGCGGCACTCTGACGACGCTCGAAGTCGATGCTGACGTCGCCGACGTCGCCCGACGCAACATCGAGTCCGCCGGTGCAGCCGACACGGTGGAGGTCGTGGTCGACGACGCGCTCCGGTACCTCTCGCTGCCGGACGTCGGCGTCTTCGACCTCGTGTTCATCGACGGCGAGAAGGCAGCGTACCCGCGCTACCTCGCCGCGGTGTACCCACTGCTCGCGGACGGTGCACTGCTCATCGCGGACGACGCCTTCGCGGACGGCGACTTCGCTGCGGAGTCCCCGTCTGACGACGGGCGCGCCGCGCGGGACGGGATCACCACGTACGTCCGCGCAGTCGGTCGGGCCCCGGGTTTGTTCTCTGCGTTCGCGGGCACCGAGACCGGCTTCCTCGTCAGCCGGAAGGTGGGCGCATGAGCCGCACGGCGCTCGTGACCGGGGCGGGGGCGGGGCTCGGCGCGTACGTCTGCCGACGGCTTGCCGAGGACGGCTGGCAGGTCGTCGGGTCTGTTCGACGACCTGCCGACGACCCGGCACCCGGAGTGGAGTACGTCCACGCTGACCTCGGCGACGAGCGTCAGGTCCGGGCACTCGCGGAGCACTTCGAGTTCGTCCCGGACATCGTGGTGCACAACGCCGTCGCGTACCCGGAATGGCAGGGGACGCCGGACTTCGCCGCGATGGAGACGGTGTACCGGGTGAACACCATCGCGCCGTTCCTCCTCACCCGCTGGCTGCTCGAGCTCCCGAGACGTGACAGGAACGATGATGTCGCGGTCGTGGTCATCAACTCCGAGTCGATCTACCATGCGGACGAGTCGTCAGGGCTCTACGCTTCGGGGAAGGCCGCCTTGCGTGTCCTGACCACCGCGCTCGCTGCCTCGACGCGCGGCACCGGTGTCGCAGTGTCCACGCTGCTGCTCGGCCCGCTGGCGACCGCGAAGCGGGACGTCGAACTCACCGCACTCGCGACGCGACTCGGCGTGACTCTCGCGGACCTCACGAGGAAGGCGCTCGAGCGCAGCAACCCCGATCTCGTCATCGATGAGTTCATCGACCTCGAGGCCTGCTACCGCTCGCTCCTGCACCTGCACGCCACGGGCCGGACGGCGAACGGGGCGCTGCTCCGACTCGACGGTGGTTCCGCCGGCTCGCTCATCTGATCCCCACTTCGAGCTCCAGCGCCTCGTCGAGGACCGTCTCGACCTCGGCGGGGTCGTGCGCGGACCGGCCGAGGAACAAACCCCCGATCTGTCCGATCCCACGCGTGAGCAGCCCCGGCCCGGCGGACCCTCCGTAGATCGCGACAGACCCGTCGAGTCCGGACCGGTGTCCGAGATGCGCCTCGATCCCGGTGAGGACCTCGACGATGTGGTCGGCGGGAGCCGGCTCCGGTGCGCCGATCGCCCAGACCGGCTCGTACGCGACGGTCACCGCGCCCGCCTGCCCGTCGAGCGCGCGGTCGAGCTGGGCGGTCACGTCCCGGGTGGCATCCGCACCGGAGGCACGGTGCCGCTCGCCGACGCAGACCAGCGGACGCAGGTGGTTCCGGAACGCCGCGGCGACCTTCCGCGCGATGGTCGCGTCGTCCTCGTGGAACAGGGAACGGCGTTCCGCGTGCCCGATCTCGACGAGGTCCACGCCGATCTCCGCGAGTTCGGCGCCGGAGACCTCGCCGGTGAACGCACCCGTGTCCTCCGTCGCCAGGTCCTGGGCGCCGAGCAGCACGGCCGTGCCCTCGAGCACCGCGTGCACCGGGACCAGCGACGGGAACGTCGGGATCACGAACAGCTCCACCGCGCCGCTCGTGACCGCCGGGTGCGACCTGGCCATGTCCGCGACCGCCTCGGCCCAGCGCAGCGTCTGCGCGTGCCCGAAGTACATCTTCAGCGAGATGCCGATCGTGATCACGGCGCGACCGCGTCGACGATGAGGGCGAACGACACCGCGCCGGGGTCAGGGGTGCCGACGGCGTGCTCGGCGTGAGTGCGTGCGCGGCCCATCCTCGGCAGGAGGTCGGCCGTTTCGTCTGCTGCCCGCTGCGCCGCGTCAGCTGCCGTACGCCAGGCGGTGGTCAGGTCGTCGCCGGCGGTGATGCGGGTGGCGAGGACGTCGTCGAAGGGGACGAGGGCGTCGACCATGGTCTTGTCGCCCACGACCGCGCCGAACGCGAGGACCGCGTCGGTCGCCGCGTGCACCGCGCGCTGGACGGTCCCCGCTGTCGGACGTTCCTCGTCCCCGATGACGCGACCCAGAGCCTCCAGTGCGGCACCCCAGATCGCACCGGACGTGCCACCGGCCTTGTCCGACCACGCGTCCCCCGCGATCGTGAGGACCGTGCCGGCACCCGCGCCGCGTTCGGCGGCGTCGCGTGCTGCCGCGTCGGCGGCGGTCGAGCCGCGCTGCATGCCGATGCCGTGGTCGCCGTCACCCGCGACCGCGTCGATCCGGCCGAGCTCGTCCGCGTGCGCGTCGAGCAGGTCGCGCACCGCGTCGAACCCGTCGGCGAGCCGGCGCGCGAGCGGACGCGATTCGTCGCTCGCGGGACCGACGGGTGCGACGGCGTCGGCGGTGAGGACGTCCTCGGGGAGACGCTCCTGCACGACCGCGGCACCCTTCCGGAACGCGGGCGCGTTCGCCGGTGCTGCCCAGAGCTGCTCGAGTTCCGCGTCCGGCCAGAACAGCGTCAGCGACACCCCGGCCATGTCGAAGCTGGTGACGAGTTCGCCGACCTCGGGCTCCACGATCGTGATGCCCGTATCGGTGAGGCGCTGTTGCACGGCGTTGAAGACCACGAACAGTTCCTCGTACTTCACGCTGCCGAGGCCGTTGAGGATCGGGACCACCCGGTCACCGGCACCCTCCGGACGCTCCTGGAGGAACCGGTCGGTGAGGAGTTCCGCGAGGCCGTCGGCGGTGGGGACGTCGGCTTCGTCGATGCCCCGCTCACCGTGGATCCCCATCCCGATCGCCATACGCCCCTCCGGGACCGTGAACAGGGGTCCGTCGGCACCCGGCAGCGAGCATCCACTGAACGCGACTCCGAAGCTGCGGGTGCGGTCGTTCGCACGAGTCGCGATCGCGGTCACCTCGTCGAGCGTGTCCCCGCGTTCGGCGGCGGCGCCGGCGACCTTGAACACGCACAGGTCGCCGGCGATCCCGCGGCGCTTCGCTGCTTCTCCCGCCGGCGCGGACGCGACGTCGTCCGTGACCCGCACCGTGCGGACGTCGATGCCCTGCTCCGTCAGCGCCCGTTCGGCTGCGTCGAAGTTCAGGACGTCACCGGCGTAGTTGCCGTAGCTCAGCAGTACCCCACCACCGTGCTCGGACGCCTTCGCGACCGCGGTGACCTGCTGGGCACTCGGACTGGCGAACAGGTTCCCCATCGCCGCACCAGCCGCCAACCCGTGCCCGACGAGGCCACCGAACGCCGGGTAGTGCCCCGATCCGCCCCCGACCACCAGGGCGACCGTGCCGTCCGGGCTGGCAGTGGCGCGGGCGACACCACCGTGCACCTTCCGCACCCACGCCCGGTTCGCCGCCACGAATCCGTCCACCATCTCGTCCGCGAAGTCCGCCGGGTCGTTGAACAACCGGGTCATCGCTTCGCCTTCGGCTCGGTCGTCGCCACGTGCGAGGTGTCGAGCAGGTCGTCCGCCCGGGACTGCCGGAAGAACTTCGTGCAGAAGATCATCACGGCCGCGACGAACGCCAGGACACCGAGCGACACGATGCCGAACGCCCCGCTGTCGGTGGGGACGACCTCGTTGATCGCCGTGCGCATGATCGGTGCCACGAACCCGCCGAGGTTGCCGAGCGAGTTGATCAGCCCGATGCCGGCCGCTGCGGCGGCACCCGTGAGGAACGCCGTCGGGTACGCCCAGGTGATGGGTCCGACCGACAGGAAGCTCGCCACGGCCAGCGTGATGAACACGATGCCGAGGATCGGCTGCCCGTTCGCGCCGGCCCACGCGGAGCCGAGGATCGAGAGGCCGGTGAAGACGTAGAACATCGTCCCCCAGCGTCGGCGGCGACCCACGGAGTCCGCCTTCGACCCGACGAGGTAACACGCGACGAGCCCGACGAGCCACGGGATCGCGGACACCAGCCCGACCTGCCAGCCGACGTCCTGCCCGAGGAGCGACGACACCTGCTGCGGGAGGTAGAACGTGGTGCCGTAGACGGCGACCTGCAGGCAGAAGTAGATGATCGTGAAGTACCAGACCCGGCCGCTCGCCATCGCCTTCCAGATCCCCTGCGGCCCGTCGGCGCTGCGGGCGGTGTCCTCGCGGGCCATCGCCGCCGTCAGCGAGTCCTTCTCTCCCGGCTCGAGCCACTTGGCCTGCTGCGGGCTGTTCGTCAGGAACACGAGCGCGGCGATGCCGGCGAGCACCGCGAGGATGCCCTCGCCCGCGAACATGACCTGCCAGCCGTGGAACGGGGTGGCCTGGTCGCCGAAGCTCAGGAGGCCGCCGGACAGCGGGGCGCCGATCATCTGCGAGAACGGCTGCGCCAGGTAGAAGATCGCGAACATCCGCACGCGGACCTTGTTCGGGAACCACTCGGACAGGTACATGATCACGCCGGGGAAGAGGCCCGCCTCGGTCACGCCGAGGATGAACCGCAGCACGATGAACATGGTGTCGTTCGTCGTGAAGGCGAACAGCGCGGCGACGATGCCCCACGTGATCGCGATGCGGGCGAGCCAGAACCGAGCGCCGAAGCGCTTCAGCAGCAGGTTCGACGGGATCTCGAAGATCGCGTAGCCGATGAAGAAGATGCCTGCACCGAGCGCGAAGGCCGCGTCGGAGATGCCGCGGTCGACGCTGAGGGCCTCCTCCGCGAACCCGACGTTGGTGCGGTCGAGGAACGCGACGAAGTACAGGATCACGAGCATCGGCATCAGGTGCTTGGTGGCCTTGCCGATGGCCGACTTCAGCCCGGGATCGTGGGTCGATCCGAGGGCGGGGACGTTGGGAAGTGACACGGGTTCGCTCCTTCGCGAGCACGGTACGGAACAGGGGGACGGCCTCGCCGTCAGTGCATGTAGAGGCCGCCGTCGACGTTGAGGGTCTGACCGGTGACGAACCCGGCGTCCTCGCTGATCAGGTACGCGATCGCCGCTGCGATGTCCCGCGGGGTCCCGATGCGCGGGAGCACACCGTCAGCTGCCATCGCGGTCTTGCGCTCCCCGGTGAGCGTGCCGCCCATGATGTCGGTGTCGATCGGACCAGGGGCGATGGCGTTCACCGTGACGCCCTTCGGCCCGAGCTCACGCGCCAGTCCACGGGTGAGCCCGATGACGCCGGCCTTCGCGACCGTGTACGGCGTCTTGCTGAACGTGCCGCCGCCGCGCTGGGCGGAGACCGACGACAGGTTGACGATGCGGCCGTAGCCGGTTTGCACCATCGACTCGGCGGCACGGAGGCTGGCGAAGTGCACGCCGTCGAGGTTGATCGACAGGACGCGGTGCCACTCGCCCTCCGGCAGGTCGAGGTACTCGTGGGCCGAGGACACCCCGGCCAGGTTCACGAGGGCGGTGATCGGGGCGATGTCGGCCTCGATGGCGTCGAACGCCGCCCGGACGGCGGACTCGTCGGCGACGTTCGCACCGACACCGACCGCACGGACCCCGTGCTGCTCGTGGATCTCGGCCGCGACGGCCTTCGAGGCGTCGTCGTCGAGGTCGATGATCCCGATGTCCCACCCGGCCGCTGCGAGGTGGTGGGCGGTGGCGCGGCCGATGCCGCGCGGGGACGCTGCTCCGGTGAGGACGACGGTCTTGCTCTGGTTGCTCATGTCTCGCTCCCGGTCGGTCAGTGGATCGGTGCCGGGCCGAGCTCGTCGAGGAGCTTCTGCATGGCGACGTAGGCGCGGTTGCGGTAGGCGACGAGTTCCGGCGTCCGGTCGGCCGGCACCTCGAGGTACCCCGCGCCGGACTTCGTGCCGAGCTCGCCGGCGTCGACGTGCTGCTGCAGCGACGACGGGGTGGCGAATCGCTCGGGCCAGCGGGTCTGCAGCGACTCGAAGCAGAACGCGTAGACGTCGAGTCCTGCCATGTCCGCGATCGCGAAGGGGCCGAAGAACGGCAGGCGGAACCCGAACGTCGTACGGACGATCGTGTCGATGTCGTCGGGCGTCGCGATGCCCTCGTCGACGATCTTGGTCGCCTCCTCGAACAGTGCGTACTGCAGCCGGTTCAGCACGAAGCCGGTGGCGTCCTTCACCCGCGCGGACTGCTTGCCCGTCGCGGCGACGACGGCCTCGGCGACCTCGACGGCGTGCTCACCGGTGGTCGGGTGCGGGATGAGCTCGACGCCGGGGATGAACGGCGCGGGGTTCGAGAAGTGCACCCCGAGGAACCGCTCCGGACCGGTGACGGCCTCGGCGAGCGACTGGATCAGGATGGTGGAGGTGTTCGAGCCGATGATCGCGTCGGGCTTCGCGGCGGCGCTGATCCGACGGAGGGTGTCGTGCTTGATCTCGAGCTTCTCGGGGACCGCCTCCTCGATGAAGTCGGCCGTGGCGACCGCTTCCTCGATCGAGGCGGCGGCGCTGAGGTGCGCGTCGACGCGGGACACGGCATCCGCGGGGAAGAGGCCGTCCGCGACGAACTGCTCCGTCTCGGTGATGAGCCGCGCGCGGTTGGCTTCCGCGATCTCGGCGGACACGTCCGCGATCCGGACGGTGTGGCCGGCAAGGGCGAGGACCTGCGCGATCCCACCGCCCATGTAGCCGGATCCGACGACGGCGATGTCGAGGGTGCTCATCGAGTTGCTCCTTGCTGCGTCGTCCCGACGACCGAGGTCGCGAGGACGGAACGGATGTACTGCTGGTTGGTGGCGCAGACGCCGAGGCTGTCCCCGCCGTACTGCTCGGTCATGAGGATGCCGCGGAAGCCGTTCGCGACGGCATCGCGGAGGACCTGGCGGTAGTTGATGAGGCCGGTCTCCATGGTGCTCGGCACGCTCGTCGACCAGCTCCCGTCGGCCGACTCGTCCCGCGTGTAGTTCTTCACGTGCAGGTAGTTCGTGTACGGCAGGGTCTTCGCGAACAGCTCCTTCCAGTCCTCCACCGGGCGGTGCAGACGGATGAGGTTCGCGACGTCGGCGTTCAGGCCGACGTTGTCGAGCCCGATCTCCTCGACGAGGCGGACCGCGCTGTCGGCGGTGCCGAGGTACGTGTCCTCGTAGAGCTCCAGTGCCATCGGGAGTCCGACGGACGCCGCGTGCTCGCCGAGTTCGCGGAGTCGGGACACCGCGGCGTTCCAGACCTCGGGGTCGTCCGGGTCCGTCGGGCCCTGCGCGGTCCAGAACCACAGCGCGCGCTGCTGGGCCTCGTTGAACGGCTGGTGCAGCCCGGTCGAGAAGACCTGCATGCCCCACTCGGCCGCCGCGTCGATGGTGCGGTGGGCGTAGGCGAGGTTGTCCTCCTCGTGGCCCGGCTGGATGACACTCTTGCGCTGCAGGTGCACCGACGGGATGCCGATGCCGTGCGAGCGCGCGATCGCGAAGAGCTCGTCACGCCGGGACGGCTCGAGGTCGGCGGGCCGGATGTGACTGTCGGCGAGCTCGGCGAGGGAGAACCCGGCGGCGCTGACCTGCCCGAAGATGTCGTCCCACACCTCTGCCGGGGCGTCGTGCACGGCGACACCGTCGCTGCCGACGGCCGGGAAGCCGTGCAGACATGCCGCGATGGGCCAGGTGTCCGCCGTCCAGGTGGTCGGGTCCCAGTCCTGCTGGACCCAGTCCTGTGCTGTGGTCACGGAATGCTCCTTTGCACGTCGATGGTTCACCTCTGAACCTCTTTCCTATAGGAAAGATACATGCTCGTCGGCGGAGCGCAACCGAATCCGACCAAACCCCCCGTACGGGGGCTCCGAAGGAGTCCGGGCCCGGAGGATCAGGGCGCCCGTGCCGCTGACCCGAACCTCGGCACGGGCGTCCGCCAGCTCAGCCCCGCGAGACCGTGCGGAAGCCGGCGTTGCCCATCGACGAGTCCGGCGTGTTCGATGATCGCGCGGCGTTCCGGTAGCGGTTGCAGTACGAGTCGTGGCACAGGTACGAGCCGCCGCGCATCAGCCGTGGCGCATCGGGGGTGTCGACGCTCGGCCCCGTCGGCGCGTGCACGGTGCCCGCTTCCGCGTCGGACGCGTACGTCGTGGCGGACCAGGCGTCGGCGCACCACTCCCACACGTTGCCGACGGTCTGCCACAGCCCGTAGGCGTTCGGCCCGAAGGAGCGCACCGGCGCCGTCGTCAGGAACCCGTCGTCGAGCGTGTTCTCGGTCGGGAAGACACCCTGCCAGATGTTCACGCGCCACGAGCCGTCGGTGGCCGAGGGGTCGCGCAGGTCGTCGCCCCACGGGTACCTGGCACCCTCGAGTCCACCACGGGACGCGGCTTCCCACTGCGCCTCGGTCGGCAGTGCTCGTCCGGCCCAGTCACAGTAGGCGACGGCGTCGTTCCAGGAGACGTGCACCACCGGGTGGTCGCCGAGCTCGTCGACCGACGATGCCGGGCCGCCGG
Source organism: Curtobacterium sp. L3-7 (assembly GCF_048756585.1). Lineage (NCBI taxonomy): Bacteria > Bacillati > Actinomycetota > Actinomycetes > Micrococcales > Microbacteriaceae > Curtobacterium > Curtobacterium sp. L3-7. The sequence goes on along the minus strand of NZ_CP151474.1, from coordinate 664,295 downwards.
GATGCCGCCAGTCGGCGCCACGGACGCCGAGCCACCAGGGCGTCTGGGGCGGCTGCCCGAGCACGTCGTCGTCCGCCCCGGCGAACGCCAGGTGGAACACGGCCGAGTACCCGAACGACTCGGCCTCGGTGCGGTACCCGGTCGCCTCGACGAACCGGGCGAAGTCGTCGTTCGTGACGCTCGTCGCGTCGATCGCGAACGCGTCGAGCGACACCGGGTGCACGGGCGTCTCGCCGTCGCCCCACTTCGCGTCGCCGAGCGCGTCCCCCATCAGGAACGTCTGCGCCGGCACGGTGGCCTGAGCGATGCGGTGCCCACTGCCCGCGGTGCCAGCGGTCGCCGCGGCACCGACGTGACCGACCGCACCGCCGATCAGGGCCGCGCGGCCGACCGGTGCGCAGCAGTCGTGCTCCTCGTGCATTCCGGCCCCTTCCGAAGGTCGTGTCCTCGACACGTCGACAGCGTCGACAGCGTCGACAGCGTCGACTCGTAGTCTGCGCCACCGAGCTCCGACGCGCGCGGCTGCCCGACATGCGCGCCGAGACGGTTGCGTCCACAACGACCCGCACCCGCGCCCGAGCGAGCACCCCGACGCGCCAGCAGCCTCAGCCCGTGTGCGACGCGTCCGCGCGGGACCGCAACCGCACGGCGTCGATGTGCAGGCGCATCGCCGCGACCGCGGGCGACGGATCGGACGCGAGCGCATCGACGATCGCCTGGTGCTCGTGTACGGCACGGTCGGTGTCGTCCCCGCCGCCCTCGACGATCTGCCGCATCCGGTGCACGCGCGTCGTGATGATGTCCGACATCTCGAGCAGGAACGGGTTCCGGGCCGCGTCGAAGATCAGCTGGTGGAACTGCCAGTCGCTCCGGAAGTAGCGCGCCATCAGTTCCTCCGAGGCCTGCGCCGACCCGACGACGGCGACCTCGCGGGCGACGGCCGCCTGGTCCGACAGGGCGAGGACCAGCCGCTCCCGGAGCTGCTCGACGTCACCCCGCGCGGCGAGCTCCACGGCACCGCTCTCGACGATCAACCGGGCGTCGAACAACGCCTCGAGCTGGTCTCCGGCGAGGGGCGGGGCGACGCGGTACCCCTTGTTCGCCTCGCGGGTGACGAGCCCTGTCCGTTCGAGCTGCACGAGCGCCTCGCGCACCGGCGTCGGCGAGACTCCGAGCGTCCGGGCGAGCCCGTCGATCGACAACCGCATGCCCGGCTCGACGTCCGGTCCCATGAGCACGTCGAGCACCCGGTCGTAGACACGATCGCGAAGACCCCGTTGCGTGATGCGCTCCGCGCCGAATCCGGGGATCGTGCTCGCCATACCTCGATCCTAGAGAATCCACGAACGAGCTCCGCGGCGTCCCGACCCATGACGCCCGGGATGGGAAGCGGAATCGCGCGTAGGGGGTCGGGAAGACAGGACACCTACGCGCGAAACGACCTCCCACGCGCGAATCGACCCCTCCCACGCGCGAACAACCCCCGACCTCCGCGCGGCGTCACACCAAGCGCGACGCCAGGAACTCCACCATCGTCCGCACCAGCAGCGCTCGGGAGGACGCGCGCCGGTACTCGTGGCCCTCGCCCTCGAGCTCCAGGTACGACACGTCGTGCGACCGCGCACGCAGGGCATCGACGACCTGGTGCGCCTCGCCGATCGGGACGTTCGTGTCGAGCTCCCCGTGCACGACGAGCAGCGGCGCCGTCACGTCGTCGATCGCCCGCATCGGCGACAGCGACTCGAGCAGCGCAGCGTCGTCCACGGGGTGCCCGTACTTCGTCGCGGCGGCCGAGGCGATCCACGGCTCGGTGTCCCGGTAGAACGTCGCGAAGTCGCTCATCCCGCACACCATCACCCCGGCGGCGAACACGTCTGGCGTGAACGCGAGCGAGGCGATCGTGGCGTACCCGCCGTACGACCGGCCCTCGACGGCGACCCGCCCACGCTCGGCGTACCCGTTCGTCACGAGGAACCGCGCGCAGTCCACGACGTCCGCGAGCGCGTTCCACCGCAACCCGAGGTCGTCGGCGTGCACGAACTCCCGCCCGTACCCGCTGGACCCGCGGATGTTCGGCGCGAACACCGTGATCCCCGCTGCGGCGAGCGCCTGGTGCTGCGGCGAGAACGTCGGCCGCTCCTGCGACTCCGGCCCGCCGTGCAGGTGCAGCATCGCTGCGCGGACGGGAGGCTCGTGCGCAGCCCCGGAAGGAGCGAAGGCAGTCGACGTGGCCGGCTCCACCGCCCGGTACAGCCACCCGGTCAGCTCCAGTCCGTCACGGGCGGTGAACCGCTCGAGCGTCGGCTCCACCAGCGACACGTCGGGCAGCGCCGGGACGTCGGTGACCCGGCTCCAGGTCAACGCGTTCGTGTCGAGACGCCACAGCTCCCGGGGGCGCGTCGGCCCTTCGACGGCGAGGATCACGCTCCGCCCGTCCCGGCTGAGCACCGGGTCGGTGACGACGTACCCGGGCAGGTCGGGGACGGCGGTGCGCGAGGCGTCGTGCGTGTTGATGAGGTCCAGCTCGCTGCGACCGTCGACGTTCCAGCCGAGCAACAGCGTGCGCCCGGCGTCGTCGGCGTCGAGGAACTCGAGCTCGGCGTCGTCGCGGTCGATGATCCCGCGGGGCTTCCCGCGCCACCCGTGCGGCCCGACCGGCTGCGCGACGAGCCCGCGGCGGGGCAGCCCGGCCTCGGTCGCGACGTAGGCGACGAGCGGACTGGTCTCGCTCGCCGGGGACGGACGCAGGAACGCGATCTCGGCGGAGCCGTCCGGCGGGTCGGTGAGGAGCGACTGGCTCTCGTCGGTGAGCCGGTCGACGACCACGACGAACTCGTGACCGCGGGCACCGTCGCGCAGCACCACGAGGCGTTCCTCCACCGACAGGTCGAGGATGTGGATGAGCTCCCCGACCGCCAGGTCGTCGCGGTCCCCGGACACGGGGTCGACGAGGTACGAGCGCGCCGGCTGCTCGGGTTCGGTCGACGGCAGCGTGATCACGACGCGGTGCCCACTGCGGCTCCACGGCCCGAGCTCGGCGTGCTGGTACCGCGACCCGGCGATCTGCGCGGCGTCGCTGCCGTCCGGTCGGACCACCCAGACCTGCTGCTTCACGCCGCCGTCGGTCGCGATGGCGACGGCGAGCCACTCCCCGTCGGACGACCAGGTCACCCGGATGACCGGGTCGTCGGACAGGCGGATGCGGACGGGGTCGGGCAGTGGGCCGTCGACGACGACGTCCTGCACGAAGACCTCGGGGGTGCCGTGCCGATCGCTGACGAAGGCCACCCGGCGCGCGTTCCGCGTCATCGTCGGGCCCCACGAGCCCCAGGCGGCGGTGAGCCGCTCGCCCAGGTCGACCGCGGCCCTGGTCTCGGCCGACTGCGCGACGGACGCCGATGCACCCACCTGCACCGAGCCTCCCGGGCGGCTCACCGCACCCCCTGGTGCTGCAGCCACATCTCGATCAGGCCGAGCTGCCAGAGCGCGTTCGCGCCGATCTCGGTCCTCGTGCTGTTCGGGTCCTGGAGCATCCGCTCGACCTCCCCCGGGTCGAAGAGGCCGCGTTCCCGGGCCTCAGGGGCGTGCAGCGCCTCGCGGACGCGCTCCAGGTACGGACCCTCCAGCTGCCGGATCGCCGGCACCGGGAAGTACCCCTTCGTCCGGTCGATGACGGCATCGGGGACGATGCCGCGCGCCGCACGCTTCATCACGCCCTTGCCGCCGTCGGCGAGCTTCAGTTCCGGCGGGATCCTGCCGGCGAACTCGACGAACTCGTGGTCGAGGAACGGCACGCGCGCCTCGAGCCCCCACGCCATCGTCATGTTGTCGACGCGCTTGACCGGGTCGTCCACCAGCATGATCGTCGTGTCGCTGCGGAGTGCGGCATCGACGCTCGTCGAGGCTCCCGGCCGCGCGAACTCCGCGTCCACGAACGCCGACGGGGTGTCGTCGTCGCTCCGCCAGCGCTCCCCGAGCAACCCCTGCAGGGCGGGCCAGCGGCGGTCCATGAACACCGACCGGTACGCCTCGGCGGCCTGGTCCCTGGGGACGTCCGCGAGCGGCGGGTACCAGCTGTAGCCGCCGAGGACCTCGTCGGCACCCTGCCCGGACTGCACGACCTTGACGTGCTGCGAGACCTCTTGCGAGAGCAGGTAGAACGCGACGCAGTCGTGGCTGACCATCGGCTCGCTCATCGCCTGGATCGCCCCGTCGATGCCGTCGAGCAGGCGTGACGAGGGGATGCGGATGCGGTGGTGGTCGGTGCCGAAGTGCCGGGCGACCTCGTCGGAGTACTCGAACTCGTCGCCGGACTCCCCACCGGCCGACTCGAAGCCGATGCTGAACGTGGCGAGGTCCTGCTGACCGGCCTCGGCGAGCAGGGCGACCACCAGCGAGGAGTCGATGCCGCCGGAGAGCAGCACCCCGACCGGGACGTCGGCGACCATGCGGCGCTCGACCGCAGTGCGGAGCGACGCGGTGAACGCCTGCTGCCAGTCCTCGTCCGACCAACCGGCACGGGCGGCGTCACGCTCGAACCGGGGCTGCCAGTACGTCGTGTCGCGGAACGCTCCCGACGGTTCGTAGACCCGCACGGTCGCCGGCGGGAGCTTGCCGACGCCGGACAGGATCGTGCGGGGTGCCGGGACGATCGAGTGGAAGCTCATGTACGACGCGAAGGCGACGGGATCGATGGACGTGTCCACCTGACCGCGGGCCAGGACCGCCGGCAGGGAGCTCGCGAACCGGACGCCACCGGGGACCTCCGCCACGTACAGCGGCTTGATCCCGAGCCGGTCGCGCGCGAGCACGAGTCGGCCGCTGGCGTGCTCCCAGATCGCGATGGCGAACATCCCGATCAGGTGGTCGACGAACGACTCGCCCCACTCGGCGTAGGCGGCGACGATGACCTCGGTGTCCGACGTCGAGTCGAACGTGTGGCCCTTGCCGTGCAGTTCCTCGCGGAGGTCCCGGTAGTTGTAGACCATCCCGTTGTAGGCGATCGTCAGGCCGAGGCGCGTCACGACCATCGGCTGCGCGCCGGCGGTCGACAGGTCCACGATCGACAGACGACGGTGCCCGAGCGCCACCGGCCCGCGTGCCCAGAGTCCGTCGCCGTCCGGCCCCCGGTGCACCAGGCAACCGGTCATCCGGGCGACCGCCCCGACGTCGGGGGACGTCCCGTCGAACCGGATCTCTCCAGCGAGTCCACACATCAGCCGTCCTCCCGGTCCGTGCCCACGATCCACGTGTCCTTGGCGCCGCCGCCCCGCGACGAGTTCACGACGAGGCTGCCCTCCGGCGCGACCCTGGTGAGCGCGACGTCCGCCAGGTGGGTGTCGTCCGGACCCGTGCCGGTCACGTACACGAACGCGCGGAGGTCCACGTGCCGCGGGTCGAGCCCGGCTGGTCCGATGGTGGGGTGCGACGAGAGCTGGACGACCTCTTGCCCGACCCACCCCGCAGGATCCGCCGCGATCGCGCGTCGGCGTTCGGCGACCTCCGGTGCGCTCGCGACCGGGCCGATGAGGACGTCGCGGCCGCCCTCGCCGTCGACGGGCTTCGTCACGAGCTCGCCGACGCGGTCGAGCACGGACATCCGTTCGCCCTCGATGCTGGTCCGGTAGGTCGGCACCGACTCGAGCAGCGGCTTCTCGTCGAGGTAGTACCAGATCAGGTCGGGCACGTTGACGTACATCGCCTTGTCGTCGACGAGCGCGTTGCCAGGCGCGTTCGCCAGGTAGACGTGCCCGGCCTCGGCCGCGTCGAGGATCCGCGCGCCGAGATCGGGGGTCAGGTCGTTCCGGAGCGCGCTGGCGTCGCGGTCCACCCGCAGGTAGAGCGCGTGCAGGACGTCACCGGTCGCCGCCTCGACGACGCGTCCGTCGCGGACGTCCAGATCCGACTCGGTCAGGAGGCGCATCCCGGCTCCCTCGGACAGCCTCCGGTGTTCGTACCAGGCGCCTGCGGCGGGGCCGTCGCTGATCAGCGCCAGCACCGGCTCGCGTTCACCGGTGACGGCCGTCGCGTTGGTGCGGAGCGTGTGGGCGATCCGCTCCATGACGCCGTGCGGATCGCGCAGGTGTTCTGGCCGGGGCGCGTCGGGGACGACCTCGTCCATGAGTTCGCGCAACGCGATGCCGTACGCCACGCCGGAGGGCGAGCGGACGTTGTCCTCGAGCACGCGCCACCCACCGAACTCGTTCCGCACGAGGTCGAAGCCAAGCACCGGAGCACGGACGGCGTCCCTCGGCAGGCGCATGGCGTCGGGATCCCACCCGTTGCGGCCGACGAAGTCGCGCTCGTCCATCGCGCCGTCCGCGACGATCCGTCGGTCGCCGTACGCGTCACGGAGGAAGAGCTCGATCGCGCGGGCACGCTGCCCGAGGCCCTTCGCGAGCTGGTCCCACTCGTAGGCGCTGACGGTCCGCGGGACGAGGTCGCAGCCGAAGTCCTGCACGGCGCCGGCGACCACGAAGCCGACCTCGTGCTCCCGGGTCCAGGCGTCGCGGGCGGTGCAGCGGTCGATCGTCGTCTCGGCGTCCCAGCCACGGAAAAACGCGGCCAGGTCGCGGAACGCGGGACGGGGGCGTGCACCAGGTCCGACCGCCTCGTCGCCGGCACGGACCCGGTACGACGGGATCGCGACGACGGGGTGGTCGTCCCGACCGGACGGGGTACCAGCGGTGTCCTCGACCACGAGCGCCACGACGTCGTCGAGCGAACCCCGCTCGGCGTACGCGGTCCGCTGCCGGTCGGTGGAGTTGCCACGCGCGAGGGTGTCCTCGAGCAGGGCGCTCACGGTCCCCCAGTCGCCGAGCTCCTCGAGTTCGGGGCGGAGCCGCGAGACGAGCTGGCGCACCGCGATCTCGGCCGGCAGCCGCTCGGGGTGCTGCCCGAGCCCGAGCAGGTCGCCGCTCAGTCCACTGCGTGCGGCCTGCCACATCGCCGCGCGGTGCAGCGGTTCGCTCCTGGGATGCCACTCGGCGCCGGACTCGACCGCGATCTCGGCTTTCCGGACCGCTGCGCGGAACAGCCCGGCGATGAGGACCGCGTCGTCGACCACGGGTGTCGCGTCGCAGACCCGCAGTTCGAGCGTCGGTGCGTGCGAGGACGGACGGACGTCGAAGTACGCCATCTTCTTGTCGGCGATCACGCCAGACGCGATGAGGTCCTCGAGCACCTTGTCGTACTCGGCAGCGCTCTCGACCCGGCCGAAGCTGCCGGCGGACGGCCAGCGCTGCCAGATGATGCTCCGGAACGACGCGTACCCGGTGTCCTGGCCGTTCCAGAACGGACTCGACGCACTCAGCGCCAGCAGGACCGGGAGCGTCGGTGCGACGCGCTGGGCGATCTGCACCGCCAGGTCGCGGTCGCTCACGCCGACGTGCACCTGCAGGCCGCAGATGAGCTGCTCGTCGACGAGCATCCGGTACTGCTCCTGCATGCGGCCGTAGCGGCCACCGGAGGTCAGTTCGAAGTCGGCGTACTCCGACCTGGGAGCCGTGCCGGCGGCGGCGATGGTGACACCCGCCGGCGCGATCGCTCCCGCCAGCTCCTGCCGGAGGTCGACGATCACCCGCCGGAGGTCGTCGAGCGACGTCACCACCGGGGTGTTCGTCTCGATCGTCGTGCGCTGGAGTTCTGCGCCGAAACGGTCTGCTGGGAGTTTGGGCAGAAGGCGCGGGGCCTTCGCGGAAAGTCGGCCGGACTCGAGGTCGATGAGGTGCAGCTCTTCCTCGGCGCCGAGCGTCAGCTCTGCACTCATTCACCGAACCTACCCGTGACGCCTGTCGAGCGCCCGGGGGTACACCCGTCTGGGAACAGGGTCATCGTGGGCCGTAGAAACGAAGGATGACGGCAACCGCGTTCTGCCTGCACGCCCTCGGGTCCAGTTCCGAGGAGTTCGCCACGCTCCGCACCCGCCTGGCGGGCACCCTCGACCTCGTCGGCATCGACCTGCCCGGCTTCGGCCGCTCCTCCGCGGCGACGGGTACGACCGTCGAGGAGATGGTCGAACAGGTCGAGCGGGTCATCGGGCAGAGCGGCGCCACCGACTGGGTCCTCATCGGGCACTCGATGGGCGGCAAGGTCGCCTCGGTCGTTGCCTCCCGCACGATCGACGGGTCCAACGGGCTCTTCGGGCTCCGCGCGGTCGTGCTGCTCGCTGCCTCGCCGCTGTCCCAGGAGCCCATGGACGAGGAGCGTCGCGCGACGATGCTCGGCTGGGCTTCCGACGGCCCGATCGGCCCGAGCGACGCCGAGACCTTCGTGTCGGCGAACGTCGACGCCCCCCTCCCCCCGGAACCGCACGCGATGGCCGTGCACGACGTGCAGCGGGCCGATCCACGCGCCTGGACGGACTGGCTGGTCCGCGGCAGCCGCGAGGACTGGTCGACCACCTTCCCGCCGAACCCGGTGCCCGCGCTGATCCTGGCCGGCGCTGCCGACGGTGACCTCGGCGAGGACGCGCAGCGCACGCTGAACCTGCCGCACTGGACCACCGGCGAACTCGACGTCGTCCCGGACGCCGCACACCTGCTGCCGTGGGAGCAGCCCGACGCGGTGGCCGAGCGCATCAGGGACTTCTGGGAGCGCCGGATCGCCGGCGGACCGGTCGTCCCGCCGGCGACCGTCCGGGTGATCGCCTCGCCGCGGGTCAGCGCGCGGACCCGGGGCATCCTGGCCGTGCGCGCCCTGCCAGACGACTCCGCAGCGACCCCCGCGTCGCTCAGCGTCGACCAGCTCGACACGCTCCGTGCGGTGGCCAGGATCGTCGTCCCGCAGCCCGGCGCCACGACGATCGACCTCGCGCTGCGGGTCGACGCGCAACTCTCCGCGGGGCTCGGCGACGGGTGGCGGCCCGACGGCCTGCCGGCCGACGTCGATGCCTACCGGGCCGGACTCGACTCGCTCGCTCCGGAGGCCGCACGAGGGGACGAGCACCTCGCCGCGGTGCTCGACGCGGTGACCGCCGGAGAACACACCCCCGCGGTCGGACCCCTCGACGCGGAGCAGCTCAAGGCATGGGCCGAGGACGCCGCGGTGGACCTCGTCAAGCAGTGGGCCGCACACCCGGCGACGATGGCCGAGATCGACTACGACGGCTTCGCCAACGGTGGCGACGGCGTCCGCAAACAGGGCTTCCAGCTGCTCGCCGCCGGGCAGCGCGAAGCGTGGGAACCGACGGGAGCAGCACGATGAGACTCGACCACCAGCGCCGTTACGACGAGGACGAGGTCGTCGACGCGGTCGTCGTCGGCACCGGGGCAGGCGGCGCACCGCTCCTCGCCACCCTCGCACGGAAGGGCCTCCGCGTCGTCGCGCTCGAAGCGGGCCCGAACACCGACCCGGAACGGTTCACACCGGACGAGGTCGAGGCCCCCGGTGACATCAACTGGATGGACGAGCGCATCAGCGGCGGGGACGCCCCGACCGCGTTCGGCCCGAACAACAGCGGGACGGGCGTCGGTGGATCGACGCTGCACTGGGGAGCGTTCACCCCGCGCCCGAACGAGCACGACATCCGGCTCCGCACCGACTCCGGCGAGGGCGAGGACTGGCCGATCGAGCACGCTGAGCTCGTGCGCTGGATCGAGCAGGCCGAGCACGACGTCGGCGTCGCGGGCCCGGCGCACTACCCGTGGGACCCAGCCCGTCGCTACCGGATGGGACCGCCGGCGCGCAACGCGTCCTCGGACATGATGATGCGCGGTGCCGCTGCCGTCGGGATCACCGCGACGGACGCGCCCGTCGGCCTGACGACCGAGGATCGGATGCAGGAGCACCACGGCCTCCGGCACGCGTGTGTCGCCTGCGGTTCCTGTCACCAGGGCTGCCGGAACGGCGCGAAGGTGTCGATGGACACCACGTACCTGCCCGCCGCGGTCGCCTTCGGTGCCGAGATCCGCGCCGATTCGTTCGTGCACGGCATCGAGCTCGACGCCCGCGGCGAGGTCGAGGCCGTCGTGTACCGACAGGGGGGCCGCGACCACCGGCAGCGGACCCGATCGCTCGTGCTGGCCGCCGGCGGCATCGAGACCCCGCGACTGCTGCTGCACACCGGGCTGGCGAACAGCAGCGGCCAGGTCGGCCGGAACTTCACCGCGCACGGGGCCACCCAGGTCTGGGCGACGTTCGACGAGTCGATGCGCTCCTACCGCGGGTACCCGTCGTCGATCATCACCGAGGACTTCATCCGCCCCGAGGACGCCGACTTCGCCGGCGGGTACCTCATCCAGAGCCTCGGCGTCCAGCCCCTCACCCTGGCCACGACGCTCGTCCGCGGCGGCGGGCTCCGAGGGACCGCGCTCGTCCAGGCGCTGCGGGACTACCCGAAGATGGCCGGCGTCGGCATCAACGCGGAGTGCCTGCCGTACGACGACAACCGCCTCGTGCTCTCCGACGAGGTCGACGCGAACGGGGTGCCGAAGGCCCGCGTGACGTTCTCCCCCGGTGCGAACGAGGAGGCGATCACCCGGCACGCAGTCCGGACGATGACGTCGATCGTCGAGGCTGCTGGCGGCCGCGACGTCCGGGTGCTCGACCGCACCGCACACACCGTCGGGACCGCCCGGATGGGCACCGACGCTGCCAGCTCGGTCGTGGACGCCGCCGGCCGGTCGTGGGACGTGCCGAACATGTGGATCGTCGACAACTCGGTCTTCCCGAGCTCCCTCATCGCGAACCCGGCGCTCACGATCATGGCGCTGTCGCTCCGCACCGCCGACCGCATGCTCCGCGACGACGCCTCGGCCGACCGGGCGGAGGCGCGCCTCACCGCGGCCTGAGTGCCTCCGACGATCGTCCTGCCCGACGGCGGTCGACTGCGGTCACGGCCGCCAGCGATCGGCTGACGGCAGCTCGATCGTCGACACCGCACGCCCGAGCATCCGTGCGGTCAGGTCGATCTCGTGTTCGTCCGACGGGGGGTCGTTCGCGTCCATGCCGACGAGCCACGTGAGGCCGCGGAGTGCACGGCTGTCCCCGCCGACCAGCGCGAGCGCCCAGACCGCGTCGGTGCGCGACGCGACCGCTCGTTGCGCCCAGTCGATCGCTTGCAGGACGTCTGCGTCGAACAGGTCGACCGTCTCCGTCGAGTACGAGTCGCCCGATCGCTCCTGCAGGTACACCCGGAAGTGCGGGTGGTGGTTCTCCCAGGTGCTGTCGCGCTCGTCGACCTCGATGGCGTCCATCGATCGATGGTACGAGATCGTGGAGACCCTGGTGTCCGGTGACATTCCACGGAGGCTTGTTGCGTGGACTCCGACACCGCCGGGTCGTGGTCCTGGGGCAAGCGTGAAGCCCACCACCGCGGCAACGGTGATGGGCTTCGAGTTGCTCTCCGAGTGGAAAGCCGAGGACGGGCACAATCCGTTCCCGAGTCTGAACGCTCCGGTCCAGTGTAATCGAGCCCCGGCCCGATTGCACGCCCGTCCCGGTCCCCGCTCCTCGTGTCCGCCGGCGCTGACACCGGAGGTGGCCTCGATGTCGAACGACACCGATCCCAAGCCCGGGCGTCGGGTGTTCTGGTTGGGGGTCGCGGGCTTGCTCGTGAACCTCGCCAGGCTCCTGGTCGACCTGGTCCGGAAGGACTGAGACAAGGACGTGCCGCACCGGTCTCGATCGGTGCGGCACGTTCCGGCGTGGAGTCAGCCGCGCGTGCGGGACAAGCGACGGTTGAGCGCCCCGTTGAGCAACGCGACGAGCAGCCCCACCGCGAACACCAGCGTCCCGAAGCAGAGCACCTGCGGCGGCATCCCGGCCTTCGCGGCGCCGTACACGAACAGCGGGAAGGTGACAGCGGGTCCGGCGACGAACGACGTGATGACGTAGTCGTCGATCGACATCGCCAGCGCCAGCAGCCCCGCGGCGAGCATCCCCGGCGCGAGCAACGGCAGCGTGACGAGCCGGAACGCCTGGAACGGCGTCGCGCCGAGGTCGCCTGCTGCCTCCTCGAGCGCACGTGACGTCCCGGCGATCCGCCCCCGGAGGACGACGACGACGTACGCGACGTCGAACGCCACGTGGGTGAGCAGCACCGTGAGGAACCCGGTGCCGAGCCCGATCGACAGGAAGAACGACAGCGACGCGGACCCGACGACGATCGACGGCGCCGCGATGTCCGCGAACACGACGGCGTTGACGGCTCCCCGCCCGGGGAACCGGTAGCGCTCGAGCGCCAGGGCGAGCGGGAGCCCGATCGCGACCGAGACGATCGCCGCGAGGAACGCGATGACGACCGACGTGACGAACGCGGACCCGAGCCCGGAGACGTTCACGAGGTTGGCGTACCAGTACGTGGTGAAGCCGTTCCACGCGAAGGTCAGCCGGTTGGTGGGGGCGTCGTTGAACGAGTACACGATCATGTAGACGATCGGCACGAGGGTGATCGCGATGACCACCCAGTAGACGATGGCGAGCCAGGGCCCACGACGGTTCACGCCGTGACGGCGCGGTGCGACGGCGGTCATACGAGGTCCTCGAGGTCGTCGGTGCCGGAGACCCGGGCGTAGATGAACAGGATGATGCCGAGCACGACCATGAGCACGGTCGACAGCGCAGCGGCGACGTTGTACTGCTGGTTGCCGGAGTAGGCGTCCTGGATGGCCTGCCCGATCGTGTACGTGTTCGTGCCGCCGAGGAGCGCCGAGTTCACCGGGTCCCCCACGCAGTCGATGAACACGAGCAGGACCCCGGCGAAGATGCCGGCACGGGACAGGGGCAGCGTGGTGTGCCAGAACGCCCGGAACCGCCCGGCGTACAGGTCGTGCGCGGCTTCACCGAGTCTCGGGTCGATGCGTTCGAGCGCCGCGTAGATCGGCAGCACCATGAAGGCGAGGTCGTTGTACGCGTCGCCGAAGATCACCGCCCCGCCGGTGCCGAGGATGTGGAAGTCCTTGCCGGCGACCCCGATCCCCTGCAGGAACGTGACGACGGGCCCCTGGGACGCGAGCACGAACGCCCACATGTCGGTTCGGATGATGAACGACACCAGGAAGCTCACGAAGACGAGCATCAGGAGCGGGTTCTTCCACCGCGGTGACACCCGGAACGCGATGAAGTACGCCACGGGGTACCCGACGATGATGGTCACGAGGGTCGCGGCGAAGCCGTACCAGAGGGATCGGAGCAGGAACGTCAGGTACGGCACCTGCGGGTCGACGAACAGGGACGAGTAGATCCCGAAGTTCCAGGTGAACGTGTACCCGTCGTCCGGGTTGCCCGACATGAGCGAGACGATGAGCCCGGACACGAGCGGGATGACGAAGAACACGCAGAGGTACGCGGTCCCGACCAGCGCGAGCAGGAACGGCGTGCTGCGACGACGACCGCGACGGACCGGCGCCGGGTCGAGATCGATCCCGGGCGCGACCCCGACCGCCGTCACGACTGCACCACCGCGTTGAAGATGCCGTTCCACTCCGAGTACTCGTCGTAGTTCTCGAACACCCGGAACTCGTGCGACGCGTCCAACACGGCAGCGGACGGGAACACCAGCGGGCTGTCCGCCACCGTCGCGTCGTCGAGCACGTTCCTGACGTAGTCCTCGGCCGCGGGCACCGGGCACACGTAGTTGACGTAGTCCTCGACGATCCCCGCGATCTTCGGCGTGTAGTAGAAGTCCATCCACGCGAGCGCCGACACCGGGTTCGCCGCCTGCTTGGGGATGAGCATGTTGTCGTGCCAGGTCATCTGCCCCTCCTCCGGCGTGACGAACTCCAGGTCGGGGAACCCGGACTGCTGCGCCTGGAACACGTCGCCCGACCACGCCTGGGTGATCCAGGTGTCACCGTTCTCGAGCCGGTTGATGTAGCTCTGGTCGTAGAACCCGGTCACGCTCGGCCGGAGCTCGCGGAGCCATGCCTGGGCCTTGCGCCAGTCGGCCGGGGTCGACGTCTCGGGGGCGATGCCCAGCGCGAGCAGTGCCAGGGAGCCGAGCTCGGTGTTGTCGCTCATCAGCCCGATGCGCCCCTTGAAGGCCGGGTCCTTCAGGTCCTGGAACGACGTGATCTTCCGCCCGGTGTACTTCGGGTTGTACGCGAGCCCCGTGAACCCGGTCTGCCAGACGACGGAGTGCTTGTTGTCCGGGTCGTAGTTCGGGTTCTTCACCGAGTCAGACGCGTACTTCGCGAAGTTCGGCAACCGCGTGTGGTCGAGCTCGCACACGAAGCCGTTCTTGATCATCTCGGTGAGCTCGTACCCGTTCGTCATGACGACGATGTCGTAGCCGGTGGCCCCTTGCGCCCGGAGGATCGGCGAGACCGTCGCGTAGAACGTCGCGTTGTCCTGGATCACCGCCTGGTAGTCGACCGCGATCCCCGTCTCCTCCTTGAAGAGCGCGAGGGACTCGGACTTGCCGTGGTCGGAGTCGATGTAGAGCGGCCAGTTCGCGAAGTTGAGTTCCTTGGTCGCCTTCGCGTCCTTCCAGAAGGCCGTCCAGTCCACCGCTGGTCCCGTCGACGCCGCAGAGCCCTTGATGCTGCAGCCCGCGAGCAGAGCGGCCACCGCCGCGGCACCGCCGCCTGCCAGGAAGCCGCGCCGGCTGACCCGCGCGGACGTCAGTCCGCGCACCAGGTCCGGTCCGGCGTTCACGCGACCGCACCTGCGGTGGCGGTCTCGGCCTGGAGGCCCGGTGCGGGCTGGGTGGTGACGCTCGCGTCGGACGCGATGGGAGCCTCCAGTCCGAAGCCGTGGTCGACGCCCCAGGTGAGCCAGACCTCGGTCCCCGTGGCGATGCGGGGTCCGCCCTTCGTGTTCTGCGCGAAGACGGAGACGCGGCCGGCGCCGGGGACGTCGACGAGGTACTGCGTGCTGACGCCGGAGAACGAGACGTCGACGATACGGCCGGGTCCGAGGATGTTGCGTCCCGCCTCGTGTGACGGCTCTGCGGTGCGGATCTTGAGCTTCTCGGGACGGACGCCGACGACCACGCGACCGCCGGTCGCGACCGCACGCGCCGTCGGGACCGCGATCGTGCCCGCCGCCGTGGCGACCACGAGCAGCTCACCCTCGGTGCCGCGGACATCGCCCTCGAGCAGGTTCGACTGGCCGAGGAAGTTCGCGACGAAGGCGGTCCTCGGCAACTCGTAGAGGTCCTGGGGGCTGCCCATCTGCTCGATCCGGCCACCGTTCATGACGGCGACGGTGTCGGCCATCGTCATCGCCTCTTCCTGGTCGTGCGTGACGTGCAGGAAGGTGAGCCCGACCTCGGCCTGGATCGTCTTCAGCTCGAGTTGCATCTGGTGCCGGAGCTTCAGGTCGAGGGCGCCGAGTGGTTCGTCGAGGAGCAGGAGCGCGGGCCGGTTCACGATCGCGCGGGCCAGGGCGACGCGCTGCTGCATGCCGCCGGAGAGCTGTGCTGGTCGCTTCGACGCGGACGAGTCGAGCTCGACGAGGTGCAGTGCCTCCCGCGCCTTCGTCATCGGGTCCGGGATGCGCCGGCGCTTCAGGCCGAACGCGACGTTGTCGAGCACGCTCATGTGCGGGAACAGCGCGTAGTTCTGGAAGACCGTGTTGACCGGCCGCTGGTACGGCTTCGTGTCGGTGACGTCCTTCCCGCCGAGCAGGATGCTGCCGCTCGTCGGTTCCTCGAGGCCGGCGACGAGCCGCAGCGTGGTCGTCTTCCCGCAGCCGGACGGCCCGAGCAGCGCGAAGAACGACCCGGCGGGCACGGTGAGGTCGAGGGCGTCGACCGCGGTGTGTCCCGGGAAGGACTTCGTGATCTGCTCGAGCCGGAGATCTGCTCCGGATTCGGCGAAGGTGCCGGTCGTTGCCATGGTGCCTCCTGGTGTTCGCGGGCCCGGGAGTCGGGTTCAGCCGATGTAGGACATGACGTGCTTGATGCGGGTGTAGTCGTCGAACCCGTACTGGGACAGGTCCTTGCCGTAGCCGGAGTGCTTGAAGCCGCCGTGCGGCATCTCGGCGACGATCGGGATGTGCGTGTTGATCCACACGCACCCGAAGTCGAGGTCGCGGGCGAAGCGCATCGCCCTGGCGTGGTCGGTCGTCCACACCGAGCTCGCCAGGCCGTACTCGACGTCGTTCGCGGCACGCAGCGCGTCCGCCTCGGTACGGAAGCGCTGGACGGTCTGCACGGGGCCGAACACCTCCTGCTGCACGATGCGGTCGTCCTGCCGCAGCCCGGAGACGATCGTCGCCTCGTGGAAGTACCCGACGTCGCCGACACGGTGGCCGCCGAGCTCGATCGTCGCGTGGTCGGGGAGCGTGTCGAGGAAGTCCTGCACGTGCGTGAGCTGGTTCACGTTGTTGACCGGCCCGAAGTACCCGTCCGTGCCGGTCCTCGCGTTCGTCCGGGCTTCCGCGGCGAGCGCCGCCACGAACTCGTCGTGGATGCCGTCCTGCACCAGGAGCCGGGTGGCGGCGGTGCAGTCCTGTCCGGCGTTGAAGAACCCGGCGGCGACGATGCCGGCGACCGCGGACGGGATGTCGGCGTCGTCGAACACGATCACGGGTGCCTTGCCGCCGAGTTCGAGGTGCGTGCGCTTGAGGTCACCGGCCGCGGCTCGGGCGACCGCCATGCCCGCGCGGACCGACCCGGTGATGGAGACGAGCTGCGGGGTCGGGTGGTCGATCATCGCGGCGCCGGTGGAGTGGTCGCCCAGCACGACGTTGAGGACCCCCGGCGGCAGGAACTCCGCGGCGACCTCGGCGAGCAGCAGCGTGGAGAGCGGTGTCGTGTCGCTCGGCTTCAGGACGGTGGTGTTGCCGGCGGCGAGCGCCGGGGCGATCTTCCACACCGCCATGTTGAGCGGGTAGTTCCACGGGGTGACCTGGGCCACGACGCCGATGGGCTCGCGCCGGACGAAGGACGTGTGGTCGGCCAGGTACTCGCCGGCGCTCCGGCCCTCGAGGTTCCTGGCGGCGCCGGCGAAGAAGCGGATCTGGTCGACGGAGAGCATGATCTCGTCCTCGACCAGGGTGGCGCGGGGCTTCCCGGTGTCCCGCGACTCGAGGTCCGCGAACTCCTCCGCGCGGGCCTCCACCGCGTCGGCGATCCGGAACAGTGCGAGCTGCCGCTCCCCCGGGGTCGTGCGGCGCCAGGTGTCGAGCGCGGTGCTCGCCGCGGCGAAGGCGGCGTCGACGTCAGCGGCGGTGGAGATCGGCGAGATGCCGTACTCGGCCTCGGTCGTCGGGTCCACCAGGCCGAACGACGTGTTCGTCCTGGACGGGGTCCACTCGCCCCCGACGAAGTTCCGGAGGTCACGGGTCGCCGTGTCCGACGCCGTCTTCGTGCTGTCCAGCATGGCGGCGATACTGGCACGGAAACCGCTCGTTCGGAAGACTTGTAACAACGGAAATCGTCGCGAAACACGGTGTTCACAACGGAATCCCTTGCTTTCCTCCGGAATCCACTGCCATGCTGTCCGGCATGGCGGCAGCACCACGACGTCCGGGACCGATCGACGACATCTCCAAGCGGATCATCGAGCAACTCCAGGCAGACGGGCGCCGTCCGTACGGCGAGATCGGCAAGGCGGTCGGTCTCAGCGAGGCGGCGGTCCGGCAGCGCGTGCAGAAGCTCACCGAGACCGGCGTCATGCAGATCGTCGCGGTCACCGACCCGATGCAGCTCGGGTTCCACCGGCAGGCGATGATCGGCATCCGTGTGAACGGCGACACCCGCAAGGTCGCCGACGCACTCGAGCAACTGGCGGCGGTCGACTACCTCGTGATGACCGCCGGCAGCTTCGACCTCATGGTGGAGGTCGTCTGCGAGGACGACGACGACCTCATCGAACTGCTCAACGGCACGATCCGGGCCATCCCCGGCGTGACCGGCACCGAGACCTTCGTCTACCTGCAACTCCGCAAACAGCTCTACGACTGGGGAACGCGATGACCATCTCCGACCAGAAGACCGAACAGTCCACGCGACTCGGCTCCTACGACCCGTTCGCACCGGTCGACAACGAGGACCTGCAGCGCAAGTCCCGCGACCACCTCTGGATGCACTTCGCCAGGCACGGCGCGAACCAGGCGGGTGCCGAGGTCCCGATCATGGTCCGCGGCGAGGGCCACCACGTCTACGACAGCCACGGCAAGGGCTACATCGACGGGCTCTCCGGCCTGTTCGTCGTCGCCGCCGGCCACGGGCGGAAGCGCCTGGCCGAGATGGCCGCCAAGCAGGCCGAGACGCTGAGCTTCTTCCCGATCTGGTCGTACGCGCACCCCGCGGCGATCGAGCTCGCCGACCGCCTGGCCGACCACGCCCCCGGCGACCTCAACAAGGTGTTCTTCTCCACCGGCGGCGGCGAAGCGGTCGAGACGGCGTTCAAGCTCGCGAAGTACTACTGGAAGCTCCGCGGCAAGCCGATGAAGCACAAGGTGATCTCCCGCGCGGTCGCCTACCACGGCACCCCGCAGGGCGCCCTCGCGATCACCGGCATCCCCGCGATGAAGCAGATGTTCGAGCCGCTCACCCCCGGCGGGCTCCGTGTCCCGAACACGAACTACTACCGCGCCGACGAGATGGGCTTCGCCGGGCAGAGCGAGGAGGAGTTCGGCTACTGGGCGGCCGAGCGCATCCGCGAGATGATCGAGTTCGAGGGGCCGGACACCGTCGCGGCCGTCTTCCTCGAACCGGTGCAGAACTCCGGCGGCTGCTTCACCCCGCCGCCCGGGTACTTCCAGCGGGTCCGTGAGATCTGCGACGAGTACGACGTGCTGCTCGTCTCGGACGAGGTCATCTGCGCGTTCGGCCGCATCGGCACGATGTTCGCCTGCGACACGTACGGCTTCGTCCCGGACATGATCACGTGCGCGAAGGCGATGACCTCCGGGTACTCCCCCATCGGCGCGACGATCATCAGCGACAAGATCTTCGAGCCGTTCGCCGAGGGTGACACGACCTTCTACCACGGGTACACGTTCGGCGGGCACCCGGTCTCCGCCGCCGTCGCCATGGAGAACCTCGACATCTTCGAGGAAGAGGGGCTGCTGCAGAACGTCCAGCAGAACGCCCCGCTCTTCCGCGCCGAACTCGACACCCTGCTCGACCTGCCGATCGTCGGCGACGTCCGCGGTGCCGGGTACTTCTACGGCATCGAGCTCGTCAAGGACAAGGCCACGAAGACCACGTTCGACGACGACGAGTCCGAGCGCCTGCTCCGCGGGTTCCTGTCGAAGGCGCTGTTCGACGCGGGGCTGTACTGCCGCGCCGACGACCGTGGCGACCCCGTCGTGCAGCTCGCTCCACCGCTGACCATCGGGCAGCCGGAGTTCCGCGAGATCACCTCGATCCTGCGGAGCGTCCTGTCCGAGGCCTCGTCGAAGATCTGACCGTGTCCGGCTACCGGCGGGTCTCGTTCTGGATGGACCAGCTCGTGGCCTCCGGCCGCGACGACCTGAGACCACGGCCGCCGCTCGACGGCGACCGCTCGGCGGACGTCTGCGTCATCGGCGGTGGACTGACCGGTCTCTGGACCGCGTGGTACCTGCACCAGGCCGACCCGAGCCTCCAGATCGTCGTCGTCGAGAAGGAGATCGCCGGATTCGGCGCCTCCGGACGGAACGGCGGGTGGTGCTCGGCGCTCTTCCCGCGCGAAGCGGCGGAGATCGCCGAGCACGCCGGCCGTGACGCGGCGCTCGCCATGCGGCGGGCGATGCGCGAGACGGTCGACGAGGTCGGCCGCGCAGCGGACGAGGCCGGGATCGACTGCGACTTCGTCAAGGGCGGCACCGTGCTCTACGCGCGGTCGGCGGTGCAGGACCGCGCGGCTCGAGCAGAGGTCGACGCGTCCGCCGCCTTCGGCGACGACATGGTCTACCGGTCCGCGCTCCCCGGCGACGCCGCAGGCAGCGTCGGGGTCGCGTTCACGCCGGACTGCGCCCGCCTGCAGCCGGCCGCGTTGGTCCGTGGCCTGGCGGCCGCACTGGAGGCCCGTGGCGTCGTGATCGCGGAGCGCACGCCCGCCGTGTCCTGGGCTCCAGGGCGTGTGGTCACCACCTCCGGGACCGTCTCGGCCGGCGCGGTCGTCGTCGCGCTCGAGGGCTACGGGGCGACGATGCCGCAGACCAGGCGCCGGATCATGCCGCTGTACTCGTTGATGATCGCGACCGAGCCGCTGTCCGAGGCGGCGTGGGGGCGGATCGGGTTGGAGCACGGGCAGACGTTCTCGGACTACCGGCACCTGTTGGTCTACGGACAGCGCACCGCGGACGACCGGTTCGCGTTCGGCGGCCGCGGAGCCCGCTACCACTGGGGCTCCACGATCCGGAACTCGTACGACCGCGTGCCGCGGGTGTTCCGGCACCTGCGCACGACGCTCGCCGAGCTCTTCCCCGACGTCGGTGACGTCGGGGTCACGCACACGTGGGGCGGCCCGATCGGGGTACCCCGTGACTGGTGCGCCTCGGTGACCTGGGACGGCTCCGTGGGGTCGGCCGGCGGGTACGTCGGCGACGGGCTCTCGACGACGAACCTGGCGGGGCGGACGCTGGCCGACCTCGTCCGCGGTGTGTCGTCGTCGCTGACGGAGTTGCCATGGGTCGGGCACCACTCGCCGGACTGGGAGCCGGAGCCGCTCCGGTTCCTCGGGGCGAACGCCGGACTCGTGGCGACGGACATCGCCGACCGCGAGGAACGACTGACCGGACGACCGAGCATGGCCGCCCGGGTGCGCGAGAAGGTGACGGGGCACTGATGGCCGTCGTTCCTCCGTCGGCGTACGACGTCGTGGTGGTCGGGGCCGGGGTGTCGGGGCTCGCCGCCGCCCGGGCGCTCGCGCTCGGTGGGCAGCGGGTCGTCGTGCTCGAGGCCCGCGACCGCGTCGGTGGGCGCACCTGGACGGACGCCGCGCTCGGGGTGCCGGTCGACCTCGGGGCGTCGTGGATCCACGGCATCGAGGGCAACCCGCTCTGGTCGTTGGCGTCGGCGTTCGGGATCGAGACCGTGGAGTTCACGGTCGGGAGCTTCCAGTTCGACGGGCGGCCGATCGCGTGGCACGACCCGTCCGGTGTCCGGGTGTCCGGTTCGTCGCTGGTCGCTGACCTGCATTCGGTCGACGAACTCCTGCCGTCCGTCGTCGACGCCGCACCTCCCGGGACCACGTACGCATCGGCCGTCTCCTCGGTACTGGACTCCCTCGGGTGGACCGGCTCGCGGGCCGATCGCGTGACCGAGTACATGGCGCACCGCTCCGAGGACCTCTGCGGCGCGCCCGTCACCGACCTCGACGCCCACGGCCTCGACGAGGAGCACGTCGCCGGGGACGAGGTCGTGTTCCCTCGCGGGTACGGGCCGTACGCCGCTCGGCTGGCCGCCGGGCTCGACGTCCGGTTGTCGTCCGTGGTCCGTGCGGTGACCACCGCGCCGTCGTCCGTCCGGGTCGACCTCGCCGACGGGTCGTCCGTGTCCGCGTCCCAGGTGGTCGTGACCGTGCCGCTCGGGGTGCTCAAGGCCGGGGACATCACGTTCTCGCCGCCGTTGTCCGAGCCCGTCGCCGGTGCGCTCGGACGGCTCGGGATGGGTGTCTACGACAAGGTGTTCTTCCGGTTCCCCTCGGCGTTCTGGGACTCCTGGGTGCTCCGGCAGCAGGGGGACGCCGGCGTCGACTGGCACTCCTGGTACGACATGTCCCGGGTGACCGGGACGCCGGTGCTGGCTGCACTGGTCGGCGGCTCCGGAGCGCGTCGACTCGAGACGCTGTCCGACGCCGAGATCGTCGCCGAGGGGCTGGCGGCCCTGCGGTTCCTGTTCGGCCCGGCGGTGCCCGAGCCGGATGCCGTGCGCATCACCCGGTGGGCGGCCGACCCGTTCGCGAAGGGGTCGTACTCGTACCTGCACGTCGGCTCGTCCCCTGATGACCACGACCTGCTCGGGACACCCGCCGATCGGGTGCAGCTCGCGGGCGAGGCGACGTGGGGCGACGACCCCGCGACCGTGCACGGGGCGCTGCTGTCCGGGTTGCGGGCGGCGTCGCGCATCCTCGGACGGGACGTCCGGGCGGACGAGCTGGCCTCTACACTCGGCGCGTGAGCCCGTCGAAGGTCAGACACCAGCACGAGCACCGCTTCCCGGTCGCCGTCGCGATCCTCGTCAACCTCGCGCTCGCGCTGCTCCTGCCGAGCCGGGTGCTGTTCTTCCCCTCGTGGGTCGTGCCGCTCCTCGGTGTCCTGCTGCTCGTGCCGCTGATCGTGTTCAACCCGCGGCGGCTGTCCCGCGAGACGACGTGGTCGCGGTGGTTGTCGTTCGCGCTCGCGATCCTGCTGACGGTGGCGAACCAGCTCACGGTGGTGCGGACCGTCGTGCTGCTGCTCGACGGGCACGTGGAGGGCGGAGTGGTGCTCCTCACCGCGCTGCAGGTGTGGGTGAGCAGCATCATCGCGTTCGGCCTCGTGTACTGGGAACTCGACCGCGGCGGGCCGGTCGCACGTCGGCGTCCCGACCTCTGGGAGTCCGACGAGGCGGACTTCCAGTTCCCACAGGAGACCGACTCGCGCACCGCCGCCTGGCGTCCGGTGTACCTCGACTACCTCTACGTGGCGCTCACGAACATGGTCGCGTTCAGCCCGACCGACACGATGCCGATGACCGTCCGCGCGAAGATGATCATGGCCTACCAGTCCGTCGGCGGGTTCATCCTGATGGCCCTGGTCATCTCGCGCGCGGTCAACATCATCGCCTGAGCGGTGGGCTGCCCGCTCGTCCCGCGTCAGGCGCCGTGTGCCTCCTCGGACACGGGCTGCCACTCCCGCCACGTCGCGAGACGCGACTCGTAGTCCTTCTCCGCGATGCCGAGCGGCGCCTTGCCGAAGAAGACCCGCAGCGGCGGCTCGTCGGCGTCGACCACCTTGAGGATCGCCGAGCGAGTCGCCTCGGGCTTGCCCGGGTCCGCGGCGGAAGGGCGCTTCGAGGCTGCCTCGCGCACGTCGGCGTACGCGTCGATCGGCTCGCTCTGCTTCGACGACGGTCCGGACCAGTCGGTCGAGAACCCGCCGGGTTCGATCAGGGTGACGTGGATGCCGAAGCCGGCGACCTCCTGCGCGAGGGACTGCGAGAGCCCCTCCAGCGCCCACTTCGACGCGTGGTACGCGCCGACGGTCGGGAACGCGCTGATCCCACCGATGCTCGACACCTGGATGATGTGCCCAGAACCCTGCTCGCGCATGATCGGCAGCGCCGCCTGGGTGACCCAGAGCGCACCGAACAGGTTCGTCTCGAGCTGGGCACGGACCTCGTCCTCGGTGAGCTCCTCGACCATGCCGAAGTGGCCGTAGCCGGCGTTGTTCACGACGACGTCGAGGGAACCGAAGTGGTCTGCTGCGCGCTGCACCGCGGCGAAGTCGGCCGAGCGGTCGGTGACGTCGAGCTGGATGCCGAGGAACGTGTCCGGGTACTGCTCGACGAGCGCCTGCACGTCGTCGGGGTTCCGTGCCGTACCGGCGACGGAGTCCCCACGCTCGAGGGCGGCTTCGGCCCACTCGCGGCCGAAGCCCTTCGATGCGCCGGTGATGAACCAAGTCGTGCTCATGTGTCCTCCTGTTGTCTGACGTCGATCACGCAACGCCGGGACCTTCGGAGTCAGCTGGAGGTGCGGGGCGCGGATGCGCCTTCCGGACGGGGCGCGGCGAACTCCAGGTTCACGTCGTCGGGGTCCTGGACGGACAGGATCACCAGACCGAACGGCGGGAGGTCCGTCACCGCACCGTGCTCGATGCCCGCCTCGTCGAGCCGCGCCACCGCATCGTGCAGGGCGCTGACCGATCCGACCCGGAAGGACACGTGGTCGAGGCCGACGCGGTCGGGATCGAACCGGTCACCCGACTCCGCCACCGGACGCAGCCCGAGGGTCTGGCCGCCGAACGTGAACGAGCACCCGCCGTAGGTCCGCCACGGGTCGTCGTGGATCGTCGGGTCGTCGATCTGGTCGCTGAAGTCGCTCCCGGGCGGCATGCCGAACAGCAGCTCGTAGAAGGCCTTGCTCCGGTGGATGTCGGTGACGGTGAGCCGCACGTGCGAGAAGCCGAGCGGCACGACGATGGGATCGTTCATCCCCCCATCCTCGGCCGGGGCTCCTGGTCGCGTCCGGTCGTCTCCGGGAACCGGACGCCGCTGAGCTCCTCGGAGACCGTCCACAGCCGTGCCGCTGCGGCTTCGTCCCGCATCGGCTTCCACGGCTCGCGCCTGGCAGCGGGTCCACCGAGCCCACCCGGCCACCCCGGACCGGTGAAGGCCCCGTCCAGGTCGGAGCCGGTCGCCGCGAGCAGTGCGGGCTCCCCCGCGGAGTCGGCGGTCCCGACGACGAGTCCGCGCGCCGAGAGCCATCGGATGACCCGGACCGCCGTCGTGTCCTGGGCTCGTCCGACTTCCGGACGAGCGGCCAGGAGACTCGTCGGCGCGACACCCGGGTGGCTCACCGCACTCGTGATCCCCCAACCGCCCGCTCGACTCCGTCTGCTGAGTTCGAAGCCGACGAGTGCACAGGCGAGCTTCGACGCCGCGTAGGCGCGGTTGCCGTCGTACGGCCGCTCGGACTGCAGGTCCTCCCAGTCGATCCGGGCACGTCGGGCCGCGATGCTCGTCTGCATCACCACGCGTGCGCTGCCGGCCCGCAGGAGCGGGAGGAGCTGACCGACGAGCGCGAAGTGTCCGAGGTGGTTCGTGCCGAACTGCAGTTCGAAGCCGTCCTCCGTCTCCTGCCGCTCCGGTGGCGTCATCACACCCGCGTTGCCGATCAGCAGGTGCAGGGGTTCGCCCTGCGAACGGAGGCGGTCGGCGAGCGACGCCACGGAGTGCAAGGACGACAGGTCCATCTCCTCGAGCCGCAGGATCGCGTCCGGGTACTGCTGCCGGATGCGGTCGACGGCGGCCTCGCCCTTCCGTCGGTTGCGGACCGGCATCACCACCTCGGCGCCGGCTGCGGCCAGCCGGGTGGCGATGCCGATTCCGATGCCGTCGCTGGCGCCGGTGACCAGGGCCCGTCGGCCGGTGAGGTCAGGGATCGTGACGTCGTCGTGGGTGCGTGGCATCGTGTCGTCTCCTCGTTCGCGGCACCTCGTGGCGCCTCGGTCGAGCATGCGCCGACCCCGTGCACGACATCCACGGCCTGACGATCCGTGGCTCGGACGGACGCGTCGCGAGAGGATGACGACGTGATCGATCGAAGCGCACTGGCGGACTTCCTCCGTGGTCGCCGGTATGCACTGCAACCGGAGGACGTCGGGCTGCCGCGTGGACAGCGTCGGCGGACCGCCGGGCTCCGTCGCGAGGAGGCGGCCCTGCTCGCGAACATGTCGACGGACTACTACGCGCGACTCGAACGCGAGCGCGGCCCACAGCCGTCGGAGCAGATGCTCGCCGCGATCGCGCAGGGACTCCGGCTGACGATCGACGAGCGCGACCACCTGTTCCGCCTGGCCGGACATCAACCGCCGACACGGAGCGCGGGCGGAACCCACGTGTCGCCGGGGATGATGCGGATCGTCGACAGCCTGGTGGACACCCCGGCCGAGGTGTCGAACGAGGTCGGCGAGACCCTGCGGCAGACACCACTCGGCGTGGCGCTCATCGGTGACCACTCGCGGTACACCGGTGACGCACGGAGCTCCGGGTTCCGGTGGTTCACCCAGACCGAGGTCCGGGAGCTCTACCCGGTCGAGGACCACGCCTTCATGTCCCGGATGTACGCGTCCGGACTCCGAGAGGTCGTCGCTCGGCGCGGTCCCGGCTCGCGGGCGGCACACCTCGCGGACACCCTGCTGGCGAGGAGCGCTGAGTTCCGGGAGGTCTGGGCGCTGCACGAGGTCGGGGTCCGTCCGCGCGAGGTCAAGCGGTACGTCCACCCCGAGGTCGGGGAGCTGACGTTGCACTGCCAGGTGCTGCACGATCCCGAGCAGTCGCACGTGCTCCTCGTGCACACCGCCGAGCCGGGCAGCGTGACCGCGGAGCGACTCCGGCTGCTCTCGGTCATCGGCACGACCACCGCCGCTCGCTGAACCGCGGAGCCACCGAAGCGCGGAACGGACACAGCACCCCGCGGGTGCGAGGTGCTGTGTCCGTCGTGTGGCGTGGTGCGCTTCTGGCGCGGGTGTTACTTGATCTTGGCGGTGATGGTTGCGGTGCCGACGAGGAGGCCGCTCTTGACGGCGTCGGTCTTGAAGGTGCTGTTGAGCAGCTTCGCGGCGTCGCCGGAGACGTGGACGGTGGTGCCGGTGAGGATCGCGTTGTCACCCTCGAGCTGCAGCGGCTTCAGCGTCCCACCGTGCAGGCTGAACAGGTACGCGTTCGCTGCGGCGACCTGACCGTTGACCAGGACGTCACCGTAGAGCTTGGACGAACCCGGGTTCACCACGAAGTTCTCCAACGTCACGGTCGTGTCCCCGGCCTTCAGGGTCAGACCCGAGTCGTCGTGGTTCAGCAGGCCCTGCACGTACGGACGGTACTTCCCGTCCGGGCTCCAGTAGGTGACCGAGCCGGAGGTGATCGGGAACGACACGGCACCGTCGGCGAGCTTGGCGTTGCCGGACACACCCGGGGTCAGCTTCAGCGCGGTGAGCGCGTCGGTGAAGCCGGAGTCCAGCGCGACGGAGGTGTCACCACCGAGGACCTCGGGAACCGACGCGACCGGTGCGGGGATCTTCGACGACGACGATGCGACCGTGTGGATCGCCGGGGTCGACGCGTTCGCGGCGGAGACACCGAACGCGGCACCGCCGAGGACGAGGGCACCCGTCGTGGCGAGGGTGATGGTGGTCTTGAGGGACTTGCGCATGATGGTCATTCCTTTGCTGTGTCGCGCTCGGCGCGGCGTACTGAAAGCGCGCCGAACACACTCCGAAAAGGAGTGGAGAACCAGCTATCTGCGGCTGGTGAGCGCTCCGGGTGTTTCCCGGTCTGTGCATGGGATTCGGCACCCCACCGGAAACGGTTTGGACCGGATTCTCGTCGTGACCGTTCCGTGACCATTGCGTTCGTTGATCATGTGGTCAACAATGGCGCCATGGACGTCGTCACCGCAGAGAAGCTCGAGTCGCCGCTGCGCGACGCGAACACGGATCCCCGTCGGACCACCCGCGTCGCCCTCGTGCAGATCCGGTGGCTCGAGGACCCGGCAGCGCACCGAGCCCAGCTCGCCGAGGGCATCGCCGCCGCGGCCGCGAACGGTGCGCAGGCCGTGTTCCTGCCCGAGCTGACACTGCTGCGGTACCCCGGCGACACCCCGGCGAGCGGCGTCCCGAAGGACCTCGCCGAGTCGATCGACGACGGCCCGACGATCACCTTCGCGCGGGAACAGGCCCGCGAGCACGGGATCCTCGTGCACGCGTCGCTGTACGAGCGGCCGGCCGAGGACGACGAGCCGGCCGACCCGCGCGGGTACAACACGGCGATCCTCGTTGCACCGGACGGTTCGCTCGTCGGACGCACCAGGAAGACGCACATCCCGATCAGCGCCGGGTACTACGAGGACACCTACTTCCGCCCGGGTCGCGATGACGACGCCTTCCCCGTCTACGAGCCGGACGGGCTCGGGGCACGGGTCGGACTCCCGACGTGCTGGGACGAGTGGTTCCCCGAGGTCGCCCGCTCCTACGACCTCGCAGGGTCCGAGGTCCTCGTGTACCCGACCGCCATCGGCTCCGAGCCGACCTTCCCCGCGTTCGACACGGCGCCGATCTGGCGGCACGTCATCGTGGCGAACGGCATCACCGCCGGGCAGTTCATGGTCGTCCCGAACCGGTGGGGCGACGAGGGCGACATCACCTTCTACGGATCGTCGTTCATCTCCGACCCGTTCGGTCGCGTGCTCGTCGAGGCACCTCGTGACGCGAGTGTCGTGCTCGTGGCGGACCTCGACCTCGATGCCCGCAGCGAGTGGCTCCGCCTGTTCCCCTTCGCGCTGACCAGGCGCCCCGACCTGTACGACTCCCTGGTGGCCCCGGTCGACCCCGTTCGGGACGACCACGGCGCGACGGAGGCGATCCGAGCCTCCATCCCGGACCGACCGTCACCGCGGCAGACGGCCGCACGACCGACGGCAGCACGCTCGTGACCTGGCGGATGCCGGCGGAGACGGCTCCGCAGGAGCGCACGTGGATGGCGTTCCCCCGACCGGGCAACACCCTCGGCGACGATCCGGCGAGCGCCGAGGCCGCGCGCACCGCGTGGGCGACGACCGCGAACACCATCAGCGAGTACCAGCCCGTCACGGTCGTGGTCGACCCGGTCGCACGGCCCGACGCCCACCGCCTGCTGTCCCGTTCGGTGGACGTGCTCGAGGCGCCGCTCGACGACTTCTGGATGCGCGACATCGGTCCGACCTTCGTCGTCGACGACGACACCGGCGAACAGGGCGCCGTCGACTGGGTGTTCAACGGGTGGGGCGCGAACTCGTGGTCGACGTGGACCCGCGACGCGGAGATCGCCGCGACCGTCGCACGGGCCGCCGGTGTCCGACGGATCCCGTCGCTGCTGGTCAACGAGGGTGGCGCGATCCACGTCGACGGCCGGGGCCGGGTGCTCGTGACCGAGACGGTGCAGCTCGACCCGCGGCGGAACCCGTACGCCGACCACGCCCGCGTCGAGGAGGAACTCGCCCGGACGATCGGGGCGACCGACGTGGTCTGGCTCCCGCGGGGACTGACCCGGGACTACGACGGCCTCGGGACCCGTGGACACGTCGACATGGTCGCCACGTTCGCGGGAGCAGCGACCGACGTCGTCCTGCTCCACGCGCAACCGGACCCCGACCACCCCGACCACCTCGTGATGCCGCAGATCCGCCGCGCGATCGAACAGGCCACCGATGCCACGATCGTCGAGATCCCGGCACCGGCGACCCTGACGGACGACGGCGGCCCGGTGGACTGGAACTACGTCAACCACGTCGTGGTGAACGGCGCCGTGATCGCGTGCGGGTTCGGCGAGGACGCAGCAGACGCCCGCGCACGGGGCATCCTCGCCGACGTCTACCCGGGCCGTGAGATCCGCACGGTCGACGCACGCGAGGTCTTCGCCCGCGGCGGCGGCCTGCACTGCATCACGCAGCAACAGCCCGCCTGAGTCGCCGGGCTCAGCTCGGTGCGACGCCGAGCCGTGGTGCCAGCCACGCGAGCCCGGCGGCGATCGCCGGCCCCGCGGTGCTCCAGCTGTGCCTGCCGCCGGGGAGGATCCACGTGGTGACGTGCATCCCGGCGGCCCGCGCCCGCTGCGCCTGGACGGGCGTCACCTGCCCGTAGGCGTGGTCGTCGCCGCCGGCGGCGAAGAACGCGTCCGTGTCCCGGTACTCCGCGTGCGCCGCGAGGATCGCCGCGGGCTGCGCTCGTCGGTAGGCCGCCGCGTTGCCGGAGAACCCCTCCGCGATGGTCTTCTGGACGGATCCGAGACTCGGTCCGTCCTCGCCCGACACGTCGATGATGTTCCCGAACCGTTCCGGATCTCCCGCACCGATCTGGATGGCGCACGTGCCACCCTGCGAGAACCCGCCGACGGTCCACGCGGCGGCCCCCGACTGGACCTTGAGGTGCGAGGTGATCCACGCGGGTACGTCGTCCTCGAGGTAGGTGGCGCTGTTGCCGAGCGGACCGTCCACGCACATCGGATTGGCCGACTCCGGGCCGAGCTGGTCCGGCACCACCACGATGGGCGCGAGGCCTCGGTGCAGGGTGGCGAGCGCGTCCATCGTCGCCTCGATGTGCCCGCCGGTCTGCAGGTCCTCGGGTCCTGCACCCCTCGACTGGCCGGACATCAGGACCACGACGGGCAGGTGCGGCGGGTCGGCCGTGAGCGCGGCCGGCGGCAGCCAGAGCAGCGCGTCGCGCGCCGTGAAGTGCGACCGGGTGGCCGGGATCGCGACGCGGAGGAGCCGCCCGGTCGTCGGCATG
This sequence comes from Curtobacterium sp. L3-7, assembly GCF_048756585.1. Lineage (NCBI taxonomy): Bacteria > Bacillati > Actinomycetota > Actinomycetes > Micrococcales > Microbacteriaceae > Curtobacterium > Curtobacterium sp. L3-7. The sequence goes on along the minus strand of NZ_CP151474.1, from coordinate 634,451 downwards.
CCGGCCGGGGGCGTCCAGGTCGTCGCGAGGTCCTCGGTGGCCGGGGCGGCCGTCTGCCCCGGCGCCTCGGCTGCCGGGATCCCGTCGGCAGGAGGCTCGGCGGTCGGGATCGCGGTCGGGATCGCGGTCGTGGCCGAGGTCGGCGGAGCAGCGGCACTGGACGTCGTCGGGGAACCCGCGGCAGCCCTGGTCCACCACGTCGCAGACACGCCGAGGTTCACCGCGGTCAACACCGCCAGGACGACGACCACCACGGTGACGGTCTGAGAGCGAGATGTCCGTTGCATGGGAAGGCCGATCGTAAGGAGCACCGCCGGGAAGTCCGCCGTCCGGGCGATCACCACTCCTGAGGGTTCTCGACGCTCCCCGGCGGCTGGTTCCCGGCATCCACGCGGGTGCTGGTCTGCAATCGCCCCGGAGTACAGCCAGCGGGGTGCCGGTGTACGTCACGGCGGGTCCGGCGGACCCCATGGCGTCGGTACTGTGCACCGAACCGAACGCTCAGGAGGAACGCCCATGGCATCACCCATCGCGGTCACCGCCCCGGCAACACCGGCGCGCGGCGGTTCCCTGAAGCGGAGCCTCGGGCTCTGGGCGATCGTCGGCCTCGGCCTCGGCTACATGACCCCGACCGTCGTCTTCGACACCTTCGGGATCGTCTCCGGAGAGACCAACGGTGCCGTTCCCAGCGCCTACCTGATCGCCCTCGTGATCATGCTCCTGACCGCCGTGAGCTACGGGAAGATGGTCCGCGTCTACCCGGCAGCCGGATCCGCCTACACGTACGTGCGCGAGTCGATCCACCCCAACGCGGGCTTCATGGTCGGCTGGGCGTCCCTGCTCGACTACCTGCTGCTCCCGATGGTGAACGCGCTGATCATCCGGCTCTACCTCGAGCAGGTCTTCCCGGCGCTGCCCGCGTGGGTGACGGTCGTCGTCTACACGGTGTTCGTCACCACGGTCATCTGCCTTTCGATGCGCGGCACGTCGAACCTCAACATGGTCCTGCTCATCGGCGCGATCCTGGCGATGATCGCGTTCGTGGTCTTCACGGTGATCGAGCTCGTGCACGGTGCGGGGGCCGGCACCATCGCGAGCACCGAGCCGTTCGTGCACGACGGCGTGACGATGTCGGCGCTCCTCACCGGCGCCACCGTCGTCTGCTTCTCGTTCATCGGGTTCGACGCGGTCACGATGTACACCGAAGAGGCGAAGTCGATCAGGATCATGCCGAAGGCCATCCTGATGACGGTGCTCATCGGCGGCGTGATCTTCCTGGTGTCGGCGTACTTCGCGCAGCTGCGCTTCCCGACGAACGCCCCGTTCGGCGAGTTCACGGACGACCCGCTCCCCCAGATCGGGCTGATCGTCGGTGGCCCCGTGTTCCAGGCGGTCCTGGTCGCGGCGGGGTTCGTCGCGGCGCTCGCGTCCGGACTGGCGTCGCACGCCAGCGTCGCCCGCATGCTGCTCGTGATGGGTCGGAACAACGTCCTCCCGAAGCGCGTGTTCGGCTACGTCAGCCCCCGCACGCGGACGCCCATCCCGAACGTGGTCATCGTGGGCGCGGTGACCCTGCTGGCGATGACGTTCTCGCTCGACACGATCTCGTCGTACATCAACTTCGGCGCCCTCATCGCGTTCACGTTCGTCAACGCGACCGTCATCGTGCACTTCGCCGTCCGCCAGGGTCGCCGCCACACCGCCCGCGACCGGTTCGCGTACATCGTGCTCCCCGGGGTCGCGATGCTCCTCACCGGTGTTCTCTGGTCACAGCTGCACGCCGACGCGCTCATCGCCGGCTGCGTCTGGGCCGCCATCGGCTTCGTGTACCTCCTCGTCATCACGAAGGGATTCCGCATCCAGCCGAAGGGCTTCGACGAGAACCAGCCGGTGACCGGCGTCAACAAGCAGCTGACCGACGAACAGGCCTGAGAGGAAACGATGACCGACTACGCCGTCACCGACCCGACGAGCGGCGAGGTGCTCGCCACCTACCCGACGATCACCGACGAGGAGCTCCGCGCCGCGATCGACACCGCGGACCACGCCCACCGCGAGCGCACCAGCACCGTCGCCGAGCGCGCCGCGGCCATGCACCGGGTCGCCGACCTCTACCGCGAGCGCCGCGACGAACTGGCCGCCACGATCGTCCGCGAGATGGCGAAGCCCATCGACCAGGCGATCGGCGAGGTCGACTTCTGCGCCGACATCTACGACTACTACGCCGACAACGCGGAAGACTTCCTGGCGGACGAGCCGATCACCCTCGCACCGGGGTCCGAGGGCAGTGCCTTCATCCGCAAGGACTCCGTCGGGGTGCTCCTCGGCATCATGCCGTGGAACTTCCCCGCGTACCAGATCGCCCGGTTCGCCGGTCCGAACCTGCTCATCGGCAACACCGTCCTGCTGAAGCACGCCCCGCAGTGCCCCGAGTCGGCCCTCGCGGTGGAGCGGATCTTCCACGACGCCGGGTTCCCAGAGGGGGCGTACACGAACGTCTTCGCGACGAACGACCAGGCAGCCGACGTCATCGCCGACCCCCGCGTGCAGGGTGTCTCCCTCACCGGGTCGGCCCGCGCGGGAGCTGCCGTCGCCGAGATCGCCGGCCGGAACCTGACGAAGGTCGTCCTCGAGCTGGGCGGCTCCGACCCGTTCATCCTGCTGTCCACCGACGACCTCGACGCCGTCGTGGAGTCCGCCGTCGCCACCCGGCTCGAGGGCAACGGGCAGGTCTGCAACGCCGCGAAGCGATTCCTGGTCGCCGACCACCTGTACGACGACTTCCTGGCGAAGTTCACGGACGCGATGTCGGCCGTGGCACCGACCGACCCGACCACCCCCGGCGCTGAACTCGGGCCGCTGTCGTCCCCGGCGGCCGCCGATCGGCTCGAGCAGCAGCTCGACGCGGCGAAGGAGCAGGGCGCGACCGTCGTCACCGGCGGCGAGCGCTCCGGCAACGCGTTCACCCCGACCGTGCTCACGGGCATCACGCCGGACAACGACGCGTACCGCGAGGAGTTCTTCGGCCCCGTCGCGGCCGTCTACCGGGTCACCGACGAGGACGACGCGATCCGGCTCGCGAACGACACCCCGTACGGGCTCGGCTCGTACCTGTTCACGACCGATGCCGACCAGGCCCTCCGCGTCGCGGACCGCATCGAGGCGGGGATGGTTTACGTGAACATCGTCGGCGCGGACAGCCCGGAGCTGCCGTTCGGCGGCGTCAAGGCCAGCGGCTTCGGCCGCGAGCTCGGCCCCCTGGGGGCCGACGAGTTCGTGAACAAGAAGCTGATCCGCATCGGCTGACGTCACCTGCGGACCTGGCCCCACACCGGACGGGAGGCACGGTGCCAGCTGGCACCGTGCCTCCCGTCCGTCGCCCCCGGCGTTCACCGCCGGGTGCGGTTCCTCCTGATGAAGATGGTTCCGACAGCGCCGACCATCGCCGAGGCGATGGACAGAGCGCTGCCCGCGGACATGGTTCGGTTCCAGAGCGCGGTTCCCTCCGCGACCGACGTGGACCACACCATGAGTGCCAAGCCCGCTCCCAGCAGCATCGCGGCGACCGCGATGACCATGACGTCGATCATCCTCATGAAGTCCCGTTCCGTGGCTGCGCTCACTGCGACCTGCACCACGGTGGTCCGACAGGAAGCACGTGGAACCCGATTCCCCGTCCGTTTGCCGCGCAGTACGCGACGGCAGCCGACCCGATCGTCAACAGAGCTGCTGCGATCCCACCAGCTGCACCGCCGATACCGGTTGCTGCTGTGATGATACCGACGAGGGCCGCAACTCCCGCGCCTCCGGCGAGCGCCGCCACGATCTTGTCCGCGTTGCAGGAGCTCAGGTAGAGGTTCACCTGCAGACCCGTGATGTCTGCAGAGTTTCGGCCCGAGCATGCCAGTACCTCGCCGGCCGGTCCACGAAGCGCGTCGACGGCGGCCCGAGAAAGGTCGACGTTCTCTGCATGCCCACCAGCGGCAACGTACCCAGCGGCGAACTCCGCAGCGTCCTCCGAACTCGCTCCTGCTCTCAGCGCGACCGCACCGTCGAAGGTCTTGGTCGTGTCATCAACTCCCATCAGCAACTGATCTGCCCGCTGCTGAGCTGATCCCGTGTCGACCGTGTCCAGCGTGCCCGCACTCGCGGGCGTTGCAGTCAACGCGATGCTCACCGCGGCCGTGATCGCCGCTGCCGTCGTCATCCACTTCTTCATCTTCGAATCCCCTCGAGTGATCACAAACCCATCGTCGCGATCATTGAGGCGATCGTATTGAAATTCCACACTTCAATGCAAGAAGTCGGATCGAACCGTTTCTTGTCGGAGACGGCTGCTCCACCACTTGTGGGGGGCGCCCGAGGTGGAGTTGACCCCTCGGATCGCCCTGGTCCGCCACACGGGCGGCAGGGGAGTCATCGATGACCGACGCAGGTCCACACCGCCGTCCGACGATCGTCACCGTCGCCGTCGCGCTCATCGTCGTGCGGGCGGTCACCGCGGCGGTCGGGCCGGGTCCGGCCCGCGGGGGCGCACTGCTCCCGGCCGAGGTCGTGGCGGTGCTCCTGTACGCCGCGATCACCTGGGCGGTGTTCCGGACCGCAGCAGGGTCGCGTCGCGCCCGCGTCGCGCTCGTCGTCGTGGCGGCGGCCCGAGCCGTGCTCGGGTTCGCGCTCGCGCCGCTCCCCCTCGCGCTGATCGCGCTGACCATCGTCGCAACGGTGCTCCTGTTCCTCCCGGCGGCGCGCCCGTGGTTCCCGCGAGCCCCGCGTCCTGCGCGCGCCCAGCGCGCATCCGAGCCGGAGACCATCGGCTGGGATCCGGAGACCGGCGACCGCATCCTCCGACAGGACTGACGGACGGGAGGCACGGTGCCGTCTGGCACCGTGCCTCCCGTCTGTCCTACTGCGGGTCCGCCGGCTCGCCGCCCGAGTCGACGTCGCTGTCCTGCTCCGGGTCCTCCGTGGCGTCGCCAGTGCGCGAGCCGTCGGGGAGGTCCTCGGTGTACTGCCTGGTTTCGTCGGAGGGCTGGCCGGATCCGTGGGGAGTCGTGTCACTCGTGGACCGGACCGTACGCGCGGCCCGGACCGCAGCCGCACAGGAGTGCGTTCAGACCGCGATCCGACCGCCGTCGACCGGCAGCACCGCGCCGTGCACGAACGACGCCCCGTCGGTGGCGAGGAACACGATCGCCTCGGCGATCTCGTCCGCGGTTCCCGGACGGCCGGCGGGTCCGGCGGCAGCGAGTGCGTCGAGGCTCTCCCCCATCGCGGCGGTCCCCTCGGTGCGGGTCGGGCCGGGGCTCACGGCGTTGACGCGGACCCCGGCTGGGCCGAACTCGGCCGCCCACGACTTCGTCAGCAGGACGAGCGCCGCCTTGCTCGAGCCGTAGAGCCCCATCCCGGCAGCGCCGAACTCGGCGACCATCGTCGTGACGTTGACGATCGCACCGGATCCACGCTCGGCCATCCCCGGGGCGAGCGCCGCGACGAGGAAGTACGGCGCCTTGACGTTCACGTCGAAGACGTCGTCGAAGCCCTCGGTGGTCGTCGACGCGGTGGGGCCGAACGGGAAGATCCCGGCGCTGTTCACCAGGACGTCCACCGCCCCACCGCCGAGTTCGAGGGCGCGAGCAGCGAGCTCCCTCGCGCTCGCCTCGTCGCGGAGGTCGGCCGCCACGAAGTCGGCGGACCCACCGGCCGCGCGGATGGTCCGGACGACCTCGTCCCCGCGTTCGGCGTTGCGGCCGGAGACGACGACGTGCAGCCCACGGGCAGCGAGGAGTTCGGCGGTCGCGCGGCCGATGCCGCTGGTGGCGCCGGTGATGAGAGCGGTCTTGGTCATGGTCAATATCCTGTCTGAACAGATCGGTTCGGTTTGGCGCTGGTAACTGTACCGATCTGTACGGTAAAGTCAAACCATGCCCGAGACCGCTCCGCGAACCCGCCGCCGCCCCGCGTACGAACGTGCCGTTGCCACCGCCGATCGTCTGTTCTACGAGCAGGGCATCCACGCGGTCGGCGTCGACCAGGTGGCGGCAGAGGCCGACATCTCCAAGGCGAGCCTGTACACGCACTTCCGGACGAAGGACGACCTCGTCGTGGGCTACCTCCGTGGTCGGAGCAACGCGTGGCAGGCGCACGTGGCGGCCACCCTCCCGGGCCGTGGCGACACGCCCCGGGACCGCGTGCTCGCGGTGTTCGACTTGCTCGGCGAGTGGTTCGAGGAGCCCGGCTACCGAGGCTGCCCGTTCATCAACGTCGAGGCCGAGTACGGCGCGGGACACCCCACGCACCAGGTCACGCTCGAGCACCGGGACTGGGTCCGCGAGCTGTTCGAGTCGCTCCTGACCGAAGCCGGCGCCGACGACCCGAACGGCACGGCGCTGCAGTTGTGCGTGCTCTACGACGGCGCGATGGCGAGCGCGCAGGCCGATCCGACCCGACCGTGGGCAGCAGCGGCACGATCGGCCGCCGCCAGCGTGCTCTGAGCCGCTCTGCAAGACTGCGGTGATGCAGCGGTTCACCGTCCGTCCGATCCACGCCGATGAGTGGGAACGCGTCCGCGAACTCCGCCTGCGCGCCGTGCACGACCCCGTCGCCGCGATGGCGTTCGTCGACTCCGCCGAGCACACGGCATCGCTGCCCGACACGTTCTGGCAGGATCGCGCAGCCGGTGGGTCGGACGACGCCGGCGACGCAGCCACGGCGCGGCAGTTCATCGCCGAGGACGAGTCCGGAACGTGGATCGGGTCTGCGACCGGGCTCCTCGAGCGCGTCGGCGATCCGGACTACGAGGGCCGCGCGGTCCCGAGGGACGGCAGCTCGGTCGTCGGCGTCTTCGTGGCACCCGAAGCGCGGGGCGGGGCGGTGCTCGCCGCCCTCTTCGACGCGGTCGCCGGCTGGGCAGACGGACCGCTGCGGCTGTACGTGCACACCGGCAACGCCCGCGCGCGGCGCGGGTACGAGAAGGCCGGCTTCCGGGAAGTCGGCACCGAGTTCACCGGTGCGCTCGGTCCGACGGTGGAGATGCGGCGGTCCTGACCCGCTGACGGACGGGAGGCTCGGTGCCAGCCGGCACCGAGCCTCCCGTCCGCACCGTGGTGACTACCGGACCGTGGCCGGCTGGGGCAGGGCTGCTGCGATCTCCGCAGCGACCTCGCGGCCGATCCGGACCGCACCGTCGACGTGCTGGTAGCCGGCACCGGCCAGGTCGCTGGAGGCGAATCGGATCGGCCCGACCGCTGCGCGCTGGTCGGCGCCGTAGCGTGCGAGACCACCGAGGTCGAAGCTCGCCGCGTACGCACCGCGCGTCCACTCCTCGGTGCCCCAGTCGCTCTCGTAGTAGACGACCGGCTCGGCTGCCTGCGGTCCGTAGTAGTGGACCAGGGACTCCAGGACCCGTGCCTTGCGCTCCGCAGGCTCGAGCGCGAACACCGCGTCGGCGTGCTCGTCGGACACGAAGCCCACGAGCGTCCCCTGCTCCTTGCCGTACGAAGTGTTGTCGTACGCCTCGTGCACGAGCTCGTACGGGCTGAACGCCGTGCCGGAGAGCCCGGCCTCCCGCCAGAACGGCCGGTCGTAGACGGCGTGCACCTTGATGACGAAGCCCATCGACAGGTGCTGGTGGAGCTGGTGCTGCCGTCGGGGCAGCGGCGGGTCGTACGAGATCCGCGTGTAGAGGGGCGGCGGGACGGCGACGAGTGCCTGGCGCGCGTGTACCTCGATGCCACCGTCGGCGATCGCGACGACGCCGTCGTCGGTCCACCGCAGCGTGCGGACCGGGGCGTCCAGGTGCACGTCGTCGCCGAGCTGCTCGGCGAGCCGGAGGGAGACCTGCTGCATCCCACCGACGACGCGCTTGTCGAGGATGAAGTCGGCGTCGACCAGGTTCGTGAAGCTCCCGGCGGACGCGGCCATCAGGAGTGCCTGCAGCGCGGAAAAGGCGTGTGCGGGCTTGGTGAGCATCGCACCGGCGATGAACAGCTCGACGTTGTCGGTCGCGACGCGGTCGTCACTGAGGCCGTGCAGCCAGTCGCGGAAGGACGTCTCGTCGAGGCGCTTCGCGTCGGGCGACTCCCATGGTCGGGCCGGATCGACGTGCGCGACGTACTCGTCGACGACGGACACCAGGCGTTCGATCTCGTGCGCCGTGGCCGCCGGAAGCGGGAAGATGTCGCCGGTGTACTCGGTGCGGGTGCCGTCCGCGTCGATGTAGACGCTCTGCCCCTCCCGGTACCGGTCGTACGTCTCGAGGCCGAGCTCGTCGAGGGTCTCGAGCAGCGCGGTCTGGTCCGGCGACACCCACTGTCCGCCGATCTCGAGGGTGACGCCCTCGATGTCGTTGGTCCACGTGCGGCCGCCGACCCGGTCACGGGCCTCGAGGACGGCGACGGACCTGCCCTCGGCGCGGAGCCGGGTCGCCGCGGTCAGGCCGGTCACGCCGGCGCCGATGATGACGACGTCTCGCTCGATCATCGTGCGTCTCCTGTCGTGGTCGTGCTGCGCTGCCGGAACGGGTCGGGCGTCAGCGTGTACATCGTCTCGAGGTACTCGGAGATGCCCTCCGCCCCGCCCTCGCGGCCCATGCCGGACTGCTTCACGCCCCCGAACGGTGCCGAGGCGTTCGACACGACGCCGGTGTTGAGGCCGAGCATCCCGGTCTCGAGCCGCTCCATCAGACGCTGTCCGCGTGCCGGGTCCTCGGTGAAGGCGTACGCCACGAGACCGTACTCGGTGTCGTTCGCACGGGTGATCGCCTCGTCGTCGGTGGCGAACGTCGCGATCGCCAGGACCGGGCCGAAGATCTCGTCGGTCAGGATGGCGCTGCCCGGCTGCACGTCGGTGAGGACGGTGGGCGCGTAGAACGTCCCCGGGCCGTCGATCGGGTGACCGCCGGTGCGGACGACCGCACCGCGCTCGACCGCGTCGGTGACGAGCCGGTCGGCCTTCGCGACGGCACGGTCGTCGATGAGCGGCCCGATCGCGACGCCGTCCTCGGTGCCGGGGCCGACCCGCATCGCCTCGACGCGGGCGGTGAGCCGGTCGGCGAACTCCGCTGCGACGTCCTCGTGCACCAGGAACCGGTTCGCCGCGGTGCACGCCTGCCCGGTGTTCCGGAACTTCGCGGCGAGCGCGCCGGCCACGGCCTCGTCGAGGTCGGCGTCCGCGAAGACCAGGAAGGGGGCGTTGCCGCCGAGCTCCATCGAGGTGCGGAGGACGTTCTCGGACGCCTGCGCGAGCAGGCTCCGGCCGACGGGGGTCGATCCCGTGAAGGACAGCTTCCGGAGGCGGCGGTCCTCGAGGATCGGGGCGGACACCGCCTTCGCGTCGCTGGTCGGGACGACGTTCACGACGCCGTCCGGCACGCCGACCTCGCGGAGCAGGTCCACGAACAGCAGCGTCGTCAGCGGCGTGAGCTCCGCCGGCTTCACGACGACGGTGCAACCGGCGGCGAGCGCCGGGGCGATCTTCCTGGTCGCCATCGCGAGTGGGAAATTCCACGGGGTGATCAGGTACGCGGGACCGACGGGCTTGTGGGACACGATCGTCCGGCCGGAGCCCTCGGGGTTCGTGCCGTACGAGCCGCCGATGCGGACCGCTTCCTCGGCGAACCACCGGAGGAACTCGCCGCCGTAGGTGACCTCGCCGTTCGCCTCGGTGAGGGGCTTGCCCATCTCCAGGGTCATCAGCAGCGCGAAGTCGTCGCGGCGCTCCTGGAGCAGGTCGAACGCGGCTCGGAGGAGCTCTGCACGCTGCCGGGGCGGCGTCGCCGCCCAGTCGGCACGGACCCGGTCGGCGGCGTCGAGCGCGCGGAGTCCGTCGGCCGCGGTGGCACTCGACACCTCGACCAGGACGTCCCCCGTTGCCGGGTCGTGCACCGCGAAGGTGCTGCCGTCTGATGCGTCCTGCCACGTGCCGTCGATGAACAGTCCGGTGGGGATGCGGGAGAGGAGGTCGTGGGTCATGCCGTTGCCAGCCCTTCGAGGACGATGCCGATGCCTTCGACGAGCAGTGCGTCGTCGATGGCGAGCGGCGGGAGGAAGCGCACGACGTTCCCGTACGTGCCGGCCGTCAGCGCGATCACGCCGTGTTCGTACGCATACCGGACGATACGCCCGGTCAACCCGGGGTCCGGAGCACCCGTGTCCGGGTCGACGAGCTCCATCGCGATCATCGCACCGCGCCCGCGGACGTCGCCGATGCGGGGATCCCGCTCCTGCGCCGCGCGGAGTGCGCCGAGGAGGACCGTCTCGATCTGCTGGGCGCGTTCGATCAAGCCGTCGTGCTCGAAGGCGTCGATGGCGGCGAGCGCTGCCGCACAGGCGATCGGGTTGCCGCCGTAGGTGCCGCCGATGCCGCCGGCGTGCGGCGAGTCCATGATCTCCGCCCGGCCGGTCACGGCGGACAGCGGGAGGCCGCCGGCGATGCCCTTCGCCGTGGTCACGATGTCGGGGACGACGCCCTCGTGCTCGCTGGCGAACATCGCGCCGGTGCGGGCGAAGCCGGTCTGCACCTCGTCGGCGATGAACACGACGTCGTTCGTGCGCGCCCATTCGGCGATCGCCGGCAGGAAGCCCGACGCGGGGACGACGAACCCGCCCTCGCCCTGGATCGGCTCGATGAGCACGGCCGCGGTGTTCTCGACGCCGACCTGCTTCTCGATCTGGCTGATCGCACGTGCTGCGGCCTCGGCGCCCGAGAGCCCGTCGTGGAACGGGTAGGACATCGGCACCCGGTAGACCTCGGGGGCGAACGGACCGAAGCCGCTCTTGTAGGGCTGGTTCTTCGCGGTGAGCGCCATCGTGAGGTTCGTGCGCCCGTGGTACGCGTGGTCGAACACCACGATCGCCTGCTTGCCGGTGTGCTTGCGCGCGATCTTCACGGCGTTCTCGACGGCCTCGGCGCCGGAGTTGAACAGGGCCGTCCGCTTCTCGTGGTCACCGGGCGTCAGGCGGTTGAGCGCCTCGGCGACCTCCACGTACCCGTCGTAGGCCGCGATGGTGAAGCACGTGTGCGTGAAGGCGACCGCCTGCGCCGCGACCGCTGCGGCGACGCCGGGGTGCGCGTTCCCGACACTCGTCACGGCGATCCCGGACCCGAGGTCGACCAGGGAGTTCCCGTCGGCGTCGACCACCACGCCGCCACCGGCCGCGACGACCGCGATCGGCACCGCGACACCGACCCCGGACGGCACGGCGGCTGCCTTGCGTGCGAGGAGCTCCTGGGAGCGCGGGCCGGGGATCGCGGTGACCAGGCGGCGCTCCTGCGGGAGCCCGGGTCCGCCGGTGGTGGTCGCGGGGACAGCGGTGGAGGTCATGCGGCGATGGTAGGAGCCCATCGCGGCCGACTCACTGTCCACCACGTACAGGAGCGCACGGCGAGATCGCCACCGTGGATACTGATGACATGCCGGCCACCCTGCGATCCCTGCTCGACCGTCGCGACCTGCGGCTCCGCATGCTGACCGACGCCGACCCCGACGTCGCGATCACGTGGCTGCACAGCTCCGACCTCCCCGACCCGACCCCGTTCCTCGGCACCGGGCAGGCGCTGCTGACCACGGGCACCCAGTTCGACTCCGACGCCGAGGTGTCGACCGAGGCGGCGGACAGGTACGTCCGACGACTCACCGACCGCGGGGTCGTCGCGCTCGGCTTCGGGACGGAGGTCGTCAGGGCCGGCACGCCGGACGCCCTCGTCGAGGCGTGCCGCGCCCACCGGCTGCCGCTCTTCGAGGTCCCCTACGAGACCTCGTTCATCGCTGTGGTGCAGGCCAACGCGGAGACGATCGCCCGCGACGCGAACGCCAGGAGCGCATGGGCCCTCGCGGCACAGCGCGCCATCTCCCTCGCCGCCCTGCGCCCGGACGGACTCGGCGCCACCCTCGCCGAACTCTCCCGGCAACTCGACTGCTGGGTGGGGCTGCTCGACGTGTCCGGGCGGATCGACCGCGAATTCCCGGCGGACGGCATCCCGTCCGACGAGCGCGAACAGCTCGAGGCCGAGGGGGCTCGACTCCTCCGCGGCGGGCAGCGCGCGAGCCTGCCGATGAGTACCGCCACAGGGGGTTTCAACCTCCAGACGCTCGGGTCGGGAGGGCATCTCGACGGCGTGCTGGCCATCGCGACCGGGTCGCTCGACCAGGCCGGCCGCGAGGTCGTCACCGCCGTCATCGCCCTCGCCGGACTCGCGCTCCAGCAGAACCGCGAGCTGGCTCGTGCCCGCGGCCTGCTCCGCACCGGCCTCCTGACGATGCTGTCGTTCGGCGACCCCGAGGTCGTCGAGACCACGTCTCGCGAGCTCTGGGGACCACTGCCGACCGAGCCGATCCGCGTCGCCGCGATCGACGTGCCCGACCACCAGACGGACTCCGTCGTGGACCTCCTCGAGCTCTGGGTGCAGGAGTCCCCCGGACAGCTGTTCTTCGCCATCGACGACGCGCTGTTCCTCTGCGTGAGCGCCGAGGACCCCCGCCCCGTCGAACGCCTCACCACGCAGTACGGTCTGCACGCCGGGCTGTCCGACGGTGCCGGGTACGGGTACTTCGGGCGCGCCCGCGCCGAGGCCGTCCAGGCGCTCGACCGCAGCCGCGAGGGCCGCCCCGGCATCGTCGAGTTCGGCGACCTGGCCCGCGACGGCGTCCTCGCCCACCTCGCGCACACGGACGCCGCGGACATCGCGAGGGCGTTCCTCGCCCCGGTGACGGAGCACGACGCCACGGCCGGCACCGACCTCACCCGGACGCTCCGCACCTGGCTCGAGCAGAACTGCGAGTACGACCGCGCTGCGCAGGTCCTCGGTGTCCACCGGCACACCGCCCGCGCCCGGATCGAGCACGCCGCGCGGCTCCTCGATCGGGACCTCGGGCTCTTCGCGACCCGCGCCGACGTCTGGGCCGCGTTCGTCGCCCTGCCAGCCGCGTGAAGCACGTCCACTGCCTAGGCTGACGGTGTGACCGCCCAGCCCCGCCGTCGACTGAGCGCCGCGGACCGTCTGTCCCAGATCGACCACGCAGCCGTCACCGTCGCACGCGCGGACGGCCTCGCCGGGGTCACGCTGCGGTCGGTCGCCGCGTCGATCGGTGTCGCGCCCTCGCTCGTCGCGCACTACCGCCCGTCGATGGAGTCCCTCGTCGCCGACACGTTCCGTGCGATCGCATCGGCCGAGGTCACCGAGGTCGCCGCGATCGTCGAAGAGCGGCCAGACCCGGTCGCACGGCTCGCGGTCCTGCTCGCGTCCATCAACGACCCCGTGCGCGACGACGTCGCGGCACTGTGGGCGGACGCGTGGAGCATCGGCCGGACGAACCCCTCCCTCGCCGAGGCCACCCGCTCCGTGATGGACGACTGGCAGGCCCTCGCCCGGTCGGTCGTCGCCGACGGCGTCGCGGACGGATCGATGCACACCGACGACGCGGAGCGCGTCGCGCTCCTCCTCTTCGCACTCGTCGACGCGACGAACGGCTACGCGCTCGTCGACTACCGGTCCCGCGCGGAGCGCGAGGACCTGGTGGTCGCCACCATCGCCGGAGCCGTGGGCCTGTCACCGGAGCAGCTCACGTCCTGAAGGCATCCACGATCAGGACTGGAGGCTCGGTGCCGGCCCGGATCCGAGCCTCCATTCCGTCCTCGGTAAAGGTTGTGCGGTATCCTTCACCAAGGACGGTGGAAGGGAAAGGTTCGATGGGCACCACGGCGGTCAGGTGGGAGCAGCGCATCCTCCCCCGGTTCGAGAACCCGGACCTGCTCCCACGGCGTCAGCGCGAGGTGCGGGACAGCCCGTACCGAGCAGCCGTCGTGCCGCGCATCGCGGACCTCGACGTGCAGGTCGCCGCGCACGCTCGGGCCGATGCAGACGACGCGTCTGGCGCGATCACCCGGTTCGACGCAGAGTTCGCACACTTCCCGGCGCCGTTCTCCGGTGTCCTGCTCCGGAGCGAGTCGGCATCGAGCTCCGAGATCGAACAGCTGACCGCGGGTGCCCGGGCGATCTCCGAGGCAGAGATCGACGAGCGCGTCACCGGGAACGCACCGCAGATCGTGCGGAACGTCCGCGCGATGGAAGCAGCGGTCGCCCTCGCGGACGACATCGGCGAAGCGACGATCATCGCGATGCACCGGGCCCTGCTCGCCGAGTCGGCACCGTCGATGGTCGGGCACTACCGGGACGAGCAGGTGTGGATCGGCGGGCGACTCCCGCACACCGCGGAGTTCGTTCCGCCCCACCAGAGCGGTGTCCAAGCAGCCATGGACGACCTCGTGGCGTTCGTCCGCCGGGACGACGTCCCCGTGCTCGTCCAGGCGGCGGTCGCGCACGCCCAGTTCGAGACCATCCACCCGTTCCCGGACGGCAACGGCCGCACCGGACGCGCACTCGTCCAGTCGATCCTGCGCCGTCGCGGGGTGCTGCAGCACCTGACGATCCCCGTGAGCAGTGGACTCCTCACGGACCTGGATGCCTACTTCGGTGCACTCGGGGCCTACCGCGGCGGCGATGCGACGCCCATCGTCGAGGTCTTCGCCGACGCCTCGCTCGCCGGCGTCCGGAACGCGTCCGTCCTCGCGGACGACCTGCGGCAGCTCGAGTCCCGCTGGGACTTCGCCATGCGCGAGCTCCGTTCCGACGCAGCCGCACGGCGGATCGCCCGGTTCTCGATCGAGCACCCGGTGCTCAACTCCCGGCTCGCGGTCGAGCGGATCGGCGCGACCCGTCCGGCCGTGCTCAACGGACTCGCGCAGCTGGTCGATCTCGGGGTCCTGCGGTTGGCGAACTCGAAGCAGCGCAACCGGGTCTGGATCAACGACGACGTTGTCGACGCGCTCGACGCGTTCGCCGAACGGAGCGGGCGGCGCGAGCACCCGCGCTACTGATCTCCTCAGGCGGCCGAGAACGGCGCAGTGACCTCGAGCTCGCCGTGGTCGATCAGCCACCGGACGGCCTCCTCGACGGTCTCCCCCGCCGTGTGCTGCGGGTCGTACCCGAGCAGCCGACGCGCCTTCTCGATGCTGAACACCTGGCTCCGGGACAGGTGGTCCCAGCTCGCGCCGGCCGCGTCCTGGTCGGTGGTCTCGCGGAACCGGTCCCACGTGACGGACTCGAGCCGTGCCTCCTGGCCGAACCAGGACGCGGCGAGCGCCGCGTACCCACGGACGTTCAGGGCGTCCGGTGCGACGACGGAGAAGTCCTCGCCTGCGGCGGCGTCCCGGTGCTCGACCGCGAGCTCGAACGCCTGCGCGACGTCGTCGGCGTGCACGTGGTGCATCGTCTCGGCGCCGATCCCGGGCACCTCGAGGACCCCTCCCGCCGCCAGCGTGCGCCACACCGACGCATCGAGGTTCCCGAGCGGGCCGATCGGCGCCCACCGAGTACCGCTGATGTGCCCGGGGTGCAGGCTCGTCGTGACGACACCACCATCGGCGGTCTCCTGCTTGAGCATCCGGGCGATGCGATCCTTCTCGATGCCGTAGGTGCCGAACGGCGGGGTCATCGCATCCTCGGTGCGGAGCCGCAGTGGATCAGGTGCACGCCGGTGCCGCGGAGCCGCTCGACCAGGGCGGACGCGGACTCCAGCGTGAAGCACACGAGGTCGATCACCACGTCGGGCTGCAGCACGGCGACGCGGTCCGGGAAGGTGCCGTCGCGGTCCTCCTGCTCGCGGTCGGCCGTCACCTGCTGGACGAGTTGCCACTCGGGCGCGTCGGCGTACGCACGGCGCTGCCCACGGCTGATGTTCACGACCCGGTGTCCGGCACGGACGAGCCGCGGGACCAGGAACGTGCCGATGTGTCCACTGCCGCCGATGACCACGACGCGTTGGTTGCTGCTCATGCCGGTCACGGTAGGCCGATGCGGCTGCGGACCGGCGCCGGCAACCCGATCGCGTCAGAGACATCGCGTCAGAGACTGAGTGCGAGTCTCACTCCGGCTTCGACCTGGCCGAGCAGGTAGGCGGGCAGCATGCCGACCGGATGCGGGTCCAGGAACTCGCGGCTGACCGGACCGACCTGGGTGACGTTCGCGACCGAGTCCTTGTCGAGGCCAGATGCTCCCGATGGCACGAGGACGTTGCCGGGAAAGCGCTCCATCGCCGTGTTCGAAGTGAGCGGAACGGTCAGCACGGTCTGGATCTTCGATGCCATGAGCCAGTCGGCCTGCAGCACGACGCATGGTCGCACCTTCGCCGGCTCGGAGCCCCGCGGAGAACCGAAATCGGCCCAGACCACGTCGCCGCGTTCGATCACCACTCGTCGCCTTCGACACGGTTGCGCTCGCTCTCGCGGACGAAGAGGTCGTCGTCGCGCCCGGACACGGCAAGAGCAGCGTTCGCGAGGGCGGTGAGCTCGGACGTCCCCTCGAGTTCGTCGGCGAACCGCGCGGCGGCCGTCCGGTAGAACTGCGACCGGTTCATGCCGTGCTGTCTGGCGACCCGCTCGAACCGCAGGAAGTCAGCGTCGGGAACCGAGATCGCCGTCTTCATGGGCCGAGTATAACCGGTAGTACCAGAAGGAGTCGAGGTCCGAGCCCGCGACGATCAGCGAGGCGACCACGGCCGGACCTGGCCGGCGAGGCGGACGCACACCGAGCCTCCAGTCCGCGGAGCCTGCCTCCAACGACGAAGGCCCCCGATCTTCCGATCGGGGGCCTTCTCATCGTTGCCTGGTGCGCGAGGGGGGACTTGAACCCCCACGCCGTTTCCAGCACACGGACCTGAACCGTGCGCGTCTACCAATTCCGCCACTCGCGCCAGCCCGAAAACACTACCATGCACAGAGCCCCCCAGGTGCCACCTACTACCATGCAGGGGTCGACGACCGAGAACGTGGAGACCCATGGGACTGCTGGACAACTTCGAGCGAGGGCTGGAGCGCGCCGTCAACGGTGCGTTCGCGAAGACCTTCCGCTCCGGTGTGCAGCCCGTCGAGATCTCGAGCGCGCTCCGACGAGAACTCGACACCAAGGCCGCGGTGGTCTCACGCGATCGCATCCTCGTGCCGAACGAGTTCACCGTCCGTCTGGCGCCGCCAGACTGCACGCGCATGAACGACGTCGGTCGTCCCCTCATCGACGAACTCACGCAGATGGTGCAGCAGCACGCCGTCGCGCAGAACTATTCGTTCTCCGGTCCCGTGACGATCCGCCTGCAGCAGGACGGCACCCTGTCGACCGGGATCCTGCAGATCGACTCCACGACCGTGCAGCGGGACGTCGCGTGGGTCGCGGTGCTCGACATCGGCTCGCAGCGCCACAAGCTGCAGCGCGGACGCACCGTGATCGGCCGCGGGACGGACGCCGACATCACCGTCGCGGACACCGGCACGAGCCGGAAGCACGTCGAGATCGTGTGGGACGGCAAGCACGCACAGGCCAACGACCTGGGCTCGACGAACGGCTCGAAGCTGAATGGTGAGCGCTTCCAGCAGGCGATCGTGGAGCCGGACTCCACCATCG
Source organism: Curtobacterium sp. L3-7 (assembly GCF_048756585.1). NCBI lineage: Bacteria > Bacillati > Actinomycetota > Actinomycetes > Micrococcales > Microbacteriaceae > Curtobacterium > Curtobacterium sp. L3-7. The sequence continues at coordinate 617,000 of NZ_CP151474.1, read as the reverse complement.
AGATCGGTCGTACCCGTATGGTGTTCCGGGTGATCCCGGAGAACGGAGGTGCGCGATGACCACAGGACTGACACTGCTCGTCCTGCGTTTCGCGTTCCTCGCGGTGCTGTGGCTGTTCGTCTTCGTGATCGTGTTCGCGCTGCGGAGCGATCTCTTCGGCCAGCGCGTCCGCACCATCCCGACCGACCCGAAGGGCGCCCCGTCCGGCCCGACGACACCGACGATCCCCGCTGCGAGCGCAGCGGCGGCACCAGGTGGCGGGGCCTTCACGGACATCATCAACCAGGCGCAGTCCGGCGGCTCGGCGCAGCCGGCGACGGACGTCGCCACCCGGCTCGTCATCACCGAGGGCGCACGAGAGGGCATGGAGATGCCGCTCGGTCGCGGCCCCATCACCATCGGACGCTCCAGCGAGAGCAACGTCGTGATCCGCGACGACTACACGTCCACCAACCACGCCCGGCTCGAACTGCAGCCGTCGGGATGGGTCGTCATCGACCTCGAGTCCACGAACGGCACCTTCGTCAACGGTCAGAAGGTGAGCGCTCCCGTGACCGTGGCGGAGCGCACGCCGATCACGATCGGGACGACGACGTTCGAGCTGCGGCGGTAACCCCCACATGACGGCTCGCACGCTGAGCGCCGCTGTGTCCCACGTCGGACGCATCCGCGCGAACAACCAGGACTCCGGCTACGCCGGGGCGCACCTGTTCGCCGTCGCGGACGGCATGGGCGGGCACGCGGGCGGTGACGTCGCGTCGGCCATCGCGATCCGTCGCATCCGCGAGGTCGACCGCGAGTTCCCCTCGGCGCACGACGCCGAGTTCGCGCTGCAGTCGGCGCTGATCGCCGCGAACCAGCTCATCACCGAGACCGTGTTCGAGCACCAGGAGCTCACCGGGATGGGCACCACGGTGAGCGCGATGATCCGCGTGGGCGACCAGGTCGCGATCGCGCACATCGGCGACTCCCGGATCTACCGGCACCGCGACGGCGAGCTGCAGCAGATCACGTCCGACCACACGTTCGTGCAGCGTCTCGTCGACAGCGGTCGCATCACGCCGGAAGAAGCCGCGGTCCACCCCCGCCGCTCCGTCCTGATGCGCGTGCTCGGTGACGTCGACGCCGCTCCGGAGGTCGACACGGCGATCATGGACATCCGACCGGGCGACCGTTGGCTGCTCTGCTCGGACGGCCTGTCGTCGTACCTGGCCGAGGAGCGCATCCGGCACGCGCTCGCGTCGAACATGGACGCGAACCAGGTCACGCAGCGCCTCGTCAAGGAGACGCTCGACCACGGCGCCCCCGACAACGTGACGGTCGTCGTGATGGACGTCACCGACGCCGTCCCGACGGAGGACGACGACGACGCGGCCACGACGGTCGGATCAGCCGCAGCGCCCCTGACGTTCGAGGCGTCGACCGGCCGCAAGCCGATCCGCCTCCCCACGATCCTGCTGCACCCGCTCAAGGTCACGTCGGCACCGGAGGACTCGCACTTCGAGCCGGAGAGCGACCAGTACTTCGCCGAGCTCATCGCCGAGGACCGTCGACGCCGGGTGCGCCGCCGGATCTCGTGGACGATCGCGCTCGTCCTCGCCGTCGCAGCGCTCGTCGGTGCGGTGTTCCTCGGTTGGCGCATCGTGCAGGACCACTACTACGTCGGCACCGATCGCGGCACGGTCGCGATCTACAAGGGCGTGCAGCAGCAGATCGGTCCGATCAAGCTCTCCGACGTGTACGAGGACTCCGACATCAGCGTGTCGGACCTGCCGGAGTACACCAGGGAGAACGTCCGGTCCACGATCAACGCGCAGTCCCTGTCCGACGCGCGCGACATCGTCGACCGCTTGCGGACCGCGGCCAGGACGGGCCAGGACCAGAGCGGAACCGGCGGCTCCGGCGGCGCGTCGTCCTCGCCGACCCCGACACCCGGTCGCACCGGAACGCCGTCGCCGACCCCCTCGGGTGATGCCCGATGACCGCGACCACTCCGCAGTCCTTCACCCAGGCGATCACGATCAAGCTCCGGGAGCCCGCGCGCGCCAGGAACCTCGAGCTCGTGCTGCTGGTCATCGCGTGCGGCATCTGCGCCGGCGCGATGGTCCTCGTGCAGCTCGGCACCAAGGGGAAGCTGTTCGACACGTCGGTGCTCTGGGTCGGTTCGACGATCCTCGGCCTCGCGCTGATCATGCACATCGTGCTGCGGATCGTCGCGAAGAACGCCGACCCGTTCATCCTGCCGGTCGCGCTCGTGCTGAACGGCATCGGGATCGCGGAGATCTACCGCATCGACATCCACAACGGCCTCTCCGGGTGGAACGCGATCGGCGTCAAGCAGATCGTCTGGACGCTGCTCGCGATGGTGCTCGCCCTCGTGACGCTCGTCGTGGTGCGCAACCACCGGTTCCTGCAGCGGTACCGGTACATCTTCATGTTCCTGACGATCGTGCTGCTGCTCCTGCCGATGCTGCCCGGCATCGGGTACGCCCCGGGCGGCGCCCGGGTCTGGATCCGCTTCGGACCGTTCTCGTTCCAGCCAGGTGAGCTCGCCAAGATCACGATGGCGCTGTTCTTCGCCGGGTACCTCGTGACCGCGCGCGACAGCCTGTCGATCGTCGGCAAGAAGTTCCTCGGCATGACGTTCCCGCGTGCCCGCGACCTCGGCCCGATCCTCATCGTCTGGGGCGCGGCGATGAGCGTCCTCGTGTTCCAGCGCGACCTCGGCACCGCGCTGCTGTACTTCGGCCTGTTCCTCGTCATGATCTACGTCGCCACGGCGCGGCTCAGCTGGGTGATCATCGGTCTGGTGCTGTTCGTCGGTGGTGCGCTCATCGCGGCGAGTGCGCTCGTGTACGTGCACGGCCGCTTCGAGCAGTGGCTGAACCCGTTCGACCCGACGATCTACAACGCGAGCTCCCAGGCGAGCTACCAGCTCGTGCAGGGCCTGTTCGGGTTCGCGAACGGCGGGATCACCGGCACCGGCCTCGGCCAGGGTCGTCCGTACATCACCCCGGTCGCCAACGCGGACTACATCATCGCGTCGCTCGGCGAGGAACTCGGGCTGATCGGCGTCTTCGCGATCCTCGCGCTCTTCATCGTCCTCGCCTCCCGCGGCATCCGCGTCGGCTTCATGGCGCAGGACGACTTCGGCAAGCTCCTCGGCATCGGGTTCGGCTTCACGATCGCCCTGCAGGTGTTCGTCGTCGTCGGCGGCATCACCCGGATCATCCCTGTGACCGGTCTGACGACACCGTTCATGGCCGCAGGTGGTTCCTCCCTGGTGGCGAACTGGATCATCGCGGCGATGCTGCTGCGGCTGACCGACTCCATCCCCGCGGAACAACGGGTCCTGTCCGAGCGTGGCGACGCCCTCGGCCGGACCAGGAAGGGGCGTCGATGAAACGGCAGCTCCGCGGCGTCTCCACGGTCGTCGTGCTCATGTTCGTGGCGCTCTTCGTGTCGACGACCTCGATCCAGTTCTTCTCGGCGGAGTCCCTCCGCGCCGACCCCCGGAACTCACGCACCATCCTCGACAGCTACTCGACGAAGCGCGGCGCGATCCTGGTCAACGGCACGCCGATCGCCGAGTCCACCGCGGTGGACGACCAGTACCAGTACCAGCGGAAGTACTCCAACGGCGCGCTCTACTCGGCGGTGACCGGCTACTTCACGATCGGCCAGGGCAACACGGGGATCGAGAGCGCGGAGAACACCGTGCTGTCCGGCAACTCGGACGACTCGTTCTTCCAGAACCTCAACTCGATCCTCACCGGCCAGGACGTCCAGGGCGACAACGTCAACCTGACGATCGACCCCGACGTCCAGCAGGCCGCGTACGACGCGCTCGGGTCCAACACCGGCGCCGTCGTCGCGATCCAGCCGAAGACCGGCAAGATCCTCGCGATGGTGTCGAAGCCGGACTACGACCCGAACTCACTGACCTCGCACGACACCGCGAACGTCAAGGCGCAGTACGACGCGCTGCTGAACCAGTCCCCGACGCCGCTGCAGAACCGCGCGATCGGCGGCGACCTGTACACGCCGGGATCGGTCTTCAAGCTCGTCGTCGCGTCCGCCGCGCTCGAGGGCGGCAAGTACGACCTCGACTCCGAGTTCCCGAACCCCTCGCGACTGCAGCTGCCGGGGACGAGCACGTACATCAACAACGCCGAGGGCGGCTCGTGCGGCGGTGGCGACACCGTCAAACTCCGCACCGCGATCCAGTACTCGTGCAACATCCCGTTCGCGGAGCTCGGGCAGAAGCTCGGGTACGACACGATCAAGGCGATGGCCGACAAGTACGGCTTCGGCGACGCGATCGAGGTCCCGATGAAGGCGACGGCGAGCCAGTACCCCGACGTCGACTCGACGGCACAGCTCATGCTGAGCTCGTTCGGGCAGGCGAGCGTCCGCGTGTCGCCGCTCCAGATGGCGATGGTCTCCGCCGGCATCGCGAACGGCGGTAAGGTCATGCAGCCGTCGCTCGTGGACTCGATCACGACGAGCGACCTCAAGCAGGTCGAGTCCTTCTCGGCGAAGCAGTACAGCGACCCGCTGTCCTCGTCAGAGGCATCGGACCTCACCGAGGCGATGCAGAGCGTCGTCAACGCGGGGACCGGCACGAATGCGAAGATCGACGGGGTCGACGTCGCCGGGAAGACCGGGACGGCCGAAGGCGGAACGGGCGACCCGTACACCCTGTGGTTCACCGGGTTCGCGCCCGCGAAGGACCCCGAGGTCGCGGTGGCCGTCGTCGTCGGGAACGGTGGCGGACTCGGACAGTCCGGCGTCGGCAACACGGTCGCGGCCCCGGTCGCGAAGAAAGTCATGGAGGCGGTGCTGAACAAATGAGACCCACCAGCGGACTCACCTTCGGTGGGCGGTACCAGCTCTCGTCCCGGGTCGCCATCGGCGGCATGGGAGAGGTGTGGCAGGCGACCGACCTCGTCATCGGCCGGACCGTCGCCCTGAAGATCCTCAAGGACGAGTACCTCGGCGACCCCGGGTTCCTCGAGCGCTTCCGCGCGGAGGCCCGGCACGCGGCGCTCGTCAACCACGAGGGCATCGCCAACGTGTTCGACTACGGCGAGGAGGACGGCAGCGCCTACCTCGTCATGGAGCTCGTCCCCGGCGAGGCGCTCTCGACGATGATCGAGCGCGAGCACACCCTGCCCGTCGACAAGGTCCTCGACATCGTCGCGCAGACGGCCAACGCGCTCCAGGCAGCGCACGCCGTGGGCCTCGTGCACCGCGACATCAAGCCGGGCAACCTGCTCATCACCCCGGATGGCCGCGTCAAGATCACCGACTTCGGGATCGCGCGCATCGCCGACCAGGTGCCGCTCACCGCGACCGGCCAGGTGATGGGGACCGTCCAGTACCTGTCGCCCGAGCAGGCGAGCGGTCACCCGGCGTCCCCGTCGACCGACATCTACTCGCTCGGCATCGTCGCGTACGAGTGCCTTGCCGGACGCCGTCCCTTCACGGGCGAGTCGCAGGTCGCGATCGCGATGGCGCACATCAACGAGCAGCCACCGGCGCTCCCCGGGGACATCCCGGAGCCGGTCGCCGCCCTCGTGATGTCCTGCATCGCGAAGAAGCCGGCCGACCGTCCCGCCACCGCCGCGAACCTGGCCCGTGCGGCACAGGCCCTCCGTCGCGGTGACGTCGCAGCGGCCACGGTCGCCGTGCCCGCCCTCGGTGGCGCCGGCACCGTCGCGTTCAACCCGCCGCAGGGCAACGACGCGGCCACCGCGCTGATCGGGACGCAGTCGGCGGGTGCCGTCGGTGGCGGCCCCCGGACACCGGGCTCGCCCGCGGGTACCGAGGACGAGGAACCGAAGAAGAAGCGTGCCTGGATCTGGTGGGTCGTCGCGGCAGCGGTCGTGCTGATCGCCGGCGGCGTCATCGCAGCGTTCGCGTTCGCGAACGGTGCGGCCGAACCCACGCCGTCCCCGTCGTCGTCGAGCGCCAAGCCGCGCCCGACACCGTCACGCACGCCGAGTGCGTCGCCGACCCAGACGCGCATCACGGTGAACCAGAGCGACTACATCGGCAAGAACGCCGACCAGGCGAAGGCCGAGCTCGACGCCCTCGGCTTCCAGACGAGCATCGAGGACGGCGACGCCGCACCGAGCTCCGACAAGCAGGGCACCGTCCAGTCGATCAGCCCGACCGGCAGCCTGACCGCCGGCACCGCGATCGTGCTGCGTGCGTACACCGCGCAGCCCACGCTCGAGGGTCCTGCAGCACCGACCGCCGGTACGGTGTCGACCGACGGCAAGGTGACGTTCTCGTGGAGTGCGTACGGGAGCTGCCCCGCCGGCTACGAGCTCACCGGGTACACGTACACGATCACGAACGGCACGGACTCGTCCGGCAACAGCTCAGGGGCAACCCGCGGCACGGCCGTCCAGGTGACCGCTGCGCAGCCGGGCGACGTCAGCCTGAGCTACGTCGTGAACTGCGGCGACCTGCAGTCGGCGTCGTCGGACACCGCGTCGGCGACGTACACGCCGACCCCGACGAGCAGCCCGTCCGCGACCGCCGAACCCGGCAAGTAGCGGGCCCGACGGGGCCGCCGACACCGTTCCGGTAACGGTTCGTGCGGCGGCCCCGCAGCCAGCGTCTCACCAGGATGGGCTGTCGTACACTTGCCCCGACGGACATTCGGAGGAGTACGTGCCAGAAGGTGTGACCGCGGGGATCACGCTCCTCGCAAATCGCTACGAGATCGGTGATGTCATCGGTCGTGGCGGCATGGCCACCGTGCACGTGGGCCAGGACACGCGGCTCGGCCGCCGTGTCGCCGTCAAGCTCCTGAAGCCGAGCCTCGCCAACGACCCGGCGTTCCGCACGCGCTTCCGGCAGGAAGCACAGGCCGCGGCGCGCATGGCGCACCCGACCATCGTCCGCGTCTACGACGCCGGCGAAGAGACCGTGACCGAGCAGTCCGGCGCCGAGGTGCAGGTGCCGTTCATCGTCATGGAGTACGTCGAGGGCCGCCCGCTCAGCGAGGTCATCGGCGACGGACCCGTCGAGCCGGACGAGGCCGTCCGCCTCACGAGCGGCATCCTCACCGCGCTCGAGTACTCCCACCGCGCCGGCGTCGTGCACCGCGACATCAAGCCCGCCAACGTCATGGTGACGGCCACCGGGCAGGTCAAGGTGATGGACTTCGGCATCGCCCGCGCCATCACCGACACGTCGGCCACGGTCGCGCAGACCACGTCGATCCTCGGCACCGCGTCGTACTTCTCCCCGGAGCAGGCCCGCGGCGAGACCGTCGACGCGCGCACCGACCTCTACTCGACCGGCATCGTCCTCTTCGAGCTCCTGACCGGCCGTCCGCCGTTCCTCGGGGACTCTCCCGTCGCCGTCGCCTACCAGCACGTCAGCGAGCAGCCCGTCGCCCCGTCGACGATCACCCCCGCGGTGTCGCCGGCGCTCGACGCGGTCACGCTGCACGCCCTGGTGAAGGACCGCACGCGCCGGTTCCAGAACGCCGCCGAGTTCCGCCGCGACCTCGAGCAGGCCGCCGCCGGGCAGGTCCCCGCGTCGACGAAGAAGCTGCAGCAGAGCGCGAACGACGCCTCGACCGTGCTGTTCGGCGTGAACCCGCGGACGACCTCCAACCCGGAGGTGGCGTTCCGCGAGCTCGACGACACGCAGGAGCACCGTCCACAGCGCACGCAGAACCGTCCGCCGGTGGCGTGGATCTGGGTCGGCATCGTCCTGACGATCGCCGTGATCGCCGGTGTGATCTTCTGGGTCGCGAACCTGCAGCCGGGTCAGGCCCCGGTGTCGTCGTCGGTGAGCGTGCCGAACGTCGTCGGCGCCACCTACGACTCCGCAGCCAAGGCCCTCGAGAAACGCGACCTGGTGCCGGTCAAGGTGGAGCAGAACTCCGACAAGGTCGACAAGGGGTCGGTCATCCGCACCGAGCCGGGATCCGGCACGAACGTCGCCAGACAGCAGAACGTGCGTGTGGTCGTCTCACTGGGGCCGGAGCAGATCGCGGTCCCAGACGTCGCCAACCAGTCCCAGGACGCCGCACAGCAGGCGCTCGAGGCCGCTGGCTTCGCAGTGGGGGCGGTCAACTCGACCTACTCGCCGACCGTGCCGGAGGGCACCGTCATGTCCACCGACCCCGCGGCGAGTTCCACGCACACCAAGGGCACGGTCGTGAACCTCACGGTGTCGAACGGCCTGGTGCAGCTCCCGGACGTCACGCAGCAGCCGTTCTCGACCGCGAACTCGACGCTCGCGAACCTCGGTCTCACCGTGAAGCAGCAGGCGTCCTACTCGTGCACCGGTGGCACGGTGACGCAGCAGGACCAGCCTGCCGGCGACATCGCGCAGGGCAGCACGGTCGTGCTCACCTACTGCGCCGCGTCGAACCAGCCGAGTGCCCCGGCGACCCCGAGCGGCGGCGACGGTGGGGACGGCAATGACAACGGGGGCGACGGCGGCGACGGCGGCAACTGACCGCCGGTCCGGACCGACCGTTGGTCTCGGCCCACCGCCGGAGGGGAGGCACGGTGCCAGCCCGCCACGAGCCTCCAGGCCGACCACCGGCCGCGTCCACGGCCCGGGTGGGCCGATCAGGTCGGGTGACCGATCGCGGGACCGTTCAGGCGCGGTGCGCCGCGATGAGCGGGCCGAGGCCCGCTGCGCGCTCCGCAGCGCCGGAGAGCCCGGTCGTCTCGAGCCAGTTGCCGACCATCCGGTAGCCGCCCTCGGTGAGGACCGACTCCGGGTGGAACTGCACGCCGTAGACCGGGGCGTCCTGGTGCTGGACGCCCATGATGACGCCGCCGCCGGTCCGCGCGGTCACGGTGAGCTCGTCGGGCACGGTGCCGTCGACGATCGCGAGCGAGTGGTAACGGGTCGCCGTGAACGGGTGCGGGACGCCGGCGAACAGGGTGCTGCCGTCGTGGTCGACCTGCGAGGTCTTCCCGTGCATGAGCTCTTCGGCGTGGGTCACCGTGGCGCCGAGGGCTTCGGCGATCGCCTGGTGGCCGAGGCAGACACCGAGCAGCGGCTTGTCGCCGGCGATGGACGCGTGGACGGTCGCGATCGAGATGCCGGCGGCTGCGGGTGTGCCCGGGCCGGGAGAGAGCAGGACGCCGTCGTACTCGGCGATCCGGCCCGCGATCTCGGACTCGGGGAACGCGTCGTTGCGCACGACGTCGGTTTCCGCGCCGAGCTGCTGGACGTAGCCGTTCAGCGTGTAGACGAAGCTGTCGTAGTTGTCGACGACGAGGATCCTGGTCATGGTCGGTTCACCGTACTCGTGAGGGTCGTGTGCAGCCTCCGTGGAGCCTGTGCACACACATGTTCACGGTAGGATACCGGCCATGGCCAAGGACAAGGACCGCACCAAGCCCGCCCGGAGGACCCGAGCCGACTCGGTCGACACGGCGGGCGACCAGCCCAACCCCGTGTGGTTCAAGCCGGTCATGTTCGGCTTCATGCTCGTCGGACTCGCCTGGGTGATCGTGTTCTACGTCTCGCAGGGCACCCTCCCGGTTCCCTCACTGAACTCGTGGAACATCCTCATCGGCTTCGGCATCATGTTCATCGGCTTCCTCATGACCACTCGTTGGCGCTGACTACCCGGCTTCCGCGTCGTCGAACGCCCGCTGCACCGATCGGTGCCGCGGGCGTTCTCGTTTTCCACAGGCCGCTGTGGGAGCAGCGCGGTTTTCCCCCGTTCTCCACAGTTCGACGAGTTCTCCACACTGTGTTCCACACCTTCGTCCCGGAGTTATCCACAGGTGAATCCACAGTGGGGATAATCACACCGGTGTAACTCACCGAGTTGTCCACAGGTATGAAAACGCCCCGCCACTCCGAAGAGTGACGGGGCGTTGGATGCTCGTGCGGTCGATGCGCTTCAGTTGAACGCGATCGCGTACCCGACGTACGCCAGGACGACGATCAGCACCGCCTCGGCGACGAGCAGGGTGATCTGCAGACCGCGCTTCCGGACGTTCCGGGTCTTCGCGAAGATGTACCCGGTCAGGAAGCCCGCAGCGATCCCGCCGATGTGCGCCTGCCACGAGATGTTCGTCCCGGGCAGGAACCCGATCAGCAGGTTCAGGCCGATGATCACGAGCAACGAGACGGCGTTGCCACCGAGGCTGCGCTGGATCATGAAGAATGCGGCGAACAGGCCGAAGATGGCTCCGGAGGCGCCGACGACCGACGTCTGGGGAGCGAGCAGCGTGACCGCCATGGATCCAGCCAGGCCCGAGATGAAGTACAACGCCAGGAACCGCCAGGTGCCGAGCATGTTCTCCAGCATCCGGCCGAAGATCCACACCGCCCACATGTTGAACGCGATGTGGAAGAAGCCCGAGTGGACGAACAACGACGTGACCATCCGCCACGGCTGCGTCGGCAGGTAGTAGGCGTTGTAGCCGAGCAGCTGGGTCAGCGCCCGGTTGGACACCTGGTCCAGCAGCCAGATGACCACGGAGACGGCGACGATGACGACGGTCGCCTTCTGGTCGAGCATGGCGAAGCGCCGCCGCGCGACCGTGACCCGGCTCGGGGCTCCGGACGCGCGGCGGTTCGCCGTGAACTGCGCACGCTGTTCACGCACGCACTCGGGGCAGTGCACCCCGACCGCCGCCGGTGTCTGGCACTCGGGGCAGATCGTCCGCCCGCACCGTTGGCACAGGACGAAGCTCTGCCGGTCCGGGTGCCGGTAGCAGTAGTTGGCCGGGTTGTACGCCTGGTCGGTCAAGGTCAGACGGACTCGACGTCGATGCTGTTGATGACGACGTCCTCGAGCGGCTTGTCGCGGCCGTCGGTGGGGACGCCCTCGATCGCGTCGACGACCGCGCGGGACTCATCGTCGGCGACCTCACCGAAGATGGTGTGCTTGCCCTGGAGCCACGGCGTGGCCACGGTCGTGATGAAGAACTGCGACCCGTTGGTGCCGCGGCCGCCCTGGATGCCGGCGTTCGCCATCGCGAAGATGTAGGGGTTCTGGAAGGTGAGCTCGGGCGAGATCTCGTCGTCGAAGCGGTAGCCGGGGCCGCCGATGCCCTGGCCGAGCGGGTCACCGCCCTGGATCATGAAGTCCTTGATGATGCGGTGGAAGACCACACCGTCGTAGAGCTTGTCCGTCGAGACCTTGCCGGTCCCCGGGTGGGTCCACTCCTGCTGGCCCGTCGCGAGGTCGACGAAGTTCTTGACGGTCTTCGGAGCGTGGTTGCCGAACAGGTTGACGCGGATGTCGCCCTTGTTCGTGTGGATCGTTGCGACAGCGGTGTGCAGAGACATGTTCCGATTCTCGCATGCGTCCGCTGCGTACAGACGGTACCCACAGGTGAGGCTCCGTGACCTGTCAGGTGCTCCGGTGGCAGGATGGGTGTCACGCCGTTCCGATGGAGGTACCAGATGACGACGATCGAACTGCCGCGCAAGCGCCGGAAGCAGATCAAGAAGCTCAAGGGCCAGACCGCCTCGCTCCTCGGTGAGCAGCGCAAGGTGCTCGAGCACGCGAACGCGATCCTCGCCGAGGCCCGCTCGAACGCAGCCGATGCTGCTCGCAAGGACATCGCCCCCCGCGTCCAGCACGCGATCGACAGCGGGATCCGCCCGGCTGTCGCGACGGGCGTGCACGCAGCGACGTCTGCAGCGCAGAACGCCTCGCACCGCTTCCAGTCCGAGGTCGTCCCCGGCCTCGTGTCCACTGCGGGATCCGTGCTCAGCGTGGTCGACCTCGCGAAGGACCCCCGGGTCAAGAAGATCGTGAAGGACGCCCAGAAGAAGGGCAAGAAGGCGAAGAAGGCTGCCGCCAAGTACGTGCCGTCGCAGCAGAAGAAGGGCATCGGCTTCGGCGGAGTCGCCCTGATCGTGGTGGGAGTGGTCGCCGTCGCCGGTGCCGCCTACGCCGCGTACCAGACGCTGCGCGCCGACGACGACCTCTGGGTCGCCGACGACGCCGACTCGGCGGACAAGTCCGCCGCCTGACCTCCCGGTTCGTACGAAGGGCCCCGGCACACGCCGGGGCCCTTCGTCGTCCGCGCCGGCCCGGTGTCCGGGGGTCCCCGGCGTCCGGACGTCCGGACCTTCCCGGGGGTCCGGGTGCCCCAGGGTCCTCCGCCCGCACAACGCCGTCCCCAGCGGTCACGACACCCCGCTCACGCCCACCGACTGGTCGCATCCAGTCGCTCACGCAGCGCCGAACCGACGGTTCCTGACCAGTCGAGGGGGTTCCGGCGGGGAGTCGCGACCACTCGCCGCGGTGCGGGGAGCGGGGACGACGAACGGGAGGATCGTGGCGGCCCGGCACAGAGCCTCCATCCCGCGACAACGCACCAGCCACCGGACGGCCGCGGCACGCGCAGAGCCGGCCGTCGCGGAGCGGCGCGCCGAAGGCGCAGACGAACACCGCGACCGAACAGTCAGCGACGTCGCGCCGCAGGAGCGGCGGCGCGGATGAGATTGTGGAGCCTGGGAGAATCGAACTCCCGACATCCTGCTTGCAAAGCAGGCGCTCTACCAACTGAGCTAAGGCCCCGGGAAGGGGATGGTGGGGCTACAAGGACTTGAACCTTGGACCTCTTCGTTATCAGCGAAGCGCTCTAACCGCCTGAGCTATAGCCCCTCAGACCGGATGAAAGCCTACCGTACGAATCCGTCGGAACGAAATCGAGCGGGCGGCCCATCCGGACCGGGTGTGTCAGTTGTTCGTGAAGCCCACGAGCAGACCGCCCGTGATGCGCACGCTGAGGTTGTACAGCACGCTCACGATCGCGCCGAGTACGGTGCCGACGACCACGTTGAGGATGCCAACCACGATGGAGAACCCGAGCACCTGGCCCAGCGAGAACTGGTCCATGATCGAGTAGTTGTTCTGCCCGGTGACGTCCTTGAGCAGGGCGTCGACCTGGGTGAACACCCCGGTCTGGTTGAGGATGACCCACACCAGCGCCGTCGCGACGACGATCACGATGCTGCCGGCCAGGGCGATCAGGAAGCTGAGCTTCACCATCGACCAGAAGTCGACGTACACGAGCCGCAGCCGCACCTGACGGGTGCCGACGGGCCGCTTCGCCTTCTTCTGGAGCTTCTCGGCGACACTACTCATTGCTTGACTGGTCCTCTCCGGCCTCGGGCTCGACGGGGTCGGCGGCCGCTTCGTCCGGGCTGACCGACTCCACCGGGCCCGCGGGCTCGATCTCGGCGTCGTCCTGGTCGTCCAGGTTCCGCTCACTGTTCCGGGCCACCGCGATGATCCGGTCGTTCTCCGCGAACCTCGCGAAGACGACGCCCATCGTGTCTCGACCCTTGGCAGGGACCTCGGCCACGGCAGACCTTACCACCTTGCCCGACTGGAGCACGACGAGCACCTCGTCGTCCTCACCGACGATGAGAGCACCCACAAGGTCGCCTCGATCGGCCGCCAGCTTGGCCACCTTGATGCCGAGTCCACCGCGGCCCTGGGTGCGGTACTGGTCGACGGAGGTGCGCTTGGCGTAGCCGCCCTCGGTCATGACCCAGACGAACCCGTCATCGGAGACGACCCGTGCCGCGAGCAGCGAGTCGCCGTCGCGGAAGGACATGCCCTTCACGCCGGAGGTCGAGCGACCCATCGGGCGGAGGGTGTCGTTCGTCGCGGTGAACCGGAGCGACATGCCGTACCGGGACACGAGGAGCAGGTCGTCGGACTCGTCGACGAGCAGCGCCGAGCGGAGCTTGTCGCCGTCGCGCAGGTTGATCGCGATGATGCCGCCGGTGCGGTTCGTGTCGTACTCGGTGAGCGCGGTCTTCTTCACGAGACCCTGCTCGGTGGCGAGCACGAGGTACTGCGCCGCCTCGTAGTCGCGGATGTCGAGCACCTGCTGGATCTGCTCGTCCGGCTGCATCGCGAGGAGGTTCGCCGAGTGCTGGCCCTTGGCGTCACGCCCGGCCTCCTGCAGCTCGTACGCCTTCGCACGGTAGACACGGCCCTGGTCGGTGAGGAACAGCAGCCAGTGGTGCGTCGTCGTGACGAAGAAGTGCTCCACCACGTCGTCCGCGCGGAGCTGGGCGCCACGGACGCCACGGCCGCCGCGGTGCTGCGAGCGGTACTGGTCACTGCGGGTGCGCTTGACGTAGCCGCCGCGGGTGATGGTGACGACGACCTCTTCCTCGGGGATGAGGTCCTCGATGGACATGTCGCCGTCGTAGCCGAGCATGATCTCGCTGCGACGGTCGTCACCGAAGCGCTCGACGATCTCGTCGAGCTCCTCGCCGATGATCGAGCGCTGCCGGGTCTCCGACGCCAGGATGTCGTTGAAGTCCGCGATCTTGAGCTCGAGTGCCTCGGCCTCTTCGTGGATCTTCTGACGCTCGAGAGCGGCCAGGCGACGGAGCTGGAGCTCGAGGATCGCGCGCGCCTGGATCTCGTCGACGGACAGCAGGTCCATCAGGCCGGTGCGGGCCTCTTCCACGTCGGGCGAACGACGGATGAGCGCGATGACCTCGTCGAGCGCGTCGAGCGCCGCCAGGTAGCCGCGGAGGATGTGCGCGCGCTTCTCGGCCTCGCGCAGCCGGTACTGGGTCCGGCGGACGATGACGTCGATCTGGTGGTCCACCCACGCCGAGATGAAGCCGTCGAGCGCGAGCGTGCGCGGGACGCCGTCGACGATCGCGAGCATGTTCGCGCCGAAGTTCTCCTGCAGCTGCGTGTGCTTGTACAGGTTGTTCAGCACGACCTTGGCGACCGCGTCGCGCTTCAGCACGATGACGAGGCGCTGGCCGGTCCGACCGGAGGTCTCGTCGCGGATGTCCGCGACGCCGGCGAGACGGCCGTCCTTGACGAGCTCGGCGATCTTGATCGCGAGGTTGTCGGGGTTGACCTGGTACGGCAGCTCGGTGACGACCAGGCAGGTGCGGCCCTGGATCTCCTCGACGCTGACGACGGCCCGCATCGTGATCGATCCGCGGCCGGTGCGGTAGGCGTCCTGGATGCCCTTGACCCCGAGGATCTGCGCCCCGGTCGGGAAGTCCGGTCCCTTGATGCGCTGCATGAGCGCACCGAGGAGTTCTTCACGCGTGGCGTCGGGGTGCTCGAGCGCCCACTTCGCGCCGGCAGCGACTTCGCGCAGGTTGTGCGGCGGGATGTTCGTCGCCATGCCGACCGCGATGCCGACCGAGCCGTTCACCAGCAGGTTCGGGAACCGAGCCGGAAGGATCGAGGGCTCCTGCGTGCGACCGTCGTAGTTGTCCTGGAAGTCGACGGTCTCCTCGTCGATGTCCCTGACCATCTCCATGGCGAGGGGCGCCATCTTGGTCTCGGTGTACCGCGGAGCAGCTGCGCCGTCGTTGCCCGGCGAACCGAAGTTGCCCTGGCCGAGCGCGAGCGGGTAGCGGAGCGACCACGGCTGCACGAGACGGACGAGTGCGTCGTAGATCGCGCTGTCACCGTGCGGGTGGAACTGTCCCATGACGTCGCCGACGACGCGGGAGCACTTCGAGAACGCACGGTCCGGTCGGTATCCCCCGTCGTACATCGCGTAGATCACGCGACGGTGCACCGGCTTCAGGCCGTCCCGGACCTCGGGAAGCGCACGACCGACGATGACGGACATCGCGTAGTCGAGGTACGAGCGCTGCATCTCGAGCTGCAGGTCGACCTGCGAGATGCGGTCACCGGAGACGACGATGTCCCCACTGTCGCCGTGCACGATCTCGGGCTGCTCGTCGTTCGTCTCGTTGTCGTCAGCCATGTGGCTTCAGTACCTTTCTCGGCCATCCGGCCGACCCGACCTGGAGGCCGTGGTTCCGTTCGTCGCGCCGCGCGCGACCACAGGTGGTCTGGACCAGGGCGCGCGGCTGGCACCGCGCCTCCTGGTCGGGGATCAGATGTCCAGGAACCGGACGTCCTTGGCGTTCTGCTGGATGAAGGAACGGCGTGCGTCGACGTCCTCACCCATCAGGGTCGCGAACACGCTGTCCACGGCTGCGGCGTCCTCGAGCGTGACCTGCAGGAGCGTGCGGGTGTCCGGGTTCATCGTGGTGTCCCAGAGCTCCTTGTAGTCCATCTCGCCGAGACCCTTGTAGCGCTGGATCCCGTTGTCCTTCGGGATGCGCTTGCCTGCCGCGATGCCGGACTGGAGCAGCGCGTCACGTTCGCGGTCGCTGAACACGTACTCGTGCGCCGAGTTCGACCACTTCAGGCGGTACAGCGGCGGCTGTGCGAGGTACACGTAGCCGCGCTCGATGAGCGGCCGCATGTAGCGGAACAGCAGCGTGAGCAGCAGCGTCGTGATGTGCTGGCCGTCGACGTCGGCATCGGCCATCAGCACGATCTTGTGGTACCTGGCCTTGTCCGGGTCGAAGTCCTCACCGATGCCAGCGCCGAACGCCGTGATCATCGACTGGATCTCCTGGTTCGCCAGGGCGCGGTCGAGCCGGGCCTTCTCGACGTTGAGGATCTTGCCGCGGAGGGGCAGGATCGCCTGCGTCATCGGGTTGCGTCCCTGGACGGCGGAGCCGCCCGCGGAGTCACCCTCGACCATGAAGATCTCCGACAGCGTCGGGTCCTTCGACTGGCAGTCCTTGAGCTTGCCCGGCATGCCGCCGGACTCGAGCAGGCCCTTGCGTCGCGTGGTCTCGCGGGCCTTGCGGGCGGCGAGGCGTGCCTGCGATGCCTGGATCGCCTTGCGGACGACGTCTCTGGCCTGGGTCGGGTTACTCTCGAACCAGTGCGTGAGCTCGGTGCCGACGACGCGCTGCACGAAGGACTTCGCCTCGGTGTTGCCGAGCTTGGTCTTCGTCTGGCCCTCGAACTGCGGCTCGCCGAGCTTCACGGAGATGACGGCGGTCAGGCCTTCACGGATGTCGTCACCCGTGAGGTTGTCGTCCTTCTCCTTGATGATCTTGGCTTCACGCGCGTAGCGGTTCACGAGCGTGGTCAGCGCAGCGCGGAAGCCCTCTTCGTGGGTCCCGCCCTCGTGCGTGTTGATCGTGTTCGCGAAGGTGTGGACGCTCTCCTGGTACGAGGTGTTCCACTGCATCGCGACCTCGAGCGCGATCTTGCGCTCCGGGTCCTCTGCCTCGAAGCCGATGACGTCGGGGTGGACCAGGTCGGCCTTCTTCTGCTTGCCCAGGTACTCGACGTAGTCGGCCAGACCGCGCTCGTAGCGGAACGAGTCGTGACGGGACTCCTCGCCCTCGTCCGGGGTGCGCTCGTCCTTGAGGTTGATCCGGAGCCCCTTGTTGAGGAACGCCATCTGCTGGAAGCGCGCGCGGAGCGTCTCGTAGTCGAAGACGACGGTCTCGAAGATCTCGGCGTTCGGCCAGAACGTGATCGTGGTGCCGGTCTCGTCGGTGGCTTCGTCCTCGGACACGGGGGCCACCGGGACGCCGTCGGTGTAGCTCTGCCGGTAGACGTGTCCCTGACGGCGGACCTCGACGTCGAGCTCGGAGCTGAGCGCGTTCACGACGGAGGAACCGACACCGTGCAGACCACCGGAGACCGCGTACCCGCCGCCACCGAACTTGCCGCCGGCGTGCAGGACGGTGAGCACGACCTGGAGCGTCGAGACGCCCTCTGCCGCGTGGACGTCGACCGGGATGCCTCGGCCGTTGTCGACCACGCGGACGCCGCCGTCTTCGCGGATGGTCACGTCGATGGTGTCGCAGTAGCCTGCGAGGGCTTCGTCGACGGAGTTGTCGACGATCTCCTGCACCAGGTGGTGGAGACCACGGGGGCCCGTCGAGCCGATGTACATGCCGGGGCGCTTGCGGACGGCCTCGAGCCCCTCGAGCACCTGAATCTGGTCTGCGCCGTACGACGGTTCGGGAGAGGTCTGGCGGTCGTCTTCAGATTCTGATGTCATGTCGAGAGTGCTCCTTGCCTGCGCGCGGAACACCCACGCACTGCACCGCCCAGTCTATCCCAGCAGCCCCTCTTTCGAGGGCGAAATCGGCCGTTTGACGGCCGATTTCGCGACTAGAGGATGATTTCGTCTGCTCAACCGTAGGTGTCGCGAGGACCGCGCCCCTGGACCGTCCTGGGGCCGCGTTTCCAGGTGGGGGCGTCCGGCCCGGAAACCCGGATCGATTCCACCCCCGCCTGCGGGTGCCGTTCCGCGATGGTCGTCGTGACGCTCGCGCGCATCAATCGGAGCTGCGTCGCCCATGCCGTCGAGTCGCATCGGATGACGAGGGCGCCGTCCTCGATCGTGACGGGTCGGGAGTGCTTGGCGAGCTCGTCGCCGACGACGCTCGGCCAGTCCGTGAAGAGCTCCGAGCGGGCGAGGGGCTCGGTCCAGCCGAGTTCGGCGGCGAGGGATCCGACGATGTCGCCGAGGCCCTTCGGTTCCCGGCCGCGGCCGTAGGGCACGGTGTCGGACTCGAACTCCTTCGCCCGCCGGCGGCGTGCGTCGATGCCACGCTTGGACGGATCGCCGAAGACCTGCTTGAAGTGCATGTAGACCCGGCTGGGTTCGGTCGGCTTCCAGGGGCGCGGCATCAGTTGCCGGCTTCCGCAACGTCCGGCTCGGCCGGACTGGAGGCTCGGGTCGGGTCCGCCTCGTCGGTCACGATGGTGCCGTGCTGGATCCGGACCGTGTGCGCCGCCAGCTGCTGGGGCACGTCGCCGAACACCGCAGCGGTGATGAGGACCTGCTCGTAGTCCGCCACCGCGTTGCCGAGGCGTTCGCGTCGCGACTCGTCGAGCTCCGCGAACACGTCGTCGAGGATGATGATCGGGTCGCCGAGGGTCGACTCGGCGCGGAGGATCGATGCACTCGCGAGCTGGATCGCGAGGGCGAACGACCACGATTCCCCGTGGCTCGCGTATCCACGGGCCGGTAACCCGTTGAGCTGGAAGAGCACGTCGTCGCGATGCGGGCCGGCGAGCGTCAGACCCCGGTCGAGCTCGTCGCGGCGACGGCGTTCGAGCGCACCCCGGAACGCCTCGGCGGCTGCGGGAACGGTAACCGGCTCGTCCGGTGTCCCGAGCACCGGATCGGTCGCCGCCGCGTCTTCCGGATCACCGCCGCGGACCGAGAGGACACCGGTGATCGATGCCTCGTGCCGCTCGCCGGCGACGGTCGCGTAGGCCTCCGCCACGAACGGTGCGAGCCGGCGGGTGAGATGGTCGCGCGCGGCGATGATCTCGGAGCCGAACGCCACGAGCCGCTCGTCCCAGACGTCGAGCGTCGCGAGCGATCCCGACTTCGCACCGGTCGCCCTTGCGGACTTCAGCAGGGTGTTGCGCTGCCGGAGCGTCCGGTCGTAGTCGGCGAGGACGCCCTGCATCCGCGGGGCGATCTGCACGAGGAGCTCGTCGAGCATGCGGCGTCGACCGGACGGCTCGCCGCGGACGAGTGCCAGGTCCTCCGGTGCGAAGAGGACGCTCGTGCAGTACCGCGGGAGCTCGCGGGGCTTGATCGGCGCCCGGTTGATCTGCGCCCGGTTCGACCCGGAGCGGTTGATCTGCACCTCGGCGAGGATGCTGCGTTCCTCGTGGGCGAGCCGTGCGCGGACGATCGCCGCGTCACAGCCCTGCCGGACGAGTGCCGCGTCGGTGGGGACGCGGTGCGAGCCGAGGGTGGAGAGGTAGGCGATGGACTCGACGAGGTTCGTCTTGCCCTGGCCGTTCCTCCCGACGAAGAGGTTCGGCCCGCGTGCGAGGTCGACGTCCGCCTCCCGGTAGTTCCGGAAGTCGGTCAGTTGGAGATGGTCGACGTGCACGCGGGCCGATGCCGGGTTTCCCCGGGAAGTCCTAGGACTTCTTGACGGCGTGGCCGCCGAACTGGTTGCGGAGCGCCGCGACGGCCTTCATCGTCGGGGACTCGCTGCCCTGACGCGAGACGAAGCGCGCGAACATGGCCGCGGAGAGCGCGGGCATCGGGACCGCGAGCTCGATCGCCTCTTCGAGGGTCCAACGACCCTCACCCGAGTCGTCGACGTAGCCCTCGAGCTCGGCGAGCTTCGGGTCCTCGTTGATCGCGAGGACGAGCAGGTCGAGCAGCCAGGAGCGCACGACGGTGCCGCGCTGCCATCCGGCGAAGACGGCGGGGACGTCGGTGATGATGTCCTTCGCCTCGAGGAGCTCGTAGCCCTCGCCGTAGGCCTGCATGATCGCGTACTCGATGCCGTTGTGGACCATCTTGGCGTAGTGCCCGGCGCCGACGGCACCGGCGTGCGAGAAGCCCTCTTCGCGCGGGCCCTCGGGGCGGAGCGCGTCGAAGACGGGCATCGCGAACTCGACGTCGGCGGCGTCGCCGCCGACCATCAGGCCGTAGCCGTTGTCCTTGCCCCAGACGCCACCGGAGACGCCGGCGTCCATGTAGCGGATGCCGTTCGCCGCGAGCTGCTCGGCGTGCTTGGTGTCGTCGAGCCACTTCGAGTTGCCGCCGTCGATGACGAGGTCGCCCTCGCCGAGGACCCCAGCGAGCTCGGTGATCACGTCGTCGGTGATCTTGCCGTGCGGGACCATGACCCAGACGAGCTTCTTGCCCTCGGGGAGCGCGATTGCGAGTTCGGCGAGGCTGGCGACATCGGAGACGGCGGGGTTCGCGTCGTACCCGGTGACCTCGATGCCTGCGTTGCGGAGACGGGCACGCATGTTGTTGCCCATGCGACCGAGGCCGACAAGACCGATGTGCATGATTTCCTCTTCTGTTCGTCGTCGCGCTGATGCAGGGGTGGCGCGTCAGCGCAGTGTTCGGCTGTTGCGCTTACCGCAGCAGGAGATTGGGCTGCAGCAGGTACCGGTATCCGTCCGTCGCCGGTTCCTCGCGGGAGGACTGGCCGGTGATGAGCACCGGGCCCGGCTTGTTGGGGTTCTCCGTCTTGGTGAAGGAGATGCGGACGAACTCGGAGTGCACCGCGTTCAACCCGTCCAGGAGGAAGGCGGGCTTCAACGAGACCACCGTTTCCTCACCGGTCAGCAACGCATCGATCGACTCTGACGCCTGCGCTTGTTCGGAACCGATCGCCTCGAGCGTGAGCCCGTCGACCGTGAAGGAGAACCGGAGCGCCGCTTCGCGCTCCAGGACGAGGGAGACCCGTCGGACCGCTTCGACCAGCTCCGCCGTGTTGATCACGGCGTGGTCCTGGACGGTCTCGGGGAAGAGCCGGCGGACCGGCGGGTAGTTGCCCTTGATGAGCAGGGAGGTCACGGTCTTGTCGTCGGCGTGGAACGCGATGAGCTCGCGGTCCGAGGTGCCGCTGATCGAGACCGACACCGTCGACGCGGAGCCGAACGTGCGCCCGACTTCCTGCAGGGTGCGCGCGGGGACGAGCGCGTGCATCGGCTCCGTCGTTCCGGGAGCAGCACCGGCGCGACCGGAGTCCCACTGGATGGTGCGGACGGCGACGCGGTAGCGGTCCGTGGCGATGAGGGAGAGGTCGTTGTCGCCGACCTCGAGCTGGACGCCGGTGATGACGGGGGTGACGTCGTCGCGGCTGGCGGCGACGGCGACCTGGGAGACGGCTTCCGAGAACGCGTCGCCCGGGATCACACCGGTCTGGGCGCCCACCTCGGGAAGCGTCGGGTACTCCTCGACCGGCATGCTCAGGAGCGTGAAGTGCGCGGATCCGCAGGTGACCGTGATCCGTGACTCGTCCGTGGAGAACGTGACGGGGGCGTTCGGCAGGCGGCTCGCGATGTCGTTGAGCAGGCGACCCGAGACGAGGACCGTGCCCGCGTCGTCGATCTGCGCGGAGATGGACGTCTGCGCCGAGACCTCGTAGTCGAACGACGAGAGCGTCAGTCGATCGCCCTCGGCGTGGATGAGGACACCCGACAGGATCGGGAGGGTCGTGCGCTGTGGGAGGAGCTTCACCGCGAATGAGACGGCTTCGGAGAAGACGTCCCGGTTGACCTCGAACTTCACAGCTGGGACCCCTGTCGATCGTTGGACTGTCCGGCCGCCCCATTGTGGCACAGCCCAGCGGGACCCGGATTTCTTGTCATCCCGCCGTCCACAAGGTTGGCCCAGGGATCCCGATCGTTAAGCAGGAATAAGAGTGTTAACGCCTGTGCACACTGTGGATAACTCTGTGCATGCCTGTCAGCGACAGGGAACTACAACCGTGTGACTTGTGGGTGGGGTGTGAGCGTTAACGGGATGAATGAATCTCATCTATCCACTTCCATCCCCAGTCTCCACAGATGCCCCATCCACTGTGAACAACCATCCGGCGTGTCATCCACAGTTATCCACAGGCTTTCCACACTGTGAGAACTCCGCCGCATGGAACCGTCTCAGATGGTGGATGGGCGCCGACGCGCGCCGATCTCGGGAACCCGAGGCGGGCCTCCCGTCGGTGTGAACAGATGTTCCGGCGGTCGCGAGCGATGCGCTCAGCGGTATCGGCGGTCCTGCTTGATGCGGCTGGTCAGCTCGGTCACCTGGTTGTAGATGGACCGGCGCTCCTTCATGAGCTCCGCGATCTTCTTGTTCGCGTACATCACCGTCGTGTGGTCGCGGTTGCCGAACAGTTGCCCGATCTTCGGCAGCGACAGGCTCGTCAGCTCCCGGCAGAGGTACATCGCGATCTGTCGTGCGGTGGCGATCGCCTGCGAGCGGGACGACCCGTAGAGGTCGTCGACCGAGAGCTTGAAGTACTCCGCGGTGTGGTTGATGATGTCCGTCGGCGCGATGACGTTGTCCTCGTCGAGCGTGATCAGGTCCTTCAGGACCGTCTGCACGAGCGCCATGTCGACGGCCGTCCGGTTCAGGCTCGCGAACGCGGTGACGCGGATGAGCGTCCCCTCGAGCTCACGGATGTTGCTCGACACCTTCGACGCCATGAACTCGAGGATGTCGTCCGGCACCTGCAGGTGGTCGGACTGCGCCTTCTTGCGGAGGATCGCGATGCGGGTCTCGAGGTCCGGCGCCTGCACGTCGGTGATCAGGCCCCACTCGAACCGGCTGCGCATCCGGTCCTCGAAGCCGGTGAGGTGCTTCGGTGCGACGTCGGACGTGATGACGACCTGCTTGTTGTGGTCGTGCAGCGTGTTGAACGTGTGGAAGAAGGCTTCCTGCGTCGAGTCCTTGCCCTGGAGGAACTGGATGTCGTCGATCAGGAGGATGTCGATGTCGCGGTACCGCTGCTGGAACTGGTTCGAGCGGTTGTTCGCGATCGAGTTGATGAAGTCGTTCGTGAACTCCTCGCTCGACACGTACCGCACCCGGATCCCCGGGTAGAGGCTCTCGGCGTAGTGGCCGATCGCGTGCAGCAGGTGTGTCTTGCCGAGCCCGGAGTCGCCGTAGATGAAGAGCGGGTTGTAGGCCTTCGCCGGCGCTTCCGCCACGGCGACCGCGGCGGCGTGGGCGAACCGGTTCGAGGCGCCGATGACGAAGTTGTCGAAGTTGTACTTCGGGTTCAGCCGCGACTCCGGGCGACCGCTCGTCCCCGGTGCGTCGATCTGGCTCGGGACGAACGGTGCCTCGATGTACTGGCGGGGTGCTGCGCTCTGCTCGACGACCTGGTCGGCGGCGACCGGTTCGGCGTAGGTCGGCACGGTCGGCTCGACACGGGGCTCCGAGGCCATGTCCGGGTTCACGGTGATCGCGAAGTTCGCCACGGTGTCGTCGCCGATCCGCGAGACCGCCTCGGTGATGGGGACGCGGATGCGCTGCTCGAGCATGCCGCGGGTGAGGTCGTTCGGGACCTCGAGGTAGAGGGTGCCGGCGAGGACGCCCTTCGGCTCGACGAGGTTGAGGAACCCGTGCAGCTGCGGGGTGATCCGGTCGTCCTCCGCGAGGAGTCCGAGGACCGACGACCAGAGGTCCTCGACGGGGTCGGCCGGCATCGTCATGTCGCGCTCGTCTCCAGGGGTCTCGTGTGGTCGGTGCTGCGGACGTGCCAGGGCGCACGGGCGGGCGCGGCGGCGGTCGGTTCCCGGCGAGTCGTCCGTGGCTTCGGGTGGCTTCGTCGACGCCGTCGTGCCGCGGGCTTCCCACAGGGTTGTCCACAGTGTTGTCCACGATCGCCCTGGGCCGCGAGGTCGGAGTGCTCCCCCGTCGTACCGGGCCTGCGGGCGGATCGTTCCGACCACTGTAAAGGACCGAGGCGGGTCACACCGAACGGAAGTTGTCCCCAATGTGGACAACGTGCTCCGTCCTGGCAGTCGTCGTGAACGGGGTGATCGGCGTTTGACCTCCTCGCCGCTGTCACGTACCGTTAACCAGTTGACTGCGGCCCCCTTGGTCGCGCCCACCTGCGTCAACCAACGTATTCGTGACGGCTCGCCTCGAGCAGCCGTGTGGAGAAGATCATGAGCAAGCGCACCTTCCAGCCGAACAACCGTCGCCGCGCCAAGAAGCACGGCTTCCGTCTCCGTATGCGCACCCGCGCCGGCCGCGCCATCCTGGCCGCACGCCGTGCCAAGGGCCGCACCGAGCTCAGCGCGTAAGACGAACCTGGTCGCAGCTGCACCCCGCGCCGCGTCGGTCGGACCCCGTGTCCGACCGGGCGGCGCTTCGGTGTGCTCAGCGATCGGTCGGTGACGTCGTGCTGGCCCGTGGGAACCGCATCGTCCGTGGGGACGACTACCGGAACACCGTGCGTCGTGGTCGCAGGAGCGCCACGGCGAACGTCGTCGTCTCGGTGGTCCGTCGTACGTCGGACACGTCGGCGCCCACACGGTTCGGCTTCATCGTCGCGAAGACGGTCGGGAACGCGGTGACCCGCAACCTCGTCCGCCGTCGGCTCAAGGCGATCGCGCACGAGCTGCTCGGGTCGGTGCCCGTCGGGCACGACGTGGTGGTGCGCGCACTGCCAGCCGCTGCGCAGGCCGGATGGCCTACCCTGCTCGAAGACGTCTCGCGATCGTTCGCGCGCGGTGTGGAGAAGGCAGCATGAACCGGACGCTCCTGATGCGGGCCCTGTGGGTGGCAGCGTTGCTCCCTCGCAACGCCTGCGTCGTCGTGCTCCGCGCCTACCGTGCCGTGATCTCCCCGCTGTACGGCAACGTCTGCCGGTACCACCCCTCGTGCTCCCGCTACGCGCTGGAGGCGATCCAGCAGTACGGCGTCGTCCGCGGGACCGCGATGGGTGCGTGGCGGATCGGCCGGTGCAACCCCTGGGCCGCCGGCGGCATCGACGACGTGCCCGAGCGGCGCAAGCCCTTCATCGTGAACCGGTTCGGCTTCGTGCTCGCGCCGGTCCAGCAGCAATCGCAGTCCTCGGTCGGCATGGTCCGCCCGGTGCTGCTCCCCCAGCGCACTCGAAAGGCGTGACCGTCCTCATGGACCTCATCGGTACGATCCTCTGGCCGCTCAAGTGGGTGGTCTCCGCCATCCTGGTCGGCTTCCACTGGGTCTTCGAGTCCCTCGGTATGGACCCGGGCGCCGGCATCACCTGGGTGCTGTCGATCATCTTCCTGACCTTCGTGGTCCGCGCCGCGCTCATCCCGATCTTCGTGCGGCAGATCAAGTCGCAGCGCCGCATGCTCGAGGTCGCGCCGCAGCTCAAGAAGATCCAGGACAAGTACAAGGGCAAGAAGGACCAGTTCTCGCGTGAGGCCATGAGCCGCGAGACCATGGCGCTCTACAAGGAGACCGGGACGAACCCGCTGAGCTCCTGCCTGCCGCTGCTGCTGCAGATGCCGATCTTCTTCTCGCTGTACTCGGTGCTGCACGAAGCGCAGATCAACAAGACGGGCATCGGCCTGCTGACGAACGACCTCGCTGCGTCGTTCGGCAACGCCTCGCTCTTCGGCGCTCCGCTGCACGAGACCTTCACGAACGCGTCCGGCTGGGAAGTCCGGGTCATCGCGGGCTTCATGATCGTCGTGATGACGGCATCGCAGTTCGTCACCCAGCTGCAGCTCGTCGCGAAGAACATGTCCCCGGAGACCAAGGAGTCTCCGATGTACCGCCAGCAGAAGATGATGCTGTACGTGCTCCCCCTGATCTTCGTGATCTCGGGTCTCTCGTTCCCCCTCGGCGTCATGTTCTACTGGCTCGCCTCCAACATCTGGACGATGGCGCAGCAGTACTTCGTCATCCGCAGCATGCCGACGCCCGGCTCCGAGGCGGCCCTCGCCCGTGAAGCCCGTCTGGCCAAGAAGGCCCAGCGTCGTGGGACTCCCGCAGGCGTCCTGGCCGAGGCCGGTGCCGGCGCGGGTGCGGCGGAGATCGAGGCCGTGCGCGTCACGACCCAGCGTCAGCAGCCGGTCGGCAAGCAGCGCTCGAAGAAGAACGGGAAGAAGTAAGTGACCGAGCAAGACATCGCCGCCACCGTCGAGCCCACCGAGGTCGACGACGACACCCGCGACGAGGCGGACATCGCGGCCGACTACATCGAGGAACTCCTCGACATCTGCGACCTCGACGGTGACATCGAGATCGAGGAGCGCGCTGGTCGCGTCTACCTCTCGGTGACCGACGAGGGCAACGCGCTGCGGGTCCTCGCCAAGCCGGACACGGTGTCGGCGCTCCAGGAGCTCACGCGCATCGCCGTGCAGGCGGAGACCGGCGAGTTCAGCCGTCTCATCCTCGACGTCGGCGGCTCGCGTGACGCCCGCGCGTCGGAGCTCCAGCGGCTCGTCGACACCGCGATCGAGCGCATCGAAGCCGGGTCGGCATCCGCTGCACTCCCCCCGATGTCGTCCTACGAGCGCAAGCTCGTCCACGACCTCGTCGCCGAGAAGGGCTTCCGTTCGGAGTCCGAGGGCGAGGGTCGCGACCGTCACACGGTCATCACCCGATGACGGACGCTCCGGTCCTCGAAGCAGAACCGGCGGTCGCCGCGACGCTGTTCGGTGACCGGCTCGAAGTGGCTCGGTCGTTCACGAACGAGCTCGCCCGGCGGGGCGAGGAGCTGGGCCTCATCGGCCCGCTGGAGCTCTCACGGTTGTGGACGCGACACATCCTCAACTCCGCCTTGTTGGCGCCGCTCCTAGAGGCTGATGGTCGCGTCGGCGACGTCGGCTCCGGTGCCGGGTTGCCGGGTCTCGTGCTCGCGATCGCCCGTCCTGACGTGTCCATGACGCTCATCGAGCCGATGGAGCGTCGGGTGGACTGGTTGCAGTCCGAGGCAGAGCGGCTCGGCCTCGACAACGTGACGGTGCTGCGCGCGCGGGCCGAAGACGTGTCGGACGATCTGGTGCTCGACCAGGTCACAGCGCGTGCCGTCAGCGCTCTCTCGAAGCTGATCCCGATCACGGTGCCGCTCGTCCGGTCCGGCGGGCACCTCATCCTGATGAAGGGCGCGCGGGTCGATGACGAGGTGACCGCGGCACGCAAGGTCATCCTGCGCAAACGTCTCTCGGATGTCGAGGTACTCGAACTCGGAGTCGGTGTGGTCGAGGAGACCACCCGGGTGTTCCGGGCTACAGTTGACTGACGCCGTGCGGCGCTGAGATCGTTCGTGGATCGGGCGCAGCGCCCCGCGTTCCACGTGAAACATCGAACCGGGGAAGAGGCACTCGTTGAGTTCATCGACCGACTACGACGCGTCGACGCCGCTCGCGCGTGAGATCGCTGATCTGAACCGGCGCCGGCGAGCCATCGCCACCGAGCAGTTCCCGCTGCCGGACAAGACCCGCATCATGACGGTCTCGAACCAGAAGGGCGGCGTCGGCAAGACAACGACGACCGTGAATCTGGCGGCTGCTCTTGCGCACGGTGGTGCACGAGTGCTCGTGATCGACCTTGATCCGCAGGGCAATGCGTCGACGGCGCTCGGTGTGAACCACCAGGCGGAGGTCGCGAGCATCTACGACGTGATCGTCGACGAGGCTCCCATCGCGGACACGGTGCAGCGCTCCCCAGAGTCCGAGACGCTCTGGTGTGTCCCCGCGACGATTCACCTGGCCGGTGCGGAGATCGAGCTCGTGTCGCTCGTCGCGCGCGAGCAGCGGCTCCGGACAGCCCTCGATCAGTACCTCTCGTCGCTCGACGAGCCGTACCACTACGTCTTCATCGACTGCCCGCCGTCCCTCGGGCTGCTGACGATCAACGCGTTCGTCGCGGCGCAAGAGGTCCTGATCCCCATCCAGTGCGAGTACTACGCGCTCGAAGGGCTGAGCCAGTTGCTCCGGAACATCGAGCTCATCGAGCGGCACCTGAACCCGAACCTGCGGGTGTCGACGATCCTGCTCACGATGTACGACAGCCGCACGAACCTCGCGAACCAGGTGGCCGCGGACGTTCGCGAGCACTTCGGGGACCAGGTGCTCAAGGCGATGATTCCCCGGTCAGTCAGGGTGAGCGAGGCGCCGAGCTACGGTCAGAGCGTCGTCGCGTACGACGTCAACTCCACTGGTTCGCTCTCCTACCTGGAGGCGGCCGCCGAGATCGCAGCACGAGGAGCGAAGCACTGATGGCACCCAAGCGGACCGGACTCGGCCGGGGAATCGGCGCACTCATCCCCACCGCGGCTGACCAGCAGGAACGCCCGGTCGACGTGTTCTTCCCGACCGGCGGATCGCCCTCATCGGCGCCGGCCGTCGACGGTGGCACGGCGGAAGATCTCGTCGCGGTCCCCGGTGCCCGTCTCGCGAACCTCAACCCGCTCGACATCGTTCCGAACGCGCAGCAGCCCCGTGTGGAGTTCCGCGAGGAGGAGCTCCAGGAACTCGTGCACTCCATCCGCGAGATCGGCGTGCTGCAGCCCATCGTGGTCCGACCACTCGCGGGCGCCACCGGGACGCAGCCGCAGTACGAGCTGATCATGGGTGAGCGCCGGCTGCGTGCGACGAAGGAGCTCGGTCTCGCAACGATCCCGGCGATCGTCAAGGACACCCCCGACGACGCGATGCTCCGGGACGCGCTGCTCGAGAACCTCCATCGCGCGAACCTCAACCCGCTGGAAGAGGCGTCCGCCTACCAGCAGCTCCTCGCGGACTTCGGGATCACGCAGGAGCAACTCGCGCAACGCATCGGTCGTTCGCGCCCGCAGATCACGAACACGATCCGGCTGCTCCGGCTCCCCTCCCCCGTGCAGCGACGAGTCGCGGCTGGTGTGCTGTCTGCCGGACACGCTCGCGCGATCTTGGCGGCGCCGGATGCCGAGGCAATGGAGTACCTCGCCGAGAAGATCGTCAACGAGGACCTCTCCGTCCGCCAGGCTGAGGCCGCGGCGCAGCAACTGGCGCAGGGCAGCCCGAAGAAGACGCCGACGCAGCCGAGCAAGCGGGACGCACATTTCGCGGACGTCGCGGAACGCCTGGGTGATCGGTTGAACACCCGCGTCCGGATCGCCGTCGGCGCCCGCAAGGGTCGCGTGACGATCGACTTCGCCAACGCCGCCGACCTGAACCGCATCCTCGGCGAACTCGGCGCCGAGGATGTCAACGGCTGACAGACACCCCGAGGGGCGCATGTTCCACGTGGAACGGTGCGCCATCCGTACCAGGAGCTGTGCTGAACGGCCTTGTGCGGCCTTGTGCGGCCGATTGCGGCCCGAACGGGTCGCCGTGCGTGCGACCGGTCGGAAAGGCGCCTTCAGGAGCGGAGCGCGCCTGGAGCCGGGCCGCGAGTGCTTGTTCGCTGTCGGCGTTTCACGTGGAACATCGAGAACGCCGTCGAGCGGCCAAGCTGGAGCTGCAGCCGACTTGAGGAGACGCTGATGTCCGATACTGATTCCACCGAGCCTCTGTGGCGACACCTGGTGGGCGCACGACTCCGCGACCTCCGGCGTGATCGGGCCGCCACCATCAACGACGTCGCTCGGCGTGCGGGAGTGTCGCCGCAGTACCTGTCGGAGATGGAACGCGGTCGCAAGGAGCCGTCCAGCGAGATGATCGCCGCCGTGGCTGGTGCGCTGGACACCTCCCTCCTCGACCTCACCAGTGCTGTCGCCGAAGGACTCAGAGAGCGCGGGCACAACGACACCAGCGCTGGCTCGCAGGTCCGGACGGAGTTCGCGCTGGCGGCCTGACCTCAGCGAGCCGCGAGGACGTGGTCGATCAGTCCGTACTCACGGGCCTGGATGGCCGAGAACACGCGGTCGTGATCCGTGTCGGCGCGGAGGCGTGCGGCCGTCTGCCCGGAGTGCTCCGCCACGATCGCTTCCATGTCGCTCCGGATGCGCACGAGCTCGTCCGCCTGCAGGATGAGGTCCGGGACCGTCCCCTGCCCCTGTGACGCCGGTTGATGGAGGACCACTCGGGCATGTGGCAAGGCCGCACGCTTGCCTGCAGCGCCGGCAGCGAGGAGAGCAGCTCCGACTCCCACGGCCTGTCCGACGCAGGTCGTCGCGACGTCCGGCTTGATGAAGCGCATGGTGTCGTAGATGCCGAGCATCGCGCTGGGGTCTCCCCCGTCGCAGTTGACGTACAGCTGGACGTCCGAGTCCGGGTTGTCGGACTCCAGGTACAGCAGCTGCGCGATGAGGGTGTTCGCGACTCCGGCGTCGATCGCGGTACCGAGGTAGACGATGCGCTCGGTGAGCAGGTGGGAGTAGACATCCATGATGCGTTCGCCGCGCGCATCACGCGCGACGACGTTGGGGATCGTGTAGCTGCTCATCGCGCCACCTCCACTCCGACACCGTCGAAGCCGGTACCGACGAAGCCCGTCAGCGATCGTCCGGCCCGTCGCGTGGGAACGATGTCCTCGGTGCTCGTGAGGATGACGTCGACGAACCCGTAGTCCAATGCTTCCTGGGCGGAGTACCAGTGGTCGTGGAGCGAGTCCTCGAAGACGCGCTCGAGTGGCTGCCCGGTGTCGCTCGCGATGAGTCCGAGCACGGTGTCGCGGGTGGAGCGCAGGGCGTCTGCTTGCAGCTCGATGTCCACGGCCGAGCCGCCGATACCCGCTGACCCTTGGTGCATCAGGACGCGGGAGTGTCGAAAGGCGCGGCGCTTCCCCGGCGTCCCGGCGGAGAGCAGGAACTGTCCGGCACTGCACGCCATGCCGAGGACGAGCGTGCTCACGCCGTTCGGGATTGCCCGCATGAGGTCGCGGATCGCGAGCATGGCGGGAACGGAGCCGCCGGGTGAGTGGATCCAGAGCTGGATGTCTGTGTTGGGGTCGTCAGCGCTCAGCGTGAGCAACTGCGTCATGAGGAGCGTGCCGTTGTCGTCGTCGAGCGCCCCGTCGAGCACGAGGACCCGTCGCTCGAGCAGTTCTCGACGTGCATGCGTGTCGAACATCGGGATGGAGGGTGAATCAGCCATGTGCTCAGCGTCTCCCCGTGTGGGACCGCGCGCACGGCATGCTGCTGAGAGCAGCGCTGCCGACGGCAGCGCGAGTGTTCCACGTGGAACACCCGACGGTCCGTCAGCGCAGTGCGCGCAGCTTCAGGAGGCCCACCACGGCGAACAACGGCTTCACGTGGGTCATCTCCCCGAAGCGTTGTTCCCGGCCGCGCACGAGGCGCGCAGCGAGGTCGGGGCGCTGACGCCGCAGGTACTCCCGCGCCTTCTCGGCGTGCAGCGCGTTCGACGCGAAGACGATCCAGTCCGCGGACTCGAGATCGGGGATCACGTTGCGGACGTTCTCCCAGGTGCTGGTACTCGCCGTCTCCTCGATCAACGGGCCGTCCCAGCCGAGCTCGGAGCGGATGTACCGGGAGAGGAGGGTCGCTTCGGCGACGGATCCACGGACCGATCCCCCACTGGTGATGATCGTCGAGGTTCCCGGCACGGCCGACCGAACGGCCATGCGCGCGCGCCATCGGTTGATGCTGTTCGCGGTGGGCCCCGGGTCTGCGAACCCGAGCACCACGACGACGCCGTGGCCGTTCCGCTCGATCTGGACGGTGCCGAGACGACGAGTGGACGCACGGGCGTGCACCCACTCGGACCAGACGACTGCCCCGAGCGTGGCGCCGATCACCGCGGCCGCGATGGACGTTCCACGTGGAACACGTACTCGGGTAACCCTCGCACGGGGCATTCGCGACTACGCGTTGTGGTCGCGCATCGCCTGCTCGGCGAGTTCGGCGTACGTCCACCCGAGGTCGAACCCCGACGCGGACAGTGCCTGCGGCACCAGGGAAGTCTCGGTGAGACCCGGGAGCACGTTCGCTTCCAGGAACCAGGGAGTCCCCGCGCCGTCGATGATCAGGTCGACGCGGGAGATGTGCCGGAGACCGAGCGCACTGTGGGCGGCGACGGCCGCCGACGCTGCTGCTGCCGCGTGCTCGTCCGAGAGACGGGCCGGGGTGTAGAACGTCGTCTCCCCCGCGTTGTAGCGCGCCTCGAAGCCGTAGAAGCCGTTCCTGGGCACGATCTCAACCGGAGCCAGGGCGACGGGACCGTCGCCCGTGTCGATGATCCCGACGGCCACCTCGGTGCCACGGATGAGCTGCTCCACGACGACGTCGTCGCAGTACGTGTACGCGGTCACCATCGCTCGCGGGAGGTCGTTCGTGTCCTCGACGAGCGTGACGCCCTGCGCGCTCCCGCCCCGTGCCGGCTTCACCGCGAGCGGGACCGGGTGCTCTGCCGCGATGCTCTCGAGGACCCCGACAGCACCGAGCTCGCGGAAGACGTCGTGGGACAGCGTCACCGAGCGCGGGGTGTGCACGCCGGTCCTGGCGACCAACGCGGACGCCGTGGGCTTGTCCCATGCCAGCCGGGCCGACGTGGAACGTGAGCCGACGAACGGGATGTCCAGGGCCTCCAGGATGCCGCGGAGCGCACCGTCCTCGCCGGACGCGCCGTGCAGGGCCGGCCACACGACGTCCGGGCGGGATTCGGTGAGGGCCGGCAGCAGGGACGCGTCAGCGTCCCGGAGGTCGACCTGCCAGCCGTACCCCGTCAGCGAGTCAGCGACCCGACGGCCCGACCGCAGGGAGACATCACGCTCGTGCGAGATGCCCCCAGCGACGACGACGACGTGGCGACGGGTGAGCTCGGCCATGCGAGGGGACCTCCGGGTACTGCGTGAAGCGCGTGAAAAGTGCTGATCAGGAGATGTTCGGCGGCGGAGCGCTCACCGAGGAGCCCTGACGCACCACGGTGTTCGGACGCGTCGCGGGCCCGAACGTCTCGATGAGTTCGAGCTCGTCGTTGACGACGTTCGCGAGCCGCTTCACGCCGACGCGGATCTGCTCGGCTGTCGGGTAGCAGAACGACAGACGGATGTGCTGCTGACCCCGACCGTCCGCGTAGAACGCGGTACCGGGCGTGTAGGCCACGAGCTCCTTGACAGCACGCGGCAGCATCGCCTTGGAGTCGAGCGATTCCGGCAGGGTCAGCCAGACGAAGAACCCACCGTTCGGCTTGGTCCACGTCAGGTCCGGGAGGAACTCCCCCAGCGCGGAGAACATCGCGTCGCGGCGCTCCGTGTAGATGCCGCGGAAGGTGTCGACCTGGCCCTTCCAGTCGGCTGCGTCGAGGTAGGCGTTCACGACGTACTGGCCGAAGGAGTTCGGCGCGAGGACCGCTGATTCGTTGGCGAGGACGAGCTTCTCGCGGATCGCGTGCGGCGCGAGGGCCCAGCCGACGCGGAAGCCGGGTGCGAGCGTCTTCGAGAACGACCCGAGGTACACCACGCCCTCGTCGTCGATCGACCGGATCGCCTGCGGCGCGGGCTCGTCGAACCAGAGGAGTCCGTACGGGTTGTCCTCGAGCACCAGGATGTTGTTCGAGCGGCAGATGTCGAGCACCTCGATGCGGCGCTCGCGGCTCATGGTGACGCCGGCGGGGTTGTGGAAGTTCGGGATCGTGTACAGGAACTTCATCCGCTTGCCTGCTGCACGGAGGTTCGCGATCGTCTCGCGGAGCGCCTCCGGTACGAGACCGTGCTCGTCCGTCGCCACGTGGACCGTCTCGGCCTGGTACGAGCGGAACACGCCGATCGCGCCGACGTACGACGGGGACTCGGCGAGGACGACGTCGCCCGGGTCGATGAACAGCCGCGTGACGAGGTCGAGCGCGTGCTGCGAGCCGGTCGTCACCACGACGTCCTCGGCGCTCGCACGGATGCCCTCGAGCGACATGATGTCCACGATGTGCTCGCGCAGGGAGCGCAGGCCCTGTCCACCGCCGTACTGCAGGGCCATGGCGGCGTCCTCGGCCATCACGCGGTCCAGGGAGCCCGTGACGAGCTCACGCGGGAGCGCGGAGACGAACGGCATGCCGCCGGCGAGCGAGACCACCTCGGGCCTCGACGCGACGGCGAACAGAGCTCGTACCTCGGATGCGCTCAGCCCGGCGGTGCGCTGGGCGTAGGAGTCGTACCAGGGGTCGAGACTGTTGCCGTTCGTCATCGAGTTCTCCGTTCACTCGGCATTCCAGCCACAGTACGACATGCAACCCGGAAACCCGGGGTCCCGGGCGCAGGCCGATCGGAGTCCCGTGGCTCTTCCGGGGCAAAGCGAACGCCCCGCCCTCCGATGGAATGGAGGACGGGGCGTTCGGGTCTGTGTGCAGGTGCCTACGCGAGGAACTCCGCGAGGTCGGCCTCGAGCGCCGGCTTCGGCTTGGCGCCGATGACGGTCTTCACGACCTCGCCGCCCTTGAACACCTTCATCGCCGGGATCGACGTGATCTGGTAGTTCATGGCCGACTGGGGGTTGTCGTCGACGTTGAGCTTGACGATCTCGATCTTGCCGGCGTGCTCCTCGGCGATCTGGTCGAGGATCGGCGAGACGGCGCGGCACGGGCCACACCACTCGGCCCAGAAGTCGACGAGGATCGTCTTGTCGGACTTGAGGACCTCGTCCGAGAAGGTGGCGTCGGTGACTGCCTTGGCGTTGGACATGTGTACTCCTTCGGAGTGGTCGGTCAGTGAGGTGAACGGCGGAGACCGCCGTGCAATTCCCTAGGCGGAGACGGTCACGGGCTCGACCGGGGTCTCACCCTCGGCCTGGTCCGTCAGCGTGTCCTCGAGGTCGGCGAGGTACTTCTCGGCGTCGAGCGCTGCGACGGCACCCGAGCCGGCGGCGGTGATGGCCTGCCGGTAGGTGTGGTCGAGCACGTCGCCGGCCACGAACACCCCGGGGACGCCCACGGCCTTCGAGGTGCGACCCTCGACGGCGATGGTGCCCTCCGGCGCCAGTTCGAGCTGCTTGTGGACGAGGTGCACGCGCGGGTCGTTGCCGATCGCGAT
Organism: Curtobacterium sp. L3-7; assembly: GCF_048756585.1. NCBI lineage: Bacteria > Bacillati > Actinomycetota > Actinomycetes > Micrococcales > Microbacteriaceae > Curtobacterium > Curtobacterium sp. L3-7. Next base: position 582,015 of record NZ_CP151474.1, on the reverse strand, counting down.
GAACAGGCCGTCGAGCGCGAGCTCGCTCTCGGTGCCGTCGACGGTGTCCTTCAGCGTGACGCCCTCGACCGAGGAGGCACCGGTGATCCCGACGACCTCCTTGTTCCACGCGAACTCGATCTTCGGGTCGTTCATCGCGCGGTCCTGCATGATCTTCGACGCGCGCAGGGTGTCCTTGCGGTGGATGACCGTGACCTTGTCGGCGAAGCGCGTCAGGAACGTCGCTTCTTCCATCGCGGAGTCGCCACCGCCGACGACGGCGATGTTCTTCTGTCGGAAGAAGAAGCCGTCGCAGGTCGCGCACCACGAGACACCGTGGCCGGACAGGCGCTCCTCGTCGGCGAGGCCGAGCTGGCGGTACGCCGAGCCGGTCGCGTAGATGACCGCGAGTGCCTCGTACGTCTCGCCGGAGCCGACGGTGACCTTCTTGACGTCGCCCGTGAGCTCGACGGAGACGGCGTCGTCGTACAGGACCTCTGCGCCGAACTTCTCGGCCTGTTCCTGCATCTTGATCATGAGGTCGGGACCCTGGATGCCCTCGGGGAAGCCCGGGAAGTTCTCGACCTCGGTCGTCTTCGTGAGCTCGCCGCCCGTCTCGACGCTCGAGGCGACGATGAGTGGCTTGAGCTGGGCGCGCGCGGCGTAGATGCCGGCGGTGAACCCGGCCGGGCCGGAACCGATGATGATGAGCTGGCGCATGCCTGAATGCCCTTCCGTTGCGTCTGACCGGGTCAACACATGGTACCGGCGCGGCATTCCGCAGCACCCGGGAACGGTCAGCGGCCCAGGCGGGCCTTCAGGATGTCCACGGCGCCGCGGATCTCGCCGTTCTTCGCGACGACGAGTGCGACGAAGTACACCGCTGTCATCACGGCGCCCGTCAACGCGATCGTGATCAGTGCGCCCGTGCGGTCCGACATCGCGAAGCCATCGGCGGAGAACGCTCCGAAGAAGTTCGCCGTCACCAGACCGGCAGCACCGGCGATCAGTGCGGCGATGACGAACTGGACGTGCGAACGGGTGATCACCCGACCCTCGATGTTCCCGAGCCGGCGACGGACGACCACGAGCGCGACGATCGTCTGTGCGGATCCCGCGATGGTGGTCGCGGCCGCGACACCGATGCCGATGACCGACGTCGACAGGGTCGACGCCGCGAGGGCTCCGATGACGAAGAGCACCGACTGCACGAGCTGCATGAGGAACGGGGTCCGGTGGTCGTGCATCGCCCAGAACACGCGCTGGATCACGAACAGCATGCTGAACAGCACGAGCCCCGGCATGTACGCGATGAGGACGGCACCGACCTGGAGCGCACTGTCGAACGTGCCCTCGTAGAGCCGGCCGAACGGCACGGCGACGACGATGAGCGCCACGGTCGCGAACACCGTGAAGAGCCCGATGATCCGCAACGAGAGCGACAGGTTCCGACGGACTGCTGCGAGGTCCCCCCGCTCGGCGTCGTGGGTCATCCTGGTGAAGTAGGCCGTGGCGACGGAGACGGTGATGATCGAGTGCGGGAGCATGAAGATGAGCCACGCGTTGCCGAGGACCGCGTTGCCCGGCCCGGCGTCCTGACCCGCCCACGCCACCTGCGACTGCACGAGACCGGCCGCCTGCGTGACCAGGATCATCGCGAAGAGCCAGCCGGCCGCGGTGCCGGTCGCCTTGAGGCCGACGCCGCGCCAGCGGAAGTCCGGGCGGAAGGTCATCCCGGCACGTCGCCAGAAGAGGGGGAGGAACGCGGCCTGCGCGAAGACGCCGAGCGAAGCACTGCCGGCGAGCACGGCGATCTTCACCGGTGTCCACTCGCCGGGGTTCGTGTTGCCGTGCCCGAACAGGGCGATGAAGACGACCAGGCCGGCGATCGCGATGACGTTGTTCAGCAGCGGCGCCCAGGTGAACGGCCCGAAGAACTGTTTCGCGTTGAGCACCTCGCCGAGCAGGGAGTACATCGCGTAGAACAGGATCTGCGGCAGGCACCAGAACGCGAACGCGACAGCGAGGTCGACGGCGGCGGGGTCCGAGTTGACGGAGCCGCTCGTGTAGAAGCGCACCAGGAGCGGTGCGAGTGCGGTTGCGACGATCGTGATGACGACGAACACCGACCCGCCGAGCGTCACGATCTTGTTGACGTACCCCTGGCCGCCGTCGGCGGTGTTCTTCATCGAACGGACGATCTGCGGGATGAGCACCGCGGACAGCAGGCCGCCGGCGATGAGCGCGTAGATGTTGTTCGGGAGCTGGTTCGCCACCGCGAAGGCATTTGCGGACGTGCTGGCGTTCTGCCCGATCGCGTAGGCGAGCACGAACGTCTTCGCGAACCCCAGGATGCGCGACGCCATCGTCCCCGCCGCGAGCATGGCGCTCGCCCGCCCGAGGCTCCGCTCCGCGACGGGCTCGGCGTCGACGGCGGGCTGGGGTTGGGTGGCGCTGATGGTCGGCTCCTCAGGGTCGCGGTCGGTGAGCGTGGCGGTGGAACCGGCCATGGGCACGGCCGCAGCGGACCTGGTGGCGGAGGACGGGCCTCCTGGCTGGGTCTCCCCCGGTGCCGGCGGCTGCACCTTGAGCGGACGGTTCGGGTCCTCCTCGACCTCTTCCGGCTCCCCGTTCCGGCGTCGGCGCAGCCGGCGACGGACGTTGCGGTAGATCCCCAGGCCGAAGATCGCGATGACGGCGATGGCCGCTGCCGCCGTGATGAACGTCTCCCACTGCGCCTGCACGTTGATCTCGACGGTGGCGGGATCGGCGATGCGGACGCCGGTGGCGCTGGTGAGCGACATCGTGAGCTCGACCTTGCCGTTGGCGACGGACTGGACGGGGAACGTCACGCGGCTGGAGGAGTCCGGCTGCACGGTGACCTTGACCGCGTTCTTCTCGATGCGCAGGAACGAGTTCGAGGGCTGGACGGTGAGGAACACCGTGACCGGGAACTCGGAACGGTTCCGGATGGAGATGGGCAGGGACGACCGGTCGCCGAGCAGGGTGATGCTGCTGCCGTCGAGGATCCCGACGCTGGAGACCGTCTTGGCGGACTGCGTCACGCGGGTGTCGACGGCCTTCGTGAACGCCTCGTCGTCCGCGCGGAAGGCGTTGGACGCCGCTGCGAGGGTCTCGAGTCGCGCCGGAGCGGTCAGGTCGGCGGGGTTCTCGATCGCGGACGCGAAGTCCGTCAGGTTCCGTTCGGACTGCACGAGCCGGCGGAGCTGGTCGAGACGGGCGTCGCTGTTCGGGGAACTCGTGAGCGTCAGGGACCCGGGAGTCGTCGCGGCGGCCGTGGACAGGTCGGCGGGCGAGACCCACGCGGTGCGCTCGAGGGCGTCGAGCGCCTGGCTCAGGCGGCTGGAGTCCGTCGGCCAGTCGCGGCCGAGCGTGAGCAGGACCGGTCCGTTCGTGCCGCCCTGGCGTGACACGGTGGCGAGTGTCGCGGTGAGCTTGCTCATGGCACTCGACCACTCGCGCTGCGTGGTCGCGGTGGCGGCGTCGCGGAGCAGCTTCGACATGCCGCCGTCGGACACGAGGACCTGGTCGTCGCCGATCTTCTCGGAGGCGCTCAGTGACGTGTTCGCGCCGGCGGAGGTGTTCCCGCTCGAGACGATCGTCGCCTTGGTGCCGGCGTCCGCGAGCGCGTCGATGTCGTCGGTGGCGACGGTGCCCTCCGCCGGCCACGAGATCGCCGACATCGAGTACGGGAAGTCGAGGAGGGATGCGGTGGTCGGCAGGGTCGTCCCGGCGTCCGCTTCGCCGGCGGCGGGGTCGTTCGTGGGGTTCGAGTCGGGGGTGGCGCTCGGGGTCGGGGTCCCGGTGCTGCCCGGCGTCGCGCTCGGCGTCGGGGTCGGGGTGCTGGCACCGGGGAAGTCGTCGGGGTCGATCGACTGGTCGAGCGAGATCGGGGCGAGGATGCCGGAGGAGTCCGCCTGACGGAGGCCCGTGACGTCGGCGTCCGCGTAGGAGAGCGCGAAGGTCTCGTTGCGCATCCGCTCGAGTCGCTGCAGCCACGCCGTCGCGGACGACGGGGCGTTCTCGCCGAGGATCCGGATCGACGCGATGATCCTCGGGTCGATGCCGAGCGCGACGTTGTGGTCCTGCGCGGCGTTCAGCTGCTGGGTGAGCGTGCCGTCGACGCTGGTGGCGCTCGCGAGGTCCTTGCCGGAGATCAGGCCGTCGGGGTTCGCGGGCATCGTGATCGGCATCGCGACCGAGACACCGACCGGGGTCTGTTCGTAGTCCGGGTACCAGGTGATCGCGGAGCGGGCGACGGCGCTCGTGGAACCCGCCGTGTAGTCGGCCGCGATGCGCCTGGCGCCGAAGGAGGAGTACCCGCCGAGCGCGACGTTGCCGGAGACGATCGTGACGTCGTCCAGGGTGACCGAGCGGTGCGCGGGGACCTCCGGGACGTCGACGGAGTCCATCGGGGCCCCGAGGTAACCGGTCGTGCTGGTGTCAGCGAGCCAGTCGCTGAGCACGTCCCGCGTGCCCGCGTACTGCCGGAAGATGTCGAGTTCCGCACTGCCGGCCGGCAGTGCGGAGTCGGTGTCGTTGGTCACCGTCAGCGAGAGCCTGAGGTCCTGGTCGGGCTGCAGCACGCCCCGGTCGGCGGGGACGATCTCGATCGTCGCCTTGCCCGCGTCGGTGGCGGCCGGGTGCGCCAGGTGGGTCTTCGCCGTGGGGGCGGTCGTCGCCTGTGCGGCGGTCACGGCGGTGGGCGTGACGACGAGGCCGAGGGCGACCAGGGCGGACGCGGCGGCGGCGAGCGAGGTGCGGAGAATGTGCATGCGAGATGGCCCGGGATCGGTTCGGACCTCGGACGAGTGTATGAGGCGCGACCATGAGAGCCTCGCGTGCGCGCCAGGGTGGTGGACAACCGGCAGCGACGATCTGGGATGATCGAGGACGTCATGCAGTCCGTAGCCCAGGCCGTCGAACGACTCGACGCACTCGCCGCCACCGCGCCCGTCGCCGTCCTCGCCCGCGCGTTTGCGGACGCCGGGCACGAACTCGCGCTCGTCGGCGGGCCGGTCCGCGACGCCTTCCTCGGTCGCCCGGTGACCGACCTGGACTTCACGACGGACGCCCTCCCCGACCAGGTCCTGGCGATCGTCGAACCCATCGCGGGTGCGACGTGGGACGTCGGGCGCCAGTTCGGCACGATCGCGGCCAGGGTCGAGGGCGAGCAGGTCGAGATCACGACCTACCGCAGCGACGTCTACGACGGCGAGACCCGCAAGCCGGAGGTGGCGTTCGGCGACACCATCGAGGACGACCTGCTCCGTCGCGACTTCACGGTGAACGCGATGGCGCTCCGACTGCCGGCGCGGGAGCTCGTCGACGTGCACGGTGGTGTCGAGGACCTGCTCGCCGAGCGGCTCCGAACGCCCCAGACGGCCGAGACGTCGTTCCGGGACGACCCGCTGCGGATGATGCGCGCCGCACGCTTCACCTCGCAGCTCGGGTTCACGGTGTCGGACGACGTCCGGGACGCGATGGAGTCCCTCGCCGACTCGATCGCGATCGTCTCCGCCGAACGCGTCCGGGACGAGCTCGTCAAGCTGCTGAACACGGACGACCCCGTCCCGGGCGTCCGGCTCCTCGTCGACACCGGGCTCGCTGAGCGGTTCCTGCCGGAGCTGCCGGCGATGCGGCTGGAGATCGACGAGCACCACCACCACAAGGACGTCTACGAGCACTCGCTCACCGTGCTGACCCAGGCGATCGGGTACGAGGCCGAGCGGCACGCGGGGGAAGCACCGGACACGGTCCTGCGGCTGGCGGCGCTCCTGCACGACATCGGCAAGCCCGCGACGCGGAAACTCGAACCCGGCGGTGCCGTGAGCTTCCACCACCACGACCTCGTCGGGTCGAAGCTCGCCAAGAAGCGACTCCGTGCGCTCCGGTTCGACAACGACACCATCGCCGCCGTCGCCCGCCTGATCGAACTGCACCTGCGCTTCTTCGGGTACACCGACGGCGCGTGGACGGACTCCGCGGTGCGCCGGTACGTCCGCGACGCCGGACCCCAGCTCGAGCGGCTGCACGAACTCACCCGCTCCGACGTCACCACGAGGAACCGGCGGAAGGCCGATCGCCTGGCGTTCGCGTACGACGACCTCGAGGACCGCATCGAGGTCCTCTCCAAGCAGGAGGAACTCGACTCGATCCGTCCCGACCTGACCGGCGACGACATCATGCGCATCCTCGACATCCCGCCGGGGCGTGCCGTCGGTGAGGCGTACCGCTTCCTGCTCGAGGCGCGGATGGACGAGGGTCCTCTCGGCGCCGAGGCGGCCGAAGCGCGCCTGCGCGACTGGTGGGCCGCCCGGGACGCCACCGCCTGATCGGCTCGCAGCGATCCGGCGGAACGGTGGCGCGCCTCCAGGCCGTCCGCTAAGCTTGCGGGGTTGTGCCGACCGCACCTGCGGATCCGGCGCACATGCATCAACCCTCCTGTTCCGGGAACCGCCCGGAGCCGTTCGAGACCAAAGGAGGTGGGTTCCGCATGCACCAGTACGAACTGATGGCGATCCTCGACCCCGAGATCGATGAGCGCACCGTCGCTCCCAGCCTGGACAAGTTCCTCGCCGTGATCCGCAACGACGGTGGAACCGTCGACAACGTGGACGTCTGGGGCCGTCGTCGCCTGGCCTACGAGATCGCCAAGAAGACCGAGGGCATCTACGCCGTCGTCAACTTCACGTCCTCGCCCGAGGCCGCCAAGGAGCTGGACCGCCAGCTCGGTCTCTCCGAGGCCGTGCTCCGCACCAAGGTCCTCCGCGCCGAAGAGGGCATCGCACAGGTCGCCGCGCAGAAGCAGCGCGACGAGGCCCGTGCCGCCCGCAAGGCAGCGAACGCTGCCGCCGCCCCGGCCGCCGCGACCGCGAGCGCCGAGTAACCGATGGCCGGCGAAACCGTCATCACGGTGGTGGGGAACCTCACTGCTGACCCCGAGCTGCGCTACACGCAGAACGGGCTCGCTGTGGCGAACTTCACCATCGCATCCACACCTCGCACGTTCGACCGTCAGGCGAACGAGTGGAAGGACGGCGAAGCGCTGTTCCTCCGTGCGAGCGTGTGGCGCGAATTCGCCGAGCACGTCGCGGGGTCGCTGACGAAGGGCTCGCGCGTCATCGCGCAGGGTCGTCTCCGTCAGCGCTCGTACCAGGACCGAGAGGGCCAGCAGCGTACGAGCATCGAACTCGAGGTCGACGAGATCGGCCCGTCGCTCCGCTACGCGACCGCGCAGGTCACCCGTGCAACGGGTGGCGGCGGCGGCCGTGGACAGGTCGGCGGCGGTGCCCCGGCCGGTGGCAACGGTGGGAACTGGAACAACAACGGCGGCGGCAACGCTTCCGGTGGTGGCCAGTCCGACGCACCGTGGTCCCCGCAGGGCGGCCAGCAGGGTGGTCAGCAGGGGAACGACGTCTGGTCGACCCCCGGTGGCACCTACGACGACGAGACCCCGTTCTGATCCTCGCGATCACACGGTAGACAAACTTCTCCCTAAGGAAAAACACAATGGCTGGAAAGAGCAGCGGCGACCGCCGCAAGCCTCGCGGCAAGGGCGGCAAGAACGCCGCTCCCGCGAAGTCCATCAAGGTCGGTGTCATCGACTACAAGGACGTTGCGACCCTTCGCAAGTTCATCTCGGAGCGTGGGAAGATCCGCGCCCGTCGCATCACCGGCGTCTCCGTCCAGGAGCAGCGCCTCATTGCCCGTGCCGTGAAGAACGCCCGTGAGATGGCGCTCCTCCCCTACGCCGGCTCCGGCCGCTGATCGGAGGTCGACACATGTCGAAGCTCATCCTCACCCACGAGGTCTCCGGCCTCGGTTCCGCCGGTGACGTCGTCGACGTCAAGAACGGCTACGCCCGCAACTACCTCATCCCCCAGGGCTTCGCCGTCGCGTGGTCCAAGGGCGGCGAGAAGCAGGTCGAGTCGATCCGCGCCGGCCGTGCCGCTCGCGAGCTCGCCACCATCGAAGAGGCCCAGGACCTCAAGATGAAGCTCGAGAACGCCACCATCCAGCTGACCGTCAAGGCCGGCCAGGACGGCCGTCTCTTCGGCTCCGTGCGTCCGGCGGACGTCGCCGCGGCCGTCGAGGCCCAGGGCGTCGGCTCGCTCGACAAGCGCAAGGTCGAGGTCCCCGCGACCATCAAGACCACCGGTGACCACGAGGCCACCGTGCGTCTGCGCGAGGACATCGTCGCGACGATCTCGCTGAAGGTCGTCGCCGCCAAGTAAGGCAGCGTCTGTTCCGTCGAAAGGCGGGTCTCCTCCGGGAGGCCCGCCTTTCGTCGTTCCCGCTGGTCACCCTGTCGAAATTGCGGTGAACAACTCACCAACACCCCCGTTCGGGGGTGCGCGGCCGGTTAGCGTCATTGCGGCCTCCGATCCGGGGGCGACCGGAAACCGCGAACAAGGAGCACGCAATGCCCAACTTGAACGTCACGTACGGCGAGATGCAGGACGCCGCGACCCGACTCGTGAACGGTGAGCAGGACATCACCTCGAAGCTGCGTGAGCTGAAGTCGTTGGTGGACTCGTTGATCTCGGGTGGCTACGTCACGGACCAGTCGTCGGTTGCCTTCGGGAGCTCGTACCAGGAGTTCAACGACGGTGCGACGAAGACGATCGAGGGCCTCGAGGGCATGTCGATGTACCTGAACAAGGCGGCCGAGGCGCTGCAGCAGACCGACCAGGAACTCGCGAACGCCATCAAGTAGTCGGATCGCCCGGGGCCCTGCCGAACCGGTCGGGCCCCGAGCGCCGTTCGCGTCCACCTCACCGATCGGGAGCACCCCATGGCTGACCTCATCATCTCCAGCGCCGTCCTCGAGCAGGACCTGCACGACGAGCGCACCACCGAGTCGACCGACGCGAGCGACGCCTGATGCCCGCCCGCGCCGGCAACTGGGAACTGCTGCACGAGTCGTCGGACCCGGTCGTGGCCGATGTGCCCGTGGTCCACGAGCTCGTCGCGTACTACACGACGATGGCCCAGGAGATCACCTCGGAGGCCGCGGTGCTGCAGCGCATCGGCGACGGCGACACGACCCGGTTCAAGGGCGAGTCCGCTGACGCGGTGCGCTCGAAGAGCAAGGAGGTCGCCGCGTCCCTGCACAAGATGGCCGGACGCTACGAGGCGATCCGCGACGCCCTGACCGGGTACGTGCCGTCGCTGGAGGACGCACTCACGGAATCGGCGGCCGCGCTCCGCGATGCCGAGGACGCCTCCGCGGCCGGGACCCGCGCCGGAGCGATGCCGGACCCCTCGCAGGGGCGGGCGGACGACGCTCCCCCGCTGACGGCCGACGAGCAGGGGGCGATCGACGCGAAGCACGCCGCATCGAGCCGTGCACAGGAGGGCGCTGATGCCGCTGTCGCCCGGCTGCGTCGGGCTGTTGACGGGATCAACGCCGCGGGCAAGGCGGCAGCGTCGACGATCCGGGCTGCGTGGGACGACGGCCTGCACGACACCCTCGGCGACAAGATCAAGGCGTTCTTCTCGGCGCTGCTGAAGATCATCGTCAAGATCTTCACGTACATCGGCATCGCGCTCGCGGCGCTCGCGATCCTCATCCCGGGCGTCGGCATGCTCACCTTCATGGCCGCCGTCGCAGCATCGGTGACCCTGGTGGCGAACATCGCCCTCGCCGGCATGGGCGAGGGCTCATGGCTCGACGTGATCACTTCGGCCGTGGGACTCGTGCTCGTCGGGGTCGGTGGCATCGTCACGAAGGCGGCCTCGGTGGCGAAGACCGCCGGGCTCGCGAAGGGCATGAAGGGGTTCGAGAAGATGAACCTCGACAAGATCAAGAAGCTCCAGGACGTCCGGTCGTACAACGTCAAGAACGCGCTGAACGACCCCAACGCCGCGCGCACGGTGGGCACCATCGACCGGCAGATCAACCGCCTGACCGACCTGCGCGTCGACACGACGATGAAGAACGTCCTCGGCGGCTTCAAGGAGAAGCCGAACTGGTGGCACCCGAACAAGACCCTGTGGGCCGAGGACAAGGGCAAGATCGCCGACGTCCTGTCGAAGGGCAACTGGCGTGCGGACCGCCTCTTCAGCGTCGACCGGCAGATCGAGATGGACGCGATGAAGGTCGCTCTGCAGCGCGACTACGGCGTGGACATCGCCGCGCTCCCCGCGTGGCACAAGTACGTCGCCGGCGGCCGTGTCGTCGCCAGCTGGACGAACACGTTCATCTACGGCCAGGGCATCAAACCGACCGGGTGGGGCTCGGACCAGCAGCGGGTCCCCGGCTACAAGGAGGCGTCCGGCGCGTTGGTGCACGGCTTCTGAGTCCTCCTTTCGGGGGACTGGACGTCCGCTCGGCGCGTCCCGACACGCCGAACAGCCCGGAATTTCATAACGGGTGACATACGAATACCGCTCGGCATCGACCGTGCGCCGCCGCCGATGTACTGGAATCTGCACAATCGTGTGAAGAAGTGCATTCCGCAACACGTCGGGAAACGTACCCCGACAACCGGTTTCATCGTGAAATAACCTCTCATCTGTCCCTCGATCGGGGGTGCAGACGAACGACAGGAGCAGGCAATGCCCAACTTGAACGTGACCTACGGCGAGATGCAGGACGCCGCGACCCGACTCGTGAACGGTGAGCAGGACATCACCTCGAAGCTGCGTGAGCTGAAGTCGCTCGTGGACTCGTTGATCTCGGGTGGCTACGTCACGGACCAGTCGTCGGTTGCCTTCGGGAGCTCGTACCAGGAGTTCAACGACGGTGCGACGAAGACGATCGAGGGCCTCGAGGGCATGTCGATGTACCTGAACAAGGCGGCCGAGGCGCTGCAGCAGACCGACCAGGAACTCGCGAACGCCATCAAGTAGCGACCGCGAATCGGTCCCGGTCCTCGTCACGACGACGAGCACCGGGGCCGATCCGGTTCCGATCCCGTTCACCGACCAGGAGCAGTCATGGCAGACCTCATCATCACGAAGGAAGTCCTCGAGGACTCGACCACCAAGCTGCAGCACATCTCGGACGAGCTGGAGCACCAGAAGTCCGACGACCGCGCGCTCGACCAGGTCTACGGCCAGCACGACGTGTACAAGGCCATGAACGACTTCTCCGGCGACTGGAAGATCCACCGCAACAAGATGAAGGGCGCCATCGCCGACCTGCGGGACAAGATGCAGAAGGTCACCCAGAACTGGACCGACCTCGAGCACGACCTCAGCGAGAAGCTCACCACCGAGACGACGGACGCAGGGAACGCCTGATGCCGGTGCGCGAGGGCAACTGGGGCCTGCTCGGCGAGTCCACCGACCCGGTGATCGCGGACACCGGTGTGATGCAGGAGCTCATCACGTACTACAAGGACATGGCGTCGGAGATCACCTCCGAGGCGGCGGTCCTCAAGAGCATCGGCGACGGCGACGACAGCAAGTTCAAGGGCGAGACCGCTGACGCCGTCCGGAAGAAGAGCAAGGAGGTCGCCGAGTCCCTGCAGAAGATGTCCGGCCGGTACGACGCGATCCGGGATGCCCTGACGGGGTACCTGCCGTCGCTCGAGCAGGGGCTCAGCGAGTCGGCAGCCGCACTGCAGGAAGCGGAGACCGCGCAGCAGTCGGGTGCGAGTGCGTCGGCGATGCCGGACCCCTCCGAGAACCGCGCCGACGATGCTCCCCCGCTCACCGACGACGAGCAGGGGCAGATCGACGCGAAGCACGCGGCGACGACCAGGGCGAACGACGCGATGGACGCGGCGAAGACCAAGCTGCGGAACGCGTTGTCGGCACTCGACGGTGCGGGCAAGGCGGCGGCGTCGACGATCCGCGCGGCATGGGACGACGGCCTGCACGACACCTTGGGCGACAAGATCAAGGCGTTCTTCTCGAAGCTGCTGAAGCTGATCGTCAAGATCTTCACGTACATCGGCATCGCCCTGGCCGCTCTGGCGATCCTGATCCCCGGCGTCGGTGTGCTGGCCATCATGGGCGCGGTCGCGGCCGGGGTCAGCCTCGTCGCGCAGATCGGGTTGACCGCGCTCGGCGAGGGGAACGTCTTCGACCTCGTCATGGCGGTCGTGGGCGTGGTCACGCTCGGGGTCGGTGCCGGCATCACGAAGGCCACCTCCATCGCGGTCGGCAAGGGCGTCACCGCCGGCAAGACCGCGATCCAGAACGCCACGAAGGTCGACCTCGGGAAGATCTCGAAGATCAGGGACGCCGCCATCAAGGACTGGACGAGCGCCGGGTCGGCGACCAAGGTGCGGTACGCCAACCAGCTGGGCAACGAGGTCCGGACGAACGGGCTGAACAGGCTGGACGACTTCGCCGGCAAGTTCAAGGACAACCCGAACTGGTGGAACATCCCGAAGGTCGGCACGACGATCAAGAACGACTGGGCCACGATCTCGAAACAGTTCGGTGCCGATCGGTTCACCCGGCAGGGGTTCACGAGCTGGGCGGAACGGATCGGCGGCGTCGACTTCCAGCTGCTGCGGAACGACCTCGGCAAATTCGGCGGCGCCAACGGACTCGGCACGCTGGTCGGGAACGCCCCGAAGTGGCACAGCTACGTCAACGGCGGGATGGCCGTGTGGGGCAAGAACTACTCCATCGCCGGGCTCGTCATCAACCCGATCGGCGACGGCGCGGACAAGAAGCGCCCGTGGACCGACGACTGGAACGCGATCAAGCACCCGATCGCCGTCTGAGAGCAGCGCCATGACCACAGCAGCACCGGCCGTCACGTCGAGCATCGACGTCGAGTCCCCGCAGTGGCTCGTCATCCCGGACGTCGCCGATGTGACCCCCGAGTGGCGCGCCGAGGTGCTCCGGCTGTTCGCGGCGATCGTGCACGTGGACCGCGAGGCCGAGGGCGAGCAGCGGATCTTCGACGACGGCCGGGAGGTCGACCCGCAGACGGCGCTCGACACCCTGCTCGAGTTCCGCGCCTCGCTCGACGGCGGGGACCGGCTCGTCGCGGGCCTCGGCGTCCCGAACCGGTGGCCGCTCCCCGTCGTGGTCTCGATCGGGATCGCCGACACCGAGGACCTGCAGGACACCCGTGGCCTCCTCCAACTCGCCGGTGCGGAGGGCGGCCTGCCCGTGGAGCAGCCCGCGGTCGACGAACTCCCCGAGCACGTCGGGGGCGAGGGGCCGGTCGTCACCCGGTACGACCTCGACGACGACGGCGCGATCTGGGCGACGGTGTGTGCGGTCCGGCGGGAAGGGGGCGGGGACGGCCCCGCCGTCGACACCCGCGTCCTCTGGCGCACCAGGGACCTCGACGTCGTGCCGGTGTTCGGACCAGAGGTCGTCGACCTGCTCGCCGCGATCCGCAACGAGGTGGCCGCATGACCGAACCGACCGCCTCCTTCTTCATGGTCGTCCCGCCTGGGTGGGCGCGACTCCCCGCGGACGTGACCCACCGCGAGGAACTCGGGACGATCGTCCGGCAGGTGATCGCCAACGCGCTCCCGGACGACCTGCCCCGCGACCGTGCCGAACCGCTGCGACAGGAGATGCGGAAGCGCCTGACCGCGACCGTGGTCGAGGCCGGCGACAACGGCGCGACGGCGGTGTACCTGCCCGTGCAGCCCGTCGACGGCTTCACGCCCCCGGTGTCCGTCATCGAGACCGAGGTGGACGACGAGTCCGACGAGGCCCCTGAGCAGGTGATCGCGCAGATCCTCGCCGACGCCCTGCCCGACCGTCGGGACCAGGACGACCCCGGCATCCGCGAGGTGGACGGTGGCATCGCGGCCCGGACCGACACCACCGTCCGGCGCGCGGACCCCGGTACGGAACTCCCGGGTCTCGGCCAGGACCTCCCCGTCGTCGACGACCGCCAGGTCGTGTACACGATCCCGGTCCCGCACCGGCCCGGCCGGTGGGTCGTGATGTCCTTCTCCGCGATCAGCCTGCCCGACGCCGACGGTCAGCTCACCGACGCGCTCGTCTCGCTCTTCGACGCGATCATGACCACGTTCCGCTGGACCGACGTCCCCGGAGCCGAACCGACCACCCTCGAACGCCGTCTGGCCGAGCTCGGAGGAGCCGCGTGACCTGGTCCTTCGCCCACCCCGAGTCGCACCTGCTCCTGACGATGTCGGTCGTGCTGTTCCTCGGGACGCTGGCCTTCGTGATCCCGACGATCGTCGCCGTCCGTCGGCGCACCGCGACCGACGCGCTCGCGTGGGCCGACCAGGTCCGCCGTGACCCGGCGGCGCCGTGGGGCATCGACCGGGTCCTCCGCGCGGTGGATGCCTCGTGCGCGGCCGCCGGGGTCGTCTTCCCCGGCGCGGTCCGCATCCTGGTCGGCACGACCGTGCGGCTCGATCTCGCCTCCCCGACCATCGCGCCACCGCAGCCGTGGACCGCGACCCCCGATGGTCGTTCCTGGTCGGCCCCGATGTGGGCGCTGCAGGCCGTGCCGCTGACCGCACCGGCGCCGAACGAGTTCGCCACGGTGGTCTCCCTCGGCACCGATGGTGACGAGAACGTCCTCGTCGACCTGCGTCGCGTGCGCGGGATCGTCGCGCTCCGGGGTGAGCAGGCCGCACGCGAGGCGGTGCTCCGCCGCGTGGTCGACCAGGTCCGCACCGATCCGTGGGCGACGGGGACCGCGGTGCTCAGCGTGGGCACCGGGTCGACGCTCGGTGTGGCCGTGTCGGTGCGCGACGCGATCGCGGCCGTCGCGGCGGACGCGACCCCGGGCCTCCTGGTCGTGGCGAAGGTACCGTCCGGGGAAGACGGACGCGAACTCGCCCGGCTCCTCGAGCGGCCCGGCGGCCGGTGGGCCTGTGTCGCGGCCGCGCCGCACCCGCTCGCCCGGTGGACGATCGAGGCCCGCCGCGACGGAACACACGTCTCGGACGTCCTCGGGACGGTCCGGTGGATGGACGTCGGTCTGTCCATGCCCCTTGCGGCATCAACGCAGTCGGCTACCACGCAGACCGATCCCGCAGCGCTCCCGGACGCCGTGGAGGCGGACGCCTGATGCGCGTCGTCGTCACCGTCGTCGACGACGTCACCGGCGAGTCCTCCGACGTCCTCGTCGACGCGCCCGGCCAGACCCCGATGCGCAGTGTGGTCGACGCGCTCGCTCGCCGCACCGGTGGCGCGGCGATGCCGCAGGACGCACCGGACGGCGACGTCCCCTTCGCCAGGAGCGGCTTGGTCGACGGCGCGGTGCTGCACGTCGGCGGCGCGCACCGCCCCGAAGTCGAACGAGGCATCGTCAACCTGCTGGTCGTCGGAGGTGTCGACGCCGGCCGGACGCGCCGGCTCTCACCGGGCACGTTCCGGATCGCCGTCGCTGACGACGGGTCGCCGACGGTCGGCGCGGACGCTGCGGACCACCCCGGACTGGAGGCTCGGATCGCCTTCGACGGGACCGTGACGGTCCGCCAGGCACCGGCGGACGAGCCGGTAACCGGTTCAGCAGGTTCGGTCACGATCGAGCAGGACGAGATCGGCGCCGAGTGGGTGGACTGGGTCCCCGATGCGCTCGTGCGCCTCGGATCGACCGTGCTCACGGTGCGCCCGGTCGAGGTCGTGGACCGCATGCTGCTCCGTCCGCCGGACTCGGGACAGCTGGACTTCAACCGGCCTCCCCGGTTACTGCCCCCGTTCCTGACGACGCAGTTCCGAATCCCGAAGCCCCCCGTGCCGCCGCAGCGGTCCGCGATCCCGTGGATCATGGTGTTCGTCCCGGCGATGTTCGGCATCGTCATGGCGACGGTGTTCCACTCGCCGTTCTACCTGCTGTTCGCCGCGATGACGCCGATCATGGTCGTCGGGCAGACCGTCACCGCCAGACGGACGGGCAAGAAGAGCCACCGCAAGCAGACCGCCGAGCACCGGGAGCGGGTCGCGGCGCTCGAGCGGGCGATCGACGCCGCGGTGCTCGCCGAGCGGGACGAGCGCAGGTCGTCGTCGTCCGACGCCGGATCGCTGCGGGTCGTCGCGACGACCCCTGGGCGTCGACTCTGGGAGCGGCGACCCTCTGATGCCGACCACCTGCACGTCCGGATCGGCATCGGCGACCTGCCCTCGACGGTCACCGTGCAGGACGACCGCGACCTCGACGGCCTCACGCACGAGGACCGGATCACCAGGGGCGTCCCGGTCACCGTGCCGCTCGCCGAGGTCGGCGTGCTCGGGATCGCCGGGGCCGGGTCGTCGCCGCGCGAGCTCGGCCGGTGGGTGCTCGGACAGCTCGCCGTGACGCAGAGCCCGCGCGAGGTGCAGTTCGTCGTGCTCACCGCCCAGCAGCACATGCCGGACTGGGCATGGACGATGTGGCTCCCCCATCTGCGGCCGACCGGTGGCCAGGACGCGCTCGCCCTGATCGGTGCCGACGGCGAGACGATCGGTCGTCGGCTGGCCGAGCTGACCCAGGTGCTCGCCGAGCGCCGAGCCGAGCGGACCAAGAACGGCTCGATGCGCGCGCGGTTCTCCCCGGAGATCGTCGTCGTGCTCGACGGCGCCCGTCGGCTGCGTGCGATGCCCGGTGTCGTGGGACTCCTCCGCGACGGACCGGCGTGCGGCATCCGGCTGGTGTGCATCGACGAGGAGGAGTGGCAGCTCCCCGAGGAGTGCGTCGCCACGGTGACCCACCGCACCGAGACGGAGCTGGTCCTGCGGCGGCAGCTCTCCGCGCCCGTGGAGCTCGTGCTCGCCGACCGCGTCGAGGACGACTGGTACGAGGACGTCGCCCGTGCCGTGTCCCCGCTGCGGGACACGAGCGGTTCCGACGGCGACGGCCTGGTGCCCGACGCGGCGCGACTGCTCGACGTGGTCGACCTGCCGCAGCCGTCCGGGGCGATCGTCGCGGAGCGGTGGCAGCGCGGCGCAGCGACGACCTCGGCGGTCGTGGGCGTCGGGATCGACGGC
The DNA here is from genome assembly GCF_048756585.1 of Curtobacterium sp. L3-7. Classification (NCBI taxonomy): domain Bacteria; kingdom Bacillati; phylum Actinomycetota; class Actinomycetes; order Micrococcales; family Microbacteriaceae; genus Curtobacterium; species Curtobacterium sp. L3-7. Next base: position 565,140 of record NZ_CP151474.1, on the reverse strand, counting down.
GCGTTCGCGCTCGACCTCGTGAAGGACGGCCCGCACGGTCTCGTCGCGGGCACGACCGGTTCGGGCAAGTCCGAGTTCCTGCAGACCCTCGTCGCGTCGCTCGCACTCGCCAACCGTCCGGACCAGATGACCTTCGTGCTCGTGGACTACAAGGGTGGCGCTGCCTTCAGCGTGGCGTCCGACCTGCCCCACACCGTCGGGCTCGTCACCGACCTCGACCAGCACCTCGTCGAGCGTGCGCTCCGGTCGCTCCGTGCCGAGCTCACCCGTCGCGAGCACATCCTCGCGGCGTCAGGGGCGAAGGACATCGAGGACCACGAGGCGCATCTGGAACGCGGTGGTACGGGCGAGGCGATGCCGCGGCTCGTGCTCGTCATCGACGAGTTCGCCGCGATGGTCACCGAGCTGCCCGACTTCGTGTCCGGCCTGATCGGGATCGCCCAGCGCGGCCGGTCCCTCGGCGTGCACCTCATCCTTGCCACGCAGCGCCCGGGCGGCGTCGTCGGCCCGGACATCCGCGCGAACACGAACCTCCGTGTCGCACTCCGGATGACGGACTCGGGTGAGAGCACCGACGTCATCGATGTCGCAGATGCGGCACGCATCCCGAAGAGCGTGCCGGGGCGCGCGTTCGCGCGCCTCGGTCACTCGTCGGTCGTGCCGTTCCAATCGGCTCGCGTCGGCGGGAAGTGGGCCGGTGACGAGGACCCGGCCACGAGCCTCCCGTTCGTCCGTGTGCTCGACTGGCGCGACTTCGCGACCGCACCGCCCGCCCGACCCGCGCGGAGCGACCGAGCGTCGGCCGCGACCGACCTGTCGGTGCTCGTCGGTGCGATGGGCGAGGCGCGTGAGCGACTCGGGATCGGCCCACTCCACAGCCCGTGGTTGCCGCCGCTGCCCGAGCTGCTGCCGCTCGACGCCGTCGGCACGGCGGCCGTCGGAGCCGGGCGGGCACTGACCGCCGACGAGGATGCTCTCCGCTTCGCGTTCGGCACCGAGGACCTGCCGGACACCCAGGAGCAGCGCGCGGCGGAGATCGACCTCGACCGCTTCAACCACCTGTTCATCGTCGGAGCCCCCGGATCCGGGCGGTCCCTGGCGCTCCGGACGATCGCCGCGTCCGCCGCGTCCTCCATCCCCTCCACCGACCTGCACCTCTACGCGATCGACTGCGGCAACGGCGCGCTCGCGTCCCTGCAGGCGCTGCCGCACTGCGGCGCGGTCGTGCAGCGCACGCAGGTCGAGCGTGCGACGCGGCTCATCGACCGGCTCAGTCGCGAGACCGCCCGTCGGCACGACGTCATCGCCGCCGCGAGTGCCTCGGACATCACCGAGCAGCGGCTCCTCGCCGCGCCAGGCGAGCAGCTGCCGCACGTGCTCGTCCTCATCGACCGGTGGGAGAACTTCACGACGTCGCTGGGCGAGGTCGACGGCGGTGCCCTGACCGACTCGGTGCAGTCCCTCCTCCGCGACGGAGCGGCCGCGGGCATCCACATCGTGATCTCGGGCGACCGCACACTGCTGTCCTCGCGGATGTCGACGCTCACCGACGACAAGATCGTCCTGCGCCTGACCGACCGGCTCGACTACTCCCTCGGCGGCATCAACCACCGGAAGCTCCCGGCGTCGATCCCGGCCGGTCGTGGGTTCCGCGCGGAGTCGGGCATCGAACTGCAGTTCGCCTCGCTCGGCCCGGACGTGTCCGGGCAGGGGCAGGCGGCTGCGATCCGGGCGTTGGCTGTCTCTCTGGCTTCTTCGTTCGAGGGTCCGTCCGCGCCGGCCCCGCGGCCGTTCCGCGTCGACGCACTACCGAAGGACCTGGACCTCGACGGGGCGCTCGCGCTGTCATCGGCGCCTGCGCTGACACCGATGGTCGCCGTGACCGGGATCGGTGGCGACGACATGGAGCTGCAGACCGTCGACCTGTCCACCGGAGGCGGCACGTTCATCGTCGCCGGGCCGTCCCGATCCGGGCGTTCGACGATGCTCGCGTCGATGGCGCGGTCGCTGCTCGCGAGTGGGACGCAGCTCGTCGTGCTCGCGCCGCGACAGGGTACCGTCCGGGACCTGGCCGGGCTGCCCGGCGTCCGCGCGGTGTTCACCGGGGACGACGTCACTGTGGAGGAGCTGTCCCCCGTGTTGACGCCCTCCGGGGAGCCGACCGTGCTGGTCGTCGACGACGGGGAGCTCCTCATCGACTGCTCGGCGGCGAAGTGGTTGCGGGACTGGGGCCGTGCCGCTGCGGACAACCGGCAGGGGTTGCTGCTCGGTGGCAACACGACCGGGCTCGCCGCGGGCTTCGGTGGCTGGCAGGTCGACGCCAAGAAGAACCGTCGTGGTGCGCTGCTCTCGCCGCAGGACACGCTCGCCGGTGACCTGATCGGCGTCCGGATCTCCCGATCGTCGATCTCCACGCGGATCGAGCCCGGGACGGCGTTCGTGCACCTGGGGACCGGGCTGGCGTCGACGTTGCAGGTGCCGTTGGTGACGGCGTCGACGCGGACGGGCAGCGAGGCCGGGGAGTTGGCGGAGCGCTGAGGCGCGGCGTGGGTCGGGTCGCTCGGTGCTTGGAGCTCGGCTTGCGGTTCGGCGTGCGTGCGTGGCCGGCAGGGCGGGTCGGGCGAGTCGGGCCGGTCGGGCCGGTCGGGCCGGTCGGGTCGGTCGGGCGAGTCGGGCCGGTCGGGTCGGTCGGGCGAGCGGCTTGAGTGGTCACGACATGCCGCTCACTTCCCTCGAGATGTCGCGTTCTGGCGGCTGGCGGTGTCGAAAGCGACAATCTGTGACCGATTGACGTCGCACGGGCGGCGTGTCATGACCGGTCGGCAGATGATGCCGACGACGTGTCGCGACTGGCGGGCGGGTCGCGCTGGGCGGTTACCGATCCGCTGCGCGGCGGACTGGAGGCTCGGGTGCGCTGGCCTGACCGGTTACGTCCGGTGCGGCGCCGGGAGCGCCTGGGAGCCAGCAGGGAAAGTTGTCCTCAGGCTCGCGTTTGTCAAGTCGTTTTACACAGTGGAAACGTCAAGTCGGCAACCTTCAACTGCACGTTGAACCCCACTTCTCCACACACAGTGTGGAATCGAAAACCCCAGGTCAAGTCATCGAAAGTGTGTTCGGTGGGCCGGTTCTGCACAGCATTGTCCACAGTTGTCCACACGAACTTCCGGCGTGTTCCGCGATTCGTCCACAGAGTTATCCACAGGCATGTTTTGTGGGGATAACTTCGTACCCGTAGCTTGGCCCAGCGACTCGGGGATGTCGGTCGCTCGGGGTAGTACTGCCTGGACCGGTTCCGTCCGGGACAGGTCACAGAACAAGAGGAGACCGTGTGTCGATCGCGCATCTTGATCCCGCACCGCAGGACTACGCGGAACGCGGTGGCATGGAGCGCACGCCGCCGCACGACCTCCTCGCCGAGCAGTCGACCATCGGCGGCATGCTCCTGTCGAAAGACGCCGTCGCCGACGTCATCGAGACCGCGCGTGGTGTGGACTTCTACATCCCCAAGCACGAGGTCATCTTCGACGCGATCCTGTCGCTCTACTCCCACGGTGAGCCGACCGACGTCATCGCCGTCACCGACGAGCTGACCAAGACCGGTCTGCTGTCCCGTGCCGGTGGCGCCGAGTACCTGCACAGCGTGACGAGCATGGTGCCCACGGCCGCGAACGCCGGGTACTACGCCGGCATCGTCGCCGAGAAGGCCGTGCTCCGTCGCCTCGTCGACGCCGGGACCCGGATCGTCCAGATGGGCTACGCGTCCGAGGGCGAGGTCACCGACCTGGTCAACAGCGCCCAGGCCGAGGTCTACAACGTCGCCGGCGGCGTCCAGACCGAGGACTACGTGCCACTCACCGACGCCATCGGTGCCGCCATCGACGAGATCGAAGCCGCCAAGGGTCGCGACGGGCAGATGACCGGCGTCCCGACCGGGTTCGCCCAGCTCGACGGCCTCACGAACGGCTTCCACCCGGGGCAGCTGATCATCATCGCCGCCCGACCTGCGCTCGGGAAGTCCACGCTCGCGCTCGACCTCTGCCGCGCAGCAGCCGTCAAGCACGACCAGACCGCCGCGTTCTTCTCGCTCGAGATGGGTCGCGCCGAGATCGCGATGCGTCTGCTCTCCGCCGAGACCAGCGTGCCGCTGCAGCACATGCGCAAGGGCACCGTCGACTCCCGCGACTGGACCACCATCGCGCAGACCCGAGGGCGCATCAACGACGCCCCGTTCTACATCGACGACTCCCCCAACATGACCCTCGTCGAGATCCGCGCGAAGTGCCGCCGGCTCAAGCAGCAGCACAACCTCAAGCTCGTGGTCATCGACTACCTGCAGCTGATGACCTCCGGCAAGAAGGTCGAGTCACGTCAGCAGGAGGTCTCCGAGTTCTCGCGTGCGCTGAAGCTCATGGCGAAGGAGCTCCAGGTCCCCGTCATCGCGCTGTCGCAGCTGAACCGTGGACCCGAGCAGCGAGCAGACAAGAAGCCGATGATCTCCGACCTGCGTGAATCGGGCTCGATCGAGCAGGACGCCGACATGGTGATCCTGCTCCACCGTGAGTCCGCCTACGAGAAGGACAACCCGCGGCAGGGCGAGGCGGACCTCATCGTGGCGAAGCACCGTAACGGGCCGACGGACACGATCACGGTGGCGTTCCACGGGATGTTCTCGCGGTTCGTGGACATGCCGCAGTAGCGCGGTTGTGTGACTGTTCACGAAAACGGTCGCCTGCTCACGAAAGCGGTCGCCAACGCCTCTTGGCGACAAGTTCTGCGCGCAGCGTCGCCGCATCTGCCCGATGCGCTGCCTGCACTACCCCTCGGAGGCAGAAAGGTCCGGCGGTCCTGCGGCGACCGAGTGGGGCAGAACTGAGTACGACGTTCACCCCCACCCGGGCTGCCGAGCTTGCGGTTGCAACGAGAGTGGTGGCGGAGCGAACACTTCGAGGGCTCGACCCGGTCGCTTGAGTACCCACCGGACTGGGGCGTTATTGGCGGTTTCCTCACCTCTAAGCTGGGACTGCCAATGATCATGAGGGGGATCGTGCTTCCAGCTATGGACGGACGCGGCTTGCTGCCGCCCGCGGCCCACCCTTATACGGCGACGCTCGAGGAGCTGCATGAGCGCTTCGTCGTCGAAGCACCGTTTCGTGAGCAACGTCAGCGTGTGTTCGACGCTCTCTCGCTGTACGCAGCACTCGTCTGGGACGCTCTTCCATCAGCACGCCTCCGCATCGACGGTGGCTTCATCACCCACAGGACATGGGCCGCTCCCGAAGACGCCGACGTCGTCGTCGTGTACGACAAGCCAACACCTCCGGGGGGCCTGGATCGGGTCGTTCGGGCATCGCTGTTCACGATGAGCGACGTCACCGCTGTCGTCGCAAACAAGCCTGCCGCCCTCGACAAGGTCGCCGTCATGGGAGGGCTGATCGACGCTTACCCTGCACCAGCGGACAAGCCGGCTCTCCTCGAGTACTGGGACCGCATGTGGTCAAACGTCACCGGTCCAGGGAAGACTCTCCTCGAAGGAGAACGGAAGGGGTACGTGGAGGTGACGAATCCCAATGCCGAGCAGTGACGAGAAGTCGCTCGAAGACCTCTTCCGGGCGGCCTTACGCGAAGCGCTTGACGACCCCGATCGCGATCTGCTGCTCGGCGCGCTTCTGGCATCCGCGGACGCGTCCCCGACACTGCAACTCGTGGCAGAAGAGGAACTTGCGCCCGACGCCGCTGAACTCGAACTGCATCTCAACGAGGGAGACGTTCAGGAGCACGCCACGAACGCCAAGTCCTTCGGTGTCTTCGTCAGCGCTATGGCAGATGCGTCGAAGGAGTACGTCAAGAGCGTCCTGCGCCTGGGCGCGATGAGCGCGCCACTGCGCGTCGCACCAGGGCCCGGGTCAGTGCGCGCGACCTTCATCGCTCCGACCCCGCATGAACGCTCTGACGCTCGCCACACCCCGCTCTCCGGTGACTCGAACCAAGACCGCGTCTGGACCGAGAGTGACGTGTACTCGGACTCGCTATGGGCGATCGCGACCGTCTTCAGTAACGCTGAACCCGATCCGGACAACGTCGCGCTCGACGGCATCATCCAGTCCATCCCGTTCCGAGCACGGACGCAACTGCGGAAGGTCGCGGAACAGGTAGCGGCAAGGGACTGGCAGGTCACAGGAGAGTTTCGGAAGCAGGGCCTTCGAACGCATGGTGTATCGCTGTCCAGCCGCGGCGCGAAGCACCTCGCCGAGCAGCTCGCAGTCCAAGACGTCCACCGAACGCAGTGGAACACCTCCGGCGCAATCACCGGGCACCGCTGGGACAAAGGCTTGATGTTCTTCGCGGCTGACGATCGCACTCGCACCTTCGCCGCCAGCTTCGAATCATCCGACCTGGAACAGCGCGTTGCGCAGTTGGCGACGGTCGAGGACCGACGAGTAGAGGCTCGCTTCACTATCTACACCGCGGTTGGCAGAGGCGCGGACGAGGGCCGTCGAAGCTATGTGCTCGAAGCGATCTACCCCGTCGCAGCGGACACCGAGCTCGACCTGCCTTCAGAGACTTGACGGCGGGTCGCCTACCTGCAGCCACCTCCCGATGACCGAGAGAACTTGTGGATGCGAAACAGGTAAGCGAGGTCCGATCCCATAGCGGCACCATGCGAGCTTCGTATCTCGCTTTCATGGCGTCCGGTACCCGGACCAAGGCCCGGTAGCGCAGACGGCGTTGATCCGGACGTCGGCGGCGGCATGCTCGGCGTCGTAGCGGGTCACGAAAACACGACCCGATCGAGCGACAGCGATACGAGCGCGGCACGCTCGCCAACGCCATTCGTCGACCGCATTAACATAGACCTCGAAACGAACCGTCGGGCAGAGCGCTCTGAACCTGGCCGCGGCCCGCTGCGCGCTGCGCGCTGCGCGCTGGTGTCGAAGCCTTGCCCTGACCGCGCGAGCAACTCGTTCTCCGAATTGTGCAAACGCCAGACGAACTGGCCGTTCTGCATCGGGACGGACGTAAATCGAAGGGACACTGCGCCCCACTTCTGTCGCGGATGAGGTGAGGACCCCACGATTTGCGGTCTGCTGCTGCGAGTAGCGATGGTGCGCCCGCATCGCTGGGCGGGCGACGAGGTGAAGCCAGGTGCGTGGCCGGCAGCACGAGGCGAGTCCACGAACGATTGGACTGGACGCTCGCTGCCCACCGACCGACACCGACGGGACCCTCGAGGACACCGCACTTGCGTCGTGCTCTGGAGATCAGTTGATGGCCACCGACGTGCCGTGTTCGATTGAGCGCGGATCGCGGTGCACGGTTCGGCTCAGTTGAGCTGGCGCGGATCGTGTGCAGTCGCCGTTCTCGGCCTCGATCTGGCCGAGAGGTGGGCTCTGGTGAGGTGCCCTTGTCCTCACGTTGGCAACCTACATCGCGGAGACGACGTGTGCACCGTTTCCGCTCGGCCGCGCTCGTACACATTGACCCACAGACCACGGCACCCATGGCGCATCGCCTTCTTGCGTGCTGTTGTCGCTGCTCAGCCAACCTGTTGGATGCGCAGCACTATGTGTCAGCGAGGAGGGTCGAGACACGTGCAGCTGCGTGAGCACGGCACGTCGTGAGGTTGTCGGCTGCTGTCGAAGCTCTCTTGCGATCCGGCGTTCGTGGCAGGCGTAGGTCAGCAGCTTGATGCCCGCGCCGCTGACCTCCGGCAAGGCGCCCGGGTCCCCCGCTGCGTCACAACGACCGCGGGCTCCCCTCGTAAGCACGCCGTCCCCGGTCCTGTCCGGAGCGGCCGCGCGCCGAACTGTGACTCAACGGATGCCATCGGGGCGGCGCGACGAGGTAGTCCCCTCAATCTGCCGTGTCGGCTGCACCGCGACACGCCGAACGCTGTCGCTCCACACCGGTGGATAGCTCTCTAGTTGCACTGTGGAGAAGTGCTTGCCGGGGCCTCCACATCGCCCGGATTTCGGGGTACGAGCAGCTGTCCGCACTGTGGAGGACGTTGTGGAGAACTACACGGCTGTAACACTTTCTCTTGTGGTCAGCGCTGCAACCAGCCACCAGATGTAGTGTTTCTGAGGGAGCGGTCATCCGCCTCAACAGCAACAAACCCCCGACCGGGTCTTCCAGTCGAGGGCTGTCACGACGCACGTTGCGCGCCAAAGTTTCCTAGGCCCAAGCGCTCACCGTGCTCTGCACACCAGATCGGAGACACCAATTGGTCACCCTCACCGGCTGAACCTCACTGTACCCACGAGGACCCGACTCGCGTCGCGCAGCCGCTCAATCTTGCGGTTCCCCATCACGCAGTTGGGCGTGTCGGCGCAGCAATACGCTGCCGATCCTCGCGTCGGTCCCTCTCTGTGGACCGACCATGTGCAGCCACGACTTCGTGGCCGTACCTCCTCGCCGCCGATAAGCGGCACCCCCGTTGCAGAACACACTGCCAACACGAGAGGAGAGGGCACCGTGACCCTCCGTTTTCAGATTCAGCCCACCCAGAACGCTCAGTGGTCCTGGTGGCTGTACGCCGCCAACAACGAGATGGTCGCCTGGGCGGGCGAGACATTCGTCTCCTCCACCCACGCGCAGCGCGCCGCCACCGACTTCAGGACGGGGTCACTCACGGCGCGATACGAGGTTTACGTCGACCTCGCCGGCAAGTGGCGCTGGCGAGCATGGCGCTCGAGCGACAACGTCGCTGCCTCGGGTGAGGCCTTCGCATCCATGAGCAACGCGCAGCGTGCAGCGAACACCGTCCAGACGAACGCGTTCATCGCCACCGGCGCGTAACCCCATCACACCCGACGGTGGTCGGCGAGCAACGCCTCGTCGACCACCACCAGCGCCGCGACCCGCGGCAGAACGGACGAACATCGTGACCAAGCCCAACAACCGACACGTCGTTCCCAACCCCAACGGCGGCTGGGACGTGAAGGCACCCGGAGCGAGCCGATCCTCCGCCCACACCGACACGCAGGCGCAGGCCATCAGCCGGGGCCGGCAGATCATCGGAAACGCCGGCGGCGGAGAGCTGAATATTCACGGCGTCGACGGTCAGATCCGGGCGAAGGACACCATCGCACCCGGCAACGACCCCCGCAGCACCCGCGGCTGAGCCGAGATAAGGGTGAGCCAGGTGGCGCCGAACCCGAGGCGGCACCTGGCTCACACGGGACAAGGAGGGACTGATGGGAGCGGGCCCGTCAACGGCGCCGCATCGGTGCCGGCACTTCGACGTCCACCCAAAACGCAAGCTGGAACGAACACGGCGTAGATACGCCCCTGATCAACCATCCCGACAGGGCAGCTCCTGGCGGGTGTCTAGGGGGGCTTGGAAGAAGTCTCCGTAGGTCGGCTCCGCCGGGAGGTCGTGAAGTCGCGCACTCACCAAGGCGGCGAGCTCCTCGGGTGGTGTGAGACCTCGACGCCGCCACTCGGCGGGATCCCGGCGCGCTGCCTCCAAGGAGCGCCCACGACCGTGGATTACGAGAGCTTGCGTGGTTTCGGTTGGGTGCGCTTGTCAGAGCCCAGCAACGGCGCCATCAGGTGTGACGTGTCAACGGGCCGGGTGGGCGGAAGATGAGGGTCCGCGGGGTCGACGCGGCGATAGGTAGGCGAGTGCGGCATCGAGTCGACGTCCTTTTGAGCTCGGTACTGATGTCTTACCGGACACTGTTTTACCCAACAGATTAGCCTGATGCAATCTGCAAGTCACTGCCTCCACGACCTTTCGACGTAAAAGGCAAACGTAACTTGCCTTGCAGGGCAATCCCGCCTAGACTAAGCTCATGAAGCCGCAGAAGTCACGGGACGTGATTAAGCACCTCGGGACCATCGGCTGGGTGCTTCTCTCCGACGCCCCGGGCAGTCACGAAATCTGGGGCCTGCCCGACGAATCGGTGAAGTTCTCATTCCCGTTCGGCCACAAGGAAGTGTCCGCGGGGGTCCTCCAGAAGTTCAGCAAGAAGCCGGGCGCGAACGTCCCGAAGGGATGGAAGTGATGAGCAACAAGAAGGTGGTTCGCAACCCGAATGGCGGTTGGGACCTGCGAGGCGGCGGTGACCGCGCCTCGGCACACACCGACACTCAGGCTGAGGCGATCGACCGCGCCCGGCAGATCGTCCGCAACGGCGCCGGCGGCGGCGAGTTCGTTGTCGGCAAGGCCGGTGCGGGTCGATCCGTTGTCGGCAAGAACGGCGGCGGCCGGTCCGTCGTGGTCAAGAGCGGTGGAACACCGTCCACTGAGAAAAAGCGTACGTATGACGTCACCGTCGAGCGCGAGGGGCGCTGGTGGGTGTTCGAGATTCCCGAACTCGACACCGCAGGTCAGGCGCGCAATCTCGCCGAGGTCTCTGACGAAGCACGCGGCATCATCAGCGCCTGGGAGCACGTCGACATCGACTCCATAGATGTGTCCGTGACGGTGAAAGCGACCGAGGATGCCCGCACTGAATGGCAGCAGGCAGACGCCGAGTTGGCAGCGGCGCAGGCGCATGCCAGCGAGCGCAAGCGCGCTGTGGTAATGGGGCTCCGCAGCCGAGGACTTACCGCTGATGACACCGGCCGGGTGCTCGGAATCAGCAAGCAGCGCGTATTTCAAATCGAGAAGGAAAAGAGCGACGCCAGCTGACAAATCGGGATGGCGTGTCAGTGGTGCATGCGAAGATGCCTCACATGGTATCCATCGAGTTGAACAAGCCCGTCGAACAGCAGTTCCAGGACCTCGCGAGCCTGCGAGCTGGTCTCATCGAGGCGCAGACTGTCGTCATCACCAATCAGCCTGATATCCACCACACCGCCGCAATCACCAAGGGTGAGCGCACCGGAAAGGACGAGGAAGTTGGGAAAGCCTGGGACGCGCTCCACCAGGAGCCCGAAAGCGGACGCATCTTCTCCTGGAAGGGCGGAGGTGGGTTCGAGGTCTCCCTCGCCTTCGGGGAGTCGTTGAAGGTCACCGGCCATGTGAAGGGCATCGACGCAAACGTCGTGGAATTCGTGCACGACCGCGTTACCAAGGCACTCGCCTCGGCCGCATAGAGCGCGGAAGTACCCCGAGCAGTCGGGGGTACTTCTCCTGGAAGCCGTGAGGTAACCCGAGCGCCCTCCCGACCTCGGTCGGGAGGGCGTCTCGCACCTCAAGGGTCGGCCTGTTCATGCAACCGTAATCTGTCACGCGGCGTGTCATATGTGAGTGTCGAAGCCCGGGGATACCTTCTCCCTGACGAAGGAGGTGAGAATGAGCACGAACAGGAACGTGATTCCCAACCCGAACGGCGGTTCGGACGTGCGAGGCGGAGGTGACCGCGCCTCGGCACACACCGACACCCAGGCGGAGGCGATCGACCGCGCGCGGCAGATCATCGGCAACCAGGGTGGCGGGGAACTTTCCGTCCACAACCGGCAGGGTCAGGTGCGGGCGAAGGACACGATCGCACCGGGCAACGACCCGCGGAACGTGAAGGGCTGACCCGAACGTCCCTTCACGGCAGGACCCGATCACCGCTTGGTGGTCGGGTCCTGTGCCGTTGCGCGAGCGCTCAGACGCCCGGGAAGCCGTGCTTACGGGCAGTCTCGTTCCACTCGTCGAGCCGTTCACCGAGCATGTTGCTCAGCTCGCGCGCGGTCGTCGAGTGCAGATAGTGACGCACGCCGTGGATGGTGATCTCAATGCACTCGTCAGCAGTGGGGTCAGTGATGGCCACACCGACGTGGCCGCTCGGCCAGTTCCGCGGTACTGCCGGCTCGTGCGTTTCTGCCGGTAGCGGTGCAGACGCCCGCTCTGCTTTGAGTCGCGCTCCCTTGCCCATGTGGCAATGATCGCAGCTCTGCGCTGCGTCCGGTAGCAGATCGATCACCGGACGTCCTGACCGGGTCACTGCGTCGACCATGTCAACATCACGGTAGGTCGTGAGGCCCTCTGAGCTGACCCCATCCGAATCGGCTCTCCGCGATGAAGTCTTGGAGATCACTCTGCACGTTGCGAACGAGGGCGTCGAGGCCATCCTCGACCCACAGACCGCCGGACCAACCGCGTTCGCGCATGATGCGCCAGCGGACCACGGCACCGTTCTGCTCGACGAGATCGTCCCCGTCCAGCGCTGAGCCGGTGACGTCGTCGATCGGCACGATCTCCAGCGTGAGCGTCGCGAGTTCAGGGGTCGTGAGCATGACCTGGAACATCGGCCGCAGCAGGGCGATGACTTCTGACACCTCGAGGATCTCGTCCACCGCTCGAAGCTAATGCCTGCAACCAGCGGCGGCTCTGCGTGCTCCGGACGGATAGCTCATGCCCGTCGGTGATCCGCGCGACCCGCGCGACGGCAGCAAGATGCTCGTACGATCGTCGCGACCGCTGAGAGGTCTCGTCCCTCAGACCGGCCCGTCCGCTTGACGATCCCCTGGTGGGACGGGTTTCAACGCAGGCGAGGGTCAACTACGTGGAGGCCGCACGATCCCCAGCACGACGCAGGCAAGGCCGGCCACCAGCGCCACGATCAACATCACGAAACTCGCCCCATGAAGCGTCGGATTTATGATCCACACAAGTAGTGCGAGCGCGATCACAACGACACCGATTACGGTAAGACTCCGAGCAGACATGTGGCGAGTCAATCAGGACGCGTGCCGTTCCGAGGGCCGGTAGTGTGAGGGACGCCGCAGAGGGGCGGGAAGCTACTCATGCTCCGGTCGCTCTCTACGCGGAATGCGGATCGCAGCGACGGTCATGGTTACGACGAGAAGGATTAGTAGCGCGACGATCAGGACGCGTTAGTCGGCGGCAAACCCGCCAGCGAAGAGCGTCCAGATTGGCGTGATCGCGCAGCTCGCTCCGAGCAGAGCGACGGTCACAACGCGCGTGGGATGTGTGTTCCTCACCGCGACGAGAACGATGGTGGGGGCAAGGAGTGCGGCTATGAGGCCGGTCCCGACCGCGGCGGGGTGGTTCGCACTCCCGAGCCGCACGGCTCAGGGGCCGGGTAGATCGCTGGGCATACCTGCTCGGCGCCGATCCCGAGCCATGTTGCGACAAGCCCGCACGCGGCGATTGTGGTGAGTCGAAGCACAGAGGTCCCCATCCCGACATGATCTCCGTCGGGACGCGTGAATTGTCGAAGTAGCGACGACGTTCCGGAAGCCGATGCCATTCCGGACGCTTCGGTGGGGACTACCTGTAGGGCGCTCACAGCTGATCAGGCGCGGGCGTCCCATGCGTAGAACTTGCGCTCGCGCGCGACCCATCTTGATCAGGGGTTTTGCTGAGGCGACAGAGAAGGCTGCAAAGCGGGCGCGACACCGAGCTTGCAAGTGGTGCACTGACGCGGACCGCTGCGACACTTTGCGGCGACGCTCACATTGTCGCTGTCGGTGTCCCAGCTAGATGGTCTCTCCGCCTAGGGGATGGTCCCTTCCAGTGGGACTGACCATCTGCAAGGCGGACGATTCGAGTAGCTAGCCGACCAGTGCGCGACGTTCTGCAGGATGGCATCCACATCTTCGGGAAGACTCACGGGCTCGAAACTAGACACTGAGCCCGCGGCCGTCGTCCAGTTCGGCAGGAGGAGATCGAGAGATGCTCCGACGATCCAGTCGGCGGTGGAAGACTCACCCCACTCAACGACGACCAGGGCCGCGGCGTCGGCGTCCCACAGGTCGTTCAGACGCTGCCTGTCCGGCCACGCATGGACGACGCGGCGCCCAGTCAGGGAACCGGTGGAGAGGCCGTCCTGATGCGGCCCGTCCATGGGGAGTGGTCCTCCCTAAGGTGGGGCCGTGCATTCGGGTTGCACGGCCTCACCCCTCCCCCGAGGCAGCTGAGTACAATTGCGGCAACTCATGGGGGAGGCTCGTGATGCACCGTTCAACACGCACAGTCCTGGCCACGATCCTGGCGATTGGTCTACTGCTCTCGCTCATCGCTGAAACGTGGCTCATACCATTTGCTTTGGCGCAAACCGCAGCAGTGTTCCCGGAGGTAGCGCCCACCGTCGTGCCGGCGATCGCGTGGGAAGTCGTCGGCTTCGCCTGCTGGCAGCTGATCGTCGTACTGCTGCTCTACCGCCTGCTCGGGAAAGCACCGCAGCAGGACGCCGGTGTCCGCCGGAGAATCACCGTCGGGATCGTCATAGCTGCCGGCGTCTTCGTCCTGATGAGCATCGTCGCGGTCGTGGTACTGAGCCGCGCCGACTTCGCGACCCCGGTGGTGATGTTCGCCCTGATCGGATCTGCCGTCCTCGCCGCGCTGGTCTGCGCAGGCGCCGCGTGGCGGCTCGGCGCGACCGCGCAGGTCCGCCACCAGCCGTCGACGTCCTGAGGAACCAACAAAGCCCCTGCCCCCAGTTCTGTGGACCGGGGGGCAGAGGCTGCGCTGTTGCGGGCGCGGGTCAGCCGCGCGGGTCGATTCGGGTGCTCTTCACGTGGAATATGGTCTGCGGCACGTTCGAGCCCAGCGAATCGCTGAAGCTCGAGTGGACCTCGCCGCTGGCGCGCCAGCTGCCGTTGACGAAGGTCGCTGTGGCGCATGTCGTCGGCGACGTCGCGCCGGTTCGGGTCCACCAGTAGCACATCTGGATGATGCGCTGACCCTGGTAAACATTCGCTGCCGCCTTCGCGGTTCCCACGTACTCGACGTAGAGCTGCTCTTCCGAGAAAGCGTAACTCGAGCCGAGCACGATGTTCGTGTGCACGCCCCCAGGCGTCGACGTCGTCGGCAGGTTCTCGCCGACCTGGCCGCCGGACCCGACGGGATACGAGTGCTCCACCACGGTCAGCCCATCCGCGGTTGTCAGGTGCTGACCGCTGATCACCACCCCCGGCTCGGCTGGAAGCTCCGCAGCAGTAGCCGCAGTCGCTCCGGCCGAACTCAACAGCGCGAGCGCACCGATCAACGACAGTGCAGGCTTGATCTTCATCTGTTCCCCCTCTGACGATTCTTCACACCTTTGTGTCCTGCCAGGAAACGCCCGATGCGGCCACACGAATAGGCGGCTCTTCTGCGGACTCGCCTGTACCCCGGAATGGGTGCGCCCCGTCCCCGACCCATCTCTCGCGATCGCGGCAGCATTGCCAGCCGCCGCGACCACACCCACTCAAGGTCGAGACGTCATCCCTCACCTTGACATGCCGGAACGCCTCGACGTCGACGTCTCAGTAGCCGATCGGCTATCGGACAGCCGACTCCGCCTTCACCCAAGCGTCACGGATGGACGCGATCTGGTCGTCAACGGTCATCCCTGTGACGTTGAGGTTGCGGTCACCAGGCGAGCTGCGTGTCGTCCTCGAAGACCGCGCCGCTGGGACCATCAGCAGGCAGGGTCGCGAGTCGCACCGCCGCAGCCTCACGTTCATCGGCGGTATGCGTGCCGCGAAAATCCCGCAGACCCGGCTGGGCCTCGCGACGCGTCGCGTCGCGGACGCGGTGATGACCTCGACGCCGTTCGCGCCGCTGATCGCGAAACTGATCCGAGTCGCGGACAGCGACCGCCTCTGCCGCCGCTGCGGATCGATCCGGCCGCCGCCTGACGGACGGGAGGCGCGGCGCGAGTCCGCTCCGCGCCTCCCGGCCGACAACGGCTCGCGTCGGGGACGCGCAGTCGCCGCGCCAGCCCTGGATGGCTGGCGCGGCTACCGTCAGTGGTGGGCGAGGAGCGACCGGGAGAGCGGGACGGTGCCGGTTCCGGTGAGGGCGTTGCTCCGGTTGACGTAGTCGCCGGTCACCGTGGTCGTGGTGGTCATGATGTGGTGCTCCTAGATCTCGGGGTGCTGGTCGCGGACGGGGCTGACGGACTCGAGCACCTTGGCGACATTGAAGACGGTGGACTCGGCGTGCCACGGTCCCGCGATCTGGACGCCGATCGGGAGGCCGTCGGAACTCGTGCCGAACCGCATGGAGAGGGCGGGCATGCCGGTGATGTTGAACTGAACGGTGAAGGTCTGGATGTGGGTGGCGTCGACGGTCTGCCCGTCGATGACGAACTCGGTCTTGTCGTGTTCGTGTGCGGGGATCGGCAGCACCGGGAGCAGGACCGCGTCGAACCTCGTGAACACCTCGGCGTAGGCGTCGCGGATCCGCTCGAAGCCCTGTTCGGCGGCGACGTAGTCCTCGACGGAGGTGTCGGGGGTGGTGAGCATGGTCTTCGACATCGTGAACCGCTGGTCCTCGTGGCCCTTCGTGGCCTCGGCCATCGCGGGCTTGAGTTCCATGACGTGTTGCTTGTTGAACAGCGCAAGGGGGGTGTCGTGGTGCAGGGTCGGGATGTCGATCTCCTCGACGTGGACACCTGCGGTCCGCAGCGCTTCCGCTGCCTGGCGGACGGTGTCGGCGACCTGCGGGTCGACGGGGCCGAGGCCGGAGTCGGTGAACCACGCCACGCGCAGGTCCGACGGGGCGGCTCCGCGCTTGCCGGTGTCGACGGTGTTCGGGGTGATGGCGAAGCCGTCCTGCCCGTCCGGGCCGCGCATGATCTCGTAGCCGAGTTCGAGGTCGCGGATCGTGCGTGCCATCGGGCCGACGTGCCAGTCGCGACGGGGGACCCGCGGCCAGACGCCGGTCATCGGGATGCGGCCGTGGGTCGGCTTGATGGCCGCGATACCGGTGTGGGATGCCGGGCCGCGGACCGAGATCGCGAGGTCGGTGCCGAGCCCGATCGGGCTGAGACCGGCCGCGATCGCGGCGGACTCGCCGCCGCTGGAACCACCGGACGTGCGGTCGAGGTTCCACGGGTTGTTCGTGCGTCCGGAGAGCAGGTTGACGCTCTCGGTCGAGTAGGAGAACTCGGGCAGGTTCGTCTTGGCGAGGACGATCCCGCCGGCCGCCTTCATCCGGGCGACTGCGACGGCGTCGGCGTCGGGGGTGCGACCGGCGAAGACGGGCGATCCGCGCTGGGTGAGGATCCCGTCGGCGTCGATGGAGTCCTTCACGGTGAACGGCACCCCGTGCAGCGGTCCGACCTCCTCGCCCGCGGCGAGTGCGTCGTCGGCAGCCTTCGCCTCGGCGATGGCGTTCTCGTTGATGGTGACGATCGCGTTGATCTTCGGATCGACCGCCTTGATGCGGTCGAGGTGCGCCTGGACGACCTCCACCGAGGTGAGTGCGCCGGACCTGATGCGGGCGGACAGCTCGGTCGCGTCGAGGAAGAGGATGTCTTCAGTCATGTTGTACTCCTATTAGTAGACCAGTCGTCTAGCGATAGCGGAAAGAAAACCGGGCCGGAGCCCGGTGGGTCAGATGTGCAAGCGGGACTTCGTCAGATCGAGGGCGCGCTGCAGGGAAGCGGGGGTGCGCTGGATCTTCGCCATGGTGCTGGCGCCGAGCCAGGCGTCGTAGAGCTGCTCGGCGAGGACCCGGGGTTCTTCGGGAGCTCCGACCGAGCCGTCCTGCTTGCCGGTCGAGATCATTCGCTCGAGGTTGTCGATGATGCCCGCTGTCCCGTCGACGAGCTGCAGCCGCATCGGTTCGGAGAGGTCGGAGACCTCGGTCGCAAGCTTCACCACGAGGCACTTCCCCTGGCAGTCGTCGTACGACTGCAAGTCGTAGAAGCGCTGCCAGTACTCCTCGAGCTGGTCGGCGCCGGTCTTGCCGGTGTTGCCGGCGATGCGGCGCATCGTGGCGAGGTAGTCGGAGAAGTAGAACTTCATCAGCTCCTCGCCGAAGTTCTCCTTCGACGAGAAGTAATAGTAGAACGACCCCTTCGGGACGCCGGCTTCCGACAGCACCTCGTTGAGACCGACCGCGGTGTAGCCCTTGCGGGCCATCAGCGTCTGGGCAGTGGCGAGGATGTGCTGCCGAGTGTCGGTCTCTGCGGTGGGCATGACCCGACCATACGCCGCTATTAGACCAGTCGTCTACAGCGGTTCCGTCCCAGCGTGTCCGCAATGCCCTCGAAGCCGCCGTTGGCGGTCGTCTGATGCCTTGCCGCAGTTCCGTCCACCGCCGTAGCCTGGCCGGATGGACGAACCGGAGTTCCGCGCTGCCCTGGAATCGTGGTCGTCGAGCACCGTCCGAGGGTGGGACGCGGACTGGCGCGAGTTGCTCTTCCGCTGGGCGGAGCCGGAGCTGGCACTCGTCGGTGACGCGAGCTGGGGAGCCGCGGTGCGGGACGCCGTGGGCCTACCGGTCCAGGACCCGTTGCGCTGGGCGAACCGCGTCGTCGAGCTCCCGTCCGGCGGCTGGGCGGTCACGGGGATCCGGTTCCGCGGACGCGACATCGCGAAGCCGTTCGTCGACGTCATCGCCACCAGCGTCGCTCCCGATGCGTCGGGTCTCGCCGAGCTCGGTGCGACCCTCGATGCCCACGCCGAGTTCGCACCCCTCTGCTTCCGCGTGGCGCTGCCGGGCGATGCACGCGGAGACCAGGCGCTGGTGTCGTCCGCGTTCGACGCCCGTCCCGACCAACTCGTCGTCGCCGCTCCGCTGGCCGCGATCCGGGCGCGCCAGCCGGTCTCCGGGTCCGTCGAACTCCGCGCGACCTCCGCCGAGTCAGCCGCGACCCGGGTCCGGTCGATGTACGACGATGTCCGGGTGCACGAGCCACGACTCGATCAATGGGCGACATCATCCGACGTCGCCACGCTCCGGGACGCTGAGGAGGAAGGCCTGCTGTTCGACGTGGTGATCGAGGGCCGGGTCGCCGGGGTCGTCGCCGCTTCCCGCGAGGACGCCCGCGGCTTCACCGGGTACAGCGTCGAGGAGATCGTCCTGGACGACGCCCACCGGCGCCGTGGTCACGGTCCCGTGGTGCTGCACTGCCTGGCGGACCGGCTGCCGGATGGCGGTTCCGACGTGCTGTGGGGACACATCCACGCAGGCAACACACCGTCCTTGCGCAACGCCCTCGCGAGCGGTCGGGTCGTGACGTCCACTCTCGTGTGGGTGGTTCCCGACGGCTCCCCGGGGATGCCGGAGTCCTGACCCGCCGCGGGCACCATCGGGGAGACCGACCGATCGGCCTGCGCCTCAGTCGCACTCCGGCCCGTTCCGCCACAGCCCGTCCGCCGTGCCCTCGGAGAGCCGCCGCTCGTAGAGGTCCACCTTGTGGTGGATGACCGCGAGCGCGTCCTGCAGGTCGGCCACCTGCCGCCGGACGTTCTCCTCGTGCTCCTGGAGGACCGCGAGCCGTTCGTGCTCGTTCCCGGGTCCGGCGACGACGAGCTCCACGTAGGCCCGGATCGACGGCAACGGCATGCCGGACGAACGCAGCTTCGTGCAGACCCGCAGCCATTCGACGTCCTCGACCGAGAACACACGGCGGCCGGCCGAGTCGCGGCGCACCGGCATGGGGAAGAGCCCCTCCTTCTCGTAGAAGCGGAGGGTGTGGGTGGTGAGCCCGGTCCGCTCGCCGACCTCGCCGATGGTGAAGGTGCGCTCCTGGGTCGTCGTCATGTCCCGAGCATAAGCACTTGACTTCGAGTCGACTCGAACTCCTACCGTGCTCATGTCGCCGAGAGACTCCCGGCGTGGAAGGACACCATGACCACCTGGTTCATCACCGGCACGTCGACCGGCTTCGGTCGGCTCCTCACCGAACAGCTCCTCGCCCGCGGCGACCGCGTCGCGGCGACGCTCCGCCGGCCCGGAGCGCTCGACGACCTCCGCGAGCGCTTCGGCGACCGCCTCTGGGTCGCGCGGTTGGACGTCACGGATCCCGACGAGGTCCGCGAGGTCGTCGACCGTGCGTTCGCCGAGCTCGGCTCGATCGACGTCGTCGTGAACAACGCCGGCTACGGCGTCTTCGCTTCGGTGGAGGAGGCGTCGGACGAGCAGATCGAGCGCGTCGTCGACACGAACCTGCTCGGTTCGATCCGGGTCGTCCGCGCGGCCCTCCCCCATCTCCGGGCGCAGGGTTCTGGGCACATCGTGCAGGTCTCGACCGCCGGTGGACAGACCACGTACCCGAACTTCAGCTACTACCACGCGTCGAAGTGGGGCATCGAGGGCTTCGCGCAGACCCTCGCCGCCGAGGTGGCCCCGTTCGGCATCACCGTGACCATCGTCGAGCCCGGCGCGACGCCCACCGGCTTCGGGAGCGGGCTGGACCGTGCGCCCGTCATGGAGGCGTACGACGCGACCCCTGCCGGTGACGTCCGGCGCGCGCTGGCGGACGGCGGGTTCCCGCTGCCGAACGACCCGCACAAGATCGCCGCCGCGATCGTCGCGCACGTGGACTCCGGCTCGACGGTGCTCCGGGTGCCGCTCGGCTCGGACACCTACGAGGACGTCCGAGGGGCGCTCCAGGCGCGCCTCACCGAGCACGAGGCGGGGCGGGACACCGCCTACTCGGTGGTCGCCGCGAGCTGACGGTCGCGAGTGCCCACCGGACTGGAGGCTCGGTGCGGGCCCGCACCGTGCCTCCAGTCCGGTGATGGTCCCGTCGCTCCGTCACCAGGCGAGTGGGCCGCCTTCGTCCTGGAGGGTGCCCGTCGGGCCGTCCGCGCCGAGCGTCGCGAGGCGGACGACGACCCGTGCGCTCTCCTCGACCGGTCGGCCGATGCCGAACCCCGCGGTCATGTCCGTCGCGGTCGGGCCCGGCTCGACGGCGTTGAACCGGATCGCGGGGTGTGCCTTCGCGTACTGCACGGTCAGCATCGTGGCCGCCGCCTTCGACGCGGAGTACAGCGGCAACGGCAGGGTCGACTCGACGCGCTCCGGGTTGGTCACCGCCCAGAACGAGCCGAGGCTGCTCGACACCGTGACGACGTTCGGGTCGTCGGAGCGCTGCAGGAGCGGGAGCGCCGCCTCGGTGACCCGGACGATCCCGACGGCGTTCGTGTCGAACGCGCGGAGGGCGGTCGGGCCGTCGATCGTGGTGTCGAGCACGCCCGCGTTGTGGACGAGCACGTCGAGGCGACCCTCGGCGGCGTCGATCGTGGCGAGGGCGGCGCGGACCGAGTCGTCGTCGGTCACGTCGAGCTGCACCGACCGCGCTCCGATCGACTCGGCCGCCCTGGCACCGCGTTCGGCATCGCGTGCGCCGATGTAGACGGTGTGCCCCAGGTCGGTGAGCTGGCGGGCGGTCGCGAAGCCGATGCCCTTGTTGGCGCCGGTGATCAGGGTGACGGTCATGCGTGGGTCCTCTCGAAATGCTGTGCCGGGGTCGGCCGTTGTCGACGGTATGCGCGCTGACGTCCTGCTCCCAGAGCCCTCTCGTCCCGGGGGTCCCGCGGGACCCCCGCTCGACCAGCGCCCTCCTGCCGGGCGGAGTAACCCCCTCGGGGAGTATCTCCGGGCCCGTCGAGAGCTCGTCACGCCGGAGGTCGCCGGCATCTCCGTGATCGGCGTCCGGCGGGTGCCCGGCCTCCGCCGCGAGGAGGTGGCGATGCTCGCCGGCATCAGTGCCGACTACTACCTGCGGCTCGAGAAGGGACGCGACCGGAACCCGTCGGTGCAGGTGCTCGATTCCCTGGCCCGCGTCCTCCGGCTCGACGACGACCACCGTGCGCACCTGCTCGGCCTCGGAGGCGGCGACCCGGCGCACCGTCGTCCGCGGCAGGGAGCGACCGAGGTGCCGGACAGCGTCCGGAAGCTCCTCGACTCGATCGACCAGCCGGCGTTCATCGAGGACCGACACTTCGACGTCATCGCGTCGAACGAGTGGGCTCGGGCCCTCTCGACCGGGTTCGACGTCGGTGGCAACCAGTTGCTCGCGCTGTTCGAGGACCCGTCCGAGCAGGCGATGTACCCGGACTGGGAGAGCGTGACCGAGTGCTTCGTCGGGAGCTTGCGGCAGGTCATCGGCAACGACGGCGATCGGCGCTTCGAGGAGCTGATCACGGCGCTCGCCGGGAACCCGCGGTTCCGTGAACTGTGGGCGCGGCACGAGGTGCAGGGGCAGAGCAGCGGAACGGTGCGGATCGTGCACCCGCACGTCGGGCCGCTCACCCTGAACCGCGACCGTCTGGAGGTCAGCGGCACGGACGGTCTGGCGCTCGTGGTCCACCACGCGGACGCGGGGTCCGTCGACGCCGAGCGGCTCCGCGCGCTCCTGCCGTAGCCACTCGGACGTCGCGGCGCCCTGGTCAGCTGCCGAGCGCGGACCTCGCGGTCCTGCGACGTCGATCGGCCTTGCAGATGACGAGGGCGACGAGGGCGGCGAGGAGTGCTCCGACGGCGTTCATGAACCAGTCGTTCGTGTCGCAGCGACGACCGAGCACCGGCGCGAGCGCCTGCACGACCTCGATCGAGACGGAGAGCACGAGCGCACCGACGAGGACGACGAGGGGGCGGTTCGTCGCCGTTCCGAGGAAGAGCACGAGCGGCAGCAGCATCGCGACGTTGGCGAGCGTGTCGATGCCCTGGAACCGCGCGGAGAACTGCACGGTGCAGGTGATGCCTCCCGACCGGGCGCCGTCGGGCAGCAGGGTCAGCACGAGCACCGCGACGAGCGACGCCCCGGACAGTCCCAGCAGCACGCCGCGGAGCCGCAGGCGGTGGAGGAACCATGCGAGCGCGACCGCGACGGCGACCGCCACCCAGAACGCGGGGCGGACGAGCGGTGCGTGTTCGACGAGGAAGGTGGAGATCACCGGGAGTCCGCCTCGGAATCGAGTCGGTCGAGCCACAGCCGCATGAGAGCGGATTCCTCCGGGAGCAGGGCGGTCGATCCGCCTGCCTCGAGCCGCGCGCGGAGCTGACGTCGGGAGGCCGCGTCGACGTCGTGCTGGTCCCCGCTGGACGAGCCCAGCAGAACCGCGTCGAGGACCGCGTTCCGGAGCGCGTCGGCGACGTCGTCGGAGTCGTCACGGCCGTTCGTGTCCATCCGGTCGAGCGCGAGTCCGACGTTCGCGGCGAGCAGCATCGTCGCCGCAACGCCGACGTCGACACGGAGCACGCCGGCGGCCGCGCAGCGGGTCAGCGTCCGTTCGAGCAACGCCGTCACGCCGTCTCGCGCCGAACTGCTCGCCCACGGCCGGGGAGCGAACATCAGTCGGTAGAGCGCCGCGTGCTCGCGTGCGAACGCGAGGTGGTCGTCCCAGCCGCGGCGCAGGTCCGCTGACGGGTCGTCGGACACCTCGAGCTCGGCCTTCCGAGCCGCGTACCGCTGCAGTCCCGCGTCGGCGAGGGCGTCGAGCAGCCCACGCTTGTCACCGAAGAGGCGGTAGAGGACGGGTTGGGTCACGCCGACCGCTTCGCAGACGGCACGGGTGGCGATGTCGCCGTCGGGAGCTGCGATGAGTTGCTCCTCCGCCGCGCGGAGCAGCGCGTTCCGGAGTGCTTCGTCAGATCGGGCCATGGAGTGATCGTAGCGCAGGTGCTATCAGTGATCGTAACCGTGCTACTCTGCGGATAGCGCTGAAATCACGAGCGCATATCACTGAAAGGAACCGCAATGAGCAGCACTCCACAACGCGTCGCCGTGGTCACGGGTGGCTCCCGCGGCATCGGCCGCGCGGTCGCGACCCGCTTGGCGGCGGATGGCTTCACCGTCGTCGTGAACCACGCCAGCGGGTCAGCGGCCGCCGCCGCCACCGTCGAGGAGATCGAAGCCGCTGGCGGTCGCGCCGTCGCCGTGCAGGCCGATGTGGCCGACGAGCACGCCGTCGCCGCGATGTTCGACCGGATCGAGGCCGACCACGGCGGCGTCGACGTCGTCGTCCACTCCGCTGGACGGCTCGCACTGTCGACGATCGCCGACCAGGACCTCGATGTCCTCGACGCACTGCACCGGACGAACATCCGCGGCACCTTCGTCGTCGCGCAGCAGGCCGCCCGTCGTCTGCGGTCCGGTGGCGCGTTCGTGTCCATGTCGACCTCGGTCGTCGGGACGCAGTTCCCGACCTACGGTGCCTACGCCGCGAGCAAGAGCGCCGTCGAGGGCATGACGATGATCCTGGCGAAGGAACTCCGCGGTCGGGACGTCACCGCGAACGTGGTCGCGCCGGGCCCGACGGCGACCGAGCTCTTCCTCGACGGCAAGACACAGGAACAGATCGACACGCTCGCGAAGGTCCCGCCCCTCGAGCGCCTCGGCACGCCGGAGGACATCGCCGGTGTCGTCGCGTTCCTCGCCGGGCCCGACGGCCACTGGGTCAACGGCCAGACGATCCGTGCGAACGGCGGGATGGTCTGATGTCCGGCTCGGCGGTCGCGGACCGCATCCGAGCCGAGTCCTACCGCCGCGTCGGCATCGAGGACCTCATGTCCTCGAACGCCGCACTCTGACCCCCGGACCGTCCGGGACACCCCAACCGAGAGGAACACCATGCCCTTCGCCAACATCAAGGTCCCCGCTGACACCCTGACCGCCGAGTCGAAGAAGCAGCTGCAGGACGCGGTCACGGACGCCATCGTCGACGTGTACGGCGAGCGAGCGCGCCCGACGACGCTCGTGATCCTCGACGAGGTCGCCGACGGCGGCTGGATGCTCGGCGGTACCGTCCTCAACGAGGCGATGCTCGGCCGCGTCTGAGTCGCTGCTGCCGGCGTGACGGGATCCCGGCGAACCGGGCGCTCGTCACGCCCTGGTGGCGCCGCCGAGCTGCTCCTCGATCTGCGGCAGGAGCATCCGCACGGCCGTGACGACGACCTCGTCCACACGATCCGGCGGAATCCGGCCGGCTGCTGCCAGTGCGCTGATGCCCTCGGTCGTCGCTGCGAGCAGGAAGGGAACCGGGCCCATCGACCCCGGGTCGCGCTCACCGAGCAGTTCGGCGCCCAGCGCGAAGAACCGCTCCGCCGCGGACTGCGACTCCGGGTCGCGCTCGGTGCGCGAGCCGTCGTCGGTCGACGTGAACATCAGCTGGACGAGAGGACCGTTCTGCTGGGCGAACCGGACGTGTGCTCGGACGTACTCGGTGAGACGGCCTTCGAGGTCCCCGGTGCCACGAGCGACTTCCAGGTGACCGCGCAGCTCGTCGAAGCCGTCTGCGGCGATCGCGTCGAGGACGGCGCCGCGGTCGCGGAAGTGCCGCAGCGGTGCCCCGTGACTGACACCGACGCGGCGCGCGAGCTCCCGCACCGTCACGGCGTGCTCCCCTTCTTCGATGAGGAGCGCGCGGCCTTCCCGCACGAGCTCCTGTCGGAGTGACCCGTGGTGGTACGGACGTGCTTGCCCACTCATGACTCCAGTGTAGACGTTGACAACAAAGTGGTCACTGTCTACATTGGCGACATGGACGACATTAGGACCGGTCGCGCTCCGACCGACGAGACAGTGATCATCACCGGCGGCACGAGCGGCATCGGCCGAGCGACCGCCGTCGCATTGGCCGAGTCAGGAGCGCGCGTCATCCTCGCGGTCCGCAACGAGGAGAAGGGGCGCGCGGTCGCATCCGAGCTCCCCGGCACCCGCGGAACCCATCGGGTTCGTCACCTCGACCTCGCCAGGCTCGAGACGGTCGAGGCCTTCGCGGGGGGCGTCGACGAGCCCGTCGCGATCCTCGTCAACAACGCCGGAGTCGAGTCCAAGGACCTGCAGCGGACGGCGGACGGGCACGAACTCCAGTTCGGGACGAACCACCTCGGGCACTTCCTGCTGACGACGCTGCTCCTGCCGCGGATCACCGACCGGATCGTCACCGTCGCCTCCCAGGCGGAACGCATGGCCCGGCTGGACCTCACCGACCTCGACTGGTACCGGCGCACCTACAACGGCGGCCGCGCGTACGCCGATTCCAAGCTCGCCAACCTGCTGTTCACCTCCGAACTCGACCGGCGCCTCCTGGCCTCGGGTTCCCACGTGCGCGCGTTCGCCGCCCACCCCGGCCTGGTGAAGACGGCCATCTACCAGCGACCGGCCGGACAGCGCCCCAACCTGTGGGACCGTCTCGTCCCGATCCTCGGGCAGGAGCCGGAGGACGGTGCGCTGCCGTCCCTCCTGGCCGCGACCGCCGACCTGCGGGGCGGGACCTTCGTCGGACCACAGCGCATGATGCACATGCGCGGCGGGGCCGAGGTCATCGGCCGGTCGAAGCAAGCCCAGGACCCGGAGACCGCGGCACGCCTCTGGTCGATCTCCGAGCAGATGACGGCAGTGGACGCCCGCCCGTGAGCATCGTCCTCGATGACCGACGGCTCGACTCCGTCGGCGGTCTGCGTCGCGCGCGTACCGAGTCCAGCAGGCGCGCCGACCGGTCCACTAGCGACCCGTTCTCGGTGCTCCCCGCAGGGTCGCAGACGGCAGTTCGGCGAAGCGTGCGGCGTACTCCGCGGCGAAACGACTGACGTGCAGGAAACCCCAGCGGGCGGCGACGTCGGACACGGAGACGCCCGGACCGGCGGCGATGAGGTCCTCACGCGCCAGCTCCAACCGGAGCCGACGCAGGTAGGCCATGGGCGTCGTGTCGAGCGTCCGACGGAAGCCCTCCTGGAGACTGCGGACACTCGTCGAGACGGCGGAGGCGAGTTCCCCCACGGTCCACGCACGCGCCGGATCGTGACGGAGCATCTCGACAGCGCGGGACACCGATCGAGCCCCGGAGCTGCCTCTCGGGATGGCGAGTGCGACCGAGTGGTTGTGCGGCTGCCCGAGCAGGAGACTGTGCAGGAACACCTGCTCGAGGCCCCGCACGGCGAGTGGGTGCGCAAGGAGACCGGCCGTCTGCCGTGAGCCTTCGTCGACGAGCCGGACGGCCTGCGACACCGCCCGGCCGCCGTCGGTCGTGAGGTCGAACACGCCGTCGAACTCGAGCGGCGCTGAGACAGGCGTGTCCAGGAGGAGCTGCAGCTCGGTCTCGAGGTCGCGCTCCGGGATCATGACGGCGACCTGCGCGAACCAGTCGCCGCAGTCGAGCTCCACGGAACGGCCAGGCATGAAGAGCCCCGCGATCTGATTCGTTCCTCGGACCTGCGTCCCCCGGGCAGCGCGCATGGTCATCTCGGACTGGATCGGGATGTCGAGGTGGTAGTCGGTGGGCTCCGCGGTGCGGATGTGGACGGCCTCACGGAAGCGCATGTACCCGAAGGTGATCCGCCCAGCGACGACCGCGTTCAGCTGCATCCGAAGGTCAGGGGACGACACGGACGGGGCGACCCGCACCGGGAGGAACACGTCGCTGAGCACGGCCGCGGCCTCGTCGGCGGTCGTGCTGTCGGCGACGCGATGCGTGGCGAACATCTCCGACGCGGGCCTGGCCATCCGGCGACTCTACCGGCGGCGCTCGTGCCGATCGGCCACGATCCCGCGCTCGCTGACAGTGATCCTGCGCGCACCGGATGGTCCGAGGTCATCGGGCTGCCTACCGTCGACTTCCATCGAAGCGCAGCTCACTCGGAGAGGAAGGTCGACCATGACGATGACGGGCACCCCGCAGCCCCGCAGTCACGCCCAGCCGCCGCGTGTCGTGACCGCGTCCGCGAGCGGCCTGGACCGCGACCGGATCCTCGTCTTCGGCGATGCGGTCCTCGCCGCCGAGGACTCGCTGCACGACGCCGCCCTGAGGACTGCGAACGCGCTCGGCGCACGGACAGGACGGGGTGCCGACGTCACCGCGGTGCCCTGGTCGAGCTGGACCGGGATGACGCTGCTCTCGGCGGGCGTCGGGATGCACCTCGACAACTACGACGTCGTGGTGGTCTGCCTGTCGGGCAGCGTCGTCCACAGCCGCACGACGAACACCGCGGTGGTCGGTGCTGCCCGACAAGCCCTCGTCCTGGTCGACCAACTGCGCCCGCATCTGGCACCGACCGCGGAGATCGTGGTCGCGCTCGCGCACAAGGGGGACCAGACCGGCCTCGTGACCGCGCTGCAACAGGCACGGCACGACCTGGTCGTGCTCGACACCGCACCGGACGCGACGGCCCCTGCGCTGTTCCTGGAGGTGACGCACCTCCTGCTCGAGCAACAACGTGCCCGTGCCGGCAGTCCGCAGTGGCTCCGTTCGAAGCCGCAGCCGTTCGAGCACCGCTACGACGCGATCCGTCGCCTCGGCATCGTGGACGCACCAGCGGACTCTGCGCTCGACCGGATCGTGCAGCAGATGGCGGTGCTCTTCGAGACGGAAGGAGCCGCCATCACGTTGCTGCCCGCGGGACGGCAGTGGTCCGCGGCGAGCCTGTGGCTGCCACGAGGCACCGCGGCGCTGCAGGACTCGTTCTGCCGCTCGACGGTGCTGCGTTCCGGACCGATGGTCGTCGGTGACGCGTGGGATCCCGATCGCCCGCCGGTCGTGCGACGGGGACCCATCCGCTTCTACGGGGGCCACCCGCTCGAGGACCTCGACGGAACGCGCATCGGCGCGGTCTGCGTGTTCGACTCGGCGCCACGCCGGGAGGACACCGTGGAGACGGACCTCCTGCGGGACTTCGCCATCGTGACGCGAGACACGCTGTACCGGCACTGAGACCTCCACCGGATTCGGGTCTGGTGGAGCGCACGCGGCCGATGGCCGAGCGGGCGAGTGACAGACGGGAGGTACGGAATCGGGTACCGAACCTCCCGTCTGGCACGGCCGGAACCGACGTTCCGGACCGGACGTTCCTGACCGTTCGCCTGCGATCCGGGCGATCCTCACCATTCGGGGTGGATGACGCGCATACTGCGGAGACCGGAGATCATGTTCGCGTCGTCGACGTTCGCTTTGTGCCTCTCCCGCTCAGACAGAGGCCTCCGATGGCAACGTCCCGTTCCTTCCAACCGGTCCTCCTCGTCCTCACGGGCCTCGGTCTCGCCGCGTGCCTGGCGGTGACCGCACCCTCGTCCGCATCGGCAGCCACGGTGATCGACGGTCCGGTGGGCCTCGGCACCGCGTCGACGTACGGCGTCCTCGGCGCCAGCGCCGTCACCAACACCGGCCCCTCCGTCGTCAACGGTGACCTCGGGGTGTCCCCCGGCACGTCGATCACCGGGTTCGGCACCGCACCGAACGGCGTCGTCAACGGCACCGTGCACCAGACCGACGCGGCCGCTGCGCAGGCACAGCGGGACACGACGACGGCGTACGACGTGGCTGCGTCGCTCACCCCGACCCGGACCGGCATCACCGAGCTCGACGGGTTGTCGCTCTCCCCCGGCGTGTACTCCGGTGGAGCGCTGCAGCTCGCGGACACCGGCGCACTCACCCTGGCCGGCAGTGCGAACTCGGTGTGGGTCTTCCAAGCCGCGTCGACGCTGACGATCGGATCCGGGAGCCGCATCACCATCACGGGCGGCGCGAACGCGTGCAACGTGTTCTGGCAGGTGGGCAGCTCCGCGACCCTCGGCAGCGGCGCACAGTTCCAGGGCACCGTCCTCGCCCAGCAGTCCGTGACCGCGACCACCGGCGCCACCGTCGTCGGACGCCTGCTCGCCCGCACCGGCGCGGTGACGCTCGACACGAACACGATCACCGCCTCGAGCGGCTGCCCCACCCCGGGAACTCCCTCGGAGACGACCGCGCCGGTGATCTCCTCCGGAGCACCCACTCCGGCCACCGCCGGGACGCCCTACTCGTACACCGTGACCGCGACGGGCACCCCGACCCCGACGTACACCGCGGCCGGGCTGCCGGCGGGGCTCACGATCGACAGCACGACCGGCGTCATCAGTGGGACACCGACGACGCCGGGAACCTCGACGGTGACGATCACCGCGTCCAACGGGACGGCGCCGAACGACACGCAGACGGTCACCATCACCGTGCAACCGAGCGCCGCCGCGACCCCCACGCCGTCAGCAGCCGCGCCGACGCCCGCCCAGTCCACGCCGACCGCGGCAGCCGTCCGCGCCGGCAACGGACCGGGCCGTGAGCTCGCCTACACCGGCAGCGACCCCACCGTCCCCCTCGGGATCGCGGGAGCGCTGCTCGCCGCCGGCACCGCACTCACCGTGGTCGCCCGCCACCGCCGACGCGCCAGCCGCGCCTGATCCGTCAGCGGGACCGGCGGTGAACGCACCGCCACCTGCCGGACTGGAGGCTCGGTGCGGGCCCGACCCGTGCCTCCCGTCCGGCGGTCGGAACGCGTGACGAGCGGTCACGGCTGCGCTTCGGCCACCCGCTTCAGCAGGGCGAGCTGGCTGGTCCAGGTGGAGACGGACTCCGAAAGGTCGGCGACGGCCGGCTCCAAGGGTGCGGTCACGGCTTCGTAGACGGTCTGGCGTCCGACGCGTTGCGACCGGACCAGGCCGACCGTCTCGAGGACCGCGAGGTGCTTGGTCGTCGCCTGACGCGTGATGGGCAGATCGCGCGACAGCGTCGTGATGCTCGCGGGAGAGCGCGACAGGGCGTCGAAGATGGTGACACGGGTGGGGTCCGAGAGCGCGGCGAGGACGCTCCGCGTCTCAGGGGCGAGGGGCATCGGACTCGCGCTCCGACCGCTGCCGGAGCAGCCCGAGCTCCTCGGTCCAGCCGGACACGTTGTCCCCGTAGTTGCGTCGGTGCTGATCCGGGTCCATCTGCGCGAAGCCACTCTCCACGACGGACACGCGCACGGTGTCCGGATCAACGGTCGTCAGCGTGAACTCCACCGTCGTGCGCGGGACGTCGTCGCCCCCGGGTTGCCACGTGAAGACCGCCCTCGTCATCGGTTCCAGCGCGACGACGCCGACCGTGAAGGCACCGAGCGTGGCATCGGTCACCGTCCACTCCGCTCCACTGCGCTCGATCCGATGGCCGCCGAGGGTGCCGGTGTTGATCCACCACCCGGGCTCGGAGACGAGTTCCCACACTCGCGCACGGCTGGCGGTGATGTCCACGCTCGACTCGATGCGATCCTTCATGCAACCAAATGGTTGCCGTTGTCGACGGTCTTGTCAAGGGATCTGCTGAGCGAGCCAGGCGCGCACCACGTCCTCGTCGGCAGGCGTGATGCCGTGGCCGACATCGGGTGTCGTGTGCTGGACGGTGGCGCCCGCGTCCCGGAGCCTGCTCGCCACGTCGATCCCGTCCTCCGGCACCCGCCGCGCATCGTGTCGGGCATCGAGCACCAGGATCGGCATCGAGAGGCGCGCAGCAGCCGGCGGGAGGATGACATGATCCGACTCTGCCCCCGACGACGGGAACAGGGAACGCCCGTCCCGTGTTGCACCGAGCAGTGCCCGAACCAGTGGCACGACTGAAGGAGGCCAGCATGACCACCACCGAAACCGCCATCCTCGCCGGCGGCTGCTTCTGGGGAGCGCAGCAGCTCCTCCGTCGTCGACCCGGCGTCATCAGCACCCGCGTCGGTTACTCGGGTGGCGACACCCCGAACGCGACCTACCGGAACCACGGCGACCATGCTGAGTCGGTCGAGATCGTGTTCGACCCGTCCGTGATCTCGTACCGCGACCTGCTCGAGTTCTTCTTCCAGATCCACGACCCGTCGACGAAGGACCGCCAGGGCAACGACGTCGGCCGCAGCTACCGGTCGGCGATCTTCTTCACGTCGCCCGAGCAGGAGCGGGTCGCACGCGACACGATCGCGGACGTCGACGCCTCGGGGATCTGGCCAGGCCCGGTCGTCACCGAGGTGGAGCCCGCCGGAGCCTTCTGGGAGGCCGAGGAGGAGCACCAGGACTACCTCGAGAAGTACCCGGCCGGGTACACCTGCCACTTCGTGCGGCCGGGCTGGAAGCTGCCGCACCGTGACGAGGCGACCGCGGCGGTCTGACCCGGTCACGACGCAGGACGGGAGGCGCGGTGCCAGCTGGCACCGCGCCTCCCGTCGTCCGTTCAGTCGGCCTGGCCCGCGTCGCCCGCCCGGTCCTCGGAGAGCGACAGGTGGAGTCGGTGCGCGGTGATGACCGCGGTCGCCCAGCCGAGGCCGGTGGTCCACCCCATCACGACGTCGGTGAACCAGTGCGCGCCGAGCAGGACCCGGGACGCTCCCACTGCGGCGATGGTCGTGCCGGCGGCGGTGGCGAGGGCGACCTCGTTCCCTCGCCGCCGCTGCTGCAGCATGAGCAGGTACGCGACGACCGCGCCGACCGAGGCCGCGTTGATGGTGTGTCCGGACGGGAACGACGGCGAGTGTTCGTACGGCGGCGCCGCTTCGCGACGGGGCGGCCGGTTGCGGTGGACGATCCGCTTCCCGAGCAACGTCATCGTCAGGGAGCCACCGCCGGCAGCCGCGACGAACGCGAGCGGTGTGGCGCTGCGGGACCGCAGCGCCAACACGGCGCCGGTCCCGAGCGTGAGCAGTGGCATGCCGACCGGTCCGAACCCGTACGCGATCGAGCCGGCGGCGGTGTTGACCGACGGTGAGCGGAGGCGCTTCGCGAGTCGGAGCGCCGGACCGTCGAGTCGCTGTACCCCGGACCGACCGGTCACGTCGTCGTAGACGGCGATCGCGGCGGCGGTGCTCATCGCGATGACGACGCCTCCGGCGACGAGGCCGAGCGTGGACGCCGCGCGCCCGCCGACCCGTTGCGCGACCTTCCGGTGCGCGCGGGCGAGCCGTTCGCCCGGTCGGGTCGACCACGTCCGTACGTCTCGCCCGAACACCGTCGTCGTCGCATCGGTCACGACATCATCGTGCTCCTCTTGACTGGCTGTTGTCGGTTCCGTACTGTTCTGCTGTACATAAACAGTTGGAGCACGGCTTGCGGATCATCCTCTCGAGCACCAGTTCGGTGCCGATGTACGAACAGATCAAGACCCAGGTCCGCAACGCGGTGCACGCCGGGGAGCTCGCCGAGGGTGCGCTCCTGCCGTCGCTCCGCCAGCTCGCCCTCGAACTGCGGGTCAGCGTCATCACCGTGACGCGCGCCTACAACGATCTCGTGGCCGAGGGGCTCGTCCGGAACGAGCACGGCCGCGGGTTCGTGGTCCGGGCCGTGGACGCCGGGGCCGCGGGGTCCGCCCTCGCCGCACGGGTCGACGGCGCGACCGACGAGCTCGTCCAGGCGGCCCGCGCAGCACGCATGACCATCGACGACATCCGACGGAAGGTCGAAGACGCATGGAACCGACACTGACCGACACCGCGATCGCGGTCCGTTCCCTCCACAGGCGACAGGGGACGTTCGCCCTGCACGACGTCGACGTCACGGTCCCGACCGGGCTCGTGACCGGGCTGGTCGGGCCGAACGGCGCCGGGAAGACGACCCTCGTCAAGAGCATCCTCGGCCTGGTCGGCACGGACTCCGGCTCCGTCGAGCTCTTCGGCACAGGCGGCCCGCAGGACACCGCGGTCCGCGAGCGGATCGGCGTCGTGCTCGACCAGGTGAGCGCGGCCCCGGAATGGAAGGTGGGCGCTGTCGGCCGCTATGCCGGGCTCCTCTACGAGCGGTGGGACGACCGCAGCTTCCGCGACCTGCTCGACCGGTACGACGTCCCCGCCGAGAACCGCGTCGGCGGACTGTCACGCGGGCAGACGGTGAAGCTCTCGCTCGCGATGGCGCTCGCCCACGACCCCGAGCTGCTCGTGCTCGACGAGCCGTCGAGCGGCCTCGACCCCGTGGCACGGCGCGAACTCGCCGACACGATCCGGGAGTTCGTCCTCGACCCCGGCCACACGGTGCTGTTCTCGACGCACATCACCGAGGAGCTCGACGACCTCGCCGACCACCTCGTGGTGCTCGCCGGTGGGACGGTCGCGTACGAGGGTGCCGTCGACGAACTGCACGATCGCTTCGCCGTCGTACGCGGTGCCGGTCCGTTCCCCGAGGTGGCACGACCGTCGACGATCGGCGTGCGGCACGACACCACCGGTCGGTGGGAGGGACTCATCCGCTCCGACGACACGGCCTGGTTCGGGCCAGACGTCGTCATCGACCAGGCCACCACCGACGACGTGGTCGTGCACCTCGCCGGGGACACCCGTTCCACCAGGAAGGAGATCACCGCATGAGTGCCGCCGTCATCCGCTTCGCTCGGTTCGACCTCGTCGCGATGGCTCGCACGCAGCCCCTGCGCGTGCTGCTGCCGTTGCTCTTCACCGTCGTGTGCTGCGTCACCCTGCCGGTCCCGGGCATGGGCATCGCCGTGGGGGCCGTCGTCGCGGCGGTCTCGGCGTCGATCCCCTTCCAGGGCGACGAGCGTGGCCGGCTCGACACCCTCTACGGCATCGCACCGATCGGCCGCACCGCCGTCGTGCTCGGTCGCTACCTGTCGATGCTGGTGTTCGCGGTCGTCGCGGTGGGCATCGGGACGGCGACGACGCTCGTGATGGGGGCGGTCCGCCACCAGGACATCGGGTGGCCGCTCGTCGCGACGATGCTCCTCGGAGCTGCCGCCTGCGTCGGGGTCTCGTTCGCCGTTCAACTGCCGTGGTTCTTCGCGCTGGGGTTCACCCGCGGGCGGCCGATGATCTACATCCCGGTCGGCATCATCGCGGTCGTCGGGTTCATCGTCGGGCAGACCGGGTGGTTCGAAGGGATCGGCCCCGCGGACGTCCTCACACCGGCACCGTGGCTCGCGGCGCTCGTGCTCGTGGCGGTGGGCGCGCTGTTCGTCGGGTCTGCCGCGGTCGCCGTGCGCGTGTACCGGCGGCGCGAACTCTGAACCGGGCCGTCACCCGGTCACCGCAGCGCCCCGCCTGCGCGATGCTTCAGCGGATCGTGCGGGCGACCCCAGCCGCGGCGGAGCACCGTGGGATGCACCATCCCCCACACAAGGAGTCCGCATGCTGCTCGAGGGCAAGACCATCGTCGTCACCGGCGGGAACAGCGGGATCGGCGAGCAGATCTGCCTCGCCGCCGCTGCCGAAGGCGCAAACATCGTCATCGACTACGTCGCGCATCCGGACGAGACGGACTCGCTGATCGACCGGATCGAGCAGGCCGGCGGTCAGGCGGTCGGGGTCGACGCGGACATCACGACCTCGGCCGATCTGCACCGCATGGTGCAGAAGGCCGTCGACTCGTTCGGGTCCCTCGACGTCCTGGTCAACAACGCGGGCATCGAGGACCGGAAGTCCCTGCTCGAGGAGACCGAGGAGGGGTACGACAAGGTGATGGCCGTCAACATGAAGAGCGCGTTCTTCGGGACGCAGGCGGCCGCCAAGCAGTTCATCGCGCAGGGCTCCGGCGGTCTGGTCCTGAACATCTCCAGCGTGCACGAGGACTGGCCGATGCCGGGCAACCTCGCGTATTGCGTGTCGAAGGGCGGGATGCGCATGCTCGCGCGGAGCGGTGGCGTCGAGCTCGGCCCGCACGGTGTCCGGATCGTGAACATCGCCCCCGGCGCGGTGGACACCCCGATCAACACGGCGACGACGTCCGATCCCGACAAGCTCAAGCAGCTCGACGCGGCCATCCCGCTCGGACGGCCGGCGAAGCCGCACGAGATCGCCGAGGTCGTCGTCTTCCTGGCGTCCGGGAAGGCCGCGTACATGACGAGCACGACCGTGACGATCGACGGCGGGATCTCGCAGGGCAGCGTTGGTCTCTGACCCCGGCTCGGAATTCGTCCTCCCGGTGGATGTCGCTGGCCGACCGGCCGACGCAGACTCGTGGTGGGGAGTGAATCCGATGGGTCGCGGCTGCCGTCTCCAGGGCAGCCGCGATCACCCGGAGGACTCGGTTCCGACGTCCGTACGGGAGACCGTTGTCGGATCGGAACAGTCCCGCGCGGTCAGAAGTCTCGGGCGGACGACGCGGGTGAACCGGGAGCGATGCGGCCGAGGTGGACGCGGCGCGCGAGTCGGATGACGGGGCGGATGAGCAGCTGGACGCTGCCGATCAAGAAGAGCCACGTCCCTGCGATCGTGGTGGACTCCGAGAAGAACAGGATGCTCCCGACCACGAACCAGAGGGCGACCATGACGTCGTTGACGATGCTGATCGTCTCGTAGAGCCCACGGATGCGTAGTTCGTCCGGTCCGATCCGGAGGGTGACGTCGTGCTGGCTCCCGCTCATCCGTGCATCAAACCAGAGTCGTCGCGTCGCTGGCCGCC
This sequence comes from Curtobacterium sp. L3-7, assembly GCF_048756585.1. Taxonomy (NCBI): domain Bacteria; kingdom Bacillati; phylum Actinomycetota; class Actinomycetes; order Micrococcales; family Microbacteriaceae; genus Curtobacterium; species Curtobacterium sp. L3-7. The sequence goes on along the minus strand of NZ_CP151474.1, from coordinate 529,408 downwards.
GGACGGTTCCGCGGCCGCGAGTCGGTGCGCCGGCCGGACACGATGTCGTTCGCGCGAGGGACGCGATGCCGTCGACGCCTTCGTAACGTTGCCGTCGACCTGTTGGAGGACGGATGGAGGACGACGTGCTCGAGAACATGAGTGGGCTGCACCTGCTGGTGACCGCGCTGATCCTGGCGCTGGACGTGGTCGCGCTGGTCCAGGTGTGGCGTGATCCGCGCCGCTCGGACGTCGTCAAGGTCGCCTGGACCGTGGCCGTCCTGTTCCTGCCGGTGATCGGCTTCGTCGGCTGGGCGGTGAACTGGCTGCTCGGCCGTGCCGCAGACCGGCTGAACCGCTCCGGGGCCGCGGGCAGCTGATCCCTCACACCGGATCCGGGGCTTCCGTACCGGACTGGAGGCTCGGTGCCAGGCCGCCACGAGCCTCCCGTCCGGTGACCGCTCACCGCCACCGGACGGTGCCGGTCAGCGACCGGTGCCGAGTGCGGACTCGATCCGACTGATCGTCCGGCGCATCGCGTACTCGTCCTGCGCTGGCTGGTCGTCGGCCACCCACAGGTGGACCGCTCCGGGGCCCGACCTCCTCGGTGCGAGGCGGACCACGATCCCCCATCGGTACGCGACACCGCGCGGCGTGGGCTCGCTGAACACGTCGAAGCCGAGCACCTCCGAGCGGAGGGCGATCGGCATCCCCGCCCCGTCGTCGCGCGTCGACCAGCTCCTGATCCCCGTCCGGTCGAAGCCGAGGTCGCACGGGAACCAGATGCGCAGGCTGGGGTTCCAGGCCGCGAGGTCGGCGGCCGTCGAATCCGTCGCGTGCGCGGTGACGAACGCGGTGCCGGGATGGGCGTCGGTCTTGTGCCGGAGGCGTGCCCGCCGGCGGTGGTTGACCTCGGTGGTGACGCAGGCGACGCCGAACGCGACGGTGACGAGGATGCCGAGACGGAGCTCGGTGGACAGGGCCTGTCCCTCGTCGGGACCGATCAGGACCGCGAGGACGACCGTCGCGACTCCGAAGACGACGGTGATGGCGGCGAGGAGGATCGTCGACGGGCGCACGGCTCGACGATGCCAGAGTCCGGCGTGCAATGGGACACTTGCGCTGTGACCGTCTCCAGCGCTCTGCTCGTCATCGACCTGCAGCGCGGTGTCGTCGTGGACTGCTTCGACGCCGACGCCGTGCTCGACCGCGTCGCTCGGCTCGTCGATCGTGCCCGTGCCGAGGGGGTGCCGGTCGTCTGGGTGCAGGACCACGACGACTTCGCCGAGGGGTCAGACGGCTGGGCGCTGGCGGAACCGCTCGTGCGCGATGCCGACGAGCCGCTCGTGCGGAAGGAGTTCCGGGACTCCTTCGCCGGTACGGACCTGGCCGAGGTGCTCGACGGGCTGGGTGTGCAGCACCTCGTCGTCGCCGGGGCGCAGAGCGACTACTGCGTCCGGACGACCACGCAGGCAGCGGCGGCACGCGGGTTCGACGTCACGCTGGTGTCCGATGCGCACACGACGACGGACGCCGAGCACGATGGCGTCGTCATCACCGGCGAGCAGATCGTCGCGCACACGAACATGTACTTCGCGGGCCTGCGGTACCCCGGTCAGCGGTTCGCCGCCGTGCCGCACGACCGGGTGGAGCTGTCGTGAGCCCCACGTCGGTCAGCGGGACCCGCTCGCAGCGCGCGTCCTGACCCCGAAGAAGGTCGCGATCTCGTCGGCCATCGACCAACTGCGCTCCGTCCGGCCGATGACGAACGGAGCGCGCTTCGGCCCCGGCACGGTGTGCCCGGCACCGTGCACGGCGAGGAACCGCACGGGCGCACGTCCGGGCTCGGCGTGGTCGACCTGTTCCGTCCAGACCTTCCCGGAGCCACGACGCGCGGTCGTCGGAGCTGCCGCGATGCCGTTGCGCCGGGCGAAGTACGCAGCTGTGTCCGGTGCCGAGAGCGCCGTGCCGCCCACCTTGAAGGCGCGTTCGGCCCAGCGCTTCATCGGGCCGCCGCCGAACGGGACGATCGGATCAGACGTGCCGTGGACGAGCAGCATCGGCATCGGGACAGCGAGGGCATCGGCGGCGAGGAAGTCCTCCGCCGCCGGCATCGTCGCGGCGATGACGGTCGCGCCTGCGAGGAGCTCCGGCACCTCGTGGACGAGGCGCATGACCATCTGGCCGCCGTTCGAGTAGCCGACGACGAAGACGCGCGTCGGGTCGATGCCGTGCGAGTCCACGAGCGACGCGATCGCTGCCCGGACGAAACCCACGTCGTCGAAGCCGTCGAGTCGGGCCGGGAACGAGCTCTGTCGCCTGGCGTCGTTCCAGTTGCCACGGTGTCCGTCGAGGTACGCCACGACCGCACCCCCGTCGGCTGCGAATCCGTCGTACATCCGCCCGGTGAAGGCGCGGTGGGACTCGCCCTGCTGCCTCGACCCGTGCAGCACCAGCAGCAGGTCGCGTGGTCGGTCGGCAGCCGTGGCCCCGACGATGGTCATCGTGCGTGCACGTCCACCGACGTCGATCGTCTTCCGCATGGTCCTGCTCCTCGTTCCGTGGTGGGATGCCGTGGTCGGTGTCCCTCGTCGACCGTCACGGTAATGTCTGACATCATGTGAAGGTCAAGCGGGCAGGAGGCCTCGGGATGAACATCGGCGAACTCAGTGCCCGCTCCGGCGTCAGCCCACGATCCCTCCGCTACTACGAGGAACTGGGGCTGCTCACCGCGGAGCGCTCGGCGAACGGCTACCGGAACTACTCCGAACCGGCGGTCGAGCTCGCCAGGACGATCCGCACCATGTTCGAGATCGGCTTCTCGCGGGACGACGTCCGACAGATCTCCCCGTGTGTGACCGGCCGGCACGACACCGTCGACCGGGAAGCCGTGATGGACACCGTGGAGCGGATGCGCGACGAGATGACGCAGCGGATCGACGAACTCGTCGCGACGCGGGCGTCCTTGACGGACTTCCTGGCGACCCGCTGATCGGGTCGGTCACGCCGGCGGGAAGGCGGGTCACCCGACGGCGGGCTCGCCGTCGCGAACCGCTGCCACTGCCTCGATCTCGACGAGTTGGTCGTCGTAGCCGAGGACGGTGACGCCGAGCAGTGTGCTCGGGACGTCGTGGGTTCCGAACGCGTCCCGTACGACCTCCCATGCGGCGACGAGGTCGGCCTGTCGGGCGGACGCGACGAGCACCCGCGTGCTGATGACGTCCTCGGTGGTCGCGCCGGCGGCTCGGAGCGCCTCCTGCATCGTCTCGACGCACTTCGCCGCCTGCCCGGCGTAGTCCCCGACCGCCGCCGTCGAACCGTCCGCCTCGAGCGGGCAGGCACCCGCGAGGAACACGAAGCGCGTGCCGCTGGGTGCCGTGGCCGCGTACGCGTACTCCGCCGCGTCGCTGAGGGCTGCGGAGCGGATGAGGCGCACGACGCTGTTCACCACGTCATCGTGGCAGGGCCCGCCACGCTCGGACGATCTGCCACACGGCAACGGCGACCACGACCGCGCCGATGATCGACACCACCCAGAGACCGGGAACGCCGATCGCGGGGCCGGAGGTGCACACGCTCTCGCCGTGCCCCGGCGCGGCATCCGCACAGATGCTCACCTGGTACATCGCGAAGAAGACCACGATCAGCGTGCTGGTGATCGCAACCGCAGTCCATGCCGCCAGCCGGTTCACTGCATCCCCCGTTCGCCTGCAGCCGAGCCTGCCCCGTCTCGACACGCTTGTCGAGGGAGCCGTCCTAATGTGGAGCGGTGTCCCGAATCCATCTGCTCCGGCACGCGCAGCCGGACTACGAGGCGATCGAGGCACGCGGTCTCGACTTCCGGTCTCGGGACACCGCGGCGTTGTCGCGAGCGGGCCGACAGCAGGCGCACGAAGCCGCCGCAGTGCTCGAGCGCCTCGGACTGTCGGAGATCGTGAGCTCACCGATGACCCGCACGCTCCAGACCGCGGCGATCATCGCGCTGCGGTTACGGCTCCCGCTGACGGTCGACATCGACCTCCGCGAGTGGGAATCGGGCATCTCCCCAACGGAGACCCATGCCGGGTGGCAGCGGGCGACCCAGCAGTTCCGCGACCATCACGGAGTCCCGCAGGCCGGTGCACGCTGGGAAGGGGCCGAGCAGATCCGTGAGCGCGCAACAGCAGCGCTCGCGCGACTCCCGCGGGACGGCGCTGCGGTGCTGGTGGTCACGCACGCCTTCGTCATCGAAGCGCTCACGGGCGTCGATGGCAGGGCCGTCGGATTCTGCGAGCACGTCCCGTTCCCGGATGGCGGGCGGTCGAGATGAGCACCACCAGCGACGTCGCGCTGGCCGTGACCTGCCACGACCCGCTGGGCCGCTTCGCCCCGGGTATCGAGGACGCGGGCCGCAGCCTCTCCGAGGTGTTCGGCGCCCTGGCAGTGAACGCGACGGCAGAGACCCACCCGGCGACCATCGACGCGCTGCGGGCACTCGACCTGCCGACGTCCTTCGGCGAGCACGGTGCCGGCACGGCGCGGCAGGACGCCCTCGCGCTCGGCGTCGGGAGTGGCCTCGCCCGGGTGTTCTACTCCGACCTCGACCACGTCCTGCGCTGGCTGAGCACCGCGCGGGACGAGGTGGAGCGCTGCCTGGCCGAACGCGACCAAGACCTCCTCGTCGTCGGGCGTTCCGCAGCCGCGATGGCGGAGGCGCCGGAGCGACTCCGACGCACCGAGGAACTCGTCAACCACGTCTACGGACTGGCGAACGGACTCGAGGGCCGGTGGGATCTGATGATCGCGATGCGCCTGATGAACCGTGCGACCGCGCAGACGATCGTCACGCACAGCCGCGAGACCTCGATCGCGAGTGACGTCACGTGGCCGATGCTCGTGGCCGCGCGAGGCGGGACCGTGGGTGCGTTCCACGGTGACGCCATCCGGTTCCGGGCGCGAGACGACTTCGGGCAGGACGTCGATCGGCGTGACGGTGATCCCCGCGAGTGGCACCAGCGCATGGTGACGGCGACCGCTCACGTGACGGCGATCGTGGAGTTCGACCGAACCTGACCCGTGATCCGACGGGGGCCACGTTAGCCTTCGTCGGTATGGGGATCGACGACGTCTGGCCGCTGTTCGCACTCGAGATCAGGACGCCGCGGCTCACCCTCCGCCCGATCCGCGACGAGGACCTCCCCGCGCTGGCGCTCGCCGCACTGCAGGGCATCCACGACGCGGACCGCATGCCGTTCGGTGTGCCGTGGACGGATGCTGCCCCCGAGGAGATCCCCCGGAACCTCGCGATGTACCAGTGGAGTCTCCGTCAGGTGTCGCCCGAGAACTGGTCGATCGCGTTCGGGGTCCACGTCGACGGAGCACTCGTCGGCGTGCAGGACCTCAGCGCTCGCGGTTTCGCCGATCGCCGGACCGTCGGCTCCGGCTCGTGGCTGACGGCGTCCGCGCACGGCCGGGGGTTCGGAACGGAGATGCGTGCCGGCCTGCTGCTCTTCGCGTTCGACGTGCTCGGTGCGGAGTGGGCGGAATCGAGCGCGGCGTCCTGGAACGAGCGGTCACTGGCGGTCTCCCGCTCGCTCGGCTACGAACCGAACGGTGTGACGCGCGTGGCACCTCGCCCCGGTGAGCCGGTCGACGAGGTGCGCGTCCGGCTCGATCGGCGGCGGTTCCGACGCCCGGACTGGCGGGCCACGGTCCACGGCGCGGATGCCGCTCTCGCACAGCTCGGGATCGCGGGTCCCGGATGATCGACGTCCCCGACGGCCTGACCCGTGCGACGACGAGCCGCGAAGGAGCGGCCGGGACCGCCTGGCTCGCCGAGCTGCCGGCCATCGTCTCGCGGCTGCTCGACGAGTGGGGCTGCGAGCTCGACGGTGCCCCGACCCACGGCGAGGTCGCCGTCGTCCTGCCGGTTCGTCAGGGCGATGTGCCAGCAGCGCTGAAGGTCTCGTTCCCGCACCCGGGCAACCGCAGCGAGCCACATGCGCTCCGCAGCTTCGCTGGCGACGGCGCGGTCCGGCTCCTCGACGCCGACGAGGACGTCTTCGCACTGCTCCTGGAACGGGCCGGGCCGCAGTCGCTCGACAGTGTCGCGACGGCCGAGGAAGCGATCGACATCGCGGGCGACCTCGCTCGCCGGCTCGCGGTCCCGGCACCGGCGGGCACGCCGGCGCTCGCCGACACGACCGAGGGTTGGGCGGCCGAGCTCGATCAGCAGGTCGCCGCACTTCCCGACGCCCTGCCGACGACGGTGGTCGAGCGTGCGAGGAGCACCATCCGCGAACTGGCGACCGAGTCGACGCCCACGATGCTGCACGGCGACCTGCACTTCGGCAACGTGCTGGGCGCGGAGCGGCAGCCGTGGTTGGTAATCGACCCGAAGGGCTGGCGCGGCACGGCTGCGTACGACGCGTTCACCGTCGCCGCGGGCAAGCGGGAGGCGCTGCTGGACGCGGCCGACCCGGAGCGTGCGTTCCGCGATCGGATCCGGCGCTTCGCGGCTGCCGCCGACGTCGACGCCGGACTCGCGCTCGCCTGCGTGCAGGCACGCGCGACCAGCTCCTACCTGTACCAGCGGCTCCACTCCGGCGACTCGTTCGCCCTCGAGCTCCTCCGCCGCGTCGCGCACCTGGACGGGTGACCGGCCCGACCACGCACCGGACGGGAGGCACGGTGCGGGCCCGCCACGAGCCTCCCGTCCGTCCGTGGCCGGCACCGGAGCGCCGGCCGGACCGTCAGTGGCCGGCTGCCTGGCCCGGCACCGCGACGCGGACGGCGCTGATGCGCCCGGCCCGCGTCCGCGCGGTCGTGGCCGGGTCGTAGCTGTCCGCGGTCGCGAGGTAGAGCGTCCGCCCGTCCTGACCGCCGAGGGCGCAGTCGATCGCGCACCGACCCGGGGCATCGATGCGGTCGGTGACCTCGCCGCCTTCGAGGACGCGGAGGAACTCACCGGTGTCGACCGAGCAGACCCAGATCGCCCCCTCGGCGTCGACCGTGCTGCCGTCGGGGGTCACACCATCGGGCAGCGCCGCCCACTCGCGCCGGCCGCTCAGTGACCCGTCGGGTGCGATGTCGAACGCGGTCAGGCGGTGCGCCCACGTCTCGCTGACGACCAACGTCCGCGTGCCAGGGAGGACGTTCGCGCTGTTCGGGAAGACGAAGCCATCGGCTGCCAGGCGGACGGAGCCGTCCTGCTCGATGACGTACAGGGGCCCCGGGCGCAGTTCCTCGCCGCCGTAGAGGTCGTAGCCGAACGCGCCGATGTAGGTCCGGCCGGTGACTTCGTCGACGACCAGGTCGTTGACGAGCGACGACTCGACCGCTGACAGGTCGGCGAACACCGACGTGGTCCCGTCGTGCTCGACGGCCACGACCGTGCGGGACTCCATCGCGCTGACGATCAGCCGCCCGTCGGCGAGCCACCCGAGTCCCGACGACTGGCCGTCGACGGTGGCCTCGAGCCGTGGTCCGGCATCCGTGTCAGAGTCCGGGTCGATCGAGAAGACCTCGCCGGTGTGCATGTCAGAGAACCACAGCCGTCCGTCGTGCCAGCGGTTGCCCTCGGGGAAGCGGATGCCGGTGACGACGTCGGTCGCGGAGTCGAGCGTGGTGTGCACGGTCCCAGCCTGCCAGTCGGAGCGTGGCCGGCAGGCAGACCGCGCTCAGGCCCGCCGCTCGGCGATCCGCGCCTTCGCGAGCAGCCGGAACCTGCCGTGCTCGTCGGGCTCGAGGAACTCGACGTCGCCGACGAGCTGTTCGTCCGCGACCAGTCCGAGTGTGTCGGCGTGAAGCGGACGGAGCTCGTACCTCGAGACGGTGGTCGTCGCCCCGGCAGCGCGGTACATGGCAGCGCCCTCGCGCACCGGTTCCTCGGTGAGCCAGAGCCGCCCATCAGCATCGCGGGTGACCTCGGACTCGGTCTGCCGGGTGGCGTAGCGACCGAGGTACGGCGTCGCGTCGGGGACCAGGCGTGTCGGCCCCGGGGCGGGCGGAGGCGGGGTCGGACGGATGTCGGCGAACTCGGCGAACACCGGGTCCAGCAACTCGCGCGCGAGCTGCCCTCCAGCGTCGGCGTTCGTGACGACGGCAGCGGCCACCGACCCGTCCTCTGCGATGGCCAGCTGGGTGGCCACGCCGGGGGCGCCGCCACCGTGCTCGGCGATGCCCGGCCGGAGCAGGGCCCAGCCCAGCGACTGGAACGACGGCACCGGGCCGATGCCGCGGATCGGTACCTCGGGTCGGAGCATCATCGCGGTCGACGTCCCCGAGAGCACCTGCTGCCCGGTCGGGCCCACCCCGCCGGCCAGGAAGAGCCGTCCGAGGGCGAGGAGGCCCGGCGCGGACATGGCGAGCTGGTTGCCGGCGGCCGGGTTCGACGGCGGCATGAGTACCCACTCGCGGGACGGACCGAGCTCGCCCGTGTCCGATCCGTGGACGTGGGGGATCGCTGTCCCGTACGCCAGGGCCTGGCTTGCTGAGAAGGCGACGTCCTCGATGCCGAGGGGCTCGAGCAGGAACCGCCGGAGTGCCTGCTCGTACGTCGTGCCCCGCGTGACCTCGACCAGCCGCCCGAGCGTGCCGTAACCGGCGTTGCAGTAGGCCCACCGCTGCCCCGGCGCACTGTGCTGCGGAGCGTGGCGCACCAGGTCGCGGACGAAGCGGTCGAGCGCGTCCGGGCCGTCGGTCGTGGGCTGCCAGAGGTCGCCCTCGAAGCCGCCGGTGTGGGTCAGGAGGTGCCGGACGGTGATCCCGGCGCTGACCGCCTCGTCGGCCGTGCGGAACTCCGGCAGGTACGTCCGGACCGGTTCGTCGAGCTGGACGAGCCCGTCGTCGACGAGCTGCAGCACGAGGGTCGCGGTGAACACCTTCGTGATCGACTGGATCTGGAACAGCGAAGCAGGGGTGACCGGGGTTCCGGTGCGGGTGTTCAGCACGCCGGAGGCCGCTTCGACGACGTCGGACCCCACCGCGATCGCCACGGAAGCGCCCGGGACGCCGTGCTGCTCACGGAGCCGGGTGAGCTCGGACTGGATGCGTTCCTGCAGCGCTGCAGTGGTGGTCATGCATCCACCATGCCCCTACCAGCGGAGTGCGTCGAGGTGACCGGATCGCAGTGCAACCCTGGGGGTCGCGCGATCACGTGCAGTCCGAGAGGATCGAGCCATGAGCGGGGAACTCGAGGACGAAGCAAGGGTGGTCGCGGTGAGTCGCGACGGAGAGCATCGGTTCAGCAAGCCGGTGGTGGACGAGGTCACGCTCGTTGCGGGGTGGGGCATCGAGGGCGACGCGCACGCCGGCACGACCGTGCAGCACCGCTCCCGGGTGGCACGGGACCCGTCGCAACCGAACCTGCGTCCGGTGCACCTGATCCACGCCGAGCTGTTCGACGAGGTCGCTGGATCCGGGTACACGGTCGAGCCGGGGCAGATGGGCGAGAACGTCACGACCCGCGGGGTCGACCTGCTCGGGCTGCCGACCGGCACGCTGCTCCACCTCGGCGACGATGCGTGCGTCCGGGTCACCGGGCTGCGGAACCCGTGCCAGCAGATCAACGACTTCGAGCCGGGTCTCCTCCGCGAGGTGCTCGGCCGAGCGGAGGACGGTTCGGTCGAACGCAAGGGCGGCGTCATGAGCGTCGTCGTGACCGGCGGGACCGTCCGACCGGGAGACCGCATCCGGGTCGAGCTCCCGGCGGGTGAGCAACAGCCGCTCGTCCCCGTCTGACCACGCGACCGCTGCCATCGCTCCCGCCCCGTCAGCGGAGGTGGACGAGGCCCGCCCGGGTCGGAGCGAACCCGCACGCGTCCTCGTAGAACGGGGCCATGTCGGCGCTGTAGTCGACGAAGAGCCACTCGCACCCGGCAGCGCGCGTCTCGGCCACCGCGTGCCGGACGACCGCGGTGCCGAGTCCCTGGTGCTGGTGCGACGGGTGGGTCTTCGTGTCGATGAGGAACGCGTGGTCGCCGCCGTCCCACGCGACGTTGACGAAGCCCACGAGCGTTCCGTCGGGCGTTCGAGCAGCGACCCAGCCGAGCGAGTGCGGTCGGACGCGGTCCCACCACCCGGCCTCGGGGGTCCCACCGTGCGCGGCGGTGAGTTCCACGAGCTCCCTGTCCTCGACGGGGGTCCGCCAGCCGAGTGTCACGTCGTCGTGCGTCATCGACACAGCATGCCGGAACGGAGCACGCGACGCTCGGCGACCGGGGGTTCGGAACGGGCCGTGACCGATCTGGTTCCCGAAACCCGGGTTCCGGGTACCGGATCAGTCACCGACGGATTCGAACCTGCCACCTCGTGGGCGGGTGACCATCGGGGTGCCCCGCGCGACCAGACGGTTGTTCAGCGGGTGGGCCGTGCTCGCTGTCGACGCATGCGGACGAGCATCGCGATCAGCGCGGCGCCGATCAGGAGCGGGATCCACACGGACCCGGATGCGATGGGTGCGACGATCAGCCCGAGGACGACGCAGATGCCTGCGCATGCCGCGATGACGATCTCACTCACAGTCCACTTCCCCATGTGTTCCCCCTGTCGTTGCGCTCGACCCTACGTCGGACACGGGCAGACGTCACCCCCAAGCACCGGGCCATGATGGGTCCGTGTCCAACGAAGCGGTCGGCGAGCCCTGGTTCGGTGCGGTCCTGGGGGCGGTCGGTGCCACGACGCAGCACGTGGCCCCGCTCGCGGGCGGTTCGGTCAACCACACCCTCCGGGTGGAACGAGTCGATGCGTCTCCGATCGTCCTGCGTTTCCCCGTCGATCCGCTCCGCGAGGACGAGTTCCCCGTCGAGGCGTGGGCTGCGGCGCAAGCGGCGCAGGTCGGCATCCCGGTTGCGGCACCCGTCCTGCACGGCGTCGAGGCCGGCATCCCGTTCGCGATCTCGGAGTACGTCGAGCCCGATCCGCGTCCGATCGAGCAGCCGTGGGCGTGGCTCGGTCGATACGCGGTGGCGGTCGGCACGATCCCGCTCGACAGGGCGCCGGTGTCGCTGTACTCCCGGTTTGGGCCTGACCTACGCCAGGCCTGGGCGGCGCACCTGGACTACAACCTCGCCGCACTCGTCGAGGAGGACCCCCTCCGACGAGACGGCGCGTACGCAGCGGCCGTGGACGTCCGATCACTGCTCGAACCGCTGACCCGCGAGGAGGTCCAGTTCGGGCTCGCGCACGGGGACCTCGCCCCGCGGAACCTCATCTCGCGCGGTCCCGACGCGCCGCCCGTGCTCATCGACTGGGGTGCCGCCGAGACCGGCCCGACGCCGTGGACGGACGCGCGACGAGTGTTCCGGTGGGCCTTCGTCGACGGGTCCATCACCCGTCAGGAGTACGACGCGTTCGTCGCCAGCGCCGGACTCGGGTCGGATGCTGCTCGACGGACGCTGGCCGCGATGACGGCACTGCACCTCGTCGACGTCACGCGGTGGGCCCGCGACCAGCGTCCGGACCTGTACGACGAGTACCTCTCGCAGTGTCGCGCCGGGCTCGGGCGCATCCGGGAGGAGGTCGGACGTGGGTGACGGACTCGAGCACGACGAACTCGTGCGTCTCTACGGCCCGTGGCGTCCGCGCACTCCTGCGGACGTCGCAGCGCTCTTCGCGGGTTTCCCCGGCATCTGGTGGATCGCCGGCGGATGGGCGATCGAGACCTTCACGGGTCGCAGTCGACCGCACGGCGACATCGACCGGAGCATCGCCCGCTCCGACCTGCCCCTGCTTCGCGCGCACCTCGCGGGCCGGATGGACGTCTGGGCAGCCGATCAGGGAGCCCTGCGGCCGTTGGTCGACGAGACGGACGCCCTGTCCGAGACCTGCGGCAACCTCTGGCTCCGTCCGAGTGGGTCGGACCCGTGGGAGTACGACGTCCTCCTGATGGACATCGACTCCGGGAAGTGGGGCTACAAGCGAGACCGGAGCATCACGCTGCCGGTGTCGGAGCTCCTCTGGGAGCGCGACGGGATCAGCTACCTCCGGCCAGAGGTCCAGCTCCTCCACAAGGCGCCTGGACTCCGGCCGCAGGACCAGCAGGACTTCGACGCCTGCCTGCCGCTCCTGAGCGAGGCCGCCGCGGCATGGCTGCGCAGCGCTCTGGAACGGGCGCATCCAGGGCACCCCTGGATCCACGCGCTCGCACTCACCCCACCGCGAGCTCCCAGAAGCGGGTGACGCTCGTCAGGTGGTCGTATCGGTACGGCTTCTGCTCGCCGGTCAGCCTGTAGCCCAGAGCGCGGAGGAACGGAGCGGCCTCGCGCCCGACGCTGTCGACGACCCCGACCCGCACCACGGAGACACCCGCAGTTCGGGGGTCCGAAAGCAGAGCATCGTGGAGGGTACGGCCGTGTCCACGCCTCCGGCGATCGCTCCGGACGATGAGCAGGCCGAGGTAGGCGGTGCGGGGATCCAGGTAGCCGAACAGGACGTCGGCGAACGCGGTCAGCTCCCCGTCGACCCAGAGCCCGACGCCCCGTTTGCCCGCCGGGTCGTACCCGGGAGGGACTGCGATGAGGGCGCTCAGCGCATCCGACGGTCCCGGCGGGTAGCCGGTGACCTGCTCGGAGTGGTCCGGGGTCGCCTCGAGCAACGCCTGGAGGGCGTCGACGTCGGAGCTGTCGAGCGCGCGGATGTCGGACGGCATGGTGGACCGGAGTGTGCACCCCGGGCTGACGCCGCGCCTCCCGAACGAGGGCGTGAGAGAACCTCGACCCCTCCCGTACGCTCAGCTCATGGGTTCCGAGGCCGCTGACGTCCCAGCGCCGTCGGCACGTCGCGACCTGACCGACGTCCTCGTCCCCGTGGTCGCCGTCCTCGTGGCCGTCGTCGCCACTGCAGCGTCCCCGGACCCGGTCGCCGAGCCGTTCACGCCGTCGGTCTTCCCCCTGGCGACGCAGCGGCTCCTCGCCGTGTGGATCCCGCTGCTCGTCGCCGGCGCCTGGCTCCTCCGTGGTCGACGGTTCCGGTCGGCGCTCAGGGGGCTCCGCATCGGCTTCCCCGAGGTCGTCGCCGCCCTCGCCGCAGTCGTCCTCTGCCGCGTCGTCGAGGCGGCGTCGCAGGTGCTGCTCGGCGATCCACCCGAGATGGTGCTGGCGTTCGTGCCGTCGCGCGCTGAGCTCGCCGTGCTCGCGGCGGTCGGCCTCCTGGCCTTCGTCCTCGGACCGCTCTTCGTCGCCACGATGGTGCACGGCGTGTTCCAGCAGCGGCTGGCCGCCCTGCTGTCCCGCCGACTGCGTGTCCTGACCGTCGTCGTCCCGGCGCTCGTCGTCGTCGTCCTCGAGGTGGGCACCGCCTGGATCGCGGGCATCGCGCCCGCTGCATCGGGCGCCGTGGTCACCGCCGCCGTGCTCGCCCTGCTCGCCGGCATGCTCGCCGCCGTGACCGGTCGGATCGGTGTGGCCGCCGCCACCTACCTGCTCTGGAACGTGACGTGCGTCTTCCAGGTCCCGTTCGCCTGAGACCGACGAACTCGCGGTGAGCCGGGCCACGAACGACGGTGCCGCCCCGGCCGCCCTAGGCTGCCGGGATGCACCCGGAACTGGAACCCTTCGACTCGGGGACCCTCGAGCGCCCGGACGGCAACCGGATTCACTGGGAGACCTCGGGGAATCCCACGGGGCGTCCGGCCCTCTACCTGCACGGCGGTCCCGGTTCGGGCCTGGGAGCCGGAGGCTACCGTCGGCGGTTCGACCCCGCGCAGCACCTGATCGTCGGACTCGATCAGCGTGGCTGTGGGCGGAGCACCCCGTGGGCGATCGACGGTCTCGACGCGCTCGACACGAACACGACGCAGACGGTGATCGCGGACATCGAGGCGCTTCGGGAACGGCTCGGCATCGAGTCCTGGCTCGTGCACGGCGTCTCGTGGGGCAGCACCCTCGCCCTGGCGTACGCCCTCGCGCACCCGGACCGCGTCACCGAGATCGTGCTCGTGGCGGTCACGACCGGCGCCCGTCGGGAGCTGGACTGGATCACCGAGGGCGTCGGCGCGCTGTTCCCGGAGGCGTGGTCGGCGTTCGCCGCCGGTGTCCCGGACGGCGTTCGCGTGGTCGAGCACTACGCCGGGCTGCTCCGCGACCCGGACCCCGCGGTGCGTGTCGCTGCTGCCGAACGGTGGGACGAGTGGGAAGCGACGCACATCTCGTTCGACCTCGGATCGCCTGTGGGCCCTTTGCACCCGGACGCGCGCCACCGGCAGGACTTCGCGACCCTCGTCACGCACTACTGGGCGAACGACTGCTTCCTCGGCCCGGACGAGATCCTGTCGCGCGCGGGTGAACTCGCGGGCATCCCCGGTGTCCTCATCCACGGTCGTCGGGACGTCAGCGGTCCTGTGGTCACCCCGTGGGAACTGCACCGGGCGTGGCCGGGAAGCCGCCTGGAGGTCGTGGAGGACGAGGGGCACGGCGGGCCGACCGAGATGCTCATCGCGCAGCGGGCGATCGACTCGTTCGCGGCCCGGCGATGACCGCGACCAGGACCAGGACGACGACGAACGCCCCGTACGCGAGCACGGTGGGCTCGAGCCCGACCGCCGCGGTGGCGAGGCCGGCCGCGAGCGCCGGCACGCTGAACGCCGCGTAGCTGACGATGTACATCGTCGCGAACACCTGGCCGCGCTGGTCCTGGGGAGCAGCCGCGCCGAGCGTCGTGACGGCGTACTGGAACGTGCTGCCGAAGCCCAGCCCGGCGATCGCGGACCCCACGACGTAGATCGGCAGGGCTGTCGCCATGACCGCCACGAGCATGACCACCACGCCGCCGGCGAGCGTCCCGTACCCGAACCACTGCCGGGTCGACGGCGGCAGGACCGTCGAGACCGCGCCGCCGATCGTCCCCGCGACGAAGAACGCCCCGAGCACCAGCCCCACGACGAAGTGATTGTGCACCCCGAGCAGCGTGCCGATGACCGACGACCCGAGTGACAACGACAGGCCGGACAGCGCCCAGGTCGCGACGATCGACGGGACGAGCGCGAGGAACGCCGGACGGACGACGGACGGCAGCGCCGCGCTCGGCAGGAGTGCGCGCCAGAGCGGTCCCTGATCGGTCGCCGCCGGTCGGCTGCGCTCCGGGACCCACCACACGAGCACGGCGAGGAGCAGGTACGCGGCCGCGAGGACCCAGAACACGAGCTGGCGCGGGAACGGCGCGAACTCGACGAGTGCTCCTGCCAGGACCGCGCCGATCGTGATGCCGAGCGACGGGACGGCGCTGCTGACGATCGACCCTCGCCGCGGGTCCTTGGCGGCGTCGAGGATCATCGCCGTGACCGTGCCGGTCGCCGCGCCCACCGCGAACCCCTGCACGACCCGGGCGACGACGAGCCCGCCGGTCCCGCCGGCGACCACGAAGAGCAGCATGCCGAGCGCGAGCAGCACCATCGCCCCGGACGCCACGGGTCGACGTCCGATCCGGTCGGAGAGCGACCCCACCGTGAGCAGGGCCACGAGGAGTGCTCCGACGTAGACGGCGAAGACCACCGTCAGCGTGAACGCCGAGAACCCGAAGAGCCGCTGGTACACGGGGTAGAGCGGCGACGGAGCTGAGGCGGCCGTCAGGGTCGCAGCACCGGTGGCCCCGGCGACCAGGAACGCGACCGGGCGAGGGAACACCATGGAGTCCTCCATCAAAAGCAATGAACTTTGCTTTTGGGAGAGTAGCCCGCACGGTTCCGGAAAGCAAAGAACTTTGCGATAGTTAGACCATGTCCGCGACGTCGACGACCAGGCCAGGCGGGCGGAGCAGCCGCGTGCTCTCCGCCGTCTACTCGGCCGTCGGCGCGCTCGTGGGCGAGGGCGCCGAGCGCATCACGTTCCCCGTCATCGCCGAGCGAGCGGGCGTCAACCCGACGACGCTCTACCGACGGTGGGGTGACGTCGACGAACTCCTCGAGGAGGTCGCGGTCGCGGCCCTCACCCGCGACGGCGACGAGCTCCCGGACACGGGCACCCTCGCAGGCGACCTGACCGAGTGGGCGCTGATCGTCACGCGCGACATCACCCGGCCGGAGCGCGCTCGGTACCTCCGGGCGATGGTGGCCGCCCGTCAGGACGTCGTCGCGCACTGCGAGGTGACCGACACCCGTCTCGAGCAGGCATCGGCGCTCATCCGCCGCGCCGACGACCGGGACGAGGCCGTCCCGACAGCCGAGCAGGTCCTCGACCACGTGATCGCGCCGCTGTACTACCGCGTCGCCTTCGCCCTGCCGGTCGACGAGGAGCGCCCGCGGCGCTTGGTCCGCGACGTCCTCAGCATGATCGCGCCGATCCGGTAGTCGCCACCCGCCGGACGGGAGGCTCGGTGCGGGCCCGACCCGTGCCTCCCGTCCGATCCTGGCGACTCCACGGCCGGAACCGGCCATCGGGGTCGGCCCGCTTGCCAGCATCCCGGATCACCATCACGCACGGCGCGCCCCGCGTCGGGAATGCCGCGTCGCTCCCCGGTGTCGTACTCGTCACCCCATGCGAAGGAGCAACCGATGAGCCACGAACTCGACCGGACGAACACCACCCTCGACGACCGCGACTGCTGGCCAGCCCAGCGTGCGCTGCGTGACGAGCCGAAGCCCCGCTTCGGCCGCTACCTGGGCCTGATCAACTCCGGCGACTGAGCAGCAGCCGCCCGGCGATGCGCTCGACGCTCGCCTCCGTCGGCTCCGCGCTCGTGTCGATCTCGATGTCCAGCGGGACGTTGTCGTTCGCCGCTGCGGCCCCCGACCTCGCCCACCCCAGGTCCGACCCGGGTCGTGCCGCGGCGCGGGTCGGGAGGCCGTCTGGGTCGGTCCGAACGCCGACGAAGAACGCTCCCCGCTCGAGGCAGAGTTCGAGACACTCCCAGAAGTGCCCCGTCTCGGGGAAGGGCAGGGCGCCGTCGAGGACCACGTCGTACCCTGCGTCGAGCCACGTGAACGCGGCCAGGTGGAGCGTGCGCGCGAACCGTGGTGGGTCGAAGTCGTCCGAGGAACCGAGGGTCGGCGCGGCGGTGTCCGCTTCGACCAACACCCAGTCGTGACCGAGCCGTTCGACGAGTGCGCGGGCGAGGGTCGACTTCCCCGCGAGGCTCCCGCCCGACACGACGACGAGTGAGCCGGGTGTCCGTCGCTGGAGATCCACGCTCCCCACCGTACGTGTCCGGTGCGCGAGCTGGTTGACTCGGCCAATGCTCGATGAACGACCCAAACCCAGGCGCTCGCCGTGGGTGGTGGTGCTGACCTGCGCCGTGGTCGTCCTCTGGACCGTCGCCGTCGCGCTCCCGACGTGGATGCTCGTGGTGATCGCACAGCTGCCCGGCGAGGATTCCGCGCGGACGCAACGGTCGATCGTGATCGCGCTCGGAGCGTTCCTGTCCATCGCGATCCCCGCGATCGGGGCATCCGCTGGCCTGTTCGCCCTCCGGCGGCACCGCCGGTCCGACCCTTCGGCGTAGCGGCCCGACCGAAGGACATCCGCGTGCGCTCCTGACGAATCCGGTTCCGCGCACCCGCGTTTCGGGAAACGGATTCGTCATCGGAGAATCCGAACGTCCGTCCCCGCGAGCGTCACCCGCCTGGCTGCTCGTCGTCCCGCAGTGAGCGGATCATGCTCCGCAGGCTCCGGAACGCGACCGCCCGGTCGTCCGTCGACATCCCGGTGAGCATCCGGTCCTCGACCGACCGCACGGCGGCGCTCGCGTGCTCGAGCAGGTCCCGACCGGATGGGGTGAGCTGTGTCGGGAGCGCCTTCCCCACCGGGGGTGCCGCTGGGCGGGTCACCAGGCCGTCGCGCTCGAACGCCTGCAGCAGCACGTTCATCGACTGCCGGGTGACGAACGCTCCCCGTGCGAGGTCGGAGTTCGACAGACCGGGTCGCTGCGCGAGCAGTTCCAGGCACGAGTACTGCGTGACCGTCAGCCCGAGCGGGCGCAGCACCGACTCCATCGCGGCGCGCAGAGCACTCGCCGCCTCTTTCAGCAGGTACCCGAGCGAGGTCTCGAGGTCGATGCCGACCGGGTCTTGACTCATGTCAGTAGTCTGACATAGGTTGGTACGTGTCAGAAGACTGACACACCATGAAGGAGCACCACATGCCCGTCACCGGCCCCGACTTCATCAACCTCCAGGCGACCGACCTCGCCGCATCCCAGGCGTTCTACGAGCAGTACCTCGGCCTGGTCCGCTCGCAGGCCGGCCCGCCGCACGCCGTCGTCTTCGAGACGACGCCGATCGCGTTCGCGCTCCGCGACGTCATCCCGGGTACGGACATCGCCGGCACCCCGCAGCCCGGCATCGGCGCCGCGATCTGGCTGCACGCCACCGGGGTCCAGGAGATCCACGACGCCCTCGTCGCCGACGGACACACCATCGTCTCGGCGCCGATCGACGGCCCGTTCGGCCGCACGTTCACGTTCGCCGACCCCGACGGCTACCAGATCACGCTGCACGACAAGGCCTGATCCGTGTACTCGCCCAGCGCCGGACTGGAGGCTCGGTGCCGGGCCGACCCGTGCCTCCCGTCCGGTGGCCAGCCGCGGTCAGCCCTTGCGGAGATCCTGCGCGAGCATCACGATGATCCCGCTCGGCCCGCGCAGGTACGTGAGCAGGTACACGTCCTGGTGGTTCGCGACGCCGCGAAGCGGTGTGCAGCCGTGGCGCGCGGCGATGGCCAGCGACTCGTGGAGGTCGTCCACCTGGAACGCGACGCGGTGCATGCCGATCTCGTTCGGCAGGGTCGGCTCGGTCTCGATCGCGTCGGGGTGGACGTACTCGAACAGCTCGATGTGGCCGTGTCCGTCCGGGGTCTCGAGCATCGCGATCTTCGCGTGGTTTCCGTCGAGCCCCACGGCGGTGTCGGCCCAGGCGCCACTGATCTCGTCCCGACCGACCTCGGTGAGGCCCAGGTCGGTGAAGAACGCCATCGTGGCCTCGAGGTCACGGACGGCGATGCCGATGTTCTCGAACGCGATGCCCATGGCCTGCAGGCTAGCCGAGGGTTGCGGCCGCTTCCCGGAGCTCCGACAGGGCGGTCAGGGTGTGGTGGTCGAGGCGGTCGTCGTCCGAGCGGTCCCCGCCGGACCAGCGATCGAACCCCTGCTTGAACGCGAGCACCCCCATCTCGCTGGCGAGGCGAGCGGGCGCTGTGCCGACACCGCGCGCGACGAGCGCCTCGGTCATCGCGGCCGCCATCCCGACGCTCTTCAGGGCATCCCGTTCCTGGAGTTCGGCGCTCGCGGCGACGGCGGCCTTGAGTCGCGGTCCGAGTTCGCGGTTCATCGGGCCCATCTCGTCCGATGCCCGCTGGAGCCCGGCAGCCACGGCGTCGAGCGGCGTCGCGTCGGCGGGGGCTTCGGCGATGCCCGACGCGAGCAGCCGGCTCAGCGTCTCCTGCCCGGCGACCAGGAGTTCGCGCTTGTCGGGGAAGTGCCGGAAGAACGTGCTCTTCGTCACACCGGCGCGCTCGGCGATCTGCGTGACCGTCGTCTCGTCGTAGCCCAGCTCGGAGAACAGGTCGACCGCGGCCAGGACCAGTCGTTCCCGAGCACCGGGTTCCCATCGCGCCATGGGACGATCATACTGACGGGACAATCGTCCCGTCGCGGGTGTACGGTGATGAGACAACTGTCCCATCACTTCAGGAGCATCCCATGCGCGTCTTCATCACCGGCGGAACCGGCACGATCGGCACGGCCGTCGTCGCCGAACTCATCGCGGCCGGGCACACCGTCGCCGCCCTCGCCCGTTCCGACCGACCGGCCGCAGCGCTCACCGCGGCCGGCGCGGAGCCCGTCCGTGGCGGGCTGTCCGACCTCGACGTCCTCCGAGCCGGTGCCCGTGACGCGGACGGTGTCGTGAGCCTGGCCTTCTCGAACGACTTCAGCTCGCCCGAGTCGCTCGCCGCGGGCATCGCCGAGGAGTCTGCAGCGATGGCCGCCCTCGGTGAGGAGCTCGTCGGGTCCGACCGGCCGTTCGTCGTCGTGTCTGGCACGGCCTGGGTCCCCGGCCGGCCCTCCGTCGAGTCCGACCCGCTCCCGCTCGAGGGTCCGGTCGCCGGCCGTGCCCGATCGGTGCTCGCCGCGCTCGACCTGGCCTCGCGCGGCGTGCGGGTCTCCGCGATCCGTCTCCCCAGGACCGTGCACGCGGACGGAACGGGCGGGTTCGCCGGCATCCTCACCGAGACCGCTCGCCAGAGCGGGGTCGCCGGGTACCCGGGCGACGGCGAGCAGCGGTGGCCGGCCGTGCATGCGCGTGACGCAGCGGTGCTGTTCCGGATCGCGCTGGAGCGTGCCCCGGCTGGTACCGCGTGGCACGCCGTCGCGGACGAGGCCGATCGGGTCCGCGACATCGCCGACGTCATCGGACGGCGGCTCGGGCTGCCGGTGGAGCGGGTCGCGGACGATGCGTTCGGGCCGTTCGCCCCGATCTTCGCGATGGACCAGCCGTCGTCGAGCGAGTACACCCGGCGGACACTCGGGTGGGAGCCGACGCACGAGAGCCTGCTCGAGGACTTGGAGAACGTCGAGCGCTGACGGCCCGACCGCGTGTCACGGTCGGTGCGTCCTCGGCGGGAGGGTGTTCCAGACGTCGGCCCAGACCATCTCGAAGTCGACCGGCCGGACCTGCTGTGCGCGGAGCGTGCGTTCCAGCACGGCCAGGGCGTCGAGTGATCGGTCGAGCAGCCGGGCGTCGCCGTGCACCTCGGGGCGGCCGTTGCCGTAGAAGGTGGTCACCGTGATCGACCGGACGCGGGGCCGGAGCGTGCGGGTGGCCCGGCCGAGGACGAGGAACCCGCACGCGTAGGTGGCGAGCGCGGCGACCATCCCGACGGCCGGAGTCGGGTTCGTCGCGGCCATGATGCCGACCGCGAGGAGCGCGCCGAGGACCGTCCAGCCGTGCCATGCGCGGAGGAGTGCCCGCTCGCGCGTGCTCGTCCCCGGCGGGAACACGACGAGCGTCCGCGAGCTCCACATGGACCGGCTGGCGGGGTGGACGGAGTACCGACCCCAGAGGTGGATCCCCGCCGTCGTGCGGTCCCGGGTGATCGCGCTCATCGGATCTCGGCGCCGAGCGCGGCCCGGACGGGCTCGACCACGTCCCGGTGCCGCAACGCCGCCAGGCATGGGAAGCAGAGCAGGTCGCCCTCGTGCACGTCGGTCGGGACCGGTGCCGGGAGCCGGTGGAACGGGCCATCGGCGGCGCCGTCGCACGGGGTCACGACGTACGTCTCCGCCGTCGGCGCCGTCGTGACCCGCCCGATCAGGCGGACCTCGTCGAGCACGGCGCACGCGGGCAGGACGGCGTCGAGTTCGAGGAGCACGATGCCGGTTCGCGGTCGTCGCACCCGGGTGACGGACGCGACCGCCACGCTGACCTCGCGCGGTGTCCACGCCGGCGGCCGGAACCGCGGCGCAGCCTGTTCGGCGGTGTGCACGCAGGGGGTGCCGACGGTCTCGGCGAGCCGGACCATAGACACGGCGGAGATCACCACGTCGCCGATGGTCGGTGTCGTGCGCGCGGGCCACCGGGATGCGTCGAATGGATCGGGAAGCGACGCTCGGAGCGTCGGCATGATCGCTGTCAGTGTCACGTCGGCAACGATCGTCCCGGACGGCGGGGGCGATCCGGACCCTGACGGATCCCCTACGGCTGGACGGGACTTCATCACGCCGTCCTGACAGGACTGAGACGACGCGACCGCGACGGAGGTCGTACGCTGACCGTCGTGACCGGAGCGCTGGACGACGGGCCGTTCTTCCACGGGACGAAGGCCGACCTGCAGGTCGGGGACCTGCTGACGGCGGGGTTCCGCTCGAACTACCGTCCCGAGATCGTGATGAACCACGTCTACTTCACCGCGCTCCCCGACGGCGCCGGCTTGGCAGCCGAACTCGCCGCCGGTGATGCCGCGCCGCGTGTGTACGAGGTGGAGCCGACGGGCGACTACGAGAACGACCCCAACGTCACGGACAAGAAGTTCCCCGGCAACCCGACCCGGTCGTACCGGAGCACGTCGCCGGTCCGGATCGTGCGTGAGGTGCACGACTGGACCCGCCTGACGCCGGAGGCCCTCCGAGGGTGGCGCGAGCGGCTCGCCGCGCTCCGGTCGGAGCCCCGCGGCGAGATCATCAACTGACCCCCATACGGGGGTGATCCGTCGATGTCAAGTCCGCGGAATCGGCGCCAAGAGCGGTTACCCTCGCTGCGGCCCGCCGAGATCCGGCGGTCCCGGCGCCGACAGGGGTGACGGCGTCGCGAGTCATGAACAGGGAGTGACAGCTCATGCAGCAACGCACGAAGAGAGCGGCACTCGCCGCAACGGTCCTCAGCGCAGCACTCATCGCGGTGCCGCTCGGATCAGGGTCGGTCGCCGTCGCCGGGGTCACCGCACCCCGTGGTGACATCGGTGACTTCAAGCAGTCGTTCGTCGAGGACTTCAGCACCGACGCCTCCGCGAACGGGGAATTCGCGAAGACGTACGACGGCTCGTGGCAGCCGTACCCGGACGCAGGGATCTACTCGTCCGGCTCGCAGATCAGCGCGCACGACGGGCTGATGGACGTGAAGCTCGACGGGTCGAACGGTGCCGCCGGCACGTTCGGCACCCCGGACGGCGCATGGTCGCACGTCGGTGGCAAGTTCACCGTGAAGGCGAAGGCCAGCGGTGGCGACGGGAACGGCGCGGCCTTCATGCTGTGGCCGACGTCGAACACCTGGGCGGACGGGGAGATCGACTACCCCGAGGGCAACTTCGACGCATCGCCGACCGGGTACCACCACTCGATGACGCCCGGCCAGGAAGCGAACCGGGCCACCATCGGTACGGGCGTCGACTGGCGGAAATGGCACACGTACTCCGTGGAGTGGATCCCGGGCAAGTCGGTCACGTACCTGCTCGACGGCAAGGTGCTCCAGAAGATCACGGACGACGTGCCGACGAAGCCGCACCGCTACATGTTCCAGGTCGGCAACTGGGGTGCATCAGGGCACCTCTTCGTCGACTGGGTCAGCACGTACGACTACGTCGGCTGAACCCGCTCGACCCGCTGATCGACGCGGCCGGCGCGGAACACCGCGTCGGCCGCTCGTTCCTGCTGCACGGTCCACACGAGCAGGCCCGTCATGAGCGCCGCGAGCACGACGAAGCCCCAGGTCCACGGACCGAAGACGCCGTCCGAGACCACCGCGTTCCCCGCCTCCAGGAGGACGAACCCCGGGAACGCGAACGTCTGCCACTGCGCGAGGCGAACCGTCTGCCTCGCCGTGCCGAGCACGACGAGGTCCAGGCCGTCGGGCACGGCCGCGCGCCCTACTGCCGCCCAGCCCACCCGGCGAGTCGTCCGGCGTCCGAGCGGCTTCGCGACCGGTGACGACCACGCCCGGAACCAGCCCCGACGGACGCCGACGATCCAGCCGGCGACGAACACGACGATGCACCCCACGAAGCAGACGAGCTGGAAGATCCATGCAGGGTCGCCCCCGACGACGCGGAACACCAGCGCGAGCAGCGTCGCGAGGACGGACACGGCGACGGAGCAGTTCTGCACCCACCGTGGCAGCGGCCGGAACGGCTCGGCGACGGCCTCCTCCGCCAGCTGCTCCGCGAGTGCGAGGGCCCGCGGGTCGAGCGACCCGCCCGGACCAGCATCCGCAGCCCTCACGCGGCGACCACCTCGCGCACCAGGTCGGCCACGAGCCCGGGCTGCTCGAGCCCCGGCAGGTGCGCCACCCCCGGCAGCACCCGGCCCGGCTCCTGCCCGATGCGCCGCGCGGTCTCCTCGTAGAACGGCAGGTCGGCGGGGATGTCGAGGTCGCCCCACGTCGACAGCACCGGCAGCCGGATCTCGCCGAGCCGCGTCCACGCCTCAACCCCGGTCGACCCCGCTGAGTCCGGTGCGGCGACCTCGAGGATCCGCCGGTTCATGTCCTCGAACAGCATCCGAGCAGCACCACCGACGCGTCCACCAGGCGCCGCCGGCCCGTCGAGCCACAGGTGCGCGAGCGCGGCGATGCGGTCGTCGACCGAGGCGTCCGACGACTCCGCGACCTCGAGCAGCGGTGCGGTCGCGGGGTCGAGCACCCAGTCGAACGGGGTGTCCTCGTCGGTCATCTCGGAGACGCCGGCACCGATGAGCAGGACCCCGGCGATCCGGGACGGGACCGTCAGCGCGGCGTCGAGCGCGAGCGCGCCGCCCATCGAGTTCCCGACGAGGAACACCTGCTCGAGCTCCAGGGCGTCGAGCACGGTCACGAGGTCGTCGAGGTGCGAGAACCCGGTCGGATCAGCGGCGGCCGGCGTCTCCCCGTACCCGCGACGGTCGTACGCGACGAGGTCGAGGTCCGTGTCCTCGAGCGCATCGAACACGGTTGACCAGGACCGGCGGTCGGCGACACCGGCGTGGAGGAACACGACGGACTCGTCGCCCCCGATGCGGCGCGACACCGCGATCGCAGTGCCGTCTGCGGTCGTGACGGTGAGCTGCTCTGCTGCCATGGCCCCGAACCTAGCCATGATCGCGCCGCCGGGTACACGGCGGACGCGACCGGAGCCTCCCGTCCGCTCAGCACCACCTTGGTTGTCTGGATCGATGCGTTCCGTCTCCGTCGTCATCCCGGTGCTCGACGACGCCGACCAGCTGGCGCACTGCCTGGCGTCGCTCGCGGCACAGACGGTCCTGCCGACCGAGGTGATCGTCGTCGACAACGGCAGCAGCGACCGCAGCGTGGCGGTGGCTGCAGCGGCGGGCGCGACCGTGCTGCACGAACCGGTCCGCGGCATCGGGGCGGCGGCGAGCCACGGGTACGACGCCGCGACCTCGACCCTGATCGCACGGGTCGACTCGGACTCGGTGCTCCCGCCGGACTGGGTCGAGCGCGCCGCCCGCCGGTTCGACGACCCCTTCGTCACCGCGGTCACCGGACCGGGACGATTCCGCGGGCTGGGGCCGGTCGCCGCGGTGTTCTGGGACGTCGCCTACATGCGCGCGTACTTCCTGCTCATGACCGGGGCGCTGGCGCGTCCGCCGCTGTTCGGCTCGAACATGGTGATGCGACGGACCGCGTGGCTCGCGGTCCGTCACCGTGTGCACCGCTTCGACCCGCAGATCCACGACGACGTGGACCTGTCGATCCAGTTCGACCCCGCCTGGCGGACCGTCTTCGACCCGTCGCTGGTCGCGTCGGTGTCGGGCACGCCCGTCCGTGACGCGGTGGGGCTGGTGGTCCGCACCCGCAAGGCGGGCAGGACGATGTGGACGTCGGGGATGCGCGCGTTCGCTCCCGGCCGGATCATGCGCCGCGTGCTCGCCGGGACGCGGGCCGTCCCCGTGGTGCGCCGACCGTGACCGCGGATGCTCCGGTGGTCGGGCCCGTCGCGCCGCCCGGCCTGCACTGCATGACGTTCAACGTGCGCCGTCCGGTCCCGCACCTGCGGTCCGGGCACCCGGACGCGTGGGTCCGGCGGGCACCGGCCGTCGCCACGCTGGTCCGGTCCGAGACACCGCACCTCCTGGCCGTCCAGGAGGCAGTGCCCACCCAGGTGCAGCACCTCGGCGCCGCCCTCGGGTCGCGCTGGCACCCCGTGGTCACCGGGCGCGGACCGGGCGGTGGTGGCGAGGGCGTCGGCTTCTTCGTGGACACCGAGCGGTTGCGCGTGGTGTCGGAGCGGACGATCGCGCTCGGACCGGACCCGTCGCGGGTCGGTGCCAGGGCGTGGGGTGCCCCGTTCCCGCGGATCGCGGTCGTCTGCGAGTTCGACGACCTGGCCACGGGTGTGCGCTTCGCCGGTGTCGCGACGCACGTCGACCCGTTCTCCCGGCCGGCGCAGATCCGGTCCGCGGAGCTGATCGGTCGGGTCGTCCGCGAGACGGGGCTGCCGGCCGTGGTGCTGGCGGACTGGAACGCCGGCGAGCGCTCGGCGTCGGCGGGGGTACTCGCGGCGGCAGGGCTGGACGACACGTGGGTGCTGGCGGACCCCGCCGGACGCCAGGTGCCCGTCGGCACGTACGCCCGGTACCGCACGCCTCGTTCTGGTCGCGCCCGGATCGACCGCGTCCTGGTCAGGGGAACCCCGTCGGTCGGTGTCGCCGTGGACCGTGTGGCGATCTCGGTTCGGCGACCGGCCGGGATCTGGCCGTCCGACCACCTGCCCGTGCACGCCGTCCTGCGATGGGAGCCCCGATGAGCCGTCCGCTCGTGCAGTCCGCCGGGTCCACGTTCCTCCGCCGCCCCCGTGGGTGGGAGTTCGTCGCGGACGGCCTCCGCGTGCTCGC
This sequence comes from Curtobacterium sp. L3-7, assembly GCF_048756585.1. NCBI lineage: Bacteria > Bacillati > Actinomycetota > Actinomycetes > Micrococcales > Microbacteriaceae > Curtobacterium > Curtobacterium sp. L3-7. The sequence goes on along the minus strand of NZ_CP151474.1, from coordinate 503,203 downwards.
GCTCGTCAGCGTCCCCGTGGCGGCGATCGGCTGGGGCGCGATCTCCTTCGCCGTGATGGGGCTGTCCCTGCTCGGGGTGGTGCTCCCGCGGATCCTCGGGTTCCGGCCGGGGTTCGACATCGCGCTCTGCGTGCTGTCGGTGGTCGCCGGGTGGAGCAGTGTCCTCGACTGGTACACGACGGTGTTCGGGTGGGACAAGATCGTGCACCTGCTGCTCATCGGTGCGTTGAGCGCCCTGGTGGCGATCGTCGCCGCGGACCTCGGGGTGCTGCCGGACGCCAGGTCGATGCACCTCGCCACCGCCGTCGTCGTCTGCGGGACGATCGGTCTCGCGATCGGCGGGCTGTGGGAGATGTTCGAGTGGGCGGGGCACACGTACCTCGACGCGACGATCTACGTCGGCTACGACGACACGATCGGCGATCTCGCTGCTGACACCCTCGGCGCGGTGGCCTCTGGCTTCGTGCTGCGCTGGTGCGCCGGTGACCGGCGGGTGGTCGTCTCCCGTCGGTGACGTCGAGCGCGATCAGGGGCGGTACTCGTCCCGACGGCCGTGTGCCCGCGTCGTGGTCGGTGGGACGCGCGGACCGGTCGCGCCGCCCGACCCGAGGGAGTCCATGACACCGGCCAGCACCTGCAGCACCGCGACGGCGGTGGATCCGAGCCACCGGAGGACGCGCCACGCGACGCGCATCAGGCGGCGCTCCGTGCGGTGTCGGTGCGGAGCGCAGGGCAGTGCTCGGGGGTCGGGTGCTCGCTGATGTGGATGACCTCGTCGAGGCGGTCGCGCGCGGCCTCGAGCTCCGCGATCTGCGCCGTGATCCGGTCCCGCTCGTGGACGAGCAGCGCGGCGCTCTCGACGGTGGCGACTCCGGCGTCGACGCACGGCATGAGCTGCGCGATGGTCCGGCTGGCGAGCCCGGCGGCGTAGAGCTGCTGGACGAGCCGGACACGGTCGACCGCCTCGGCGTCGTACGTCCGCTGGCCGGATGCCGTCCTGGTCGCCGCGAGCAGCCCCCGCTCCTCGTAGTACCGGAGCGACCGGACGCTGACGCCGGCCTTCGCTGCGAGGTCCCCGATGCGCATGTGTCCTCCGCGACTTGCACCTGACATGGATGTGAGGTCTTAGCGTACCTCCGTCGGTCCGGGAGGTGCCCGGTCGACGGAAGGAACACCATGGACATCGCCGGATCGGTCGCACTCGTCACCGGGTCGAACCGCGGCATCGGTCGCCGCTTCGTCACGCAGCTCCTGGAGCGTGGTGCAGCCAAGGTCTACGCGACCGCGCGCCGCCCCGAGCTCGTGGACATCGAGGGCGTCGAGGTGCTCCCACTCGACATCACCGACCAGGCGTCCGTCACCGCCGCGGCCGAGCGCGCCGGGGACGTCACGCTGCTGATCAACAACGCCGGGATCGCGACGCAGTCCTCGCTGCTGACCGACGACCTCGAGACCGTGCGGCGCGAGATGGACACGCACTTCTGGGGGAACCTGTCGATGGTCCGGGCATTCGCGCCCGTCATCGAGCGGAACGGCGGTGGCACGATCGTCAACGTGCTGTCCGCCCTGTCCTGGTTCGCGCATCCAGGCAGCGGTGGGTACGCGTCCGCCAAGGCAGCGGAGTGGAACATGACGAACGCCGTGCGGCTCGAACTCGTGCCGCGTGGCGTCACGGTGCAGGGGCTCCACCTCGGCGCCGCCGACACCGACATCATGGCCGGGTACGAGGGCGAGATGATCGATCCGATGGAGGTCGCGATCGCGTCCCTGGACGGCGTCCAGCGGGACGCGGCCGAGGTCGTCGTCGACGAGTGGAGCGCACTGGTGAAGGCGTCGCTGGCGGCAGATCCGGCCGCGTTCTACGCGCAGTTCGGGATCTGACCACCGGACGGGAGGCTCGTGGCGGGCCCGCCACGAGCCTCCCGTCCGCCCGATGGGCGCCACCGATCCGCGCTGCCGGACTAGGTTCCAGGACATGCGCTCCCCGATCCCGTCGGTCGTCCGGCGGATCGACGGCGCCTTCGCGTGGCTCGCCATCGTCGCTGCGGCTCTGCTGGCGGTCGTCCTCGCGACCCAGGCCTTCGCCCGCGGGTGGAGCCAGAGCTGGTTCGTCGTGCTCGTCTACCTGGTCATCGCCTACCTGGTGCTCCCCCGGCTGCACACGGCGCTCGCCGCGGTGTACCTGCCCGACTACTTCATCGGCAGGACCCGGACCCGCGAGGGCATCCTCGGCGACCCGGTGAACATCGCGCTGATGGGATCGGAGGAGCAGATCCACACGGTGATGCGGGACGCCGGGTGGGTGCTCGCGGACGACCTCGGCTTCCGGGCGAACCTGCGCATCGTCGTCGCGACGCTGACCAGGCGGAGCTACCCGAACGCCCCCGTGTCGAACCTGTACCTCTTCGGTGGACGGCAGGCGTTCTGCTACCAGCAGGAGGTCGGCAACAGCCCTGGCAAGCGGCACCACGTGCGGTTCTGGCGGACGCCGGACGACTGGCTGCTCCCCGGTGGGCGCCGGGTGGAGTGGCTCGCGGCGGCGACGTTCGACAGCGGGGTCGGTTTCAGCGTGTTCACGTGGCAGGTCACGCACCGTGTCGCGCAGGACATCGACGCCGAACGCGACCACGTCATCGGGTCGCTCGGTCCTGCTGCGCGGGTCGACGTCATCGAGGCGTTCTCCGCCGGCTACCACTCCCGGAACGGCGGCGGTGACGCGATCCAGACCGACGGGGACCTCCCCGTCGCGGATCTCGGAGCCGTCGTCGCCGACGAACCGGCACGCCAGGAGACCTCGCGTCGGCTGGGCCGTGTCCGCCCGGGCGAGGTCGTCGCGGGCGTGCTGCTCATGGCGATCCGGCCCCTCGCGGCCGCCGCGCTCGTGCTCGCCATCGTCACCGGGGTCGACATCGCGGGGTTGCTGGGGTCGACGGCGGACACGGCCTCGCTCGCGACACCCGGGGTCCGCGTCGTGCTCGCCGTGGTCTTCGGCATCGTGTCGCTGTTCTGGTGGGTGCTGACCCTGCGTGTCTGGCTCGGTCGACCGTTCGCCCGGTTCACGGCGATGACACTGTCGACGATCGGGATCGTCACGGTCGCCACGGCCTGGATCGGCGGGACCGAATCGCTGACGATGCAGAGCGGTCTTGCGGGGTTCGCGCTCGACATCGCGATCCTGTTCGCGCTGTCCGGGGCGGAGTCCCGCCAGTGGACGCTCGGCCGCAAGCGTCGCCGTCGCCGGTCCCCAGGGGGCGTCGTCAGCCCGCGCGCGTAGCGTCGGACGGACACGAGAAGGCGAGAGACGATGGCGAAGAACACCAAGCACACCGGCACGCGAGCACTGCTGCTCGGCATCCTGAGCGGCGGTCGGAGCGCGACGCCCCTGGCCCTGCTGGCGCTGAACCGGGACCGCAAGGAGCTCACCGGTGCGTGGCAGGACTGGCCGATGTTCCGCACGCAGCTCGGTCGCGGGCTGCTCGTCGCCGGTGCCGTCGGGGAGCTCGTCGGGGACAAGCTGCCGAAGACCCCGAGTCGCATCGCGGCAGCCGGGCTCATCGGGCGTGCCGGGTCGGGCGCCCTCGTCGGTGCGGCGATCGCCACGACCGGCAAGCGCGACCGCCGCGTCGAGGGTGCGGTCCTCGGCGCGGTCGGTGCGCTCATCGGCAGCTTCGCCGGCTACTTCCTGCGCAAGGCGATCGGGACCACGACGGGCCTCCGGGACCCGCTCGTCGCCCTCGGCGAAGACGCCGCGGTGATCGCGGGCTCGTCCAAGGTGATCACCGCGCGCTGATCGTCAGTCCGCTGATCGTCAGTCCGCTGATCATCAGTCCTCAGGGATGACGCGCTCGAAGCGCGACGTGTCCGTGCCGTCGGGGTCCGGGCCGTTGCGCTTCCCCGTGTCGAGGGCGTCGAGGGACGCGAGCTCATCGTCGGACAGCGCGAAGTCGAAGACGTCGAAGTTCTCCGCGATCCGTCCGGGGTTCGTCGACTTCGGGATCGCGTTCCGCCCCTGCTGCAGGTGCCAGCGGAGCATGACCTGCGCAGCGGTCTTGGCGTGCGCCTCGCCGATCGCACGGATCGTCGGGTCGTCGAGCACGCTGACCCGCTCGTCGCCGAAGCCCGGGTAGAACGTGATGCCGCCGATCGGGGACCACGCCTGGTCGAGGATCCCGTGCTCGGCGTCGGCCCGCTGCACGTCCGGTTGCGTGAAGTACGGGTGCAGCTCGACCTGGTTGAGCGCGGGGATGACGTCGGTCTGGTTGAGGAGCGAGCGGAGGTGGTGCGGCATGAAGTTGCTCACCCCGATCGCCCGGACCCGGCCGGCGGCGTACAGCTGCTCGATCGCCCGGTACGCGGCGACGGTCTTGTCGAAGCGGTCCGGTGCGGGCTGGTGCAGGATCAGCACGTCGACCGTGTCGAAGCCGAGCTTGCGCGTCGCCTTGTCGAACGCGTGCAGGGTCTCGTCGTACCCGTAGTCGGAGACCCAGATCTTGGTCTCGACCACGATGTCGTCGCGGTCGACGCCCGAGGCGCGGATGCCCTCGCCGACCTGTCGTTCGTTGCCGTACGCGGCGGCGGTGTCGATGTGGCGGTAGCCGACCTCGAGCGCGGTCCGCACCGCGTCGACCGTGTCCTCCGGGGAGCTCTGGAAGACGCCGAAGCCGATCGGGGGGAGCTGGACGCCGTTGTTGAGGGTGATGTTGTCCATGCGGGCAACGGTAGGCCGGTGCTCGACGGGGCGACGGGTCCTGTCGGTACCTGCTCCCGCGGTGCTCGGATCGCCCGCTGCGGTCACCAGCGTTCGTGCACCGTCGCGCGGAACCACCGGTCGTAGAGCTCGTGCACGGTCGTGTCGAGTCCCGGGACCGGGTCGAGCGAGCCTGCGGCGGCGTTGGAGCGGGCCTGCTCGGCGTTCCGCGCGCCGGGGATCGCGGCCGTGACGCCGTCCTGCGCGACGATCCAGGCGAGCGCCGCCTGCGGGACGGAGACGCCGTCGGGCAGTGCGGCGGCGAACTCCTGCGCCGCCCGGACCCCGTCCTCGAACGGTACGCCGCTGAAGGTCTCGCCCTGGTCGAACGCCTCGCCGTGGCGGTTGTAGGTGCGGTGGTCCTCCGGGGCGAACTCGGTGTCGGTGGTGTACTTGCCGGAGAGCAACCCCGATGCCAACGGGACGCGCGCGAGCACGGCGACCCCTGCCTCCCGTGCGGCCGGCAGGACCGCGTCCAGCGGCTTCAAACGGAACGCGTTGAGGATGATCTGGACGCTCGCGACGCCGGGCCGCTCGATCGCGGTGAGCGCCTGGTCGGCGGTCTCGACGCTGACGCCGTACGCGGCGATCGACTGATCGGCGACGAGCGCGTCGAGCGCGTCGTAGACGGCGTCGTCGTCGAACACGGGGGTCGGCGGGCAGTGCAGCTGGACCAGATCCAGCGTGTCCTGCTGCAGGTTCGTGCGTGAGTGGTCGACCCATTCGCGGAAGTTCGCCGCATTGTAGTTCGACGGGACCTGCTCCGCACGGCGGCCCATCTTCGTCGTGACCGTGACGCCGGAGTCGGCGTTGGCGCGGAGCCATCGCCCGATGAGCTCCTCGCTGCGACCGTCGCCGTAGACGTCGGCGGTGTCGAAGAGGGTCACGCCGGACTCGAACGAGGCGTCCATCACCGCGAAGGCGTCGGCGTCCTCCACCGGACCCCAGTCGCCGCCGAACTGCCAGGTGCCGAGGCCGATCACGGAGGTCTCACGGCCGGTGCTGGCCAGGGTGCGTCGCTGCATGGTCACGACGGTAGTCCCGCTGGGCCGTGTACTGGTGGAGCCTCCTTCACCGCGCGTTCCGCTCCTACCGTGGAGGCATGCACGACGACACCAGCACGATCGAGACGACGACCCCCGCGGCCGGACGGCCCTCGTTGCGCGAGCGCGTCGCGATGTGGTGGACGGTGAACGCCGAGATCACGGAGCTCACGCGGGACCGCGAGCGCGAAGCCCGGGTGCGCGACGAGATGGCGGTGCGCCTGGCTCCGGGGCCGTGGGCGCTCGCCGACCTGTTCCGGCGCCGCTGAGCGCGCAGCCTTCAGCGCTGCGCCGGTCGCGCTGCGCCGCTGAACAGGCCGGCGGTGCCGAGCCGGACCCGAGCCCTGGCTCGGTCCTGGTCGTCGCCGAACCGGTCCACTCCCCACGAGAGCGTCGTCAGCAGCTCGAAGACGTCCTCGGCGCTCGCCGCGTCGGTCGCCGATCCGTCCGACCGGGCCCGCTCGAGGAACTCCCCCGTCCGCTCGGTCAGGCCGGCGCAGACGCTGCTGACGGGCGAGTCGTCGTCACCGATCGCGCCCGCGATGCAGGTCGGCAGGTTCTGCCAGATCCGGAGCTGCCAGGTCACGCGGAACATCCACTCGGCGAGGGCCTCGTCGGCGGGCAGCTCCTCGAGGTCGCGGGAGTCGCGGAGTGCGGCGTGGAAGCTCTCCGCCATCACGGCCGCGAGGAGGTCTTCCCGTGTCGGGAAGTTGCGGTACAGGGTCGCGTTCCCGACGCCGGCCGCGGTCGCGATGCCGTCGATCGGCGCGAGGGTGCCGCCCTGCTCGAACACCTGTCGAGCCGCGGTGATGATCGCGTCACGGTTGCGTCGTGCGTCGGCGCGCATGGGCTTCGTGGTCGTCTGGTCCACGGCGTCTCCGATCTGGTCCGTCTCGGTTGACAGAAGTGGGGCTCGGTTGACAGAAGTGGGGGGACTCCCCACATACTGATCCGGGGACAATCCCCGTTCCACCCTCAACCTACAGGAGTGACCATGACTGAGCGACTCGACGACCGGATCGTGCTCGTGACCGGAGCGAACGGCGGGCTCGGCGAGGAGTTCGTGCGCCAGGCCCTGGAACGCGGTGCCGCCAAGGTGTACGCGACCGCCCGCTCCCCGCGGCAGTGGGACGACGACCGGATCGTGCCGCTGACCCTCGACCTGACCGACGCGGGGTCGATCGCAGCGGCGGCGATGGCCGCTCCCGACGTCGATCTGCTCGTGAACAACGCCGCCATCGCCCCCGCCTCCGACGGCTCGATCGCGAGCGCGGACGACGACGTGCTCCGGTCCGTCTTTGAGACGAACGTGTTCGGGACGATCAAGGTCTCCGGCGCGTTCGCCCCCGTGCTCGCCCGGAACGGCGGCGGCGCCGTGCTGAACGTGCTGTCCCTCGCCGCGTGGACGCCGATCCCGACGGTGTACGCCGCGTCCAAGGCGGCCGCCTGGTCCGCGACGAACGGGCTCCGGACCGAGTTGGCGGCGCAGGGCACGACCGTGACCGGGGTCCTCGTCGGCATGATCGACACCGCGATGGGGGCACGGTTCGACGTGCCGAAGGTGAGCCCGGCGAGCGTCGTCGCGCAGGCGTACGACGGCGCGGTCGTGGGCGCGTTCGAGGTCCTCGCCGACGACGACACCCGGATGGTCAAGGGACTGCTGAGCCGCCCCGCCGAGGACCTCGGCGAGGCGACCGCACAGGCGATGGCGGCCATCGCGGGCTGAGCGGCCCGCGCGTCCCGTTCGCGCGTCAGTTGCCGAGCGCGGAGAGCTCCTCGAACTCGTCGTCGGTCAGCTCGATCGTCGCGCCCGCGAGGTTGTCCTCGAGGTGCGCGACGCTCGAGGTGCCGGGGATCGGCAGCACGACCGGCGATCGCTTGAGCAGCCAGGCGAGGGCGATCTGCGCCGGGGTGGCGTCCTTGCGCTTCGCGAGGTCGGTCAGTGGGGAGTCGTCACCGGTCAGGCCGCCGGTGGCGAGCGGGAACCACGGGATGAAGCCGATGCCCTGCTCGGTGGACCAGTCGAGGAGCTCCTCGGCGTCGCGCTTCTGCAGGTTGTAGAGGTTCTGCACCGAGACGATCGTGGCGATCTCCTGCGCGGCCTTCACCTCGTCCACCTGGACCTCGGACAGGCCGATGTGCCGGATCTTGCCCTCGTCCTGGAGCTTCTTGAGCTCACCGACCTGGTCTTCGAGCGGGACCTTCGGGTCGATGCGGTGCAGCTGGAACAGGTCGATGCGCTCGAGCCCCAGCCGGCGCAGGCTCATCTCGGCCTCCTGCCGCAGGTACTCCGGTCGACCGACGGGCGGCCACTCGTTCGGGCCCGTGCGGGTGAGGCCGGCCTTCGTCGCGATCACGATGTCGTCGCCGTATGGGTGGAGCGCTTCGTGGAGCAGCTCCTCGGCGACGTAGGGGCCGTAGCTGTCGGCGGTGTCGAAGAAGTTCACGCCGAGCTCGACGGCGCGCTGCAGGACGCGGACGGCTTCGTCGTGGTCCTTCGGGGGCCCCCAGACCCCGGGGCCGGTGAGCTGCATGGTGCCGTACCCGAGGCGGTTCACCTCGAGGTCGCCGCCGATGCGGAACGTGCCGGAGGCGTCGGCGGGACGGGTGGTGGTGTCAGGACCTGTCGTCATGTGTCCGGTCTACCCCGTCTGGCTGCTCCGTCCTCAGCGGCCCTGTCCCCCTACCCGGCGCGGGTACGGCGTCTCGCCGCGCTCCAGCATCTCGACGAGCTTCGTCAACCGGTTCGTCCGCGCGGTCGCGCTCGGGGCGGTCGTGATCCGGTGCAGCACCGCGTACCGGTTCGTCGCGTCGAGTTCCGCGAACAGCGCGGCTGCGGCCGGGGCGGCGTCGAGCGCTGCCAGCAGGTCCTCGGGCACCGTGATCGAGGCGGCTCCGGCGTACGCGCGGTCCCAACGCCCGTCCGCCTTCGCTCGGTCGATCTCCGCCTGCCCCCGGTCTCGCATCCGCCCGTCGGCGATGAGCGTCGCGACGAGCCCGATGTTGCGCTCGGACCACAGCGAGGCCTTCCGGCGCGGCGTGAACCGCTGCAGGAACGTCGCGGCGTCGAGGCTGCGCTTCTGACCGTCGATCCACCCGGAGCAGAGCGCTTCGTCGAGCGCCTGGGCGTAGGTCACGGACGTCGGCTCCGTCGTGCCCTTCTTCGCGAGCACGAGCCAGACCCCGTCGGAGGAGTCCTCGTTCGCGTCGAGCCACGCGCGCCAGGCTGCGGCGTCCACGACGACGAACGGCTCGATCTCCATGCGGCACATCGTAGGACGCGTCGATCGGATGGTCCGGACGTGAATGATGCGCGCGACTACCTTCTGATCCGAGCGACCGCCCGGTCGCCACGGCCGACGTCGGCCACGAAAGGGAACACATCATGAGCAGCTCTTCTGCCTCGGGTCGGCCGACCACGGTCACCATCTCGTTCGTCCTCTGGCTGGTGACGGTCCTGATCGGGATCATCGGCGGCATCGTGGGCTTCGCTTCCTCCGGTTCGCAGGTGCAGGGGGCTGCCAGCGGCACCGCCCTCGTGATCGGCGCGGTCATCGCGATCGTCATCGCCCTGGTCGAGCTCTTCATCGTGTTCCGCATGCGCGACGGCCGGAACTGGGCCCGCATCGTGCTGCTGGTCCTGGCGATCCTGCAGGTCCTCGGAGTCGTGAGCGCGTTCAGCATCGTCGGCACGATCGGCCTCATCGCCGTGATCATCGCGACGATCCTGATGTTCCTCCCCGCCTCGAACGCCTACTTCCGCCGCTGAGGCGCGCGGGCGCGCCGGCGGGGCCCGCCCGGCGCGCTTCGCGTCCGCACAACCGAAAGCAGCTCGCACCACGCAAGTCGGTGGTTCGAGCTGCTTTCGGTTGTGCAGGCGCGGACGGCACCGCGCCGCCGCCCCAGCGTCACACCCAGTGCGGCTGGGCGAAGAGGCCGTCGGGGTCCGCCTGCTCGGCGATCCGGTGCAGGCGCGAGGTGTTCACGTCGAAGTACGCCGCCGGGTCCGTGATCGCCGCGTCGCAGTAGTTCGCGTACGCCCCGTCGCCCCATGCCGGCGTCATCGCCTTCCGGAACCCGCGCACGTACTGGTCGAACGGCGCCGGGTCGGCACCGTTCCGGAACACCGCGGTGTACTGCACCGTGCAGAGCGCCGACCGCCACGGGAACGCACTGTCCGTCCGCCCGACATCGGCCACGACCCCGCCGAGGGCATCGAGCGCGACCCCGCCCTCGAGCACGCCGGACACCTGCCCCGCACCCGCCGCCTGCTGCACGAGCACGTCGATCTGTGCGTCCGTCAACGCGGCGGTCCCGATCGACGAGGTCGCCGCCTGCGACACCCGCTGCGCCTTCCCGCCGAGCTGCGCCATGGCCTGTCCGTAGGTCAGCTCGGTCGCCGTGTGTGTGGTCGGCGTCACTCCGGTCGCCGTGATGAAACCGTCGACGCTGGCGTCCGCGCCCGACTTTTCGCCGGTCCAGGTGCCGGTGACCGTCACGGTGGGCGCGCTGTGCCGGGATCCGGCGAGCAGCTTCAGCGTCGACCAGAGCTTCGGGTCCGCCTTCGGCGCCCAGTCCTGCCAGGCGCGCACGACGTCCCGGGCGGCCGACCAGGGGAACACGATGCTGAAGAGCAGGACGGGAGGCGCGGCCTGCGTCCGGAACGTCATCGACGTCACGACGCCGACGGTTCCACCGCCCCCACCGCGGCAGGCCCAGAACAGGTCCGGTTCGCGCGTGGCCGAGACCTCGTGCACGGCTCCGTCGGCGGTGACGACCGTGGCTCCGGTGAGCTGGTCGCACGTCAGCCCGAAGGACCGCACGAGGACGCCGACACCGCCGCCGAGCGTCAGCCCCCCGATGCCCACCGTCGGGCAGGATCCCGCGCCGATCGCACGGCCGGCCTCCGCCAGCGCCGCGTACACGTCGCCGAGCTGTGCGCCGGGGCCGATCGTCACGGAGTCGCCCGAGACGTCGATCCCGTCCAGCGCCTGCGTGCTGATCACCAGCGACCGCGGGACGTCGGTCCCGGATGCACCGCCGGCCGACCACCCCGTGTACGAGTGGCCGCCGGCCCGGAGCGCCACCGGGGTGTGCGTGTTCCTCGCGAACGCGAGCCCGGCGACCACGTCGTCGCTGTTCGCGACGCGGAGGATGCCCTGCGGGTCGGCGTCGTCGTACCGGGGGTTCTCGAGCACGCGTGCGCCGTCCCACCCCGTCGAGCCGGAGCGCAGCAGCGTGCCGGAGACCGCGGCGGCCAGCGCGTCCCACGAGTCCGGGCCCGTTGGTGACGACGGTGTCGGGGTGGGACTCGGTGTCCGCGTGCGGGTCGGCGACGGCGACGGCCCGGTGCATGCGGCCAGGACCCCCGCGAGCCCGAGCCCGACCCCCCCGGCGATGAGCCCCCTGCGTGTGGTCGTGCTGCGTGTGGTCGTGCTGCGTCCCTCGGTCACCCACCCTTTCTACGCGCTCCCCGCCCGCGCTCCCGTCACGCCGCGGCGCTGCTGATCCGGACGGCACCGGCCCACTCGTGCACCCACTCGGGCAGCGCGAGGTCGGACGGCGCCCCACCCACGGCGTCGAGGAGCTCCGACGGGGACACCGTCCCGCCCGTCTTCCGGAGGAACCGCCCCTGCACGACGGCACGCGCGATGACCTTCCGCCGCCGGACGAACGTCTGCTCGAGGTACACCGACCGCTCGTCCACGCCGAGCACCCGCGTCACCAGCTCGAACCGCTGCCCGAGCGTCAGCGACCGCTTGTAGGTGATCGTCTGCGCCGCGACGACCGGGTACCACCCGCGGTCGGTCAGCGAGCCCCAGAACCCCGACCGGATCATCAGGTCGAGCCGCCCGAGGTCGAGCATCGACAGGTACTTGCCGTTGTTCACGTGCCGCAGCGGATCGAGGTCGGTGAGGGTCACCCGGAACGGGGTCCGCGCCTCGTCCCAGAGCGACAGTCGCGGACCGGTGCGGGTCCGCAGGCGCAGGAGCAGCAGTCGGAAGTACAGGTTCACGCATCCGATCAGAGCAGACGAGCGCCGACCGGACCCGGACGTTGGAGGAACCGGACGAACCAGGGCCCGCCCGTGACCGGTACGACCGGTGCCTCCCTCCAACCGAGCCGCGCGGAGTAGACCGGGAGCATGCAGACACGGAAGCTCGGAGAACTCGAGGTCGGCGCGATCGGCCTCGGCACCATGGGGATGAGCGCCTTCTACTCGGGCGCCGGCACGGACGACGACGAATCGATCCGTACCATCCACCGCGCACTCGACCTGGGCGTCACGCTCATCGACACCGCCGAGATGTACGGCCCGTACATCAACGAGGAGCTCGTCGCCCGCGCGATCGCGGACCGCCGCGACGACGTCGTCCTCGCCACGAAGTTCGGCATCATCACGCACACCCCCGGCGAGATGACGCCGAGCACCGAACGCGCGATCAGCTCGGACCCCGACTCGGTCCGCATCGCCCTGGAGGGATCGCTCCAGCGCCTCGGCACCGACCACATCGACCTCTGGTACCAGCACCGCGTCGACCCGAACGTGCCGATCGAGGACGTCGTCGGCCAGCTCGCCGGCTTCGTGCAGGAGGGCAAGATCCGCCACATCGGCCTGTCGGAAGCCGGTGCCGAGACGATCAGGAAGGCGCACGCCGTCCACCCGATCACGGCGCTGCAGAGCGAGTACTCCCTCTGGACGCGCGACCCGGAGGACGGCGTGCTCGACACCCTCCGCGAGCTCGGCATCGGCCTGGTGCCGTACTCCCCGCTCGGCCGCGGGTTCCTGACTGGTGCGATCACGAAGCCGTCCGACCTCGACGCCGACGACTTCCGCCGCGTGAACCCGCGCTTCCAAGAGGAGGCGTTCGCCACGAACATGCGCATCGTCGACGAGGTGAAGACCGTCGCCACCGAGGCCGGCGCATCGCCCGCGCAGGTCGCCCTCGCGTGGTTGCTGGCCCAGGGCGACGACATCGTCCCGATCCCCGGCACGAAGCGGGTCTCGCGGCTCGAGGAGAACGTCGGCGCAGCCGACCTCACCCTCACCGCCGACCAGGTGGCGCGCCTGTCGGCGCTGCCAGCCCCGACCGGCGACCGCTACCCCGACATGTCGGGCATCGGCCGGTAACCCGGCCGTCTCCCGGACGGGAGGCTCGGTGCCCGCTGGCACCGAGCCTCCCGTCCGTTCCGGGGTGCGTTTCGGGCGGTGGGGCGCGTGACCCACGCGACCCACCGCCGTCATCTCGGCGAAACAGGGGCTGCATAGCGTCCGGAGGACAACGAATCCACCGACCGCGAGGGGCAGTCATGACGACCACGAAGACCAGGGGCGAGGACGGCGTCGACGCCGTTCCGCCGCTCGCACGACTGCTGCCGCTCGGGCTGCAGCACGTCCTCGCGATGTACGCCGGAGCGATCGCCGTCCCGCTCATCGTCGGCGGGGCGCTCGGGTTCTCGAGCGCCGATCTCGCGTTCCTGATCAGCGCCGACCTGTTCGTCGCCGGGCTCGCCACGATCGTGCAGTCCGTCGGCTTCTGGCGGTTCGGCGTCCGGCTGCCGCTCGTGCAGGGCGTGACGTTCGCCGCGGTCGGACCGATGATCGCGATCGGGTCGCAGCACGGGATCACCGCCGTCTACGGGGCGACGATCGCGTGCGGCGTGTTCATGGTGGTGGTCGCGCCCTGGTTCGCCCAGTTGGTCCGGTTGTTCCCGCCGATCGTCACCGGGACCGTCATCCTCATCATCGGGCTGTCGCTCATGAGCGTCGCTGCCGGGTGGGTCACCGACGGCGGGAAGGACGGCGCAGCGAAGCCGCTCGACGTCGCGTTCGCCGCAGGGGTGCTGCTGGCGATCGTCCTCGTGGAGCGGTTCGCGCCCCGGGGACTCGCACGCGTCTCGGTGCTCTTCGGGCTGTTGGTCGGCACCGTGGCAGCACTGTTCGTGCCGGGCATGGTGGACGGATCGGGCATCGGGTCCGCGTCGTGGTTCGCGCTCGTCACGCCGTTCCACTTCGGGGTGCCGACGTTCGACCCGGCCTCCATCGTGTCGATGCTCGTCGTCGGACTCGTGATCATGACCGAGACCACCGGCGACATGATCGCCGTCGGTGAGGTCACCGGGCGTCCCGTGTCGAAGCGCACCCTGGCCGACGGACTCCGGGCGGACGGCCTCGGCACGGTCGTCGGCGGGGTGTTCAACACGTTCCCGTACACGGCCTTCGCGCAGAACGTCGGCCTCGTGGCGCTGACCGGGGTGCGCTCGCGCTACGTCGCCACGGCCGCCGGCGGGATCCTCGTCGTGCTCGGGCTGGTGCCGAAGGTCGCCGCGGTGGTCGAGGCGATCCCGCACGCGGTCCTCGGTGGTGCCGGGGTGGCGCTGTTCGGGATGGTCGCGGCGAGCGGCATCAGGACGCTCTCGAAGGTGCGGTTCGACAACCGGAACGTGCTCGTGGTGGCGCTGCCCCTCGGCATCGGGCTGCTGCCGACGATCGCGCCCTCGATCTACGGCGAGTTCCCGACGTGGTTCACGCTGGTCTTCGACTCGGGCATCTCGGCCGGGGCCGTCGCGGCGATCCTGCTGAACCTGCTGCTCGGGTCGCGCTCGGTGGCCGATCGGTACGGCGAGGACCCGGCGGTCGGCTCCTACGACGGGGTCCGTTCCACGGCGCCGATCGCGCTCCAGCCCGTGCGCGAGTAGGCCGCGCTCGGCGCGAAGCCCGTCAGATGAACGCGGGGAGGTGCTCCCACGCCGCGGGGGCGTCCTCGACACCGTCGCGCACGACCGTCCCCTCGATGAGCCCGTAGGGACGATCGGCAGCGATGAACACCTCGTTCTCGTTCGTCATGTCGAACGGCGACAGGTCCACGACGAAGTGGTGCTTGTTCGGCATCGCGAAGCGCACCTCGGCGAGTTCCGGTCGGAGCTCGATCGCCGCGCGGCCCATCTCGAACAGGGTCTGCTGCAGCGCGAGGGAGTGCACGGTCGCGAACTGCTCGAGCATGACCGCCACGACGGACGCGTACACCTCGTCGTAGTCGATCCCGGCCGACACCGCTTCCGGCAGGTAGCGCCAGCGCGCGGTGACCTCCGTCGCCATGATCCGGTCCGTGACCTCGGGCAGCGTCGTGAACCGCGTCCGCGGGAACCCGTGGAACTCCGAGCCGGTCGACTTCAGGACGACGAGGTCCTGCACCCCGCCGGTGACGTGCTGCTGCCCGTCCGACACCTGCACGGTCGCGAGCCTGGTGCCCGAACCGGTCCGCCGGAACGAGTGGTCGTGCGGCTGCCCGTCGACGGTGATGCGCTCCCACGGGTGCACCTCCGCCTGCCAGAGCCCGCCGGTCACCCAGTCGAACTCGGTGGTGAAGTGCGAGGCGAGCAGCGCGAGGAACTCCTCCGGTGCACCCACGCCGTACTCCTTGGCGAAGGCGAACACCGTGTTCTTCTGTGTGTCCGTCGCGACGATCGACGAGTTGTCACCGCTCGTGAAGGACTCGTCGAAGGCGCCCGTGAGCTGCGACGTCACCGTCAGGTCGGCGAGCTCGTGCCGGTCACCGTGTCGGGTGACCCGCACCAGACGGTTCTCGGCCTTGCCGTACTTGTTCGGTCCCAGGTGGACGGTCATGGGTCAACTCCCTCGGTAGGTGCTGTAGGCGAAGGGGCTCAGCAGCAACGGAACGTGCAGGTGGTCGGTGCCCGCGACGGTGAACGCCACGGTCACGGACGGGTGGAACGTCGGGACGCCCGCGTCGGCGAACCAGGCGCCGGTCGCGAAGCGGAGTTCGTGGTCACCGCGAGCGAGCACGTCCGGTCCGAGGGCGGTACGGCCGTCGGCGTCCGTCGTCCCGGTCGCGACGACCTCCCCGGCGGGTCCGCGGAGCGTCAGCCCGATGCCGACGGCAGGCGTGCCGGTCGTCGCGTCGAGGACGTGCGTGGTCAGGTGCGCGACGCCGAACGTCGCGCGGATGCGGTGCACGGCGATGTCGGCCAGCGCCCTGGCGGCTTCGTCCGTCTCGCGGGACGGCTCGTTCGACAGCCGTCGGGTCAGCTCCGCGAGCAGCTCCGACGGCGTCCGTCCGGCAGCGCGCACCAGGAACACGCGGCCGAACCGTTCCTCGTAGGCCGCGTTGCCGGATGCGATCCGCGCGGCGACGTCGTCGTCGGCGGTGCGCATCGAGGACTGCTCCCGCGCCGAGGACGCGTCGGTCGCCCGCTCACCGATGCGCGGGTGGTGCGCGAGTGCCGCGACGAGCTCGGGCCCGCCCCAGTCCGCGGCGTCGGCGCGCGCACGGTCGATCAGTGCGGCGACGGAGCCGAACGGCCGTGCTGCGACGAGGGCGTCCACCCAGTCGGGCACATCGGCCCATCCTCGGACGGTCGTGGCTGCGTCGAGGGCGGTCGCGTCGTTGAAATCGCCGAGGTCCATGCGGCAACGCTATGGAACGCGTGTTTCACGGGCATTTCCGTCCGGTGTCCCCTTGGTCGGCAGGCCACGGCCCTGAAACGCGGCCGACGGCGGACGGGAGGCTCGTGGCGGCCTGGCACCGTGCCTCCCGTCCGTCCTGTGGTCGCCTCAGACGCTGTGGTCGCTTCAGACCTCGGCGGCGAAGGCCGCCGCGCGGACCTGCAGGTCCTCGATCCGCTGGATCCGAGCAGCCTCGACGTCGTAGCCCTCGTAGGCGGGCGGCGGCAGTTTCCGGACGTTGCGGGAGCACTGGAACTCCTCGCACACCAGGGTGCCGACGGTGTTGCCGTTCCGACCGGCCTTGCCCGACCGCTTCGCGCTGTAGAACACGACGTCGTTCGGGAGCTTCACGTCCTGGCACCACGTGCACTGCGCCCGGGAGTTCGGCGAGGCGTCGGCCTGGCGGAACAGGATGCCGACGAGCTCGCCGTCGAGGGTCGGCACGACGGCGTACGCACGCCGACCGATCTTCGGGTCGCGCCAGCCGAGGTAGTCGAGGTCGTCCCAGACGATGTCCTCGAAGTCGGTGGGCAGGGTGATGTCGCTCGTCTCCTTGCGGGAGGCGTTGACGAAGGACGTGCGGATGGTCTTCTCGCTGATGGGGAGCATGGTGAACCGTTTCGGTCGAGCCGCTCGGGGCGCGTGGACGCGCCGCACCGAGCGGGTGTTCTGGAGGAGGGTCGACGCCGTGTGCACGACGACGGTGGCCGCGTCCGACGGACACGACCGGGGGCGTCAGGCCCTGATGCCGGCGCTGTGGGCGCCGACGACCTCCTCGGAACGGATGCTCATCCCACCAGTCTAGGAGCCGCTGTCAAGAGCACGAGCGAGCCGTCGTACGAGGGCTGGACGCGCAGGGCGCCGTGCCGGTCGTCCCACGCGCCGGTCTCGAGCGCGGTGCGGAGTGCGGCGACACTGCGGGCCGCGCTCATCTCGTCGACGAAGGACCACGCCGAGTTCGCCTTGCGGGCGCCTGGGTCGAGGAGCCGCTCGGGTCGGCCGTAGTACGCCTCGGAGAAGCCGTCGACGCACGTGAAGGGGATCGGGATGCGGGTGGTCTCGACGTCGCCGCCGAGGGCGCTGGCGATGCGGTCGAGCGCGGGGTACCGACGGGCCTCTGTCGCCATCACGTCGGGGGCGTACTCGGCGAGCCAGTAGTCCTCGACGCGGTCGGGGTCGCACGTGAGCACGACGACCGGTCCCCTCGTCACACGGCGCACCTCGGCGAGACCGCGCTCCAGGTCGGTCCACTGGTGCACGGAGAACGTCGTCATCGCGGCGTCGAACGTGTCGTCCGCGAACGGCAGGTCCTCGGCGGTGGCGTCGATCGCCGTCGCGAGTTCCGGGGGGCGCTGCGCCCGCATGGACTCGGACGGCTCCACGGCCGTGACGTCGCGGTCCCTGGGCTCGTACGAACCGGCTCCTGCGCCGACGTTGAGGACGGTGCGGGCATCGCCGAGGGCCTTCGCGATCGCCCGGGCGAACGTGGGCTCCGGGCGGCGGTACCTGCCGTACCCGGCGCCGATCGTGCCGTAGTCGGCGTCCCCCGCCGAGCCATCCGCAGTCCTGGTCACGGGCTCAGCCTACGGGGGCCCGACGCGACCGCGTCAGTCGATCGACTCGGACTCGGACTCGCGCAGGGCGGCGTACTGCTCCGCCCGCTCCGTCGCGGCCCAGGTGCCGAGGAGCGCCAGCGAGCGCTCGGACGGCGAACCGGGCTCCGCGCTGTACGTGAACATCGTCAGGCCGGGGTCGGCGACGAGCTCGAGTGCCTCGTAGTCGAGTTCGAGGGCACCGACGACGGGGTGGTCGATCCGTTTCTTGCCGGTGCGGTGCATGCGGACGTCGTGCTCGGCCCACCACGTGCGGAACTCCTCGCTGCGGGTGGAGAGCTCCCCGACGAGCGTCACGAGCCCCGGTTCGCACGGGTTCGCCACCGCTGCCGCACGGAGGATCGCGACCGAGTCCCGCGCCGTCCGAGCCCAGTCCATGAAGAACGTCCGGGCTGCCGGGTCGAGGAAGGTGAAGCGCGCGGAGTTCACCGGGCGACCGGGTCCGGCGAACATCGGTGCGTACAGGGCCCGGCCGAGCTCGTTCGCCGCGAGGACGTCCCCGCGCTCGTTCCGGACCCACGCCGGCGCGCCGGTGATCGCGTCGAGGAGTCGCTGCACGCCCGGTCGGATCCGGGTCGGCATCGTCTTGTGCATGGTCTTCACGCCGGAGTTGGCGAGCCGGGCGAGGTCCCACAGGTGCGTCCGCTCGTCCTCGTCGAGCTGCAGTGCCCGCGCGAGGCCGTCGAGCACGCTGTCCGAGACACCCTTGAGCGAGCCCCGTTCGAGCCGCGTGTAGTAGTCCACGCTGACCCCGGCCAGCATCGCGACCTCGTGCCGCCGCAGCCCGGGCACCCGACGCACCCCACCGCCGAACGAGGGCATGCCAGCCTGGTCCGGAGTGATCCGCGCCCGCCGTGAGGACAGGAAGTCGCGGATCTCACTGCGCACGTCGATACCCATGGCGAGAAGGGTACGTGCTGCACCCGGGAGCGAGGCAGGTACCAGCGGAACCCGTCTCGGACCCCCGTTGCGCGCCAGCATGGGCGACATGACCGACACCACATGGTTCATCACCGGCTGCTCCACCGGACTCGGGCGGGCCTTTGCCGAGGCGGTCCTCGCCGCCGGCGGGTCCGTCGTCGTCACCGCACGGGACGCCGCACGTGTGCAGGACATCGCCGCCACCGCACCCGACCGCGCCCTCGCCCTGTCGCTCGACGTCACCGACCCGTCCGCCGTGACCGCAGCGGTCGCCGCTGCCGAGGAGCGGTTCGGCCGGGTCGACGTGCTCGTGAACAACGCCGGGTACGGGTACCGCGCCGCCGTCGAGGAGGGCGAGCCGGAGGCCGTCCAGCGCCTGTTCGACACACACGTCTTCGGGCCGACCCGGCTCGTTCAGGCCGTGCTGCCCGGCATGCGGGCGCGCGGGACCGGCACGATCGTGAACATCTCGTCGATCGGCGCGCGGATCTCCCCCGCGGGCTCCGGCTTCTACTCGGCGGTCAAGGCCGCGACCGAGGCCCTGTCCGCGTCACTCCGGAAAGAGGTCCAGCCGCTCGGCATCGACGTGATGGTCGTGGAGCCGGGAGCGTTCCGGACCGACTTCGCCGGGCGGTCCCTGACGCAGTCCGTCACGCCGATCGAGGCCTACGCGGACACCGCGGGGAAGCGCCGCATCGAGCACGACACGGTGCACGGGACGCAGCCGGGCGATCCGGCGAAGGCAGCGCAGGCGCTGATCACCGCGGTCGAGGCCGACGAGACCCCGTACATGCTGCTGCTCGGCAACGACGCGTCCGACGGCTTCCGCGCGGCGCTCGACGCGCTGCGCGCCGAGGTGGACGCGTGGGAGTCGGTGAGCCGGGGCACCGACTTCTAGCGTCCGCAACTGCGGGCCGTCGGACCGTCGGACTGGAGGCTCGGTTCCAGCTGGCACCGAGCCTCCTGTCCGTCAGCTGGTCGCGTCCTGTCTGCTGGCCGGCTGCCGTTCGATCGTCACCCTGGCGACGCGGTGACCGTCCATGGCGGTCACCGCGAGGCGGTGCTCGCCCACCTCGACGACGTCGCCCACCTGCGGGACGCGGTCCAGGTGGACCTGGACCAGGCCGCCGACCGTCTCGTAGTCGCCGTCGGGCAGGACCGGGCCACCGTCGGCGGCGAGGTCCTCCAGAACGGTCGATCCCTCCACACCGTCGCTGACGGAGAGCGGTTCGTCGTACTCGTCGCGGATGCGGCCGACGAGGTCCTCGAGCAGCGCTTCGAGCGTGACCATGCCGGCGCTGCCGCCGTACTCGTCGACGACCAACGCGATCTGCTGGCCGCCGGTGCGGAGTTCGGCGATCGTGCTCGACAGGGACTTGGTCTCGGGGAACGCGACGAGCGGGCGCGCGATCGTGTGCACCGGGGCGCTCGCGTCCGCTGGCCGGAGCAGGTCGCGGAGGTGCACGAACCCCACCACGTCGTCTCGCGAGCCCGCGGTGACGAGGTACCGGGTGTGGCCGAGGTCGAGCGCGAGGTCGGTCGCCTCGGCGATGCTCTGCCCGGCGTCGAGCGTCGCGACGTCGTACCACGGACGCATCGACTCCCGGAGGATCCGGCCCTGGGCGTCGAGTGCACTGCGGGCGATCCGGCGGCCCTGCTCGTCGATGGCGTCGTGCTCGGAGACCAGGCCGCGGAGCTCCTCGGTGCTCATCGACTCACTCCGGGCGTCCGGGTCGCCGCCGAGCAGCCGCACCACGGCGTCGGTGCTCTTCGACAGGACCCAGATCGCCGGGCGCATCAGCGTCGCGAAGCGGTCGAGCGTCGGCGCGACGAGCATCGAGAAGCCCTCCGCGCGCTGCAGTGCCAGGCGTTTCGGGACGAGTTCGCCGAAGACGAGCGAGAGGTAGGCGATCACGAGGGTCATCGCGACGAGGGCGACCGTCTCGGCGGTGCCCTGCGCGAGACCGAGGCCCTGGAACAGCGGTGCGACGTCGGGGGCGATCGAGGACGCCCCGTACGCGGCGGAGAAGAACCCCGCGACGGTCACGCCGATCTGCACCGCGGAGAGGAAGCGGTTCGGGTCACGGCCGAGAGCTGCGACCCTGGCGCCCCTGCTGCCGCGGTGCTCCAGCTGCTGGAGCTGCGACTCGCGCAGCGAGACCAGCGCGATCTCCGCGGCGGCGAACACCCCGCCGACGAGGACGAAGAGCACGACCAGCCCGAAGGCGATCCAGGTGTCGGCGCCCATCAGCGGGGCCCGGGACTGTGGGAGTCATCCATGCCTGTGATCTTGCACAGGTCTGCTGGGATTCCCGCTACAGGAGGCTGCGAATGTGGACGGATCCTTAGAGCGAGCGCCCTGTGTGGGACTCGATCCAGGCGCGGGGGTCCACCGGCAGCGTGCCGTCCATCAGGACCTCGAGGTGCAGGTGCGCACCCGTCGAGACACCCGACGAGCCGACCAGACCGACGAACTGCCCGGCGGTGACCTCGTCGCCGACCTGCAGCGGCGACGATCCGGGGATCATGTGGCCGTAGAGCGTGGAGACCTCCCGGCCGTCGACCACGTGGTCGATGATGACCGCGTTGCCGTACGAGAAGTACGTGCCGGAGACCCGGACGGTCCCCGCTGCGACCGCGCCGATCGGTGCGCCCATGCCGGGGTTGAAGTCGAGGCCCTGGTGGAGCGATGAGCACGCGCCGCAGGGAGCGGAGCGGTAGCCGAAGCCCGAGCTCATCCTGACCGGCTTCGGGAACGGGGAACGGACGTCGCCGCCGAAGGTGACCTCGGCGCCGGCGGTCGCGCCGCCGCTGCCGCCGACCGTGAAACCGTCTCGGTTCGTGGTCGCGGTCGCGACGGCCTGCGTGACGGCGAAGTCCTGGGTGCGGACCGTGGGTGCGAGCGTGGTGGTCGCGGTGGACGTCGTGGGGCTCGCGTGTGCGGGCATCGCGGACGCGGCGAACATCACGATGGCGGCGAGGGCGCTCGTCACGGTGAGGCGGCTGGTGCGCTGCTTCGTGGTGAGCGGCGGCTTCGTGGTGGCGACACTGCGGCGGGGGACGCGGGTGAAGCGGGAGGTCGGCTTCGCGGGTCTCACGGGCTTCGCGGGCTTCACGGGTCTCGGGGGCTTCGCCTTGGCGGCGGCGCGCTCGGCCTCGAGGGCAGCGCGACGAGAAGTGTGCACCACCGGGGTGCCGGGGTGCTGGTCTGCGTCGCGGAGAGTCGTCATGGCCGCAGACCATTCTGCACGAACCTGTCCGGTTGTACAGCCCCCTCGGCGTCACATGTCGTGCTGTGCCCGCTTCTCGCGGGCGCTGTACCGCCGCTCCAGCCACGTCGAGACCCACCCGGCCGGCACCAGGATGAAGAGCCAGAACGGACCGGGCGCCGGCAGGATCGTGGCGCCCACGAGCGCGACGATCAGCGCCACGAAGGTCACGGTGCCGTCGATCGGGTGCAGCATCTGCCGACCACCGGGCCGGATGAGTTCGGGGTCGCGCCACACGGCCCACTGCATCACGGACATGCTCAGGCTCGACAGGGCGATGGTGCCGATGTAGAACGCGTTCACCCCGGCGTCCTCGGCCTCGTGGGCGATGAGGTTCGACGAGAACGGCAGGAAGGCGATGCTCGCGAGCCAGACGAAGTTCACCCGCAGCACCAGGGTCGAGTACGACTGTGTCGCCTCGAACAGTCGGTGGTGCGACAGCCACAGGCGCGAGATGACGACGAAGCTCACGACGAAGGCGATGACCGTGCCGATGTTGTCCGACAGCAGGTCGCCGAGTGACTTCTCGTCGATCTCGCCCGCGACGTCGACCAGCGGCAGGAGCAGCAGGGTGATCGCGATGGCGACGGTCGCGTCGGAGAAGTTGACGAGCCGGTCGAGGCCCCGTTCCGTCCGCAGCATCCGCGCCATGGCGCCAGCCTAGGGCTGCAGGACCCGCTCGTAGCAGACCGAGAGTTCGGAGTCGGCGTAGTGGCCGTAGCGCGGGATCGCGGTGTACCCCTCGCGCTCGTAGAACCGCATCGCGTCCGGCTGCATCGTCCCGGTCTCGAGGACGACCCGTTCGGCGCCGAGTCGCGCCGCGTGCCGTTCGAGTTCCCGGAGCACGGCGGCGGCGACACCGGATCCCCGGGCCGCCGGGGCGACGTACATCCGCTTGACCTCGACCGCGGTGCCGTCGAAGAGCGCTGGTCCGAGGGGGCGCAGACCGCCGCAGGCGATCGGGGTGCCCGTCGTCGGGATGTCGGTCGTCGGGGTGTCCATCGTCGGGGTCTCGGTCGTCGGGGGCTCGGTCGTCCTCGCGACGAGGAACACGGGGACGTCGACCGCGCTCGGCACGGTCCCCGGCTCGTGGTCGTCCGATCCGTACCGGGAGTCGAGTTCGACGCGCTGCGCGGCGCGTAGGCGGCTGCGTCCTCGTGGTCGAAGGGAACGAGGTCGATGGTCCACATGGCGTCTCCCGGCGGTGTCGTGATCCGTATCGATCGTTACGGTAACAGATGTTACGGTAGGTGCATGCCGCGAACCCGGGACGTCGATGCGCAGCGCCGAGACCTGTCCGAAGCGGTCTGGCAGGTCCTCGCCGACCGCGGTGCGCCCGGCCTGACCCTCCGCGCGGTCGCCGAGCGCGCCGGGTGCACGACGGGCCTCGTGCTGCACACCTTCCGGGACAAACGCGCGTTGCTCCTGCACGCCAGGGACCTGCTCCACGAGCGGACTCGAACCCGGATGGACGCCAGCGAACGCTCCGCCACCGGACCGGCGGAGGCCCTCCGCGCGATCGTGCTCGATGCCCTGCCGGTCGACGAGCAGCGGCTCGCGAACTCGCGCGTCTGGATCGGTTTCCTCGCCGCAGCGCTCGCCGACCAGACGCTCGCCGAACGGCACGCGGCGCACAACGCCGCGTTCCGGGAACGGCTCACCGGACTCCTCCACCGGGCGGCGCCGTCGGCGATGGACACGGCAGCAAGGGTGGGCGCACTTGCCGGTGCGGTCGAGGGGATCTCGGCGCTCGCGGCGGCCGATCCGGAGTCGTGGCCCGTCGCAGCGCAGGTCTCGGCGGTCGAGGTCGTCCTCCGGGCGGCGATGTCCGACGAGTCGAGCAGCCTCGGGGCCGGCCTGGGAGACGACTGATCCGGGCGGCGTGTCCCTCGGCACTTCAGTAGGGTCCGAGGAGAGCGAGCGGAAGGACCCCTCATGGCCCGATCGTCGCGAGAGCGGCGCGAACCAGTCGATCTCCGGACGGCGGACGTCGTGCTGGCGGGCACCCAGGAGCTCCTCCCGGTGCTCAGGGTCGCCGCGGTCCGTGCCGGGGTGGACGCCAGGCGGATGCGGGTGATCGGGGTCGACGACCTGCCGGAGCCGGAGGGCTCGGGGGCGGCGGAGCTGGCCGTCATCGCGATCCGGCGTCCTGGCGACGACCCGGCGTTCCACCGTGCGCAAGAGGCGGCCGAGCGCATCGACCCGCTGCTCGCGCCCAACGCGGTGCGCATCGTCGTCACGGTGTCCGGGCTCACACGTCTGGCGCCCAAGCTCGAACGGACGCTCACCGCCGAGGTGCTCCACCAGATCGGTTCGGCATCGGCGCCGAACGCCTTCAAGGCGCCGTTCCGGAACCTCCGCATGCGGCTGGGGCTCGCCGCGCTGCAGACGGCCGGCGTCCGGGTGTTCCGCATCACGATCGGGCACTGACGCATCACGGTCGGGCACTGGCGCTTCACGGTCGGGTGCTGAGCGGCCGACGCGCGGTCAGCCCGTCGGGCCGCCCCGGAGTTCGAGGGCGATCTGCTCCGCGTCGAGGTTCCGCAGCACCGACTCGAGCACCTCGGCATCGAACACACCGTCGTCACGGGCGTCGAGCAACGCGGAACGCTGTGCATCGAGCACCTGCAGCCGTCGGACCTTCTCGCGTCCGAACCACGCGCGGAGCTCGGCGGGGTCGGTCGCCTCGAGTTCTTCGCGGGTCCGTGGTGTGAGTTCGTTCGCGTCGTCGGCCCGCACCGACTCGGCGGCCGTCCGCATCACGGTCATCAGGCGGCCGCGTTCCTCGGCATCCCCACTCGAGGCGTCGGCCGTCGGCGGACTGATCCTCCGCAGCAGCGGGCCGATCGTGCCGCCCTGGATCAGCAGCGAGAGCCCCGCCACGACGAACGCGACGAACACCAGCAGGGACCGCTGCGGGGTGTCGTGCGGCAGCGTCTGTGCTGCCGCGACGGTGACCGCACCACGCATGCCGGCCCACACGACCGCCGTGCCCTCGCGCCACCCCATCGGCGCCTTCGTGAAGTACTGGATGTCCGCGAGCATCCGGCGGACCCGGGTGCCGAAGCGCTCGAGGTCGCGTTCGGACGGTGCGCGGTTGCCGAACCGGTGATCGGTCAGCGCCTGCGTCGTGGACTGCGTGTCCGCGTTCTGGAACCCCTGCAGGCGCTCCTGCATCCGTGCTCCGCGCCGGGCGCTCTTGGACAGCCCGAACAGCAGCGGGACGACGTACGCCGTGCGGACGAGGATCGTGAGCACGAGCGCCCCGACGGCGATGAGTAGCGCCGGGCCGATCCCGGCGTGGTCGGACTGCACGTCCGAGACGATCGAGGCGAGCTCGAGGCCCATCACCAGGAACACCGCGCCTTCGAGCACGAACTCGACGGTGCCCCAGTTCTGCGCGTCTGACAGTCGGTGGTTCGGCGGCAGCACCCGTGGCGCCCGGATGCCCGTGACCAGCCCGGCGACCACGGCGGCGACCAGTCCGGACGCTCCGACGTGCTCGGCCGGGATCGACGCGACGAACGGCACCGCGAACGACAGCGCGGTGTTGACGGTCGGGTTCGTGATGCGCGACCGGACCCGCAGGTTCAGCCAGCCGACGACGAGCCCGATCGCCACCGCGACGGCGACCGCGAACGCGAAGTCCCCGACGGCACCCCAGAACGAGAACGACGCGGCCCCGGCGACGATCGCGGTCCGGAGGAGCACGAGCGCCGTGGCGTCGTTGAGCAGGGACTCGCCGTCGAGGATCGCGATGACTCGACGGGACACCGAGGTCTGCTTGACGATCGACGTGGCGACGGCGTCCGTGGGGCTGACGATCGCGCCGAGGGCGATGCCCCATGCCAGCCCGAGCCCCGGGATGACCCACGCGAAGAAGAGTCCGAGCACGAGCGAGCTCGCGACGACGAGCACGACCGACAGGCCGCTGATCGCACCGAACTCGCGCCGGAAGTTCATCGTCGGCATGGACACCGCCGACGAGTACAGCAGTGGCGGCAGGACCCCGGCGAGGATCCACTCCGGGTCGATCTCGGCGTTCGGGATCCACGGCACCAGGCTCGCGACGATGCCCACCGCGACCAGGACGAGCGGCGCGGCGATGCCGATGCGCGGGCCGAGTACGGCGGCGGCCGCGATGACCAGCAGGGCGATCACGCCCACGACGAGGAGTTCTGTCACTCCCCCAGCGTGGCACCGTTCGGCGGGTCAGTCTCCGTCGTGCCCCGGTTCGTGGACGGAAGCGGCGGTCACCGCATGGTGTGGAGGAGCCACGACGTCCACGATCGCGATGCTCCCGGCGATGAGCGTCAGCGCGAGCGCTCCGGCCGTGCACGCCGTCCCGATGCGGCGCAGGCGGGACACGGATCCGCGGTTGCGCGGCGCGAACACCGCGAGACCGCGGGCGGGTTCGGGGCCGACGAGCCACGGGCCGCTGCCGTCGGCGTCGTAGGAGAAGGGGCCGGATCCGTCCGGTGCGTAGCGGAACGGGCCGCTGCCGTCCGAGGCGTACGCGGAGCGGAGGTCCTCGGCGGTCCACCCGAAGTCCTCGGGGCGGCGACGTGCAGTGGGCATGGTGTGCTCCTCTCGACCCCTCCAGTGCACGGCGGTTCCCTATGTGCATGCAGTGACGCGTCTGGATGTCGCCTGCGCGATGGCTGTCCACAGTTGGGGTCTCGACGAACTCTCTCCACAGCCCATGTATCTTGATGTCGAGATATCGCTCACGACGAGTAGCGTGGAACCACCGACGCGCGAACAAGGGAGTACCCGCCAGCATGGCCAAGATCATCTACACGCTCACGGACGAGGCACCGTTCCTCGCCACCCACTCCTTCCTCCCCGTCATCCAGGCGTTCGCCGGCACCGCCGGCGTGGACGTCGAGACGCGGGACATCTCGCTCTCCGGCCGCATCATCGCCCTGTTCCCGGAGCGGCTCACCGACGAGCAGCGCCTCGACGACGCGCTCGCGGAGCTGGGCGACCTGGCGAAGACGCCGGAAGCCAACATCATCAAGCTGCCGAACATCTCGGCGTCGATCCCGCAGCTCAAGGCGGCGATCAAGGAGCTCCAGTCGCAGGGCTACGACTTGCCGGACTACCCGGACGAGCCGTCGACGGACGCCGAGCGCGAGACCCGCGCCCGGTACGACAAGGTGAAGGGCAGCGCCGTCAACCCGGTCCTGCGCGAGGGCAACTCCGACCGCCGTGCACCGCTGTCGGTCAAGAACTACGCCCGCAAGCACCCGCACCGCATGGGTGCGTGGAGCCCCGAGTCGAAGACGAACGTCGTGACCATGGGCGTCGACGACTTCCGCTCGAACGAGAAGACATGGGTCGCTCCCGCCGACGACACGCTGACGATCACGTTCGTCGGTGCCGACGGGCAGGAACAGGTCCTCAAGCAGTCGATCCCGGTCCTCGCCGGCGAGGTCATCGACGGCACCGTGCTGCACGTCGGTCCGCTCGAGCAGTTCCTGCGCGCGCAGATCAAGCGCGCCCAGGACGAAGGCATCCTGTTCTCGGTGCACCTCAAGGCCACGATGATGAAGGTCTCCGACCCGATCATCTTCGGGCACGTGATCCGCGCCTTCTTCCCCGACGTGTTCGACCGCTACGGCGCCGACCTCGCCGCGGCGGGTCTCACCCCGAACGACGGGCTGAACTCGATCCTCACCGGGCTCGACGCGCTGCCGAACGGTGCGGACATCAAGCAGGCGTTCACGGACGGCATCGCCGCTGGTCCCGAGCTCGCCATGGTCGACTCGGACAAGGGCATCACGAACCTGCACGTCCCGAGCGACGTCATCGTCGACGCCTCGATGCCCGCGATGATCCGCACATCCGGCCACATGTGGGGCCCGGACGGCGACGAGCACGACACCCTCGCCGTGATCCCGGACTCCAGCTACGCCGGCATCTACCAGACCGTGATCGAGGACTGCCGTGCCAACGGCGCCTTCGACCCCGCGACCATGGGCTCGGTGCCGAACGTCGGCCTGATGGCGCAGAAGGCCGAGGAGTACGGCTCCCACGACAAGACCTTCGAGGTCCCCGCCGACGGCACCGTCCGCGTGACGAACGCCGCCGGTGACGTCGTGATCGAGCACCAGGTCGCGCAGGGTGACATCTGGCGTGCGTGCCAGACCAAGGACGTCGCCATCCGCGACTGGGTGAAGCTCGCCGTCACCCGGTCCCGCGCCAGCGCGACGCCGGCCGTGTTCTGGCTCGACGAGACCCGCTCGCACGACGCAGCGCTCATCGAGCTCGTCCACCGGTACCTCGGCGAGCACGACACCGACGGTCTGCAGATCGAGATCCTCTCGCCGGAAGACGCGATGCGCTTCTCGCTGGAGCGCATCCGCCGCGGCGAGGACACGATCTCGGTCACGGGCAACGTCCTCCGCGACTACCTCACCGACCTGTTCCCGATCATGGAGCTCGGCACCTCGGCGAAGATGCTCTCGGTCGTGCCGCTCCTCGGCGGCGGCGGCCTGTTCGAGACCGGGGCCGGTGGCTCCGCGCCGAAGCACGTGCAGCAGCTCGTCCAGCAGAACTACCTGCGCTGGGACAGCCTCGGCGAGTTCCTGGCGCTGGCGGTCAGCCTCGAGCACCTCGCCGCCGTGACCGGGAACCAGCGCGCGAAGATCCTCGGTGAGACCCTCGACCGGGCCACCGGGACGTTCCTCGAGCAGGACAAGTCCCCGGGGCGCAAGCTCGGCACGATCGACAACCGTGGCAGCCACTTCTTCCTCGCGAAGTACTGGGCGGAAGAGCTCGCGGCGCAGACCGAGGACACCGAGCTCGCTGCGGCGTTCGCCGAGATCGCGAAGCAGCTCGACGGTCAGGAGCAGCAGATCGTCGAGGAGCTGATCGCCGTGCAGGGCTCCCCCGCCGACATCGGTGGCTACTACCGTCCGGACGACGCCAAGGCGAGCGCGGTCATGCGCCCGTCCGCAACGTTGAACGCGGTCCTGGCCGCCCTGTAACGCAGGCAGTCCACCGACGGGAGGCACGGTGCCAGCTGGCACCGTGCCTCCCGTCTGTCTGTCCGTCTGCTGTCTGCCTGACCAAGCAGCGCTCGCGACCGGCCACGACACCCCGCCCGGTTCCGCCGACTGGTCGCCATCCGTCGCTCCGGTGCTTCCGCGCCGACGACTCACGACCGCTCGGCGGAAGTGAGCGGGGTGTCGTGACCGGTCAGCGGGGACG
The DNA here is from genome assembly GCF_048756585.1 of Curtobacterium sp. L3-7. NCBI lineage: Bacteria > Bacillati > Actinomycetota > Actinomycetes > Micrococcales > Microbacteriaceae > Curtobacterium > Curtobacterium sp. L3-7. The sequence goes on along the minus strand of NZ_CP151474.1, from coordinate 473,927 downwards.
GGACCGCGGAAGTGAGCGGGGTGTCGTGACCGGTCAGCGGGACGGGCTCGGCGGAAGTGAGCGGGGTGTTGTGACCGGTCAGCGGGACGGGACCGGCGGGCCGATCGTCAGCAGCACCACGAACACCAGGACGACGAGCACCACGCCCACCACGACCGCGACCGCCGGGCGACGCACCACGGAGAAGAGCAGGCGGTCCCAGAAGCCGGGCTGCGTCCCGGCCGGAGCGGAGCGCCGCCAGGGGCCGTCGAGCATGCCCCGGCGTGCGACACCGACCTCGAACGGCAGCGTCGTGTACGGCACCACCGCACTCGCCCATCCGAGCGCCAGCGTGCCGAACGACCACCGCTGGTTCACCGCGACCACCGTCGTGACGACGAGGTACGCGAGGAACACGAAGCCGTGCACGCTGCCGCCGATGCGCACGGGCAGGTCCCCCAGCCCGAAGCCGTACTTCATCAGCATGCCCACGAGGAGCATCGTCCAGGTCACGAGTTCGGCGACCGCGAGGGCACGGAACAGGGATCGAGGCGTCATGCCTCCATCGTCGCGGACCACGGATGGGAGACCTCCGCGCGCGTTCCTTCCCCTCACACGCGCGATAGCAAGCCGAATCGCGCGTAGGGGGTCAGGACTTCGGGCGTCCTACGCGCGATTCGACCGCCTACGCGCGATTCCGCCCACCACCACCCCCGGGACGGCAACACGCCGCCTGTCGTATCGATTCGACCCGCGCCTCCGGTAGCGTCGGTGTCATGTCGATGACGACGAACACGACCACGGATGCAGCACGCACGCTCCGCGTCGGGGTGGTCGGTCTCGGGTTCGCCGGGACCACGCACCTCGATGCCTACACCGCACTCCCGGGGGTCGAGGTGGTGGCGCTCGCGGGACAGGAGACGGCTCGACTGGCCGAGCTGGCCGAGACCCGGCACGTGCCGAACACGTACGAGGACTGGCAGGACCTCGTCGCGAGGGACGACCTCGACATCGTGTCGATCGGCGTCCCGAACGCCCTGCACCACCCCATCGCGGTCGCCGCGCTCGAGTCCGGCAAGCACGTCTTCTGCGAGAAGCCCCTCGCGACGACCGGCGCCCAGGCGCAGGAGATGGTCGACGCCGCCGTCCGGAACGACCGCGTGCTCGAGGTCGCCTACAACCACCGCCGTCGCGCCGACGTGCAGTTCCTCGCCGACCACCTGCGGAACGGCGGCGCAGCGAACCCGCTCGGCCACGTCTACCACGCCCGCGCGAGCTGGCTCCGCCGCGCCGGCATCCCCGGGATCCGGAGCTGGTTCGCGAACAAGGAGACCGCCGGCGGTGGCCCCCTGATCGACCTCGGGTCGCACGTGCTCGACATCGCACTGCACCTGATGGGCGAACCGCGCGTGGTCACGGCGAGCGCCGTCACGTACAACGAGCTCGGCAGCGCCGGCCGTGGCGGCAGCGAGCGGACCCCGGTGTCGGCGGCGACCGACCGTCCGTTCGACGTCGAGGACTTCGCGAGCGCGCTGCTCCGGTTCGACGACGGGTCAAGCCTGTTGCTGCAGGCGAGCTGGGCGAGCTACTCGAAGGACGTCGAGGACATCGAGGTCGAGCTCCTCGGGTCGACGGGTGGTGCACGGCTGTTCGTGCGCGACTACGCGACCGAGGGCACCGTGACGCTCTACTCCGACGAGCAGGGCATCCCGACGGTCACCCGGCCGGGCGTGCAGGTCCCCGGCGGGCACCACCAGCGGGTGATCGAGGAGTTCATCGCCACGATCCGCAGCGGCCTCCACGACGGGCACCACGGCGAGTTCGCGCTGCACCGCAGCAGGGTCGTCGACGCGATCTACGCGTCGGCACAGGCAGGACACGAGATGGAGATCGAGCAGTGAAGAACATCGTCGTCTGGAACGAGAACGTGCACGAGACCCGCGGTGACGCGACAGTCGTCGAGCACTACCCGAACGGCATCCACACCGTCGTCGCGACCGCGCTGCAGGAGCACCTGCCGGAGGCCTCGGTCGGCACGGCGACGCTGCAGGAGCCGGAGCACGGTCTGACGCAGGAGCGCATCGACGCCACGGACGTGCTGTTCTGGTGGGGCCACGCGGCCCACGAGGAGGTCAGCGACGAGGTCGTGCAGCGCGTCGTGGACGCCGTGCACGCCGGCATGGGCCTCGTGGTGATGCACTCCGGGCACTACTCGAAGCCGTTCAAGCGGCTGATGGGCACGACGTGCTCCCTGAAGTGGCGGAACGACGGCGAGCGGGAGCTCGTCTGGACGACGGCGCCCGACCACCCCATCGCGAAGGGCGTCCCGCACCCGATCGTCATCGACCGCCAGGAGATGTACGGCGAGTACTTCGACATCCCCCGCCCCGACGAAGAGGTCTTCCTGTCGACGTTCACCGGCGGCGAGGTGTTCCGCTCCGGCGTCGCCTACCGTCGTGGCCGCGGCAGGGTCTTCTACTTCTCGCCCGGTGACCAGGAGTACCCCGTGTACCACCACCCGGACATCCAGCGGGTGCTCTCGAACGCCGCGGAGTGGGCCGCTCCCACCACGCCGCGCCGGGTGCTGACGGCCGACGAGCACCCGCGCGACTGGTTCCTCGCCGAGGGTGCGGTAGACAGGACGCGTGACTGACACCCAGGCGGACCGACGGAACGCGCTCGTCGAGGCCCTCGGGGTGCTCGGCAGCGGTCCCGAGGAGCGGTTCGACCGCATCACCCGGATGACGCAGGCGGCGTTCGGGGTGCCGTTGAGCTTCCTCAACCTCGTGCACGGCGACCTCGTCACGGCACAGTCCGCGCAGGGCTGGCAGCAGGGCGGGAGCGCCGCCGCGAGTGACGTGTTCTGCTCGACGACCGTGCTGCAGGACGGGCCGATGGTGGTGCCGGACACCGCGCTCGACCCGCGGTTCAGCGGGCTGCCCGCCGTGACGGGCGAGCCGGGCATCCGCTTCTACGCGGGTGCGCCGCTGTCCATGCTCGACGGCACCCGTGTCGGCACGCTCTGCATCATGGACGCGAAGCCCCGCGAGCTCTCGGCGGAGGACGTGGAGTTGCTCCGTGACCTCGCCCGCTGGGCGGAGCGGGAGCTGGGCCACGCGATCGACCGGGACCGGGTCCGGCGGGTGCTCGACGCGCTCGTCCCCGATCCGATCGACGTCCCCGGCTACGACTTCGCCGCCGTGTCCTCGTCACGCGAGGGGTCCGGCGACGTCGCGGACTGGCGCCTCGCGGCCGATGGGACGATCCGACTGACGATCGGTTCGGTGTCCGCCGCCGGCAGTGCGGCCGGCCTGCTCGCGTCGACGCTCCGCGCCGCCGTCGTGGCACGCACCGACGTGCAGCTGGGAGCGGACGGCCAGGCACTGGAGGCCCAGATCGGCGCCGACCTGGAGGCCGCCGGTGCCGTCGGGTCGCTCTTCCACGCACGGATCGACCCGACGACCGGTCACGTCACGTCCGTGGACGCCGGCCACGGCCTGGCGCTGCACGTCCGCGCCGACGGCACCCACACGGTGCTCAGGACGATCGACCTGCCGATCGGGCTGCAGCCAGAGGGCACCGCGCGGACCCACGTCGAGGTCGACCTCGCACCTGGTGACCGCCTCGTGCTGTTCACCGCTGGGCTCCTGTCGCTCGGTGGGCTCGACGACATCGGTGCCGTCGCGGCCCTGGCGGCAGCGGAGGAGGCCACGGCGTTCGTCGACCGCATCCGGGCGCTGCGCGAGGCCGCTCCCGACGCCGACGTCAGCGTCGCGGTGCTGACCCGCCGTGCAGGGTCGGACGCGTCAGCGTGACGACGAGCAGCGTCGCGAGCAGGCCGAACCCGCACAGCTCGATCCCGAGTCCGGCGAGCTGCCAGTAGGCGCTGCCGACGTGCTGCGGCTGCGTGATGGCGTCCGGCCACCACGAGTCGATGAGCGGGAAGGACCCCGGGAAGGGGTCGAGCCCGAACACGGCGAGACCGCCGAGCAGCATCACGACGCCGAGGGCCGCCATCGCGCCACGGCTGCCGCGGAGCATCCGCACGACGAGCGCGGCGGCGATCCCGACGAGCCCGACGACCGCGATGAGGAATGCGGCGACGAAGACCCCCTGGGTCGGCAGCGCGAACCAGTCGAGGACCGCGATGGGCACGAGCAGCCATCGACCCGCCCGGGCCCAACGTGTCGGGTTCCGCCATCCGTCCATGCCGGGAACCGTAGGACACGTCACCTGACGGTTGCCGGTAATCTGCCCGACGCCGCCCGGGACCCGCCGATACGATCGGCCTCGGAGGCACGCACTTGGCAGAGGACGGACGGTCGCGGCAGCAGCGCGCGGTGGCGACACGGGCGGCGATCCTCGAGGCCGCGGCCCACGAGTTCGACGAGCACGGGTACGTCGGCGCCTCGATGGACGCCGTCGCCGAGCGAGCCGGGCTGACCAAGGGCGCGCTCTACTTCCACTTCGGGTCGAAGCACGACCTCGCGGGGGCGGTCATCGCCCAGCAGCACGAAGTGTCCAGGCGGTACGGCGAAGCGGCGTCCACCCGGGCGACGTCCCCGCTCGAGGCGATGATGTGGATGTCGCAGGGACTCGCGACGCAGATGGTGTCCGAGGTCGTCGTGAGCGCCGGCATCCGGCTGTCGACCGAGGCCGCGACGGCCGAGGTGGCACGGCAGAACCCGTACACCGACTGGATGGCGGTCGTCGCCGAGCTGATGCGGCAGGGGGTCGCCGCGGGCGAGGTCGACGATGCCTGGGACGCGGAGATGCTCGGGCGGGTGATCATCCCCGCGTACACCGGCGTCCAGACGGTCTCCGACGTGCTGGCCGACCGCGCGGACCTGTTCGAACGGCTCCGCGACCTCTGGACGGTCCTGCTCGCCGCGATCGTCACGGAGCGGATGCGCCCGGAGATCCAGCGGCTGGTGGCCCTCATCGCCCCGGACGAGGACGACGCACCCGACGCATCTCACGAGCCAGACGCATCTCACGAGCACGTCGCGCGGACCGAGGCGCCCTGACGCCGGTCCGACACGACCACGGGTCGTGAGTCCCCCCAGCGACACCCACGCCTCCGACCCTATGAAGATACCAAGCGGTAGGTTCGCCCCGAGAGCCCCCGTTCGCGGGGAGGGGCCGCCCCGGCTAGCCTGACCCGATGCCCACCCCGGAAGCAGAGATCGACGTCGACGCCGACCTCGTCCGCGCGCTGCTCGCCGACCAGCACCCCGACCTCGCGGACCTGCCGCTCGAGGTCGTCGCGAACGGCTGGGACAACGTGGTCGTCCGGCTCGGGGACCTGCTGGCCGTCCGGCTCCCCCGCCGTGCCGCCGCCGCCCGGCTCATCGAGCACGAGCAGCGCTGGCTGCCCGAGATCGCCCAACGGGTCGCCGCGATCGTGCCCGTCCCCGATCCGGTGCGGACCGGTCGCCCGGCGCCGGGGTACCCGTGGTCGTGGAGCGTCGTGCGCTGGCTCCCCGGCGTCCCGGCGGGCGAACGAGCCGGCGGGACGGCGGTGGCCGAGGCGCTCGCCGCGTTCGTCCGGCTGCTGCACGTGCCCGCGCCGGCGGACGCGCCGGTCAACCCGGTGCGCGCCGTCCCCCTGCGCACCCGCTCGGACGCCGTCCTGGAACGGCTCGCCACCGCGGACGTACCACGTGCCGTGGAGCTGGCCGCGCTCTGGCGGACCGCGGCCGCCCTGCCCGCGTACGCCGGGCCTCCCGTCTGGGTGCACGGCGACCTGCACCCCTTCAACCTGCTCGTCGAACCCGCGCCGGACGGCCGCGGTGACCGCCTGTCGGCGGTCGTGGACTTCGGGGACGTGACGGCGGGCGATCCGGCAGTGGACCTCTCGACCGCCTGGCTGACGCTCGACCAGGAGGCCCGGCGCACCTTCCGCGCGCTGGTCCCCGCCGACGACGCCACCTGGACCAGGGCACGGGGCTGGGCCGTGTCCATCGCCTCGGCGATGCACCTCAGCGACGACAGCGCGTTCCGGATCGTCGCCGAGCGTGGGATCGACGCCGCTCTCGACGGCTGACCCGAACGGGGTTATCGTCTCTCCACACCATCCGTGCACGTGAAGATCGGAGGGGCCTGATGACCCTCGAGTTCCGCGTCCAGCACGACGTCGACACCGACGCCTCTCCCTCCCTCCCCACGCCCACCCGCTCCGGGTTCCGCGGCCTCCTCGACCGGCTCGCCGAACGTCGTGCCGCTGCCAGGGTCCGTCGAGCCGAAGCGCAGCTCCGTGACCTCGCCGACGTGGAGCGGCTGCTGTCCGGTGCGCGCGGTGTCGTCGAACGCGGCTGGATCCAGCACGCGTGGTTCTCCTACGTCGACGAGAAGGGCCGCACCCGCAAGGCGTCGAGTGCCGCGGCGATGGACGTCGCCGGGCGCCCGCTCGTCGGTGCGTGCCTCGTCGGTGCCGTGGTCTACGCCGCCGGTGGTCCGCACGCGGTGCACTCCCAGCCGGTCCAGCGCGCCCTCGACGTCGTCTGGCACGCGCTCGCGGTCGAAGAGGGGGCGCCGGTCCTCTGGTGCCCGGCCCCGGACGTCCGGATGGGCCGCGTGCGCGACCTGACCAGCTGGAACGACGCACCGTCGCGGAACGCCGCGGACGTCGCCGGGCTGCTGCTCACCGCCGAGCGCGTCGCCGTGGCCGAGTCGGAGCGCATCCGCGAGCGCGCGGTGGCACGATCGAGGGCATGAGCGACATCACCGAGGAGCCGCCGGCGGTGCGACCTGCACCGCCGTCCGGCACCATCGCCGCGACCCGGAACTCCCTGCTCACCGACGAGGGGGCGTCTCCGGTCACCGACCAGGCACTCGTGAAGCAGACGCTGCACCGCTACCTGCAGAAGCACCGGGCAGCGCTGCTCGCGAAGCTCGACGGACTCGCGGAACGGCAGGCCAGGTGGCCGGTGACCCCGACGGGCACGAACGTCCTCGGGCTCGTGAAGCACGTGGCCGCCGTGCAGTCCGAGTACTTCGGGCGGGTGTTCGACCGCCCGCTCCCCGATCCGCCGGCATGGCTCGACTCCGACGACGACCGGGACATGTACGCGACGCTCGACGAGACGATGGCGGACATCGTGGCGTTCCACCACGCCAGCGCCGCTCACGCCGATGCCACGATCGAGGCGCTCGACCTCGACGCGCGCGGGGTGGTTCCGTGGTGGGCACCCGAGCACCGTGACGTCACGCTGCACCGTGTGCTGGTGCACATGGCGTACGAGACCGCTCGGCACGCCGGGCACGCGGACATCGTGCGCGAGATGCTCGACGGCCTCGCGGGCGACGGTGACGGGAACCTCGCGGAGAAGACGCCCGAGGAGTGGATCGAGTGGCGGGAGCGGCTCGTCGCGATCGCCGAGCAGGCAGGGCTCCGCGAAGCCGGCCTGTAGTCGGGCGGCCCGCTCGATCGTTACCGTTCTCCCAGGATCACGGACGGCACACGGCGCTGATCTGGGTTTTCGTGATTGAAGAATCCGCAGGAACCCTGCGTTCGCGACATTTGCGGTTGTACAAGTGGCCGTGCCATTGCGTACGTTGGGCGGCACTTGTGCCCCGACCCGTGGGCAGAACGACCGACCCGAGGGGAACCAGCGTCAGGTGTTCTTCAACTACGTCACGGAGCGATGGGACCAGATCTGGTTCGCGTCGTGGCAGCACTTCTCGCTGGTCCTCCAGTGCACCGTGCTCGCCACCGTCATCGCCGTGCTGCTCGCAGCACTCGTCTACCGCATCCCGCGGCTGAGATCGGTCGCGAACGAGGTGTCGACCATCGGGTTGACACTGCCGTCGTTCGCCGTGATCGGCCTGCTGCTCGTCCCGCTCGGGTTCGGCGTCGTGCCGTCCGTCGTCACGGTCACGTTCTTCGCCGCCCTGCCGATCCTGCGCAACGCGGTCGTCGGGCTCTCCGAGATCTCCCCCGCCGTCGTCGAGTCGGCCCGTGGCATCGGGATGAGCCGCTTCCGCACCCTGGTGCAGGTCGAGCTGCCGATGGCGTGGCCGATCATCCTCACCGGCGTCCGGGTCTCCGCGCAGATGGTGATGGGCGTCGCCGCCGTCGCCGCGTACGCGCTCGGCCCGGGGCTCGGCGGGTTCATCTTCTCCGGGCTCTCGCGTCTCGGCGGCGCGAACTCCCTCAACTCGGTCGTGGTGGGCGTGATCGGCGTCGTCCTGCTCGCCCTCGTCCTCGATCTCCTGCTCCTCGGCCTCGGCCGCCTGACCATCTCGCGAGGTATCCGTGTCCAGCACTGACGCAACCCTGTCCCACACGAACGGCTCCCCCGCCGAGAGCGACGTGACCGGTCGCGGCATCCTGCTCGACACGGTCACCAAGCGCTACGCCGGCCAGTCGAAGCCCGCCGTGGACGGCATCACGCTCGAGATCCCCGCCGGCAAGATCGTCATGCTCGTCGGCCCGTCCGGCTGCGGCAAGACGACGACGCTCAAGATGATCAACCGCCTGATCGAGCCCACCGAGGGCAAGATCGTGGTGGGCGACGACGACGTCACGTCGATCGACGGCGACGAGCTCCGCCGCCGCATGGGCTACGTCATCCAGGCCGGCGGGCTCTTCCCGCACATGACCGTCGCGGCGAACATCGCGATCGTGCCGAAGATGCTCGGCTGGTCGAAGGAGAAGATCGCCGCGCGCGTCGACGAGCTCCTCGACCTCGTCTCCCTCGACCCCGACACCTACCGCGACCGCTTCCCCCGTGAGCTCTCCGGTGGGCAGCAGCAGCGCGTCGGCGTCGCCAGGGCGCTCGCCGCCGACCCGCCCGTCCTGCTCATGGACGAGCCGTTCGGCGCCGTCGACCCGATCACCCGCCAGCGTCTGCAGGACGAGCTCCTCCGCATCCAGGAAGAGCTGCACAAGACGATCGTCATCGTCACGCACGACTTCGACGAGGCCGTGAAGCTCGGCGACTGGATCGTGATCTTCTCCGAGGGCGCGCACATCGTGCAGTACGACACCCCGGAGCGCATCCTCGCCGAGCCCGCGAACGAGTTCGTGGAGAACTTCATCGGCTCGGGTGCCGGCCTCAAGCAGCTGACACTGAACCGCGTGCGCGACGTCGAACTCGCCCCAGCGGTGACCTGCTCGCCCGGAGAAGAGGCGAAGGCCGTCCTGCAGCGCATGCGCGAGGCCGGCGGCCACGGGCACGCCGTCGTGGTGGACGCCCGCCAGCGTCCGATCGGCTGGCCGACCCGTCGCCAGCTCGAGCGCCTCGACCGCATCCCGGACGGCACCGACCCCGACCTGCCCGTGGTCGGCGAGGCCGCGACGCTCAACGACGCGCTCGACACGATGCTCGTGTCCAGCGCAGGTGCGGCGCTCGTCACGGGTCGCCGCGACGCCTTCCAGGGCGTCATCACGGTGGAGACGGTCATGGACGCGATCACCCGTTCCCGTGCCGCCGCGGCCGAGGAGCAGGCGTACACCCCGGTCGGGACGAACACGAACCCGATCGAGACGCTGCCGTCGTCTCCGGTCCGCGCAGAGGAGACCGTCGATGAGTGACGTCGTCGCCGATCCCGTCGCGAAGCCCGCGAAGGCCAGCTGGCGCGGGCTCGTCATCCAGCCCGTCGCGATCCTCGTCGTGCTCGCCGCGTTCGCCGTCTGGCTGAACACCGCCGACCTGACCGCCACCGAGCGCTCCACGCTCAACCCGGCCGACCTCGTGTCGCTGACCTGGCAGCACCTGCTCCTGACGATCGTCTCGACCGTGATCGTGCTGGTCGTCGGCATCCCGCTCGGCATCGTCCTCACCCGAGGACCCCTCCGCCGGGCCAGCGGCGTGATCCTCGCCGTCGCGAACTTCGGGCAGGCCGCACCGGCCGTCGGCCTCGTGGTGCTCCTCGCGTTCTGGCTCGGGTTCTCGTTCTGGGCAGCGGTGATCGCCCTCGTGCTCTACGCCATCCTGCCGGTGCTGCGGAACACGATCATCGGCATCGAGAGCGTCGACCAGCGCACGGTCGAGGCCGGTCGCGGCATGGGCATGAGCGCGTTCTCCGTGCTGATGCGGGTCGAACTGCCCCTGGCCGTGCCGGTCATGCTCTCCGGCATCCGCACCGCGCTCGTGCTGCTCGTCGGCTCCGCCGCGCTCGCGACCTTCATCGGTGCCGGTGGGCTCGGGCTCCTCATCACCACCGGCGTGAACCTGTTCCTGCCGAAGGTGCTGGTGTCCGGCGCCCTCCTCATCGCGCTCCTGGCGCTGTCCATCGACTGGCTCGGCCGCATCGTCGAGACCGTCGCCCGTCCGAAGGGACTCCGATGACGAAGAAGACGAACACCCGACGCCGGGGGATCGCCGCGGTCGTCGTCGCCGGTGCCGCAGCGCTCGCGCTGACCGGCTGTGGCCTGCAACCCGCGACGTCGTTCGTCCCGGCGGCAGCGCCCGGCACGATCAAGAAGATCGACGGGCTGCCCGCCGATGCGCACATCACGGTCACCGGGAAGAACTTCACGGAGCAGCTCGTGCTCGGCAAGATCGGGGTGCTCGCGGCGAAGGCGGCGGGCTTCCAGGTCACGGACGAGACGAACGTCCCCGGCAGCGTGGCGGTGCGGCAGCTCATGACGAGTCACGACGCCGACATGACGTACGAGTACACCGGCACCGCCTGGCTCACCTACATGGGCCACAAGGAGGGCATCCCGGACAAGCAGGAGCAGTACGAGGCCGTCAAGAAGGAGGACGCCGGCAACGGACTGACCTGGCTGCCGCCCGCCCCGATGAACAACACGTACGCGTTCGCGGTGCGGAAGGAAGCGGTCGAGGAGCTCGGCGGCATCACGAAGCTGTCGCAGATCGCCGACCTCCCGGCCGACCAGCGCACGTTCTGCGTCGAGTCGGAGTTCAACTCGCGGTCGGACGGCTTCAAGCCGATGCTCGAGAAGTACGGCCTGCAGCTCGGTGGCTCCGGCGACTCCGCGATCCCGAAGGGCAACGTCGACATCCTCGACACCGGCACCGTCTACACGGCGACCGACCGGGGCAAGTGCAACTTCGGCGAGGTGTTCACCACCGACGGTCGCATCAAGTCGCTCGGGCTGCAGGTGCTCGAGGACGACAAGGGCTTCTTCCCGGCGTACAACGTCGCCCCGGTGCTCTCCACGGCGGTGCTCGAGGAGTACCCGCAGCTCGAGAGCGTCTACGACCAGATCTCCCCGAAGCTGACCGACGCCGTCCTCCAGGAACTGAACCGGCAGGTCGACGTCGAGGGTCGCGAGCCCGCGGACGTCGCGTTCGACTGGATGGTCAAGGAGGGCTTCATCTCGAAGTCCTGACGGGTCGCCACGCGACCAGCGGACGGACGGGAGGCTCGGTGCCAGCTGGCACCGAGCCTCCCGTCCGTCATCCTGCTGCGATCCGGGCCGCGGTGTCGCGCATCAACGCGACCACCTGGGTGCGCACCTGCTCGGGTTCCGTGCCCTCGTTCCGGGCGGAGCTGCGGAGCGCCGTCATCACCATGCCGAGCAGCATCTCCGCCGCCTGCGGCGTCGCCGCCTCCGGCCCCCACGCCGGGTCGCGCTCGAGCACGGTGCGGACGGCGCCGGTCATCGCCTCGGCGACGCTCGACATGCGCGTGACCTGGCGGCGCATGAGCTGCGGGAAGCGCACGATGAGTTCCTTGCGCTCGTGGCGGTGTCGTTCGTCCCCGAAGGTCTCGCCGAACACCAGGAACGCCAGGTCGACGACCGCCTGCGCCGCCGGTTCTCCAGCGACCGCCCGGACGTGCGACTCGAGGGTCTCGGCGGAGAGGTCGAGCTCCGTGTGCCCGAGGACCGCGTCCTCCTTGCTCTCGAAGTAGTTGAAGAACGTCCGCGGCGAGATGTCCGCGCGCGCGGCGATCTGCTCGATCGTGGTGTGGTCGATGCCGTCCTCGAGCGCGAGTGACCGCGCGGCCTCGGCGATGCGGCTGCGGGTCTCGATGCGTTTGCGGTCGCGCAGACCCATCTCGGACGGGGTGGCACTGTCGGGCATGGCTCGACTGTAACCGGCACGTCACATCGTTTGCAGCAAACGCAAACTTTCAGTCGTGCAACGGACAGTACGCTCGGGCGCATGACCACTCCCGTGCTCGAGGCCAGGGGCCTCACGAGGACCTACGGCCGAGGATCCACCCGGTTCGATGCGCTCAAGGGGGTGTCCCTCGCCGTGAACCAGGGGGAGAGCCTGGCGATCGTCGGCAAGTCCGGCTCCGGCAAGTCGACGCTGATGCACCTGCTCGCGCTGCTCGACAAGCCGTCCACCGGGCAGATCCTGCTCGACGGCACGGACGCCGCGACGCTCAGCGCCCGCGACGTGAACCGCACGCGGAACAGCACCTTCGGGTTCGTGTTCCAGCAGTTCTTCCTGACGCCGAAGACCTCGGTGCTCGACAACGTCGTGCTGCCGCTGAAGATCGCCGGCGTCTCCGGGGCCGAGCGGAAGCGCCGGGGGATGGCGGCGCTCGACGCGCTCGGGCTGGCGGACAAGGCCAGGAACGACGCGAACGACCTCTCCGGTGGACAGAAGCAGCGCGTGGTCATCGCCCGGGCGCTCGTCGGCGAGCCGAGCGTCATCTTCGCTGACGAGCCGACGGGCAACCTCGACACGAACACGGGCGAGGTGGTCGAGGACATGCTCTTCGGACTGCAGCGCGAGCGGGGGATCACCCTGGTCGTCGTCACCCACGACGACGAACTCGCGGCACGCTGCGACCGGAGCGTGAACGTCCGCGACGGGTTGATCGTCGGCGGGTCGACGGAGGCCGATGCGCCCGCCCCGGGTGCCCACGAGCACGGAAGGCACTCCGCATGAACTTCCTCGACCTCCTGCGGACCGCGGTCGGCAACACGTTCCGGTCCAAGCTCCGCACCACCCTGACCGTGATCGCGATCTTCATCGGCGCGTTCACCATCACGCTCACCTCGGCGATCGGCACCGGCGTCGGGAACTACATCGACACCCAGGTGGCCTCGATCGGCGACACCGGGACCCTGACGATCACGAAGACCGTCGACTCGTCGTCGACCGACAGCGGCCCCGCGAAGTACGACCCCGACGCGTCCACGCAGAGCGTCGACCGCGGGCCGGCGTCCTTCGGGTACCTGTCCCAGTCCGACGTCGACAAGATCAAGGGCGTCTCGGGCATCGACACCGTCCGTCCGGCCGTCGCGCTGAGCCCGAAGTACGCGGAGTACGGCAACGAGGGCAAGTACGTCGTCACGCTGTCCGCCAACGCGGGGGAGCTGAAGGCCGACCTGGCATCGGGCAAGCAGCTCGACGACCACACGGACGCGAACCAGGTCATCCTGCCGACGAACTACCTGAAGAACCTCGGGCTCGGCAGCGAGAAGGCGGCTGTCGGCAAGGAGCTCACCTTCGCGGTGGACGACTACCAGGGCGCAGAGCACACCCTGACCGCGACCGTCGTCGGCGTGCAGAACGAGTCGCTCTTCGGCGGCGGGGCCGGTGCGAACGCGGCACTGACGGACGCGATGCAGTCCGCGCAGGAGACGGGGAAGCCCGCGTCGATCGCGACCTCGTACGCCAGTGCCTCGGCGACCCTCGACAGCGGCGCGACCGCGTCCGACGTGAAGAGCGCCCTGTCGAAGGACGGCTACACCGGACAGACGATCCAGGATCAGCTCGGCCAGTTCCAGACCGTCATCAACGGCATCGTCGGCGTGCTCAACGCGTTCGCGGTCATCGCCCTGATCGCGGCGGGCTTCGGCATCATCAACACCCTGCTGATGAGCGTGCAGGAGCGGACCCGTGAGATCGGCCTGATGAAGGCGATGGGCATGGGCGGCGGCAAGGTCTACACGCTGTTCTCGCTCGAGGCGGTGTTCATCGGCTTCCTCGGCAGTGCGATCGGCGCCGGCGTGGCGATCGCGCTCGGCACGGGGATCTCGAACATCCTGGCCGGCACGGTGCTCAAGGACCTGCCTGGCCTGCAGATCATGCAGTTCGCGCCGTCCTCGGTGATCACGATCATCCTCGTGGTGATGTTCATCGCGTTCCTCGCCGGCACGCTGCCCGCACGCCGGGCTGCACGCCAGAACCCGATCGAGGCCCTCCGCTACGAGTAGGGACGCGTCGGGTCAGGAGCCCTGCGTCGCGTGCTGCCAGGCGGCGAGGGCGCCAGCGGCGATGAACACGACGACGAGCACGATCCATATCGCCAGTGCGACCACGTTCAGGAGGATGCCCCAGCCGGCACGACCACGCGCCAGCGGTTCGCGGCTGCGGGACGCGATGCCGAGGAAGAGCCCGACGACCGGCGCGAAGAACGTCCAGCCGGCGAGCAGCGAGCAGATGCCGAGCACGAGACTGGCGGTGCCCAGTCCGGTCCTGGGAGATGTCGTGGTGGTGACCATGCGCTCAACGCTAGGGACGCTGCGGAGGCGAGTCGTCCCTCCAGGCGGTGATCCGGGTCCACCTGCGGGCTGATGGTCACCCGTCGCCGGTATCGTCGATGCCATGGCTCTGTTCGGACGGCGCAGCAAGACCTCGACCGAGCGACCCGTCAGCCAGGTGGAACTCCGCCGTGCCGTCGACGAGGGCTTCCTCATCTCGAAGGCCGCCGTGACGATCGCCGTCGCCAACCGCATCATCACCAACTCGCTCCGTGACCAGGGGTTCTTCGACCACGCCGTCGCTGCCGAGACCGTGCGTGAAGAGCTGCACCGGATGGCGGAGGAGCAGCGCGGCGACGCCGAGCGCATGCGGGAGATCCGCTCGAAGGCGATCAAGCAGAAGGGCCGGTCGAAGCACCAGCACGACTACAAGCGCGGCGACGACCTGAAGCTCCGGACGCGCGAAGCCACCTACGAAGAGCTCGCGGCGATGCTCGATCGCCGCCGGGACGACCAGGTGTTCGTCGACGGCATCGTGCTCGCCGCCCGCGCCCGCGCATGGGACGACATCGGCACGACCGTCGTCGGGCGTCTGGGGTGGGCGCAGCGCCCGACCGAGGGCTACGAGATCGGTCGAGACGACCGGGTGCAGCAGATGCTCGACGAGGACTTCGCTGCGCTGCTCGCGGAGCATCCGCTCGGGTCCGGCCCGAGTGCGGTCGCGGCGGACGCCGACGAGCCCACGGACGCCGACACCGACGGCGACGAGGGCACCGACCCTGCGAGTGCGGACACCGCGCGTCCGTAGGCTCGACGCGTGGTGGACGCAGTGGTGGTCGGGGCGGGGCCGAACGGGCTCGCCGCAGCGGTGACCCTGGCGCGGGCCGGCCTGTCCGTCGAGGTCGTCGAGCGGAACGACACCATCGGCGGAGGAGCACGCACCGCCGAGCTCACGTTGCCCGGCTTCCACCACGACGTCTGCTCGGCCGTGCACCCGATGGCGCTGCAGTCGGAGTTCTTCCGTCGCTTCCGGCTCGACGAACGGATCGAGCTGCGACTCCCCGAAGTGCAGTACGGTCACCCGCTCGACGGCGGCCGCGCCGGGATCGCCCACCAGGACCTCGACCGCACGGCCGCAGAGCTCGGTGTCGACGGGCCCGCCTTCCGGGCCCTGATGGCCCCGCTGTCGCGGAACGCGGACCAGGTGTCGGACTTCGCCACGAACGCGCTGCTGAACGTCCCGCGACACCCGCTCACCGTCCTGCGGTTCGGCCTGCGGGCGCTGGAGCAGGGGACCAGCGCCTGGAACGCCCGCTTCCGGCACGACGTCGCACCCGCGATGGTCTCCGGGGTGGCGGCGCACTCGATCCAGCACATGCCGTCCCTCTCGACCGCCGCAGCGGCCCTGTCGCTCGGCAGCTACGCGCACGCCCGCGGCTGGCCGGTGCCGATCGGCGGCAGCCAGGCGATCGTCGACGCGCTCGCCGCCGATCTCGTGGCGCACGGCGGGCGGATCGTCACCGGACAGGACGTCCGATCGCTCGGGGACCTCACCCCGGCCAAGGCGGTGCTGTTCGACACGAGCGTGCCGGGGATGCTCCGGATCGCGGGCTCGCAGATCCCGACGCCGCGTCGGGGTGCGCTCCGACGGTTCCGGTTCGGCAACGCCGCTGCCAAGGTGGACTTCGCCCTGTCGGATCCGGTCCCGTGGGCGCACGAGGGCCTGCGACGTGCCGGCACCGTGCACGTGGGCGGCGCGCGTGCCGAGATCGCCGCCGCAGAGGGGGCCGTGGCGCGTGGACGGCACGCCGATCGCCCGTACGTCCTGGGTTCGGAGCCCACCGTCGTGGACTCGTCGCGTGCGCCGGATGGCCGGCACGTGTTCTGGGCGTACGCGCACGTCCCCGCCGGGTCCGATGTCGACCAGACCGAGGTCGTCACCCGCCAGATCGAGCGGTTCGCGCCGGGGTTCCGCGACACGATCCTCGCGACGAGCTCCCGGACCGCC
The DNA here is from genome assembly GCF_048756585.1 of Curtobacterium sp. L3-7. Classification (NCBI taxonomy): domain Bacteria; kingdom Bacillati; phylum Actinomycetota; class Actinomycetes; order Micrococcales; family Microbacteriaceae; genus Curtobacterium; species Curtobacterium sp. L3-7. The sequence continues at coordinate 457,578 of NZ_CP151474.1, read as the reverse complement.
GTGGAGATGGCTGCCTACAACCCGAACTACGTCGGCGGGGACATCGCCTCGGGTGCGGCGAGCTTCTGGCAGCTCGTGAAGCGTCCGTTGCTGTCGAGCGACCCGTGGCGGATGGGCGGCGGGATGTACCTCTGCTCCGAGGCCGCTGCCCCGGGCCCCGGCGTGCACGGCATGGCCGGTTGGCGGGCCGCGAAGAGCGCATTGCGGCACACCTTCGGGTTGCCGGACGACGTCGACCTGGCACCGGAGGACTGATCATGGCGAAGAACGTCCGCATCATGCACTGCACGCCCGAGGACGTCTTCGACGTGCTCGGCGACGGCTGGCTCTTCACGACCTGGGTGGTCGGCGCGTCCCGGATGCGCGCTGAGGAACCGGGCTGGCCAGCGGTCGGGAAACGCCTGCACCACTCGTTCGGGGTGTGGCCGTTCGTGATCGACGACGTGACGACGTCGCTCGTGTGGGATGCGCCCCGGCGGATGGTCATGCAGCCGAAGGGCTGGCCCCTCGGTGAGGCGCGCGTGGAACTGACCGTCGAGCCGCATCTCCGGGGCTGCAAGGTCACCATCGTCGAGGACGCCGTGGCCGGCCCTGCCACGTACGTCCCGGGGTTCCTGCTGCAGCCGCTGCTGTGGATCAGGAACCGCGAGACCCTGCGGCGCCTCCGCTGGGTCGCGACGGGTCGCGCCCGGAACGGCTGACGCGCCCTACTCGGCGCGACTGAACTCGCTCGCCCGGGCCACCTGGTCGTCGGTGAGGGCGACGCCCGTGTAGCGCTCGAACTGGCGCGCTGCCTGGAGCGCGATGACCTCGGCGCCGGTGATGACGTGCTTGTCCGCCGCGCGTCCGGCCCGCACGAGCGGCGTCTCGGAGGGGAAGGCGACCACGTCGAACACGGTGTGGGCCGCGGCGATCCGGTCCGCCGCGAACGCGACGGTGTCCGACTGGTCTCCGTCCATGCCGAGCGGCGTGACGTTGACCAGCAGGTCGGCGTCGCCGGCCTCGTCCTCGGTGCGGACCCAGTCGAACCCGTACTGCGATGCGAGGGCCGAGCCGGTGTCCTCGTTGCGCGCGACGACGGTGAGGTGGTCGAACCCGGCGCCACGGAACGCCGCGGTGACGGCCTTCGCCATGCCGCCGGACCCGCGGAGCAGCACGCGGGACGTCGGGTCGACGTCGTGCGTGCCGAGCAGTGCTGCAACGGCCTCGTAGTCGGTGTTCGAGGCGGTGAGCACGCCGCCGTCGTTGACCACGGTGTTCACGGACTGGATGGCCGCGGCGGACTCCTCGACGACGTCGACGAGGGGGATGACCGCCTCCTTGAACGGCATGGACACCGAGCACCCGCGGATGCCGAGGGCGCGGATGCCGGTGACGGCTCCGGGGAGGTCGGTGGTGGTGAACGCCTTGTAGAGGAAGTTCAGCCCGAGCTCGTCGTAGAGGAAGTTGTGGAACCGGGTGCCGATGTTGCTCGGACGGGCGGCGAGCGACATGCACACCTGCATGTCCTTGTTGAGGATGGGCATGTGGCCAGTGTCGCATGCTCCCGGGTCCGCTTGCTGCCGGGGATGGAGCGGTCCACTTCCCGCTTGGGATGCGTCGTGGTGGCGACGAGGCGTAGCGTCTCCGGAGATGACCGATCTTCCTGAGACCATGCGTGCCGTCCGTTTCGACGAGTGGGGTGATCGGACCGTGCTCCGCGTCGCCGAGGTTCCCGTCCCCGTCGCCCTGCCGGGGCGCGTCCTCGTCCGTGTCCGGGCCGCCGGGATCAACCCGGGGGAGTCCGCCATCCGCCAGGGGGTGTTCGGCGGGGACCTGCCGTCGGGCCAGGGCACCGACTTCGCCGGGATCGTCGTCGCGGTCGGCGAGGGTGTCGACGGCGTCGACGAGGCCGAAGAGGTCATCGGCTGGTCGTGGGACCGGTCGAGCCAGGCCGAGTACGTGTCCGTCCCGGCCGAGCAGGTCGTGCAGAAGCCGCGGTTGCTCGACTGGACCGTGGCCGGTGGGCTGGACGTCATCGCGACGACCGCGGCGGCCGCCGTCCGTGCCGTGGACCCGAGGCCGGGGGAGACCGTCGTCGTCTCCGGTGCCGCAGGGGGCGTCGGTGGGTTCGTCACGCAGCTCCTCACGAACGAGGGCATCGACGTCATCGCCATTGCGTCGGAGTCGAACCACGACTGGCTCGCGTCCAAGAAGGCACGTCCGGTCGCCTACGGGGACGGTCTGCAGCAGCGCATCGAGGAGCTCGCGACGAACGGGGTCGACGCGCTCATCGACACGCACGGCGCCGAGTACGTTCACCTCGGCATCGCGCTCGGGATCCCCGCCGACCGCATCGAGACGATCATCGCGTTCGAGGCGGCGGCCGAGGTCGGTGCGCACGCATCCGGTAGCTCGGACACCGCCGACCCCGAGATCCTCGGCGCGCTGGCGAACATGGTGGCAGAGGGTGCGATCGAGGTGCCGATCGCGGCGACCTACCCGCTCGACCGAGTCCAGGACGCCGTCGAGGAGCTCGAGCAGGGGCACACCCGCGGCAAGATCGTCCTCGTTCCCTGAGGCGGGGGTTCTCCCCACCACGGATCCGGAGGGAGTCCACCTTCTGCGACGGTCGTCGGGTGCGTAGCGTCATGGACATGAACGCACTCACCCGTCCCCGCAACGGCCGTGTCCTCGCCGGCGTCTGTGCCGGCATCGCCGACCGCTTCGGCTGGTCCCGCACCTTCGTCCGCATCGCCTGGGTCATCCTGAGCTTCTTCCCCGGTCCGCTCTGGATCGCCTACGTCGTGCTGTGGTTCCTGATGCCCGCCGAGGGCAACCGCCGCTGAGCCTCCGTCCGTCCGGACGGGCTCCGTCCGTCCGGACGGGCTCCGTCCGTCTGGACGGGTTAGGGTGGCGACGTGCCGGTCTCCGTCTTCGATCTGTTCAGCATCGGTGTCGGCCCGTCGAGCTCCCACACGGTGGGGCCGATGCGCGCCGCGGCCGAGTTCGCCGACCGCGTCCGGGCACTGCCCGTCGTGACGATCCGCGTCGACCTCTACGGCTCGCTCGCGTCCACCGGGCAGGGACACGGAACGCTCGGCGCCGTCGCGATCGGGCTCACCGGCGAGCTGCCGGAGGACGTCGACCCCGACGCGATGACGGCGGCGCTCGACACGCTCGAGGAGACCGGCGTCCTGCGGATGTCCGGCGGGCAGCGTGTGCCGTTCCGGCTCCGCGACATCGTCCAGCACCCCCTGACGATGCTGCCCAGACACCCGAACGCCATGCGGCTCCGTGCGTTCGACGACTCCGGCTCCGAGATCGCCGTCGAGACCTACTACTCGGTCGGCGGCGGGTTCATCACGCGGGACGGCGACGACGAGCCCGCGGCCGTCGCCGAAGCCGCGATCCCCGTCGACGACACCGTGCCGCACCCGTTCTCCAGCGGCGCGGAACTGCTCGCCGCCTGTGCCGAGACCGGTCTCCCGGTCAGCGGGATCGCCCTCGCCAACGAGGTCGCGACCCGCTCCGAGGACAGCGTCCGCGAGGAGCTGCTCCGCATCCACGGCGTGATGGAGTCGTGCGTCGACCGCAGCGTCCGGCGAACCGGAACCCTGCCGGGCGGGCTCGAGGTCCGGCGGCGTGCAGCCGACTGGTTCGGACAGCTCACCCGCGACGACCCCGACCACGACCCGCTGTTCGCGATGGAGTGGGTGAACCTCTGGGCGATGGCGGTCAACGAGGAGAACGCATCGGGCGGACGCGTCGTGACGGCGCCGACGAACGGTGCGGCGGGCATCATCCCCGCGGTCCTGGCCTACGCACTGCACTACGTCGACGGGCTCGACCGCGACGAGGCCGTCGTCCGCTTCCTCCTCACCGCGGGCGCGATCGGGTCGATCTACAAGGAGCGCGCCTCGATCTCCGGTGCCGAGGTCGGCTGCCAGGGCGAGGTGGGTTCCGCCGCGTCGATGGCGGCCGCCGGGCTCGCCGAGGTCCTCGGCGGGACCCCGGAACAGGTCGAGAACGCCGCAGAGATCGCGATGGAACACAACCTCGGGCTGACCTGCGACCCGATCGGGGGGCTCGTGCAGATCCCCTGCATCGAGCGCAACGCGATCGCCGCGAACAAGGCGGTCAACGCGGCGAGGATGGCGCTCCGCGGGGACGGTGTGCACCACGTGTCGCTGGACCAGGTCGTCGAGACCATGCGGCAGACCGGTGCCGACATGTCGACCAAGTACAAGGAGACCGCGATGGGCGGTCTGGCGGTGAACGTCCCGCTCTGCTGACGTGACCGGCGTACCGGAGCCGAGCCGGGCCTCCAGTTCGACGCGTGGGGGACCGGGCGGGGTACGACGCTCCACAACTGGGGGCGCGCATTCCGGCGTCACCGCTGTCGGAGTGGCGCCTCCGCGGGTTAGCGTGCTCGCGTCCGCTCGATCACCGAGCGGACCGGTGCCCACGGATCGGGCGCCGCGCAGAGTCATGGAGTGACGCCGATGCACCACCGCACCCTCGCCTTCCTGACGGCGGCCGCCCTCGGGGCGACGCTCGCCGTCGGTGTCGCCGCACCCGCCTCGGCCGGGACGGCCCCCACGCCGACCGTCCCGTCGACCGTCGCGTCCTCGGGGTCCGTGCCGACGTCCTCGGACCCGACGGACGGCAAGACCCCCGCCGACACCCCGGTCGACCTCACCGTCGTGCTGCGCCCGACGGACCAGACCGCGCTGCGGGACCTGCCGGCCACCACGGCCGGAGCCGGTCCCGACGAACGGAGCGACGCGGTCGACGCCCTGGCGCCCGAGGAGCCGCACGGCGCAACGGTCCGGTCGGCGCTCGCCGCAGCGGGGTTCACGGTCACCGACCTGGACACCTGGGAGCTCGAGGCCACCGGAACGGCTGCGCAGGCCGAGGCGCTCTTCGCGACCACCCTGGTGGGCAGCGGCGACGGCATGCACCCCACCGGCGACGTCGTCATCCCGGCGTCCTTCGGCGACTCCGTGACCACGGTGTTCGGGCTCGACGCCCGGCCCGCCGCATCGCACGCCGCGCTCCCGGGCGGCTACGCGCCTGCTGACCTCGCCAGGGCCTACGGCTCCTCGAGTGCGGCGAGCGCCGGAGCCGGCACCACCGTCGCGACCGTGCAGCTCTCCGGCTGGGACCGCAACGACCTCGTCGCCTACGCGGCGGCCGTCGGGCGACCGGTCCCCGCGCTCGACCAGATCGCCATCGACGGCGCCGACGTCCACCAGGCGGACGGCTCCGGCGGCGAGACCGAGGTCGCGCTCGACCAGGAGGCACTCCTCGCCACGGCGCCCTCGGCGCGGCAGCGCGTCTACGTGGCACCGAACTCGTTCCAGGGGCTCTACGACGCCTACAGCCGCATCGCTGACGACGTCCAGCGTGCCGGCATCACGGCCGTCAGCGTCTCGTGGGGCTCCTGCGAGTCGCTGACGTCCGCGGCAGCCCGCGGGGCGCTCGACGACGCGCTCGACCGCATCGTGGCCGCCGGGGCGACCGTGTTCGCCGCCTCCGGTGACGACGGCGCGATGTGCCCGACCGGGCCCCGCTCGTCGGTCCGCTCGGTGACGTACCCGGCATCGTCGCCCGCCGTGGTCGCGGTCGGAGGGACCTCGCTGCGGACCACGTCGTCTGGCACCTCGGAGTCCGCATGGTCGAACACGTACGGAGCAGGCGGGGGTGGCGTCTCCGCGGCGTACGACCGCCCGGCGTGGCAGTCCGGCGCCGGTGTCACGGGCACGAAGCGCCTCGTCCCCGACATCGCCTCGGTCGCGGACCCCGCGACCGGGCCCGGGATCTACCTCGGCACCGCGCACGGCTTCGCGCTCGGCGGCGGCACGAGTCTCGCGTCCCCGGTCGTCGCCGGCCAGCTCGCCGCGGCACTCGGGACCCGCGGGTGCACCGTCGGCATCGGGGACCTGCACCAGACGCTGTACTCGAACCCGACGGCGTTCCGCGACGTGACGTCGGGGACGAACGGCACTGCGGCGGCGACCACCGGGTACGACCAGGCGACAGGACTCGGGACGCCGAACTGGGGCGTGCTCGGGGCCCTGCTGCCGACCGGCGGGTGCGCGGGCGCTGGTGCCGGTGCTCCTGCCGCCGTCGGGCCGGCCGCGGCAGGAGCCACGGCCACGGGGATCACGGGTTCGTCGACGCCGGTGCCCTCCGGCACGTCGATCCGGTCGCCGCACGGGCTGTACTGGCTCGATCTGCAGTCCGACGGCCGCCTCGTGGAGTGGGGCGGCGGACGGGCGCTGTGGTCGTCGAACGTCGCGTCCGCGCGGGCGACCCTCACGGTCGGCGCCGACGGCACGCTCGCGATCCGGTCGACCACCGGTGCGACCGTCTGGGCCGCCGGCAAGCCCTCCGCGGGAGATGCTCCTGTGCTGCAGGTCACCGACCTCGGCGTGGTCCAACTCGTCCGTGGGACGACGGTCCTGTGGCAGCAGGTCCCTGGTACGCGCGACCGCCTGGTGCCCGGCGCCAGCCTCGTCCCCGGACAGGAGATCCGGGACACCACCGGACACCGTCGTTTCATCGTCCGGGACGACGGCCAGCTCCGGATCATCCTCGGATCGAAGACGGTGTTCGCCGTCTCCGGTGGCCGGGGCAGCTCGCTGCGGGTGCAGACGGACGGCAACGTGGTGCTCTACGACGCCGTGGGCAAGGCGAAGTGGTCGACCGCGACGTGGCGGTACGGGGGGAAGAACATGCAGTTGCGGATGCAGACCAACGGTGACCTGGTGCTCGCGCAGGGGACGACGACGAGGTGGCACTCCAGGACGAAGGGCTGAGCGCCGCGGCCTCGTCGCGTCAGCGTGCCAGGAGTGTCAGGAGTCTCGCGGTCTCGGTCGTGATCGCGTCGCGGCCGGCGGCGACGTACTTCCGCGGGTCGACCAGTTCCGGCCGCTCGTCGAGCACGTCGCGGAGCGCCCGGGTGAAGAGCCCGTTGAGGTGCGTCGAGATGTTGATCTTCGTCATTCCCGCCGCCACCGCACCACGGAGCTCGTCGTCCGACAGTCCCGACGACCCGTGGAGCACGAGGGGCACCGGCACGCTGTCGTGCAGCCGCCCGATCAGGTCGCGGTCGACGGCGGCCTCGCGGGTCTGCATCGCGTGCGAGGTCCCGACGGCGACCGCGAGGGCGTCCACCCCCGTCGCGGCCACGAACGCCGCTGCGTCGGCCGGGTCGGTGCGGACACCCGGTGCGTGCACGCCGTCCTTGCCGCCGACCTCGCCGAGCTCGGCCTCGATCGCGATCCCGGCCGCGTGGCAGCGGTCCGCCAGGACACGGGTGGCAGCGACGTTCGCGGCGTAGTCGAGGTGCGAACCGTCGTACATGATCGAGTCCACCCCGAGCGCGATGCCCTCGGCGACCAGGTCGGTGTCCTCGACGTGGTCGAGGTGCACGAGGACCTCGACGTCGGCCGAGCGCGCGATCGCCTGGGTCGCGGTCGTGATGGGTGCGAGCCCGCCGTGGTAGCGGACGCAGTTCTCGCTGATCTGCAGGATCACCGGCAGGCCGGCGGCGGCGGCACCCGCGACGATCGCCTCGGCGTGCTCGAGCAGGACGACGTTGAACGCCCCGATGCCGTGCCGGGTCGATCGGGCGGTGTCGAGGAGCCCGGTGAGGGCCAGGTCGGTGATCATGCGGGACTCCTGGTGGGGTCGAGGGCGGAGAGGAACCGGTGTGCGGCGTCGTGGTCGATCTCGCCGGCGACGGGACGGAGGACCGCTGCTGCGCCGAAGGCCGCAGCCGTGCGCAGTGCGAGGGCGGTGTCGGCACCGCGGGACAGTGCGAGGACCAGGCCGGCGGTCGCGGCGTCCCCCGCGCCGGTGGGGTTCCCGGTGACGCCAGGCACGGCAGGCACCTCGACCACGTCGTCGAGCGCGTGTGCCGCGATGCCGTCGGCTCCGCGTGAGACCACGACCAGTCCGGCACCGCGCCGGAGCAGGTCGAGCGCGCCGTCCCGTTCGTCCGGCAGGCCCGTGGCCTCGGCGAGTTCCTCGCGGTTCGGTTTGCACACGGTGGCACCGGCGTCGGCCGCCGCGAGGAGGGACGGGCCGGAGAGGTCGGCGACCACGAGGACCCCCGCAGCGACGGCGTCGGTCACCCAGGGGACGACCACGGTCGGCTCGGCACCGGTGGGGAGCGAGCCCGAGAGCACGAGCGCGACGGGGCCGCCCGGAGCAGCCGTCCCGAGCGCGGCCCGGACGGCGTCGTCGACCCGGGACCACGACCCAGGTGGCACCGACGGCCCGGGCTCGCCGAACATCGTGGGGTGAGCGAGGTCGTCGACCACCGTCACGGTGGTGCGGGTCTCGCCGGGGACCGGGACCGTGGTCGCATCGAGCCCGAGGGCGGCCACCGCATCGGCCACCCAGGCCCCTGCTGCGCCGCCGAGTGGCAGGACCGAGTGGGTCCGGACACCCTCGGCGTGCAGCACACGTGCGACGTTGAGCCCCTTGCCGCCGGGTCGCCGGTCCACGTTCCGGACGCGTTGGGTCGTGCCGACACGCTGTTCGTCGACGCGGTAGGTGACGTCCACCGCGGGGTTCGGCGTGACGACGACGATCATGCGAGAACCCCTTCGGTGAGCGGACGGGCGCGGAGCCGATCGGCGTCGAGCACGAGCAGGTCGGCGCGTGACCCGGGGCTGAGCGGCTCCGGGAGACCGAGCAACGCCGCGGCGTTCCCCGAGGAGAGGGCGACGGCTTCGGCGATCGCGTCCGGACCGCTCGCGAGCACGCGGGCGACGGCGTCCGCGATGGTGCTCGTGCTGCCGGCGAGTGACGACCCGTCCGCGAGCATCGCGACACCGTCGGACACCACGACGTCCGATCCGGCGATCCGGTAGCGTCCGTCCGGGCACCCGGTCGCGGCCATCGCATCGGACACGAGCACCATCCGGCCGGCGGCGCTGCGGCGGACCAGGTCCACCGCGACGGCGTCGAGGTGGTGACCGTCCACGATCGCTTCGACGGACAGACGGTCGTCGGTCAGGGCGACGCCGACCGGGCCGGGATCGCGGTGGTGCAGCGGGGGCATGCCGTTGAAGACGTGGGTGACGAGTCGCGCACCGGCATCGACGGCGCGCAGGACCGTGTCGGCGTCCGCGTCGGTGTGCCCGATCGCCACGACGATCCCGGCGTCCGTGAGTCGGCGGACCGCGTCGAGTGCGCCGGGGAGCTCCGGTGCCAGGGTGACGATCCGGAGCGCGTCGGCCGCGGCGTCGAGGTACTCGTCCACCTCGGCCGTCGTCGGTGCGTGCAGCAGGTCCGGTGCGTGTGCTCCCCGTCGGGCGGGCGAGAGCCACGGCCCCTCGAGGTGCAGTCCGACGAGCGTGCCGTCCGCGACCAGTGGCCGGAGCCGACGGAGCGCCGACAGGGTGTCCGCAGGGGTACCGGTCGCGATCGACGCGACGAGCGACGTCGTCCCGCGGTCGGCGTGGAAGGCGGCCACGGCGCGAGCGTCGTCCGTGGTGCAGGTCGCGAAGTCGTGGCCGAGGGCACCGTGCGCGTGCAGGTCGACGAAACCGGGCAGGACCGTGCCGTCGGTCTCGACGACGCGGTCGTGGGGAGGGGCGTTCCCGGAACCCACGGCGGCCACCCGCCCGTCCTCGACGAGCAGCCAACCCCGGTCGATCGTCCGGGTCGGGGTGACGAGCCGCGCGGAGCGGACCAGCGTGCTCACCGCGAGCCCTCGGCGACGAACGGCGTGCTCTCCGCGACGAACGGCATGCCCTCCGCGACGCGCGGCGCTCCCTCTGCGATGCGGGTGCCACGCTCGAGGAGATCGCGTGCGAGCAGGCCGGCCCCGATCGCGCCCGCCGCGTCTCCGTGACGGGCCGGCACGACCGCGGGGACACGGAGCCCGGCCAGCCGGTCCGCGACCGCCGCACGGAGGGGGTCGAGCAGGAGCGGGCCGGACCGGGCCAGGCCCCCGCCGACGACGACGGTGTGGCATCCGGCCACCGCGGTGGTCCACCCGATCACGTCGGCGAGGACCTCGACGCACTCGTGCCAGACCCGGACGGCCGTCGCATCGCCCTGCTGCACGAGGAGCATGGCGGCGTGCGCGCTCTCGACACCGGTCCGACGTGCGACGGCGCCGGCCGAGGCGATCTCCTCGACCCGGGCTCCGGCGTGCGGTCCGTGTGCGAGCCGGACCTGGCCGACCTCGCCGGCCCATCCGCCGCCGTCCACCACGGTGCCGTCGACGACGAGCGCACTCGCGAGCCCGGTGCCGATCGGCAGGAACACGGCGGAGCCTTCGTCGAGGCCACCTGATCGCACCTCGGCGAGGGCACCGGCGCGGACGTCGTGACCGAAGGCGAGCGGAACGTCGACGCCGCAGGCGAGCAAGGTCGCGAGCACCCGTGCACGCACCGGGACGTCCCGCCAGCCGAGGTTGACCGAGAGCACCGAGGTGCCGGTCCGCTCGTCGACGACACCGGGGACGACGACCCCGACGGCATCGAGCGAGACGGTTCTGTCGGCATCGCGCGGGACAGCGCCGACGGCGAGGTCCGCGACGGTCTCCGCGAGCCGCTGCGCGTCGGGGTCGTCCTTCGGCGTCGGCACCCGGTACTCGGCGAGGACCTGCCCGTCGGCGTCGGTCAGTCGGGCCTTGATGCCCGTGCCGCCGACGTCGACCCCGAGCACGGCCCCGCTGCCGGCCATCAGGTGAGGATGACCGAGCGGGTCAGGGAACGCGGGTGGTCTGGGTCGAGCCCACGACGCTCGGCCAGCGCGACCGCGAAACGGTGCACGACGACGAGCCCCGCGATCGGGTCGAGGTCGTGGTGGACGAACCGGGCGCCGGTCGCGGCGACCTCGTCCGGCAGCCCGTCGGGCGTGCTGCCGAGGGACCAGACGAGTCGACCGGGCTGCGCGATCGCGATCGGGCCGTGCCGGTAGTCCATCGCCGGGTACGACTCGGCCCAGAACTGCGCGGCTTCGCGGGTCTTGAGTGCTGCCTCGAACGTCAGGCCGACGGCGGCGCCGCGACCCACGAACGTCACCTGCTCGGCGTCGAGGAGGTCCTCGATGGGCAGCGCGAGCGCCGCTTCCGCCTGGACGGCCAGTGCATCGACGTCATCGCCGATGGACGCGCGCAGCAGGGCGAGCGCCGTCGTCGCGAAGCGGGTCTGGACGACCGAACGCTCGTCGGCGAACGGCAGTGCGATCGTGTCGTCCGCGACCGCCGCCGCCGGGCTGTCCGGCACGGCGGTGATCAGCACGGTGCGCTGCGTGGGGAGGTCGGAGAGCAGCGAGACGATCTCGGTCGTCGTGCCGGACCGGCTGATCGTCACGACGCGGTCGTACTCGCGTCCGGTCGGGTACTCGGAGCCCGCGAACGCGTCGGTGACGCCGAGGCCGGCCTGCTCGCGGGCCACGGCGTAGCTCATCGCGATGAACCAGCTGGTCCCGCACCCGACGACGGCGACGCGTTCGCCTGGCTGGGGGAGGGTGTCGACGAAGGAGGGGAGCAGGGCGGCCGCAGCGCGCCAGGTCTCCGGCTGCGACGCGAGCTCTTCGCTCACGAAGGTGTCGGTCATGGGTGCCTTCCGGTCCGGTCTCGATCCGGGTGATCGATGGTCGGAAGCATAGCGAGCGATCGTGCGCGATGCGAGAGGAAAACGTCATTTCCGATCAGTGAACGAGCGCGGCACGCCCGTAGGATGGCCCCCATGACTCCGCAACAGCGGCTCAACGCCCTGCTCGAACTCGTGAGCGAACGGGGCAACGTGTCGATCTCCGAGATCGGCGAGATGCTCGGGATCTCCCCGGCCACCGCTCGCCGTGACCTCGCGACCCTTGCCGACCAGCGGTTGGTCACCCGCACGCACGGCGGGGCCGCCGCGCTCGGCGCCGGGTACGAGCTGCCGCTGCAGTACAAGATCGCCAGACAGGCAGAGGCCAAGACGGCGATCGCCCGTGCGACGGCGGCGCTCATCGCCCCGGGTGACACCGTCGGGCTGAACGGCGGGACCACCACCACCGAGGTCGCCAGGGAGCTCGGCAAGAGCGAACGCTTCATCCGGGCGGACGGCGAGTACGGCGTCACGATCGTCACCAACGCGCTGAACATCGGGTACGAGCTGTCGGTGCGCGCCAACGTCAAGATCGTCGTGACAGGCGGCGTCGCACGTCGTCAGTCCTACGAACTCGTCGGCCCGCTCGTCCGCGACACCCTCGACGAGTTCGCGCTCGACGTCGTCGTGCTCGGCGTCGACGGCCTGACGGGCCAGTACGGCGCCACCACCATGCACGAGGGAGAGGCCGAGGTCAGTCGGCACTTCGCCTCCGTCGGGCGTCGCGTGATCGTCGTGGCGGACTCCACCAAGATCGAGCGCTCGACGTTCGCGCGGATCTGCCCGCTGGACCGGATCGACGTCCTGGTCACCGACCAGCCGGTCCCGCCGACGTTCGCGGCCGACCTCGCCGCCGCCGGCGTGGAGCTCGTCGTCGCCGACTGACAAGGGCTGACGGGCCCGTCGGCACCACGACGTCGCGCCCGGACGTTACCGGCGTGTAAAACCCTCGCATCTCGCTTCCGTGAGCGATCCGTGAGCGCCTATTGTGCATTCATGATCGATTCGGCATCATGGGCGTCACAATCACGCAAGGGAGCGAGATGAGCGTCGACACGTACGAAGGACTCCGCATCGCGGTGATCGGCATGGGCCAGCGGTCCGCCATCGCCCGCCACGTCGCAGAGGCGGTCGCCTCGGGCCCCGATCTGGAGGCCCGGGTCACTGCCGTCGCGGACGTCACCGCCGACGGGCGGGAGCGCGGACGCAGCGAGTACCCCGACGCGCTGGTGGTGGAGTCCCACCGTGACCTCGTCGGCGCGGTGGACGCGGCGATCGTCACGACCCCGGACTGGACGCACGCCGAGATCGCGATCGACCTGCTCCGCGCGGGCATCGCGGTCTACCTCGAGAAGCCCCTCGCCATCACGGTGGAGGACGCGGACGCCGTGCTCAACACCGCCGCCGAGACGGGCACCCCCCTGTACGTCGGCCACAACTTCCGGCACGCCGCCGTCGTCCGGCTCATGCGCGAGATCGTCGAACGCGGCGAGATCGGCGAGGTCAAGGCCGTCTGGTGCCGCCACTTCGTCGGGAACGGCGGCGACTACTACTTCAAGGACTGGCACGCCGACCGCACCAAGGTCAACTCCCTGCTGCTGCAGAAGGCCAGCCACGACCTCGACGTCATCCACGCCCTCGGCGGCGGCTACACCAGCCGTGTCGTCGGGATGGGCTCGCTGTCCGTCTACGGCGACGTCACCGATCGTCGCGACCGCAGCGGTGAGCTCATGGGGGACTGGTTCTCGCTCGACAACTGGCCGCCGCTCGACCAGACCGGTCTGAACCCCGTCGTCGACGTCGAGGACGTCTCGATGGTGATGATGACGCTCGACAACGGCGTGCAGGCGAGCTACGAGCAGTGCCACTTCACGCCGGACTACTGGCGGAACTACACCGTGATCGGGACCGAAGGCCGTCTCGAGAACATCGGCGACACCGGCGGCGGCGTGGTCAAGGTCTGGAACCACCGCCGCGGGTGGGACGTCCAGGGCGACCGCGAGTACCCGATCGACGGCGTCGACTCCGGCCACGCGGACGCCGACCTGCTCACCATGACCGAGTTCCTGCGCAGCGTCGCACTCGGCGAACCGACCTCACTGTCCCCGGTCGCGGCGCGAGCCGCGGTCGCCGCCGGCGCCCTGGCGACCCGCTCGCTGCGGGGCGGCTCCGTGCCCATCGACGTCCCGAGCCTCCCGGCCGAGACGATCTCCCACTTCACCCTCCCCACCCAGACCGTCACGCGCTGACGGCCGTGCGAAAGGACCACCCGATGACCGCACACTTCCCCGCCCGAGGAGCCCGACGCATCCTCCTCGGCGCCGTCGCCGCCCTCGGCGCGGCCGCCCTGCTCGCCGGGTGCTCGACATCCTCGGGCGCCGCGGGTCCCGGCGGCGACTACGAGAAGGTGTCGAAGGACACCAAGGCGACCCTCGACTACGCCGTCTGGGACGAGAACCAGGTCAAGGCGATCAAGGCCAACATCAAGGGCTTCAACGAGGAGTACCCGGACATCACGGTCAACGTCGACGTCACCCCGTTCGCCAACTACTGGACGAAGCTCCAGACGCAGGGCTCGAGCAACACGCTCCCCGACCTGTTCTGGATGAACGGCCCGAACTTCCAGCTGTACGCGGCCAACGGCAAGATCGCGCCGATCACCGGCGAGGTGAAGGCCGGCGCGATCGACCCGAAGAACTACTCGTCGGCGCTCAACGACTTGTACACGTACGACGGCACCCAGTACGGCGTCCCGAAGGACTTCGACACGATCGGCGTCTGGATGAACAAATCGCTGTTCGAGCAGGCCGGCGTCGCGATGCCGTCGAAGGACTGGACCTGGGACGACTTCCAGAAGACCGGCGCCGAGCTCTCCGAGAAGCTCAAGGCACAGGGCGCGTACGGTGCCGCCGGCGGCATGGACGGGCAGACGACCTACTACGACACCATCTTCCAGGCAGGCGGATCCGTCCTGAACGACGACGCCACGAAGTCCGAGTACGCGTCGAAGGCGTCCGAGGAGGGCCTGCAGTTCTGGACCGACCTCATCAAGTCGGGTGCGTCGCCCTCGATCAAGCAGCTGACCGACACGACCGCGGACCAGTGGTTCACGTCCGGGAAGCTCGCGATGTACCAGGGCGGCAGCTGGTTCCGCTCAGCGCTGACCGGCACCGACATGGAGAAGGACGTCGTCGTCTACCCGCTGCCGAAGGGCAAGGAGCAGGCGACGGTCATCCACGGCGTCTCGAACGTGGTCGCCGAGGGCAGCAAGAACAAGGCAGCGGCCCAGGCGCTGCAGGTCTACCTCGCCGGCAAGACCGCGCAGCAGCAGCAGGGCGACATGGGCGCCGTGATCCCGGCCTACACCGGCACGCAGGACGCCTTCACGAAGACGATGCCCGACGCCGACCTGCAGGTCTTCCTCGACGCGGTCGACTACGCCAAGCCGCTGCCCGTCTCGAAGAACACCGCCGCGTGGAACACCCTCGAGACGAACCTGCTCCCGAGTGCGTTCGACGGGTCGAAGCCCGTCGACGAGGTCGCGAAGGACCTCGCCCAGAAGATGGACGCCGCCCTCGGCAAGGAGAAGTGACGCCCCGGCGTCAGGGAGTGACCCGATGACGATCCACACCGAGCAGCAACCCGACACGGCGGCGACACCCGCCGTCGGCCCCGCCCGGACGCAGCACGCGTCCGGGCGGGGCGCCCCCGGCGGTGCCCCCCGCCGCCTGATCCGGACCGACGGTGCATGGCCGTGGCTGTTCGTCCTGCCGCTGCTCATCGGCGTCGGCACGTTCTACATCTGGCCGATCCTCCAGACGTTCTGGTACTCGTTCACCACGTGGGGCGTCTTCGGCGGCGCGACGTTCTCGGGTCTCGCCAACTACGGTCGCCTGCTGTCCGACCCGCAGCTGTACCAGTCGCTGCTCAACACCGTGATCTACACGGCCATCGTGCTCGTCGGCATCCCGATCGCGGTGTGGCTCGCGAGCCTGCTGAACACCCCTGGTCTGCGGTTCGCGCAGTTCTACCGTGTGCTGTTCTTCCTGCCCTACGTCGCGATGCCCGCGGCGATCGCCCTGGTCTGGCGGATCATGTTCAACGGCGACTACGGGATCGTGAACTGGTTCCTCGGGCTGTTCGGCATCGACGGCCCGTACTGGATCTCGACCCCGGGCTTCGCGCTCGTCGCGGTGAGCCTCGTCGGCCTGTGGTCGTCGCTCGGTTTCTCGATGATCATCCTCGGCGCCGGCCTCAAGGACATCCCACCAGAGCTGTACGAGGCGGCCGAGCTCGACGGCGCCAGTCGCTGGCGCCAGTTCCGTTCCGTGACCGTGCCGCTCCTGACGCCGAGCATCTTCTTCGTGGTCATCGTCACGACGATCTCCAGCTTCCAGCTGTTCGACCTGCTCTACGCCATCCTCGGCAGCACCAACCCGGTGATCCCGAAGACGATGTCACTCGTCTTCTACTTCTACAGCGCCGGGTTCATCGACAACGACAAGGGCTTCGCGGCCGCGATCGCGATGATCATCTTCGTGCTCATCGGCATCGTGACGCTCGTGCAGTTCCGGTTCCAGAAGAAGTGGGTGCAGTCATGACCACCACCACGATCAGGACCGGGAAGCGCCCGGGCCGCCGCGGCGGCTCCCACTGGTGGATCCACGTCGTCCTCGGCATCGGCGGGTTCGCGATGGCGTTCCCGTTCCTGTGGCAGATCATCATGGCGCTGTCCACGAACGCGCAGGTCCAGTCCGTCACCCCGACGTTCTGGCCCGGCGAGCTCCAGTGGCACAACTTCGCCGAGGTCTTCGAGCGCCTGCCGTTCCTCAGCCAGCTCGGCACGTCGGTGTACGTCACGATCATCCGGACGATCGCGCAGATCATCCTGTGCACCTTGGCCGGCTACGCCTTCGCCCGGATGCGGTTCCGCGGTCGCGCGGTCCTGCTCGGGATCGTCCTGTCGATCCTCCTGGTGCCGTCGCAGGTGTACCTGATCTCGCAGTACCAGATCGTGCAGGGGCTCGGCTGGCTCGACACCCTCGCCGGGATCGTCGCGCCCGGTCTGTTCAGTGCGTTCGGCACGTTCCTGATGCGGACCGCGTTCCTCACCATGCCACCTGAGCTCGAAGAGGCGGCGCGCATGGACGGCGCGAACCCGTTCCAGGTGTTCTGGCGGATCATGCTGCCGCTCGCCCGGCCCTCGATCAGCGTGCTCGCGATCACGACGGTGCTGTGGTCCTGGAACGAGCTGCTCTGGCCGCTGGTCGTGTCGACCCGCGCCGAGGACATGCCCCTCGCCGCCGGTCTCGCGACGCTGTCGAGCGACCGGACGATCGACTACCCGGTGCTCATGGCCGCGAGCCTGATGGCGATGGCACCGGTGCTCATCATGTTCATCGTCCTGCAGCGTCGCGTGATCGACGGGCTGGCCTCGTCCGGCCTGAAGTGAGCCGGGAGGCCCGCCCCGGCTCCGTCGCGCTGCTCGCGTCCGCGATCGGTCGCCTCCAGGACCCGGGGGCGCTCGCCGCGGACCTCGCGGCGAGCGTCGCCGACGCCCCGCCGGTCGAGCGGGACGCGCTCGCGATGGCGGCCGTGGACGCGGTCCTCCCGCAGACCGCCACGTGGCTCGCCGCCCACGGAGCGACCGCCGAGCAGGCGTCCGCGAGCGTCGCCGACGTCGTACGCAAACGCGACCGGTACGGGATCCGGGGGACCGGGCTGGACTGGTTCTGCGCGGTCGCGACCGGACGCGTGGTGGCCGTGGGGCGCCTCCAGTTCGAACTCGGCGCCCACCTGCCGGACGGGACGCCGACATGGAGTGTCCATGTCCCGGAGACCGGGCCGCTCGACCCGGTCGCCTGCGACCGGGCGTTCGCCGACGCTCCTGACCTGCTCCGACGGCTCGCACCCGGCCACGGCGCGACGTCGTGGTCCTGCCGGTCGTGGCTCCTCGATCCCGGGCTCGCGACCGCGCTCGGACCGGACGCCAACGTCGTCCGGTTCGCCCGACGGTTCCGGTTGCTCCCGCCCGGCCCGCACGACGCGGTCGAGGGCGACGACAGCGCGGCGAAGTTCGTCTTCGGGACCGGGCTCGCCGCGGCGCGTGCCGCACGTCCTGCCGGGCGTGTGCAACAGGCGGTCCACGACCGGTGGGCGGGCGGCGGGCACTGGACCGAGCGCACCGGGACCGCGCCGATCGCGTGAGCCGGACCAGGCCGCCGGGCGTACCGTCGTCGGCATGACCGAGCCAGATCGCGACCACCTCGACGACGGTGTCGACATGTCCTTCGAGGAACGTCGACACGACACGCTGCGCCGGATGTCCGGTTCGGACGCCCACGACGAAGCGCCGCGCGTCGAGGTCTCCGAGGAACCCGACGGCACCGTGCGCATCGACGTCGCGGACTCCGCTGCCGTGCGACCCGGTGGAACGGAGCGCACGCAGGAGCGTTAGGACGTCGGACTCGACCGACGGCCGCCACCACCTGTCCGGCGGGGACGGTGGTGCACGGCATGATCGTTCCGTGCACCTCGTCCTCAGCCGTGTCGACGGCGGCGTCCTCGCGTCGCCCCTGACCGACTCCGGCGACCCGGATGGTGAGCCGGTCGCGGTTCCCGACCCGGAACTCCCGGCGTTCGTCGCCGCGCGGGAAACACCAGGCGTCCGATGGGTCTGGGACGACACCGCGCGCTGGTACCCGCTCGTGCTCCGCGCTGGTGGTCGGGTCGCACGCTGCGTCGACCTGCGGCTGTGCCATCGCATCCTCCGCACGGCGCTGGCCGCGCGCGGTTCTGCCCTCGCTGCTGCGCCGGTCAGCGGTTGGGACGCGCCCGCGCAGCAGGAACGCGTCGTCCGCGCGTCGCAGGCGCAGCTCTTCGACGACGCACTCCTCGACGGGACCCGCCCCGCCGACGCCGCCGACCCGGTCGCGGAACTCCGTGCGCAACTCGCGGCGGTCGCCGGTGCGTCCGATCCTGGAGCACTGCGACTGCTCCTCGCCGCGGAGTCCGCCGGGGCGCTCGTCGCCGCAGAGATGCGGTTCGCCGGGCTGCCGTGGCGTGCCGACGTGCACGAACGCCTGCTCGAGGACGCCCTCGGCCCGCGGGTGCCGTACGGCGTCCGACCACGACGGCTGGAGGAGATCGCCGTGGTCCTCCGGCAGCGGCTCGACGACCCCGCCCTGAATCCCGACTCACCGGCGGACGTGCTGCGGTCCCTCCGCCGCGCGGGGCTGGTGGTGGACAGCACCCGGAAGTGGGAGCTCCAGCGCCTGGAACACCCGGCGATCGAACCGCTCCTCGAGTACAAGCGCCTGTACAGGCTGCTCACCGCGAACGGCTGGTCGTGGCTCGACGAATGGGTGCAGGACGGCCGGTTCCACCCGGAGTACGCGGTCGGCGGTGTCGTCACCGGGCGCTGGGCGGCGAACGGTGGCGGGGCGATGCAGCTCCCCAAACTCGTCCGGCCGGCCGTGGTCGCCGACGACGGGTGGAAGCTCGTCGTCGCCGATGCCGCACAGCTCGAACCGCGGGTGCTCGCGGCGATGGCGGGCGACCAGGCGATGGCCGCGGCGGGGAACGGTCGCGATCTCTACGACGGCGTCGTCGCGTCCGGAGCGGTCGAGACCCGGCAGCAGGCGAAGGGCGCGATGCTCGGCGCGATGTACGGCGCCACCCAGGGTGAGGGCGGTCGGCTCGTCCCACGGCTCGCTCGGGCGTTCCCGCGCGCGCTGGACCTGGTGTCGCGTGCGGCGGCGGCGGGGGAGCGCGGCGAACCGGTGACGACACGGCTCGGGCGGACGTCGCCGATCCCGGAGTCGTCGTGGTTCGCAGCACGGAACCGCGCGTGGTCGATCGACGGCACTCCGGCGATGCAGCGCGCCGTGGAGTCGCGTGCCAGGAGCTGGGGACGGTTCACCCGGAACTTCGTGGTGCAGGGGACGGCGGCCGAGTGGGCCCTGTCGTGGATGGCGTCGCTGCGGACCCGGCTCGCCGCGCGGTACCCCGGGCCGGTCCGGGACGGTGCGCACCTCGTGTTCTTCGTGCACGACGAGATCGTGCTGCACGTGCCGGAAGCCGACGCGGCGTGGGTCGCCGAGCAGGTCGAGGCGGCCGCCGCGGACGCCGGGCGGATCCTGTTCGGGTCGTTCCCGATCACGTTCCCGCTGTCCGTCGCGGTGGTCGACGACTACGGCAGCGCGAAGGACTGACGACGGGCCGACGCGCCGCGCACATCGTCCTCGGGCAGGGTGGACCGATGGACGACGAAGCAGCACGTACCGAGGAACGGTCGGTCGGCGACGTCGACCTGACCACCTGGCGGACACGCGCCGGGCGGGCGTCCGCCACCGTGTGGACGCGACTGGGCGACCGGTTCGGTGCACTGCCCCTGCTGATCGTCACCCTCGTCATCGGGATCGGCATCGCCGCGGTGTGCACGTGGATCGCCTCCGAGGTCTACGACGCCGTCCGGGAAGCGGACGACGTCGCCGTGCTCGACCGCCCGGTGCTCGACTGGATGATGACGCTCCGTTCGCCTGGCCTCGACACCGCCGTGACCTGGTGGACCAACGTCGCGGGCACGATCGGGATGCCGATCGTCGCGCTCGGGTTCCTCCTCGGCTTCACGATCCAGCGCCGGGCCTGGACCCCTGTGGTGCTCCTCGTCGCTGCGAGTGCCGGATCGCTGCTCATGACGGTCGCGGGCAAGGACCTCATCGGGCGTGCGCGTCCCCCGCTCGCCGATGCCGTCCCGCCGTACGAGCACTCGCCGTCGTTCCCGTCCGGGCACACCCTGAACGCCACGGTCGTCGTCGGCACGATCGTGTACCTACTGCTGCTCCGTGAGTCCCGGCGGGTGACCCGGGTCTGGACGGTGGTCCTCGGTGCGGTGTTCGTCGTGTCGATCGGGCTGTCGCGCGTGTACCTGGGGCACCACTGGCTGACCGACGTGCTCGCGGCGTGGGCCCTCGGGTTGGCGTGGCTCGCGCTCGTGGTCACCGCCCACCGGCTGTACCTCACCGCCGTCCACCGCGGGGGGCCGGGCGACGTCCACAGGGCTTCGTGAGCGCTCGCGGATCGCGCGAGGATCAAGGGTCGGGGGGGGCTCCTGGTAGCCGGAGTCACCCCGTCCGTCAGGAACAGCCGATAGGTTGCCCGGCATGGAAGAACGGGTCTTCGGCGGCAGGTACCGGGTCACGGGCACGCTCGGTCACGGTGGGATGGCGTCCGTGTACCGCGCGGTCGACGAGCAGCTCGGCCGCGAGGTCGCGGTCAAGGTGTTCCGGATGGGCCCCGTCGACCACGGGGAGCGGGCGCGTGCCGAGGCGGAGATCCAGGTCCTTGCGGGCCTCAGGAGCCCGGCGCTCGTCACGCTGTACGACGCGGCACTCGACGACGCCGACGGCGACTCGTACCTCGTGATGGAGCTCGTCCCCGGCAGCGACCTCGCCACCCGGCTCCGCGAAGGGCCCCTCGACCGTCCCACCACCGCCCGCGTCGGCGCCCAGGTCGCTGACGGCCTCGCCGCCGTGCACGCGCAGGGCATCGTGCACCGCGACGTGAAGCCCGCGAACGTGCTCCTCGAAGCCGACGGCTCGCACGTCAAGCTCGCCGACTTCGGCATCGCGCTGCTCCGCGACGCCGCCCGGGTCACGGGGACCGGCACCGTCATGGGGACGGCCGCCTACCTGGCTCCGGAGCAGGTCACCGCCCAGGGGATCAGCGGGAAGTCCGACGTCTACTCGCTCGGCCTCGTGCTCCTGGAGTGCCTGTCGGGCCGCATGCCCTTCCCTGGCAGCGCCGTCGAGTCCGCCACCGCGCGGCTCACGCGCTCGCCGGAGATCGACTCCGCCCTGCCCACGGCCTGGCGCGTGCTCCTGCACGTCATGACGGCGACCGACCCGGCCGAGCGGCCGTCCGCCACCGAGGCGGCCGAACGCCTGCGCGCACTCTCGTACGACGACGGAGCGCCCGCCACCCAGCTCCTGCCTGGAGGCCCTGGCACCCTGACAGCGGCGGCTGCGGCCGCCGGAGTGGCCGGCGCTGCCGCTGGGGCCGAGACCGCGCGAGCGGCGCAGGCCGACGTCGCGACGCAGGCGATGCCCGCGAGCCGGCCCGCGGACGACGCGACGCGCGTGCTGCCGGCGAGTACGGCCTCCAGCCCGTCTGGTCCGGACGACGTGGCGACCACCGTGCTCGGCGCACAACGCGGATCGGGCGGTCCGACCGGCGGAGGCGGGGCACCCGTGTCGGCCCCACCCGTGCCGTCGGAGCCCCCGGCGAAGAAGCGCCGCCGCGGCCTGGTGATCACGCTCGTGATCGTCGGGGTGCTCGTCCTCGCCGGTATCGTGGCCGCGGTGCTCGCGCTCGGCGGGGGCGACGAGACGCCCGCGCCGACGGAGTCGAGCTCGACGGCGCCGACCGAGCAGCAGCCGAGCGACGAGCCGTCGCAGCCCGAGGAGCAGCCGTCGCAGGAGCCCGTGCAGCCTCAGCCGTCCGAGCCCGTCGAGCCCGAGCCCTCGCAGCCGGTCGAACCGTCGCAGCCCACCGAGCCTTCGAACGGGCCGGAGCCGTCGGTGCAGCCGACGCTCCCGGTGCAGACCCCGCTCAGCAACAGCGGCCCCGGCAACTCCGAGAACGCCCCCGGCCACAACAAGGGCTGACGGTCCGGCGTCAGGCCAGGGTGCGCTCGATGATCGTCCTGATCGACACCGGCTCGCGGCCGAGCAGCTCGGCGAGCAGTGGATCGACCTCGTCGAACTCGCCGGCACGGGCGCCGCGGAACATGCCGAGCATCATCTGCGCAGCGGCGTCGGGCATACCGGCGGCGGTCTGCCGGGCGAGCCACTCGTCGTCGGCGATCACGGTGCGGCGGACGGTCGTGCCGGTGACCTCGGACAGGGTCCGGGCGACGTCCTCGAAGGTCACGGCCTCGGCCGCCGTGAGTGCTGGTGTCGGCCCGTCGAACGTCGGGCCGTCGGTGAGCAGGACCGCGTCCGCGAGGGCCAGGTCCTCGCGAGCGGTCCACGAGATCGGGCCGTCCTCGGGCAGGAGCAGCTCGCCCGTCTCCGTGGCGCCGGCGATGAGCCAGCCGACGGTGTGCGCGTAGAAGCCGTTGCGGAGCGAGGTCCACGGCGTGCCGATCTCGGCGAGTGCGGCCTCGGTGTGGGCGTGGTCGACCGAGAACGCGACGGGGGAGTCCGCCTTCGTGTTCTGGTGGGCCGTGTAGAAGACGCGTTCGGCGCCGGCGTCCGCCGCAGCCCGAGCGGCTGCCGCGTGCATGGCGACGCCGTCGGGCCCGAGCGTCGAGCCGGAGACGACGAGCACGCGGTCGGCGCCCTCGAAGGCGCGGGCGAGCGATGCGGGGTCGGCGAAGTCACCCGGACGGACGCGCACGCCCCTCGCGGCGAGGTCGGCGGCCTTCGCGGTGTCGCGGACGCTGACGCCGATCTGGTCCGCCGGCATGCGGTCGAGCAGTGCGCGGACGGTGGCGGAGCCGAGTGCTCCGGTGGCGCCGGTGACGATGATCATGGGGACAACCCTTCGTTATCGTTGGAAACGCCGTGAGCGTAACACTGTGAACACGGCGCTAACAAGCACCCGTTATCGTTGATCCATGACCGACTCCGTCCGTGATCGCATCGTCGACGCCGCCGCCGATCTGCTCGCCGACGTCGGGCCGGCCGGGGTCACCACCCGAGCCGTCGCCGCCGCGGCCGGGGTGCAGGCGCCGACGATCTACCGACAGTTCGGCGACAAGGACGGTCTGCTCGAGGCCGTCGCCGACCGGGTCTTCGCCGCATACGTCGCCGGCAAGACGGTTCCGGACGACGTCGACCCCGTCGAGCACCTCCGCGACTCGTTCGACGCACACATCGCGTTCGGGCTCGCCAACCCCGGGCTGACGGCGCTGTTCTCGGACCCGCTGCGCTCGCACTCGACGACCGAGGACCAGGGGATCGCGGTCCTCCGTGAGCGCATCCACCGCGTGGCGCTCGCCGGACGGCTCCGGGTCCCCGAGCCCCGCGCGGTGTCGCTCGTGCACGCCATCGGGGTCGGCGTCGTCCTCGACCTGATCGGCACGCCGGACGAGGAGCGTGACCCGGCGCTCGTCGCCGCGGCGTGGGATGCGCTGGCGTTCGCGATCCTGACGGCGGCGCCGGAGGTCGACCCCGGGTCGCACGCCGCGGCCGTGCAGCTCGCCGCTGACGAGGACGCGCTCGCCGCCCTGTCGCCGTCGGAGCGGGCGCTCATGCGCGACTGGCTCGCCCGGATCGCCGACGCCTGAGCGCGAGACGCGCGCGCCGTCGGCAACGGGTTTCGTCCATCCGCTGGAGCAAATAGGGTGGGGGCGTGCGAGAACTGCAACGGAGCGGTGGCCCGACGACGGCCGTCGCCGCGAAGAACGGTGTCGGCTTCACGTCCCTCGAGGCGTTCCTGGTGGACGAGCCGGAGGCGATCGTGCCCGGGTTCGCCGGGCGGACGATCGAGTCCGGCGACGAGCTCTCGTGGGTGTGGTTCCCCGAGCGGACCCTCCCCACCGGTAAGTCCGAGCCCGAGGAGCAGGACCTCGACCACTTCTGGGACGCCACGGCGTTCACGCTCGACATCGTCTTCCGCGACGGCACCCGGCTCAGCGAGCAGGCAGCGGATCAGTACGGCGACGCGCTGACCCCGGAGGCGCAGGACACCGCCCGCAAGGCCTGGGTCGACCAGTGGAACCGTCGCGCGGTGGACCTCACGCCGTTCGCGGGCCGGGTCGTCGACCGCCTGGAGGCCCGGCTCGGCTCCGGCGCGCCGGTCACCGGGCTCCGTGGCTGGCTCGACGACGTCCGGATCGAGCAGCCTCGGCGTCCCTCGGCGTCCCGCCCCCTCGACCACGTCCGCACGACGCGCGGCACGCAGGCGTCCTCCCGGTTCTCGCGCGGCAACAACGCCCCGCTCGTCGGGCTCCCGCACGGCGGCGTGTTCGGGCTGCCGATGACGGACGCGGCGAGCAACCGGTGGCCGTACGCGTACCAGGAGCACAACCGGGCGAGCGACAACCGCCCCGCGATCCAGGCCTTCGCCACGAGCCACATCCCGTCGCCGTGGATGGGGGACCGCGGGGTCTTCCAGGTGATGCCGTCCCCGCTCGGGTCGCCGGACGTCGACCGTGTCGCACGGGCCCTGGCGTTCGCCCACGACGACGAGCTCGACGGCCCGCACCGCTACCGTGTGGCGCTCGAGCACGGCGTCACCGCGGAGATGACCCCAGGCGAGTTCGCCCTGGGCTTCCGCTTCACCGGCACGAGGAGCATCGTGCTCGACCACCACGGCCGGGTGCTCGAGTCCA
Source organism: Curtobacterium sp. L3-7 (assembly GCF_048756585.1). Taxonomy (NCBI): domain Bacteria; kingdom Bacillati; phylum Actinomycetota; class Actinomycetes; order Micrococcales; family Microbacteriaceae; genus Curtobacterium; species Curtobacterium sp. L3-7. The sequence continues at coordinate 432,633 of NZ_CP151474.1, read as the reverse complement.
CCGTGCGCATCGAGGACGGCACCGCGATCGTCGAGGCGCACCTCGACGACCGACCCGGCACGCCCCCGCACTTCGTGCACGTCCGGGTGCCCGGCGCGACGGCGGACCACACGACCACCACGGACCAGCAGCTCCGCGGCTGGATCGCCGTCGAGGGGGACACCGACGTGCTCCTCGGCATCTCGACGGTCTCGTACGAGGACGCCCGCGCGAACCTCGACGCCGCCGGTCCCTTCGACGCGATGCGCGAGCGGGCCGAGCGCGAGTGGGACGAGAAGCTCGCGACGCTCGACGTCGAGGGTGCCACGGAGGACCAGCTGACCTCGATCTACTCGGGCCTTTACCGGTTGTTCCTCTACCCGAACCGCGCCGGTGAGACGGCCCTGACGGGTGCGCCGCACTACCGCTCCCCGTACGGCGACGTCCTCGCCGAACCGATCCGCGACGAGCCGGGGCCGGAGATCGTCGACGGTGCGATGACCACCACGAACGGCTTCTGGGACACCTACCGCACCGCGTGGCCGCTGCTCGGGCTCCTCACCCCGGACACCGCCGGCGAGCTCGCGCAGGGCTTCGTCCAGCACTTCCACGACGGCGGCTGGACCCCGCGGTGGAGCGCCCCCGGCGCTGAGGACTGCATGACCGGCACGACGAGCGACACCGTCTTCGGGGACCTGCTGTCGAAGGGTATCGACGGGTTCGACCTGGAGCAGGCGTACCGGAGCGCCGTGAAGAACGCGACCGTCCCGCCGCGTGACGAGCGTGTCGGGCGGAAGGGGAGCCTCCCGGGTGCATTCCGCGGCCACGTCGACACCGACACGTCCGAGGGGATGTCCTGGACCCTCGACGCCGCGATCAACGACTGGAGCGTCTCGGTGATGGCGACCGCCCTGGCGGACCGGACCACCGACGCCGTGGAACGCGAGCGGTACACGGCAGAGGCGGAGTGGTTCGCCCGACGGTCCCTGCAGTACCGGAACGTGTTCGACCGTCGCCGCGGGTTCTTCATCGGACGGACCCCCGACGGGCGGTGGCGCGAGGGCGAGGGCTACGACCCGGACCAGTGGGGCGGCGACTACACCGAGACGAACGCCTGGGGCACGATGTTCACCGCGCCGCACGACGGCTCCGGGATCGTCGACCTGCACGGGGGGCCGGAGGGCTTCGACGCCGCGATCGACCGGTTCTTCGCGACGCAGGAGACCGGCGCGACCGACCGTGCCGGGCACTACGGCGTCCCGATCCACGAGATGACCGAGGCCCGGGACATCAGGATGGGCATGCTCGGGCTGTCGAACCAGCCGGCGCACCACATCCCGTTCTTCCCGATGTTCACCGGGCGCCACGACGACGCCTACCGCATCGTCCGGTCGGCGCTGGACCGGCTCTTCGTCGGGTCCGACCTCGGCCAGGGCTACCCGGGCGACGAGGACAACGGCGAGATGAGCGCCTGGTACGTCTTCGCCACCATCGGCCTGTACCCGTTGGCACCGGCCAGTGGTTCCTACGTGATCGTGCCGCCGTCGGTCCGGCGCGCGGTGCTCCGACCCCCGGGAGGCTCGCCCACCGTCATCGAGACCACTCGCGCTGGTCGGTTCGTCGCCTCGGTCACCGTCGACGGCTCGCCCTGGACGTCCGTCAGCATCCCGCACGCGGTCGTGGTCGGCGCATCGTCGATCGTCGTCGAGCTGTCCGAGACGCCGACCGGCTGGGCGTCGGACACGCGACCCGTCTCGGCGTCCGACGTGCACAGGTACCGCGACACCCCGGAGGACGTCCTCCCCGTGCGGTCGTCTGCGCTGACGGACGACACCGGACGGACGGTGACGGCGCTCGCCGCGGGGACGACCGTGTCGTTCGACGTGTCGATCGAGTCGGCGTCGCTCTACACGGTGACCGCCGCGGCGCCGGGGACGTACTCGTGGCAGGTGTCGCTCGGGCAGTCCTCCTTCGACGTCGCTGACGCCGTCTTCGAGTGGGCGGGGCAGACCCGGGTGTTCCCGATCAGCGGCGGCGGGGCGTCGTTCGCGTTCACCGCCGGAACGGACGTGGAGCTGACCCAGCTGGAACTCATTGCTGCCGACGGGCGGCTCTGAGGCGCTGCTCATGCGGGACGGGCATGCTCGTCCCATGTCGATGAGCAGCGCGTTCGATCCCTCACAGGGCCGCGCCATCCCCGAAGACCAGGTGACCGAGAACGGCCTCGAGCTCGACGAGGACCCAGCACACGGGTTGGACATCGAGGTGGAGGTGGTCAGTGGCGCCGCCGCGGACCCCGCCGCTCCGTCCCTGTTCCTCGCCCCGATCTCCACCCCGTCCCCGTCCGACCCGGAGTAGCCCGCTTCGATCGACCGGTAGTATTTCAGGATGACACCGACGGCCTACGTCGACGAATCCGAGCCAGGCGACCGGCGTGACCCTGGCGCGTACATCCTGGCGGCCGCCATTCCTGCGGTTGATGCGCACGAGCTCGTCCGGGATGAGCTGCGAGCGTTGAAGCCCCGTTCTGCGCGCAAGCTGCACTGGACCGAAAGTGACGCCGCGTACCGCCAGCGGATCGCGGCCGCACTCGCGGGGTTGCCGTTGACGTTCGTTGCCGCGGTCGCGATCCTGCCTCCGACGTCTCGCAGCGAGCGTCGGCGTCGAGTCGCACTCGAACGCCTGTTGTACGAGTTGGTCGCCGTCGGCATCGACAGCGTGGTCTTGGAATCTCGCGGGCCCGCAGATCGGCACGACCGAGCGCACGTCGATGCGCTCCGAGCACGCCGGATGATCGGCAGCGTGCGGGTCGACCATGTCGCAGGGACCGCGGACCCGCTGCTCTGGGCGGCCGACGCGGCATGTGGCCTCATCTCGCAGGACAGACGAGAGGAGTCGGCTCGTCGAAGCCTGTTCGACGATCGGATGGTCGTGCACGAAGTCCGACGCTGAAAGCGCGAATCCCCGGGCCCCGCTATACCGCAGGATCTCCCAGGGATCACTTTCGCACCCACCGCGATGGGGCGACTCCCATCAGTCTGACATATCAGGGACGCAGTGGCAATCGATCCGCCCGGGGTCAGCCGACGCGGTACTTGAAACCGACGTGGGAGCCCGTGAAGCCGAGGCGCTCGTAGAACCGGTGGGCGTCCGTGCGTGCGGCGTCGGACGTCAGCTGCACGAGGGACACGCCGAGCGCGGGTGCGGCGACGTCGGTCACCCATCGCACCATGGCGCTCCCGATGCCGCTCGACCGGAGCGCGGACGAGACGCGCACGGCCTCGACGAGCAGCCGGGTCGACCCCCGCCGGGCCATGCCGGGGATCCGGGTGAGCTGCATCGTCCCGACGACCGAGCCCGTCACGTCGACCACGACGAGCAGCGCGTTCGCGGGGTCCTCGACGATCGCGAGGAGCGCGCCCGCGTAGGCCTCCCGGTCACCCGCAGCGGCGACGTCCCCGCGCGCGGCGCTGATCGGGTCGTCGGACAGCAGCGCCATCAGCGCGTCGAGGTCGTCGGGCACCGCGGAGCGCAGCGTGAACGAACCGGCGCGGGCGGACAGCGGAACGGGCAGGGTGAGATCGTCGAGCACGATCCCACCCTGCCCGCTCGCAGGTGGCTCAGGGAACGGTGGCTCAGGGAACGGTGTGCCCGGCTGCGGTCAGGACGCGGTACCACTCCTCGCGCGAGAGCTCGACGTCCGAGCCGGCGGCCGAGTCCCGCACGCGCTGCGGGTTCGTCGTGCCGAGGACGACCTGGAAGTGCGCGGGGTGCCGGGTGATCCACGCGACGGCGATGCCCGTCGGGGTGACCCCGTGCGCCGATGCGAGCTCCTCGAGCACGTCGTTGAGCTCCGCGTACTGCTCGCGGTCGCCGAGGAAGACGCCGTCGAAGAAGCCCTTCTGGAACGGCGACCAGGCCTGCGGCGTGATGTCGTGCAGCCGCGAGTAGTTGAGGATGTCGTTGTCGCGGTCGATCGACTGGTCCAGGCCGCCCATGTTCGCCGCGAGGCCCTGCGTGATGACGTTCGCGTGCGTGATGCTCAGCTGCACCTGGTTGAAGGCGAGCGGCCGCGTGACGAACTTCTTCAGGAGCTCGACCTGCCCGGGGGTGTGGTTCGAGACGCCGAAGTGGTGGACCTTGCCGGCGGCGTGCAACTCGTCGAAGGCCTTCGCGACCTCTTCCGGCTCCACGAGGGCGTCGGGGCGGTGCAGCAGCAGGACGTCGATGTAGTCCGTGCGGAGCGCAGCGAGCGACTCCTCCACGGACTCCATGATGTGGTCGTACGAGAAGTCGAAGTACGCGCCGTGGTCCGTCGGGCGGATGCCGACCTTCGTCTGTAGCTGGATGGCGGCACGCTCGGACGATGACAGCGTGACCGCGGCACCGAAGCGCTCCTCGCAGCCGTGCCACCCGCCGTAGACCGCTGCATGGTCGAACATCGTCACGCCCGCGTCGCGCGAGGCCGTGTAGAGCGAGCGGATGTCCTCGTCGCCCATGTCGTTGATCCGCATCAGGCCGACGATGACGTCGGATGCGGTGAGGTCCGTCTGTGGCAACTCCAGTGTCTTCACGTCCCCGATCCTGCCAGGACCCGGCGCGGACAACGAGGTCCTGGCCGTACCTCTCAGGCGCGCAAGGTCGCCACGACGGTGGGTTCCGAGCCGGCCCAGGTCGCCGTGAGCGTCTCACCGTCGGGCAGGGGCGTCCCGACGACCCGCACGATGACGAGGTCCCCGATCGAGGTCAGCGCGCCGTCGGTCGTCGGCGAGACCACGTGCACCGTCGGTGACGACGACGCGGAGCCACTGCCGACCGCCGACCCGAGCGACGGCGGCGGGGCGTCGGACGCGACGGCTGCCTCCAGTCGGGCCTCGTGCCCGCCGGTGGCGATCGCACGACGGAGGACGTCGGCGTAGACGGGGTCGCCCGCGGCGTCGTACACCCAGCGTCGACCGAGCACGGAGTGGTCCATCTCGGTGATCAGGAAGTCGGCAGCGTCGGCCAGCGGAGCGCCGCGGTACGTCAGCGGCACGTGCAGGACCGGACCGTCCCCGACGTGCACGAGGTACGTCTCCACGCCGACCTCGCCGTCCGGGTCGTCGAACCGGAAGCGCCCGTCGACGACGACCTCGGCGCCGGGTTCGACCCCGCTCCACGGTTGCGTGGGCAGCCACCCGCCGATCGCCTCGGTCTTCGACGGACGGAGTTCGGCGTTGTGGATGACGGCCATGAGCCGAAACTAGTGGACGGAGAAGCCGCCGTCGACAGCGCCGTGGTCGCGTCGAGTCGCCGCCTGATCGTCGTCATCCGCTGATGCGCACCGTGTCAGCGTTCGCGAGGACATCGAGCTCAGTCGTGATGCGCGCGCGCAGTCCGGCGTGTTCGGTGCCGAGCGCGGTGCGAGGGTCGAGCCACCGATCGGGCTCGTAGAGCCAGACCGGACGGGTCACCAACGACGGAGGCTCCCATTCGTACCGTGGCCAGATGTGGGCGTGGACGAACGCGTCCGCGTTGCCGAGCACGTCGAGGTTCACCCGTCGGAACGCCGGGTCGATCGCCCGGCATGCGCGCTCGACAGCGGTGGCGAGCAGATCGGCATCCGCCAGGAACTGCACTCGGTCACCTCGGGGCATGTCGGCGAGGGCCGTGACCGATGGATCCTTCCCGAGCAGCACGCAGTAGCCGGGTAGGAACTGCGCGTCCCCGATGACCGCGAAGCCGCCGGCGAGCTCGGCCAGTACGGTCGGATTCTCGCCACGATGTGCCGCTCCGATGCGGTCTCCACGCCAATCCACGGCACAAACCTACTCATCGCCCGCGCACTCGCGACCCACCACGAGACACGTTCTAGTGCACGGAGAACCCGCCGTCGACGGCGATCGACTGCCCCGTGACGTAGGCCGCCCCGGGGCCGGCGAGGAACACCGCCGCGGCCGCGAAGTCCGACGCCAAGCCGTTCCGTCCGACGAGCGTGCGCGCCGCCAGCCGCTCGACGGTCGCCGGGTCCGAGCTCAGCCGGCGGTTCAGAGCCGTCTGCACGAAACCCGGCACGAGGACGTTCGAGGTGACCCCCTGCCCGGACCAGGCTTCTGCCTGGGACCTGGCCAGTGCCTCCAGTCCGGCCTTGGAGACCCCGTACGCGCCGCTGGCGGCGAAGGGACGGTGGGCCTGCTGCGAGCTGATGCCGATGATCCGGCCGTAGCCGCGCGCCGCCATGCCGGGCGCGAGGCGCTGCCCGAGGACGAACGGGGCATCGAGGTTCACGGCCATCGTGGTGTCCCACGTGTCCTCGTCGAGGTCGGGCATCGGTGGCCGCAGGTTGATCCCCGCGGAGTTGACGAGGACGTCGACGTCCCCGACGACATCGGCGAGCGCGTGTGCTCCGCCGCGGGTCGACAGGTCCGCGACGACGCCGTCCGCGGCGCCTCCTGCCGCGCGGACCTCCGCGACGGCTTCGTCGATGGTCGCCGCCGTCCGGGCAGCGACGAGCACGTGGGCTCCGGCGTCGGCCAGCGCCCTGGCGATCGCCCGCCCGATGCCCGAGCTGCCGCCGGTGACGAGTGCGGTGCGTCCGTCGAGACCGAAGAGCTGCTGCAGCGACATCCGGCCAGGCTACCGACGCCCGTACGCTGGACGGCGTGCGTGACGACCTGCTCCCCGTGCTCGCCTGCCCTGTGTGCACCGAGCCGCTGTCGCGGACGGGGGCAGGCCAGGCCGGCTGCACGAACGGGCACCGCTTCGACGAGGCGAAGCAGGGCCACCTGACGCTCCTGCCGACGAAGCGCCGCGCGCTCACCGCGGACACGCCGGAGATGGTCGACGCCCGCATCCGGTTCCTGGGTCGCGGGCACTACGCACCCGTCGAGCGGGCGCTCGCCGCGGTGGTCGCGTCCGCCTCCGCACCCGGCATCGTCCTCGACGTCGGTTCCGGCCCGGGGACCTACCTGGCCCATGCGCTGCGCGCGGCGGACTGGAGGCTCGGGGTGGCGTTGGACTTGTCGCCCGTCGCGATCCGACGGGCGGCTCGCATGCACGTGGCGGCCGGAGCGGTGGTCGGTGACGTCACGGAGCGGCTGCCGATCGTCGACGGCGCTGCCGCGGTCGTCCTCGACGTGTTCGCCCCGCGGAACCAGCGCGAGTACGCCCGGGTCCTGCACGAGGACGGCGTGCTCGTCGTCGTCACGCCACGCACCGGGCACCTGGCCGAACTCGCCGAGGCGACGATCAGCGTCGACCCCGAGAAGGAACGGCGGTTGCGCGATTCGCTCACGCCGTCGTTCGTGCTGCGCTCGTCCGAGGACCTGACCTGGACGATGGACCTGTCCGCCGAGGACGTCCACGACGTCGTGCACATGGGCCCGAGCCACCACCACGTCGCTCCCGACGCGGTCTTCGCCCCGAAGACGGTCACCGCCGCCGTGACGGTGTCGACCTGGGCGCCGGAGACAGGTTCCCGTTCCGCGAGGTGACGGATCCGGTTGCCGGAGCCGGGCGTTGCCGGGGGTAGCGGCCGACCCGGGCCTCCCAGAGTCGTCGGAGCACGAAGCCGATGGCAACGCCGCCCATCCCCGCGGTGAGTGCGAACGGCATGCCGTGCACACCGGCCGCACCCCATGCGTTGAACAAGACGCCCCAGGTCGCTGCCTGCAACGGTGCTCCACCGACAGCGTGGTGACTCTGCGCCCTCGCGCTCCACCATCCAGTCGGGATCGCCCACGCGAGCGCCAACCCGGCGAGCAGCAGCCACCCGGTGAGGAACCGGGGAGTGGGGACGACGAACAGCAGCACCGGGAGGGCGAGGAACCCGACGCCCGCGATCGCCGACGACACCAGGCTGCTCCGCTCCGACTTGCCGATCGGGGCCTTCCGGCGCGGACGGGTGCGGTCGACGAGCGGCTGTGCCGGCGGCGGTCGACGGCGTCCGACGGTGCGGTACCGGATCGCGATGCCGATGAACCAGCCGGCGACCGTGCTCGTGATCCACGCGGAGAGTGCGCTCGGGTACGCAGGGCCGAACAGCGGTCCGAACACGAAGATCCCCGCCACGATGACCGGGACGGCGATGATCGGCGGCGCGACGGCCATGACCACCGCGCCCCAGAGCACTCCAGCAGCGGCACCGGCCACGACGACGCCGATCCCTGATGGATCAGCGTCGCCGCGGTCGTGCAGGACGCCGTAGGCGATCCCGCAGGCGACGGCCAGCGCGGCGATGTACCAGCCGAGCGGCGGAACGGGTCGACCGCGCCAGTCCAGTTGCTGCCGCAGGTTCTTCCGGAGCTGTCGTCGTCCGCGGAGCTTCCGTTTCCTGGCCTGCTGGGCAGCGGTGGTCGTGTCCCCCATCCGCCCAGTATGCCGACGCAGGCGTCGCTCAGTGCTCGGCGGACTCCTGGACCACGTCGAGGGCCCAGATCACGCCGAACTTGTCGCGGAGCTGCCCGGCGAGGGGCGACCACGCGGCGGGACCGAACGGCTGCCGGATCTCGGCGCCGTCGGAGAGCCCCTCCCACGCGGCGGTGATCTCGTCCGCGTCCGTGCCGCTCAGGTACACGTAGAAGGCGTTCGTGCCCTGGTCGTAGCGCTGCCCGGGCCACACGTCGAACGCCATCACGCGGATGCCGCTCGCCGTCTGGACCTGGCCCCAGACGATCCGGTCGGCCCACGCCGGGTCGTCGGTGGCGCCCATCGCGCCGTAGGTCATGGTCGCCGGCTCGGTGCCGAGGGCCTTCGCGTAGAAGTCGAGGGCCTCGCGGGCGTTGCCGTCGAAGTTGAGGTGCGGAGTGGTCGTGATCGTCATGGGAGTGAGTCTGCTCGGCAATGCGGTCAGGTCATGTCCGCTTCTCGACGGATACTGGACGCGTGTCCGGACCGTCCTCGCGCATGCTCGCGCTTCTCTCCCTGCTGCAGGTGCACCGGGACTGGCCGGGTGACGTCCTGGCCGAACGGCTCGAGGTCAGCCCGCGAACCGTCCGTCGTGACGTCGATCGGCTCCGGGAGCTCGGCTACCGGGTCGAGGCGCTCCGCGGGCCGGCCGGCGGCTACCGGCTGTCCGCCGGATCGGAACTCCCGCCGCTGCTGTTCGACGACGAGCAGGCCGTGGCGATCGCCCTCGCACTCGCCGTCGCACCGGCGTCCGGCGCAGACATCGCCGAGGCCGCAGCGCGGGCACTGGGGGCCGTCCGGCAGGTGATGCCCTCGCGCCTGCGGCACCGGATCGACGCCGTGGACGTGGTGATGACCCCCGGCACGACGACGGTCGACCCCGAGGTGCTCGTCGCGGTCTCCGACGCCGTGCGCACGCGGCAGGTGCTCCGCTTCGACTACGACTCCGCGTGGGGCGGCGACCTGCACGACCGCCCGCCGCGACGGGTCGAGCCGCACGCCGTGGTCGCCAGGAACGGCCGGTGGTACCTGCTGGCGTGGGTGCCGGAGCGGGACGACTGGCGCACCTACCGCATCGACCGGATGCACCCGCGGACCCCGACGGGCGTCCGGTTCACGCCGCGACCCGTCCCGGGCGGAGATGCGGCGGGCTTCCTCGCGGCGAGGGCGAAGGGCTCCACCGGGGCGGACGAGTGGCCGTGCACCGGCACAGCTGTCCTCGCGGTGCCGGCGGGGTCGATCGCGCCCTACCTCGACGCGGACGCGGTGCTCGAGGAGCTCGATGGCGACCGGTGCCGGCTGACGATCGGCTCGTGGTCGTGGACGGCCTTGGCCGCTCGGTTCGCCGGCTTCGACGCGGGCTTCTCCATCGAGGGCCCGCGAGCGCTCCGGGCGGCGAGCAGCGCGCTGGCGGGTCGATTGCGGGACGCTGTCCGCTAGCTGTCGTGGCGCCGATGTCGCGAGTGGTTCACGACGCTGATGCGCCGAGGCCGATGAGGAGATCACGGTGCTCGGTGAGGAGCTGGTCGAGTTCGAGGGTTCGGACCGGATCGCTGCGCACACTCTCGGCCATGTGGCTGATGATCACGAGCGACCGGTACGGCGATCTCGGGAGCGTTCTGCTCAAGGGTTCGATGAGCGACGGAGGTGAGCGGTACTTCGGTGTCGGTACCCCGAGCTGGGTGCCCCAGATCCGAGAGTGGTGTGCGCAGCAGTTGCGGACATGCGTGACGGGTTGCAGCGTTCCGCGCAGGGTCGGCGCCGGGAGACGGAACGTCTGCGCGAGCTCCCGTGCGACGTGCGCGTCGAGAAGCCCGGCAATGCGTGAGATCGCGCCGAGACTCAGTTGCTCGGCGATCATTCCGAACGCGACCTGATCGAGATCGCGCCCCGCCGAGATCCGACGAGTGGCCGGGTCGGTACTCCGGTCGAGGGCGCTGCTGAACTGTGCGCGGAGTGCATCGAGGTCGGCACCGGGTCGGAATGCTCGCGGGTCGACGTGCCAGGACGGCCCGAACTTCTCTGCGCACGTGATCGCCATACCGCCCCGGAGCGCGAGCTCAATCCGCTCGATCCGTACGAGCAGGGCGACGCGGAGCGCGCTGTCGAACTCGTGCAGACGGTCGACGTCGCGGTTGGTGAACGGGAGACCGAAGGTTCGAAGTGCTCGACGGAACTGCGCCGTCCGCCATGGGGAGAGGTGCGCGGTGAACGATGTCATGCGGGTGCCTTCGAGATCGTCGATTCGTTCGATCTCGGGCGAGCCGGCAGCAACTACAGCGCAGGAAACAGCATGAGCGGGTGACGATCCGTCCGGTGCTGGTGAGCCAGCACCGGACGGAGCAGTCCCGCCGATTTGAGGAAACGCGAGCGTTCGAGCCTTGGCGGGAACCGTCACCACCAACATATCAGTTGGTCGCGACGGGTGGCAAGCGTTAGCGGGGCGCATGCGTCGCGCCGCGGGCCGTTAGGAGCGCGTTAGGAACGGCCTGGAGGCCCGGTTCCGGATCCAGCATCGGATCCGGCACCACACACGGTGCGGTCCACGGCACCGGTCGCGGACCTCCAGATCTCCAGGAGTCCTCGTGCTCGGCATCACCATCGCCGCCGCCGTCCTCGGCATCGCCGCGGTCGTCTACCTCGTCTGGGCGCTCGTGCGTCCAGAACAGTTCTGATGGGCAGCGCGGCAACGACCTGGGCGGGCATCGCCCAGGTCGCCGTGCTCGTCCTGCTGCTCGCCGTCTGCCACCGCCCGCTCGGTGACTGGATGGCGCGGGTCTTCACGTCCACCCACCACGGCCGGGTCGAACGACTCGTGTACCGGGTGATCGGGGTCGACCCGGACGCCGAGCAGTCGTCCCGCGCGTACCTGCGCGGCGTGCTGCTGTTCAGCGCCGTCGGGATCGTCGTCATCATCGTCCTGCAGCGCATCCAGTCGGTGCTGCCGGGTTCGCTCGGGCTGCCGAACGTCGGATGGGCGCTGTCCTTCAACACCGCGGTGTCGTTCGTCACGAACACGAACTGGCAGTCGTACTCGCCGGAGGCAACGCTCGGCTACTCGGTCCAGATGGCCGGCCTCGCGGTGCAGAACTTCCTGTCGGCAGCAGTCGGTCTCGCCGTCGCGGTGGCCCTCGTCCGCGGCTTCGCCCGCCGACGCTCGGGAACGATCGGCAACGTCTGGGTGGACGTCGTCCGGGGGACCGGCCGGCTGCTCCTGCCGCTGTCCTTCGTGTTCGCGATCGTGCTCGTGGCGGGTGGCGTCATCCAGTCGTGGGGGAGCGGCACCGACGTCACGACGCTCGTCGGCGGGACGCAGCACATCCCGGACGGGTTCGTCGCGTCGCAGGAGGCGATCAAGCTCCTCGGCACGAACGGCGGCGGCTACTTCAACGCGAACTCGGCCCACCCGTTCGAGAACCCGAACGCGTGGACGAACCTCGTCGAGGTCTTCCTGATGCTCGTCATCCCGTTCAGCCTGCCCCGGACCTTCGGCACGATGGTCGGCGACCGTCGCCAGGGCCGCGCGATCCTCGTCGTGATGGGCGTCCTGTTCCTCGTCTCGCTCGCGGTGATGTCCATCGCCGAGCTCGCCGGCGGCGGATCGGCCACGCAGGCGGCAGGCGCTGCGATGGAGGGCAAGGAGGTCCGGTTCGGGATCCTCGGCACGACGCTCTTCGGCACGACGTCGACGGCCACCTCGACCGGGGCGGTGAACGGCATGTTCGACAGCTTCACCCCGGTCGGCGGGCTGATGGCGCTCGTCAACATGATGCTCGGCGAGGTCACCCCGGGCGGCGTCGGGTCCGGTCTCTACGGCATGCTCGTGCTCGCCGTGATCACGGTGTTCATCGGCGGGCTGCTCGTCGGGCGGACGCCGGAGTACCTCGGCAAGAAGATCCGCGCCCGCGAGATGACCTACGCCGCGCTGTACATCCTCGTCACGCCGACGGTCGTGCTCCTCGGGACCGGGCTCTCGCTCGTCATCCCCGGCGTCCGCGAACAGACGATCGGCACCTCGCTGTTCAACCCCGGCAACCACGGGCTGTCCGAGCTGCTCTACGCGTTCACGAGCGCCGGCAACAACAACGGCTCGGCGTTCGGCGCGTTCACCGCGAACACCACCTGGATGAACACCGCTCTCGGCGTCGCGATGCTGCTCGGCCGCTTCGTGCCGATCGCCTTCGTCCTGGCGCTCGCCGGCTCGCTCGCGTCCCAGGAGAAGGTCCCGGCGACCGCCGGCACGCTCCCCACCCACCGGCCGCTCTTCATCGGCCTGCTCGGCGGCGTCGCCGTCATCGTCACCGCACTCACCTACTTCCCGGTGCTCGCACTGGGTCCCCTCGCAGAAGGACTGTCATGACATCCGTGACCTCCGTACCGGAGTCGCACACCACCTCGGGACCGGCCACGCGCCGGTCCGCATTCGGACCCAGGCAACTGGTGTCGGGCCTCCCGGGCGCACTCCGGAAGCTCGATCCGCGGCTCATGTGGCGGAACCCCGTCATGTTCATCGTGGAGGTGGGCGCAGCCCTCACCACGGCGGCGGCCGTCGTCGAGCCGTCCGCGTTCACGATCGCCATCGCGGTCTGGCTCTGGCTGACCGTCGTGTTCGCGAACCTGGCGGAGTCCGTCGCCGAGGGGCGCGGCAAGGCACAGGCGGAGGCGCTGCGGAAGACGCGCTCGACCACCACGGCCCGCCGCGTCCTCGGGTACGACACGTCCGCCCCGTCGGCGCTCGCCGCGGACACGGAGGAGATCGCATCCGTCGACCTCGCGAAGGGGGACGTGGTCGTCGTGGTCGCGGGCGAGGTGATCCCCGGCGACGGCGACGTGGTCGACGGGATCGCGTCGGTCGACGAGTCGGCCGTCACGGGTGAGTCCGCACCGGTGATCCGGGAGTCCGGTGGTGACCGCAGCGCCGTCACCGGCGGCACCACGGTGCTGTCCGACCGGATCGTCGTGCGCATCACCTCGACGCCGGGTGAGACCTTCATCGACCGGATGATCCGGTTGGTCGAGGGAGCCGCGCGCCAGAAGACGCCGAACGAGATCGCGCTGAACATCCTGCTCGCGTCGCTGTCGATCGTCTTCGTCATCGTCTGCCTGACGATGCAGCCCATCGCGGGCCTCGTCGGCGCCGACGTCAGCGTCCCGGTGCTCATCGCCCTGCTCGTGTGCCTCATCCCGACGACGATCGGCGCGCTGCTCTCGGCGATCGGCATCGCGGGCATGGACCGGCTCGTGCAGCACAACGTCCTCGCGATGTCCGGCCGTGCGGTCGAGGCGGCCGGGGACATCACGACGCTGCTCCTCGACAAGACCGGCACGATCACGTACGGGAACCGTCGGGCGTCGCGGGTCGTCCCGGTGCCCGGCGTCACCGAGGCGGAGCTGATGGAGGCCGCCGCGCGCTCGAGTGCCGCGGACGGCACGCCAGAGGGCCGCTCGATCGTGGAGCTCGCCGCGCAGGCCGGGGTCGTCGTGGACGCGTCGGACGGGGCCGTCGAGGTGCCGTTCACCGCACAGACCCGGATGTCCGGCATGGACCTGCCGGACGGGTCGTCCGTCCGGAAGGGCGCTGCTGCGGCAGTCCTCGGCTGGGCCGGAACCCCCGACGCCGGGGTCGTTGCGGCGATCGACGCGACCGGCGCGGAGATCTCCGACCAGGGCGGGACACCGCTCGTCGTCGGGCGTCGCTCGGCCGACGGCGTCGTGTCGCTGCTCGGCGTCGTGCACCTCAAGGACGTCGTCAAGGACGGGCTCAGCGAGCGGTTCGGCGAGCTGCGGAGCATGGGCATCCGCACCGTGATGATCACGGGGGACAACCCGCGGACGGCGAAGGCCATCGCGGCCGAGGCCGGTGTGGACGACTTCCTGGCCGAGGCCACGCCGGAGGACAAGCTCGCGCTCATCAAGCGGGAGCAGGACGGCGGGAACCTCGTCGCGATGACGGGCGACGGCACGAACGACGCCCCGGCGCTGGCGCAGGCGGACGTCGGCGTCGCGATGAACACCGGGACGACCGCGGCGAAGGAGGCCGGCAACATGGTCGACCTCGACTCGGACCCGACCAAGCTCATCGACGTCGTCCGGATCGGCAAGCAGCTGCTCATCACCCGTGGGGCGCTCACCACGTTCTCGATCGCCAACGACGTCGCGAAGTACTTCGCGATCATCCCGGCGATGTTCCAGCTGGCGTTCCCCGGGCTGGCGGCGCTCAACGTCATGGGGCTGCACAGCCCGTCGTCCGCGATCCTGTCGGCCGTGATCTTCAACGCGCTCGTCATCGTGGCGCTCATCCCGCTGTCCCTGCGCGGCGTCAAGTACCGCGCGGCGTCGGCGTCGTCGATCCTCGGCCGCAACCTGCTCCTCTACGGGGTCGGCGGCGTGATCGTCCCCTTCATCGGCATCAAACTGATCGACCTCGTCGTTGGTCTCCTCCCGGGGTTCTAGTCATGGCAACCACATCTCGCTCATCCCTCCGCTCGCTCGGCGTCGCCGTCCGGCTCACCCTCCTCGCCACCGTGGTGCTCGGCGTCGCCTACCCGCTCGCCGTCTGGGGCGTCGGCCAGGCCGCCTTCCACGACCAGGCGAACGGCTCGATCGTGTCCCAGGACGGCAAGCCCGTCGGGTCGTCGCTCATCGGCCAGTCCTTCACCGGGAAGCAGGCCGACCGCTGGTTCCAGTCGCGACCGTCCGCCGCCGGGGACAAGGGGTACGACGCGAACGCCTCGTCCGGGTCGAACCTCGGGCCGTCGAACCCCGACTTGAAGAAGGCCATCGAGTCGCGTCGCGCGGCCGTGGCGGAGGCGGACGGGGTGCCCGCTTCAGACGTCCCCGCGGACGCGGTGACGGCGTCGGGCTCCGGCCTCGACCCGGACATCAGCCCGGAGTACGCGCTCCAGCAGGTGCAGCGCGTGGCATCGGCTCGTGGACTGTCGATCGCCGACGTGCGCGCGTTGGTGCACCAGCACACGGAGGCCCGCGAGCTCGGCGTCCTCGGTGCACCGGCGGTGGACGTCCTGCAGCTGAACCTCGCCCTCGCGACGCTCGGCTGATGCGAGGATGGGCGCGTGAAGCGAGGCAAGCTGCGGGTGCTGCTCGGGGCCGCACCCGGCGTCGGGAAGACCTTCACGATGCTCGAGGAGGGACGCCGGCTCCGCGACGAGGGCCGTGACGTGGTCGTCGCCGTCGTGGAGACCCACGGCCGCGCCGCCACGGCCGCCCTCGTCGAGGGGCTCGAGGTCGTCCCCCGCCGGGTCGAACGGCACCGCGACGTGGAGCTGGACGAGATGGACCTCGACGCCGTGATCGCCCGGCACCCCGACGTCGCGCTGGTCGACGAGCTCGCGCACACGAACGCACCGGGCGGCCGGCACGACAAGCGGTGGCAGGACGTCGAAGCCCTGCTGGCGGCGGGCATCGACGTGGTCTCGACGGTGAACGTGCAGCACATGCAGTCCCTCGGCGACGTCGTGCACGAGATCACCGGGACCGTCCAGCGCGAGACCGTCCCCGACGCGGTCGTCCGGGCAGCGGACCAGATCGAGGTCGTCGACCTGTCGCCGCAGGCGCTGCGCGAGCGGCTCTCCGAGGGCCTCGTGTACCCGGCCGCCAGGATCGACGCCGCACTGTCGAACTACTTCCGCCTCGGCAACCTCACCGCGCTCCGCGAGATCGCCCTGCTGTGGCTCGCGGACGAGGTCGACGACGCCCTGAAGCGCTACCGGGCCGAGCACGGCATCGAGCACCGGTGGGAGGCGCGAGAGCGCGTCCTCGTCGCCCTCACCGGCGGTCCGGAGGGCGAGACGCTCCTCCGTCGCGGGGCCCGGATCGCCGCCAGGTCCTCCGGCGGTGAACTCGCGGCCGTGCACGTCACCACGAACGACGGGCTGCGCGAACGGCACCCTGGCGCGCTCGGTGCGCAGCGCGCACTGCTCGAGCAGCTCGGTGGGACGTACCACCAGGTGGTGGGCGACGACGTGCCAACGACGCTCGTCCGTTTCGCGCGGTCGATCGACGCCACACAGATCGTCATCGGGGTCAGCCGGCGCACGCGGGCGGCCGCCGCGCTCACCGGCCCCGGCATCGGCAACACCGTCATCCGCGAGTCCGGCGACATCGACGTGCACGTGGTCACCCACGAACGTGCCGGCGGTGGCTTCGCGCTCCCGCGGCTCGGGGGCAGCCTGTCCCGTGGCCGTGTGCTCAGCGCGTTCGGCCTCGCCCTCGTCGTCGGACCGCTGCTGACCTGGCTGCTGTCGTTCGGCAAGACCCCCGACGCGATCACCGTGGACGTCCTCGCGTACCAGCTGCTCGTGCTCGTCGTGGCGCTCGTCGGCGGGATGTGGCCCGCCGTGTTCGCCGCGGTGCTGTCCGGGTTGAGCCTCGACTACTTCTTCGTCCAGCCGCTGTACCGCGTCACCGTGCAGCAGCCCTGGCACCTCGTCGCCCTCGTGATGTACGTGATCAGCGCCGTGCTCGTCAGCTTCGTCGTCGACCGTTCGGCCCGACGCTCGCGGACGGCCCGCCGTGCCGCGGCCGAGTCCGGGCTGCTCATCGGCATCGCCGGCAGCGTGCTCCGCGGTGACGACGCGCTCCAGGCCCTCGTCGAGCGGACCCGCGAGGCGTTCGGCTACACCGGTCTGCGTGTCCGCCAGGGGGACATGGTGCCGGCCACGTCGGGGACGTTCGGCGACGTGCCTGATGCCACCACCAGCCTCCCCTCCGGTGCGGTCCTGGAGTTCGCCGGCGCACCGGACGACCCGACCCAGCGCCGGTTGCTGCGGGTGGTGGAGCAGCAGATCGACGCGGCGCTGGAGCACCGCGAGCTGACCAGGACCGCGGTCGACGCGGAACGCATCGCCGCGGCTGACCGGGTCAGGAGCGCGATCCTCGCGGCCGTCGGCCACGACGTCCGGCGGCCGATCGCGGCCGCCAGCGCGAGTGTGCAGACGCTCCGTGCCAGCGACATCCGGCTCTCCGACGCCGACCGGGAGGCACTGCTCGCCACCGCCGACGAGAGCCTCGGCCAGCTCGCGGTGCTGTTGGGCGACCTGCTCGACGTCTCGCGGGTGCAGGCGGGGGTGCTCGCGGTCACCCCCGTCGCCCTCCCGTTGGAGACCGTGGTCGCGCCGGCACTCGACGAGCTGGAGCTCGGGCCGGACGACGTCGACCTCGACCTGCCCGGCGACCTGCCACCGGTGCTCGCCGACCCGGTGCTGCTGCAGCGCGTCGTCGTGAACCTGCTCGCGAACGCGGTGCGGCACAGCCCGGCGGGGACGACGGTGCGGGTGGCGGCGAGTGCGTTCAGCGGGTCGGTGGAGCTCCGCGTCGCCGACCACGGACCCGGGATCCCCGAGGCGCAGCGCGACGACGTGTTCCAGCCGTTCCAGCGGCTCGGGGACACCGACAACGACACGGGGCTCGGACTCGGGCTCGCCCTGGCGCGGGGGTTCACCGAGGGGATGGGTGGGACGATCGAGGCCGACGACACCCCCGGCGGCGGCCTGACGATGGTGGTGCGGCTCCCGATCGCCGGGCACGTCGGGGTGGAGGCACGATGAAGGTCCTCGTCGCGGACGACGACCCGCAGCTCGTCCGTGCCCTCGGCGTGACGCTGACGGCGCGCGGGTACGACGTCGTCACCGCCCGGGACGGCCGCGCCGCGATCGACGCGGTGATCACCGAGCGGCCGGACCTCGTGATGCTCGACCTCGGCATGCCGCGGCTCGACGGGATCGGCGTGCTCGAGGGCATCCGCTCCTGGTCGCAGGTGCCGGTGCTGGTGTTGTCCGGGCGGACGGACTCCGCTGACAAGGTCGACGCGCTCGACGCCGGCGCGGACGACTACGTGACGAAGCCGTTCCAGATGGACGAACTGCTCGCCAGGCTCCGGGCGCTCGGGCGGCGGCAGGCGGCCGCCGCCGCGGCGACCGACACGAGTCCGACGGTGCGGATCGGGAGCCTCGTGGTGGACCTCGTCGCGAAGCAGGTCCTGCCGGCGGGGGGCCCTGCGATCCGCCTGACCCCGACCGAGTGGCGGTTGCTCGAGGTCCTGATCGCCAACCCGGACCGGCTGATGACGCGGGAGATGCTGCTCACCGAGGTGTGGGGACCGTCGCACGGCAACGACTCCGGGTACCTCCGGCTCTACGTCGCGCAGCTGCGGCGGAAGCTCGAGCCGGACCCGTCGTCCCCGCGCTACATCGTCACCGAGTCGGGCATGGGGTACCGCTTCACCCCCTAGGACCTGGCCGCTGCCAGCTCCGCCCGGGTCCTCGCGCCGTGCTTCCTGAGCAGGTTCGCGACGTGGTACTTCACCGTGTTCACGCTGATGCCGAGGCCCTCGGCGATCTCCTGGTTGCCGACCCCCGTCGCGACGAGCCGCAGCACGTCCCGCTCGCGCGGGGTCAGGTCGGTGTCGTCGGCGACCTCGACCGTGCCGGGCGCCGGGTCGAGCGGCAGCGAGATGTCCAGGACGGACCCCCACGCCGGCGTCGACTCGACCGCGAGTCGCCCGTCGAGCGCCACGACCCGTTCGGCGATCGGCCGCATGGTGTCGTCGTGCGCGTCCAGGGTGCCCGCGCCGTCGTCACGGAGCTGCATGAGGAGGTTCCGGCCGTCGCAGTCCCACTGGATCCGGACGCGGTGGGCCTCACCGGCGTCGACGAGTGCGAGCACGGCGGTGCGGACGATGGCGCGGGCCGCGTGGGCGACGTCGCCGGGCAGGGCGCGGCCGGTCGCCGGCGGTTCGACGAACTGCACGTCGAGGTCGCCGAACCGGACGAGGGGACGCAGGTCGGCGCGCAGCCGTGAGAACGCGCCCGTGACGGGTTCGAGCAGCGTGCTCCGCTGCCGGTCGGTCAGCGTCCGGAGCTCGACGAGCGCAGCCGAGGCGATCTCGACGGCCTCTGACCGGGCAGCGGCGTCGCCCACCCGCGGGGACCGGAGCACGGCGAGCACGGACTCCAGCGTGAGCGCGTGCCGGTCGGCCTGTTCGGCGACGGTCCTGGCGTGCTCCGCAGCCGCCAGCCGACTGGCGGGGCCGAGCCGAGCCTCCGTGCCGTCCTGATCCGTCTCGTCCACGCGGCCGAACGTACCGGTCCCACCCGAGAGGACGGGGCCACCCGATCGGGTGGGACTCCCGCCGTGTCGGGGAGCGGTGGGATCGGCCGCCGCACGACAGGCTCGTCGGCATGCAGGAACCCTCCGTCCCCGAGTCCTTCGGGCTCGTCCTCCGTGAGCTCGACGACCTCGCGCCGCGGATCGACCCCGAGGCGACCGCGCAGTTCGTCACGCTCGTCGAGGACGCCAGGCGGGTGTTCGTGCACGGCGCCGGTCGGTCCGGGCTCGCACTCCGGATGACCGCGATGCGCCTGATGCACCTCGGGCTCGACGTCCACGTCGTCGGCGAGGTGACCACCCCGGCGATCGGCCCCGGCGACCTGCTGGTCGTCGCGAGCGGTTCCGGCACGACGACCGGGATCGTGCAGGCGGCACGCACCGCAGCATCCGTCGGCGCATCGGTGGTGGCGGTCTCCACGACGTCGGACTCCCCGCTGTCGTCCGTCGCGGCGACGACCGTCGTGCTCCCCGCTGCGACGAAGACCGACCGCTCCGGCACCGCGTCCGCGCAGTACGCCGGTGGGCTGTTCGAACAGGCCGTCGCCCTCCTCGGCGACGCGCTCTTCCACACGCTCTGGGCCCGCGGCGGGCAGTCCGCCGACGACCTCTGGCCCCGACACGCCAACCTCGAATGAAAGGCAACACCATGCAGCTCCAGTTCGCCATGGACACCCTGACCACCGAAGCCGCCCTCGAGCTCGCCGGAGCGGCAGCACCGCACGTCGACATCCTCGAGCTCGGCACCCCGCTCATCAAGAGCGCCGGGCTCTCCGCGATCACCGCGATCAAGCAGGCGCACCCGGACAAGACCGTGTTCGCCGACCTCAAGACGATGGACGCGGGCGAGCTCGAGGCCGGGATCGCGTTCGAAGCCGGTGCCGACCTGGTGACCGTGCTCGGCGTCGCCGGTGACAGCACGATCGCCGGCGCCGTCACGGCGGCGAAGCAGCACGGCAAGGGCGTCGTCGTCGATCTCATCGGTGTCGCCGACAAGGCAGCACGTGCCCGCGAGGTCATCGCGCTCGGCGCGGAGTTCGTCGAGATGCACGCCGGCCTCGACGAGCAGGCCGAGGAGGGCTTCACGTTCTCCACGCTCCTCGACGACGGCAAGGCCTCCGGCGTCCCGTTCTCGGTCGCCGGTGGCGTCACGGCCGCGTCCGTCGGGGACGTCCAGGCATCCGGTGCGACGGTCGCCGTCGCCGGCAGCGCGATCTACAGCGCGTCCGACGTCGGTGCCGCCGCCGCCGAGATCCGCGCCGCCATCACCGCGTAGAGCTCGCCTAGGCTCGGAGCCGTGCACGAACCGCTTCCCGTCAGTCCCGCTGACGTCGCGGACGTGCGCGGCTTCCTCGCCGAGTGCGACCTGACGGTCGCCGGCCTCGACGACCCGGCGGTCCGCCTGTGGTTCGTCCGCGACGAGTCCGGCGCGGTCGTCGGCTCCACCGGGTTCGAGTGCAGCACGGACGGGAGGCACGCCCTCCTCCGCAGCGTCGCCGTCGGCCCGGCGTTCCGCGGCTCCGGTACCGGTACCCGGCTCGCGCGGTTCGCGCTCGACGCGGCCGCCGCTGCCGGCGCAGATCGGGCGTGGCTGTTCAGTCGCCGGTCGGGCCCCTTCTGGCAGGGCCTCGGGTTCGCGCCGGCCGACCGCTCGGAGCTCGCCGTCCTGCTGGCGGGGACGATCCAGGTGTCGTTGTTCCGCGCGACCGGCCAGCTCGCGCGAGAGGTCGCCTGGTCGCGCGCGCTCTGACCGCTCCGCGGGACAGCCGTTCATCGCGGCCCGGACCGGTGCAGTTCGTCGCGGTGACCGGGTTTTCGTTCTCGACGATGACGAATCCGGTTCCCGAACCTCGGGGATCGGGAACCGGATTCGTCACGGGCGGATCCGGGAACCCCCCCGGCTGTCACGGAGCGTGGTCCCGGGCCGGGACGAACGTGAGCGCCGCCGCGCGGAGCGGTAGCGTCGGGGCGTGACGATCGAGCTCCGCGCGGTGACCGCCGACGACTGGCGGGACTGGCGACCCGTCCGACTGGCGGCGCTCACCGATGCGCCGGACGCGTTCGGGTCGCGCCTCGCCGACTGGGTGGACGCGCCAGAGGACCGGTGGCGGACACGCCTGTCGATCCCCGGAGCGCTCGACCTGCTCGCCGTCGAGGGCGACCGCGCCGTCGGCATGGCCAGCGGCGCTCCGACCGACGACGACCGCGCCGAGCTCATCTCGATGTGGGTCGACCCCGCGGTCCGCGGCCGGGGTGTCGCCGGACTGCTCATCGAGGCGATCGCGCGGTGGGCCGCTGCGGCGGGCACGACCGAGCTGGAGCTCTCGGTGATGCCCGACAACGACACCGCCCGCCGCACCTACGAGCGCAACGGCTTCGTGGTCGCCGATGTCCTCGGCGACCGGCTCCCCGATGGCCGGCACGAGGTCGTCATGCGCCGGGACCTCACCGCCGACCGCACGCTCGACACGTACGAGCGGGCGGCCGGACTGTACGCCGAGCGGACCGACGGGCACCGCGCCGGCCTCGTCGACGACCTGCTGACGCTCGTGACGCCTGGTGCACGCGTCCTCGAACTCGGCTCCGGCCCCGGGCGGGACGCACTCGCCCTCGAAGCCGCCGGGCTCCGCGTCGACCGGACCGACGGCGCCCGCTCGTTCGTCGAGCGGCTCCGCGCCGACGGGCACGCCGCCCGGGTGCTCGACGTCCGCACCGGGGTGTTCGGCAGCGGGTACGACGCCGTGTTCGCGAACGCGGTGCTGCTCCACGTCCGGCGCGCGGAACTCCCCGGCGTGCTCCGTCGTGCGCTCGTGGCCGTCGTCCCCGGCGGAGTCCTCGCCGCCACCGTGAAGCGCGGCGACGGTGACGACTGGAGCACGCGGAAGCTCGACCGCCCCAGGCACTTCACCTACTGGACCGAGGACGAACTCGCGTCGGCGGTGACCGAGACCGGGTGGACCGACGTCGTCGTCCGCGAGACGACCGCGCCGGGGGCCGAGGAACGCTGGCTGACCGTCACCGCACGACGACCGGAGGACACCTGATGAACCGAGCACTGCGCTGGACCGCCTGGATCGTGGCGGTGCTGCTCGTCGTCGTGGTCGTCTTCCTGGTGTGGGCGAACATCGTCATGCAGGGCACCCGGTCCGCTGCGCTGCAGGTCTGGCGGGACGACCGCGTCACCGTGCGGGACGCGGGCGACGCCGTCGTGATGACGCCGACCGGGTCCGCGAACGGCGTCGGGGTCGTGTTCATCCCGGGCGCGAAGGTCGACCCGTACGCGTACATGGCGACGTTCCGGCAGGTGGTCGCGAGCGGCACGACGGTCGTGATCACGAAGCCGACGCTGCACCTGGCGTTGTTCGACACCCGACCGCTCGCCACGTTCGAGTCGCACGCACCCGAGGTCAGGACCTGGGCGGTCGGCGGCCACTCGCTCGGCGGGGTCCGGGCGTGCCAGCTCGCCGACGACCCCGGGGTCAGTGGCCTCCTGCTGCTCGGGAGCTACTGCGCGAACGACTTGTCGGACACCGGCCTCGACGTGCTGAGCGTCTCCGGGTCGCGCGACGGCCTGTCGACGCCGGCGAAGATCGACGCCGCGCGGCACCTGCTGCCCGCGGACGCGACGATGACCGAGATCCAGGGCTCGAACCACGCCGACTTCGGGGCGTACGGTGCGCAGCCGGGGGACCGCACCGCGACCATCTCCCGCGCCGATGCCCGCGACCAGATCAGCACGGCGATCGAGCGCTGGACCGAGGAGCTCCGCTCGGCCGGACTCAGCTGATGCCGCGGCCCGTCCTCGTCCACCTGAACGGCATCCCGGCGAGCGGGAAGTCCACCACCGCTCGTGCATGGGCCGAGCGGCACGCTCCGTCGATGCCCGTCGCGTTCGACATCGACGTGCTGCGCGCGATGATCGGCGGGTGGGACGTGCAGCTCCGCCCGGCCGGGAACGCCGCCCGCGCGATGGCCATGGCCGCGATGCGCGCGCACCTCGGCTCCGGCCGTGACGTGATCGTGCCGCAGTACGCCAGGGCCGACGCGTTCATCGACGAGCTCGCGGCGCTCGCCGCCGACGAGGGTGCGGGGTTCGTCGAGTGCGCACTCCGCCTCGACGCCGCCGAAGCGGACCGCCGCTTCACGGCGCGTGCCGCATCGGGTCCGGTGATCCACGGTGATCTGGGCGGCGACATGATGGCGGACGTCCTGGTCGAACTGGAGGCATTCCTCGCCACCCGTAGACACCTCACGTGGGTCGGTGGTCCTGACCAGGGCCTCGATGCGGTGCTCGACCAGCTCGACGTCGCGGTCAGCGCGGCTCGCTGAGCGCGAGCTCCACGGCCCGGCGGGCGCGGTCCGGGCGGAGACCGATGCGGTCGAGGTCGTCGACCGGCACCCACGCGGGGTCGTACCGGTTCTCGTCGGTCGCGCGCCGTGCCTCCGGTGCGGTGTCGGGCATCCGCCGCGTCCCGTCCTCGACGCTGACCCGGAAGTACAGCGCAGGGGCATCGCGATCGAGCCCGACGGGCAACAACGCCTCGGCGATGCCCACGAGTCCGGTCTCCTCGCGGAGCTCCCGCACGCACGCCTGTTGCGGGGTCTCGCCCGCCTCGAGGCCGCCCCCGGGAAGCACGGCGTACGACCGGTCGTCGCGGTGTCGGAGGACGACGAGCACCTCGCGGTCCCGCACGGCGACGGCGACGGCGCGGACTCGGATCCCCGCTGGTGTTCCCGGCATGCCACGACCGTACCTGGTGGGTCGGTCGAACGAGGGGACTGGAGCGGTCCTAGACTCGGGCGCAGCACTCGTACGACACCACCCCCTGGAAGGTTGTCCATGACGTCGTCGGACCGGCGGACCCCTGCGCGCCTCGCTGACACCCGAGCCCTCCTCTTCGATCTCGACGGGGTGCTGACGCCGACGGCCGACGTGCACATGCGCGCCTGGAGCCGGCTCTTCACGCCCTACCTCGCCGCGCACGGCGTCGACCCGTACACGGAGCAGGACTACTTCGCGTACATCGATGGCAAGCCCCGGTACGACGGAGTCCGATCACTGCTCGACTCCCGCGGCATCGAGCTGCCGCAGGGCACCCCCGACGACGCCCCCGACCAGGACACCGTGTGCGGGCTCGGCAACCGGAAGAACGCCGAGTTCACCGCGGAGCTGCACGAGCACGGCGTCGAGCCCTACCCGGGCTCGCTGCGGTTCCTCGTCGCGGCCATCGACGCCGGGCTGTCGGTCGCGGTGGTGTCGAGCTCGGCGAACGCGGTGGAGGTCCTCCGGACGGCCGGCATCCTCGAACGGTTCCCGGTCATCGTCGACGGGCTCGTCGCCCGCGAGGACGGCCTCCCCGGCAAACCCGCTCCGGACACCTACCTCGACGCGGCGAGCCGGTTCGGACTGAGGGCGGCCGAGTGCGTCGTGGTGGAGGACGCCACGAGTGGTGTGGCGGCCGGACGGAACGGCGCCTTCGGGCTCGTCATCGGCGTCGACCGTGGAGCGGGCGCCGACGAGCTGCTCGCGAACGGTGCAGACGTCGTCGTGACGGACCTCGCCGACCTCATCGCCGAACTGCCCCAGCCGGCCACGCAGACGACGTAGGCGGCCTGCACGGCGCGATCCGTGCCTCCAGGACGTCCCCGACCACCTCCCTTCCCACGGAGCACCCATGAACCCCATCACCTCGGATCCCCTCGATCGAGTGCGCTACCCCGTCGACGAGTGGGCGCTCGTCGAGACGGAGTACGCCCCCGACGAGCAGGGTGTCGCGGAGACGAACTTCGCGGTCGGCAACGGCTACCTCGGCCTCCGCGGCAACCTCGACGAGGGCCGCGGCGGCGTGCAGTACGGCACGTACATCAACGGGTTCCACGAGACGTGGCCGATCCGGCACGCCGAGGACGCGTTCGGCTTCGCCAAGACCGGGCAGACGATCATCAACGCGCCCGACGCCAAGGTGATCCGGCTCTACGTCGACGACGAGCCGCTGGTACTGGCCGAAGCGGACATCCTGCGGCACACCCGCAGGCTGGACTTCCGCGGCGGGTACCTGCTGCGCGAGACGGAGTGGTCGACGCCGTCGGGCAAGCGCGTGCTCATCCGCTCGCGTCGGCTCGTCTCGTTCACGGACCGACACCTCGCCGTCATCGACTACGAGGTCACGATGCTCGACGCGGACGCCTCGGTGCTGCTGTCGAGCCAGATCCTGAACCGGCAGGACGTCGTCGACGAGTACCACGCGGGGATGCGTGCGGCGGCGACCGCGTTCGACCCGCGCAAGGCCGAGGCGTTCACCGAGCGGGTCCTCGAGCCGAAGATCAAGCGCAACTCCGGCACCCGGTCGTTGCTCGGGTACCAGGCCGCCAGCTCGGGCATGACGATCTGCGTCGGCGTCGAGCACCGGCTCGAGACGGACAACACCTGGGACGAGTCGTCGTCGATCGAGGACGACCTCGCCAAGCACATCTACCGGGTCCAGGCGAAGGCCGGGCAGCCGATCCGCCTGACCAAGAACGTGGTCTACCACACGTCCCGCGGGGTGCCGGCGCGCGAACTCGCCGATCGGTGCGACCGCACGCTGGACCGTGCACACGCCGAGACGGTCGAGGAGACGTTCGCCAAGCAGCGCACGTGGATGGACGACTACTGGGAGCGCAGCGACGTCGAGATCGCGGGGCAGCCGGAGATCCAGCAGGCCGTCCGCTGGAACCTCTTCATGCTCGCGCAGGCCACCGCACGCACCGACGGGCACGGCATCGCGGCGAAGGGCGTCACCGGGTCCGGCTACGGCGGCCACTACTTCTGGGACATGGAGATCTACGTCCTGCCGTTCCTGTCGTACACGGCGCCGATCGTCGCCAGGAACGCCCTGCGCTTCCGCTACAACATGCTCGACTCCGCGCGCTCCCGTGCGCGCGAGCTCAACCAGCACGGCGCGCTCTTCCCGTGGCGGACGATCAACGGCGAGGAGTCGAGCGCGTACTACGCCGCCGGCACCGCGCAGTACCACATCGATGCCGACATCGCGCATGCCCTCATGCAGTACGTGCGGGCATCCGGTGACCGGGAGTTCCTGAAGCGCGGCGCGATCGACATCCTCGTCGAGACCGCTCGTCTGTGGGAGGACCTGGGGTTCTGGCGTTCGAACGGCGACCAGAAGTTCCACATCGACGGGGTCACCGGCCCGGACGAGTACACGACCGTCGTCGACGACAACATGTACACGAACGTGATGGCCAGGGCGAACCTGTGGTTCGCGGTCAACGCGTGCCGTGAGCTCGCGGTCGACGATCCCGAGGAGTACGCCCGGATGGTCAGGCGGACCGGGCTCGACGAGTCCGAGATCGTGGACTGGGAGCGCGCCGCCGAGTCGATGGAGATCCCGTTCGACCCGCACCGGGGGATCCACCCGCAGGACGCCCAGTTCCTCGACAAGGAGCTCTGGGACCTCGAGAACACGCCGGAGTCCAAGCGTCCGCTCCTGCTGCACTACCACCCGCTGGTCATCTACCGCTTCCAGGTGCTCAAGCAGGCCGACGTCGTCCTCGCGCTGTTCCTGCAGGGCCACGAGTTCACCCCGGCCGAGAAGCGCCGCGACTTCGACTACTACGACGCGCTGACGACGGGCGACTCCACCCTGTCGGCCGTCGTGCAGTCGATCATGGCGGCCGAGGTCGGCTACCACGAACTCGCGGAGCAGTACTTCAACACGGCGCTCTACGTCGACCTGGCCGACCTGCACGGCAACACCACGGACGGCGTGCACATCGCGTCGACGGGTGGCATCTGGGGCGGGCTCGTGAACGGGTTCGGCGGGATGCGGGACCACGGCGGGAAGATGACGTTCAACCCGCGGCTGCCGAAGTCGTGGGAGCGCCTGACCTACCGGATCACCGTCCGGGGCTCCCGGATCCGCGTCGACCTCGAACAGGAGCGCATGACGTTCACGGTCGAGACCGGCGACGGCTTCACCGCCTGGGTGCACAACCAGCCGTTCGACGTCACGGCGGAGGCACCGACGGTCGTGCCGCTGCCGCACCAGGGTCCGCGGATGGACGGGCACGCGCCGACCACCAGTGACATCCAGGGCACCCTGCGCGCTGACGGCTCCGTCATCACGGCATCGATCCCGACGATCTCGCTCGAGCGGGAGTACGAGGTGGACGAGACGAGCGCCTGACCCGGACGGCTGCCGGCCCCGCGATCAGAGCAGCTTCCGGAGCGTGTTCACGTTCCGGGTCGTCGTCGTCCGCTTGAACCGGGCTGCCGCTGCTCGCTTCGCGAAGGGCGTGTCCGTGCTCGACCCCTTCGGGCAGGACCAGTAGACGACGCCGTCCCCGCGGGCGGCCCGTTCGAGCGCGGGGTCCAGCTCGAGGTCGGCGAGCAGGTCGTCGAGTGCGGCGTCGTCCGACCCGAACACGACGTAGTCGTGCCGGTCCGCGGCGCTCTCGAACGGGAACCCGTCGACCACGGCGGCCAGCCCGTCGTGCGGGACGAGCACGATCCAGGCGTCGTAGCCGAACCGGTCACGGAGTGCCTGTTCGACGTCCCGCTTGAGCTCGGCGGCACCGGCGTCCGCGTCGAACACGACGTTGCCCGAGGCGAGGACGGTGCGGACGTCCCGGTACCCGCGCGACTCGAACAGGGACCGCAGCTCGGCGGACCGGATCGTGATCCCGTTGACGTTCACGCCGCGCAGCAGCGCGATCCACCTGCTCATGTCGCGACCGTACCCGGAGCCCGGGGTCAGTTCCAGGTCCGCGCGACGGTCCAGGCGGAGCCGTCGGGCACGATGTCGACGACGAGCGTCTCGCCGTCCTCGGCCGTGACCTGGAAGCGCCACCCGACCGTGCGTTCGGGGGCGTGCGTGATCGCGGTCGGCAGCGCGGCCGGTGTGACGGTGAGCCGCGTCGGGTGGTCGGTCACCCGCCAGCGCCGCCCCTGCCAGACGAGACGGACCGGCGCACCGTCCGCCCACCAGACCGTCGTGGCCGCATCGATGACGATCATCGAGTCCTCCCTCGTTCGAACGTGTGTTCGAATGCTAGGTCGCGTCTCGACGGCGTGCAACAGCACGGCGTTGCGCGGATGACGTCACGCCAAGTCCACAAGAACTCTTGCACAACAGTCCTTGCGGATCTACGCTGGGCCGCATGGACGACGGACGCATCGACGACCCGGCACACATGCGGGCTCTGGCGCACCCCACCCGGCTGCGCATCCTCGGGCTCCTGCGGGCGAACGGTCCGCAGACGGCCGCGATGCTGGGCGACCTCATCGACGAGGCTCCCGGCACGATCAGCTACCACTGCACACGCCTGGCCGGTGCCGGGTTCATCGAGCCCGCTGAGGGCCAGGGGACCGATCGCCGCGAGCGCTGGTGGCGAGCGTCCCACACCTCGTCGTCCTGGTACCTCGCCGACGCGATGGACGACCCGGACCAGTTGATGGCGGCCAGCGCGCTGGACCGTGCCGTCGCCCGGGTCTACGCCGCGAACTACGAGGCTTTCGTCGACCGGGCACCGGGCATGGAGCGCGAGTGGGTGGCTGCGGCGATGAGTGCCGACCGTGTCCTCCGGCTCACCGCGCCGGAGCTCGAGCGGTTCGGCGCCGAGCTCCGCGACGTCGTCGAGCGCTGGCTGCCCGTCAGCGCAGACCACACCGCGGACGACGGCTCTGAACAGGTCTTCGTGCTGCAGCAGGCGTACCGATGGCCGCGCATCTGAGCCCGCGCGGACGGCTCCGGGCACTCCTCGCCGTCCAGGTCGTCTCGCGCGTGGGCAACGTCGTCACCACGGTGGCCGTGCCGTTCGCCGTGCTGGCGCGAGGTGGGTCGGCGACGGACGTCGGGATCACCGCGTTCATGGCGACCGTCCCGATCGTGCTCGGGGGGCCGTTCGGCGGCGCGCTGGTCGAGCGCGTGGGGTTCGTCCGGTCGAGTGCCTGGTCGGACGTCATCAGCGGTGCGACACTCCTCGCCATGCCGGTGCTCGCCTGGACCGTCGGACTGCCGTTCTGGGCCCTGCTGGCGCTGGTGTTCGTCAGCGGGCTCTTCGACATGCCGGGGGAGTCGGCCCGGCGGGTGCTCCTCCCGGGGCTCGCGACGGCGGCGGGTGTGTCGCTCGAACGGGCCGTCGGGCACTTCGAGGCCTCTGCGCGTCTGTCCGTGCTGGTCGGCGCACCCGTCGGTGGGGTCTTGGTCGCGGCACTCGGCCCGATGCCGGCGCTCGCCTGCACGGCACTCGTGTTCGGCGCCGCCGCACTGCTGACGGCGCTCGTGGTGCGGGAGGCCCCGACACCGGTCGCCGACGTCGCGGCCGTGGCACCGGAGTCGGCCGGCTACTGGCGTGACATCGCCGAGGGCTTCCGGTTCTGCGTGCGGGACCCCTTCTTCCGGCTGATCATCGCGCTGGTGCTCGTCACGAACCTGCTCGACGCGGCGCGGTCCACGACCCTGCTGCCGCTCTACGCGGACGAACGACTCGGCGGTGCGCAGTCGCTCGGCTTCGTCACGGGGACGTTCGGTGGGGCGGCGTTCCTCGGCTCGCTGGTGTTCGGGTACGTCGCGCACCGGGTCCCGCGGCGCATCACGTTCGTGGTGTGCTTCGTGCTCGCGGGCGGCCCGTCGTTGCTCGCCCCAGCGCTCGGTCTGGGGCTGCCGTGGGTCCTCGGAGCTGCCGCCCTGTCCGGCCTCGCGGCCGGGGCGCTCAACCCGATCCTCGGCGCCGTCGAGCTCGAGCGGATCCCGGTGCACATGCGCGCCAGGGTCTTCGGGTTGCTCGGCGCGGGGTCCTGGGCGGGGATCCCGCTCGGTGGTCTGCTCGCCGGGGTCGCCGCGGACGGCATCGGCGTCTCCACGACGTTCGGCGTCGTCGCGTGCATCTACACCGTGGTCACGCTCGCGCCCCTGCTCGGTGGCTCATGGCGCCTCATGGAGCGCCCAGCGCCGAGTCTCGGCGACCGTGCGGGCGAGCCCGTGTACACGGGAAGGCATGAATGAGGACGAACAGGGCCCGGACGACCAGCACCAGGTACCCGACGGGGTGTCGGAAGCGACGGTCGAGGCACTCGGGACCCTCTCGGCAGCGCTCGAGACGATCGAGCACGCACGCGGGCTGCTCTACGGGTTCCACCGGCTGACGGGCAGCGCGGACCTCGACCTCGGCGAGGCCGTCGAACAGCTCAGGAACGCCGGGCACACCGACCTGGCGGACCGTATCGACACGGAGCTCGTCGGTCGGAACGTCATCGCAGGACGGTGGACGTTCCAGGTCGTCGAGGACTACGACGACGGGTACTACGCCCTCGCCAAGGAGCTCGAACGCACCGCGCGGGACGAACTCGTCGGCGGCCGCCGCCACCTGTTCGAGGCGGGCATGAAGGAGGACCGGCGCACCTCCGGCCGCCGCCACCACGAGGCGACCCCGGCCGACCTGCCGGGCTGACTCACGGCCTCCCGGTCGGCCCGCTCACCCGCCGCGACCGCGAAAGCGACAGTTCCCCGCCGGATCCTGGCAGGGAACTGTCGCTTTCGCATGACGGACCGGCGGGTCAGCCGACGCCGAGCACGCTCTCCAGGGGACCGCGCGCGAAGTACAGCAGGAACCCGGCGGCGACGACGTAGAGCAGCCACGAGACCTCGCGGCCTCGGCCGGACAGCGCCTTGATGAGCACCCAGCTGATGAAGCCCGCGCCGATGCCGTTCGCGATCGAGTACGTCAGCGGCATCACGACGATCGTCAGGAACGCCGGCAGCGCCGAGCCGAAGTCGGTCCAGTCGATGTCCTTCACCTGGGCGACCATGAGCGCACCCACGACCACGAGCCCGGCGGCGGCGACCTCGAGCGGGACGACCTGGGTCAGCGGCGTGAGGAACATCGAGGCCAGGAACAGCAGCCCCGTGACGACCGAGGCGAATCCGGTGCGGGCTCCTTCGCCGATGCCGGCGGCGGAGTCGATGAACACCGTGTTCGACGACACTGACGCGCCACCGCCCGCGATGGCTCCTGCGCCCTCGACGACGAGCGCCGAACGCAGGCGGGGGAAGGTGCCGTCGGGCTTCGCGACACCGGCGGCCTTCGCCAGACCGGTCATCGTGCCCATGGCGTCGAAGAAGTTCGTGAAGACCAGGGTGAAGACGAGCATCGACGCGGCCAACGGCCCGATGCGGCTGAACGCGCCGAAGTCGAAGTGGCCGACGAGCGACAGGTCGGGGAAGGCGAAGAGCGCGCTCGGCAGGCCGGGGGCGTTGAGGTTCCAGCCGGTCTTCGAGTCGACCGAGGTGGGCACGTTGAAGATCGCCTGCAGGACGATCGCGATGATCGTCGTCGCGATGATGCCGATGAGCAGCGCGCCCTTGACCTTCCTGGCCATGAGCGTGCCGATGATGACCAGGCCGATGAGGAACACGATCGTCGGCAGCGCACCGACGGAGCCGTCCTCGCCGAGCTGCAGCGGGGGCGACGCCAGGCCGGACGAGCGGACGAAGCCGGAGTCCACGAGGCCGATGAACGCGATGAACAGGCCGATGCCGACGGTGATCGCTGCCTTGAGCTGCGCCGGTACCGCGGTGAAGATCATCGTCCGGATCCCGGTCAACGCCAGGATCACGATGATGATGCCGTTGATCACCACGAGACCCATCGCCTCGGCCCACGTCACCTGGTGCACGACGCTCACCGCGAGGAACGAGTTGATCCCGAGCCCCGCCGCGATGCCGAACGGCAGGTTCGCGATCACGCCCATCGCGATCGTCATCAGCCCCGCGACGAGCCCGGTGGCCGCGGCGACCTGGGCGTTCTCGAGCCACCCGCCCGTGACGTCCTTCGCGGCCTGGTCGGCGCTGAACCCACCGAGGATGAGCGGGTTGAGGATGACGATGTACGCCATCGTCACGAAGGACACGAGGCCACCGCGGACCTCGCGGGGGATGGTCGAACCGCGCTGGGTGATGGAGAAGAAGCGGTCGAGGCCGGAAGCGACTCGGTTCCGGGACGGCGTTTCGGTTGTCTGCGGGGCGCTCACCAACGAAGTTTAAAGGACGCTGGCAACGTCGGTGGCCTGGTGTTGGATGGAAGGGTGACGTCGCGCATGGACCGTGCCCGCGCAGAGGCCGCGGTGCGTGAGCTGCTGGCGGCCTTCGGCGAGGACCCCGACCGCCCCGAACTCGCCCGCACCCCTGAGCGGGTCACGGACGCGTTCGCCGAGTTCTTCCACGGCGCCGGCGTCGACGCGGTGGCGATCGCGCGGGACGGCACGGTGCACGCCGGAGACGCCGAACGCGGGCAGCTGGTCGTCGTCCGCGACATCCGCTTCCGCTCGGTGTGCGAGCACCACCTGCTGCCGTTCACCGGTGTCGCGCACCTGGCGTACGCCCCCGGCGAGCGGCTCATCGGGCTCGGGACGCTGTCGCGGGTCGTCGATGCGCTCGCCTCGCGTCCGCAACTGCAGGAGCGACTCGGCGAGCAGGTCGTCGCCGCGGTGCAAGAAGGGCTGGCCGCGCGCGGGGTCCTCGTGGTCCTCGACGCGCAACACCAGTGCGTGACGACCAGGGGTGAGCGCCAGACGGCGTCCACGACGGTCACGGTCGCCGCGACCGGGGCGCTCGCCGACCCGGCGGGACGTGCCGAGGCGATCGCCCTGATCGGGACGCACACCGCGGCGACGGCACCGGTCGGGACGCACGCCGCACCGATCGGGACGCACGCGGAGGCGGACGGTTGACCGCCGACGGGCGCACCACGAGCCTCCAGGCCGCCGCCGGACCCGGCTGGGTGGTCCCCGCCCTGCGCCACCCGGTCCGCACCATCGGCCGACGCACCTTCGACTTCGACCGCCGCATCGCGGTGATGGCGATCGTCAACCGCACGCCGGACTCCTTCCACGACCGCGGCGCCACGTTCGAGCTCGACCGCGCCGTGGCCGCAGCGGTCCGCGCCGCCGAACAGGGCGCCGACTGGGTCGACATCGGCGGCGTGAAGTTCGCTCCGGGCCCCGAGCTCCCCGCCGCCGACGAGATCGACCGCGTGGTCCCCGTCGTCGCGCAGCTCGTCCAGCAGTCGGACGTCACGATCAGCGTGGACACCTTCCGCCCGGAGGTCGCGCAGGCCGCGATCGCCGCCGGCGCGAGCGTCGTCAACGACACGACGGGGCTGTCGGACCCGCGGATGGCGTCCGTCGTCGCCGACTCCGAGGCCACGATCGTCATCACGCACTCGCTCGCGGCACCACGGACCGCGCTGGCGTCCCCGCCCCGGTACGCCGACGTCGCCGGGGAGGTGGTCGCGTTCCTCCGGGAACGGGTCGACCGGGCGCTCGCCGCCGGCATCCCGGAGTCGCGGATCATCGTCGACCCAGGGCACGACCTCAACAAGAACACCGTCCAAACGCTCGAGCTCACCCGTCGGCTGCCCGAGGTGGTCGCGCTCGGCTACCCGGTGCTCGCCGCGGTCTCGAACAAGGACTTCGTCGGCGAGTCCCTCGGCCGTCCCCGGGGCGAGCGGCTGTCCGGATCGCTCGCGGTCGCGACGGTGAGCGCGATGCTCGGCGCCCGGATCGTCCGGATGCACGACGTCCAGGAGTCCGTCGACGCGATGCGCATGGTGGAGGCGACGCTCGGCTGGCGCGAGCCGGTGGAAGCGCGGCACAACACGTGAGCGGGCTGCCGCCGGCGGTGCTCCCGCCGTCGATCGCGGACCTGTCGGACGAGCAGGTGGTCGCCCTGTACGGACTGGAGGCTCGGCCTGCGTCCGGTACGTCGGCCGTCGGGTGGCTTCGGGTCAACTTCGTGACCACCCTGGACGGGTCGGCATCGGCCGGCGGTGTGACGGCGGGCATCGGCGGCCCGGACGACCTGCGGGTGTTCGACCTGTTGCGCCGGGTCACCGACGTGGTGCTCGTCGCCGCAGGGACCGTCCGCGACGAGGGCTACGGCTCGATGCGGGTGCGGGACGCCGACGTCGCCTGGCGTCGTGCGCACGGGATGCCCGACCACCCGGTGTTCGCGATCGTGTCCGGGTCGCTGTCGCTGGATCCGTCGTCGCCGGTGTTCACGGAAGCGCCGGTGCGTCCGATCGTGCTGACCTCGTCGTCGGCGCCCGCCGACCGCCGCGAGGCGCTGGCAGCCGTGGCGGACGTCGTGTCCTGCGGGGAGGACTCCGTCGACGTCGGGCTCGTGCGGGAAGCCCTGGTGTCGCGCGGCCTCGGACGGATCCACTGCGAGGGCGGACCGTCGTTCCTCGGCTCCTTGATCGCGGCGGGCCTCGTCGACGAGCTCTGCCTGACGATCGACCCGTCCCTCGAGGGCGGCGCCGGGCCCAGGATCGCCCGGGGGTCTTCGCCCGACCTGCGTCGGATGCGGCTCGCGCACGTGCTCCGCGGCGAGGGCGGCGTGCTGCTGACGCGGTACGTCCGGCAGGTAGGGTCGGGCTCGTGATCGACATCGTGGCGTCCGGGGTCCTCTTCGACATGGACGGGACCCTGGTGGACTCGACCGCGATCGTCGAAGGGGCGTGGGGACGGTTCGGCGCGCAGCACGACATCGCGCCGTCGACCATCCTGGCGTTCTCGCACGGGCGGCAGACGATCGACACCGTCCGGCACTTCCTGCCGGACCTCGACCCCACCGAGCAGCGCCGGCTGGCCGACGAGCTCGTCGCGGACGAGGTCGAGAACACCCACGGCATCATCGAGATCCCCGGGGCGGCGGCGTTCGTCCGGCGGCTCGTCGAGGCTGGTGTGCCCGTCGCGCTCGTCACGAGTGCTCCGCGTGACCTCGCCCTGAACCGGATGCGGGCCGCCGGGGTGGACGTGCCCGAGGCGGTCGTCACCTCGGAGGACGTCGAGCACGGCAAGCCCCACCCGGACGGCTACGTCCGCGGGGCGGCGCTGCTCGGGCTGCGCGCAGAGGAGTGCGTCGCGTTCGAGGACGCCCCAGCCGGTCTCCAGGCGGCCGTGGATTCGGGAGCGACGACGGTGGTCGTCGGCGAGCTCGAGGACGACGTCACGATCGGCCTCGCCCGCGTGCACGGCTTCGACGGCATCGAGGTCTCGGCCGAGGACGGGACGTTCCGCCTGCGCGGCTGAGTCGGCTTCCAGCGCGACCGAGCACGGTGGGTGGCGCGGTCGGAGACCCCGACCCGCGGAAGGAGCGACCCATGGCAGCCCTCGACGGAACCACCGTCCTCGTCATCACCACGAACTACGGCGTGGAGCAGGACGAGATCATCGTCCCCACCGAGGAACTCCGGAAGCGCGGCGCCTCGGTGACGATCGCCGCGAAGTCGACGGACACCGTGCAGACCCTCGTCGGCGACAAGGACCCGGGCAAGTCCCTGGACCCCGACACCACGTTCGACTCGGTCTCTGCCGGCGACTTCGACGCCCTCGTCGTCCCGGGCGGCACGATCAACGCGGACACCATCCGCGGCGAGACGACGGCGGTCGACCTGGTCAAGGCCTTCGTCGAGCAGGGCAAGCCCGTCGCGGCGATCTGCCACGGGCCGTGGACCCTCGTCGAAGCAGGCGTCCTGCCGGGGCGCACGATCACCTCGTACCCGTCGCTGCAGACCGACGTGCGGAACGCCGGCGCCGAGTGGGTCGACCGCGAGGTCCAGGTCGACGAGACGAACGGCACCGTGATCACGTCCCGGAACCCGGACGACCTGCCCGCGTTCGTCGACGCGATCCAGGCGGCGCTGGTCCCCGCCTCCGCCTAGCGGTCTCCGGGGCGGGCGCTACGTGAGCGGGACGGGGACGGCCGTGCGGAGCACCGCCGCGCCGAGGGTCAGCACGCCGTCGGACTCCGGGTCGCACCGCACCCCGCCCCGCCCGCGCATCGCCCGGAACGCCCCAGGAGCGAGCTCGTGGTCCATCCAGGCGCACGGGTTCGCCGGGCGGTACCCGCGGAACAGCACGGGGCCGTCGCCGGTGTCGAGCGAGAACGGCTCCCCGCGCAACGCCTCGACGTCGACCCCGCGCAGGTACACGTTCCGCCGGGTCTTCGCGGGGTCGAGGGTGGTGCCGAGGGAGCGACCGACGTCTTCGAGCGCCTCGAGTCCGATCACGGTGACCGACGCGTGCACGTGCGCCCGCGACGCGAAGTACCGGTCGCCGACGATGCCGAGCCCCGCGCGAAGCGAGATCCGGTCGCGGAGTTCCTCCTCGTCCGCGGGCAGCGCGCCGTCGGCGGGACGCCCTTCGTAGCGGTGCCGTCCGGACACGAGGAGCATGGCGACCTCGACCTGCGCGACGTGACCCAGGGCACTGGACGCGCGCGCGTCGACACCGGAAGCCATGCGGACGACGCTAGCCGTGCCTCCAGTCCGACGGTGACCGCCCGGCCGCTGCCGCGTCCGATTTCCGCCAGTCGATGACGGTGGTGCGTGTCAGGCTGGGCACATGACCGCCACAGGACCCGACCCGCTGCACGACGAGCGGTACCGCATCGCGGCGTCGCGCGACGCCCGGTTCGACGGGCAGTTCGTGACGGCCGTGCACTCCACGGGCATCTACTGCCGGCCGAGCTGCCCCGCTCGGACACCGCGCTCGACGGGCGTCACGTTCTACCGGACCAGTGCCGCCGCCCACCTCGCCGGCTTCCGGGCGTGCAAGCGGTGCCTGCCGGAGGCCACACCTGGGAGCCCGGAGTGGGACCTGCGCGAGGACGTCGCCGGCCGCGCGATGCGGCTGGTCCTCGACGGCGTCGTCGAGCGGGAGGGCGTCCCCGGTCTCGCTGCCCGCGTGGGGTACTCGGAGCGGCACCTCGGCCGGATCATGACCGAGGAGCTCGGTGCCGGACCGAAGGCCCTGAGCCGTGCCCACCGTGCGCAGACCGCGCGGACGCTGCTCACCTCGTCGGACCTGCCGATCGCTGACGTGGCGTTCGCGGCCGGGTTCGCGAGCGTCCGCCAGTTCAACGACACCGTGCGCGAGGTCTTCGCCGTCACCCCGTCGGAGCTCCGTGCCCGACGCCGGGTCCGTCCGGTCGCCGACGGCGGCCTGCACGTGCACCTGCCGGCACGGGCGCCCTTCGACGGGCAGGGACTCCTCGACTGGCACGCCCTGCACGCGCTCCCCGGGTTGGAGCACGTGGTCCGGTCCGCCGACGGCACCGTCACCTCCTACGGCCGCCTGGTCGCCCTGCCTGGAGGCCCAGGCTGGTTCAGCGCGTCGGCCGCGGTCCCTGATGCGGCCGGCCGGGGCACCGGTGTCGACCTGGTCGTCCGGGTCACGGACCTCAGCGACCTGCCCACGCTGGTCGCGCGGGTGCGGGCGCTGTTCGACCTCGATGCCGACCCGGTCGCGGTCGACTCGGTCCTCGCGTCGGTGCCGACGCTCGTGCCGGCGATCGAACGGGTCCCGGGGATCCGGCTGCCCGGCGCGGTCGACGCGCACGAGGTCGTGTTCCGCACCCTCATCGGCCAGCAGGTCTCGGTGGCGGCGGCCCGCACCGCGCAGGGCCGACTCGTGGCCGCGCTCGGGACGCCGGTGCCGACGGCGATCGCATCGGACGGCCTGCTCTTCCCCTCCGCAGCGGACATCGCGTCGCGTGGCGGCGCGGTCCTGCGGGGGCCGGGTGCCCGGATCCAGACGATCCTGCGGGTCGCCGAGGCGCTGGCGGACGGCTCGCTCGTCGTCGACGGCGGGCAGTCGCTCGACGACCTCCGGAACGGGCTCCTCGCGGTGCGTGGCATCGGGCCGTGGACGGCGGACTACGTCGCGCTGCGGGTCCGGCACCATCCGGACTTGTTCCTCCACACCGACCTCGCCGTGCGCAACGGTGCACAGGAACTCGGGTTGCCCGGTTCGGCGCGCGAGCTGTC
This sequence comes from Curtobacterium sp. L3-7, assembly GCF_048756585.1. Taxonomy (NCBI): domain Bacteria; kingdom Bacillati; phylum Actinomycetota; class Actinomycetes; order Micrococcales; family Microbacteriaceae; genus Curtobacterium; species Curtobacterium sp. L3-7. Next base: position 394,317 of record NZ_CP151474.1, on the reverse strand, counting down.
CCTATGGTCGGAGCAGGTCGCCCCCTGGCGGAGCTACCTCACGATGCACTGCTGGCGGCCGATCGTCGACCGCGCGGCCCTCGCCGCCCGTGCAGCTCACCAGAACCCTCGGAAGGACACCCCATGACCGACGCAGTGATCGCCACGCTCGACACCCCCGACGGCCCGTTCACGGTGCTCGAAGACGATGACGGCCGGGTGCTCGCATCCGGCTGGACGGACTCCGCGGAGCGCATCGTCGCCCGCGTCGTCGCCCGACACCGACCGGCACTCGTGCGCGCCGGCAGCGTCTCCTCGGCCGATGCCGTCGACGCGTTCTACGCCGGCGAGATCGAGCACGCCATGCAGGTCCCCGTCCGGCAGTTCGGCACCGAGCTCTTCGCAGAGGGCTGGCGGCAGCTCCGGCAGATCCCCGCTGGATCGACCTTCACGTACACCGAGCTCGCCGCGGCGATGGGGCGTCCCGAGGCCGTCCGGGCGGCTGCGAGCGTGTGTGCACGGAACGCTCCGGCGCTGTTCGTGCCGTGCCATCGGGTGCTCCGCTCGGACGGCTCGCTCGGCGGGTTCGCGTGGGGCGTCGACGTCAAGCGGTCGTTGCTCGAGCGGGAGTCCGTGGGCACCACGGCGCTCGTCTGACCTGTTTGACTTGTACAAAACGCTCTAGAATGTACGAGTGAGCGAAGTGTCGATCTCCGAAGCACGCACCCGCCTGGCGTCGATCATCGATGACGCCCGACATGAACCCGTGTACCTGACGCGGCGCAACAAGCGGGTCGCCGCTGTCGTCGACGCGAACATCCTCGACCGGTTGCTCGAAGCCGCCGAAGACCTCGACGACATCGTGGCCTACGACGCCGCGATGGCCGAGAACGCGCGCATCGGCGGCGAGAACGTGAAGTGGGACGACCTCAAGCGAGAACTCGGACTCGGGTGACGTACACGGTCGAGGTGATGCCGGCCGCGCGACGTGTCATCAGGAAACTCCCGCCCGATGGACGTCGTCGGATCGAGGCGCTCCTCGCGATCCTGGCTGAGCACCCGCGCCCGCCTGCCGCACGCAAGTCGACCAACCGGCTGGGGTGGCGGGTACGTGCCGGCGACTACCGGTTGATCTACCAGATCGACGACGGTCGACTGGTCGTCGTCGTGGTGGACGCCGGGCACCGACGCGAGGTCTACCGGGACCGCTGAGACGCCCCGGTTCCGTTCCGGGTCGGAACTGTCTGCCCCCGGAAGGTGGGATGTTGCAACGGTCACCATTGCTGCGACACTGCAGACAACCGACTCGCACGGTCCACCCGAGGACCCGACGCAGCGCCGTCGACACACCTCCGAGGACTCCATGCACGCATCAGTCGACCGCACGGTCGTCTCCACCGACGGCACCCGCATCGCGGTGTCCGACGCCGGCTCCGGTCCGGCGGTGGTGGTCGTGGGGGGAGCCTTCGGCCACCGCGGTACCCCCTTCGTGGAAGAGGTCGTGCAGGGACTCGCGGTCGACCGCCGTGTGGTCACCTACGACCGGCGCGGTCGAGGCGACAGCGGCGACACCGACCCGTGGTCGATCGAGCGCGAGGTCGACGACCTCCGTGCCGTCGTCGACTCGGTGGAGGGGCCTGTCACCGTCGTCGCCGTGTGCGTCGGCGCCGGTGTCGTCCTGCACGCCCTCGCCACCGGGGTGCCGGTGGAGGCCGCCGTGCTCTGGGAGCCGCCGTACCGCGCGACCGTCGACCCGCACGCGGACGACGTCGTCTTCGCCGACAGCCTGGACGAGCACGTCGCGGCCGGCCGTCGAGCAGCTGCTGTCCGGGCGTTCCTCGCGCAGGTGCTCGGGCTCCCGATGGGGCAGGTCAGCGCCTACCGCCTGCGACCGGCGCTCTGGCGCACCTTCCTCGCCGACGCGCACGTGCTCGCCCGCGACGTCCGGATGCTGAACGGCCTCGCGATCCCGGAACGGACGCTGTCCGCCGTCGGGGTCCCGGTCGTCGTCGGATCCGGTACCGACAGCGCCGGCTGGCTCGGCCTCGCCGCCAGGGCCACCGCCGACGCCATCCCGGGATCGGAACTCGTCGTGGTTCCCGGGCAGGACCACTCGCCGGACGCCGCCACGCTCCAGGGGCTCCTCACCCGGGTCGGGGCACTGCAGCGCTGAACGTGGGGGAGGATGGTCGGGTGAGCGCACCACGACTCGGACTCCTGCTGGACGTCGACGGCCCCATCGCCAGTCCCGTCTCCCGCACCATCGCGATCCCCAGCATCGTCGACGACCTGATCGCGCTCGCCGCAGCGGGCATCCCCGTGGTGTTCAACACCGGCCGCAGCGATGCCTTCATCCGTGAGCAGGTCGTGAAGCCCCTGCTCGCCGGCGGCCTCGCACCGGGCGGTCGGGTGCACGCGGTGTGCGAGAAGGGTGCCGTGTGGTGCTCGATCGGCCCGCAGTTCGAGCACGGCATGGGTGACATCACGGTCGCCGAGGACCTCGCGCTGCCCCGCGACTACGCGGACGAGATGCGCGAGCTCGTCAGGAGCGACTACGCCGACCTGGTCTTCTTCGACGAGACGAAGCGGGCGATGGTGTCCATCGAGCAGCGCGTCGAGGTCCCGAACGCCACGTACCTCGCCCGACAGCCGGAGTTCGACGAGCGGGCGATGGCCGCACTCCAGCGCCGTGGACTCGGGGTCCGCCGACTCGACGACGTCCGTCCGGCGGCCGACGGCTCCGTGCAGTGGCGCATCGACCCGACGATCATCTCCACCGACGTCGAGGCCGACCGCAGCGGCAAGGACATGGGAGCCGAGCGTTCCCTCGAGCTCCTGGCCGAGGACGGCGACCTGCCGCTCGCGTGGCGCACGATGGGCGACTCGCGCAGCGACTACGCGATGGCGGACTGGCTGCACGCGAACGGCCACGCGGTGGCGCACGTCGACGTCCGTCCGTCCGACGGTGTCCCCGCGACGCCGTACCCCGTGCTCACCGCACCCGACGGCGTGATCCACGACGAGGCGGGAGCCCGCTACCTGTCGGACTGGCGTCGCGCGGCGGACTGACACCGAGCCTCCAGGCCGGACAGGCCGACGCACGCTTTGCGTGCCGGGGTGGTACACCAGTACCCTTCCGGGGTCCACCGCCAGCCGATGACGGGATCCACCCATGGCAACGAAGCTCCGCACGAAGTCGATCGAGGCCTCCCTCGCCGACTCCGAAGAACAGGGGCGGTCGCTCAAGCGATCGTTGAAGACCTTCGACATCGCGGCCATGGGCATCGCGGTCGCGGTCGGTGCCGGGATCTTCTCCGTCGGCGCGAACGCCGCGGCGAACTTCGCCGGACCCGGCGTCATCATCTCGTTCCTCCTCGCCGCCGTCACGTGTGGCCTGGCGATCATGTGCTACGCCGAGTTCGCCTCGACGATCCCCGTCGCCGGTTCCGCGTACACGTTCACCTACGCCACGATGGGCGAGCTCCTGGCGTGGATCGTCGGCTGGGACCTGATCCTCGAGACGCTGACCGCCAGCGCCGTGATCGCGAAGTACTGGGGCATCTACCTGAGCCAGGCGTTCGAGGTGTTCGGCGTCAACCTGCCGAGCACGATCGCCCTCGGGCCGATCGGCTTCACGTGGGGGCCGGTCCTGATCGTCGGCATCTTCACCGTGCTGCTCGCGTTCGGCACCCGGCTGTCCTCGCGCGTCTCGGCCGTCATCACGATCATCAAGGTCGCGATCGTCGTGTTCGTCATCGTCGTCGGTGCGTTCTTCGTCAAGGCGGCCAACTTCACCCCGTTCATCCCACCGGCCCAGCCGACGAAGGGCCAGGAGGGCAGCGTCTGGACCCAGTCGCTCGTCTCGTGGTTCACCGGCTCCGAGCCCGCGCAGTACGGCGTCTTCGGGCTGCTCGCCGCGGCGTCGCTGGTGTTCTTCGCGTTCATCGGCTTCGACGTCGTCGCCACCAGCGCCGAGGAGACCGAGAACCCGCAGAAGACCCTGCCGCGCGGCATCTTCATCGGGCTCGGCATCGTGACGCTGCTGTACGTCGGCGTCAGCGTCGTGATCACGGGCATGGTGTCGTACAAGCAGCTCGCATCGGCCGACTCGCCGTCGCTCGTCACCGCGTTCGACCTCGTCGGGCTCCCGTGGGCCGCCGGCATCATCGCGATCGGGTCGCTCATCGGCCTCACCACGGTGGTCATGGTGCTGCTCCTCGGCCTGTCGCGCATCGTGTTCTCGATGAGCCGCGACGGGCTCCTGCCCCGCTGGTTCTCGGTCACGAACCCGAAGACGCAGACCCCGGTCCGGGTGCAGGTCGTCGCGGGCGTCGTCGTCGCGGTGCTCGCCGGGTTCACGGCGGTGGACAAGCTCGAGGGCATGATCAACATCGGCACGCTGTCCGCGTTCGTGCTCGTGTCGATCGGTATCGTCGTGCTGCGTCGCTCGCGGCCGGATGCACCGCGATCCTTCCGCGTGCCGTGGTCGCCCGTGCTGCCGATCCTGTCCGCGGTGCTGTGCTTCTGGCTGATGCTCAACCTCGAGGTCGAGACCTGGCTGCGCTTCGTGATCTGGCTCGCGATCGGGTTCATCGTCTACTTCGGGTACAGCCGTCGGCACAGCCGGGTGGGCCGCGGGCTGCAGTAGTCGCGAACGGCCAGCGGGCCCGGCGTGCGTCAGGCGCCGACGAGCAGCGCGACCCCGAAGGTCAGCATCACGAGGGCGACCACCGCGTCGAACACGCGCCAGGTGATCGGCTTCGCGAAGAGCGGGCGCAGCAGCCGCCCGCCGAACCCGAGCGCCCCGAACCACAGGCAGCTCGCGGCGACCGCGCCGATCGTCCACCACCAGCGGTCGTCCACACCCTGCTGGTTCGCGACGGACCCGAGGAACACGAGCGTGTCGAGGTAGACGTGCGGGTTCGCCCACGTGAAGACGAGCATGGTCAGGACCGCGGCACGCAGGGTGGGTGCTGTCCGTCCGGCTCGGCCGGCTTGGTCCGCTCCGTCCGTTCCGTCCGCGGCCGCATCGCGCCCCGCCACGACCGTCGCGCCCGCACGTGCCGGGGCGCGATGTCCATCAGCGGGCGCCATCACGGCGGACCCCGACCCCGACGCCACCGGGATCCCGTCGTCCGAGGCTCCGACCCGGATCGCATCTCCGGACGGCCGCACCGCCCGACGCGCGGCCAGCACGCCGTAGGTCAGCAGGAACGCCGCACCCACGAACCGGATCACGACGAGCGCCACCGGGAACCGCTCGACCACCGCGCCCACGCCGAGCACCCCCGCGAGGATGAGCACCGCGTCGGACACCGCACACACGACGACCGCTGCCGTCACCACCCGGAGTCGCGCACTCACGGCGAGCCGGAGCAGGTACGTGTTCTGCACGCCGATCGCCACGATGAGCGCGAGCCCGGTACCGAGGCCGGAGAGAGCGGGGAGGAGTGCGGTCACACGTCGACCGTACGGACGCGGAGTCGTGTAGTACAGCTCACGTTCCTGATGCACCGTAAGCTCTGCTCATGCTGCGCCTCCACCGCGACCACCTCGAGACGCTGCTCGCCGCGGTCGACCTCGGGACCTTCGACGCTGCCGCCCGGGCGCTGGCGATCACGCCCTCCGCGGTGTCGCAGCGGATCAAGGCGATGGAGCAGCTCGTCGGCCGGGTGCTGGTGCAGCGCACGACGCCGATCGTCCCGACCGCCGACGGCGCCGTGGTGCTCCGCCATGCGAGACAGGTGCGGCTCCTCGACGAGGAGACCGCCCGCTCCCTCGGCGCCGGCGGCGGTGCCGACGCGAGCGGGATCCCGTCGATCCCGCTCGCGGTCAACGCCGACTCCCTCGGCACGTGGTTCCTCGACGCTCTCGCCCTGGTCCGGGCGGACACCGAGGTCGTGTTCGACCTGCACCGCGAGGACCAGGACCGCACGGCCGAACTGCTGCGAGCCGGGACGGTGATGGCCGCGGTCACGGCAGAGGCCGAGCCCGTCCAGGGGTGCTCGTCGGTCCTGCTCGGGATCGATCGGTACCGCGCCGTGGCATCGCCGGACTTCGTCACGAGGTACCTCGACGGCGCGGACACCGAACGGCGGATGCTGCAGCGGCTCGATCGTGTCCCGCTCGTCGACTACGACCACGACGACGACCTGCAGCAGGGCTTCCTGCGCCGTGTCGTCGGCCACGCGCCCCGGGCGCCGCGACACTTCGTGCCGACCTCGGCGGACTTCGCACGGGCCGTGACGCTCGGCTTCGGGTGGGGGCTGTTGCCGGAGGCTCAGTGTCTCGAGGCCCTCGCGCAGGGGTCGCTCGTGGAACTCACCCCGGGGCGTCGGGCGGACGTCGCGCTGTGGTGGCAGCGCTGGAACCTGGCCTCGCCCCTGCTGGACCGGGTCACCGACGCCGTGCGCTCGACCGCCGCGTCACGCCTGCACCCGGGGCGCTGAGGCCTCAGACGGTCGCGCGGTAGCGCAGTCCGTCCACCAGGAGTCCGACCATCAGCTGGCTCTGCTCCGGTGTCGGTGCGCCGTGGCAGAGGTTCGCGACGGCGTGCAGGAGCTGGCGTGCGTCGACGTCGGCGCGGATCGTGCCGGCTGCCGCGGCGGCGTCGAGCAGCCCGGTGAGCGCGTCGCCGAGTCGCCCGAGGAAGTAGTCCGGCAGGGCCTCGAAGGCAGGATCCCCGGAGTGGAGCGCCGAGGCGAGCCCGCGCTTCGTCGCGACGAACTCGGTGAACCGCTGGAGCCACCGGGCGAGTGCCTCGTCCGGTGCGTACTCGGCCGCGAGCGTCGGGGCGGCGTCCGCGCAGGCGTCGACCGCGCGCTGGAACACGGCGACGACCAGGTCAGAACGCTGGGGGAAGTGCCGGTAGAGCGTGCCGACGCCGACTCCAGCGCGGTCCGCGATCACCTTCGCGGGTGCGTCGACCCCGTCCGTCGCGAAGACGGCCTTCGCGGCGTCGGTCAACGCGTCGAGGTTGCGTCGGGCATCGGCGCGCACAGAGTTCTCCTGACAGCTTGCATAAACGGAAAGCCATTCCGTATAGTTCCGGAAGAGCGTTCCAGTTCGGTCCACGATACGGCACGGACGCACGGGGCGCCATCGACAGGAGGAACCATGCAGTACCGCACCCTCGGCAAGACCGGGATCCAGGTCAGCCCCTTCGCACTCGGCGCGATGATGCTCGGCACCGACGGCCGGATCGGCAACGGCGACGAGCAGGACTCCATCCGCATCGTCCACCGTGCGCTCGACGCCGGTATCAACATCATCGACACGGCCGACCGCTACTCACAGGGCGGCTCCGAGGAACTCGTCGGCAAGGCGCTCAAGGGCCGTCGCGACGACGTCGTCCTCGCCACGAAGTTCCACGGTCCGATGGGCGACGACCCGAACCGCCGCGGCAACTCCCGCCGGTGGATCATGCGCGCCGTCGAGGACTCGCTCCGCCGTCTGCAGACCGACCACATCGACCTCTACCAGGCGCACCGCCCGGACGACACGGTCGACATCGAGGAGACGCTGTCCGCCCTGACCGACCTGGTCCGGAGCGGCAAGGTCCGCGCGATCGGCAGTTCCGACTTCCCCGCGTCGATGCAGGTCGAGGCGCAGTGGACGTCCGAGCGTCGCGGCCTCGAGCGCTTCCGTACGGAGCAGCCGACCTACTCGATCCTCAACCGCGGCATCGAGCGCGAAGTCCTCCCCACCGCCCAGCGCTACGGCATGGGCACCCTGGTGTGGAGTCCGCTCGCCGGGGGCATGCTCACCGGCCGTTTCCGGAAGGGCCAGGAGAGCGACCTCGCGCGCGTCGGGATGTTCCGGCACAACCAGGACGAACGACGCATCGACGCCGTCGAGCAGGTCGTCGCCCTGTCCGAGGAGACCGGCATCCCGATGACCCACCTCGCGATGGCGTTCGCGATCGCGCACCCTGGTGTGACGAGCGCGCTCATCGGACCGCGATCGATCGAACAGCTCGACGACCTGCTCGCCGGTGCCGACGTGGCGCTCTCGGACGAGGTCCTCGACCGCATCGACGCGATCGTCCCGCCGGGCACCGACGTCGGTCGCCTCGACCAGCAGTACAACCCGCCGGCCGTCCTGCAGCCGACGCTCCGTCGTCGCTCGCTCCGGGATCGCTCCGCGTCCGCTTGACGCGCGTCCGCAACGAGCGACGGCGTCGCTGTCGTACGACAGCGAGCCTGTCGCAAGGAGGCGCGTGCAACCGTTGCGTCCGCAAGCAACGACAGGACCGTCGTCGTACGACAGGGACTCTGTCGTTCTGGGTCGGGTCGGGCGGGCGGGCTCGCGTCTGCCGGACGGGAGGCTCGGCTCGTGTCCGGCACCGAGCCTCCCGTCCGGCGCGGGGCGCGACCAATGCCCGGTGCGCGTCGTTCGGACCGTTGCGTCCGCAACGAACGACAGCGTCGCTGTCGTGCGACAGCGATCCTGTCGCAAGGAGGCGCGTGCAACCGTTGCGTCCGCAAGCAACGACAGCGTCGCTGTCGTACGACAACGAGCCTGTCGTTCCGAGTCGGCCCCCGCGACTCAGTTTCGGCGGCCCCTGCTCAGGTCTGGCAGCGCGGGCACCAGTACGTGTCGCGCAGGGTGAGCTCGGAATCGCCGAGCTCCCCGGCGCGGATCGGCGTCCGGCACCGCAGACAGGGCTTGCCGCGGCGGTTGTACACCCAGAACCGCGACCCCGGCCGATCGACGCCGGTCGTCACCCGCGCGCTGCGATCACGGTTCATCACGATGAGCCGGCGTGCCAGGTCGATCATCCGCGCCGTGTCGTGCACCTCGCCGACGGGACGCGTCGGCAGCACCCCGCGGAGGAAGCAGAGCTCGTTCCGGTAGACGTTGCCGAGCCCCGCGAGCACGCGCTGGTCGAGCAGCGCGAGTCCGACCGGGCGTGCCGGATCGGCGGTGAGGTTCTCCTCCGCGAGCCCGGCGTCCCAGTCGGGCCCGAGCAGGTCGGGTCCGAGGTACCCGACGATCTCGGACTCCTGGTCGCGTGGGACGACCTCGAGGACACCGAGCGCGAAGCCGACCGTCGACACGTCGTCCGCGTCGAGGACCGCCCGGGCCTGGTGCGCCGGTCGACGCCAGCGGTCGCCGGGGGCGTAGACGTCCCACCGCCCCTCCATCTTGAGGTGCGAGTGCACGGTCAGGTCACCGATGCGGTGCAGGATGTGCTTCCCGCGCGGGACCACCTCGTCGACGGTGCGCCCGACGAGGTCGAGCGTGGCGAACGCCGGCACCCGGAAGTCACTGCGCGTCAGGACCTTGCCGGCGAGCGCGGCGTGCAGTCGACCGGCGGCACGGAAGACGGTGTCACCCTCAGGCACGGAGCCGGACCCCCTGCGGTGTCGCCGTGAACCCTGCGGCGCGGAGTGCCTCGCCGAGCGGGGCCTCGAGCACGAAGACGCCGTCGACCCGCTCGACGGAGAGCTTGCCGAGACCGCTCCGCACCGCGCCCGCGACGGCGGTGGCAGCTGCGGCGAGGTCGGCCGGGTCCTCGGTGAAGGTCAGCACGGACTTGCCGCCGCGCTCGACGTAGACCGCGAGTTCGCCGTCGATGAGCACCACGAGCGCACCCGCCTTGCGACCGGGGCGGTGCCCGCGGGACCTCGGCTCGGCCGTCGTCGCGACGGGTCCGTCGTCGGGATCCGCTTCGGTCGGCCACGGCAGCGCCGCCCCGTACGGGTTCGCGGGGTCGGTCGCTGCCAGCACCAGGGCCGTCCGTGCGCGGTCCGGGTTCGCGCGTTCGTCGTCGTCGAGGTCCCTGGCGAACGTGCGGAGCCGGTCGACCGTCGGGCTCGTCGCGAACTGCGCTGCCCCGAGCCCCTCGATGAAGTACCCGCGCCGTGCACGACCCGACTCCTCGAAGCGCGAGAGCACCCGGTACACGCCGGCGAACCCGCCGCGGACGCCCTCGACCTGCACGGCGCCGCGGGTCACGACGCCGTACCGTTCGAGCAGCTGCTCCGCGGTCGCCGCTGCCCGCACGGTCGCGTCCGCCTCGGCCAGGGGCAGGAGCGACCACCGGCCGCCGACACTGGGCGGCCCGGACTGCGACGGCATCGTCGGACGGCGACGCCCGCGGTACGCCCTGGTCCGCGGCGCAGCACTCGACCGCGCCTTGCCGCCGAGCATCGCGCGGAGCGGGGCGAACGTGTCGTTCGTGATCTGCCCGGCCCACACGAGGTCCCACAGCGCGGTCGTGAGCGCCTGGTCGTCGGTGCTGCCGACGGCCTGCCCGAGCTGCCGGAAGAAGTACGCGCCACCGCCGGCGAGGGCGCCGAGCACGTCGCGCTGCAGTTCGGTCGTCTCGTCGCCAGCCGGCTCGGCGAGGGTGGTCGGAGCCGTGTCGGCGAGGTGGAGGCGGATCCAGCCGTCGTTCCCGGGCAGGGTGCCGCCACCGGACCACAGGACCTCTCCCGTGGCGGTGAGCTCGTCGAGCATGCTCGGGGCGTAGTCGGAGACCCGAGCGGGCAGCACCAGGGCCTCCCAGGCACTGGCGGGCAGGGCGACCCCGGCGAGCTGGTCGACGACCTGCAGCACGCCGTCGATCCCGCGCAGGCCCCCGCGGACGCCTGGTGCCTGGACGTGCTGCCACGCGGGCAGGAACCGGCCGAGGGTGTCCGGGGAGACCGGTTCGACCTCGTGCCGGAGCGCTGCGAGCGACCGTGTGCGGATGCGCCGCAGGACCTCGGCATCGCACCACTCGGCGCCCCGACGGTCCGGGCGGAACTCGCCCTCTACCAGACGCCGGTCCGCGACGAGCCGACGCAGGGTGTCCTGGACGACGGCGACGCCGAGCCCGAGGCGCGTCGCGGCGTCCTGTGCGGCGAAGGGGCCGTGCGACCGGGCGTACCGGCCGACGAGGTCACCGAGGGGATCGGCCACCGGCTCGATGAAGGCGGTGGGGACGCCGATGGGCAGCGGGACGCCGAGGGCGTCGCGGAGCCGGGCGGCGTCCTCGATGACGGCCCAACGTGTGGACCCCGCGTGCGAGAACGACAGCACGCGGCGATCGCGTTCGAGCGATTCGAGGGTCGTCCGGACGGTCGCCCGAGCCGCGTCGCGGTCGTCCGAGGAAGCCACCCAGCTGCGGTCGACGGCCTCGTCGAGGTCGAGCGCGCCCACGAGTCGGAGCACGTCGACCAGCCCCTCGGCGTCGCGTGCTCGACGGTCGGGGGAGAGCCGCTGCAGGTCCTGCTCGGTGGAGGCGATGACGGCCGGGTCGAGGAGCTCGCGGAGCTCGGCCCGCCCGAGCAGCTCCCCGAGCAGTGTCGAGTCGAGCGACAGGGCCGCCGCGCGACGCTCGGCGAGCGGGGTGTCGCCCTCGTACATGAAGGCAGCGACGTACCCGAACAGCAGCGAGCGGGCGAAGGGCGACGGCTGCTCGGTCTCGCTCTCGACCAGGCGGATCTTCCGGCGGGCGATCTCGTCCGCGATGCCGAGCAGGGACGGCACGTCGTAGACGTCCTGCAGGACTTCGCGCACGGTCTCGAGCACGATCGGGAACGACGGGTACTTCTGTGCGACCTCGAGCAGCTGCGATGCCCGCTGCCGTTGCTGCCACAGCGGCGAACGCTGGCCCGGGTTGCGGCGCGGGAGCAGCAGCGCACGAGCGGCACACTCGCGGAATCGCGCGGCGAACAGTGCAGAGCCGCCGACCTCGTCGGTGACGAGCGCTTCGAGGTCGTCCCGCTCGAAGATGAACAGGTCCGCGCCCGGCGGCTCGGCGTCCGTCTCGGGGATCCGCACGACGATGCCGTCGTCCGCCGCCATCGCGTCGCCGTCGATGCCGTGGCGTTCGCGGAGGCGTGCTGCGACGGCGAGGGCCCACGGGGCGTGCACCTGCATGCCGTACGGCGAGTGCAGGATGAGCCGCCAGTCGCCGAGTTCGTCACGGAACCGCTCGACGACGAGCGTGGTGTCGTTCGGGACGTGGCCGGTGGTCTCGCGCTGTTCGCGGAGGAACGTCAGCAGGTTGGTGATCGCGCGCTCGTCGAGCCCACCGGCGGCGACGCGGGCGCGGGCGTCGGCGTCGGAGGCGCCCTCGACCTCTCGGATGAAGGCGCCGGTGGCACGTCCGAGCTCGGCTGGCCGGCCGATGCCGTCGCCCTTCCAGAACGGGACCCGCCCCGGCTGCCCGAACGCCGGACTGACGATCACCCGGTCGTGGGTGATCTCCTCGATGCGCCAGCTCGTGGCCCCGAGCGCGAAGACGTCCCCGACACGGGACTCGTAGACCATCTCCTCGTCGAGCTCGCCGACGCGGGACGCCCGCTCCCCGACCATGAACACGCCGAACATGCCGCGGTCCGGGATGGTGCCGCCGCTCGTCACCGCGAGTCGCTGGGCACCTGGCCGACCGGTCAGCGTGCCGTGCACCCGGTCCCAGACCAGGCGTGGGCGGAGCTCGGCGAACTCGTCACTCGGGTACCGGCCGGTGATGAGGTCGAGCGTGGCTTCGAACGCCGAGCGCGGCAGGCCGCTGAACGGCGCGCTCCGCCTGATGAGCTCGAACCAGTGCTCGACGTCGAGGGTGTCGACGGACCCGGCGGCGACGGTGTGCTGCGCGAGGACGTCGAGCGGGTTCGCGGGCACGGAGATCGACTCGATCTGCCCCGACACCATGCGCTCGACCGTGACCGCGCTGTGCACGAGGTCCGCCCGGTGCTTCGGGAACAGCACCCCTCGGGAGATCTCGCCCACCTGGTGGCCGGCTCGACCGACGCGCTGCAGTCCGCTGGCGACCGACGGCGGTGCCTCGACCTGGACGACGAGGTCGACCTCGCCCATGTCGATGCCGAGTTCGAGTGAGCTGGTGGCGACCACGCACCGGAGTCGTCCGGACTTCAGGTCGTCCTCGATGATGGCGCGCTGGTCCTTGGACACGGAGCCGTGGTGCGCGCGTGCCAGGACGGGCACCGACGGGTCGGATCCGCCGCCGTCGGTCTGCCCGGACTGACCGATCACCTGGGCGGGCGGACGCTTCGGCTGGGCGACCGGCGCGTGCGCCGAAGCTCGGGCCGGTGACTGCGGCCGGGAAGCCCCCGCAGCCACGAGCGCAGCGTCGTCGGCAGATGCACCGAGCACCCGTTCCTCGTGGATCTCGTTGAGCCGCGCGGTCAACCGCTCGGCGAGCCGCCGGGAGTTCGCGAACACGATCGTCGACCGGTGTTCCTCGATCAGGTCGACCACACGTTCTTCGACGTGCGGCCAGATCGACCCGTTCGTCGGGGCGTCCGACGCGTCGGCTCCGACCGGGGGCGCCCCGAGCTCGGACATGTCGTCGACGGGCACGACCACCCGCAGGTCGAACGTCTTCTGCGCGGGCGGCGCGATGATCTCCACCGGAGCGCGTCCGCCGAGGAACCGCGCGACCTCTTCGGCCGGGCGCACCGTGGCCGACAGGCCGATCCGCTGCACCGGCTTGTCGAGCAGGTCGTCGAGCCGTTCGAGGGACACCGCGAGGTGCGCCCCGCGCTTGGTGGAGGCGACGGCGTGGACCTCGTCGACGATGACGGTGTCGACGTTCACCAGGGTCTCGCGCGCCTGCGACGTCAGCATCAGGTACAGCGACTCCGGCGTCGTGATGAGGATGTCCGGCGGCTGCCGCAGGAGCTTCTGCCGGTCGGACGACGGCGTGTCCCCGCTCCGGACGCCCACCGTGACGTCCGGTGGTTCGAGCCCGAGGCGACGAGCGGTCTGCGTGATGCCGACGAGCGGACTGCGGAGGTTCCGCTCGACGTCGACACCCAGGGCCTTCAGCGGGGAGACGTAGAGCACTCGCGTGCGCTGCTTGGCCGGCGGGTGCTCCGTCGAGCTGATCAGTCGGTCGATCGACCAGAGGAACGACGCCAGCGTCTTGCCGGACCCGGTCGGCGCCACCACCAGCGCGTGCCGGCCGGTCGAGATCGCGTCCCACGCGCCGGACTGCGCCGCGGTGGGGGCGGAGAACGCGCCACGGAACCACTCCGCGGTCGCGGGGGAGAAGCGCTCGAGCACGTCCGTCATGGTCCGTCCCATCCTGCCCGCGACCCCCGACAACCGACCCAACGAGAAGAAGTGCTTGACAGGGCGAAAGTTACCGATCTATCGTTAACACATCGCGATACGAACGGAACAGTTCGGAAGCGCGAGCCAACTTCGAACACGAACGCAGGAAGGAGTCACTCATGCGCACCATGGATGACTACGACAACAACGACAACGGCCGCCAGCAGCGCGGCTTCGGACCGCGCGGCCCCCGCTTCGGCGGCGCGCGGCAGCACCACGGCGCCGGCTTCCCCGGCCGCGACCGCGGTGACCACGGTGGACGCGGCGGCTTCGGCCGTGGCGGGTTCGGTCCCGGCATGGGCTTCGGCCCGGGCATGGGTCCCGGGATGGGCTTCGGCGGCCCGGGCTTCGGCCGTGAGCGTCGCCGCCGCGGTGACGTCCGCCTCGCGATCCTCGGCCTGCTGGCCGAGGGCCCGCAGAACGGCTACGCGATCATCAAGACGATCGCCGAGCGCACCGGCGGCGCCTGGAAGCCGAGCCCTGGCTCGGTCTACCCGACGCTCCAGCAGCTCGTCGACGAGGACCTCGTCGTCTCGACGGGTGACGGCCGCAAGACGCTCTTCGAGCTCACGGACGCCGGCAAGGCCGAGGCAGAGGCGAAGGCCGACGAGATCGCCGCGGCGTGGGACTCCACGCCCGGTGTCCCGGACGCGCAGCGCGAGTTCTTCGAGTCGCTCCGCAAGACGATGGGCGTGCTGCACATGTACCGCACCAGCGCGACTGAGGAGCAGACCAAGGCGGCAGCCGCCAAGGTCGACCAGCTCCGCAAGGACCTCCTGCAGATCCTCGCCGACTAGCGACGCGACACCACAGGGACGGGAGGCCCGGTGCCAGCTGGCACCGGGCCTCCCGTCCGTGCGCGGGTCAGGAACCGATGAAGGCGGCCACGTCCGCCAGTTCCGCCGCCGACACCGCGTGTGGCAGGCCCTCGTAGGTTCGGTCGGTCACGTCGGTGTGCGCCGCTGCCCAGGCCGCCGTGCGCGCGGTGGCCTCGCCGGGGATGACCGGATCGAGGTCGCCGTGCCCGAGGAAGACCCGCGGGCGCACCGCCGCGACGGCCTCGTCACGGGAGTCGGTGCCACCGGGAACCACGAACCCGGACAACGACACGGCGAACGCGAAGCCCGCCGGCCGTGCGCGCAGGAGCTGCAGCGCCATCGACCCGCCCTGCGAGAACCCGAGCAGCCCGATCCGCGGGTGGTCGGCCGCGACGGCGTCGATCCAGTCGAGGACGCCGTCCACCGCGGCGTCGACGGGCTCGAGCGCGGGCGACCCAGGCGTGCCGAGCGGGTACCAGCTGTAGCCGGGCCCCCATGCCGTCGGCGCCCGCAGCGACGCGATCGTCCACGCCGGCGGCAGCGCGGGCGCGAGCCCGAGGAGGTCCCGCTCGTTCGACCCCACCCCGTGCAGCAGGACGAGCAGGGGTGTACCGGCGCGTTCGCCGGCCGGACGGGTCCACTGGACGGCGCTCTGGTCGATCATGCTGCCGACAATAGTTGACGCATCAACCATCCCCAACCCCGTGGTCTTGCACGTGCTTCGCCCCGGTCCCTGGTAGACACGGTGCATGGCCTCGTTGCGCACCCCCGACCCCGACTCCGGCTGGCTGTCCGACGAGGAGCTCGCGATGGTCCGCCGTCGCCTGCCGATCTGCTACGTCGAGGCGATCCCCGTCCGCACCGACGGCCTCGGCGTCGTGACCGAGGTCGGCGTGCTGCTCCGCGTCGCCCCGAGCGGCTCCATCGCCCGCACCCTGGTGTCCGGACGCGTGATGTTCGGCGAGTCGATCCGCACCGCGCTGTTCCGGCACCTCGAGAAGGACCTCGGGCCGATGGCCTTCCCGCAGCTGCCGTCGAACCCGGCGCCGTTCACGGTGGCGGAGTACTTCCCGCTGCCCGGCGCCTCGGTGTACACCGACGAGCGCCAGCACGCGATCTCCCTGGCGTACGTCGTCCCCGTCACCGGCACGTGCGAGCCGCGTCAGGACGCGCTCGAGCTGACGTGGATGAGCCCGATGGAAGCGGCGTCGGCCGCGGTCTCCGACGAGATGGAAGGCGGCCGTGGTGCACTCATGCGCGCCGGTCTCGCCTCCGTCGGTGCGCTGCTGTAACGACCCCCGGACACGACGAAGCCCCCGCGATCCGTATGGGATCGGGGGGCTTCGCAGTGCGGTCTGTGCGACCGACTTGGTCTTACTTGTTGTCCTTGAAGCTGTCGGCAACGCCGTGCGCGGCGTCCTTGACGTCGGTCGCGCCCTGCTTCGCCGAGGCCTTCGCCTGGTCGGTCTGGCCTTCGGCCTTGAGACGGTCGTTGTCCGTCACGTTCCCGACGGCTTCCTTGGCCTTGCCTGCTGCCTTCTCGGCAGCGTTCTTGATGTCATCGATGCCAGCCATAGGCGGCTCCTTCCGTCGGTGGACAGGTCAACCGGGTGACACTCGCGTGCCCTCCGGTGCCCCAGAAGCTACACCTGACGGGACATCCGCTCGCAGGGAGCGTTGAGGTTGTCCCCCTGGCGTCAGCGCGCGGAGCCGGCCGGACGCGAGGCCCGACGCGAACCGCCACGACGGTTGCCGCCGGACTCCGAACCCGAGCGACCGGCAGCGTAGCCACCGTCCGACGACCAGACCGGAGCCGAGCCACCGCGGACGGTGTCGCTCGACGCACGACGGCTCCCGCCGCCGCGGCGCTGCCCACCCGCCGACGCGGTGTCAGCGGAGCGACCGCCGCGACCAGCGGACGCGGCGTCCGCGGAACGGCCGCCACGACGTGCACCCGAGCTGCTGGAAGCCGAGCCGGACTGCGCGGCCGGGGCCGAGCCTCCCGTCCGCCCACCGCGACCACGGCCGCGACCGCGACCCTGACCTGCGGACTCGGACGAGGCGGACTGCTGGCGACGCGGCTGCTGCTGCTGGACCGGGGCCTCGGCCACGTGGCGGATCGGGGCGATCTCACCGACGAGCTCGGCAACCGGTGCGGAGTTCGCGCTGACCTGCTGCGGCTTGGCGGTGATCGCGGCCTTGCGCATCATCTGCGCGACGTCGCGACGCTCTGCCGGCATGACGACCGTGACGACGTCACCGGACGAACCGGCACGAGCGGTACGGCCCGAGCGGTGCAGGTACGCCTTGTGCTCGGTCGGCGGGTCGACGTGCACGACGAGCTCGACGTTGTCGACGTGCACACCGCGGGCGGCGACGTCGGTGGCGACGAGCACGAGGGCCTCGCCGGCGGAGAACTTCGCGAGGTTCCGCTCACGAGCACCCTGCGACAGGTTGCCCTGCAGGTCGACCGCGGGGATGCCCTGGGACGAGAGCTGCTTCGCGAGGCGCTTGGCGTGGTGCTTCGTGCGCATGAAGAGGATGCGGCGACCGGTGCCGGAGGCGAGGGTCCGGACGAGGTCCTTCTTCGCGTCGGCGTCGGCGACCTCGAACACGTGGTGGGTCATCGCCTCGACGGGGCTGGACTCGTCGTCGACGGAGTGCATGACCGGGTTGTGCAGGAACTTCTTGACGAGCTTGTCCACGCCGTTGTCGAGCGTGGCGGAGAACAGCAGGCGCTGTCCCTGCTCGGGCGTCGCCTGCATGATCTTCGTCACGCCGGGCAGGAAGCCCATGTCGGCCATGTGGTCGGCCTCGTCGAGGACGGTGACCTCGATCGCGTCGAGCGACACGTGGCCCTGCTGCATGAGGTCGGCGAGGCGACCGGGGCAGGCGACGACGACGTCGACGCCACCGCGGAGCGCGTCGACCTGACGGCCCTGCGAGACGCCGCCGAAGATCGTCGTCGTGTTCAGGCCCATCGCCTTGGCGAGCGGGGCGAGCGTCGCGTCGATCTGCGTCGCGAGCTCACGCGTCGGGGCGAGGACGAGGGCGCGGGGGCGGCCGGCGCGGCGCTTGCGCGGGTTGGCGGCGAGGCGTGCGGCGAGGGGGATCGCGAAGGCGATCGTCTTGCCGGAGCCGGTGCGGCCACGACCGAGCACGTCCTTGCCGTTGAGGGAGTCGGGGAGGGTGTCCACCTGGATCGGGAAGGCGGTCTCCTTGCCCTGGGCGACGAGCACGTCGACCATCGGGGTCGGGACGCCGAGATCGGCGAAGCGGACGTCAGCAGTGGGGTTGGTCATGGTGACCTTTCGGGCCGTTGCCGGCCGTGGTGCGCGCTCGGATCAGCGCGCGGGCGGGAGCATGTCCGCGTGCCGGCGCTCGCTCGGGAGCTGGTGCTCGGGAGTGGGCGCGGCGGTGCGGGCACTGTCGCCGCAGCAGAGAGCCTGGCACCGGTGTTCCGACCCGGACGGGTTCCGGGGGAGCGGTGGTGCGTGATACGCATCGGTCGAGTTCGACCGGGAGGTTTCGGGGGCGTCCGTACGACGCACGAGGCGATCGGCGCCTCGAGTACGACCCATCATAGCGGGTGGACCCGAAACCCGCTCGTGGGATGATCCGTGCATGCTGTCACGGACCCTGCTCATCGGTGCCGTCGTCGTGGGGACCCTGCTCGTGTCCGGTTGCGCGACCGTTTCGTCTCCGGCATCCGGGGGTCACGACTACACGAACCTGCCGACCTCGGGCGTCCCCGACTACCAGCTCGGTGGCGCGTACCGGCCGGCCGACGACGTGACGATCGTCGAGCGCGACAGCACCGCGCACCCCGCATCCGGCAAGTACAACGTCTGCTACGTCAACGGGTTCCAGACCCAGCCGGAGGACGCGTCGATGTGGAAGCGGTCGCACGCCGACGCCCTGCTGCGGGACGAGGACGGCGATCCGGTGTCCGACCCGGGGTGGCCGGACGAGATGCTCCTCGACACCAGGACGGCCGCCGCGCGCGACTCGATCGTGGCCGTGCTGACGAAGTCGATCGCCCGGTGCAGCGACCGCGGGTTCGACGCCGTCGAGTTCGACAACCTCGACTCGTGGACGCGGTCGCACGGTGCGCTCACCCGGTCGGGGAACCTCGCGCTGGCCTCGGCGCTCGTCGACGTCGCACATGCGCACGGGCTCGCCGCCGGGCAGAAGAACACCCCGCAGCTCGGGGCCTCCGGCAAGCGTGACACCGGGTTCGACTTCGTCGTCGCGGAGGAGTGCGTGAAGTACCGGGAGTGCGCCGCGTACACGAAGACCTACGGCGCGCGGGTCATCGACATCGAGTACTCGGACAACATCGGCCGGTCGTGGTCGTCGGTCTGCGACCTCGACGACCGCCCGGCGATGACGATCCTGCGTGACCGGGACCTGGTGCCCGTGTCGAAGCCGGCGTACGTGTTCGAGCGCTGCTGAGGGGCCGCCGCGCCTACGCGGGCCAGACGTCGCGGAGCGCCGCCGTCGCCTGGTCCGCCGACAACCCGGCCCCACGCGCGGCAGCCGCGAGCGCACGGGCCGCTGCGACGACGTCCTCCGGCACGGCCGCCGGTCGGATCACCCGGGTGCCTGCGCCCCGTGCGGTGTGCACGAGCCCGGTCTCCTCGAGCAGGGTGTAGGCCTTCGCGACCGTCCCCGGCGCCAGCCCGAGTTCGTCCGCGAGCGCCCGGACGCTCGGCAGCCGCTGCCCGTCCACCAGGTAGCCGGCCGTGATCTGGGCGGCGATCTGGGACCGCACCTGCTCGAACGGCGGGATCCGCCCTCCGGCGTCGATCGCCACGAGCCCGGTCGAAGACATCGCGCCCACCCTAGAAGTCGTACTGCTCGCCGACGGGGATCGCCACCGCGACCGTGTTGCCGGGAGGCGCGAGCGGGCACGCCCACGCCGGGTCGTACGCGCACGAGGGGTTGTACGCGAAGTTGAAGTCGAGCACGAGTTCGCCGTCGTCGCCGCCGAGGTCAGCGCCCTTGATCGTGTCGAGCAGGTAGCGTCCGCCGCCGTAGGTCCCGCGGGCCTTCCCGGCGCTGGCGTCCTTGACGGGGATGAACACCCCGCCCGCGTAGCCGCCGTGCGACCACACGTCGAGCGACCCGATGCCGGGCAGGGTCACGATGCCGAGCCGGTCGAAGTGCACGATGCCGTCCGTGCCGGTCTCGACGTCGAGCACCTGCGGCTCGGCCGACTCGACACGGGCCCGGAAGCGCCACTCCGGGTCGTACGGCGGGACCGGGAGCTCCTCGAAGTCGCGGGCGTCCTCGTCGAGCAGCGGGCTGGCCGGGTGCTCCGCGAACATCGCGTCGCGGGTCTCCCGCCACAGTGCGTGCGCCGTCTCGGGGTCGGGGGTGGCGCGCACGCGGCGGTACAGGTCGAACGTCATGCGCCGCCAGTCCACGGTCGCCAGCGTGCTGTGCACGCGGTCGTCGGTCGTCGGCTCCTGGGGGCGCGTCTGGCTCACGTGGTCGAGGCTACGCCCGCTCCGCGGCGGACGGGAGGCTCGGCTCGATTCCGTGCGGAGCGTTGCGTCAGGCAGGGGGCCAGGTCGGGGCCTGCTGCCGCATCCGCAGTGCACGCCACTGCCAGATCACCCACATGCCCGGCCACAGTGCGAGACCGAGCGCCCACGGGTGCATCCGGTAGTCGAGCCGGTCGACGAACAGCGTCGTCCCGTCCGGGAGCTCCGTCACGGCCATCCGGTGCCGCATGTCCATACGGGCGAACACGCCGCTCGTCCCGCCGCCGTTGTCGCGCTGCACGGGGACGCCGTCCACCGCGTACCGGTCGATGTCCACGTGGCTCGTCCCGCTCGGCAGCAGCCCGAAGGCGCTCGCGGCGATCGGGTGCGGTTGGCCCGGCGTCCACCGCGACGGGAACCCGTCGGGATCGAGCGAGCGGTAGACCAGGAACGGCTTGGTGACACCGACCATCACCTCCGGCGCCATGAGGGCATCACGGACGACGTCGACAGGGGCGTCGAGGACCAGGCGGAGACCCACGTGCATACGCGTGACCGTACCGAGGTGACCACTCAGCCGTTACAGATACTTGATATTCCAATATGTGAGTATGCACAGATTCCCTCGTTCCGCCCCGTCCCTCGTCGCCGTCCCCGCGGCGCTGCTCCTGCTCGCCGGGTGCTCGTCGTCCTCCCAACCCGATGTCGCCGATGCCCACGGCGGGGACCCCGGCTCGTCCTGGTCGTACACCGGTGACGAGGGGCCGTCGCACTGGGGTGCTCTGGCATCGGAGTACGGCACGTGCTCCTCCGGCGAGGGGCAGTCGCCGATCGACCTGCCCGCTCCGAAGCGCGGCGCGGCACTCGACCTCCAGGCGTCCGGCTCGGTCGAGGGCATCACGGCCGACAACGGGCACACCGTGCAGTTCACGGCCGCCGACGGCGCGCGCACCCGGATCGGCGGCGACGACCTGCACCTCGTGCAGCTGCACTTCCACGCCGGTTCCGAGCACACCGTCGAGGGTGAGGCCGCCGACGCCGAGTTCCACTTCGTCCACGCGGACGAGGGCGGGGCGCTCACGGTCGTCGGGGTCCTGGCCGATCGAGGTGCGCACAACCCCGCGTACGACAGCTTCGTCGCGGGGGCCACGGCGGGCGCTGGGCGGGAGAGCACGGTCGACCTCGACGCGATGCTGCCCGAGGCGCGGTCGCACTACCGGTACGACGGTTCCCTCACCACGCCGCCGTGCAGCGAGGGCGTCCGCTGGATCGTGCTCGAGGACCGGATCGAGCTCGGCGCCGACCAGCTCGCGGACCTCGAGGCCGCGCACGTCGAGAACGTCCGCCCCGTCCAGCCCCTCGGTGACCGGACGGTCGACCATTCGCTCGCCTGACGCCCGTGCCGAGCGATCCCGCGCCGCTGAGTCGAGACACAGGAAGGAGCTCAACGACCCGGCCGACCATCAGATATGCAACATGCAGAATGGCTCGATGACCCCAACACATCGGAGCCTCGCCGCGGCCGGGCTGACCCTCGCTGTCCTCGGCACGCTGACCGCGTGCAGTGCGGCGTCCACGACGACGGCGCACGGCACGCTCGGTCCCTCCGCCACCAGCAGCCCGGCGCACTGGGCCTACGACGGCACCGACGACCCGGCGCACTGGGCCTCCGTGTCCGACGACTACCGCACGTGCGCCGCCGGGAAGGCGCAGTCGCCCATCGACCTCCCGGCGCTCGGCCACGACGCCCCGCTCGACCTCGACGTGGAGAAGGGCGAGGTCACCGAGACCACCGCCGACAACGGCCACACCGTGCAGCTCACCGCCGGCTCAGGCGAGACGACCGTCATCGACGGCACCGCCTACCACCTGCAGCAGATGCACTTCCACGCTCCGTCCGAGCACACCGTCGAGGGCAAGCGGTACCCGGTCGAGTTGCACTTCGTCCACGCCGACGCGAAGGGCCACCTCGCGGTCGTCGCGGTCTTCGCCGAGGCGGGCGCGCACGACGCCGCGTTCGACCCCTACATCGCCGGAGCGGCCGATGGGGAGACCTCCGCCAGGGGCCACGTCGTCGACGTCGCGGCGATGCTGCCCACCAACCGCGCGTACTGGGCCTACGACGGGTCGCTCACGACGCCGCCCTGCACCGAAGGCGTGCACTGGGTGGTCCTCGCGACGCCGATCGAGCTCGGCCAGGACCAGATCGACGCACTCACGGCCGTCCACCACGACAACGACCGCCCCACGCAGCCGCTCGACGGCCGCACGGTACGCAGCAGCACTGAGTAGTTCAGGCGTGCCGGGCGGAACGGCGACGCGAGCCCTCTGCCCGGTCGTGGCGCCGGAGCCGCTCGGCCAGGGAGAGTCGTACCGTCGGCCATTCCGACGACGTGATGGAGAACACCACGGTGTCGCGGAGCGTGCCGTCCCGGCCGATCTGGTGGTTCCGGAGCACACCGTCCTGCTTGGCGCCGAGGCCCGCGATCGCCGCGCGGGACTGCATGTTGTGCCAGTGCGTCCGGAACTCCACCGCGATGCACTGCCACACGTCGAACGCGTGGGACAGCATCAGGAGCTTCGACTCGGTGTTGATCCCGGTGCGCTGCGAGGACTTCGCCAGGAACGTCGACCCGATCTCGACCCGGCGGTTCGCCGTGTCGACGTTCATGAACGTGGTCGACCCGACCACGCGTCCGGTCGGCCGGTCACGCACCGCGAACGGCACCATCCGGCCAGCAGCGTGTTCCGCGAGACGCCGGTCGATCTCGTCGTCGACCTGCGCCGGCGCCGGGATCGAGGAGTACCACGTGCGCCACAGATCGCCGTCGGCGACCGCCGCCCGGAGGTCGTCCGCGTGCTCGTGCGCGATGGGTTCGAGCGTGACGCGGTCGCCGGTCAGGGTGGGTGCGGGGGCGATCTCCATGGGACTCGATCGTACCGTCGGGCATCTTCGTGAACGGCTCCGAGTGGGCGCCCTGTGGAAAGGGACAGGCGCTCCACAGCCGTTATCGTGACGGGGTGCGTGAACGAGGCCAGCAGCAGTACCAGGTCCGATTCGGATGGGGCGTCTCGGGCGCCCACCGCGTCGCCGTGGGAGCGCACCTGATCGTCTGGGTGGACGTCCTCCCCGCCGGTCCGGGCACCGTCGGACCGGATCGTGCCGACCACCGGGCGGTGCGCCGCCTCCTGCCGGCGGGGCCCGAGGTGGTGGCCGGCCACCTCGGCAACGCGGCGGCGATCGCGGAACGGGTGACGAGCCTCCAGGCCGAGCGTGGTGACCGGTGCGTCGTCGCGGTGATCGCCGCCGGGCTGGACCACGCGCCGTCCGGTGGCGACGCCGCCGAAGCCGCAGGCGAGTCGGTCGACGTGCCCGATGCGCCGGACTTCGCCGTCGAGGACATGCTCGGCGCCGGCGCCGTGATCGACGCGCTGTCCGTCGTCGGGATCGACCACTCCTCGCCGGAGGCCGCTGCCGCGTGCGCCGCGTACACGGGGCTGCGGCGGGCCGTGAAGCACCTCGTCAGTGCCTCGGAAGCGGCTCGCGGCATCGGACCGGAGCAGGTGCACGCGGCGCTCGCCGCCGGGCCGGAGCTCGTGACGATCCGCCCGGGGGAACACAAGGCGCGCGCGTAGCGTTCCGGACGGGTGAGCACACCGCTCACCAACGAAGGAGCGCACCATGAAGGCAGTCGCCGGCGACACCGTCATCGCAGAGGCATCCGAGGACGACCTCATCAAGATCGAGGGCAACTGGTACTTCCCGCCGTCGAGCGTGAACACCGAGCTCTTCACCGAGAGCGACACGCAGTACCACTGCCCGTGGAAGGGCGACACGCAGTACTACACCGTGCACGCCGGGGACCAGACGCTGCCTGATGCCGCGTGGTCGTACCCGACGCCGATCCCCTCGTCGTTCGACCGGGTCGGCAAGGACTACAGCGGCTACGTGGCGTTCTGGAAGGGCGTCGAGGTCGTCGACTAGTCCGGCCGGCCGGCCCGGCCCGAGACTCGGGCTGGGCGACAGTTCTCGGGCGTGTGAGCGCGAGGACGGTCGCTCAGCCCGAGTCTCGCGCTCGCGCCGCACCGCGTGCGTCTCACCCGGCCAGCGTCAGTGCCACCAGCGCGACGTTGAGCGCGACGATCACCGCGGCGATCACCCACGCCACCACCCGCGTCCCGACGGCGTTGACGTCGGCGCCCATCACGCTCCGCCTGGACGTGTAGGCCACCAGCGGGACGATCGCGAACGCGATCCCGAAGCTCAGCACGACCTGGCTCACCACGAGCAGCATCGTCGCGTCGGCGTTCAACGCGAGCAGCACGATCGCCGGCACCAGCGTCACGATCCGCCGCACCAGGAGCGGCACCCGCACGTGCAGCAGTCCGTGCATGATCTCCGCGCCGGCCATGCAGCCAACCGACGTCGAGGCGAGCCCCGACGCCAGCAGCCCGACCGCGAACAGCACCCCCACGACCGGCCCCACGTGGGTCGCGATCGCCGCCTGCGCCCCCGGGATCGAGTCCGTCCCCGGCACGCCAGGCAACGTCGCCGCGGCCAGCACGAGCATGCAGATGTTCACCCCGCCGGCCACGACGAGCGCGAGCGCCACGTCCCACCGCGTCATCACGAGCACCCGTCGCCGTTCGGGCCCAGCCGGGGTGTCCCCGTGCCGGTCCCTTGCCAGCGCCGAGTGCAGGTACACCGCGTGCGGCATCACGGTCGCGCCGAGCATCGAGGCCGCGAGCATCACCGACTCCGAGCCCTCGAACCGCGGCACCAGCCCGGACACGAGCTCGCCGGGGGAGACCTGGGCGAACAGCAGCCCCGCGCAGAACCCGATCGTCAGGATCGCGAGCATCGCCGTGACGACGACCTCGAACGTGCGGGCGCCCCGCCGGTTCTGCAGCACGAGGATCGCCATCGACACCACGCCCGTGATCACCCCTCCCACGACGAGCGGCAGCCCGAACAGCAGGTGCAGGGCGAGCGCGCCGCCGATCACCTCGGCGACGTCGGTCGCCGCCGCGACGATCTCCGCCTGTGCCCAGAAGAGCAGCCGGGGTGTGCGCCGCATCCGCATCCCGAGGAGCTCCGGCAGCGACTTCCCCGTGACGACCCCGAGCTTCGCCGACAGGTACTGGACCACGACGGCGCTCGCGTTCGCCGCCACGAGGACCCAGAGCAGCAGGTAGCCGTACTTCGCCCCTGCCGTGAGGTTCGCGGCGACGTTGCCGGGGTCCACGTACGCGATGGCAGCGACGAAGGCGGGGCCGAGGAGCGTCAGGCTGGCAGCGCGCTTCCGTGGTGCGTCACCCGTGGCGGCTCGGCGTGCTGCGACGGTGTCGGTCATGGGGACCAGCATGCCAGAGAATTCGGGGCGCCGAATTAATGGATTCGGTACGTTGCGCGCGTGGCTGGACGAGCGTTGGACTGGAGGCTCGGTGCGCGTCAGGCGGGTCGGCCCGGGTGGTTGGATGGGGCGCGATGGACCCCTCGCTCGCGCACTTCGCACACGTGGCGGTACCCACGGCCTTCCGTCGCGATTACGTCGACCGGAGCCGGTCGCCCCTGTGCGACGAGTTGCTCCGGATCATGCCGCCGCTCGTTCCTGCCACGGAGTCCAGAGCTCGGCTTCGCGACGCAGGTGTGCTCCGTGCGCCGAACGCGAAGGACCGGTTCGGGATCGCCGCTGCACGGCGTGCGATGTCTGCCGACATCCCTGATCTCACGACGTTCGAGGTCGTCGATCGTCGTGCGCTCCGCAGAGCCCTCCCGGACGTGGTCGTTCCCGAACCCGCACGACTCGTGGACGCGTCGCCGCTCCGGGAATCCGATCTCCTCTCGTGGGGGTCCGAGCTGCTGAGCGCCGTGCTCGTCGCCGACGTTGAGCAGTTCCGGTCTGGCCGACCGGTGTTGTTCGACCACTACGGCTCGATCGACCACCTCACTCCCGTCGATTGGCGGGTGATGCCGGAGGACGCGGACTTCGGCGCGGCAGGTGTGTTCCACCGACTCCAGGACGGCGGTGCGCTGGTGCCGGTCGCGGACGAACGAGCAGCGGAGCGGGAGTGCGGGAAGCCCGGCGGCTCGTTCGACTTCTCGCGTGCGCGGTCGACCTCGCGAGGTCGGCGGCGGTACCAGCGTGTCGACCACGATCAGCTCGTCAGGATGGTGG
Organism: Curtobacterium sp. L3-7; assembly: GCF_048756585.1. Classification (NCBI taxonomy): domain Bacteria; kingdom Bacillati; phylum Actinomycetota; class Actinomycetes; order Micrococcales; family Microbacteriaceae; genus Curtobacterium; species Curtobacterium sp. L3-7. Next base: position 367,779 of record NZ_CP151474.1, on the reverse strand, counting down.
GCGACCCGCGTCGGTTGCTCGGCGATCCCGACGACCCGCGGTGGACCCATCACTGGGGCGCATGGTCGCCGTGATCGTGATGCGAGCCCGGCGGGCCGGCCGACCACGGAAAGGGTGCCGCATACGGAGCGAACCCGATCGGCGTGGCCGTCGGTCCAACGGGGTCGGCGTCCACTCGGTCCAGATCCGTGAACCGGACGTTCACGGTGCCGTTTCGGCTGGCCCGCCACGGGTAGCCGTCCGGAGCAGACCCGGGGAGCGCCTCGGCCGGTAGCACGGTGACGAACGAACCCGTCCGCCACGGCGCCAGGGACGAGCGGAGCCGCACCGTTCGACCCGCCACCGAGCCGACGGCGGAAAACGTCCAGTGTCGCTCGACGTGCGTGAGCGGTATGACCGCGCCCTCGTCCGAGTGAACCGCTGAAGGGGGAGCCCACGGGAATTTGGGATCCAGCGCGATCGAATCGGTCCCGACGCTGTCGAAGGGAAACCAGAGTCCATCCACCATCGCCCAGGTGTCCGCTGCCACGAACGGCTGGCATGCCCCGAACCACGTTTCGGTGACCACGCTGCTCCCGTCACGCCGAGTCGAGTAGGCGGCGACCAAGGGGAGGCCTCCGAGTAAGGAAGCTCCGAGCTCTCCCAGCGCGGGGTCCTCCCCGTCGGCGTGTTCGACGGAGACGTGTGCGCAGAGGTTCTCGGCCCTGTCCGGTGTCTGAGACAGGTCGAGGACGAAGGCGCCTGACTGCAGGTCGATCGACGGCGCACCGAGTCGGGCGAGGTCTTGTGGGCGAGCAGAGCCGGTTGCGATGACGACACCGCTCTCGCGTTGGATCGTGACGTCAATGCCGAGGAATGTTCCCCAGACTGAGATCGTGGCGGTCGGTCCGGGATCCCCACCCGATGCTGTGGACCGATCCGTACGGGACCACGTCGGCGTGCGGGTTGCGTAGCCGGAATGCGGCGGGGCACCGTTCACCGCAGCAGCTCCCACCTGGCAACCGCGGCATCGTCCCGGCGGAACCGGCAACGGCTAAGTCGATTCCGTCGAACGCGCGCACCGTGCGTTCGACGCCGTCCGACAAACCGGGCGGGCGCGGAGTGCTTCGGCGCATCAGGCTCCCGGCCACCCGGGGCGCTGCGTCTGGCGGACCTCGGAGCCCGACAAGACGTCGAGCGGCAGCGTCGCCTCGTACCAATCGGCGTCGAGCTTGGTCAGCTCGAGCCCTTCGTTCAGGCGGTAGTCGTGCTGGAGCGACGTCGCAGCGAGTCCGATCTCACCCGGACCGGTCGGCACCTCGTCGGAGACACGGAGGTCGAGGCCGTTCCAGCGGATCCTGATGTCCAGTTCGCAGAACTCGGAGACGTCGTCGATGGGGACGACCTTGCCCCACGCGCCAGGGCTCGTCTGGACGAAGCCGTCCTGCTCGGCAGCCGGGTCGGGCCGGACGATCGCAACGTGGGTCTCTTCGAGGATGTCGCCGATGTAGCGCTCGCCGTCGACCGTCGCGATGCCCCCGCTGTACCGCGAGATCAGCCGGCCTCGGAGGGTGCGTCGGGCTTGCAGGTCGTCTCGGTAGACCCACCCGATGTGGACGCCGGCATACCGGGCGACGAACGTCGACGGGCCGCTGCCGTCGTAGCGCCAGATCTCGGCGCCGTACGGGATGCGGTGGGACGGCATCCACGAGAGCGGCACCGTCCGGTCGAGGTCGTTCGGGACGAACCCTGTACCGGTGAAGGGTTCGTGGTCGACCCACGTCGCGCCGAGCAAGGCTGCGGTGCGTTCGTCGGTTCCGCCCATCGCCGGTGTGATGAAGAGCTCGGGAGCCGCCTCGAAGCGCAGGACGTCGAGGTACGGCATGTCCGCGGAGAACGGCGTCGCCGGGAACTCGAGGCCGTGCACGGCGATGAGGTCAGGGATCCGCTGCAGCCCCGCCGCTGCGTCGAGCGGGATCACGTACCCGGCCACCCGTTCGATCCAGCCGTTGAAGTACCCGTCGCTCAGCTGCGGCGTGATGGCCTTCTGCATGATCGTGGCGCTCAAGTACTTCCCCCTGCGGTCGTCAGTGTTGTTGCTGCACCCATCCTAGGAACTCACTCGGACGATGCGATGACCTCGCTCGTCAGGTTGTGGAGATCGGACGGGCGGACGAAAGCGGTCACGCCCTGCTCGCGCTTCCGGAAACGGATCGGATGACCGTCGTGCGCGAACACGGTGCCCGGCTCCGGGTCCTCGGCGCGGACCTCGACGGCCTGTTGCAGGAGACCACTCCAGGGCGCGTCGATCACGACTCGTCGTCCTTCCACTTCAGCTGTCGTCCGGATCTGCGTCGACTCCTGGACCTCGTCCCGCCGAATCCGTCGTCGTGCGGTTCCGTTCGCGAGCACGAACGACGGCGCTGGCGACGAGAGCGGTGTGCTGAGCAAGTACGTGTCATCCGCGTCGGACTCGCCGCGGTACCAGCCGTCTTCGGTCCTGAGGTAGGTCCCGGCCAGGATCGTTGACGGCGCCGGGAGGGCTTCCCATCGTCGCGTGACATCAGCAGTCGGCAAGAATTCACCTGTCCTGTACCAGCCGAGCTGCACCTCATCACCGATCCAGACCCCGGTGTCGGCAACCGCTGCGCCGTCGAGGTGGTCGTCTTCGAGCACCGTCGTGAGCGCCAGTTCTTCGCTGATGTTGAGCTGCTCGGCGGTGGCTTCCCGGAACTCGCCGAGCCTGAACTGCCATCGCAGGTCCGATCCGGGGTCGACGCGGTTCCCAGCCGCATCCACCATGCCCGCCACGAGTGGCTGCTCGAACGTGAGCGGTACCGGATCGAGCCCGCGCAGTCGCTTCGTCGCTGAGACGAGGCCGATCGCGAAGTCGGCGAAGCTCCGGTCGAACGAGAGTTCATCGGTGATGATCCGCAGTTCGGAGAGCGACTCGCCCTCGATGTGGTGTGCTTGGAAGCGGCCCCGCTCTCCCACCGCCTCGGCCGGGAGCGGCGGATCATCGTCGGATCTCGAGCCGAACACGGAGAGCGCGCCGTCCGTGGTCTCCACGACCTCGACGGAGAAGCCGTTCCACCAGGCAGTGGTCCGACGCCGAACGAGGCGCACGCCAGCGCGGGGCACGCGCACCTCCACGGCGTCGTGGATGATCACATGCTCGCCGTTCGGGCTGAGTCGGCCCATCCGACCGCTCGCGAGTACTTCGTCGCCGGAGTACGCGGTCGTCATGGAGCCGCGGAGTCTCATGTCGTGAGCCTCCTCGGGCGGGCGGTGCACACCGGGCGCCTGACTGGCGAGGTCAGGAGACGATCTCGGAGACGACGTCCACGAGGTCGATGGGGCGGACCGTCGTGACCCATGACTCGTCGCGGCGCTCGAATCGAATTCGACGACCGTCCCGAGCGATGACTTCCGGCTCTCGCTGGGCGTCGACGACGACGCCGATCGCAGCATCGGTGAAGGCATTCCAAGGTCGGGAGATGCGGACCGGGACCCCGTGGAGCACAGCGGTGGTGCGGAACGTCGTGGAGGTCCGCACCTCGTCGGAAGAGACGTGGGCAATCGATCGATCGCCTGGGATCAGGTCGAACGCTCCAGACGGAGCGGGAGTCGACCAGCCATGAAGCGCAACTGCACCGTCAGCGATCGACGCGGAGAACCAACCGCGCGCGGTCTCCGCATAGGTCCCGCTCAGGATCATCGCCGACCCGTCGAGATCGTCCCACTTGCGCGTGACGTTCGCGGTCCACGTGAAGTCAGCTGCGTCGAAACGGCCGAGGCGGGTACCCTCGCCGATCCAGTATTGCGCCTCCGAGCGAACGGACCCGGGAACGCGTCTCCGTCCAGCGATCGAGGTCAGCACCTGGTGGTCTGTGACCTGGAGCTGCTCGGCGGCCGCGTCGAACTGGCGACCGATGCGACGGTGCCATCGCACGTCGGCCGGGTCCGCCGGACGTCCGTCGAGATCGGCGAGCACAGCCTTCGGGGTTTGGGCCCGGACGTCGGGGATCCCGTCGAAACCACGCACCTGGGAACCGCCTGCTGCGACGACCGCGGGTGTTGACCGGACATCGTCCGGATCGAAGGAGAGCTCATCGACGTACGTCCGAACACCCGTGAGATCGCCGGGGTCGATGTCGAACGCCACGAACGATCCGCGGTCGTCTTCCGTTCCTGTGGGCAGGGGCGGCGCGTCTCGGTCGAGCGTCCCGGACACGGAGAGGCCACCGCCACCCTGGGTGCTGACCGTCACGGCGAATCCGTTCCACCAGCCGGATGTCCTCCGCTGGAGGACGGTCGTTCCGGCCCGCTCGACCCGGATGGGGACCTCGTCGGTGATGACGAGATCCGAAGCGCCCGGGTCGAGCGCACCGAGTTGCCCGCGGGCGACGACCTCGTCACCGCTGAGCACCGTGGCTCCGGTTCCCCGGATCAGCTTCACGTGAGCCACTTCTTCGCAAGGGCGTCCCACTTCGCGACGAGTTCCTGGCTGCCGTCTGGGTCATAGCGCCACAACTCCGCACCGTCGGTCAAGCCGATGTTGTCGCGCAGCTCCACCTCCGGGGTGTAGTGCTCGTAGTGGCCGGCCCAACCGTTCCCGCGGAACGGGTTGAAGTTGCCCAAGAACGACTTCGACGAGTTCGGCTGCAGCGCCGCCAACGTCTTCGTCTGGAGGTCGATCTGCTCCGGCGTGCCCGCGGGCATGCGGTTCGCGAGATCGATCAGACGGGAGTGGCGGTCAGCGTTCGAGAGCCCGCTCCACTCGCGCCGATCGATGACTCCGTCGTCGAACCACTCCTGGATGCGCCGCAGGGGGTCCATACGATCGTGGACGTTGGATCCAGTCGACCCGCTACCGTCGAAACCGGGGCCGACCCGCATGCGGATGCCGTGCAGGGGCTGGCTTCCGTCAGGTCGGAACGAGTGGTCGTCGTAGCCGAGGCCGAGCTTCTGGAAGATCCGCTGCGGGTTGATGTCGCCGTGGTTGGAGACACCGGTGAGATGCGCGAACTTCGCGATGAAACCACCGATCCCGTGGCCCCCGAACCAACCCGTCTCTCCGTCGGCGATGGCCTGGAGCAGCTGACCGGCTCGGTCCGGTGGGATGATCTTCTGGACGACGTCCCCGCTCTGCACCGAGTCGACAGAGTCACGGATGTCGATGAGCGTGTCGACCTCCTCGGGCGAGAGGCGGTGGATCGGTTTGCTCACGAGTCGACGGAACTCACGACGGCTGAGACCGTGGTCGTGCAGGGCCGCGTCGAGCGATCCACGGTAACTCCGCGACTCAGCCGCGACGGCCTGCTCCGGGAACTCCGGTCGGAGTGGTGGGCGTCCGCCTTCGTTCGGCTCACCAGACACGGGCTGGGAACTGCCCTCCCCGGAACCAGTCGGAACGGTCTCCGACCCGCTACCGCTCGCGCCGGACGCTCGAGCGGTGCCAGCGAGGTGCGCGGATCCGGGGTGGGTGGCAACCGCGGTGGCAGCCGCAGCGGTCCCGGCCGTCGCGGTGGGCGTGTCCATCCCCACGTGAACGGTCCCCTGCCCGTCGGCGGTCCCGGGCTCGTCTCCATGGTGCGGAGAAGCACCGTCACTGCCGTTGGAGGGCGCGGGAACGTGTCCGGGGTCGGCCGACGGATCGGTGCCGGAGGACGGGGCGTGCGTGACGTGCGACTCGGTCGCTGCGATGTCGACCTGCGACGGGGTCCCGGGATCGCTGAGGTCGGAGCGGATCGTCGACGCGTCGACGTGGTCGACGCTCCCGGTGTGCTGCGTCGAGTCGACCGTCGTGGCGTGGGCCTCGGCGCTTCCGTGCGGGGCGCCGTTCGTGGACGCAGCAGCATGGTCGACGGACGTGACGTGGCTCGGCACCGGGTCGGGCCCGGCCGCGGTGGCGGCGTCATGCTTGACCGCGGTTTCGGACGATGGCGCGACGTCGCTCGCTGGGTCAGCGTGGGAGGGCGTGGCGTCGTGCGAAGGCGTTCCTGTCTGGGTCGAGGTGACCTCGTGATGCCCCGATTCGGCAGCATGTGCAGGAGCGTCCGCGTGGTCGACGGGCGCGTCCACGTGGTCGATCGCCACGTGGCTCCCACCGCCGTCCGTGGTCGACCCGGCGTGCGCTGCCTCGTTGACCACGGGCGTCTGCGACCCGTCGATGTGCGGCCGCTCACCCGCGCCGTGCGCCGAGGTGCTCGCCTGCGCGGACTCGTTCACGACTGGCGTCTGCGACCCGTCGATGTGCGGGCGATCGCCGCCACCGGCATGACTGGGCGCTGCGGCGGCGTTCCCACCGGCGACGGGTGCACTCTGCTCGATGCTCGGAGCGTGCGACCCCGTGTCGGCTGCGGGAGCCGCGGGGGCGCTCGACGAGGAACTCGTGTCCACGTTCGTCGACGCGTCGACGCGCGTTACGTCGACGTCGACCGTCCCGCCGCCGCCCGCGGAGTGTCCGCCACCGGTGACGTGGTGCCACCCGGTGGAGACGGCGTGACTTCCGGCACCGATCGTGGCACCGCCGACGGTCCCGAGCACCGTGCCGCCGGCGAGCGACTGCAGGACGTTGAAGTGGTGGTTCTCCGGGTCCATGACCGCAGCGAGGCCGTCCTGGGTGACGCCGCCGGCAGCTCCGCCGACCGCACCGGTCGCGGCGCTCTTGGCACCTTCGACCGCGGTGGCCTTCCAGAACGTCGGCGCGACGGTGCCGGCTGCTTCGCTCGCAGCGCCCCGACCGACCCGACTGAGCGCGGCGCCGCCGAGACCACCGAACGCGCCGCCGACGACGGAGCCGGCTGCGGTCGCGATGATGTCGTTCATCGACGTGCCCTTGCCGTGCAGGGCGTTGACGATGATGGGGGCAGCGGTGCCGCTGATCGTGCCCTTGACGGTCTCGTAGGTGAACCGCGTCACGAAGGAGCCGTGCTCGAGCTTGCGCAGCATGTTCGCGGCCTTGAGGAACTGCTCCGCGTGGATCTTGTTGAGCAGTGCGAGCTTCCGGATGACGCCGGCGATGCGGTTCGCCCAGGTGATGACGAGTCGGGCGCCGTTCGCGGCGCCGGCGAGCGCGCCGAGGCCGAACGTCACGAAGGACAGCGCGATGCTGATGCCGACGTCGACGGCGAGTTCGGCGAGGAGCTGCTCGATCATCGAGCGGATCTCCTCGGCGGCCTGGTCGTAGTTGGCCTTGATCTGCTTCAGCGATGCGGCGGCACCCGTCGCGGCGTCGGCGGCGGTGCCGATGTGCCCGGACATCGTCTGTTTCGCAGCGAGGATCGTGGCCTTCTGCGGGATGTCTGCGGCGTTGACCTGCGCGAGCCCCCCGCTGAGGCGGTTCGAGGCGGTCCGCAGGGACGATTCGTACGAGTTCCACGACTCCGCGGCGGAGGAGAGCTTGTCGGGGTCGCCCTGGGGGAGCTGCACGCCGATCGCCCGGAGCGCGTCCTGCAGGACGTCTTCGACCTTGCCCCAGCCGCCCGGCCAGCCGGCCCCGAGCGAAGACGGGAGATCGGTGGCGACCGCGAAGTCGCTCGACGGGATGGCGATCCCGGAACCGCCCTGCTGCCCTGCGCTCGCGATCTCGGCGTCCTTGTACGCCGAGCCGGTGCCGGCGAGGAGTGTCTCGAACGCGGCGAGCATCCCGACGAGGTTCTTCGCAGACGTCGCAGCGCTCTTCGCCTGGCTGTCGTAGACGTGGGCGAACTCTTCGGCGCTCTCATCGTCGCCGGCCATGCCTGCGGTGCCGTGGAGCGCCGAGTGGAGCGTGCTCCACGCGGTCGAGATGTCGTGTGCGACGCCAGAGACGTCGTCGCCGTCGGCCGCGAGGCCGAAGGCGTTGAGCCGGACCATCGTCATCCGCTGATCTCCCCCTGGAACTTGGACCACGACTGGTCGAGTGCGTCGATGGTGGCCTGGTACGTGGCCTCGATCGCGTGGGCGCGCTCGTGCAGGTCACCAGCTGACGACGTCAGCGCCCCGGCGCCGGCGTTCCACTGCTCGAAGCTGGCGATGAACGCGCTCATCGCCGGGCCCTGCCACTCGTTCGGCAGGATGTACGCGAAGGTGGTCGCACCCTGCTGGAGCAGCGCGCAGTAGTCGTGCAGGCGCTGCATGCTGTCGACGAGGTGGCGGAGGCTCTCCATGTCCGCCTGCTGGTCGCTCACGTGCGGTCCTCCTCGAGGTCGGTCCAGACCGCTTCGGCACGCTGTTCGTCGGCCGTGACCCGGTCGGACAGGCCGGCCTTGTCGCGGGCCGTCTGCGGGGTGAGCTGGCTCCGGGTGTCGGCGAAGGCGCCACCGAGCGAGGTCTCGTTGCCGTGGTACGCCGTCTCCGCGCTCATGAGACGGACGGCGAGGCTCTCCAGGACACCCCGGAGCACTGCCGAACTCGCCTGGAACTCGCCCCAGGTGCTCTGGAAGGCGGTCGCGTCCTCGCCCTTCCAGGCGGTGTCGACCACGTTCCGCACCGCGGCGTCCGTCTCGGAGATGTGTCCGTCGAACGTCGCGACCACGGAGCGGAGCATCTGGGCGACTTCGCCGAGGCTCTCCGGTCGGACCCGGTACTGCACCATTTCGTTCCCCCTGCTGGAGCGGCGAGCCGTTCCCGGGGGAACGGCTCGCCGTCAGTGGTCGTCGATCAGCGGAAGGTGCCCGAGATCGAGTTCTCCGACTCCTCGTACGACAGCGCCGCGCGGGAGAGCAGCTGGCTGATGCCGGCGAGGGACTCCTTCAGCTGGACTGCCGACTGGTCCCACTGCTGGTAGAGGTCCTGGAACGAGCCGGACGCGGCACCCGACCAGTCGCCACCGACGAGGCCGTCGACGAGCGACTTGAGGTTCTGCAGCTGCGACTCGATCGACTGCGAGCCCGACTGGAGCTGGTTCGAGACGCCTGAGAGCGACTCCGAAGTGACGCGGATGTCCGCCATGGTTCCTCCAAGAAACACACGTGTGTCCTGGGGCGATCGAACGACCTACCCCCCGATTGGTCCTGACCCTCTTCCGAGGGGCAGACGGCAGCAGCCTAGCGGATGCTGCGCTCTGCAACGGAGCGTACGCCGTGCGGTGAGGATCCGTCGACCATCAATGCGGATGCATCGACGACTACCGGGTGACGAAGGGGTTCCCCGTGACGCCTTCCGGCTTGGGCGGGACGACCCCGTCCACGGTGACACCGCTCAGCATGCTCGCGTACTCAGCGAAGTCCGACGCGCCGAGCGACTCCACGGCGTGGATGCCACGTGCCTGTGCCTGGACGAGCACCGCAGCCATGATCTTCCTGGTGTCGTCGTGCGACAGCACGGTGTCGAGGTCGAGGATGTACTGCGCGAACGCCGGACCGTTCACGTTCGTGAAGGTCTCGAAACCCTTCGCCCAGCGCTGGTCGACCACCTGCGACCGCAGGGCGGGTGCGTCCTCGAGCAGGAACCAGAGGTGCCTGGTCGCCTTGCCGTTGCCGGCCGCCCACACCTCCGCGGCGCCCGCGGCGTTGCGCTGGCCACGCTTCTGCGCGAGCCGCGCGGACTCGTCGACCGCGAAAACCGCCCGCACGCTGGTCCAGTCGATGAGCGGGACGAGCGGGGTGTGCAGCCCGAGGTTCGAGACCCCGAGCAGGAGCCCGGGAGCGCCCCCGGCCGGGCGGAGCAGCGCGAGTCGACGCCGCAACAGGACGATCGCGAGGATCCCGCCGACGACGAAGAGGAGCATGCCGAGGATGACCGGACCGAGTCGCCCCCAGAGCAGCACGAGCACGAGCACCACGACGATCAACGCGATGAGTACGATGGCGTCTCGGAGGTTCCTGCTCGCGATCTTCCGGAAGCGTTCTGCATCGTAGTGGACGTCGAACCGTCCGTCCTGCGCGAAGAATGCCTGCCAGCTCTGTCTCGTGGCGTCGTCCACTGTCGTCCTCTCGTTACCAGCCGGGCTGTCCGGTGCACGCGGCGGCCAGCGCGTTCATCCCGCGTTCCGGGTCCGAGAACGCCGCCCACACGCGTTCGCGATCGCGGTGCTCGGCACCGTCGATGATCTCGTCGAGCACGACGGGCGCGGTCGCGACCCATCGCGTGTACGCGGGGTCATCGATCCCCTCGGCGCCGCGCGCGACGATCCGCTGGATCTCCCTCGCGCGCTCGATGACCTCGACGAATCGGATCGCGTTGACCTGGCTCCCCATCACGGCCTGCATCAGGCCGATCACCGGCCCACCCAGCATCGTGCAGCGTTCGGCGAGTGCGTCAGCCACGTCGTCGTCCCCTCGGTTCCCCGGATCGAGTGCGCGGTCCCGTCGCGCGCCGATCAGCCTAGCGCTCGTGTTCTCCGACGAACGGGTTCCCGACCGACCTCGGCGGCACTGCCGGACGTTCGAGGCCGTCGAACACCCCCGACAGACGCCCCATGTACTCGGTGTAGTCGGCGGAACCTCGTGACCAGGTCGTCGCGATCCCGCGGCGACTCGCCTGCACCGACGCGGCGGTGCCGAGGCGCTCGACGTCCTGGTCTGCGAGCACCGGATCGAGATCGAGCCAGATCGTGCCGAACGACGGCTCAGTCCCGCCCGGCCAGGTCTTCACGATGCCTCGCGAGCGGCGGTCAACGCGCCGTCGGAGCGCGGTGCCGTCCTCGACGACGAAGACGAGGTGCTTCGTCGCTCGCCCGTTGTGGGCCGACCATCGGGCAGCCAGCCCCGGGATACCCGGCCGCCTCCGGGACCTTGCGACGGCCTCGGTCTCGTCCACCTGGAAGACTCCGCGGATGGACGACCACGACAGGTGGACGAACGGCAGACCGACCCCGTCGTTCCCGACGGAGTAGCTCGCGGCCGGTCGCCCCGCCTGCTGTCGGAGGAGCGCTGGTGCCTTGCGGAGCACGACCACGACGAACACGATCCTGGCGACGATCATCATCGACGCCAGGACGATCGCGACCGGACGCCCGGTCCAGAACGCCAGCCCAGCGAGGACACCGCCGGCGATGACGGCGGCGAGGACCGACAGGGTCGTGTTCCGCCGGATCCGTGCGTACGCCACGGCGTCTGACGTCACCTCGAACCGGCGGTCCTCTGCGAAGAACTGCGCCCAGGCTCGGTCGGCTTCCGTCACCGGACCCGCGCCCCCACCGACCCGAACCACAGTTCGTCCCCCGGGACGAGCTCCACGGGCAGCCCCTCCGGGCACCGGTCCTCCCGGTCTCCACGCCGGAGCACGGTGCCGTTGCCCGACCCACGATCGACCACGCGCAACCCCGACGCCCCGAACACCACCGCTGCGTGCACCCGCGACATCGACCGGTCCGGGTCGTCCAGCGCGAACGCGGCAGCGCCTTCAGCAGCCGCGATGTCCTCCGGCCGCCGGCCGAGCAGCACGGTGCCATCCCGCACCACGAGGGTCTGTCCGGTGGTGAAGACCAGCTGCGGCAGACCGGGTGCGGCGACCGGCGGGGCGGCCGGGATCCGGTCCTCCCGTTCGTCGACAGCACCGACCGACGGACGGGACGGAGCAGCGGGTGGCGGCGGGACGGACGCGGACGGCTGCGGCGGCACCTCGGACGTGTCGCTCACCGGGGCGGGCGTCGAGCGCCGTCCACCGGCGGCGAGCTGGCCGCACGACAGGCAGAACATGCTGTTCGGCCGGAGCTCGGCTCCGCAGTACGAGCAGCGTGCAGCCATCCGTCGTCATCCCCCGTCTCGCGCTTCCAGCGTCACAGCCTACGGGAGGCTCCGATCACCCGGCACGGGCAGCCCCCGCCCGTCAGGCGGCCGGGTCGGGCACCTGCACCTGCGTCCACTCGCCGCGACGGTGGATCGCGCCGCCTCCGGCGGGCTGGCGCCCGACCATCCACTTCGGCACCTTCTGCCCGAACAGCTGGGTCCCCTGCAGCGCGCTGGACGGCGAGAGGATCATGCCCTCCTGGGTGCGCCGGACTTCGCCGTAGGGGCCGCTGAAGGTCTTCGCGGCGGCGTCCGGGTTGGTCGCGACGACGAACACGAAGCGCGCGCGGTCGCCCATCAGGGAGTTCTCGAGCGGGGTGTTCGACACGAGTTCGGCGTCGTCGATGAGCACGGTGATGAGTTCGGCGGGGTCCTCGTAGCGGCCGATCGCCGGCCCGAGGTCCATGAACCCCATCGGGTCGGTGAGGAGCGGGACGTCCGCCTCCTGCGCCCAGGTCTGGAAGACGGAGGGCTTCGTCGCGACGGCGATGACGGGGCGTCCTGCCCAGACCAGCTGGTGCGCGAGCGACGTGAGCGCGGTGGACCGGCCGGTGCCGCGCTCGCCGACGACCTGGAACCCGCCGGCGGCCGGCCAGTCCAGGGTGATGCGGGCGAGTTCGTCGCCGCCGACGCCTGCGGTGGGGCCGTCTGCGGGGTGGCCGGTCGCGACGGGGAGGTCCTGCGCCTCGGCGAGGGACACCCGGGACGGCAGGGCGTCGACGCGGAACGGGTCCTGCCCGGCCGTGTCCGTCCACCGTTCGACGGCGGCGGAGACCGTGCCGCGGAGGGCTGCCGCCTGGGCCTCGGCGGAGGCGTCCTGGCCGAGGACGGCGAGCTGGGCCTCGCGGACGGTCGCGCCGAAGAACACGCGCCCGGCCGGGACGGTCTCGGGGAGCTCCCGCACCATCACCCCGGCGCCGCGGTAGTCGTTCACGTCGCGCATCGGGAGCACGTACTGGTCGCTGATGAACCCGGCGATCCGGTCCGCGGCGACGGTCTTGTCGCCGGTGACGACGACGCGGATGCCGGCTGCGGGTCCTTCGCGCAGGACCCGGGTCATCTGCTCGCGGATCGGCAGCAGGTCCTCCGGCTGCATCGAGCTCGTGGCGCGGTCCCACCCGTCGACGGCGACGACGATGTACGGCAGCGCATCCGTGGGGTGCGCCCGGCGCTGCTCGACGATGGTGCCGACGGCCGCGCGGGAGAGCACGCCCTGGCGGCGGGCGAGCTCCTCGATCAGCCGGTCCATCAGACGCGGGAGCCGTGCGGGTTCGAGCGGAGTGACGACGGCGCCGGTGTGCGGGGCCTGCGCGAGGGGCAGCATCCCGCCGTTGCCGTGGTCGATCACGTACAGGTGCAGGTCGTCCGGGCTCATCCGCTCGACCGCCTGGGCGAGGACGGTCCGGAGCGCGGTGGTCCGGCCGGACAGCGCCCCGCCGAGGAACATCAGGTGCGTCCCCGCCTCGAGGTCCCACGTCAGCGGGCGCTGGGTCTGCTGGCCGGGGACGTCCTCGATGCCGAGCGTGATGGTCGTCGGGGCACCCGCGCCGCCCGCGACCTGCGACAGGGGCAGGAGCGACGGCAGCGGCATCAGCCACGGCGAGGAGTTCTTCGGGATGCCGAGCGACTCGGTCGCCCTGGTGACGACGTCGACGAGCGCGCGGAGGTCGGTGTCGTCGTGGTCGACGGGCGCTGCCGCGTGCCGCCGGACGGGGAAGCGCGGGGCGTACCCGACGCCCTCCCAGTCCACGGGGGCGATCTTCGGCAGCTGCCGTTGGACCCGCTGCACGCCCTGGCGGATGCCGGCGACGCGGGCGGTCTGGAACCCGCTGGGCATGGCCCCGAGACCGGCCCGCACGAAGCCGCGGCCGGGAGTGGCCTGGCTGATGAGCGCCGCCTCGGGGGAGCCGAGCACGTCGGTGGAGTCGGCGCGGTCGGTCACGCGGAGCGCCACGCGGAGGTTGATGTTCGACTGCATCTCGGGCGTGATCACCCCGGACGGACGCTGCGTCGCGAGGACGAGGTGCACGCCGAGGGACCGGCCGACGCGGGCGATGCGCACGAGGCCGTCGATGAAGTCCGGGTGTTCGGTCTTCAGCTCGGCGAACTCGTCGATGACGATCATCAGCCGCGCGAGTCCGTTGCGGGCGGCGGCGTCCGGGTCCTTCGACCACGCGGCGTCGACGTCCTTCACGCCGAGCTCCGGCAGGCGCAGCACCGTCTCGCGGCGCTTCAGCTCGGCGTCGAGCGAGGTCAGGGCGCGCTCGGTCTCACGGGCGTCGAGGTTCGTCACCATGCCGACGGTGTGCGGCAGGCGGGAGCAGTCCGCGAACGCCGAGGCGCCCTTGTAGTCGACGAGCACGAAGTTGAGCGCGTCCGGGCGGTTCGCCATCGCGAGCGAGACCACGAGCGCCTGCAGGAACTCCGACTTGCCGGAGCCCGTCGTGCCGGCGACGAGGGCGTGCGGGCCGTCCGCGGCGATGTCGATCGCGAACTCGCCGTCCGCTCCTGCTCCGACGACGACGTGCGTCCGACGCGGCGAGCGCTGCCACCTGGCGACGATCGGCGCCGGGTCGTCGAGGTCGACGCCGAGCAGGTCCACGTAGCGGACGCTCGTCGGCAGCATGCCCTCGTCGCCGACGCCGGAGACGTGGCGGATCGAGCACAGGCTGCGGGCGATGCGCTCGGCGGTGGGCACCGACAGCCCGTCGAGGAGCACGGACGCGTGGTACTCGGCGTCCGATTCCAGCCGGGCGAGCGAGCGGTCGTCGGGGTCGACGGCCACGACGGTGCGGGACTCCTCGGGCAGGCGTGCACGGTCGCTGTCGAGCGCGACGACGTGCACGCCGACGAGTGCGCCCTGCTCGAGCACCTGCACCATGCCGGGGAGCGTGCGGTACTCGCGGGCGCCGTCGACGACGAGCACCACGTCGGTGTCGAAGTCCCGCGCGCTGACGGCGGAACCCGCGCGCGAGCGGGTCTGCACGAGCGCGGCGAGCTCGCGGATGCGCTCCCGTCTGGCGTCGTCGGTGTTGCCGATGAGCGCGAAGGCGCCGTCCTCGGCCTGCTGCGTGTGGGGGAGCCACTGGGTCCACTCCCACCTGCTGGCGTCCTCGTCCCCGCAGACCACGACGATGCGGGTGTCACGGGGGGAGTGGAGGGTGGCGACGGCGGCGAGCATCGATCGGACGAGCGCTCGGGTCACGTCGCCAGGCCCCGCGATGCCGACGACCCCTGCTGACAGGTCGACGTCCACCGGAGCCGGCGCGACGCCGACGTGGTGCGGCGAGGCGTTCTTCGCCTTGCCGCCCTGGAAGTTCGCCTGCAGCGGGACCTCGGCGACGCCGACGCGCACGTGCAGGGCGTCCGCGTCGCGCTTCCGGCGCTCCCACAGGCGCGCGAGCGGCCGGGTGGCGATGTCGCGGATCACCACGGGGTCGACGCTCCGGTACCAGGAGTCGAGGCGCTGTTCGCGGACGAGCTGCGCGATGCGGACCCGGGTGTCAGCGATGTCCTGCCGCCACTCCTCGAACGTCTTCACGCCCTTCTTCTTCGCCCGCGAGCGCTGGGTCAGGAACGTGCCGACGACCATCACGGGCGAGGCCGCCGCCATCATGAGCATGATCGGCCGCGCGAACACGAACGCCATCGTGACGCCGAGCACCACCGGGATCACGGCGGACAGCCACGGCATCGGGGTCTTGTCGACGTCGTCGGGCTGGTCACCGGGCAGCACGACGGTCGGCGGGGTCGCCGGTGGCATGATCCGCGAGCTCCGGTTGAAGCCGCGCATGCCGACCTCGTCGGGGGCCAGGTCAGCGTCGACGTACGGTTCGATGCCGATGCGGAACACCGAGCTGCCGATCTGCACGACGTCGGCGGGGACGATGTCCGCGGTCCCCGTGACGGCCCGGCCGTTCACGACGACGCCGTCGGCTCCGTCCATGACGCTGAGCACGGCGCGCAGCGGACCGGGCATCGCGGGCGTGGGGGTGCTCTCCGGCGAACCGTGGTCGAGCGCGATGGTCGCGTGGTGCGGCCGCAGGAACGGGTCGGCGACGCAGAGCTCCATGGCGCCGGAGCTGCCGATGCGCAGCGGTCCGTCGAGGGGCAGCGGCACGGTCTCGCCGGAGAACGGTCCACCGACGACCTCGAGCCGCGGTCGCCCAGGGGGCAGTTCGCTCGGTGCCCGGGTGGGGAGCGTCGACCCGTTCAGGATCCCGGCGTCGGCCAGCGACGTCTCCGGAGCGGCACCAGGCGCGATGGTGGCCGGGTCGACCCCGAGTCCGGCCGCCACCTCGGCGACGCTCGTGACGTCGGTCGCGTCGACCACGAAGGTCGCGTCCTGCAGGCTGAGCCGGAGCGTCATCGGTTTCCGTTCGTGATGCGGTCGAGTGGTGCCGTGAGCGGGGTGAGGAGTCCGGTGGACCCGCCGCCTGCGGTGGTGTCGTCCTCGGACGGCAGGGTGCGGACGACGCTGTGCGCGGTCGTCGCCCCGGTGTCGGACTGGAGGCCCGTGGCCGGGTACCGTACGCCGCGGTCGTCGTCCGTCGCCACCGTCCCGGACGCGGTGGCGGCCGTCCGCGTGCCCTCGCGTGGGAGCACGGTCACGGTACCGGTCGCCTGGTCGCCGGAGGCGGTGCGGACGTGGAAGGAGAACTGGTCGGCGGCGCGCATCGTCCCGTCCGGACGATACGTGGCGGTGCCGTCGTCGGCGCAGGTGACGGTGCCCGCGACCGGGGTGCCGCACCCGTCGATCGTCACGGTGCCCTGCTGCGCGTCGGCCAGGTCGTGCAGGTCGATCGTCACGGAGCCGTCGGCACCGAGTCGGCGCACGACGTCGTCAGCGGCGATGCCGGACTCCCCCTGGTCCACGAACACCGCCTTCACCTTCGCGGTGCCGGAGTGTCCCTGGTCGTCGGTCGCACGGAGCCGCACGGTCGCGGTGCCCGTCCGGTCCTCGGGCCCGCGGACCAGCAGACCGGTGCTCGTCACCGTGGCGACGAACCCGGCGGGCTTCGTGGACACGACGGTCATCCGGGGCCCTGCCGCGCAGCCGTCGCAGCGGACGCCGAGGTCCGACCACGGGATCGACGCGGTGGTCCCCGCGGCGAAGGGGTAGTCGTAGGTCTGCCCGTCCAGGGTCGGAGGGGTCGGCGGTGCCAGCGACACGAGGTACGTGACGTCGAGGTCGAACGACGCGGAACGCAGCGGCACGGTCATGAGCACCGTCCCGAAGTCCGTCCGGTAGCCCTTCGACGTGAGCGAGAGCGAGTCGCCTGAGCACGCCATCGCGACGCCCGTCGGCACGTTCACGCGCCCGCAGTCGGCGACCGTCCACCCGTCGCCGAGCGGCACGTCGGCCTTGCCGGTGTACGGGACGGCGACCCGCACGGGGTCCGACGCTGCTCCCGCCCCGCCGGTCGAGCCGGTCGAGCCGGTCGAGTCGGCCGCCGCTGTGTCGACCTGCGCTGTGCCGACCCGCGCTGTGTCCAGCCGCTGTGGGCCGTTCGCCGCCTGCGCGGCCGGAGCCGGGCCTCCCGTCAGTGCGACGAGGCCGACCGCAGCGAGCGCGACGGACGCGAGCACGGCACCCAGCCGCCCTCGTCCAGCCGTCGTCGCACGCCCCCGGAGCACGACCTCATGATAGGCGGCACGTACCTCCCCGACAGGTGCCGCCCAGACGGGGGCTTCCGGGGACCTCCGCCCGACCGCTTGGATCGGAGGGTCCGAACGGGTGCGCACCGGCTCCCGAGGGGGAGACGGCCGGGGGTACCGGCCCCAGGAGGAGACACCACCGATGGAGCCAGCACCGATGGAGCCCGTACTGCCGGACGGGGCCGTTGACCGTGTGCCCGTCATGTCCGACGACGCGGGAGCGATGCCGCGCTTCGGCTGGACCCGTGTGGCCATGGCGCTCCGGCCGATGTGGGACGCGCAGGACGACGTGCTGCGCGTCGAGATCGCCGGACACGAGCCACTGCTCATCGACGTCACCGCGAACGCCTACTGGTGGTCCACCGACCTCGCCGACATGCCGATCGAGCCGCTCGAGCTCCGGGTCGGCCGCGAGTCCCGCGAACAGGACTCCGCCGTCACGACGACGCCGGGCAACGAGCTCCAGTCGCTCCTCTGGCACATCGGCCTCAACTCCTTCCCCGGTGAGCTCGCCTGGTGGCTGCAGCGCGACGACACCTACCGGCTGCAGCGCTGGCCGAACTTCACCACGCTCGCGCACACCCCCGACCACGTGCGGATGACGTCCATGCTCGGGTACGCGTCGCTCACGGTCGACGAGCTCGCCGAGCAGGCGAACGTCGCGCCCGCCGAGGCCCGTCGCGTGGTCAACGCCTTCAGCCTGATGCGGATCCTCCGGTCGACGGCCCCCGACGTCGCGATGGCCCGTCCGGCGTTCGACCGCCCGGTCGTCACCGCCACGGCCACCGCCGCACCCGCCCGCGGCGGGCTGTTCCGCCGTCTGCTCGACCGGCTGGCACGCTGATGGCCGAGCACGTCATCCTGTTCGCCGGCCCGATGGGCGCCGGCAAGACCACCGCGATCGAGGCGCTCAGCGAGGTCCCCGTCGTCCGGACCGAGGCCGCGAACACCGACCGCGAGACGGCGGACAAGGCGACCACGACGGTGGCGCTCGACTACGGCGAGATCACCGTCGGCGACGTCGACAAGGTGCGGCTGTACGGCATCCCGGGACAGCGCCGGTTCGACTTCATGTGGCAGATCCTGAAGGACCGCGCGCGCGGGCTCGTCGTGCTCGTGAACGCCGATGCGCCCGACCCCGTCGCGAGCATGCTCGAGTTCATCGAGGAGTTCCGCGACCTGCACGACCGCGGCGGTGTCGTGGTCGGGGTGACCCGTGCGGACGTGGTCGGCGGGACCTCCACCGCCGCGTTCTCCGACGCCCTGTCCGCGGCGCACCCCGAGATGCTCGTGCCCGTCTTCACCGTCGACCCCCGCGAGCCGGAGCAGATGACCACCGTCCTGCTGACGCTCGTCGCCAACATCGAGATGCGCGCGGCCATGGCGCCAGTGGCTCCCGCTCCCGCTGCCGCTCCCGCGCAGGAAGTGCACTGATGTCACTCGCCCCCCACCAGGACCCCGTCGTCATCGACCTCGGTCGCGTCGAGCTCACCGCGATGCGCGACATGACCACGTCGCTGATCACCGCGTCGCTCCTCAGCGACGACGGCTTCGAGATCGTCCGCCTGTCCGACAGCGCCTCCGCACCGACCGACGGGGCCCGGTTCGCCAGCATGGCGAGCTCAATCCAGGCGCTCAGCGAGGCCGTCGCCCGCGAGCTCACGATGGGCACCAGCGAGTACGTCATCATCGCCGCCGAGCGCGGGCACGTGGTGCAGATGCGCATCCCGGGGCAGACGATCGTGCTCGCCGCCCTGTTCGACACCGACGAGATGCTCGGCAAGGCGCTGACCGTGTCCCGCCGCTGTGCCTCCCGCATCGCCGAGGCGCTCGCGGTCCCCGCTCCCGTCCCCGCCGGCTCCTGATCCGAGCCCGGCACCGAAGCTCCTCGCCACCGCGGCGGGGCCCGGCGCGTCCCTGCGCGTCGGTACCGAACGACAAGGAAACCCGAATGGCCACCATCACCGACTCCCTCAACGAACTCGTCTCCGTCGACGGCGCCATGGCCGCGGCCGTGGTCGACAGCGGCTCCGGCATGCTGCTCGGCGGCGCCGGCAGCGGCATCGACCTGGAGCTCGCTGCCGCCGGCAACACCGAGGTCGTCCGCGCGAAGCTCAAGACCGCGAAGTCCCTCGGTCTCGCCGACTCGATCGACGACATCCTCATCACGCTGTCCTCGCAGTTCCACATCATCCGCCCGCTGGCGAGCCACCCCGAGGTCTTCATCTACTTCGTGCTGGACCGCGCGAAGGCGAACCTCGCGCTGGCCCGCATGAAGGCCAAGGACATCGAGGGCTCGCTCACCTTCTGATCCGTCCCGACGGCCCCCGCGCGTGCTCGCGGGGGCCGTCGTCGTCCGTATGCTTGCCGTGCGATCCGCACCGTGGGGTCAGCATCACCGTCTTGGGGAGGAACCGGTCCGTTGAGCGAGTCACCACCCGTCGTCCCGCCGATCCCCTCCGTCCCGGTGCCGTCCGCTCCGTCACCGTCGACCTCGGCCGCGCCGTCCCAGCAGCGACAGGGCACCCGGCTCGGCTGGGACCCGGGGCAGCCGGCGCTCTACGAGCAGTGGGGCGTCCAGAGCCAGACCCCGAAGCGCGCGATGGGGTCGGACATCGGCGTCCTGCCCGAGCTCGAGCGCACCGAGACCACCCGCCGCCCGCTCTGGCGGCACCCGGCGTTCCTCGTCTCCGCGGCCCTCGCCCTGATCGCCGTCGTGATCGGTGCCGTGCTCGTCGTCCGCGCCGTCACCGCAGAGGGACCGCCGTCGCCGTCCGGCCTCGCGGTGCAGTCCGGCTCCGGGAACGTCCGGGTGTCCTGGAAGGGCGACGACGTCGCGTGGTCGGTGTTCGTCGTCGAACCCGGCACGAAGCCCGTCGACGTCAGCCGGCTCGTCCGCGGCACCGAGGTCTGGATCCCGAAGTCGTCCGGCCTGTACGACGCCGACTCGTGCTTCGTCGTCCGCGCGACCGCCGACAACCAAGGCAAGAGCGTGCCGACGGACGCCGCTGCGCTGTCCGACCAGGGCGCGAAGCAGGTCTGCGTCGGCGATGCGGGCTGACGCACGCGTGCGCCGCTGGTCGGTCGCAGCCGGGGTCGTCGCGACGGCGCTCGTGCTGACCGCGTGCTCCGGGCAGGCTCCGACGGACATCGCGGTCACCCCGACCGCCACCGGGTTCGGCGGGCAGGCCCCGGTGGACGGTACGAGGAACGGCATCGAGACCGTCGACGGGACGACCGCGCTGCAGGACGTCCTCGCGGCGATGCGCTCCGAGCCCGTCGTCGCGGAGGGCACCGTCACCGAACTCGTGCCGGACCCCGCCGCCGCGAAGGGGTCCGGTGACACCGTGCTCGGCCGGACCGTGCGGATCGACTACCGCGGCACGACCGAGGACTCCGCGCTGCGACTGTCCGTCGGTGACGTGTCCCTCGATGCCCGTCGCCGAGCCGACGACGTGTGGGTGTCCGGCAACGCCGCGTTCGCCGCGCAGTCCGGTCTCGCGAAGGTGACCAGCGGCCGGGTGTGCGTGCCAGCGACCTCCGCCACCGTGCGGGACCTGGCACCGTTCACCGAGCCCGACGACCTGCTGCGGAGCATGCTCGGCACCGGGTCCGACGTCACGCTGCACCCGGGGGCGGTCACCGGCACCGGCGACGACGCCCGCGTGCAGATCGTCGTCGCGAACGGGTCCTCCCCGATCGGGTCGCTCGTGGTCTCCGCCGTGGGGGAGCCCGTGCCGTACTCGTTCCGGGCATCGGACACCACCGGTACCGTCGAGCTCTCCTTCGCCGACTGGGGGAAGTCCCAGGACCTCGGCGATCCCGACCACGTCGTCACCGACTGCTGACGGCGCCTGTCCCGACCCGCGCCGGACGCGAGGTTGATTCGACGACGTGCCCCGAGCCTCCCGGGTCCGTACCGTGGCGACCATGCAGGGGACCAGACGACGACTGACCACGGCGAGCGTGCTCGCCATCGCCGCCGCCGCGATGCTCAGCGGGTGCGCGCAGGGCGGCCACGACATGGGTGACTCCGTGACGACGAAGCTCAACGGCTCCGCGTTCCACGGGCAGCTCGACATCCGCGCCACGAAGGTCGAGCGGGTCACCGCGGCCGCGATGGACCAGTTCGGGTTGAACCCGAAGGGCGACGACGCGTACCTCGCGCACTTCACCGTCAAGCGGGTGTCCGGTGCGTTCGACCCGGACGCGGTCGGAGACCTGACGAACGACGCATGGGGACTCCGCGCGGCCGACGAGCTGCAGGCCGGGCCGGAGCTCGCCGCGAGCGACCGGAACGACGTCCTGCAGGAGGCGTGCCCGTTCGACCGGAAGGCGATCACGTCGGCGCTGACGGGCACCGGCACCGCGGACGTCTGCGCCGTGCTGCTGGCGCCGAAGGACTCCACCGTCGACGCGGTGAGCTACATGCGGGCAGCGCCCGTGGACGAGGCCCCCGAGGGCGACTCGACGATCACCTGGCGCGCGGAGTAGGCGCGCGCTTGCGTGCGCGTCCGGTTGTCGACGCCGGTTCCGGTTGTCGACTCGGAACGACAGAGTCG
This sequence comes from Curtobacterium sp. L3-7, assembly GCF_048756585.1. Lineage (NCBI taxonomy): Bacteria > Bacillati > Actinomycetota > Actinomycetes > Micrococcales > Microbacteriaceae > Curtobacterium > Curtobacterium sp. L3-7. The sequence continues at coordinate 345,863 of NZ_CP151474.1, read as the reverse complement.
CTGTCGTACGACAACGGCCGTGTCGCTCCCACGCGGCCGCAACAGTTGCACGCGCGGGATTGCGACAGCATCGCTGTCGTACGACAACGGTTCTGTCGTTCGGGGTCGGTGACGTTCGACGCGCTCGCCGACCCGCAGGTCAGGCGGCTGCGCGCCGAGCGCGGTGCGCGCGCACCTTCGCGCGGTTCCCGCAGCGCTGCATCGCGCACCACCGGCGCGTGCCGCCGCGGGACGAGTCGTAGAACACGAGCCCGCAGTCCGGCGCCGAGCAGCGGCTGAGGCGGGTCGGTCGGCCGTCGGCCTCCACGTCGTCGAACCCGACCTCGGTGAACAGGGCGACGGCGTCGCGAGCGACGCTCGAGAGCGCCTGTGCGAGCCGCACACGGTTCGCTCCGGCCCGGCGACGGCCACCCGGGAGGCTCGGGGGCACGTCCGGCAGGGCGGCGAACAGGTTGACGGTGTCGATGTCGTCTGGCGCGGGGCGCGTGCGGCCGGTCCCGGCACGCAGGCCGGCTGCGACCGCGGCGCGCTCGGCAGCCGTGGACGCCGGCGCGGGCGCCGCCGCGACCGCGAGACGGCCGATGGCGGCGCGGAGTTCACGGGCGTCCTGCAGCTCGCGGGCGCTCGCGCCGACGTCGATCGGTTCGGTGTGGTCGCTCAACCACTCGTCGAGGTCGGCCGGCGTGACGAGGAGTTCACCGAGCTGGGCGCGGGGGCGTCGGCCGTCGGGGTCGTCGGCGAACCCGCCGGTGTGCGCGAAGTCGAGGGCGATCCGTCCGGCGTCGAAGAACCACGACGACCCCGAGTCCGTGCGGATGTGCTGCCCCGTCTGCATCCGCCCAGGCTAACGGGTTACCGGCGCGCCTCGGTGCCGAGTTCGGAACGCGCGGGCTCCGTCCGGGCGACGTCCGCCCGGCGGGTCCACGTGATGAGGTGGCGCTCGTCGAACCGGCGGGAGCACTTCGCGCACGCCAGCGGTCTGGTCGGCGTGCGGTAGCGGAAGTGCTCGTGTCCCGCCGGGCACTCGCCGACCCACGGGGCCAGTTCGCTGGCGATCGGGCCGTCGTGCAGGCGGGACCCGGTGTACCCGATCGAGGCAGCCGTGCGCCGCCACTTCGGCCCGTGCCCGGCGCGGGCTCCGCTCAGGGCGTGCGCGACCTCGTGCAGCAGGACCTGCTCGACGTCGTCGTCCGAGAACCGGACGGCGAGGTGCTTGCTCACCGTGATCCGGCGCTTGGCGAAGTCGCACTGGCCCGCACGGGTCTTGGCGTTGTCGAAGCCGAACGACCACGAGCCGGCGCCCAGGTGCGCCGCGATGAGCTCCGCGGCGCGGGAGCGGACCTGGTCGAGCGACGTCACCGGTCGGCTGGGCCCTGCCGCTGGGTGCGGTCGGTGCGGTCGGCACGATCGGAGAGCTTGCCCCAGAGGCTGTCCGCCTCGGTGCGGGCGGCGTCCGGTGCCCCGAGGACCCGGCGGCGGACCGGCGGGACCTCCTTCACGGGCTCGGCGACGCGCGTGGCCGGGTCGGTCTCGCGACGGACCGCTGCCTCTCGTGCGGTGCGGGGACGGTCTGCGGTCGGGCGCTCGGGCGCAGCCGCCGGCTGGGCGATGGACGCGCGCATGGCTGCCTCGACGGCCGAGCGGAGGGCGTCGGTGCGTTCGGACGGGGCCCCGGCGGCGCGGAACGCCTCGTACGAGCGACCGAGGACCTCGCGCGCCTCCTCGAAGCGGTTCAGCTCGAACAGCGACCAGCCCTCGAGCTCGGCGGCAGCGCCCTCGAGCTCGGGCCATTCCTCGGTCGCCGCCGTGTCGCGGGCGAGGGCGGACTCGGTCGCGGCCCGCTCGTACCGGCCGAGGTCGTGCAGGACGTGCGCACGCCGGATCCGTGCGGCGACCTTGTCGGCGCGTTCCCCGGTGAACATCGTCAGCCGGAAGACCTCTTCCGCGACGACGAGGGCCTCGTCGAGGCGGCCGAGCAGACGCAGGAGTTCCGCGCGCTCGGCGAGGGCCTCGGTGCTGCGGCTCTGCCCGAGGGCACGGAGGCGGTCCTGGACCACCTGCACGTCCACGGCCGGACGGAGGCTGATGGGCGCGAAGGTGCTGCCCGGGCTGACACCGGCGGTGACGGGAGCCGCGTGGCGCGGTTCCCGGGCGCGGTCGTCCTGGTCGTCGAGGTGCTGGCGGTCGTCGGGGGACATCAGGGTCGAGGGTAACCGTGCGTGCCCGGGAGCGGCCGGTGCCACACGCGGTTGCTCAGGAGACGCCGTTCGAGACCGCGACCGCGGCGACTGCTGCGTACGTGACGAGCACTGCGATCACCGCGACGATCGCGAGCACGACGGCGAAGACACCCCAGCCGCGTCCGCGCTTCGTCGCGATCGCGATGATGCCCTGCACCAGGGCCCAGAGACCGATCACCGTCCCCAGGAGGAACAGCACGCCAGCACCCGCGAGCGCCGGGTCGTTCTCCATGTCCTGGAACTGCGACGGGTCTGGGGTCGTGCTCCCGCCGTTCTGCAGGATCTGGTCGAACGCGCTGCTGTGGACGATCGCGGTGCCGAAGAGGTAGCCGGTGATGACGCCGACCACGAGTGCGACGAGCCCGAGGACGAACGCGATGACACCGACGGTCTTCTTCTTCGCCTTCGGTTCCTCGTAGCTCTGCCAACCGGGGGCGCCGGCGGACGCGGGTGCCGCTGCCGCGTGCTGCTGACCGCCCCACGTCGGAGCGCCCTGCTGCTGGTCGTGCTGCTGCTGGCCGTACTGCTGCTGCCCGTACTGCGGCTGCTGCTGCCCGTACTGCTGCTGGCCGTACTGCGGCTGCTGCGGTGCGGCCTGCTCGCCGTACTGCGGTGCGGAGGCCGGGGTGATGCGCTCGCCGTATCGCGGTGCATCGTCCTGCGGAGCCGCCGGCTGCTGCGTCGGCTGCTGCTGCGGAGCGGGCTCGCCCCAGGTCGGTGCCTGGCCGTCGCCCGGCCGGTCCTCGTTGCTCCGGTCGTCGTTCGTCATGAGCGCTTCCCCGTCTCGTTCGTCCACGCACCTGCGCGGTCGTTCAGCACCCATCCTGGCAGCGGCACCACCACGTTGCCCGCAAGCAGGTCCGGGTCAGGCGCCGAAGACGGACCGGTTCGGTTCCGGAGACGCGACGGCCGTCGCGTCGGTGACGATGGGCGCACCGGCGATGAACGACCGGAGCTCCGCGCCGTGCACGACCTTCGCGGGCATCGGGTCGGACGAGTACCGGCGAGGCATGTCCGCGACCGGGAGGTCCGTGGGGGAGCCGAGCAGCACGATGTTGCCGAACCGACGGCCCTTGAGCATGCCGGTGTCCGCGACGGCCGCGACGGACGGCAGCACCGACTGCAGCGTCGACGCCTGACCCCTGGCGAAGGCGAGACCGGCACCGTCGGCGACGTTCACCGCGACGATGCCCGTCGGGGACAGGAACTCGGCGACCTCGCGGTAGAACTCGACGCTCGTCACGTGCGCCGGGATCCGTGCGCCGCCGAACACGTCCACGACGGCCAGGTCGACGGTGCCGCGCAGCCCGTGGGGGAGCTTCCCGAGGACCTCGCGCGCATCGCCGTACCGGACCCGGATCGAGGCGCCTCGGGGGAACGGCAGGGCCTCACGCACCTGGTCGACCAGGTCGCGCTCGAGCTCGATCACCTGCTGCCGCGAGCCCGGCCGGGTCACCGCGACGTAGCGCGGGAGCGTCAGGGCGCCGGCGCCGAGGTGCAGTGCCGTGATCGGTCCGGGCGGCAGCAGGTCGATCGCGTGGCCGATCCGGCGGATGTACTCGAACGCCAGGTGGGTCGGGTCCTCGAGGTCGACGTGCGACTGCGGCGTGCCGTCGACGACGAGCGTGAACGAGCCGGGCCGGTGCCGGTCGGGCTCGATCACCGAGAACCCGGCACCGAGCTTGAACCCGTCGAACGCATCAGCCATGGGTCCATGGAACACCACGCGATCACCACCCACGTCCCCACCCGTGGTTGGTGTGGCCCGCTGAGCGCCCGAACCACGATGGGATCACCGGTCGGGAACCCCCGCCGGACCCCACCGAAAGGCACACATCATGTCGGTCCAGCTCATCGCGAACATCGTCATCGGGCTCGCGCTCGTCGGGTTCCTCGCGTACCGGCAGGCCACCTGGCGGTACCTGGACCCCGCTCGCATCTGGCGTGGTCCGCTCGTGATGGCGGTCATCGGCGTCGTCGTCCTGGCGCAGACGAAGGCCACGATCACCACGACGGACATCGTCTTCCTCGGCATCGAGGCGCTCATCTCGGTCGGCGTGGGTCTGGCGATGGGCACCATGACCCGCTTCCGGACGGTGTCGACCCCTGATGACAAGGGCCGAACGATCCAGTCCCGGACCGGCTGGTACGGCGCCGGACTCTGGTTCGTGCTCATCGCCGTGCGTGTCGGGCTGGACGTCGTCGGCGGGAACATGGGCGCACACCTCCTCAGCTCCACCGGCGCGATCCTCCTGATGCTCGCGATCAACCGTGCCGCCCGCGCGCTCGTCATCGACCAGCGCATCCCCGGACGGACCCGCGGCATGATGGTCAGGTGACCTTGCTGTCCGTCCCCGAGCCGACCGACCCGTCCGCGGGCCGGTCGCGTTCGCGTCTCGGGTGGGTGCTGAGCGCCGTCGGCATCGTCGCCGTCACGTTCTGGTTCATCAGGAACGGCATCGCCGAGGAGCTCCCACCGTGGGTCTGGGTCGTCGGTGGCGTGACGATCGCGGCGTGGACGCTCCGGGAGTTCGTCAGGACGCCCCGCACGATGGCGGCAGCCGGCGCGGTCATGGTCGTCGCGGGCTCCGCGGTGGTCGCCCCGACCGACGCGCTGATGATCGCAGCCGTGATCGTCGGCATCGTCGTGCTGCAGGCGAGTGCGGCGGTCCCGGTGTGGGCCGGAGTCGTCGCCGCGCTGGTCGCCCTCGTCGAGATCGCCGTCTCCGCGAGCCTCGAGGGTGCCACCGTGCAGTTCGTGCTCGGGTCCTGCGCCGGTCTCGTCCTCGGGATCCTGGTCGGGTTCAGTCGGCGGCAGTACCGTCTCGCCGAGCAGCAGGCGCGCCAGGCCGAACGCGACCAGCAGCGTGCCCGGCTCCTGGCCGACCGGTCGCGGGCCGCCCGGGACATCCACGACGTCCTCGCGCACTCCCTCGGCGGCCTGGTGCTGCAGCTCGACGCCGTGGAGGCCCTGCTCGAGGCCGGTCGGGTCGACGAGGCCACGCTGCGTGCCGGTGCCGCGCGCACCCTCGCGGCCGACGGTCTCGCCGAGGCCCGCCGGGCGGTGCACGCCCTCCGCGACGACGCAGAAGCGGACACCGACACAGCCGCGACCACCGACACAGCCCCGGTCGCAGCACCGGGCGCCGGCCTGCACCCCCTCGTCGCCGCCCACCGTGACTTCGGCGGGGAACTCGTCGTCACCGGCGACCTCGCCCTCGCCGACCTGGACGACGCCCACCGCGCCGTCGTCGTCGCGAGCACCAGGGAGGCCCTGAGCAACGCCCGCCGCCACGCCCCCGGCCGACCGGTGTCCCTCTCGGTGATCCGGGACGGCGACGCCGTCGACGTGGTCGTCGCCAACCCGCTCTCCGGCGGCGGGCACGGGCTGATCGGCATCCACGAGCGCTTCGCAGAGCTCGACGCCGGCGCCACCGTCGAGGCCGAACGCTCCGAGGACGAGTTCGTCGTCGCGATGCACGTCCCCGTCGCCGGCGCCCGCGTCGACGAACCAGACGCGCAGGACGTGCAGAACGCGCAGAACGTGACGGACGCATGACCATCCGCGTGCTCGTCGTCGACGACCAGGCGATCGTGCGCGACGGCCTGGTGACGGTGCTGTCCATGGTGCCGGACCTCGAGGTCGTCGGAGAAGCAGCTGACGGGGCCGAGGCGCTCGCCGCGGTGGAACGGTGGTCCCCGGACGTCGTGCTGATGGACCTGCGGATGCCGGGCGTCGACGGTCCGACCGCCACGGCGCGCATCACGGCGGAGCACCCCGGCGTGGCCGTGCTCGTGCTGACCACCTTCGCCGACGACGAGTCGATCACCACCGCGCTCCGAGCAGGTGCCCGCGGATACTTGACCAAGGACGCCGGACGGGTGGAGATCGCCGCCGCCGTCCAGGCCGTCGCGTCCGGGCAGTCCACGTTCGACGCCGCGGTCGGAGCACGACTCGTCGCGCAGCTGACCGCGACGACGGCACCCGAGCGGCCGGCGTCCCTCCGCGCCCGCTTCCCCGAGCTCACCCCGCGTGAGGCCGACGTCCTCGAGCGCATCGCCGACGGCCGGACGAACCCGGAGATCGCCGCCGAGCTGTTCCTCACCGTGCCGACCGTGAAGTCCTACGTGAACCAGCTGTTCCAGAAGCTCGGTGTCCGCACCCGCGCGGAGGCCGTCGCCCTCGTCCTGCGCTGACGCGCGAGCGGGGCCGGCAGGCTGATGCGCGCGCACCGCCGCCCAGATGAATGCGTACACATGAACGGCCAGTGAACGCCAAGCGTCCTGACGTACCGTCGACCACCGTCGTCGTGCCGGGTGCGTCGACCCCCTGGAGCCCCCACCTCCCCGCGGGTCCGCACGCCGGCCGACCGTGACGCGCGTCGCTGTGCAGCGCACCCCACGCCGTCACCCGCAGTCCGCCTGCGGCTCCTCGGCGTGCTCGCGCGCACCGACCATTGAGTACATTGCGTTCGTTATGTAAAATACGGATGCAGCATCCGCCGGCCACGAACCGCAGGAGACCCGACATGTCCGCCGACACCATGAGCATCCAGACGCACCGTCTCGCCACGCCGAGCGTGCCCGCGGAGGCGACCCGTGCCTCCCGTCCGTTCCACGCGGACCGCGAGACGGCCCCCGTCTGGATGCGCGTGATCGGTGGTGCGCTCCTCACGGCGGGTGTCGGGTTGACCGCGGCCGTGCTCGGCTGGCCGGGGGAGGCGCCGGAGGCGGCGCTCCTCGTCCCGGGTCTCGTCGGCGTCGTCGTCGGCCTGCTCCTGCTGTTGGCGCGGTCCGGGTTCACGGTGACCGACACGCACGTCACCCTGCACTTCCGCCCCCTCCCGCCCCGGCGGATCGCGCGGCACCGGATCGTGGACGCCCGTCTCGTCGAGGCCGACGCGGCGACGTACGGCGGCATCGGCCTGCGGCTCGGCCGCGGCGTCCGGGCGCTGCTGTTCACCCCGGGGCTCGGCATCGAGCTCACGGACGAGCGTGGTCGCGTCACGTTCGTGCGGACGCGGCGTCCGGAAGACGCGTTCCGTGCGCTGGCGGGCCTGACTGGAGGCTCGGCTGCAGCTGAGCGCGAACGCCTGGGCTGAGCGCACGGCCGGGAATGGCTGCTGGTCGCCGCTGCTTATACACGGCAGTCCTGATCTTGGTCAAGCCAGGACTGGACATCGTGCGTGAGCGCTGCCTATGATGGCAGTTCGCGCTCCCTGGCATCCGTGTCGTCATATTGCGGTCGACGCAGAGTTCTTCGAGAACAGGCCCTGGTGAGTTCGGTCCCGTATATGTCGGCGGGTACCGCTCACCCAGATCATCGCACATGTGTTCCCGCTCACGCGGCTGGCCCATGATCGCGTGTCTTCGAGGGTTGCGCCGAGCGTTCAATCCACTCACCTACATGCTGCTCGTCAGTACCGGCCCGACGGGGCCTACGGAGGTCACACCCTTGGCTGCTGCGCCCAACGCATCCACCAACCCCAAGAACGGTCGCAACCACTCGCGACTCTCGTTCGCCAAGATCACGGACACCCTCACGGTTCCCGATCTGCTCGCTCTCCAGACGGAGAGCTTCGACTGGCTCGTCGGCAACGACGTCTGGAAGGCCCGACTGGCCGAGGGGCAGGAGCAGGGTCGTACCGACCTCGCGCTGCACTCCGGCCTCGAGGAGATCTTCGAGGAGATCTCCCCGATCGAGGACCTCGGCGAGACCATGCAGCTCTCGTTCACGTCCCCGGAGCTCGAGGACCCGAAGTACTCCATCGACGACTGCAAGGAACGCGGCAAGACCTACGCCGCCCCGCTGTACGTCAACGCCGAGTTCATGAACCACATGACCGGTGAGATCAAGACGCAGACGGTCTTCATGGGCGACTTCCCGCTCATGACCGAGCGCGGCACCTTCATCATCAACGGCACCGAGCGTGTCGTCGTCTCGCAGCTCGTCCGCTCCCCCGGCGTGTACTTCGAGCGTCAGCAGGAGAAGACGTCCGACAAGGACATCTACTCCGCTCGCATCATCCCGTCGCGTGGCGCATGGCTCGAGTTCGAGATCGACAAGCGCGACCAGGTGGGCGTACGCATCGACCGCAAGCGCAAGCAGTCGGTCACGGTCTTCCTCAAGGCCCTCGGCCTGACGAGCGAGGAGATCCTCGACGAGTTCCAGGGCTTCGCCTCGATCGAGTCGACCCTCGAGAAGGACGCCATCCTCACCAAGGAAGAGGCGCTCAAGGACATCTACCGCAAGCTCCGTCCGGGCGAGCAGGTCGCTGCCGAGGCCGCGCGTGCGCTCCTCGACAACTTCTACTTCAACCCGAAGCGCTACGACCTCGCGAAGGTCGGCCGCTACAAGCTGGACCGCAAGCTCGGCATCGACGCGCCGCTGTCCGACTCCGTGCTGTCCGTCCAGGACATCGTCGCGACCATCAAGTACCTGGTCTCGCTGCACGCCGAGCGCACCACGATCGACGGCGTCCGCGACGGCGAGCCGGTGCAGCTCCGCCTCGACGTGGACGACATCGACCACTTCGGCAACCGTCGCATCCGCGCGGTGGGCGAGCTCATCCAGAACCAGGTCCGCACGGGTCTGTCCCGCATGGAGCGCGTCGTCCGCGAGCGCATGACCACGCAGGACATCGAGGCGATCACGCCGCAGACGCTCATCAACGTGCGTCCCGTCGTCGCCGCGATCAAGGAGTTCTTCGGGACGTCCCAGCTGTCGCAGTTCATGGACCAGAACAACCCGCTCGCGGGCCTGACGCACAAGCGTCGTCTCTCGGCCCTCGGCCCGGGTGGTCTGTCCCGTGAGCGTGCCGGCGTCGAGGTCCGCGACGTCCACCCGTCGCACTACGGCCGCATGTGCCCGATCGAGACCCCTGAAGGCCCGAACATCGGTCTGATCGGCTCGCTCGCGTCGTTCGGTCGGATCAACTCGTTCGGCTTCATCGAGACCCCGTACCGTCGCGTCGTCAACGGCGAGGTCACGAAGACCATCGACTACCTCACCGCCTCGGAAGAGGACGAGTTCGTCGTCGCGCAGGCCAACGCCCCGCTGACCGACTCGTTCCACTTCGCCGACGACAAGGTGCTCGTCCGCAAGAAGGGCGGCGAGGTCGAACTCGTCGCCAAGGACGAGGTCGACTACATGGACGTCTCCCCGCGCCAGATGGTGTCGGTCGCGACGTCGCTCATCCCGTTCCTCGAGCACGACGACGCGAACCGCGCTCTCATGGGTGCGAACATGCAGCGCCAGGCAGTGCCGCTCCTCCGCTCCGAGTCGCCGCTCGTCGGCACCGGCATGGAGGGCTACACCGCCATCGACGCCGGCGACGTCGTCACCGCCGACAAGGCCGGTGTCGTCTCCGAGGTCTCGGCCGACGCCGTGACCCTGCAGCTCGACGAGGGCGGCACGCAGACGTACTACCTGCGCAAGTTCGACCGCTCGAACCAGGGCACGAGCTACAACCACCGTGTCGTCGTCTCGGCCGGTGAGCGTGTGGAGCAGGGCGAGGTCATCGCCGACGGCCCCGCGACGGAGAACGGCGAGCTCGCGCTCGGCAAGAACCTCCTCGTCGCGTTCATGCCGTGGGAGGGCTACAACTACGAGGACGCGATGATCCTGTCGCAGAACCTCATCAAGGACGACACCCTCTCCTCGATCCACATCGAGGAGTACGAGGTCGACGCCCGCGACACCAAGCTCGGCAAGGAAGAGATCACCCGCGACCTCCCGAACGTCAGCCCGGACCTCCTGGCCGACCTCGACGAGCGCGGCATCATCCGCATCGGTGCCGAGGTCCGCCCCGGCGACATCCTCGTCGGCAAGGTCACGCCGAAGGGCGAGACCGAGCTCAGCGCCGAAGAGCGCCTCCTCCGCGCCATCTTCAACGAGAAGTCGCGCGAAGTCCGCGACACCTCGCTGAAGGTGCCCCACGGTGAAGAGGGCACGATCATCGGCGTCAAGGTGTTCGACGCGCAGGACGGCGACGACGAGCTCGGCTCGGGCGTCAACCAGCGCGTGGTCGTCTACATCGCCCAGAAGCGCAAGATCACCGCAGGTGACAAGCTCGCCGGTCGTCACGGCAACAAGGGCGTCATCTCGACGATCCTGCCGGTCGAGGACATGCCGTTCCTCGCGGACGGCACCCCGGTCGACATCGTGCTCAACCCGCTCGGCGTCCCCGGCCGCATGAACTTCGGCCAGGTCCTCGAGATCCACCTCGGGTGGCTCGCGAAGCAGGGCTGGAACGTCGAGGGCGTCCAGGAGTGGGCATCGGCCCTCCCGGAGGCGGCGCGCAGCGCGGCACCCGGCACGAAGGTCGCCACCCCGGTGTTCGACGGCGCCTACGAGCGTGAGATCGAGGGCCTCCTCGACTCGACGCTCCCGAACCGCGACGGCGAGCGCCTGATCGGTTCCTCCGGCAAGGCCCAGCTCTTCGACGGTCGCTCCGGCGAACCGTTCCCGGAGCCGGTCTCGGTCGGGTACATGTACATCCTGAAGCTCCACCACCTGGTCGACGACAAGATCCACGCCCGTTCGACCGGCCCGTACTCGATGATCACGCAGCAGCCGCTGGGTGGTAAGGCGCAGTTCGGTGGACAGCGTTTCGGCGAGATGGAGGTGTGGGCGCTCGAGGCGTACGGCGCCGCCTACGCCCTCCAGGAACTCCTGACGATCAAGTCCGACGACATCCTCGGCCGCGTGAAGGTCTACGAGGCGATCGTCAAGGGCGAGAACATCCAGGAGCCCGGCATCCCGGAGAGCTTCAAGGTCCTCATGAAGGAGATGCAGTCGCTCTGCCTGAACGTCGAGGTCCTCTCGGCCGACGGCCAGGCGGTCAGCCTCCGCGACACGGACGACGAGGTCTTCCGTGCCGCTGAAGAGCTCGGCATCAACATCTCCTCGCGGTTCGAGTCGTCCTCCGTCGACGACATCTGATCCCGCCCCGCCCGACAACGTTTCGAATTCAGCAAGAGAGAAGAACATTGCTCGAAGCAACTTCCTTTGACGCACTGCGGATCGGCCTCGCCACGGCCGAGGACATCCGCCAGTGGTCGTACGGCGAGGTCAAGAAGCCGGAGACCATCAACTACCGCACCCTGAAGCCCGAGAAGGACGGTCTGTTCGGCGAACAGATCTTCGGTCCTTCCCGGGACTGGGAGTGCGCCTGCGGCAAGTACAAGCGTGTCCGCTTCAAGGGCATCGTCTGCGAGCGCTGCGGCGTCGAGGTCACCAAGTCCTCGGTCCGTCGTGAGCGCATGGGCCACATCGAGCTCGCCGCACCCGTCACGCACATCTGGTACTTCAAGGGCGTCCCGTCGCGCCTGGGCTACCTGCTGGACATGGCGCCGAAGGACCTCGAGAAGGTCATCTACTTCGCCGCGTACATGATCATCAGCATCGACGAAGAGGGCCGGCACGCTGACATGCCGGGTCTCGAGAACGAGATGCGCCTCGAGATCAAGAACCTCGAGAACCAGCGCGACTCGATCATCGCCGACCGCCTCAAGAAGCTCGAGGACGACCTCGCAGCGCTCGAGGAAGAGGGCGCGAAGGCCGACATCAAGCGCCGCACCAAGGACACCGCCGAGAAGGAGATGTCCCAGGTCCGCAAGTCGTTCGACGAGGACATCACCCGCCTCGAGCGCGTGTGGGAGGACTTCCGCAACCTCAAGGTGGGCGACCTCAAGCCCGAGGACGCCGTCTTCCACGAGCTGCAGGACCGGTTCGGGATCTACTTCGACGCCTACATGGGCGCCGAGGCGATCAAGCTCCGTCTCGAGGCGTTCGACCTGGCCGCAGAGGCCGAGTCGCTCCGTCTGCAGATCGCCGAGGGCAAGGGCCAGAAGAAGATCCGCGCGATCAAGCGTCTGCGCGTCGTCTCCTCCTTCCTCGCCACCGGCAACTCGCCGGCAGCGATGGTCCTCGACGTCGTCCCGGTCATCCCGCCGGAGCTCCGCCCGATGGTGCAGCTCGACGGTGGCCGCTTCGCCACCTCGGACCTCAACGACCTCTACCGTCGTGTGATCAACCGCAACAACCGTCTCCGCCGCCTGCTCGACCTCGGTGCCCCCGAGATCATCGTGAACAACGAGAAGCGCATGCTGCAGGAAGCGGTCGACGCGCTGTTCGACAACGGTCGTCGTGGTCGCCCCGTCACGGGTACCGGCAACCGCGCCCTGAAGTCCCTGAGCGACATGCTCAAGGGCAAGCAGGGTCGTTTCCGCCAGAACCTGCTCGGCAAGCGCGTCGACTACTCGGGTCGTTCGGTCATCATCGTCGGCCCGCAGCTCAAGCTCCACCAGTGCGGTCTGCCCAAGCAGATGGCCCTCGAGCTGTTCAAGCCGTTCGTCATCAAGCGCCTCATCGACCTGTCGCACGCGCAGAACATCAAGTCGGCCAAGCGCATGGTCGAGCGTTCGCGTCCGCAGGTGTGGGACGTCCTCGAGGAGATCATCCGCGAGCGCCCCGTCCTGCTGAACCGTGCGCCGACGCTGCACCGTCTGGGCATCCAGGCGTTCGAGCCGCAGCTCGTCGAGGGCAAGGCCATCCAGCTCCACCCGCTCGTGTGTGCTGCGTTCAACGCGGACTTCGACGGCGACCAGATGGCCGTGCACCTGCCGCTGTCGGTCGAGGCCCAGGCCGAGGCACGCATCCTGATGCTCGCCTCGAACAACATCCTCAAGCCGTCGGACGGCCGTCCGGTCACCCTGCCCGCGCAGGACATGATCATCGGTCTGCACCACCTGACGACCGTCCGCGAGGGCGCTGTCGGTGAGGGCCGTGCGTTCTCCTCCGTCGCCGAGGCGATCCTCGCGAAGGACCAGAACACGCTGCACCTGAACGCCAAGGTGAAGATCCGCATGTCGGGTGTCCACTTCGCCGAGGGTGAAGCACCCGAGGGCTACGAGGTCGGTCAGCCGATCCTCCTCGAGACGACCCTGGGTCGCGCGCTCTTCAACGAGACCCTGCCGGCGGACTACCCGTTCGTCCAGCGGGTCACCGACAAGGGCACGCTCTCCGCGATCGTCAACGACCTCGCCGAGCGCTACTCCAAGACCGAGACGGCCGCTGCGCTCGACCGGATCAAGGACGCCGGCTTCTACTGGGGCACGCGCTCCGGTGTGACCGTCGCGCTCTCCGACGTCGTGACGCCTCCTCGCAAGAAGGAGATCATCGCCGGTTACGAGGCGCAGGCCGCCAAGGTCCAGGGCGAGTTCGACAAGGGTCTGATCACTGACGCGGAACGTCGCGCCGACCTGATCAAGATCTGGACCGAGGCCACCAACGAGATCGCGCAGGAGATGCGGGACAACTTCCCCATCGACAACACGATCAACCGCATGGTCTCCTCCGGCGCCCGTGGTAACTGGCTGCAGGTCCGCAACATCGCCGGTATGCGTGGTCTGGTGAACAACCCGAAGGGCGAGATCATCGCCCGCCCGATCATCAACTCGTACCGCGAGGGCCTGACCGTGGCGGAGTACTTCATCGCCACCCACGGTGCTCGCAAGGGTCTTGCCGACACCGCACTGCGCACCGCGGACTCCGGGTACCTCACCCGTCGTCTCGTGGACGTCTCGCAGGACGTCATCATCCGCGAGGACGACTGCGGCACCACGCGCGGCCTCGAGCTGCCGATCGCCACGGTCGACGCCGACGGCAAGCTCGTCCGCGACGCCCGCGTCGAGAACACCGTGTACTCGCGCACCCTCGCCACCCCGGCGATGGACGCGAAGGGCACGGTCGTCGCCGAGGCAGGCGAGGACGTCGGTGACGTCCTCATCGACAAGCTGGTCGCGGCCGGTGTCGAGAGCATCAAGGTGCGCTCGGTGCTGACCTGCGAGTCGGCCGTCGGTGTCTGCGCGAAGTGCTACGGCCGGTCGCTCGCCACGGGCAACCTGGTCGACATCGGCGAGGCCGTCGGCATCATCGCCGCGCAGTCCATCGGTGAGCCCGGTACCCAGCTGACGATGCGTACCTTCCACACGGGTGGTTCGGCGTCCGCCGACGACATCACCCAGGGTCTGCCCCGTGTCACCGAGCTCTTCGAGGCCCGTACCCCGAAGGGCGCGTCCCCGATCGCCGAGGCCCCCGGCCGCGTCGTCGTCGAGGACACGGACAAGGGTCGTCGGATCATCCTCACGCCGGACAACGGTGACGAGCCGTTCATCTACCCGGTGCTCAAGCGTGCGACCCTCCTCATCGAGGACGGCCAGCACGTCGAGCTCGGCGAGCAGTTCATCGCCGGCACGGTGGACCCGAAGGAGGTCCTCCGCGTGAAGGGCGTCCGTGAGGTCCAGAAGCACCTGGTCAACGGTGTGCAGGACGTGTACGGCTCGCAGGGTGTGCCGATCCACGACAAGCACATCGAGGTCATCGTCCGCCAGATGCTCCGCAAGGTGACGGTCGTCGACCACGCCGACACGGACCTGCTCCCGGGTGAGCTCGTCGACCGCTCGCGGTACAACGAGATCAACCGTGCGGCGCTGCAGGAGGGTCGCAAGACCGCTTCCGCTCGCCAGGAGGTCATGGGCATCACCAAGGCGTCCCTCGCGACCGAGTCGTGGCTGTCCGCCGCGTCCTTCCAGGAGACCACCCGCGTGCTCACGCAGGCGGCCATGGAGGGCAAGCAGGACCACCTCGTCGGCCTCAAGGAGAACGTCATCATCGGAAAGCTCATCCCCGCCGGGACGGGCCTCAGCCGGTACCGCGACGTGGACGTGAACGCGACGGAGGAAGCGAAGGCGGAGCGGTACCCGAACCGCATCTTCGCGGATGACTCGTCGTTCTCGGACGCCGACCTGAGCTTCGTCGACTTCGACAGCTTCTCGTCGGACGACTTCACGCCGGGCACGTACAACTGAACCGAGTGATCCACTGACGAGGGCCCCGCATCCACCAGGATGCGGGGCCCTCGCTCGTTGCCGGAGTGGATGTGGTCAGCGGTACGTCCGCGTGACGCTGCCGAGGGGACCGTCGTCGCCCGTGGCCGAGACGGTCACGATGCCGCCGGCCATGCGACGTGGGTCGAGCGTCACGCTCCACTGCGACGACCCGGGCACCGGCGGCTCGACGCGGTTGCCGTCGGCATCGGTCACCGGTGTGCCGTCGGCGTCGGTGAACGACAGGCGGGCGCCGGGCTCGGCGGATCCGCTGAGGACGAGCTTCGTGGCGGTGACCTTCGTCACGTCCGCCGTCACCGGGAACGGGATCGTCGCCCCGCTCGTCGTGGAACCGATGAGCTTGCCGTCGTCGTACACCTCGGCGACGATGCCCATGAACCGGGTCCCGGCGGGCGGGTACGCCAGGTCGGCGCTCCACGTGCCGTCGGTGTTCGCCGTCCAGTCCTGCCCGTCGGCCAGTGACCACGGGGCTCCTGATTCGTCGACGAACCGCATGTCGGTTCCTGCCGGGCCGCGCCCCTCGAGGTGCACGGTGCGGGCGACGGGGTCGACCCGGACCGTGTCCACGAAGGGGGAGGGTTCGAGTTTCGCCGAGGTGTTCACGCGGAGCTGCTCCGTCCCGTCGAAGCGCTCTACGGTCGTGAGGGTGTGGTCGCCGAAGCGCACGCCGGAGATCCGGTGGGCGAAGGCGCCGTCGCGGTCGGTCGTGGTGGTCGCGGTCGGGACGCCGTCGAGGGTGAGCTCGATGCGGCTGCGGGGCTCGAAGCCGGTGCCGTCGATCTTCAGGGACCGGTTCCAGTTCTCGCGGGCGACCACGATCCGCTCGAAGCTCACCTCGTGGGTGCTCGCGCGGAGGGTCGCCACGGGGGAGCCGATCGAGTCGGCGACGCGGAAGGTGTGGTCCCCGAACCCGTCGACGTGCGCCGTGGTCCGCCACGAGCCGTTCGGCTTGACGCGGGTCTCGACGGGCGCACCGTCCGAGGGAGTGATCGAGACGAGATCGCCGGCGTCACCCGTGCCCGCCAGGGTCACGTCACCCGCGTTGTGCGCGATCGCGCCGACCCTCGCGGTGAACTGTGCCGCCTGCGCAGGGGACGCGACGAGCGTCGATCCGAGGACCAGCGCTGCGGCGACGACCGCCGCTGCGCATCGTCGCTGTACCACATCTGAAATACGTGTGTTCTGCATGGCGGCCATGCTGGCACTGCGACGGACGCCTGTCCAGGGTCGAAACGCAACGTTCACACGGGTGCTGCACCGCAGGGCGGGAGGCTCGGTGCCAGCTGGCACCGAGCCTCCCGTCCGCCGTTCGGTCGCGTCTAGATCGTGCGGCCGGCGTCGCTGTCGCGACCGCCTGATCCGCGCCCCGTCTCGTCCGCGAGCGAGTAGAGGCTGAGCACGTTGCCGTCGGGGTCGCGGACGTCGAACCAGTCGACGGCGCCGTCGACGCACTCGATGGGGCCGACGTCGATGCCGAGCGCGCCGATCCTGGTGTGCTGCGCGGCGACGTCGTCGACGCCGAAGCGGACGATGACCGCGTTCTCCTCGGCCTGGTCGTCCTCGAAGAGCTGGATCCAGATACCGCCGATCTCGTACTCGGCGATGCCCTCGTCCGGCTCGAGGTCCGGCTCGACGCGCTCGAACACCGCGCCGTACCAGAGGCAGGACGCTTCGATGTCGGTGACGGGCAGCCCCACGGTCACGCTCGTGATGTCCATGACTCATCATGTCCTGCGAGTGCCGCGCACGTCGAGGGATTTCCTCTCCTCCACAGCACGATCGATTCCGCGCCCGTCCACCGTCCCCTGTTCTGGGTGCGCCCCGATGTCCTCCGGCCCTCATTCTGGGACTTCGGTACCCGCCGGTCCCGGCCATAGCGTGGACAGGCGTCGAACCCTGTCGACGCACCAGGACGTCCTCACGCAACCCGAAGGAGGCAGCGAGACTCATGGCGACGCTCTCCGAGATCCTGATCCTCAACGGAGCACTCCCGATCGAGCACCTCGACTCGCTCACCGGCGACGAGGAGATCGACGAACGCTCGATCCGTTCCCTCGTCGACCGTGGCGTCGTCAGCGAGGCGCAGTTCATCACCGCACGTGCGGCGTCGAACAACTCCAAGACCGTCCCCCTGACCGACTACCCGGTCGACGGCACCGCGGTGTCGATGCTCCCAGCGGCGCTCTGCCGGCGGCACCAGGTGCTCGGCATCGGCTTCGAGGGCGAGGTCCTCGTCCTCGCGATGGTGAACCCGACGAACGTGCTCGCGGTCGACGACGCCCGTGCCGCCTCCGGCCGTGCCATCAAGCCGCTCCAGGTCGAGGAACGCGACCTCGCCGCGGCGCTCGACCGCTACCTGCGTGCCGACGACGAGCTCAACGACCTGACGTCCTCCCTCGAAGAAGAGGCGACGGCGAACGCGCAGCAGCAGGTCGACATCGGCGAGGGCTCGCTCGACGACGTCCCGATCGTCCGCTTCGTGAACCTGCTCGTCTCGCAGGCGATCCAGGACCACGCGTCCGACATCCACATCGAGCCCGGCGAGCACGAGGTCCGGGTGCGCTACCGCATCGACGGCGTGCTGCACGAGATGGCTCCTGCGCCCAAGAACATCCAGAACGGCGTCATCAGCCGTCTGAAGATCATGAGCGACATCGACATCGCCGAGCGTCGCAAGCCGCAGGACGGCCGCATGTCCGTCCGCCACGGTGGCCGCCAGATCGACCTCCGCGTTGCGACCCTCCCCACCGTGTGGGGCGAGAAGGTCGTCATGCGAATCCTCGACAACACGAACACGTCGATGTCCCTCAAGGACCTCAACCTGCTCGAGCAGAACTTCGACGCGTACCAGCGGTCCTACTCCAAGCCGTACGGCATGATCCTCGTCACCGGCCCCACCGGGTCGGGCAAGTCGACCACCCTCTACACGACGCTCAACGCCGTCGCCCGACCCGAGATCAACGTCATCACGGTCGAGGACCCGGTCGAGTACCGGATGGGTGGTATCAACCAGGTGCAGGTCAACCCGAAGGCCGGCCTGACGTTCGCCTCGGCGCTCCGGTCGATCCTGCGTTCCGACCCCGACGTCGTGCTCCTCGGTGAGATCCGCGACCACGAGACCGCCCAGATCGCGATCGAGGCATCGCTCACCGGTCACCTCGTGCTGTCCACGCTGCACACGAACGACGCCCCCTCGGCGATCACCCGTCTGACCGAGATGGACATCGAGCCGTTCCTGGTCGGGTCGGCGCTCGACTGCGTCGTCGCCCAGCGTCTCGCCCGCAAGCTCTGCGACCGCTGCAAGGCCCCGGCCGAGTACACGTTCGACCAGCTCCGGGTGCTGGGCTTCGTCGGTGAGGACGACGCCACGATCCCGCCGTTCTTCGCGCCGGTGGGATGTGCCGTCTGCTCGAACACCGGGTACCGAGGCCGGATCGCCCTGCACGAGGTCATGACCGTCTCCGAGGAGATCGAGCGCCTCGCCGTCGCACGGGCCTCCAGCGCCGAGATCAGCCGCGTCGCGCAGGAGCAGGGCATGCTCACGCTCCGCCAGGACGGGTGGGAAAAGGTGAAGCTCGGGCTGACGAGCGTCGACGAGATCCTGCGCGTGGTGGCGTAGGCGAAGGGCACGAACCGATGACCGACTCCGTGTACGACATCCCCGACGTCAACGACCCCATCGACGGATGGCACCCCGGCCGTCCCGGTGCCGAGGTCGGCGGCCGCCGTGCCGCGCGCCTGGCGTCGCAGTCGGAGGCGACCGCGGCTGCGCCGGCCCCTGCCGCTGCGCCCGCGCCAGCCGTGCCCGTCTACGACCTGTCCGACGACCTCGCCGGGTGGCCCGCACCGTCTGGTTCGCCGGTCGCCGTGCCGGTCGCCCAGCCGCAGGCGCGTCCGGCGACCCCGCCGGCCGCGGTCCCGCCCTCGACCGCGTCGTACGGGTACGCGGACCAGGCGACCCAGCACCTGCCGGTCGTGCCTGCCGAGCCGACCACGGTCCTCCCGGCCGTGCACGCACCCACCGTCTTCGCGACGCCCGCCGCCGCACCGGGTGCCGAGCCGCTGCCGGAGATCGGCTTCACGCGCCACGCTCGTGAAGTCGCGGACCCCGACCTCATCACCGCGCTCGCCCAGGTCGTCTACCAGGGCGCATCCGACCTCCACGTCACCGCAGACGCCCCGCCGACCGTCCGTGTCGACGGCGGTCTCCGCCCCGCCGTTCCCGGCGGGCCCTGGGCACGGAACAAGGTCATCGCGGCGCTGAAGACCCTGATGACCGTCGAGCAGGCCGGGCAGTTCGACCACGAGCAGGAGCTCGACTTCGCGTACTCGCTGTCGCCGGAGTACCGCTTCCGCGTGAACTACTACCAGCAGCGCGGCAACTGGGGAGCGGCCTTCCGCATCATCCCCACCAAGATCAAGACGCTCAAGCAGCTCGGGATCCCGGAGCACGTCGGCGACTTCGCCAAGCTGCCGCGTGGGCTCGTGCTCGTCACCGGCCCCACCGGGTCCGGCAAGTCGACCACCCTCGCCGCGCTCATCGACCTGGTCAACGAGACCCGTGCCGACCACATCGTCACGGTCGAGGACCCGATCGAGTTCATGCACGACCACAAGAAGGCGATCATCAACCAGCGTGAGGTCGGTGCGGACACGCACTCCTTCGCGAAGGCGCTCAAGCACGTGCTCCGTCAGGACCCCGACGTCATCCTGATCGGCGAGCTCCGCGACCTCGAGACGATCTCCGTCGCGCTCACCGCCGCCGAGACGGGCCACCTGGTGTTCGCGACGCTGCACACGCAGAGCGCTCCCGGCACCATCGACCGCGTCATCGACGTGTTCCCGCCGCACCAGCAGGGACAGATCCGGACACAGCTCGCCTCGACTCTCGAAGGCGTCGTCTGCCAGACGCTCGTGCCGAAGGCGAGTGGGGTCGGCCGGGTCGTCGCGACCGAGATCATGACCACGACCCCCGCCATCGGCAACCTCATCCGTGAGGGCAAGACGTACCAGATCACCTCCGCCATGCAGGCCGGTCGTGACTCGGGCATGCACACGATGGACCAGGACCTCGCCGAGCTCGTCAACGTCGGCACCATCACGCGGCGTGCGGCGATGGAGAAGGTCCACGACCACGAAGGGTTCGACCGGCTCGTGCAGCGCGTCGAATCACCGTCCGACTCGTCCGCAGCGGCCATCGCCGCGAGCGGGATCGACTTCGGCGACAAGTTCTCCGGAGGCCACTGATGTCACTCGCGTTCGACTACCGGGGCCGCGACGGCGGCGGCAAGCTCGTCAAGGGTCGGCTCGACGCCGCGTCCGAGGGGGCTGTCGTCCAGCGCCTGCGCACGATGGGGGTCTCGCCGATCGCCATCACCGAGGCGAAGGCCGGCACCGGGCTGCAGACCGAGATCAAGATCCCGGGGTTCGAGAAGGGCGTCGGGCTCAAGGACCTGGCGATCGTGTCGCGCCAGGCGTCGACCATGCTCTCGTCGGGGCTGTCCCTGCTCAGGACCCTGTCGATCCTGACGGACCAGACGGAGAACAAGAAGCTCAAGGGCATCTTCGAAGACGTCCGCGACCAGGTCGAGCGTGGTGTCGCGTTCTCCGACGCCGTCGCCAAGTACCCGGTCGACTTCCCGCCGATCATGATCAACATGATCCGCGCCGGCGAGACCGGCGGCTTCCTCGACCAGGCCATGGACTCCATCGCCACGAACTTCGAGAAGGAGCACAAGCTCCGCTCGACGATCAAGTCGGCGATGACCTACCCGGTCGTCGTCCTCTGCATGTCGTTGGCCGCGGTCGTCATCATGCTCGTCTTCATCGTCCCGATCTTCCAGGACATGTTCTCGAGCCTCGGCGGCAAGCTCCCCCTGCCGACGATGATGCTCGTCTACATGTCGCACGCGATGGTCTACGTCGGGCCGGTTCTCGCCGTCCTGATCATCGTCGGGTTCTTCTGGTGGCGGGCGAACAAGAACTCGCCCAGGGTCCGTGCGGCGGTCGACCCGATCAAGCTGCGCCTGCCGGTGTTCGGCGGGCTCAACAAGAAGATCGTGATCGCGCGTTTCTCGCGGAACCTCTCGAACATGATCGGTGCCGGTGTCCCCATTCTCCAGGGATTGCAGATCGCCGGAGAAGTCTCCGGGAACTACGTGGTGGAAAGCGCGGTGAACCGCGTTGCGGAAGCCGTGCGAAAAGGAAACACCATTGCCGAACCATTGTTGAAAGAACCGGTGTTCCCGTCGATGGTCTCGCAGATGGTCGCGGTCGGCGAGGACGCCGGTTCGCTCGAGGTCATGCTCGAGAAGATCTCCGAGTTCTACGACAGCGAGGTCGAATCGACGACAGAAGCGCTCACATCGCTGATCGAGCCGCTCCTCATCGCGTTCCTGGGCGTGGTGGTCGGCGGCATGATCGTCGCGCTGTACCTGCCGATCTTCCAGATCACGAGCCTCATCAAGTAGTCCCCCTGACCACCCCCGTCACTCGGACGGGGGTGGTTTGGTTTGTCGGCGTCCCCGCTTCTGGGGGCATTTTGCTCCGCCGTGGCCCCCGTTCTCGGGATTACCGCCAGAATCCGCCTCCAATACGCTGATCACCGGCGGCGAGCAAAGCCCCGAAATTCCCCACCCGACATTCCCGAATGAATGGAACAACCATGTACTTCGCTCTCATGGGCAAGCTCGACGCTCGCCGCAAGGGTCTCCTCGCCGACAAGGAGAAGGGCTTCACGCTCATCGAGCTCCTCGTCGTCGTCATCATCATCGGCATCCTCGCCGCGATCGCCATCCCGGTGTACATCGGCGTGCAGAACAACGCGAAGGACTCGGCCGCGAAGTCGGACCTGACCAACGCGAAGACCGCGGTCATCTCGTACTACACGCAGAACAACGCGAACCCGACGGCGCTCACGGGTCTCGAGGACCAGGGTTACACCGCGTCGACCTACACCACGCCAGGCGTGGCGCCGGCGTACAAGACCGGCTCCGGTGCCGCGGACGGCAAGTTCTGCATCCAGGTCACCAGCAACGCCGGGAACAAGTTCAGCGTCACGCAGAACGGTGGCGTCGTGAGTGGTCTCTGCGCCTAGTCGTCATGAAGCGGGTCGCGCCTCGGCGCGATCCGCTTCATCGCATCCCGACCCACCATCGTGAAGGGACCGTCCATGCTCCGCCTGGTCGACCGGCTCCGCGCAGCGCGCGAGCAGGAAGACGGCTTCACGATCATCGAGGTCATGGTCGCGATGACGATCTTCGCGATCATCGCCGCCGGTGTCGCAGCCGGCATCGTGTCGAGCATCTACCTCACGCAGGACAACCGGTCCCGCGAAGCAGCGCTCAACCTCGCGACGCAGACGATCGACGAGGTCCGGAGCACGAAGGACATCTTCAGCGTCACGAACAAGACCACCTCGGCGACGGTCGGCAACCAGCCCTACACGGTGACCCGCACGTCGAACTGGATCACCTCGTCCGGCACGGACAACGCCTGCGGCGCGGGTGACGGTCAGCTGTCCTACAAGCGTGTCAGCGTCAAGGTGAGCTGGACCAACGGGACCTCGAGTGACGAACGCTCCGTCGTGATGGACACGATGGTCGCCCCCTCGACCTCCGTGTCGAGCGCATCGAGCTCGACCATCGTCGTCGCCGTGAACAACGCCAGCGGCGGTCCGAACACCGGCGTCAGCGTCGCCATCACCCCCGTCTCGGGCGGAGCGACGTCGCTGTCGTCCCAACCGGCGGCCACCGATGCGAACGGCTGCACCTACGCGCTCAACGTCACCCCGGGCTCGTACAAGATCGTGCTCGCCAAGAGCGGCAACACCGACGAGACGCTCAACGCTTCCCCGTCCTTCACCGTCACCGCCGCCGTCGGGAGCGTCGCCAGCAAGACCTTCCTCTTCGACCAGCCCGCGACGGTGAACGTCCAGTACGCCGCGAACGCGCGAGCGGGCAGCAACCCGAAGCTCCCGTCGGGCATCGCGACGACCTTCCTCCGGGGCGACGCCGGTACCCCGGTCACCGCCACGACGACGACCGTCTTCCCGTACACCGACGGATGGGCGGTGGTGGCCGGCAACTACAACGCGTCGACCTGCAAGAACGTCAACCCGCTGAAGTGGACGACGCCCACCACCACGAACCTCATGGTCGACAGCGCGAGTGCTCCCGTCGGCGTCGGCGCGGTCCCCGGTACCACGAGCACGGTCAAGGTCCCGATGGCGCTCATCGACGTGAAGCTGAACGGTTCCGACACCGTGCTCACCGCGGTCGCGACGCCCGGTCCGACGGGTGCCAACGACCCCGGGTGCACGACGTCGCCCGCGACGACGTACACGTTCACCGGGCTGAACGCGACGACCGCGACGACCATCGCCCTGCCGTACGGCACGTTCAAGTTCAGCGAGGGGACGTCGGCGACGTCGCTGGGCTCGAACACGCCGGTGTTCGCGGCGTCCCCTGGCGCGACCAACGTCAACGTGTCGGTCTCCGGCCGGACGGTCCTGTTCGACCCGCGGACGAAGGCCGCGTCGTGACCGGGCGTCGGCCGTCGCGATGGCAGCGGCTGCTCCGTGACGAGCGGGGGATCAGTCTCGTCGAGCTCATCGTCGCGATGACCCTGAGCGTGCTCGTCCTGACGATCGCCGGCTCCTTCCTCATCTCGACGCAGCGTGCGTCGGTCACGGCGAGTGCGGTCAACGAGAACACCCGCACCGCGGCGGCGGCGATGAACGAGATGACCCGGGTGATGCGGTCCGCGACGGACAACCCGGTGTCGACCGGCGACGACCCGCAGTACGCGTTCCAGTACGCGAGCGCGACGAGCGTCCGCTTCTTCACCTACGTCAACACGTCGTCCACGGCGTCGCAGCCCGTTCAGGTCCAACTCTCGCTCGACACGACGAGGGGCACCATCACCGAGACGAAGTGGTCGGGCACCGTCGTGCCGTACAGCGACTACTTCACGTTCCCGATGTCCACGGGCGCGACGCTGAGCGCCACCCCGACGTCGACCCGCACGCTCGTGAACTCGGTCGTGTCGGCGAATGCCTTCACCTTCTACAACGCCGCCGGGGGCATCATCGCCCCGTCCGGCGGCTCCATCAGCGCGACCGACTTGCCGAACATCCGCAAGGTGACCGTGGCCGTGACGACCGGCACGAGCACGTCGGACACCCGAGCCACGACGCTCTCGAACAGCGTCAACCTGCCGAACATCGTGATGGGAGCATCCTCGTGATCCGGATCCTGCGTGCCATGCGCGCCCGTGACGACGAACGCGGCGTCGCCCTGGTGGCCGTCGTCGGGATCGGCATGGTCGTGATGATGCTCGTCGCGACCCTCGTCGCCGTCGCGACGAACGGCGCGAGGGCGACCACGAGCGATCGGGACTGGGCACGTGCAGCGGCCGCCGCCTACGCGGGCATCGCCGACTACCAGGCCCGGCTCAACGCGGACAACAGCTACGGGAACTACGGGCAGAAGCTCGCGCCGTTCAGCCAGGCGACGCTCAGCACCTTCACGAAGGGCACCGGCGACAACCCCGCGTTCGACTACACCGCAGGTGGTCGCTGGGTCAGCGTCCCCGGCGCGAACGGCGCGGCGAGCGACGGTTCGTACCGGTACGCCGTCGACAACTCGAAGCTCACCTCGCAGGGTGTCATCCGCCTCCAGTCCACCGGGCGGGCGGGTTCGACCACGCGGACGTTCATCGCGAACGTGAAGCCGGACGGCTTCTCGAACTACCTGTACTTCACGAACTACGAGTCGCAGGACCCGTCGGTGAGCAGTGAGACGTACAGCTACCGCTGCGGCTCCTCGACCTGCAAGGCCCCGTGCGTGAGCGCCTACCAGCCGCTGGCCGGGTCCACGAACTGCCAGTACATCCAGTTCGCTGCAGGCGACACGCTCGAGGGGCCGGTGCGATCGAACGACCAGTTCCGCATCTGCGGCGCCACGTTCAAGAGCACGGTGCAGAGCGTCTACGGCTGGTCGAAGACGGGGTGCACCGGGACGACGCCGAACTTCGCGTCCAACCCGACGACGAGCTCGACGCTGACCCCACCCGCCACGATCTCCGACCTCCGCGACTACATGCGGACCGACCTGGCGACGACGACCAACACGGTCGAGGGCCCCGGCTGCCTGTACACGGGGCCGACCAAGATCACCTTCGTGGGCGGCGGCAAGGTGAACATCATCTCCCCACTGACGGTGAAGACCACGGTCACGGGGACGACGAACCAGTCCGGCGGGTTGCTCACGGGTGGGGCCGCTCCGGCTCGGTGCGGTGACGTCGCTGCACTGCACACCGCGGCCGGCGCGACGATCGACATCCCGAAGAACAACCTCATCTACGTCCAGAACGAGCCGGGGTCCAGGTCTGGCTCGTCGCAGGACCCGAACCTGTGGAGCGCGTCGAGCTACAAGACGCAGGCGACCGCGTGCTCCAACACGACCCGAGCCAGCGCGTACACGACGCTTCCGTCGAACGGGGTCGGTTTCCCCGAGGTCGGGACCAACTCCAGCAACAGCGAAGCCGACCCGACGGCCGGCCTCGGCAACGCCGTCACCAACCCGTACAAGTGCGACAACGGCGACGTGTTCGTCCAGGGCACCGTCGACAAGGCCGTCACGATCGCGGCCGAGAACTTCGTCTACGTGACCGGCGACATCACCTACCCGACGAACCGCACCGCGTCGACGGTCCTCGGCCTGATCGGGCAACAGGCGGTCTGGGTGTGGAACCCGATCAACAGCTCCAACAGCACGTACAAGGCCAAGGACCGCCGCATCGACGCCGCCATCCTCTCCAACGACGGCACCTTCGCGGTCCAGAACTACACGCTCGGGTCGAGCAGGGGAACGCTGACGGTGAACGGCTCGATCGCGCAGAACTTCCGTGGTGCGGTCGCGACGACCGGCGGCACGGGCTACGCGAAGGACTACGAGTACGACTCGTCACTCGCGACGTACACGCCTCCGAAGTTCCCGCAGCCCACGATCACGACCTACCGGGTCGCGACCCAGGTCGAGTCCAAGACCGCGTACGCCGCCGACGGGAGCGCGTCGTGACCGCTGCCCTCTCGTTCCTCGCGACGATCACCGGCGTCCTCGGACTCGCGGTCGGGTCGTTCCTCAACGTCGTCGTGTACCGCGTCCCAGCCGGACTCTCGGTGTCGCGCCCCGCGAGCGCGTGCCCGCGGTGCGCGCACGCGATCCGCGGGTACGACAACGTCCCCGTGCTCTCCTGGCTGGTCCTGCGCGGACGGTGCCGCGACTGTGCTGCCCCGATCTCGGCGCGCTACCCGCTCGTGGAAGCCGCCACGGGCCTCCTGGCCGTCCTGGTGACCGTGTTCTTCGTGACCGCACCGTGGAGTCCGCTGCGGACCGCTGCACCGGACGGAGCGGGCGCTGCGCTGGCCTACGGCGCGGTCGTCCTCCTCGCCTACCTCTACGTCATGGCGATCAGCGTGGCGCTCACCCTGATCGACCTGGACACACACACCCTGCCGAACCGCATCGTGCTGCCGGCGTACGCCGTGGTGCCGCTGCTGCTCGCTGCGGCGTCGGCGCTCTCCGGCGACTGGGGAGCTCTGGCGCGCGCGTTCCTCGGGCTCGTCGTGCTCGGTGGCGTGTACCTCGCGTTGGCGCTCGCGGTCCCCGGCGGCATGGGGCTCGGAGACGTGAAGCTGGCCGGAGTCCTCGGCTTCGCGATGGCGTACCTCGGATGGGGACCCCTCGCAGTGGGTTCTTTCGGCGCCTTCGTCCTCGGCGGTATCTTCGCGATCGCACTGGTGATCGTGCGCCGGGCTGGGCGTCGGAGCGGTATCCCGTTCGGCCCCTGGATGCTCGCCGGCTCCTGGCTCGGCATCTCCCTCGGCGCGCCGATCTGGTCCACGTACCTCGGTGTGCTGGGCCTCGGTTGATCCCCGATCACTCGACCTGAACTCGGCCGTCTCCCACGGTCAGCCCAACAGACCACCCGCAGCGCACCCGAAGCCTGCGGCTCCGGAAGGACAACATCATGGCGAAGAGCATCGTCGGCGTGGACATCGGCTCAGCCACCATCCGCGCGGTCGAGGTCCAGGACCACGACAAGCCGCAGCCGACCATCGTGCGGTTCGCCGAGGTCCCGGTTCCTCCCGGCTCCACGCGCCAGGGCGAGGTCGTCGAGCCGAACACGGTGGCCGCAGCGCTCAAGCAACTGTGGTCCGCCGGGAAGTTCCGATCGAAGGACGTCGTGCTCGGGATGGGCAACCAGCGCGTGCTCTCCCGCGACCTGACGGTGCCGAAGGCGCCGCTCGCCCAGATCCGTGAGTCGCTTCCGTTCCAGGTGCAGGACATGCTCCCGGTCCCCGTCGGTGACGCCATCCTCGACTTCTACCCGACGTCCGAGTCGGTGACCGAGCACGGCCCCGTCGTCAACGGTCTCTTGGTCGCCGCGGTGAAGGACGCGGTCCTCGCCAACGTCCGCGCGGTCCAGCACGCCGGCCTGAACCCCGTCGGCGTCGACCTGATCCCGTTCGCGCTGTCGCGGGCCGTGGCTCCGACCGCGGCCCACCCGACCGCGGCCATCGTCGAGTGCGGTGGCAACACGACGACGGTCGTGATCGTGACACACGGCGTCCCGAAGTTCGTCCGCATCATCCCGACCGGCGGCGACGACGTCACGCGGATGCTCGCGGGCCGCCTGGACATCCCGGAGGCCGAGGCGGAAGCCGTGAAGCGTCACCTCGGCATGGACGCACTCGGTGCGCACACCCCCGACGATGCACTCGCGGTGGCGGCGATCCGTGAGACGACCAGCGAACTGCTCGCGAGCCTCCGGAACACGGTCAACTACTTCGTGAACACCCACCCCGCCGAACCCGTGGGGGAGATCCTGCTGGTCGGCGGCGGCGCTGCCCTTCCCGGCTTCCGCGACTCCCTCGCCGAGTTCACCCGGATCCCGGTCCGCCACGGCGATCCGTTCGCCAACGCCGGGCTGTCCCGCGGGATCAGCCGCGACGAGCTGTACTCGCGTGGGCCGTCGATCGCCACCGCGTGGGGTCTGGCAGCAGGGGGGAAGGCGGCATGAGCGAAGCGACGAAGGTCCGACCGCCCCGTACCGGGCGTCCGGCGAAGACGAACCAGAGCGCCGAGGGCCGCGTGTCCGCCGAGGTCGCCGAGCGCACCAAACGGCAGGGCCGCGCCAACATGCAACTGCTCACCGTCGGCGCCCGGCCGCGGGTGGATCTCCTCCCGACCGAGGTGCTGGTCGACCGACGAGAACGTCGGGTGGTCCGGCGGGTCTGGGGTGGTGTCGCCGTCGTCGCCGTCGTCGCGGGGATCGCGATCGGCGGGGCCTCACTCATGTCAGCCGAGTCCGCGAACGACCTTGCTGATGCCCAGGCGCAGACGCTCGCCCTGGTCCAGCAGCAGGCGCAGTACAAGGACGTCCGCGAGACCGAGGCCTCGACCTCGCTCCTCGAGGCAGCGCAGGCGGTCGGCGGAGCGACGGAGATCGACTGGGGGACCTACCTCGGTTCGGTGAAGAGTTCGCTCCCCGGAGGGGTGGACATCACCGGCGTCACGGTCGACTCGGCGTCACCGCTCGAGGCGTACGCCCAGGCCGACGCCCCGCTCCAGGGGCAGCGCATCGCGACGCTCACGTTCGACGCCGAGAGCCCGACGCTGCCCTCGGTCCCGGAGTGGCTCGACTCCGTCAAGTCCATCACCGGGTTCGTCGACGCGACCGCGAACTCGGTCACCCTCGACGAGACGTCCGGGACGTACACGGTCAACATGACGATCCACGTCAACGAGAAGGCATTCGACGGCAAGTACGACCTCGACGGGGGGAAGTGACATGAGCAAGAACCGACTCAACATGTTGATCGCTGTGCTGGCGATGGTCGTCGTGGCGGCGGCCGGCTTCTTCCTGGGCGTGCAGCCGCAGCTCGCACAGGCTGCGTCGAACCGTGCACAGCAGACCACGGTGGAGGCCACGAACAGCACCACCGCGAAGGAACTCGCGCGCCTCCGGGAACGGGCGAAGTCGCTGCCCGAGATGCAGTCGGAGCTCACCGGTCTGGAAGCGTCGGTGCCGTCGAGCGCGAGCATGTCGAGGTTCTACAGCGAGATCGACGGGATCGCCTCGACGTCCGGCGTCACGGTGTCCGCGATCACGACGTCGGACGCCATCGCCTACGCCCCGCCTGCGTCGACCACGACCGACACGGCGACCGATGCGGCGTCCCCTGCCGCGACCGCGTCACCCGAGCCGACTGCGTCCGCCACGGCATCGGCTGCACCGACCGCTCCCGACGTGACCACGAACCCGGCGATCACCGGCTCGAACTTCTCGGTCATCCCGGTCTCGGTGTCCGTCGACGGTTCCTTCGAACAGGCGCTGTCGTTCGCGTCCGGTACCCGGGACGGTGCGCGGCTGTTCCTGATCGACTCGATCTCGTCCTCGACGTCGGACGGGTCGGCAGACGCCGCGGCGGCTTCCAAGACGACCTGGACCTTCGCCGGGTACGTGTACGTCCTCCGCGCCCCGTCGGACACCCCCGCAAAGGGCTGACCAGCACCCCGCCAACTGGGGGAGGAGCCGCCACGCCGAAGCCTCTTCCGTGGCGGCTCCCGCTGTGCGTACGATGCTCCCGATGCCGCGTTCTGCGGCTCGTCACACCCCCTCGAACGGTCGGCTCGGATCGGCCGTTCCTCGTCGTGCCCGGAGTCGCGCGTGTTGTCTGGAATCGTGGAATTCCTCGGATGGTTCGGAGCTGTAACCGTCCTTGCTGGTTACATCCTGTTCTCAACCGGCAAGCTCCCGAACGGCCCGGTCTACCAGCTGTTCAACCTCGTCGGCGGGCTCGCGGTGGCGGTCAACGTCGCCGCCCACCACGCCGTCCCCTCGACGATCGTGAACGGCATCTGGGCCGTCGTCGCAGTCGTCGTCCTGGTCCGCATGGCCAGGGCGCGTCGCACGGCGAAGCGGGCCGGCCTCGAGACGCACCACGAGCTCTCGACGGAGCCGGCGGCCACGACCGCGGTGCTGCCCGTGATCGGCCCCGCCGTCCGGCACCACGAGCCGGACGTGACCGACACGGCGGACGCACCCCCGAGCCTCCAGGCCGACGTGGCCGACGTGGCCGACGTGGCCGACGTGGCCGACGTGGCCGACGTGGCCGAGCCTGTCGAACAGGCGACCACCGCCCCCGCCGCCCCCATGACCGAGAGCGTCCCGGTCATCACCGCAGCGATCGCCATCGCCCTCGTGAACGCCGCGCAAGAGCAGCGCCGCGCCGAGCGCAACGAACGGGACGACCGCGAGCAGCAGGACCAGCCCGCGAGCTGACCGCACCGAACCACGCAACGCACACCGCACCCGACCCGCCACACCAGCCACGGCACCCGTCACCGGCGCTACCATCGGTCCATGTCCCGGTGGTTGGTGGCGACGATGACGTCGATCCTCTTCATCGCGCTCGTCATCGCCGTGAGCGGGTTCGAGTCCCTCCTCGCCGACATCGCGATCATCTCCCAGACCGACGCGACGCCGTACCTCGGCCCGGCGATGGTCCTCGGCGGCGCGGTGGTGGTGTTCCTCGCGACGGCGTTCGGCATCCCGGACGGCAACCCCGGCGTCACGGGCCTGGTCGCAGCCGCGACGAGCTACCTCGTGATGCTCGGCGTCGGGTCGGTCGGCTACGCGCTGATCCGCCAGGACGTCACCGAGCTCCTGGTGTTCCCGGCGGGCTACGCCCTCGGCCCGTTCGTGGTCGGCTCGGTCGTGATCGCGCTGCTGTGCGTGATCGGCGGGATCGCGATGGCCAGGCACCAGACCAAGCAGTCGAACTGACGGCGGTCGCCGGTAGGATATCGGTGCCGCCGGAACAGCGCGGCAGCGAGACCACGGGGGACCGATGAGCACGGACGACACCGCACCGCAGGACGGATGGGGATCCGTCCCACGGGTCGCGGACATCAGCGGCACGCGCGAAGCGTCGGCGCCGACGGGTGCTGCAGCAGCGCCGGCACCGCGGCCGCGCAAGCGGATGCGCCGCGGGGCACTCATCGGCATCATCGCGGGCGGAGCGGCCGTGGTGCTGCTGGCCGTCGCGGGCGGGGTCGGCTACTCGGTCGGCTCGAACAGCCACGCACCGGAACGCCAGGTCGAGGCGTTCCTCGACCACCTCCGGTCCGGCAAGGTCGACGCGGCCCTGACCGACGCCGGCATCGAGCACGCGAAGGACGACGTCCTGTTGACCGACGCCGCGTACGCCAAGGCGAAGTCGCGCGTCACGGGGTACCGCATCGCCGCCACGAAGACCGACGGCGACACCGCGACGGTGGGCGCGTACCTGACGCAGAGCGGACGCCAGGTCGCCGCCACGTTCACCCTCGACAAGACCGGCACCGACTGGGGCGTGTTCCCGAAGTGGCAGCTCCAGGCCCCCGACCTCGGATCGGTGGACGTCGTCGTGCAGGCCCCGGCGGGCACCACGGTCGCGGTCGCCGGCCAGAAGGTGACCACGGACAAGACCGGCGGGCTCACCCTGCGTGCGCTCCCGGGTTCGTACGACGTCGCGGTCGACGGCGGCAAGTGGTTCACGGCCGACACCACGACGGCGGACGTCCGCGGGTTCGCCGCGGCGGAGTCGACGCCGGTCTCGATCACGACGACGCTCACCGACGACGGCAGAGCGGCTGCGACGGATGCCGTGAACGCCTGGGTGGACGGCTGCATCGCCTCGACGTCGACCACCCCGGACGGCTGCAGCTTCTACGCGTACGGCGAGAACCCGGCGAACACCTACACCGACCAGAAGTGGACGCTCGACGCCCGCCCGACCGTGCAGGTGGACGGCTGGCTCGCCGATGGCTGGATGGTCACCACGTCGTCGTACGGCTCGGCGACGTTCACGGCGAACTTCACGGGGCCGGCTGGCTCCGGCACGGCGACGGCCGGTCCGATCAACGTGAACGCCTCCGGCTACATCACGGGCTTCACCGACGCGGGTGCGACGTTCGAGTCGTCGATCGGCAACGGCTCGTCGGACACCGGCTCCTGATCGCTGGTGGTCGCCTCCGTCCCGGACGGGAGGCCCGACCCGCCTCCCCGACGGCAGCACGCCGGAGCGCGTGGCGGGCTCCAGGGCGCGCCCCGCGCCCGGCGCGACCGGCCGGCGGGCGTGCGTTCGCCGACGGCCGATTCCACGGGCCTCCAGGGTGACGCGCCCGGATTGATTTCGCGAGGGTACGCAGGTAGGCTCTTCCGGGTGTGCGCCCTCGGGCGCGCCCGAAAAGTTCGGCAGGTCGACGACCTGATCCGGACAGTCCGCCCCCAAACCACGTCCGCCTGACAGGCGGCCGTTCGCGTGGGCGAGGATGCCGACGGACCACGTCGGCCAGAGAACACGAGCGAAGAACCAGGAGAACAGTTGCCTACTATTCAGCAGCTGGTTCGCAAGGGTCGTACGCCCAAGGTCGTCAAGACCAAGGCACCGGCCCTCAAGGCGAACCCCCAGCAGCGTGGTGTGTGCACCCGCGTCTACACCACCACCCCGAAGAAGCCGAACTCGGCACTGCGCAAGGTCGCTCGTGTGAAGCTCTCGAACGGTACCGAGGTCACGGCCTACATCCCCGGTGAGGGCCACAACCTGCAGGAGCACTCGATGGTGCTCGTCCGCGGCGGTCGTGTGAAGGACCTCCCGGGTGTCCGCTACAAGATCATCCGTGGCGCACTGGACACCCAGGCCGTCAAGAACCGTAAGCAGGCGCGTAGCCGCTACGGCGCGAAGAAGGGTTGAGTTAGATGCCTCGTAAGGGTCCCGCCCCCAAGCGTCCCGTCGTCGCAGACCCCGTCTACGGCGCACCGATCGTCAGCCAGCTCGTCAACAAGATCCTCCTCGACGGCAAGAAGGGCCTCGCCGAGCGCATCGTCTACGACGCACTCGAAGGTGTCTCGTCGAAGAACGGCCAGGACGCCGTCGTCACGCTGAAGAAGGCGCTCGACAACGTCCGTCCGACCCTCGAGGTCCGTAGCCGCCGCGTCGGTGGCTCGACCTACCAGGTCCCGGTCGAGGTCAAGCCGCACCGTGCGAACACGCTGGCCCTGCGCTGGCTGACCTCGTACGCGAAGGCTCGCCGCGAGAAGACGATGACCGAGCGTCTCATGAACGAGATCCTCGACGCGTCGAACGGTCTCGGCGCCGCTGTCAAGCGTCGCGAGGACACCCACAAGATGGCCGAGTCGAACAAGGCCTTCGCGCACTACCGCTGGTAATCCCGGCGTACCTGGCTGATCGGTTCGGGCGCCGTCAGGGCAAGACCCACGGCGCCCGGCCGACCACCATCTCCTACAACTCTTCCGGAGGAACCCTGTGGCACAGGACGTGCTCACCGACCTGAACAAGGTCCGCAACATCGGCATCATGGCGCACATCGACGCCGGCAAGACCACGACCACCGAGCGCATCCTGTTCTACACGGGCATCACGCACAAGATCGGTGAGGTCCACGACGGCGCCGCCACGATGGACTGGATGGCGCAGGAGCAGGAACGCGGCATCACGATCACGTCGGCCGCGACGACCTGCTTCTGGGACAACAACCAGATCAACATCATCGACACCCCCGGTCACGTGGACTTCACGGTCGAGGTGGAGCGCTCGCTCCGCGTCCTCGACGGTGCTGTCGCCGTCTTCGACGGCAAGGAGGGCGTCGAGCCCCAGTCCGAGACCGTGTGGCGTCAGGCGGACAAGTACAACGTCCCGCGCATCTGCTTCGTCAACAAGATGGACAAGCTCGGTGCGGACTTCTACTTCACCGTCGACACGATCGTGAAGCGCCTCGGCGCCGAGCCCCTCGTGCTGCAGCTCCCGATCGGTGCGGAGTCCTCCTTCGAGGGCGTCGTCGACCTGGTCGAGATGCGTGCCCTCACCTGGCGCGGCGACGCCAAGGGTGACGTCCAGATGGGCGCCAAGTACGAGATCGAAGAGATCCCGGCCGACCTGGCCGACCGCGCCGCCGAGTACCGCGAGAAGCTCATCGAGCGCGTGGCCGAGGCGGACGACGAGCTCATGGAGCGCTACCTCGAGGGCGACACCGACTTCTCGGTGGCCGAGATCAAGGCTGCGATCCGCAAGCTCACCGTCAACAGCGAGCTCTACCCGGTGCTCTGCGGTTCTGCGTTCAAGAACCGTGGCGTCCAGCCGATGCTCGACGCGGTCATCGACTACCTGCCGTCGCCGCTCGACGTCCCGCCGATGATCGGCCACGACGTCAAGGACGAGGAGAAGGAGATCATCCGCAAGCCGGATGCCTCCGAGCCCTTCTCGGCGCTCGCGTTCAAGGTCGCGGTGCACCCGTTCTTCGGTCGCCTCACCTACGTCCGCGTGTACTCCGGCCACATCGAGTCCGGTGCACAGGTCATCAACTCGACCAAGGGCAAGAAGGAGCGCATCGGCAAGATCTTCCAGATGCACTCCAACAAGGAGAACCCGGTCGACGCGGTCACCGCCGGTCACATCTACGCGGTCATCGGCCTGAAGGACACCACCACCGGTGACACCCTGTGCGATCCGCAGGACCAGGTCGTCCTCGAGTCGATGACCTTCCCGGAGCCCGTCATCGAGGTGGCGATCGAGCCGAAGACCAAGGCGGACCAGGAGAAGCTCTCCACGGCCATCCAGAAGCTCGCCGAAGAGGACCCGACGTTCCGCGTCGAGCTCAACGCCGAGACCGGTCAGACGACGATCAAGGGCATGGGCGAGCTCCACCTCGACATCCTGGTCGACCGCATGAAGCGCGAGTTCAAGGTCGAGGCGAACGTCGGCAAGCCCCAGGTGGCCTACCGCGAGACCCTCACCAAGACCGTCGAGCGCTACGACTACACCCACAAGAAGCAGACCGGTGGTTCCGGTCAGTTCGCCAAGGTGCAGATCGCGCTCGAGCCGATGGAGGTCACGGCGGAGAAGGTCTACGAGTTCGAGAACGCCGTCACCGGTGGTCGCGTGCCTCGTGAGTACATCCCGTCGGTCGACGCCGGTATCCAGGACGCCATGCAGGTCGGTATCCTCGCCGGGTACCCGACCGTCGGTGTGAAGGCCATCCTCAAGGACGGCCAGGCGCACGACGTCGACTCGTCCGAGATGGCGTTCAAGATCGCCGGCTCGATGGCCTACAAGGAAGCGGCTCGTAAGGCCGGTCCGGTCATCCTCGAGCCGATCATGGCCGTCGAGGTCCGTACGCCCGAGGAGTACATGGGCGACGTCATCGGTGACCTGAGCTCGCGTCGTGGCAACATCGCCGCGATGGAGGACGCTTCCGGCGTCAAGGTGGTCCGCGCGAGCGTGCCGCTGTCCGAGATGTTCGGCTACGTCGGGGACCTTCGTTCGAAGACCTCCGGTCGTGCCGTCTACTCGATGACGTTCGAGACCTACAACCAGGTCCCGTCCAACGTCGCCGAGGAGATCGTCGCGAAGTCCAAGGGGGAGTGACGCTCTTCCGAGCGTGCTCTCCACAGGCGGGGGCGCCCGGCGACGGGCCCCTCGCCACCAAGTAAAGTAAAGACACACACACCGCGTGCCAACGGTTCGGCATCCCTGACAGGGGTGCTCCCGGGGGTCTCGCATCCGAGTCCTGAGGAGGACCCACAGTGGCCAAGGCCAAGTTCGAGCGCACCAAGCCGCACGTCAACATCGGAACCATCGGTCACGTCGACCACGGCAAGACCACGCTCACGGCGGCGATCACCAAGGTTCTGCACGACCAGTACCCGGACCTCAACGAGGCCCGTGACTTCGCTCAGATCGACAACGCTCCCGAAGAGCGCCAGCGCGGCATCACGATCAACATCTCCCACGTCGAGTACCAGACCGACAAGCGCCACTACGCGCACGTCGACGCTCCTGGTCACGCCGACTACGTGAAGAACATGATCACCGGTGCGGCCCAGATGGACGGCGCGATCCTCGTGGTCGCCGCCACCGACGGTCCCATGCCCCAGACGCGTGAGCACGTGCTGCTCGCTCGCCAGGTCGGCGTGCCGTACATCGTCGTCGCGCTGAACAAGTCCGACATGGTCGACGACGAGGAGATCCTGGAGCTCGTCGAGCTCGAGGTCCGTGAGCTCCTCGGCTCGCAGGAGTTCGACGAGGACGCACCCGTCGTGCAGGTCTCGGCGCTCAAGGCGCTCGAGGGCGACGAGAAGTGGGTCAAGTCCGTCCAGGACCTCATGGCCCAGGTCGACGAGCACGTGCCGGACCCGGTGCGCGCCACCGACCAGCCCTTCCTCATGCCGATCGAGGACGTCTTCACGATCACCGGTCGTGGCACCGTCGTCACCGGTCGCGTCGAGCGCGGCGAGCTGGACCTCAACTCCGAGGTCGAGATCGTCGGCATCAAGCCGACCCAGAAGACCACGGTCACGGGCATCGAGATGTTCCGCAAGCTGCTCGACAAGGCAGTCGCCGGTGACAACACCGGTCTGCTCATCCGTGGCCTCAAGCGTGAGGACGTGGAGCGCGGCCAGGTCGTCGTGAAGCCGGGTTCGGTCACGCCGCACACCGAGTTCACCGCGAACGCGTACATCCTGAACAAGGAAGAGGGCGGTCGTCACAACCCGTTCTACGCGAACTACCGTCCGCAGTTCTACTTCCGCACCACGGACGTCACCGGCGTCATCACGCTGCCCGAGGGCACCGAGATGGTCATGCCCGGCGACACCGTCGCGATGACGGTCGAGCTGATCCAGCCGATCGCCATGGAAGAGGGCCTCCGCTTCGCCATCCGTGAGGGTGGTCGTACGGTCGGCGCCGGCACGGTCGAGAAGATCATCAAGTAACTTCTGGTTCCTTGCGTCAGCGGGGTCGGACCTTCGGGTCCGGCCCCGCTTTCGTCGTTGCCGGGACGGTGCTGCGTGCTGCGGACAGATCGCGCACGGTCGGGCAACATGTCTCGCAAGCGGCCGGACCACCCGGCCATCGGATGGCCGGGACCCCGGCCGACAGGGAGGCACCATGGCCGGCTTCGACGACATCCAGAAGAACGTCTCCGCGAAGGCGCAGGAGGTCACCGACAAGGCGAAGGCCTTCGTCGACGAGAACAAGGACAAGATCGAGGAGGCCGTCAAGAGCGAGAAGGTGGAAGAGGTCTCGGACAAGATCATCCACGGGCTCGCGGACGGCCTGAAGAAGGTCACCGGCGGGAAGTTCGACGACAAGATCGACGACGCCGCCGCGAACGTCGACAAGCACGTCGGCAACGAGTAGCCCCGCGCCGACTCCTGCGACCCCGCGCCCGTCCGGCTCTCGCCGGGCGGGTGTTCGCGTCCCTCGGACGGCCGACAACGGTGTACCCCGATCTGGGTGCATCGGTCCGTCGGCGTGCTCGATACCGTGGAAT
This sequence comes from Curtobacterium sp. L3-7, assembly GCF_048756585.1. NCBI lineage: Bacteria > Bacillati > Actinomycetota > Actinomycetes > Micrococcales > Microbacteriaceae > Curtobacterium > Curtobacterium sp. L3-7. The sequence goes on along the minus strand of NZ_CP151474.1, from coordinate 308,308 downwards.
GGCGGGACCGCCCTGGGTCCCGCGGTGACCCGAACACCCCCGCAACGCTGTTCGACCCTGCCCGGTCGACGGCGCGGTCTGCTGTGCCTCGCGTCATCCGAAGACGACTCGAGAGCACTCTCCGATGCGACTGTCCCTCTTGCCCGCACGCCCCCGATCCGTGGCGATGGCGGTGGTGATCGCCCTGGTGACCGGGCTCCTCGCGGTGTTCGCGATCGCGCAGCCCGCATCGGCGGCCTCGACGGTCACCGTGACCGCGAAGGCCGACGACTCGGTCCTGAGTGGGGCGCCGGCGACGGTGACGCTCACGGCGAAGAACACCGCCGACGCCTCCGGGGGGACGGACCTCTACAACCTCGGGTACTCGTACACGCTGCCGGCCGGCGTGACCTACGTCGCGGGCAAGGCGACGGCGGACGGCACGGCGCTGCCGGATCCCACCACGACGACCCTCGCCGACGGCGGCACGCTCCTCGTCTTCTCGAACGTGTCCGACCTGGTCTCGGGCGACCAGAAGTCGATCGCGTTCCAGGTCACCGCGTCCGACACGGTCTTCCCGGTGGGCACGTCGTTCACCGGCACGGCGCAGATCGCCGTGAACAGCGACGCACGCAACATCCCGACGTTCGACGCCACCGGGGCTCCGGCGACGAACACGTCGAACTCGGCGACGGCGACCTCGAACGCGACGTCGATCTCCGCGATCCGCATCACGAAGGCGGAGGGCAGCCCCGAGAACGAACTCGTCCGCGGCGTCCACGACCACGCGACGGTGTACACGCTCACCGTGCAGAACACCGCGACGGCTCCGAGCACGGACGTCACGGTGACGGACCTCCTGCCGGCGGGGCTGGAGTTCCTCGGCTGCGGCGCGGTCGACAACACGACCTCGGGGCCCGAGTACGAGGGTGCGCCGTCGCTGCAGTCCGCCACGGCGGCCGGCGCCACGGGCGAGTGGGACCAGAGCGCCTGCCTGACGCCGCAGAGCGTGACCACGGTGGACGACGTCGCGGGACAGAACGGCAAGGTCTTCACGAAGGTCGTCTGGTCGATCCCGACGTTGACGAACACCCCGGTCACCATCAAGTACCTCGCCGCGGTGCCGCTGTTCGAGAACACCATGTCGTTCAGCGGGCAGGGCACGGGCAAGCCCGCCGGGGCCGTGTCGGCACCGGCCGCCACCGACCTGCACGACGAGGCGAACCTCGACAACAACAACGGCCCCTCGACCCGTCAGGACACCGCAGACACCACGTCGAACGGCCGCGGGCAGGAGAACACCGTCGTCGCCGCCGGGACCTACACGGGGAGGGTCGGCGGGACGGCGACCTCGGCACAGTCCGCGAGCGCCGCACTCACCGTCGAGGCGATGGACCTCGCCGTGGCGAAGTCGGTCACCACGCCGGCCGATGGCTCCTTCGCGGCCGGCAAGTTCGCGACCTACTCGCTGGACGTGCGGGCGAGCGAGTACGAGTCGTCGGCGGGCATCACGTTCACCGACACGCTCGGCGACGGACTCTGCCCCGCGTTCCCGACTGGTACGCCCACCACGGGGACCTTCCCCGCGGACTGCACGCTCTCGATGAACGCGTCGCTGAACCAGCAGATGACGAACGCCACGGTCGACCGTGTCGCGTACGACGCGGCCACGGGCAAGTTCACGATCTCGTTCCACATCGCGGACATGGCGGCAGACGGCGTGACGACCGTCCGCTACCAGGCGCTCATGCGGACCGCCTACTCGGTCACGGGCTCCGGCGGGCCGACGTCCGCCGGTGACTCGTTCGACAACACGGTCGCGATGACGGGCACCTCCACCGGTGTCCACGGCGACAGCGGCGCCACGAAGGTGGTCGACGACTCCCGTGCGTCCATCACGTCGAAGGCGCCGGTGATCTCGAAGTCCGTCCTGCCGCGGAGCGCGAGCGACGGCGTGACGAGCTCCGCCGACTGCACCGCCGACGGCCGGCCCGGCTCCTACGTGACGGCCACCCCGAGCGACGCCTTCCAGCTCGGGGACCTGGTCTGCTTCAAGCTGCAGGTGGACTTCCCCGCCGGCGTGCAGAGCCGCAACGCGACGATCACCGACATGCTCCCCGTGCACACCACGGCCGGCAGCAGCTGGGCCGAGGACACCGACTGGTCCTACGGGACGGAGAGCACGGTCCCGGAGTCGGACGTCGCCCTGAAGTCCTCGTCGTCGACGATGGGCGCGTTCGCGATCGGGCACACGGTCTCCGGCGCGAGCGGCACGTACGTGGACGGTGACACCGACGGTGCACGGGTCGTGCTCTACGTCGCCGCGCGCATCACCTCGCAGGGCTCGAGCGCGACGACGGTCGACCTCGCCGACAACCTCATGAAGGTCGCCCAGCAGAACACCGCCGGCGCCGTGACGAGTCTCCGCACCTCGGTCGGCTACGCCGTGGCCGGGACGCCCACCGCGACCCTCGCGAAGGACATCGTCGATGCCAGCGGTGCGGTCACGAACCCGTCGACGACGACCGAGGGCGCGACGCTGCACTACCGCCTGACCGTCGGCAACGAGCCAGCGACGGGCACCAGCGCGGCCATCGGCGACGTCACCGTGTGGGACGCGCTCCCCGCCGGCGTCGAGTGTGCTGCCGTCGCGGCGATCTCGAATGACGGAGTCTGCGGTCCGGCTCCGACCGGCGCCGCGTCGCAGTACGCGTCCTCGCGCTACCTCCGCTGGACGATCCCCTCGATCGACGCCGCTGCCACGACGGCGCTGACGTACGACCTGACCGTGCCGACCCCGGGGTACGTCGGCACGGCGTACGCCAACACGGCATCGGTCACGAGCTTCACGACCACGACGAACGCGGACACGACGACCACCTGGATCCCGGCGAAGACCGCTGGGAGCACCTTCACCGCGACGCCGGGGGCAGGGCAGGGGACTGCGCCGAACGCCGATGCCTCGCGAGCCGTGTCGATCCCGGCCGTGGCGGTCGAGAAGCGCGGCAGCGCGGTCGCCGACTCCGCGACGAACCTCTCCGGTGACACCGCGGCACCCGGCCAGGGCGTGACGTACACCTACTCCGCCACCGTCCCGGCGCACACGAGCGTCGGCAACGGCGCGCTCAGCGACCCGTTGCCGACCGGCGTCTCGACGACGTCCGCGAGCAGCTGGACCCTGACCTTCCCGGACGGCAGCACGATCACCGTGCCGGCTTCGGCGCAGTCGACCGACGTCGACGGGACCTACGCCGGACAGACCTTCACGCTGACCGGGACGGGGAACACGCTCGGTGCCGGTGCCGTCGTCTTCCCCACGACCTTCGACAACGCCGGGGACTCGACCGCGATCTTCTCCGTGACCGCGTCCGGGCTCGTGGTGACGAAGGGCGTCGGGAAGTACGACGCGTCCGGTACCGCCCCCGGCACGGTCACGAACACGGCGACGTTCTCGTCGAAGCCGGCCGACGGTACCCCGTCGACGAGCACCGCCGCGAAGACGATCGCGGTCCAGCCCCCACAGGTCGGCATCACGAAGACCAACAACCTGGGCGGCCGGACCGTCGCCGGTCGGGACACCGTGACGTGGACGCTGACGGCGAAGAACACCGCGTCCACCGCGGACGCGCGGTCGACCGTGATCGCGGACTGCTTCCCCGACGACCTCACCCTCACGAGCAGCTCACGTGCCGAGAGCACGCCGACGGGCGCGCAGCGGAGTGCACTGGGCTCCTGTCCGACCGGCACCACGCTGCACACCTGGTCGGTGGGCACCCTGGCCGCCGGCGCCTCCGCGACGATCACCGTCACCGCGACGGTGGGGACGGCCGCCCCCGCCGGACGGCAGTACGTGAACACCGCCAGGGTCCTCGCGTCCAGCCTCGACACCGACTACGCCACGGCGAACACGTCGTTCGTGCAGGTCGCGACCACGACGAACACCGTGACCGTGTCCGGACCGTCCATCGCGAAGACGCTCACCGCGCCGACGTGGAACGCCATCACCGGGGCCGGCACGGGCACCGCGACGACGAACCCCGCGAACAAGAACGCGCTCCCGATCCGCGCGGGCGACACCGCGACCTACCGCATCACCGCGACCGTCCCGGCGAACGTCGCGATGTACGACGGCCGGATCACGGACACCCTGCCGAAGGGCATGACGGCGGTCGGGACCCCGACCGCGACCGCGAGCGACTCCTCGGTCACGGTCACCCCATCGGTCGCCTCCGGGACCGTCACGGTGCGGATCTCCGACATCGCGTCGGGGCTCGGCGCACCGCTGACGATCACGGTCGACGTCCCGGTGCGGGTCGGTGCCGGTCAGTCGTCCGGCACGGCGTACTCGAACACGGCGAAGCTCGCCTACGACCGGACGGCGAAGGGCGCCGAGCCGACCGACGCATCGACGACGTCGAACCAGGCGAACGCGACCGCGGTGACCCCGTCGCTCGCGATCGCGAAGTCGGCGACGGTGGCCGGGCAGACGACGACCACCGCGAAGGCCGAGCCGGGCCAGGACATCACCTACGCGGTGACGGTCTCGAGCTCCGGTTCGCCCGCGTACGGCACGAGCGTCACCGACTGCGTGCCGGACGGCATCGTGGTCGACCCCGCACGGATCTCCGGCGGCGGCACGCTCAGTACCGACGCGAAGTGCGGCGGCGGCGTCATCACCTGGCCGAGCACGACCTTCGGCACCGGTTCCGCGACCACGTACACGTACCACGCCGTGCTCGCCGAGGACGCGGAGCTGACCGGTGACGCCCTCGTGAACACCGCCTCGACGGGCACGTACACCTCGCTCCCGGACGGTGACGGCGGCTCGTACGGCCCCACCACCGCGAGCGCGTCGGTGACCCCGTCGTTCCCGTCCGTCGCCGTGGCGAAGTCGAACGACACCGCCGGCGGGCTGTCCTACCTCGGCGTCCCGTCCGACTTCACGGTGACGTTCACGAACACCGGCAGTGCCGCGACCTCCGTCGCCGCGCGAGACGTCCTGCCCGACGGGTGGACCTACGACGCCGGCAGCTCGACGACCGCCAGGAACGGAGGCGCCAGCACGGCAGCTCCCGACCCGTCGGTGGCCGGGACCACGCTCACCTGGGCGGACCTCGGGGCACTCGGGACGAACGAGACCCTTACGCTGCACTACCGCGCGACCCCCACGACGGCCGCCGCGACCGCGGCGGGCACGGCGACGAAGCACACGAACCACGTCACCGCGACGATCACGGACGCCTCCGGCGGCACCGGGTACGACGGCGGCGCCGGCTCGTTCACCACCTACCCGAAGCAGCAGGACGGCACGAAGGGGACCGACGCGACCGCGACCGCCTCGATCGCCGCGGCCGACCTGTCGATCGCCAAGAAGGCGACGACCGCGGACGTCGTGGCCGGCGCGACCACGGCGAAGGCCTGGACGATCGTGGTCACGAACACCGGCGGGGACGCCGCACACGGCACGACGGTGGTGGACACCGTCGCCGGGCTCCCGGACGGTGCGACCCTGCGGTTCTCCGGGTCGGGCTGGACGTGCACGACGACCGGCACGGACGAGCAGACCTGCGTCAACGGCGCCGTGGTCGCGTCGGGCTCGGCGTTCCCGGAGCTCGACGTCGCACTGACGCTGCCCGCCGACGCCCCGCTCACGGCGATCCGCAACAGCGCAACGATCCACCAGGGGACCGGCCAGACCTTCGACCCGAACGACGCGAACGACTCGGACTCGGCGAGCACCACCCCGGTCGCGATCGCGGACCTCGCCATCACGAAGACCGCAGCAGCCGACCGGTTCACCGCCGGCGGCACCGCGTCGTGGACCCTCTCGGTGCAGAACGTCCGTGACCCGGCCGAGCAGAGCGTGTCCGACGCCCGCGGCACCGTCACCGTGACCGACACGCTGCCGAGCACCGTGCGGCTCGAGCAGGTGACCGTCGCGGACGACAGCGGGTGGACGTGCGACACCGACGGCAACACCCTGACCTGCACCCGTGACGGCCTGGCGAACGGGACGACCGCACCGCCGATCACCGTCGCGGCGACGGTGCGGCCGGACACGACGGCGTCGCAGACGATCGCGAACACCGCCCGCGTCGCCGTCGACCCGTCGACGACCGACCCGAAGGCGTCGAACGACGTCAGCAACACGAGCACCCCGGTCGACGACACCACCTCGCTGACGATCGCGAAGGCGTTCTCCAGCGACCGCCTCGTGGCGGGCGAGCCGGCGGACTGGACCATCACGGTCCGGAACACCGGCACGGCCGACGCGCGGAAGGTCGTCGTGACCGACGCGCTCGAGTCGGGGACGAGCCTCCAGGGCGGGTCCCAGACCGACGGCGACTGGACGTGCACGTCCGACGACACGGTCTCCTGCGTGCTCGACGGCACCCTGCGTGCCGGGACGACGTCGTCGTTCACCATCACGGTGACGACGCCTGCCGGCCTCTCCGGCACCCTCGCGAACACGGCCGTGGTGCGCTCGGACAACGCGGCCACGCAGACCGCGAGCACCTCGAGCGCCGCGACGCAGACGGTCGGACTGCGGGTCACCAAGACCGCGGACGTCCAGTCGGTCGACGCCGGTGAGGACGTCACCTACACGATCCAGGTCGCGAACCCGGACGGGCCGTCCGACCTGCCGGCGGGCGACGCGACCACCCCGAGCGTCCGCGTGCAGGACACGCTGCCGGTCGGTGTCGAGTACGTCGGGCTGACCGACGGGACCGCCGCGCACTGGACCGTGGAGTCGAACGTCGACGGCGTCCTGACCCTCGTGAGCACCGACGGCATCGCCGCTGGTACCACCGACCCGGACACCATCGGCGTCGTGGTGCACGTCCCCGCCTCGTTCCGCGGCTCGTCCATCGTGAACACCGCCACCGCCGCGCCGGTCACCGCGAAGGGGGAGACCGCGCACGACGACGCGACCGTCGACGTCACCACCTCCGCGGATCTGTCGATCACGAAGACCAGGACCAGCGCGGCCACGGCCGACGCCGGTACGGACGTGACGTACGACGTGACCGTGACGAACGCCGGCCCCTCGGACGCCCAGCGCGTCACGTGGACCGACTCGGCTCCGGCCGGGATGACCGTGACCGCGGTCAGCACGGACGACGACGGGTGGCAACAGGGCGCCGACCCGACCTCCTGGTCCACCGACACGCTCGCATCCGGTGCGTCCGCCACGTTCCACGTGACGGCGGCGATCGCCTCGGGGACGCCCGCCGGCGCACTCAGGAACACGGCGACGGTCTCGTCGGGGACGGACGACCCCGACCCCGCGGACGACACCGCGGTGGCCGACGTCGACGTGACCACGCACGCCGCGCTGACGCTGTCGAAGACCCCGGTCGACCGGACCGGGTCGACGGACCGTTCCACGACGACCACCGCCGGCGCCCAGCAGGTCTGGTACCTGCAGGTGCGCAACGAGGGACCGTCCGACGAGCAGCCGGACACCGTCGTCACCGACCAGCTGCCGGAGGGCATGCGGTTCGTGGCCGCGGAGTCCGACGGCGCGGTCTGGACGTGTGACGGCACCACGGACACCACCGTCGTGACGTGCACGCTAGGGTCGACCGTCCTGGCGGGTACCGACGCGCCGGGACTCTGGCTGACCACGGCGATCGCGTCTGGCTACACGGCCGGTGCGATCGAGAACCGCGCGGCGATCACCGCGCAGGGCACGCCGGAGCCGATCGGGACGAACGGTGGGACCGCGGTGGCCCCGCTGCCCGTCGCCGCCGTGGCGAACGTGCAGATCAGCATCGGGCACAGCGGGAAGGCCGTGATCGGGAAGGACCTGCCCGAGACGGTGCAGGTCCGGAACGCCGGACTCTCCGACGCGGCGGCCGTCACCGCGACCTACACGTTGCCGAAGGGCCTGACGTACGTCTCGACCGAGGCGGATCCGGCCTGGACGGTCACCGGGGTCGTCACGAACGCCGACGGCAGCACGACGGTGTCGTTCGCGCTGAGCGGCACGCTGCCGGCCGGCTCGCTGGCGCCGGCGATCACGGTGCACCAGACGCCGACCGCTGCGGCGTACCCCGGCGTGACGCCGACGGCGACGGTCGCGACGACGACCACCGAGACGACGTTGGCGGACAACGCCGCCGACGACGAGCTCGCGGTCCAGCCGCTCTCGAGCCTCTCCGTGACGAAGACGCACACCGGCGAGCTGGTCCGGGGGAGCACGGTCGGGTACACGATCACGGTCAGGAACGCCGGGCCCACCGAGGACCCTGGCCCCGTCGTGGTCACCGACGCACTGCCGACGGGACTGTCCTTCGTGAGCGTCGACGACCGCGCCGCCACCTGCACGACGGGCTCGACGGTGTCCTGCACGCTCGACGAGCCGCTCGCGAGCGGTGACCGGCTCGCGATCCAGCTGACCGTCCGGGTCGCCACGGACGCCCCCGACCGCATCACCAACGTCGCGACCGTCCGGTCCGCGACGACGCAGGTGACCGGTACGGTCGCGACGGATCCGCTCCGCGCGAGCGACCCGGCTCCGGTCCGCGCCGACCCGCAGCCCCGTGCGCTCGCGTTCACCGGCGCGGCGGGCCTGGGGCTCGGTGGAGCGCTCGCGTTGCTCGCGCTCTCGGTCGGCCTGCTGCTGCTCCTGCTCCGCCGCCGACGCGACGCACGATGACCGAGCGGCGGGCGGCGACCGCCTGACGGACGGGAGGACCGGTGCACGCCCGCACCGGTCCTCCCGTCCGCCACCGGTCGCCACCACCCCGTCGGCCGGTGGGATCCGCCGGGCCGCGGTGCGCGATCCGTCGCTTCCTGCTGCCCCGCTGAGGCGGGTCGTGTTTGCTCGGAGGGGTGACACGCCTCCGCAGATCCGCGACCAACGGTCGTGGCTACCACCGCGTCCGCTCGGGCAAGGGCTTCTCGTACCGCGACCCCGACGGGCAGACCGTGACGGACCCCGGTGTCCGGCAGCGCCTCGAGGACCTCGTCGTGCCGCCGGCGTGGGAGGACGTCTGGATCTCGCCGTACGACAACGGCCACGTCCTCGCCACCGGCATCGACGCGGTCGGACGACGGCAGTACATGTACCACCCGTCCTGGCGCGAGCGGATGGACCGCATCAAGTACGACCGGGCGCTCGCCCTGGCGGAGTCGCTCCCGAGCGCACGCCGCGGTGTCACCCTCGACCTGCGACGCCCCGAGCCGGACCGGCGACGCGCGCTCGCTGCGGCGTTCCGGATGCTCGACCAGGGATCGCTGCGGGTGGGGTCGGAACGGTACGCGACCGAGCACGGCAGCCGTGGTCTCTCCACGTTGCTCTGCGCGCACGCGCACGTGTCCGGTGACGACATCGAGCTCTCCTTCCCCGGCAAGAGCGGGCAGGAGTGGTCCTCGTCCATCCACGACGCCGACCTGTCGAGCGTGATCGCCGGGATGAAGCGACGCGGACCCACCGCGCGGCTGCTGTCCTTCCGTCCGACCAGGGGAGCCGACTGGGAGCCGCTGTCGGCCGAGGACATCAACGCCTACGTCAAGGAGCGTGCAGGGGACGAGTTCACCGCGAAGGACTTCCGGACGCTGCACGGCACGGTAGCGGCGGCGATCGACTTGGCGGAGACCGGGCCGCAGTCCAGCGAGGCGAAGCGGAAGCGTGCGGTGTCGCACGCGGTCAAGGCGGCGAGCGAGGTCCTCGGCAACACCCCGACGGTGGCCAGGCAGAGCTACGTCGACCCCCGCCTGCTCGACGCGTACGAGCACGGCGAGACCATCGATCCGAAGCGCGAGCACGCCGCGGAGTCCGAGGTCCGGGCGCTGCTCTACCGCCAATGACCTGCATCGGTGCCGCGACGCGTCCGGGATGACGTACCGTTGACCCTCGTGCCGTCCCACCCCCACGCGGCACGGAAGGACCCACATCAGTCGTGACCGACGAGTGCATCCACGGATTCCCCACCGAACTCTGCGACATCTGCGCGCCTCGACAGCGCGAGGTGCCGGACGTCCCCAAGGCCCCTGCGCCGCGGCGCACCCGCGTCAGCACCTCGCTGCGGTCGACCCCCGGCGGTTCGCCCGCCCGTGCGAAGGCGACCGCGCTGCGCACGGCTGAGCCGGACATGCCGGCCGCCCGGGTCTTCGGCGCCCTGCGCGCACACCACGTGACCCACATCGACAACTTCGACGGGATCGTCGCGGACGGGGCGATCCTCGCGTCCGACGCCGTCACACCGTCGTACGACATCAGCGCCCCTGCTGCCCGCGCGGCCCGCGCGGCGGCGACCGCTCCCGACGGGTCGAGCGTCGCCAGCCACGTCCCGTTCTCGCTCTCGCCCGACGGCGCGCGCTGGGACGAGGTCCGTCGCGGGGCGCACGACACCGAGCGCTGGTCCGACGCCGCCCGGCACGCCCGTGGCGTCGACTACGTCGTGCTCGTCGTCCCCACCGCGGCCTTCGGTGCATCGGTGATCCTGGCGGACACGGACGCCGACGCCGAGGACGTCCGGTTCGCCGTCGGTCCGGAGGCAGCGGCGAACCTGCTGCGTCGCACGGACCTCACCGACCCGGAGATGCACGGCGTGGAGGTCCTCGCCGGGCCGAGCGTGCCGTTCTCCTCGGTCGCGGTCATCGGCGTGCCGAACGACCGTGCACGCCACGCCGTGAAGGACATCCTGTCCGAGCACGGCGGGCACGTCCCGCGCGTCGCGGTCTTCCCGCCGTGGTTCGTGCCGCCGGTCGTCCCCGACGAGGACTGACCCGAGCGCCCCGGCTGCCCATCGCGCCCCCTCACGAACACCGCACCCCGCCACCCCGGGGCGCGATGTCCGGGAGGGGGCGCGACGCATGTCGGCGGGGTCGGGGGCGGGGGCGCCCGAGGCGTCTCGGGACGTGCGCTGCGGGGCGGACGCGAGCCGGGCCTCCAGGGCGGTGGATCCGCGGCAGACCGGGGAAGTACGCTGGTCTCGACACGCCCGGGGAAACGCGACACGCCCGGGTTGCACGGAACCCCGGGCTATGGGAGACTTGTCCGGTTCCGAAATTCCGGGGGCGTTCGCGCCCCGAAGGATCACTGCACTGGCAGTGCACAACCCCCCTGTCCAGCAGGGCTGGGTTGGGCCGCAGGCAGCAGAACACATCGAAGCCCCACAACCTGACGGACACCCGTGTCCTTCAGCCGGGGTGGCGATACGTCCACGCGGGCCGTCGTGTGCAACACGGCATGACCGTCCGCGCGGTTGACAGGAGAACAGCGGTCATCCCCAGCGGATGCGTCCGGTGATTCACGCAAACAGCCAGGTCCGCACAGGGCGGAACCCGGCGGCGTCAGGCGGCCCGAGGGTGCGCGGCGCAGAGAGGACAGAGAACACATGGCGGGACAGAAGATCCGCATCCGGCTCAAGTCGTACGACCACGAGGTCATCGACACGTCGGCCCGGAAGATCGTCGACACGGTGACCCGTGCCGGTGCGACCGTGGTCGGCCCGGTGCCGCTCCCCACCGAGAAGAACGTGATCGCAGTGATCCGTTCTCCCCACAAGTACAAGGACTCGCGCGAGCACTTCGAGAAGCGCACGCACAAGCGGGTCATCGACATCGTCGACCCGACGCCGAAGGCCGTCGACTCGCTCATGCGTCTCGACCTCCCGGCCGACGTCAACATCGAGATCAAGCTGTAAGGGGGCTGAACTGATGGCGAACACAACCAAGACCGTCAAGGGCCTCCTCGGCAAGAAGCTCGGGATGACCCAGGTGTGGGACGAGAACAACAAGTTCATCCCCGTCACCGTGATCGAGGTCGGCCCGAACGTGGTCACCCAGATCCGCAACGTGGAGCGCGACGGCTACGAGGCGATCCAGATCGCCGCTGGCCAGATCGACCCCCGCAAGGTGAACAAGCCGGCCGCTGGCCACTTCGAGGCCGCCGGGGTCACCCCGCGCCGCACCCTCACCGAGATCCGCACGTCGGACGCGAGCGAGTACACGCTGGGCCAGGAGCTCACCGTCGACGCCACGTTCGAAGCCGGCGCGAAGGTCGACGTCGTCGGCACGAGCAAGGGCAAGGGCTTCGCGGGTGTCATGAAGCGCCACGGCTTCGCCGGCGTCTCCGCATCGCACGGTGCCCACCGCAACCACCGCAAGCCCGGCTCGATCGGTGCTTCCTCGACCCCGTCGCGTGTCTTCAAGGGCATGCGCATGGCCGGTCGCATGGGTGGAGAGCGCGTGACCGTCCTCAACCTCACGGTGCACGCCGTCGACGCCGAGAAGGGTCTGCTGCTCGTCAAGGGCGCCGTCCCCGGTGCTCGCGGTCGCTCCGTCTTCGTCCGCACCGCCGTGAAGGGTAAGTGATCATGGCCACCACGACTGCAACCACGATCGACGTCCTCGACGTCTCTGGCGTCAAGTCCGGCTCCGTCGAGCTCCCCGCCGAGCTCTTCGACGTCGAGACCAACGTCCCGCTGATCCACCAGGTCGTCACCGCGCAGCGCGCCGCGTCGCGTCAGGGCACCCACAAGACCAAGAACCGCGGCGAGGTCCGCGGTGCTGGTCGCAAGCCGTTCAAGCAGAAGGGCACCGGCCGCGCCCGTCAGGGTTCGGTGCGTGCTCCCGAGCACACCGGCGGTGGCGTCGTCCACGGACCGACCCCGCGCGACTACTCGCAGCGCACCCCGAAGAAGATGATCGCCGCTGCGCTGCTCGGCTCGCTCTCGGACCGTGCCCGCGGTGGCCGTATCTCCGCTGTGGAGGGCTTCGTCGCGGCCGAGGTGCCGTCGACCAAGACCGCCCGCACGCTCCTCGAGAAGGTCGCGCCCGTCAAGAACGTGCTCGTCGTGCTCGAGTCGGACGACGAGCTCACGCTCAAGTCGATCCGCAACCTGCCGAACGTCCACGCGCTCTCGTACGGCCAGCTGAACGCATACGACGTCCTCGTCTCGGACGCCATCGTCTTCAGCAAGAGCGCCCTCGACGCCTTCATCGCGTCGAAGACCGCGAAGGAGATCTCCGCATGAGCGGCTTCAACAAGGACCCGCGCGACATCATCATCGCGCCCGTCGTGTCGGAGAAGAGCTACGGCCTCATCGACCAGGGCAAGTACACGTTCCTCGTGGACCCCCGCGCGAACAAGACCGAGATCAAGCTCGCCATCGAGAAGATCTTCGACGTCAAGGTCGCCGGCATCAACACGCTGAACCGTCCTGGCAAGACCCGTCGCACGCGTTTCGGCATCGGCAAGCGCAAGGACACCAAGCGCGCCATCGTGACGCTCAAGTCCGGTTCGATCGACATCTTCACGGCTGTCGGCTGAGGACCAGAGGGAAAACATCATGGCTATTCGTAACTACAAGCCGACGACCCCGGGTCGTCGCGGCTCGTCGGTCGCCGACTTCGCCGAGATCACCCGTTCGACGCCGGAGAAGTCCCTGCTTCGTCCGCTGCCGAAGACCGGTGGCCGGAACAGCTCGGGCCGCATCACGACCCGTCACATCGGTGGTGGCCACAAGCGCCAGTACCGCGTGATCGACTTCCGTCGTCACGACAAGGACGGCGTCGACGCCAAGGTCGCGCACATCGAGTACGACCCGAACCGCACGGCGCGCATCGCGCTCCTGCACTTCGTGGACGGCACCAAGCGCTACATCCTCGCGCCGAACAAGCTCAAGCAGGGCGACGTCGTCGAGCAGGGCCCCGGCGCCGACATCAAGCCCGGCAACAACCTGCCGCTGCGCAACATCCCCGTGGGTACGGTCATCCACGCGATCGAGCTCCGCCCGGGTGGCGGCGCCAAGCTCGCGCGTTCGGCCGGCGCCTCGGTGCGTCTCGTCGCCAAGGACGGCCCCTATGCGCAGCTCCGTCTGCCGTCGGGCGAGGTCCGCAACGTCGACGCCCGTTGCCGCGCCACCATCGGCGAGGTCGGCAACGCCGAGCAGTCGAACATCAACTGGGGCAAGGCCGGCCGCATGCGCTGGAAGGGCGTCCGCCCGACCGTGCGTGGTGTCGCGATGAACCCGATCGACCACCCGCACGGTGGTGGTGAGGGCAAGACGTCCGGTGGTCGTCACCCGGTCAGCCCCTGGGGCCAGGCCGAGGGTCGCACGCGCAAGCCGAACAAGCCGAGCGACAAGCTCATCGTCCGTCGCCGTAACGCCGGCAAGAAGCGCAAGTAGGAGTTCAGAAGATGCCACGCAGTCTGAAGAAGGGCCCCTTCGTCGACGAGCACCTGCTTCGCAAGGTCGTCACGCAGAACGAGGCCAACACGAAGAACGTGATCCGGACGTGGTCGCGCCGCTCGATGATCGTCCCGAACATGCTCGGGCACACCATCGCGGTGCACGACGGACGCAAGCACATCCCGGTGTTCGTCACCGAATCGATGGTCGGTCACAAGCTCGGCGAGTTCGCGCCGACCCGTACCTTCCGCGGTCACGTGAAGGACGACAAGAAGGGCCGTCGCCGCTAAGGCGGCGACGCAGAGGAGGAACGAAATGGTGGAGTCGATCGCACGCGTGCGACACATCCGCGTCACGCCTCAGAAGGCCCGTCGCGTCATCGAGCTGATCCGCGGCAAGCAGGCCCACGAGGCGCTCGCCATCCTGAAGTTCGCCCCCCAGGGCGCTTCGGAGCCCGTGTACAAGCTGGTCGCCTCGGCGATCGCGAACGCACGTGTCAAGGCGGACTCGACGAACAGCTTCCTCGACGAGCGCGACCTCTACGTGAGCCGCGTCTTCGTCGACGAAGGCACGACCCTCAAGCGGTTCCAGCCGCGTGCTCAGGGCCGGGCCTTCCGGATCAACAAGCGCACCAGCCACATCACGGTGGTCCTCGCGACCCCTGACGAGGCCGAGGCTGCTGCCGCGACGAGCAAGAAGGCGAGCAAGTAATGGGCCAGAAGGTCAACCCGTACGGCTTCCGCCTCGGGATCACGACGGACCACGTCTCGCACTGGTTCACCGACAGCACGAAGCCGGGTCAGCGCTACGCCGACTACGTCGCCGAGGACATCAAGGTGCGTCAGTACCTGAAGAAGACCCTCGACCGTGCCGGCGTCGCCCGCATCGAGCTCGAGCGCACCCGTGACCGTGTCCGCGTGGACATCCACACGGCGCGTCCTGGCATCGTCATCGGTCGCCGCGGCGCCGAGGCGGAGCGCATCCGTGGCGAGCTCGAGAAGCTCACCAAGAAGCAGATCCAGCTCAACATCCTCGAAGTCAAGAACCCCGAGACCGAGGCCCAGCTCGTCGCGCAGGGCATCGCGGAGCAGCTCTCCGCTCGTGTCGCGTTCCGTCGCGCCATGCGCAAGGGCCTCCAGGGTGCACAGCGCGCCGGTGCCAAGGGTGTCCGCATCCAGGTCGCCGGCCGTCTCGGCGGCGCCGAGATGTCGCGCTCGGAGTTCTACCGCGAGGGCCGCGTGCCCCTGCACACGCTCCGCGCCAACATCGACTACGGCTTCTACGAGGCCCGGACGACGTTCGGTCGCATCGGCGTGAAGGTGTGGATCTACAAGGGCGACATCACGAACAAGGAGCTCGCTCGCGAGCAGGCGAACCAGCGTTCGTCGCGCCCCGAGCGTCGTGGAGGCCCGCGTGGCGACCGCAACGACCGCGGTGACCGTCGTGGCGGCGACCGCGGCGACCGTGGCGGCCGCGAGCAGCAGGCCCCGCAGGACGCGCCGGCCGGCGCAGGAGTTGAGGCGTAACCATGCTTATCCCCCGTCGAGTCAAGCACCGCAAGCAGCACCACCCGAAGCGTTCGGGTCAGGCGACCGGTGGCACCAAGGTCTCCTTCGGTGACTACGGCATCCAGGCCCTGACCCCCGCCTACGTGACCAACCGTCAGATCGAGTCCGCTCGTATCGCCATGACGCGTCACATCAAGCGTGGCGGCAAGGTGTGGATCAACATCTACCCGGACCGTCCGCTCACGAAGAAGCCTGCCGAGACCCGCATGGGTTCCGGTAAGGGTTCCCCCGAGTGGTGGATCGCGAACGTCAAGCCGGGCCGCGTGCTCTTCGAGCTCTCCGGCGTCAGCGAGGACATCGCCCGCGAGGCGTTGACCCGTGCAATTCACAAGCTGCCCCTCAAGGCACGCATCATCAAGCGCGAGGAGGGCGACGCATAATGGCGATCGGTTCCAAGGAGCTCCGTCCGACGGAGCTCGACACGTTCGAGAACGAGCGTCTTGCTGACGAGCTGAAGAAGGCCAAGGAGGAGCTCTTCAACCTCCGCTTCCAGTCGGCCACCGGCCAGCTGGAGAGCCACGGTCGTCTTCGTGCCGTCAAGCGCGACATCGCCCGGATCTACACCGTCCTCCGCGAGCGCGAGCTCGGCATCCGTGCCACCCCCGCGCCCGTCGAGACCGCAACCAAGGCCAAGAAGTCGACGAAGAAGGCTGACAAGCCGGTCGAGTCGACCGAGGCCGAGACCGCCGAGGAGAACTGATGGCGAACGAAGAGAAGGACTCCGCCGCCCTCACCCGCGGCTACCGCAAGACGCGCCGCGGTTACGTGACCAGCGACAAGATGGACAAGACCATCGTCGTCGAGGTCGAAGACCGCGTGAAGCACGCCCTCTACGGCAAGGTCATCCGCCGCACCTCCAAGGTGAAGGCACACGACGAGGCCGGTTCGGCCGGTGTCGGCGACCTCGTCGTGATCAGCGAGACCCGTCCCCTCAGCGCCTCCAAGCGCTGGCGCCTGGTCGAGATCCTCGAGAAGGCCAAGTAGGCCTCGCGGCCCGCTTGCGGAAATAGGAGACAGCAGTGATTCAGCAGGAATCCCGCCTGAAGGTCGCCGACAACACGGGTGCCAAGGAGATCTTGACCATCCGCGTGCTCGGTGGCTCGGGTCGTCGCTACGCCGGTCTCGGTGACGTGATCGTCGCCACGGTGAAGGACGCCATCCCCGGCGGCAACGTGAAGAAGGGTGACGTCGTCAAGGCGGTCATCGTTCGCACCAAGAAGGAGACCCGTCGCAACGACGGCTCCTACATCAAGTTCGACGAGAACGCGGCAGTGATCCTCAAGGCTGACGGCGACCCGCGCGGCACGCGCATCTTCGGTCCGGTCGGTCGCGAGCTTCGTGACAAGAAGTTCATGAAGATCATCTCGCTCGCGCCGGAGGTGCTGTAAGCCATGGCGAACATCAAGAAGGGTGACCTGGTCCAGGTCATCACGGGCGCGACGCAGGAGCGTGGCGGCGACCGTGGCAAGCAGGGCAAGGTCATCGAGGTCCTCACGGACAAGAACCGCGTCGTCGTCGAGGGCGTGAACTTCGTCACGAAGCACGTCCGCGTCGGCCAGACGCAGCGTGGTTCGAAGACCGGCGGCATCGAGCAGCACGAGGCCCCGATCCACGTGTCGAACGTCGCGATCGTCGACCCCAAGACGAAGAAGCCGACCCGCGTCGGCTTCCGCACCGAAGAGGTGGAGAAGGACGGTGTCAAGAAGACCGTCCGAGTCCGCTACGCCAAGAAGTCTGGTGAGAAGCTCTGATGACTGACACGACTGCCGCGACGGCTGACAAGGTCCAGCCGCGCCTGAAGCAGAAGTACAAGAACGAGATCAAGGCGGCGCTGACCGAGCAGTTCGGCTACGCGAACGTCCACCAGGTCCCCGGCCTGGTCAAGGTCGTCGTGAACACCGGTGTCGGCGAGGCAGCTCGCGACTCGAAGATCATCGAGGGGGCCATCAAGGACCTCACGGCGATCACCGGTCAGAAGCCGCAGGTCACGATGGCCCGCAAGTCCATCGCGCAGTTCAAGCTGCGCGAGGGCCAGGCCATCGGCGCGCACGTCACCCTCCGTGGCGACCGCGCGTGGGAGTTCCTGGACCGCCTGCTCTCGCTGGCGCTGCCCCGTATCCGCGACTTCCGTGGTCTCAGCGACCGCCAGTTCGACGGCAACGGCAACTACACCTTCGGTCTCACGGAGCAGAGCATGTTCCACGAGATCGACCAGGACCGCATCGACCGTGTCCGCGGCTTCGACATCACCGTCGTGACCACCGCGAAGACGGACGACGAGGGACGCGCGCTGCTCAAGCAGCTCGGCTTCCCGTTCCGCTCTGCCGAGCAGACGGTCTAAACTACTTCGGGCGCTGCGGGCCGAAGGACTCTCGAGTCCTCCGGCCCGCACGCACGAACACAGACTCCGGGGAATCGCCCTGGAGTCACTCGATCGCTCAGGTCGGCATTCGTGGAACGGGTGTCGAAACCAGGCGAGAAACGGAATCACATCATGACGATGACCGATCCGGTCGCAGACATGCTGACCAGATTGCGGAACGCGAACTCGGCGCACCACGACGCCGTCTCGCTTCCGAGCAGCAAGCTCAAGACCACCATCGCTGACATCCTCAAGCGCGAGGGCTACATCACCGAGTGGAAGGTCGAGGACGCCCGCGTGGGCAAGACCCTCACCATCGAGCTCAAGTACGGCCCCGAGCGCGAGCGTTCGATCGCCGGCATCAAGCGCGTGTCGAAGCCCGGTCTCCGGGTCTACGCGAAGTCGACGGAGATCCCCCAGGTCCTCGGTGGCCTCGGCGTGGCGATCCTGTCCACCTCGTCGGGTCTCCTGACCGACCGCGAAGCCGAGCAGAAGGGCGTGGGTGGGGAAGTCCTCGCCTACGTTTGGTGATCGAACATGTCACGAATCGGACGTCTTCCCATTGACATCCCCGCTGGCGTGACCGTCTCCATCGACGGTCAGAACGTCGCGGTCAAGGGCCCGAAGGGCGAGCTCGCGCTCGTCGTCGCGGAGCCCATCCAGGCGAACGTCGAGGAGAACCAGGTCCTCGTCACCCGCCCGGACGACGAGCGTGAGTCCCGGTCGCTCCACGGCCTGACCCGCACGCTCATCGCGAACCAGATCATCGGCGTCACCCAGGGCTACTCCAAGGGCCTCGAGGTCGTCGGCACCGGGTACCGCGTCCAGGCGAAGGGCTCGAACCTCGAGTTCGCGCTCGGCTACTCCCACTCGATCACGGTCGAGCCGCCGGCGGGCATCAGCTTCGCCGTCGAGGGCAACAACAAGGTCACCGTCAACGGCATCGACAAGCAGGCCGTCGGCGAGGTCGCTGCGAACATCCGCAAGCTGCGGAAGCCCGAGCCCTACAAGGGCAAGGGTGTCCGTTACGCGGGCGAGAACGTGCGCCGCAAGGCCGGAAAGTCAGGTAAGTGATCATGGCTATCGGAACTCGTACCCGAGGCAAGAGCAAGGCGGCTGCCAAGGCCCGTCGCCACAACCGCCTCCGCAAGAAGATCACCGGCACCGAGGCACGTCCGCGTCTCGCCGTCACCCGCTCGGCACGTCACGTGTTCGTGCAGGTCATCGACGACTCCAAGGGTCACACCCTTGCCAGCGCGTCGACGATGGAGGCCGACCTCCGCTCGTTCGACGGCGACAAGACCGCCAAGGCGCGTCGCGTCGGCGAGCTCCTCGCCGAGCGTGCGAAGACCGCCGGTGTCGAAGCCGTCGTGTTCGACCGCGGTGGTAGCAAGTACGCCGGTCGCGTCGCCGCGATCGCCGATGGTGCCCGTGAAGGAGGGCTGAACCTGTGAGCGACATCGCGAACAACAGCAACGCCGAGGAGACCCCGGCCGTCGAGGAGACGACCGAGGCCACCAGCGCCGAGGAGACCAAGTCCACCGACGCCAAGGCGGAGGCTGCTGCCCCCGTCGCCGAGCGTCCGGTCGAGACCGCTGCCGGCTCCGCGTCCAACAACCGCGACTCGGCCGACAACCGTGGCCGTCGTGGTGGCGGACGTGACCGTCAGCAGGGCCGCGACCGCAACAACCGCGGTGGCGACAGCCAGTTCCTCGAGCGCGTGGTGACCATCAACCGCGTCTCGAAGGTCGTCAAGGGTGGTCGTCGCTTCAGCTTCACGGCGCTCGTCGTCGTGGGTGACGGCAACGGCCTCGTGGGCGTCGGCTACGGCAAGGCCAAGGAGGTCCCCACGGCGATCTCCAAGGGCGTCGAAGAGGCGAAGAAGAACTTCTTCCGCGTCCCGCGCGTCGGCAACACGATCCCGCACCCGGTGCAGGGTGAGGCCGCCGCTGGCGTCGTCCTCCTGCGCCCGGCGGCTGCCGGTACCGGTGTCATCGCCGGTGGTCCGGTCCGCGCCGTGCTCGAGTGCGCCGGCATCCACGACGTCCTGAGCAAGTCGCTCGGTTCGTCGAACACCATCAACATCGTGCACGCCACGGTCGAGGCCCTCAAGCAGCTCGAGGAACCCCGCGCCGTCGCCGCACGTCGTGGCCTCGACGTGGACCACGTCGTGCCGGCTCGCCTCCTGAAGGCCGAGGCGGCAGCACGTGCCGCAGCGACCGAGAAGGCAGGTGCCTGATGGCCATGCTGAAGATCACGCAGACGAAGTCCGTCATCAGCGAGAAGCAGTACCAGCGCGACACGCTCCGCAGCCTGGGTCTCAAGCGCATCGGCCGTACGGTCCTGCGCGAGGACAACTCCCAGAACCGCGGGTACATCGCGACGGTGGCGCACCTCGTGAAGGTCGAGGAGGTCGACGCATGAGCGACGAGAAGAACGAGCGCGTCCAGATCCTGAAGGTGCACCACCTTCGTCCGGCCGCTGGCTCGAAGAAGGACCGCACCCGTGTCGGTCGCGGTGAGGGCTCGAAGGGCAAGACCGCGGGCCGCGGTACCAAGGGTACGAAGGCCCGTTACCAGGTCCGCGTCGGCTTCGAGGGTGGGCAGATGCCGCTGCACATGCGCACCCCGAAGCTCCGCGGGTTCAAGAACCCGTTCCGCGTCGAGTACCAGGTCGTGAACCTGGACAAGCTCGCGGAGCTCTACCCGAACGGTGGCGACGTCACCGTTGCGGACCTGGTCGCCAAGGGCGCCGTCCGCAAGAACGAGAAGGTCAAGGTTCTCGGTCAGGGTGACATCAGCGTGAAGCTCACCGTCACGGTCGACAAGGTCTCGGGCTCCGCCCAGGACAAGATCGTGGCTGCGGGCGGCACCGTCTCCCAGTAGTCCCGTCGGCGGCCCGTGCGTTTGCGCACGGGCCGCCGTTACGGTTTCCTTGATGACAGACCCGGAGCTGGTCGGCCACGTGCCGACGGTCCCGGGTCGCGCGGTCGGCGTCCCGGCCACGGGCGGCCTCGCCCGGCTCGATCGGCAAGACCGGTCCCAGTAGTTCGGAGAGTTCTCGTGTTCAGAGCGGTCGCGCGCATCATGCGCACCCCCGATCTTCGCAAGAAGATCGGCTTCACCCTGGCGATCATCGCGCTGTTCCGGCTCGGGTCGTACATCCCCGCCCCGTACGTGGACTACGCCGCCGTCCAGACCTGCCTCGCGAGCGCATCGTCCTCCGGCGGTCTCTACGACCTGATCAACCTGTTCTCCGGTGGCGCGCTGCTGAAGCTCTCGGTCTTCGCGCTCGGCATCATGCCGTACATCACGTCGTCGATCATCGTGCAGCTCCTGCGCGTCGTGATCCCGCACTTCGACGCCCTCTACAAGGAGGGCCAGACCGGCCAGGCGAAGCTGACGCAGTACACGCGCTACCTCACGATCGCGCTCGGTGTGCTGCAGTCCACCACGCTGATCACGGTGGCCCGTTCCGGCCAGCTCTTCGGCACGAACGCCAGCGCCTCCTGCTCGTCGATCATCTCGAACGACAGCTGGTACGCGATCATGCTCATGGTCGTCACGCTGACCGCCGGGACCGGCCTCATCATGTGGATGGGCGAGCTCGTCACCGAGCGCGGCATCGGCAACGGCATGTCGCTCCTCATCTTCACGTCCATCGCAGCGCAGTTCCCGTCGGCGCTCTGGGCGATCGAGCAGTCGCAGTCCTTCGAGCTCTTCCTGTTCGTGATCCTCGTCGGCCTGGTGATCATGATGGCCGTCGTGTTCGTCGAGCAGTCACAGCGGCGCATCCCCGTGCAGTACGCGAAGCGCATGGTCGGCCGCCGGACCTACGGCGGCAACAACACGTACATCCCGATCAAGGTGAACATGGCCGGCGTCGTGCCCGTCATCTTCGCCTCGTCGCTGCTCTACCTGCCGGCCCTCATCGCGCAGTTCAACCAGCCCTCCGACGGCTCGGAGCCGGCCGCGTGGGTGACCTGGATCCAGAACAACCTGACCTCGGGTGACAACTGGTTCTACATGGTCCTGTACTTCCTGCTCATCGTCGGGTTCACCTACTTCTACGTCGCGATCACCTTCAACCCCGAAGAGGTCGCCGACAACATGAAGAAGTACGGCGGGTTCATCCCCGGCATCCGTGCCGGTCGTCCCACCGCCGAGTACCTCGACTACGTCCTGACCCGGGTGACGTTGCCCGGCTCGCTCTACCTCGGTCTCATCGCGCTCATCCCGCTGGCAGCACTGGCGCTGTTCGGCGCGAACCAGAACTTCCCGTTCGGTGGCGCGAGCATCCTCATCATCGTGGGTGTCGGTCTCGAGACCGTGAAGCAGATCGACTCGCAGCTGCAGCAACGTCACTACGAAGGGCTTCTCCGTTGAGCGCACGTCTCATCATCGTCGGACCTCCCGGAGCGGGAAAGGGAACCCAGGCCGGCCGCATCGCCGAGTCCTTCGGGATCCCCGCCGTCTCCACCGGTGACATCTTCCGGAAGAACGTCTCGGAAGGCACGCCGCTCGGGGTCCAGGCGAAGGCGATCATGGACGCGGGTGACTACGTCCCGGACTCGCTGACGAACGAGCTCGTGAAGTCCCGCCTCGGCGAGTCCGACGCCGAGAGCGGCTTCCTGCTCGACGGCTACCCCCGCACCGTCGGGCAGGTCGAGTACCTCGACGCGCTGCTCTCCGAGCAGGGCACCGGCCTCGACGCCGTCGTGCAGCTCGTCGCCGACCAGGACGAGCTCGTCGGGCGCCTCCTGAAGCGTGCCGAGGACCAGGGCCGCAGCGACGACAACGAGGAGACGATCCGTCGTCGCCAGCAGGTCTACGTCGAGCAGACCGCCCCGATCGTCGCGGCGTACCAGCAGCGCGGTCTCGTGGTCGAGGTCGACGGCCTCGGCGCCATCGACGAGGTCGGCGACCGCATCCAGGCAGCGCTCGCGTCGCGCGGGCTCACCGCCGGCGTCTGACCCCGGCGTGGTCCGGTTCCGCAAGCCCTCGATCTACAAGACGCCCGAGGAGCTCCGCGCCATGGTGCGCCCTGGACTCCTCACCGAGGCGGCGCTGAACGCGGTCCGTTCGGCGATCCGACCGGGCGTCACCACGGGCGAGCTCGACGCCGTCGCCGAGCGGACGATCCGTGACGGCGGCGGCATCCCGAACTTCCAGCTGGTGCCCGGGTACCGCCACACCCTGTGCGTGTCCGTGAACGACGAGATCGTGCACGGCATCCCCGGTGACCGTGTCCTGCGACCAGGCGACATCGTGTCCGTGGACGCGGGCGCCGAGGTCGACGGCTGGAACGGTGACAGCGCCTTCACCACGGTGGTGCCCGGTGGCGACGCCGGTGTGACCGCGGCGCGGCAGACGCTCTGCGACACCACCGAGCGGTCCCTCTGGCACGGCATCGCCGCGCTGGCGCACGCCAAGCACCTCAACGAGGTCGGCGACGCGGTGGAGGACGCCATCGACGAGACCGGCGCCTGGGGCATCGTCGAGGACTACACCGGTCACGGCATCGGCCGCTCCATGCACGAGGAACCCCCGGTCTTCAACTACCGCGTCCGTGGCGCAGGCCCCGCCGTCCGGCCAGGCCTGGTGGTCGCGATCGAGCCGATGGTCACCGCCGGCACGATCGACAGCACGACGGACGACGACGAGTGGACGGTCAGGACCCTGGACGGCGCCGATGCGGCGCACTGGGAGCACAGCGTCGCGGTCCATGCGGACGGCCTCTGGGTCCTCACGGCCAGCGACGGCGGGGCGGCTGCCCTGGCCCCGCTGGGAGTGACACCGGTCCCGATCCCGTAAGCCGAGCCTCCAGGCCCTGGAGGATCGGCTCGGCCCCGCCCCGTCGGCCTCAGTTGCCGACGGAGCAGGTCTCCTCCGCCGCGCTCTGTCCGGTGATCGACGACGGCAACGGCGTCGACGACGGACTCGCTGCGCTCGTACTGGTGCTCGTGCCGGTCGGTTCGCTCGACGGCGTCGCAGCCGACGACGGGGCGGCGCTGGAGGATCCGCTCTGGTCCTCTGATGCACGACCGGTCGACGAGTCGCTCAGCGTCGTCTTCTCGTCGGTCTGCAGCGCGACGTTGAGCGTGTGGGCGGTCGTCTGGTCCACGATGACGCGTGCGCTGTCGTCGGGGTCGTCGGCGACGGGGTACTGGACGAACAGCATGCTCGACGTGCTCATCCCGCGGAGCATGCTCGCGAGGCCGACCAGCGTCTTCGGCTGGTTGAGCCCGTCGGACAGGACCATGTTGTTCAGGGCCGCGCCGGCGAGCTTGTAGAGCGTGATGGGGTTCGAGAGGGTGCCGTCCGAGGTGACCTTGCGGAGCAGTGCCGAGAGGAACACCTGCTGCGAGCTGATGCGGGCGAGGTCGCTGCCGTCGCCGACGCCGTGTCGGGTCCGCAGGAAGGCGAGCGCGTCGGAGCCCTCGAGCGAGTGCGACCCCGCGGTGAGGTGCAGTCCCGTGTAGGTGTCGTCGATGTCCTTCGCGACGCAGACGTCGACGCCGCCGAGCGCGTTCGACATCTCGATCACGCCGTCGAAGGTGATGAGGCCCGCGTACGGGATGCTCAGTCCCGTGAGGTTCTCGACGGTGTCCACCACGCAGGAGACGCCGCCGTTGCCGAGTGCGGTGTTGAACTGCGCCGAGGTCGCTGCTGGGTAGCTCGTGCCCGTCTCCGGGTTGGTGCACGCGGGGATCGGCACCATCAGGTCGCGGGGGAAGCTCACCGCGGTCAGCTGGGTGTGGTCCTGCGACACGTGGATGAGCATCGTCACGTCGTTGCGTGCGCCCTCGACGTCCTCGTTCGCGTCGAACTGCCCGACGCGGGTGTCGCTGCCGATGAGCAGGATGTTCGCGCCGCCCTTGATGGCCGTGATGTCGGCGGTCTTCGCGGCGCTCTGGTCGTCGGTGCTCAGCTTCACGGAGGTCGGCGCACCGGCGAGCTGCGCGCCGGCGATGGCCGCGACGCTCGTCCCGCTGACGAGCACCACCGCGAGGGTGGAGGCGACGATCGACAGGAGGGTCGTCCAGGCTCGTCGTCGCGGGAGTCGTCCGTGACGAGCGAAGGGCCGAGAGGCGTCGGGCACGTGGTCTCCGTTCGGGTGGCTGCATCGTCACCGTAGGGCTGGACCCATGTCCATCCCCTCGAACGCGCCGTGGAACCACTGTGGAACGCTGGCCCGTCCCTCAGGAACACCCCAGCTCTGGGGGCGCGCCGGCTGCACTTGGCAATCGCACCACTTTCCCATAAGATCGATCTTTGGTGTGTCATGCCCTCTCGGCGTGGCGACCGACCCGCAGACCGGCTCGGGGATCACACCGGTAATCCAACCAAGCGACAGTGAGGCTATGGCCAAGAAAGACGGCGTCATCGAGATCGAAGGCTCGGTGCTCGAAGCTCTGCCCAACGCGATGTTCCGCGTTGAGCTGACCAATGGGCACAAGGTCCTCGCGCACATCTCCGGGAAGATGCGCCAGCACTACATCCGCATCCTCCCCGAGGACCGCGTGATCGTGGAGCTGAGCCCGTACGACCTGACCCGCGGCCGGATCGTCTACCGCTACAAGTGATCCGCGAGCTGGAAAGGAACGACTCGGCAACCCTGCCGGGCACGAAGCCAGCGAGCACGAGGAAACAGCAATGAAGGTCAACCCCAGCGTCAAGCCCATCTGCGAGCACTGCCGTGTGATTCGCCGCAAGGGCCGCGTCATGGTGATCTGCAAGAGCAACCCGCGTCACAAGCAGCGCCAGGGCTAGTCCCCGGAACTGCCTGACCGGACGCCGACAGGCGGCCTGCGCAGGATCCACAACTGAACACCGCAAACGCAGTACCAGAACCCTGGTCCGGCTCCGGCCGCGCACAGGGGGACACCTCGGGTCGGAGGCCCGAGCACCGGCACTGCGCCACACCTCCATCGACAACAGGAGCAGCCAGCACATGGCACGTCTAGCAGGCGTCGACATCCCGCGCGAGAAGCGCGTGGAGATCGCACTCACGTACATCTACGGCGTCGGCCGCACTCGCGCGGTCAAGACGCTCGCGGACACCGGTATCTCCGGTGACATCCGCGTCAAGGACCTCACCGACGACCAGCTCGTCGCCCTCCGCGACTACATCGAGGGCAACTTCAAGGTGGAGGGTGACCTCCGCCGCGAGGTGGCCGCCGACATCCGCCGCAAGGTCGAGATCGGTAGCTACGAGGGTCTTCGCCACCGTCGTGGTCTCCCGGTGCGCGGTCAGCGCACCAAGACCAACGCTCGTACCCGCAAGGGCCCGAAGCGCACCGTGGCAGGCAAGAAGAAGGCTCGATAGGAGACCCCGATGGCTACCCCCAAGACTGCCGCGCGCAAGCCGCGCCGCAAGGAGAAGAAGAACGTCGCAGTGGGCCAGGCTCACATCAAGAGCACGTTCAACAACACGATCGTCAGCATCACCGACCCGTCGGGTGCCGTCCTCAGCTGGGCGTCCTCCGGAGCCGTCGGCTTCAAGGGTTCGCGCAAGTCGACGCCGTTCGCGGCGCAGCTCGCCGCCGAGTCCGCTGCGCGTCAGGCGCAGGAGCACGGCGTCAAGAAGGTCGACGTCTTCGTGAAGGGTCCGGGTTCGGGCCGCGAGACCGCGATCCGCTCCCTCCAGGCCGCCGGCCTCGAGGTCGGTTCGATCAACGACGTCACGCCGCAGGCGCACAACGGGTGCCGCCCGCCCAAGCGCCGTCGCGTCTGACGCGAGGAGCAACCGGCCGTCCCCTGCTCGGTCCCTGACGGGGAAGACCCGTCTGACGGGAACGAGCGAGGACGGCCATTCCTGGTCGTTCGATCGCGCACTCCGGTGCGCGTGATCACAACTCAACAGACCCGTCGGGGCCTCGCCGGCCCCGTCGTACCGCCAAGTGTCATATAGCGGACACTTCGCCGAAAGGAATCCCACAGTGCTCATTGCACAGCGCCCCACCCTCACCGAGGAGTCGATCTCCGAGCACCGCTCGCGCTTCGTCATCGAGCCGCTCGAGCCTGGCTTCGGCTACACCCTCGGGAACTCGCTGCGCCGCACGCTCCTCTCCTCGATCCCCGGTGCTGCGGTCACGAGCATCCGTATCGACGGCGTCCTCCACGAATTCAGCACCGTTCCCGGTGTGAAGGAAGACGTCACGGAGATCATCCTCAACATCAAGAGCCTGGTCGTCTCCAGCGAGCACGACGAGCCCATCACGGCGTACCTGCGCAAGCAGGGTGCCGGTCAGGTCACCGCTGCGGACATCTCCGCGCCGGCCGGGGTCGAGATCCACAACCCGGACCTCGTCATCGCGACCCTGAACGACACCGCGCGCTTCGAGCTCGAGCTCACCATCGAGCGTGGCCGCGGCTACGTCTCGGCGACGCAGAACCGCTCGGAGTTCAGCGAGGCCGGTCAGATCCCGATCGACTCGATCTACTCGCCCGTCCTCAAGGTCACCTACCGCGTCGAGGCGACGCGTGCCGGTGAGCGCACGGACTTCGACCGTCTGGTCGTCGACGTCGAGTCGAAGCCGGCCATCACGCCGCGCGACGCCATCGCGTCGGCCGGTCGGACGCTCGTCGAGCTCTTCGGTCTCGCCCGTGAGCTCAACACGGCGGCAGAGGGCATCGAGATCGGCCCCGCGCCGGTCGACGCAGTGCTCTCGAACGAGCTGCAGACCCCGATCGAGGACCTCGACCTGTCGGTCCGCAGCTACAACTGCCTCAAGCGGGAGGGCATCAACACGGTGTCCGAGCTCGTCGCCCTGT
This sequence comes from Curtobacterium sp. L3-7, assembly GCF_048756585.1. Lineage (NCBI taxonomy): Bacteria > Bacillati > Actinomycetota > Actinomycetes > Micrococcales > Microbacteriaceae > Curtobacterium > Curtobacterium sp. L3-7. Next base: position 280,476 of record NZ_CP151474.1, on the reverse strand, counting down.
CGGAGACGCAGCTCATGAACATCCGCAACTTCGGTCAGAAGTCGGTGGACGAGGTCAAGGACAAGCTCACCGAGCTCGGCCTGTCCCTCAAGGACACCGTCCCCGGATTCGACGGCGCCCACTTCTACAGCGGGTACGACGAGGACGAGTCCAACAACTGACCTCGCGCTCACGCGCACGCGTGCCGCTGACGCAGCGCGCACCACTTTCACCACTGGAGAACTGACATGCCGAAGCCCACCAAGGGCCCCCGCCTCGGTGGCGGCCCCGCCCACGAGCGCCTGCTCCTGAGCAACCTCGCCAACGCCCTCTTCACGCACGGTCGCATCACGACCACCGAGACGAAGGCCAAGCGCCTCCGCCCGGTCGCCGAGCGTCTCATCACGTTCGCGAAGCGTGGCGACCTGCACGCGCGTCGTCGCGTGATCAGCATCCTGCGCGACAAGACCGTCGTGCACACGCTGTTCACCGAGATCGCCCCGCAGGTCGAGGACCGCCAGGGTGGCTACACCCGCATCACCAAGCTCGGCTTCCGCAAGGGCGACAACGCTCCCCTCGCGTCGATCGAGCTCGTCCTCGAGCCCGTCTCGGGCACGCCGGCCCCCGTCTCGCGTAAGTCGGCTCCGGCCGCCGCCGCGCCCGTCGAGGAGCCCGCAGTCGAGGAGTCGGCGGCCGACGAGACGACCGAGGAGGCCCCGGTCGAGTCGACCGAGACCACCGAGGAGTCGGCTCCCGTCGCGGAGGAGACCGAGACCGAGGCTGCCGCCGAGGTCGAGGCAGACGCCGAGGCCAAGTCGGACGAGAAGTCGGACGACAAGTAACCCCAGCACCACTCGACACGGCCCCCGCAGCGCACGCTGCGGGGGCCGTGTCGTTCCCAGCAACTGCATCGTAGGGTGACCCGTCGGCCCATCGGGTGCGGGCCGACACCGGAGGACCCATGGGATTCGAACACGTCGCGGGCGTGGGAACGAGGGTCTGGCGCTGGAGCCGGACCTCGGGCACACAGCCGCGCCTGCTGCACGCCGGGAAGGCAGCGTTCGCCGCGTGTCTCGCCTGGTTCATCGCGAGACACGTGCCAGGGGTCGCGTCGGACTACCCCTACTACGCGCCGCTCGGGGCCGTGGTCGCGATGCAGACGACGGTGTTCGCGGGGCTCAGGAGCGGGATCCAGACCCTCGTGGGCATCGGCCTCGGGATCGTGATCGCCGGGTTCACGATGTGGATCGGCGACCCCGGGTTCATCGCGATCGCCCTCGCCGTGGGGATCGGGGTGCTCGTCGGCGGGTTCCGCATCCTCGGCGAGGGCAGCTCGTGGGTGTCCACCGCGGCGCTGTTCGTCCTGCTCGTCGGCGGTGCGCACGCGGAGGGGTACTCGCTCGGGTACCTCGTGCAGATGGCCGTCGGCGTCGCGGTCGGCCTGCTCGTCAACTTCCTGGTCTTCCCGCCGCTGCGCTTCTGGGACGCCGAACACCGGATCGACGCGGTGAACGACGTGCTCGCCGACCACCTCGACGGCCTCGCCGCGGTGCTCGAGGCCGACGAGCGCGACGAGAAGGCCTGGGACAGGCAGCAGGACCGGCTCGACCGGGCCATCGCCGACGTCCGGTCCCGGGTCTCGATCGCGCACGAGAGCCGGAAGCTCAACCCCCGCGGGGCGCTCCGCGGGTCACGGGCTCGGCTGCAGCAGGACGGCGCGCGGTTCCGGGCGCTCGAGCGGGCCGCCTGGTACACGACGGACCTCACCGAGCTCGTCGCCCGCTCGGGTCCGGTGTCCGACGGACTCGGCCGCCCGGACCCGGCGTTCGCCGAACCGCTCGCGAAGGCGTTCCGCGAACTCGCGTGCATGATCCGCGGCGAGTGCCCGGAGAGTGCAGGGGACGACGCGATCGCCGAGGTCGAGCGGGCCCTCGATGCGAGCAAGGAGGACCCGTCGCACGTCGCGGTGACGTCGGCTGCGCTGGTGTCGCTCCGGGGGATCGTGGAGTCCGAGCGGCGGGCGACGGAGGACCTCGACACGTCGACGGGGCCGTCCGCGTTCGGTCACCGGCGCGACGTCAGGCGGTGAGGGACGACTCCGCCCAGCGCTCGATCGCCGAGCTCGTGTTCGGAGCGGCCCAGGAGAACAGGACGTAGTGCGTCCAGGTGCCGTCCTGCACGACGTCGACGGAGCACGCGGCCTCGTCGCACGTGCGCCAGGCGGCGGCGTCCTCGGCGAGACCGTCGAGCTCGAGCCGGTCGTGTCGGTCGATGAGTCCGTTGCCGAGGCGGGCGCTGACGACCCATCCCGAGTCGGGCATCGAGGAGTACGAGGCTCCGGTCCGTGCGAACGGCTGCTCGGCAGGACCGAACGAGCACGCCGCGGCACCCAGACGGTTCAGCGCGTAGTAGGTCGGCTCGGCGCCGACGTCGGAGCCGAGCGACCACGGGTCGACCAGTGCGACGGCGGTGACGGCGTTCACCCGGTCGGCCGTGCAGGTGCTCGGCTTCCAGGACGCTGCATCGTGTTCGGTCCGCATCCCCGCGACCGGTGCCGCGGCGACGGTCTCCTCGACGTGGTCGAGCAGCGCCTGGAACGCGGGCTGCACCTGCTCCGGGGTGGCGTCGCCCGTGGTCTGGAGGCGGGTCAGGGAGAGGTCGATCCAGGCGTTCCCGGCGAGCGCACGCCCGCTGCAGCTCACCCGGGCGGCGTCGGAGGCCCCGCAGTACACCGACGCGGGGTCCGTCGACGGATCGACGTGCTCGGTGGCATCGGCGTGCTCGGGGGCCGCGTCCGGCAGCACCGAGAGCCCGACGCCCTCGTACATCGGATCGCCCTGCTCGCCGGGGCTGACGTCGTCGAGGAGCGAGACACCGTTGGTGCTCCAGCAGTCGGTACCGCCACTGGTCGTCGCGGTCGTCCAGGCGCCGAGGACGTGGTCCTGCGTCGTCATCGGGTCGAGCACGGTGGTGCCGGGGACCGCTCGGGTGACGAGGTCCGACGGCAGCAGCTGCGCACAGGTCGGTACGCCGTCGGACTCCGGCGACGGACCGAAGTCGACGCCGGAGGCCGTCTCGGTCGGCGTGGCCGACGGTGCGGCGCTGCGCGACGGTGCCGGTGTCGTTCCTGCGGACGACGCGGTGGAACACCCGGCGACGATGACGACCGCCGTGGTCGCGAGCGCCACGGCCACGACCCCCCTCGTGATGATGTGCATACGCACAGGCTAGGCCGCCGTGGTGCCCGCCGATCGGTGCGCGCATCACGATCGCACAACACCGTCCGTAGACTCGCTGCGTGCCGCAGCAGCCCCGCATCGCCGTCCTCGGACCGGTCCTGGTCGAGGACCCGTCCGGCGCGGCGGTGCCCGTCCCCGGGGCGCTCCCGCGGGCGTTCCTGACCGCGCTCGTGCTCGCCCGCGGTCATGCGATGACGACGGACGCGCTCATCGACGAGCTCTGGACCGACGCGCCGCCGAGGGGCGCGCGGGCGGCCCTGCAGACCCTGGTGTCCCGGCTCCGGCGGAGCACGGCCGAGGGGCTCGTGGTGTCGACGAGCACCGGCTACGCGCTCGACGTCCAGCCGGACGACGTCGACCTCGTCCGTGCCGAACACGTCGCCGAGGCCCGGCACACGTCCGACGACACGAGTCGGGCGGCGCTCGCTCTGTGGCGGGGTGATCCGGGCGCCGATGTCGACGGCGACCTCGGCACGGCGCTCGCCGAACGAGCCGAGGTGGCGCGACGTGCGCTCCGCCGGGCGCTCGGCACGGCGATGCTCGACGCCGGTGACGCCGACGCGGCCGTCGGGCTGTGGCACGAGGAAGCGGCCTCCGACCCGTTCGACGAAGTCGCGGTCTCGGGATCGATGCGCGCGCTCGCCGCCGCCGGCCGGACGAGCGAAGCGCTCGCGGTCTTCGCGGCCCACCGGGAGCGGCTGGCTGACGGGCTCGGTGCCGACCCGTCCGCCGACCTGGTGCGGCTGAACGCCGACCTGCTCCGCCGGACGGCGTCCGCCTCCGGGAGCGTCCGACGGATCGGCCTGCGTGCCGCGCCGAACGCGTTGGTCGGACGGGAGGCCGACCTCGCCGCCGTCACGGACCTCCTGTCCCGCGAACGGCTGGTGACCGTCCTCGGTGCCGGTGGGCTCGGGAAGACCCGCCTCGCGCAGGCGGTCGCGGCGGCACTCCCGGCCGACCGCAGCGTCGTGGTGCTCGAGCTCGCACCACTGGCCGCCGGCGAGGACGTCGTCCCCGCCCTCGGCGCGCTGCTCGGGATCGCCGAGGTACGGTCCGCCCGGGCGCTGCGGGACGCCGTCGTCGCCGATCTGCGGGGCCGCGTGTTCCGCGCGCTCGGTGAGGAACCGACCGTGCTCGTGCTCGACAACTGCGAGCACCTCGTCGCGGACGTCGCCGCGTTCGCCGCCGACCTGCTCGCCCAGCTCCCGTCCCTCCGCATCCTCACGACGTCGCGTGCACCGCTCGCCATCGCCGGCGAGGTCGTCGCGCCCCTCGCACCGCTGCCCGTCGACGCGGACGGCGCGGCGGTCCGGCTGTTCACCGACCGCGCACGAGCCGCCCGCCCCGGTGCCGTCCTGCCCTTCGACACCGTGCGGCGCATCTGCACGCGGCTCGACGGATCGCCGCTCGCGATCGAGCTCGCCGCCGCGCGGATCCGCGGGATGGGCGTCGAGGAGATCGAACGGCGGCTCGACGACCGTTTCGCGTTGCTCCGTGGCGGCGACCGGAGCGCACCCGAGCGGCACCGCACCCTGCTCGCCGTCATCGAGTGGAGCTGGCGGCTCCTCGACGACGGAGCCCAGGACCTGCTGACCCGGCTGGCGCTCTTCCCGGACGGCCTCGCGGTCGACGCGGTCGAGGCCGTCGCGGCACCCGAGCGGCGGGACGACGCACTGGACGCCCTCGCCGAGCTCGTCGAGCAGTCCCTCGTCCAGCTCGTCGAGCACGAGGGCGCCGACATCAGGTACCGGCTGCTCGAGACCGTCCGCGAGTTCGGTGCCGCCCGCCTCGACGAACGCGGGCGCACCGACGAGGTCCGCGCAGCGATGATCCGCTGGGGGCGGGACTTCGCCGCCACCCGCAACGTCTTCACCGCGACCGGGGAACCGCAGCGACGGTGGTTCCGCGAGATCGGCCGCGAGGCGGACAACCTCGTGACGCTGCTGCGCTGGAGCCTCGTCGCCGAGGACCGGTCGGCGCTCGCGCAGGTGTTCGCGGCCCTCGGCGGGTACTGGACCCTGCGCGGTGCCCACGGCGAAGTCGTCGCGGTCGCCGCCGAGGTCGTCGCGCTGCTCAGGACCGCGGAACCGTCACCCGCCGACCGAGCCGCCACGACGCTGGGTCTCGTCCTGATCGGCGGTTCCGCGGCGTTCTCGGACCGCAGGACCTCCGTGCGCGCGATCGCGATGCTCCGCCGGGTCGTCCGGCAGGGGACCACCGGCTTCCCGGTCCTCGACGCGCAGGCGGCACTGCTGCTCACGCTCGGCCGCCCGGACGACGGGCTGCGGCTGCTCGCCGCGCTCCGCGACGATCCGGACGACGGCGTGGCCTGCCTGGCGTGCATGCTGAGCGCCCCGCTGGCGGAGAACGACGGGGAGTTCGACGACGCGCTCCGCCACGCCCAGCGCGCCGAGGCACTCGCCACCAGGACCGACGACGCATGGGCGCTGGGGTCGGGTGCGGTCACGATGACCCAGTTGCTCGCGCAGACCGGACGGCACGCGGACGCGCTCGTCGTCGCCGACGTCGCGCGGACCCGCCTCGAGGTGTTCGGCGCCGAGGACGACCTCTACGAGATCGGCTGGACCGTCGGGCTGTGCGCGGCGGCGACGGGCGACGTCGTCCGCGCGCGGCAGGTCGCAGCGGACCTCGCGAACCAGCCGGTGGCGAACCGCGGTGGTCCCGACGGGGAAGCCGTGCAGATGGCCGTCCTCGCGATCGCGATCGCCGCCGAGTGCGCACGGAGCGACGGCGACGTGGCCGCAGGGGCGGCCGAGTACGCGCGAGCTTGGGACGCCGTGACCGCGCATCGCAAGCAGACGCCGAACTGGACACTGATGGCGGGCGCGGCACGCATCGCGGCAGAAGACGAGGCGGCGGCGAGACGACCCGGAGGAGCCGAACCGGGCCTCCCGTCCGGATCGGACGTGCCGCGTCGCCTGCGGGTCGGCGCGCTCGTGATGCTCCGACTGCACCCGTGGTGGATCGACCTGCCCGTCATCGGGACCACGCTGCTCGGGCTGGCGGTCGCCGCCGCCCGGCAGGGCGCGGCGGACCACGCGGCGCGGTGCTGGGGCCTTGCGCGACGGCTCGGTTCGCGACAGGACTTCGCGGTCCTCGCCCACGACCGGTTGCGCGGGGTCCTCGGCGCCGTCGTCGGTACCGGACCCCTCGTGGACGCCGAGACGGCCTCGGCCGGATGGGACCGGGCCGAGGCCGTCTCGCGGGCGCGCGTGCTGCTCGAGGAGCTGCGCTTCAGCGCCTGAGCGTCACGCCTTCCGCATGTAGGCGCGGACCGTCAGCGGGGCGAACACCGCGACGACGACCGCTGCTCCGACGAGCGAGAACACCAGGTCGCCGCCGACGGCTCCGTGGTTCACGAGCTCACGGACCGCGGTGATGAGGTGTGAGATCGGGTTGACCTCGGAGAACCAGCGCAGCCAGTCCGGCAGCGTGTCGGCGGGGACGAACGCGTTCGACAGGAACGTCAGCGGGAACAGCACGAGGTTCGAGATGCCGGAGACGCTCGACGCGGTGCGGGCGACGACGCCGAAGTAGGCGAAGATCCAGCTGATCGCCCACGCGACGACGATGACCAGCAGACCGGCGAGGACCACCGCGCCGAAGCCGCCAGCGGGGCGGAGTCCCATCGCGAAGCCGGTGATGAACGTGATCGTCGTCGCGATGGCGTAGCGGACGGTGTCGGCGAGCAGCGCTCCGGCCAGCGGCGCGATGCGGGCGATGGGCAGCGACTTGAAGCGGTCGAACACGCCCTTGTCCATGTCCTCGCGGAGCTGGACGCCGGTGACGATCGACGACGTGATGTTCGTCTGCACGAGGATGCCCGGGATGATGATCGGCAGGTACGACGCCACGTTGCCGGAGATCGCGCCGCCGAAGATGTACGTGAACATCACCGTGAAGACGATCGGCATGAGCGTCACGTCGAAGAGCTGCTCCGGCGTGCGACGGACCTTGACCAGGCCGCGGTACGCCATGGTGAGCGACTGCCGGATCGTGGCACCGATGCCCGTGCCGCCGACCCCTGGTCGCGGGGTGATGCGTGGGGTGGTCGGAGCCTGCGGGGTGAGCGTGGTCATGCGATGCTCCCTTCGAGCTCGCGCTGGGCGTCCTCGTCCGCCGCGTCGGCGGTCGGCTTGCCCGTGATGGTCAGGAAGACCTCGTCGAGCGTCGGCTTCTGCACGCTCATCTCGGCGAGGGAGATGCCCGCGTCGCGGAACGACACGAGCAGGTCGGTGACGCGGTCCGGCTCGGCCATCGGCGCGGTCAGCCGGGAGCCCTCGGGACTCGCGACGGCGTCGACGCCGAGCGTCTGGCGCACGATGGTCCTCGCCGCGTCGAGTCGGAGCGCATCGGCGAGCCGGAGCTGCAGCGACGCGGTGCCGATCGACGCCTTGAGCTCGTCGCCGGTGCCCTCCGCGACGACCCTGCCGTGGTCGATCACGGCGATGCGGTCGGCGAGCTGGTCGGCCTCGTCGAGGTACTGCGTCGTCAGGAGCACGGTGGAGCCGGTCGCGACGAGCTCCCGGATCGTGTCCCACATCTGCGCACGGGTCCGCGGGTCGAGGCCCGTCGTCGGCTCGTCGAGGAAGATGAGCGGCGGCTGCGCGATGAGGCTCGCCGCCAGGTCGAGGCGACGACGCATGCCGCCGGAGAAGTTCTTCAGCGGACGCTTCGCCGCCTCGGTCAGGCCGAAGCGCTCGAGGAGCTCGGCGGACTTCCGCTTCGACTCGGCCCGGGACAGCCCGAGCAGCCGCGAGAACACGACCAGGTTCTCGGTCGCGCTCAGCGTCTCGTCGACGCTGGCGTACTGGCCGGTCACGCCGATGAGCCGGCGGACCTCCTGGGGCTCCCGCCGGACGTCGTGGCCGAAGATCCTGGCCTCGCCGGCGTCCGCCTTGAGCAGGGTCGCGAGCATGCTGATCGTGGTCGTCTTGCCGGCGCCGTTCGGGCCGAGCACGCCGTACACGGTGCCGGCCTCGACGCGGAGGTCGACTCCGTCCACGGCGCGGTTCTGCCCGAAGGTCTTGACGAGGCCGGTGGCCTCCACCGCGAGTGGTGTCGTCGTCATCGCAGTTCCTTTCGTCGATGTCGAGGACGATGCTGCCGCCGGGCGCTCACACGGCACTGACGCGGCGCTGACATCGGTACCGTTGGGGTGTGAGCGAGAGCGACGGGCTGCAGAGCGGGGTGCGGCTGCGGCTCGACGTCGCGTACGACGGCGCCGCGTTCTCCGGGTGGGCCAAGCAACCGGGACTGCGGACCGTGCAGGGCGCGCTCGAGGACGCGCTCGCCACCGTGTTCAGCCGCTGGGGCCGCGCGCCGCAGCTGACCGTCGCCGGACGCACCGACGCCGGAGTGCACGCCACCGGGCAGGTCGCGCACCTCGACCTGTCCGCCGAGCAGTGGGGTGCGCTCAGCACGAAGCGGGGATCGGGGCGCTCGCCGCTGGACGGGCTCGTCAAGCGCCTGAACGGGCTCGCGGGGCCGCTCGGGGACGTCGTCGTCAGCCGGGTCTCGGTCGCGCCGGACGGGTTCGACGCCCGGTTCTCCCCGCTCTGGCGCCGCTACACGTACCGCGTCGCGGACCTCGACGCACCCCGCGATCCACTCCGTCGGGGGCACACGACCTGGTACCCGGGGCATCTCGACCCGGGAGCGATGGAGCGCGGTGCGCTGACACTGCTCGGGCTGCACGACTTCGCGGCGTTCTGCAAGCCGCGCGACGGCGCGACGACCATCAGGACGCTGCAGGAGTTCCGCTGGGACCGTGAGCCGGACGGCGTGCTGGTCGCGAGCCTCCAGGCCGATGCCTTCTGCCACTCCATGGTGCGCGCGATGGTGGGGGCGACCATCGCCGTCGGCGAGGGGCGCTTCGGACCGGACCGTCTCGAGGAGTTGCGCGTCGCGGGGGAGCGGACCAGCGCCTTCAAGGTCGCGCCGGCGCGCGGTCTCACCTTGACCGAGGTGGGCTACCCGGCCGACGACGAGCTCGCCGCGCGGGCATCGCAGACGCGGGCGCGGCGCTCCGCACCGTCCGGCTCGGATAGCGTCGGGGGATGAGCTCCAGAGAACCCCGGTCCGTCGTCTCCGTGGCACCAGGGGTGGTCTTCGTCGAGGGGCCCGTCTCGAACTGGGTCGTCCTCGCGGAAGAAGACGGCGTCGCCCTCATCGACGCCGGCTACCCAGCTGACACCGACCTGGTGCTGGACACCGTGCGCTACGCCGGACACGACCTCGACGACCTCCGCCGCATCTACGTCACGCACGGGCACGTCGACCACGTCGGTGGCATCCCCGGGATCCTCGAACAGCACCCGCACGTCGAGGTCCTGGCCCACGCGGACGAGCTGTCGAACGTCCGAGGCCCCTCGCGCCAGCAGGTCACGCCGGCGGAGATCGGCGGCCGGCTGGCGTCGGCGCGGGTGCTCAGGTGGCTCGCCCGCGCGATCCGGTCCGACGCGCTCCGGCCGACCACGGTGCCGACCGTCCGGGCCTTCACGGGTGCGGACTTCGAGGGCCGGGCGATCACGCCGTTCCCGGCGACCGGGCACACCGACGGGTCCACCGCGTACCTGCTGCCGGCCGCGGACGCGATCGTCACCGGGGACGCCGTCGTGTCGCGGCACGACACGCAGCCGGCGTCGTGGACGCCCAGGCCGCGGATGATCACGCCGTTCTTCACGGCGGACCAGGCAGTGGCGCTCGAGTCCGCCCGGGCGCTGCCGATCCCGGAGATCGTGCTGCCGGGCCACGGGCCGGCGGTGCACCGGGTCGGGCGGGAGTGGGTACCCGTCGGGTCGTGATGTTGTCGATCGCAATCATTTACCTGGGCGCAACCTGAGGGACTCTGCAGGTCGGTACGGTCTGACCATCCACGTCTCCGACCCGAAGGTCAGCATGCCCAAGATCGTCGGCCGCACTCTGCTGTGCGCCACGGTGGCCGCGACACTCCTCGCAGCGCCACTCGCCTCCGTCTCCGTCGCCAGTGCGAACACCGCAGGCACGGGTCTCGTCATCGCCGAGGCCTACCTGAAGGGCGGCAGCGCGAACGCCGTCTTCAACAAGAAGTTCGTCGAGATCGCGAACCCGACCGACGCCCCGGTCTCGGTCGACGGCTGGTCGCTGCAGTACCGCTCGGCGACCGGCTCGGCCGCGTTCAGCACCAGCGGCCTCGCGGGCACCGTCCCCGCGAACGGGACGTTCCTCGTCACGATGGCGGGCAACGGCGCGACGGGTGCGGAGCTGCCCGCCGCGGACGACACCGCGACCCTGAACACCTCGGGCACCACGGGCACGCTGGTCCTGTCCGACCAGTCCCAGGCGCTCACCCTGCCGACCGGCGCGATCGCGGCGGGCACCGCCGGGGTCGTCGACCTCCTCGGCTACGGTGCGTCGAACACCTTCGAGGGGCACGTGCGCACCGTCGACGGTGGGAACACCGTCCCGAACGGCCTGGTCCGCCAGGGCACGGTCGACAGCGACGACAACGCCGCGGACTTCTCCGTCACGACGACGCTCACGCCGACGAACGCAGCTGGCGAGACCGCGCCGACGACGCCGACAGACCCGACGGAGCCGACTGAGCCGACAGACCCCGGTGCTCCTGCCGAGGCCGTCACCATCGCGCAGCTGCAGGGCACAACGGACACCTCGCCGTACGTCGGCAAGACCGTCGTCACGAAGGGCGTCGTCACCGCCGTGTACGCCACCGGCGGGTTCAACGGCTACACCGTGCAGACCCCGGGCACCGGCGGTGCGATCGACCTCGGCACGCACACCGCGTCCGACGGGCTCTTCGTGTTCTCCTCGGCCACCGCGTCCCGGGTCGCAGCGGGCGACTACGTCGAACTCACCGGCTCGGTGAGTGAGTACTACGGCCTCACGGAGCTGAACGTCGCCGCCGGCGGCATGACGAAGCTCACCGAGACCGTGCCGGCTCCGCAGGCCGCCACCGTCGCGTTCCCGGCCTCGGACGCACAGCGCGAGTCCCTCGAGAGCATGCTCGTCGCGCCGCAGGGCGACTACACCGTCGCCGACAACTACACGACGAACCAGTACGGCGAGATCGTCCTGGCGTCGGGCACGAAGCGGCTGATCCAGCCCACCGAGGTCGCCCGTCCCGGCAGTGCAGCGGCCAAGGCAGTCGAGGCCGACAACGCCGCCCGCAAGGTCACGCTCGACGACGGCGGCAGCACGAACTTCCTGACCCAGGCGAACAAGTCGATCCCGGTGTCCTGGCTGACGCAGGGGCCCGTGACCGTCGGAGCAGCGGCGACCTTCACGAAGCCCGTCGTCCTCGACTACCGCAACGACTCGTGGAAGTTCCAGCCCACGTCGCCGATCACCGGCGCGACCGCGAAGACCGATCTGCCCGCGACCTTCTCGAACGTCCGCACGGCGAAGCCCCAGGACGTCGGCGGCGACCTCAAGCTCGCCGGCTTCAACGTGCTGAACTACTTCCCGACGACCGGCGACCAGCTCACCGGCTGCTCGTACTACACGGACCGCGACGGCGACCCCGTCACGGTGAACTCCGGCTGCGACGCCCGCGGCGCCGCCGAGCAGGAGGACTTCGAGCGCCAGCAGGTCAAGATCGTCAAGGCGATCAACGGTCTCGGCGCCGACGTCGTCTCGCTCGAGGAGATCGAGAACTCGGCCGAGTTCGGCCAGGACCGCGACGCCGCCGTGGCCACCCTCGTCGGGGCGCTCAACGCCGCGACCGGTGCCGACACCTGGGCGTACGTCAAGTCCCCGAAGACGCTCCCCGCGAGCGAGGACGTCATCCGCCTGGCACTGATCTACAAGAAGGACCGGGTCGCACCCACGGGTGAGTCGACGATCCTCATCGACCCGGCGTTCACGAACGCCCGTCAGCCCGTCGCGGACGCGTTCCGTCCGGTCGGGGGCACGGCGGACGACGAGTTCCTCGTGATCGCGAACCACTTCAAGTCGAAGGGGTCAGGCACCGGCGAGAACGCCGACCAGGGTGACGGCCAGGGGGCGTCGAACGCCGACCGCGTGAAGCAGGCGACGGCGCTCGCCGCGTTCTCCACGAAGATGCAGACGCAGTACGGCACCGACAAGGTGTTCATGCTCGGCGACTTCAACGCCTACAGCCAGGAGGACCCGATGGTCGTCCTCGACGATGCCGGCTACACGGACCTCGGGCCGGCGCTCGACTCGTCGGAGTGGTCGTACGTGTACAGCGGCCTGAGCGGATCGCTCGACCACGTGCTCGCCTCGCCAGCGGCGCTCGCGACGGTGACGGGTGTGGACATCTGGAACATCAACTCGGTCGAGTCGGTGGCGCTGGAGTACAGCCGCTACAACTACAACGCGACGAACCTGTACACGGACGACGTGTACCGGGCGAGCGACCACGACCCGATCCTGGTCGGCTTCGACCTGACCGGCGACACCACTCCGACGGACCCGGGTACGGACCCGACGGACCCGGGCACGACGCCTGGTGGTGGTGGCACCGGTGGTGGCTCGACCCCCGTTCCGACTCCGGGTGCTGGTTCGGCGCCGGTTGCTCCGTCGGAGTCGTCCCTGACGGATGCGAACCGTGGAACGGTCACGGCGCCGTCGTCGGCGCGTCCGGGGGAGACGATCACGATCGGTGTCGGGGCGCAGTACGCGGGGCAGCGGGTGAACGTGTGGATGTTCTCCACGCCGACGTTGCTCGGGACGGTGACGGTCGCGGCTGACGGGAGCGTGCGGGTGACGATCCCGGCTGATGCGCCGGCGGGGTCGCACCGGATCGTGGTGACGGCGGCTGACGGGTCGGTGATCGGGTGGACGACGATCACGATCGATCCGGTGACGGGTGCGCTGGCGTTCACGGGCGCCGACCTGACGGGTGGCATCGCCGCAGCGCTGCTGCTCCTCGCCGCTGGTGCCGGCGTGCTGGTCGCGCGTCGTCGCCGCGCCAGCGTCGCGTAGCCAGACAGCGGACTGGAGGCGCGGTGCCACCTGGCACCGTGCCTCCAGTCCTGCGGACGCGCGTTTCGACCCATGGCGCGCGCGGTGGAAAGCGGGAACGCGCGTAGGTGGTCGGAAGTTCGGGCCACCTACGCGCGTTTCGACCTCCTACGCGCGATTTGGCCACGCGGACCGATCTGGACGCGTTTGACCAGGGGGATGCGGGTCCGGTAGGCTCTCACCTTGGTCTGCGCGCCGTGTGCGCCGGACAGTCAGATGAGCCCTCCACCCGGGCGTTCCGCCGGCTTCTGCCGCGGGGAACCCCGACCGGAGCGGGATTCACGGACTCCTCACCTCGACACGAAAGCAGCACTCCTGTGACTCGCACGTTCTCACCGAAGCCGGCAGACGTCCAGCACGACTGGATCGTCATCGACGCGACCGACGTCGTCCTCGGCCGTCTCGCCACTCACGCCGCGGCGCTCCTGCGCGGCAAGCACAAGGCCACCTTCGCCCAGCACATGGACATGGGTGACTACGTCATCATCGTGAACGCGGACAAGGTCGCCCTCACCGGCTCCAAGCTCGCGAAGAAGGTCTACTACCGCCACTCGGGCTACCCGGGCGGCCTCACGGCGACCTCCTACCCGGAGATGCTCGAGAAGCACCCCACCCGCGCCGTCGAGAAGGCGATCCGCGGCATGCTGCCGAAGAACACCCTCGGTCGCGAGCAGCTCAAGAAGCTGAAGGTCTACGCCGGCGCGGAGCACCCGCACTCCGCGCAGCAGCCCAAGGCGTACACCTTCGACCAGGTCGCACAGTAGTTCCGGCCACGACGACTTCAAGGACATAGAGAAACTCATGGCTCAGATCGCTGATTCCCTCGACCAGACCCCGGAGAGCTTCACCACGGAGAGCGCACCCGCCGCTGCCGAGGCCGCTCCCCGTCAGATCCTCAACGTCTCCGGCGGTGCCGTCGGGCGCCGCAAGGAGGCCATCGCGCGCGTTCGCCTCGTTCCGGGCTCCGGCTCGTTCACGGTGAACGGCCGTTCGCTGGAGGACTACTTCCCGAACAAGCTGCACCAGCAGCTCATCAACGACCCGTTCAAGGTGCTCGAGCTCCTCGGCGCCTACGACGTGACCGCCCGCATCACGGGTGGTGGCCCCTCGGGTCAGGCCGGTGCCCTCCGCCTCGCGATCGCACGCACGCTGAACGAGATCGACCGCGAGAACAACCGCGCCACCCTCAAGAAGGCCGGCTTCCTCACCCGTGACGCCCGCGTCATCGAGCGCAAGAAGGCCGGTCTCAAGAAGGCCCGCAAGGCTTCGCAGTTCTCGAAGCGCTAGTCGTCACCGGCTGAAGATCGCAATGCCGCGTCTGTTCGGTACCGACGGGGTTCGTGGTCTCGCCAACGGCGAGCTGACGGCCGCGCTCGCACTGGGTCTTGCCCAGGCGAGCGCGGCCGTTCTCACACACGGACACCATGCCGACGCCCGCCGGGCGTCCGGTCGACCGCGCCCCCGCGCGGTCCTGGCGCGCGACCCGCGCGTCTCCGGCGAGTTCCTCGGTGCCGCAGTCGCGGCCGGGCTCGCCTCCGCCGGCGTCGACGTGCTCGACGCCGGGGTCATCCCCACCCCTGCTGCGGCGTTCCTCGTCGCGGACATCGACGCCGACTTCGGCGTGATGATCTCCGCGTCGCACAACCCGGCGCCGGACAACGGGATCAAGTTCTTCGCCGCAGGCGGCCGGAAGCTCCCCGACGAGGTCGAGGACCGCATCGAAGCGGCGATGCACGACCACTCGGCGCCGACCCCCACCGGCGCCGACGTCGGCCGCATCACCCGGTTCGCCGATGCCGAGGACCGCTACGTCGTGCACCTGCTCGGCACGCTGCCCCACCGTCTCGACGGGCTGCACGTCGTGCTCGACTGTGCGAACGGTGCCGCTGCCGGCGTCTCGCCAGAGGTCTTCGTCAACGCGGGTGCCGAGGTCACGCTGATCGGCGCCGACCCCGACGGCATCAACATCAACGACGGCGTCGGGTCCACGCACATCGACAACCTCGCTCGCGCGGTGCTCGAGCACGGCGCCGACGTCGGGATCGCCCACGACGGCGACGCGGACCGCTGCCTCGCGGTGGACGCCGACGGCAACGCGATCGACGGCGACCAGATCATGGCGATCCTCGCGCTGTCGTTGCAGGAGCGCGGACACCTGAAGGACGACACACTCGTCGCGACGGTGATGTCGAACCTCGGACTCAAGCGCGCCATGGCGGACGCGGGCATCACCGTGATCGAAGCCGGTGTGGGCGACCGCTACGTGCTCGAGAAGATGAACGCCGGCGGTTTCTCGCTCGGTGGCGAGCAGTCCGGGCACATCATCTTCCAGGACTACGCCACGACGGGTGACGGCATCCTCACGGGGCTGCACCTCGTCGCCGAGATGGCGCGGACCGGCAAGACGCTCGGCGAACTCGCCTCGTGCATGACGGTGTTCCCGCAGGTGCTGCTCAACGTGAAGGGCGTCGACCGGCACGGCCTGGCGGACCAGGGCGTGCAGGACGCCGTCGCATCGGCCACCGAGTCGCTCGGCGACACCGGCCGTGTGCTGCTCCGTCCGTCCGGCACCGAGCCCGTCGTCCGCGTCATGGTCGAGGCGGCTTCCCAGGACGACGCGCAGCGCATCGCGGAGGAGCTCGCCGCGGTCGTGTCCGACCGCTTGGCGCTCGACGCCGCGTAGGGGCTGGGCCGGCTGGCGGCGGCGCGCTTCGCTCTCGCACAACCGAAAGCACCCCGCACCACGTGAACACGTGGTGCAGGGTGCTTTCGGTTCTGCGAACGGGATCCGGGTCCGGCCCGGCGCCGCCCGCCGCCCCGGCCGGAGGCGCCGCGTCAGATCTTGCGGAGCAGGACCGACGAGACCTTGTGGTCGGCGGCCTTCTTCAGCACGAGGGTCGCCCGGGAGCGGGTGGGGAGCACGTTCTCGACGAGGTTCGGCTCGTTGATCGCGCGCCAGACCTGGGTCGCCGTCTCCACAGCGTCCGAGCGGGACAGGGACGCGAACCGGTGGAAGAACGAGTCGGTGCTCGAGAACGCCTCCTCTTGCAGTGCCAGGAACCGGTCGACGTACCAGGCCTCGATGTCCTTGGTCTTCGCGTCGACGTAGATCGTGAAGTCGAACAGGTCGGACAGTGCCAGCCGCCCGTGCACCGGCGGCGCGAGCACGTTGAGCCCCTCCACGATGAGGATGTCCGGCTGCCGCACGACGATCTCGGCGTTCGGCACGATGTCGTAGACGAGGTGCGAGTAGTACGGCGCCCGGACCTCGGTCGCACCGCTCTTCACCTGGCTGACGAAGCGCAACAGGGAACGGCGGTCGTAGGACTCCGGGAAGCCCTTCCGGTCCATGATCCCGCGACGCTCGAGCTCGGCGTTCGGGTACAGGAACCCATCGGTCGTGACGAGCTCAACCCGCGGGGTGTCCGGCCAGCGCTTCGTGAGTTCGCGCAGCAGCCGTGCGACGGTCGACTTGCCGACGGCGACCGAGCCCGCGACGCCGATGACGAAGGGCGTCCGCCCGGCCCGCTCCCCGAGGAAGCGGCTCGTCTCCGCGTGCAGGTTCCGCGCGCCAGCGGCGTAGAGCGTGAGCAGGCGGGAGAGGGGGAGGTAGACCTCCTGCACCTCCTGCATGTCGAGGCGGTCACCGAGGCCGCGCAGCTGCACGATCTCCGTCTCGGTCAGGGAGAGGTGCTCCTTGGGCGCGAGCTGCGACCACTCCCCGCGGGGGATCTCCACGAACGGGGTGGGGTGCGCGACGGTGGTCTCCGGGATCGGCATGGGAACGAGCGTAGACGGGAGGCGCGGTGCGGGTGGGCGACGCGGCGGACCTTCACCGAGCCTCCAGTCCGGAGCCCGCTCAGGCGGGCAGCGCCGCCTCGATGGCCGCGATCACCTCTGGCGCGTCCGGCTTCGTCGTCGGGCGGAACCGGGTGACGGTGCCGTCCGGCGCCACCAGGAACTTCTCGAAGTTCCAGATCACACGGCCGGCCTTGCCCGCGGCGTCCGGCGTCTGCTTGAGCTCCTTGTAGAGCGGGTGCGCGCCACCGCCGTTCACCTTGACCTTCTCGGACATCGGGAACGTCACGCCCCACGTGGTGGAGCAGTACTCGTCGATCGCCTCGGACGAGCCGAGCTCCTGCAGGAACTGGTTGCTCGGGAACCCGAGCACCGTGAAGCCCCGCGGGCCGTAGGTCTTCTGCAACTCCTCGAGCTGCTCGTACTGCGGTGCGAGGCCGCAGCGCGACGCCACGTTCACCACGAGCACCGCCTTGTCCGCGAAGGCGCCGAACGTGGTGTGCTCACCGTGCAGCGTCGTGATGTCGATTGCGTCGAAACGTCCCATGATGATCACGGTATCCCGCACGATCCGCGGCCTCGCAGGGAGCGGGCTGAGCCGCATCGTAGGATCGGTCCCATGTGTGGAATCGTGGGCTACGTCGGCACCAACAGCAGCACGGACGTGCTCCTCGGTGGACTCCGTCGGCTCGAGTACCGCGGGTACGACTCGGCCGGCATCGCGGTCATCGACCCGGCAGGCGACCTGTCCTTCGCGAAGAAGGCCGGCAAGCTGCAGGCCCTCGTCGACGAGCTCGACGAGCACCCCATCGCCGACGGCGGGACGGGCATCGGGCACACCCGCTGGGCGACCCACGGCGGCCCCACGGACGAGAACGCGCACCCGCACCTCGCCGACGGCGGCAAGCTCGCGCTCATCCACAACGGCATCATCGAGAACTTCTCCGCGCTCCGCGACGAACTCGCGGCCGAGGGCGTCGAGTTCCTCAGCGAGACCGACTCCGAGGTCGCGGCGCACCTGGTCGCGAAGGCCTTCCGCGAGACCGGTGACCTGACGAGCGCCATGCAGCAGACCGTGCAGCGGCTCGAGGGCGCCTTCACGCTCCTCGTCGTGCACGCCGACCAGCCCGGCGTCGTCGTCGGCGCCCGTCGTAACTCGCCCCTGGTCGTCGGGCTCGGCGACGGCGAGAACTTCATGGGCTCCGACGTCGCCGCGTTCGTCGCGTACACGCAGCGCGCGCTGTCCATCGGGCAGGACGAGATCGCCACCATCCGCCCCGACGGCGTCGACGTGGTCCACTTCGACGGCACCCCGGCCGACCGCAGCGAGTTCGAGGTGAACTGGGACGCGTCGGCCGCGGACAAGGGCGGCTGGTCCTCCTTCATGGCGAAGGAGATCAGCGAGGAGCCGGAGGCCGTCGCGAAGACCATCCTCGGCCGCGTGCACGACGGCGCCGTCACGCTCACCGACCTCGACCCGATCGCGGAGCGCCTGCAGCAGGTCGACCGCGTCATCGTCATCGCCTGCGGCACCGCTGCTTACGCCGGGATCCTCGGCAAGTACGCCATCGAGCAGTGGGCACGCATCCCGGTCGAGGTCGAGCTCGCGCACGAGTTCCGCTACCGCGACCCGGTGCTGAACGACCGCACGCTCGTCGTCTCGATCAGCCAGTCCGGCGAGACGATGGACACACTCATGGCCGTGAAGTACGCGCGTGAGCAGGGCGCGCAGGTCCTCTCGATCTGCAACACCCAGGGCGCCACGATCCCGCGCGAGTCCGACGCCGTGATCTACACGCACGCCGGGCCGGAGGTCGCCGTCGCGTCGACGAAGGCGTTCCTCGCGCAGGGCGTCGCGCTGTACCTGCTCGGCCTGCACCTCGCGACGCTCCGCGGCACGCTGACGACCGAGCAGATCGCCGAGCAGGTCGCGGAACTCGAGTCCCTCGCGCCGAAGCTGCAGCAGACCATCGAGGACGCCTCCGGGGTCGCCGAGCTCGCGAAGTGGATGGCCGACACCCGGAGCGTGCTGTTCCTGGGTCGCCACGTCGGGTACCCGATCGCCCTCGAAGGCGCGCTCAAGCTCAAGGAACTCGCGTACATCCACGCCGAGGGCTTCGCCGCCGGTGAGCTGAAGCACGGTCCGATCGCGCTCATCGAACCCGGCCAGATCGTCTTCGTCATCGTGCCGTCGCCCCGTGACGCCCGCTCGCTGCACCCGAAGGTGGTGTCGAACATCCAGGAGATCCGCGCGCGCGGCGCCCGGGTGATCGCGATCGCCGAAGAGGGCGACGCCGCGGTGCTGCCGTTCGCCGACGAGGTCCTCCGCATCCCGCTCGCGACCCCGCTGTTCGAGCCGCTGCTCGCGGTCGCGCCGCTGCACATGTTCGGCATGGAACTCGCCGCGGCCAAGGGCCTCGACGTCGACCAGCCGCGCAACCTCGCGAAGTCGGTCACCGTCGAGTAGTCGGACGGTGATCATCGGGATCGGGGTCGACGTCGTCGATCTCTCGCGGTTCGGGCAGGTGCTGGAACGCACGCCCGCGATGCGCACGCGCCTGTTCACGTCGGGGGAGCTGCTCCGGGACGGCGAACCACGCCCGATCGCCTCGCTCGCGGCGCGGTTCGCTGCGAAGGAGGCCCTGATCAAGGCGTTCGGCTCGAGCGCAGGACTGAGTTGGCAGGACCTCGAGGTCGTCTCCGACGACCAGCGGAACCCGTCGCTGACGCTGCACCAGCAGGCGCGGCAGGTGGCCGATGCGCGTGGGGTCACGAGCGTGCACCTGTCGCTGTCCCATGATGGAGGGATCGCCACGGCGTTCGTGGTGTTGGAAGGAACAGGGGACACGGCTTGAGTGCGTTCACCGGGATCACGGTCGACCGGGAGGCACTGATCGCCAACTACGCGACGGTCGCCGAACAGGTGGCACCGTCCGGCGTCATCGCGGTCGTCAAGGCGAACGCGTACGGGCACGGCGCGGCTGACGCCGCGCGGGCGTTCGTGGACGCCGGCGCGGAGTGGCTCGGCGTCGCCGACATCGACGAGGGCATCGCGCTCCGACAGGCCGGCATCGACGAGGGCGTCCGGATCCTCGCCTGGTTGCACGCGCCGGACGAGGACTTCCGCCGCGCCGCCCAGTACGGCATCACCCCCGCGGTGTCGAGCGTGTCCCAGCTCGCCGCGGCGGCCGACTCCGAGGTGCCCGAGGTGCACATCTGCGTCGACACCGGGCTCAGCCGGAACGGCGCCGTCGAGTCCGAGTGGCCCGAGCTCTTCGAGACCGCGGGGCGACTCGCACGGAACGGCGCGAGGACCCGGGTCGAGGGACTGATGTCCCACCTGTCGAACGCCTCCCGTACCGACGATCTCGACCAGGACGCCGCCCTGCAGCGCGCGCTCGACGGCCTGGGCGCGGTCGGCATCATGCCGCCGATGGTGCACCTCGCCGCGAGCGCCGCGAGCCTGGTCGTCCCCGAGACCCGTCGGGACCTCGCCCGTGTGGGGATCGCGCTCTACGGCCTGAGCCCGTTCGCCGACCGCACCTCGGCCGACCTCGGGCTCCGACCCGCGATGCGCCTGACCGCGTCGGTGCTGCGCACGGTCGTCGTGC
Organism: Curtobacterium sp. L3-7; assembly: GCF_048756585.1. NCBI lineage: Bacteria > Bacillati > Actinomycetota > Actinomycetes > Micrococcales > Microbacteriaceae > Curtobacterium > Curtobacterium sp. L3-7. The sequence continues at coordinate 259,841 of NZ_CP151474.1, read as the reverse complement.
CGGCCGGTGACGGCGTCAGCTACGGCTACACCTGGCGCGCCGAGTCGGACACCCGCCTCGCCGTGATCGGCCTCGGGTACGCGGACGGCTTCGACCGCGCCTTCGGCAACCACGTCGTGGTCCGCATCGGCGATCGGACGTTCCCCGTGGTCGGCCGCGTCGCGATGAACGCCATGCACATCGACATCGGGGACGCCGACGTCGCCGTGGGGGACGAGGTCGTGCTCTGGGGCGACCCGGCGAACGGCGATCCCGCTGTGGAGGACTGGGCGGCGGCCGTCGGCACCATCAACTACGAGGTGGTCGCCCGGCTCGGCCGGAGCATCGATCGGAGGACGACGTGAGCGCACCCCTGCGCCAGGCGGAGATCGACCTCGACGCCTACCGCGCCAACCTCGACCTGGTCCGCGAGTGGATGGACCCCGTCGAGGTGATGGCGATCATGAAGGCCGACGCGTACGGGCACGGCCTCGAACCGATCGCGCTCGCCGCCGTCGACGCCGGCATTCGCTGGATCGGTGTCCTCACGGTCCCGGCCGCGCTCCGGCTCCGGTCGATCGGCGTCGGCGAGGACGTCCACCTCTTCACCTGGCAGCACGACCCGGCGCTCGACTTCCGCGACGCGATCGACTCCGCCGTGGACCTCGGCGTCTCGAACGTCGCCGAGCTGCGGCGCGTCGTGGACGCCGTCGACCAGCGTCCGGCCCGCGTGCACCTCGGACTCGACACGGGGCTGCACCGCGACGGTTCGTCCGTCGACGACTGGCCAGCCCTGGTCGAGGCCGCACGGGACGCCCAGCGCGCCGGGCGGATCGAGGTCGTCGCCGCGTACACGCACCTGGCCGAGTCGTCCGAGGACGACGACAGCGCCGCCGTCGGGCTCTTCGAGGACGCGGTCGAACGCGCCGAGGACCTCGGGCTCGACATCCCGATCGAGCACGTCGCCGCATCGCTCGCCGGACTCGAGCGCAAGGAGTTTCGCAAGGACATGGTCCGGATGGGGGCGAACCTGTTCGGCATCCCCGGCGCGGACGGCGTCTCGGCGGCGGACCTCGGGCTCGAGCCCGTGATGACACTCACCGCGTCGGTCGCGAAGACCAAGCGCGTGCCGGTCGACACCGGTGTCTCCTACGACTACACGTACCGCACGACGACGGAGACGACCCTCGCGCTGGTGCCGGTCGGCTACGCGGACGGTGTCCCGCGGCTGGCGCAGGGGCGCCTCGAGGTGACGATCGCCGGCAAGCGCTACCCGATCGCCGGTCGGGTCGCGATGGACCAGTTCCTCGTCGACGTCGGGGACGACGACGTCCGGACCGGGGACACGGTGGTGCTCTTCGGCACGGGCGAGCGCGACGAGTCGACCGTGCTCGAGTGGGGTGCGGCGCTCGGCACCATCGGCGAGGAGATCGTCTGCCGCATCGGCTCCCGCGTGCCGCGCGTCTACTCCGGGCACTCCGTCGCAGGGCGCGTGGGCGAGTACCTGCGGGGCGAGCCGGCGTGACCGTCCTGCTCGACACCACCGTCGCGGGCACCGACGACATGGGCGCACTCGGCGCCCGGATCGCCGCGGTCCTGCGCGCCGGCGACCTCGTCGTGCTGACCGGGCCGCTCGGCGCCGGCAAGACGACGCTCACACGCGGACTCGGTGCGGCGCTCGGCGCGCGGGGCCAGGTGTCGAGTCCGACCTTCGTCCTCGCACGGACGCACCCCACGACGGCCGGGCCCGACCTGGTGCACGTCGATGCCTACCGGCTCTCTGACCCCCTCGAGCTCGACGACCTCGACCTCGACTGGGACGGTGCGATCGTCGTCGTCGAGTGGGGGCGTGGGTTCGTCGACGGCATCGGCGACAGCGTGCTCGACGTCGAGATCGTCCGCGCGACCGGTGCTGCGACGCTCGATCCTGACCTCGACCCCGACGACGTCCCCGACGAGCCCCGCCGTGTCGTCGTCACGGCCACCGGTCCGCGCTGGGAGGGCGTCACGCTCTGATCAGCGACCTGATGAAGGTCCTGCGTGTTCCGGTGCCGGGCGATCACGATCCGGTGACGGTGGCTACCGTGGACGCATGCAGATGCGCCGGGTCCTCGTCGTCGCCGCCGGGGTCGCGGTCGTCGTGGTCGCGCTCGGGGCGGCGCACTCGATCCGTTCCGAGGCCTCCGGTTCCGGCACCGCGTCGCCGACCGCATCAGCGCAGCGCGTCGCCACCATCGGCGACTCGATCATGGCCGGCTACGGCCTGGACAGCGAGGACCAGGCGTGGCCTGCGGTGCTCGCCGCGAAGGAGCACTTCGCCCTCACGAACGTCGCGTGCAGCGGTGCCGGCTTCATCAACGACGGCGACGCCTGCAACACCCACTACGACGGACTCGTGTCCCAGGCGGTCGCCGCGAAGCCGACGCTCGTCATCGTGCAGTCGTCGGACAACGACATGGGCGAGAGCGCCGCGGACATCCAGCGTGCGACGTCCGAGACGATCGAGGACATCCACTCGGCGCTCCCGCACGCCGAGATCGTCGGACTGAGCACCCTGTGGGACCAGCCGGGGAGCATCCCGGACGAGGTCTCGGTGAGCTCCGACGCGCTCGAGGCCGCGGTGACCGCCGTGCACGGCGAGTACGTCGACATCGGGCAGCCGATCGCCGGCCGGCACGGTCTGCTGCAGGCGGACAGCGAACACCCGACGGTCGCCGGGCAGCGGGTCCTGGCCGCGGCGATCGGGAAGGACCTGCGGAAGGCCGGCGTCCAGCTCTGATCCGTCAGGGCTTGTAGTCGTACGTCGTGACCCAGTCGATGTTGAGGTGCCCGGTCGCGCCCCAGTTGCCGGTCTGGAACATGTACCGGTGTGCGGTCTTCGGGACGTCCTTCGTGACGGTCTGGACGACACGGTTGTCGACGAAGTAGGTGACGGACTTGTTCGGGATCCACTCGATCGAGTAGGTGTGCCAGTCGCGCCAGGACACCCGGGCGGATGCACTGGTGGCGTTGAACTCCGCCCCGGCCGTCATCGAGTGCTGGTAGGAGACCGGTGCGGCTTCGAAGTTGCCCTCCGGGTAGTCGATCTCGCCCTCCGACCAGACGTTCGACGTCGGCCAGAGCATGAACGCCGCGCCGTTGCCGGTCGCGCCGCTCGCCTTGGCGCGGACGGTGAACTTCCCGCCGACGTGCGACCACGCCCCTGACGGTGTCCCGAACGTCCCCGCAGCCCCGTGCTTCCCGTCGAGGGTGACATCCATGATCCCGCCGTGCGCGCTGATCTGCGTGCCGGACCAGTACTTGCCGTCGCCCATCCCGTCCGGGTACGGCTGCCACGACTTCGCGTAGGTCTTCGCGAACTGACCCCCGGCGGAGGCCTTCGTGCTGAAGCTCTCGCGGAAGGTCTGCTTGAACTTGCCGATGTTCCCGATGGGGACCTCGGCGTGTGCGACCGAGTCGCTGCCGATCGGCACCGCGACGAGTCCAGCGGTGAGGACGACGGCCGCGAGGACGGCTCTGATGGTGCGTTGCTGCATGCGCTGGCGCTCCCTGTGGATGCGGGCCGACCCGAACGGCCCGCATCGACCCCTGTCGGCCGCCGGGGTCGATCCGACGGCGTCGCGTTGTCCCCAGAGCGAGGGGTCGTCCTTGCGGGACTCTCAGTCTCGACACCGTCTTCCCAGCTTCGCGCCCTGCTCATGACGCATCACGGGGCCAGCCTGAACCCATGACACCAGGGGAGGCGTCGGTTCCACGACGCAAGCGGTTCTCGTTCTTCAGGCTCATGGGCGGCGTCGCCGTCGGAGCACTGGTCATGGCAGGGGTTGCCGTGACCACCACCACATCGGCCTCGGCGGCGTCGGGTGGCAGCGGCGCGCTGTCGTACGCGGCGATCGAGGGGTTCTGGATCGACGCCGGCGGCACGGCGGCATCGGCGAAGACCGCAGCGGCCATCGCGATCGCCGAGAGCGGCGGCAACCCCGGGGCGATCCAGCAGGGGGTCGGCTACTGCGGTGCCGGCAGCGACCGCGCCGGATGGGGGCTCTGGCAGATCACCTGCGGGGACTCCGTGCCGCAGTACGGCCAGGACTTCCAGATGCTCGACCCGTGGAACAACGCCGAGGCGGCCTTCGCGAAGTACGTCGACGCCGGGGAGAGCTTCTCGCCGTGGACGACGTACACGAACGGCTCGTACTCGTCGTACGTGCAGTCCGTCGCGCCGGCGTTCATCGCCGATCCCGGTCAGTGGACGCCTCGGGGTACCGCTCCGGCAGGGACGCACAACTCGTCGCAGCCCGGCGTGACGTCAGGGCCCGGCATCCCGAACGCGCCGACGCCGTCCGCGTCCTACGTCACCGCGGCGCACGTGAAGTCGACGGGGCTGTGGAGCGTCACGGCGAGCAAGGCCGCGACGTCGTTCCCGGTCGGCGTGGCCTCCGGTACCAGCCCGGCGATCGCGGCCCAGGGGAGCGGGTACGTCATCGCGTTCCAGGCGACCGGCGGTGACCTCTGGTCGATCACGTCGGGCGGTGCGGCGACGCACTTCCCGGTCGGCATGAAGGCCGGGACCAGCCCGTCGATCATCGCGACCTCCGGCGGCGGGTACGTCATCGCCGTGCAGACGAACTCCGGCGACCTGTGGACGATCACGAACACGAAGGCGGCGACCGCCTTCGACATCGGGATGGCCGCTGGGACGAGCCCGTCCATCGTGGCCACGTCCGGCGGGTACACCGTCGCGGTGCAGACCAACACCGGCAAGCTCTGGACCGTCACGAACACGAAGGCCGCCACGGCGTTCGACGTCGGGATGGCCGCTGGGACGAGCCCGTCCATCGCAGCGACGTCCGGTGGGTACACCGTGGCCGTGCAGACGAACACGCACGTGCTGTGGACGATCACGAACACGAAGGCCGCCACGGCCTTCCACATCGGGATGGAAGGCGGCACGAGCCCGGCGATCCTCGCGACCTCGGGCGGGTACGTCGTCGCGGCGGAGGCGAACAACGGCGACCTGTGGAGCGTCACGAACACGAACGCCGCGACGCACTTCTCCATCGGCATGGCGACCGACTCGAGCCCGTCCATCGCGGCGGTGGGGAGTGGGTACGTCATCGCGGTCCAGACGAACTCGAGTGACCTCTGGACGGTGACCAACACGAACGCTGCGACGGCGTTCGGCGTCGGCCTCGCAGCGGGGACGAGCCCGGCGATCCTGCCGCGCTGACCCGAACGGTCCCGAGCGGGGCTGCCCGGCGCGACTCCCGTCGTGTCGAGCAGCCCCGCTCTCGTTCACCGGGCCGGACGCCTACGATGGACGGGTGCTGCTCGCCATCGACACGTCCGCCGGAACGAGCGTCGCCGTCGTCGATCCGGAGACACGACAGGTGCTCGCCGAGCGTTCGACGGAGGACACCCGTCGGCACGCCGAGGTCATCGGCCCCTTCCTGCAGGGGGTGCTCGACGACGCGGGGATCACCGCCGCCGACGTCACGGGCGTCGTCGCGGGGATGGGTCCGGGTCCGTTCACCGGTCTGCGTGTCGGCATCGCGGCCGCACGGACGTTCGCCGCGGCACGCGGCGTCCCGTTCCTGCCGCTCGTCAGCCACGACGCCGTCGCCGCCGAGCACGACGGCCCGCTGGTCGTCCTGACGGACGCCCGCCGACGCGAGGTCTACTGGAGCGTCCACGACCAGACCGGCGCGCGCACCGCAGGTCCCGGACTCGCCAAGCCGGCGGACCTGGACGACGTGCTGGGAGCCTCCAGTCGGTTCCGGCGGGTCACCGCCGTCACGATCCCGGCCGGGAGGCTCGGCTCGCTCGCCGCGGACCGGCTCGCCTCCGGCGGTTCCTTCGCCGACGACACCCCCCTCTACCTGCGCGACCCCGACGTCACCATGCCGGGCGCGCCCAAGCGGGTGAAGCAGTGAGCGCCTCCGGCGGGCGCCTGCCCGACGGGCTGCGCCTGCGGCGCGCCCACCCGCAGGACCTCGACGACGTGATGTGGCTCGAGCACGCCTCGTTCCCGACCGACGCCTGGTCGGCGTCGCAGATGTCCGGCGAGCTGTACTCGCCGCACGGGTACTACGTCGTCGTGGAGACCGTCGACGACGGCGCCCCGACGGTCGTCGGGTACGCGGGACTGTCGTCGCTCGCGGGCAACCCGGTCGCCGACGTGCAGACCATCGCCGTGTCGGCCGAGCACCGCGGCAGGGGCATCGGCCGGGCACTCTTCACCGAGCTCCTCGACGAGGCTCGTCGTCGCGCGGTGGAGGAGGTCTTCCTCGAGGTCCGCGCCGACAACCCCGTCGCGCAGGCGATGTACACGGCGTTCGGGTTCGAGCACATCGCCACCCGCCCGCGGTACTACCAGCCGGACGGCGTCGACGCGTGGGTGATGCGAGCGACGCTCGCGCCCACGAGGCAGGGACCCGGCCCGATCGGACAGGAGACGCTCGATGCGTGAACCGCTGGTGCTCGGCATCGAGACGAGCTGCGACGAGACGGGCGTGGGCATCGTCCGGGGCAGCACCCTGCTCGCCAACGTCATCGCGTCGAGCATGGAGGAGCACGCGCGCTACGGCGGCGTCGTGCCCGAGGTCGCCGCTCGTGCGCACCTCGAGGCGATGACCCCGACGCTGGAGCAGGCACTGTCGCAGGCGGGTGTCACGCTCGACGAGCTCGACGCGGTCGCGGTGACCGCAGGACCCGGGCTCGCCGGGGCGTTGATGGTCGGGGTCGGTGCGGCGAAGGCGCTCGCCGTGGCCACCGGCAAGCCGCTCTACGGCGTGAACCACCTGGTCGGGCACGTCGGGGCCGACGTCCTGCGCGCCGACGGCAGCGCGATCGAGCTGCCGACCGTGGCGCTCCTGGTGTCCGGTGGGCACACGTCGCTGCTGCTCGTGCGCGACCTCGTCGGTGACGTCGAGCTCCTCGGTGAGACCATCGACGACGCCGCGGGAGAGGCGTTCGACAAGGTCGCGCGGCTCCTCGGCCTGCCGTACCCGGGTGGGCCGCAGATCGACCGGGCTGCGGCGGACGGCGACCCGAAGGCGATCCGGTTCCCGCGGGGGCTGACCCTGCCGAAGGACATGGCGGCGCACCGGTACGACTTCTCGTTCTCGGGGCTGAAGACCGCCGTCGCGCGGTGGGTCGAGCGCTGCCGTGACGAGGGGCGCGAGGTCCCCGTGGCCGACGTCGCCGCCTCGTTCCGCGAGGCCGTCGTCGACGTGCTCGTCACCAAGGCCCTCAACGCCTGCCGTGACACCGGGGTGGACCGGCTGCTGCTCGGCGGCGGCGTCGTGGCGAACGCGCGCCTCCGCGCGGTCGCGATCGACCGCTGCGCCGCAGCCGGGGTCGAGCTCCGCATCCCCCCGCTCGACCTCTGCACCGACAACGGGGCCATGATCGCGGCCATCGGTGCGCGACTCGTCGCCGAGGGGCACGCGCCGAGCGACCTCGGCATCGCCGCGGACTCGACGCTGCCGGTGACGACCGTCCAGGTCTGAGCCCGGCCCCCGCGCTTGTGGGAGGATCGGGAGCGACGGCCGCACGGGTCGTCGGGAGGGGTGCAACGTGTCCGATCAGAACCAGTGGCCGAAGCCGGGCGAACAGCAGCCGGACGGGCAGCAGCCGGCGTCGCAGGACCCGACCGCATCGGCACCGGCCCCCGGGTCGGCGGCGGAGCCGAACGGGTACGGCCAGGACACGCAGCAGCCGAACCCGTACGCGCCGCAGCAGCCGCAGCCGCAGCAGCAGCAGCCGCCGCAGTACGGTGCTCCGGAGCAGCCGCAGTACGGTGCTCCGCAGCAGAACCCGTACGCCGCTCCCCAGCAGCCGCAGTACGGCGCTCCGCAGCAGCAGAACCCCTACGGCGCCTCGCAGCAGCCGCAGTACGGCGCACCGCAGAACCCGTACGCCGCATCCGCCCCCGGTTCGGCCCAGTACGCCGGGCAGGGCGCTCCCGGTTCCGCGCCGTACGCGAACCCCTACGCCCCCGCCGGCGCGTACTCGAACGCCGGGTACCAGCCGTACGCGCAGCGCCCGAAGACGAACATCCTCGCGATCCTGTCGATCGTGTTCGGTCTCGGTGCGATCCCGTTCTTCTTCATCGCGATCCTGCTCGGCCCAGCCGGTGCGATCCTCGGGCACGTGGCGCTCGGCAAGATCAAGCAGAACGGCGAGCAGGGCCGCGGCCTCGCACTGACCGGCATCATCGCCGGGTGGGTGATGACCGGCGTGTGGATCCTCTGGATCGTGGTCGTCGTCTTCGCGATCGGGCACTCCGGCGGCGGGTACTACGACGACAACTACGACTACGGCTCGACCGGCGCGTTCATCAGCTGAGGCGCTCGCAGAGGATCGCCGTGTGGCGGCCCTCGAGCCGGGTGAGTACCAGGGTCACCCGGCCGGACCCGCCGCGCAGTCGCAGTCGTTTCCGGAACTGGGCGGGATCGACGTCCACGCCGCGCTTCTTGATCTCCACCGTGCCGATCCCGTCCGCGGCGAGCCGTGCCGCGAGCTGCTTGACGTCGAGGGGCATCGTGTCCAGCACCCGGAAGCCCTGCGCGAACGGCGTGGTGACCGCGCGTGAGGACGTCACGTACGCGATCCCGTCGGAGAGCATGTGCCCGTCGATCGACCGCGCCAGGTCACCGATCAGCCGCGCCCGGATGACGGCGCCGTCCGGCTCGTAGAGGTACTCGCCGATCGGCCCCACCGGCTCGTCCTCGGAGTCGTCCGCTGCGGTCAGCTCCGCGATGCCGTGCGGCCCGATGACGGTGGCCGCGCGCCGGATGCCAGGGCGTGCGAGCGGCCCGAACCAGAGTGCGAGCTCGACGACCTCGCGGTCGACGGACGTCCACTGTGCTTCCGCGGTGTCCGGGACGAGGTCACGGTCGATCCCGGGGCCGAGCTTCACCCCGGTCGGCGTGGTCGTCGCCGCCGCGAACACGGTGTCCAGCGACGGCGACCAGTCGTCGGGATCGGCGAGGCGTCGCGTGTTCGCGTGGCCGGCAGTCCGTCGTGCGGGGTCCATCCAGACGCCGTCGACGCGCGACAGGTCGAACGAGGCCGCGTCCCCGAGCTCCACGCGGGCATCGGACCACGGCGAGAGGTTGTACGTGGCGACCGCCGCCGTGACCTCGTCACGGTCGACCGCCGTCACGTCGAGGTCGAGCGCCGCCATCGCCATCGCGTCCCCGCCGATGCCGCAGCCGAGGTCCGCCACCCGACGGAGCCCCGCCGCGGCGAAGCGTCCGGCGTGCTGGGCTGCGACGGACAGCCGGGTGGCCTGCTCGAGCCCGGCTTCGGTGAAGAGCATCCGCGACGCGAAGTCGCCGAACTTCCCCCTGGCCTTCTGCCGGAGCTTCGCCTGGGTCAGCACGGCGGCGACGAGCCCGGGATCGTGCCCCTCCGCCCGCAGCCGGGAGACGACACGGACGATCTCACCGTCGTCGGAGACGCTGGGCGTACGGTCGAGCAGCGCCATCCCGTCCGGGGTCAACAGCTGGGCGAGATCGGCGGCGTCCATGAGACGATCCTGTCATCAACGGATGCGCTGGCACTCGGATTGACCGAGTGCCAGCGGCCCCCTACAGTTGGACTTGGCACTCTCGTGTGCGTAGTGCCAACCGGTTTTCATCTGTACCGAGTCAGTACCGAGAAAGAAGAGGTCACCGTGGCCGTCACCATCAAGCCGCTCGAAGATCGCATCGTCATCCGTCAGGTCGAGGCGGAGCAGACCACTGCTTCGGGTCTCGTCATCCCGGACACCGCGAAGGAGAAGCCGCAGGAGGGCGAGGTCGTGGCCGTGGGTCCGGGTCGCATCGACGACAACGGCAACCGCGTCCCGCTCGACGTCGCCGTCGGCGACAAGGTCATCTACTCGAAGTACGGCGGCACCGAGGTCAAGTACTCGGGCGAGGACCTCCTGGTCCTCTCGGCTCGCGACGTCCTCGCGGTCATCGAGCACTGAACCCCGCTCCACGAACGAACGCCCCGTCAGCTCCCGGCTGACGGGGCGTTCGCCGTTCCGGCCTGGAGGTTCGGGGCACGTCCGTCGTGTCGGCGCACGTCCGTAGCATTGGTCCGTGACCGAGCGCGTGGCCAGGAGCGAAGCATCCGTCGGGGTCGTGCAGGCGATCGTCGCCTACGGGCTCTGGGGACTCATGCCGCTGCTCTTCGCGGCGATGGCCCCGGCCGGCGCCTTCGAGATCGTGGCCTGGCGCATCGTCTTCGGGCTGGGGTTCTGCGTGATCGCGATCGCCGTGACACGGTCGTGGCTCCGGACGCGGTCCCTGCTCGTCCAGCGTCGGGTGATGGGGGTCATGGCGATCGCCGCGGTGCTCATCGTCGTGAACTGGACCGTGTACGTCATCGCGACGACGACGGGCCACACCGTCGAGGCCGCGCTCGGGTACTTCATCAACCCGCTCGTGACGATCGCGCTCGGCGTCGTGCTGCTCCGGGAACGCCTCCGGCCGGCGCAGTGGACCGCGGTCGGCATCAGCGTCGTGGCGGTCGTCGTCATCGCCGTCGGGTACGGCCAGATGCCGTGGATCTCGCTCGCGCTGGCGTTCTCCTTCGGGCTGTACGGCCTGGTGAAGAAGCGTGTCGGCGGCACCGTGGATGCGCTCTCCGGCCTGACGATCGAGACGATGTGGCTCACACCGCTCGCGGTCGGCGCGTTGGTCGTGCTCGGCGTCACCGGGATCGGCGGCATCACGTTCGGCAGCGAGGGCTGGGTGCACGCGCTGATCATGATCGGGGCGGGCCCGGCGACGGCGGTGCCGCTGCTGCTCTTCGCGTCGTCGGCCAGGCGGCTGTCGCTCTCGACGCTCGGGCTGACGCAGTACCTGACGCCCGTGATGCAGCTCGTCGTGGGCGTGACGATCCAGCACGAGGCGATGAGCACCTCGCGGTGGATCGGCTTCGGGATCGTGTGGTGCGCCCTCGTGATCCTGTCCGTGGACTCGTTCACCGCCGCGCGCCGCGCCCGACGTGCCGTCCTGCCGGCCGCACCCGCCTGACGGACGCACCCCGAGCCTCCCGTCCGGCCGCCTGTCCTGTCCTGTCGTCCTGTCGTGCCGCGTGCCGCGTGCCGCGTGCCGTCGTTCCGCGAAAGCGACAGTCCCCGGCAGGAACCCTGCCGGGGACTGTCGCTTTCGCGGGTGCGGTGGTGTTACTTCGCGACCGAGCCCTGGATCGCGCTCTGGTACTGCGGCTTGTTGTCACCGTCGAACTTGTAGATGCCGATGTAGGCGGTCGACGGGTCGTTGTTCTTGTCGAACGGACCGATGCCGGACGGACCCGTGTAGTGGATGTCCTTGCCGTCGTCGAGGAGTGCCTTGCAGTCCTCGAACGTCGAGCACTCGGTGCCGCCGTCCGCGCCGGAGACCGCAGCCATGTTGGCCTGGATCGTGCCGGAGTCGGTGCCCTTGCCCTTCACCGCTGCGAGGGCGGCGAGGGTGGTGGCGTCGTAGGACTCGGCTGCGTACGAGTAGTCGGTGAGGTCCTTGCCCGACGACGTCTTGTAGTAGTCGACGAGGCGCTGCTTCAGTTCGTCCTTCGGCGAAGCACCGGGGATCGTGCCCTGCGCACCCTCGAGCGTGCCTGGGTCGAAGTCCTTCGAGTAGTCCGCCGTGTTGCCGTCCGACATGTAGATCTTCGCCATGTCGGCGTTCTGCGACTTCAGCTCGGGGATGATCGACTTCGTCTCGTCGAACGCCAGGACGACGATCGCGTCGGGCTTGGTCGCGAGCGCGGCCGTCACCTCGGACGAGAACGTGGTCTGTCCGGGCGGGAACTCCTGGCCCTTGCCCTTGCCGCCGTAGACGACCTGGCCACCAGAGGCCTCGACGGCCTTCTGGACCGAGTTGCGGAGGCCCGTGCCGTACGTGTCGTTGAAGACCAGGAAAGCGACCTTGGCGTTGCCGTCGCCCGTGATGAGCTGGCCGAGCGCCGAACCCTGCACCGAGTCCGGCGGAGCGGTCCGGTAGTAGTACGACGAGTAGCCCGAGAGGTCGGTCGCCGTGTTGGCCGGCGAGATCTCCACGATGCAGTTGCTCGTGAGCTGGTCGATCACGTTGAGCGTCACCGAGGACGACTCCGCGCCGATCGCGACCGGGACCTTCGCGTTGACGAGCTTCGTCGCGGCGGAGCTCGAGACGGTCATGTCGGTGCTGTCACCCGAGTCCGTCTGCGGCTCGATCGTGACGTCCTTGTCGAGCACGCCGCCGGCGGAGTTGATGTCCTCGACCGCGAGGCCGACACCGGACTCGGCGGGCGGGTTGAGGTACGCCAGCGAGCCGGTGAGCGGCAGGATCGTGCCGATCTTCAGCGCGTCGGTGCCTGGTGACGACGGTGCCTTGCAGCTCGACGCCGGGTCCTTCTTCGCTGCCGAAGCCGACGACGACGGGTCGGCGCTGCCGGCCGTGGAGCACGCCGCGAGCAGCACCGCTGCCGCTCCCGCCAGTGCCAGCGCCGTGGTGACGCGGGTGGTTCTGATCATCCGTGGAACCCTTTCTCGGCACGGAGGCTGAGCCGCATCGGGTCGAGTGCGACGCCTCCGTGTGGGGATGCGAGCAAAAGTAGGGTCCGGGTGTTTCGCCCGTGTGACGGGGCGGTACGCAAACTGTTTCGTTACCGAGCCGTGACAGAAGCTGTGCGTCTCCACGGGTTCGCGGCTGGTGCGGTACACCTGCCGGCATGCCCCGCCGGAACGCGAGACGCCCCCGTTCCCTCGAGACACCGCCGGATTCGGCGGCGTCTCGAGGGAACGGGGGCGTCTCGGAGGCCCGAGTGTGTCAGCTGCGGTAGTTCGGCGCCTCGACGACCATCTGGACGTCGTGCGGGTGCGACTCCTTGAGCCCGGCCGGCGTGATGCGGACGAACTTGCCGCGCGCCTTGAGCTCGGGGACCGTGCGGCCGCCGACGTAGAACATCGACTGCCGGAGCCCGCCGACGAGCTGGTACACGACGTTCGCGACCGAGCCGCGGTACGGCACCTGGCCCTCGATGCCCTCCGGCACGAGCTTGTCGTCCGAGGGGACGTCGGCCTGGAAGTACCGGTCCTTCGAGTACGAGGTCTTCTTGCCGCGGGTCTGCAGCGCGCCGAGGGAGCCCATCCCGCGGTACGCCTTGAACTGCTTGCCGCCGACGAACACCAGGTCGCCGGGGGACTCGTCGGTGCCGGCGAGGAGCGAGCCGAGCATCACGGTGTCGGCGCCCGCCACGAGGGCCTTCGCGATGTCGCCCGAGTACTGCAGCCCGCCGTCGGCGATGACCGGCACGCCGGCTTCGCGTGCGGCGAGGGACGCCTCGTAGACCGCGGTGACCTGCGGCACACCGACGCCGGCGACGACGCGGGTGGTGCAGATCGAGCCGGGGCCGACACCGACCTTGACGGCGTCCACACCGGCGTCGATGAGCGCCTGCGCTCCTTCACGCGTGGCTGCCTGGCCGCCGATGACGTCCACACCGTCGAACGCGGGGTCGGCCTTCAGGCGACGGACCATGTCGAGCACGCCGGCGCTGTGGCCGTTGGCGGTGTCGACGACGAGCACGTCCACGCCCGCTTCGAGCAGGGCGGTCGCGCGCTCCCATGCGTCGCCGAAGAAGCCGATCGCCGCACCGACGCGCAGCCGTCCGGCGTCGTCCTTCGTGGCGTCCGGGTACTTCTCGCTCTTGTCGAAGTCCTTGACGGTGATGAGCCCGCGGAGCCTGCCGTCGGCGTCGACGAGCGGGAGCTTCTCGATCTTGTGCTGGGCGAAGATCGCGACGGCGTCGTCCGGGTCGATGCCGACCTGCGCGGTGATGAGCGGCGCCTTGGTCATGACGTCGCGCACCAGCGTGGTCTGCTGCTCGAACGGCGCCACGAACCGCATGTCACGGTTGGTGATGATCCCGACGAGGGTGCCGTCGCCCTCCACCACGGGGAGGCCGGAGACGCGGAACTGTCCACAGAGCGCGTCGACCTCGGCGACGGTGGCGTCCGGGTTGGTGGTCACCGGGTTGGTGATCATGCCCGACTCGGAGCGCTTGACCTTGTCGACCGCGGCGGCCTGGTCGGCGATCGACATGTTGCGGTGCAGGATGCCGATACCGCCCTGGCGCGCCATGGCGATCGCCATGCGTGCCTCGGTGACGGTGTCCATCGCCGCGGAGAGCAGCGGGACGTTGACCGTGATCCGCTTGGTGAGCCGGGACGCGGTCGACGCCTCGCTCGGGATGACGTCGGTGTACCCCGGCAGGAGCATGACGTCGTCGTACGTGAGTCCGATGAATCCGAACGGATCCGGCTGGTCCATGGGTCCCCTTCGTGGGCGAGTGAAGTGGTTTCAGACACCGGGAACGCAGCTGTGGGTTCCGGATAGACCATGCTAACGCGCGCGACGGGGCGCGCATTCCGGATGGGCACGGGCCTGGAGGCTCGGTGCGGGCCCGCCTCGGAGCTCCCTGCACAGCATCACAGTTCCGGCACGAATTCCACAGGGAACGAGATGGAAACACGGGTGACACAAAATCCCCATAGGTTCCTCGGCATCCGAACGAGAGGCTCTTCCGTGGGATCCATCACTCCTGCGGGATCTGCGCTGCTGCGCCGATTCCGCCCCGGTGCGCCAGGTCGTCGCCGACTGGTGCTCGTCGTCGTGCTCGTCGCGGCCTTCCTGGCGACCTTCTTCGTCGACTGGGCCGTGACCCTCCCTGCTCAGGGAGCCACGACCGCGGCCACGGCGAGCGCGACCCCCAGCGCATCCGCCAGCACCGCGCCCTCGAGCACCCAGCCCTGCACCGTCAGCCCGACCAACGGCTGCATCCAGGGCACCATCCTCGACTCCGAGCGGAAGCCGGCCGAGGGCGTGGACGTCGACGTGACCGGCCCGAGCGGCTTCACCGCGACGTCGACGACGACCGACGCCGGCCGTTGGTCCGTCAGCGTCCCGGCCGCCGGGCAGTACTCGGTGACCGTCGACCAGGACACGCTGCCGAAGGGACAGTTCCTGACGAACGCGGCCGACGCGAAGCGCACCGTACAGGCGAACCTCAACGCCAACGCCGGGCAGATCTTCCAGCTGTCCGACCAGCAGGGTGCGACGACGAGCGATGCCTCGACGAGCGTCACACCGGCGCGGGCCTGGCAGCAGTTCGTGTCCGGCATCCGGCTCGGGCTGCTCCTCGCGCTCGCGTCGATCGGTCTCTCGCTGATCTACGGCACGACGGGCCTCTCGAGCTTCTCGCACGGTGAGCAGGTGACCCTCGGCGGGCTCCTCGCCTACGTGTTCGCGAACCAGCTCGGCATGAACGTCTGGCTCGCCGGCGTCATCGTCGTGGCCCTCTGCGCGGCGACCGGGTACTTCCAGGACATGGTCATCTGGAAACCGTTGCGCCGCCGACGGATCAGCCTGACGCAGCTGATGATCGTCACGATCGGTCTGTCGATCGCGGCGCAGTACGCGTTCCAGTACTTCTTCGGGGCCTCGACGGTCCGCATCCAGCAGAGCAACCCCGCGACGGTGACGTTCGCCGGCGTGACGCTGACGGTGCAGTCCTACGTGGCGATGGGCATCGCGCTCGTCGTGCTCGTCGCGACCGGGCTGTTCCTGGCGAAGACGCGGTTCGGCCGTGCCACCCGAGCGGTGTCCGACAACCCGGCGCTCGCGTCGGCGTCCGGCATCGACGTCGACCGGGTCATCCGGTTCGTGTGGACGCTCGCCGCCGGGCTCGCCGGACTGTCCGGCGTGATGCTCGGCCTCGTGCTCAACGGCGTGAACTGGCAGACCGGCCTGCAGCTGCTCCTGCTCATGTTCGCCGCCGTGACCCTCGGTGGTCTCGGCACGGCCTACGGCGCGCTCGTCGGGTCGATGATCATCGGCGTCGTCGTCGAGCTCACGAACCTGGTGCTGCCCGGTGACTTCAAGTACGCCACGGCACTCGTCATCCTCATCCTCATCCTGCTGTTCCGGCCGCAGGGCATCTTCGGTCGCGCCGAGCGGATCGGTTAAGGGAGCGCCGTCATGGACTACATCGTCAACCTCCTCAGCGCACTGACGCAGGAGGCCCTCGCGCCCACCACGGCAGCGTTCGCGCTCGCCGCGATCGGGCTGAACGTGCACTTCGGGCTCACCGGGCTCGTCAACATGGGGCAGGCGGCGTTCCTGCTGCTCGGCGCCTACGGCTTCGCGATCTCGATCACGAACGGGCTGCCCTTCGGGATGGCGGTCCTCGTCGCACTGCTCGTGGCGATCGTCTTCGCGATCATCCTCGGCATCCCGACGCTCCGGCTGCGGGGCGACTACCTGGCGATCGTGACGATCTCCGGCGCGGAGATCATCCGCATGGTCGGCAGGTCGAGTCTCCTCACGACGACGACGGGCGGCTCGAACGGCATCGCCGGATCGGCCTACCGCGACCCGTTCAACGCGCTGAGCTTCCTGCCGGACGGCACGACCACGATCCTGTGGTTCACGTACTCGAACAACGGCGTGAACGGCTGGTGGATCCGCATCGTCGGGTGGGGGCTCGTCGCCCTCTTCACGCTCGTGCTCTTCCTGCTCATGCGCAGCCCGTGGGGCCGCGTCGTGAAGGCCATCCGCGAGGACGAGGACGCGGTGCGCTCCCTCGGCAAGAGCGTGTACTCGTACAAGATGCAGGCGCTCGTCTTCGGTGGTGCGCTCGGAGCGCTCGCCGGGGTCATCTACGTCCTGCCGAGTTCGGTGCAACCGGACGCGATGGGTCGCTCGATGACGTTCTTCATCTGGACCGCGCTCATCCTCGGCGGCGCGGCGACGGTCTTCGGGCCGGTGCTCGGTTCGGTGCTGTTCTTCGTCGTCCGGCTCGCGATCAGGACGCTCGCGAGCGACTTCATCCCCAACTCGATCATGAACGCGCAGCAGGCGGAGCAGTTCTCCTACGTCCTCGTCGGCGTCGCGCTCATGCTGCTCATCGTCTTCCGTCCACAGGGACTCCTCGGGAACAAGAAGGAGCTGACGTTCAGTGTCTGAGACCTCCACGAGCACCGTCGCGCACACGCCGGGCGCCGCGAAGCCCGACGCCATCCTCACCGTCGACAACATCACCAGGAAGTTCGGCGGCATGACCGCCGTCGACGTCGACCACCTCGAGGTCCAGCGCGGCTCGATCACCGCGTTGATCGGACCGAACGGTGCCGGCAAGACGACGTTCTTCAACCTCCTCACCGGGTTCGACAAGCCGTCGAGCGGCAAGGACGCGAGCTGGGTCTTCAACGGCAAGACCCTCGGCAACACCGGTGCCGCCAAGGTGGCCCGGGCCGGCATGGTGCGCACCTTCCAGCTCACCAAGGCGCTGTCGCGGCTCACGGTGATGCAGAACATGCTGCTCGGCGCCAAGGACCAACCCGGCGAGAACTTCTTCGCCGCGCTGATCGCACCGGTCTGGCGCCGCCGTGAGCGGGAGATCACCGCGAAGGCCGAGGAACTCCTCGCCCGGTTCAAGCTGCTCGAGAAGAAGGACGACTACGCGGGATCGCTCTCGGGCGGCCAGCGGAAGCTCCTCGAGATGGCCAGGGCGCTGATGTCCGACCCGACGATGATCATGCTCGACGAGCCGATGGCCGGCGTGAACCCGGCGCTCACCCAGTCGTTGCTCGGGCACATCCAGTCCCTCCGCGACGACGGCATGACCGTGCTCTTCGTCGAGCACGACATGCACATGGTCCGGCACATCTCGGACTGGGTGGTCGTCATGGCCGAGGGGCGCGTCGTCGCCGAGGGGCCGGCCGGCACGGTGATGGACGACCAGGCGGTCATCGACGCGTACCTCGGGGCGCACCACGACACCGACCTCGGCGACGACTCGCTCCTCACCGAGGAGACCTACGAGGAACTCGCCGAAGAGGTCGCCGAGGAGGACGCCGAGGGCGCTGCCGACACGGCGCCGCCGACGGACGCGACGGCGCCACCCGCAACGGACACGACAGCAGACAGCACGGCGGACCCCGCCGACGACGGGAAGGCGACCCGATGACCGACGCGACGAACGGGGCGGAACCGACCCGTGCCTCCAGTCCGACCGGCGGAGCGCAGGCCGGCGGAACCGGGACGGCCACGCTGGAACCGGTGATGCGTGCCAGCGGCCTGGTCGCCGGGTACCTGCCGGGGGTGAACATCCTGAACGGCTGCGACCTGGACTGCTACCCGGGTGAGCTCATCGGCATCATCGGCCCGAACGGAGCCGGCAAGTCGACGCTCCTCAAGGCGCTGTTCGGGCTGGTCTCCGTGCGGGACGGCTCGGTGACGCTGCAGGGCGAGGACATCACCAACATGAAGGCGAACAAGCTCGTGCAGGCGGGCGTCGGGTTCGTGCCGCAGACGAACAACGTGTTCCCGTCGCTGTCCATCGAGGAGAACCTGCAGATGGGGCTCTACCTGCGGCCGCGGAAGTTCGCCGAGCGGCTCGAGGTCATCTACGACCTGTTCCCGGTGCTCGGGCAGCGTCGTGGCCAGCGCGCCGGATCGCTCTCCGGCGGCGAGCGGCAGTCGGTCGCGATGGCCAGGGCGCTGATGATGGACCCGAAGGTGCTGCTGCTCGACGAGCCGTCCGCCGGGCTGTCCCCGGTGCGCCAGGACGAGACGTTCATCCGCACACGCCGGATCAACAAGGCCGGAGTGTCGATCATCATGGTGGAGCAGAACGCGCGACGCTGTCTGCAGATCTGCGATCGTGGGTACGTGCTCGACCAGGGGAAGAACGCGTACTCGGGCACCGGGCGTGAGCTCGCCGACGACCCGAAGGTCATCGAGCTCTACCTGGGGACGCTCGCGAAGGACGTCGACGCCGCTCGCTAGCGCGAGTCGGGGTCGACATGCCGGTGCCGCTGTGGGGGCGGTACCGGCGACCGAGAGGGGTCGTGCGAAGTCGCTTCTGCGCCGCACGGCCCCTCTCCCAGCCTGGAGGCTCGGCTCGGCTCCGCCTTGCGGGTAGCGTTCCGCAGGTGGAACGCGTCTCGAGCATCGCGATGGACATCCTGGTCTGGGTCGTCTTCGCCGTGCTCTTCGTCGGTGCCGCACTGCTCGTGAAGGTCGCGGCGGCGCTGCTCGTCGTGCTCGTCGTCCTGGCGCTCGCACTCGGCCTGACGCTCCGCATGCTCCGCCGACGACGCGCGCGGTAGGCCACCGGTAGGCTTGCCGGGTGAGTGAAGTCGAGATCGGTGCAGGCAAGCGCGGACGTCGGGCGTACGCGTTCGACGACATCGCGGTGGTCCCCTCGCGGCGCACGCGTGACCCGCGTGACGTGAACGTGCAGTGGTCGATCGACGCCTTCACCTTCGAAGCGCCGATCCTCGCCGCGCCGATGGACTCCGTCGCCTCGCCGGCGACGGTCATCCAGATGGGCAAGGCCGGCATCCTCGGTGTCCTGGACCTCGAGGGGCTCTGGACCCGGTACGAGGACCCGGAGCCCTACTACGCCGAGATCCGTGCGCTCACCGACGGCAACGTCACGAAGCGCATGCAGGAGATCTACGCCGAGCCGGTCAAGGCCGAGCTCATCACCGCGCGGCTCGCCGAGATCCGCGCCGCCGGGGTCCCGGTCGCCGGGTCGCTCAGCCCGCAGCGCACGCAGGAGTTCTCCCAGACCGTCGTCGACGCCGGTGTCGACCTGTTCGTCATCCGCGGCACCACCGTCTCCGCGGAGCACGTGTCGCAGAGCACCGAGCCCCTCAACCTCAAGAATTTCATCTACGAGCTCGACGTCCCCGTGATCGTCGGCGGTGCGTCGACCTACACGGCCGCCCTGCACCTCATGCGGACCGGTGCCGCCGGTGTGCTCGTCGGGTTCGGCGGCGGCGCTGCCTCCACCACCCGTGCCGCGCTGGGCATCCACGCACCGATGGCCACCGCGGTCGCCGACATCGCCGGCGCCCGCCGTGACTACATGGACGAGTCGGGTGGCCGCTACGTGCACGTCATCGCGGACGGCGGCCTCGACACCGCCGGCGACGTCGTGAAGGCGATCGCGATGGGTGCCGACGCCGTCATGCTCGGCACGGCACTCGCCCGTGCGACCGAAGCCCCCGGCGGCGGGTTCCACTGGGGGGCCGAGGCGCACCACCCGGAGCTGCCGCGCGGCCGCCGTGTCGAGGTCGGCACGATCGCCCCGCTCGAGAACATCCTGAACGGCCCGACCCCGACGTGGGACGGCCGCGCGAACATCGTCGGGGCGCTGCGTCGCTCGATGGCGACGACCGGTTACTCCGACGTCAAGGAGTTCCAGCGAGTAGAAGTGGTCGTGGCGCCGTACCACCAGCAGTGACGGTGGCACCCGTGCAGCGCGGGTGACGCTCCGGCGCCGCTCGCAACGGCAGCGCGGAGGCGATGATGGCAACGACGGTCTCGGGCAAGAAGGCACCGACCGGAGCATTCGGCACGGCGGGGTTCGACCCCCGGGCGAAGCTCGGACCGGACGAACGCGCGGCCGCGATCGAGGTGCTGAAGACCAAGGAGCTGGACGTCCTGGTCGTCGGCGGCGGGATCGTCGGCGGTGGGAGCGCGCTCGATGCGGTGACCCGCGGACTGAGCGTCGGCATCGTCGAAGCCCGTGACTGGGGATCCGGTACGTCGAGTCGCTCGTCGAAGCTCGTCCACGGCGGCATCCGCTACCTCGAGCAGCTCAACTTCGGGCTCGTCCGAGAAGCCCTCATCGAGCGCGGCCTGCTGCTCCAGCGCATCGCGCCGCACCTCGTGAAGCCGGTCCGGTTCCTGTACCCGCTGAACCACCGCGTCTGGGAGCGCTTCTACATCGGCATCGGCATGGCGATGTACGACGCGTTCAGCTGGTCGGGTGGGCGCCCGCCCGGTGTCCCGCACCACCGACACCTCAGCCGCACGCAGGTGCTCCGCTCGATGCCGTCCCTGAAGAAGGACGCCTTCGTCGGGGGGATGACCTACTACGACGCCCAGGTGGACGACGCCCGCTACGTGTCCTCACTGGTCCGGACGGCTGCGTCCTACGGCGCCCACGCCGCGTCGCGCATCCGCATCGAGGGGTTCGTCAAGGTCGGCGAACGAGTCGTCGGCGCACACGCGCACGACATCCAGACCGGCGAGAAGTTCGAGATCAAGGCCAAGCAGGTCGTCAACGCGACGGGTGTCTGGACGGACGACACCCAGGCGATGGTGGGCACGCGGGGGCAGTTCAAGGTGCGGGCGTCGAAGGGCGTGCACCTCGTCATCCCACGCGACCGCTTCCAGTCGAACATGGGGATGATCCTCCGCACCGAGAAGAGCGTGCTGTTCGTCATCCCGTGGGGACGGCACTGGCTCGTCGGGACCACCGACACCGACTGGTACCTCGACAAGGCGCACCCGGCAGCCACCGCCGCGGACATCGACTACATCCTCGAACACGTCAACAAGGTGCTCCGCGTCCCGCTCACCCGCGAGGACGTCGAGGGCGTCTACGCCGGACTCCGGCCGCTGCTCGCGGGGGAGTCGGACCAGACGTCGAAGCTCAGCCGCGAACACGTCGTCGCGCACACGGTGCCGGGGCTCGTGGTCGTCGCGGGTGGCAAGTGGACCACCTACCGGGTGATGGGCAAGGACGCCATCGACGAGGCGGTGGCCGCGATGGACGGCAAGATCCCGGCGTCGACCACCGAGGACATCCCGCTGCTCGGTGCCGAGGGGTACCCGGCGGCGTGGAACAAGCGCGGACGCACCGCCCGCTCGTTCGGGCTGCACAAGGTCCGCGTCGAGCACCTGCTCAACCGGTACGGCACGCTCACCAGCGAGGTGCTCCAGCTCGTGAAGGAGGACCCCGCGCTCGCCGAGGCGCTCCCGGGGGCGGACGACTACATCGGTGCCGAGGTCGTGTACGCGGCCTCGCACGAGGGAGCACTCCACCTGGAAGACGTCCTCGCCCGCCGGACCCGCATCTCCATCGAGGCGTGGGACCGTGGCGAGTCGGCTGCTCCCGTGGCGGCGAAGCTCATGGCCGGTGTGCTCGGCTGGGACCAGGAGCAGACCGAGGCCGAGGTGTCGAACTACCTCAAGCGCGTCGCCGCCGAGCGGGCCTCGCAGCTCGAGCCGGACGACGCGTCCGCTGACCGTGTGCGTCTCGAGGCGCCGGACATCGCGTTCGGGTTCGAGGAGGACGACGTGGTCGTCGGCGGCGGGCGGAGCGAGGGCGCCGAGGGTGCGACGGCGAGCGACGAGCAGGTCGTCGGCGAGAAGACCACCGAGCCGAAGTAGTCGCGGAGGCGATCGGGTGCTTCAATTGCTGTACCGGGTAGCCGGTACAGCAAAGGAGCATCATGACCGTCACCGCGTCTCGTCCCGTCTCCGTCGACATCGGCGCCCTCGACCCGGCTGACGTCGTCGCCGTGGCACGGCACGGTGCCCTCGTCGAGCTCAGCCCGGCGTCCCTCGTCGCGATGGCCGACAGCCGCGCGGTGATCGAGGCGCTGGCCGACGACACCGCGCCGCACTACGGGGTCTCGACGGGGTTCGGCGCACTCGCGACGAAGCAGATCCCGTTCGACCGACGGCAGCAGCTGCAGGCGTCCCTCGTCCGGAGCCACGCTGCGTCGAGCGGTCCGGCGATCGAGGACGAGGTCGTCCGTGCGCTCATGCTCCTGCGGCTCTCCACCCTGGCGACCGGTCGTACCGGGGTCCGGCCGGACGTCGCGCTGACGTACGCGTCGCTGCTGAACGCCAGGATCACGCCGGTGATCGGCGAGTACGGCAGCCTGGGCTGCTCCGGCGACCTCGCACCGCTGGCGCACTGTGCGCTCGCCGCGATGGGCGAGGGCGAGGTGCGGGTCGACGGCGTCCCGATGCCGGCCGCCGACGCGCTCGCCGTTGCGGGCATCGAGCCACTCGTCCTCCGTGAGAAGGAGGGGCTCGCGCTCATCAACGGCACCGACGGCATGCTCGGGATGCTCCTCCTCGCGCTGGCAGACCTGCGGGACCTCGTCGCCACCGCCGACCTCGCCGCCGCCATGAGCGTCGAGGGGCTCGCCGGGACGGACACGGTGTTCGCCGCCGATCTGCAGGCGCTCCGGCCGCACCCGGGGCAGGCGCGGTCGGCAGCGAACATGCGGGCCGCCCTCGACGGGTCACCCGTCATCGCCGCACATCGCTCGTCCGGCTTCACCCGGGTGCAGGACGCCTACTCGCTGCGGTGCGCACCCCAGGTGCACGGTGCGGCCCGCGACACCCTCGACCACGCGGCGCTCGTCGCCTCGCGTGAGCTCGCGTCGGCGGTCGACAACCCCGTCGTGACGATCGACGGGCGTGTGGAGTCGAACGGCAACTTCCACGGGGCGCCGATCGGCTACGTGCTCGACTTCGTCGCGATCGCGGTGGCTGACGTCGCGAGCATGTCGGAGCGACGGACGGACCGGTTCCTGGACGCGAGCCGGTCGGGAGGGCTGCCGCCGTTCCTGGCGAACGACCCCGGTGTGGACTCCGGGCACATGATCGCGCAGTACACCCAGGCCGGGATCGTCTCCGAGCTGAAGCTGCTCGCGGTGCCGGCGTCGGTGGACTCGATCCCGACGTCCGCGATGCAGGAGGACCACGTGTCGATGGGCTGGAGCGCCGCGCGGAAGCTCCGTCGCGCGGTCGACGGACTCGGGCGTGTGCTCGCGATCGAGATCATGACCGCTGCTCGGGCGGCGGACTTCCGCGGGGAGTCGTCGGCACCCGTGACCGGCGCGGTCCGGGCCGCGCTCCGGCAGCGCGTGGCCGGTCCTGGCGACGATCGGTGGTTGGCGCCGGAGATCGCCGCGGCGGTCGAGCTCGTCGTCGACGGAACGCTCCTGACTGCTGCACGGGACGCGGGAGCCGACGTCCGCTGACCGCGCGATGCGATCTCCACAGATGGAATGCGCCGGGGCCATCGGTGGTTAGCATGGG
Source organism: Curtobacterium sp. L3-7 (assembly GCF_048756585.1). Lineage (NCBI taxonomy): Bacteria > Bacillati > Actinomycetota > Actinomycetes > Micrococcales > Microbacteriaceae > Curtobacterium > Curtobacterium sp. L3-7. The sequence goes on along the minus strand of NZ_CP151474.1, from coordinate 235,965 downwards.
CGTACTCGAAAAGGGAGCCATCATGGTCGACGTTCACCGCGTCAAACTCCCCGGAGTCGGCGTGCTGCACAGCTTCTACACCGACGACGGTGGCAAGTGTGGTGTCATCACGCACCGGTCGGGACACTCCGACCTCATCTCCTTCGCGGACGTCTCCGACGGCGCCGACAAGTCGGAGAAGGTGTCGCTGCGCCTCAGTGAGGACGAAGCGCACACCCTCGCCGAGCTGCTCGGCGGCACCCGCATCACCGAGGGGCTCGACAAGCTCGACGAGATCCCCGGGCTGTCGATCGACTGGTTCTCGGTCGACTACGACGACGCGATCGCCGGCAAGCCGCTCGGCGACCTGCACGACTCGGGCTTCATCGGCCTGACCGTCGTGGCCGTCGTCCGTGGCGACAGCGCCAACCCGGCGCCGTCACCGGACTTCGTCGTCTTCCCGGGTGACACGATCGTCGTCGCCGGCGCTCCCGAGAAGGTCGCGAAGGCCTTCTCGTTCTACCGCAGCGGTGAGCTCGCGGCGGCAGCAGCTGCCGAGGCCCCGCCCGGAAGGTAGCGCGGATGCACCTGGGTGGTGAGCTGCTCACCATCGGCGGCCTGTTCCTCATCGCCTACGTCCTCGGACGCCTCGGCAAGCTGATCGGCCTGCCCGCCATCCCGATCTACATGATCGTCGGGCTCATCGCGAGCCCGCACACGCCGTGGATCGGGCTGAGCGTCGAATCGCACACGATCGAGCTCATCGCCACCTTCGGTCTGATCCTGCTGCTGTTCAACCTGGGGCTGGAGTTCGACCAGGAAGAGTTCTACGGCAACGCCGGCAAACTCCTGGTGTCCGGCGGCACGTACGTCGCGATCAACATGGGCGTGGGGTTCGCCTTCGGGTTCTCCCTGGGCTGGGGCACCCGGGAAGCCCTGATCATCGCCGGGATGACGGCGACGTCGTCCAGTGCGATCGTCACGAAGCTGCTCATCGAACTCCGCCGTCTGGCCAACGACGAGACCCCGATGATCCTCGGCGTCACCGTGATCGAGGACGTCTTCATCGCGATCTACCTCGCGATCGTCTCCGTCGTGCTGTCCGGCGACACGAACGTGTGGGGCGTGATCGGCAAGCTCGGGCTGGCGTTCGGGTTCCTCATCGTGATGTTCAGCCTGGCGCGGTGGGGCGGCAAACAGGTCTCGCGGATCTTCGCGACGCGCGACGACGAGCTCTTCACGATCCTGTTCTTCGGTCTCGCCGTGATGTTCGGTGGCATCGGGGAGCTCCTCGGCGTGACCGACGCGATCGGCGCGTTCGTGATCGGCCTGCTCTGCGGCGCGACGCGCTACCGCGACCGCATCGAGCAGCTGGCGCTCCCGATGCGTGACGTCTTCGCGGCGTTCTTCTTCGTCAACTTCGGCCTCGGTCTCGACATCGCCACGTTCGGCGAGGTGCTCTGGCCGGTCCTCGCGGCGGTCGGCATGACGGTCGTGCTGAACGCCGTCGCAGGGCAGCTCGTCGCCCGGATGAACGGCTTCTCCGTCCAGCAGGGGATCAACACCGCGGTGATCCTGGTGAACCGTGGCGAGTTCGCGCTGATCCTCGCGACGCTCTCGGCTGCCGCCGGACTGGAGGCACGGATCACCGCGTTCGCGGGCCTGTACGTCCTCATCATGGCGATCCTCGGGCCGTTGCTCGCCTCGAACTCGGACCGGATCGGCCGCCTCGTGGTCCGTCCTGCCCGGGTGCGCAAGTTGCGCGGGCGCGAGCGCGCCGCCGCCGAGGCGGCGGCTGCGCGCAAGGCCGAACGCGATGCCCGGTTCGCCGAGGAGATCGCCCTCGTGGAGGCTGCTGGCAGCGAAGGGCGAGAGAATGGTCGACCGGAGACGACATCCGAGCGTGAACCGGAGACGGTGAGCACGGGGACGTCGTCGGTCGAGATCCCCGCCGAGCGCCCCGAACGCCCGGCACGCCAGCGCGATCCGGAGTACTGATACGCATGTGGGCCGTAGCCCGACGACCGAGATGGATCGCGCTGCTGCTGCTCGCGCTGGTCCTCGCAGCGGTGTTCGCATTCCTCGGCAAGTGGCAACTCGAGCGCAGCATCGAGAACGGCAAGCCGCTCCCGGCCACCACCGAGACGCGCCACGTGTTGTCGGACGTGTCGAAGCCCGAGCGCGGGGTGGGTGACAGCCTCGCCGGTCAGAAGGTGACCGTCACCGGCCGCTTCGTGGAAGGTGACACGACCGTCCTGACCGGGCGCAGCGGGGGCGGGAAGTACCAGACCGTCGGACACATGGTCGACACGACCACCGGAGCGAGCCTCCCGGTCGTCATCGGCTGGTCCGACCAGAAGGCAGCCGCCGTCGCCGGCGGTGACCGCCTGGCGGACGGCGCGACCGTCACGGTGCAGGGGCGGTACTACCCGTCCGAGTCCCCGGACCAGGACTCGTTCCAGCAGAACGAGTACTCCGCCGTCGCACCCGCGCGGTTCGTGAACACGTGGAAGGCGTTCGACGACCGCATGTACGGCGGCTACGTCGTCGCGGACGGCGCCACGGCGAAGGCAGCGGACCTGTCCACCGTGGCCGACCGTGCACCGACCCGCGACGTCCAGTTCGACTGGCTGAACCTGTTCTACGCGGTCGAGTGGGTCGTCTTCGCCGGGTTCGCCGTGTTCCTCTGGTGGCGCTTCGTGAAGGACGCCTGGGAGCGCGAGAACGAGGACGAAGAGGTCATGCTCGCACGACGGTAGGATGGCCGATATGGCTCTGACCGTCCGAACCCGCGACATCCCGAAGATCCCGGGAGCGGTGAAGTGGTACCGCGTCTCGGCGTACATCACCGGTGTGCTGCTGCTCGCCCTGGTGGTCGAGATGGTCATCAAGTACACGCCGCTGCACCTCGAGATGCAGCTCGGCGGCGGGGCGTTCTTCGTACCAGAGGGCACTGCGGGCAAGGACCCCGGCACCTTCAACCTGTCGATCGGCATCCTCATCGCCCACGGTTGGCTGTACGTGCTGTACCTGTTCACGGACTTCCGTCTGTGGAGCATCATGCGCTGGAAGCCGATCCGGTTCCTGCTCATCGCCCTCGGGGGCATCATCCCGTTCATGTCGTTCGTGGTCGAGCACCGCATGCAGAAGATCGCCATGGACACCTACCACGAGCTGACCGCGCAACAGGCGCGTGAGAAGGAGGCCGCTCGGTGAGCGAGACCGAACAGCGTCCCGTCCTCGTCGTCGACTTCGGAGCCCAGTACGCGCAGCTCATCGCTCGCCGCGTGCGGGAAGCGAACGTCTACAGCGAGATCGTCCCGCACTCCATCACCGCGGACGAGGTCCGTGCGAAGGCCCCGGCAGCGATCGTGCTGTCCGGTGGACCGTCGTCCGTGTACGAGGAAGGCGCACCGTCGCTCGACGGTGACATCCTCGAGCTCGGCGTCCCGGTCCTCGGCATCTGCTACGGCTTCCAGGCCATGGCATCGGCGCTCGGTGGGACGGTGGCGAACACCGGTCTCCGCGAGTACGGCGCCACTTCCGTCGAGGTGAGCGGGACCGATTCCGTCCTGCTCGGTGGACAGCCGGCCGCCCAGACGACCTGGATGTCGCACGGCGATTCCGTGTCGGCGGCACCTGCCGGCTTCGACGTGCTCGCGTCGAGTGCGTCCACTCCCGTCGCGGCCTTCGCGTCCGACGAGCGCAAGCTCTACGGCGTGCAGTGGCACCCCGAGGTGAAGCACTCGGAGCACGGCCAGGAGATCATCGAGAACTTCCTGCACAAGGCCGCCGGGCTCCCCGGCGACTGGAACTCGTCCAACGTGATCGAGGAGCAGGTCGCCCGCATCCGCGCGCAGGTCGGGTCCTCCCGCGTCATCGCCGGGCTGTCCGGTGGGGTCGACTCCGCCGTCGCCGCAGCGATCGTCCACAAGGCCGTCGGGGACCAGCTGACCTGCGTCTTCGTCGACCACGGGCTCCTCCGTGCCGACGAGCGCAAGCAGGTCGAGGAGGACTACGTCGCCTCGACCGGCGTCCGCCTGATCACGGTCGACGCCGAGCAGCAGTTCCTCGACGCCCTCGCCGGTGTGAGCGACCCGGAGCAGAAGCGCAAGATCATCGGGCGCGAGTTCATCCGCACGTTCGAAGCCGCCGCCGAGGCACTCGTGCTCGAAGCCCGCGCGTCCGACGGCGATGCCGAGGTCAAGTTCCTCGTGCAGGGCACGTTGTACCCGGACGTCGTCGAGTCCGGTGGAGGCTCCGGTACCGCGAACATCAAGTCGCACCACAACGTCGGTGGTCTGCCCGAGGACATGACGTTCGAGCTCGTCGAGCCCCTCCGTGCGCTCTTCAAGGACGAGGTCCGTGCCGTCGGCCGCGAGCTCGGGCTCCCCGAAGTCATCGTCGGCCGCCAGCCCTTCCCCGGCCCCGGGCTCGGCATCCGCATCGTCGGGTCCGTCGACAAGGAGCGGTTGGAGATCCTGCGCGCGGCCGACAAGATCGCGCGTGAAGAACTGACCGCAGCGGGGTTGGACGACGAGATCTGGCAGTGCCCGGTCGTGCTCCTCGCCGACGTCCGCTCCGTGGGCGTCCAGGGCGACGGGCGCACGTACGGGCACCCGATCGTGCTCCGCCCGGTTTCGTCCGAGGACGCGATGACCGCCGACTGGACGCGTCTGCCGTACGACGTGCTCGCGAGGATCTCGAACCGCATCACGAACGAGGTGCGCGACGTCAATCGGGTCGTGCTCGACGTCACGTCGAAGCCGCCGGGGACGATCGAGTGGGAGTGACGCTCCCCTGACGCCGGAGGCCCGTCGAGCAATGCTCGGCGGGCCTCCGGCGTGTGTGGGGCGCGCCGCGGGTGTGGGTGCCCCTGTCCCCCGATACCGCCGTGCCCGTGCCGGCGCCCCGTGCCCCCGTGCTCCGTGCCCGTGCCCCGTGCCCCGTGCCCCCGTGCTCCGTGCCCGTGCCCGTGCCCGTGCCCGTGCCTCGTGCCGAGTGCCCCGTGCGCCCGTGCCCGTGCCCCCGTGCCGGGTGCCCGCGTACCGGGTGCCCCGTGCCCCCGGGCCCGGTGCCGGGTGCCCCGTGCCGGGTGGTCACAACACCCCGCTCACGTTCGTGGAGTGGTCACAGACCGTCGGTCGTCGGCGCTCCGAACGACGTTTCGTGACCGGTCGGCGAACGTGAGCGGGGAGTTGTGACCGGTCGGGCAGCGCGCGCGACGGGCGTCGGGCGGCTCGCGTCGGGCAGCGCGCGTCGGGCAGCGCGCGTCGGGCAGCGCGCGACGGGCGACGGGCGTCGGGCAGCGGGCGACGGACGGCGGACCACCACGACGAAGGGCCCCGGCGATTGCCGGGGCCCTTCGTGTGTGCGCTGCCGCTAGTTGCGGGAGCTGCTCGCGACGATGGCGAGGATGCGCAGGATCTCGAGGTACAGCCAGACGAGCGTCACGATGAGGCCGAACGCCGCGGTCCAGCCGTAGATGCGCGGGGCTCCACGCTCGACACCGGTCTTGATCTGGTCGAAGTCGAGGACGAGCGAGTACGCGGCCATCAGAACCACGAAGATGCCGATCAGGACGCCGAGGGGGATACCGAACACCGTCGTGCCGAGCAGCCCGAACGCCGTGTTGGTGACGCCGGTCCACATCAGGACCAGGTTGACGAGCGAGAACGCCATGTACCCGACCATCGCGACGAGGAAGAACCGCGTCATCTTCGGGGTCGCACGGACCTTGCCCGAACGGAACAGCAGCAGCGTGACGAAGAACACGCCGAGGGTGCCGAAGACCGCCTGCGTGACGATGCCGTCCCACATGGAGTTGTAGGCGCCGGAGATACCGCCGACGAAGAGCCCCTCGAAGAACGCGTACGCGAGTACGAGGCCACCGGACGGCTTCTTCTTGAAGGTGTTGACGAGCGCCAGGACGAACCCGATGATCGCGCCCGCGATCCAGACGATCGGGGGGAGGTTCCACCCGGCGACCGCGCCGACGATGAGCACACCGAACGCCATGAGCGTCTTGACGATGGTGTCTTCGTAGGACATGCGGTCGGTGTCGACCGTGCTGGCCGACGGACGGTCGTACATGTGCTGCAGCTGCTCGGGCGTCATGCCAGCCGACTGCTGCGGGGTCTGGCCCCATCCGGCCTGCTGCGAGTTGGCGCCGGCGCCCCAAGCGTTCCGGCCCGCGTCGTTGAAGGCGGGGGACTGGTCGAAACCGGGCTTGAAAGCCATGGTGTCCTCGTGATTCCTCTGGATTCGGGTCGTCGAGCGGGAACGATGGACCGTTCCTTCGCGTCCTCTCAGCCTAGGTGTGCGTCGCGCCGAAAGGCTGAGGATTCGCGGCGAGCGGACGCCGGTGCTGCCGTCCGTGCATGCACTCTACGGGCGCGGGCTGCGGGATGGGTCGGTGCGGGTGGGGAGTTCACCGAGCGGGCCGAGAGCGGGCGCGGTGGGGAGAGCCACGTGACGAGTGCGACCGAGATCGTCATGAGCAGCAGCCACGCCACGATCTTCGTCGGTGCGACAGGGTGCCAGGCGGCCACCTGTGCCGGGTAGGACCACGCCCCCGCCCAGGTCGCGACGTTCTCGGCGATCCAGATGAACACCGCGACCAGCCCCATCGCCACGAGGATCGGCATCCGGATCGTCGCCCGGTAGACGCGCACGTGCATCGTCGTCCTGGCGAACAGCACCACCACGAGCGCGAGCAGCACGTACCTCGCGTCCCAGACGAAGTGGTGTGCGAAGAAGTTCACGTAGATGCCTGCGGCGACCACTGCGGTGTGCCACTGCTTCGGGTAGCGCGAGAACCGGAGGTCGAAGAGGCGGTACACGCGGACCATGTACGACCCGACCGCGCCGTACATGAAGCCGGAGAACAGCGGGACGCCGGCGACGTGCAGCAGGCCGCCCGTGTCGTACGCCCACGAGCCGACGTCGGTCTTGAAGACCTCCATGACCGTGCCGACGACGTGGAAGAGCAGCACGACACGGAGCTCGCGCACGGCCTCGAGTCCGAACACGAGCATCGCGACCTGGATGGCGATCGCGGCGATCGTCAGGGCGTCGTTCCTGGCGACCGGGGCGTCATCGGGCCAGGCGATGCGTGCGAGCGCGATCACGCCGAGCAGCAGCGCCCCGAACGTGCACGCCCACGCCTGCTTCGCGCCGAAGACCAGGAACTCGGTGACGAACTCGCGGATCGGCGTCCGGGGCTGCCGTCCGGCGTCGAGCACGCGGCGGGCGGCGCGGTCGATGCGGGACTCGACGGCGGTGGACAGGGATCGATCGGCCATGGCGGGATGGTCGCGCCGCCGGCTGGGATCCGGGGTGCCCACTCCTCCACATGTGCCCGCGGGTACATGGCCCTGCACATCGAGGAGCAGCCGTTGACACGAGTAAACCCGCATGGCCACAATGGTCGAGCAACGACGCACACCCACCCAAGGAGCCAGCATGACGTTCACCCTCGGCATGGTCGGAGCCGGCCAGTTCGCCAGCCACTTCGCGACCCTGTTCGACAAGCACCCCGGCATCTCCGACGTCTACGCCACGGACGTCATCCCGGAGCGCGCCGAGCAGCTCGTCGACGATCTCGCCCTGGCCGGGACCTTCCCGAGCTTCGAGGCGATGCTCGCGAGCCCGGACGTCGACGCCGTCGCGATCTTCACCCAGCGCTGGACGCACGGACCGCTCGTGCTGCAGGCGCTGCGTGCGGGCAAGCACGTGTACTCGGCCGTCCCGATGGCGACCGCGCTGACCGAGATCGAGTCGATCATCGCCGCGGTGCAGGAGACCGGGCTCACCTACATGATGGGCGAGACCAGTCAGTACAACCCGGCGACGGTGTTCGCGCGGCAGAAGGCAGAGCAGGGTGCGTTCGGCCGGGTGTTCTACGCCGAGGGTGACTACGTCCACGACATGGACCTCGGCTTCTACGACGCGTACAAGTACAGCGGCGGCGACGAGTGGAAGGCCACGGCGAGCTATCCGCCCATGTGGTACCCGACCCACGCGATCGGCGGTGTCCTCGGTGCGGTGCCGCGGCACGCGGTCAGTGTGAGCTGCATCGGGGTGCACGACGACCGCGGCGACGGGGTCTTCGACACCGAGGTCAGCATGTTCGACAACGACTTCTCCAACATGACGGCACTGTTCGAACTCGACGGCGGCGGCTCGATGCGCATCAACGAGTTCCGTCGCGTCGGCTTCCCGTCCTACATCCGCGAGAGCCGCTTCCGGTGGTTCGGCACCGACGGCAGCTTCGAGCAGCTCGTGACGAACTCCGTCTGGCAGGACCGTGACGGGGTCACCGATGTCTCCGACCAGATCGCGACGCGTCCGACCATGTCCGAGGACGACCCGCGCCTGGCGGACGTCTCCCCGGCGCTCCGCAGCTCGTTCATCTCCGGGCACGCGCCGGTGCACGACGCGCTGACGGACCGGTTGCCCGAAGAGTTCGCGTTCGCGCCGAACGGGCACGAAGGATCGCACCACCTGCTGGTCGACGACTTCGTCCGTGCGGTCAACGACGGAGTACTGCCCCCGGTCAACGCGTGGCAGGCAGCGCGCTACACGTTGCCCGGGCTGATCGCGCTCGAGTCCGCCCGGCGGGACGGGGAACGGCTGCCGATCCCGGACCAGGGTGGCGCTCCCGTCGCCGTCGGTGAGGCGCTGCCCGTGGCCGATCGGGTGTCATGATCGACCGGTGACCAACGGAACGAGCGACGAGCGCCCCCGGAAGTCCACGCGGCGGGACGTCGCCCGGCTCGCCGGGGTCTCGGATGCGCTCGTGAGCTACGCGCTGAATGGTGGAGCGCCGGTCGCTCCCGGGACTCGGCGAAGGATCCTCGCGGCCGTCGCCGAGCTCGGGTACCGGCCGAACCAGGCAGCGCGGGCCCTCCGATCCGGTTCTGCCCGCACGCTCGTGCTGGCCGTGCCGGATCGCGAGGACCCCGTGTTCGCGAACCCGTTCTTCGCCGAGTACGCGGCGGCGATCGAATCCGCCGCGTGGGAGCGCGGGTACGCGCTCTACACGACGGCGACGAGCTTCGAGCCAGACCGACTCCGTGCGCGTTTCGAGGAGTTCGCTGCGCGCATGGTCGACGGCGTGCTCGTGCTCTCCAGTGGAGCGGCCGACCCGGGTGCCATCGACCCGGTCGGCCTGCCGTGGGTGGAACTGAACGTCTCGTCGGCGCGAGCGGGTGTCGCGAGCGTCGGCACCGACCTGCAGGCCGGTGCGGAGCAGGCGACGGCGCACCTGCTCGGCCACGGTGCCCGGCAGGTGGCGTTCGTCGGCGAGCCGAACGCCCGAGAACCCCGCCATCGAGGATGGCGAGCCGCCTGCGAGCGGTGGGGCGTGCCTCCAGGCCGTATTTACGACGGCGGGTACACGCGCAAAGGTGGTTACGTGTCCGGATTGCAGATCGCGGACGAGGGCGATCGTCCCGATGCGGTGTTCGCCGCCTCGGACCGCACGGCGGTCGGAGTCCTCCGTGCCTTCCACGAGTGCGGCGTCCGGGTCCCCGACGACGTCGCGGTCGTCGCGTTCGACGGATCGTGGGAAGCCGAGTACACGTGGCCCCCGCTCACCACCGTCCGGCAGCCGGTCGTGCCGATGGCCGCTGCTGCCGTCGGGCGACTGCTCGGTGAGCCGGAGACCGAACACCGGGAGTTCCCGGCCGAGCTCGTGGTGCGGGCATCCTGCGGTGCGCACGATGCCCACGGACCGGCAACTCCCGCCCAGTAGGGTCGGCCGCATGACCCTCGTGATCGCCCACCGCGGTGCCTCCGGGTACCGCCCGGAGCACTCCCGCAGCGCCTACGAGCTCGCGATCGACCTCGGAGCCGACGCCATCGAACCGGACCTCGTCCCCACGAAGGACGGCGTGCTCGTGCTCCGGCACGAGAACGAGATCTCGGGCACGACGGACGTCGCCGACCACCCCGAGTTCGCTGCGAGGCGCACCACGAAGGTCGTCGACGGGAACCGGCTCAGCGGCTGGTTCACCGAGGACTTCACGTGGGACGAACTCACCGTGCTCCGCACGCGCGAGCGGCTTCCGGCACTGCGTCCGCGGTCCGCGGAGCACGACGGCGAGGATCCGGTCCTGCGGCTCGAGGACCTGCTCGCCATCCTCGACGCGGCACCCCGCCCGGTCGCGCTCGTCGCCGAGGTCAAGCACGCGACGTACTTCGACTCGATCGGGCTGCCGATGGGGGAGCTGGTCGACGGCGTCGTCGGGGGAGCCGGGTGGCGTGGTGACGAACGACTGACGTTCGAGTGCTTCGAGAAGGGCGTCCTCCGCGACATCGGCTCGCGTGGCGCCGGTGGTCGGCTGGTGTACCTCCAGGAGGCCAGGGGCAGCGCCGCGGACGAGGTCGCGTCCCACGGACGTGCGGCTCCGACCTATGCGGACGAGCGCACGGACGGCGCGCTCGCGCGGCTGGCCGAGGAGTTCGACGGGATCAGCCTCGACCTGAAGACGCTGATGGCCGGCACCGATCCGGTGGCGCTCGACGACCCCCGACCGGTGCGGTCGGACGTCGTCGAGCGTGCGCACGCGGTCGGGCTCGCGGTCTTCACGTGGACCCTCCGGCCGGAGAACCGGTTCCTGCCCGCGCCGCTCCGGCGTGGCGGGGACGCCGCGGCGCACGGCGACTGGGAGCGGTGGTTCACCTCGGTGGTGCGGACGGGAGTCGACGGGGTCTTCGCGGACCACGCCGACCTCGCGGTCCGGGCGCGTTCGCTGGCCGAGGAGCGGGGTGCCGGTGTCGGGGGTCCGGCCTAGACTGTCCCGGACATGACGATCGTGCTCGACCCATTCGACTCGACGCCCGAGCCGGGTGCCGGGGCCCGCCCGTACGACGACCCGTTCACCGCCGGTCTGAACCCCCAGCAGAAGGAAGCCGTCGAGTACCGCGGCGAGTCCCTGCTCATCGTGGCCGGCGCCGGTTCCGGCAAGACCAGCGTCCTCACGCGTCGCATCGCCCTGCTGCTCGCGAACCGTGAAGCATGGCCGTCGCAGATCCTCGCGATCACGTTCACGAACAAGGCGGCCGCCGAGATGCGCGAGCGCGTCCGTGCCCTCGTCGGCCAGGCGTCAGAGGGCATGTGGATCTCGACGTTCCACTCGGCGTGCGTGCGGATCCTGCGTCGTGAAGCCGAGCGCTTCGGCTTCCCGCAGTCGTTCACCATCTACGACTCCGCCGACTCGCGGGCGCTGCTCAAGCGCATCATCAAGGACCTCGAAGCGGACACGCTCGGTCTGACGGTCGGCGCGGCGGCGTCGAAGATCTCGAAGCTCAAGAACGAACTGCAGGACATCGACTCGTACGCGCGGAACATCAACGCGAACGACCCGCAGGAAGTCATGTTCACCGAGGTGTTCCGGCGGTACACGAACGACCTCCGTCGCGCCAACGCGTTCGACTTCGACGACCTCATCGGCCAGACGGTGTTCCTGTTCCGGGCGTTCCCCGAGGTCGCTGCGCTCTACCAGCGGCGCTTCCGGTTCATCCTCGTCGACGAGTACCAGGACACGAACCACGCGCAGTACTCGCTCATCCGCGAGCTGACGCGTCCGATCCCGGTGGAGCAGGTCGACCGGCTCGAGGACGAAGGCCAGCACGTCGCCAGGATGCGCGAGGCGGACGGGTCGATCGCCGGTGCGTCGCTGACCGTCGTCGGCGACTCGGACCAGTCGATCTACGCCTTCCGCGGCGCCGACATCCGCAACATCGTCGAGTTCGAGCGGGACTTCCCGAACTCCAAGGTGATCCTGCTCGAACAGAACTACCGCTCGACGCAGAACATCCTCGACGCGGCGAACGCCGTCATCGCGAACAACTTCGACCGCCAGGTGAAGAACCTGTTCACCGAGGTCGGCGCCGGCGACAAGATCGTCGGCTTCACGGGCTACACCGGACACGACGAAGCCCAGTTCGTCGCGGACGAGATCCAGCGTCTGCACGAGGACGGCATGGACTACCGCGACATGGCGGTGTTCTACCGGACGAACTCGCAGACGCGTGCACTCGAGGAGATCTTCATCCGCGCGGCGATCCCCTACCGGGTGCTCGGCGGCACGAAGTTCTACGAACGCGCCGAGATCAAGGACGCGATGTCGTACCTGATCACCGTCGCGAACCCGGCGGACCCGATGGCGCTCCGCCGTGTGCTCAACGTCCCGAAGCGGGGCATCGGCGCGGTGACCGAGACGACGTTGCAGCGCTACGCCGACGAGCACGACGTCACCATGCGCGAGTCGCTGCGGCACGCGGACGAGCTCGGGTTCGGGCCGAAGGTCCGGAATGCGATCACGGCCTTCGCGGCGCTCCTCGACGAGGTGTCCGCCAAGGCGCAGGACCAGCCCGTCGTCGACACGCTCACGCAGCTCCTGGACGGCTCCGGACTGCTCGAACAGCTCCGGAAGTCCCCGGACGCGCAGGACTCGGCGCGTGCCGACAACATCGACGAACTCGTCGCGGTGACGCGGGAGTTCCAGAAGAACAACCCAGACGGCACACTGAGCGACTTCCTGACCGAGGTCTCCCTGGTCGCCGCGGCGGACGAACTCGACGACTCCTCCGGAACAGTGTCGCTCATGACGCTGCACACGGCGAAGGGCCTCGAGTACGACGCGGTGTTCCTTACCGGCGTCGAGGAAGACCTGCTGCCGCACCGGATGTCGGCGAACGAACCCGGTGGCCCGTCCGAGGAACGCCGGTTGTTCTACGTCGGCATCACCCGCGCCAAGAAGTCGTTGTTCCTGTCGCTGGCGATGACCCGTGCGCAGTTCGGCGACGTCAACGTGGCGATGCCGTCCCGCTTCCTGCAGGAGATCCCCGAGGGGCTCATCGAGTGGAAGCAGTCACCCGGCATGGCGAACAGCCGTGGTGGGACGCAGCCGCGTGCGCTCAACGCCAAGCGTGACGGCGCCGGACCCGGTGGATTCGGTGGCGGCGGCGGAGGCGGCGGTGGCTACCGCGGCGGTGGCGGCTGGGGCGGCGGCTCCTACGACCGTGCTGCTGCGGCGGCGAAGACCCGGCCGAAGACCGAGTGGGCGAACCGTGTCTCCGGGCAGGTCCGTGACAACGGTGACATGGAGCTCGCATCCGGCGACCGCATCAAGCACGTCGACTTCGGCGAGGGCACGGTGTCGGCGGTGACCGGTCAGGGGGCCAAGCGCATCGCCGAGATCGCGTTCGACTCGGCCGGGCGGAAGAAGCTCCTGATCAAGATCGCCCCCATCGAGAAGCTGTAGCGCTCGGCGGTACCCGACCGCTCAGCGCACCAACCGCACGGCATCGAGCGGGTGCGGGCCGAGGTGCTCGCGCTTCACCGCGCCGTCCCGGCGGAACCCGTTGCGTCGGTAGAAGGCCTCGGCGCGCGGGTTGTCGTCCGCCATCCACAGGTACGCCGGCGCGTCGCCGACGGTCTCGTCGAGCAGCGCCTGCCCGGCACCCGAGCCGTACGTCGACGCCAGGACGTAGATGCCCTCGAGCTCCCGGTCGCGTGGAGCCTCGGGATCGCGTCCCGGACCCGCGGAGGCCCAGCCCACGACGACGTCGTCGATCGTGGCGATGAGCACGTCGGTCTGCGGGTCGGCGATGATCGTCCGCCATCGATCCGCCCGCGCATCGACGTCGAGTGCCGCCAGGAAGGACGCCGGCAGCAGGTGTGCGTAGGCCTCCTGCCAGGCCTGGACGTGCACGCGTGCGATGCGGTCGGCGTCCGTGACGCTCGCCGGACGGACCACGGGGTTGTTCATCCGACGATGATGCCGCATCTTGCCATCGCCACGCCCGGGCCCCTGTTCGGGTGACAGCCATGTGGAAGTGAGGTTAGCCTTACCTAACGTGACACCTGTGATCGAAATGCTGACCAACGCCACCGCCGCCCGCTACCGAGACCTCGTCGGATCGACCGTGGACCGGCTCGCCGACCGCGTCGCCGGGGTGACGACGCCGACGACGAGCACCTCCGCCGCGGAGCTCCGCGACCGGGTGACCGGGATCGATCTCGACGGCGTCCCGCTCGGGACGGACCGGGCACTCGTGGAGCTCGACGAGCTGTTCGTCCGGGAAGCCGTGTGGTTCCACCATCCCGGTTCCCTCGCACACCTGAACTGTCCGGTGGCCTTGCCCGCTGTCGCTGCCGAGGCCGTGCTCGCGGCGGTGAACCCGTCCGTCGACACCTGGGACCAGTCGCGGATCGGCACCGAGATCGAGCGACACGTCGTCGACTGGCTGGTACGCCGGATCGGCTTCGCGGCGGGCGACGGCATCTTCACCTCGGGCGGCTCGCAGTCGAACCTGCAGGCGCTCCTCATCGCACGGGAGCGACGGGGCACCGGAACCGTCTTCACCACGGCGGAGACCCACTTCAGCATCGCCAAGTCCGCCCGGCTCCTCGGCCTCGACGCAGTCGTGACCGTCCCCACCGACCCCGCCGGCCGCATGCTCCCCTCCGCCCTCGCCACGGCGATCGCGGAGACCCGCGCCGCAGGCCGCACCCCGATGGCCGTCGTCGCCACGGCCGGCACGACCGACCGCGGTGTGATCGACCCGCTCGAACCCGTCGCCGACGTCTGCGACCTCGAGGACGTCTGGCTGCACGTCGACGCCGCGTACGGCTGCGGCCTGCTCGTCTCGCCCACCCGGCGACACCTGCTGGACGGCATCGAGCGGGCCGACAGCGTGACCACCGACCTGCACAAGTCGTTCTTCCAGCCGGTCTCCTCGAGTGCCCTGCTGGTCCGTGACCCCGCCGACCTCCGCAGGATCGCCTGGCACGCCGACTACCTGAACCCCGAGGACGCGGCGGAACCGAACCAGGTGGACAAGTCCCTGCAGACGACGAGGCGCTTCGACGCGTTGAAGCTCTGGGCGACGCTCCGCGCGACGGGCGCTGACGCGATCGGCCGAGCGTTCGACGCGGTCATCGACCTCGCCGAGGCCACCCACGCCATCGTCGCCGAGCACCAGGACCTGCACCTCGTCGCGCCGACGCAGCTCAGCACGGTGCTGTTCCGCTGGCAGCCGGCGGGGATGTCCGACGCCGAGGCCGATGCCCTGGTGGCACCGCTCCGGGCAGCGCTCCTCGCCGAGGGGCGGGTCCTCGTCGCCAAGACGGTGATCGACGGGCGGCCGTGCAACAAGCTCACGCTGCTCAACCCGGAGACCACCCCGGAGCAGATGCGGACCTCCCTGGACCACGTGGCGCGAACGGCAGCAGCAACGGCAGCAGCAACGGCACCAGCAACGGCGGCCGCGACGGCAGGAGCAACACGATGAACAAGAACACCCTCGACGTCGTCGCCATCGGCATCGGCCCGTTCAACCTCGGCCTCGCCTGCCTGACCGACCCGCTCGACGACCTCGACGCGGTGTTCCTCGACGCCGCAGACGGCTTCGCCTGGCACCACGGCATGATGCTCGACGACGCCACGATCCAGGTGCCCTTCATGGCGGACCTCGTCACGATGGCCGACCCGACGTCCCCGTTCTCGTTCCTGGCATGGCTCAAGGAGACGAACCGGCTCTACCCGTTCTACATCCGCGAGGACTTCCACCCCCTCCGCAGCGAGTACGACGCGTACTGCCGCTGGGCCGCCGAGCGCCTCGACACCCTGCGCTGGGGCAGGACGGTCACGGCGGTCGAGCACGACGAGCCGACGGACCTGTTCACCGTGCACGCCGACACCGACCACGGCCCGGAGACGTACCGAGCCCGCCACGTCGTCATCGGCGTCGGCTCGGCGCCGTCCGTCCCGCCGGCGCTCCGCGACCTGCCTGGCCCGGTGATCCACTCCGCCGAGTACGTACCGAACCGCGACGCGCTCCGGAGCGCCGGCAGCATCGCGGTGATCGGCAGCGGGCAGTCCGCCGCCGAGGTCTACCGCGACCTGCTCGAGGACATCCGCGCGCACGACTACGCGCTCGACTGGATCACCCGCTCGCCGCGGTTCTTCCCGATGGAGGACACCAAGCTCACGCTCGAGATGACGAGCCCCGAGTACACGGACCACTTCCACGGGCTGCCCGAGGACCTCCGCGACCGCCTGGGACGCGAACAGCGCGGGCTGTACAAGGGCATCAGCGCCGACCTGGTCGACGACCTCTACGACGCGCTGTACCGGATCAGCGCGAGCGGCCCGATCCCGACGTCGCTGCGGACCGAGACGAGCGTCGTGGACGCGTCCTGGCTCGCCGACCGGGGCAGGTACCGACTGACCCTCCGGCACGAGCAGCTCGGCGAGACCTACGAGCACGAGGTGGAGCGGCTCGTCCTCGCGACCGGGTACGCCCCGCGCCCGACGCGGTTCCTCGAGCCGGTCGAGCACCTCGTCGCGCGGGACTCCCGCGGTCGGTTCGCCGTTGCGCGCGACCACCACGTGGACACCATCGGGGGTCGGATCTGGGTGCAGAACGCCGAGGAGCACACGCACGGGCTGACCGCCCCCGACCTCGGCATGGGTGCGTGGCGGAACGCGTCGATCATCCGGTCCGTCACGGGTCGCCCCGTCCACGGACTGGAGGACCGGATCGCCTTCCAGGAGTTCGGCCTGCCCGCCACGCGGCAGGCCGGGGCCCCGGGCGCCGCGCCTGAACGGCGCGGCGCCGAGCGTGCGGAGGTGCGCGCATGACCGAGAACGGAACCGTCCTGCTCGACGTGCCCCGCGAGGCGGGCGCGACCCCGAGCCTCCTGTCCGTCGAACCCGTGGACCCGGATCGCGACGCCGCCGTCGTGCAGGCGTGGCTCGCCCACCCGGCGTCGAGCTGGTGGGAGATGGGCCACCTCGACGTCGACGCCGTGCGCGCGTACCTCGCCGGCGTGCAGGCGGACCCGGCGCAGGCCGCGTGGTTGGGGCGCCGCGACGGCGAGCCGTGCTTCCTCGCCGAGACCTACGACCCGGGTGCCGTGCTGCTGACCGACGTCTGGCCCGCCGAACCCGGCGACGTCGGCATGCACCTGCTCGTCGCACCGCCGCCTGCCGACGGGCGGGTGCACGGACTCACGAGCGCGGTGATGCGGACCGTGGTGGAGCACTGTCGGGACGCCCTCGGCGCACGTCGCGTCGTGGTCGAGCCCGACGTCCGGAACACCGCGGTGCACGCGAAGAACGCCGAAGTCGGGTTCCGGGTGCTCCGCGAGGTCGACGTCGACGGCAAGCGCGCGCTGCTCTCGGTGCTCGACACCGACCGGATCGGGGTGCCGGACGACGACGGCCCTGCTGCGCACCTGCGGCCGGAGCACCTCGACGTCGCGGAGCGGCACCTCGTGGCGAAGGCGATCGCCGAGTTCACCCACGAGCGTCTGATCGCACCGGTGGCCGACGGCGACGGCTGGCGCCTTGCGGCAGGGCCGTCGACCTACCGGTTCCTGGCACGGCTGCACGCGCTCGAGCACTGGTCGATCGACGAGGCCTCGCTGACCAGGACCCGTCACGGTGACGCCGTGCCGCTCAGCGCACAGGACCTCGTGCTCGAGCTCCGCGACCTCCTCGGCATCCCCGACGAGCTGCTCGGCACGTACCTCGAAGAGATCGCCTCGACGCTCGCCAGTGCCGCCGCCAAGCACCGACGGGTCGGGCCCTCCGCTGCCCAGCTCGCGCGGGGACGGGCGGACGCGGTCGCGGCGTTCCAGGCGACCGAGGCGGCGATGACCGAGGGGCACCCGGCGTTCGTGGCGTCGAACGGCCGCATCGGGTTCGGGCTCGACGAGTACCGGGCGTACGCGCCGGAGTCCGGGCGGACGTTCCGGTACCGGTGGCTCGCGGCACGCCGGGAGCACACGCACCTGGCGCTCGCCGCGGACCGGACCGAGGACGCCCACTGGGCGGCCGAGCTGCCCGCGGCGACGGTGGCCGGGTTCCGGCAGACGCTGGAGCGCCGCGGGCTCGACCCGGACGACTACGTGTGGCTGCCGGTGCACCCGTGGCAGTGGCAGCACCGGATCGCTGTCACGTTCGCGCCGGACCTCGGACGACAGGACCTCGTCGACCTCGGGGAGGGGCCGGACGAGCACCAGCCGCAGCAGTCGATCCGGACGGCGTTCGACCGGACGGACCCGACGCGGTCGTACGTCAAGACGGCGTTGGCGGTGCAGAACATGGGGTTCCTCCGTGGGATGTCGCCGGCCTACATGCGGAACACCCCTGCGGTGAACGACTGGGTCGCCGGGATCGTCTCGGCCGACCCGACGCTGCGGTCAGCGGGCTTCGAGGTGCTGCGGGAACACGCGGCGATCGGGTACACGGGCGACGCGTACCACCGGGTGGACGTGTCGTCGCCGCAGCGGAAGATGCTCGCGGCGCTCTGGCGGGAGAGCCCGGTGCCGCGGCTGTCCGACGGCGAGCAGCTCATGACGATGGCGGCGCTGCTGCACCGCGATGCCTCCGGTGCGGCGGTGGCCTCGGCGCTGGTCGCCCGGTCGGGGCTGCCGGCGGACGAGTGGGTTCGGCGGTACCTCGACGCGTACCTGCTCCCCGTGGTGCACTGCCTGACCGTGCACGACCTGGCGTTCATGCCGCACGGGGAGAACCTCGTGCTGGTGCTCCGCGACGGTGTCGTGGTCCGCGCCGTCATGAAGGACATCGGGGAAGAGGTCGCGGTGCTCGCTCCGGTCGCCGTGCCGGCCGGGATCGAGCGCATCGTGCACCCGGTCGACGACGACGAGGCGGCGCTCGCCGTGTTCACCGACGTGTTCGACGGGGTGCTGCGGTTCGTCGCGGCGATCCTCGACGACGACGGGGTCCTGCCGGAGTCCCGCTTCTGGGAGCTCGTCGGCGCGTGCATCGACCGGCACGCTGCTGCCCACCCGGACCGGCGCCGCCCGCTCGACCTGCGTGCGCCGGTCTTCGAGCACTCCTGCCTGAACCGGCTGCAGCTGCGGAACACCCTGTCGATGGTCGACCTGGCGGACCAGTCGTCGTCGCTCATCCGCGCCGGGTCGATGCCGAACCCCGTCGCGCGGGCGTAGGGCGGGCGGCGGGCTCGCCGGTCGGGTCCGCGTTCGACCAACCGGGAGCAACTCGCGCCACCGACTTCGGTGGCGCGAGTTGTTCCCAGTTGTGCGGGAGCACCGCGCGCCCCGTCCGAAGACAGCTCACGGTTGCAGCACGCGTGTCGTCCACCCGTCATCCGACCGGCGGTACTGCAGGCGTCGGTGCATGCGGTCGCGGCTGCCGTGCCAGAACTCCACGACGACCGGTTCGAGCCGGTAGGCGATCCACGACGCCGGACGTGAGGCATCGTCACCGAGGGCCCCGGCAGCGGACAGCAGGTCGTCGAACGTGCCGTCGAGCGGCTCGGACTGGTGGGCTGCGGCCGTCGCTGCCCGGGACTTCGGCGACCGGTCGGCGAAGAGGGCGTCGGACTCGTCGTCGGAGAGCACCACGACGACCCCCTCGAACCGCATCTGCTGCATGGTCTCGCGCCAGTACACCTGCAGCGCGGCCGCCGGGTTGGCTGCGAGCTGCCGTCCCTTCGGGCTCTCGGTGGACGACCCGAACACGAGCCCCTCGTCGTCGAGCCGCTTGACGTCGACGGTCCTGGCGCTGACGACCCCGTCCGCCGCGGTCGCGAGCGTCATCGACAGCGGTTCGGAGACGTCGTCGGCCGTCGCCAGCCAGGCCCGCGCGGCGGCCATCGGCGTGGCGGGCGGATCGGTGAACTCGGGGAAGGCGAACGACGGGTCGCCGGAGAGGGGTGCGGTTGGCATCCCCTCAGCCAACCCCGGTCAGTCCGCCCACGTCCAGGAGACCGGGGGACGTCCGCCACGCTGGCCCGACGTCGTGGTCGCCGCCGCCCGGACGAGCGCCGGGTTGGTCCGCAGCGCCCGGTTCAGGTTGCCGGGATCGGGGGCGACGCCGGTCACCGCGGTCTGCAGCCGGCTCGCGTCCGCTGTCGTGAACCGCGTTCCGAGGAGGGCGCGGGTGAGCGGCAGGTCCCGCCACAGCCGGGTGCGGACGTGGTCGAGCGCGGCCTGGATGATCCGGTCGTGGTCGAACGGGAGGCCCGGCTCGGCCTGGGCAGGGTCGCGCCAGACCGCCGACGACGCGACTCCAGGGCCCCCGCCGGGTCCGGCGGACGACTCGGCGCCGCGATCGGATCCCGCCACCACCGCGACGAACGCGATGCTGATCGCCGTCGACCGCGGGTCCCGCTCTGGTCCGTCGAACGCGCCGATCTGCGCGAGGTGCCGGATCGACGCGTCGTCGATCCCGGTCTTGGTGCGGAGCGCGCGATGCGCCCCGTCGGTGAGCAGTTCCGTGCCGTCCAGGAGCACGCCGGGGAGTGCCTCCTGTCCGGCGTACGGGTCGTACGGCCGGCGCGCGGTGGCGACCAGCAGGCCGTCGCCCGCCGTGAACGACATCGGGACGACGTCGATCGCGATGAGCGGCTGGTCGCGGGCCGCCACGGCGCCGTCGGTCACGCCGATGCCGCCCGGCGTGCGGCACGGTCGGCGCGTTCGCGGCGGAGCGTCGCACGCACGTCGGCGAAGGACTGGTGCACGAGGAACCGGCCGTCGGTCCAGACCGGCTGGAGCAGGCTCGTCGCCTCGTCCGCCGCGCTCGCCTGGTCGCTCTGCCGGATCTCGCCGGTCTCGTCACGGTGCAGGGCGATGCGGCCCTTCGCGCTCTTCTTGCCGCTGCCCGTCTTCGGGTCCTTCTGGATGTCGACGGGCTCGCCGTCCACCAGCGCCCACGTCGCCTTCACGGCGCTGCCGAGGTTGTCGCGGGTCATGTACTGGTACGTGTACGAGCCGATGCCGAGCACGATGTTGTCGCTCGAGTAGCCCTTGGCCTCGAGCCGCTCGTAGATCCGACGAGCGCGGTCGAGGGTGATGCTGTCGCCGTAGATCACGCCGATGTGCTGGTCGAGGACCTTGTACCCGGCGTCGTTCACGGTGTGGCCGAAGATCTCGTCGAGGAGCTCGACGACGCCCTTCTCCTCGTGGCTGCGCGACGGGTCGGCGAGCGCGTCGGCACCCACCCCGTGCACGGTGCCGGTGACGATGTCGACCGGGTCACCCGAGTCCGGGCGGATCACGAGCTTGCCGTCGCGACCGGTGATCCGGTCCTTGAGCTGCGGGAGCGTCTCGGTGATGACCTTGAACAGGTCGAAGCCGTCGCTGACCGCCGACACGATGCCCGTCGGGTAGACGTCGAGGATCTGCTCGAACGTCTCGAGCTCCCCGTCGGCCCCGCGGACGCACATCACGCTGTGCTCGGTCGCCGGGACGCTCGCCGCAACCCAACCGTTGTCGCCCGGGTAGTACCGGTCGATGAAGTCGAGCGACGGCATCGAGTCGGTGCCGAGGAACGAGAGCAGGTGTCCGGCGCCACCGGCCGCCGCGGACTCGATGCTGGACTGCCCGCGGAACGAGAAGTCGTGCGCGGCGAAGTCGATGCTCTCCGGGACGGCACCGGTGCGCGCTGCCCAGTCCTCCATCATGTCGCGGTACTCCAGCGCCTTCGTGGCGACGGTCGAGGGGTGCCAGATCGACGCGGACAGGGCAGTCTCGATGTAGTTCGGCAGCCAGAAGAACTCGTCGACGGTGTTCTCGACCGTGAGCGTGGCGACACCGATCGGCGCGAGGGTCCCCTCGGGCAGGGCCGTGATCGTCAGCGGGAGGTACCCGAGGCGGTGCAGGGCGCGGACGTGGTCGACGCCGATGTGGTTCGGGCCGAAGTACCCCTCGAGCGCCTGCTGGAACAGGTCGGCGACCAGGTCCTCGTCCGCAGCGAAGAACGGCGCCCATGCCTCGACCAGGGAGCGCTGGATGAACGCCTGCAGGCCGAACACCACGGCGTGCGTGGATTCGGGCATGTGTGCGTTCGAGCGGTTCGTCCAGTTGATGAGGATCCGCGTGGTCCCCTGCGGGTACACCTGCCGGTGCGAGTGCTTGTACCCGTCGACGGCGAGGAGCGGCGCGATGGGGCTCGGACCGGTGATGCGGGGCTCGATGCCGGCGGTGGTCGTCGTGCCGGTCGCGGTGGTGTCGGTGGTGGTCATCGGATCTGCTCCGTCAGGAAGGGGATGAGGGGAACGGTCGTGAGCCCGGGCACGTCGGTCTGCGCCGGGTAGGAGTCGGTGGTGACGATCTCGCCGAAGTGCTCGGCGAGTGCCGGTGCCCGGCCGGAGAAGACGCCGTGCGAGACCCAGAGGCCGAGGCGTTCCTTCGGCAGGCCGGTCGCGCCGGCGAGGCCCATGAACGTTCCGCCGCCGTCGCAGATGTCGTCGACCACGAGCAGCCGTCCGGACTCGGGGAGGGGCTCGCAGGTGAACCCGTCGAGCTTGCCGGTGTCGGGGTTGCGGTGCTTCTCGGCCCGGAAGACCGGCAGGCCGCAGGCGTCGGCGACCGCGGTGGCCCGTGCGACGGCGCCCTTGTCCGGGGCGATGATGCCGACGTAGTCGGAACCGGCGACCACGGCGTCACGGACGACCCGTTCGCTCGTGACGACCGTCAGGTTGTCGACCAGCCCGACGATGACGGGCGAGTGCGGGTCGAAGGCGATGACCTGGTCGATGCCGAAGCCGTTGATGACGTCCGCGTAGACCTTCGCCCCGAAGGGGAGTCCGCGGTCCTGCCGGGCGCCTGGGAGGTACGGGATGAGTGCGACCGACTTCGAGCCGCGCTGTCGCACGGCGTCCGCCCACATGCCGAGCATGAGGAGGTCGTCGCCGCTCGCGCCCCGCAGGGTCGCGATCTCGGTGGTCTCCCCCGTGTCGGCGTCGTCGTTCGCGACCTTGACGTGTGCTTCGCCAGCGGGGAACCGCATGGTGGAGAACGTCGGGGTCACGCTGGTTCCGGAAGCGTTCCGGGTGGTGAGTTCGACTGCCATGACCCGACCGTAGCACGGTAATTGTCAGTGTGACAAGTACTGCTTCGCAATCCGTCGCATCTGTCGGAGCAGCAGCGGGCCGGGGAGGCGCCGCAGTGGTCCCGGCACGACGGCCCGGAAGCGCCGGACTCCTGCGGTCACCCGTGCGTACCGCCGTCGCTCGCGCGGGCCCCACGCGAAGCCGTACTGCGCGCGGACCGCATCGGGGAGCATGCCGACGGTCACGATCCGCACGAGCGGCATCGCGGCACGGACCCAGAGCGGCGCGAACCGCGGGTGCAGCAGGTCGCGCACCACGGCCCTCGCGTCGTCGGTGACCTGCAGACCCGCGATCGTGCCGGTCCAGTAGCGCTCGAAGGCGGCGACGGAGTCTGGCCAGCGTCCCGCCGGCACCCGGAGCGCCACCCCGATCGGTTCGTAGGCGGCCAGCACGCGCTGGGCGAGCTCCTGGGGCACCGGGTCGCCGAACGCCTCGTGCGCCCGGAGCGCCGAGTCGTACAGCGTCGCCGCCACCCAGAGCTGCCGGTCGGCGTCGTCCGCACCCGTGACCGGTGCGTGCGCGCGGTGCACGAACGACGTCGCGATCGCCGCGTCCGAGGGCGAGCCGAGCATCACGGCGTAGATGTACATGAGCGTGTGGGCGAGCCGCTGCTGCGGCCGCCGCGCGAAGTCCGAGTGCCGGCGGACGCCGGCCGCGACCACCGGGTCGGCGATCTGCAGCAGGATCGCACGCCCGCCGGCGACGACGGGGGTGCTGTCCGCCAGGAACCGGTCGAGCACCCGGTCCCGACCACGGGGCGGACTGGAGGCTCGGCGCACGTCCGGCGCTGAGCCTCCCGTCCGTTCGCTGGTCACCGTCTCGTGCCCCGCTCGCGTCGGCGCGGCACCACGTCGATCGCGACGGCGCCGGCCAGGGCGGCTGCGCCGCCGACGAGCGCGGCGACGACGAAGGCGACGCTGCCGACCGAGCCGGTGCTCATCGCGACGAGCGTCGCGACGAGCCAGATCGCGGGGAGCGGCCAGCAGTGCGACGGCGTCGCGGCTATCACGGCGACGAGCACTCCGCCGATCAGCAGGGGCAACCAGAGGAGGTTCGTGCCGCAGGAGGGGCCGTAGGTCGACGGGCCGCACGCGGTCACGCCCGAGCGGACACCCGTGTGCGCCGAGGCGGCCACGAGCAGCAGTGACGCGATCGCCAGCAGCCGTGCGACCGCGGGCATGCCGTGGACACTGGCCTGGACACGACGGAGCACGGCTCGATGGTACAGAGCCGTGCTCCGTGGTCGATGCGGTGCTGGGCGGTGCTGACTACAGCGGCTTCGTGCCGAGGTCGTTCCCCAGGTCGGGGAGCTCGGAGTCGCCGTCGTGCTCCCACAGGTCCGGCGAGCCCTCGCGGGGCGCTCCGCCGGTGGGGCCGTCGTCGGTGCCGTCACCCGGCTGCGGTTCGACGGTCTCGCCGGCGACGGCGTCGTTCGTCACCGTCTCGAGGGACTCGTCGGTCTCGTCGACCTCGTACGGTCCGACGTGCTCGCGGTCGACGTCGTCGTCGCGGCGCTCCTCTGCGTCGAAGTCGTCGACGGGGCTGATGCCGGGATCGGTCATGGTGCTGCTCCTTCGTGGTCGGGTCGTGCCGGGGTCAGGCGCTGACGAACTTGGTGTCGTGCTCGCCGAGGCGGAGCTGCTCCGCCAGGCCCTTCTCGTCGGTGGAGCCCCAGCGCTCGACGATCTTGCCGTCGCGGAACTTCGACACCTGGATGCCGCGCACCGTGAAGTCGCGGCCGGTGGGCTCGTGCCCCTGGAACGGGCCGGTGTGGGTCCCGCGGATCGTGAAGACGGCGGTGACGTAGTCGTCGGTCACGACGAGCGGGTCCGGTTCGAGCGAGAGATCGGGGAACGCCGTCGTGAACTCGGTCCAGAAGTCCACGATGCCCGCGAGCCCAGGTGCCTGGTCCGGCGCCGGGTCGTGGTCGACGACGTCCTCGGCCCAGACCTCGCTGAACCGGTCGAACGCGCGCGCCTCGAGGATCTCGCCGAGTCGTTCCTGTGCCTGCTGGTTCTGTTCCGCCGTCATGGCGCTCCTTCCGTCGGGCCTCCTGGTGTACGCCGGGGCCCTGGCGGGTCGCCCAGGATGTGGGGGACTCAGACCCGTTCGAGCAGGTGCCGTTCGGCGATGTCCGCGAGGGCCAGGGTCCGGTACCCGGCGTCGTCGAAGAAGACGGTGAGCCGGTCGTCCTCGGTGCTCATCACGACGCCCCGACCCCACTCGGTGTGCTCCACCGCTGCGTCGGGCGGCCACTCGGCGTCGTGTGCACCGTCGACGCCCGTGGTCGCGTCCGCGGTCCCGGCCGAGCAGGTGTCGCAGTTCCCGCATGGCTGGCGGAGCTCGTCGCCGAAGTACCCGAGCAGGAACTGGCGGCGGCACCCAGACGTCTCGGCGAACCGGCGCATCATCGCGATGCGGGACTCCTCGATCGTCACGAGCTGGGCGGCGCGGTCCCGTGCGGCCTTCGCGGCGGCGGACGCGTCGCGCGGAGCGTCGGCCGCGCGCGCCAGCCCGTCGCCGTCGTCCGAGAGGACACCGGCGTCGAGGAGCGCGTTCGCCGCCCGTCCCGCGGTGCGCGCCGACAGTCCGGACGCGTTCGCCAGGTCGGCGCGGGCGATCGACCCGGTGGCCGGGACCGCGTCGAACACGGAGCGGAGCGATGCCGGACGCGGGCTGCCGGAGGCGAAGAACCGGCGGAGCCCGAGGTCTTCCTCGCGGTAGTGCAGCGTGGCGAGCCCCGGCGCACCGTCCCGCCCGGCGCGGCCGATCTCCTGGTGGTAGGCGTCGACGGACTCCGGCACGTCGGCGTGCACCACGAAGCGCACGTCCGGCTTGTCGATCCCCATGCCGAACGCGCTCGTCGCCACGACGACCTCGACCGATCCGTCGTGGAACCCGGCGAGGACCTGCTCGCGGTCCGCCACCCGCAGTCCGGCGTGGTACGGCTTGGCGACCCGGCCGCGCTCGACGATCTCGTCGGCGTACACGAGCGTCTCCGCCCGGGTCGCGACGTAGACGATGCCGGTTCCCTCGAGGCCGGCGACCTGGTCGACGACCGCCTCCCGCTTGCCCTCGTCGTCCCCGTGGCGGCGCACCTCGAGCCGGAGCTCCGGGCGGTCGAAGCCGGTGGCGAGGACGAGCGGGTCGCGCATCCGGAGCCGCTCGACGACGTCGTCACGCACGGGGCCGGAGCCCGTCGCCGTCAGCGCGAGCACTGGCGGGTGGCCGAGGCGCTCGACCACCTCGCCGAGCGCCAGGTAGTCCGGGCGGAAGTCGTGCCCCCACGACGACACGCAGTGCGCCTCGTCGACGGTCACCAGCGCCACGCCGACGTCCAGGAGTCGCTCGATGACGGTGTCCTTCACGAGCTGCTCCGGGGCGAGGAACACGTACCGGACCGCGCCGGCGGCGACGTCGTCCCACGCCTCGGTCAGGTCGCGCGTGCCCTTCGTGGCGTTCACCGTCACGGCACGAGGAGCGTCCGGGTGCTCGGCGAGCCCGACCACCTGGTCCTCCTGCAGGGCGACCAACGGCGAGACGACGACGACCAGGCCGTCGAGGGCGAGTCCGGCGACCTGGTAGATCGCGGACTTGCCGGCGCCGGTGGGCATCACCGCGAGGGCGTCCCTGCCGTCGAGGACCGCGTCGACGACGGTCTCCTGGTCGGGGTGGAGGTGCCAGCCGAAGACCTCGGCGGCTCGGGTTCGGAGTCCATCGTGCACCGGACCACCGTGCCGTCCGATGCCTGGGACGGTTTCCGGGATGCCGTCCCCCGGATCGCGCGTCCATGTGGCGACCCGTTGCTGTCTGTGCGGGCTGGTGCTGTCCGTTGTCTCGACGTCCATGTGGCGACCCGTTGCTGTCTGTGCGGGCTGGTGCTGTCCGTTGTCTCGACGTCCATGTGGCGGCGCTAGGCTCTGTGACGGCCGTTGTCTCGACATCGAGCGACCCTCGATGCTGAGCGCTGCGACCTGCGAAACCGATGCCGATCGCACGACGAGTGCGGGAAGAAGAACAGCGTGGATCTTTTCGAGTATCAGGCCAGGGACCTCTTCGAGTCCTACGGCGTCCCCGTTCTGCAGGGGATCATCGCCGACACCCCAGAGGAGGCGAGGGCAGCGGCCGAGAAGATCGGCGGCGTGGTCGTCGTGAAGGCCCAGGTGAAGGTCGGCGGCCGTGGCAAGGCGGGCGGCGTGAAGGTCGCGAAGACCCCGGACGAGGCGTTCGAGCACGCCCAGGCCATCCTCGGCCTCGACATCAAGGGCCACACCGTCAAGCGCGTCATGATCGCGCAGGGAGCGGACATCGCCGAGGAGTTCTACTTCTCGGTGCTCCTCGACCGCGCCAACCGCTCCTACCTGTCGCTCGTCAGCGTCGAGGGCGGCATGGAGATCGAGCAGCTCGCGGTCGAGAAGCCCGAGGCGCTCGCACGCGTCGAGGTCGACCCGCTGACCGGGATCGACAAGGTGGCTGCGCTCGACATCGCGACGCAGGCGAACTTCCCCGAGGCGCTCCGCGACCAGGTCGCCGACGTGTTCGTGAAGCTCTACGACGTCTACAAGGGCGAGGACGCCACCCTGGTCGAGGTGAACCCCCTCGTCCGCACCGGCGACGGCCAGATCCTGGCGCTCGACGGCAAGGTCTCCCTCGACGAGAACGCGGACTTCCGTCACGACGCCCACAAGGCGCTCGAGGACACCGCGAGCGAGGACCCGCTCGAGGCCAAGGCGAAGGCCCACGGCCTCAACTACGTGAAGCTCGACGGCCAGGTCGGCGTCATCGGCAACGGCGCGGGGCTCGTCATGTCGACGCTCGACGTCGTCGCCTACGCCGGAGAACGTCACGGCGGTGTGAAGCCCGCCAACTTCCTCGACATCGGCGGCGGCGCCTCGGCAGAGGTCATGGCGAACGGCCTCGACGTGATCCTCGGCGACCCGCAGGTGAAGAGCGTCTTCGTGAACGTCTTCGGCGGCATCACCGCCTGCGACGCCGTCGCGAACGGCATCGTCGCCGCGCTCGGCATCCTCGGCGACGCGGCCACCAAGCCGCTCGTGGTGCGCCTCGACGGCAACAACGTGGAAGAGGGTCGCCGGATCCTGGCGGAGGCGGCGCACCCGCTCGTCACCGTCGCCGCGACCATGGACGATGCGGCCGAGCAGGCCGCCGAACTCGCTGCAGCAGCGGCCTGAAGGGACTGACCATGTCGATCTTCCTCAACAAGGACTCCAAGGTCATCGTCCAGGGCATCACCGGTGGCGAGGGCACGAAGCACACCGCCCTCATGCTCAAGGCCGGCACCCAGGTCGTGGGTGGTGTGAACGCGCGCAAGGCCGGCACGACCGTCACCCACGGCGACGTCACCCTGCCGGTGTTCGGCTCGGTGCGCGAGGCCATCGACACCACGGGTGCCGACGTCTCGATCGTCTTCGTCCCGCCGGCGTTCGCGAAGGACGCCGTGCTCGAAGCGATCGACGCGGAGATCCCGCTCGTCGTCGTGATCACCGAGGGCATCCCCGTGCAGGACTCGGCGGAGTTCTGGGCGCACGCCAAGGCGAAGGGCGGGACGACCCGCATCATCGGTCCGAACTGCCCCGGCATCATCACCCCGGGGGAGTCGCTCGTCGGCATCACCCCGGCGACGATCACCGGCAAGGGCCCGATCGGCCTCGTCTCGAAGTCGGGCACCCTGACCTACCAGATGATGTACGAGCTCCGTGACCTCGGCTTCTCCACCGCCATCGGCATCGGCGGCGACCCGGTCATCGGCACCACGCACATCGACGCGCTCGCCGCGTTCGAGGCGGACCCCGAGACCGAGGCGATCGTCATGATCGGCGAGATCGGTGGCGACGCCGAGGAGCGTGCGGCGGACTACATCAAGGCACACGTCACGAAGCCGGTCGTCGGGTACGTCGCCGGGTTCACCGCGCCAGAGGGCAAGACGATGGGCCACGCGGGCGCGATCGTGTCCGGATCCGCCGGCACGGCCGAGGCGAAGAAGCAGGCACTCGAGGCGGCCGGCGTCAAGGTCGGCAAGACGCCGTCCGAGACGGCTGCGCTGCTGCGCGAGGTGGTCGCCGCCCGCTAGCGGGTCGCGTCCACGTCAGGACTGCCGGGAGGCTCGGTGCGGGTTCCGCACCGAGCCTCCCGTCGTTCCCGGTCCGGCACCAGTGCCCGGCGCCGCCGGTAGCCTCACCGCATGCCCGAACCGTCCGCTGCTGTGCCGCGCACGATCAGACCGCCAGCGTCCCGAGGATGGATCGTCGCCGGTGGCACCCTGGTGGTGATCGCGATCGGTGCCGTCGTCTCGCCGCTGCGCTGCGTCGTCGCCGGTGACGGGGTCCCGCTCTGGTTCCTCGCCGTCGTACTGCTGGCGACCGGCGGCTGGTTCGTTGTCTACGCCGTGCTCGCCCGACCGCGACACGATGGGGAACGCCCGCTCGACCCGGAAGCGGCGACGATGCCGAGGGACCCGGCGATCTACGACCCGGCGGACTACGAACCGCACGCCGGGTACGTGACGGACGTCTCCGGTCGGACGAACACCACGCCGCTCTCGGTCGTGATCGCCGTCGTCGCCGGGTTCGCGACGGTGTTCGTGTCCGGGGCGTTCGGGGTCGACCGGTGGGTCGCGTACGGTCTCGCGGTGATCGTCGCCGTGGTGACCTCGCAAGTCTGGTCGCTCACTGGTCGGCGCTGACGCTCCACAGGGGTCCACGTCCTGCTGACTCTCCACAGGAGCCGCGCGGCACCCTCGGAGTCGGCGGATCGGCACGTATCCTCGCTGCGATGAACCGCCTGGGAACCGCACTGCTCGCCGCCGTCGAGGCGATCGTGACGGTCGGCGTGGGCGTCGGGATCGCGCTCGTGCCGCTGACGCTCCTCTGGGGCTTCGAGTACGGCCTGCAGGTCGACTGGGACGTGTTCTGGAAGGCAGCGGGCAGCGTCTGGCTGGTCGGGCACGGCGTCGACGTGACGTTCGTGCTCGGGGCCGCCACCGCGAAGGCCTCCGGGGTCAGCGGTGCCGCCGACCCGATCTCGGTGACGCTCGCCGCGCTCGGGTTCGCACTCGTCACGGCATGGCTCGGCGGGCGAGCCGGACGACGGTTCGCCGAGACGGAGCACCGCGTCACTGGCGTGCTCGTCGGCACCGGGGTGGTCGCCGCCCTCGGGCTCGGCCTCGCGCTGTCCTCCACGTCCGCGGCGACACAGCCGACCGTGTGGCAGGCCGTGGTGTTCCCGGCGCTGTGGTTCGGGATCCCGGCGCTCGTCGCGGCAGAGGTCTGTCGTCGTCGTCGCTCCATGCCGGCCGATCCGGTCACCGCGTGGGTCATCGGGCAGCTCGACCGCGTGCCGGCGGTGTGGCGTTCGGTCGCGGGCTTCGGGCTGCGAGCCGGTACCGCTGCGAGCGCGATGGTCGTCGCCGCCGCCGCGGTCGTCGTCGGCTTCCTGCTCTTCGGCTCCTTCGCCGAGGTCATCACCCTGTACGAGCGCTCGCACGCCGGGGTCGTCGGTGGGATCTCGCTGACGATCGGGCAGCTGGCGTTCCTGCCGGACTTCGTCGGCTGGGCGACCTCGTGGCTCGTCGGGCCCGGGTTCGCGATCGGCACCGGTTCGAGCGTCTCGCCGATCGGCACCACCCTCGGGCCGATCCCGAGCATCCCCGTCTTCGGTGCGCTGCCGTCGTCCGGGCACACGTTCGGTCTGCTGTGGGTGCTCGTCCCCGTCCTCGCCGGGTTCGCGGTCGGCGGGTTGCTGCGACCGCGCCTGGTCCGTGCACTCGGGTCCGAGGACAGTGCGCTGCACCGCGCCGCCGGCGGGCTCGCGACCGGCATCGTCGCCGGGGTGCTCACCGGGCTCGTTGCCTGGTTGTCGTCCGGGTCGTTCGGACCGGGGCGTCTGGCCGACGTCGGACCGCACGCGCTGGTCGTCGGGTCGCTCGCAGCGCTCGAGGTCGGCGTGCCCGCGATCGTGGCCCTCGCCGTCGGGCAGGACCTCGTGCGGATGCCCGAGCGCACCTGGACCCGCGAGCGCTGGCACGAGACCGAGGACGACCAGGACGCTGCGTCGGTGCAGGCCGAGGGCTCGCTGCTCGACGCGCTCGATCGTGCGGGTGCCGGACGGACGACCGACGTGCACCGGTTCGTGGTCGAGGAAGCGCACGACGGTGCGCTCCGCGCGGACGGGCCGTCGCGAGCCGGAGCGCCGGAGCCGGACGATGCCGTGACCGAGACCATCGAGGACGACGTGCGGGGCCAGGTGGACGCTCCACGGGCCTCCCGTCCGGCGTCGGCCCCGGACCGCGACGCGGACGCCGATGTGGAGATCCCCGAGTGGGCGCGCACCGGTGCCGTCGTGTCGCCGACGACCGCGCCGGCGTCGTCCGAGCCGCTCCGCCGAGGCGGCAGCATCCGTGACCGTCTGCGCGCCGCCGCCGACGGCGTCCGCGGCCGTGCCGACGACCTGCGTGAGCGGGCCAGCGGGATCCGCGACCGAGCCGGGGACCTGCGCGACCGGGTGACCGGTGCGGATGCCGAGCGGCCGGACAGTGCACCGGACGACCGCCCGGACCGGCACCGTCCCGAGCGGCCTGAGGTCGCGGGCGCGCGCGACGAGCAGCCGGCGTTCCCCTGGAGCACCGAGGAGTTCGTGGCAGGGCGCGACGACGTCGACGAGCAGTCGGCAGCACCGGCGCCCACCCAGCAGCCGCGGTGGGACGCCACCGACCAGATCGCCGACGACGAGCTGCCGTGGTGGCGCCGACCCAAGGACGACCGGGCGTAGCAGCGCACCACCGCCGGTAGGCTTGTCCCCGTGCTCGAACTGGTGGTCCTGATCTCCGGTGCCGGATCGAACCTCCGGGCCCTGCTCGAAGCGACCCGCGACGCGGAGTACCCCGCGCGGGTCGTCGCCATCGGGGCCGACCGTGACGCCGAGGGACTCGGTCTCGGCGAGGAGTACTCGATCCCGACCTTCACGGTGCCGTTCTCCCGGTACGAGACCCGTGCCGAGTGGGGTCAGGCGCTCGCCGAGCAGATCCGGCCCTGGTCGCCGGACCTCCTCGTCCTCTCCGGGCTGATGCGCCTGCTGCCGCCGGCCGTCGTGTCCGAGTTCGGTCCCGCGATCATCAACACGCACCCCGCGTACCTGCCGGAGTTCCCCGGTGCCCACGGCGTGCGTGACGCGTTGGCGGCCGGGGTCGGGCAGACCGGTGCGAGCGTCATCAAGGTCGACGACGGCGTCGACAGCGGCCCGATCCTCGCCCAGGAGCGCGTCCCCGTGCTCCCCGGTGACTCCGAGTCGACGCTGCACGACCGCATCAAACCGGTCGAGCGGCGCCTGCTCATCCAGACCATCCTCGACATCGCCAACGGCACCACCGACCTGAAGGGCACAACGAGCGCATGAGCGTGCACGCAGCCGACCCCAGCCTGTACCGCGACCGGGACGTCGTGCCCGTGCGTCGCGCGCTCATCTCGGTGAGCGACAAGTCCGGCCTGCTCGAGCTCGCTGGTGCCCTCGCCGACTCCGGTGTCGAGATCGTGTCGACGGGGTCCACCGCGCAGACGATCCGTGACGCGGGCTACGCCGTGACCGACGTCGCGAGCGTGACGGGCTTCCCCGAGTCGCTCGACGGTCGCGTGAAGACCCTGCACCCGTCGGTGCACGCCGGGCTCCTCGCCGATCTGCGCCTCGAGTCGCACGAGCAGCAGCTCGGTGAGCTCGGCATCGAGCCGTTCCAGCTCGTCGTCGTGAACCTGTACCCGTTCGTCGAGACCGTCGCGTCGGGTGCCGACACCGCGACCGTCGTCGAGAACGTCGACATCGGCGGCCCGGCGATGGTCCGCGCGTCGGCGAAGAACCACCCGAACGTGGCGATCGTCGTGTCGCCGTCGTCCTACGCCGAGGTCGTCGAGGCCGTCCGTGCCGGCGGGACCTCGCTCGAGCTCCGGAAGCGCCTCGCGGCGCAGGCGTTCGCGCACACGGCGGCGTACGACACCGCGGTGGCGTCCTACTTCGCGTCCGACGTGGTCGCAGCCGCCGGTCACGACATCGAGACCCCCGGAGCGTTCGACGAGACGCTGTCGCTCGGCGGTTCGCTGCACGCCACCCTCCGCTACGGCGAGAACGCGCACCAGGCGGCGGCGCTGTACACCTCCGACGGCGGCACGGGCATCGCGCAGGCGACGCAGCTGCACGGCAAGGAGATGTCCTACAACAACTACGTCGACGCCGACGCGGCCGTCCGTGCGGCGTTCGACTTCGACACACCGGCCGTGGCGATCATCAAGCACGCCAACCCCTGCGGCATCGCGATCGCACCCGTCGACGCGGCGGACCCCATCGCCGCCGCCCACGCCGCCGCGCACGCCTGCGACCCGCGGTCGGCGTTCGGCGGGGTGATCGCGGCGAACCGTCCCGTGACCGTCGCGATGGCCGAGACGGTCAAGGACATCTTCACCGAGGTCGTCGTCGCACCCGGGTTCGACCCCGAGGCGCTCGAGATCCTGTCGCGCAAGAAGAACATCCGCCTGCTCACGCTGCCCGCGGACTTCGCGCTCGCCCCGCGGGAGGTCAAGCAGATCTCCGGTGGGTTCCTCGTGCAGGACGCCGACCGCTTCACGACGTTCGACCAGTCCACCTGGAACCTCGTCGCGGGCGAGCCAGCGGACGACATTACCCTGGCGGACCTGGCGTTCGCGTGGAAGGCCTCGCGCGCGGTGAAGTCGAACGCGATCCTGCTCGCGAACGCCGGCGCGTCCGTCGGTGTCGGCATGGGGCAGGTCAACCGGGTCGACTCGTGCCACCTCGCCGTGAGCCGTGCCGGGGACCGCGCTGCCGGGTCGGTCGCCGCGTCCGATGCCTTCTTCCCGTTCGCCGACGGGCTCCAGGTGCTGCTCGACGCCGGCGTCCGTGCGGTGGCGCAGCCCGGGGGCAGCGTCCGCGACGAGGAGGTCATCGCCGCGGCGAAGGCAGCCGGCGTGACGATGTACTTCACGGGCGAGCGTCACTTCTTCCACTGAGGCCGACTGGTCACGACACCCCTGTGTGTCGTCGAGTGGTCGTGGATCGTCGTTCGCGCGGCGTGTGAGCGACGGATCCTGACCACTCCGCAGAGCTGAACGGGGTGTTGTGACCAGTCAGGCCTCCGCGGGCGGCGCGGGCGCCGCGGGTTTCGTCCACGGATTTGGCAAAAGCGCGCTAACCCTATTGCGCGCTGAGAGTCGCTGCGAATAGTCTGTAAGGCTCCGCGACAGGCACGCCAACGACTCCCAGGAGCCGGCGGCACCGCGGACACAACGGTGACGAAGACGACGACTGGAGTGACGATGAACACGACGACCGGAACAGTGGCGACGGCTGCCCGGGCAGGTCTCGTGTCCCTCGTGGGGACCACTCCCGCTCCGCGACCCCGACGGGCCGCGGCCGCCGCCTAGCCAGGCCGTTCCCACGGCCTCGCGGCGCCGCACCTGCACACGACAGCAGTTCGGCGACCGCGAACCACCCCGCTGAGAACCCGGGGGACGAGTGTCCCTCGGCGCCTACCGGCCCGACCGACGTCACGGAAGCGACGGCGGTGGCGCGCGACCACGCGCCCGGCTGATGATGACCACGCAACGCACACCGAGCCTCCAGGCCGGATCCGAGCAACCGACGGACCGACCTGCCCGTCTCGGCAGACGCATGAGGACGCAACGCATGTCCAAGTCGCCCACCACGGCGCGCCCGTCCACCTTCCGTGCCATCGCGCGGATCTACCCCTACGTGAAGCCCTACCAGGGCCGCCTCATCGCCGGCATGGCCGCGGCGATGGGTGCCTCCCTGGTGGCGCTCGCAATCCCCTACGTCCTGCAGTGGCTCGTCGACGGGCCGCTGTCCTCGAAGGACTCCGCCCAGATCTGGCCGGCCGGCCTCGGCGTGCTCGCCCTCGGCGTGCTCGAGGCGTTCTTCATCGCCTCGCGCCGCCGGATGGTGATGCGCCCGTCGACCCGCATCGAGACCAGCATGCGGAACGCGCTGTACGCCAAGCTGCAGGACCTGCCCGTGGCGTTCCACGACCGTTGGGAGTCCGGGCAGCTGCTGTCCCGGTCAGTCTCCGACCTGTCACTGATCCGTCGGTGGCTGGCGTTCGGCGTCGTGCTGCTCGTGGTGAACATCGTCACGATCGTCGTCGGCTTCGTCGTGCTGTTCACCTTCGGGTGGCTGCTCGGGCTGATCTTCCTCATCGCCTCGATCCCGCTCTGGATCAACGGGCTGTTGTTCGAGCGCCGGTACTCCGTCGTCGCGCGCCGCAGCCAGGACCAGGTCGGTGACCTCGCGACCAGTGTCGAGCAGTCGGTGCACGGCATCCGCGTGCTCAAGGCGTTCGGTCGCGGCGGCTACAAGCTCGAGGAGTTCAGCGAGCAGGCCGAGGCGCTCCGCGGCACGGAGATCAAGAAGGCGAAGGCCATCGCGAGCATCTGGCTGTGGCTGCTGCTCGTGCCGGACGTCGCGTTCGCGCTGTGCCTCCTCGCGGGCATCTACCTGGCGAGCCAGGGGCAGCTCAGCGTCGGGCAGCTGTTCGCGTTCTTCGCGACGGCGACGGTGCTGCGGTTCCCGATCGAGTCGATCGGCTTCCTGCTCTCGATGACGTTCGACACCCGCACGGCGGTCGACCGCTTCTTCGAGGTCATGGACTCCGAGAACACGATCACGGACCCGGAACACCCGAAGACGATCGTCGAGCCGCACGGGGCGCTGTCGTTCAACGCGGTGCACTTCCGCTACCAGGACTCGCCGCCGCAGTACGCGGACCTGATCAACGGCGTCGAGCTGCAGCTGCAGCCCGGCGAGACGATGGCGCTCGTCGGGTTGACCGGGTGCGGCAAGACGACGCTCCTGTCGCTCGTGCCGCGGCTCTACGACGTGACGGGTGGGTCGGTGACGATCGACGGCGTCGACATCCGCGACCTGACCCGCGAGGAACTCCGTCGCCACGTCGGCGTCGCGTTCGAGGACGCCACCCTGTTCTCGACGACGGTGCGGCAGAACGTGCTGCTCGGTCGCCCCGACGTCGAGGGCGAGGAAGCCGAGGCCCTGATGCGCGAGGCGCTCGACATCGCGCAGGCGTCCTTCGTGGACGACCTGCCGGACGGCGTCGACACCCGCGTCGGGGAAGAGGGGCTCTCGCTGTCCGGTGGGCAGCGACAGCGTCTGGCACTGGCCCGCGCGATCGCCGCACGACCGTCGGTGCTCGTCCTCGACGACCCGCTGTCGGCGCTCGACGTCGACACCGAGGCCCGGGTCGAGGCGGGGCTCCGCCGGGTCCTCGCGGAGACCACGTCGCTCATCGTCGCGCACCGTCCGTCCACCGTGACGCTCGCCGACCGCGTGGCGCTCATGGAGAACGGCGTCATCACCGCCGTCGGCACCCACTCGGAGCTGATGGCCACCAACGAGCACTACCGCTACGTCATCTCGTCGCTCGACGACGACGACGCGAACACCCGAGAGGAGGCGATGGCATGAGCCAGCACGACAACCGTCCCGTCGGCACGACCGACCGGCCTGGAGGCACGGCACCGGTCAGCGACGACGCTGCGGACACGCAGACTGCCGCGCCGATCACCGCATCCATCACCACCCTGGGCGTGCGCGGCGAGGAGCGCGAGGACTTCACCAAGGCGGAGAGCAAGCGCCTGCGGCGCCGCTCCCTCGCCCTGCTCGGGTCGCTCGCGGCTCCGCTGAAGCTCCGGCTCGTCCTGCTCGGCATCGTCGTGGTGGTGTCGACGGGCGGACAGGTCGCCGGCCCGGCACTCATCGCGTGGGGGATCGACAACGCCCTGCCGGCGGTGCTCGACCAGAACGACTGGGTGCCGGCGTTCGGCGTCGTCGCGACCTACATCGTGGTGGCGATCGCCGGCGCGGTGCTCACCGCGTGGTACACCGTGCTCGCGGCGCGCATCAGCCAGGCGATCCTGTTCGACCTCCGCAAGCGGGTGTTCCTGCACACGCAGCGGCTGTCGCTCGAGTTCCACGAGACGTACACGTCCGGCCGGATCATCTCCCGCCAGACGAGCGACCTGGACTCCATCCGCGAGCTCCTCGATTCGGGGCTGAACCAGCTCATCCAGGGCGTGCTCTACATGGGCTTCACCGCGGTGGCCCTCGTCTCGCTCGACCCGACGTCCGGGCTCGTGCTCGCGGTGTCGCTCGTCCCGCTCTGGTTCCTGATCCGCTGGTTCCAGACGAACTCGCAGACGCTGTTCCGGGCGACCCGTGTCACCTCGGCACGGGTGATCGTGCACTTCGTCGAGACGATGACCGGCATCAGAGCGGTGCAGGCGTTCCGCAAGGAGTCGCGCAACCGGGACGAGTACGGCGGCTACGTCGAGGACTACCGGGTGGCGAACACGAAGGTGTTCAACCTGTTCGGGACGTTCGACCCGGTGCTCGTGCTCATCGGCAACGCGACACTCGCCGCCGTGGTCATCGTGGGCGGCTTCCGGGTCGTCGGCGGGACGCTCGAGGTCGGTGCGCTGCTCGCGGTCGCGCTGTACGCCAAGCGCTTCTTCGACCCGGCGCAGGAACTCGCGATGTTCTACAACGGGTACCAGTCGGCATCGGCGGCGATGGAGAAGATCTCCGGCGTCCTCGAGGAACGGCCGAGCGTGCCGGAGCCCGTGAAGCCGACGAAGCTCGCCGACGCCCACGGCAAGATGGACTTCGACGACGTCGTGTTCGCCTACAACAAGGGCAAGGTCGTGCTCCCGGAGTTCGACCTGCACATCCCGGCAGGGCAGACCATCGCGCTCGTCGGGTCCACCGGTGCGGGGAAGTCGACGCTCGCCAAGCTGATGGCGCGCTTCTACGACCCGACGCAGGGGTCCGTGAAGCTCGACGGTGTCGACCTCCGTGACCTGGACTCGCGGGACATGCGCCGTGCGATCGTCATGGTGACGCAAGAGGCGTACCTGTTCTCCGGGACCGTGGCGGACAACATCGCGCTCGGCAAGCCGGGGGCGGAGCGCCACGAGATCGAGGCCGCGGCGAAGGCCGTCGGCGCGCACGAGTTCATCATGGCGCTGCCAGACGGGTACGACACCGACGTGAACAAGCGCGGCGGTCGTGTCTCGGCGGGCCAGCGGCAGCTGCTCTCGTTCGCGCGGGCGTTCATCGCTGACCCGAAGGTGCTCATCCTCGACGAGGCCACGGCGTCGCTCGACATCCCGTCCGAGCGACTCGTGCAGGAGGGCCTGGAGACGCTGCTCGCCGACCGGACCGCGGTGATCATCGCGCACCGGTTGTCGACCGTGGCGATCGCCCACCGGGTGCTCGTGATGGAGTACGGCAAGATCGTCGAGGACGGCACGCCGGACGACCTGATCGCGGGCACCGGGCGCTTCGCGCAGCTGCACGCGGCCTGGCGCGACTCGCTGGTGTAGCGCGCTGCCGGGCTGGAGGACGTGGTTGGCTTGGGGGATGACCAACGACAGTCCGCAGCCCGGCGGCGTGGCCCTGCGCGACCCGTTCTACGGAGCGCCCTTCGCCGAGGCCGTCCGGCGCTTCTGGCGGAAGTACACCGTGTTCACCGGGCGGGCGTCGCGCGCGGAGTTCTGGTGGTGGTGGATCACGTCGTTGGCGATCGGCCTCGTGCTGCAGCTCGTGCCGCAGATCTTCACGCCGGACACCGCGATGCTCGAGAACCCGGTCGGTTCGTACCTGTTCGTGCTCTGGGCGCTCGCGACGCTCGTCGGTTCGCTCGCGCTGGGCGCCCGCCGGCTCCACGACGCGAACCGCTCCGGCTTCTGGCAGTTCCTGCACGTGCTCCCCGCCATCGGGTCGCTCGTCCTCTTCGTGATGTTCCTGCTGCCGTCGAACCCGAAGGGCACCCGCTTCGACCTCTAGGACCCGTGGGCCCGATCAGAACGGGTCGCGGGGGAAGTTCGGGTCGCGCTCGTCGTGACCGGCGTGGTCCGGACCACCCGCGTCGGGTGACCAGCGCGCCCGACGCATGTCGAGCCTCCAGGTCGTGTCGCGCCACGTGAGCGGCGTGCCCTCGACCCGGTACTGCTCGAGCGCGCGCGCCTCGTGGTGGACGGGCGGGAGCCCGCCGGACCGCACCACGCGCCACCACGGCAGGTCCGCGCCCTCGTGCGCCATCACCTTGCCGACGGCGCGAGACGCCTTCGAGCCGAGGGCTGCGGCGACGTCGCCGTAGGTCATCACGCGACCCGGTGGGATCGTGCGCACCACCTCGGCGACGGCGGCGCCGAAGTCGTCGACCGGTGCTGCCGGTTCCAGCGGTGCTGCCGGTTCCACTACAGCGAGAGCACCGCGAAGTGGTCGCCGTACTGGGTCTCGCGGACGACGTCGAAGCCGACCGCGCGGAAGAACTCCTCCGGGCTGCCCTCGCCGGGTTCGTACACGGCGGTGAGGCGTTCGAAGCCGCGGCTGCGGGCCTCGTCCGCGAGACCGTGCACCGCGAAGCGCCCGATGCCCCTGCCCTGTGCGGTGGCGGACACGTTGACACGCCAGATGCACGCCTGCAGTTCCTCCTGCGGGTTCTCGGCGTCGAAGCTGCCGATGATCAGTCCGACGACCTCGTCGCCGTCGAGCACGACACGGGGCCACGACGCGCTCGGCTTGACGTCGGACTCGG
This sequence comes from Curtobacterium sp. L3-7, assembly GCF_048756585.1. Lineage (NCBI taxonomy): Bacteria > Bacillati > Actinomycetota > Actinomycetes > Micrococcales > Microbacteriaceae > Curtobacterium > Curtobacterium sp. L3-7. The sequence goes on along the minus strand of NZ_CP151474.1, from coordinate 196,439 downwards.
CGACGCCGTAGGTCGTGGGCTGCACGAACTGCTCCTGCCCCGGCTTGAGCGTCAGGGAGTTGGCCGCGGCGGCGGTCGCTGCGGAGAGTTCTTCGAGGCGGAGGTCCGTCATGCGGTCAGGCTAACGGTGGTACCCGTGCGGGGGCCAGTAGGTCGCCCGTCCCGGGTGAGGCGGAGCGGGCCGACGACACGGTGGGCCGCACGGCGGAGTCGGCACGATATGGTCCAGACATGGCGGAACACCGGCGCGGCGCGAACCTGCCGTCGATCGGCGGGTTCAACCGCACCGTCGTGCTCGACGCGGTCCGACGCTCGCCCGACGGGTTGAGCCGCGTGGAGCTCGCCGGTCGCACCGGGCTCAGCGCGCAGACGGTGTCGAACGTCACCCGGTTCCTCATCGACGCGGGGATGATCGTCGAGTCGGGCACGATCGTGTCCGGGCGCGGCAAGCCCCGGACCATCCTCCGGCTCGAAGCGGGCAGCCGGTTCGCGGTCGGTGTGCACGTCGACCCGGCCGTCGTCACCTACGTCCTGCTCGACCTCGCCGGCACCGTCGTCGGGTCGACCACCACCTCCACCCCGACCGCGGACGACCCCGAGCAGGTCGTGCGGACGATGGCCTCGGCGGTCGACCGCCTCATCGCGGATGCGGAGGTGGATCGCGACTCCGTGCTCGGTGTCGGCATCGCCAGTCCCGGTCCGATCGACATCGACGCCGGCATCGTCGTCGACCCGCCGTTCCTGCCCCGGTGGCGAGACGTGCCCCTGCGGGACGCCCTCGCCGAGGCCACCGGACACCCCGTGCTCCTCGAGAAGGACGTCACCGCGGCCGCGGTCGGCGAGATGTTCCTGGCGGGGGAGTCGTCGGCCAGGAACTTCGCGTTCGTGTACTTCGGGACCGGGTTCGGCGTCGGGCTCGTCATCGACCACGAGCCCGTGCGCGGGACCGGTGCGAACGCGGGTGACGCCGGACACCTGATGGTCGAGCTCGGTGTCCTCAGCGGGACGCCGGACAGCGCTGCCGACCGGGGCGAGGTGGGTTCCGCCGTCGCGCCAGAGCGTCTCGTCGGCATCGCCGCATCGCGGGGCCTCGACCTCGGGGTCGTCGCACCGTCGGACGTCGAGGCGGTCGACCGCGCGTGGGACGCGCTGGCGGCGGCGATCGACGACGGCGACCAGACGGCGCTCGAACTCGCCGCCGACGCCGGCACCGTCATGGGGCGCGCTGCCGTGCTCATCGTGAACCTGCTCGACATCGACCGCGTCGTGTTCGGCGGGCCGTTCTGGTCCCGTATCTCGGCTGCTGCGCTGCCCGCTGCCCGTGCGGCGATCACGGGGTCGCCGCTCCTCGTCCCGAAGCACCCGGTCACCGTCGTGGAGAGCGACCGTGGGGCGGACGTCGCCGCGGTGGGTGCTGCGTGCCTGGTGCTCGACGCCGCGTTGTCGCCGCGGGCGAGCGCGTTGCTCATCCGGCGCTGACGGGGTGGGCTGGGCCTGCCGGAGCTGACGCGCTGACGCGCTGACGCACGGGCGCCCGGCACGTCCGTTGCCGAGGCGCTCGTGACGACACCCGTCGTTCACCGCCGCGACACCGGCCGGACGCCCGGGTGCTGAACAGTCGTGCAGGTCCCCGCCGTCCCGCTCGAAGGATCCTGCATGCCCACCCCTGTCCTCCGCTTCGGCGTAGCAGCCGCGACCTGTGCCGTGCTCGTCGCCGGCGTCCTCGCCAGCGCTCCGGCGGTCGCCGCGACGCCGAGCACCGCCGCTCCGACCGCCGCCGCGCCCGACGGTCTCGTCATCAACGAGGTCGAGTCCAACGGCGACGACGTCGACTGGGTGGAGCTGAAGAACACCTCGTCCGCAGCGATCGACATCAGCGGGTACTCGATGCTCGACGACAGCGACGCGCACACCCCCTACGTGCTCCCCGCGGGCTCGGTCGTCGCACCCGGCGGGTACTTCGTGCTGAACGGGAAGTCGACCACCGCGGACGGCTTCGACTTCGGGCTCGGGAACCCGGACGAGGTCCGGATCTTCGACACCACCGGCGCGCTCGTCCTCGACTTCGCGTACCAGCAGCACGCGAAGGTCACGTACGGTCGCTGCCCGGACGGCACCGGCGACCTCGTCGACACCACGAAGTCGACCAAGGGTGCGGCGAACGACTGCTCCTCCCCCGTGCGCATCAACGAGGTCGAGTCGCAGGACGGTGTCCCGGGTGACTGGGTGGAGCTGACGAACACGGGCACGACCTCGGTCGACCTCGGCGGGTACGTCTTCAAGGACGACGACGACACCCACGGCTACCCGATCCCGGCCAGCACGACCATCGCCGCCGGCGGGTTCACCGTCCTCGACGAGGCCGACTTCGGCTTCGGGCTCGGCAAGGCCGACTCCGCGCGGCTGTTCAGCCCGACCGGTGAGCTCGTCGACTCGTACTCGTGGACCGCGCACGCCGCCACGACCTACGGCCGGAACCCGGACGGCACGGGCGACTTCGCCGTGACCGCTTCGCCGACGAAGGGCGCCGCGAACAAATTCGCCGGCGTCATCACGGCGAAGGCCTGGCCCGGGAGCCCGGACGAGACGGTGCTCGACGACGAGGACACCTTCTCCGGCGACCTGAGCGGCCTCGACTGGCAGCCCGCTGCGACCGCGAAGGACGGCGGGGTGCTCTGGGGTGTCCAGAACGGCGACGGCCTGCTCTACCGCATGGTCTCCGACGGCGCGGGGGGCTGGGCACCGTCGAACGCGGCGGGCACCACGCTGCACTACGCCGACGGCTCCGGGACGCCCGACGCCGAGGGGGTCACGGTGACGTCGGACGACCCCGGCGCCGTCTACGTCTCGACGGAGCGCAACAACGACGTGTCCTCGACGAGTCGTCCGGCGGTCCTGCGCTTCGCCACGACCGACGGCTCCGAGCGGACGCTGAACGCCACGGACGAGTGGAACCTCGCGGCCGACTTCCCGGGCCTCGGTGCGAACTCCGGCCTCGAGGGCGTCAGCTGGATCCCCGACGCCTGGCTCACCGCACACGGCTTCACCGACGAGCACACCGGCGCGGCGTACTCCCCGTCGACCTACCCCGGACACGGTGCCGGGCTCTTCTTCGTCGGCGTCGAGGGCACCGCGAGCACCTATGCATACGCCCTGATGGACGACGGCTCGTTCCAGCGGGTCGCCACGATCGCCTCGCCGTTCGCGGTCGTCGCCGACGTGCAGTTCGACCCGACGCTCGACGCGCTCTGGGTGGTCTGCGACGACGCCTGCGCCGGCCGGACGGCGCTGTACACCGTCCAGGACGGCGTCTTCACGCTCGACACCGTGTACGAAGCGCCGGCGAACGCCGACCGCGCGCTCGCCAACGAGGGCTTCGCGATCACGGACGGCAGCACCGACGGGGTCCGCCGGACGTTCTACGCGGACGACAACGACACCGACGGCTTCTCGCTGCGGACGGGCACCTACCCGGGCACCGACGACGGTGGCACACCGCCGACCGATCCGGGCACGGACCCCACGGACCCGGGCACGGACCCGACGGACCCTGGCACAGTCCCGGGTGCCGGTCAGACGCCTGCTCCTGGTGCTGGTTCGGCGCCGGTTGCTCCGTCGGAGTCGTCGCTGACGGATGCGAACCGTGGCACGGTCACGGCGCCGTCGTCGGCGCGTCCGGGTGAGACGATCACGATCGGTGTGGGGGCGCAGTACGCGGGGCAGCGGGTGAACGTGTGGATGTTCTCGACGCCGACGTTGCTGGGCACGGTGACGGTCGCGGCTGACGGGAGCGTGCGGGTGACGATCCCGGCTGACGCGCAGGCTGGGCCCCACCGGATCGCCGTGACGGCTGCTGACGGGACGCTCATCGGGTGGACGACGATCACGATCGACCCGGTCACGGGTGCGCTGGCGTTCACGGGCACCGACCTGACGGGTGGCATCGCCGCAGCGCTGCTGCTCCTCGCCGCTGGTGCCGGCGTGCTGGTCGCGCGTCGCCGCCGTGGGGTGCGGGGCCGAGTCTCGGCGTGAGCGACGGTCCTCGCGGTGTGGGCCGCGAGGACTGTCGCCGGGCGCGAGTCTCGCCCCGGGCGTGACACGCTGGGAGCATGCAGCCAGACGTCCTCCGCTACACCGCCTTCGCTTCCGAACCAGGGGGCGGCAACCCCGCCGGACTGGTCCTCGACGCCAGCGCGTTGTCCGCCGAGGAGATGCTCGCGATCGCTGCCGAGGTCGGGTACCCCGAGACCGCGTTCGTCACGGGCGAGACCGCACACGGCCTCCGCGTCCGGTACTTCTCGCCGGGCGCCGAGGTCCCGTTCTGCGGCCACGCGACCGTCGCGCTCGCGGTCGCCCTCGCGGAACGGCACGGCATCGGCCCGCGGACCTTCACCACCATCGCCGGCGACATCGCACTCGACGCGACGCGGGACGAGCACGGAGCGGTCCAGGTCGCGATGACGAGCGTCGAACCGGCCACCCGGGACTTCGATCCCGCTGCGCTCCTCGAGCTGCTCGGCCTGACCGCGGACGACGTCGCCGACGGGTACCCGCTGCTCGAGTCCTACGCCGGCAACTGGCACCCCGTCGTGGTGCTCGGCGACGCGGAGCGCTTCCACCAGTTCCGCTTCGACCCGGCGGCGCTCGCCGACCTCAAGCGCGAGCGCGGCTGGGCGGGCACGGTCACCGTGCTGCACCCGACGGGCCCGGGGGAGTACGAGGCGCGGAACCTCTTCCCGGTCGGCCGCATCACCGAGGACCCCGCGACGGGATCCGCTGCGGCGTCGACGGGCGCCTACCTCCGCGCGATCGGCAAGGCCTGCGCCGGGGACCACGTCGTGATCCGGCAGGGCCGCCACGTCGGCCGCCCGAGCATCCTGCACGTGGACGTCCCCGCGTCCGGTGGCATCACCGTCCGGGGCGGCGCGACCCCGATCTGACGCGCGAACTCGCCCACAACGCCTGCGAGAGGAAGCCAGATCGCGCGTAGGAGGTCGGAAAACCTGACCTCCGACGCGCGTTTCGACCTTCGACGCGCGAGTCGACCCTCCGTCCCCGCGCGAGACAGGGCACCCCCGGGTCACGAACCGTGCGCCAATCTCCCGGAACCCCTTGACAAGCAATAAGTCCATACGGTGGAGTAACCCCTGTACGCGAGCGATGGGGCCCGCGCACACATCACCTGTGCAAAGGAGCACCGATGAAACGCACCCGAATCATCGCCGGACTCGCAGCCGTGGCAGTCGCCGCGCTCGGCCTGGCAGGCTGCTCGAGCTCGGGGTCCGCCTCGAGTGACACGATCAAGATCGCGTACCAGAAGTTCGGTTCCTTCCAACAGCTCGACGCCCAGATGAAGGTCGTCAAGAAGACCTACGAGAAGGAGCACCCTGGCGTCAAGGTCACCCTCGTGCCGATCCAGGCGCAGGAGAACGACTACTACACGAAGCTCGCGCTGATGAACAAGGCGCCGGCCACCGCTCCCGACGTCATGTACGAAGACACCTTCCTCGTGAAGGCCGACGCCGAGGCCGGCTACCTCCTGCCGCTCGACAAGTACACGGCGAAGTGGAAGGAGTGGGACCAGTTCTACGACAACGCCAAGCAGGCGGGTCAGGGCGACGACGGCAAGATCTACGGCGTCCCGATGGGTACCGACACCCGTGCGCTCTGGTACAACAAGGACATCTTCAAGGAGGTCGGCCTCCCGGTCCCGTGGCAGCCCAAGACCTGGGACGACGTGCTCGCGGCGGCGAAGACCATCAAGGAGAAGAAGCCCGACGTCATCCCGTTCAACGTCTACTCCGGCAAGCCGCAGGGCGAGGCGTCGACGATGCAGGGCTTCGAGATGCTCCTGTACGGCGCCGACGGCAAGGGCAACACGCTCTACAAGAACGGCAAGTGGGTCACCGGCTCGAAGCAGTTCGAGGACTCCCTGCAGTTCATCAAGGACGTCTACCAGGGCGGTCTCGGCCCGACACCGCAGCAGGCGCTCGACACCAACGTCGGCACCACGATCGCGCAGACCTGGCTCCCCAAGGGCCAGCTCGCGATCGACCTCGACGGGTCGTGGCAGTCCGGCACCTGGCTGAAGTCCGGCACCGCTCCGTGGGCCGACTGGTCGACGGTGATGGGCCAGGCGCCGATGCCGACGCAGAACGGCCAGGCTCCCGGCTACAACAGCATGTCCGGTGGCTGGACGCTCGCTGTGGGCAAGAACTCGAAGAACCCGCAGGCCGCGTTCGACTTCATCTCGACGTTCCTGAACAAGGACGGCTCGATGAAGTACGACATCGAGAACTCGCAGATCGCCGTCCGCAAGGACGTCTCCGAGGACCCGAAGTACGACGCGTCCAACCCGACGTTCAAGTTCTTCTCCGGGCTCGTGGAACACACGAACTTCCGCCCGGCGACGAGTGACTACTCGCAGATCTCGAACGCCATCCAGGTCGCCATGGAATCGGTGATGACCGGCCAGCAGACGCCGAAACAGGCGGCTGCGACGTACGACCAGTCCCTGATCGGCGTGGTCGGCAAGGACAAGACGGTCGACGTCGGCTGACGTGACCACATGACGGACTGGAGGCTCGTTGCGGCCCCGCCACGAGCCTCCAGTCCGACCCCACCCACTCGAGCTCCGTCAGCACCCCATGAAGGCGGCACCCGCATGACCAGCACCCCGATCGCGCCGACGCTGTCGGCGCCCGGTTCGCCGAAGCGCACCGACCCACCCGTGCCGCGCAAGCGGCGCGCACTGCGGAACGTGGGACGAGCGGTCCCGCTCCTCCCCGCGGTGGTCCTCCTCGTCATCTTCCTGCTCGGCCCCGTGATCTCGTCGTTCTACGGGTCGTTCACGAACTCCGCACTGACCGGCGCCGGCGCCGCGAACCAGGAGTTCATCGGCTTCAAGAACTACATCGACCTGTTCCAGGACAAGGACTTCCCGAAGTCGGTCGTCCTGACGCTGGTCTTCCTCATCGCCTCGGCCGTCGTCGGCCAGAACGTCGTCGGTCTCGGGCTCGCACTCCTCATGCGGAACGCCAACAAGGTCATCCGCGGGCTCGTCGGCACCTTCGTCGTCGCCGCCTGGGTCCTGCCGGAGATCGTCGCCGCGTTCGCCGCGTACGCGTTCTTCAACGACAAGGGCACGCTCAACTCGTTCCTCGGGCTGATCGGGATCACCGGGCCGAACTGGCTGTACGCGCTCCCGATGCTCAGCATCATCCTGGCGAACATCTGGCGCGGCACCGCGTTCTCGATGCTCGTGTACTCCGCCGCCGTCCAGGAGGTCCCCGAGGAGATCACCGAGTCGGCCGAGGTCGACGGCGCCACCGGCTGGCAGCGCCTCGTCTACATCACGCTCCCGGTCATCCGGCGGTCCATCTCCACCAACCTCATGCTGACGACGCTGCAGACGCTGTCGGTGTTCACCCTCATCTACGTGATGACCGCCGGCGGTCCGGGAACGGACTCGTCGACCCTGCCGATCCTGGCGTACCAGGAGGCGTTCAAGTTCTCGCAGCTCGGCTTCGGGACCGCGATCGCGACCATCCTGCTCGTGGTGGGGGCGCTCTTCTCGATCGTCTACATCCGGGCGCTGAAGCCGGAGGTGGACTGATGGCGATCACCGCTGCTCGTCCCGACACGACCACCCGATCCGTGACCGCTCCCGGTGCGCTGCACATGACCTCTCCCCGCGGACGGACCATGCGCTGGGTGTCGAACATCGTGCTGCTCATCGTGGCGATCTGCTTCGCGGTGCCGCTGCTGTGGCTCGTGCTCGCATCGGTCGACGCGAACGCCTCGCTGTCGGTGAAGGTGCCGTCGCAGTTCACGCTCGACAACTTCACGAAGGTGCTCACACCGGAGCTGTCGTTCATCCCGCTCGCGAACAGCTTGCTGCTCTCCGGCGGGTGCGCGCTCATCACGGTGGTCGTCGCGCTGCTGGCGGCGTACCCGCTGTCCCGGTACAAGATGCGGGTGAACAAGCCGTTCCTGTACGGGATCCTGTTCGGCACCTGCCTGCCGATCACGGCGATGATGGTGCCCGTCTACAGCCTGTTCGTGTCGCTCAACCTGATCGACAACGTGTGGGGCTGCATCTTCTTCCTCGCCGCGTCCAGCCTGCCGATGGCGATCTGGATGGCGAAGAACTTCATGGACTCCGTGCCGATCTCGCTCGAGGAGGCGGCGTGGACCGACGGCGCCTCGATGATGACCACGCTGACGCGCATCGTCGTGCCGCTCATGCGTCCCGGGATCGCCGTGGTGTTCATCTTCGTGTTCATCCAGGCCTGGGGGAACTTCTTCGTCCCCTTCGTCCTGCTCCTGTCGCCCGACAAGGTGCCCGCCGCGGTGAGCATCTTCAACTTCTTCGGGCAGTACGGCGCCGTGGCCTACGGGCAGCTCGCGGCGTTCTCGATCCTCTACTCCGTGCCCGTGATCGCGCTCTACGTGGTCGTCTCTCGAGGCCTCGGCGGCGGCAACGCCCTCGCCGGCGGCATCAAGGGCTGATCGAACTCCCTGCGAAAGGAAGCAACTCCATGCACAAGGACGAACCGCTCGTCGAGGCCCGCATCGCCCGCCTCGTCCGCGACCGGATCGACCCGGCGGTCCACCGCCGGTCGGCACCCGTGACGGTGACGGCGTGGGAGGTGCCCGACGAACCCGTGCCGTTCGCCGACGCCGTCACGCAGGAGTTCACGCCGTTCACGGTGGGCTCGGCGTGGGGCGGCCGTCCGTGGGGCACGACGTGGTTCAAGGTGACGGGTACGGTGCCCGAGGACTTCGGCACCGCTGACGGCACGACCGCCGAGCTGCTCGTCGACCTCGGGTTCACGAAGCGCCACCCCGGGTTCCAGGCCGAGGGACTCGCGTACCGGCCGGACGGCACCACGATCAAGGCCATCGAGCCGCGGAACAACGCCGTGCCGCTCGCCGTCGGACCAGGGGAGTCGTTCGAGCTCTACGTCGAGGCAGGAGCGAACCCGGACATCGGCGGCGACTCGTTCCAGGGCGCGACGCCGCTCGGGTCCCGGAAGACCGCCGGCGACGAGCCGATCTACCGGCTCCGCGCGCTCGAGGTCGTCGAGCGCGACGACACCGTGTGGGAGCTCCAGCAGGACTTCTGGGTGCTCCGCGGGCTCATGGCGGAGCTGCCGACCGACGGCACCCGTGGCGCGGACATCCTCCGGGCGCTCGAGCGGGCCGCCGATGCGCTCGACCCGGACGACGTCGCCGGGACGGCCGCAGCCACCCGCGAGGTGCTCGCACCGGTGCTCGCCGTCCCCGCGAGTGGAGCGGCGCACCGGGCGATCGCCGTGGGGCACGCCCACATCGACTCCGCCTGGCTCTGGCCGGTCCGGGAGACGAAGCGCAAGTGCGCCAGGACGTTCTCGAACGTGCTCGACCTGATGGACAGCGATCCCGACTTCACCTTCGCGTGTTCGTCAGCCCAGCAGTACGCGTGGATCCGGGACGAGTACCCGTCGATCTTCGCGCGCATCAAGCAGCGCGTCGCCGAAGGACGGTGGATCCCGGTCGGCGGCATGTGGGTCGAGTCGGACACGAACCTGCCCGGCGGTGAGGCGCTCGCCCGGCAGTTCGTCGCGGGCAAGCGGTTCTTCCTCGAGGAGTTCGGCATCGACACCCCGGAGGCATGGCTCCCGGACTCGTTCGGGTACACCGGGGCGCTGCCGCAGATCGTCCGGGCAGCCGGGTCGAAGTGGTTCGTCACGCAGAAGCCCTCGTGGAACGAGACGAACGTCATCCCGCACACGTCGTTCCACTGGGAGGGTATCGACGGCTCCCGCATCCTGACGCACCTGCCCCCGGCGGACACGTACAACTCCGACGTCTCGCCCGCCGACCTGCACCGCGGGGAGCGGCAGAACAAGGAGCGCGGCACCGCGAACACGTCGATGCTGCTCTACGGCTTCGGCGACGGCGGCGGTGGTCCCACGCGCGAGATGGTCGCAGCAGCCCACCGTCAGCACGACGTCGACGGCTCGCCCCGCGTCGACCTCGGGACGCCCGCACAGGTGTTCGAGCAGCTCGAGCAGGAGCTCCCCGTCCCCGGCGTCTGGTCCGGCGAGATGTACCTCGAGTTCCACCGCGGGACCTACACGTCGCAGATCCGCACGAAGCAGGGCAACCGTCGCTCCGAGCACCTGCTCCGCGAGGCCGAACTCTGGGCGGCGACCGCTGCCGTGCGCCTCGGGCTCGACTACCCCTACGAGCAGCTCGAAGCGGCATGGCACACCGTCCTGTTGCAGCAGTTCCACGACATCCTGCCCGGCTCCTCGATCGCGTGGGTCTACGAGAACGCCGAGGAGAACTACCGGCTCGTCGCCGAGACGCTCGAGGGGCTGATCGGCGACGCGACGACCGCGCTCGCGGGCGGCTCGACCGACGGGACCGTCGTGCGGTTCAACGCGTCGCCGGTCAGTGCGGGGGACGCAACCGCCCTGGGTGGTTCCCTCGGCTCGGAGCCGGAAGCCGTGCCTCCCGTCCGCTCCGGCGACCACTTCGTGTTCGACACCGGCGCGGTCGTGGCGACCATCGACGCGGCCGGCCACGTCGTGTCGTTCGTCGAGCACGCGACCGGACGCGACGCCATCGCGCCCGGGACGGTCGCCGCGGAGTACACCGTGTTCCGCGACACCCCGAACCAGTGGGAGGCGTGGGACATCGACCGCGCGTACCAGCGCAACGGGAACGCGCTGTCGGCCACGTCGGTGTCGGTCGAGGGGGACTCGCTCGTCGTGGTCCGTCCGGTCGGCTCGTCGACCGTGACCACGCGCTACTCGGCCGTCGCCGGGCAACCGGAGCTCACCATCGAGACCGAGGTCGACTGGCACGAGCAGCAGAAGCTCCTGAAGCTGGCGTTCCCGCTCGACGTGCGGGCCAGCGTCGCCTCGAGCGAGATCCAGTTCGGGCACATCGACCGGCCGACCCACCAGAACACGTCGTGGGACTTCGCCCGCTTCGAGACCTCGGCGCACCGGTGGGTGCACGTCGCGGAGCCCGGGTTCGGTGTCGCCGTCGCGAACGACTCGACCTACGGGCACGACATCACCCGGTCGACGCGTGCCGACGGCGGGACGACGACGCTCGTCCGCGAGTCGCTCCTCCGCGGCCCGACGTTCCCGGATCCGCACGCCGACCAGGGGCACCACGTGTTCCGCACGGTGCTGCGCGTCGGGGAGTCGGTGCTGGACGCCGCCGACTCCGGGTACCGGCTCAACCTGCCGGTGCGCACGGTCGCCGGTTCGGCCCCGGTGTCGCCGCTCGTCGTCGTGTCGTCGCCGCAGGTGTTCGTCGAGGCCGTGAAGCTCGCCGAGGACCGGTCGGGGGACGTCATCGTGCGGCTCTACGAGGGACTCGGCGGTCGTGCCACGGATGTCGGCGTGGACTTCGGGTTCGACGTCGCATCGGTGGCGCAGGTGGACCTGCTCGAGCGGCCGCTCGGCACGTCGTGGGACGCAGGCTCGCCCGTGTCGCTGACGCTGCGGCCGTTCGAGATCGTCACGCTGCGGGTGCGGCGGGCGTAGAGGACCGCGACGCCGGACGGGCACGGGTGCGCTCGTCCGGCGTCGTGTCGCGCGGAGTGGCAGCTCCGCGTGGGTGGGGGCGTTTCGCGCGTAGGCAGCTGTTTCGCGCGTGGGAGGCCGAAACGCGCGTAGGAGGTCGGTTGTTCCGACCTCCTACGCGCGATTCCGCTTTCCATCGCGGATGAAGTGGGTGGGAAGCGGTAGCCCTCCACAGATCGCCGGCCTGGAGGCTCGTCCACCGTCGGCGCCGCACCGCGCCAGTGCAGGTGGCCGGTCCGGCAGCGTGGGTGACATGGAACAGCCACTCCCGATCCACAGGTCCACGCCCACCCGAGAAGCCGGCCGGTCCGGCTCAGCGATGCGCCGCCGGACTGCTCGTCCCGGCCCCGACCAGCTCGTCCGAGTCGGTCCCAACGCGTTCGTGCGGGCGCTCGACTGGAACGCCGCCGGCCCCCGAACCCGCTACGTCACACGTGTGCACGCCAGGCTGCTCCGGCTGGGCGCACCGGCCTCGGCGTCGCACGCTTCGGCGGCCGCCTTGCACGGACTCGCGTGGCTCGCCGGTTGGCCGGAGGACGTCCACGTCACGGTGCCGAGGTCCCGGTACCGCAGCCGGAGCCCGGGTCTCGTGCTGCACACCCGTCCGCTCGGGGCGTCGGGGGTCGCGCGGGACGGACGGGTGACGGCGACGACCGTCGAACGCACCGTGATCGACGTGGCACTCACGGGGGACGTCCGCTCCGCGGTGGTCCTGGCGGATTCTGCGCTTCGTCGTGGGGTGTCCGCCGCCCAGCTCGACCACGCACTCGCCGCGTACCCTGCGGCTCGTGGTCGGCGCACGGCCGAACTCGTGCTGGAGCTCGCCGACGCGCGTTCCGGCTCGCCGGCGGAGTCGTTCGCACGAGTGGTCTTCCGAGAACTCGGGCTCCCGGAGCCGGTCCTGCAGCAGGAGTTCGTGCTCGACGGGCGCCGGATCGTCGTCGACTTCTGGTTCCCCGAGCAGGGTGTCGTCGTCGAGATCGACGGTCGCGCGAAGTACACGCAGGAGCGGTACCTGGCCGGCAGGTCCCCTGCCGACGCCTTCATCGACGAGAAACGACGGCAAGAGCTCCTGCTCACCTCGCCGGACGTCCGCCGTGTCGTGCGGGTCGAGTGGCGTGATCTGCACCTCCCGGAGCCGTTGGCGCATCGACTCCGGGCAGCGGGGCTCCCGTGTGCCGTCCGCCCGGGGCCGAGCGCGATCCTGGCCGCGGCGTGACCGGACCAGGCCTAGCGTGGCGGTATGGCCGTCACCGAGATCTGGCTCGTCCGCCACGGGGAGTCCACCGCCAACGTCGCCGCCGCACAGGCCGATGCCGCGGGCGCCGACGTCATCGAGGTCGAGCACCGCGATGCCGACGTCCCGCTGAGCCTGCTCGGGGAACGACAGTCGCGCGCCCTCGGCCCGGAGCTCGCCGCCCGCGGGGTCGACGACGTCCCGGTCGCGCTCTGGGTCTCGCCGTATCGTCGCGCGCAGCAGACGATCGACCTCGCGCTCGACGCAGGTGGGCTCGCGCTGCCGTCACGCAGAGTGGACGAACGGCTGCGGGATCGCGAACTCGGCGTGCTCGACCTGCTCACGCTGGCCGGCGTGCGGAACCGGTACCCGGACGAAGAACGCCGACGGCGGTGGCTCGGGAAGTACTACCACCGACCCGCGGGCGGCGAGTCATGGGCGGACGTCCTGCTCCGCCTGCGCTCGCTCATGGTCGACGTGGACCGGCTCGACGAGCCGGAGCGACTGGTGATCGCCGCGCACGACGCCGTCGTCATGCTCGCCGTCGCCGTGTGCCTCGACCTCGACGAGCCGGCGCTGACGGAGTTCGCCGAGTCGCACACCGTCCAGAACGCGTCCCTCACGCGCCTCCGGCGGGACGCGGTGGGTGCGCCGTGGGCGCTCGAGGAGTTCTCCGCGGTCGAGCACCTCGTCGATGACTCCGAAGCCGAGGTCACCGAGCACAGCGGGCGGAAGGACGACGTCCGTGCCGTCTGAAGTCATCACGCCGCACTTCCTCCGAGCCTGGCCGCTGCCGGGAGCCGGCGTCGGCAAGTACGGCCGCGGCCAGGTGCTCGTCGTCGGTGGCGCGGCGAGGACACCGGGCGCCGCGATGCTCGCTGCCGTCGCTGCACTCCGCGTCGGTGCCGGGCGGCTGACGCTCGCGGTCGCACGGAGTGTCGCCGGCCAGGTCGCGGTCGCGCTGCCCGAGTCCGGTGTCGAGGCCCTCGCAGAGGACGACGACGGGCACGTCGCCGTCGGGGCCATCGCATCGGTCCGAGCCGATCTGGGCAGCGCGGACGCCGTGCTCGTCGGGCCGGGGCTCGACGAGCCGGACGGCGCCCGTGACCTCGTGCGGGGGCTGGGCGGGGCCGTCCGAGACCACACCGTCGTGGTGCTCGACGCGTTCGCGCTCGGAGTGGCCGCCGACGTCGTCGAGGAGCTCGAGCCGCTGCGCGGTCGGCTCGTCATGACCCCGAACTCCGGCGAGGCGGGGCGGTTGCTCGGGCGCGACACGACGGACGACCACGGGGTGGACGGCCACGCTGCGGACGCGCTCGAGATCGCGGAGCGGTACGGCGCCGTGGTCTCGTTCGCCGGCGTCGTCGCGGCGCCGGACGGCCGGACGTGGGTGATGGGAACCGGTTCCGGTGGGCTCGGGACGAGCGGGAGCGGAGACGTCCTCTCGGGCGCGATCACCGGGTTGCTCGCCCGCGGTGCCGACGTCGACCAGGCGGTGGTGTGGGCGACGCACGTGCACGCTGCCGCGGGGGACCGGCTCGCGGTGCAGGTGGGGCCGATGGGCTACCTGGCGAGCGAGCTCCTCGCCGAGATCCCGCGCGTCCTGGTCGAACTCGGCGCCTGAAACGTGCACGTTCCAACCCACACCCGACGCATTCGGAAGCCTTCTCGCGCGGAGGAGGTCGGAACACCACGCCACCTACGCGCGATTCCACCTCCTACGCGCGAAGCCACCCGCCCCACCCGCGCGGCCCGCACCACTCAGGCGCGCAGTGACTCCACGGCCTTCTCGATGCGCCGGAGTCGCGTCTCCGGTGCCTTCGCCTGCACCACCGGGTCGACGAGCGCCCGCTGGCGGGAGTTCGACAGCGTGTTGAACGCCGCGCGGACGCCCGCCTCGGTCAGCGCCGCCGCCAGGTCCTCCGGCAGGTCCACGGTCCGGGGTTGTGCATCGACCACGAGTGAGACGGTGACGGTGTCACCAGCGGCGAGGCCGGATGCCGCACGGTGTTCGGCCGAGAGCGGAACGAGGAACTGCTCGTTCATCACGCCCACCGTCGACCGGTAGGTGTACCCGCCGTTCAGGGTGACCACCACCGGCGGGCGCTTCCCCGAGCCGAGCGCGTCGATGACCTCGGCCGGCACGGGCAGGCCCGTCGCCGTCTTGCGTGCCTGCAGCACCGTCGTCGTGAACTCCACAGGCCGAACGTACAACCGCTCCCCGACGTTCCGCCACCGTTCACCGTCGCAGCACGAACGCGAAACCGGCCGCGTCCACGATCATCCCGAACGCACCACCGAACACGGCGCCGGCCGCAGCACCGAACGCGACACCGGCGCACCACAGGACGTCACCTCGAACGCCACCCGAAAGGCACCTCTCCGTGCAGTACAAGCGCACCCTGGCCGGCCTCGCCCTGGCCGCAGCCGCAGTCGTCACCCTCGCCGGCTGCTCCGCGACGAGCTCCGCGTCCACCGGCAGCGGCGGCGACGCCGACTGGAAGACCGCCACGAGCGCCGAGAGCGCCGGCGGCATGGACGCCCTCGTCACGGCGGCGAAGGCGGAGGGGCAGCTCAACGTCATCGCGCTGCCGCCGTCGTGGGCGAACTACGGCAAGATCATCGACGGCTTCACCAAGAAGTACGGCATCACGGTCAACTCCGCGAACCCGAACGGGTCGAGCGCCGACGAGGTCGCCGCCGTGAAGTCGCAGAAGGGCCAGTCGACGGCACCGGACGTGCTCGACCTCGGCAACGCCGTCATGCAGCAGAACCTCGACCTGCTCACGGACTACAAGGTCGCGAACTGGAGCGACATCCCGACGAACCTGAAGGACGCGGACGGCAAGTGGACGCGTGACTACACGGGCCTCATGTCGATCGGCTACGACTCCTCGAAGATCAAGTCGGCCCCGAAGGACCTGGACGACCTGCTCGGCTCCGAGTACAAGGGCAAGGTCTCGATCTCGGGCGACCCGACGCAGGCGAACCAGGCAGCGTCCGCCGTGTACCTGGCGGCGCTCGAGAACGGCGGCTCGGCCGACGACATCACCAAGGGCGTCGAGTACTTCGGCAAGCTCAAGCAGGCGGGCAACTTCCAGAACGTGCTGCCGACACAGGCCACTGTCGCCTCTGGGGAGACCCCCGTCGTGGTCCAGTGGTCGTACAACAACCTGGCGTGGGGCCCTGCTGCGGGGACGAGTGGGAACAAGAACTGGAAGACCGTGGTCCCGAAGGGTCAGGCGCTCGGCTCGTACTACTCGCAGGCCATCAACAAGGACGCCCCGCACCCCGCGGCAGCCCGCCTGTGGCAGGAGTGGATCGCCAGCGCCGACGTACAGAACCTCTACCTGCAGGCCGGTGCCTTCCCGTCGACGCTCGCCGCACTCGAGAAGTCCGGAAAGGTCGACCAGGACGCCCTCGACGCCGCCGGCGGTGCGCCGAAGGACTACGTCGAGCTGACGGACGACCAGGTCGCAGCGGCATCGAAGGTCCTCGCCGCCAAGTGGTCCGCCACGATGGGCTCCTGACCAGCATGACCACCGCATCGGCACCAGGCGCGCCGGCCGCAGCGAGCATCACGCCCGCGGCGACGCTCGTCACGAGCGAGCACGCCGATGCCACCACCCGCCGCGGTGCCGGACCCCGTGTCCGGCGCCGCGGCGGCGTCGCGTGGCTCGGACTCACCCCGTTCGCCGCCTACGTGGTGCTCTTCCTCGCCGTCCCCGCGGTGATCGCGGTCGGCAGTGGGTTCTTCGACGCGACCGGACGCCCGACGCTGGCGAACCTCGCCGCGTTCGCGGACCCGAGCGTGCTCCGGGCGTTCGGCGCATCGTTCGGGCTCTCCGCGGTGTCCGCGATCGTCGGTGCGGTCGTCGGCGCGATCGTCTGCTGGGCGCTGTCGTCGCTCGCCCCCGACGGCATCGTGCGCTCGATGATCGACTCCGCCGCGAGCGTCCTCGCGCAGTTCGGCGGCGTGATGCTCGCCTTCGCGTTCATCGCCACGATCGGCGCCCAGGGGCTGGTGACGACGTGGCTGGCGTCGACGTTCCACTGGGACATCAACTCCGGCGGTGCGTTCCTCTACACGGTCCCCGGTCTCGTGCTCCCCTACGTGTACTTCCAGGTGCCGCTGATGGTGCTCACCTTCATGCCGGCGTTCGAGGGCGTGAAGACCCAGTGGGGCGAGGCCGCCGCGACCCTCGGGGCGAGCCGCTGGACGTACTGGCGCCGGATCGCCCTCCCCGTGCTCGCACCGGCGTTCTGGGGATCGCTGCTCCTGCTCTTCGCCAACGGCTTCTCGTCGTTCGCCACGGCCGCTGCGCTCATCTCGCAGGGTGGCATCGTCCCGCTGACGATCCGCGCCCAGCTCACGAGCGAGACGATCATCGGCCTGCAGAACGTCGCCGGCGTGCTCGCGTTCGGCATGGTCGTCGTGATGGCGGTCGTGATGGGCGCGTACTCGCTCCTGCAGCGTCGCGCATCGAGGTGGCAGCGATGACCGCGACGGGAGGCTCGCCCCGCGTCACGCAGACCGGCCGGCGCCGGTCGCGGCGCACCACGGCACGCTTCGGCGCCGCCCCGTCCCGGGTCACCGCCGCGATCGTCCTGGCCGTGATCGGAGTGGTCTTCGCCGTCCCGATCGCCGCCCTCGTGCAGTTCACCTTCCGCCAGGGGACCTCAGGTGCCCTGACCGGCGCGCACTACGCCGCCATCGTCGACCCGGTCAACCGGGCGACCTACCAGCCGGTGTTCGACGGCCTCGGCGCCTCGCTCGTGATCGCGCTCATCACCGTGGCGATCGTGCTGCTCGTGCTCCTGCCCGCGCAGATCATCACCGCGCTGCGGTACCCGAGGCTCCGCCGGATCCTGGAGTTCGTCTGCATCGTGCCGATCACGGTCCCCGCGGTGGTCCTCGTCGTCGGCTTCGTGCCCGTCTACCAGGTCGTCTCCCAGGTCTTCGGTTCCGGCGCGTGGACCCTGGCGTTCGCGGTGGGGATCATCGCGCTGCCGTTCGCGTTCCGCCCGATCGCCGCCGCCATCACCGCGACCGACATGACCACCCTGTCCGAGGCCGCACGCTCGCTCGGCGCCTCGTGGTGGACGGTGACCTGGCGGGTCCTCCTGCCGAACCTCCGACGCGGCATCATCGCGGCGTGCTTCCTGACGATCACCGTCGTCCTCGGCGAGTACACGCTCGCATCGTTCCTCTCCCGCACGACGTTCCAGACCGGGCTCGTGCTCGTGCAGCAGACCGACCCGTACGTCGCGGCGGTCTTCTCGCTCGGCGCCCTGGTGTTCGGGTTCGTGCTGCTCGTCGCCATCGGCCGGATCGGCACGCGCCGCACCTCCAAGGAGTCCGCATGACCACCATCGCCCCCGCTGCACCCGCGTCGCTCCGAGCCGCCGGCGCCGTCGTCGAGCTCGAGGCGGTCGAGAAGCGCTACGGCACCCACCTCGCCCTCGCTGGGCTGTCGCTCCGCATCGAGCCGGGGGAGTTCCTGTCGCTCCTCGGCCCGTCGGGCTGCGGCAAGACGACGGCGCTCCGGGCGCTCGCCGGACTCGAGGGCATCGACGCCGGCGCGATCCGCATCGACGGCGCCGACGTCGCGAGCACCCCGGCGAACAAGCGCGACATGGGGATGGTCTTCCAGCAGTACTCGCTGTTCCCGCACATGACGGTGCGCCAGAACGTCGCCTTCGGCCTCGAGATGCGCCGCGTGCCGACGGGCGAACGGAAGACCCGTGTGGTCGACGCGCTCGACATGGTGCACCTCGCGGACTTCGCGGACCGCTTCCCGCACCAGCTCTCCGGCGGGCAGCAGCAGCGTGTGGCGCTCGCGCGTGCGCTGGTCACCCGGCCGCGGGTGCTGCTCCTCGACGAACCGCTGTCCGCCCTCGACGCCAAGGTCCGGGTGTCGTTGCGCGACGAGATCCGACGCATCCAGACCGACCTCGGCATCACGACGGTGTTCGTCACCCACGACCAAGAGGAGGCGCTCGCCGTCTCCGACCGGATCGCCGTGATGCACGCGGGCGGCATCGAGCAGATCGGCACGCCCGAAGCGCTCTACCGCTCGCCGTCGTCGGCGTTCACGGCGGACTTCGTCGGGCAGTCGAACCGGCTCCGCGGGGACCTCCGCGGCGGGGACGTCTTCGTGTACGGGTTCCGCGTGCCGGCGCTCGACCAGTCCGCCGCCGACGGCCCGGTGCTCGCCTACGTCCGGCCGGAGGACATCGCGTTCGCGTCGGACGGCGTCACCGGCACCGTCGTCTCGTCGAGCTTCCTCGGATCGATCCGACGGACGACCGTCCGCCTCGACGACGACACCGTCGTCACGGTCCAGCACGAGGTCGGCGACCGCCACGCGACCGGCGACGCCGTCGCCGTGCGCCTCCTCGGCGCACCCGTCGCGATCGCACCGATCGCCTGACTGTCCGCGGTCCGGGCCAGGTCCAGGGTCGTGAAAGCAACAGAATGCCGCAGGAATCTGGGCACGATCTGTCGCTTCCGCGGCTCTGGTGGCGGTGCCGGTCAGCGCTGGAAGCGCGCCTCCGGTTCGCCCGCCAGGGCGACCTGCACCCGCTCCCGCATGTTCTCGGACATCGCCGGCAGCGCGGAGACCGGGGCCCAGAACGCCTCGGTGTTCTCGCCGTCGGCCGGGTACGGCTCACCGGACGACCACCGGCACGCGAAGACGAGGTCCATGTACTGCGCACGGTCCCCGTTCGCGTAGGTCATCTCCGGCAGGGTCTGCACCCACACCAGCCGTTCGGCGACCGCGACGACGCCCGCTTCCTCGAGGACCTCGCGCTCGGCCGCGACCGCGGGTTCCTCACCGGGGTCGACGATGCCGGTCACGGGTGTCAGGGCGCCGTTGTCCGCCCGCCGGACCACGAGCAGTTCGCGGTCGTCGCCCTCGCCGCGGGTGACGACGGCCGTCACGCCGGTCAGCCAGAGCGGGGCGTTCCCGATCTTCTCGCGCAGGGACAGGACGAAGTCGGGCGTCGGCATGCCGCCACGCTACCGATGGGTCGATACGCTCGGACCATGGCACGCGCAAGCAGGGCGCTCGAGGTTCGGGCGGACCACGGGGTCTGGGCCGCAGGATGGCGACTCGCGATCGCCGGGGTGGTGCGCGCCGTGACCCCGGGTCGGCGACTCGCGTTGTTCGCCTCGCTCGGTGTCGTGGTGGTCGGGCTCGTCGTCGGACTCGTCCGCGGGTCCTCGTCGCCGGCTTCGGTCGCTGTCCTGATCGGGACCGCGGCGCTCCTGGCGTACCTCGTCGTCGCGGTCGAACTCGTGCTCTGGACGATGGCGGATCGTCGTCGGGTCGCCCCGACCGACGTCGACCCGGAACGGCTCGGACGGGTGCAGCAGGCGATCGCCGACGGGCACGCGTCGTCGGTCGAGCCCGCCGATCGCCGTGCACTCGTGCGGTTCGCCCGGGTGCAGCAGACCGCGCTCCCCGCGACCGTCCTGGTCCACGTGCTCGGGGTCAGCGTCGGTGTGCTGCTCGCCGCCCTCGAGGCGTTCGCCGGGTCGGCCGGGATCGTCGTGCTCGTGCTCGCCGTGCTGATCGTGGCGGTGTCGGCGTGGTCGCTCCGCGGTGCGCTCCGCGCGCTCGGGTCGACGCCGGAGCTCGTGGCGCTGGAGGACTGATCGGCCCTGTCGCGGACTGGTCATGACCAGTAGGATGTGCCCGTGGAGATCATCATCCTGCCCACGCCTGCTGAGGTCGGTCGCGTCGCTGCGGCGAAGATCGCCTCGGTCGTGGCGAAGAAGCCGTCAGCCGTCATCGGTCTCGCGACCGGGTCCAGCCCCCAGGACATCTACACCGACCTGCAGCGCCGCGTGGACGCGGGGGAGATCTCCTTCGCCGAAGCGCGCGGGTTCGCCCTGGACGAGTACGTCGGGATCCCGCTGGAGCACCCCGAGTCGTACGCGTCGGTGATCGCGCGTGACGTGGTGGCGCCGCTGGGCTTCGACGCGTCGCGGGTCCGGGTGCCGGACGGTCGTGCTGCGGACATCGAGTTCGCGGCGAAGGAGTACGACGCCGCGATCCGTGCCGCCGGTGGGATCGACGTGCAGATCCTCGGGATCGGGGCGAACGGGCACATCGGCTTCAACGAGCCGACGTCCTCGTTCGCGTCACGGACCCGCATCAAGACGCTCGCACCGTCGACGCGGGAGGCCAACGCCCGGTTCTTCGACAGTCTGGACCAGGTGCCGACGCACTGCATGACGCAGGGGCTCGGCACGATCCTCGAGGCGCAGCAGCTGGTGCTCGTGGCGCAGGGGTCGGCGAAGGCCGAGGCGATCGCGGCCGCGGTGGAGGGGCCGCTGTCCTCCTTCGTGCCCGGGAGTGCGCTGCAGCTCCACGAGCACGCGACCGTCGTGGTCGACGAGGAAGCAGCAGCCGGACTCCGGCTCGCGGACTACTACAAGTACACGTACGCGAACAAGCCGTCCTGGCAGCTGTTCGAGTAGGCGTCACACCGATCGGGCGGCGTAGGCCGAGTGCAGTCGGCTGAGCCCCTCGTGCAGGGTCTCCGCCGAGCACCCGAAGTTGAGCCGGGCGAAGCCGCGCCCCTGCCGCCCGAACGCCGGTCCGCTGGCGAGCGCCACCTTCGCGTCGTCGACGAGCACCGCCGCGGGGTCGTCGCCCCACGGCAGCGCCCCGAGGTCGATCCACGACAGGTAGGACGCCTGCGGCTGTCGGTGCACGGCTCCCGGGAGTGCGGTCCCGAGCTCCTCGGCGAGGATCCGCCGGTTCGCGGCGAGTTCGGCGAGCAGCGACGCGAGCCACGGACCGCCCTCGCGGAAGGCGGCGACGCTCGCGGTGTACCCGAGGATGCCCGTGCGCTCGACGACCTCGCCCGGGAGCCCGTCGAACCACCCGCGTGCCCGGTCCGACGCGCCGACCATCAGCGCGCACTTGGTACCGGCGAGGTTCCACGCCTTGCTCGCGCTCGTCAACGCGACGCCGAGCGCGGCTGCCTCCTGGCAGGAGTCGAGGAACGGGGTGAACGTCGCGTCGGCGTGCACGAGCGGTGCGTGGATCTCGTCGGAGACGACCACGGCGTCCCACTCCGCGGCGAGCTGCGCGAGTGCCACGAGCGACGCGCGGTCGTGGACGAGTCCGAGCGGGTTGTGCGGGTTGCAGAGCAGGACCGTCCGGGCGCCGTCGGCGAACGCACGACGGACGCCGTCGAGGTCCATCCGCCACCCGGCCGTGGTGTCGAACGGGTCCGCTGGGCCGTCCGGCGCGATGAGCGGCACCTCGGTCACGGAGCCGCCGGCTTCGCTGACGTACTCCCAGAACGGCGGGTACACGGGCGGCATGATGACGACCTGGTCGCCTGGCTCGATCACCCGGCGGAGCACCTCCACCGCGGCGACGGACACGTCCGTGGTGGTCCGGACCAGGTCGGGGTTCACCTTCCACCCCCACCGGTCGCCCGCGAAGTCCGCGAACGCCTCGGGCAGGGCCCTGCCGTGCCCGACGTACCCGGTGTCCCCGGCGGTGACGGCGGCCACGAGGGCATCCCGCACGGGTTCGGCGAGCATGCTGTCCATCTCCGCGACGAACATCGGCAGCACGTCCGGCGGGTAGGCGGTGTACTTCTCGCTCGTGCGGGACCGGCTGGCATCGAACACGGAGACCATGACGCTCATGGGACTCATCCTCGCACCGTGGTCGCGCTGTGCTGAGCGGTGCCTCAGACTGGAGGCATGCCGGAACTTCCTGTCGTGTTCGAAGTCGGCTCGATGATCGCCCTCGTCGCGATCCTGCTCGCTGACCTGCTCATCGTCGCCCGTCGTCCGCACGTTCCGACGCTCAAGGAGTCGGCGATCTGGGTCGGGCTGTACGTCGGGCTCGCGCTGGTCTTCGCCGTGGCGATGTTCGTCTTCGCGGGCGGGGAGCCCGCCGGGCAGTTCGTCGCCGGATGGCTGACCGAGTACAGCCTCAGCATCGACAACCTCTTCGTCTTCGTCATCATCATGGCGCGGTTCTCGGTCCCGAAGCAGATCCAGCAAGAGGTCCTCATGCTGGGGATCATCATCGCGCTGGTGCTCCGGGGCGTCTTCATCCTCGTCGGAGCCCAGCTGATCGAGGACTTCTCCTGGATCTTCTACCTCTTCGGCGCCTGGCTGATCTGGACGGCGATCCAGCAGCTCCGGGACGAGGACGGCGACGACGAGAAGGACGGCCTCGTCGTCCGGCTGCTGCGCCGACGCGTGCGCCTGACCGACACCTTCGACGGGATGAAGTTCCGCACCACGCAGGACGGCGTCCGACACTTCACGCCGCTGCTCGTCGTCCTGATCGCCATCGGCACGACCGACCTGCTCTTCGCGCTCGACTCGATCCCCGCGATCTTCGGCATCACCGAGAGCGCGTTCATCGTGTTCACCGCGAACGTGTTCGCCCTGATGGGCCTGCGGCAGCTGTACTTCCTGCTCGGTGGACTCCTCGAGCGGCTCGTCTACCTGAAGTACGGGATCGCGTTCATCCTCGCCTTCATCGGCGTGAAGCTCGTGCTGCACGCACTGCACGGCAACGAGCTGCCCTTTCTCAACGGCGGGGACGGCTTCGCCTGGGCGCCGGAGATCCCGACGTGGGTGTCGCTCGTGGTCATCCTGGTGGCGATGGCCGCGTCGACGCTGGCGAGCGTCGTTCGTCTGCGCCACGACGGCGGTGCCACGAGCGACCAGGACAGCGGTACGGAGCAGCCCGTCCGCACCTCGGACTGACGCCCGCCGCGCGCTGCCGGGGGTGTTCAGTCGAGGGGACGCCCGTCGGCCCAGACCCGCTGCACCTCGAACGACGGCGACAGCGCCACGAGGTCCGCGGCGAACCCCGGCGCGAGACGGCCCAGGCGGTCGCCGAGCCCGAGTGCCTGGGCGGGCACGCTCGTCAGCGCCGCGACGGCAGCGGGGAGCGGCTGTCCGGCGAGGGTGACGGCGTTCCGCAGCGCGACGTCCTGCGTGAGCGTCGACCCCGCGATGGTCTCGGTCCCGGCGACGTGGGCGACGCCGTCCGTCACGGTGACGTCGAGGGAGCCCAGCGTGTAGGAACCGTCCGCGGCGCCGGCGGCCCCCATCGCGTCCGTGATCAGTGCGACCCGCCCCGGGGCCGCGCGGAACAGGGTCTCCGCGACGACCGGGTGCACGTGGACGCCGTCGAGGATGAGCTCGAGGGTCACACGGTCGTCCGCCACGGCGGCCCCGATCGGCCCCGGCGCGCGGTGGTGCAGGCCCGGCATCGCGTTGCACGCGTGGGTGAGCACCGTCGCGCCGGCGTCGAACGCGGCGCGTGCCTGGTCGAACGTGCCGACGGTGTGCCCGACCGCGACGACCACGCCGCCGGACACGAAGATGCGGACCGCGTCGAGGGCGCCGGGCAGCTCGGGTGCGATGGTGACCTGGCGGATGACACCGTCGCCGGCCGACAGCAGCTCGTCGACCGCGGCCGGGGTCGGATCGATCAGGAACGACTCGTTGTGGGCGCCCTTGTTGTGCGGGGAGAGGAACGGCCCCTCCAGGTGCACACCGAGCACGAGCGGGTCGGTGTCCATCACGGCGCGGATCTGTGCGAGCGAGTCGGCGATGGCGGGGACGGGGTTCGCGACGAGCGACAGCACCGATCGGGTCGTGCCGTGGGACCGGTGCATCGCGAGCGACTCGGCGAACGAGTCGTCCTCGTAGGACTCCGTCGCCCCACCGTGCCCGTGCAGGTCGATGAACCCGGGGGTCAGGATCGCGTCGCCGAGCTCGACGACCTCGTCCGCGGCAGGTGCTTCGGGACCGGAGCCGACCGCGTGGATGGTGTCACCGGTGACCAGGACCCAGCCGTCGGCGGTGGACCCGGACACGTCGACGACGTGACGGGCGCGGACCAGCGTGCGCCGAGCCTCCAGGCCGGACGCGCCGGACGCGCCGGACGCGCCGGACGCGCCGGACGCGCCGGACGCGCCGGACGTACCGGATGCGCCGGACCCGCCGCTCACCGCGTCTCCCGCCGGAACGTGACGATCCCGGAGACCGCGGCCACCACGATGAAGACCAGACCCACGACCGGATGCCCGATCGAGATCCAGCAGCCACCGGCCGCGACGATCAGGGCCACCTCGACGATGGTCTTGCCGACCGCGTCCGTCTCGATCGGCGACCGCGGCGACCGGAACAGGTACCAGACGACGATCGCGAAGACGGGCGCGCCGATCATGAACAGGATCCCGGGCATCGGGAACGGCCACGCGATGTAGCCCCAGTACGCCAGCGAGAGCAGACCGAAGGTGCAGACGACCACCCGCAGCACCTTCCAGGCGTCGAACTCGCGTCGGGGCTTGCCGATCGCCGACGGGTCAGGCGTGTCTCCCCAGTCCATGGGGGAGCGCGGTGCGTTGCTCATGGTGCCTACTTGAAGATGATCGTGCGGGCGCCGTCGAGCAGGACTCGGTCCTCCGCGATCCAGCGCACCGCCTGGGTGAGGGTCCTGGACTCCTCGTCCTGGCCGATCGACACCAGCTCGGACGGGTCCTTCGTGTGGTCGACGCGGACGACGTTCTGCTCGATGATGGGCCCCTCGTCGAGATCGCTCGTGACGAAGTGCGCCGTCGCACCGATCAGCTTCACGCCGCGGGCGTGCGCCTGCCGGTACGGGTTCGCACCCTTGAAGCCGGGCAGGAACGAGTGGTGGATGTTGACCGCGCGGCCCTTGAGCGCGGCGCAGAGCTCCGGCGACAGGATCTGCATGTAGCGCGCGAGGACGACGAGCTCGATGTCGTGTTCCTCCACCGCCGCGAGGATGCGGCGCTCCATCGCTTCCTTGCTGGCCGCGTCGGTGACCGGACGGTGCTCGAACGGGACGGAGTAGAACGCCGCGAGCTCGGACAGGTCCGCGTGGTTCGACAGCACCAGCGGCACGTCGATCGGGAGCTGGCCGCCGCGCTGCCGGTAGAGCAGGTCGTTCATGCAGTGCCCGGCCTTCGACACCAGGACGAGTGTGCGCATCGGCCGGCCGACGACGTCGAGCTGGACGCGCATGCCGTAGCGCTCGACAACCGGGGCGATGGCCTGCTCGAACGTCGCGCGGTCGACGGGCGCCATCACCTGCAGGCGCATGAAGAACGTGTTCGTGTCGTGGCTGGAGAACTGCTGCGACTCGGTGATGTTGCCCTGCGCCTGCACGACGGCCCCGGAGACGGCGTGCACGATCCCGGGCTGGTCGTCGCAGACCAGCGTGAGGGTCCAGTGCGTGGGGGTGCTCGCGGGCGTCGGGTCGGTCACCGGTTCAGGGTACCGGGGCGGGGCCGCTGCGCGGTGCGGACGGGAGGCTCGGCGCGGGTCCGGCGCGCGGGCTGCGGCCCGCGCCCCCGGCCCGTGCTCGCACAACCGAAAGCACAGCGCGCCACGTCATCCCGTTGTGCGGTGTGCTTTCAGTTGTGCGACCGGCCGCGACACCGCGCGCGGCGCAGCGCGCCGCGCCCGCCGCCGCGGCGCTCAGCGCGCCGCGCGAGAACCCAGCGCGCGGTCGGAGACCGTCAGCGCGGTGAGCAGGACCGCGATCCCCACGATGACCCACCCGAGGACGTGCAGGTCCGCCGTGGTCGGACCCTGGCCGAACACGCCGCCGATGAGCGACGACGCGGCGATCGCCCCGATGTAGACGCTCGTGCGCGAGAGACCGGCAGCGGTACCGATCGACTCGGGCGGGACGATCTTGTACAGCGCCGCCTGGTTCGACACCGATGCGAGTGCCTGGGGGATGCCGAACAGCGCCGGCGCCAGGGCGAGCAGCACGACGGGCGATCCGGTGTGCAGCCCGAGGAGGAGCAGCCCGCCCACGATCGGCACGACCGCGGCGACGACGAGCGGACCGCGGACCGCCGTCTTCCTGGCGACGAGGAACGACACGATCCCGGCGACGATCGCCGCGGGGAGCTGGATGTACCCGGCCTGGTCGCTCGAGTACCCCGCGACGTCCTGTACCCACTGCGAGAACCCGTACGTCATCGTGTACGCGAGCATGTAGACGAGGAACAGTCGGACGTAGGTGCGGGACAGTGCGCCGTTCCGCGCGAGCATCCGCACGTCGATGAACGGCTTCGCTGCCCGGAGCTCCCAGACGATCAGCGCCGCCAACAGCACGATCGCCACACCGAGCAGCCACCAGAGCCCGGCCGAGATGTCGAGCAGGAACACCAGGAGCGCCGACACCGTGCCCGTCATGAGCACCATGCCGAACGGGTCGAGCGCCGTCAGCACGGGGACGTCCGCGTCGTAGCGGGGTCGGAGCCGGTCGGACGGCAGCCAGAGCCCGGCGACGACGAGGCCGAACGCCGCCATCGGGACGTTCACGAGGAAGATCGCGTGCCACCCGAACGCCGCGATGAGCGCGCCGCCGAGGGGCGGCCCCGCCGCGGCGGAGACCAGCGAGGTGATCGAGAGCGCCCCGAGGACGAGCGGCGGGGTGGGTTTGCCGATCCGGGCGGAGTGCTGCCGGAGCGTGGTGAGCGCCGCCGGGTACGCGGACGAGGTCCCGATGCCGATGAGCACGCGCGCGAACACCGCGCCGCCGAACCCCGTCAGGACCTCGGGCACGACGCCGGCGATGCCGACGACGACGAGTCCTGCCATGAAGACCTTCTTCGGCCCGAACCGGTCAGCGAGCTTCCCCATCGTCGGCTGCGCGATCGCGCTCGCCAGGTACAGCGCCGCGACGAGCCAGATCGCCTGCGACGCGCCGATCCCGAGGTCGCGGGAGATCGGCGCGAGGGCGACGGAGACCATCGTCGTGTTGATCGGGTTGAGCAGTGGCCCGACGAGGATCGGGACGAGGAGCTTCGGCCCGAAGCCGGAGCCCTTCGGTTCGCGCGCCGAGGTGACGGGGGTGGGAGCGGTTGCGGTGGACGTGGTGGGGTGCCTTTTCGACGTGGTCGGGCAGGTGCGGCCTGGAGGCTCGGCGTGCGTCGGGGACGCCCGTCACGCCTGGCAGGCGGTCACCGCTCGACGAGGGTTCCGAGGATGGTGAGGGACCGCGCGACGGTCGCGCGGTCGTCGGGGTCGAGCGCGGCGAGGCGCTCGGCGAGCAGACGGGTGCGGGAACGCTGGGAGTCCTTGCGGGCAGCGTGCCCGGCCTCGGTCGCGCTGACGATCGTGCGACGGCCGTCGGTCGGGTCCTGCGTGCGCTCGACGAGCCCGAGGTCTTCCAGCGCCTGGACCGTCGCGCCCATGGACTGCGGGCGGACCCCTTCGGCGCGGGCGAGTGCCGCGGTCGTGGAGGCGCCGTCGCGGACGAGCCGTCCGAGGACTGCCGACTGTGACGCGGTGACGTCGTCGGCCTTCCCGGCGAGGAGGGTCCGGCGGATCCGGCCGTGCATGGCGAGGATCTCGTCAGCCAGGTCGGTCTCGGTCTCCACACGGCTGTTCACGTCGCCGACGCTACGCTTCGGAAGGTGAACTTGCAAGTTTACCTTCCTGTCTCGACTCAGGTGTCGAAGACGATCCGGCGCTTCGTGACGACGAACCCGGCGCGCTCGAACGCCCGGCGCATCGGGGTGTTCGCCGCGTCCGTGGTGCCGACCACCCGGGTCTCCCCGGCCTCGGCGTGGACCCGGAGCCCCTCGCCGAGGAGCGCGTCGACCACCCCGCGCCCCCGGTGCTGTGGCAGGACGCCGATGGAGCTGATCGCGGCGTCGTAGGCCGTCCGGGTGGCCAGGACGAACCCGACCGTCAGGCCGTCCGTGTCGACCGCGATCCGCCAGTCCTCGCGCCGGCCGGGCAGCGACCGGTAGAAGTCGAGGTCGTCGGCCGCGGTGCCCCTGGCGCCGAGCCGTTCGACGCTGGCGACGGTGTGCGCGTCGAGCGATCCGACCGTGACCCGGGCGAACAGGTCCGTGAACTCGGCGTCGTCGCCCTCGCGGAAGCGGAACGGACCGGTGTCCGGCACCCCCGCCGAAGGCGTCCAGGCGACGCTCACGCGCTCGGTCGTCCTGACCAGTCCTGCCGCCTGCGCTGCGTCCGCCCGCCACGAGACCGCGGCGACGGCGGACGGGTCGTCGTGCCAGTCGACCGCGACGTCGACGATCCACTCCGGGAGCACCCCGAACGCCTGCGCGCCCGTCCGGATCAGACCCGCGGCGATCGCCACGCGGTCGCCGTGCTCCGATGCGGACACGATCACGTCGTCGAGCGTGCTCGGCGCTCCCGCGTCGGCACCGCCCCACCAGATCGCCCGCCCGACCGGGCGACCGTCGCGCTCCGCGAGGAACGACCACTCCGGGCGGTGGTTCCGCGCAGCCGACTCCTGCCGGTACCGGTCCGCCACGGTCCACGCGACCGGTTCCGACGTCGAGAAGGCGAGCAGGGCCTCCAGGTCGGATCCCGTGGATGCGCGGAAGGTGAGCGTCACCGCTGGTCGGTCATCTCTTGTCTGTCATCGTCGTGACCAGGTGCTCCTGGACGTACCCGAGCCAGTCGTAGACGTCACGGAGGCCGACGGCGGCGGCCGACGCGCGCGTCGCGTCCTCCGTCGCCTGGTCCACGATCCCCAGCCGGTCCGCGATCGTCAGCCGCAGATCGGTCAGGCACCGGAGCCAGGACTGCTCGTCGGCCGCGGTGAGCGCGCCGTCCTTCGCCCCCGTGAGCCAGTCGTGGACGACCTGCGCGTTCGCGGACTTCGCCGTCCGGAGGTCGCTCTGCGTGTACCGGCGGAACTCGGCGCTCGCCGCCCGATCGCCGGGGTAGGCGTCCGGGAACATCCGGAGCGTCACCGGGTCGGAGTCCATGTCGCCGTCGAGGATCTGCCGGAGCTGCTCGGTGAGGCTCATCAGCACGTCGCGCTCGCCGGAGGCCAGGCCGAGGTGGATGCCGTCCCCTCGACGGACGAACGGGATCACGCGCGGTACCCGTTCACGCTTCGGGCGCCCGGTCGACGGTGGCCTGGAGTCCGTAGCCGTGCATCGCCTCGACGTGCCGCTCCATCTCCTCGCGGTGGCCGGTCGCCACGATCGCCCGTCCCTCGGAGTCGACCTGGTGCATCAGCCGCTCCGCCTTGGCCGCCGGGAACCCGAAGTAGCTCTGGAAGACGTAGGTGACGTAGGACATCAGGTTCACCGGGTCGTCCCAGACCACGGTGACCCACGGCACGTCGGCGCGCGTGCTCGTGGCTTCGTCCACGTCCGGCGACAGCATGGTCATCTCTCCAGGGTGACACAGGCTGGGCGGCTCGGTACGATCGTCACGTCGCGACTGGCGTTGGATGGGTCACCATCGGGAAGCGACACCTGACACGGTGCGCTGCCGTACGCCTGGGCAGCGCGCACCGACCGTCCGAGCACGACCGCATGGTCGTCCGCACACCGTAGGAGTCCCGTGTCCATCACCGATCTGCCCGCGCCGTCCGCACCGTCGAACACCGCGCAGTCCACCTTCAACGCCCCGCTCGCCGAGGTCGACCCCGAGATCGCCGCGGTCCTGCAGAACGAGCTCGGCCGCCAGCGCGACACCCTCGAGATGATCGCGTCCGAGAACTTCGTCCCGCGCGCCGTCCTCGAGTCGCAGGGCTCCGTCCTGACGAACAAGTACGCCGAGGGCTACCCGGGCAAGCGCTACTACGGCGGCTGCGAGTTCGTCGACGTCGCCGAGCAGCTCGCCATCGACCGGGCGAAGGCCCTGTTCGGTGCCGCCTACGCGAACGTGCAGCCGCACTCCGGCGCCAGTGCGAACGCCGCGGTCCTGCACGCCATCGCCTCCGCTGGCGACACGATCCTCGGCCTCGAGCTCGCCCACGGCGGCCACCTGACCCACGGCATGAAGCTCAACTTCTCCGGCCGCATCTACAACGCCGTTTCCTACGGCGTCGACCCGGAGACGTTCGAGGTCGACTACGACGACATCCGCGCGAAGGCGATCGAGCACCAGCCGAAGGTCCTCATCGCCGGCTGGTCGGCGTACCCGCGCCAGCTCGACTTCGCGAAGTTCCGCGAGATCGCGGACGAGGTCGGCGCGACCCTCTGGGTGGACATGGCGCACTTCGCCGGGCTCGTCGCCGCGGGTCTCCACCCGTCGCCGCTGCCGTACGCCCACGTCGTGTCGTCGACGGTGCACAAGACGCTCGCCGGTCCGCGCTCCGGCATCATCCTGTCCAACGAGGAGTCGCTCTTCAAGAAGCTGAACTCCGCGGTGTTCCCGGGCCAGCAGGGCGGCCCGCTCATGCACGTGATCGCCGCCAAGGCGACCGCGTTCCTGCTCGCCGGTCAGCCGGAGTTCAAGGACCGCCAGGAGCGCACGCTCCGCGGTGCTCGTCTGCTCGCCGACCGGCTCACGCAGGACGACGCGAAGGCCGCCGGCATCGACGTCCTCACCGGCGGCACCGACGTGCACCTGGTGCTCGTCGACCTGCGCGAGTCCGAGGTCGACGGCAAGCAGGCCGAGGACCTGCTGCACGAGGTCGGCATCACCGTGAACCGCAACTCGGTGCCGTTCGACCCGCGCCCGCCGATGGTCACCTCGGGTGTCCGCATCGGCACGTCGGCGCTGGCGACACGTGGCTTCGGCGACGCGGAGTTCACCGAGGTCGCGGACATCATCGCGCTGACGCTCATGCCGAACCCGGACGTGTCGGCGCTGTCCGCGCGGGTGAAGGCCCTGACCGACGCGTTCCCGCTGTACGCGTGAGCGGCGTCGTGGCAGACCTGCCGCGGGTGCTCTGGGCGGGTGAGGGCAGTGCCGTCCGCATCGACGGCACCGCCCTCGCCGCCCGGACGCTCGACGACCTGAAGGTCCGGATCGACCGGCTGCACGACCACGGGTTCCGACCAGGGCTCGGCACGATCATGGTCGGCGAGAACCCGGGCTCGGTGTCCTACGTGGCCGGGAAGCACAAGGACTCGGCACGGATCGGGCTCGACTCGGTCCGCATCGACCTCCCGTCGTCGGCGGGTCCAGCGGACATCCGGGCGGCGATCCTGCAGATGAACGACGACCCCCGGGTCACCGCGTTCATCGTGCAGCTGCCGCTGCCGCAGGGCATCGACCCGATCCCGATGCTCGAGCTGATGAACCCGGCGAAGGACGCCGACGGCCTGCACCCGACCAACCTCGGTGAGCTCGTGCTCGCGGTCCCCGGTGGTGCCGGCACGATCGACGCCCCGCTGCCGTGCACCCCGCGCGGCATCGTCGCCATGCTCGACGCCTACGGCGTCCCGATCCGCGGGCAGCACGTCACGATCATCGGGCAGGGGCTGACGGTCGGCCGGCCGCTGGGCTTGCTGCTCACCCGGCTCGAGGCCACCGCCACCCTGACGCACTCCCTGACCGAGGACGTCGCCGCAGAGTGCCGTCGCGCCGACATCATCGTCGCGGCCGCCGGTGTCGCCGGGCTCGTGCAGCCGGGATGGGTCAAGCCGGGCGCGGCCGTGATCGACGTCGGCATCAGTCGTGTGGTCGACGAGTCGACCGGCAAGGCGAAGCTGCGCGGCGACGTCGACCCCGCGGTCGCAGAGGTCGCCGGGTTCCTGTCCCCGACGCCGGGTGGCGTCGGACCGATGACCCGCGCGATGCTGATGAAGAACGTGGTCGAGGCCGCGGAGCGCCACCTGAAGTAGGCGCGCCGGGTCCGCCCCGCGATAGCGACAGTGTCCGGTTCCGCGCCGGGTCCGTCCCGCGAAAGCGACAGTTCCCCGCCGCATTCCGGCCGGGAACTGTCGCTTTCGCGTGGTCACGAGCGTGCTAGCGTCGCGCCATGGGGGAGCAACTGGTGACCGCGCCGGTCATGTCCGTCGAGGGGCGTCGATTCCGGATCCGCGGATGGATGGTCGCGGCGGTCGCCGTCGTCGCGGTGTTCGTGTTCCGTGCCGTCTCGGTCTGGAGCGCCAGCGCGGACTACGGCGGCGTCGACGCAGACGGGCACTGGATCGATGCGCAGGGTGCCGTCGTGCCGAGAGCCCCACCATCGGTGTCGGTGGTCGGACACGCGTCGCCGCTCGTCCTCGTGCTGATCGTGCTCGCCGGTGTCGTCGGTGTGACGCTCCCGGCGACGCTCTCCCGGTACGGCCGGGACCGCGCCGGGCGGATCGTCCGGGTCGTGGCACTCGTCGCGATCCCGGTGCTCGTCGTCGTCGGGGTCGGGGTGTACTCGTTCTGGCAGTCCGCGTTCGTGCTGGACCAGGTCCAGCGTCAGACGCTGCCGGTCACGTCCTTCCCGTGGGGCGGCGCGACCGTCACCGTGGAGCACATGACCCGCTGACGCGCCGCTCAGCCGTCTCGGCGCGCGCCCTGGTCCGCGTGCACGGTGAACACCGAGGGCTCCCGGTACCCGGCCTCGGCGAAGGCGGTCGTCACCGCGGCGCCGATCGCCTCGCGCTGTGCGGCATCGACGAGCGCGATCGCGGCACCCCCGAACCCGCCGCCGGTCATGCGTGCCCCGACGGCTCCGTTCGCCATCGCGGTGGTCACGGCGAGGTCGAGCTCGGGCACCGAGATCTCGAAGTCGTCGCGCATCGACGCGTGCGATGCCACGAGCAGCTCGCCGATCGCTCGCGGGCCGTGCTCACGGAGCGTACGGACGGTGTCGAGGACGCGCTGGTCCTCGGTGACGACGTGGCGCACACGGCGGAAGGTCTCGTCGTCCAGCAGCGCAGCGGCACGGGGGAGGTCGTCCACCGTCACGTCACGGAGTGCCTCGACGCCGAGCACCTGGGCGCCTCGCTCGCAGGACTCCCGACGGGCCTTGTACCCGCCGGTCGCGTGGGCGTGCTCGACGCGGGTGTCGATCACCAGCACCTCGAGTCCGTTCGCCGACAGCGCCATGTCGACCACGGCGGTGTCGAGCGTGCGGCAGTCGAGGAACACGACGGCGTCGCGCTCGCCCAGGAGCGACGCGGACTGGTCCATGATCCCGGTCGGTGCCCCGACCGCGTGGTTCTCGGAGTACTGCCCGACGCGTGCGAGCTGCTTGCGGTCGAGGCCGAGCTCCCACAGGTCGTTGAACGCCAGCGCGACGCCGCACTCGATCGCGGCGCTCGACGACAGGCCAGCACCCACGGGGACGTCGGACTCGATGAAGACGTCGAAGCCGGTCTTCTCCGACAGATCCGCGCCCTGCTCCCGGAGCGCCCACGCGATGCCGAGCACGTACGCCGACCAGCCACTCATCGCGTCCGGTTCGAGGTCGTCGAGTGCGAGCGAGACGACGGACTCCGGGTCGAAGGCCGAGGCGACACGCAGCACCCGGTCGGTCCGCGGAGCGATGGACGCCGTCGTGCGACGGTCGATCGCGAACGGCA
The DNA here is from genome assembly GCF_048756585.1 of Curtobacterium sp. L3-7. Lineage (NCBI taxonomy): Bacteria > Bacillati > Actinomycetota > Actinomycetes > Micrococcales > Microbacteriaceae > Curtobacterium > Curtobacterium sp. L3-7. The sequence goes on along the minus strand of NZ_CP151474.1, from coordinate 162,317 downwards.
GGACGTAGCCCTCGTTGTAGTCGGTGTGCTCACCGATCAGGTTGACGCGCCCCGGGGCGGAGTACCGCACCGTCGGCTCGTACCCGAACACCTGCTGGAACGTCATGCTCGTTCGATCCCTCCTCGGATGAACTCGGCCTGCTGCTCAGGGACGACGTCCCCGATCCAGGCCCCCATGGCGGCTTCGCTGCCGGCCAGGAACTTCAGCTTCGTCTCCGCCCGACGCGGGGACGTGATCTGCAGCATCAGCCGCACGGTGTCACGCGCGGTGTGCACCGGTGCCTGGTGCCACGCGGCGATGTAGGGCGTGGGGTCGCCGTACAGCTGGTCCATCCCGCGGGTCAGCCGCAGGTGCATGTGCGCCAGCTCGTCCTTCTCGGCATCGGTCAGGCCGGCGAAGTCCGGCACGTGGCGGTGCGGGAGCATGTGGATCTCGAGCGGCCAGCGAGCGGCGAACGGCACGAAGGCGGTGAAGTGCTTGCCGGCGAGGACGACCCGGTCGGAGTCGCGCTCGTTCGCGAGGTGCTGCTCGAACAGGTCCGGCCCGAAGCGCTCGATCGAGTCGAGGAGCCGCTGCGTGCGCGGCGTCACGTAGGGGTACGCGTAGATCTGCCCGTGGGGGTGGTGCAGCGTGACCCCGATCGCTTCGCCCCGGTTCTCGAACGGGAACACCTGCTGGATGCCGGGCATCGCGGAGAGCGCAGCAGTGCGGTCGGCCCAGGCTTCGACCACGGTGCGGGCCCGCGACTCGGAGATGGACGCGAACGACCCGGCGGTCTCGGGGGAGAAGCACACGACCTCGCACCGACCGACCGACCGGAACGTCCGGTTCAGGCCGACCTCGGTCAGCGAGTCCAGCGAGCCCGGAGCGTCGTCGGCCTGCAGTGCCGGACCGAACGAGGGCGACCGGTTCTCGAACACCGCGACGTCGTACACGCTCGGGATCTCGGACGGGTTCGCCGCGGACTGGGGTGCGAGGGGGTCCTGGTCGGCCGGGGGCAGGAACACGCGGTTCTGCCGGCTGCTGGCGATGGAGACCCACTCGCCCGTGAGGACGTCCTGGCGCATCTGCGCGGTCGCCGGCCGCGGGTCGAGGGTCCGCTCGTCGATGCGACGTTCGGCGGGCAGCGTCGTGTCCGCATCGTCGAAGTAGATGAGGTCGCGGCCGTCCGCGAGCTTCGTCGCGCGCTTGGTGATCACCGGACGAGCCTACTCGATGAACGAAGGATTGCGAAAGTGATCGGAAGCAGACGAAACTACCCGTGTGAGCGACGACGACCTCTTCCTCGCCGGCACGATGCCGGCCCCGCTGCGTCAGGAGCGCATCGTCGCCATCGTCGACGGCGCACCCGGCATGGTGCGCACGACGGCGCTCGCCGCGGCGCTCGGCACGAGTGAGGTGACCGTCCGCCAGGACCTCGCGGTCCTCGACCGGGAGGCTCGGGTCAAGCGGGTGCACGGCGGCGCGCTCCGCCTCGGGGCCGGTTCCGGCGAGCGGCCGTTCGAGGAGACCGCCGTCGAGCAGCAGGTCGCGAAGGCCGCCATCGGCCGCGCCGCGGCCGCGCTCGTGCGGTCCGGCCAGTGCGTCGTGCTCGATGTCGGCACCACCCCGGCCGCCGTGGCCGAGGCACTGGTCGCGCGCGAGGACCTCGTGGACGTCACCGTCGTCACGAACTCGCTGACGACCGCCCTCGCACTCGAACGCGCCGTCCCCCGGTTCACGGTCATCGTCACCGGCGGGACGCTCCGCCCGCTCCAGCACTCGCTCGTCGCACCCTTCAACAACACCCTGTTGCCGATGATCGCCGCCGACGTGGTGTTCCTCGGCGGGACGGGCGTGGACGTCGAGCACGGGCTGACGAACGTGAACCTGCCCGAGACCGAGGCGAAGCGCATGCTCGCCGCCCACGCCGGGCGTACGGTCGTGGTGGCGGACGGCTCGAAGTTCGGGCGCGCCCACGTCGGGGTCGTCAGCGGCCTCGGGGACATCGACGTCGTCGTGACCGCGGAAGCGCCACCGGAGCTCGTCGAGCAGGTGCGGGCCGCCGGGGTCGAGGTCGTCGTGGCAGACGGCGGACAGTCGGACACCACCGCATCGGGAAGGAACCACAGCGCATGACCGCAGCACCCACCGGGGGCCAGTACCACCTCCGTCACGCCGGCCCGGACGGGGTCGTCGAGGCGGTCGTCACCGAGGTCGCAGCCGGTATCCGCGAACTCCGGGTCGCCGGCTTCGACCTGACCGAGCCCTTCCCGGCGTCGGAGGCGCCGGCCGGTGCGAACGGCATCGTGCTCGTCCCGTGGCCGAACCGCGTCGCGGGCGGGAAGTGGGAGCTGGACGGCACGGCCCAGCAGCTCGACGTCTCCGAGCCGAAGTACGGCAACGCCTCGCACGGGCTGCTGCGGTTCTCGCCGTACCGCGTGGTGTCGCAGACGGAGACCAGCGTCCTCCAGGAGGCGACGATCCACCCGCAGCACGGTTGGCCGTTCACCCTCGAGACGCGGGTGCACCACGAGCTGGTGGACGACGGCATCCGCGTCACCCACGAGATCACGAACCGCTCCGGCGTGCGTGCCCCGTTCGCCGTCGGGGCGCACCCGTACCTGCGCGCCGGCGACACCCCGGCGGAGGACCTCGTCATCACGCTCGACGCCGCGACGGCGTTCACCGTCGACGACAAGCGCATCCCGAACGGCACCGAGCCCGTGGCGGGCACCGGTGTCGATCTCCGCGCCGGTCGTCGTGCGGGTGACTCGGACCTCGACACCGCGTACACCGACGTGACGCCGGATGCCGACGGGGTCCGGCGCACGACCATGCACGGGCCGGAGGGTGACGGCGTCCAGCTCTGGCAGGACGAGTCGTTCCCCTACGTGCAGGTGTTCACGTCGCGGGAGTTCCCGCGCGGTGACGGCAAGGGCCTGGCGGTCGCGGTCGAGCCGATGACCGCGCCCGCCGATGCCCTGAACTCCGGCGAGGGGCTCCGGTGGCTCGAACCCGACGAGACCTGGACCGGCTCGTGGGGGATCCGCCGCGTCTGGTCCTGAACCCTGGCGGGCTGATCAGCCGCGGCGCATCCGCAGGGCTTCCACCGCGAGCGATTCGGTGCCGTAGCGCCCGATCTCGTGCGCCCACGCGGGGTCGTCGCCGCGGAGGGCGATGAACTGCTTGCGCTGCCGGCACACGTAGCCGAGCACGCTGGAGGCGGTCGCGACCTCGACGAAGTCCTTGCGGATGTGCCGGGTGGTGACCTGGGCGTTCCGGCGAAGCGTGTCCAGCAGCAGCTGGTCGCTCATCGTGGTGTTGGTCGCTGCCGCGAGCTCGACGATGCGGCGCGCGTGCCCGCTGGTGCTGGACTGCGTGGCGTCGATGTGCTCGATCACGGTGTACCCCGTTCGTTCTGCTTCAGGTGGTGCTGGCGATCCACGAGGAGTGGATGCGGGAACGACACTATCGGCGGTATCCCAACAGACCGCTGAACGAGACCTGAACTGTGCAGTGCGAACGCCATGAGCTCGCTGGGGACGGTGTGTACCCCAATCGCAGCTCCGCAACACGTGTCGCTCGAACGGGGGATGTGCCGGCGTCGCCTCCGCTGGGTATGATCTCGTCACCCTGAAGAGCTCCCTGCTCGACGATCGGCAGGAGCCCAGGACCTGATGACGACCCGCGCCATCCACACCCGTCGGACGATGATCGGTCTCGCTGGCATCGGCCTCGCCGGCGCCGTCCTCGGCGAGGCGACCACCGCGTCCGCCGCATCGGCAGTGGGAGCACGGTTCACCGCGACGGCCAAGACCACCACCGACGAGCTCAACCGGTGGCTCGCCGCACGGGACTCGACGCGCATCCGTCGCCTCACGGGCGTGGTCGTCCTGACGAAGCCGCTCGTCGTCCCGGCGAACACGCTGCTCGACGCGCACGGTGCGACGATCACCGGGCCACCGACCGACAACCTGCTCCGGAACGCCGCGTCGATCGCGACGGTCGTGACGAGCGTGGCCGTGACCGCGGGCTCCCCGGTCGTCACGAGCGCGGCCGGGGTGTTCACCGCCGACATGGTCGGGCGACGCATCCAGGTCCTCGACGCCGGCTCTCGTGCGTGGCGGGCCGGCGCACCGACCTCGCTCTACGGCCGCGTGGTCACCGTCACGTCGCCGGGGCAGGCGACGCTCGACGTCCCGGCGACCTCGACCCTCACTGCGCAGGCGTACGTCTACCCCGTCGCCGACGCCGACATCACGATCCAGGGCGGCACCTGGATCAACCGCAACAAGAACTCCCTGTCGCAGAAGCTCTCCTCGCACGGGTTCCTCATCCGCCGTGCCTCGGGCGTGACCATCGCGGACCTGACGGTGAAGGGCCAGGGCGCGAAGCAGATGGGCGGCCAGTACGCGATCTGCCTCGGCGACGTGTCCGACGTGACCGTCTCGAAGATCACCTTCACCAACACGTCGTCCGACGGGCTCCACTTCCAGGGCCCTGCGTCGAAGCTCCGGATCTCGGACATCACGGGCTCGAACTCCGGCGACGACCTCGTGGCGTTCACCGGGGTCGACGGCAAGAGCAGGGACGGCTCCCGACTCGGGGACGTCGAGGGCGACATCACGGACGTCGTCCTCCGCAACGTGCGCGGGTCCGGATGCCACACGCACCTCAAGATCACGTCCGGAGTCGGCGCGGGTGACGTCCAGCGACACGTCAGCGGGTTCACGGCGACCGGCATCTCCGGAACGGTCAGCTCCGGTGGTGCTCCCGTCAACGTCGTGGACTACGCGGGGTCGACGTCCTTCTCCGGATTGATCACCGGGGTCACCGCGACACCGTCCGGAGCATCCGCGATGGTGAACGTCGGCGCATCGATCGTCGGGGACCTCGTGGTCGGTGACGTCACGTGGACCACTGCGAAGGTCCCCACGAACGGGATCGTTCGGGTGGTCCAGTCCGCCACGACCCCGACGGTCACCGCGGGCTCGGTCACCGTCCGCAACGTCGTCCGCAAGGACACCGCAGGGAAGATCACGGACACGACGGGGGCCGGCCTCGTGCTCGGCACGCGCACGCTCGGCACCCTGACCGTGTCCGGGGTCGGGTGTCCGGTACCCGCGCCGCACTTCGACTCCGTCCAGCTCGCCTCGGCGGGGATGCGGATCGACTCGGTGAGCATCGCGTCCGACTCGTCGGCGGCGCGGACGGGCAACGTGCTGGTGTTCCCGGTGTCCTCGAAGGGGTACTCGATCGGCGCCGCCACCTTCTCGTCGATCTCACGGTCGACCGGATCGCTCTGGTCCGCGGACGCCGACGGGGACGGGACCTCCACCGACATCGCGGTCCGTGGGTACTCCGGCGGGAAGGCGGTGGCGCTGCTCCGTTCCCCGGCATCGATCGGCATCGTCGACCTCGCGCAGCCGGCAGGAACCGGTGCAGCCGTCCGTCTGACCTCCGCTGCCGCGTCTCCCGTCCGGATCACGACCGAACGGTCGACGCGGCCTCCGGTGCTCGTCTCGCGGTCGGGAGCGCAGCGGGTCTCCGCATCCTCGCCGACGATCGTGGTCGACAGCTCGCTCCTGACGCCGCTCGACGGCGACGTGGTCCTCGACCCTCGCCTCGGGTCGACGCCTCAGCGGTACGACGCCGCCTCCGCGACCTGGTCGAGCGCGCAGCCCCAGCCGACCGTCCCGCAGGCCCCGACGCCCGCACCGACGACGACACAGGCGCCCGCGCCGACGCCCACCCAGACGCAGACGCCGGTTCCGACTCCCGTGCCCGCCGGCACACCTGCGCCGTCCAGCACCCCCGCCCCGTCCAGCACCCCCACGCCGTCCGCCGAGCCGGTGACTCAGGAGGGCTGACACTCCGCGGTCGTCTCCGTCAGGTCGTGCAGCGAGGCGGCGATGCGACGAGCGAGGTAGCGGTACCCGGCGTCGTCCAGGTGTTCCCCGTCGGCGGCCGCGTACGACCGACTGTTGAACTCCGTGAACCACTGCGCATCGACCGCATCGACGTAGGGCACCCCGGCTGCTCGTGCTCCGGCGCCGACGGCGTCCGAGATGTTCGTGGTGGCGGTCGAGAGCGGCGCCGGTGCCGAGGGTCCGATCGCGACGACGAGTGCGTCCGGCCACTGTTCCTCGGCCTGGCGCAGCGTCGCGGTGACGACCTTCCGGAGCTCGCGGGTGCTCACCGTCCAGTCGTTCTGGCTGCCCTGGACGAGGACGAGGTCCGGATCGAGGTCGGCGTGCGACTCGATCCGCGGCAGGTACGTGTTCTGGACGGAGTCGGTCGCCGCGCGGTTGACGTACCCGCTGCCGGGGATGCCGTCGATCGTGCTGCGCCATGACTCGTTCTCCGAGATCATCTGGGCCCAGCCGTGGTTCCCGTCCGAGGATCCCCGACCGGTCGTGTAGGAGTCGCCGACGATCAGCACGCGCGATCCCGGGTCCAGAGCTGCCTCGGCATGCGCGCTCACCGGCGTCGTGGCCGGCTGGCATGCGTCGGAGACCGACGGGAGGAGCACGACGAACGCGCCGACGCCGAGCGCCATCAGACCGAGCGCGACCGCCGAGGTCGTCGGGCGTCGCGTTCGGGTGGGCACACGACCGAGGACGGTCCTGCCACCGTCGTCGGTTCGTCTGGGCACGCGAGGATTGTACGGACGGCGGGTGGCAGCACGCTCCGTGCGCGGTGTAGGCGGCTAGTGCACGCTCTCCGCCACGCGGCGCCCGCGACGTGCTCCGCCGTCCGTACCCGACACGCGTTTCGACACCGTCTTCGCGAGTCGGTGCGCGGGCAGCTCGACGAACCGGGCGAAGAAGACCGCGACGACGAGCGCGACCGGGATCGTGATGATCGGGGTGAGCCACGGGTGTGCCGTTGGCACGAGCTGCGCGACGCTGACCGCGATGGGTTCGTGCACCAGGTAGAGACTGAACGACATCCGTCCGAGCGTGCGGGGGACGGCACCGAGCAGGACCCGCTCGGCCGGCAACCACTTGCCGGCGAGGACGACGAGCGTCGCGGCAGCGGCCGTGATGACGGTGGACTCGAAGACGGCTCCCGGCATGTCGCTGGGGATCCACCACGCACAGGTGATCCCGAGCAGCGAGGCCAGGAACAGGACCCACCCGAGCGGTCGCTTGACCGCCGGGATCCGCTCCCAGCCCGCAGCGATCGCGGATCCGACGAGGAACATCGACAGGTACGTGAGCCACTGCATGCGGAGCGGGTGCCCCGCGGTCGACAGCAACGCGGCGACGATCGCCGTGATCCACCAGTGCCTGCGCGTGAGCGCGGCGATGGACACGAACAACGGCAGGAGCAGCGAGAACGCGACCTCCCATGTCAGCGACCAGAGCGGGCTGTTCATCCTGGTGGGCGCCAAGAGGGTCAGGTCTCCGAGGAATCCACCGAGGGACAGTGGCTCGGCGTGACGAGCGACCCAGGCCGACTGCCCCGGCGCGCCCGTCCTCGGGACGGCGAGGAAGAGCAGGAGGGCGAGGAAGACCGAGGCGACGACGGGCAGGTACAGCCGGATGAACCGGCTCGGGAAGTACGCGATCCAGTCCTGTGTCCGCCGGAGTGCCGGCAGCGTGAGCACGAACCCGCTCAGCACGAAGAAGACGAAGACGGCCTCCCCGCCGGCCCAGAACGCGTGCAACGGGCTGTAGACGAGCCAACTCCTCGAGTCCGGAACGGGGAGGTGGAGGTTCCCGTTCGCGAACGACGGGATGGTGAGCAGGGAGTGGTGGACCAGGACGATGGCCGCGGCGACTCCGCGCAGGCCATCGAGCGATCCGATCCTGCCCGCAGGGCGATCGCGCATGGGGAGATCCTATGGAATCCACAGGAGAAGGCGAAACTGCGTCACGTCCGACGGTCGGATGGGAAGCCGGTGGGCGGAACCAGTGGGCCCCGTGGGGCTCGAACCCACGACCCTCGGATTAAAAGTCCGGTGCTCTACCAACTGAGCTAGAGGCCCTCGGCGTCCAGGCTACCGGGACGGGCACGCCGACAACGAACGAGTGCGCAGTACTGGGGCCTCCACGCGATGGGAGCCCCGGCTACTGCGCACTCGTTCGATCTCAGGCCGGCACCACCTCGGGCGCCGACGAGGTCAGCTCCGACGGCCGGTCAAGGTCCGGAGCAGCCAGGCGATGATCGCGATGACGAGCAGCACGACGCCGACCCACAGCAAGAACTTCAGGCTCGCGGCGAATCCGCCGACGAACAGCAGGATGACGGCGATCACGGCCAGGATGATGAGCAGGGCGTTCACGAGGGTCCTCTCTTCTACGTCCAGGAGGAGTGCCTCCCTTACGCACGAGCACGGTACCCGTCACCGCCGCTGTCCGTTCGGGGCGAACGGAGGGCGGGCGTGTCACCGGTGACGCCTACACTGCTGCGGTGCCTCGCGATCACCACCGTCCCGTCCACTTCACCGACGCCGAGTTCGCCGCCATCCAGGGTGGCGAGGACCCAGCGCTGGTGAACCGTGTCGCGCACGAGACCGCGAACGCGCTGCTCCACCGCGTCCGGCAGGACCCGGATCCCGAGGTGGTGGAGCGACTCGTGACGTACACGGACGTGCACGGCATCGAGGCCGTGGCGGAGCTCTGGGCCCGCGTGGGAGCGCACACCCTGCCAGGCGCGCTCTGGCGGATCTACCTCATGCGGACGGTGATCCGGCAGAACCCGGACGAGATCGCGTTCCTCTTCACGCGCGGGACGGAGCGCATCGGCACGATCGACCAGGCCGTCGCGGGGGCTGAGGCACCGACGGGGCCCGCCGAGATCCTGACGCTCGCGGACAGCATCCTGCACGGCCTCTACACCGGCGACTTCGCGGTCGCGCTCGACCGCGGCGCCGCGTTCTGCCGCCTCGCCGCAGCGGGAGCCACGAGCGTCGCCGACGACTCGGACCTCACGGCAGCGGAGCGGGCGAGCGTGCTGACGGTCCGTGCCTTCCGGCTGTCCGAGCTGGCGGAGGACCTGTCCGCGGCTGCTGCGCTGTGGCGCCGCGACGCCCTGGACTGAGCCGACCACCCGACGAAACCGGGGCGGAAGACCTGCACCGAGCCTCCAGACCGGATGACCGGAGGCCGGACCAACCGGAGACCGGAAGACCGGTCAGAGGGCAGAGAAAAACCGGGCCGCAGAAGCGCCTCTCGGCGCGAGGCCGCTCGAAGCGGCGAATTTTGGAGCCCGGGGCTTGCTGCGGCCCGGCGACATCGATTCTACGAGACACCTGCCGTGCGCGCGCCCGTGTTCACTCTCGGTGGACACATCGATCTCGGGCGCGCCCTGAACGCGTGACGATCCTCGCCGGGATCCCGAGCAATCCGACTGGACGAGGGTGCCGAATCATCAGCGTGACGGATCCCATGGGCCGCCACACAGCGAGGGCTCCCCGTGCGACCCGACCCGGCTCACCCGGCCGGAGTAATTCCCTGCGGATCGCACGGGACCCTCGCTGCCAAGAACCGCAGCATGGAGCAACCCGGACACCGGAAGGAGGAAAACCTGCAATGCTTGCCATCGTGGAACGCGACACCGAACGCTGGAGCTCGACCGAGCCGGTTCCGTCGTCGCCGGATTCCCTCCTCCTCCGCGTCGCCCAGGGCGACCAGCAGGCCTTCTCGGAGCTCTACGACGAACTCGCCGGCCGCGTCCTCGGACTCATCACGCGCCTCCTCAAGGACCGTGCCCAGTCCGAAGAGGTCGCACAAGAGGTCTTCCTCGAGGTCTGGCAGCAGGCCGCCAAGTTCGACACCACCCGGGGCAGCGCCTCGAGCTGGGTGCTGACGATGGCCCACCGCCGCGCGGTGGACCGGGTGCGTGCCGCGCAGGCCTCCCGTGACCGCGACACCAAGATCGGGATCCGCGACTTCGAGTCCGGCTTCGACCAGGTGTCCGAGTCCGTCGAGATCCGGATCGAGCACGAACGGGTCAGCAGGGCACTGGCCCGCCTGACCGAGTTCCAGCGGCAGGCCGTCCAGATGTCTTACTACGGCGGCTACTCGCACAGCGAGATGGCCGAGCTCCTCGGGGTGCCGATCGGCACCGTGAAGACCCGTCTCCGCGACGGGATGATCAGACTGCGCGACGAGATGGGAGTGGCGTCATGACCGAACGACACGACGATCCCGCACTCCTCACGGGTGCGTACGCGCTCGACGCGCTGAGCGACGCCGAGCGACGCGAGGTCGAAGCGGCACTCGCCGAGTTCCCGGAACTCCGTGCAGAGGCCGACTCGCTCTCCGAGACCGCCAGGGCCCTGGCCTACGCGGTCGAGCCGATCGAGCCGCCGGCATCCCTCAAGGCCTCGCTGATGGCCGCGATCCAGACCACGCCGCAGGTCGCTCCCGACACCGGTCGGGCTGCGCAGTCGGTCCCCGCCACCGTCCAGGAGGCTCCGATCGCCTCCGTCACGGACGTCACCTCCGGGGGTGGCTCGGCCAGTGCCGCGGCTCGCCGTCGGTGGTTCCAGCGTCCGGCAGCAATGCTCGGTGCCGCTGCTGCGGTCGGTGTCGTGTTCCTCGGCGTCGGACTCGGCGCGGGTGGGGCGATCTTCGGCCAGGACTCCGGCCCGGGGACCAGCGCGTCCCAGGCGGCGTCCGGCCTCGATCAGATCTACGCCGCTGCCGACTTCAAGCGCTCCACCTCCCCGGTGACCGGCGGTGGCTCTGCCACGGTCGTGTGGTCGGACCAGCTCGGCAAGTCCGCCGTCATCCTCGACGGGGTGGCCGCTGCACCGAAGGACAAGACCTACCAGCTCTGGTACATCGGCTCCGAGGCGTCTGGCGGCACGATCGAGTCCGCCGGCCTGATGAACGACGTCGACGGCGGTGTCCGCTCGGCCGTGCTGAGCGGTGCGAAGTCCGCGGGCGCGGCGGTCGGCATCACGATCGAGCCCGCCGGTGGGTCGAAGCAGCCGACGACGACACCGATCGTCGCGGTGCCCACGGCGTAGGTCCGTCCGCGCCCTTCGCCGGGCGTCCGCACGCGTGCTGGCGTCGGGATCCGACTCGGAACGACGAAGTCGCTGTCGTACGACAGCGACTTCGTCGTTCGTTGCGTGCGCCGACCCCTGGCACCCGCAAACGGCGACAACGCCGATGTCGTACGACGTCGGCGTTGTCGTTCCGAGTCAGCGCGAGACCGACCCAAGAACCCGCACGCTCACCCGAAGCGGCCGGAGACGTAGTCCTCGGTGGCCTGCACGGACGGGTTCGAGAACATCGTCGCGGTGTCGTCGAACTCGATGAGCTTCCCGGGAGCACCCGTGCCGGCGATGTTGAAGAACGCCGTCTTGTCGCTCACGCGCGAGGCCTGCTGCATGTTGTGGGTCACGATCACGATCGTGAACTCCTTCTTCAGCTCCTCGATGAGGTCCTCGATCGCGAGCGTGGAGATCGGGTCGAGCGCCGAGCAGGGCTCGTCCATCAGGAGCACGTCGGGCTGCACGGCGATGGCCCGCGCGATGCAGAGACGCTGCTGCTGACCGCCGGACAGGCCCATGCCGGGCTTGTCGAGGCGGTCCTTGACCTCGTTCCAGAGGTTCGCGCCCTGCAGGGAACGCTCGACGATGTCGTCGGCCTCGGACTTCGAGATGCGCTTGTTGTTGAGCTTCACGCCCGCGAGGACGTTGTCCTTGATGGACATCGTGGGGAACGGGTTCGGACGCTGGAACACCATGCCGACCTGACGGCGGACGATGACGGGGTCGACGCCGGGGGCGTAGAGGTCGTCGCCGTCCACCTTCACGGAGCCCTCGACGTACGCGCCGGGAATGACCTCGTGCATGCGGTTGAGCGTGCGGAGGAACGTGGACTTGCCGCAACCGGACGGGCCGATGAACGCGGTGACGGTGCGGGGCTCGATCGTCATGTCGACGCCCTCGACCGCCTTGAACTTCGAGTAGTAGACGTTGAGGCCGTCGACCTCGATGCGCTTGGACACAGTGGACCTTCCGGAGGTTCTAGCGGGAGAGCTTGGGGGCGAAGAGGCGGGTGATGAAGCGGGCCAGCAGGTTGAGCACCATCACGATGAGGATGAGCACGAGCGCCGCGGTCCAGGCCCGGTCGACGAACGGTACCGGGTTGGCGCCCTGCTGCGAGTACTGCGTGTACGCGAACACCGGCAGCGTCATCATCGGGTTCTTGAACAGGTCGTAGTTCATGCTCGTCGTGAACCCGGCGGTGACCAGCAGGGGAGCCGTCTCACCGATGACGCGGGCGATGGCGAGCATGACACCCGTCGTGATGCCGGCGAGGGAGGTGGGGAGGACGACCTTGATGATCGTGAGCCACTTCGGCACACCGAGGGCGTAGGACGCCTCGCGGAGCTCCATCGGGACGATCTTCAGCACCTCCTCGGTGGAGCGGACGACGATCGGGATCATCAGGACCGCGAGGGCGACCGAGCCGACCAGGCCGAACCGGGCGCCGGGGCCGAGGAACAGCGCGAAGAGCGAGTAGGCGAACAGACCGGCGACGATCGACGGGATGCCGGTCATGACGTCGACGAAGAACGTGATGCCGCGTGCCAGGGGTCCGCGGCCGTACTCGACCAGGTAGATCGAGGTCAGTAGGCCGATCGGCACGGCCATGAGCGCCGCGAACAAGGTGATCTCGAGCGTGCCGATCAGGGCGTGCAGTGCGCCGCCGCCGACCGAGATGACGCCGCGCATCGAGTACGAGAAGAACGCCGCGTCGAAGCGGGCGAGACCGTCCGCGAGGACCGTGTACAGCAGCGAGACCAGCGGCAGGACGGCGATGACGAAGGCCGTGACGACGAGCGATGTGATCAGCCGGTCGACCGCCTTGCGCCCGCCCTCGACGATCCGCGAGACGACCACGATGAGGACGTCGAACAGGACCGTACCGAGGAACAGCGCGGCGACGATGTTGAAGTCCTTGACGGCGCCGCCGGCGTTGAGCAGCGCGAAGACGAGGGCGAGCGCGACCCAGCTCCCGCCGAGGAGCAGCCACGGGACGGACTTGTGGAGCTTCCCGTTGGCGAAGACGTTGCCGGAGGACTGACGGAGTGCGAGGGACATCGGGGTGCGACCTCTCAGCTGACGCGCTTGCGCACGATGTACCGCGCGAGCATGTTGATGACCAGGGTGATGACGAAGAGGATCAGACCCGATGCGATCAGCGCGTTCAGGGCGGTTCCGGATGCCTCGGCGAACTGCAGGGCGATGTTCGCCGCGATCGTGGAGGGGTTCAGCGACGTGAGCAGCTGGAAGGTGACGTTCGTCGACACCGACAGCACCAGCGCGATCGCCATCGTCTCGCCGAGCGCCCGACCGAGGCCGAGCATGATCGCGGACACGATGCCGGACTTGGCGAACGGCAGGACCGACAGGCGGATCATCTCCCAGCGCGTGGCGCCGAGCGCGAGCGCCGCCTCTTCGTTGAGGGTCGGCGCCTGCAGGAAGATCTCGCGCATGACGGCGGTCATGATCGGGATCGCCATGACCGCGAGCACGATCGACGCGGTGAGGATGGTGCGTCCGGTGCCGGAGATCTGTCCGGAGAACAGCGGGAACCACCCGAGGTACTCGTTGAGGAACGAGTAGAACGGCTGCACGAACCGGGCGAGCACCACGATGCCCCAGAGGCCGTAGACGACCGAGGGGACCGCGGCCAGCAGGTCGATGACGTAGCCGAGCACCGGCGCGATGCGGCGCGGTGCGAAGTGCGAGATGAAGAGCGCGATCCCGATGGAGAGCGGCACGGCCATCACGAGCGCGAGGAGCGCGGACCAGACGGTACCGAAGACGAGGGGCCCGACGTAGTCCCAGAAGTTCGCCGCCTGGTTCGGCAGCTCGCCGACCTTCGCGGAGAAGGCGGGGATGCTCTGCCACACGAGGAAGGCCGCGACGAGCGCGAGCACGACGAGGATGAGTCCGCCGGAGATCACCGATGCGGCGGAGAAGACCCGGTCGCCGACGCGGACGACGGCCTTCGGCTTCGGGGTGGTCGTTGACCCTGGGTGGGCCGGTGCTGTCGTCATGGGACGTGGGACTCCTGTCGGGTGACGGGGAAGTGCCCGGGTGCCGGTCGGTGGACCGGCACCCGGGCGTTCAGGAGGTGCTACTTGATGGACGCGACCGCGTCAGCGGCCTTCTTCGCGAGGTCGCTCGAGAGGGCGGCCGACTTGGCCTCCGTCGCGGCGGCCTTCTGCGCGTCGTCCGAGACCACGTACGTCAGGTAGGACTTCACGAGGTCGGCCTTGGCCGAGTCCTTGTACTCCTGGCACGCGATGGCGTAGGAGACGAGGACGAGCGGCCATGCGCCCTTGGCGGTGTCCTTGCGGTCGATGTCGATCGCCAGGTCGTTGGTCTCGCGACCCGACACGGTCTTCGAGTCGGCGACGACCTGAGCGGCGCCCTCGGCCGAGATCTTCGTGGCGGTGTCGCCGACCATGAGCTTGGCCTTGTCGAGGTCACCGGCGCCGGAGTCGTCGATGTAGGTGATGGCGTTCGAGGCGCCCTGCATGGCCGAGGCCACACCCGAGGTGCCCTTCGCGCTGTCGCCGACCTGGTACGGGTAGGTCTGGCTCGGGGCCTCGGTCCAGACGTCGCCGGCGTTCGCCGAGACGTACTCGGAGAAGTTCTGCGTGGTGCCCGAGTCGTCGGAGCGGTGCACGACCGTGATGTTGGCGTCCGGCAGCTTCGCGCCGTCGTTGAGCGCCGCGATCTGCGAGTCGTTCCACTTGGTGATCTTGCCGGAGAAGATGCCGGCGATCGTCTTCGCGTCGAGCGTCAGGTCCTTGACGCCGTCGACCTTGTAGGCGATGGCGATCGGGGAGATGTAGACCGGGACGTCGATGGCCTTCGAGTCCGCGGCGCAGAGGCCGAAGGAGCCGGAGAGCTCCTCGTCCGAGAGCGCGGCGTCGGAGCCGGCGAAGTCCGCGGCACCCGAGATGAAGTTCTTGCGACCGGCGCCGGAGCCGTCGGGCGAGTAGTTCACCGTGACGCCGGAGGCCTGGTCCTGGAAGCCGGCGGCCCAGGTGGCCTCGGCGGTCTGCTGGGCGGAGGAGCCCGATCCGGTGAGGGTGCCGGAGAGCTTCGAGTAGTCGACACCCGAGGCCGAAGCCGACGAGGTGCTGCCCGCGCCGCCTTCGTTCGCCGCGCACGAGGAGAGCACGACCGCGCCGGCGATCGCGATTGCCGCGACCGTACCGATTCGCTTGATGTTCACAGGGGTCCCTTCGGGAATGTGGAGTGCAGGTGGGACCGCTGCTGGTCCCCGGGCCGGTGCCGACCCGGGAGCGACTGTAGGGACGCGAAGTGACCGGGATCACGCCCACTGGTGAACGGGAGGTGAACGACGGGTTGTCCCCGCGCGGAACGCGCGCACGGGTGCGGATCCGGGGGCATGCTCGGGAACAGCGTGCCCAGGAGCGGACGGGAGGCCCGGCTCGGCAGGGCGCGCCGCAGGACCCCGGCACGTGGCCGGGAGCGCGGGCCCCGCCCGCGCTGTGCGCCTCAGGCGGAGACCGGGTTGCGGTGCGTCTCCACGGCCACGAGTTGCCCGTCGGCGATGTGCATCACCGAGAAGTCGCCGACCGAGAGCATCGCGGCACGACGGAGGTCGAACCGGCCGCTGTCGTCGGCGGTCGCGGTGGCGATGCGCGCGATGATGTCCGGGACGACCGGCCCGTGCGAGCACAGCACGGCAGTCTTCCCCTTCTCGAGCCGCTTGCGCACGACGCCCTTGACGTCGGCAGCACCCTGGTCGTGGGCGTCCTGGCTGATGTCCGGCGTGCTGGAGACACCGAGCTTCGTCGTGTCCGAGAGTGGCTCGACGGTCGCCAGGCACCGGGCGGCCGTGCTGCTCAGGATCTTGCGCGGCCCGAAGGCGGCGACCGGCGACGCCACGGCCTTGGCCTGCGAACGGCCGACGGGCAGCAGCGGACGGGTGGCGTCGGGTCCCTGCCAGTCCGAGCCCGGGATGGTCTTGGCGTGCCGGAGCGTGATGAGCGCGAACGTCCGGTGGTGCCCGACCTCGGCGCGGGCGGCGAAGCGGTCGAGGATCTCGACGTCACGCGCGTACGTCAGGCGGGTGCGGGCCTGGTCGATCGTGACCCACTCGAGCGCGGCGACCTCGTCGTTGGGCCGGAACTCCCCAGCGCGCTCGTACTCCTTGTTGGAGACCCGAGCCGACCAGTAGTGCACGACCTTGTCGCGGCCGTTCGGGAGCACGTACTCCGCGACGCCGAGCGGTGCGCCGAGGTGCACGCGGTAGCCGGTCTCCTCGTGGACCTCGCGCACGGCCGTCGTCGGGACCGCTTCGCCGGGGTCGACCTTGCCCTTGGGGAGGGAGACGTCCTTGTGGTGCTCACGGTGGATGAGCAGCACGAGCGGGACGCCGTCCTGCTCACGCCAGACCACCGCTCCCGCCGCGACGACGGGACCCGTGGGACCGCCGCTCACCGAGTGGAACGCTTCCGCGCAGAGATCTTCCGCATGAGGACATTCTGCACGTCGTCGAGGGGCCGTCCGTCGTCGTCGGTGGAGTGGCGCGTCCACTCGCCGTCCGACTCGAGGTGCCAGGAGCTCGTCGTCTCGGCCATCGCCAGGTCGAAGATCTCCTGGATCTCGTTGACGTGCGCCGGGTCCGACATCCGTACGAGTGCCTCGACGCGACGGTCCAGGTTGCGGTGCATCATGTCGGCGCTGCCGATGAACACGTACGGATCGCCCTCGTTGTGGAACGCGAACGCGCGGGAGTGCTCGAGGTACCGGCCGACGACGCTGCGGACACGGATCGTCTCGCTGACCCCCTCGATGCCCGGCTTCAGGGAGCAGATGCCTCGGACCAGGATGTCCACGGGCACACCGGCCTGGCTCGCCAGGTAGAGCGCGTCGATGATCTGCTCGTCCACCATCGAGTTGACCTTGATGCGGATGCCGGACGGCTTGCCGGCCGCGGCGTTGTCGGTCTCGACCTGGATGCGCTTGAGCAGGCCCTTCCGCAGGTGCAGCGGCGCGACGAGCAGCCGCTTGAACTTCTTCTCGATCGCGTACCCGGAGAGCTCGTTGAACAGGCGCGTGAGGTCCTTGCCGACGGTGTCGTCCGCGGTGAACAGCCCCATGTCCTCGTAGATGCGCGAGGTCTTCGGGTTGTAGTTGCCCGTCCCGATGTGGCTGTAGTGCTTGAGTGTCCCGCCCTCCTGCCGGATGACGAGCACCAGCTTGGAGTGCGTCTTCAGCCCGACCAGGCCGTACACGACGTGCACGCCGGCCTTCTCGAGCTTCCGCGCCCACGTGATGTTGTTCTGCTCGTCGAAGCGCGCCTTGATCTCCACCAGCGCCAGGACCTGCTTGCCGGCGGCCGCGGCGTCGATGAGGGCCTCGACGATGGGGGAGTCACCGGAGGTCCGGTAGAGCGTCTGCTTGATGGCGAGCACGTTCGGGTCGGCGGCGGCCTGCTCGAGGAACGCCTGGACGCTCGTCGCGAAGGACTCGTACGGGTGGTGCACGAGGACGTCCCGCGACGCGATCGCACGGAACAGGTCCGGCTTCGTGTTCGGCTCGCCCGGCTGGAACTGCACGGGCGTGGTCGGGACGTGCTTCGGGTAGTGCAGGTCGGGGCGGCTGATCTTCGAGATCTCGAACAGGCAGCCGAGGTCGAGCGGTGACGGCAGCCGGTAGACCTCTTGTTCAGTGATGTCGAGCTCGCGGACGAGCAGGTCGAGCGTCACCGGGTCCATGTCCTCGGTGATCTCGAGGCGGATGGGCGGCCCGAACCGACGACGGAGGAGCTCGCGCTCGAGGGCCTGGATGAGGTTCTCGGCCTCGTCCTCCTCGATCTCCACGTCCTCGTTGCGGGTGACCCGGAACACGTGGTGCTCGAGCACCTCCATGCCGGGGAACAGGTCGTCGAGGTGGTTCGCGATGAGGTCCTCGAGCGGGATGAACCGCATGCGGCCGGAGTTGTCGTCGGGCAGCTTGATCAGTCGGGAGAAGTTCTGCGGCACCTTGAGGCGCGCGAACTCCTGCCGCTGCGACTTCGGGTTCCGCACCCGCACGGCCAGGTTGAGCGACAGGCCGGAGATGTAGGGGAACGGGTGCGCCGGGTCGACCGCGAGCGGCATGAGCACCGGGAAGATCTGCTCGGCGAAGTACTCGCGCATCCGGAGCCGGTCGGCCTCTGCCAGGTCGGACCAGTGCTCGATGTGGATGCCGGCGGCGTCGAGGTCGGGCTTGAGCGACCCCATGAACGCCTGCGCGTGCCGGTCCTGCAGCTCGTGCGCCTTCGTCGCGATGTCGCGGAGGACGTCGCTCGGGGCGCGGCCGACGTTCGTGGGCACCGCGATGCCGGTGTCGATGCGGCGCTTGAGGCCCGCGACCCTGACCATGAAGAACTCGTCGAGGTTGGACGCGAAGATCGCCAGGAAGTTGGCGCGTTCGAGCAGGGGTACCGTGCGGTCCTCGCCGAGCTCGAGCACGCGCTGGTTGAACCGGAGCCAGCTCAGTTCACGGTCGAAGTATCGATCCGAGGGGAGGGACTCGTGCTCGATCTCCACGACCTCGTCGAAGTCGTCGAGGTCGGGCGCGACGGAGTCGCCGTCGAGCTGCGGTTCGGTGTCCATGCCCACATCCTGCCACCCGGACGTTTCAGGGAGCGGCGTACTGCACGTCGATCGCGTGCTGCGTGAACCCGGACCGCCGGTACAGCGCCAGTGCGGGTTCGTTGTCGCCCTCGACGTAGAGCGCGGCTGCGGTCAGGCCACGACCGGCCAGGCGGGTGGACCCGGCGCGCATGAGCACACCGCCGAGCCCCCGCCCCTGCAGGTCGGGGCGGACGGCGACGGCGTAGAACTCGCCGATCCCGTCCTCGACCTTGAGCCAGCAGGACCCCGCGAGTTCCCCGTCGGCGTCGCGCAGCAGGATCAGGTCGTCCGGGGAGAACCACGGCTCGGCTTCCCGCGCCCGCAGGTCCTCGAGCGTCATCGAGCCCTGCTCCGGGTGTGACGCGAAGGCCGCGGCGTTGAGGGCGAGCCAGTCGCCCTCGTCGGTGCTGGGATCGGAGCCGGTGCCCGTCCGGAACGCGGTCACGGTGTACCCGGACGGGAGGCTCGGGTCCGGTGCCGTCGTCGGCACCGGTGCGCGCAGCTGCAGCAGCGTCCTGGTGGCGGCCCAGCCGAACCGGGTCGCGATCGCGCGTGCCGCCGGGCTGTCGCCGTGTGCCCAGGCGAGCCGGGGAGCGGCCCCGCCGTCCAGGGCGAGCGCCTGCTCGACGAGCCGTGTCCCGACGCCGTGGCCACGGGCCTCCAGTTCGACGACCAGTTCCAGCTCGCCGTTCCTGACCACCGCGACCCCGTCGGGTTCCTGCAGCACGACCGCGCGCCCCGCGCGCACGTCGACGAGGGTCTGGTCGGAGAACGGCGGTGGTTCGCCGGGAACGGTGAACCAGGCGGGGTCCACCACTACTGGCCCATCAGCCGATCGGCCTCGTCGTCGTAGACGTTGAAGCGGTAGCCGACGTTCCGGACGGTGCCGATGAGCGACTCGAGGTCGCCGAGCTTGGCGCGGAGGCGTCGAACGTGCACGTCGACCGTGCGGGTGCCGCCGAAGTAGTCGTAGCCCCAGACCTCGGAGAGGAGCTGTTCGCGGGTGAACACGCGCGACGGGTGCGTGGCGAAGAAGCGCAGGAGCTCGAACTCCTTGAACGTCAGGTCGAGCGGCTTGCCCCGCACCTTCGCCGAGTAGCTCGCCTCGTCGATGACGACGCCGGAGGCCTGGATCTTCGAGCCGGTCTGGTTCTTCGCGGCACGGCCGGCGCTCAGTCGGATGCGGGCGTCGACCTCTGCCGGGCCGGCGCTCTCGAGCACGACGTCGTCGATGTTCCACTCGCTGTTGACCGCGGTGAGGCCGCCCTCGGTGACGACGAGCACGATCGGCGTCGTCGAGCCGGAGGTGGAGAGGATCTTGCACAGGGCCTTGGCGCTGACGAGGTCGGTCCTGGCGTCGACGAACATCAGGTCGCTCTGCGGGGCGTTCACCAGCTGCGCGGCCTCCGCCGGCACGTGGCGGATCCGGTGGCTCAGGAGGCCGAGGCTCGGGAGCACGTCCCCGGGCGCAGCCGAAGTGAGTACCAGGAGCTGTGCCACAGGACCTCCAGAACGGATGAGACGTCGTGCGGACATCCTAGTGATGCTCGACAAGCGTCCTCGACGCGGCCTGCAATGATGGGGTGGTGACCGAGCCCGTCCAGCCAGCAGACCAGCGCCGTCTGAAGCTCACGTCCGTGCTGCCCGTCTGGCTGCTGTCGATCGTCGGCGCCGTGCTCGTCCTGACCCTCACCGAGAAGGACTCCTTCGCCTGGCTGCTGCTCGTCTTCGTGGCGTCGGTGCTCGTGAGCTTCGTGCTGCAGCTCATCACCGCGACGAAGGACGGGCTGGTCGAACGGATCAGCATCGCGTCGTCCGGGTCGTTCGTCGTCGTGCTCGTCACCGCGGTGGTGCTCCTGGCGCGTTGAGCCGGTGCGCTCGGATGGTGGCCGCGTAGACTCCTGGCATGGATTCGCTGCTTGCGCTCGAGCTGTTCTACGTCGGCCTGTTGGGTCTGGCATCGCTCGCGATCGCGTTCGTCTCGGTGACCGTCGTCGTGAAGCTGTTCAAGGGTCAGCGTTGATCGAACTGCCGGAGGGTCTCGCGCCCGAACTCGTCCCCCTGTCCTGGCTCGTCGGCGTCTGGGAGGGCACGGGCGTCGTCGAGTACCCCGTCGGTCCAGCCGACGCCGACGAACCCGACGTCAGGACGTACGAGTTCGGCCAGCGCGTGAGCTTCAGCCACGACGGCCTGCCGTACCTCAACTACTCGTCCACGACGTGGCTGCTCGACGACGAGCACACGCCGCTCGCGGCCGAGATGGGCTACTGGCGGCTCGACCGTCCGTCCGAGCCGGGTGACCGCGGCCCCGCGATGCTCATGGGCGAGGGCAACGTGCCGTTCACCACGACCCAGAGCGTCGAGGCGCTCCGCAACGCCAACGACGGCTTCGACATCGAAGCGGCGATCATCCACCCGACCGGCGTCAACGAGCTCTACGTCGGGCAGGTCCGCAAGGGCCGCATCGACCTCGCAACCGACGCCGTGATGCGCTCGGCCAACGCGAAGGACTACTCCGCGGCCACCCGCATGTACGGGCTCGTCGAGGGCAAGCTCTTCTGGGCGTGGGACATCGCCGCGCTCGGCCAGGGGCTCACCTCGCACGCCTCGGGGCAGCTCGCGAAGGTCGACTGATGGCCGCCTTCGCCGACCGTGCGGGGTTCGTCGCGTCCGACCTCGGTCCGGCCGCGCACTTCGGCAACCCGCTCGGTGAGCAACGTCTCCTCGCCCGTGGTTCCGCCGTCGTCGAGCTCGGGCTCGGCGTCGTGACCGTCACCGGTCCTGACCGTCTGTCGTGGCTCAACTCGATCACGTCCCAGCTGCTGCTCGGCCTCGCGCCGGGGGTGAGCACCGAGACGCTCGTGCTCGACCAGTCCGGTCGTGTCGAGCACGCCGCCCGCGTGGTGGACGACGGCACGACGACGTGGCTCCTCACCGAGCCGGCCGATGCCGCACCGCTCGCCGCGTGGCTGTCGTCGATGCGCTTCATGCTCCGGGTGGAGGTCGCCGACGTCTCGTCCGACTTCGTCACCGTCGGGTCGTTCGCCCCGGGGCTCGTCCCCGACGCCGTGGTCGAGTGGGTCGACCCGTGGAACACGATCACGCCAGGCGGGTGGAGCTACGCCGAGCAGCAGGGGCACCCCGGCGCCGACTGGACGCTGCGGATCGCCGTGCTCGACACCACGGCTGCCGACGCCCTGGCTGCGTCAGACCTGCCCGTCGCGGGGCTCCTCGCGCTCGAGGCCCTGCGGATCGCCGCGTGGCGCCCAGCGCTGACCGACGTCGACGAGCGGACTATCCCGCACGAGCTCGACTGGCTCCGGTCCGCCGTGCACCTGACCAAGGGCTGCTACCGCGGGCAGGAGACGGTCGCGAAGGTCCACAACCTCGGACACCCGCCGCGTCGTGTCGTGATGCTGCACCTGGACGGGTCGGACGCCGTGCTGCCGGCGCCGGGCACCCCGGTGGCGCTCGACGGCGTCGTCGTCGGCAGGTTGGCGGCATCGGCGGTGCACCACGAGCTCGGGCCGATCGGCCTCGCCGTGGTCAAGCGCTCCCTGGACCCCACGGCCGTCCTGACGCTCACCACGGATGACGTCGTGGTGACCGCGGCGCAGGAGACCATCGTCCCGCCGGGCGCCGGTGCCACCGCGAACGTCCCGCGCCTGCCCCGCCTCGGCGCCGTCCGCCGCTCGTAATCCCCGGTCGGGCCGGGTCGCGCCCCCGTACGACCATCGCGCCCGGTCACGAACGGGCGCAATGTCCACGTGCGGGCGCGACGAGGCGTCGTCAGCCGACGGTGAGCGTCGTGATCGAGCGGCTGCCGGCGATCTCCTTGCCGTTGTCCGAGCCGCCGACGTGGAGCACCGTGCCCGCCGGGCGGTCGTAGACCAGGTCGTAGTCGGTCGTGTCCGGGTTCATCCACGCGCCGATCCAGCCGGTGGCGGTGGTGCCGTTCGGGACGGTGCCGATCGGCGTGTACCCGGCCTTCGACATAGCGGGCGTCAGGTCATCAGGGTTCGAGAGTCCGAGGCTCACGAGGTCCAGGTTCGCGTCGCGCCGCGTGATCGACACCGCGGACTCCATGACGTCGTTCGAGAACTTCGTACCGGCGGTGACGCGGATCTCGACGAGCACCGGCTTCACACCTCCGGCCGGGGCATCGGCGGGGACGGGGAAGTCCGTCACGATGGCCAGTGGGCGCACCACGGTCCCGCTCACGTCGTCGCGGAGTGTGTCCGCGGTGACGGGGGTGCTCGGCGGCGCCGAGACGGTCGGGGTCGGGCTCGCCGACGCCGAGCGGCGCTGGACGTCCGGCTGCCCGGCGGCGGAGCACCCCGTCAGGGCGACGGCGCCGATCACGAGCCCGGCGACGGCGAAGAAGTGAGTGGTGCGCACGTTCATGCGTCCATCCTGTCAGCGCGGGGCGACGGCCGACCACGGGACGCTGAGCTCGCCGAGGCGCCACCTCGACGTGCCGTGCAGCACCGGCCAACCGCGGTCGCGCATGCCGACGACGGCCGCGAGCCACCGCTGCCGAGGTCCGTACGTCCCGAGGGGAGCGGCGACGGCCCACGACAGGTCGAGGTCCCGCAGGAAGTCGTGCACGCGCTCCCCGGGGACGTTCCGGTGAATGAGCGCCTTCGGCAGCCGCTCCGCCACGATGCTCGGGACGTCGAGCCCCGCGAGCCGGAGCGAGACCGTGAACGTCCGTGGTGCGAGTGGGTCGAGCGTCACCCACGACGCGACCCGGCCGACCTCGTTGCACGTCCCCTCGACGAGCGACCCGCCCGGTTGCAGCCGGTCCTGCATGATCCGCCACGAGTCCACGACCTGGGACTCGTCGTACTGCCGGAGCACGTTGAACGCCCGGATCACCGCAGGCCGACGTCCACCGGGTGTCGGGGTCTCGAAGCCGCCGAGCCGGAAGGTCACCCCGTCGCGCGTGCCGGCGTTCGCCAGTGCGACGCGGGAGGGCTCGATCTCGATCCCGGTGACCTCGACGTCCGGGCGGACGCGTGCCAGACGGTCCCGGAGTTCGAGCGTCGTCGTCGGGCTGGCGCCGTACCCGACGTCGGCGACGAGCGGGTCCGATGCCTTGCGGAGGGCCGGCAACGACGCGATCCACCGGTCGACGCGGCGGAGCCGGTTGTACCCGGTCGTCCCGCGCGTGACGTTCCCGATCGGCATGCGTCAAGGGTACGGGGGCCACGGCGCTCGGTAGGATCGGAGCATGACCTCCACGCTCGTCCTGCTCCGTCACGGCAACAGTGACTGGAACCAGAAGAACCTGTTCACCGGTTGGGTCGACGTCCGGCTCTCCGAGCTCGGTGAGAAGGAGGCGAAGCGCGCCGGCGAGCTCATCGCCGAGTCCGGCATCGTCCCCGACGTCCTGTACACCTCGCTCCTGACCCGTGCGATCCAGACCGCCGACATCGCCCTGCTCGAAGCGGACCTGGCATGGCTGCCGGTCAAGCGCGACTGGCGTCTGAACGAGCGCCACTACGGCGACCTGCAGGGCAAGGACAAGGCCCAGACGCTCGAGCAGTACGGCGAGCAGCAGTTCATGGAGTGGCGCCGCTCGTTCGACGTCCCGCCGCCCCCCATCGCCGACGACGCCGAGTGGTCGCAGTTCGGCGACCGCCGCTACGCCGAGCTCGGTGACGCGCTGCCCCGCACGGAGTCGCTGAAGCTCGTGATCGACCGGCTGCTGCCCTACTGGGAGTCCGACATCACGAAGGACCTCGGCGCGGGCAAGACCGTCCTGGTCACGGCGCACGGCAACTCGCTGCGCGCGCTCGTCAAGCACCTCGACGGCATCTCGGACGACGACATCGCGGGGCTCAACATCCCGACGGGCATCCCGCTCGTGTACGAGCTCGACGACGACTTCCGCCCGACCGGCCCGTCGCGCTACCTCGACCCCGAGGCCGCCGCCGCCGGTGCCGCCGCGGTCGCCGCGCAGGGCGCCAAGAAGTAGGACGCGAGTCCAGCACCCATCGCGAAAGCGACAGTTCGCCGCGGAAGATCCGCGGCGAACTGTCGCTTTCGCGGAAGAGCGCGGGTGACGGCACCGCGAACTGTCGCTTTCGCGGAAGCGCGCGGGCGACGGCGCGCCTCAGACGAAGTGCGAGGCGATCTCCTGCACGAGCTCGCCGACGTCGTACTGCGCCGTGGTGTCGACGCGGACGACCGGTCCGAGGCCGACCGGTCCGGCGGTGGGGCCGTGCTCGTCCCAGAACGCCAGGATGTCCGCCAGGTCGCCGTGCACCTCGTGACGCACGGGTGAACCCGGGTCGTACCGGTCCGTCAGCCGCTCCACGGCGGTCGCGTGGTCGACGTCGCACCACACCTCGACGGCGCGAGGCGACCCGGCGGAGGCGAGCCCGGCCTCCAGGAACGCGCGGTCACGGGACGGCAGCCAGACGGCGTCGAGGACGACCCCGTTCTCGACCGCTCCGGCCATCGCCCACATCGTGGTCATCGCGATGGCGCCGAGCGGACGCGAGGCGATCATCGGGCCGGCGATGTCCGCCAGCGGTTCCTTGATCCGGTCCTTCGAGAGGAAGGGGCAGCCGAGCACCTCGGCGAGGGCGGCGCCGACCGTGCTCTTGCCGGAACCGGGCATGCCGTTGACGATGATCGCGACCTGGGCCATGCCACGATCCTGGCAGAGAACCTCCGGTCAGACGTTGGCGTTCGCGCCGGCCCAGTCGCCCGTCGCCAGGTACTGCACCTTCTTCGCGATCGACACCGCGTGGTCTGCGAATCGCTCGTGGTACCGGGATGCGAGGGTCGCGTCCACGGTGTCGACCGGCGCGCCCTTCCAGGTCTCGCCGAGCACGAAGTCGAACACGCTGGCGTGCAGCTCGTCGACGGCGTCGTCCTCGTCGCGGATCTCCTCGGCGAGCTGGATGTCCTCGGTGGCGAGCAGGCGCGTGAGCTTCTGCGCCATCGCGACATCGTGCTGGCCCATCTTCTTGAAGGTGCCGCGCAGGCCCTTCGGGACGACCTTCTCCGGGAAGCGCTGGCGGGCGAGCTGCGCGATGTGCTCGGCCATGTCGCCCATGCGCTCGAGCGAGGAGCTGACACGGAGGGCGGTCACGACGACGCGGAGGTCACGGGCGACGGGAGCCTGGCGCGCGAGGATGTCGATCGCGACCTCGTCGAGGTTGTTCGCCGCCTCGTCGATCTTCGCATCGTCGGCGATGACCTCTTCCGCGAGGGCGACGTCCGACTCGGTGAAGGCCTCGGTGGCCCGGGTGATCGCGGACTCGACGAGCCCGGCGATCTCGGTCAGACGCTCCTGGACGTCCTGGAGCTCCTGCTGGAACACTTCGCGCATGGGGGATTGCCTCTCTGATGCGTACCGGGAGAGTGTCGAGCGCCCAGGTGAACGAACGGTGACCTGCGACTGAACGCTTCGCGATCCTCCGGGCGACGGCCCGCGAACGCGGGTGAACGGCACCGGAACCCCTCGTGACCACTCCTACACTGACGGCATGGACAACGCGTGGCTCGTGCCACTGTCGATGCTCCTCGGCGGGGTCTTCGGCGCGGGAGTCGTCGGACTCATCATCACCGCCGAGCGCACGGCACGGGCAGCCGACGTCGCCGAGCGGACCCTGCCGGACGGCGTCGCAGCGGTCATCGCGACGATGCACAACCCCGCCGTGGTCGTCGACCCCTCGAACACCGTCGTGGCCGCGTCGCCCCAGGCACTGACGATCGGACTGGTCGTGCGGCGCCGGCTCGTGCACGACGAGCTGCGTGCGCTCGTCGACCGCGTGCGCTCGAGCGGCGAGATGGGCTCGGAGGACATGGAGCTCCCGCGTGGCCGTCGCGGGGAGCTCGTCGGGTACCTCAGCTTCCGGGCCGCCCAGCTCGGGAACCGCTACGTGCTCGTGACCGCGGACGACCTCACCGAGTCCCGTCGCATCGACGAGGTCCGCCGGGACTTCGTCGCCAACATCTCGCACGAGCTGAAGACCCCGATCGGCGCGATCGGTCTGCTGTCCGAGACCCTCATCGCCGCGGCCGACGACCCGGTGCACGTGAAGAAGTTCGCCGCGCAGCTCGTGACCGAGTCCGAGCGGCTCGGTGCCCTCACGAAGGACATCATCGAGCTGTCCAGACTGCAGTCCGTCGACACGCTGGACACGAGCGAGGAGACGTCGATCGACAAGGTCGTGCAGGCCTCGATCGACGCGAACGAGGTCGTCGCCCGCGCCCGCGACATCGAGCTGGTCCGGGCGAAGAAGTCGAAGCTCCGCGTGATGGGCGACCCCGGTCTCCTGCAGGTCGCGGTGTCGAACCTCATCGCGAACGCGATCAAGTACTCCCCGGACAACACCCGCGTCGGCGTCGGTGTCCGGAGCAGCAAGGGCTTCGTCGAGATCGCGGTGACCGACCAGGGCGTCGGCATCCCGGAGGCCGATCTCGACCGGGTGTTCGAGCGGTTCTACCGCGTCGACCCAGCACGGTCGCGGGCAACAGGGGGCACCGGCCTCGGACTCGCCATCGTGAAGCACGTCGTCGGCAACCACGGCGGTGACGTGCGCGTGTGGTCCCAGCCCGGCAAGGGCTCGACCTTCACGATCCGCCTGCCCGAGGCGGACACCGAACTGACAACAGCACTCGAAGAGCAACTGGAAGAGCAGCCATCGTGACCAAGATCCTCATCGTCGACGACGAGCCGGCCCTGAGCGGACCCCTGGAGTTCCTCCTGCAGCGCGAGGGGTACGAGACCTCCGTCGCAGCGGACGGCGTGACCGCGCTGTCGAAGTTCGACGCGGAGAACCCCGACCTCGTCCTGCTGGACCTCATGCTCCCGGGGCTCTCCGGCACCGAGGTCTGCCGGCAGATCCGCACGCGGTCGAACGCCCCGATCATCATGCTGACGGCGAAGGACTCGGAGGTGGACATCGTCGTCGGGCTCGAGCTCGGTGCCGACGACTACGTGACGAAGCCGTACTCGACCCGCGAGCTCCTGGCACGCATCCGCGCGGTGCTCCGCCGTCGCACCGAGGACGACCCCGCCGACAGCGGCATCCTGCAGGTCGGCGGCATCAAGATGGACGTCGAGCGCCACACCGTGTCGGTCGACGGGTCCGAGACGCCGATGCCGCTCAAGGAGTTCGAGCTCCTCGAGCTGCTGCTCCGGAACGCCGGCCGGGTGCTGACCCGTGGGCAGCTCATCGACCGCGTGTGGGGCTCCGACTACTTCGGTGACACGAAGACCCTCGACGTGCACATCAAGCGGATCCGATCGAAGATCGAGCGGGTGCCGTCGGCACCGGAGGTGCTGGTCACGGTGCGTGGTCTGGGGTACCGGATCGAGGCCTGACGGCCTGGCAACGCATCGGAGGCCCGGTGCCGGTCCGACGGACCGGCACCGGGCCTCCAGTGCGAACGTGCGTGCGTGTGGTGCGTCCGCGACGGCGGGTTACGGGTTGATCGGGGTGTCCGTCGGGTCCGCCGAGGGCGACTCAGCCGGGAGGGTGATCTCCGACGTCGGCGTCGAGGTCGGGGCGAGGGTCTGGTACTCCTCCTGCGAGCTCGTCAGGACGGGGACGCTCCCGGAGACGCCCTCGGCGCCCGGGTACGAGAAGTAGACCTTCACGAGCGACCCGGGGGTGACCTTGGCGTCGGCGAAGTCGAGGGTGTCGTGCTTCTTGTCGTTCGCGAGGTCGACGTGCGAACTGGCCGGCACGTCGACGGTCTCGGTGTCGCCGCCGATCTCGACCGAGACGGTGATGTCGTCGGTGTCGCTGTTGTTGATGAGCGTGCCGATGAAGCGTGCGTCGTCGCCCGAGTCGGAGATGAGCAGCGCGTTGCGGACGTCGATCTTGCCCGTCGTGACGTTGACGCCGTCCGTGATCTGCTTGATCGTCTTGGTGTCCTGCGGCGTCCAGAACGCGCAGCCGGATGCGCCGATCGCGATGGTTGCCGCAACGGCGACGGACACGAGTACCCGAGCTCGCAAGAGATTCCTCCGAAGATCACGATGCGCCAACCGAGCGGCTCGCGCGGCCTCCATCCTACCGATCACCTGGGAGTGCTCGCGGTTAGGCGCCCCTTACCCGAATTTTCCTTGTGGTAAACTGGGTGTTGCGGAACGGAGCTTGATACATGCAATTCGAGGTCGGCGAGACCGTCGTCTACCCCCATCACGGGGCGGCAACCATCTCTGAAGTCAAGACGCGAGTCATCAAGGGCGAGGAAAAGGTCTACCTGAAGCTGCGTGTCACGCAGGGTGACCTGACGATCGAGGTACCGGCGGACAACGTCGACCTGGTCGGCGTCCGGGATGTGATCGGCAAGGAAGGCCTCGACAAGGTCTTCGAAGTGCTGCGCGCACCGTTCACGGAAGAGCCCACGAACTGGTCTCGCCGCTACAAGGCGAACCTCGAGAAGCTCGCGTCCGGTGACGTCATCAAGGTGTCGGAGGTCGTTCGTGACCTGTGGCGCCGCGACCAGGACCGCGGTCTCTCGGCTGGTGAGAAGCGCATGCTCGCCAAGGCCCGTCAGATCCTGATCTCCGAGCTCGCGCTCGCGGAGAAGACCGACGAGGACAAGGCATCCACCGTCCTCGACGAGGTCCTCGCTTCCTGATCGCCCCGGCTTGAGCAGCAGCCCCTCGACGACCCCACTGACCGACACGGTCCGTGGGGTCGTCGTCGTTGCGGCAGGGTCTGGCACCCGGCTCGGGCTGGCGACGCCGAAGGCCTTCGTGCCCGTCGCCGGGTCGCTGATGCTCGAGCGTGCACTGTCGCCGTTGTTCACGCTGGCGACGCCGACGTTCGTGGTCGTGGTCGCCCCGGCCGCGTTGCTCTCCGAGTGCTCGGACGTGGTCGCCGCGGTGGCCGGACCCGCCGTCGGGTACACGGCCGTCGTCGCGGGCGGGGCCGATCGGCACGCGTCGGTGCAGGCGGGTCTCCAGGCGCTGCCGTCGTCGGTCGAGACGGTGCTCGTGCACGACGCTGCCCGCTGTCTGACGCCGGCTGCACAGTTCGAGGACGTGTTCGCCGCGGTGGCCGCGACCGGGGACGGGATCATCCCCGCGCTGCCCGTCACCGACACGGTCAAGCAGGTGTCCGGCGACGTCGTGGTGTCCACCGTGGACCGGTCGGCGCTCGTCGGGGTGCAGACCCCCCAGGGCTTCCCGCTCGCCGCACTCCGCGACGCGTACGCGGTGTCGACGCAGTCCGAGACCGACGACGCCGGGGTCTTCCAGGCAGCTGGTGGCACCGTGCGGTTCGTCCCCGGCGACGCGGACGCGTTCAAGATCACGACGCCGTGGGACCTTCGCCGGGCCGCTGCCGTGGTGTCGGAGCGCACCGGAGCCGCTCGAGACGTCCGGGTCGGGCTCGGCGTCGACGTGCACGCGTTCGACGCCGATGCGGTCTGCCGGGTCGGACTGCTCGAGTTCCCCGGCGAGCATGGGCTCGCCGGGCACAGCGACGGGGACGCCGTGGCGCACGCGGTGTGCGACGCGCTGCTCTCCGCCGGGGGGCTCGGGGACATCGGCGGACGGTTCGGCACGTCGGACCCCGCGTACGCCGGAGCGACCGGCGACGTCTTCGTCCGCGGTGCGGTGTCCGCGCTGGCATCGGCCGGCCTCGTCCCGACGTCGGTCACCGTGCAGGTGATCGGCAACCGTCCTCGGATCGGTGCTCGGCGGACCGAGATGGAAACCGCGCTGTCCGCGGTCGTCGGAGCGCCCGTCGCGGTGTCCGGCACGACGACGGACGGGCTCGGGTTCACCGGTCGTGGCGAGGGGCTCGCGGCGATCGCGACGGCACTCGTCCGGGCCGACCGCTCCGTCTAGGGTTGAGGCGTGACCGTTCGCCTCTACGACTCCCGTGCCGCAGACGTCGTCGACCTCGTCCCGCTGGTCGACGGACAGGTGAGCATGTACGTGTGCGGACCGACGGTGCAGTCGTCGCCGCACATCGGGCACCTCCGCTCCGCCCTGGTGTACGACATCTGGCGCCGCTGGCTCACCCACCGCGGGTACCGCGTGACGCTGGTCCGGAACGTCACGGACATCGACGACAAGGTGCTGGACCTGGCCGCCGGCTCCGACGAGCCCTGGTGGGCCCGGGCGTACCGCGTCGAGCTCGAGTTCACCGCCGGGTACACCGCGCTCGGGATCCTGCCGCCCACGTACGAGCCCCGCGCCACCGCCAGCATCCCGCAGATGCAGGACATCATCGCCCGCCTCATCGAGCGCGGGCACGCCTACCCGGCCGCCGACGGCTCCGGGGACGTCTACTTCGACACCGGCAGCTGGGCGTCGTACGGCGCCCTGACCCGCCAGCGTCGCGAGGACATGGTCGAAGCCGCGGACGCCGACCCCCGCGGCAAGCGGGACGCCCGTGACTTCGCGCTCTGGAAGGGCGCGAAGGACGGCGAACCCACGACGGCCAGCTGGGACTCCCCGTGGGGAGCCGGCCGTCCGGGTTGGCACATCGAGTGCTCCGCGATGTCCCGGCGGTACCTCGGGCCGGCGTTCGACATCCACGGCGGCGGGCTCGACCTCCGGTTCCCGCACCACGAGAACGAGCTGGCCCAGTCCACGGCCGCCGGCGACCCGTTCGCGACGTACTGGCTGCACAACGGCCTCGTGACCGTCGGCGGGCAGAAGATGTCGAAGTCGCTCGGCAACTCGATCTTCGCGGCGGACTTCCTCGGGTCCGCGCGGCCGATCGTCGTCCGCTACTTCCTCGGCGCCGCCCACTACCGGTCGACGATCGACCACCACGAGGGGTCCCTGGGCGAAGCAGAGGCAGCGCTCGACCGGATCGACGGCTTCCTCTCGCGAGCGGCCTCGCGACTCGAAGGCGTCACGCTCGCGGACGCCCCGGACGTCCCGGACGCGTTCGCCGCAGCGATGGACGACGACCTCTCGGTGCCGCAGGCGCTCGCCGTCCTGCACGAGACCGTCCGCGCCGGGAACGCCGCGTTGGACGCCGACGATGCGGATGCGCTCGGGACCGCGTACCATCAGGTGGCTGCGATGGTGGAGGTGCTCGGCATCGACCCGCGAGCGACTCACTGGTCCGGTGCCGGTCAGGACCCCTCCGCCGCACCGCTCGCCGCCCTCGTCGAACGCCTCGTGCAGGAGCGTTCCGACGCCAGGGCGTCCCGGGACTTCGCCACGGCCGACCGTGTGCGCGACGACCTCGCGGCCGCGGGCATCACGATCGAGGACACCTCGGCCGGAACACGCTGGAGCATCGCCTGACCACGGCAGTGCCGAACAGGAGAGAACCATGAAGAACGTCTCGGGCAACAAGAAGGGCCGTCCCGGTGCCGTGCGCTCCGGGCGCAAGGGCAACAAGCAGGTCGGCTCCGGCGGCCAGGGAGCGCAGGCGCTCGAGGGGCGCAAGCCCACCCCGAAGGCGGAGGACCGCCCGTACCACCCCGCCGGCAAGCGCAAGGCCGCCAAGGAACGGTACGACGCCGCTCGTGGTCGGCACGGTGCGTCGAGCGCGCCGTCGAACCGCACCGGGCGTCCGCCGCAGCGCAAGAGCGACGACTCGGAGCTGGTGACCGGGCGCAACTCCGTGCTCGAGGCCCTGCGCACCAAGACCCCGTCGACGACGCTCTACATCGCCGCCCGCATCGAGGTGGACGACCGCGTCAAGGAGATCCTGGCGCTCGCCAACCACCGTGGCGTGCCGATCATGGAGATCATGCGCCCGGAGCTCGACCGCATCACCGGGCACGACAGCGTGCACCAGGGCGTCGCGCTCAAGGTCCCCGCGTACGAGTACGCCGTGGCCGAGGACGTCGTCGAGCGCGCGTTCTCCCGCGACGAGGTGCCGCTGATGGTGGCGCTCGACGGCATCACCGACCCGCGTAACCTCGGTGCGATCATCCGGTCCACCGCGGCGTTCGGCGGCCACGGCGTGATCGTGCCGCAGCGTCGGTCGGTCGGCGTGACGGCCTCGGCGTGGAAGACCTCCGCCGGTGCCGCCGCCCGCACCCCCGTCGCGATGGCGCCGAACCTCACGCAGACGCTCAAGTCGCTCAAGTCGATGGGGCTGTTCGTGCTCGGCCTGGCGGGCGACGGCGACGTGCAGCTCGACGCGCTCGAGCTCGCCGACCGGCCGATCGTCATCGTCGTCGGTTCCGAGGGCAAGGGCCTGTCGCGCCTGGTCACCGAGACCTGCGACGCGATCGTGTCCATCCCGATCTCGTCGGCGACGGAGTCCCTCAACGCGGGCATCGCCGCGAGCGTCACCCTGTGGGAGGTCGCCCGCCGCCGTCGCGCGGAGTAGGGCGCAGCACCGAACGCACGCGCTGGAGGCCCGGAGCCGGTCCAACGGACTGGCACCGGGCCTCCAGTGCGTCGCTCACCGCCCCGTTCGAGTGGTCGCGACACCCCGAGGGCGAGCCGCCGAGTGGTCGCGGAACGTCGCTTGGCGACGCTCCGGCCGACGGCTCCTGGCCACTCGGCGGAACCGGGCGGGGTGTCGTGACCGGTCGGCGCCGCGGCGTCGGCGTCGGCGTCAGACGTTCGCGCGCCAGTCCTCGACGTCCTCGGCCTCGTCGACGTCGGCGTCGTTCTCGACCAGCGGGATCGGCAGCGTCATCGAGGACGTCGGCGGGTTGATCAGCAGGCGCTCGTCGCGACGGTGGCGCAGCACGTCGTTGATGTACGCCGTCGTCGCCTCGGGCAGGGACACCGAACGCTCTTCTTCCTGGGACATGAACCAGCGGTGCTCGAGCAGCTCGTGGAACACCTCGGCGGGCTCGAGCCGTCCGCGGAGATCGCGTGGGATCGCTCGCACGACGGGCTCGAACACGCGGGACACCCACTCGTGCGCGACCATCTCCTCGTCGAGCTCGTCGCGACCGTTCCGCGCACGGTAGGCGTCGAGGTCGTTGAGCAGGCGGCGTGCCTGGTTCTCGCCGGCGTCCAGTCCGGTGAGCCGGAGCAGACGTCGCTGGTGGTGTCCGGCGTCCACGACCTTCGGCTGGATGCGGACCTCGCCGCCGCCGGGCGCCGCGTTGATCGAGAGCTCCTCGATGTCGAAGCCGAGTGCATTGAGACGCTCGACCCGGTCGTTGATGCGCCAGCGTTCCTTGGCGTCGAACTGCTCGGTGCCGGTGAGCTCCTTCCAGAGCGTCCGGTACTGGGCGACGATGCGGTTCGAGACGTCCACCGCGTCGGCGTTCTCGTCGAGACGTCCGCCTGCCTCGAGGTCGAGGAGCTCACCGGCGATGTTCACGCGTGCGACCTCGAGGTCGTTCTCACGCTGCCCGTTCGACAGCCCGCCCGGGTAGAGCTTGCCGGTCTCGGCGTCCACCAGGTAGGCGGCGAAGGACCCGGCGTCCCGGCGGAACAGGGTGTTCGACAGCGATACGTCGCCCCAGTAGAAGCCGAGGATGTGCAGGCGCACGAGCAGGAGGGCGAGCGCGTCCACGAGCCGGGTCGCGGTGTCGGGTCGGAGCGTCTGGGAGTACAGCGCACGGTAGGGGAGCGAGAAGCGCAGGTGCCGGGTGACGAGCACCGGGTGCAGGGGTTCTCCGTCCGCGCTCATCCGGTTCGTGATGACGGCGACCGGGTCCACGCACGGGACGTCCATGCGCTGCAGGGTCCTGAGCATCTCGTACTCGGACCGGGCGATCTCCTCGCCGGTCTCCTTCACCGCGACGACGTACCCGCTGAGGTGCACGAACCGGACGAGGTGCCGCGAGATGCCCTTCGGGAGCGCGACGATCGTCTCGTCCGGCCACTCGTCGAGCGGCAGGTCCCACGGCAGGTCGAGCAGGCCGGGGTCGACGGTGGCTGCGGTGATGGACATCGAGTCGGGCACGGTTGCTCCTGTGGTGCGGTGTGCGTCCGGTGGGTGGAACGACGGGAGCCCGCCACCCGCCCTTGTGAGGCGGGCGCGGGCTCCCGAGGGGTGCGCTGCTTACGCGCTGACGACGGCCTTGTCGTCGAGGCGCTCGCCGGACTCGGCGTCGAACACGTGCACGTGGCCCTGCTTGGGGCTCACGACGATCGTGTCGCCGATCGACGGGTGTGCGCGGCCGTCCACACGCGCGACGATGTCGGTGCGCGTGCCGTTGACGTCGGCGTGACCGTAGAGGTAGCCGTCGGCGCCGAGCTCCTCGACGACGTCGACCGTGACGGGGAGGCCCTCGCCCGACTGGGACACGATGATGTCCTCGGGGCGGACGCCGACGGTGACCTGACCGGCACGCGCGTTGGAGAGCGTGTCGCGGTCGATCGGGTGGTTGAGCGAACCGAAGGAGATGCCGCCCTCGACCACACCGGCCGGGAGCAGGTTCATGGCCGGCGAACCGATGAAGCCGGCGACGAACACGTTGTTCGGCTTCTCGTACAGGTCGCGCGGGGTGCCGACCTGCTGCAGGATGCCGTCCTTGAGCACCGCGATGCGGTCACCCATGGTGAGGGCCTCGGTCTGGTCGTGCGTGACGTAGACCGTGGTGACGCCGAGACGACGCTGCAGCGACGCGATCTGCGTACGGGTCTGGACGCGGAGCTTGGCGTCGAGGTTCGACAGCGGCTCGTCCATGAGGAACACCTGCGGCTGACGGACGATCGCACGGCCCATCGCGACGCGCTGACGCTGACCACCGGAGAGCGCCTTCGGCTTGCGGCCGAGGTACTGCTCGAGGTCGAGGAGCTTGGCGGCTTCCTGCACGCGGGTGGCGCGCTCTTCCTTGCCGACGCCGGCGATCTTGAGCGCGAAGCCCATGTTCTCGGCCACCGTCATGTGGGGGTACAGCGCGTAGTTCTGGAAGACCATCGCGATGTCGCGGTCCTTCGGCGGGACGTCGGTGACGTCGCGGTCGCCGATGCGGATCGCGCCGGAGTTCACTTCTTCGAGCCCCGCGAGCATGCGCAACGAGGTCGACTTGCCACAGCCCGACGGGCCGACGAGGACGAGGAACTCGCCGTCGGCGACGTCCAGGTCGAGGGAGTCCACCGCGGGGCGGGTGCCTCCGGGGTAGAGACGGGTTGCCTTGTCATAGGTGACGGACGCCATGAGCGTTCGGTCCTTTCTCCACCGGCAGGTACGTGCCGGACGATCCGAGTGAAGCGGTGTGCCCGTGGGGGCCCCGGATGGTCGCCGTCGACCATCGAGGTTCATACAACACGACTTCCCTGTGGTGCGCCAGTGCCAGTTTGCGGGATTGGGCGCTTCCCAGAGCGTCCCACTACCATCGGTCGGGTCCGTCCGCCGTGCGGGGGTGAGCGCGAGCGGACCCCGATCAGGAGGACCATCGAGCATGACGAACCGCCCCGAGGGTGATGCCCGCGCCGAGCGGAACCAACGCCGAGCAGCGGCCCGTGAGCGTGCCCAGCGCGCCCGCCTCCAGCAGAAGCGCCGCCAGCGCGGACTCCGCCTCGGGCTGCAGGTCGGCCTCGGTGTCGTGCTGCTGGCCGCGGCGACCGTGGTCACCCTCGTGCTCGTCGACTCGACGAAGCCCGCAGGCCCCGGCCCGTCGTCGATGTCGCAGGGCGGCATCACCATCGGGCAGGACCTCAAGGCCGTGTCCGGTTCGGCCTCCCCGCAGCCGTCCGCCTCAGACGGTGCGGCACCGGTCCGCATCACCATGTACGTCGACTACCTCTGCCCGATCTGTGGCGCGTTCGAGAAGACGAACAGCAGCTACATCGAGGGGCTCGTGGACTCCGGGGCCGCGACGGTCGACATCCACCCGATCGCGATCCTGTCGAACCGCTCGCAGGGCACGAAGTACTCGCTCCGCGCGGCGAACGCCGCCGCCTGCGTCGCGGACTCGTCGCCCGACCAGTTCTTCGCCGTGAACCGGGCCCTCTTCGCGAAGCAGCCGGAAGAGGGCACCGCCGGGCTCACCGACGCCCAGCTCACGAAGATCGTCACGGGGGTCGCCGGCGTGCAGGGCAAGTCGGCGATCACGAAGTGCATCGAGGACCAGCGCTTCGGCAAGTGGGTCGACGAACGGACCACTGCGGTGACCGGGGGCGACATCCCGGGTTCGGACCTCACCGAGTTCCCGGGGACGCCGCTCGTGCTCGTGAACGGACAGCGCTACGAGTACTCGCAGCCGTTCACCAACGACGAGTTCCGCACGTTCGTGATCACGGCCGCCGGGTCCGGCGACGCGACCCCCACGCCCACGCCGAGCGCCAGCCCGAGCGCCAGCGCGTCCTAGAGCGACGAGCCGGGGACGCTGAACGTGTCGCAGGACGTCGCGCCCTGCTCGTAGCCCCGCTCGAACCACCGCTGCCGCTGGGCGCTCGACCCGTGCGTGAACGAGTCGGGGTCCACCTGACCGCTGCTCCTCCGCTGGATGCTGTCGTCGCCGACGGCGCTGGCCGCTGAGAGGGCATCGGCGATCTGCGCACGGGTGATCGGCTTGAAGAAGGTCTGCCCGTTCGCCGCCTTCGTGTTCGCCGCGTCACCCACCCAGGCGCCCGCGTAGCAGTCCGCCTGCAGCTCCACGCGGACGCTGCCCGACGAGGCGCCGCTGCCGCTCCGGTCGGTGTCGGCGAACGTGCCCTGCAGCTGCTGCACGTGGTGGCCCCACTCGTGCGCGACGACGTACATCTGCGCGAGCGGGCCGCCCGACGCGCCGTACTTCGACTGCAGGTCGTCGTAGAACGCGGTGTCGAGGTAGATCGCACGGTCCGGCGGGCAGTAGAACGGGCCGGTCGCGGCGGAGGCCGTCCCGCACCCGGTGCTGGTGGACCCGTCGAACAGGTAGAAGTCGGGTGACGAGTACGAGATCCCCAGCTGCCGGCTCTCGGTCGTCCAGTAGGCGTCGAGCGACTCCGCTGCACCCTCCATGCGGCAGTCGATGCTCAGGTTCGCGTCCCGTCCCGTGCGGCACTCGGACACCGGTGACGCCTCGGACCCGGCCTCCTGGATCTGCGTCAGACCGCCGCCGGTCCCGACGAGCCCGCTGAGGTCGAAGCCGGTGAACTGCGCGATGAGGAACACGACGATGGCCGCTGCGCCCACACCGCCCCCGGCGATGGCCGTGGTCCGCCCACGCCGCTTGACCTTGCCGCCCTGCAACTGGGAGTCGTCGTTGAACGTCATGCCACCGAACCTACGGACGGATGAGCGGCTCCGCCCGCGCGAGGTCCGCGCCGATCCCGACGTCGACCAGTTCGATGCGTCCGGCGAGGGTCGCGCCAGGGCCCGTCAGCAGGCCGGCCTTCACGCCGCCGAACGTGACGGTGACGTCGGCCTGCAGCACGTGGTCGTCGGCGATCGCGCCGGTGTCGACGTCGATGCCGCTCGGCACGTCGACCGCGACGACGAACGGGGCGCGCTGGTCGCGCGCGAGCTCGCGGATCGCCTGCACGACCTCGCGCGCCGGGGAGCGGAGCGCGGACGCGCCGTGCACGCCGATTCCGAGGATCGCGTCCAGGACCAGGTCGGCGCGCAGCGCCGCGTCGGACGCGGTCGCGGCCGGGTCGCCACCGTCGGACAGGAGGACCGCACCGGCATCCAGCGCGGCCCTGAGGCCCGCCTCGTGGATGCGCGAGCCGACGCGCAGGATCTCCACGTGCCTCCCGTCCGATGCCAGCCCCGCACCCGCGAACAGGGCGTCGCCGCCGTTGTCGCCGCTGCCCACCAGCAGCAGGACCGACCCGCGGCCGTCACCCGGCCGCTCGGCCGGGTCGTCGAGCAGACGCCCGACGTGCTCGGCCAGCCCAGCTGCCGCCCGCTGCATCAGCGGCTCACCCGCGTCGAGGTGCGGCCGCTCCGCCGCCCGGATCTGATCGCCGCCGTAGCCGTCCATGGCGACCACAGTGCCCGGATACCCTGGAGGGGACATGTCACTCGTCCCCGAAGCACCCCGACCCCGCGCCGTGATGTCCCCGGACGGGCAGCGCATCGCCACGTACGACTTCGGCGACCCCGACGCCCCGACCGTCGTCGCGGTGCACGGGTTCGCGTCCGGCGCGCTGCTCAACTGGCACGCCTCCGGCTGGACCCGCGACCTCGTGCGCGCCGGGTACCGCGTCGTCGCGCTCGACCAGCGCGGGCACGGTGCCTCGTCGAAGCCGCACGAGCCGAGCGCGTACTCGATGGACCTCCTCGTGGCCGACGTCACGACCGTCATCGACACGTACCTGCTCGACGACGTCGCGTTCCTCGGGTACTCCCTCGGCGCCCGCGTCGGCTGGCACACCGCCGAGCGGATCCCGGACCGGATCTCCCGCGCGGTGTTCGGTGGGATCCCCGACGCCGACCCGATGCGGCGTGTGCAGGTCGACCAGGCCAGGGCGTTCATCGCCGACGGCACGC
This sequence comes from Curtobacterium sp. L3-7, assembly GCF_048756585.1. Taxonomy (NCBI): domain Bacteria; kingdom Bacillati; phylum Actinomycetota; class Actinomycetes; order Micrococcales; family Microbacteriaceae; genus Curtobacterium; species Curtobacterium sp. L3-7. Next base: position 123,401 of record NZ_CP151474.1, on the reverse strand, counting down.
CGATCGAGGACCGCGTGACGAACGGCTACCTGACGATGGCGGGGAACGTCGAGGGGAACGACCTCGGCGCGCTCGTGGCGATGGTCGAGGGGATGCGGAACAGCATCGAGCCGACGCCGGCGAACGCACCCCGTCAGCCGATCCTGATGGCGGCCGGCAGCGAGGACGGCATCAGGGACAGCGCCGTGCGGCTGGCCGAAGCGGCGCCGGACGCGTCGTTCTTCGAGATCCCGGGGCGCAACCACTTCAATGCCCCGACGTCGAGGGCGTTCCGGCAGGCGGCGATCGCGTTCCTGGGCGCAACCACGCAGTGACATCGTTCGGCGCCCCGACGTCGAGGGCGTTCCGGCAGGCGGCGATCGCGTTCCTGGATCGCACGGCGTCGGGGTCCTGACCGGTACTCGCAGGGCCTCTCGGTCCGGCGGCGACGCGGCGTAGCGTCCGTCGCATGGAATACAGACTCCTCGGGAACAGCGGGACAGCGGTGTCCACCCTGACCCTCGGCACCATGACGTTCGGCAGCGAAGCCGACGAACCCACCTCGCACGCGATGATCGACGCCTTCGTCGCAGCGGGCGGCACGCTCGTCGACACGGCGGACGTGTACTCCGGCAACGAGTCCGAGCGCATCATCGGCCGGTGGCTCGCGGCACACCCCACCGAGGCCCAGCAGATCGTCATCGCGACGAAGGGCCGCTTCCCGCAGGGCGACGGGCCGAACGACCTCGGGCTGTCGCGCCGGCACCTCCGTGTCGCACTCGACGCCTCCCTGGAGCGGCTCGGCGTCGACCACATCGACCTGTACCAGATGCACGCGTGGGACGCCCTGACCCCGATCGAGGAGACCCTGCGGTTCCTCGACGACGCCGTGTCCGCGGGCAAGATCGGCTCGTACGGCTTCTCGAACTACCTCGGGTACCAGGTCACGAAGGCCGTGTACGAGGCCCGTGCCCACCACTTCGCACCGCCCGTCACCCTGCAGCCCCAGTACAACCTGCTCGTCCGCGACATCGAGCACGAAGTGGTCCCCGCGTGCCTCGACGCCGGCATCGGACTGCTGCCGTGGTCGCCGCTCGCCGGTGGGTGGCTCTCCGGCAAGTACCAGCGCGACGAGGCCCCGACCGGCTCCACCCGCCTCGGCGAGAACCCCGAGCGCGGCATGGAGGCATGGGAAGCCCGGAACGGCGACGAGCGGACGTGGGAGGTGCTCGACGTGCTCTCCGGTGTGGCCGATGCGCACGGTGCATCGCGCTCGCAGGTCGCGCTCGCGTGGCTCCTCGCCCGCCCGGCGGTCACGAGCGTCATCCTCGGCGCGCGGACGGTGTCGCAGCTCGAGGACAACCTCGGCGCGGCCGACCTCGTGCTCACCGACGCCGAACTGCAGGCGCTGACGGACGCGAGCGCCCCGCGGATCGACGACTACCCCTACGGCACCGCCGGTGTCGCACAGCGGGAGCGCAAGATCCGCGGCGGTCGCTGAGCGTTCGTTGCGGGAAGCCGCGAGGTCGCTCAGCGAGTCTGGACGGGCGGTTGGGTGAGGTGTCATCATCCCGGTACGGCCGGCTGGTTACCGCGCCGAGCGCCCCGGAACGCCCCTGATCCGTGTTCCACCTGCGCCGAGAGCCCCGAGCGACATGGTCGCCGGGGCTCTCGCTCCGTCAGGGGATCCCGACAGCACTGGGCCGGCAGCGGGACTTGAACCCGCAACCCCCGTATTACAAGTACGGTGCGCTACCAATTGCGCCATGCCGGCTGACGCGCATCATCTTACCGGTGAGCGCGTCAGTGACTCATTCGCTCTGCTCGGAGAAGTTCAGCGAGAGCGAGTTCATGCAGTACCGGTCGCCGGTCGGCGTGCCGAAGCCGTCGGGGAACACGTGCCCGAGGTGCGAGCCGCAGTTCGCGCAGCGGACCTCGGTGCGTGCCATGCCGAGGGAGTTGTCCTCGATCAGGGTCACGGCCTCCGGGTTCACCGACTCGTAGAACGACGGCCAACCGCAGCCGGAGTCGAACTTCGTGCCGCTCTTGAACAGCTCGGCGCCACATGCCGCACAGGTGTAGATCCCGGCACGTTCCTCGTCCAGGAGTTCACCCGTCCAGGGGCGCTCGGTGCCGGCCTGCCGGAGGACGGCGTACTGCTCGGGGGAGAGTTCCTCGCGCCACTCGGCGTCGGACTTCTCGACGTTGTAAGCCATTGATGTGCCTCCTGCTTCTGGCTCTGGGATGCAGCCACTGTCAGTAAACTCGCCCGGGTGTCCGAGCATTCCGTGCAACGCGCCTCGTGGGACCGTCTGACGACGGACGAACTGTACGGCATCGTCCGGTTGCGCAATCGCGTGTTCGCACTCGAGCAACGCGTCTCGGACGAGGACTTCGACGGCCGCGACCGCGAACCCGACACCGAGCACTGGTGGTTCGGAACCGACGCCGAAGCGGTCGGGTACCTGCGGCTGATCCGTCCGGCACCCGGCGAGGTGCACCCGGCGGGCACGGCGGCCCCGGCGTGGGTGATCGGTCGTGTCGCGACGCACCCCGACCACCGCGGCACCGGGATCGCGGCTCGACTGGTCGCGGCGGTGCTCGAGGCCCACGGGCGCGAACCGTTCGTCCTGCACGCGCAGGAGTACGTCGCGGCGCTCTACGAACGGCACGGGTTCGTGCGGTTCGGCGAACCGTACGTGGAGGCCGGCATCCGCCACCTCGGGATGTACCGCGAGTGAGCACCCGCGCCCGCTACGCCGCGTACGCGGACCGGATCGCCTCCGTGTCGCCGACGTACGCCGCATGGGCACGCTCGCTCGACGACGACCTGGTCGGGCTCCTCGACGAGGTCCCGGCGACCCAGCGGCAACCGGAGCTCCTGTTCGCGGTCGCGCGTCGGCTGGGCGCGGATCCGTCGGATCCGGGAGCGCTCCGCGCCCTCGGACGGGAGGCTCGCCCCACGCTCGTCGCGGCCCTCGCCTCCGCCACGGTGCAGGCGAACGACCCGCGGCGGCTCGGTCCGGTCGTCCCGCTGTTCGCGGCGCTCGCCGCGACGGTCTCGCGGCCGATCGGGCTCGTCGACATCGGTGCGTCCGCCGGGCTGTGCTCGATCCCCGACCGCGTGACGCTCGACTACCGAGTCGCGGCCGATCCCGCTTCGGATCGCGCCCCGTCCCGGACATCGCACCCCGTCACTACCGGGTGCGATGACCATCAGGGGGCGCGAACCCGCACCGTGCGGATGGCCACCGCCGCGGTCGACCCGTCGATCAACCTCGTCGCCGACGCATCGGGAGCGGTGCCGGCGCCGGCCACGGCGCCGATCCGGATCGCGGCGCGCGTCGCCCTCGACCCGAACCCGATCGACCTCGCCGCGCCCCACGCGTTCGACCGGTTGGTGGAGGCGGTGCCGCCGGAGGCGCTGGACCGCACCGCCCTGATGCGTGCGGCGGCGCGCGCGACACTCGCCGTGCCTCCCGTCCGGGTCGCCGGCCGCGTGCCGGACGACCTGGACCGTGCACTCGACCTGCTGCCGGACGACTGCGAGCCGGTCGTGCTGACCACCGGGACCCTCGTCTACGTCCCCGGGCCGGATCGCCAACGGTTCGTCGACCGCGTCGCCGAACGCGGCGTGCGCTGGATCGCCCTCGAGCGGACCGGCATCCTGACGGGTGTCGCGGCCACGCTGCCGTCCGACGTCGACGCCGCGGCTCCCGGAACGTTCGCGACCCTGTCGGTCGACGGCGTCGCGGTCGCGGTGTCCGACGCCTTCGGCACCACGATCCGCTGGTTCTGAGAGGGTCGGCGGCCGATTCCGCGACAGTCCAGCGCCATGCCAGGGTCGACATCGACGGCACCCCTACGATGTGCGAGACCCGTTACCCGAATGTGATCGGACCGTCGTGACCACCATCCCCGCGGACGAGCTCAGCGAGCTCGCCAAGCACGTGCTCGCCTTCGAGCACGAGCGTGCGCGGCACGACCGGACGAAGGAAGCCGAGATCCGGGTCGAGTTCGACATGTCGCCGGCGCGCTACTACCAGGTGCTCAACCGGGTGATCGACTCCCCTGCGGCGCTGGCGTACGACCCGCAGCTCGTCGGGCGACTGCAGCGACTGCGCCGTGCGCGGACGAGCGCGCGGGCGAACCGCAGCTTCGTCCAGCCGGCGACCGCCACCGGAACCGAAGAGGAACGATGACGAGATTCCCCCATGACCGCTTCGACGACGTGACCGACGGGCCACGAGTCGGTGCGCACCGCGGCATGCACCGGCGGGGACGCGGCTGGATCGCGTTCGCGTGGGCGGCGCTCGCGACGGGCGTGCTGGTCGGCATCGGGGTGCTCGTCCTCGCGCTCCTGAACGGCAGCTACTCGTTCACCGGCGACTCGTCGTCCGCGCCGTCGGCGTCGGCGTCGTCGTCCGCTTCGCCGTCTGCGTCCTCGTCGCCGGACGGTTCCTCGTCGTCTTCGTCGTCGGAGGCCGCTGCCGCGACGCCGTCGGACCAGGGCAGCACGACGCTCGTCGTCCTGAACGGCACGTCGACGCCCGGGCTTGCGGCCTCGGGCACGTCGAAGCTGACCGCAGCTGGGTGGAAGGTGACCTCGAGCGGCAACGCCGGGACCACGGGCACCGCGTCGACGATCGTGTACTACCAGCAGGAGTCGCAGGCCGCGCTCGCGAAGGGGATCGCGCAGTCCCTCGGGGTCACCGCCGTGGAACAGTCGGCGGCGTTCCCGAATGCCGACATCAGTGTCGTGCTCGGGGCCGACTTCAGCGGTTGAGTCTTCCTTTTGTAACAACTGTGTTTCCGGCACGTTGAGTTCCGGCGGAATCGTCGTGAAATACCCGTCACACCCCTTGCCGAATCGCGCTTCCTGATTAGAGTCACAAGTGGTCACCCCGTGATCGGAATGTCGTCGCACCTCGGTACGCACGCCAGGAAAGCCCGGGACTCGGACCCGCGGCGCCTCCCGACGGTGCCGTCGATCGCAACAGCAGTACCGCAGGGAGCAACAGATCATGGCCAACGGAACCGTCAAGTGGTTCAACGCTGAAAAGGGCTTCGGCTTCATCACCGTCGATGGAGGGGGCCAGGACGTGTTCGTCCACTACTCGGCCATCGACATGAGCGGCTACAAGGTCCTCGAAGAGGGTCAGGCAGTGACGTTCGACGTCGGCACGGGGTCCAAGGGCCCGCAGGCCGAGTCGGTGCGTCCGGCCTAGTCGCCGAACCACTCGCGAACGCGTCGTCCCGTCGGGGCGGCGCGTTCGTTCGTGTGGGGTGGCGTGTTCGTTCGTGCGGGGGCGTCGCGCTCGCTCGTGCGGGGCGTCGTGTGTTGCACTCTCAGGGGGTGAGTGCCAGAATCGGGATTGGCACTCGGTCGTACTGAGTGCCAGAAGACCCCCACGACGTCCGGGAGGGACGAGAAACTCACATGGCTAAGATCATTGCTTTCGACGAGGAGGCCCGCCGTGGCCTCGAGCGCGGCCTGAACCAGCTGGCCGACGCCGTGAAGGTGACGCTCGGCCCGCGCGGCCGCAACGTCGTCCTCGAGAAGAAGTGGGGCGCCCCCACGATCACGAACGACGGTGTCTCCATCGCCAAGGAGATCGAGCTCGACGACCCGTACGAGAAGATCGGTGCGGAGCTCGTCAAGGAGGTCGCCAAGAAGACCGACGACGTCGCCGGTGACGGTACGACCACCGCGACCGTGCTCGCCCAGGCCCTCGTCCGCGAAGGCCTCCGCAACGTCGCCGCCGGTGCCGACCCCGTCTCGCTGAAGCGCGGCATCGAGAAGGCCGTCGCGGCCGTCTCGGACCAGCTGCTCGCGAACGCCAAGGACATCGAGACCAAGGACCAGATCGCCGCCACCGCGTCGATCTCCGCCGCGGACCCGACGATCGGCGCGCTCATCGCCGAGGCCATCGACAAGGTCGGCAAGGAAGGCGTCGTCACCGTCGAGGAGTCGAACACCTTCGGCACCGAGCTCGAGCTCACCGAGGGCATGCGCTTCGACAAGGGCTACCTGTCGCAGTACTTCGTCACCGACCCCGAGCGTCAGGAAGCCGTCTTCGAGGACGCCTACATCCTGATCGTCAACTCGAAGATCTCGAACATCAAGGACCTCCTGCCGGTCGTCGACAAGGTGATCCAGGCGGGCAAGCAGCTCCTGATCATCGCCGAGGACGTCGACGGCGAAGCGCTCGCGACCCTCGTCGTGAACAAGATCCGCGGCATCTTCAAGTCCGTCGCCGTCAAGGCCCCGGGCTTCGGCGACCGTCGCAAGGCGATGCTGCAGGACATCGCGATCCTCACCGGCGGCCAGGTCATCTCGGAAGAGGTCGGCCTCAAGCTCGAGAACGCCACGCTCGACCTGCTCGGCAAGGCCCGCAAGGTCATCATCACCAAGGACGAGACCACCATCGTCGAGGGTGCTGGCGACGAGGAGCAGATCGCCGGCCGCGTCCGTCAGATCCGCTCCGAGATCGAGGCGACCGACTCCGACTACGACCGCGAGAAGCTCCAGGAGCGCCTCGCGAAGCTCGCCGGTGGCGTGGCCGTCATCAAGGCGGGTGCCGCGACCGAGGTCGAGCTCAAGGAGCGCAAGCACCGCATCGAGGACGCCGTCCGCAACGCGAAGGCAGCCGTCGAAGAGGGCATCGTCGCCGGTGGTGGTGTCGCCCTCATCCAGGCCGGTGCCGTGGCGCTCGAGTCCCTCTCGCTCGAGGGTGACGAGGCGACCGGTGCGAACATCGTCCGCGTGGCGATCGACGCGCCGCTCAAGCAGATCGCGCTCAACGCCGGCATGGAGCCGGGCGTCGTCGCTGCTCGCGTCCGCGAGCTCGAGTCGGGCTGGGGCCTCAACGCCGCGACCGGTGAGTACGTCGACCTGATCGCCGCCGGCATCATCGACCCGGCCAAGGTGACCCGCTCGGCGCTGCAGAACGCCGCGTCGATCGCTGGTCTGTTCCTCACGACCGAGGCCGTCGTCGCCGACAAGCCGGAGCGCACCCCTGCTGCTCCCGCCGGCGACCCGACGGGTGGCATGGACTTCTAGTCCGTCGTTCTCGAAGGCCCCCGCACGCTGCGCGTGCGGGGGCCTTCCGCGTGCGGGGGGCGTGCGCGGGGTCGGGTGCGCGCGGCCGGGCGCTCGTCGACCGGTCGCAACACCCCGTTCACTTCCACCGAGTGGTCACAAGTTGTCGGGTGGCGAGGCTTCAGACGACGGTCCGTGACCAGTGGGCAGCACTCTGACGGGGTGTCGTGACCAGTGGTGAGCGCCCGCCCGCGAGCTGAGTCCCACACAGGAGGTCCCACACAGGAGGCTCCAATCCCGTCGCTCTCCACCGTTTCGTCCGGCGCTGAGCGGCTTCCGGGCATGTCGACGCACGATCAGGGATGCCGCACCCACGACCGCTGCCCGATGTCCTCTTGCACCGCGCCTTCCGCGTCTCCGACGCTGCCGCCCACGGCGTGAACGCCGAACGGCTCCGTCGCTCGGACCTGTCGAGGCCCGTCCACGGGGTCAGAGCCGCCGTGGACAGTCGCGGGTTCGAGTCGTTCGTCACTGCCCTGTCCCTCGTGATGCGGCCCGATCAGTTCTTCAGCCACACGACGGCCGCGCGACTCTGGGGTGCACCCCTGCCGAAGGCGGTACAGGACGATCCGGCCGTCCATGTGTCGACGGCCTCGGACGCTCCACGAATGCGCCGCCCGAACGTCCGGGGCCACCGTCTCTCTGCCGCCGGTGTCGCGGAGTCGGGCGGACGACGGCTCGCCACGCCGGCTGATTCCTGGGCACAGTGCGCCTCGCTCCTCGGCACCCGTGCACTCGTCGCCGTCGGGGACCACTTCGTCGGGCGGAACCACTTCGAGACGACGATGGAGGACCTGGCCGACGCGATCATCCCGGGTTCGCGGTCCTCGATCGCAGCGCGGACCGCGGTCGGCCTCGTGCGGGTCGGCGCGGAATCGGCGATGGAGACCTGGTTCCGGCTGGCGATCGTCGACGCCGGGTTCCCGGAGCCGGAGCTGAACGTCGAGGTGCGAGACGCGAACCGGCAGTTGCTCGGCCGCGTGGACATGGCCTGGCCCGAGTTGCGCATCGCGTTCGAGTACGACGGCGATCATCATCGCGCGCGCGACGTTTTTCATCACGACCAGCGGCGCGACAACGGGTTCGTCGTCAACGGCTGGATCGCCGTGCACGCCACATCAGCCGACGCGCATCGTCCCGCCGTCGTGTTCGAGCGTCTCCGCCAGGCGTTCGAGCTGCGACTGGGCACAGATCGTCGGTCCGCCGCATGAGGCCGAGCACGCCGCACCAGTCGCGGCGCCTCGAGTGGTCACGACTCCCCGTTGGCTCACCTCCGACCGGTCGCAGAACGTCGGGCGAGAACCCGCCGAACGACGACTTGCGGCCACTCGGCGGAGCTGAGCGGGGTGTTGTGACCGGTCGGGGGGGGGCGCCGGGCGGGCGCCGGCTCAGGACAGTGCGGGGGGGGGGCGCCGGGCGGGCGCCGGCTCAGGACAGGGCGGGGGCGCCGGGCGGCGGGGCGCCGGCCCAGGACGGGGGGCGCCGGGCGGCGGGCGCCGGGTCAGGACAGGGTGGGGGCGGCGGGGGACTCCGGGGCGGGCGGGGTGTAGTCGCGGGGGAGCAGGGGGAGCCAGATGCGGAAGGTGGCGCCGCCTCCCTCGGTGTCGATGACCTCCACCGAACCCTGGTGTGCGGCGACGATCCCGGACACGATCGCGAGGCCGAGCCCCGAGCCGCCGGTGTCCCGCGCGCGGGAGGTGTCCGCACGCCAGAAGCGCTGGAAGATCTTGTCGCGGAGCTGCGGCGGGATGCCCTCGCCGTGGTCGATGACGTCGATGTGCGCCATGCCGCGGTCGTCGTCCACGCCGATGCCGATCTCGATCGGGTCGTCGTGCTCGGTGAACCGCATGGCGTTGCCCATCAGGTTCGTCACGACCTGCCGGATCTTGTTCTCCTCCGCCAGGACGATCGGCGGGCGCTTCGGCATCACGACGGTGGGCAGCGGCGTCGTCTCGTCCGTCGGCGGTGCGTCCAGGTTCATCGCGCGGTTCCGGCGGGCACGCAGCCGGGCGAGGGTCTGACGGGAGAACGCGATCGGACCGGTGGTGTTGGCGGACGGCGACGCCGGAGCGGAGTCCGATGACGGGGAGACCGCGGCCGGTCCGAACGCCGACGGTGCACGCACGGCCTGCGGCACGTCCTCGACGAGCACCTGGATCTCGCGGTCGGGGTTCGACGCCATGGTGTCGAGCGCCGAGTCGCGGGCGATCGCCACGAGGTCCACGGGGCCGAGCTCGAGCGGCTTCGACTCGTCGATGCGTGCGAGCTGGAGGAGGTCCTGCACGAGGAGCCCCATGCGCTGGGCTTCCTTCTCGATGCGGCTCATCGCCTGGGCGACGTCCTCTTCCTTGCGAAGCGCACCCATCCGGTACAGCTCGGCGTACCCGCGGAGGGACACCAGGGGCGTGCGGAGTTCGTGCGACGCGTCGCCGACGAACCGGCGCATCTGGTCGATGGTGCGCTGCCGGTCTTCGAACGCGCTGTCGATCCGTTCGAGCATCGCGTTCAACGAGCGGTTGAGTCGGCCGACCTCGGTGTTGGGAGTGTCGTCCTCGAGACGCTGGTTGAAGTCACCGGCGGCGAACCGGGCGGCGGTGTCCTCGACGTCGCGCAGCGGGTCGAAGGTGGCGGTCACGAGGAGCCGGGTGAGCATCGCGCCGAGCAGGATCACCGATATGCCGAAGCCCAGGAAGATGACCGTGAACCGCGCGATGGTCTGGTCGGTGTCCGCGCTGGACACGGCGACGAGGACGTAACCGGTCTCGGTGGCACCGGTCGACAGGTTCTGCAGGTTCGCCGGGATCACCTGCGCGCGCCACTCGTGGTTGTGCTGCTTGTCGTAGAGGCTGAACGGGGCGTTCGCCTTCGTCGCCGCGGAGAAGTTCACCGACGAGATGTCCGGCTGCGACGTCGACTGCGTGTCGCAGATCTGCTTGCCGTCCCCGTCGTAGGCGGCGACGTACGAGCTCTTCTCGAGCACCATGGTGAGCTTGCAGTACTGCTCACCGTCGCTGATGTTCTGCCCCTCGAGCTGCGACGTCGTCGTCGTCACCTGGTTGTCCAGACGAGAGACCAGGTAGGTCGACAGCACGGTCATGGTGCCGAGACCGGCGACGAGCAGTCCGAGCGCGACCAGGAGCACCGTGATCCCGGTGATCTTGGTGCGCAGGGAGATGCCGTCCCACCAGCGGTTCATTCTGGAGTGCATGCTGCCTCAACGGTAGACGGCGCCCGTCCGGCGAAACCGGACGAGCGCCGTGAAGAACGCGACGAACGCGAACGCCTCAGGAGGCCTTCGACGCCTTGAGCATGTAGCCGAACCCACGCTTGGTCTGGATGATCGGCTCGGTCGAGTACTGGTCGAGCTTCCGACGCAGGTACGAGATGTAGGACTCGACGATGCCTGCGTCCCCGTTGAAGTCGTACTCCCACACGTGGTCGAGGATCTGCGCCTTCGACAACACGCGGTTGGGGTTGAGCATGAGGTAGCGGAGGAGCTTGAACTCGGTGGGGGAGAGCTCGATCTGCGCGTCGCCGATGGTGACCTCGTGCGTGTCCTGGTCCATCGTGAGCTCGCCGGCGCGGATGATCGCGTCTTCCTCGTCGTTCATCGTGCGACGGAGGATCGCCTTGATGCGGGCGACGATCTCGTCGAGCGAGAACGGCTTCGTGACGTAGTCGTCGCCGCCGACGGTGAGGCCGGTGATCTTGTCCTCGGTGTCGTCCTTCGCCGTGAGGAACAGGATCGGCGAGGTGTACCCGGAGGAACGGAGGCGCTTGGTGACGCCGAACCCGTTCATGTCGGGGAGCATGACGTCGAGGATGATCAGGTCCGGCTCTTCCTCGAGCACGGCGGAGATCGCCTGCGCGCCGTTCCCGACCGCACGCACGGCGAACCCGGCGAAGCGGAGCGAGGTCGTGAGGAGATCGCGGATGTTCGGCTCGTCGTCGACGATCAGGATCTTGGGGCCATCGGTCATGACCCCATCCTCTGACCGTTGGCTAAACGTTTCCTGAGAGCGAAGCAGACGTCACCTGGTCGGCGTCGAGGATCGTGTACGAGTACCCCTGCTCCGCGAGGAACCGCTGCCGGTTCTGCGCGAAGTCCTGGTCCACCGTGTCCCGCGTCACGAGCGTGTAGAACGAAGCCGGCAAGCCGTCCTTGTTCGGCCGCAGGAGTCGCCCGAGCCGCTGCGCCTCTTCCTGCCGCGACCCGAACGAGCCCGAGATCTGGATGGCGACCGTGGCGTCCGGCAGGTCGACCGAGAAGTTCGCCACCTTCGACACGACGAGCACGTCGATCGAGCGCTCGCGGAACGCCTGGAACAGCCGCTCCCGCTCGTCGATGGGCGTCGCGCCGGTGATCTCGGCGGCATCGAGCGAGGCGGCCAAGGAGTCCAGTTGGTCGATGTACTGCCCGATCACCAGGATCTGCTCGCCGCGGTGCCGCTCGATGAGCGAGCGCACCACCGGGGTCTTCGCCGGGGTCGTCGCCGCGAGCCGGTATCGCTCGTCGTCGCCGGACGCCGCGTACTCCAGCCGGTCCTCGTGCGGCAGGTCGATCCGCACCTCGTAGCACTCAGCGGGGGAGATGTAGCCCTGGGCCTCGATCTCCTTCCACGGTGCGTCGTACCGCTTCGGGCCGATGAGGGAGAACACGTCGCCTTCGCGGCCGTCCTCGCGCACCAGGGTGGCGGTGAGGCCCAGGCGTCGTCGGGCCTGCAGGTCGGCGGTCAGCTTGAAGACCGGCGCCGGCAGCAGGTGCACCTCGTCGTAGACCACGAGGCCCCAGTCGAGCGCGTCGAGGAGTGACAGGTGCGTGTACTCGCCCTTCCGGCGGGCGGTGAGGATCTGGTACGTCGCGATCGTGACCGGCCGGATCTCCTTGACGCTGCCGGAGTACTCGCCGATCTCGTCCTCGGTCAGGCTGGTCCGGCGCAGCAGCTCGGAGCGCCACTGCCTGGCGGACACGGTGTTCGTCACGAGGATGAGCGTCGTGGCCTTGACGGTCGCCATCGCCCCGGCGCCGACGAGCGTCTTGCCGGCACCACATGGCAGCACGACGACACCGGACCCCTGCGCGAAGAAGCTGCCGACGGCGTCCTCCTGGTAGGGGCGGAGACTCCACGAGGAGGTGTCGAGGTCGATGGCGTGGGGCTGCCCCGGCGTGTACCCGGCGAGGTCCTCCGCCGGCCAGCCGATCTTCACGAGCTCCTGCTTGACCTGCCCGCGGGCCCACTGCTGCAACTCGATGGCGGTGTCCGAGCGCTTGTCGCCGAGCAGCGGCTTGATGCGCTTCGAGCGGACCACCTCGGCGAGGACCGACGGGTCCGTCGCCGTGAGCAGGAGGGTCGGCTGCCGCTCGAGTGCTTCGCCGGGGGAGTTCGCGATGACCGGCGCGTCCACGGGGTCCTCACGCCGGATCACGAGGCGTCCGTACCGGGAGACGGTGTCGCGGATGTCCACGGTGACGCTCTGCGGCACCGGGAACTTCGCGAAGCGCTCGAGCGTGTCGATCATGGACTCCGCGTCGTGCCCGGCGGCGCGCGCGTTCCACAGGCCGAGGCGCGTGATGCGGTAGGTGTGCACGTGTTCCGGCGCGCGCTCGAGCTCGGCGAACACGGCGAGCTCGTGGCGCGCGTCCTCGGCGTCGGGGTGCGCGACCTCGAGCAGTACCGTGCGGTCGCTCTGGACGATCAGCGGTCCGTTCATGACCTTCTAGCCTAGCCGAGCACGCCTGGGTCAGGCTTCGCTGTCGACGGACACGACGAGCGACAGCGGCAGGGTGCGTTCGACGTCCGCCGCGATGTCCTTGCCGCGGATGCGTCCGGCGGCGACCGAGGTCGGCACGATCGAGAACGGGCGCTCGCTGCCGTCCGGCATCCGGACGACCACGCGGATCGGCGTGCGACCGCGGACGGCGAGGTCGATCTGCCGCCCCAGCCACTCCTGCTCCGGCTCGGCGTCGCCCCGCTGGGTCGTCAGCCGGAGCCGCTCGACGACACCTCTGGCCGCGGCTTCCGGGGACCGGCCGACGGTCCGGCGCCGGCCTGGAGGCTCGTGGCGCGTCTCGGGGCGGGCGCCGGGTTGCAGCACGGCCGGGTAGCGCTGGTCCTCCAGCGCTGCGTGCACCACGTGGGCCGGGTAGCGGGACACCAGGGTCGTCAGGTCGGGGCGCTCCCACGCCAGCTGCCGCAGTTCGGCGTCCACGCCGATGAGGTCGAGCTGGTCGGCGGTCCCGCGGACGACGGTGCCGACGCCGTCGCCCTGCCGGTCGACGACGATGCTGCCGTCCCGGGCGGCGACCTGGTCGACGAGGTACGCCAGCGGCTGCGGGACCCCGGTCAGCCCGATGCGTCCGAAGAGGTCGACGACCTGTTGCCGGGAGCTGCCCGACCGGAGTGCTCGGCGGAGCGAGTCCTCGGAGACGCGGTACCGCGCCGCGAGCCCCGGTGCCTCGAGGTCGGCGACGGTGCGGAGTTCGGCGTCGTCGGCCGGCGCGAGCGGCCCAGGCGCGATGATCGTCAGGTCGTGCTGGAGGTAGACCCCCTCGACCGTGGCGGGCAGGTCGGCCTCCGCCGCACGCTCGGCCGCTGCCCGGTCGTCGCCGAGCAGGACGCGCCCGGTGTCCGTCACGACGCCGTCGACCGTCACGCCGAGCGCAGCGGCCGTGCCGCCGACGTCGAGCAGGACGGCGTCCAGCCACCGCGCGCCGGCCGGGTAGGCCCAGCGGCCGAGGGAGACGAGGTCGCGCCAGTCGCCGTCCGCCACCGCGATGACCTCGCCCACGGCGGGGTCGAGCCCCTCGTGCCAGCGCGCGACGAGCCCGGCCCAACGGCCCGCCCACGGGGTCGTCAGCCACTCGAGGCCGTCGTCGGTCAGGGACCAGGCGCCGTCGGCGGTGCTGGTGAAGCGGATGCGTTCGAGCAGGTCGAGCCGTCCGGGGACGACGTCCGGGTCGGCGCCGGAACGCTCGGCGAGGGCACGCGCGAGTGGTGAGCCGATGCCGCCCTTGACGAGTTCGCGGACACCGCCGTCGTCGACCGCGCGGAGGAGTTCCGCGAGCATCGTCATCGTCGCGAACGCGTGCTCAGCGCCGGTGGTGCGCGGGGTCGTGGACCCGGCCGTCTCCGCGACGGAAGCCTGCTGGCGGGCCGGTGCCGGGCCTCCCGGCTGGTCGAGGGAGACGAGGTCGGGGTGGGCGGCCACGCGTGCCGCGACCGCGTCGTCGACCCTGCCGTCCTCGGCTGCCAGGGCGAGTGCGATCGCCGGGGCCAGGTCGGGCCCGGCGGCGCCGTCGCGGAGGGCGACGAGGGTGCGTCGGGGGAGCCGTTCGATCGCGGCGTCGACCGCGGCGTCCGCGCGGAACGCCTCGGCGAGGTCGAAGAAGTCCGTGACGCTCTGCGGGCCGGTCTCGCCGAGCACCGCGGTCGGGAGCTCGCGCGCGACGATGAGCCGCTCGAGGTCGTCGTCCGGCATCGCCCGCAACCGGGCGGCCAGGTCGGCGGTGGTCGTCATCGTCCTCTGCCGGCGTCCGGAGCGGACGTCAGCGGGCTTCCCGGTTCGCTCGGGCCTTGCGGGTCCACGTGACGCCCAGCAGGACGAAGATCAGCACGAGCGCGATCGGCGGTCCGACGTAGAGGATCCCCAGGACGATGGGCCAGATGCCCGTGCCGGGGATCGTGCCGAGCGTCAGCCAGCCGATGATCATGGCGGCGAAGCACAGGATCGTGAAGACGATGATGCCGCCCACCATGAACGCGAGGGTGCGTTCGGTACGATTGAACGTCGCCGGGGGTTCAGCGGAGTTCCGCGTGTCCCCGGGGGATCGGGTCGGCTTGGCCATCGACCCAGGATATCCGCACCACGGCCGCAGACCTATCGAGGAGTCCACGCATGCCCACCGGCAAGGTCAAGTTCTACGACGACCAGAAGGGGTTCGGGTTCATCACCGGCGACGATGGCGACCAGGTCTTCCTGCACGCCTCCTCGCTCCCGGACGGCGTGACCACCGTGAAGAACGGCACACGGCTCGAGTACGGCGTCGTGCAGGGCAAGCGCGGCTCGCAGGCGCTCTCCGTGCACCTGCTCGACCCACAGCCGTCGCTGGCGAAGATGTCGCGCCGCTCGGCGGACGACATGGCCGTCATCGTGGAGGACCTCGTGAAGGAACTCGACCGGATCAGCGGAGACCTCCGCCACGGTCGCTACCCGAAGAACGGCACACGCCTCGCCGCGATCCTGCGGCACGTCGCAGACCAATTGGACGCATGACCATGACCGACCAGACCGAGCCCCACGAACGGCCAGCGCCCCCGGAGGTCCCCGAGCTCCGCGCGCTCGCCCGCACGGCCCTCCTCGAGGTGACTGCCGAGTCGACCATCGGCGGTGCTGCCGGGACCACGGACGAGGGCGATGGCGTCGTCTCGTACCTGTTCGCCAACCGGATGCCCGGGTACCCGGGGTGGCGTTGGACCGTCAGCATCGCCCAGGTCGAGGGCGACCAACCCACCGTGCTCGAGGTCGAGCTGATGCCCGGCGACGGGTCGCTCGTCGCGCCGGACTGGGTGCCGTGGTCCGAGCGGCTCGCCGAGTACCGCGCGGCGCAGGACGGCCACGACGAGGAGTCCGACGACGCCTCTGACGAGGACGACGAGGACTCCGATGAAGAGGCCGACGACTACGACGAGTCGGACGACGACGAGTCGGACGACGACGACGACGAGTCGGACGACGATGACGACGACTTCGACGACGACGAGGACGACCTCGCCGAGTCGGACGACGACGAGATCGACGGCGTGGACGTCGACGAACTCGACGACACCCCGCCGTCCCGCTGAGACGCCCCCGCAACGACGAAACGCCGCCGGATCCGGCGGCGTTTCGTGTGTTCGGGGGTCTCCGGGCGTCAGCCCTGCAGCGCGCCGACCACGTGGGTGATCGCACCGACGAGCTTCTGCACGTCGTCGGGGTCGATCGCCGTGAAGGTCGCGACGCGGAGCTGGTTCCGCCCGAGCTTCCGGTACGGCTCGGTGTCGACGATGCCGTTCGCCCGCAGGGTCGCGGCGACCGCCTTCGCGTCGATGGAGTCGTCCAGGTCGATCGTGGCGACGACCTGCGACCGGTGGTCAGGGTTCGTCACGAACGGCGTCGCGAAGTCGACCGACTCCGCCCAGTCGTAGAGGATCGACGACGACGTCTTCGTGCGGGTGTCCGCCCACGCGAGCCCGCCGGACTCGTTGATCCACCTGACCTGGTCGTCGAGGAGCAGCAGGGTCGAGATCGCCGGGGTGTTCAGCGTCTGGTTCAGGCGGGAGTTGTCCACGGCGTTCTTGAGGGAGAGGAACTCCGGGATGTACCGGCCGGACGCGGCGATCCGCTCGACGCGCTCGATCGCGGCGGGGGAGAACAGCGCGAGCCACAGGCCGCCGTCCGACGCGAAGTTCTTCTGCGGCGCGAAGTAGTAGACGTCCGTGGCGCTGACGTCGAACGCCGCACCGCCGGCGGCGCTCGTGGCGTCGACCACCGTGAGGGCGCCGTGGTCCCCGGCTGCGCGGACGACCGGAGCCATTACGCCCGTCGAGGTCTCGTTGTGCGGGTACGCGTAGACGTCGACGCCCTCGACGATCTCGAGCGCGGCGAGCGAGCCACCAGGGGCCTCGACCACGTGCGGTGCATCGAGCCACGGTGCACCGGCGGCCTTGGCGAACTTCGAGCCGAACTCGCCGAACGACAGGTTCTCGGCGCGCTGCTCGATCAGTCCGAACGCGGCGGCGTCCCAGAACGCGGTCGATCCGCCGTTGCCGAGGACGACCTCGTAGCCCTCGGGGAGGTCGAACAGGTCGGCCAGGCCCTGGCGGACGGAGCCGACGAGGTCCTTGACGGGCTTCTGGCGGTGGGACGTGCCGAGGATCGTCGCCCCACGGGTCACGAGGGACTCGAGCTGCGCTCCGCGGATCTTGGACGGGCCGCATCCGAAGCGGCCGTCGGTGGGGAGGAATTCGGCGGGGATGACGATGTCTGCCATGGACCGATCCTACCGAGGTGGTATCCCATCGGAATCCTTTACTCGTGCAAGTGTTGGTCGTTCCATGTCGGCCCGAGCAAGTAGGGTGGGCTGCGCTGGGCCCAGTACAGGAGAGGCGGACCGTGACCGATCTCGTCGACACCACGGAGATGTACCTCCGGACGATCCTCGACCTCGAAGAAGAGGGGATCGTCCCGCTGCGCGCGCGCATCTCCGAACGCCTCGGGCACTCCGGACCGACCGTCTCGCAGACGATCGCGCGGATGGAACGGGACGGCCTCGTCGTCGTCTCGGGCGACCGGCACCTCGAACTCACCGACGAGGGACGCTCCCGTGCGACCCACGTCATGCGCAAGCACCGCCTGGCGGAGCGTCTGCTCTCCGACGTCATCGGACTCGACTGGGCGTTCGTCCACGACGAGGCCTGTCGTTGGGAGCACGTCATGAGCGAACAGGTGGAGGTCCGCCTGCTCGAGATGCTCGGCAACCCGACGGAGTCGCCCTACGGCAACCCGATCCCCGGCCTCGCCGAGATCGGCGGCCCTGACGCCGGCGGCTTCCTCGACGGCGTCCGCAACATCGTCGCCGCGACCGAGGGCACCGACGCCGTCGCGACCGGCGTGATCCGTCGTCTGGGTGAACCCGTCCAGTTCGAGCCGGAGCTCCTGCACCAGCTGCGCTCGGCCGGCGTGATGCCCGGTCGGCTCGCGAGTGTGCAGCGAGCAGGGGCCTACGTCGCGGTGCGGGTCGACGGCGAAGACGCTGGGATCGAGCTCCCGGCAGAGGTCGCGCAGCACGTCTACATCGACGCTGCGTAGCCCGTCGGGGTACACGGCCGGGGGACGTCGGCGAACCGCTGCCCCGCGAATTGGGGCGCACGAAAAACCCGGCGCTGACCAGGGCTTCTTTACCGTTCTGTTACAAAGCGGCGTTTTCGTCTCGACAAGGTAACGGTGCACCCGTACACTCGACGAGTCCCCGGGCTGACAGCGACCCGGGAACCCGTGGCAGGACGTCTCGAACCCGTCTCCTGCCTCGATCGGAAACGATGACGAACGGATGGGGTTGCGCACGCACGACGGCCAGCACGGACCACGGCCGGTCGGGCGGGTGATGACGAGACGCCGGAGACCCCCCACCTTGACGCAGACCGGTTCCGCCGCGGACGTGACGCCCGCGAACCCGACGAACTCGACTGACGACGCAGTTGCCCCGCTCACCCGGCGGGCCGCTCGCGAAGCCGAGGCCAAGACCTCCCGACGCTCCAGTCCGACCCGTGCGATGCGCGCGACCGGCACCCACGCGCCGAAGCCCGTCGCGACGCGCACGGCCGCCCCGAGTGACAAGCCGTCCTCGAGCTCGCGCAAGCGCAGGTTCATGGCCCCGATCGTGCTGACGGTCGCCGCCGGCATGTTCGGCACGATGGCCGTCCCCGCCGCCTTCGCCTCGACGCAGCAGTCCGGTGCCTCCGACACCGCGACCGCGCAGCAGGCGATCCGCACGACCCAGAGCCAGCAGCTGTCCGTCTCCGACGCCGCCGCGCTCGCCGACACCAGCCGCGACGGCTACTCGGCGACGTCGTCCGCGACCCTCGCGTCCCAGAAGCACGCGGCCGAGGTCGCCGCCGCCCGCGCCGCGACCGCGAAGCAGTACGCGTCGTACACCGGCCCGACCGCGCAGGACTACCTCGCGAAGTCCAGCACCGCCGCCACGACGACGACCGCACCGGCCGCGAACACCCCGTTCTCGCTGCCGGCCGTCGTCGCCACCGCGAAGCAGTACATCGGCACCCCGTACGTCTTCGGCGGCGCGGACCCGTCCGGGTTCGACTGCTCGGGCTACGTCATGTTCGTGTACGCCCAGTACGGCATCAACCTCGCGCACTCCGTCCCGCTGCAGGACCAGGCCGGCACCACGATCCCCGAGTCCGAGGCGCAGCCCGGCGACGTCGTCATCTTCAACAACGAGGCGCACGACGGCTTCTACATGGGCAACGGCATGATCATGGACGCCCCGAAGCCCGGTGGCTCGGTGTCGATCCGTCCGATCTGGACGAGCGACTACCACATCGTCCGGATGGGTGTCTGACCCGCCCGCGTGGCCTGACGCGAACCTGAACAACCAGAGAACCGGCCCAGCACTCCTCGTGCTTGGCCGGTTTCTGGGTTAACCTGGCGACATCGGCCCGACACGGCCCGAACAGGAGACCCCATGTCATCGTCACGCACGACCCGCACCATGGGTCGGCGCGCGCACGTCGACATATGGTCGACCACGACCTGCGTGCACCTGCACGCCCCAGCGTGATGGAGAGCACTGCCCTGCGGGGTGGTGCTCTTCTTCGTTCCGGGACCGGGTTCGCGGTCACCCGTTCGTCGTCGTCCGGTCCGGTGCCCCGCACCGCCTGGAAGCCGTCCAGGCACGTCGGAAGGGAACCCATGCGCACTCTCGTCCTCAACGCCGGTTACGAGCCCCTCGCGGTCATCTCGTTCCGTCGGGCCCTCGTGCTGGTCATGAACCAGAAGGCCGCCATCGTCGCCGCCGACGCCGAACACCCCGTCACCGGGTCGACGTCGAGCTTCGACCGTCCGTCCGTCATCATCCTCACCAGGTACGTGCGCATCCCGCACTCGAGACTCGTGCCCGTGTCCCGGCGCGGTGTGCTCCGCCGGGATGCCAACCGGTGCGCGTACTGCGACCGGCACGCGACCACGATCGACCACGTGCAGCCGAAGTCGCGCGGGGGCGAGGACTCGTGGGAGAACCTCGTCGCGTGCTGCCTGGCGTGCAACAACGCCAAGGGTGACCGCACGCCGCGGGAGATGGGTTGGCACCTGCGGTTCCGCCCGAAGGCGCCGCACGGTTCGAGCTGGGTCGTGCGCGGCGTCGAGCGCCCGCAGGCCGAGTGGGACGAGTTCCTCATCGCCGCCTGACGGCGGGACAACCGGACTGGAGGCTCGTGGCGGCGCCGCCACGAGCCTCCAGTCCGTCGTGTGGTCACGGCAGACCGCGCGACCGGACGGCGCCGGCCCGTCGGCCCCGCCGAGCGCTAGCGTCGGGCACATGGATGCGCAGGAGATCCGGTCGGCGTTCTTGCGGCACCTGGAGGCGAGCGGGCACGTCGCGATCCGTCCAGCGCCGCTGGTCCCCGCCGACACCAGCACGCTGTTCACCGGCAGTGGGATGCAGGCGCTGCTGCCGTACCTGCTCGGCGTACCGCACCCGGACGGCGTGCGCCTGACCGACAGCCAGCCGTGCGTCCGCGCGCAGGACATCGAGGACGTCGGCGACAACCGGCACACGACGTTCTTCGAGATGCTCGGGAACATGCCAGCCATCCGCACGGTGACGTGAGGACGCGCTGACCGTCACTTCTGAAGGTCTTGACCCGGTGCAAGCCAGCCCGCGCCGGTCCGTGCCCGATAACACACGCCCTCCGCCGGCGCCGCGGGCAGCACGTACATCCACAGCATCTCCCCGAGCGAGTACTCGAGCTTGGAAATGGTCTCCAGATCGGCCCACGTCTGCCCATCGAGGATGCCGGAGAGCGTCTTGTGGTCCACGCCAGCGTCCCGAGCGACAGAGCGAAGCGAACGCTCCCCGATCACCTCTCGGAGCCGCAACGCGAACTGGCGTGCGGACTCACCCGAGGGCACGTCGGATTCTGCCTCCGGCCAATCGGCCGTCAACTCGTTCGCTCGCCTGCGTGCAGTCCTCGCCACGGCCGGATCGTACCGCGCTGCCTCAGCGGAGACGTCAAACGTCGGGCAATGATCTCAAGGCAGGGCCTCCGCCACCACGGACGGGAGGCTCGGTGCCCGTCCGGCGTCGGGCCACTCCGGCACGGAAGCGAGCCGACGCCGCTGACGACTCCACCACCAGCCGCCACGGTCCGGTTTCATCCATCCGGGGTGAGGCGGTCCGGTCCCGGCACCGTCATGGTGGCGGCGATGACGGGGAGGTCGCGATGAGCGAGACCGCAGCACAGACCACGAATACGCCGTACGAGTTCGTCGGCGGGTACCCGACCGAGGAGACGATCCAGCGGGCGCATGACGAGGCCGACTTCAACCGAGCGGTGCAGGCGTACCGGTACTTCTACCCGAGCGTCTCGATGGTCGCTGTCTGGAAGGCGGATCTACGCGCCGGCGCCGAGGCGAACAGGGTGTTCGCGCTCCTGGAGGGCACCCCGAAGCAGTACGTGTTCACACCGAACTCCGACACCCCGTACTCCGGGCTGCTCCTCGACCTGTCCGACGGTCCGATGGTGATGGAACTCCCGCCCGGGCCGCTCATGAGCACCGTCAACGACCTGAATCAGCGATGGATTCTCGATGCCGGGCTCCCCGGTCCGGACAAGGGTGCCGGTGGCCGGCACCTCGTTCTCCCGCCCGGGTTCGACGGTGACGTCCCGGACGGGTACAACGTCGGGCGCGCCACCACGAACCGGGTGATGGTGCTCCTGCGCGCGCTGCCGATCGAGAACGACGACGCGGGGGCCGTCGCGCTCATGCAGTCGGTGAAGGTGTCCCGGCTGGGCGACGAGCCGACGGTCGCGGAGTGGGTCGACCTGACTGCGCTCGAGGACGAGGACTTCACCCCCGTCCCGTGGGAGGACAACCTCGAGTACTGGAACGTCCTCGCGGAGTTCATCCGATCAGAGCCACCGTTCGCGGAGTACCGGGCGCAGTACGGGGAGCTCGCCGAGCTCGGCATCCGACGGGACCGGCCGTTCGAACCCGACGAGCGGATGCGCGGCATCCTCGAACGGGCAGCGGTCGCCGGGCATGCGCAACTCGCGGTGCAGTCCTTCGCGGACCGCCGCCCTGAACGGGTCGTCTGGCCGGACACGAAGTGGGAGTGGGCGGTGTTGCGGCCGGAGAACGGCACGTTCGACACGGCGGACTACGCGGACTCCTACGCCAGGCAGAAGTGGTTCTACCAGGCGCAGATCGAGTCGCCGGCGATGTTCGCCCGATCCCAGGGTGCCGGTTCGCTGTACTGGCTCGGGATGCGGGACGCGTCCGGCGCGTACCTGGACGGCGGGAAGACCTACGTCCTCGACGTGCCACAACCGGTGCCCGCGAAACTGTTCTGGTCGATCACCGTCTACGACGCTCGCACACGGAGCGAGATCCGAACCGAGCAGAATCTCGCAGCGCTGCGGTCGCAGGTCGAGCTGCGCGACCTGCCCGACGGCGATGCGGTGCGGCTGCTCTTCGGCCCTGCCGCCCCGGAAGCCGACGACGCGAAGAGGTGGATCCAGACCCTCCCCGACGTCGGCTGGTTCGCGTACTTCCGGATCTACGGACCCGACAGCGCAGCATTCGACGGGTCCTGGCAACTGCCCGACTTCGATCGGACTTCCTGAGTCGACGCTCGACTCGTCAGACGGGGCAACGGGCCAGCTCGAAGGCAGAGGCGCGTGTGTTCAGGTAATGCCTGGCGTGCAACAACGCGAAGGGCGACCGCACCCCGCGGGAGATGGGCTGGCACCTGCGGTTCCGCCCGAAGGCGCCGCACGGTCCGAGCTGGGTCGTGCGCGGCGTCGAGCGCCCGCAGGCCGAGTGGGACGAGTTCCTGATCGCCGCGTAGCGGCGGGACCACCGGACTGGAGGCTCGAGGCGGCGCCGCCACGAGCCTCCAGTCCGTCGTGTGGTCACGGCAGACCGTGCGAGCGGGCACGTCGCGATCCACCCAGCGCCGCTGGTCCACGCCGACACCAGCACGCTGTTCGCCGGCAGTGGGATGCAGGCGACTCGTTCCGAGCGCGAAGTGTCGGCCTGCGGTACCCGGGTCACAGATGAACGACCCGGCGGGAGGATGGGTCGGCTCCAACTCCGCCGGGTCCGCGCCTCACGGCCTGGTGCGGAGCTTCGCACCCGCTACGGCAGCTGCAACACCGAGACTGAGCAGCACGAGCGCGACGGAGATCATCGGCCAGGGGTCGTTCCCTGTGAACGCAAGCTCCGATGCGTGCGAAGCCTGGTTGTCGGCTCGCTCGACCGTGTTCCGGGGCGTCACGGTATCGGTCGGTCCCGTGCTGGCGGTACCACCCGAACCGGTACCGGCACTCGAACCGGTGTCGCCACCGGGCCCCGTACCCGAAGCCCCGTCGCCACCCGAACCAGAACCGTCGCCTGCACCGGAACCGGCACCTGGACCACTGCCGTCACTCGTACCGTCGCCCGGCGGTGGTGTGGTCACGGGAGCGGAGACGACTGTGGTCGTCGAGGTCGCGGTGTTGTTGGTTTCGATCGCGGTGTCTGCGTCGATTCCGCTGACCGAGGCGGAGGCAGTCAGTTCACCGGTCGCGTCTGCAGGCACCGCACCTGCGATCGTGACGCCGAATTTCCCGCCAGCTGCGAGTACCGTCGCGGGGGTACCGGCGAGGTCGGAGACGAACGTCCCGTCGTCTCGTGGAGTCACCGTGCCGCCAGAGGGAGCCTCGACGCAGGTGAACGTCGCGCCTGCGATGGTGCATCCAGGAGCGTCGCCGACGAACTGCGGGTCCGTCAGCTCGGCGGGCACCGTGCCTGTCAGGGCAAAGCCGCTCGAGGCAGCCGGACCGTTGTTCGTCACCTCGGTGGTGAACGATGCGGTCCCACCTTGTTCGGTGGTGGGCGCGGTCGAAGACGACACGGCCAGGTCCGTGGCGGGCACGCCCACACGGACCCGAGACTGGACCGCGCTCGTCGACACGGTGTGCCCGACTGTGGCGGTCGTCGATGACGAGTACTGGCACGTGTACGTCAGGTTGTAGGTGATCGAGCTCACGAGCCCGTGAGCCTGGAAGTTCACCAGTGCGACGGCCGACGGCGCGGGGTAGGCCTCCGGAGTCACCAGCCGGTACGTCGCACCGTCGAACGACTCCCCGTCATCGGTCGTTCTCGTGATGGAGCCATCGGTCAGTGGGCTTCCGTTGACGGAAGTGAAGGTCATGCTCGGACGCAAGCCGAGGAAGAACCCGGGGCCGGAGTAGTTGACGCCGCCGAGGTTGAACATCAAGTACGGGTCCACGACCGGCTTGGGGAACGTCACCGTGACCGGGACCGGTGCGGTACTCATGTCTGCCGTCGTACGGTTCGCTCCAGGCCACGGGCAGTTGCTGCTGCCGTTGGCGGAGATGCCTGTGTAGGTGAACCCGTCACCGTTGCTGTTCGCAGCGACCCGTCCTGTCGGGGCGCTCACGGATGTTGCCACGGCCGACAGATTCGCTGGCAGCGCCTGCTCGCCGGTGGTGCCGGTCACGGTGACCGGAGCATTGGTCGAGACGGCACCGGGCGGGTCGGTTGTCGGAGGGCTCACCACCGCGTTCGCGGCCGTGGCGGGCCACGCCATGAGGACAACGATCCCGATCGCCGTGGCTGCCTGCGTCACGCGCGGATGCAACGAAGTACCTGTTTTCACTTCTCACCTCATATATTGACGAAATAATACTCGCAGGTTACATGTAAACGGTGAGGAGCGCTACTCGGTGGAGACGTGCTGCTCGGGATGGCCCCACCCGCGTGCACGGGAGATGGCCTGGCACCTGCGGTTCCGCCCGAAGGCGCCGCACGGTTCGAGCTGGGTCGTGCGCGGCGTCGAACGCCTGCAGGCCGAATGGGACGGTTCCTCATCGCCGCCTGGCGCCGGGACCACCGGACTGGAGGCTCGTGGCGGCGCCGCCACGAGCCTCCAGTCCGTCGTGTGGTCGCGTGCGGCGACGCGACTCGGGGCGGCCGGGCTGCCCGGGGGGGCACCTCGCGGTGAGCGTGCTCGGTCTTGGGCGCCTCCGCGGGGGGCGGACTCAGTCTCGCCGGATCATGTCGAAGCCGGCCGCCGCGTACTGCCGGAGCGTGGCGTCCGGCAGGAACGCGCGGACGAGTGCCGGCCCGATGCGGGCGAGGTCACCCTCGTCGCGGTAGAGCAGGTGGATCGGCTCGTAGCGCGGGTTGAACTTCTGCTTGAAGCGGTGCAGCGACGTGAACCCGTAGACCGGCTCCAGCACGCCGGCGAGCTGGCCGAGCAGCCGGGCGATCTGCCCCTCGTCGTCGCCGACCTCGTGCGCGAGCGGTGCACCGGAGAGCGACATGATCTGCGCGCCCTCCTCCGCGAAGGTCCGGGCGGAGGAACCGATGAGGAACTCCATCACGGGGCCGAACCCGCCGTCGCGCCGACGCATCAGGTCGAGGGTCCACCCGCGGTGTTCGCCGCCGGGTCCGTACACGGGCAGCCAGCTGAGGAAGCCCTCGACGTCGCCCACAGCGGACACGGCCAGGGCCAGGCGCACCTCGGGGTCCTCGGCCTCGTGCAGGGTCCCGAGCGTGAACCGCATCTCGGGAAGGTCCTTGTCGCCGATCCACGACTCCGAGATCGCCCGGAGCTGCTGGCGGACGCCCCACGTCTCCTCCGCGAGCGACGTCATCCGGAACGTCACCTGCTCACGGTCCGCCCGGTTCAGCGCGGTACGGACGTGTGACCACGGCTTGCCGGTGAACGCGAGCCCGGGCAGGTCCACGATCGTGTCGTCCGCGATGACGAGGCTGCGCCACGAGGGCGGGACGGCGTCGCGCGTGCGGGTGCCGGCGCTGAAGAAGCACGGCACGAGGGCGTCCCGTTCGGCCGCCGCGACGAACTCCGCGACGCTCCCCGGGATGCCGCCTTCCGGGCCGAGCGGATCAGCCAGGACGATCGCGACCCCGAGGTGCTTCTGGAACGGGACCACGCCGGTCGTCGTCCGGAGGTACTCCATGCCGTCCCACGTCGCCATCCAGGACAGGGTGCCGCCGCCGTCGGCCCTGATGGTGTCGCGGACCTCGTCGAGCGCCGGGGGATCCGCCGCTCGCCGGCCCCTCACGGCACCGAGCGCCCGTCGCCGTCGGGACCGGAAGGCGCTGCGCGTCGCCACGAGGTACACCAGGAACGCGAGCCAGAGCACCGACGTCGCCACGACGTGGTGCGCGTCGTCGCCGTCGAGTTGCACGCCGGGGTCGACCGCGAGCACCAGGACGAGCAGGGCCGACGTGACGATGTTGAGCAGCGCGACGAGGACGGTCAGGACCCAGGCCCACCGGCGTCCCAGACGCAGGCCGTTCGTGACGAACCCGATCACGACCACGTCGACGAGCACGTCGATCCACGGTCCGTCGAGCGCCTGTGTGCGGCCGAACGGACCGTCCGTCGGGACGAGCAGCGAGATGACCTGCACGGCCCCGAGCGCGAGGCTGATCGCGAACGCCAGGAGCCGCCGGTCGCGGAGGGTCGCCCGTTCGATCCGGAACGACCGGGTCACGGCGAGGGCGAACAGCACGGCCACCGCGTGCTCGACGTCCGCGAGGGTGCCGAGGAACAGGACGCTGATCGCCGCGTACCCGAACACCACCACCCAGAGTCGCTGCCGCCACGGCGACGGGAGCAGGGCGCAGCACGCCGCGATGCACGCGACGGCGCCGCCGGACGGCCCGACGTCGAGCACGCCGGCGAGCCGGTCGGCCCACGGCCATGCCGACAGCGACGCGACCGCCAGGAACGCGCAGGTGACGAGTACGGCGACGAGCTGCCCGATGCCGAACGACAGCAGTGCGACACGCGTCCCACGGCGCCACTCCAGCAGTCCCATCCCGGCGAAGGCCAGGAGGGTCGGGATGTACGCGGCCGGACTGACGACGAAGAACGTCCCGGTGACCGGGGTCCACCACCGTCCGTCCCGGAGTGCGGGGAGCCCGTACGCGACGTCCTGCCACCAGGTCTGAGCCGGGGTGGGGGACCACAGCCCCTGCCCGACGATCCCGACGACGAGGAGCACGCCGACCACGGCGAGCGTGCCCGGGATCCTCGTCAGGACCGCAGCAGCTCGGGGCCGCTGTCGGCTCGCGTGCTCGACGGTCGTCACGGCCGCGCCCCTGGGGGCAGTGCCCCCGGTGCCAGCTCCCCGATCAGCGTCCGGACGCGGTCGCGGATGTCGTCGCGGATCGGGCGGACGGCGTCGAGCGGGAGCCCGGCCGGATCCGTGAGGTTCCAGTCCTCGTACCGCTTGCCCGGGAACACCGGGCACGCGTCGCCGCAGCCCATCGTGATCACGACGTCCGCCTGCCGGACGGCGTCCGTGGTGAGGATCCTCGGTGCTTCGCCGAGGATGTCGACGCCGTCCTCGGCCATCGCGTCGACGGCGACCTGGTTGATGCGGTCGGCGGGCTCGGAACCGGCGGAGAAGACGTCGACGCGGTCGCCGGCGAGGTGCCGGAGGTACCCGGCGGCCATCTGGGAGCGGCCCGCGTTGTGGACACAGACGAAGAGCACTGCGGGCCTCGGCGTGGTCATCCGCCCATCCTGCACGGTTGTCGGAGGGGATGCGTAGCGTCGGGCCATGGCCGAGATGCGGATCGACGACGACACCATCACCGATCTCCGTGCGCGGCTGCGTGCGACGCGCTGGCCCGACGCGCCGGGCGTCGCGGGTTGGTCGCTCGGCGTCGACGTCGCCGAACTGCGGGAGCTCGTCGAGTACTGGGCGGACGGGTTCGACTTCGACGCCCACCGTGCCGCCCTCGCGGCGCTTCCGAGCAGCACGGTCGAGATCGACGGGATCGGCATCAACGTCTTGCACGCCGGAGAGGGCGGCACGCCGCTGTTGCTCGCGCACGGCTGGCCGGACTCGACCTGGCGGTACCGGAAGGTCCTGCCGCTGCTGGTCGCCGCGGGGTTCGACGTCGTCGTGCCGGACATGCCCGGGTACGGGTTCTCGGACGCGCCGCCGACGCCGATCGACGCGCGGGCGGTCGCGGGGCTCTGGGCGACGCTCATGACGGAGCTCGGGTACGACCGGTTCGCGGTCGCCGGTGGGGACATCGGCACGCACGTCGTCCGGTACCTGGCGCTCGACCATCCCGACGGCGTGGTCGCCGTGCACCGCATCGACGGCGGGCTGCCGTGGCCCGGCATCGACGTCTCGTCGTTGTCCACGCCGGAACGCGAATTCGTCGAGTCGACGTTCCGGTGGCGGGACACCGAGGGGGCCTACGCGTCGATGCACCGGACGAAGCCGCAGACCGCGGCGGTCGGGTTGAACGACTCCCCGGCCGGGCTCGCCGCGTGGATCGTCGAGAAGCTCCGGTCGTGGAGCGACTGCGACGGTGACCTCTGGTCGGTGTACACGCGGGACGAGGTGCTCCAGCTCGTCACCGAGTACTGGGCGACGGGCACGATCGGCTCCGCCATGCGGATGTACCACGAGAACGCGGCGATCCCGCCAGAGCAGTCCGCTCGCCGGGTGGAGGCACCGTCCGGCTTCACCCTGTACCCGGGCGACCTCGTCCGTGCGCCGCGGGAGTGGCTCGAGCGGACGACGAACCTCGTGTACCTGTCGGAACCCGAGCGCGGCGGCCACTTCGCTCCGTTCGAGCAGCCGGAGTCGTACGCGGCTGAGCTCGTCGCGTTCCTCGAGCCGTTCCGGGACTGAGCGCGCTTCGGTCCCGCTAGAGTGGACGGGCCGGCCTCTGTAGCTCAATGGAAGAGCAGTTCCGTCCTAAGGAAAGGGTTGGGGGTTCGAGTCCCTCCAGGGGCACCAGACGTCACGCGTCGGCGCGTGGCTCCGATTCTTGCCGGACGGCGTCCCAGGCGAGTCCCGCAGCGTCGATCCGCGCCATGTGGCGTTCTGCCCAGTCCCGCAGGGCGGCGATGGGCTCGGTGAGCGACTGGCCGAGCTCCGTGAGCCGGTAGTGCACCTTCGGCGGCGACGTCGGCTCGACGCGTCGGTCGACCAGCGAGTCGCGTTCGAGGCTCCTGAGCGTCTGCGCGAGCATCTTCTGCGAGATCCCCGGCATCCGGCGCTTCAGCTCGGCGAAGCGGACCTCACCGGGATGCTCGTCGCCGAGCACCTTCACCGCCATGGACGTCCACTTGCCGCCGAGCCGATCCAAGAGCTGACGGGTCGGGCAGGCCGGATCGAAGAGATCACCCCGGGACTGGTGCGAGTGATCGGTCACCGGCGGGTGACCAGGTTCCGTGAAAGTGCCGTCTTTCCCGCGCATGGGTGGTCTCCTACCATCAGCTGGTCACCAATCGTAACCACGACCTGGAGCGCCATGACCAGCAACCCATCGATCGTCGGGACCCGGATCGCGACGAACGGCACCCGACTCAACGTCGCGACCGCCGGCACGGGGTCCCCTGTGCTCCTGATGCACGGCTTCCCGCACACCTGGCGTGTCTGGAGCGACGTGATCCCCGTCCTGTCCCGATCCCACCGGGTGATCGCACCCGACCTCCGCGGCCTTGGCGGAAGCGACCGCGAACGTACGGGCTACGACGCTCGGAACCTGGCAGCGGACATGGCTGGGCTCCTCGATGCCATGGATGCGCCCACTGCCGCTGTCGTCGCGATCGATGCTGGCGTACCACCGGCGTTCATGCTCGCGCTCGAACACCCGGACCGGGTGTCACGGCTCGTCCTGATGGAGTCGACCATCGGGCTGCTGCCCGGCGCCGAGGGGTTCTTCCAGAACGGTGCGCCGTGGTGGTTCGGGTTCCATGCCGTCCCTGGCCTGGCCGAGACCGTCGTCGAGGGCCACGAAGCCGAGTACGTCGACTTCTTCCTCCGGGCCGGCACCGCGGATCAGTCGGGCGTGGCTGCGACCATCCGCGACGTATTCGTCAGCGCGTACAGCGGGCGGGAGGCGCTCCGCTGCGGTTTCGAGTACTACCGCGCGATGCCTCGGAACGCCGAACAGATCGCGGAGGCGACCACTCGGTTGCGCTTGCGCATCCCGACGCTCGCGGTCGGCGCGCAGGTCGTCGGCGACGCCACCGCTCGTCAGCTCGAGCCGATAACGGATCAGCTCGAGAGCGCCTCGATCGCGACCAGCGGTCACATCGTTCCCCTGGACAGGCCGCGCGAGCTGCTCGACCAACTCTCACCGTTCCTCAGCGACACGCTCCCTGCGAGCTGACGATGCGACCGTCAGCTCGCGAGCGCTGAGATCGATCTGCACGGCTCGCACCTCGTCTCGTCGCGATCAGCGAGTTGGCAATTCCCCGAGAGCCCATGCCCTTGGAGTTGACGGCATCGGCAGAGCGGCGACGTGTTCGTCGGAGAGCCTCGGGGGTGTGGTGTCGTCTGCCGAACGACGTGTCCGACCGGCACGCAGCGTTCCTGCGACACGGAGATGGACACAGTGGTCGGCGTCACGGACGGGTCAGGTCGACGGCGGATCGGCTCGGCATCGTTTCGTCAGAAGGCGTCCGTATGGCATGCGGGAACTGCGAAACTCCGCGAACCACCTACGTGAGACGGGGTCCGACTCGCACCAGGGCGGTGTGAGTCGGCGTTGCCCATGGTCAGTCAAATGTCCACTGGCGGACCGGCTATCGGACGGCGCGGGATCTAAGGCGAGGCCTATCTCGCTGCCGCGCGAATCGAACGTAAGAGGGTCTGCTCGAACTCCGACAGAACCGGGTCGGGCGCAGGCAGGCCACCCCGCCGCGCCCTGACGATCACGACCTCCGAGTCCCCTTGCGGTGTCCAGCGGAACGCGAGCGAGATGACCTCGACACGAGGAATCACGACTCCGGACCGTTGCGTGAGTGTCGCCCCATCGTGGTCAAGCTCGGAGACAGATGCGCGAGGAATCTGCGCCACAGCAGCCCGCACGACGCTGGGCACGTCCTGGAGCGCCACGTCGACGAGCGTTGAACCCCTCACGGCTGAAGTCACGTGTTCACCCAAGCACGCTGTCCCGGTGACCGATCCCGCACCGAGGCACAGCCAACCAGCCACGGTCAGCTGTCGAGCGCGATGACCCACACAACCAGTAGCGCACCCGCGACGACGAACACTCCGATCCCTGACCAGAACCACCGAGCACTGGTCCCGCGCTCTGCTCTGGCCCGGCCGATCCCATCCCTGCGGACGGCGATGACAGCAGCGCGCCCGATCAGCCCGAGCCCGATCAGCATGACGACTACGAGCCCCCACCACGTCCACCACGAAAACTCCATTGCAAGAGCATGCCGGACGAGAGGGGTTTAGTAGCGGCGCGGATCAGCGGTTGGCTGCTACCCGAGCCGAGCAGTCCGTCTCGATAACCAATCCTTCAGCGGACGTCTTGTGGTGCCGACTGGACCTGGTGTTGGTAGGCGGCAATCTTCCGTTCGAGTGCTGCAAGGTGCTGCTGCAGCTCCTTTTGCCGGGCAAGGACGGTGGCATGGTGTCGTTCGAGGAGCGCGAGCCGTTCGGCGTCGTTCGCACCCGCACGGTACGCAGCCGCGTACTCCCGCATTTCCTGCACGTTCATGCCCGTGCCCCTGAGCATCACGACTCCAGCGAGCCATGACAGCGCAGCACTGTCATACCGCCGCCAACCATCGGGCCCGCGGGGCGGGGCAGGCGCGATGCCTTCCTTCTCGTAGTACCGGATCGTGTCGACCGTGATCCCGAGCAAGCCGGCGGCTTCGCTGATCGTGACAGGCTCGTCGGTGGCCACGGCTGGAAGGATCATCTGCCGAGTCTCCCAGTTGACATGGTGTGCACACCAGGGCCGAAGCTGATTGCGGTCGGACACACCGGCATCGGAACGGAGAGCACATCGTGCAGCAGACACCCCTCGGCTCGCAAGGCCTGACCACCTCCCCGCTCGGGCTCGGTTGCATGGGGATGAGTGCCTTCTACGGCGGTGCGACCGAGCGTGGGTCGGTCGAGACGATCCGCCGCGCACTTGACCTCGGCATCACTCTGTTCGACACCGCGGAGGCGTATGGGCCGTTCGAGAACGAGAAGCTACTCGGTCGCACCCTCGGGGCCGACCGCGACCGGGTGACGATCGCGTCGAAGTTCGCCACCGACTTCACCGACAGCGGCGAGTTCATCGGCCTGGACGGCTCACCCGAGCACGCACGCCGCGCAATCGACCGGTCCCTCAGGCACCTCGGCACTGATCACGTCGACCTCTGGTACCTCCACCGGGTCGACCCGAACGTCCCGATCGAGGACACCGTGGGCGCGATGAGCGAGGCCGTCACAGCCGGCAAGGCCCGGTACATCGGCGTTTCCGAGACGTCCGCCGAGACGCTGCGCCGCGCGCACGAGACGTTCCCGGTCACGGCGATCCAGTCCGAGTACAGCCTGTTCGAGCGGGACGCCGAACACAACGGCGTCCTCGACACCGCTCGTGAGCTCGGCATCGGGTTCGTGCCGTTCTCTCCCCTCGGCCGCGGTTTCCTCAGCGGCACCGTGACCCGCAAGGACGACCTACCCAAGGGCGACGCCCGCCGGAACCTGCCGCGGTTCTCGGATGAGGCGATCGACGCGAACCTCCGCGTCGTCGACGCCCTCCGGAGCATCGCGACGGAGAAGAACATCACGCCGGCGCAGCTCGCGCTCGCGTGGCTGATCCACGCCGGCACCGTCCCGATCCCCGGCACGACGAAGGCGTCCCGGGTCGAGGAGAACGTCGCCGCGACCGAGGTCACGCTCACCGCCGGCGACCTCGAACGAATCGAAGCGGTTTCTCCTCATGGCGTCGCCACGGGCACCCGCAACACCGAAGCCGCCATGGCCCGCGACCGCGGCTAAGCGTCCTACTCAGCAGAACCGGACGGTTGCAGGACGTCTCAATAGACGATGGGCTACCGAGACGGTCGCGTGAAGTTTGCCAACTGAGTGGATTGTGGATCTGCGCGCGGCTCGGTCTTGGTTGCCCACCATGAGGCCAGCAAACGCAGTGATTCTTCGGCGGCTTTGTCCGCGGGACTGTTGACGAACATCGTCTGCCCCTCGGGGCCGGGAACCACGAATGCTTCCCAGTCAATGAGAACCTCCCCGACGGCAGGGTGAAGGAACCGCTTTCGGCCTGATGTTCGCCCGAGTGGGTTGGGGACGCTCCACCACGTCCGGAACTCCGGACTCTTAGTGGCAAGCTCTCCGACGAAGGCAGCCATGGCTTCGTCGTTGGGGTAGGAGCTCGCTTCGAGCTGGAGCACTCCGACCATCTCTGAAGCGATGACTGCCCAATCTGCGTAAAGCTTCCTCGCGTCCGGGTCGAGCAGGATCCAGCGCAGCAGGTTCCGGTCGCCGGGTTCCCTGCTCGGGAAGTCTGTCAGGAGCGCCCAGGCCAAGCCGTTCCCGGCGAGCACCTCGGTTCGGGGGCCCACGACGAACGCGGCCTGTCGGTCGAAGGAACGCAACATTCTCACGATCCCGGGTCGCACGGGAACCTCGGCGGGGCCTCCTGTGATTCCTGCGGCGGGACGGGCGAGGTTCACGAGATAGTCGTGTTCGGCGTCGTCGAGGAGCAGGATCTTCGCGATCGCCGCCAGCACCGACTCCGAGGGCGTCACCTGCCTGCCCTGCTCGAGGCGGATGTACCAATCGACGCTGACTCCCGCGAGGAAGGCCACTTCTTCGCGCCGCAGCCCCGGGACGCGTCGAGGGCCCGTGGCGGAGATACCGACCTGCGCCGGGGTGACGGCGGCGCGCTTGCCCGTCAGGAACTCGCTGAGCGCTTCATTCTTCGCCATGCGCTCATTGTCCCCGACACCCATCCCGGGCGACACGAATGTGAGTGGGCCGCTCTGTCCTACGACACTGCGGCCCTGACACACCTCCCCCGGCCCCGGTGTCCTGGATAAGCGCCGGAGATGTTCCGGCCCCGATCGAGAGGACACCTGCTTCATGGCTACCTGGCTCATCACCGGCGCTTCGCGCGGATTCGGCCGCGAGGTCGCACTCGAGGCCCTGCGACGGGGCGACACCGTCGTGGCCACCGCACGGAACACCGGTGCACTCTCCGACATCATCGACGCAGGCGGAAACAACGTCATTCCAATGAAACTCAACGTCGCCGACGCCGACGAGGTCCGCTCCGTCACGACTGAAGCGGAGAAGCGCACCGGCGGCATCGACGTCCTGTTCAACAACGCCGGCATCGGCTACTTCGCCGCCTTCGAGGAAGGCGAGGAGGCGGAAGAGCGCCGCCTCATGGAGATCAACGTGTTCGGTCTCGCCGCGATCACGAAGGCGCTCCTGCCCGGCATGCGCAACCGCCGCAGCGGCACCATCATCAACGTCTCCTCCGTCGGAGGCCTCCGCTCGTTCCCCGCGCTGTCCTGGTACAACGCCTCCAAATTCGCCGTCGAGGGTCTCTCAGAGGCCATCGCGCACGAAGTCGCACCACTCGGCATCCGCATGGTCCTGATCGAGCCCGGACCCTTCGCAACCGACTGGGCCGGCAACTCTGCCGCCGAGACCAAGCCTTACCGAGAGATCACCGACTACGCCAGCACCGCCGGCGCGAACCGTCAGGCGTCCCGCCAGGGTGCAGGCCAGGAGCCCGGAGACCCCGCGAAGGCCGCCGTCGCGATCGTGGACGTCGCCCACGACGCCAACCCACCGCAGCGTCTGCCCCTCGGGAACATCGCCTACGACGGGATCCTCGAGAAGTTCGACATGGTCCGCGACGACATCGCCGCCCGCGAGCACGTCAGCCGCAGCGCCGACCGATGATCTACCGGACACCAGAGCGTCGGTTCACAGCCGGGACCAAGCGTGCCACGCACCCGCTCAGCCCCCAGATGACGACCGACCAGACGCACACCGCAATCGCGTCGGAAAGCAGAACCCATGAATGACCCGCGTCCCCTCGCCCTCGTCACGGGCAGTTCTTCCGGAATCGGTTTCGAGCTCGCGAAGCAGTTCGCCACCGGCGGCTACGACGTCGCACTCACCGGTTCCAGCGACCGCGTCTTCGCCGCCGCGGGGAGCCTCGAGACTCTGGGTGTCGACGCGTACCCTCACCAGGCAGACGCCAGCACCTACGACGGCGTGGAGAGCTTCTGGGCCTTCGTCCGAGACCTCGACCGCCCCGTCGAGGCGGCAGCGCTCAACGTCGGAATCGGCCTCGGTGGTGCGTTCGTCGACAACACCCTCGAGGACGAGTTCCGCCTCCTGGACATCAACATCAAGGGCACCGTCCACCTCGCCAAGCGCGTCGTGCAGCACATGGTCCCCAATGGTCACGGCCGCATCCTCATCGTCTCCTCAATCTCCGCCACCACCCCCACCCCGTTCGAGACCGTCTACGGCCCCTCGAAGGCGTTCGGGTTCGCCTTCGCTGAATCCCTCCGCGAGGAGCTGAAGGACACCGGTGTCAGCGTCACCGCGCTCCTGCCAGGAGCCACCGACAGCGACTTCCACGCCAACGCTGGGATGAACAACACCAAGCTCGGCCCCGACTTCAAGAAGAACGACAAGACCGAAGTCGCCCGGCAGGGCTACGAAGCCCTCCTCGCTGGGGACGACCACGTCGTCGGCGGCGACGACGCCACCAAGCAGATCGTCATCGACAACCGCACTATCCCCGAGCCGGAGAAAGCCGCCAAGCAGGCCGAGCTGACCCGTCCCAACCAGTCACGAAAGAGCTGACCCATGAGCACCACGAAGAAGCGCGTCGCCGTCACCGGCATCAACGGCAAGGTCGGCCAGCACGTCGTCGACCAGCTCCTCAAGGACGGCCACGAGGTCTTCGGGATCGACCAGACCCCGGCTACCCGCACCGACATCATCTCGATCGTCGCCGACCTCACCGACTACGGCCAGACCTTCGACGCCCTCGGGTCCGTCGGTTGGGACGTCCTCGGCGACACCGTCGACAACGCCTTCGACGTCGTCGTCCACCTCGCAGCCGTGCCGCACCCCCGCCTTTACAGCAACGCCAAGACGTTCGAGAACAACGTCATCGCCGGGTACAACGTGTTCGAGGCTGCCCACCGCCACGGCCTGAAAGACATCGTCCTGGCCTCCAGCGAGACCGTCCTCGGGGTGCCGTTCCCGGCGAACCTCGACCAACTGCCCCTCGATGACGACTCCGCCCGCCACGGCCGCAACGCCTACGGTCTGTCCAAGCTGTTCATGGAGCACCTCGCCGAGGAGTACACCAACAACGACCCCGAGCTACGTGTCACCGCACTTCGGTTGTCCTACGTGCAGAACGTTGACGATTACGACGAGTACCCCTCGTTCGCCGACAACCTTGACACTCGCGCGTGGGACATCTGGTCCTACATCGACGGCCGCGATGTCGGAACCGCAACGGAGAAGGCCCTGCACCAGACCCAGCGCGGCTTTCACCCGTACCTGATCGTCGCCGACGACACCGTCATGCCCATTCCCACCGCGAAGATCATCGCCGAGCGGTACCCCAACACCCTTGTCAAGGGTGAGCTGGCCGAGTTCGGGTCGCTGCTCTCGAACGCAGCCGCGAAGCGTGACCTCGGCTGGGTACCGGAGCACACCTGGCGCGACCACGTTGAGCCCAACGGCCGCTGAACGTCGCCGTGACAAGTGAGGCCACACCCGTTCGCGGGTGTGGCCTCAATGTCTTCTGCGAAAGTGCCGTACCGAGGTCGGCAGGTTGTCTCGATAGGCGATCGGCGATCAGACACTGAATCCGACGCGGTGGAGCTGGGTAGCCCATGCGCGCAGCGTCGTGGGCGTGGTTGTGGTCAGGTCGCGTCGCTGCTCGGCGATGAAGTCGTCTCGAATGCCCGTAGACATGCTCATGATCGCCGCTACCCGCTGTTCCGTAAGGCCACTGACCCGGAGGTCTCCCCGCATCGCTTCGTCTCTGATGCGTTCCACCTGGACAGGACGGCTCAGCGTCGAGCGGAGAACCTCCGCGACTTCGGACCAGGTGAGATCCTCGGGCCCATGAAGTGCCTGGACTTCTCTCCCAGACCAGTGCGGCGACAGGAGCCGGGCAGCGGTGACTTCCGCAACGTCGCGAGGTGCCACCCATGGCATCGGAAGATCGAGGGGGAGAAGCACGCGGATTGTGCCACCATCGAGCGCACCCGGGTCAAGCAACAGGTTGCTCATCAGCAGCCCGCACCGTAGGTGCACCACGTCGATACCAAGGGCGTCAAGTCGTTGCTCGGTGGCGGCGAGACCGTCGATCTCGCCGACCCCGTTCCGGCGCTCGGCGCCGACGCTGCTCTGGAAGACGACCCGTCCGATCGCGTTTGATGTCACCGCGCCCTGCAGCGTTTCGGCTAGTTCGTCGTAGTAGGCAAGAGGATCGGACTCGTCGAGCGCAGGTGATGGTGTGATCCATGACAGCGATTGGATCCCGCGGAGACTCGCGACGACAGCAGCATGATCGCGAAGGTCCACAGCGACGACGTCTGTGCGCTCGCGAACGTCCTGGGGCAAGGACTCCGGGTGCCTCGTCAGAACCCGCGGGCGGACCCCTGCGCGCAAGAGTGCGCGGACCGTCTCGCTCCCGACGTTGCCGTTCGGCGCAGTCATCGCAATCATTCCCGCCCGCCTTTCTGCGCCCTAGTTCTACTGCGTGGGTCTGACACCGCCTCATCCGGTGGCCGATCGGTCATCGAGACGCGAGCGCGCGCTAGGTTGGCTCGGTGGACGTGTTGAGCGCGAAGGTCCTGGGCACGATCGCCCTCGCCTTCGGCTCGGTCTTCATGACGACGTCGATCGTCCGCTTCATCCGGCCGGATCTCGACGTTGTCCTGGCTGTCGTGAACACGGCGCTCGGCATCTTCTGGCTCGGTGCCGGCATCTGGTTGTGGCGCTTCGCCCTCCGCAAGGCGGAACGCGGCCGGTAGCCGTGGCGACACCGAACGTCCACGCCGACCCACGGGGTCGGAGTACGCGGGACTGAGCGTGTGGTCGACGATGTCCGTTGTTCACCCCGGGTTGCTATACCGGGGTGAGCCGCGCAACCGACCCCGCGCGGGCGAGGAGGACCCCGTGCTGGACGTCGCCCCCATCGGAGACCTGCGCGAGTACATCGAGGACCTGCGGACGCGCGGGTACACCGTCGGGAGCGCCCACACCGCCGATCCGGAGCTGATCGATCCCGAGGGCAACCCGATCCACACCTGGAAAGAGGACTACCCGTACCACGAGCGGATGGACCGCGACGAGTACGAGTACGAGAAGTACCGCCTGCAGGTCGAGCTGCTGAAGCTGCAGTACTGGCTCGAGGACGAGGGCCGTCGCGCGATCATCCTGTTCGAGGGCCGCGACGCCGCAGGCAAGGGCGGCACGATCAAACGCTTCACCGAGCACCTGAACCCCCGGACGTCCCGTGTCGTCGCCCTGTCGAAGCCGAGCGAGCGCGAGCAGGGGCAGTGGTACTTCCAGCGGTACGTCGAGCACCTGCCGAGCGCCGGGGAGATCGTGATGTTCGACCGCTCCTGGTACAACCGTGCCGGGGTCGAGCGCGTGATGGGGTACTGCTCGGACGAGGAGTACGAGACGTTCATGGCGCAGGCACCGTCGTTCGAGCGGATGCTCGTCGACTCGGGTATCCACGTCACGAAGTTCTGGTTCTCGGTGACGCGCAAGGAGCAGCGCACTCGGTTCGCCATCCGGCAGCTGGACCCGGTCCGCCGGTGGAAGCTCTCGCCGAACGACGTCGCGTCGCTCCGGGTCTGGGACGACTACACGGCCGCGAAGGAGGAGATGTTCCGCCGCACCGACAAGCGGTACGCGCCGTGGACGATCGTCCGGTCGAACGACAAGAAGCGCGCCCGCGTGAACGCGATGCGGTACTTCCTCGCGCAGTTCGACTACGAGGACAAGGACCCGTCGGTGGCGCTGCCACCCGACCCTCTGCTGGTGATGCGCGGCAAGGCGCTCCAGATGGAGGAGTGACGCTCACCCTGCTGGGGTGATGTCGCCAGGGCGGCTCGGGACGACGATCGCTGGCATGACCACCGATGCGGAGAACGGTACCGACCTCCCGCCGCGCGACAGCCTGCCGGCGATCTTCGACGACCTCGACCACCAGCTCGCCTGCCTGACCTACCTGTGGGCGCTGCCGATCGTGTCCTACGCGCACTGGAGCGCCCAGCACCGCGAGGTGTTCGGCGCGACGCAGCACGACCTCGTGCACTACGTCACCTACCGGGACAAGCTCGGGCTGATCACGGCAAACGCGACGACCCCGTACATCCTGAACTTCTTCGACCTGTCGGAGACCGGTCCGCTCGTGATCGAGCTCCCACCGGGACCGACGGCGGGCGGAGTGTCGGACTTCTGGCAGCGCGAGTGCGGCGTCCTCGGCGAGATGGGGGCGGACGCCGGGCACGGCGGGACGACGCTCGTCGTCGCTCCTGGACAGGACGTCCCCGAGCACGACCAGAGCTGGTCGGTGATCCGGTCCAGCGGGGTCAACGTGATGTTCGGGTTCCGCACGCTCGACCCGGATCCGGAGCGCGGGGCGGCCCTGGCCGCGGCGGTGCGCGTGCATCCCCTGGCGGAGCACGACGATCCGCCGGCGACCCGGCTGATCTCGCCGGACGGGCGGCCGTGGTCGGGCGATCAACCGCGGGGCATCGCCTACTGGGAGGTGCTGCACCGCATCTACCAGACCGAGGTCGTCGACGAGCGGGACCGGTTCTTCCTGGCGATGCTGCGACAGCTCGGGATCGAGCCTGGCAAGCCGTTCGCGCCGGACGAGCGGCTCGTCATGGTGCTGGAACGGGCGGCTGCTGACGGGGAGCGCATGGCACAGGCGAACACGTTCGCGAAGCGCTTCCCCGACACGCGCTACCGCC
Organism: Curtobacterium sp. L3-7; assembly: GCF_048756585.1. Classification (NCBI taxonomy): domain Bacteria; kingdom Bacillati; phylum Actinomycetota; class Actinomycetes; order Micrococcales; family Microbacteriaceae; genus Curtobacterium; species Curtobacterium sp. L3-7. The sequence continues at coordinate 83,733 of NZ_CP151474.1, read as the reverse complement.
CGGACCGGCAGTGGGACTTCGCGGTCGTCCTCTCGAACTCGGCACAGCGGGGCCCCTGGTACGACGAGCTGCTGGAGCGTGCATCGTGGTTCTACGAGGCGGTGAGCTTCTCGTCGGCGATGAAGAGCACGACCCCCGGCAAGGGGCAGGCGTACCTCGGTGCGTACACGGATGCAACGGGTGCGTGGCTCGACGGCGGCCGGTCGTACGAGCTCACGGTGCCGCCCGACGTGCCGGCCGCGCTGTTCTGGTCGGTCACGGTGTACGACGTGGGGACGCGGTGTCTCATCGACAACGAGCAGCAGCGCGGCGACCGTGGCAGCCGCGACCGGGACCTCGTGGTGGAGTCGGACGGCTCGGTCGTGCTGCACTTCGGTCCGGAACCACCGGCGAGCGGGACGAGCAACTGGGTGCAGACGATCCCCGGCAAGCACTGGTTCTCGTACTTCCGGCTCTACGGCCCGCTCGGTCCCTACCTCGACCGGAGCTGGGCACCAGGCGACTTCGAACCGGCGGGCGCGTGACGGGATCGAGATGGTGACCCCGTGACGGACGGGAGGCGCGGTGCCAGCCGGCACCGCGCCTCCCGTCCGTCGTCCGGTCGCGACCGGAGCCGCTGGCGGCTCAGCGGGTCGGCACCACGACGGCGCGTCCACGCACCTTGCCCGCGTGCAGGCGGTCGTAGGCCTCGGTCGCCTGGTCCATCGAGTACTCCTCGACGTGGATCGAGATCGCGCCCTTCTTGGCGAGCTCCACGACCTCCATGAGCTCGGTGCGGGAGCCCCAGTTGATCGCCCGCGCGTTGACGTCGAGCGGCACGGTGGTCTGCCCGACCGGAACGGCGCCCGTCGCGACACCGACGACGACGATGTCACCGGCGACGCGGATCATGCCTGCTGCGAGGTCGGCCGTCGGCTGGATGCCCACGAAGTCGAACACGACGTCGGCGCCGAGGCCGCGCGTGATGCCCTTGACGCTCTCGATCGCGTCGGGGTTCGACAGGAAGGTGTGGTCGGCGCCGACCGACTCGGCGAACGACAGCTTGTCGTCGTCGACGTCGAGCACGACGACGGTCGACTGCGTGAGCGCCTTGAGGAGCTGGATCGCGACGTGACCGAGGCCGCCGGAGCCGATGACGACGGCGGTGGTGCCGGGGGTCAGCCGGGGGAGCGCGGACTTCACGGCGCGGTACGGGGTCAGCGCGGCATCGGTCAGCGACACGTTCGCGACGGGGTCGAGATCGCCGATCGGCACCAGGTGGCGGGCGTCGTCGACGATCATGTACTCCGCCATGCCGCCGTCGCTGAAGATGCCGGGTGCGCGCATCCCGTGCTCGCAGTTCTGCTCCTCGCCCGATGCGCAGGCGTAGCAGCGGCCGCAGCCCCACGGTCCGTAGACCAGGACGGACTCGCCGACCTCGACACCGTGCACGCCCTCGCCGATCGCCTCGACGACGCCCGCGACCTCGTGGCCGAGCGTCAGCGGGACGGGCTTGAACCAGTAGTCCTCGGCGGACGTGCCCATGATGAACTCGTCCGAGTGGCAGGCCCCGGCGGCGGTGACGCGGAGCAGGACCTCCGACGCCGAGGGAGCGGGCTTCGGGATCTCGACGAGCTCCGGGCGGGAGCCGATGGTGCGGTACTGCAGTGCCTTCATGGCGTCAGAATACGCCCGTTAGGCGACAGGTGTCGTTTGTGCCTCCCAACCGGTCGAGCGGTGGCTGCGAGCGTGCACGCACAACGGTGGCAGGATGATCGCTGGCCGCTTCCCTGGCGACTGGATTGTGGAGAGATCGAGCGTGACGGACACCCACTCCGCGGCTCCTGTCGGCGAGGACGCCGCACAAGGTCAGGACACCGCACCCGGCGACGACGCCGGAGCCGGACACGGCGGCCCCAAGGGCGTGACGGCCCTGGCGCTCGCCGCGCTCGGGGTCGTCTTCGGCGACATCGGAACCAGCCCGCTGTACGCCCTGCGGACGGTGTTCACGATCGACGGCGGGATCGTGAAGCCGATCCCCGAGGACGTCTACGGCGTGATCTCGATGATGTTCTGGAGCATCACGATCATCGTGTCGATCAAGTACGTCCTCGTGCTCATGCGCGCGGACAACAACGGCGAGGGCGGCGTGATGGCGCTCGCCGCACTGGCCCGTCGGCTGTACGCCAAGCGCCGCGGCGGGTCGACGATCTTCCTCATCGTGGGGATCGTCGGGGTCTCGCTGTTCTACGGCGACTCCGTGATCACCCCGGCGGTCTCCGTGCTGTCCGCGGTCGAGGGCCTCGGCACTGCGGCGCCGGCGGTCGGGCACCTCATCGTGCCGATCGCCGCGGTCATCCTCGTGATCCTGTTCTTCGTGCAGCGGTTCGGCACCGGCAAGGTCGGGTCGCTGTTCGGCCCCGTGATGCTGCTCTGGTTCGTCGTGATCGCGGTGGCCGGCCTCCCGATGATCTTCCAGCACCCCGGCGTCCTGCAGGGGCTGTCCCCGACCTGGGCGATCGCGTTCGTCGTCGCGCACCCGTTCATCTCGTTCGTCGCGATGGGCGCCGTCGTCCTGGTGATCACCGGTGCCGAGGCCCTCTACGCGGACATGGGGCACTTCGGCCGGGTGCCGATCCTCCGTGCGTGGTTCTTCGTGGTGTTCCCCGCGCTGGTCCTCAACTACCTCGGGCAGGCGGCGCTCGTGCTCGAGCACCCGGAGGCGACGAAGGACCCGTTCTTCCTGCTCTTCCCGAACTGGGCGCAGCTCCCGGTCGTGGTGCTCGCGACGGCCGCGACGGTCATCGCGAGCCAGGCGGTCATCTCCGGGGCGTTCTCGCTCACCCGGCAGGCCGTCCAGCTGGGGCTCCTGCCACCGCTGACGATCCGGCAGACCTCCAAGCAGGAGGGCGGGCAGATCTACCTGCCCGCGGTGAACCTGCTGCTGTTCATCGGCGTGATGGCGATCATGCTCGCGTTCCGGTCGTCGGCGAGCCTGGCGACGGCGTACGGGGTGTCGGTGACCGGGGCGCTCGTCACGGACACGCTCCTGCTGCTCCTCGTCGTGAAGCCGCTCTGGCACTGGGCGACGTGGAAGCTCGTCGCAGCGGCGGTCGTGTTCGGCGGTCTCGAGCTGACCTTCCTCGCCGGCAACCTGTCGAAGGTCATCCACGGCGGGTGGGTGCCGCTCCTCATCGCCCTCGCGGTGATCACGGTCATGACGACGTGGCGCCGGGGCCGGCAGCTCGTGCAGCAGGAGCGGCAGGAGCGCGAGGGGTCCCTCGACGAGTTCATCGAGAAGATCAACACGAAGCACGTGCCACGGGTCCGGGGCGTCGCGGTCTTCCCGCACCCGAACAAGGACACGACGCCGCTGGCCCTCCGTGCGAACGTCGAGCACAACCACGTGGTGCACAAGCACGTCATCATCGTCTCCGTCATCACGGCGAACGTGCCGCACGTCCCGCACGCCAAGGCCTTCGTCCGTGACGACCTCGGGTACACCGACGACGGCATCGAGCACATCACCGTGAAGTTCGGGTTCTCCGACGACCAGGACCTGCCGCACGCCCTGCACGCGGCCTGCCTGTCCGAGGTGCTCGACCTCGACCCTGACGACATGGCCGAGGCGTCGTACTTCATCTCCCGCGGTGCACTCCGGCCGATGCGCGGCAACCGGGGCATGGTGTCCTGGCGGAAGAAGCTCTTCGTCGGGCTCGCCCACAACGCCGCGGACCCGGCAGCACGCTTCGGTCTGCCGCCGCAGCGCACCGTGACGATGGGCAGCGACGTCGAGATCTGACGTCGCGGCCGGTCAGGCGGTGCGCGACGCCGCGAACGTCTCTGCGGCGCTGACCGCGTTCCGCACCGCGCGGGCGACGTCCGGCGACGTGGAGGCGGCGGGCCACGCGATCACGGTCGTCGCGAGCGCGGCGTCGAGCACCGGGACCGCGACGTGCTCCGGCCACTGCAGGGTGCGGCTCGACCGCGGGATGACGATGACCGTCCGCCCCAGGGCGACGAGCTGCGCGAGCTGGGCCTGCGAGCGGACCTCGGGACCCGGGCCGTCCGGGTAGGTGCCGTCGACGCGGGGCCATCTGGCGGCTGGGAGGTCCGGCAGGTCGCGCAGGTCGGCGGTGGAGAGCGCCGGCCGTGCCGCCAGCGGGTGCGTCCTGGGCAGGATCGCGACCTGCTGCTCGGTCCGCAGGTCCTCCGCGTCGAAACCGGTCAGGTCGTCGTACGTCCGGTGCATGAGCGCGATGTCCGCCGTGCCGTCGCGGAGGAACGCCGCCTGCTCGTGGACCTCGCCGAACACGACCTCGATCGGCAGGGCGTCGGGGTCCGCGTCCTGCACGTCGAGGAACGCCTGCAGGAGCTCGTGGTCGGCACCCGCCTTCACGGTGAGCACGAGGCGGCGCGTCCGGCGTCCCGCCCGCTGGGCTCGCCGGCCGGCGGCTGCCACGGCCGCCAGTGCTGGCCCGGCATCGCCGAACAGGACCGTGCCGGCGGCCGTCAACGTGACGCCCCGGGGGTTCCGCTCGAAGAGCTCCGTCCCGATCCGCTGTTCGAGCTGCCGGATGGCGCGGGACAGCGGCGGCTGGGACATGCCGAGGCGTGCGGCGGCACGGCCGAAGTGCAGTTCCTCGGCCACGGTCACGAAGTACCGGAGTTCGCGCGTCTCGAGATCGTCCACGCCACGGAGCCTACGTCGCCCGATACCCGTCGGGTATCGATGGACACCCAACGGGTCTTGGACGGGGGCGTGGGCGCGGACCGAGGATCGGAGCATGACAACAGCAACGACCGCCCTGGTCACCGGGGCGAACAAGGGGATCGGCTTCGCGATCGCGGAATCGCTCGGGAGGCTCGGCCTGCGTGTCGTCGTCGGCGCACGGAACGAGACGGCCGGTTCGGACGCCGCGGCCCGGTTGACCGCCGAGGGCATCGACGCGACGAGCGTGCGGATCGACGTCACGAGCGACGAGAGCGTCGCGGCTGCGGCACGCGAGCTCGAGGCGCGGTTCGGCACGCTCGACGTCCTGGTCAACAACGCGGGGATCTCGGGACCGTTCGACCCCGTCACGTGGGGGCAGGACCCCACGACGATGGACCTCGACGACCTCAGGAGGGTCGTCGACACGAACGTGTACGGCGTGATCCGGGTGACGAACGCGATGCTGCCGATGCTCCGCCGGTCCGAGCACCCGAGGATCGTGAACACGTCGAGCAGCATGGGCTCGCTCGAGCGGCAGCCGGGTCCGGTGATGGGCGTGTACTCGTCGTCGAAGACCTTCCTCAACGGCATCACGGTGCAGTACGCGCGGGCGTTCCAGGACACCCCGGTCATCGTGAACGCCGCGTGCCCCGGGCTCGTCGCGACCGACTTCAACGGGTTCGCCGGGGACCGGTCGCCCGAGCAGGGCGCCGCGACGGCCGTCCGGCTCGCGACCCTGCCCGACGACGGACCCCGTGGCGGGTTCTTCGACGACGGCGGCGTCGTCCCCTGGTGACGCGCTAGTCGGCCGTCGGGCGGTGCAGGGTGGCGACCGTGTCGTGCAGCGGCTCGGTCGCCCACCGTGCCGCGAACGTCCGGTCCCCGGCGTCGAGGCGGACCCACAGCAGGTGCGGGGTGTCGACGAATCGGATGGCGACCAGCACGCGTCCGTCGTCGTCGGTCGCGGCGCCCGCCGCGGTCGAGCCGTCGACGGCCCACTCGTCCTCGCCGACGACGGCACGCACGGCGGAGCCGTCCTGGTGCAGCGTGACCACCCACCGCTCGCCGTCCTGCTCGAGCACCACGGACTCCAGGCCGGGGACCCCGGAACGGGACGCGCGTGCGTAGGTGCCACGAGCCTCCAGGCCGAGCCGCCCACCGGGCACCGGCCGCAACACGAGCGCGGACAGGTCGACGGTGCCCACCGAGCCGTCGCGGTCGACCGCTGGCAGCAGGTGCTCCCACACCGCGTCGAGGACCGCCTGCATGTCGGTGCTCTGGCCGGTCATCGCGACGACGACGTCGTGCTCCGGCAGCACGACGCAGAACTGGCCGTACGCGCCGTCGCCGCGGAAGCCGTGCCGAGCCATCCAGAACTGGTAGCCGTAGCCCTGGCTCCAGTCCGGGTTCTCCTCACCCGGGTTCGCGACCTGCGTGCTGGTCGCCGCCGCGACCCAGTCCTCGTCGAGGATCCGCTCGCCGTCCCACACGCCGCGCTGCAGGTACAGCTGGCCGAGCTTCGCGATGGACTCCGTCGTGGCGTAGCAGCCGCTGAAGCCGAGCTCCTTGCCGTGCTCGTCGTGCTTCCAGGACACCTGCTCGATGCCGAGCGGGTCGAACAGGCGCGGGCGCAGGTACTCCACGAGGGAGGTCCCGCTCGCCCGGCGGACGATCTCTGCGAGCGTGTACGTGCAGGGCTGGTTGTAGGCGAAGACGGTGCCGGGGTCCTCGTCGGGCGGGAGCAGCAGGAAGCCGCGGACGATGTCCGTCGGGTCGATCGCGCGGGCCCGGTCGAGGGTCTCCTCGCGGTGACCGCTCGACATCGCCAGGATGTTCCGCAGCGTCATGGATCGGCTGCGCGCGTCGGTGACCTCCCCGTCCAGTTCGGGGAAGTGGCTGATGACGGTGCTGTCCAGGTCGACGATGCCCTCGCGGCTCGCGATGCCGACGGCCGCCGCGGTGAAGCTCTTGCTCAGCGAGTACAGCAGGTGCGGTCGGTCGGCGGAGTACGGGGTCCACCACCCCTCGGCGGCGACCTGCCCGTGCCGGAGCACCATGAGGCCGTGCGGTTCGACGCCTGGCGCTGCCTCCAGTGCACGGACGAGGGCGTCGATGCCGGAGGCGTCGATGCCGAGGGCGGACGGGGAGCTGCGCGGGAACGTCGTCGTCACGACCCTGAGCGTATCCACCGACACCCTGACATCATCGGGGGAGCGTTCGACCGCCGATCGCGCCGCACGTCAGCGACGTCACCGACAAGGACCACCATGCCCCTCTTCCGATCGTCAGCACCCGAGCCCGTCGAAGCGGTCGCCGGCCCCAGGAAGGCGTGGTCCGACTCGTTCGGCCGGCTCGCGACGCGGTGCCTGCAGGTGATCATCGTGCTCGTCATCGTCGCCGGGATCGTCTTCGCCGCGAGCACGCTGAGCGTCGTCACCATCCCGGTGCTGATCGCGCTCATCATCGCGTCCGCGATGCACCCCGTCGTGTCCTGGCTCCGGAAGCACCGGGTGCCGTCGGTCCTCGCGACGCTGGCGGTGCTCCTCGGGGTGCTCGTCGTGCTCGGGCTCCTCGGCTGGCTCATCGTCGTCGCCGTCGAGAACCAGTGGTCCGACCTGCAGGACTCCGCCGTCGACGGCTTCCAGCAGCTGCAGGGCTGGGTGACGTCGCTGCCGATCTCGATCTCGCACTCGCAGATCCAGGACGCCACGAAGACCGTCACCGACTTCATCACGAGCGCCCAGTTCGGGTCCGGCGCACTCGCCGGGGCGTCGGCGACGGCGAACTTCCTCACCGGGCTCGTCCTGATGATCGTCGTGCTGTTCTTCTTCCTCAAGGACGGCCCGCGGATCTGGGAGTGCCTGCTCCGTCCGTTCTCGGGGTCCGGCTACGCGCGTGCCCGTCGCGTCGGGGACCGTGTCGTGTCGACGCTCGGCGGCTACGTCCGTGGGACGGCGGCGGTGGCGGCCGTCGACGCCATCGGCATCGGGGTCGGCATCGCGATCGTCGGCGTGCCGCTCGCGCTGCCCCTGGCGGTCGTCGTGTTCATCACCGCCTTCATCCCGATCGTCGGTGCCACCGCTGCCGGGATCCTCGCCGCGCTCGTCGCCCTGGTCGCGCTCGGGCCGGTGCAGGCGCTCGTCGTGGTCGGCATCGTGGTCCTCGTGAACCAGCTCGAGGGCAACTTCCTCCAGCCGGTGCTGATGGGCCGGACGCTCAAGCTGCACGGCCTCGTGATCCTGGTCGGACTGACCGCCGGGACCGTCCTCGCCGGCATCACGGGTGCCGTGATGTCCGTGCCGCTCCTCGCCGCGGCGTGGGGTGCCGTGCAGGTCTGGGACGGCCCGGACCAGCCCGCTCGGATGTGGCGGCAGAAGCGGTCGGAGGACGTGGCCGTGAAGGCGCGCGCCCAACGGTGAATACTGGGCACGTGCGTGAACTCCAAGCCGCCATCGCCGCGGCCCTCGACGTCCAGCCGACCATCGACCCGGCCGAGGAGGTGTCGCGTCGCGTCGGCTTCCTGCGCGACTACCTGACGACGACCGGCGCGAAGGGCCTCGTCCTCGCGATCAGCGGAGGGCAGGACTCGACCCTCGCCGGACGCCTCTCCCAGCTCGCGGTCGAGTCGTTGCGCGCCGACGGGCACGACGTCTCCTTCACCACGGTGCGCATGCCGTACCGGGTGCAGGCGGACGAGGACGACGCCCAGCTCGCGCTGCAGTTCATCGCCGCGGAGCCGGGCATCACCGTGAACATCGAGCACGGTGTCGACGGGGTCGTCCAGGACACGACCGGCGCCGGCGTCGAGCTCAGCGACTTCGTGAAGGGCAACGTCAAGGCCCGGATGCGCATGGTGGCCCAGTACGCGGTCGCCGGGCAGCGCGGGCTCATCGTCGTCGGGACCGACCACGCGGCAGAGGCCGTGACCGGGTTCTTCACGAAGTACGGCGACGGCGGCGTCGACATCACGCCGCTGACCGGGCTGACGAAGAGCCAGGGGCGGCAGCTCCTCGAGCACCTGGGCGCCCCGGCCCGGCTGTACGAGAAGGCGCCGACCGCCGACTTGCTCGACGACCTCCCCGGACAGACGGACGAGGCGAACCTGGGCCTGAGCTACGCCGAGATCGACGCGTACCTGCAGGGGCACGACGTCCCGGTCGAGGTCGCCGAGGCGATCGAGGCCCGGTACCGCGCCACCGAGCACAAGCGCCGGGTCCCCGCGACCCCGTTCGACAGCTGGTGGCGCTCGTAGCGGCGGGCGGGTCCTCCCCCGCGTAGGACGTCGAAACGCGCGTAGGGGGTCGGGTTTCCCGGCCCCCTACGCGCGTTCCCGCTTCTCAGAGCGGGCGATATGGGTCCTAGCGCGCGCCGGTCTGCTCAGGCGGGGACGGTGGTGTGCCGGTACCTGGCGGCCGGGTGCGATGCGGGGAGCCGAGCCGGGCCTCCCGTCACGCGCTCGCGCAGCGTCTCGCCGTCCGTGTAGCGCTCGGGGAGGCGACCGCGCTCGCGCAGCAGCGGCGTGACGTACGTGCCGAAGTCGCGCACCGTGTCGAACGAGTGGTACTGGCGCAGGTTGATCCCGTCGATGCCGTCGTCGTCGAGCCACCCCTCGATCTGCTCGGTGACCGCCTCCGGCACGCCGGCCGCCCAGAAGGCACCGTTCCACGCCTCGTTCACGCGGTCGATGAGCTCGCCGACCGTGGCGTCGAGCGCGACCCGGCCGACGAGTCGTTCGCCGCCCTCGACGCCCTCGGCCTCGAGGGCGTCGCGGACCGTGCGGTTCCGTGGGTGCGACAGGGCGTCGAAGGGGACGCTGCCGTGGATGAGCGGGCCCTCCTCGCTGGCGAAGGCCTTGTACTGGGCGACCTTGTCCTCGACCTCGCGCCGGGTCGGCGCCGTGATCACCGCTGCCTGCGTGACGAACCTGACGTCCCCGCGGTCGCGACCGGCGCCCTGTGCGGCGTCGCGGACGGCGTCGGCGGTCCGCTGCACGCCGTGGCCGCCGGTGAAGACGACCTCGGCGTGCTTTCCGGCGCGGGCGATGCCGGCGGGGGAGCCCGTCGCCAGGAACAGCGTCGGGGTGCGCTGCAGCGACGGCTCGGACAGGTGCGGACCGGCGACGCTGAAGTGCTCGCCCACGTGGTCGATCGGGTGGACCTTGTCCGGGTCCGTGTAGACGCCGTTCGCCGCGTCACGGACGACGGCGCCGTCCTCCCATGAGCCCTCCCACAGCTGGTAGAGGACCTCGAGGTACTCGTCGGCGATCTCGTACCGGGTGTCGTGCGGGATCTCCGTGGCGAGCCCGAAGTTCCGGGCGGCGTTCGGCAGGTAGCTCGTCACGACGTTCCAGCCGACGCGGCCGTTCGTCAGGTGGTCGAGGGTCGACATCCGACGGGCGAAGGCGAACGGCGGCTCGTAGCTCGTGGAGAACGTGATGCCGAAGCCGATGTGGTCCGTGACGGCGGCCATCGCGGGGACGACGAGCATCGGGTCGTTGTTCGGGATCTGCAGGCCCTCGCGGAGTGCCGGCGCAGCGGAGCCGCCGTACACGTCGTAGGCGCCGAGGACGTCCGCGATGAAGATCGCGTCGAACTGGCCGGCCTCTGCGGTGCGTGCGAGCTCGGTCCAGTACCGGATGTCGTTGTAGCGGTGTCGGTTGTTGCCCGGGATGCGCCAGAGGCCGTGCGTGATGTGTCCGACGCAGTTCATCTCGAACACGTTGAGCAGGAGTCGCTTCGGCATGGGCGCAACGCTACGGAAGGGCTGGCGACGACTGCTCCTTCGTGACCCCGTGTTGCGCGGCGCGGGCCGCCGCGGTGCGGTGCCCGGCGACGTTCGGCCCGGCCCGGCGGGTCAGCGGTCGTGGCCGTCCTGCCGACGGTCGTCGGAGTCGCTCCGGTCGGCGTCCACACGGCCGCCACGGTCCCCGTGCTCGTCCCGGTCGTACTCGGCATGGGCGTCGCGCTCGGTCTGGTCGTCCTGCTCGACGCGTGCGGCCGCTTCGTCGGTACCGTCGCGCTCCACGCGGCGGTCCTGGTCCGCGGTCATGCGCTGCTGCCAGACGACCGCACGGGCGGCACCCGCCAGGACGTCGTCCACCGAGCGGTCGGTCTGTGCGGCGAGTGCACCGCTGAGGCCGGCGGCGATGGTGCCGCCTGCGGAGGCGAGGCGCTGGACGACCTCCTCCTGCCGTTGGGTCAGCGGCTCGTCGACCAGGTCGTCCACGGTCTCCCGGATGTTGTCCTCGCTCGCGTCCAAGGCGGCTTCGTCACCGGAGTGCAGGGCTGCTGCCTCGCCGACGACGACGAGTCCCAGGCGTGCGGCGTCGTCCTCCGGACGATTGCTTCCGTTCTCGTCGTTCATCGGTGCGACGGTACGCGCGTGCCCGCCGTGTCTCCTGGGTCCTCGAGGTACCCCGATCGGTGCCGACCGTGCTGGCGGCCCCGTCGTCGCTCCCCGACCTGGATGCGCACGGCCGACGGTGGCCCAGGTCGGCGCGCGTGGGGTTCCGGTCAGTGCCCCCGGCGGAGGAGCCACCGTGCGGCAGCGATGCCCTCTGCCCGCTGGAACGCGCGGATCGTCGGCATGTTCGGCGGTGCGGGGCGGCCGGCCTTCTCGAAGAACATCCCGGCGAGTCCGGCGAGGACCGCGTCGACCGCCTCCGGTGTCGCGCCGTCGAACACCCGGTGCGTCGCCAGGTGGTGTTCGACGTCGACGTCGTCGCCCCGCACCAGGGCGTCGAGCAGGTAGGTGAGCGGGTCGAGCCAGTGTGCACCGATCCCCGCCCACGGCCAGTCGACCACCCACACGACGCCGTCCGCGTCGACGAGCAGGTTGTCCGCACGGCAGTCGAGGTGGACGAGGTGCTCGCCGTCGACCGCCGCGGCACCGGCGCGCGCGACCTCGGCGAAGCGGGCGGCGTGGGCGGCGACGTCGGGTGGGACCACGGGATCGCCCGCCCCCGTGGTGGCGTCGAGCCCGGTCGCCAGCATCCGGTCCCACGCGGCGAACTCCTCGGCGAGGTCCGGTGCGGCACGTGGCAGGTCGGCGAGCGGGCCGGCCGCGACGGGCAGGGTGTCGAGCGCGTCCAGCACGGCGGTGACGTCCGCGCTACCCGGGTGCGCACCGTCCACGTCGTCCAGCACCAGGGCGATCCAGTCGTCGTCGTGCACGGAGGCGCGCAGCGTGCCGAGCAGGCGGGGAGCCTGCACGCTCGGCGGGATGTGGGCCATCACCGTTGCCTCACGCTCGTGGAAGCCGTACCCGTCCGGGTTCGTCCGGCGCGACAGCGTCTTCACGAACGCCCGTCGACCGGAATCGGTCACCACCCGGTCGGCTCCGCCGGGGGAGTACCCACCGGCTTGGGATCCGGCCGTGACCACCCGACCCCCGAGCATCTCCTCGACCTGCTCCCGCAGCATCGCCGGCACATCGGTCCAGGTCGTCCGCCCCATGCGTCGACGCTACCTGAGGGTGTGTTCACCAAACGTGCGCAATAGGAAAGTTTGCATTGGCAGCAAACGTGCTCGTGGTGTAAAGTTGCAGCGTCTGCAAGGTTGACCCGCCGCGCAAGCCCCGGCGTCCCTCGCGACCACCACGCACCGACGCGCACCGATCCGCCATCAGCACTCCAGAAGGACCCCCATGTCAACTGCCACCGCACCCGTCGAGGTGCAGCGCGGGCGATCATCAGCACCGGCGAGCACGCCGGGCAAGCCGATCATGTCGCACCGCCAGATCCTCCTCGTCATCTACGGCCTCATGGCCGGGATGTTCCTGTCCTCGCTCGACCAGACGATCGTCGGCACGGCGATCCGCACCATCGGCGACGACCTGCACGGACTCGACCAGCAGGCCTGGGTGACGACCGCGTACCTCATCGCGAGCACGATCACCACGCCGATCTACGGCAAGCTCTCCGACGTCTTCGGTCGTCGCCCGCTCTACATCTTCGGCATCGCGGTCTTCATCCTCGGATCGCTGCTCTCGACCATGTCGACGTCGATGATCATGCTCGCCGCCTTCCGTGCCTTCCAGGGCATCGGTGCCGGCGCGCTGATGTCGCTGCCGCTGGCGATCATGGGCGACATCCTCGCCCCGCGTGAACGTGCCAAGTACCAGGGCTACTTCCTCGCCGTCTTCGGCATCTCCTCGGTCATCGGCCCGCTCATCGGTGGGCTCTTCGCCGGTGCGTCGAGCATCCTCGGAGTCACCGGATGGCGCTGGGTGTTCCTGATCAACGTCCCGATCGGCGTCGGCGCGCTGCTGATGGTCATCGCGTTCCTGCACCTCCCAAAGTTCGGTGACGCCAAGGCGAAGCCGCGCATCGACTGGTGGGGCGCCACCTCGGTCATCGTGACCCTCGTCCCGCTGCTCCTCGTGGCCGAACAGGGCCGCACCTGGGGCTGGGGTTCGGCCGGCGCGATCGCCTGCTACGTGACCGGCGCCGTGGGTCTCGTCGCGTTCCTGGTGATCGAGACGCTCATGAAGGACGACGCGATCATCCCGCTGAAGCTCTTCCGCTCCGGCGTGTTCTCGATGGCGACCATCCTCGGCTTCCTCGTGGGCTTCGCGATGTTCGGCGCCATGCTGACCATCCCGCTGTACCTGCAGATCGTGACCGGGCTGACCCCGACCGAGTCGGGCTTCGCCACGCTGCCGATGATCGGTGGCCTGATGATCGCGTCGATCGCCTCCGGCCAGATCGTCGCCCGCACGGGCAAGTACCGTCAGTTCCCGGTCATCGGGACCGCGCTGGTCTCGATCGGCTACGTCGTCCTGACGTTCATGACGATCGACAAGCCGCTCTGGTTCCTGATGATCGGCATGTTCCTCATCGGGCTCGGCCTCGGTCAGCTCATGCAGAGCATCACGCTCGCCTCGCAGAACTCGGTCCAGCCACGCGACATGGGTGTGGCGACGAGCTCGGCGACGTTCTTCCGCCAGATCGGTGGAACGCTCGGCACCGCGGTGCTCCTGAGCGTCCTGTTCTCGATCATGCCGGCGAACATCGTGCACGCCACGGCCGACAAGCAGAACCTGACCGGCGCGCTCGACGCCGCGCTCAACCCGACCGTCGCGTCGGCGAAGGCCAACCAGGGCGTCATGGACCAGATCTGGAACCCGATCGTCACCCCGATCAAGCAGCAGGTCTCCTCCGGGTTGACCGATGCGACGAGCGCCGCGAAGCAGGCTGCCGACCAGGCCGTCACGCAGCAGGTGACCGCTGGTGTCCAGCAGCAGGTCGCAGCAGGCGCCGTCCCGGCCGCCGCAGCGCAGGGGATCATCGACCAGCAGGTCGCTGCGGCACTGCCTGAGGCGGAGCGCCAGGCGCTCGCCGCTGCCGCCGACAAGGCGCACGCCACGGTCGAGAACGGCGCACTGGTCGTCGACTGGTCCGACGAGGCCGAGCGCACGTACTGGGTCGACCAGGTCGTCCCTGGTGTCGTCAAGCAGATGGACAAGGCATCGTCCTCCACGAGCGGCAGCAGCAGCTCCGAGACGAGCGACACGTCCTACCTCAACGGCGCGGCACCGGCGCTCACGCGGCCGTTCATGACCGGGTTCAACACCTCGGCCGTGACCGTCTACTGGGTCGGGTTCGCCGTGATCCTGCTGGCGTTCGTCCTCAGCTGGTTCTTCAAGGCGCCGCCGCTCCGCAAGAGCTCGGCCCTGCAGGAGCAGGCCGACGCCGACGGCACGGCCGACGACCTCGAGGCCCAGGCCGTGGAGGCCGCGAACACGATGGGCTCGCCGACGGCGCCGTCCACCGGTTCGATCCCCGTCCAGGGTCCGCGTTCAGCGAACTAGGCACCATCGGGGCCTCCCGCAGGACGGCGGGAGGCCCCGACCCGCACCAGGAGCACCCCGTGAGCACCACCGAAGCGCCCGCAACGGACGCCACCGCAACCGACGACGAGCACTGCGGCCTCCGGGAGCGCAAGAAGCAGCGCACCCGGCAGTCCATGCACGAAGCCGCGCTCGCACTCGTCACCGACCGCGGACTCGCGGGCGTCACCGTCGAGGAGATCTGCGCCGAGGCCGGCGTCTCCACCCGGACCTTCTTCAACTACTTCTCCTCGAAGGGGCACGCCGCCCTCGGGCTGCCGGGAACGGCGATCCCGCACCACGCGCGCGAGGCGTTCCTCGCCTCGGACGGGCAGCTCGTCCACGACCTCTGCGACCTCGTCGCTTCCACGGTGGAGCTCCCCGAGGACCGCTCCCGGATGAAGGCGCTCGTCCAGGCCCGCCCCGAGATGGTGCCGACGATGCTGCAGTGGATGGCCGATGCGCGGCTCGCGGTGTACGAGGTCGCGTGCGAACGCACCGACGCGGACACCGCCCGGACGGCCACGACCCTCGTGATGGCCGCGGTCATCGAGACCGCGCACCGGGTCTCCGTCGGCTCGCGTGACGAGCTCGCTGCACGCGTCCGCGGCGTGGTCGCCGAGATGGGCCGGCTCGCCGCGTCCTGAGTCGGTGTGCGCGCCCCCTGGTAGCCCGAGGTGTCACGACGTGCCGCTCACTTCCGCTGACTGGTCACGAACTGTCGCCTGCCGGCCCGCGAGTCGACGTTTCGTGCCCCTTCGGCGGCACGCCGACGGCATGTCGTGACCACTCGGCGCGTGTCTGGGGCAGGTCGCGTCGCGACTGCCCGCCGGACGGGAGGCTCGTGTCCGCCCGCCACGGGCCTCCCGTCCGCCGCCCGTCTCTCGCTGCCTCGAGGTGTCACGACGTGCCGCTCACTTCCGCTGACTGGTCACGAACTGTCGCCTGCCGGCCCGCGGAGCGACGGGTGGTGACCGCTCGGCGGCACACCGACGGCATGTCGTGACCAGTCGGCGCGGCCCGGGAGTGCGACCCGGCCCGCAGCCAGTCATCGGGTGGTTGCGGTGGACATGACGCCAGAACGCGACGAAAAAGACGCTTGACGCGGTAGACATCGGATGTTTTGATTACCTCGTTCGGTCGACGGAGACCGGACGGGCAGGAGACACGATGAGCCGCATCACCGGTCTGCGCGTGCGCGACATCCGGTTCCCGACCTCTCGGGAACACGACGGGTCCGACGCCATGAACCCGGCGCCCGACTACTCCGCCGCGACCGTCGAGATCACGACCGACGCACTCGACGGGCTCGCGGGATCCGCCTTCGTCTTCACCATCGGCCGCGGCAACGAGGTCCAGGAAGCCGCCATCGCCGCACTCCGCGGACACGTCGTCGGTCGCGACGCCGAAGCACTCCTGGCGGACATGGGCGGTACCTGGCGCGAACTCGTGCACGACTCGCAGCTCCGCTGGCTCGGCCCGGAGAAGGGCGTCATGCACATGGCGATCGGCGCCGTCGTGAACGCCCTCTGGGACCTCAGGGCGAAGCGCGCGGGGGAGCCGCTCTGGGCGCACCTCGCCGGCCTCGCGCCCGAGGAGCTCGTCGACCTGGTGGACTTCCGGTACCTCACCGACGCGATCACACCCGCCGAGGCGCTCGCGATGCTCCGCGATGCCGAGCCGCTCCGCGCGAGCCGTCGAGCGCGGCTCGAAGCGCAGGGCTACCCGGCGTACACGACCACCCCCGGGTGGCTCGGCTACGACGACGACAAGCTCGCCCGCCTGTGCCGGGAGGCCGTCGACGAGGGCTTCACGCAGATCAAGCTCAAGGTCGGCGGCGACGTCGGCGAGGACGTCCGCCGGATGGGGATCGCCCGCGCCGTCGTCGGTCCGGACATCCGGATCGCCGTCGACGCGAACCAGCGATGGGACGTCGACGAGGCCGTGGCGTGGATCGATCGACTCCGACCGTTCGACATCGCCTGGGTCGAGGAGCCGACGAGCCCCGACGACGTGCTCGCCCACGCCGAGATCGCCCGCCGCATCGCCCCGATCCCGGTCGCGACGGGGGAGCACATGGCGAACCGGGTCATCGCGAAGCAGCTCATCCAGGCCGAGGCGATGCGCGTGCTGCAGATCGACGCGACCCGCGTGGCCGGTGTCAACGAGAACCTCGCGATCCTGCTCCTCGCCGCCAAGTACGGCGTCCGGGTCTGCCCGCACGCCGGCGGCGTCGGGCTCTGCGAGGCCGTGCAGCACCTGTCGATGTTCGACGCCGTGGCCCTGTCCGGCGACCTCGACACCCGCTGCATCGAGTACGTCGACCACCTCCACGAGCACTTCGTGACACCGGTCGACGTGCACGACGGCCGCTACTGGCCTCCCACCGCTCCCGGGGCCGGCACCGAGATGCTCGCCGACTCCCTCGACACGTACGAGTTCCCCGACGGCCCGGTCTGGGCCGTCGACTCCCCACGCGACGCGGTCCGCGTCGCCTGACCACACCCCCTCACCCGATCACCACGACGAAGTGGAGACTCCGATGCAACGACGACGCATCATCGCCGGGCTCGCGGCGGCAGCAGCCGCGGCCCTCGTGCTCAGCGGCTGTTCCTCCGGCAGCAGCGCCGGCGGGAGCCAGTCGAAGGACGCCCTGACCTGGTCCATGTGGATCGCCGGGAAGGAGGACAAGGCCGCCTGGCAGAAGGTCGCCGACACCGTGAAGAGCGAGGACGGCATCACCCTGACGATCCAGGGCGCTCCGTTCGAGAACTACTTCACGAAGCTCAGCACGCAGCTGAGCGCCGGGAGCGCCCAGTGCGTCGTGAGCATGCAGTCGCTCCGCGCGGCGAACTACACCGAGTCGCTGTTGCCGCTCGACGACCTCGCCAAGAAGGACGGCACGGACCTGTCCGCGTTCGACAGCACGGCGCTCGACGGCATGAAGGTCGACGGGAAGCTCTACGGCCTGCCGTACGACACCGGGCCCATCATGATGTTCTACAACAGGGACCTCTTCAAGCAGGCCGGTGTGGCCGAGCCGCAGCCCGGCTGGACCGTCGACGACTTCGAGGCGGCCGGAGCGGCGCTCAAGGCGAAGGGCATCACCGAGTACGGCTCGACGGTGGCCGACCTCAACCTGGAGTCGATGATCTACGGCTACAACGGCGGCCGGGTGATCACGTCGAGCGGGAAGCTCGACGCGACGAACGCGAAGTTCGCGGACGGCCTGGACTGGATGGCCAGCCTGGTGAAGAAGGGCTACGCGACGCAGGCGTCGTCCGACTCGTCGACACCGGGCAATGACTTCGCCGCCGGCAAGGTCGCGATGTACACCGACGGTCCGTGGTCGCTGATCAGCCAGAAGGCCAAGGTGCAGTTCGACCTCGGCGTGACGACGCTCCCCGCCGGGACGTCCGGACCGTCGACCTTCGCGGCCGGCTCCGGCTTCGGCGTCTCGAAGCAGTGCAAGTACCCGGAGCAGGCGTTCAAGGCCGTGCAGACGATGACCAGCGAGAAGGTCCTGACCTCGCTGGCCGAGCAAGGACGCGCGTTCCCCGGTCGGACCGCGGCACAGGCCGCCTGGTACTCCAGCGCCGGCATCGAGGGCGCGGAGCCCGCGCTCAAGGCGGCACTCGCGAAGTCGTCGCCGCTGCTCGGCAACAAGCAGAGCGACCAGCTGTCCCAGCTCTTCACGCAGTACGCGCTCCAGGCGGTGAACGGGCAGACCTCCGGCAAGGAGACCATGTCCTCCATCGCGGGCCAGCTCGGCACCCAGTGACCAGCCGACGGACTGGAGGCTCGGCGCACGTCGTGCGCACAGCCTCCAGTCCGTCCCATCCCACCCCCAGGACCGCGCGAACGACGAGGAGGTCGTCGCATGACCACCATCCAGGACCCACCGGCCGCCGCGGCCGTCCCGGCCGCCGCGGCCGTCACGGCGGTCGCGACCGCCGTGGCGGCCGGCACGGCCACGCCGAACCGGCAGGGCGGCGACCCAGGCCCCGTCGGGCGCCGCACCTGGTGGGGTGCCGCGTTCGCCGCACCGCACTCCATCGGCCTCGTCGTGTTCACGGCGTTCCCGATCATCGCGTCGCTCGTCGTGAGCTTCATGAACTGGCCGACGCTCGGCGCGCGCTCGTTCGCCGGCATCGAGAACTACGCGCGGCTCTTCGGCGACCCGGTGTTCCGCACGGTCACCCTCAACACCGCACTGTTCGTGGTGCTGTACGTGCCGCTCAACCTCGTCGTGTCGCTCGGGCTCGCCGCCTGGCTGACGCCGAGGATCGCTGGGCGACACGTCTTCCGGGTGCTGTTCTTCATCCCGACCATCACGCCGATCGTCGCGAACGTCGTGGTGTGGCGGATGCTGTACCAGCCGGGAGGTGCGATCGACGCGACGCTGCAGTCCACCGTCGGGGTGCACGCACCGAACTTCCTCGCCGACGAGCACTGGGCGATGCTCGCGATCGTCGCGATGAGCGTGTGGCAGGGCTTCGGCTACAACATGCTGATCTTCTCGGCGGCGCTCGACGCGGTGCCGGAGAACCAGATCGAGGCCTCGCAGCTCGACGGGGCGAACGCCTGGCAGACCTTCTGGGCGATCAAGTTCCCGCTCATCTCACCGTCGGTGTTCTTCGCGACGATGATGACGCTGATCACCTCGTTCCAGGTGTTCGTGCAGCCGTTCGTCCTCACGAAGGGCGGGCCGGGCACGGCGACCGAGACCCTCGTGCAGTACATCTACAACACGGGCTTCCAGAACCAGCAGCTCGGCCTGGCCTCGGCCGGCGCGTGGGTGCTGTTCGTCATCATCCTCGGGATCACGGCCGTCCAGTTCCTCGGGCAGAAGCGGTGGGTGCACTATGAGTGAAGCGGTCCGCGGCGGTCTCGCCACCACGTCGAACCGGTCGGTCAACCCCCGTGCCGTCGCCAGGACGACAGCAGCACCACGGCCGGGCCGGGTGCGGCACGCCATCGGGTACGCCCTGCTGTGCCTCGTCGCGATGCTGTTCGTCTCGCCGCTCGTGTACATGGTCGCGACGAGCCTGAAGCCCGCCGACCAGGTGTTCACCACCCCGCCGACGCTCTGGGGTCGGTCGCTCGAGTGGAGCAACTACGTCCAGGCGTTCACCTACCTGCCGTTCGCGCGGTTCATCCTCAACGGGGTGTTCGTCGCGGCGGTCGGCACCGCGATCAACGTCGCCGTGGCCGTGCTCTCCGGGTACGCGTTCTCGCGACTGCGCTGGCGCGGGCGGAACACCGTGTTCATGCTGTTCCTCGTCACGCTGATGATCCCGCAGGACGTCCTCGTCATCCCGATGTACGTGATGATGCAGGGCTTCGGGTGGGTTGACACGTTCCAGGCGCTGATCATCCCGTGGGCGTTCACCGCGCTCGGCGCCTTCCTGATCCGGCAGTTCTTCCTCACCGTGCCGCAGGAGCTCGACGACGCCGCACGGGTGGACGGCGCCGGACCCGTCCGCACCTTCTTCTCGGTGATGATGCCGCTCGCCCGCCCGACGATGGCCGTGCTCGCGGTGTTCTCGTTCATCTCGTACTGGAACTCGTTCCTGTGGCCCCTCGTCGTCGTGAACGACGTGGAGGCCCACGGCACCATCCCGCTCGGCCTGCAGCAGTTCTTCGGGCAGCAGGGCTCCGAGTGGAACCTCGTCATGGCCGCGTCGGTCATCTCGATGCTGCCGACCGTCATCCTGCTCGTCCTGCTCCAGAAGCACCTCGTCAAGGGCATCGTCACCTCCGGCCTCGGCGGCCGGTGACGTGCTGCACTCCTGAAAGGAACACTGGCCACCATGACCATCACCGCACCCGCAGAGCCGCAGGTCGACCCCGCCGCCAACGGCCTGCCCGCCTGGTTCACCCACGACCGTTTCGGCATGTTCATCCACTGGGGGCTCTACGCCCTGCCCGCCCGGCACGAGTGGGTGAAGAACCGCGAGCGGATCACCGACGAGGACTACCAGAAGTACTTCGACCACTTCGACCCCGACCTGTTCGACGCCGCCGACTGGGCTCGGCGTGCGCGGGAGGCCGGCATGAAGTACGTCGTGCTCACCACGAAGCACCACGAGGGGTTCGCGCTCTGGGACTCGGCGCTGACGGACTACAAGGCCACGAACACGCCGTTCGGCCGGGACATCGTCCGCGAGTTCGTCGACGCCGTCCGCGCCGAGGGGCTCCGGGTCGGGTTCTACCACTCGCTCATCGACTGGCACCACCCGGACTTCACCATCGACGGGGTGCACCCGCGACGGGACGACGGCGAATCCGCCATCGCGGCGCTCAACGAGGGCCGGGACATGGCGCGGTACCGGGAGTACCTGCACGGACAGGTGACGGAGCTGCTGACCGACTACGGACGGATCGACTACCTGTTCTACGACTTCTCCTACCGGGACAACGACCACGAGGACATCTGGGGCGGCAAGGGCCGCGACGACTGGGGATCCTCGGAGCTGTTGGAGCTGACCCGTCGGCTCCAGCCCGGCATCATCGTCAACGACCGGCTCGATCTGCCCGGCGACATCGTCACCCCGGAGCAGTACCAGCCGGACAAGCCGATGGAGGTCGACGGGGTCCAGGTGCCGTGGGAGGCTTGCCAGACCCTCAACGGCTCGTGGGGCTACGACCGCGACAACCTCAACGTGAAGAGCACCGACCTGCTCGTCCGGATGCTCGTCGACGGGGTGTCGAACAACGGGAACATGCTCCTCAACGTCGGACCCACCGGTCGCGGCGAGTTCGACGGGGTCGCCCGGACGGCGCTCGCCGAGATCGGGTCGTGGATGGACCGGCACGCACGGTCGGTGTACGGCGCCGGGCCCTCGTCCTTCCGGGCACCCGCTGGCACGGTCTACACGCAGAACGGCAACCGGCTGTACCTGCACCTGTTCACGTGGCCGTTCGAGCACGTGCACCTGCCCGACCTCGCCGGCCGCGTCGAGTACGCGCAGCTGCTGAACGACGCGTCCGAGATCCACTACCGCGAGATCCCGCCGGGGACCCGGGCGCAGAACACCGGGCTCGGTGG
Organism: Curtobacterium sp. L3-7; assembly: GCF_048756585.1. Classification (NCBI taxonomy): domain Bacteria; kingdom Bacillati; phylum Actinomycetota; class Actinomycetes; order Micrococcales; family Microbacteriaceae; genus Curtobacterium; species Curtobacterium sp. L3-7. Next base: position 62,161 of record NZ_CP151474.1, on the reverse strand, counting down.
GCAGCCGGCAGGGACGCTGACCCTGACGCTGCCGATCGTCCGACCGGACGTCGCCGTGCCCGTCGTCGAGCTGTTCCTCCGCGACTGATGCAGCGGATCCTCTCGCGGACGCGACTGCGGAGCGGGGCGGAGGCAGAGTACGACCGCGTGCACGCCGCCGTCCCGACCGCGCTGGCCGACCGGCTCCGTGCCGCCGGGGTGTCGAACTGGAGCATCTGGCGCGACGGCCAGGACCTCGTCCACCTGATCGAGGTCACCGACTACCGGGCGATGCGTCGCTCGTTGGCGGACGACCCCGTCAACGCCGAGTGGCAGGCCGTGATCAACCCCCTGCTCGAGGCCGACGACGACTACTCCGGGAACGACGACGGGGTCCCGCTCGTGTGGACCCTGGCGAGTCAGCCGTGAGCGTGCCGTTCGCCCTCGACGTCGGGCCCTTCTGGCTCGGGTGCGCCGGGATCGGGAACCTGCTGCGGGAGGTCTCCGACGAGGACGCCCGTGCCACGGTCGACGCCGCGTGGGACGCCGGGGTGCGCGGGTTCGACACCGCGCCGCACTACGGGGTCGGGCTGTCCGAACGGCGGCTCGGGGCGGCGCTCGCCGGGCGGCCGCGGGACTCGTACCGGGTGTCGACGAAGGTCGGGCGGCTGCTCGTGCCCGGCCCGGGTGACGGCGTCGACGGGGACGGGTTCGCGGTGCCGGACGACCCCGTGCGGCTGTGGGACCCCTCGGCATCAGGGGTCCGTCGGTCGCTCGACGAGTCCCTCGTGCGGCTCCGGCTCGACCACGTCGACGTCGCGTACCTGCACGACCCCGACGTCTACTCGCTGTCCGATGGGCTGGCCCAGGCGCTGCCGGCGCTCGCGAGCCTGCGGGACGAGGGCGTCGTGCAGGCCGTCGGGGTCGGCTCGAACTCGGTGTCGGCGCTGTCGGCCGCCGTGGACACGGGCATCTGCGACGTGATCATGCTCGCCGGGCGGTACACGCTGCTCGAACAGCCGGCGGCGGCGCTGGTCTCCCGGTGCGCCTCGCTCGGGGTGGACGTGGTCGCGGTCGGTGTCTACAACTCCGGGCTCCTGAGCAACCCGCTCCCCGCGCCGGGTACCACGTACGACTACGCCCCGGCCCCGTCGTCGCTGGTCGAGCGTGCCCGGGCGCTCGCCGCGGTCTGCGCACGGCACGGGGTGACGCTGCCGGAAGCCGCGCTCGCGTTCCCGCGCCGGGCTCCAGCGGTCCGCACGGTCGCCGTCGGTGCCCAGTCGGCAGCGCAGGTGCGTGAGAACGCCGCTCGTGCCGCGGTGTCCGTCCCCGACGCGCTCTGGGCCGACCTGGAGGCGGCGGCGCTCCTGCCCGCTTGATCTCGTCGCGCCCCGCAATGAACATCGCGCCCCGTCGAGACGGGGCGCGATGTTCGTGCGGGGGCGCGATCAGCGCCGAGGCAGACCCTAGCTGCGAGCCGACTTGCGGCCGGTGACGCGCAGGTAGATGAACAGCACGATGATCGCGCCGATGATCGAACCGATGATGCCGGCCGGCTGGAAGAAGCCGTCCATCGGGTCGTGCTGGAAGATCAGGAAGCCGAGGAAGCCCCCGACGAACGAGCCGATGATGCCGATCAGGATGGTCATCGGGATCGAGATGTGCTGCTTGCCGGGCATGACCAGTCGCGCGATGGCGCCGGCGATGAGTCCGATGATGATCAAGCTGATGATGAGACCGAGCACGGTGTCCTCCTCGTGGGTGCGGTTGCCGCGGCATGGTTGCCGGAGTCAGGGCCGACGTCCCATCGAACACGTCAACCGCTCGACGCGGCCAGGAGTGCGCGGACTGGCTGATCCGACGACGTGTCAGTCGAGGGAACGGCGGAGCCAGCGCTCGACACCCTCGACGTGCGACACGACGAGCGCCTGCACGAGCTGGGGGTCCCGGCGACGGATGGCGTCGACGATCGCGGCGTGCTCGTCGAGGGTGCGCTGGACGGAGCCGTTCTGAGTGAGGCCGCGCCAGACCCGCACGCGCACGGTCTTGCTCGACAGGGCGTCGAGGAGCCCGGACAGGTACTGGTTCCCGCCGATGCCCGCGATCGTGGAGTGGAAGAGCAGGTCGTGCGCGACGAGGTCCTCGACGCCGGTGTCCTCGCCCACCGAGCCCATGAGCGTGGCGAGTTCGTCGATCTGCTGCTCGGAGGCGCGGGCGGTGGCGAGCACGGCGGACGCGGGCTCCAGGATGCGACGGACCTCCAGCAGGTCGACGAGCGAGCGGTCGTGGTGCATGTCGACGACGAACGACACCGCCTCGAGCAGGACGGAGGGCTCGAGCGAGGTCACGTAGGTGCCGTCGCCGCGTCGGACGTCGAGCACGCGGATGAGTTCGAGGGCCTTCACCGCCTCGCGGAGACTGTTCCGGGAGAGCCCGAGAGACTCGCTGAGTTCCTTCTCGGGCGGGAGGCGCTGGCCGGGTTTGAGCTCGCCGGTCACGATCATCTGCTGGATGCGCGCGATCGCGTCGTCGGTCAGCGAAGCCATGGCGATCCCTCCACCCGGCCACGCTGGGTCGGGATGGCTCGACGATACCGGCACCGAGCCTCCCGACCGGTGTTCTCCGGCATCAGGCTGGTCGGAGCCGGAGCGCCTGCATCCCGCCGTCGACCGCCAGGTCGACGCCCGTCGTGGACCGGGCGAGCGGACTCGTCAGGTAGGCGACGGCCTCGGCGACCTCCTCCGGCGCGACCAGGCGCCCGTGGGGTTGGCGTGCCTCGAGTGCGGCGCGTTCGGCTGCCGGATCGGCGGCGGTCGACAGCAGCCGTGCGACCCACGGCGTGTCCGCGGTGCCCGGGTTCACGGCGTTGACCCTGATGCCCTCGCGGATGTGGTCGGCGGCCATCGCGCGGGTGAGTGCGGCGATGGCGCCCTTCGTCGCGGAGTACAGCGCGCGCTGGGGGAGTCCGGCGGTCGCGGCGATCGAGCAGGTGTTCACGATGCTGGCGTCCCCCGATGCGCGGAGGTGCGGCAGCGCGGCACGGGAGAGTCGGACGACGCCGAGGACGTTGACCTCGTACACGTGGCGCCACTCGTCATCGGGGTTGTCCTCGACCGTGCCCTGCGCGCCGATGCCGGCGTTGTTCACGAGGACGTCGAGTCCGCCGAGCTGCTCGACCGCGGTGGCGACGGCCGCGCGGACGCTCTCGTCGTCGCCGACGTCACACGGGACGGCGATCGTGCCGTCGGTGACCCCGGACGTCTGCAGATCGAGCACGGCGACCGTCGCGCCGCGTTCCTGCAGCGCCGACGTGATCGCCGCGCCGATGCCCGAGGCGCCGCCCGTCACGATCGCACGGAGCCCCTCGTGCGAGCCGGGCATCAGGCGGCCCCGATCGTCTGCCGCTGGGCGCCGAGGCCGTCCGCGGTGAGCTCGACGACGTCGCCCGGCTGCAGGTACGGGGCGTGCCCGGCCAGCGCGACGCCGGCGGGCGTCCCGGTGCTGATGACGTCGCCCGGGTACAGGACCATGAACTGGGAGAGGTACCGGACGATCTCCGCCGGGCGGAACACCATGTCGGCGGTCGTTCCGTCCTGGCGGACCTCGCCGTTCACGCTGAGCCGCAGGGCGATGGCGTCCGGGGACACCTCGTCCGGCGTGACGAGCCACGGGCCGAGCGGGTTGAACGTCTCGCAGGACTTCCCCTTGTCCCACTGCCCGCCGCGCTCGAGCTGGAACTCGCGTTCGGAGACGTCGTTCGCGATGGCGTAGCCCGCGATGTGCGTCGCCGCCTCGTCCTCGGACTCGCAGTACCGCGCCATCGTGCCGATCACGACGGCCAGCTCGATCTCCCAGTCCGTCTTCGTGCTGTTCCGTGGGACCAGGACCTCGTCGTCCGGGCCGATCACGGTCATCGGGTCCTTCATGAACACGATCGGCTCGGTGGGGATGTCGGCGCCGGTCTCGGCAGCGTGGTCGCGGTAGTTCAGGCCGATGCAGACGACCTTGCCCGGGCGGGCGACGGGCGCTCCGCGGCGCAGGCCGTCGGCGTCGGGCACCGGCTGCAGGTCGCCGGCGCTGCGGGCGTGCTGCACGCGGCCGACCGGGTCGGACGACAGGAAGGCGCCGCTGATGTCGGTGGTGATCGGCCGGAGGTCGAGGGCCTCGCCGTCGGAGTCGATGGCCACGGGGATCTCGCGTCCCAGGGGGCCGAGTCGTGCGAACTTCATCGTTCCTCGCTCTCTGCGCTGCGCCGATGCAGCGGGCAGTGCAGACATCCTATGTCTGGGGCTGTGCTCCGGCAAGGTACACGCGCTCAGCCGTGCCGCCGAACACCGCCTCGCGCTCGGTGTCGGACAGGTCCGCGAGGGCGTCGGCTGTCGTGCGCAGGGTGGTGCGGTAGTCGGCGGCCAGGGTCGAGACCGGCCAGTCGGAGCCCCACATCGACCGGTCGGTGCCGAAGGTGTGCACCGTCTCCCGTACGTACCGGTCGACGGGGCGGTTCCGCCAGTCCCCGCCGGCTTCGGTGAGGAGGCCGGAGACCTTGCACGCCACGTTCGGCCGGGTGGCGAAGTCCCGCATGCGTGCCCGCCAGGCGGTCGCCGTGGCGGTGCCGTCGTGCGCGATGTCGGGCTTGCCGGCGTGGTCGAGGACGAAGACGCCGTCGGGGACCGCGTCGACGAGGGTGAGGGCTGCGGCGTGCTCTCTGGCTCCGCGGATCAGGAGGTCGAATGCCAGTCCTGCCGCGGCAACGGCCCGCACGCCGCGGATGACGTCCTCGCGTGCGAGCCAGGACGGGTCCGGCTCGTCCTGCGCCTGGTGCCGGATGCCGACGAGCGGCGGGTGCGACCCGCGCTGCCGCGACCCGTGCTGCGGCGCCCCCGCTGTGGCCGTGCGGAGCGCCGCGAGTCGATCTGCCACGTCCGGCGCGGTCAGGTCGACCCATCCCACGACGCCGACGACGGGCTCCTGCTGCGCGAGGAGCCACGCGGTCTCGCCCGGGTCGTGCACGGCCTGCACGACGATCGTCGCCGTGACACCGGCCGGGGCCGTGACCGCGCGGAGGTCCGACGCGTCGAACCGGCGACGGATCGGCGCGACGGAGTCGTCCATCCAGGGGTACGTCCGGTCGGCGGGGTCCCAGAGGTGCTGGTGAGCGTCGATGATCACGCGCTCATCATGCCCGATTCATCCGATGTCCGCGTGGGCCGAGACTCACGGAGCCCGCGCCGAGACTCGGTCTGAGCGACACTTTTCGCGCTCGAACGCCCGAGAGCTGTCGCTCAGCCCGAGTCTCGGGCTGGCCGGCCCCGGTCAGACGGCGCCGGACGCCTCGAGCTCGGCCTGCAGCTCGGCGTCGGACGGCTCCACGAAGTGCTTGCCGTTGGGCAGCACCACGACGGGGATGTTCTTGCGCCCGCTGATCGCCTCGGCACGCGAGGCTCCCGACGGCTCCGCCTCGACGTCCACGTAGGTGTACTCCACACCGAGCTTGTCGAGCAGCGCCTTCGAACGTCGGCAGTCGCGGCACCAGTCCGCGCCGAACATCGTCACCTGGTCGAATGTCTCATCGCTCATACCCAGACACTACGTCCGGAGCGCAGGAGACATTCCTCAGGTCGGGCACCGATCCGGGCACGGCGCGGGCCGGCGATGCACGATGGTCCCATGTCCACGGCCAGCGAACCCGTCGCCCACCCGCACCACCGCCGTGGTTGGTGGTGGAAGACGCTGCTCGTCGGCTTCGTGCTCTGGGTGGTGACGATCGTCGTCACCGTGTACACGAGCAACACCAACCTGGTGCCGACGATCATCCTGCTCGGCAGCTTCCTCGTGCCCTTCACCGTGGTCCTCTTCGTCATCGAACGGGTCACCGGCACGGTGAGCACGATGCAGCTCGTCACGGCGTTCTTCGTCGGCGGCATCCTCGGGGTCCTCGGGGCGTCGCTGCTCGAGTCGGACCTGCAGCAGAACGCGCTGGTCTACCTCGTGGTCGGGTTCGTGGAGGAGTTCGTCAAGGGCGTGCTCCTCGTGGTCGTCGGATGGCGCGTCCGCCCGAAGACGGCTCGGCAGGGAGCCCTGCTCGGCGCGACCGTCGGCGCCGGGTTCGCCGCGTTCGAGTCCGCCGGGTACGCCTTCAACGCCGCGATCACCTCGCGGGGGATCGACCTGGTGTCGCTGCTGCAGACCGAGGTCCTCCGCGCGATCCTCTCCCCGGTCGGCCACGTGCTCTGGACCGCGATCCTCGGGGCGGTGCTGTTCGGTGCCGCGCACGGTCGGCCGCGGTTCCGCTGGGCCTGGAGCATCCTCGTCACCTACGTCGTCGTCGCGCTGCTCCACGGGCTCTACGACTCGAACTCCACGATCTCGACCCTCCTCGCGTTCCTCATCACCGGCACGCCGATCTCCGTGGCGCAGAACGGCGCGGTGCCGGCGTCGATCGTGGGGCTCTCGTCGACGCTGTACCTCGTCGGACTCGCGATCGTCTCCGCGATCGGCGTCGCCGTGCTGATCGGGATCCAGGTGCACTACCGCAAGCGCACGCGACAGCTCGGTGCCCCCGCCGCGCCGGGCTGGGCGGACGCCCCGCGCCCCGACGTGCTCCGCTGAGACCGCGACCGCTGAGACGGACCGACCGGCCACCGCACGGCTCTACCCTGGGACCATGCCGCTGCGCTCCGATCCCGACACCGCGGCCTGGGCATCCGCGGCCGTCCGGCACTTCGCGCGGACGACCAACATGCTCGTCGCCGCACGCCGCTTCCGGATCGTCGGGGGCGAGCGCGGTGACGTCGCCGCGCTGGACGCGCTGCTGACCGGTCTCGGCGCGCTCCGCGCGGACGAGCACGAGCCGATCGACCAGCTCTGGTGCCTCGGCACGCCGGAGCACAGCACGCCCGTCATCGAGCGGGAGTCCGACCGCCCCCGCGGCGCGACCCTGATCGTGATCGACGCCGGCCGGCACGCCCCCGCAGTCGACGAGGACGCGTTCGGCCCCGTCGCCCCCGCCCGACCCGGCGTGCTCGGCGTGCCGATGACCTCCGACGACGTGTTCCTGGTCTCGTCGGGCCGCGACCCCGAGGCCGCCCCCGCCGCCGAGGCCCGCCTGCGCTGGGCGCGCCGCTCGATGCCGGTCTCCCGCGCCGTCGCCGCCGAGCTCCGCGACGGCGGACTCCTCCGTGGCACCCGCATCGGCGTCGCGATGTTCCTCGAGCCGAAGACCGCCGTGCTGAGCCTGCTGCTCCGCGACGCCGGCGCCGAGGTCGTCGTCTACGCCCACGCCGACGAGACCGACGACGCCGTGGCTGACGCCCTCCGGAACGCGGGACTGACGGTCCACGCCAGCAGCACCGCGACGCTCGCGGAGCAGAAGGCGCTCGCACTCGCGATGCTCGACACCCGCCCGCACATCGTGCTCGACGACGGCTCGCACCTGATCCGCCTCGCACACCAGGAGCATCCCGACCTCCTGCCGACGATGCTCGGTGCCGCCGAGGAGACGACGAGCGGCCTCCGGCCCCTGCGCGTGATGGCCGAGCGCGGCCGGCTCGGCATCCCCGTGGTCGCGGTGAACGACGCCCGCACGAAGACGTTCTTCGACAACCGGTACGGCACCGGGCAGTCGACGGTGTTCGCGGCGCTCGACCTGGTCGACGGGCTCCCGACCGCCGTCGCGCACCGGATCCGGTCGGGAGGCTCGGCAACGGTCGCCGGGTACGGCCACGTCGGCGAGGGGGTCGCCATGGTGCTCCGCGCGCTCGGCTTCACGGTGACGGTCGCCGAGACGGACCCGGTCCGCGCCCTGCAGGCGCTGTTCGCCGGGCACGCCGTCGCCCCGCTCGCCGACGCCGTGCAGCACGCGGACCTCGTGATGAGCGCGACGGGCGTCCGCGACACGATCTCGGTCGACGTCCTGCGCTCCTGCGCTCCCGATGCGGTCGTCGCCGTCGCGGGCGGCGTCGACCAAGAGGTGGCGATCGACGACGCGCTGAGGGCCGGCGCCTCCCGGTCGACGATCGGACCGCAGGCGGAACGGTTCACGTTCCCGGACGGCCACGGCGTCGTGGTGCTGGACGACGGCGGGTGCATCAACATCACCGCTGCCGAGGGCAACCCCGTCGAGATCATGGACCTGTCCTTCGCGGCGCAGCTCGGCGCCGTGCGGATGCTGCTCGAGCGCGGTGACGAGCTGCCGCGCGCCGTCGTGCCCATCGACCCCGCGGTGGACGAGGCGACCGCCCGCGCGGCGCTGGCCGCCTTCGGGAGCCGAACCGAGCCTCCCGGCAGCCTCGCCGCACAGCCCGCCGAACGCGAGCCGGACGTCCGGACCCGCCGTTTCGGAGACCCTGCATGAGCGAGCTGCAGACCACCGTCCACTCGGCGCGCATCGTCGTGCCGATGACCGCGCCGCCGATCGCGGACGGCGCGGTCGCGGTCCGCGACGGACGCATCCTGCACGTCGGCGAGCGTGCCTGGGTCGTCGACCAGCTGGACGGCACGACGTTCACCGAGCGGCGGTGGAAGGGGGCGCTGCTCCCCGGGCTCGTGAACGCCCACTCCCACCTGCAGTACACCGGCATGGCCAGTGTCGGACGGGGCCAGTACCGCGGATTCGAGGACTGGGCCGCGGCGTTCAACGAGGAGTACGCCGAACCGCACGACTGGCGGGCCGAAGCTGCCGACGGGGCTGCGCAGTCGATCGTGGCGGGGGTGACGAGCATCGCGGACATCGTCACGGACATCGAGGCCGCCACCGCGCTCGAGACGTACGGCCTCGGCGGGATCGCCTACTGGGAGGTGATGGACTGGGAGAACGCGGCGTGGCAGGAGCACGGGCGCGACCAGGTGCTCGACGAACTCGCCCGGATCCCGACGACGCCGGGTGCAGGACTCTCCCCGCACGCGCCGTACTCGCTCGACGTCGCGCCGCTCCTCGAACTGCCGGACATCGTCCGCCAGCGCGGGCTCCGGTTGCACCTGCACCTCGGGGAGGCGGCGTTCGAAGGGGAGCGCCTCGCCACGTCGCCCGAGCACGGATCCGACTGGCACCTCGCGAACGTGCCGTCGTTCCGAGCGATGCGCGCGCTCGGGTTCGGCGCGAGCGCGACGTCGTTCGTGGACCGGCTCGGCGTCCTCGGGCCGGACTGCCACATCGCCCACGGCGTCTACATGACCGCCGCCGACCGAGCCCTGCTCCGCGCCCGCGGCACCGCCGTCGCGCTCTGCCCGCGCTCGAACGCCGTCATCGGCCTCGACCCGCCGCCCGTCGCGGACTACCTCCGCGAGGGGAGCCCGATCGCGATCGGGACGGACTCGTTGTCCTCGTCGCCGTCCCTCGACCTGATGGCCGACGTCACCGCGCTGCACCGGATCGCCCGCGCGCAGGGCTACGGCGACCACGACCTGCACGAGCGACTGCTCGCGGCGGCCACACTCGGTGGAGCGCACGCGATGGGGCTCGCCGTCGGCCCGGACCGGATCGGGCACCTCGCCGTGGGGGCCAGAGCGGACCTCGCCGTCTTCGACGTGGACGCCCGCACGGTGCCGGACGCGCTCGCCGAGCTCGTCGAGGACGGCGCCGGACGGGCCGCGGCGACGGTGATCCGGGGGCGTGTGCGAGCGGAGGACGGCCGTCTCGCAGACGACGGCCGGCTCGCGGACGACGGCCGTCTCGCGGGATGATGGTGCGATGAACGGGCAGATGGCACGACGGACGGTCGACGGCGAGATCATCGAGTGGCTGGACGTCCCGAAGCGGGCCGCGGCACTCGGGATGGAGCCGCACCCGGAGGGCGGCTGGTACGTCCGCACCTGGACCTCGCCCGCGACGGTGTCGACCCCGGCGGGCGAGCGGCCGGCCGCGACGCTCATCCACTTCCTCCTGCCCCCGGGTGAGGCGTCCGCGTGGCACCGGGTCACGAGCGACGAGATCTGGATGTGGCACGGGCCGGACTCGGTGGTCCTCGAGCTCGGCGGCGACGGTGAGCAGCCGGAACCGGGCGCGCAGATCACCCTCGGTGCCGATGCCGGCCGCGACCGGGTGAACGACGCGCAGGCGTTCGTCCGCGGTGGCGTGTGGCAGCGGACGCTCCCCGGTGACGGCGAGGTCCTGCTGAGCTGCCTGGTGTCGCCGGGGTTCTCGTTCGAGGACTTCACCCTGGCCGACTGAACCGGCAGCGTCGCGTGCCGGCGGCGGGGTCGCTCGATGACGGGCCGGGTCGCGGTGGTGTACCAGTTCCCCGTACGATTCTCCCTGCCCCCACCCCCTGCACGAAGGCCCGACCGTGACTCGTTCCCTCCGCATCTCCATCGCCGTCGCGACCGCCGCGGTCGCCGCCCTCGCCCTCTCGTCCTGCGCATCGGGGAGCGGGAACAGCGCCGACGGCACGGTCGCCGACGGCAAGCTGACGATCGCGACCGGGCAGCCCGCGTACTCGCCCTGGGTCGAGGACAACAAGCCGCAGTCCGGCAAGGGATTCGAGTCGGCCGTGGCGTACGCCGTCGCGAAGGAGATGGGCTACGCGAAGTCGGACGTCGTCTGGAAGCGCAGCACCTTCGACAGCGCGATCGCTCCCGGACCGAAGGACTGGGACCTCAACATCCAGCAGTTCTCGATCGACGCCAAGCGCAAGAAGGCCGTCGACATGTCCTCGGCGTACTACACGACCACACAGGCCGTCGTCACGACCTCGGGGTCGAAGGCCGTCGACGACACCACGGTCGACTCCCTCAAGAAGGACGCGATCGGTGTCGCGACCGGTTCGACGAGCATCGCCAGCGTGAAGGACGTCCTCGGGGTCACCCCGCAGGTGTTCAACTCGAACGACGACGCCGTGCTCGCGCTGAAGTCCGGCCAGATCGACGCGATCGTCACCGACCTGCCGACGGCCTTCTACATGGCGGCGGCGCAGCTCGACGACGGCACCGTGTCCGCGCAGTTCCCGGCGGACGGCAAGGGCGACCAGTTCGGGTTCGTGCTGCCGAAGGGCTCCGAGCTCACGAGCAAGGTCGACAAGGCGCTGCAGACGCTCGACGACGACGGCACACTCAAGCAGCTCCAGACGAAGTGGCTGTCGTCCGAGACGAACACCCCCGTCCTGAAGTAGCGCAGGTGACGGTCCCCACAGCCGTCACGGCGGCTCCCAGTCAGGTCGAGCTCGAGCGGCGGATCTACCGTCGACAGCGCGGGCGTCGAGCGGTCCTCGCATCCGTCGTGTCGACGGTCGTCGTGCTGGTGGTCGTCTACTTCGGCGTCGTGAACACCCCGGGGTGGGCTGCGGTCCAGCAGTCGTTCTTCGACCCGGGCACCGCCGTGTCGACGTTCCCGGACATCCTGCTCGGCCTGTGGCTGAACATCCGGATCCTGTTCTTCGCCGCCATCGGCGTCGCGGTGTTCGGCACGCTGCTCGCCGTCGTCCGGGGTCTGCGCAACCCGGTGTTCTTCCCGTTGCGGATGGTCGCCACCGGGTACACCGACCTGTTCCGCGGGCTGCCGCTCATCATCGTGCTGTACCTCGTCGGCTACGGAATCCCCGGGCTCGGGATCTTCCCGCGCCTGCCCGCCGAGGTCTGGGGCACGGTCGCGATCATCCTGACGTACTCGTCGTACATCGCCGAGGTGCTCCGCGCCGGCATGGAGGCCGTGCACCCGTCGCAGCGGCTCGCCGCCCGGTCGCTCGGGCTGTCGCACGCGCAGACGCTGCGGCTCGTCGTGATGCCGCAGGCGATCCGCAAGGTCACGCCGGCGCTCATGAACGACTTCGTGTCGATGCAGAAGGACGTCGGTCTGGTGTCGATCCTCGGCGCGGTCGACGCCGTCCGCTCGGCGCAGATCGCCCAGGCGGAGACCTACAACTTCACGCCGTACTTCGTCGCGGGTCTGCTGTTCGTCGTGATCAGCCTGCCGCTCATCCGCGTCACCGACGCCATCGCCCGCCGGCAGCAGCGCCGCGAGCAGATCGGGGGCACCGTATGACCGCCGTGCTCGAGCTCCAGGGACTCCGCAAGTCCTTCGGTGACCAGGAGGTCCTGCGCGGCATCGACCTCACCATCGACCGGCACGAGGTCATCTGCGTCATCGGTGCGTCCGGCTCCGGCAAGTCCACGCTGCTCAAGACGGTGAACCTCCTCGAGGGCATCGACGACGGGCAGATCTTCCTGCAGGGTGCCGACATCTCGGACCCGCGCGTGGACGTCGACGCCACCCGCGCCCGGATCGGCGTGGTGTTCCAGCAGTTCAACCTGTTCCCGCACATCACCGTGCTCGACAACGTGACGCTCGCGTCGCGGAAGGTGCACGGCGTCCCGCGCGCCACCGCCGAGGCAACCGCACGCCGGCTGCTCGACCGGATCGGGCTCGGGGACTTCGCCGGTGCGTACCCGGACCGGCTCTCGGGCGGGCAGCAGCAGCGTGTCGCGATCGTTCGGGCCATCGCGTCGGAGCCGGAGCTGCTGCTCCTCGACGAGGTCACGAGTGCCCTGGACCCGATGCTCGTCGGCGAGGTGCTCGATCTCGTCACCGAGCTGAAGCGCCAGGGTTCCACGATCCTGATGACGACGCACGAGATGCACTTCGCGCGGAACGTCGCCGACCGCATCGTGTTCCTGCACCGCGGTGAGGTCGTCGAGCAGGGCACTCCCGCCGAGGTTCTCGACGCTCCCACGCACCCGGCGCTGGTCGAGTTCCTCTCCCGCGTCGGCGCGTAGCGCGCGCTGGTCGCGACCGCCTGGAGGCCCGTCACCGGTCCGCCGGACCGCCGCCGGGCCTCCGGTCAGTGCGTTCCAGCCACTCGCCGCGCCCGCGCCGTCCGCGCCGGCTCGCACCCCCGGACGGACATCGCGCTCCGTCGGGACGGGGCGCGATGTCCGCAACGGGGTGCGAAGCGTCAGGCGACGGGAGCCGGCTCCGGCGCGCCCAGGGGCGCGACCGCCGCCACCGGCTCCGCCGACGCCACCCCGCGCCCGGCGGGCAGGAACACCGCCACCAGGGCCGACACCGCGACCACCGCTGCCCCGACGAGCACGGCTGGCTGTGCCGCGTCGACGTAGCCCGTCGGTGTGAGCTGCCCACCGGCCCCGGTGAACACCGCGGTCAGCACGGCGATGCCCAGGGCCACGCCGATCTCCCGCAGCGTGGAGTTCGAGCCGGAGGCCTTCGCGTGGTCCTCCTGCGGCATCCGGGCGAGCACCGCGGTCGAGATCGGCCCGAAGACCGCGCCCATCCCGATGCCGGCGAGCAGGAAGCCGGGGAGCAGGCCCGTGAACGTCACGTCGGCGGACATGGCGCCGGCGATCCAGAACAGTCCGGCCGACAGGAACGCCATGCCACCGGCGATGAGCACGCGGGTGCCGATCCGCGGTGCGACCATGCCCGCGAGCGGCGCGACCACCATCGGCGCGAGGGTCCACGGCATCGTCCAGACTCCGGCCTCGAGCGGGGAGCGGCCCTGCACGACCTGCAGGAACTGGATGAGGATGAACACCGCACCGAACGCCCCGAACGAGAACGTCATCGCGACGATGTTCGCGAGCGTGAAGCTGCGGTCGCGGAAGAAGCGGAGCGGCAGGAGCGGTGCGTCGGTCGTGGCCTGGCGCACGACGAACGCCACGAGCAGCAGGCCGCCGCCGACGAGTCCGGCGAGGACTTCGAACGAGGCCCACCCGGCGTCGTTGCCCCTGACGATGCCGAACACGACACCGAGGACCCCGAGCCCGGCGAACACCACGCCGAGGACGTCCGCGCGGACCCGGGCACCGAGGGTGTTCGGCAGTGCGAGCAGTGCCAGCGGGATCGCGATGATCCCGACGGGGACGTTGAGCCAGAAGATCGCCTGCCAGCTCCAGCCCTCGACGACCGCGCCGCCGATGAGGGGACCGAGCGCGACGCCGAGGCCCGAGATCCCGCCCCACGCGCCGATCGCGACGGTGCGGGTGCGGTCGGGGACGCTGCCGACGAGCAGGGTGAGCGAGAGCGGCATGATCGCCGCCGCTCCGGCGCCCTCGACGGCACGCCAGACGATGAGCGCGGTGGGGTCGGTGCTCATCGCGGCGAAGGCCGACGAGATCGTGAACACGGTGATGCCCGCGACGAAGAGGTGCCGTCGGCCGAGCCGGTCGCCGAGTCCGACGGCGAGGAGCATCAGCGCGGCGAAGGCGAGTGTGTACGCGTTGGTGATCCACTGCAGCTCCTCGACGGAGGCGCCGAGATCCGCGTGGACGGCGGGGAGCGCGCTCGTCACGACGAGGTTGTCGAGGGTCGCCATGAACATCGGGAGGGACGCGGCGGTGATCGCCAGCCAGACGGGGATGCGTCGTTTCATCGGGAGGGGTCCGTTCTGAGGTAATCGGATGATTACTAACGATGGCGACTGTAGTAATCGACTGATAACCTGTCAACCATGACTTCTGGAGCAGATGCCGCAGTGTCGCGGACCGGACGGATGCCGGCTGCCGAACGCCGCGCGATGATCCTCGACGCCGCGCGGGACCTGTTCGGCCGACAGGGCTACCACGGCACGACGACGGACCAGATCGCGAAGGCCGCCGGCATCAGCCAGCCGTACGTGGTCCGGATGTTCGGGGCGAAGGAGACACTCTTCCTCGAGGTGCTCGACGCCACGCTCGCCACGCTCGTCGACGCCTGGCGGGAGACGCTCGACGGACTGCCGCCCGGTGCGGACGAACACGAGCGGGCGCGCGCGATCGGGGAGCGGTTCGTCGACCTCGCCGCGACGCGCGGACTGCACACGATGCTCCTGCAGGCGTTCGTCTCCGGCGCCGAGCCTGCCATCGGCCGGGCTGCCCGTGAGGGGTTCCTCGGCATCTACCGGTTCCTGCGTGACGAGGCCGGCATCCCCGACGAACAGGTCCAGGGCTTCCTCGGCTCCGGGATGATCTTCAGCGTGATGCTCGCGATCGACATGCCGGCCCGCTTCGACGACGACGAGGACGCGGCGGCGCTGCTCCGCGCGACGTTCGGCGAGAAGTGCATGCAGGTCGTCGCGTTGGCGCGCGCAGCGGCCTGACCGCAACCGCCTGGAGGCCCGGTGCCGGTCCGCCGGACCGGCACCGGGCCTCCAGGCGGTTCCCGGCGCGCGTCAGGCCTGTAGCAGGAGCTTGCCGATGACCTCGCCCGCCGCCATGCGGCGGTGCGCTTCGCCCGCCTCGGCGAGCGGCAGCACGGCGTCGACCACCGGACGCACGCGACCGTCGGCGACGAACGGCCACACGTTGTACCGGACGGCCTCGACGATGGCGGCCTTCTCGGCGAGCGGCCGCGCGCGGAGCGTCGTCCCGCTGATCGTCGCCCGCTTGCGCATGAGCAACCCGAACGGCAGCGGTGCCTCGGTCCCGCTGCCCGACGCGATCACGGCGACGTGCCCGTTCGGCGCGAGGACCTCGAGGTTCCGCGCCAGGTAGTCCGGTCCCACCACGTCGAGCACGACGTCGACGCCCCGACCGTCGGTGAAGTCGAGCGCACAGGCGACGAAGTCCTCGGAGCGGTGGTCGATCACCAGGTCCGCACCGAGGGCACGCGAGGCGGCCACCTTGCGGTCGCCGCCGGACGTCGCGATCACCGTCGCGCCGAGCGCCTTCGCCCACAGGACGGCGTGTGACCCCATGCCGCCGGTGCCTCCGTGCACCAGCAGCGTCTGCCCCGGACGGAGCCCCGCGAGCATGCCGATGTTGGAATACACGGTGCACGCTGCTTCCGGCAGTGCAGCGGCCTCCACGAGGTCGACGCCGTCCGGCACCGGGAGCAGCTGCGTGGCGGGGACGACCACGTGCGTCGCGTACCCGCCGCCGGCGAGGAGCGCGCAGACCCGGTCGCCGACGGCCCAACCAGAGACGCCGTTGCCGAGCGCGCGGATCGTGCCGGACACCTCCAGCCCCAGGATCTCGGACGCTCCAGGAGGAGGCGGGTAGTTCCCCTGCCGCTGCTGCAGGTCGGCGTTGTTCACCCCGGCTGCCGCCACCTCGACGAGCACCTCGCCGTCGGAGGGCGTCGGGTCGGGGAGGTCGGTCAGGGAGAGTGCGTGCTCGTCGTACGTGATGGCCTGCATGCCCACGACGGTACGCGGCGACGTCATCCGGCGGTGGTGCGGACCCGACACCCTCGCCATCCGACCCTGTGGGTTTCCCATGTACGCTCGGTCGCGCATCCGTGTTCCCGCGAGGGACACGTCATCAGACCCTGGGGGATCACCATGCAGAAGTTCGCCGCACTCACCACAGCCGCCGTCGCCGTCGTCCTGCTCGCTGGATGCGCGTCCGGCGGAGCCGGCAGCGGATCGACGCCGACGCCGAAGGCGCAGACCAAGGCGCAGGCCTGCAAGACGCTGGAGAGCGACATGAAGTCGGTCTCCAGCGAGCTGCAGTCGCAGATGACGAAGATCCAGAGCGACCCGACCACCGCGGTCGCGAAGCTCAAGGAGTTCGACGGCAAGCTCAAGGCGGCCACCGACAAGGTGACGAACGAGGACGTCCACGACACGGCCTCCGGGTTCGAGCAGTCGTTCTCGAACCTCGTGTCGCAGCTCGAGGCCTACTCGAAGGACCCGCAGTCGGTGGACTCGACGAAGCTGCAGGACTCGATCACCGACGTCCAGAAGTCGACGCAGAAGATGAGCGAGGTCTGCGGCTGACGCCTCAGGCCGCAGCTGCCTGCGCGGCGTCGAGTCGCGCGATGTCCTCCGGTCGGAGCTTCACGGTCGCCGCGGTCACCGAGTTGAGGATCGACTGCGGCCGTGACGCGCCCGGGATCGGGATGACGACGTCGCTCTTCGCGAGCTCCCACGCCAGCGCGATCACCTGCGGGGTGACGCCCCGGTCCCGCGCGACGGTCGCGAAGTCCGCGTAGGTCGACCCGAGGTCCGCCGCTCCCGCGATGCCGCCGAGCGGGCTCCACGGCAGGAACGCGATGCTCATCTCGTCGCAGAGCTGGAGCTCGGCCTCGCTCGACCGGAACGCCGGCGAGAACTGGTTCTGCACGGACACGAGCCGTCCGTCGAGGACCTCGTTCGCGAGACGGATCTGGTCGACGTCGGCGTTCGAGATGCCGGCCATCCGGATCACGCCCTCGTCGAGGAGTTCGGCGAGTGCTCCGATCGAGTCCGCGTAGGGGACCGCCGGGTCCGGGCGGTGGAACTGGTAGAGGTCGATCGTCTCGACGCCGAGGCGCTTCGCAGAGGCCTTGGCCGCCTCCTTGAGGTACTCGGGGTGACCGTTCTGCGCCCACGCGCCCGGCTCCGGTCGGAGGTGCCCACCCTTCGTCGCGATGAGCACCTGGGACGCGTCGCCGTGGTACTCCCGCACCGCCCGGCCGATGAGCTCCTCGTTGTGCCCGACCTCGTCGTGTGCGGCCAGGTGGTAGGCGTCCGCGGTGTCGATGAGCGTCACGCCGGCCTCGAGTGCCGCGTGGATCGTCGCGATCGCCTGGCGCTCGTCCGGTCGTCCCTCGATGGACATCGGCATGCCGCCGAGTCCGATCGCGCTGACGTTGGTGTCCCCGATGGTTCGCTGCTTCATCCGCCCAGCATGCGCCGATGCTCGATGGCCGGACTCAGGAGGCCTGTCGAGCCCACGCCGGAGCGTGCTCGGGGAGCGGCCCGAACGCGATCCCGCGTGCGTAGACCCCGCTGGCCGGCGGCACGTACTTCGCCAGCAGGACCGGCAGCAGCGGCGGTCCGTCCTGCAGCTTCCCCGCGAACGCGCGCTCGAACACGATGCGGTGCAGTGCACGTTGCGCGCCCTGCACCAGCACCGCCGGCGGGGTCCTGCGGCGTTCGACCGCGGCGAGGGTCCGGTTCAGGGCCCGTCCGCGCACACCCCCGACGACCGCCGGCGCCAGGATCGCGGCCGTCGCGACGGCGTCCTGCACCGCGAGGTTGATCCCGACCCCGCCGGCCGGCGACATCGCGTGCGCGGCGTCACCGATGCACAGGAACCCCGGTCGCCACCACCGGCGCAGACGGTCCATCCGGACGTCGAGCACGTGCACGTCGTCCATCGACCCGATCGCGGACACCCGGTCGGCGAAGGACGGCCGGAGTCGTGCGACCCTGGCACGGAAGTCCTCGACCCCGCGGGCCCGGAGCGTGGCGTCCGACCCCTTCGGCGCGAAGTACGCGACCTGGTGGTAGTCGCGCCGCGGGAAGCTGAGCAGCACGTCGGTGCCGTCGAACGCGGGGACGAGTGCGGTCTCCGCGTCGCTCGGCTCCTTCGGCAGCCGGAACCACCAGGTGTCGAACGGCACGGGGAACTGCTTCGGGCGGAGGCCGGCAGCAGCGCGGAGGACGGAGTCGCGTCCGTCGCACGCGACCACGACGTCGGCGCGGAGCTCCTCGTGCTCGCCGTCACCGCGGTACGGGTGCAGGTGCACGCCGGCCACGACGCCGTTCTCGACGATCAGGGCCGACGCTGACTGCCCCATCGAGATCTCGAACGACGGCTCCTGGCGTGCTGCGCTGACGAGCATGTCGAGGAGGTCCCACTGCGGGACCATCGCCACGTGGTCGTACGGCGGGTCCAGGCGCGAGAAGTCGCCGAGCAGCAGCCGGGAGCCGTCCGGCATCGGCAGGGAGAAGTCGTCGAGCCGTGACTGCGGGATCGCCCGGAAGCGGTCGCCCAGTCCGAGCTCGTCGAGCAGACGGATCGTCGAGGCGTGCACCGTGTCGCCGCGGAAGTCGCGGTTGAAGTCGTCGCGCCTCTCCACGACGCGCACCCGGATCCCCGCCCGGGCGAGGAGCAGCCCGAGCACCACGCCGGCGGGCCCGCCGCCCACGATCGCGACCGTCGTCCGGCTCACCGTGACCATGGTGCAGACGGTACGCCCCACCGGACGGGAGGCTCGTGGCCAGTCCGCCACGAGCCTCCCGTCCGTCCCGTGACGGGGGTGGCGCGGGGCGCGAGTCAGGCGATGCCGCTGCTCGAGCTCGACGAGGGCGTGTCGTCCGCGGCGCCCGCGAACACGACGCCGCCCCACGTGATGCACGCCACCGCGAGCACGAAGCCGACCGCCGCGATCCACCACGACGTCCGGCGTCGGATCCAGGCACCGATCGCGAGCACCACCGTCGCGACGCCGATCACGAACGCGCCGCCGACCGCGAGCGCCGCGCCACCGAAGTACCCGCCGGGGGAGCACCCCGTGGCGGCGTCGCACGCCGCGGTCGCGGAGATCGTCGCGATCAGCCCGACGATCGCGGCGACGATGGTCATGAGCGCGCCGAACACCAGGAGCAGGATCGTGGTGATCCGGTCGGCGATCTTGCCGGGCGGGAACAGGGTCGTCGCGCCCTGCTGCCACTCGGTGGGCGTCGGGCGGCCCGGTGTGGGATCGGGTGCTGACCATGTCATCGCGGTACCCCTATCGTGCTTCGACGCCGAAGGCCTCGGCGAGTCGCTGGATCTTCTGCGCACGGCCGAGTCGCGGCAGGTCGGAGCCGTCGCGGATGACGCGCCCGCGCGCCTCGAAGTCGTCGAGGAAGTCCTGCGCCCAGGCGACGTCGGTCGGGGTGGGGGAGATGACCTCGTTGATGACCGGCAGCTGCTCGGTGTCGAGGCACAGCTTGCCGGTGAGCCCGAGGGACACGGCGACCTGCGACTGCTCGCGGAGGATCGGGTGCGACGAGCCGACCGTGGGGCCGTCGATCGGACCGGGCAGGTCGCCGACGCGGGACGCCACGACGAGCCGTGACCGCGGGTACGCCATCGCGAGCGTGTCCGCCGAGGTCCCGGTGTCGCGGCGGTAGTCGCCGCTGCCGAAGGCCAGCCGGAACGCGCCCTGCGCCCGGGCGATCGACGTCGCCTCCTCGATGCCGAGGGCGGACTCGACGAGGGCGATCACCGGCGTCTGTCCACCGAGTCGGTGCCAGGTGTCGGTGACCTGCGCGGGGCTCTCGGTCTTCGCGAGCATCACGCCCTGCAGACCGGGCAGCCCGCGGAGCTCCTCGACGTCGTCGGCCCAGAAGTCGGTCGTGACGTCGTTGATCCGCACCCAGGCGTCGCCGCCACCGGTCAGCCAGTCGGCCACGGTGGACCGTGCGGCGGGCTTCGCAGCGGGGTCGACGGCGTCCTCGATGTCGAGGATCACCTGGTCCGCGCGGGAACGGGTGGCGGACTCGAAGCGGTCGGACGCGGTCCCGGCGACGAGGAGCCACGAGCGCGAGATCTCGGCGGGGACCGATCGACGCCGCGACGGAGCGGCAGTGGGCGGGGCGGTGCGGTCGTCGATGGCCATGCCACGTTGGTACCACAGTCCGGGGTGGCGAACCGTCCGTGCGTCGCCCGATCTGCCCGAAACCTCGGTTCATTGCCAGAGACCACGGACGCTTCCGCTTACAGTGGGCGTTGTGTGGCGCGCGGACAGAGTGACCGGCGGCGAGGACGACGTGAACGACGACGTCTCCGCCGAGGTCACGCGCGCCTCGGGGGACGATCAGCACGTCGGGGGCGACCAGCGCGTCGGGGGCGACGAGCCGCACGACGACCAGCAGCAGCAGCACGGGCAGGACGAGACCACGAGCACCGCGGACGCCACCACCGACCCGAACGACGACGACCTCGACCGCTCGCTCCGACCCGAGCTCCAGATGACGAGCCCGCACGCGATCAGCCTCGGCGACCCGCGGCTCACGGCGACGAACGCGGCCGAGCCGGTCTGGGACGCCTGGCGCTCGCAGCTCGCCGGCGTCGGCGGCACCAGCCCGCTCGTGCACTTCGCTGACCACCCGCGTGCGCGCATCGAGCTCTCCACGACGCACCCCGGCGGACTCGCGCAGTTCATCACCGGCAAGACCACCCTGCTCTCCAGCCTGATCCGCGACGAGGTCGCCCTCCGTGCGGCGCGCATCGCTGCCGGACACGTCGAGGCGAAGGGCACCGAGCTCGCCACCGTGCGCGGCATCGACGCCGTGAACCTCGGCATCGGCATGGCCGACTGGAAGCACGGCGACGAGCAGTACCGCGGCCCGGTGCTCCTCCGTCCGCTCGCGATCCGTCGTCACGGCCGTGACTTCGAGGTCCGCCTGCTCGGGGAGCCCGTCCTCAACCCGGCCCTCGCCGATGCGCTCCGTGAGCAGTTCGGCGTCACCCTCGACGCGCAGGCGTTCGTCGCGCTCGCCCAGCAGGACGGCTCGTTCACCCCGAACCCGGTGATCGACCGCCTCCGCGGGCTGACCGCGCACATCCCCGGCTTCTCCGTGCACGCCCGGCTCGTCGTGTCGACCTTCGCCGAGGTCGCCACCGGCCTGGTCGAGGACACGAAGGACCTCTCGCACCCGGTGCTCGACGCCCTCGCCGGCAACCCCAGCGCCAAGTGGCAGGTCGAGCAGTCCTACCGTCCGGTCGAGCAGACCCCGTCGGACGAGCGCAGCCCCGACACCGACACGCTCCTGCTCGACGCCGACGACGAGCAGGAGAACGTGATCGCGCAGATCACGGCCGGCAACTCGATCGTCGTGAAGACCCTCCCGGGTACCGGCGGGACGCAGACCATCGTGAACGCGCTCGGTGGCCTCGTCGCCGCGAACAAGCGCGTCCTCGTCGTGAGCCCCCGACGCGCGACCCTGCGTGGGATCGCCGCGCGCTTCGCCGAGGTGCAGCTCCCCGGTGTCGCCGTGACGCCGTCGACGCTCCGCCGCGACGTCGTCCGGGCCATCGCGCGCAACGAGAAGGCGACCCGTCCGAGCCTCCGCGAGGTCGACGACGCCCTGGTCCGCCTCCGCAAGGTCCTGAAGGACTACCGCGGCGCCCTGTCCCGCACCGACCGCGACTTCGGCGTCAGCGTCCTCGACTGCCTGGTCGAGCTCTCGCGCCTGTCGCTCCTGCCCGTCCCGCCGTCGACGACGGCACGGCTCTCGAAGCAGTCCGTCGCCGCCATGGTCCAGGGGCGCTCCCGCGTCGCCGAGACGATGGTCAGCGCCGCGAACCTCGGGGAGTTCCGCTACGGCCCCGACGACTCGCCCTGGTACGGCGCGAAGTTCTCGTCGAGCGACGGTGCCCAGCGCGCGCACAAGATCGCGAAGGACCTGCACGACGGCGCCCTGCCGACGCTGCTCCAGCGGGCGCACGAGCTCATCGCGTCCACCCGGATGCGGCAGTTCACCACGGTGAACGAGCTCGGCATCTACCTGCGCCTGCTCACCGAGATCCGCGACACCCTCGACCGCTTCCTACCGGTGGTGTTCGACCGCTCGGTCTCGGAGCTCGTGGCCGCCACCGCCCCTCGCGGCGAGGGCGCCCCGATGTCGAGCACGAACCGCCGTCGCCTGAAGAAGCTGGCGCGCGAGTACGTCCGACCGGGTGTGCACGTGTCCGACCTGCACGAGGCACTCACCCGCGTCCAGCAGCAGCGTGTGCTCTGGCAGCGCTACGTCGCCGCCGGCGTGAACCCCGAGGTCCCCACCGGCATCGCGGACGTGCAGGTGCTGTTCTCCAACGTGGTCGAGGACCTCGCGCGCCTCGACGAGCCGCTCGGTCGCACCAGCCGCGACGAGCAGCTCGCGAACATGCCCGTCGAGGACCTCGTGCCGTACATCGGCACGCTGGCGGCGGACTCCGACGTCCTGCACAACCTGCAGGAGCGCACCGAGCTCATGCAGACGCTCCGTGACCTGCAGCTCGAGCCGCTCATCACCGACCTCGCGAACCGGCACGTCCCGGACACCCAGGTGCCCGCGGAGCTCGAACTCGCCTGGTGGCAGTCCGCGCTCGAGACGATGCTCGAGTCCGACCGGGCACTGCTCGGCGCGAACACCGACATGCTCGACCGGGTCGAGGCCGACTTCCGACTCGTCGACGACGCGCACGCCGCCGGTGTCTCGCAGGGGCTCGCGTGGCAGCTCGCCGAGAACTGGAAGGTCGGCCTCGTCGACTGGCCGGAAGAGGCGGCGGCGCTGAAGTCCCAGCTCAAGGCGGGCGCGATCACCTCGCGACTCCTGCAGGACTCCGCGCCGCACCTGTCCCGCTCGATCGCGCCGGTGTGGCTGGCGTCCCCGTACGAGGTCCCGCAGATCGCCGACACGATGCCGTTCGATACGGTGATCCTCGTCGACGCCGGTGCCGTCACCATCGCGGAGACCGTCGACGCCGTCCGCCGTGCCCGCCAGACCGTCGTGTTCGGCGACCCGGTGACGCAGACGCCGTCCCCGTTCCGGATCGCCGTCGACCCGACGCACCGCGCACTGCAGGTCGACGAGGATACCCTCGACGCCCTGCACGCCGACTCCGCACTCGCGAAGCTCTCGACCCTGCTGCCGACCCTGTCCTTGACGACGTCGTACCGGGCCGGCGGCGAGGACCTCGCCGAGCTCGTGAACCGTCGCTTCTACGGCGGCCGGATCGAGTCGCTGCCGTGGGCCGGCTCCTTCCTCGGCCACGGCTCGATCGCACTCGACTACGTGAGCGACGGCAAGGCCGTTCCCGACCCCGAGTCCGGCGCGGTGGAGAGCGTCGACGCCGAGGTGGACCGCGTGGTCCGGCTCGTCATCGACCACGCCAGGACGCGTCCCACCGAGTCGCTCATGGTGATCACGGCATCGGCGAAGCACGCCGTGCGTGTCGAGCAGGCGGTGCTCACCGCGGCGCAGGGGCACAAGGACCTCACCGAGTTCGTCATCGGCGACCGCGCGGAGCCGTTCATCGTGGCCACGCTCGAGCAGTCGGTGGCGCAGAGCCGCGACCGCGTCGTGTTCTCGATCGGCTACGGCCGCACCCCGCACGGCCGGGTCCTGCGCGACTTCGGTCCGCTCGGCAAGCCGGGTGGCGAGCGGCTGCTCGCGGTCGCGATGACCCGTGCGCGTCGCTCGATGGTCATCGTCACGTGCTTCCAGCCGTCCGACATCGAGGCGGAGCGCATGGGCCACGGCACCGTCGCACTGGCCGAGATCCTCGCCGAGGTCCGCGCCCGCACCACTGCCGAGTACGTCCCCGACGACTCCGACCCGCTGCTCGTCGACCTGGCGCGCCGGCTCGAGATGCGCGGCATCCCCGTCGCGCTCGGGCACCGCGGCAAGCTCGGCCTGGTGGCCGCGCACGGCGGCGTCTGCGTCACGATCGAGACCGACGCGACGCTCCAGCAGGGTTCGCTCCGCGAGTCGCTGCGGCTCCGTCCCGAGGTCCTCCGTCGACTCGGCTGGCACTACGTGCGCGTGCACGCCTTCCAGCTGTTCTCCGACCCGGACCGGGTCGCGAACACGGTCGCGGCCGTCCTCGGTGTCGACCGTGGGGCAACGCAGGAGATCAGCATCCCCCCGGTACCGGCCCGTCGATGAGTCGGAGGGCCTCCCGGGCCGCCGGTCCGGTCACGCCCGGCACGGACCACCTGGTGGGCACGTGGTCGCGAGCCGACGACGCGGCCGCACCCGAGCCTCCCGTCGGTCCGAACCCGGCCCCGGAGCGGGCGGGAGGCTCGGTGCGGCGCAGCAGGCGCGTCACCACCCAGCCGGTGCCGGGTTCCGACCCGTCCCCGGCCCCGGAGCCGCCCCGGCACGACCGCGGCGAGAACGACGCCCGGCTGCTCGGCGACCGCCCTCCCCACTGGGGGTAGGTACGCTGGAGGCCCCGGCCCCCGACGAGAGCAGCTGATGACCGACCCCGCAGTGCGCGAGCGCCCCGACTGGCAGACCTGGCCGAACCTCATCACGCTGGTCCGGTTCCTGCTCATCCCGGTGTTCGTCATCCTGGTCGTGCAGGGGCACCCCGGCTGGGCGCTGGTCTCGCTCGTCGTCCTCGGCGTCTCGGACTGGGCGGACGGCTTCATCGCGCGGAAGTTCGACCAGGGCTCCAAGCTCGGCACCGCGCTCGACCCCGTGGCCGACCGGCTCGCGATCATCGCCGTCGTGCTCTCCCTGGTGCTCGTCGGGCTGCTGCCGTGGATCGTCGTCGTGATCATCGTCGTGGTCGACGCCCTGCTCGCCGTGCTGTCGAGCGTGTGGTTCAAGGGGGACCCCGACCTCAAGGTGTCGTGGACCGGGAAGATCCGCTCCGCCTTGCTCTTCGTCGGGCTGCCCGTGCTGTTGTTCTCGGAGACGTCGTGGGCGTCGGAGCACTCCTGGATCCGGATCACGGCCCTCGTCTTCGTGTGGCTCGGCACCGCGGGGCACGTCCTCGCGGGTGCGCAGTACTTCGCCGCGATGCTCGCGAAGCGTCGCCGCGTCCCCGCCGCGTAGCGCCCGCCGCCTCTGCGTCGCGCCGGGCCCCG
This sequence comes from Curtobacterium sp. L3-7, assembly GCF_048756585.1. Classification (NCBI taxonomy): domain Bacteria; kingdom Bacillati; phylum Actinomycetota; class Actinomycetes; order Micrococcales; family Microbacteriaceae; genus Curtobacterium; species Curtobacterium sp. L3-7. Next base: position 36,981 of record NZ_CP151474.1, on the reverse strand, counting down.
CCCGAACGTCCACCTCTGCGTAGCGCCCCCGTACGAGCATCGCGCCCCGTCGTGACGGGGCGCGATGTTCGTGCGCGGGTGCGATCGAGAACGGCTCGCTAGAGCTTCGTCGTGCTCGGGAGCCCCGGGCCCTCGGGGGCGTCGTTCGGTGCGACGTGCGCGCCACCGTCGAGCGAGCGGCCCTGCTGTGAGCGCAGGAGGTCGCGGATCTCGACGAGGACCTCGACATCGGTCGGCGGGACGTCCTGCGGCGTCTGCTCCTCGTCCTTCTGGAGCTTGGCGAACGTGCGCTTGATCAGGTGGTTCACCGGCAGGATCAGCGCGAAGTAGACCACCGCGGCGATGATGATGAAGTTGATCGCCGCGCCGATGACCGCGCCGAACTTCAGGGAGGCGTCCCCTCCGGAGACGGTCGGGATGTGCACGATCAGCGTCTTGTCGAGCATCGACGCGTTGAACACGGCGCCGATGAGCGGGTTGATCACGTTCGTGACGATCGAGGTCACGATGGCCGTGAACGCGGCACCGATGACCACAGCGACGGCCAGGTCGATCACGTTTCCGCGGAGCAGGAACTCCTTGAAGCCCTTCACGGGTCTCCTTCCGGGTCGAGGACGGCCGCCGGGCGGCGACCAGTCAAACCTAGCGAGGAGGCGCGACGGGCGTCAGGACGCGGCGGGCTTCGAGGGTGCAGCGGATGCAGCGGGTGCAGCGGCCGGCGCGGGCTTCGCGGACTCGGACTTCGCGGGCGTGCTGCTGGACGAGCCCTCGGACTTCGGTGCCGGGCGGGAGTCGGTCCGGTAGAAGCCGCCGCCGTTGAACGTCACGCCGACCGGCGAGAACACCTTCCGCAGGACACCGCCGCACGTGGGGCACTCGGTGAGCGTGGCGTCGGAGAACGACTGCTTGATGTCGAACGCGGTGTCGCACTCGGTGCAGCGGTACGAGTAGGTGGGCACGTCAGCTCCGGAACGTGATGATGCGCGACGGCGTGATGATGCCGTCCACGGGTTCGTCGTGGGGTTCGCGCGGGACCTCGTCGAGGTACTCCGCGTCGAAGATCACAGCATAGACGGGCGGACGCTTCGCCATGGAACCGAGGGTCTTGTCGTAGTAGCCGCGCCCCCAGCCCATCCGGACGCCGTCGTGTCCGACCGCGGCGGCCGGGGTGAGGATCGCGTCGACGTCGTTGATCGCGAGCGGGGACAGCACCTCGCCGACGACCTCGGGCATGCCGGAGATCCCCTCGGTCTCGCTCGACCCGTCGCCGACCGCCCAGTCGAGCAACCCGTCCTCGCGGGTGATGGGCAGCAGTACGCGGATGTCGCGCTCGAACGCCCAGTTCAGGAAGGGTCGGACGTTCGGCTCGTCCGAGGCCGAGAGGTAGAGGGCGATCGACTCGACCTGACGCTCCTCGGCGAACCGTTGCAGGGTCTCGGTGAGCGCCGCCGTGTCCTCGTCGCGTTCGGTCGTGGTCCTGGTGCGTCGGCGCTGGCGGAGCTCGGCCCGCAGCGCACGCTTCTCGTTGCCGAGATCGGGGATCATGCGAGGGAGTCTAACGATGGCGTCGATGCGGCTTTCCGACTGATCGTGTCCTCATCCCGTGTCCTCTCTTCGTTTACGTCCCCGTAATGGGGGCATCCGATACGGTCATTGGCATGGGCTTCCAGATTTCCAAGGCGGTGATCCCAGCGGCAGGGCTGGGCACCCGCTTCCTCCCCGCGACCAAGGCGATGCCGAAGGAGATGCTCCCCGTCGTCGACAAGCCAGCCATCCAGTACGTGGTGGAAGAGGCCGTCGGCGCAGGACTCACCGACGTGCTGATGATCACCGGGCGCAACAAGAACGCACTCGAGAACCACTTCGACCACGTGTCGGAGCTCGAGGAGACCCTCAAGAAGAAGGGTGACCACGAGAAGCTGCAGAAGGTGAACCAGTCCACGGACCTCGCCGACATGCACTACGTCCGACAGGGCGACCCGCTCGGTCTCGGCCACGCGGTGCTCCGCGCCAAGATGCACGTCGGCCGCGAGCCGTTCGCCGTGCTCCTCGGTGACGACATCATCGACGCCCGCGACCCGCTGCTCCAGCGCATGATCGAGGTCCAGGGCGAGAAGAACGCGACCGTCGTGGCCCTCCTCGAGGTCCCCGAGTCGCAGACCCACCTCTACGGCATCGCCACGGTCGAGGAGACCGACACCGACGACGTCGTGAAGATCACCGGCCTCGTCGAGAAGCCGGCGCAGGGCGAGGCGCCCTCGAACCTGGCCATCATCGGCCGCTACGTCATCCGTCCCGAGGTCTTCGACGTCCTCGAGAAGCAGGAGCCGGGCAAGGGCGGCGAGATCCAGCTGACCGACGCGCTCATGAAGATGGCGAGTGCGGAGGAGTGGACCGGCGGCGTGTACGGCGTTGTGTTCCGTGGACGCCGGTACGACACGGGTGACAAACTCGACTACATCAAGGCGATCGTGCAGCTCGCCTCGGACCGCGATGACCTCGGCCCCGACCTCAAGTCGTGGCTGAAGGAGTTCAACGCGGGCGAATGAGTCGACCCATCCCGCACGGGTCCGGTACCGCCGGACCCGTGCGGGACACCCCGCTCCGGAGCCTCCCCGGGGCACCGGAGGAACCTGAGCGATGACGACGATCCCGACCCTGTCCCACGGGCGGGTCACCATCCGCCCCCTCCGGCTCCGTGACACCCGTGACCTCGACGCAGCGCTCGCGACGAACCGCTCCTGGCTCCGCACCTGGGAGGCGACGAACCCGTCCGGCCACGTGTCCACCGACGTCCGCGGCTCGATCCGCGCGCTCCAGGCCAACGCCCGTGCTGGACTCGGACTGCCGTTCGCGATGGAGCTCGACGGTCGCTTCGTCGGCCAGCTCAACGTCTCCGGCGTGACGTACGGATCGCTCGCCAGCGCCTCCATCGGCTACTGGGTCGTCGAGAACGCCGCCGGCCACAACGTCACACCGATCGCCGTGGCACTCGCCGCCGACCACTGCTTCCGCACCGTCGGCATCCACCGCATCGAGATCTGCATCCGGCCCGAGAACGCGCCGTCGCTCCGGGTCGTCGAGAAGCTCGGGTTCCGGTACGAGGGACTCCGCCGGCGGTACATCCACATCAACGGGGACTGGCGCGACCACTTCTGCTTCGCGCTCGTCGCGGAAGAGGTGCGCGAGGGCATCCTCGAGCGCTGGGTCCGCGGACAGGTGCCCCCGGGGGTCGGCAGCGTGCCCCTCGCCGCGCGCGACGAGGCCGCCATGCCGATCATCACCAGCCCGCGCGCCTGAACCAGCCCGCGCCCCCAAAACCCCCAGCGCGCCCGAATCTCCCGACGACACGCGCAACACACGCCACGCAATCACGAGTGCGAAGTATCCCCGCCCCTAGCCTCTCCCCATGGGAATCGGGTCATGGGGCGGCGGCATCGTCCTGCTGGTCGCCGCGGTGCTGTGGCTCGTCTACCTCATGCCCTCGTGGGCAGCCCGTCGCCAGTACCTCGCCACCGAGCGGAACGCGATCCGGCTGCAGCAGACCCTCCGGATCCTCGCGCAGACGGCCGAGCTCCCGGACGAGGTCCGCATCGAGATGAACGCGAAGTCCCTCGCCGAGGCGCAGAAGGTCGCGAAGTCCGAAGAGGCGAAGCGTTCGGCGATCGTCCGCGCGCACGAAGCCGCACGGCAGCGTGAGATCACCCGACGACTCGCGGAGCAGGCTCCGGCGCTCGAGCGGGCCTCGGCGGTCCCCGCGCTGACCGCGATGCGCATGCGTCGTTCGCGGCTCGGCGCGACCGGCCTCGGCGTGCTCGGCCTCGTCGTCGCGCTCGTGGTGCTCGTCGCAGCGCCCGGCGCGTGGCTCGTCGCCGTCGCCGGGATCGTCGCCGCGGGTGGGTCCGCAGCCGTCCTCGCCCAGCTGCACCAGGTCGCCCAGGCGCGCAAGGCGCGGGCCGCAGCGGCTCCTGCCAGCGCGACCCGTGCCTCCCGTCCGACGACGGCCTGGACCGACCCTGCGCCGCCGCTCACGAGCCACCAGCCGACCGAGGCCCCGGCGACGGAGCGGACCTGGACGCCCGGCCGTGTGCCGAAGCCGCTCTACGTGGAGCGGCCGGCCGCTCCCGTGGCGTCCCCGGAGTCGTCGGCGGAGCTCGCTGCGCGGCTCAAGGAGCGCGTCGCCGAAGCCAAGGCCGAAGCGGACGCCGAGGCCGCGGCGATCCGGGCCGGGGACGCCGATCCGTCGCTCGCGACGGTGTCGCGGATGCGCCCGGACGTGGAGGAAGCGGTCGCCTCGTTGTCGGCGCACGACCAGGGTCGGCTCGCCGAGCGGCTCGGGCTGCGGGCCGCGTCGACGGCGCCGGAGCCGGAGCGGTCAGCGCCTGCCCCGCAGGCCGCGCCGGAACAGCCCAGCAAGTGGGCCGGTATGGGTGTCATCGGCGACGACGCCTACCAGCAGGCCGACCTCGACGCGATCATGCGTCGCCGCCGCGCGGTCTGAGATCGCGGCACGCCCGGCCGGCTCCGATCGATTTCGGTGCGGGCCTGGCGGGTGCTAGTGTGGTCGAGCACTTGGGGCTATGGCGCAGTTGGTAGCGCGTCTCGTTCGCAATGAGAAGGTCAGGGGTTCGAATCCCCTTAGCTCCACCAAGGCACCGCACGACAGCAAGGAACTGCACGACAGCTGCCCCGGACTACACGGTCCGGGGCTGCTGTCGTTTCGGCGGGTCAGCCGCCGTACTGTGCGGTCGACACGACCGAGGACCCGGACTCCTGGCACGCGGTGTTGAGCGAGCGCATCGCGAGGTCCCACTCCGGGGAATCGTCGAGTGCGGGTCCGGACGCCGGGGCCGGGTGGTCCTCGAGGTAGCGCTGCGTGTACGCGATGGCGTTCGACAGGCGCGTGTCCGTGCTCGAGAGGTGCTCGTAGCCGAACCGTGCGGCTGCGAGCAGGGCCTCGAGCTCGGCTTGGGTCAGGTCGCCCTGCTGGAGCCCGACCCGTGCGTTGAGCGTCACCGTCGAGAGTGCGCTCAGCTGGCCGCAGACGGCCGGGGCGCTCTGGTCCTCGTCCATGACGACGGGGTCCGGGTCGGCGGCGGCGGTCGGCGTCGCGGGCGTGGACGTGGGCGACGGCGTCCGGTCGGCAGCGGCGGTGTCGGCGGACGAGCACCCGGTGAGGGCGAGCGCTGCGCTCGCCAGCAGCGCTGCACCGAGGACGGACGGGCGGACGGATCGGAGGTTCCCCATGTGCCGATCCTGACGGATCGCCGGCGGGCGGCGGCACGTGGTTGCGCAATCGAGATCGGCTCGATACTGGATCGTGACGGACGGGAGGCCCGTGGCGACACCGCCACGAGCCTCCCGTCCGTCACCCGGTCACGTCGGGGACGTGACTCAGCTCGGGATGCTGGCCGTCAGCGCGCCCGTGGCGGCGAGCCGTCCGTGGATCGCGTTCGCTGCCTGCTCGAACGCCCGGTTGCCGCGCGAGACACCGATCGCGCCGCCCTTCAGCGCCGACTTTCCCGAGCCGCGCAGCAGGCGCGCGACGGTCTGCCCGTCCTGCGTCACCATGATCTGCACCGCGAGCGTCGTGTGGAACGTGCGGTCGTTCGCGAGTCCGCCGATCAGCAGCGTCAGCCCGAGCTTGCCGCGGCTGGCGCGGAGCGACCCCTGCTCACCGTCCTCGACGGTGTAGCCCTCGGACGCCAACGCCTCGCGCACCGTGGCGCGGACCTGGTCGGGGGAGGCGGACGCGAAGAAGTCGTGGCTCTCGGGCATGGCATCAGTCTGGCGTGGATGGTGCCGGGGCGGAACCATCGTTGCGGGGCCGAGCGGCCGGTGCCACGATGACCGTGCGCGCCGCGACGCCCGCCGCGGGCGGACGAAGGAGTCCATCATGACCTCGCGACTGAACCCGTACCTCGGCTTCCGCGACACCGCCAGGGCCGCGATGGAGTTCTACCACTCGGTGTTCGGCGGTGAGCTGACGCTCAGCACGTTCGGGGAGATGCACGCCTCCGAGGACCCGGCCGAGGCGGACAAGATCATGCACGGCCAGCTCGAGACGCCGAACGGGTACCTGATCATGGGCGCCGACACCCCGAACAGCATGGAGTACACGGCGGGCAGCAGCATCTCGGTGTCCCTGTCCGGCGACGACGCCGAGGACATGCGCCGTTTCTTCGCCGGGCTCTCCGAGGGCGGCACCGTGATCGAACCGTTGACCAAGGCGCCGTGGGGTGACGAGTTCGGGATGCTCACCGACCGGTTCGGGGTGAGCTGGCTGGTGAACATCACCGGTCGCTGAACTCCGCCGGTTCCCGGACGGGATCACGTAGCCTGGTCCCGTCATGGCTTCCTCGTTCACGCGCCGCTCGCTCCTGTCCCTCGCCGGTGTCGCCGGAGTCGGGTTCGCCGTCGCCGCGTGCTCGAAGTCGTCCGACGGCGGGTCACGGCCCTCGTCGTCCCCGTCGGCGTCCGGCGCTCCGGCCGCCACTCCCGCCGCGACCGCTCTCGAGCCTGCGCAGGTCCCCCTCGCCGGTGGTGTGACGGTGACCGTGACCGGCACCGGTCTCGCTGCGGTCCGCGGTGTCACCGTGGGCGGCATCGTCGCCCGCGACGTGCAGGCCACCGCGACGAAGGTGACCTTCACGGCGCCGCACCAGGCGATGTACACGGCCGGATCCGCGGACGTCGCGCTGTTCGACTCGGAGCTGACGCCCGTCGCGTCGGCGAACCAGAGCTCCGACGGCAACGGCAGTGCCGCGAACGACGGCCAGTCCGGAGCCACGCAGGACTCGTCGACCGCGACGCCCACGCCGACCGCGTCGCCGGCGCCGGATGCATCGAAGGCGCTCGCCACCACGTCGCTCGCCTATGCCGCGCTGACCGCGGTGGACCGGCAGCTCGAGTACGCGATGCGGTACTGGAAGGACTACAACCTCGCCGAGTACGGCACCATGAACCCGATCGGTGGCGACTGCGCGAACTACGTCAGTCAGACGCTGATCGCCCGTGGCTGGGAGCAGCGCGACGACTGGTACAGCCGCTCCGGAGGCGCTGCGCACTCCGCGACGTGGACGTACTGCCCGGCGATGGACCCGTGGATGTCGACGAACGCGGCGACGTTCGGGCTCACGCGTCGGACCCTCGACGAGCGCGACAAGGTCAAGGTCGGGGACATCGTGTTCTTCGACTGGAACCACAACGACTCCCCGGACCACACGACGATCGTGTCCGAGGTCTTCACGGAGCCGGACGGCACGATCCGCATCAAGTCGGCGAGCCACAACCAGGACGGCCCGTACCGCGACCTCGACGAGATGATCACGGTGCAGCACCCCGGTGGCACGGCCTGGTTCCACACGTTCGACGCCTGACGCCCCGCGGGCGGGTGGCCCGCGGATGGGCGGTCTGCACAACCGAAGTCATTTCGCGCCACGAGATGCCGTGGTGCCGCGTGCTTTCGGTTGTGTGCATGCGATCCGCACCACGGCCCGCCGCCGGCCCTACGGGTACCCGAGGAACCAGAGCAGCACGATCGCGACCGGCTGCAGGCACACGCCGACGACCAGCCACGTCAGCGCCCGCCGCCGCGTCCGGACGAACACGTCCGACCCGAGCAGCGGTGCCATCGGCATGAGCAGCCGCGGCAGGCTCTGCTGGGGGAGGAACACCGCGACGAGGTAGAGCGCGTACGAGGCCGTGAACCCGAGCACCTCCGGCCCGAGCGCGCGAACGTCGCGTCGCCGGAAGAACCAGACCATTCCCACGAGGACGAGCACGACGAGCACGATGCCGATCGGCCCGAGCCACCGCCCCGCCATCACGAACCACGGGGTCAGCGGCGCGAAGTGCTGGCGGCCCACGAACCCGACCCACCATGACAACTCGGTGTCGAGGTACGCGCTCGGCCGACCGGTGACCGCGCTCGCGATCACCGGCCACGCCAGTCCCGCGACCGCGACGACGAGCCCCGCGACGACGATCGCGATCCGGTCCCGCCACGGGAACGGTTCACGCCGACGGACCAACCCCACCCAGCGGACGACGAGGTGCACGGCGAGCGCGACGGCGAGGGCCAGGACGCCGGGCTTCGTGAACGCGGCGACCGTCCCGAGCACCGCGACCAGCCAGTAGCGCCGGTGCACGAGGGCGAGCAGCCCGCCGAAGAGCAGCACCAGGAACGTGGTCTCGGCGTACGCCACCTGCAACAGGAACCCGGTGGGTGCGAACGCGAACAGTGCCGTCGCCCACCGCGCCCGGTGCGCGCCCCCGACGGCGAGGACGAGACGGTGGAGCAGCACGCACGCTCCGGCGCCGGCGACCGTCGCGACGAGCATGCCCACGACCCAGAACGACCCATCGGTCACGGACATGACGACACGCACCAGTGCAGGGAACACCGGCAGGAACGCCCACGGATTGGGGAGTACGTGCCCGTCGCCGTCCGTCGGCAACGTCGACGGGTACCCGTGCTCCGCGATGGTCCGGTAGAACGACGCGTCCCACGATCCGGAGAACGTGAAGAACGACGGGTCCTTGCGGTACGAGGCGAAGTCCCACCCGCTCGCCGTCGCGACGACGAACATCGTCGCGAGCAGCAGCGTGCTCAGGATCCGAGACCCCGCCCAGATCACGAGCGGCGCGGTCCACGCGCCGCGCGGCCCGGACAGCAGGGACCGCAGCACCGGCCGGGAGGCTCGGCTCGCTTCCGCCACGTTGGTCACGGAGGCGATCCTCCCAGACCCGACACCGCGGCCGGGACCGCAGACCGGTGACTGTGGAGAACTCGGCTAGCGCCCCGTCACCGCTCGCCGGATCTGCTCGATCGGCACCTTCGGGGTGCGGTCGGCGCTCAGGAGCCCGTTCGTCTCCTGCATCGTGTCGGTCAGCTGCGTGTAGCAGGAGCCGGCGAGGAACGAGCTCGCGCGGATCGCGTCGTACAGCGCGGTGATGCGGACGATCCAGTCGTCGCCGTCCGAGGCCGAGGTGTAGCCCCACCCGTCCTCGCGCTGGGCACCCGGCTGGTAGTTCACGCCGCCGAACTCGGTCAGCATCACCGGCTGACCGTGGTCCTCGGCGCCGCCGACGAGCACCCAGCGGTCCGCAGGGCCCATCCCGTGGAACAGCTCCGTGCGTGCTGTGTCGTCCGCGTACCGACGCGCGAGGCTCTCGCCGTTCCCGTCGTAGTCGTGGATGGTGATGATGTCGGAGTTGGTGTGCTCCCAGCCGTCGTTCGAGATGACCGGACGTGTCGGGTCGAGTGCCCGTGTGACGTCGGCGAGCGACCTGGCGTAGGCCTGCTGCGCCGGGTCGGTGGTGATGTGCTGGACGCCCCAGCTCTCGTTGGCCGGCACCCAGGTCACGATCGACGGGTGCGACGCGTCGCGTTCGACGGCGTCCATCCACTCCCGCATCAGTCGCTGCACGGCGCGCGGCGAGAACGCGTACGCACCGGGTGCCTCGCCCCACACGAGCAGACCGAGGCGGTCCGCCCAGAACAGGAATCGCGGGTCCTCGACCTTCTGGTGGTTGCGCGCGGCGTTGAAGCCGAGTTCCTTGATCAGCTCGACCTCGCGCCGGAGGGCCGCCCGCGACGGGGCGGCGATGTGCGAGTCCGGCCAGTAGCCCTGGTTCAGGACGCTGCGGACGTCGTAGCTCCGGCCGTTGAGCACGAACACGCCGCCGTCGACGCCGACCGTCCGCAGGCCGAAGTAGCTCGCCACCGTGTCCACCGTGGAGCCGGCGCGATCGAGCAGCGTCACCGTGGCGTCGACCAGCCGTGGTGTCTCCGGCGTCCAGTGCAGCTCGTCCTCGGCCTGCCCGTTCGACTGCCGCGCGATCGGTACGACCACGTCGAACTCGTCCACGGTGTCACCGAGCGTCGCCTCGATCGTCGCGAGGTGCTCGTCCCGCTCGTCCCACCACGCCTCGACGCGGATGCGGTCGCCGCCGGCCCGGACGCCGGCGACCCGGACGGTCAGACGGACGGTCTCGTGGTCGACGTTCGTCCAGCGCAGGGACTCGATCGACGCGGTCGGCACGGCTTCGAGCCAGACGGTCTGCCAGATCCCGGTGGTCCGGCGGTACCAGATGGCGTGCGGGTCCTCGTGCCAGTCCTGCTTGCCACGGGGCTGGGTGAGGTCGTGCGGGTCGTCCTCGGCACGGACGACCAGGGTGTGCGCGGCGTCGGCGTCCCCGGTGAGGGCATCCGTCACGTCGAAGCCGAACGGCGTGTGGCCGCCCTCGTGGGACCCGATGAACGCGCCGTCGATCCAGACCGAGGCGCGGTAGTCGACGGCACCGAAGTGCAGCAGGAGTCGCGGGCTGCTCGTGCCGTACCCGGCGGCCTCGAGATCGGACCGGGTGATCGTTCGGGAGTACCAGACCACCGGGTGGAAGCCCGGCTCGTCGATGCCGGACGCGACGGACTCCGGCGGGAACGGGACGACGATGTCCCTGGCGTCCGGGAAACCGGCACGCCACGCGGCGTCGTCGCCGTCGTTCCGGAACGACCACGTCCCGTCGAGGTCGGCCCACTGTTCGCGGAGCATCTGCGGGCGGGGGTACGTGCCGTCCTGCCGTGTGGCGAGCGGGAGGACGGGCGCTGGAGTGCTGTTGGGTGCGGCGACGGTGCCGTCGAGCGTGCTCATGCGTCCATGGTGGACCAGTCCTACATCGTTGTAAACCGGCGTGCACCGATTGCCGGGACCATTCGGGGACGGCTCAGCCGATCGCTGCGTCCCGCGTCAGCACCATGACGTCCATCCGACCCTGCTGCACGACCTCGCCGTGCTGGTTCCGCAGCGTGACCGTGCGATCGACGATCCCCGTCTTGCCGGAGCTGGTGAGCCGGGTGGCGAGGATCTCGACCTCGCAGGTGACGGTGTCCCCGATGAACACCGGGGCCGTGAACCGCCACTGGTCGATGCCGAGCAGCGCGACGGCCGATCCCTCGAAGACACCCGTGCGGGCGATCAGGCCGAGGCAGAGCGACGCGCCGAGCATGCCGTGCACCACACGCTGGCCGTACCGCGTCCGAGCGGCGAACTCGACGTCGGTGTGCACCTGGTTGTTGTCGTTCGTCCACGAGGCGAACGACATGACGTCCGTCTCGGTGATCGTGCGACCAGGGGTGGTGAAGGTCTGTCCGGCGGCGAGGTCCTCGAGGTAGTGCGGCACCAGCTCATCTTCGCAGAGCCCGTGCCCGCGGCCGGTCAGAGTCCCGCGAGGAGCCGGCGCCCCTCCGTGATCCGCTGCTCGACCACCGCGCGCTCGGACGTCGCCAGCGCCCCGTACCCGAACGTGTCCTCGCCGTCGGCCGCGGCATCGACGGCAGCCTGTCGGTACGCATCCGCGGCGTGTGCGGCGTCGAGCGCGTCGCCCAGGGTGTCCTGGACCCGTCGGAGTCGTCCGAGTCGCCGCTTCCCGACGTCCGCGAGCCCGCCGGCTGCCTGCAGGGCGTACCGCAACCGACGCGCGGCCTTCCGGATCTCGTGCAGGGACACGAGGTCGCCCGTGCTCCGGTCGAGGGTCTTCGCCAGCCGCGCGCGTTCCCGTTCGATCCGTGCGGTCACGAACGCCGATGCGTCATCGCGGGCGTGCCCACCCGTCGGCGCGGAGTCCACCAACCGGTCGACGGCGTCGAGGGCGTCGAACCACGCCGCCGTCCGGAGGGTCTGCCGGAGTTCCGCTGCGGACGTCGCCCGGGTGTCGTCGAACCGCGAACCGAGTCGATCGAGCGTCCGGGCGTCGACGTAGCCCGCCGGGGTCCGCGCCGCGGATCGGAGCAGCCGGTCACGCAGGACCTCGGCGTCGCGAGCCGTCCCCGCCGTTCGACCGATCTGCGCGAGAGCGGCACGGAGGGGTTCGGTGGCGTCGCGGTCGAGGGCGCCGCGGAACGCCGCGAGCACACTGCGGGTCCGGCGCAGGACCTTGCGGAACGCGTGCACCGCATCGCGCTCGTCGGCACGCACCAGGGGGTCGACGGCGACGAGATCGGCCCGCAACCCGACGAGGGTCTCCCGGACGAAGGCCGCTGCGGTCCCGGAACGCGGCAGGTGCGCCCGTGCGGTTGCCGGACGGCGGACCGGTGCCAGGCGCGGCACCGGCCCGCGGTCGGACCGGCCGGGATCGTCCGCCGCGTCCGTCAGCGCTCGCTCGACCGCGCGTGCGATCGAGCCGGGATGCCCGTCGTCGGTGAGCGCCCACCACCGGCCACTCGTCACCAGCGTGGTGTCCGAATCGCCTTCGTCGATGCGGACGTCGGCGACCTCGACGCGGACCTTCCTGTCCTTGCCGCGGACCACCACCAGGGTCGTCGTGGTGTCCCGGACCCGGACGGGTCGGACGGTGCGACCGCGGAGGAACACCTCCACCACGTCGCGCGGCACCACCGGACCGTCGTCCGACGGCGCGGTCGCACGGTCGAGGTCGTCCGGGACGGGAGTCGGACCGTCGCCGCGGTCGATGCTCCACGTGGGCGATCCGTCCTCGGCGTGCAGGAACTCGACGCCCTCGAACGCGAGCACCCGGTCGTCGGTGTCCCAGAGGGTCTCGCGCACGGTGATCGGGGGAGCCCGGTGCACCGCGTCCGAGTACGGGTCGATCGCCGGCAGTCGTCGGTCGTCCGGGATGCGCCAGGTGTGCCGCGGCTCGGCGAGCACGTCGGTGGCGGGGTCAGGGGCGGGTGGCGAGGTCTCCATGCACGCCAGTGTCGTCCGCGGACCGGCATCGGTGCGCCGGCATCCGCATCATGTGGACACCTCTGTCAGAGTCGCGCGTTGTGGAGGACCTGGGACGGCGCCCCGAGCGCTCGCGTAGCCTCCTGACGCATGAGCGACGTCGCACAGTGGATGGCCCGCCAACGTTGGTACGCCGCGAAGGGCGGGACGCCGAACCTCCGGACGATCGCCCGGACCGACGACACCACCGACGGGGCGCGGATCACGACCCGGTTCGTGATCGACGACGCCCGGACCGGGGCCGTGCTGTACCAGGTGCCCACGACGGCGCACGCGCACGCGGTGGCCGGTCTGGAGCACGCGCGCATCGACACGGAAGGCGCCGGAGACGCCGACGTGCCAGGCGCAGCCCCCGACGCGACCACGACCTACGACGGCCCCCACGACCCCGCCTACGCCCGCTGGCTCCTCGCGCAGATCGACGCCGGCGCCGAGTCCCTCACCCCGGTCGGCCCCGTCCGCAGCGCCCGGGTCCTCCGCGGCGAGCAGTCGAACACCTCGATCATCTGCGAGACCGAGCACAACGGCACCGTCATCGTGAAGGTCTTCCGGGTGCTGCACCACGGCGACAACCCCGACGTCACGACCCAGCAGGCACTCTCGGCCGCGGGCTCGTCACGCGTCCCGAAGGTCTTCGGCGCCCTCCGCGGCGAGTGGCCGGACGTCGGACGCGCCGACGGTGTGGCGAGTGGCCACCTGGCCTTCGCGCAGGAGTTCCTCCCCGGCCTCGACGACGCCTGGCGGGTGGCGCTCGACGACGCCCGCCGAGGCGACTCCTTCGCGGCAGGAGCTGACCGGCTCGGCGCGGCGCTCGCCGACGTGCACGTGACCCTCGCCAGCGTGATGCCGACCGAGCCCGCGACCCCTGACCGCATCCGGACCGCGATCGACACCATGCACGCCCGGCTCGAGGCCGCCGCCGCCGAGGCGCCGGAGATCGCCGAACACGCCGACGCCGTCCGAGCGGTCTACGCGAGGGCCGCCGACGTCGCGTGGCCGCCGCTCCAGCGGATCCACGGGGACCTGCACCTCGGGCAGGTGCTGTCCGCGCCGGAGCCGCGTGGATGGGTGTTCCTCGACTTCGAGGGCGAGCCGCTCCGACCGCTCCACGAGCGTTCGCTGCCGGACGTGCCACTCCGTGACGTCGCCGGCATGCTGCGCTCGTTCGACTACGTCGCCGGAGCCCTCGCGCACGACGACGACCCGGTCGACGCCGGGGCGTGGGCGCACGAGGCCCGCGCAGCGTTCCTCGACGGCTACGAACGGGGCATCGGCGTCGACCTCCGCGCACACCGCGAGGTCCTCGACGCCTTCGAGATCGACAAGGCCGTCTACGAGGTGGTCTACGAGGCGCGGAACCGCCCGACCTGGGTCGGCATCCCGGTGACGGCCGTGACGCGCCTGGCCGCGCGCTCCGCGCACTGACCAGGACCACACGACGGACGGGAGGCTCGTGGCGACGCCGCCACGGGCCTCCCGACCGTCACGTCGTCAGTTGACGGGACCCGTGTACTTCTCGCCGGGACCGGCGCCCGGCGCGTCCGGGATGGCCGATGCCTCGCGGAAGGCGAGCTGCACCGAGCGGAGCCCGTCGCGCAGCGGGCGGGCGTGGTGGTCGCCGATCTCGGTGGCGGCCGCGGTGACCAGGCCGGCCAGGGCGGTGATGAGCTTGCGCGCCTCGTCGAGGTCGGTCTGCTCCTGCGGGTCGTCCGCCAGTCCGACCTTCACGGCGGCGGCGCTCAGCAGGTGCACGGCCACCGTGTTGATCAACTCGACGGCCGGTACCTCCGAGATGTCCCGGGCGGCGTCGTCGGCGTCGTCGACGGGGATGTTGGGCGGGGTGTCGGTCACGGTGCTCCTCTGTTAGACTCTTCGCGGCAGATGCTGTCCGTGTGCCCGGAACGATTCGCGAGAACCAGACCGGACCGGCGGACAACATCACGAAGAGGAGTCACTCCCACCCGCGGCCACGAATCACCAGGCTACCGGGTCACCACCGCTCCGCCGAGCGCCAGCGTTCGGCAGTCCGGCACGACTGGCAGCGTCCAGTGGTGCAGGAGTCGGGCGGCTGCCGAACGGGTCCCGATCCGTGCGTCAGATCTCCTCTCGTGCCGTCGTCCAGGCAAACGCCCCGGACGGCCATCACTGATTGAAGGAGCTCCGCATTCCCGATCCCCGTACCAACGACCGAATCCGCGTCCCCGAGGTCCGTCTTGTCGGACCCCAGGGCGAGCAGGTCGGCGTTGTCCCCATCGCCGTCGCACTGCGCCTCGCGCAGGAAGCCGAGCTGGATCTGGTCGAGGTCGCGCCGAACTCGAAGCCGCCCGTGGCCAAGATCATGGACTACGGCAAGTTCAAGTACGAGGCCGCTCAGAAGGCCAAGGAAGCCCGTCGCAACCAGGTGAACACGGACCTGAAAGAGGTCCGTTTCCGCCTGAAGATCGACGTGCACGACTACGAGACGAAGCGCAAGCGCGCCGAGGGCTTCCTCCTCGGTGGCGACAAGGTGAAGGCGATGATCCTCTTCCGTGGTCGCGAGCAGTCGCGTCCGGAACAGGGTGTCCGACTCCTGCAGAAGTTCGCCGAGGAGATCGCCGAGTTCGGCGTCGTCGAATCGCGTCCGACGCAGGACGGCCGGAACATGACGATGATCATCGCTCCGCTCAAGAACAAGTCCGACGTCAAGGGCGAGCAGAACGCCAAGCGCGCGGCCGAGAAGGCCGAGCGTCGTGCGTCGGAGCACGCCTCGAAGGCGAAGCCGGACGACGCGGCACCTGCCGAGTCGAAGGAAACGGCACCCGCCGAGACCCCGGCCGAATAGGTCAGGGCCCACGCGGGCCCTCCAGACCCACCCGCAATGGCGCGGCCCCCCATCCATCCCACGGAAAGGCACCACCATGCCCAAGCAGAAGACCCACTCCGGGTCGAAGAAGCGCTTCAAGGTCACCGGCAGCGGCAAGATCATGAAGCAGCAGGCCGGTATGCGTCACAACCTCGAGGTCAAGTCTGCCAAGCGCAAGGCTCGCCTCAACGAGGACCAGGTCCTCTCGAAGGCCGACGCGAAGAACGTCAAGAAGCTCCTCGGCCACTGAGCCCCCGGATCGTAAAGGAATAGTGCAATGGCACGAGTAAAGAGAGCGGTCAACGCCGCCAAGAAGCGTCGCGTCGTCCTCGAGCGCGCCGAGGGCTACCGCGGCCAGCGTTCGCGTCTGTACCGCAAGGCCAAGGAGCAGGTCACCCACTCCCTCGTCTACGCGTACCGCGACCGTCACGCGAAGAAGGGCGAGTTCCGTCGCCTCTGGATCCAGCGCATCAACGCTGCGTCCCGCGCCAACGGCCTGACCTACAACCGCCTCATCCAGGGTCTCAACCTGGCCGGCGTCGAGGTCGACCGTCGCATCCTCGCCGACCTCGCCGTGAACAACGCCGACACCTTCGCCGCGCTCGTCGAGACGGCCAAGAAGGCCCTGCCGGCCGACACCTCGGCCCCGAAGGCCGCAGCGTAGTCGTCACTGCCCTCACCGAAGCCCCCGTTCCGTCCGCGGACCGGGGGCTTCGTGCATGCTGCGACACTTGTGGCGTGACTGATCTCCTCGAGAACCCCCGTGCCGGCCGCGTCAAGGCCGTCGCCGCCCTGTCCAAGAAGGACCAGCGTGCCGAGACGGGCCTGTTCCTGCTCGAGGGGCCGCAGGCCGTCCGCGAGGCGATCGAGTACGCGCCGGAGCTCCTCCGCGAGCTCTACGTCACGCCGACCGCAGCAGAGCGGTACGACCTGCACGACGCGCCGGTGGACACCTGGTTCGTCACCGAGCAGGTGCTCGCCGCGATGGCCGACACGGTCACCCCGCAGGGCGTCGTCGCGGTCTGCCAGCAGTTCCCGACGTCGGTCCGGCAGGTCTTCCCCGACCCCGGTGCGACCGGACTGGAGGCTCGGGTCGACCCCGCCACGAACCGTCCGTTGCCCGGACTGGTCGCGATCCTCGAAGAGGTACGTGACCCGGGGAACGCCGGCACGATCATCCGCGCCGCCGACTCCGCCGGCGCCGACGCGGTCATCCTGACGGGCCGTAGCGTCGACCCGTACAACCCGAAGGTGGTCCGCTCGACGACCGGGTCCCTCTTCCACGTGCCGGTGTCGGTCGGCGTGTCGCTCGTCGACGCCGTGTCCCGTGCTCGCGCGCTCGGGTACACGATCCTGGCCGCCGACGTCTCGGGCGACGACCTCCCGCAGGTCCGCGCGGAGGGGCTGCTCGACGGGCCGACCGCGTGGGTCTTCGGGAACGAGGCCCGCGGCCTCACCGCCGAGGACCTGGCACTGGTCGACCGGGCCGTGAAGGTCCCGATCTACGGCGCGGCCGAGTCGATGAACCTCGCCACCGCGGCGTCGGTCTGCCTGTACGAGTCGGCGTTCGCGCTCCGGACCGCCTAGTCCTCCACAGCCGGTCCGGGGGCCGCTCTGTGCACGGCAGGTGCAGGACAGAACGGCGGTATCCCAGGGGCCGGTAGGATCGGTTGCTGTGTCAGAACCTCTCGAGATCAGCGAATCGGCGGTCGCCGACGCGGTCGACGCGGCCCTCGCCGCAGTCCGCGCCGCGACGACGGTCGCCGAACTGAAGCAGGCCAGGGCCGAGCACACGGGCGAACAGTCCGTGCTCGCGCGCATGAACGCCTCGATGCGCAGTGTGCCGCCGGAGCAGAAGGCCCAGGCCGGCAAGCTCGTCGGGCAGGCGCGGGGCCGCGTGAACGGCGCCGTCGCCGAGCAGGAGTCCGTGCTCGCCGAAGCCGAGGAGCGTGCCCGTCTCGAGGCCGAACGCGTCGACGTGACCGCGCTGCCGTCCACCCGCACGCCTGGCTCCCGCCACCCGCTCTCGCTCCTGAACGAAGCCGTCGCTGACATCTTCGTCGGCATGGGGTGGGAAGTGGCAGAAGGCCCGGAGCTCGAGCACGAGTGGTTCAACTTCGACGCGCTGAACTTCGACGAGGACCACCCCGCGCGCGCCATGGCCGACACGATCTTCGTCGAACCAGTGGACCGGCACCTCGTGATGCGCACCCACACCTCGCCGGTGCAGGTGCGGTCGCTGCTGTCACGCGAACTGCCGCTCTACGTCATCGCTCCCGGGCGCGTGTACCGCGCGGACGAGCTCGACGCGACGCACCTGCCGGTGTTCACCCAGGTCGAGGGCATCGCGATCGACAAGGGTCTGACGATGGCGCACCTGCGCGGCACGCTGGAGCACTTCGCGCGCCAGGTCTTCGGCGCGGAGGCACAGATCCGTCTCCGTCCGAACTACTTCCCGTTCACCGAGCCGTCCGCCGAGATGGACGTCTGGCAGCCGAACGCCAAGGGTGGCGCACGGTGGGTCGAGTGGGGCGGCTGCGGCATGGTCAACCCGAACGTCCTGCGCTCCGCCGGCATCGACCCCGACGAATACCAGGGCTTCGCGTTCGGCATGGGCATCGAGCGGACCCTGCAGTTCCGCAACGGCCTGAACGACATGCGTGACTTCCTCGAGGGCGACCTCCGCTTCTCGCAGCAGTTCGGAACGGTGGTCTGATGCGCGTCCCACTCCGTTGGCTCGGTGAGTCGGTCGACCTCCCCGAGGACGTCACCCTCGAGCACGTCCACGCGGCGCTCGTGTCGGTCGGTTTCGAAGAAGAAGCGGTCCACACGTTCGACCTGACCGGGCCCGTCGTGGTCGGTCGGGTGCTTGAGCGCGTCCCGGAGCCGCAGAAAAACGGCAAGACCATCAACTGGTGCCAGGTGGACGTCGGCGAGTCCGAGCCCCGCGGCATCGTCTGCGGCGCGCACAACTTCGACGTGGGCGACCTCGTCGTCGTCACGCTCCCCGGTGCCGTGCTCCCCGGACCGTTCCCGATCGCCGCGCGCAAGACCTACGGCCACGTGTCCGACGGCATGATCGCCTCGGCGCGCGAGCTCGGACTCGGCGACGAGCACGACGGCATCCTGCGCTTCGCGGACCTCGGGATGGAGCCGCAGGTCGGACAGGACGCGATCGCGCTCCTCGGCCTGGACGACGCCGCCGTCGAGATCAACGTCACGCCGGACCGTGGGTACGCCCTGAGCATGCGCGGTGTCGCACGGGAGTACGCGCACGCCACCGGTGCCTCGTTCCACGACCCCGTCGACCGCGTCGCTCCCCGCAGCGGCGAGGGCTTCACGGTGTCGATCGCCGACGACGCCCCGATCCGCGGCCGCGTCGGTGCGAGCACGTTCGTGACCCGGGTGGTCCGCGGCGTCGACGCCACCCGACCGACACCTGCTTGGATGGTGTCTCGACTGGCCCTCGCCGGTGTGCGCTCGATCTCGCTGCCCGTCGACATCACGAACTACGTCATGTTCGAGCTCGGCCAGCCGCTGCACGGGTACGACCTGTCAACGGTCGTCGGCGGGCTCGGCGTCCGTCGTGCGGCCGCGGGGGAGACCCTGACCACGCTCGACGACGTCACCAGGAAGCTCGACCCGGAAGACCTCGTCATCACCGATGACCAGGGTCCCGTCGGCCTCGCCGGGGTGATGGGTGGTGCCCGCACCGAGATCACGGCGTCGACCACAGACGTCCTGATCGAGGCCGCCGGCTTCGACCAGGTCTCGATCGCACGCACCGCCCGTCGGCACAAGCTCCCGAGCGAGGCGTCCCGGCGGTTCGAGCGTGGTGTCGACCCGCTCGTCGCCGACGCCGCTGCCAACCGTGCCGTCGAGCTCCTCGTCGAGCTCGCCGGCGGCACGGCGGACGCCCTCGGATCGACGCTCGTCGACGACGCGTCCCGCCCGGCCGTCACGATGCGGCTGTCCCGCGCCGAGGAACTCATCGGCGTCCCCTACACGGACGCCGAGGTCATCGACACGCTGCGTGCGATCGGCGCCTCGGTGGAGGCCGACGGCGAGCAACTCGTCGTCACGGCACCCACCTGGCGCCCGGACCTCACCGACGACACCACGCTGGTGGAAGAGGTCGCCCGCATCGTCGGCTACGACCGCATCCCGAGCGTCCTGCCCGTCGCTCCGCCCGGACGCGGCCTCACGACACACCAGAAGGCACTCCGTCGCGTCGCCGCAGCGCTCGCTGCCGACGGCCTCGTCGAGGTCGTCACGGCTCCGTTCGTGTCCGCAGCGACGACCGCCGCCTACCCAGGGATCGACCCGGACGGCGGACCGAGCGTCGCGCTCGCGAACGCCCTCGACAGCGAGCAGAGCCTCCTCCGCCGGAGCGGTCTCCCCGCGCTCGTCGACGTCGCGCGTCGCAACGTGTCCCGCGGGCTCGTCGACGTCGCCGTGTACGAGACCTCACGCGTGTTCCTGCCGGTCGACGGCGCCGAGCTCGGCACCCCCGCGGTCCCGGTCGGAGCCGCGCACCCCGGCGCGGAGGCACTCCGTGCGCTCGACGCCGCACTGCCGGCGCAGCCGTTCCACGTGTCAGCGCTCCTCACCGGGAACCGCGTCGTCAAGCAGCCCGGCGTGCAGCCGGAGCCGTTCGGCATCGCGGACGCCCTCGACGTCGCACGCACCGCGGCGTGGGCAGCCGGCACCGAGCTCACGGTCGCGCAGACCACGCACCCGTCGCTGCACCCCGGCCGTGCGGCGTCGCTGCTCGTCGGTGACGTCGTCGTCGGTGTCGCGGGAGAGCTCCTGCCCGAGCTGACCGCCGCTGCGGACCTGCCCCGGGTCGTCGCGGTCGTCGAGCTCGACCTCGACGCACTCGTCGGAGCCGTGCCCGAGATCCCCGCCGTCGCACCGATCGTGACCTACCCGGCGGCGACGCAGGACCTCTCGTTGGTGGTCGGCATCGACGTTCCGGCGGGTGATGTGCTCGACGTCGTCCGGACTGGTGCCGGAGAGCTGTTGGAGTATGCTCGCCTCGTGGATGACTACCGGGGCTCCGGCGTGGACGAGGGACAGAAGTCCCTGACGTTCGCGCTGCGCTTCCGTGCCACGGACCGCACCCTGACTGCTGCCGAGGCCTCTGAGGCCCGTGACGGCGCCGTCCGACGTGCCGGCGAGCGATTCGGGGCGACCCTGCGCGACTGATCCCACTGGGACCAGCACCGCCCGGGGCCGCCGCCTCCGATCTCTCGACGAACAGTCCGACCTAAGGTGGAATCCCATGTCCGTATCCGTCGCCGTGGCGGGAGCCAGCGGCTACGCGGGCGGTGAGCTGCTGCGCATCCTCTCCGCACATCCCGAGTTCGACGTCAGGACGGTGACGGCGTTCTCGAACGCCGGACAGCCGCTCATCGCGACGCAGCCGCACCTCCGTTCGCTGGCGCACCTGACGCTGGTCGAGACGACGGCGGAGAACCTCCGCGGCCACGACGTGGTGTTCCTGGCGCTGCCGCACGGACAGTCCGGCGCGATCACGGCGGAGCTCGACGCGGACACGCTCGTCGTCGACTGCGGCGCCGATCACCGGCTGACGGACCCGGCGGCCTGGGAAGCGTTCTACGGCGGCGACTACTTCGGCGCGTGGACCTACGGGCTGCCGGAACTCCTGCACGCAGCGCCGAAGCCGGGGTCGGCGGAGGAATGGCGCGACGTCGACGACATCGTCGCGCAGGGTCGGCAGCGGGTCGAGCTCGCGAACACCAAGCGGATCGCCGTTCCCGGGTGCAACGTCACCGCGGTCACGCTCGGCATCCAGCCGGGCGTCCAGGCCGGTCTCGTCCAGGCGGACGACATCGTGGCCGTGCTCAGCGTCGGGCCGTCGGGGGCAGGCAAGAAGCTCGCGACGACCTACCTCGCGTCGGAGATCATGGGCTCTGCCAGCGCGTACGCCGTCGGCGGGAAGCACCGGCACATCCCGGAGATCCAGCAGAACCTGCGCGCGGCAGGGGCCTCGGACGTGACCATCTCGTTCACGCCGGTCCTCGTGCCGATGTCCCGTGGCATCCTCGCGACGACGACCGCCAAGCTCGCGCCCGGCGTCACCGCACGTGACGTCCGCCTCGCCTGGGAGCAGGCGTACGCGGACGAGCCGTTCGTGCACCTGCTGCCCGAGGGTGAATTCCCGCGGGTCGCGGACACCATCGGTGCGAACACCGCGCTCGTCGGCATCGCCGTCGACGAAGCCGCCGGCCGTGTCGTCGCGGTCAGCGCCCTCGACAACCTCGCCAAGGGGACCGGCGGCGCCGCGGTGCAGTCGGCGAACATCGCCCTCGGCCTGCCGGAGACACTCGGCCTCAGCGTGGACGGAGTCGCACCGTGACGGACGCAAGCAAGCAGGGCCAGGCCGAACCGAGCCTCCGAGCCGGGTCGGACCTGCAGGGCGTGACCGCTGCTGCCGGCTTCCGCGCCGCCGGCGCGACCGCCGGACTCAAGGCGAGTGGAACGCCGGACGTGGCACTCGTCGTGAACGACGGTCCGGAATCAGCCGTCGCCGCGGTGTTCACCAGCAACCGCGCACAGGCCCATCCGGTGATCTGGTCCCGCCAGGTCGTCGGTGACGGCATCGCGAAGGCGGTCTTCCTCAACTCCGGCGGCGCGAACTGCTTCACCGGACCGTTCGGGTTCCAGACCACCCACATGACCGCAGAGGCGGTCGGCGAGTCACTCGGCATCGGAGCCGGCGACGTCGTCGTCTGCTCGACCGGTCTGATCGGCCGCGGCGACCAGACGTTCCGCGACCACGTCCTGCACGGCGTCGCACTCACCACGGACGCCCTGTCGGAGACCGGCGGCCCTGACGCCGCCGCCGCGATCATGACGACGGACACCCGGGCCAAGCAGGCGTCGGTCTCCGAGGACGGCTGGACCGTCGGTGGCATGGCCAAGGGCGCAGGCATGCTCGCGCCGGGGCTCGCGACGATGCTCGTCGTCATCACGACCGACGCGCTCCTCGGCTCCGAGGAACTCGACCAGGCACTCCGTGCGGCGACGCGCGTGACGTTCGACCGCGTCGACTCCGACGGCTGCATGTCGACCAACGACACCGTCGTGCTCATGTCGTCAGGGGCCTCGGGCGTGACGCCGGAGGTCGGCGACTTCCAAGAGGCACTGACCGCGGTCTGCGCGGACCTCGCTCGGCAGCTCCAGCAGGACGCCGAGGGCGCGAGTCACGACATCGCGATCCACGTGGTCGGTGCCGCCAGCGAGGACGACGCCGTCACGGTCGGCCGGAGCGTCGCCCGGAACAACCTCTTCAAGGCCGCGATGTTCGGCAACGACCCCAACTGGGGCCGGGTACTCGCGGCGATCGGCACGACCGACGCCGAGTTCGACCCGTACGCGGTCGACGTCTCGATGAACGGCGTCCGGGTCTGCCACGCCGGCGCTCCCGACCGCCCGAGCGACGAGGTCGACCTCACCCCGCGTGACACCGACGTGCTCATCGACCTCGGGGTGGGGCCGTTCGCGGCGACCATCCTGACGAACGACCTGACGCACGACTACGTCCACGAGAACAGCGCGTACTCCAGCTGATGGCCGACGACAGCAACCTCTCGAAGGAAGAAGAGCACGAGCTCGCGACCGTCAAGGCCGCGACCCTCATCGAGTCCCTGCCGTGGCTCAAGCGGTTCTCGGGCAAGATCGTCGTCGTCAAGTTCGGCGGCAACGCGATGGTGAACGCCGACCTGAAGCGCGCGTTCGCCGAGGACATGGTCTACCTCCGGTACGCCGGGCTGCACCCCGTCGTCGTGCACGGCGGCGGCCCGCAGATCTCCGCAGCGCTGAAGGAACAGGGCATCCAGTCCGAGTTCCGAGGCGGCTACCGCGTGACGACGACCGAGGCGATCACCGTCGTCCGTGACGTCCTCGCCGGCGAGGTCAACCGCGAGATCGTCGACCTGATGAACGAACACGGCGACGGCATCGGCGTCGGCGTGTTCGGCGACGGCGGCTCGCTGTTCACGGGCGAGAAGAAGGGCGTCGTCGTGGACGGCGAGCACTTCGACCTCGGCCACGTCGGCGACATCACGCACGTCGATCCGTCCGGGGTGCTCGCCGCGATCCGTGCGAACCAGATCCCCGTCGTGTCGAGCATCGCGATCGACGACGCCCACCCCGACCAGGCGCTCAACGTGAACGCCGACGCGGCCGCCGCGGCGCTCGCGATCGCACTCGGGGCGTCGAAGCTCATGATGCTGACCGACGTCCCTGGTCTGTACCGCAACTGGCCGGACCGGGACTCGATCATCGACCTCATCGCGGTCGAGGAACTCCGCGAACTGCTCCCGACGCTCGAGTCGGGCATGATCCCGAAGATGACCGCGTGCCTGGACGCCGTGGTCGGCGGGGTCGGCGGCGCGACGATCATCGACGGCCGGATCCCGCACTCGATCCTCCTCGAGGTCTTCACGCTCCGTGGCGCGGGCACCGAGGTGATCCCGGACCCGAGCCGGCGCACCGAGAACCAGAACACCCACGCCGAGATCGGCCGACGCGGCCCGGCGGTCACGCACGACACCACGCACGGCACGAACACGAAGGGACCCGCACGGTGAACACCGAGACGCAGACCGAGACCTGGAACGACCGGTTCGGGGCGTCGCTGATGCGATCCCTGACCCCGCCGAAGGTCATGCTCGAGCGCGGGCAGGGCTGCCGCGTGTGGGACGTCGACGGCAAGGAGTACCTCGACTTCCTCGCCGGCATCGCGGTGAACTCCCTCGGGCACGCGCACCCCGTCCTCGTCGAGGCGATCGCCGACCAGGCCGCCAAGCTCGTGCACGTGTCGAACTACTTCGCGACGCCCCCGCAGCTCGAACTCGCCGAGCGGCTGAAGCGCATCACCGGCGCCGGCGACGCGGGCCGCGTGTACTTCGGCAACTCCGGTGCCGAGGCGAACGAGGCCGCGTTCAAGCTCGCCCGGCTGAACAAGGGTGCTGATGGTCGGAAGACCCGGATCCTCGCGCTCAAGCAGGGCTTCCACGGCCGCACGATGGGCGCGCTCGCGCTCACCGGCAAGCCCGCACTGCAAGAGGACTTCTTGCCGATGGTCCCGGGGGTCGACCACGTCGACACCACGATCGAGGCGCTCGAGCACGCGATCGACGACACCGTCGCGGCGCTCATCCTCGAGCCGATCAAGGGCGAGGCCGGCGTCGTCGACCTGCCCGACGGGTTCCTCGCCGCCGCTCGTCGCTTGACCGAGGAGCACGGCGCGCTGCTCATCCTCGACGAGATCCAGACCGGTGTCGGCCGGACGGGGTCGTGGTTCGCGTTCCAGCACCTCGGGGTCGTCCCCGATGCCATCACGATCGCGAAGGGCATCGCTGGCGGGTTCCCGATCGGGGCGCTCGTGACCTTCGGTCGCGCCTCTGAGCTCTTCTCCGCCGGGCAGCACGGCTCGACGTTCGGCGGCAACCCCCTCGGCACCCGTGTCGCGAACGCGGTCCTCGGCGAGATCGAGGACGCCGGCCTCGTCGACGCAGCCCTGGTCAAGGGGGAGCGGATCCGTGCGGGCATCGCCGCGATCGTCTCGCCGCTGGTCGAGGAGATCCGCGGGCGCGGCCTGCTCATCGGGGTCGGGCTGCACCGCCCCGTCGCGGCGGCCATCTCGGCTGCCGCCCTCGAGCGGGGTCTCATCGTGAACGCCCCCAACGAGGCGAGCCTGCGCATCGCGCCGCCGCTCATCGTGTCCGACGCCGAGATCGACGAGTTCCTGTCGATCCTCGCCCAGAGCATGGCGGCCGTCGAGGGCGCCGACCAGGAGACCTCCGCATGACCCGCCACTTCCTCCGCGACGACGACCTCTCGCAGGCCGAGCAGTCCGCCATCCTCGACCTCGCGGTCGGGATGAAGCGCGACCGCTGGGGCGCGAAGCCGCTCGCGGGCCCGCAGAGCGTCGCCGTGATCTTCGACAAGTCGTCGACGCGAACCCGGGTGTCCTTCCACGTCGGGATCAGCGACCTGGGCGGCAGCCCGCTCATCATCTCGACGGCGAACAGCCAGCTCGGCGGCAAGGAGACCCCGTCCGACACGGCCCGTGTGCTCGAGCGCATGGTGTCGGCCATCGTCTGGCGCACGTACGGGCAGGCCGGACTCGAGGAGATGGCCGAAGGCACCACGGTCCCCGTCGTCAACGCCCTGTCCGACGACTTCCACCCGTGCCAGCTGCTCGCCGACCTCCTGACGATCCGTGAGCACCGCGGTGCACTCGCCGGACAGACGGTCGCCTTCGTCGGTGACGGCGCGAGCAACATGGCGCAGTCGTACCTGCTCGCCGGAGCCACCGCGGGCATGCACGTCCGTGTCGGGTCCCCGGCTGCGTTCTCGCCGGCCGTCGACGTCGTGTCGGACGCCGAACGCCGGGCTGCCGAGACCGGTGGATCGGTGCTCGTGGTGACGGACCCGGTCGCCGCCGTGGCCGGTGCGGACGTCGTCGTGACGGACACCTGGGTGTCGATGGGCAAGGAGGACGAGAAGCAGCAGCGTCTCGACACCTTCAACGGCTACCGCGTCGACGACGCGATGATGGCGCACGCCGCGGACGACGCCGTGTTCATGCACTGCCTGCCCGCCGACCGTGGGTACGAGGTCACCGCCGACGTGATCGACGGTCCGCGCAGCATCATCTGGGACGAGGCGGAGAACCGCCTGCACGCCCAGAAGGCACTCCTCGCCTGGCTCCTCGCCGCCAACACGGCGACCGCCGCGAACACGGGCGCCTAGGAGCACCCGTGGCAGACCGCGTCGTCCTGGCCTACTCCGGCGGACTCGACACGTCCGTCGGCATCGGCTGGCTGCGCGAGGCCACCGGCAAGGACGTCGTGGCCCTGACGGTCGACGTCGGTCAGGGCGGCGACGACCTGCAGACCGTCCGCCAGCGCGCCCTGGACTGCGGCGCGGTGGAAGCCGTGGTCATCGACGCGAAGGACGAGTTCGCCGACGAGTACGTCGTGCCCGCGATCAAGGCGAACGCGCTCTACCAGAAGCGGTACCCACTGGTCTCCGCCCTGAGCCGCCCGCTCATCGCGAAGCACCTCGCGGCCACGGCGAAGCAGCTCGGCGCGGACACCGTCGCGCACGGGTGCTCCGGGAAGGGCAACGACCAGGTCCGCTTCGAGGCGGCGGTGGCCGCGATCGCCCCCGAGCTGACGTCGATTGCCCCGGTCCGTGACCTCGCGCTGACCAGGGACAAGGTGATCGCCTACGCCGACGCGCACGGTCTCCCGATCCGGCACCGGAGCGACTCGGTCGACCAGAACGTGTGGGGACGCGCGGTGGAGGCCGCTTCCCTCGAGGACCCGTGGACCGCCCCGACCGAGGACCTCTACGCGTCCACGCAGGACCCGACGCTCCCACGTGACCCGGACGAGGTCACGATCACGTTCGAGCAGGGCGTCCCGGTCGCCATCGACGGTCAGCGCTTCAGCGTGCTGCGCGTCGTCCAGGAGCTGAACGCCCTGGCCGGCCGGCACGGCGTCGGTCGCATCGACGTCCTCGAGGACCGCCTCGTGGGCATCAAGTCGCGCGAGGTGTACGAGGCCCCTGCGGCGATCGCACTCATCGCCGCGCACGAGGAACTCGAGAGCCTCACCCTCGAGCGTGACGTCGCCCGCTACAAGCGCAGGGTCGAGGCCGACTGGGCAGAGCTGGTCTACGACGGGCTCTGGTTCGGAGGCCTCAAACGTGGTCTCGACGCGTTCATCGACCACTCCCAGCAGCACGTGTCCGGGGACGTCCGACTGCAGCTCCACGGTGGCCGTGCGACGGTCACGGGGCGCCGCTCCGAGCAGAGTCTCTACGACTTCGAGCTCGCGACGAACGCCACGGGCGACACCTTCGACCAGGAGCAGGCGAAGGGCTTCATCGACATCTGGTCGCTCCCGAGCCGCATCGCGGCCCGCCGCGACCGCGCCAACTGAACCACCGAAGGACGAACGCAGGACGACATGACGGACCAGACGAACGCCAAGACCGACGCCACGAACACCGGCGCACTGTGGGGCGCCCGCTTCGCGGACGGCCCGAGCGCCGAACTCGCCGCCCTGTCGAAGTCCACCCACTTCGACTGGCAGCTCGCGCCGTACGACATCGCCGGTTCCCGGGCCCACGCCCGCGCCCTGCACACGGCCGGGTACCTGACCGCCGACGAGCTCGAGCAGATGACCGCCGGCCTCGACCGCCTGGAGCAGGCCCACGCCACGGGCGAGCTGCAGCCCGCCGACAGCGACGAGGACGTCCACGGCGCTCTGGAACGCCTGCTCATCGCCGACCTCGGCCCCGAGCTCGGGGGCAAGCTCCGCGCCGGCCGCAGCCGGAACGACCAGATCGCCACCCTCGGCCGGATGCACATGCTCGACCACGGGCGCCGCATCGGCCGCCTGGTGATCGACCTGGTCGACGCGATCAGCCAGCAGGCGAGCGAACACCCGGCGGCGATCATGCCCGGCCGCACGCACCTGCAGCACGCCCAGCCCGTGCTCCTCGCGCACCACCTCCTCGCACACGCCTGGCCGCTGGTGCGCGACCTCGAGCGACTCCGCGACTGGTCCACCCGCGCGAGCGTCAGCCCGTACGGCGCCGGCGCCCTCGCCGGCAGCTCCCTCGGACTCGACCCCGCGGCGATCGCCCGCGAGCTCGGGTTCGACCGCCCGGCGGAGAACTCGATCGACGCCACCGCTGCCCGAGACACCGTCGCGGAGTTCGCGTTCGTCCTGGCGCAGATCGGCATCGACGTGTCGCGGCTCGCCGAAGAGGTCATCCTCTGGAACACGAAGGAGTTCGGCTTCGTGCGGTTGCACGACGCGTTCTCCACCGGGTCGAGCATCATGCCGCAGAAGAAGAACCCGGACATCGCCGAGCTGGCACGCGGTAAGTCCGGTCGACTCGTCGGCAACCTGACCGGCCTCCTGACCACGCTGAAGGGCCTCCCGCTCGCGTACAACCGCGACCTGCAAGAGGACAAGGAACCCGTCTTCGACTCGGTCGCCACGCTCGAGGTCCTGCTGCCGGCCTTCACCGGCATGATCGCGACGCTGACCTTCGACACCGAGCGCATGGCCGAGCTGGCACCGCAGGGCTTCTCGCTCGCGACCGACGTCGCCGAGTGGCTCGTCCGCCAGGGCGTCCCGTTCCGCGACGCGCACGAGATCTCGGGCTCCCTGGTCCGGTACTGCGAGGAGCGCGGCATCGAGCTCGACGACCCGTCCGACGACGAGTACCTCGCCGTCTCCGAGCACCTCACCCCCGGCGTCCGCGCGGTCCTCACCATCGAGGGCAGCACGTCGTCCCGCTCGGGCGTCGGCGGGACGGCCCCGGATCGCGTCGCCGAGCAGCTCACGGGTCTGACGCAGCGTGTCCACGACCTGGCGAGCGGGGCGCCCTTCACCCGATGACGGCGGGCCTCCTCGCGCTCCTGGCGGAGCCGGCACCGGTCTCCGCGCCGGCCCTGCTCGGTGCGACGCTCACGGGTCGAGGCGTGACGATCCGCATCACCGAGGTCGAGGCGTACTTCGGCCCGACCGACCCCGGTTCACACGGGCACCGTGGGATGACCGAGCGGAACAGGCAACTGTTCGGCCCGCCCGGCACCCTCTACGCGTACCGCTCGTACGGCATCCACACGTGCGTCAACGTCGTCAGCGGACCGGCCGGGACGTCGTCCGGATCGCTCCTCCGTGGTGCCGAGGTCGTCGAAGGCATCGACGTCGCCCGCGAGCGGCGGGGCCCGTCGGTGTCGGACGTGCAGCTGGCGCGTGGACCCGGCAACCTCGGCAGCGCGCTCGGTGCGGTCCTCGGCACGGACGACGGCTCCTCCGTCACGGACGGTCGCGGCCCGTACGTGCTCGCCCTGGCACCCGGCCTGGAGGCTCGGCTCGCCTCCGACGGACCGGCTGCGGTCCTCGCCGGGCTGGCTGCCGACCCGCTGATCGGTCGCGGGCCCCGCACCGGGGTCGCCGGCATCGCCGGCGGTGCCGGCTTCCCCTGGCGTTTCTGGCTGCCCGGTGAGCCCACGGTCTCGACGTACCGACGGCACCAGCGCGCCCTCGACTGACGGACCAGCACCGGGCCTCCAGTGTGCCGTGTGCGTCACCGGCCGCCGCTACGATGGCTGGGTGTCCAGTGATACCGCTCCCGATGTCCTGACACGCCAGCAGAACGACCCCACCTTCGCCTCGGTGTGGGACGAGCTGCGCTGGCGTGGTCTGGTGCACGTCTCGACCGACGAGACCGCACTCAAAGAGGCCCTCGACGGCGAGCCGATCACCTATTACTGCGGCTTCGACCCGACGGCTCCGTCACTGCACTGCGGCAACCTGCTCCAGCTCCTGACGATGCGGCGGCTGCAGCTCGCGGGGCACAAGCCCCTCGCACTCGTCGGCGGTTCGACCGGCCTGATCGGCGACCCGCGTCCGACGGCAGAGCGCACCCTGAACACCCGGGAGACCGTGTCCGAGTGGGTGGCCCGCTTGCAGGAGCAGGTGTCGCGGTTCCTCAGCCCGGACGGCGACAACGGCGTGCGGCTCGTGAACAACCTCGACTGGACGTCGCCGATGTCCGCGATCGACTTCCTCCGCGACGTCGGCAAGTACTTCCGCGTCAACTCGATGCTCAAGAAGGACGCGGTCGCCGCCCGGCTGAACTCGGACGCCGGGATCAGCTACACGGAGTTCAGCTACCAGATCCTGCAGGGGATGGACTACCGCGAGCTGTTCCGGCAGTACGGGTGCACGCTGCAGACGGGTGGCTCCGACCAGTGGGGCAACCTGACCTCGGGGACGGAGCTCATCCGTCGAGCCGAAGGTGCCACGGTGCACGCGATGGGGACGCCCCTCATCACGAACTCCGACGGCACGAAGTTCGGCAAGAGCGAGGGCAACGCCATCTGGCTCGACGCCGACATGACGTCGCCGTACGCGCTGTACCAGTTCTGGCTCAACACCACCGATGCCGACGTCGTCGACCGCTTGCAGAAGTTCACCTTCCTGTCGAGGGCCGAGATCGAACGGCTCGAGCAGGCGGTGGCGGATGAACCGTTCCGGCGCGAGGCCCAGCGGACCCTCGCGTTCGAGGTGACGTCCATCGTGCACGGTGTCCCGGCGACCCAGGCGGCGATCGATGCCTCGGCGGCGTTGTTCGGCAACGGTGACCTGGAGGCGCTCGACGAACCCACGCTCCGGTCCGCGATCGCGGAGCTCCCCGGGTCGATCTCGCTCGCTCCGGATGCCGACCTGGCGAAGGCGCTCGTCGAGACCGAGCTGGTGAAGTCCCTCGGGGAAGCCCGACGTGCCATCGACCAAGGCGGCGTCTACGTGAACAACGCCCGAGCCGAGGACCCGACGGCCCCGCTGTCCGACCTCGCCCTGCCCGGGGGAGTGCTCGTGCTCCGTCGAGGCAAGAAGACCCTCGCCGGCGTGACCCTCGTCGGCTGATCCACCCGGACGCGCGAAGCCCGGTTCCACGAGTGTGGGACCGGGCTTCCGTGCGTCACGGGTACCGTGTTGCACGATGCGACACGCCCGGGATGTGGACCGTCTTGGCGCACCCGTCCAGCGCTGCGTATAGTTCTTACTCGTCACCCCAAAGGTGCGGCGGAGCGGCTGGAGCGGAAGCCCAGAGCACGTCGGCCCTCAAGCGGGACCATCCTCCACTGGAGTTCAGATCCGGCCTTGCGCTGGACAGCTTCGACGCCTAGGATGACTACTCCACCGGTTCTCTCCCCTCGGGGATGAGCCCACTGGACTTCGAGTCCGACGACACCGGTGGTCAAACCAAGAACGAATGCCTCTCTGGCGGAACCTCTTTCGGGGTCGAGCGGGGAGTGCGTCTGGTCCTTGAGAACTCAACAGCGTGCACATTGTCAATGCCAATTTATTGACCCCGTGCTCGGCCGGTTTTGCTGGTCGAGTCGGAGACAATTCCTTTTGGATTGAAGATTGTCAGTAGACAGTCAACAGTCAAGATCAACTCGGCCTGACGCTTTCGGGTGTTGGGTCTGTAATTTTTTTACGGAGAGTTTGATCCTGGCTCAGGACGAACGCTGGCGGCGTGCTTAACACATGCAAGTCGAACGATGATGCCCAGCTTGCTGGGTGGATTAGTGGCGAACGGGTGAGTAACACGTGAGTAACCTGCCCCTGACTCTGGGATAAGCGTTGGAAACGACGTCTAATACTGGATATGATCACTGGCCGCATGGTCTGGTGGTGGAAAGATTTTTTGGTTGGGGATGGACTCGCGGCCTATCAGCTTGTTGGTGAGGTAATGGCTCACCAAGGCGACGACGGGTAGCCGGCCTGAGAGGGTGACCGGCCACACTGGGACTGAGACACGGCCCAGACTCCTACGGGAGGCAGCAGTGGGGAATATTGCACAATGGGCGAAAGCCTGATGCAGCAACGCCGCGTGAGGGATGACGGCCTTCGGGTTGTAAACCTCTTTTAGTAGGGAAGAAGCGAGAGTGACGGTACCTGCAGAAAAAGCACCGGCTAACTACGTGCCAGCAGCCGCGGTAATACGTAGGGTGCAAGCGTTGTCCGGAATTATTGGGCGTAAAGAGCTCGTAGGCGGTTTGTCGCGTCTGCTGTGAAATCCCGAGGCTCAACCTCGGGCTTGCAGTGGGTACGGGCAGACTAGAGTGCGGTAGGGGAGATTGGAATTCCTGGTGTAGCGGTGGAATGCGCAGATATCAGGAGGAACACCGATGGCGAAGGCAGATCTCTGGGCCGTAACTGACGCTGAGGAGCGAAAGCATGGGGAGCGAACAGGATTAGATACCCTGGTAGTCCATGCCGTAAACGTTGGGCGCTAGATGTAGGGACCTTTCCACGGTTTCTGTGTCGTAGCTAACGCATTAAGCGCCCCGCCTGGGGAGTACGGCCGCAAGGCTAAAACTCAAAGGAATTGACGGGGGCCCGCACAAGCGGCGGAGCATGCGGATTAATTCGATGCAACGCGAAGAACCTTACCAAGGCTTGACATACACCGGAAACGGCCAGAGATGGTCGCCCCCTTGTGGTCGGTGTACAGGTGGTGCATGGTTGTCGTCAGCTCGTGTCGTGAGATGTTGGGTTAAGTCCCGCAACGAGCGCAACCCTCGTTCTATGTTGCCAGCGGGTTATGCCGGGGACTCATAGGAGACTGCCGGGGTCAACTCGGAGGAAGGTGGGGATGACGTCAAATCATCATGCCCCTTATGTCTTGGGCTTCACGCATGCTACAATGGCCGGTACAAAGGGCTGCGATACCGTAAGGTGGAGCGAATCCCAAAAAGCCGGTCTCAGTTCGGATTGAGGTCTGCAACTCGACCTCATGAAGTCGGAGTCGCTAGTAATCGCAGATCAGCAACGCTGCGGTGAATACGTTCCCGGGCCTTGTACACACCGCCCGTCAAGTCATGAAAGTCGGTAACACCCGAAGCCGGTGGCCTAACCCTTGTGGAAGGAGCCGTCGAAGGTGGGATCGGTGATTAGGACTAAGTCGTAACAAGGTAGCCGTACCGGAAGGTGCGGCTGGATCACCTCCTTTCTAAGGAGCATCTGGCATCGCTTGCGATGTCCAGGCGCCGGATCGAGACGAACGTTCTCGCCGGTAGCTCATGGGTGGAACATTGACAGTGCAGTCGGGAGCGCGGCTTCCGGTCTTAGTACGCCAGGTCTTCGGGTCTGGTTGGAAGGGGTCGGGGGTGAGCGGGCTGGCTGGTGCACGTTGTTGGGTCCTGAGGGACCAGGCTTCCTGCCGTCCACGTGAGTGGTGGCGGGGGTTGGGCCGGCGGAGTGATCCGCATGGTTCTTCGATGGGCCACATGAAGCTAGCTGTTATGGCTGGGGGAGTGTGGTGCCGATCGTATGTTGAGAACTACACAGTGGACGCGAGCATCTTAGATCGCTCGCAACGATGACTGTTCTTCGGGGTGGTCGTGTTGTCGAGTCGATCGCAATTTTAATCTTTGTGGTCAAGTTTCTAAGAGCAAACGGTGGATGCCTTGGCATCTGGAGCCGAAGAAGGACGTAGAAATCTGCGATAAGCCTCGGGGAGCTGATAATCGAGCTGTGAGCCGAGGATTTCCGAATGGGGAAACCCCGCCAGGCGACTTGTCGACCTGGTGACTCCCGCCTGAATATATAGGGCGGGTAGAGGGAACGTGGGGAAGTGAAACATCTCAGTACCCACAGGAAGAGAAAACAACATGTGATTCCGTGAGTAGTGGCGAGCGAAAGCGGATGAGGCTAAACCGATCATGTGTGATAGCCGGCGGGCGTTGCATGGTCGGGGTTGTGGGACACGTCGCTCAGTTCTGCCGGACTGGGGCGGTTACAGCGCATCATAGTCGAACCGGTTTGAAAGCCGGGCCGTAGTGGGTGCCAGCCCCGTAGACGAAATGGTGTTATGGCCGGATGTGTATCCCAAGTAGCACGGGGCCCGAGAAATCCCGTGTGAATCTGTCAGGACCACCTGATAAGCCTAAATACTCCCAGATGACCGATAGCGGACAAGTACCGTGAGGGAAAGGTGAAAAGTACCCCGGGAGGGGAGTGAAATAGTACCTGAAACCGTTTGCTTACAAACCGTCGGAGCCTCCTTGTAGGGGTGACGGCGTGCCTTTTGAAGAATGAGCCTGCGAGTTAGTGATATGTGGCGAGGTTAACCCGTGTGGGGCAGCCGTAGCGAAAGCGAGTCTGAATAGGGCGATTTTAGTCGCATGTCCTAGACCCGAAGCGAAGTGATCTATCCATGGCCAGGTTGAAGCGACGGTAAGACGTCGTGGAGGACCGAACCCACTTCAGTTGAAAATGGAGGGGATGAGCTGTGGATAGGGGTGAAAGGCCAATCAAACTTCGTGATAGCTGGTTCTCTCCGAAATGCATTTAGGTGCAGCGTTGCGTG
This sequence comes from Curtobacterium sp. L3-7, assembly GCF_048756585.1. NCBI lineage: Bacteria > Bacillati > Actinomycetota > Actinomycetes > Micrococcales > Microbacteriaceae > Curtobacterium > Curtobacterium sp. L3-7. The sequence goes on along the minus strand of NZ_CP151474.1, from coordinate 2,445 downwards.
TTTCTCGCCGGAGGTAGAGCTACTGGATGGCCGATGGGCCTCAACAGGTTACTGACGTCAGCCAAACTCCGAATGCCGGTGAGTGAGAGCGCAGCAGTGAGACGGTGGGGGATAAGCTTCATCGTCGAGAGGGAAACAACCCAGACTACCAACTAAGGCCCCTAAGCGTGTGCTAAGTGGGAAAGGATGTGGAGTTGCATAGACAACCAGGAGGTTGGCTTAGAAGCAGCCACCCTTGAAAGAGTGCGTAATAGCTCACTGGTCAAGTGATTCCGCGCCGACAATGTAACGGGGCTCAAGCACACCGCCGAAGTTGTAGATTTCGCATGTTAGACAAGCCTTCGTGGTTCAGTCGTGCGGAGTGGTAGGAGAGCGTCGTGTGGCGAGTGAAGCGGCGGAGTAATCCAGCCGTGGACGCCACACGAGTGAGAATGCAGGCATGAGTAGCGAAAGACGGGTGAGAAACCCGTCCTCCGAAAGACCAAGGGTTCCAGGGCCAGGTTAATCCGCCCTGGGTAAGTCGGGACCTAAGGCGAGGCCGACAGGCGTAGTCGATGGACAACGGGTTGATATTCCCGTACCGGCGAACAACCGCCCAAGCTAATCCAGTGGTGCTAAGAGTCCTAACCCGTATCCAGCGGATCCCTTCGGGGTGAAGCGGTGCGGTCTAACGCTCGACCCCATGCTGGTGCGGTTAGCGTATGAACAGGTGTGACGCAGGAAGGTAGCTGAGCCAGGCGATGGTATCCGTAAGGTGAACCTGGTGTAAGGATGTAGGGCTGACGATAGGCAAATCCGTCGTCTGTACGCCTGAGATCCGACGCGTACCCGTTAGGGGAAATCAGTGATCCTATGCTGCCGAGAAAAGCATCGACGCGAGGTTGCAGCCGCCCGTACCCGAAACCGACTCAGGTGGTCAGGTAGAGAATACCAAGGAGATCGAGAGAATCGTGGTTAAGGAACTCGGCAAAATGCCCCCGTAACTTCGGGAGAAGGGGGGCCGGACACGTGACCGGATTCACTCCGTGAGCGTTGAAGGCCGCAGAGACCAGTGGGAAGCGACTGTTTACTAAAAACACAGGTCCGTGCGAAGTCGCAAGACGATGTATACGGACTGACGCCTGCCCGGTGCTGGAAGGTTAAGAGGAGGGGTTAGGTTTCGGCCGAAGCTCTGAATTTAAGCCCCAGTAAACGGCGGTGGTAACTATAACCATCCTAAGGTAGCGAAATTCCTTGTCGGGTAAGTTCCGACCTGCACGAATGGCGTAACGACTTCCCAGCTGTCTCAACCGCGAACTCGGCGAAATTGCACTACGAGTAAAGATGCTCGTTACGCGCAGCAGGACGGAAAGACCCCGTGACCTTTACTACAGTTTGGTATTGGTGTTCGGAGTGGCTTGTGTAGGATAGGTGGGAGACTGTGAAGCGGGCACGCTAGTGTTCGTGGAGTCATTGTTGAAATACCACTCTGGTCACTTTGGATGTCTAACGTAGGACCCTGATCGGGTTCATGGACAGTGCCTGATGGGTAGTTTAACTGGGGCGGTTGCCTCCCAAAGAGTAACGGAGGCGCCCAAAGGTTCCCTCAACCTGGTTGGCAATCAGGTGGCGAGTGTAAGTGCACAAGGGAGCTTGACTGTGAGACTGACAGGTCGAGCAGGGACGAAAGTCGGGACTAGTGATCCGGCAGTGGCTTGTGGAAGCGCTGTCGCTCAACGGATAAAAGGTACCTCGGGGATAACAGGCTGATCTTGCCCAAGAGTCCATATCGACGGCATGGTTTGGCACCTCGATGTCGGCTCGTCGCATCCTGGGGCTGGAGTAGGTCCCAAGGGTTGGGCTGTTCGCCCATTAAAGCGGTACGCGAGCTGGGTTTAGAACGTCGTGAGACAGTTCGGTCCCTATCCGCTGCGCGCGTTGGAAATTTGAGAAGATCTATCCCTAGTACGAGAGGACCGGGATGGACGAACCTCTGGTGTGTCAGTTGTTCTGCCAAGGGCACCGCTGATTAGCTACGTTCGGACCGGATAACCGCTGAAAGCATCTAAGCGGGAAGCCGTCTTCGAGATGAGATTTCCATGCACCTTGAGTGTGAGAGGCTCCCAGCAGACTACTGGGTTGATAGGCCGGATGTGGAAGCGGGGACTAACGACCCGTGGAGCTGACCGGTACTAATAAGCCGAAGACTTGACAACACAATTATTTCCGTGGCCTTCGGGTCACGGGCTCGCGTCCACTTTGTGGTTCCCGACAGACGATCGGGAATCAACTGAATACTTCAGCAACGGCTTGAAGGAACATGTTGAGACCAGATCATGGTCGACAGTGTTCCGGTGGTCATAGCGAGAGGGAAACGCCCGGTCACATTCCGAACCCGGAAGCTAAGCCTCTCAGCGCCGATGGTACTGCAAGGGGGACCTTGTGGGAGAGTAGGACGCCGCCGGA